>NZ_OCMF01000001.1 GCF_900215295.1 Salinimicrobium sediminis | reverse complement strand
ATTTTTGGAAGGATCGTCTTGTTGAAATAAAAGGAGTTGAACCTTTTCTGCCTGTGCCCTACCCGGGATTCCTTTTCAGTATAATTTGTGAACTTTTGCTCTCTCTCAAAGCGGCTGCAAATGTACAAGGTTTTTTAAACCTGGCAAGAAAAAAAAATAATTTTTTTTCTCAAGCTTTAAAAAGCACCCGGAAATCAATTCGTCGAAAATCGGGAGGCAAACTTACAACCTTTAATCCCAATTCTAAAAACTTTTTCAGAGAACTTTTACTGCTCCTTTAACAACCAATAGCTGTTTCTGAAAGCGGATGCAAAGATAAGATCAAATCTTCTTTCCATCCAAGATAAAATTCAAAAATATTTCAGAGAACTTTTTTGCTTTGGTCGCTTGCTACATCAAGGCTCAGCTGCTGCTTTCCCTCTCCTGCCACTCTCTCTCAAAGCGGCTGCAAATATACAACCGAATTCAACTTCTGCAAGCTTCTGCAAAAAATATTTTAAGCTTTTTTTGACATTTTTGAAACCTCCGGAATTAAGGTGCTGAAAATGACATTTTTGAGAGGTGTAAATTTTTTAAGCATGGCTCGATAACAATAAAAAAACCTGAAGAAAAAACTTCAGGTTTATACAAATATGAATTAGAAGGAGCTTTCTATTGATTTAGAAATCCAACAAATCTTATCAGGTCGTCTTCAGACTTCATTTTATTGTTGTCCAGGTAATCTTCCACCTCTTTAGAACCGAAACCTTTTTTTAGATCTTTAGATTTAGCTCTTACATTGATCGCCATCCCCGATTTTGGAACAATGTAATATTCATCCTCTATAGTAATAGTGGCAGGTTTATCGTTTCCGTAGCCTGTTTTAGCTTTTTCCCCTTCCCGGAAGTGAGCTATAGGTTTTTTCAGCAAACGATATTTATCTCCCGTCTGGAGCTCAACAAAATAACCAAAAACAGAACCTTTTTCAGCAGTAATTTTATCTAAAACAAATTTTTCAGATTCAATAATAAATTCTGCATCAGAACCTGCGGGTAATTGGTAGGTACGGGGACTTTCCAAATGAGTTTTAATCTCAATTCGCTCTTCGGCTACATTATACTTAAGATAAGCTTCGAGAGGATCCTTCTCCTGAATTTTAACCGTTCCGCGAATGAAATCCTGGGTATAGTAAGGACTACCTTCTACTTCCTCAGAATCTTTTTCAATAGTTGGAATTAGGGTAAACCCATAATTCATACCATCATTAATTCCTCCGGAGACCTGTCCAAAAGTTAGAAAAGAGACAAAAAATAAAATCAGAAAGACGGGTAATTTAGAGCGCATGTTTTTACTTTTTTAATTATTAAGTTAAAATAATAACAATAACCGGACCAACTGAATAAAAGGAAGGGAATTTCACTTTAATAAATGGAATATTGACGCTACATGAAGAAATTCCACACCAAACCAAATCTTAATCCAAAATCCCGGTAGGGATATAAGGGTGCAGAAAAATTATTGTTTCCATCCAGTAAAGCATTTATATGCTCTAATTTAAAAAAGATCCTTGCCTGTCTAATCTTTCCGTTGAAAAAGAAATCGACCGTAGGAAAGCCTTCGAATTCTAAACTGTCCTGAACATAAAATTCAGCAAGAACAGGATCATAGGCATTTAATTCATACCCGGAAAAATAGTTTAGAGTAAAACCTGTTTGTAAAAATAATGCCCTTCTAAACCAATGATCACTGTAATAAAAAGAATTTCTCGTTACAAGCTCAGGCAGCTTTAAGACCTGACTCCCATCCAGTACTTTTTGATAAAGAACAGTATTGTCTAAAGCAAATTTTCCTAAATGAAATTCTCTGTTTACCTTCACTTTAAAGAAACTAACCTGCCCGTTATGTTGAAATGGCTTTACAAGCGTATCTTCATTTAAAGCGAAATATGTTTTATCATTTATTGTAGTAAATTCTGCGCCGGCATTTAACCATTTAGGCGCCAAAACTTCCACTCCCAAGGTTTGCCTGCTCTCATTGGAAAAATTTCTCCTCCAATTATAGTTGATGTAATCGCTTTGGTAAAGAAGGTAATTGAAATTAGGAGCACGATCGTTTATGCTAGCGGTAGCTTCAACAAAAATATCGGGTGAAATTTTATACGACAGATCTCCGGAAAGATTATATCCGGAAAAATCTCCTGACACATTGATAGTTCCTTCCGCATTCAGGCGAAATGCACCCAGCCTTCCCTCATAGGCGCCTCCTGCTGAAACTATATCGCCCTGGAGCCGGTTAGGAATAAAATCACTTTCTAAGTTGACCACAGTATTATAGCCATAATCGTAATGGTTCAACCCTGCTTTTGCGGTAATGGTACCCAAAAAACCGGGGGAGAATGACAGATATAACTCATTATAGGTAGAGGAAAGACGTGTCTCATCCTTTAAGCCCGTTTCTTCAAAGGAAGGTCCAAACATTTCCACGGCTTCCGTTTGCTGGAAGACATACTTTTTGTAGGTATGGTTAAGTTTATGACCCAACAGAATCCCGGTGGAGGCTAAGGAATCTTTCTTCTTTATAAGATCAAAGCTGTGATCCAGGTAAAATCGTTTTCCATAAAGAGTGGACTGGGCATTTTCAAAGTTAACGTCCAGGCGTGCCCGATCATCAAATTCAGGATTTTTGGCTATATATTGTTCAACAGCAGTAGGAGTAAGCCCACCGTTCTCTTCATTCATAAGATCCTGCGAAACAAAATGGATTCTTAAATGATATCTGTTGTTTGGGGTATGATAGCTTATTGTAGTACGAAAATTACCCGTACTGGTTAGCAGATGCTGATATCTTCCAAGAGAACGCAATCCTTTATAAGCAATAGACAAATTAAGGTTTTCTGAAGTATTGATGGTAAAAAGTGCATCAAGATTTTGTCCCTGCTCAAAAACGGTTTTATAATAAAGTTCGGTCAAGGGAGTAGGAACGTGATAGTAATATATATCCTCTACTTCCATAAAATTAAAATGCCGGGCACGTGCACCAAATTGAGGTAGAATTTCCCGGTCCTCTGTGAAATTATAGGTAAGCCGGTTAAACGCCCGCCCTACATTGGAAAAAGGAAGGAGTCCAAAATTATCTTTTCTAAGGTAATTGAATTGGTAGTCATCCACAATAGTCAATGAAGTATCAACATGGGTTGTATCATTTTCAATTGAGATGATCTTGTAAAGCTCTATAGGGGCCTTTTCAGGTAATTCCTTGTTAGAAGATACTTCTTTATCAGGATTGGATGTCCTTGAACTTCTCTCCTGTGAATACGAGTGCAAAGAGAAAAGCAACAGTAACAGCAATACGATTTTATGCTTCATAGTTTTCAAGGCTTGGACAAAAGTAAAACAAATGTCTAAAAGAATGCTATAAACATAAAAAAACCGCCCCAGAGGGGCGGTCTTAATATAAATAACAGCTAATAATTAGTAACCTGCGTTTTGAGGCACATTAGCATTAGTATCTGCTTCTGAAGCCGGAATAGGAAGAGCGAAATTGTAGCTTCCATATTCTGGACCTTCATGAGTTTGTAGAATTGCGTCTGGATAAGGAATATCCATACCTGTACGAGCTAGATCGTGGAAACGGAAACCTTCAAAAGCCAATTCCTTTCTCCTTTCAAGAAGGATATTATCCTTTGTAGCTTCAGTGTAAAGATCGGCACCTCTTTCAGCTGGCACTTTGTTTAACCAGATAAGAGCTTCATCAGCATCACCGGTTTCAAGTAGCGCTTCTGCATAGATCAATACCATTTCCTCATAACGAATTACAGGAATGTTATCCTCATAAGGAGCAGTAGATGGGTATTTACCCACATTTCTCAAAGTTCCGTTAGGATGGATCCCAATAACAGTAGTAGGCTCATCAACAGCAGGGTCATAAGGAGTAGCTCCTCTCACATCACCATCATCATAGATCGCAGCAAGGTTAGGAAGTGCAATAACATCGCCATAGCTTCCAGCCTGGTAGATGTTTGCAAGACCGTTAATACCAGCATTGTCTGTAGGTGAGTTAGAAATTTCAAAGATGATATTCACTCCTCCATCTGTTGCAAAAGTTGAAAGGAAAGCACCTTCGCTAACAACAGAGAAAACACCGGAATCAATCACCGATTTAGAAGCATCTAAAGCACGTTGCCAATCACCAAAGTAATTTGCAATTCTGGCTTCGATAGCGTCTACAGCATAAGTAGTGATATACTCTGTAGAAGTACCATTAAGGCTTTCAGACATTAGATCTTTAGCAGTCTGAAGATCAGCATAAGCTAATTCCTTTACCTCCTGAACCGTGTTTCTGCTTGGGAACAAAGCATCATTATCTCTAAAGGCAGTCACATAAGGAACACCTGGAGCAGATAATCCACCACCATTCACGTGCTGCTGACCGTAAAATTTCACTAAGTCAAAATGAGCAAGGGCTCTTAAAGCATAAGCCTGTCCTTTTAGATGATCAATTGTTGCCTGGTCACCTTCAAGACCTTCTGCACCAATAACCACGTTAGCAGATGCGATAACTCCATATGCTTGTGCCCAAAGGGTTTCAGCTATTGCTGAAGTTGCCAGTAAGTCCATACGCGCCTCAAGTACAAAACGGTTTGAGTTTGCATTGGAAGTAGCATTATCAGAAAACACTTCCCCAAGGATGATAACATCTCTACCATAATATGCTGTTGGTTGCATACGAGAGTAAGCACCTATTAAAACAGCATTTAGATCATTCACAGTATTGATACTTGTCTCAATACTTTTGTCCTGTGCCAACGTAGGGTTAAGATCTTCTTCGGTGCACGAAGTAGCAATTCCAAGCCCCAATGCCAGCATTAAAAAATATTTAATTTTCATTTTCATTTAGAATTTTAAGTTAACACCTAAAGTATAAGATTCAACAGGTGGAGTTGTAAGGGAAGTATATCCAATAGCCTGAACTTCAGGATCTAACTTCAAACCATCTTCTTTAACCCAAGTAGCAACATTTGTGCCACGTAAACTAATAGTTAGACCGTCAACACCAATAGCATCAGCATATTGAGTAGGTAGGCTGTAACCAACTGCAACATTTCTTAATCTTACATAATCTCCTTCAAAAAGGTGACGAGAGCTTGTAGATTGGAAACTTCTACCATTAGCATAGTTTAGTTTAGGAACATCGGTAATATCTCCCGGCTGCTGCCATCTTTCCAATAACTCAGACACCCCGTTATAGGATCCTAAAGTAAAGCTGTTCACGTTCATGTAGAACTGAGCATATTGTTCATAGATCTTGTGTCCTCCTGCAAAGTACAGGTTAGCATCTGCAAAGAAACCTTTGTATGTAACTCTGGTGCTAAATCCTCCTGAATAAGTAGGAAGTGCACTTGCACCCTGATAAACTCTTTGTGCAGCACTGTAGCTGGAAGTAACTTCTCCATCAACACCATTCACATACCATGTAGGCTCACCTGTTTGTGGATCAACACCTGCCCATGTTCTCATATACCAGGCTCCAACAGGAAGTCCTACTTCAGTAGTTTTGTAAGAAGAAGAAGAGTTTGGGTTGATAGGATTACCATCAGATCCCAAAGCCAGCTCAGTAACTTCGTTATCTACAGTTGCATAGTTTGCACTAACAAGCCAGGAGAAATCTCCTGTATCAACAACCATATAAGATAATTCAGCTTCTATCCCTTTGTTCACCATTTCTCCTACGTTACGGCTTTGTTCGTCAAAACCTGTAGTTAGCGAAAGCGGTACAGCCTGTAATAAATCATAAGTTCTTCTGTTGTAATAAGAGAAGGATCCTGATAATCTATCTTCAAAAAGACCAAAACTTACACCTACATCAAAAGCTTCCCCTTTTTCCCAGGTAAGATCGGGGTTACCGAACTGAGAAGGAGTCGCTCCTCCATTATCATCATAATCTGCAGAGTAAGAAAGTAGCGCCTGGTACTCGTTAAGGCCAATACCACTGTTACCAGTAATACCATAAGAAGCACGTAGTCTTAAAGAACTAAATGCAGAGTCAATCAAGAAATCTTCCATGTGAAGGTTCCAGGCAGCACCAACAGAACCGAAGTTACCAAATCTGTTTCCTTCTGCAAATCTTGAAGAACCTTCTCTCCTAAAAGTAGCATCAAGTACGTACTTTCTGGCAAAGTTATAGTTCAAAAGAGCAAGATAGGATACGTTGTACCAGTCAGCATAAGATGAAAAAGCATCAAGATTCGCACTTGCATTTTCAAGATTTGTCAAACCATCTGCAGGGAAGTTTTCTCCATATCCATACAGGTAGTTGTTTTGGTTCTTTTGATATTCAAAAAGACCCATAACATCAAAGTTATGATCTGTTCCCAATTGGAATTTATATCCAAGAGATCCCTGATATACAAAGTTGAAGTTTTGCTCGGTACTTCTTTCTGACCATCCATTAACCGGAGCAGCAGAACCTTCATACCTGTTTAAATAACTCTTGTAGTCATTTAACTGGAAGTCCATACTAAACCTGTTTGAGAAGGTCACGTTATCGATCAATTCCCAATCCACTTTACTGTTAGAGATAAGTCGGGTAAGAGCATTTACGTTGATGTCATTTGCAGTAACGTAAAGCGTGTTGTGCAAAGAACCAAAAGTAAGATCTGTTGTAGGAGTACCATCTTCATTAAAAGGATTATTCAATGGGTTCATCAAATATCTTGTAATGAATGGATTTGAAAAGAAAGTACCTCTTTCAAGAATTGGGTTTTGAGTAGAATGAGACACATTTAAAGAGGTAGAAAAATCTACGTTATCTCTAAATTGACGCTCTACACTTAAAGACCCGTTAATTCTCTCAAAGTCAGCTCCAATTACAGTAGCTTCAGTTTTGTTGTAACCCACAGACGCGTAAAAAGATCCTAACTCAGTACCACCAGAAGCAGCAAAGGTATAGTTCTGTAAAAGTGCATCTTCATTTTTGATCAGGTTATCCCAATCGTAAACAGATCCATCATAATCAAGAATAGCTGCAGGTAAAACCCTGAAATCTACTCCCAATTGTAAAGCGTTCTCCATGGTAAAACCATAATCAGCTCCGTAAGCATTTACCAAAGCTTCTTTAGTAAGCTCTAATCTCTCGGGACCGGTAAGAACTCTTCTTTTATTATAAGCATCGTTCTGAATACCTATACTTGAGTTAAAATCGAATCTAACTTCTCCTGAACGACCTCTTTTAGTGGTAATAACGATTACCCCGTTTGTTCCACGTGCTCCATAAGCAGCAGTAGCAGAAGCATCCTTAAGAACAGTCATACTTTCGATGTCCTGGCTGTTAATAGAAGCCAAAGGACTCAATGAACTTGAACTATTACTTCCGGCAATGTTACTGTTTATAACAGGCACCCCGTCAATTACATATAATGGTTCATTACTGGCGCTCAAAGAGCTTATACCACGAATACGCACATCCTGCACTGCTCCAGGAGTACCTGAAGAGGTAGAAATCTGCAAACCTGCAACCCTACCTTGTAATGCCTGGTCGGCAGAAACCACAGGAACTTCAGCAATTTGTTCTCCGGATACCTGTACAGAAGAACCGGTCAATTCGTTCTTTCCTCTGGTCACATACCCCATAACAACCACTTCTTCAAGTTCAGAAGCATCTGGAGTAAGGGTAGCATCGATTCTGGTTGATGTTCCTACTGGTCTCTCAATGGTTTCGAAACCTACATAAGAGAAAACAAGAATATCTGAGGGACTCACTAAAATATTATAATTCCCATCAAAATCTGTTTGAGTACCTCTTTGAGTACCTTTAACTAAAATGTTTACTCCCGGTAAAGGAAGCCCGTCACCGTCTGTCACTGTCCCAGTAACCTGACGTGACTCCTGTGCAAAAGAAATTTGCACGACTAACGCCAGCAATAGCGTTAGAATTCCACTTAATTTTTGTTTCATTTTATTATTATTTGAATTAGCCAAGGCCAAAAATGATAATAATTTCTTAATAAAACAAGGCAATGAAAAAAAGATGTTTGTTAATTTATTTAATAATTGGCAAGGCTTAATGAAGAAGATAAAAAGCTTGTAATGAAACGGATCGAAAAAGATTAAAAAAGCCAAAAATGGCGGTATTCTTTAAAAAATTGAACACATATGTTTAAATTGTTTTATTTTGAACAGAAGGTGTTTTTGAGGTTTTACATCCGGCTATAATTTTCTTTTATTTGCAAAGTTATTCAAAAATAGAGGATGCCATAAAAGCCATTTCTTTTACATTATCTTAACAAATGCTAAAAAAAAGCTATTCTAAATCTACTTTTGAATGCGGTACAGATGAAGCCGGCCGTGGCTGTCTGGCAGGGCCTGTTACCGCAGCAGCAGTGATCCTGCCCAAGACCTTTAGAAATAAGCTCATCAATGACTCCAAACAACTCACAGAACTTCACCGGGACAAATTGCGTCCCATTATTGAAGAAAAAGCGATTTGTTATTCTGTTCAGCACATTTACATGGAGGAGATCGACCAGATCAATATTTTAAATGCTTCCATCCTGGCTATGCATAATTGCATTGAAAAGCTAGACCCGGCACCCGAATTTATTCTCGTGGATGGCAACAGGTTTAAACCTTTCGCCTCCATTCCACATGAATGCATTATTAAGGGAGACGGGAAATTTCTTTCCATTGCAGCGGCTTCCATTCTTGCCAAAACCTACAGGGATGAATTCATGACCAGGATCCATGAAGAATACCCTATGTATAACTGGAAACAGAACAAAGGATATCCCACCATTGAACACCGGGAAGCAATAAAGAAGTATGGTACTACCAAATATCACCGCCAAAGCTTTAAACTGCTGCCAGAGCAGTTGGAACTCTCTTTTTAAAAACTATTTTTGTAAAAAAGCCCCCATGAAAAAAATCCTGATGATTCTTTTCATCTCGCTCAGCTTTTCATGTGCAGATGACAAACCGGAATCTGGAGAGTTGACCGATTTCCTGCCGCCAAATCCGGCTGTCATTCTTCAAATGAACAATCCCGACCTGTTTTTCAGCAACTTTCAGAACAATGAATTCATAAAACAAAATCTGGAGCATGAGATTTCTCAAAAAATAAGTGAGAAATTGGGGGTATTAAGACATTTTCCGCTTAAAAACAAAGCCCTTTTAACCTTCGTCGCAGACGGAGAAAGAATTGATTTTAGTTTTATAACGAAGGGTGCGCTTAGTCCCATTTCCCTTGACTCCATACCTAATAAACAGGTGGAAACCCTCACCTCTAAAGACCTCAAAATCTTAAAATATGTTTTGGAGGGAAAAAGTGCATTTACCACTCAAATTGACAGTATTACTATTATAAGCAGTTCTAAAAATCTTCTGGAAAACAGCATTTTTGGCACCCACAGCAATTCACAGCAGCTGGAAACTGCGTTTAAAGCAGCTTCTCCAAAAAAGCCAAACATCTTTATTGATCACTCCAAAGCTCCGGCGGTCTTCGGAAACATTTTTCCCGAATTTCTACGGAATTTTAGTCAATGGACAGTGGTAGATGCCGAGCTAAGTCAGACCCAGATAAACCTGGACGGAATTTCAATTGCTGCCGATACTCTTTCACAGCACCTGCAGTTTTTTCAGAACGTGGGAGTCTCTCATAACAGACTTGCAGAAATTTCTCCTGTGACCAGTCATGGTTTTACCTCCATTAGCTTTCGCAGTTTCGACGAATTGGAAAGAAACCTCAACAATTCTTCTCAAAATGATCTTTCTTCGGAAGTTTCTCTGCTAAAGAATGCTTCCGAAGCCGGAATCATTGAGCTGCCGGAAGGAAAAATATTTGCAGTTCGCAGTTTGGATCCTGAAGCTGCCCGTCAAATGATGGTAATGGATCTTCAGAAAAAAGAAACCTATAGGGAAACAGACATTTTTGAGTACGCAGGTTCTTCAGTATTTGGAGAACTGCTTCAACCGCTACTCCGGCCGGAAGCACTCCAGGTTATGGCCTTTTTGGATACCTGGGTGCTCTTTGCAGACAACACTGAAGCCCTTCACCAGCTCATTGCGACCAGCCAAAATGGTCTTGTTTTAGGTAATACAGAAGCGTACAAATCTTCTGCTGAAAGCCTGAGTTCAGAAGCTTCCTTTCTGGTAGTGAAAAATCACCAGGCTTTACCAAAAGGAGAAGCCTCCAATAATGATCTGGATTATTCAGATTTTCCAATTTCAGCATTACAATTTATTCAGCAGGATAATTTTGCACATGTTCATGCTGTTCTCAAGAAAAATTCTGCATTAAAGACCGAAAAAGCCACTGCACAGGCTGCTGCCGTAGATCTTGGCGCCGCCCTTGCAGGCAAACCCGTGTTCTTCCAGAATCACCGCACCAAGGGAATGGATATAGCCGTGCAGGATGTGGAAAATACCCTGTACCTCATTTCTCCTGAAGGAAAAATCTATTGGAAAAAGAAACTAAATTCCCGGATTTTAGGAGAGGTCCAAACTGTGGATATCTTTAGGAACGGAAGATTTCAGCTGGCATTCGCAACCCAAAGTGAATTACATATTATTGACCGGGATGGGAATCCCGTAAAACCTTTTCCGCTGAAGTTCCGGGACGCGATCACACAGCCACTTTCCGTTTTTGATTATGACAATAAAAGAGATTACAGGTTTGTGGTGACGCAGGGCAATGATCTGCTAATGTATGATCGCAAAGGAAAAGCGGTACACGGTTTCCGTTTCTCTAAAGCAAGATCTGAGATCATTCAGCCGCCGAAGCACGTGAGGATCGGTCGCAAAGATTACATCCTCGTTCCCGAAAGTTCAGGAAAACTCCACATCCTTAGCCGCACAGGAAAAACCAGGGTTCCAGTCCGGGAAGAAATAGAATTTTCTGAAAACGACTGGTATGAATACAATGACAATTTTGTGTCCACCAATACTTCAGGACAGGTCCTTAAGGTCAATGAAAATGGGAGTGTAAAAAGAGAAAACCTGAATTTCGCCGAAAATACCAGGATCACTGCTACTCCAAAAACACTGGTGAGCCTTTCAGAAAATGAGTTAAGCATCGGGAAAAGTTCCGCCACCCTGGATTTCGGACTTTACACCGAGCCGCAGATCTTCTATATCAATAATAAGATCTATGTTTCTGTAACCGATCTACAGGCCCATAAAGTCTATCTCTTTGACAGCAACGCCAACCTTTTTCCGGGCTTTCCCGTCTACGGAAATTCTCTTGTAGACCTCTCCAACGCCGATGATGATACCGCCCTGGAACTGGTGGTGCAGGGAGAGGAGAATGGGGTGTTAATCTATTCAGTAAGCAGTGCGCAGTAATTAGTTGGCAGTAATATTAAATGGTCACTGGTTAGCAAATCAAGTTCGGGAGGAACGATAGAACGGAAGTTAAATAAGAACAAAAATTCAGGAGTGCCGTAGGTACGATAGAACATTTTAAATTCTTATCCCGTCCTTTTCCACACAAAGCAAATGAAGATTAAAAGAAGAGCACAAAGAGATTGGCTATTAGATGAAAAATCGGTAAGAAATTAGGATGCTTGAGATACAACCTTGAACTTTAAACTTTGAACATTAAATTAATTGCGCCTCAAACAACCTCGAAAAATGCCTTTTGATCTTCTCCTTCACTTCTTCCATTGGCACTTCCTTCACTCCCAGTTCTACATTTAATGAGGTCACTGCCTTGTCCTGAATTCCGCAGGGAACGATATGGTCAAAATAACCAAGATCGCTGTTGACATTAAAAGCGAACCCATGCATGGTCACCCAGCGGCTGGCACGAACGCCCATGGCACAGATCTTTCTTGCAAAAGGGGTACCACTGTCCAGCCATACTCCGGTTTCACCGTCGCTGCGGCCGGCTTTTACGCCATATTCTGCCAGAGTGAGAATAATGGTCTCCTCCAGCAGCCTAAGGTACTTATGGATGTCTGAAAAGAAATTCTCAAGATCAAGGATAGGATAACCCACTACCTGCCCCGGACCGTGATAGGTAATATCCCCTCCCCTGTTGATCTTGTAAAAGGTAGCATGTTTTTGTTTCAGCTGCTCTTCGTTGATCAAAAGGTGGGAAATATCTCCACTTTTCCCGAGGGTATAGACATGTGGATGTTCTACAAAAAGCAAATGGTTCTTTGTAGGTTCTTCTGCAGCTTCCCGGCGGTTTTTCACTTTTTGATCCAGGATCTCCCTGAACAATTTTTCCTGATATTCCCAGGTCTCTTTATAATCCCGCAGCCCCAGTTCCTGAAAATGTATATTTTTATTCAAATCTTATTAGTATTGAGAAGTGAGATATGAGTATTGAGAAATATACCGGAAGGCTTACCTTTTGTTATTTAAAATGATCAGAGCAGCTATAACTCCGGGAATCCATCCTAGCAGGGTAAGGATCAACACGATCAAAATAGATCCGCAGCCCCTGTCCATAACAGCCAAAGGCGGAAAAAGTATCGATAACAGAACTCTCCAAAGACTCATAGTAATCACAAAGATATCAAATTTTGAAGCAATAATTTAAAGCTCTTTCCCCCTTAAAAAACAATTGATTGGTTGCCCTTTAGTCTGTATCTTTGCCAGTCGAAAATCGAACTATACAACATGCATTTATCTGAACAGGAAATTATTCGCCGGGAAAAACTTGATTCCCTGCGTAAACTCAATATAAATCCTTATCCCGCAGCGCTTTATCCCGTTGATCACACTACTGCCGACATTAAGGCAGATTTTGAAGAAGATAAGAAAGTAGTGATTGCCGGCCGGCTTATGTCCAGAAGGATCCAGGGAAAAGCTTCTTTTGCCGAAATCCAGGATTCTTCAGGAAAGATCCAGGTATATTTTAACCGTGATGAGATCTGCCCGGGTGACGATAAAAGCAAGTATAACGATATTTATAAAAAACTCCTCGACATCGGAGATTTTATTGGCATTGAAGGGAAATTGTTCAAAACCCAGGTGGGCGAGAAAACCGTAATGGTTGAGAATTTCACCCTTTTAAGTAAGTCTCTAAAACCACTTCCGCTTCCAAAAACAGACAAGGAGGGAAATACCTTTGACGAATTTAATGATCCCGAACTCCGCTACCGTCAACGTTATGCCGACCTGGTAGTGAATCCAAAGGTGAAGGATATTTTTGTGAAGAGAACAAAGCTCTTCAATGCGATGAGGAATTTCTTTAACGACAAAGGCTACTTTGAAGTGGAAACTCCAATCCTGCAATCCATTCCCGGTGGTGCTGCGGCAAGGCCTTTCATGACCCACCACAATGCGCTGGACATTCCGCTTTACCTGAGAATTGCAAACGAGCTTTATCTTAAGAGGTTAATCGTTGGTGGTTTCGACGGAGTTTATGAGTTCTCCAAAAACTTTAGAAATGAGGGAATGGACAGGACCCATAACCCTGAGTTCACCGCCATGGAGATCTATGTTGCCTATAAAGATTACAACTGGATGATGGAATTCACTGAAAAACTACTGGAGCATTGTGCAGTTGCCGTGAATGGTACTACTGAAGCTACCTTCGGAAAGCACCAGGTGGATTTTAAAGCGCCTTACGCCCGAATCACCATGACCGATGCGATCAAGAAGTTCACCGGATTTGACATTACAGGTAAGTCTGAAAAAGAACTTTTTGAAGCAGCAAAAGGAATGGGCATCGAGGTGGATGAAACCATGGGGAAAGGAAAACTGATTGACGAGATCTTTGGCGAAAAATGTGAAGGCAACTTTATACAGCCTACTTTTATTACAGATTATCCTAAAGAGATGAGTCCGCTTTGCAAGGAACACAGGGAGAATCCGGAGTTGACCGAGAGATTTGAACTTATGGTCTGCGGAAAAGAGATCGCCAATGCATATTCGGAACTTAATGATCCAATCGATCAGAGAAACAGATTTGAAGAACAACTGAAACTTTCCGAAAAAGGAGATGATGAGGCAATGTTCATAGATCATGATTTTCTTAGAGCCCTCGAATACGGAATGCCTCCCACCTCGGGCCTCGGAATTGGAATGGACCGTTTGATCATGTTCCTAACCAACAAACAATCCATACAGGAAGTGCTTTTCTTTCCTCAAATGAGACCGGAAAAGAAGGCTGCCACTCCAAAACCTGAAGATTTTATAAAAATCGGAGTTCCGCAGGAATGGGTTGATACGGTAATGCATGAGTTTGGAACCGTTGCTAAACTCAAGGAGCAAAAACATACCCAGGTGCATCAAAAATTGAATGGCCTGCGCAAGAAGAATAAATTACCAATAGCTGCCCTGCAGCTGGACGAGGTAGAAAAATGGTTTGAATAAAAACCCACAGGGGAAATTTTTAAATACAAATCCCAAATTTCAAAAAGAGCCTTTTAAAATGTCACTTTTGGGAGGTATACAAAACGCCGTTTCATTTTCCTGAAACGGCGTTCTTATTTGTCATTTTTGACAATTTATTTTTTACCGAACATGCCTCCCAGTTTCCCGGCAGCTCCGGCAATTCCGCCACCGCCACCTTCGGCCTCACCTTTAAGATAATTATCTACCTGGCTCGCCAATGCGGGAGGCATTCTGTCTTTAAGAAATCCGGCTACAGTATTTACAGCCGTTTGGGCTTGAGCCGTTGTAATTCCTGCTTTTTCTGCTACTAAATTCACTATCTTTTCCATTGCTCAAATTTTTTAATTATCCTCATAAGATAATCTTTCTCCGTACTTCAAAGAAAAATGTGAGAGCAATTAACGACAGATTAACCTCCTTTAAAGGCCTATCGCAACAGGGAAAAACTTCCTTTGACAGGTTCAAAACCATCAATGAAAATGTGGTACCAGTAATCGGCAGCCGGTAATTCCCGCTCATGTAGGAGGCCATTCCAGGAAAAATCTTCCCCCTTCCCGTGAGCCAATAATCTGCCATACCTGTCGAAAATGCGAATTTCCGAAGCTTTAAAATACTCCACCCCCTTCAACTCAAACCTGTCATTATAACCATCATTGTTTGGCGTAATATATTTTGGAATCACGATGTGCGGAAATTCTTTTGATACAGTCTTACAGCCGGCGAGGTCTCTTTGGTAAGCCGTATAAATTCCGCCGGAAATATTTGTGAACACATTTGAATCCCCGAAGTTAATGCCGTCCAGCGAATATTGGAAGGAACCTGAATTTTCCGGGATTATAATCACTGTACTGCCTTCAGATCTTACTCCGGAAATTCCCGCAACATCTGCAGTTTTCACCTCAAAGTTTTTGACCGCTGCACAACCCTGGGTATTCGTTATAGCTACCGAATAATTTCCCGGTTGTGTAATCACAATTTGCCTCGTCGTCTCTCCTGAAGCCCATAGATAGCTGTAATTTCCCGCGCCAGCATCCAATATTAAGGGTTGATCCGGGCAAAGCTGAAGGATTTCATCCGAAACTTCAGGCTTCGAAAAAAGATTTAAAGTCACAGCTGTTCTATTGCTGGCTGCACAATCAGCATTAATTTTTTTGGTTTCGGCGTAATAGGTGCCGGCTTCTTCCGGAACAAAATTCGGATTTCCGGCAGCAATGATATTTCCCCCGGAAGGTGCATCATACCAGAACACCTCTTCATCTTCAAGGATCTGTACCCGCAAAGCGCGAATTGCATCTCCCCTACATGCCGTTACATCTCCGAGGCTAACCGGTGCCCTTGGTGTCTTGGTTATGATCACCGCAAAAGCTTCGGAAGCCGAACTGCAAAAGCTGTCATCAAGATTCACTTCATCTTCAGCAACCTTAACCCTAAAATATTTACTGGTGGAGATAGCTTCCGAAGAAAAATTTGCTTTTGTCTCTCCAGGCAGATCCTGCCAGTTTTCTCCATCTATACTTTCCTGCCATTGAAACGCATGAGTATTGTACACACTAAAATCTGGCGTGGCAGTGAGATTTACTTTTGCCGGCACATCCTGCGGACAAACCACCAGCTCGTCCTTATCAATTTCTGCTGAAGATACTTCCGTAAGATCTCCACAAGACCTGAAAATGATATCATCTATCGCTAAATCATTTCCGCAGCCACCAATTCCATTGTTGAACATCTTTAGAACTACCTTATTTTGTCCCGGTTGCGATCTAAACACCAGAGCGTACTGTTCCCATCTGGGATTTCTTGCACCATGGATATCACCTGTACTACCTTCGGCCAGTTTTTTCGAATTCGTTTCGTCCCATATTTCAAATCTTACATTTATTGGTATACCTGTGCCGGGACAAACATCTACGCTACCCGCATCGTAAACATTCATCAAAAATGCTGAAAATTCGTAGGTGGTGGCTTCGCAAAGATTACTAACACTAAACTCATAGAATTTCCCGGCTGTGTTGTCGTTAGCGTTAACTATTAAAGCTCTTCCATTGGAGATGGTGGTTTGCGGAAAACGGGAATGCCAGGTGGTATTATTCTGCCCAATTCTGCCGGAGATAGTGTACTGCCCGTCATTTGGGTCTCCGGTGACAAACTGATAATTTGTTACAGCGGGTCCAAGTGGTGCACCGGTGGAAGTGCCTGCGCCAAAATCTTCATGAAAAATGGGATCCCCTTTACTCCCTGGACAAAACCCCAGCTGGGAAAATATATTGCCCGAAAATAACAGGAGAATAAAAAGAAAAAGAAATCTCATTTCCTTCCAAAGATACGGTATATCACAGGGAAAAAAATTTCTGCAGCAGTTCAAAAACAAAGATTACTGACGCATATCATATTTGCTTTGTATTTAGTTTTTAACTCTTTTTTAAACCTTTTCCCTTTCCTGCTGTCCTATTACAGCATAGTGCAACTCTTTTTATTTTAACAGCCTAAGGCTAGGCAGCCATATCCTGTTTTTCTAAATTGGGCGATTCTTAACTAAAATTTATAATTAATGAACAACCGATTACTGCTCCGGCTCCTTATTGTTTTCCTTTCTTTTTCAATGACGAGCTGTGCTGTTTTTCAACCCGAAAAGGATTCTAAAACGGCAGCCACAGCCAAGCCTTCCGAAAAAGACAAAAACGGCATCAAACCTTATAATAAGGTCATAACCAAAGATGCTAAATCAGACCCCGGATTATTTACCGTTCACCAGGTGGAAGATGATTACTTCTACGAAATTCCGGATAGCCTTTTTAACCGGGAAATGCTCATGGTGACCCGTATCGCCCAAACTGCTTCGGGCATTGGGTTTGGTGGCGGAAAACAAAACGAACAGGTGTTGCGTTGGGAAAAGAAGAACAAGAACGTTCTTCTACGCGTAGTGTCTCACGACGTTTATGCTGCAGATTCCCTGCCGGTGCATGAAGCAGTGGTCAATTCCAATTTTGAACCTATCCTCTTCTCTTTTGACATTGCTGCTTACCACAAGGATTCTGTGAACAATTCGACGGTGATCAAGGTGACAGATCTTTTTCAAAAAGATGTCCAGGCACTTGGTTTTCCTGAAAGAAACAGAAAAGACTATAAGATCACCCGTCTTGATGACAGCAGGTCTTATATTGATACAATAAGAAGTTACCCTGAAAATATTGAGGTGCGTCACGTAAAGACCTACAATTCTTCTGAACCGCCTTCAAATGCGAGTACAGCTTCAATTTCTGTTAAAATGAGCAATTCCATGATCCTGCTTCCAAAGGTGCCCATGGAAAGAAGGTACTTTGACGAACGTGTTGGCTGGTTTACTACAGGGCAAACAGATTACGGTCTGGAAGCCCAAAAAAGTGAAACTGTGCGATATCTTGACCGCTGGAGACTTGAGGTTAAGGAAGAAGACTTGGAAAAATTCAAACGTGGGGAACTGGTGGAACCTAAAGAACCAATTGTTTATTATGTTGATCGTGCCACCCCTGCAAAATGGGTGCCTTTCATTAAACAAGGTATAGAAGACTGGCAGGTTGCGTTTGAAGCTGCGGGTTTTAAAAATGCCATTATAGCTAAAGATCCTCCATCAAAAGAAGAAGATCCGGACTGGAGCCCCGAAGACGCCCGCTATTCTGTAGTGCGATACCTGGCTTCTCCAATTCCAAATGCAAATGGACCTCACGTGAGTGATCCGCGTTCCGGAGAGATCCTGGAATCAGACATCAACTGGTATCACAATGTGATGACCTTGTTGAGGAACTGGTTCTTTGTACAAACTGCAGCCATCAATGAAGATGCACGGGGAGTAGCATTTAAAGATGAGATCATGGGCCGCCTTATTAGATTTGTATCTGCTCATGAGGTAGGCCACACTCTTGGTCTGCCACACAACATGGGAAGCAGTGTTGCTTATCCTGTAGAGTCTTTGAGAGATCCGGAATTCACTCAAAAATACGGAACAGCGCCATCTATTATGGACTATGCCCGATTCAACTATATCGCACAACCTGAAGATGGAGATGTAGCGCTAATGCCTAACATTGGACCTTACGATAAATATTCTATTATGTGGGGTTATAAACCGATCCCCGATAAATATGGTCAAGAGGAAAAAGAGATCCTTGATGCCTGGATCCTTGAAAAAGCAGGGGATCCTGTTTATAGATTTGGAGCTCAGCAAAGTGGGGTGATCGATCCAACTTCACAAACTGAAGATCTTGGTGACGACTCTGTACTTGCCAGCCAGTATGGTATCAAGAACCTTAAGAGAATTGTTCCTAACCTCATCGAATGGACAGCCGAAAAAGGTAAAGATTACGAAGATCTTGAGACTATGTATGAGCAGGTGCTTGGACAGTACAATCGTTACATGGGCCATGTTGCAGCCAATGTAGGGGGAGTGATCAAAGAAACCAAAACCTACGACCAGGAAGGTGCTGTATTTTTCCACGTTACTCCCGAAAGACAAAGAACTGCAATGAAATTCCTTCAGGATGAATTGTTTTCCACTCCTGAATGGTTGATCGACCAGGAGATCTTCAACAGGATCGAATTCGACGGAAATATTGAAAGAATTAGAGGTACTCAGGAAAGAACGCTTAATAATTTGCTTGACTTTGGAAGAATGGCTAGGTTGATAGAAAACCGGGAAATGAACGGAAGCAGTGCTTACGGGCTCCTGGATATGATGCAGGACCTGAGATCCGGGATCTGGAGCGAATTGAGAAGAGGACAGGCTATCGATACCTACCGTAGAAACCTTCAGCGGGCATATATCAATCGCATGGAGCATTTAATGACCGAAGAACAATCTGAAATTCCTGCCCGCTTCCGTTCCTGGAGCACCAGAACAGATGTAGATGTTGCACAAAGTGACATTCGTCCTGTAGTTAGGGGAGAACTTAAGAAACTTCAGCGTGATCTTCGAAACAGCATTGGCAGAAGCAATGATACCCTTACCAGATACCATCTTGAAGATGCTTTGGAAAGAGTGAATTTAATTCTTGATCCCAACAGTTAAATAAATTAATTCTTTGTTTCAGGCTGCCTGTAAACTTTCATCAAACATCGAAAGTTTACAGGCAGCTTTTTTTATGTCTGCAATAAGAGCTTAAAATTTTTTGCAATTCAAATTATACCAGCCATAGCTCTTAGCATTGGCTTAACGTTGACGTTAAACTCCTTTTAAAATCCGCTGCTTTCTTACAAAAGAATTTCATTCAACCAATTAATTTTCAGAGTTTTAGCGCGTAATATTCAAACAAAAAACTAAAACAAATGATTATGAAAAACGGAAAAAACCTGAAAAAATTTATGTTTTACGCAGGAATGTTATTAATGCTTGTAGCATTCAACAGCTGTAGTGACGACGACGACGGGACAATTACCCCACTCCCCACCGGGACCTTCAATCTGGCTTCAGATGAATACACTTTAATGGATAATACCATAGTTCTTGAAAGTATTACTGTGGGTCAAACCAGCTGGCTAACTGCCGTGAATGTTGGCAGTGAAGCAACCAATAACTTTATTGCCGATCCTGTAAAACTTCAACAAGGTGAGAATACAGATGTGGAATTGGTCTTTGATGAAGGCGCAATTAGTGATGACGGAGAAGGACAACAGATTGTTTTACGACTGTACGATGATACCGGAAGCACTGCAGGAAGTTGGGATTCCTCAGATCGCGCAATAGCAGAAACAGAGACTATTACTGTTTTTGAAGCTTCTGAATCTTTTGCAGACTTCGATATAGACGAAAATGGAACTTTGGATGCAGATGAAATCCTTGCTACCTATCAAAATAATTTTGAAGAATGGGATGCAGATGGAGATGGATTAGACAGCGAAGAGTTCTATAACACAACTTTTGCAAACACTGATGCCGATGATGATGACAGCATAAGTGCCGAAGAATGGGACGCCGGTTTTGCAGCAATGTTTGGAGGTTGGATCGACGATGATTTTGACACTTTTGACGATAATGCAGACGATGTTCTAAGTCTGGACGAATGGAATATTGCTTTTGCAGATTCTGAATGGTTTGACACCTATGATGAAAATGCCGACACGCTTGTCTCAGAAGATGAATGGGATGCAGGACTCTTTGCAGACTGGGACACCACTAATGATGACCTCATTGATGAGGATGAATTCAATGTTTACAGTCCTTATGTGATGACCTGGTAATTGAAATATTTGGGAGATGTTGTAATCTCTTATAATTAATGATATTTAGAAAAGGTTCTCCTTAATGGAGGGCCTTTTTCAGTTATAAAGAACCTTACAATTTTCGCTCTTATTCTCACACTTCACGTTTGGAGGATTTTAAGGAATAATTAATCAGGCGGGTTAAATCTTCATCAATAGTCTCAGTGATCACTTCTCTTTTACGCTCTTAAATATCTGTTTTTCAGTAATTTAAAATAAATTTATATGATTTATGAAAAGGATGAAAGATGAAAACACAATTACCTCTGAAGAAAATCCTGCTGGGCGCAGGACTATTTTTCCTGTTGGTGGGAATCAACAGCTGTAGTGATGATGATGAACCAGAACCATTAATCCAGCAAATTTTGATCGATGACCATCAAAATTTATCAGGTAATACTGTAGTGGTTCGAAAAATTGTAGTGAATCAGGATAGTTTTTTGACCGCAGTGAAAGTAGAGGATGAAAATTCTGCTGATTTCATTGCTTCTCCGGTGCTATTGACTGCCGGAACTCATATCAATACGAAACTTACTTTTTATGATAATGCCATAAAGAATGCAGGTAATGGACAGAAAATCACGGTAAAGCTTTACGCAGACAATCAGGATGAAGGGATTAAAGGAGTTTGGGACGCTACCGATGAACCCATTATGAACTTGATCCAGGGAATAATGAAAAAAACTGTAACGGTTCATAGTGAATATGATCCATTCCATTTTTTTGACAATAACAATAATGGACTTCTTGACCTACAGGAAGTTTCCTTGAGTTACCCTGACAATTTCGCAGGGCTTTGGGACTCAGACAATGATGGAAATTTAACCATGGAAGAATTTTATTGGACCACTTTTTTAAACACCGATGTCGATTTCGATTTTAGTATAGGTAAAGAGGAATGGGATGAAGGGTACTCTTCCATGTATAGCAATTGGGCAGAAGATAATTTCACCTTGTTTGATGAAAGTCACAACAACTTTTTGGATAATGATGAATGGAATAAAATATTTGAAGAGTCGCAATGGTTTATAACCTATGACAGCGACCACAACGGTTTGATTTCAAGAGAGGAATGGAACAATGGTTTATTGGGAGATTGGGATCTTGATCATGACGGAAATATTGATGAAGATGAATTCAACAATTACTGGCCACATGTACAGAAATGGATTGAATATTACGAATGGTAATACCGCAATAGATATGGAACAACACGAATTTTTCTAACAAAAACTTGAATTTTAAAAAGCCGGATCTATGTCCGGCTTTTTAAAAATCTTTGAGAAAAACTAAAAATTTTACTTAGTCCAGCTTCACTCCTCTTAACCTCAACGCATTGGCAATTACCGAAACAGAACTAAAGCTCATAGCCAGTGCTGCGATCATAGGTGAAAGCAATATTCCGAAGAAAGGGAACAACACCCCCGCAGCAATCGGCACTCCCAGCGTGTTGTAAATAAGGGCGAAAAACAGGTTTTGCTTGATGTTTTTCATCACCTTTTTACTCAGATTTTTGGCTTTCACCACCCCGTGAAGATCTCCTTTTACAAGGGTAATTTCTGCGCTTTCAATAGCCACATCGGTTCCTGTACCCATCGCAATACCAATATCAGCTTTGGCAAGTGCGGGCGCATCATTGATCCCGTCTCCTGCCATGGCAACTTTCTTACCTTGCTGCTGCAGTTTTGTAACTTCCTCCATCTTATCCTGCGGCAACATTCCGGCTTTAAAGCCTGAAAGATGCAATTCCTTAGCCACAGCGGCTGCTGTAACTTCGTTGTCTCCCGTCAACATCACCACCTCAACTCCTGCTTCGATTAAATCAGAAATTGCTTGTCGGCTTGTCTTCTTAATAGGATCGGTAATAGTAACATAACCCACAACTTTTGAATCGACGGCGATGTAAGAAACCGTTTTCCCTTGTTCCTGTTCAGATTTTACCTGCTGCTGCAGGTTTTTATCAACCTCAGCATTGATCTCCTGCATAAGCTTTTCATTACCTATTGCAACAGATCTTCCTTCTGAAGTCCCTGTAACCCCTTTTCCTGTAACCGCATCGAAATCTGAAGCTTCAGGATAATTCAGGTTCTTTCCCTTTGCGTAACGTACTGTGGCTTCTGCCAGTGGATGCTCACTTTGTGCGTTTACGGAAGCCAGAAAGCTGGTAAGTTTATCTTCTGAAATCTCTCCCGAAGGCACAACCTTTTCAACTGAAGGTTTTCCTTCTGTAATAGTTCCTGTTTTATCAATAATTAGCACATCGATCTTGTCCATATGCTCCAGGGACTGGGCGTTTTTTATCAGCACTCCATTTTGAGCTCCTTTCCCGACCCCAACCATGACCGACATTGGCGTCGCCAGTCCAAGGGCACAGGGACAGGCAATGATCAAAACAGCTATGGCATTAATTAAGGCATAAACATAACTCGGCTCGGGACCAAAAGCAGCCCACACAATGAACGTGATCACCGAAATAAGCACTACAACCGGAACAAAATATCCGGAGATCTTGTCTGCCAACTTCTGAATCGGCGCCTGCGATCTGCTCGCATCGTTCACCATCTTAATGATCTGGGCAAGCAGGGTCTCATCGCCAACTTTTTCAGCTTTCATGGTAAAGCTTCTGTTCCCGTTAATGGTTCCGGAAGTTACCTTATCGCCTTCTGCTTTTTCAACGGGCACAGGCTCTCCTGTGATCATGGATTCGTCGATATTGGTCTGCCCCTTCTGGATACTCCCATCCACGGGGATCTTATCTCCGGGTTTTACTCTTAAGATGTTACCTACCTCAATCTCATCTGTATGGATCTCCCGCTCTTCTCCATTTTCCACAATAGTAGCTGTGTTTGGGGCAAGTTTCAACAATTCTTTAATGGCCGAATTGGTGCGACTGTGCGCTCTTGCTTCCAGCAATTGTCCCAATAAAACCAATGTTAGGATTACTGTTGCCGCTTCGTAGTACACGTGAACCGTACCATGATGGCTTAGAAACTGCTCCGGAAACCATCCCGGGAACAACATCCCGAAAACACTAAACAACCACGCTACCCCTGCACCAATTCCAATAAGAGTGAACATATTCAGGTTCCAGGTCTTCACAGAACGCCATGCTCTTTCAAAGAACATCCAGGTGGCGTAGAAAACCACCGGCAGGGAAAGGGCAAACTGTACCCAATTCCAGGCTTGCATGCTCATCCAGTCATAAATGGGGTTTCCGGGAATCATTTCTCCCATGGCGATAAGAAAGATCGGGACCGTAAAAGCCACGGCTATTTTAAACTTTTTAAGCAGCTTTTGATAAGATTTCTGTTCGGCAGAAGCCTCGGGCTCCATCCGCACCAGGTCCATCCCGCAGATTGGGCAACTTCCCGGCTCATCCTTCTGAATTTCGGGATGCATTGGGCAGGTATAAAGCGGTTTTTCAGCTTTAAGGCTTACCTCCTCCACCAGGTCCATGCCGCAGACGGGACAATCTCCCGGTTTGTCGTAGGTTTTATCGCCCTCACAGTGCATCGGGCAATAAAAAGTCCCTGTCCCCTTACCTTTTGGCTTCTCAGGCTTTGGAGGTGCCGTAATGTCTTGTCCCGGCAGATAAATGTTGTACGTGCTGCCGTCCTTTCTCAGCGTTTCCTGAAAAACGGTCACAGGAATGGCTTTTTCTGAAGTTATCACCGCCTCTGCCTTTTCCAGGTCAACAGAAACAGATTGTACTCCTTCAACTTTCTTCAACGTTTCCTCAACATGAGCCCGACAACCGCTACAGGTCATCCCGGTCACCTGATATTTTTCTGTATTACCTTCTGAATGAATATGGTATTTACCCCCATCCTTTTGGAGCGCATCTTCAAAAATACCTATTTGGATATGCCGCTCCATTTCAACCTGTGCTTCAGCTTTGTCAAGATCCACTGAAGCAGATTTTACTCCGGCAACCTTTTGAAGCGTTTCTTCCACATGGGAACGACAGCCATTGCAGGTCATTCCGGTGATCTTATAAGTGTGGGTCATTAAAGACTTATCTATTTCAGAATTAGCTTCAGAAATGTCATTTTTGGAACCTTTTTCTGCTGACTTCCTTTCCGAAGTACCCGGCGCCAGGATATGATACTTCCCTCCGTCTTTCTGAAGAGCAGCTTCAAAAACTTCAACCGGGATGTGCTTTTCCATTTTAATGACCGCTTCAGACTTTTCCAGGTCTACGGAAGCAGATTGAACTCCTTCAACCTTTCCCAACGTCTCTTCCACATGGGAACGACAGCCATTGCAGGTCATTCCGGTGATCTTATAGGTGTGAGACATTGAAGACTTATCTATTTCAGAATTAGCTTCAGAAATGTCATTTTTGGAACCTTTTTCTGCTGACTTCCTTTCCGAAGTACCCGGCGCCAGGATATGATACTTCCCTCCGTCTTTCTGAAGAGCAGCTTCAAAAACCTCAACCGGGATGTGCTGTTTCATTTCGATGACCGCTTCAGACTTTTGCAGATCTACGGAAGCTTGTATCACGCCATCGACATTTCGAAGTGTTTCTTCTACGTGAGAACGGCAGCCGTTACAGGTCATTCCGGTAATTTTATAGGAGTGGGTCATTGCCGCTTCTGAAGAAGAGGTCTCAGAAATGTCATTTTTGGAACCTTTTTCTGCTGACTTGCTTTCCGAAGTACCCGGAGCAAGAATGTGATAATTCCCTCCGCCCTGTTGAAGGGCAGTTTCAAAGATGTCCCAGGGAATATGCTGCTCCATTTCGATCACAGCCTCTCCTTTTTCAAGATCTACGGAAGCATTTTTTACTCCGGCAACCTCCTGAAGTGTTTTTTCAACATGAGAACGACAGCCGTTACAGGTCATGCCGGTGATTTTATAAGTATGTTTCATTTCTTACACTTTTATATCCCAAAGTTCGCAGGATTTAAAGCGGAAATGTTATACAATTCTGGAAATTTGTGGTAAGATTCTAAAGCTTGTCCAGAGGAATGCGTTTGTTTTCCTTTACCTGCTTAAAATGGGTAGGCGTCAAACCCGTTACTTTTTTGAACTGCTTGCTCAAATGTGAGACGCTGGAATAATGAAGTTGGTGCGCAATTTCGCTAAGGGATAGCTCATCATAAACCAGCAGTTCCTTTACTTTTTCAATCTTTTGATTGATCACATATTGTTCTATGGTCATTCCCTGCACTTCAGAAAACAGCTTGCTAAGGGAGGAATAATCATGGTGGAACTTTTCTGAAAGATATTCAGAAAAAGTAATTTTCAAAGGTTCTTCGGTATAATGTATCCGCTCCACAATACAGGTCTTGATGCTTTCGATCAACCTTGTCTTCTTATCATCAATGATCTCGAAACCTAATTCCCGAAAACGTTTATCTAGCAGCTCTTTTTCTTCTTCGGAAATTTTCCGGCGGAGATCCACTTCTCCAAGCTGTGCCACATCAGGCTGAAGTCCGAACTTTTCCAGTTCAGACTTCACCATCATGATGCAGCGGTTACAAACCATATTTTTGATATAGATTTTCATCTATTTTACCTCAAATGGTAATCTTAACTTCTTTTTCTCCCAGGAAAAAATGAGTTCTCCCGACTTTTCTCCTGTTTTATTCACTTCATAGGTCAGCACCTCCTGGACTTCCTTTAGATCCTCAGGCTTAAGGGTCAGCCTTAACACATCTTCGGCCTCATTATACTCATCTTTACCATGCTGTTCCCATCGTGAATTAAAGATCAGGGTCCACTCCTTTTTCCCGGGGATGAGGAAGAAACCATATTTTCCTGCCGGCAGCTTTTTTCCGGCAATTAACAGGTCCTTGTCTGTACTTAACCAGGTGGCATTGTGCGCCCCGGCCTGCCAAACCCTGTCAAATCCTACCAAACCCCCAAAGATGACACGATCTCTTACACTCGGGGCAGAATAGTCAATATGTACGTGAGCAACATCTACCATAGCCATGGCCATAGTATGCGGACTCAGGCTTTTGCCGGCTGTCTTCGTGCTCTTGACGTGACTTGAGTGATCCTCCTTCTCATCGACCTGAGCCTGGAGTAAAGAAGATACCCCCAATAAGAGAAATAGAAAATAGGTTTTCAAATTCATTTCTGTATTATTATAGTTAGCCGGTCCCTCAAAACCGGGACCGGCAGTTGTGGTATTAATTATTTAATAGTGTCACGTACACTTCCGCATTTCAGCATTTTATCGCCATAGTAAGGATTTCTTATCTCTTTTGATGCCGAAAGCCATGATCCACCCTTTCCATCAAAAGCCATTGGGCAATATTGTTTGTAAAGCTCTCCTGAAGCAATTGCTCCGCTCAATATTTCCTCCATTCCTGCAGAAAGGTCAAGAAAAGCTGTTCTTTGCTCATTGATCTCTGTGGAGTTGGCGATCTTTTCCGCAGCCTCTGTAGCTTTCGTGCTGTTTTCAACCTTTCCAAGTGCTTCAACAAGCATTTTTCCACCGCTTTGAGCTTCTTCTGCATTGGTGTTCACTAAAGCCGTCTTAACGTGCATGTAGTGTTGATAAGCGCTACCCACAGCATCATTGCTAAATTCAATATCACCGGATTGCCCGTCATCAAGATTTCCGACCATACTCATGTCATGCTCCCCGGTTTCTTCCTGGTGCATCTCGTTTTGCATAGGCATTCCCGCTTCTTCAGTTGCTTCTTCTTTTTTAGTTTCTCCACACGAAGCCAGCATAAAAGCTGCTGCCAGTGCCATAATTGTCATTTTTGTGTTTTTCATTTTTAGGATATTTATAGTTGCTTATTTAATTCAATTGTTCTACGATCTCGCCACATTTAAGCATGGCGTCTCCATAATACGGATTTCTAATTTCGGCTTCTTGGCTTAGCCAGTAAGCACCTTTGTCAGAATTTGCCATAGGGCAGTAATCCACATAAATGCTTCCTTCACCAATTCCGAAGGTGGCCACGGTTTTGATGAGCGCTTCAGAGATATAAATAAAATTCTCTCTTTGCGCTTTTATATTTTCTGCCTCCATGCCCACTTCAGTATGCTGCAGAAGGAATTTTTGCTTTTCTTCCCAAAATGCTTTTGCTTCTCCAATCAAAGCCGAAGCTTCTGTCGCTTCAACAGCTTCCTGCAGTTTCCCTGTCAAATTTACGCTTTCTTCCTCTTTTTCTTCCACAAGTGCATCTTTAAGCTGAAGATAAACCGTCACCACCCGGTTTAGTTGTTTCTGAAACTCTTCGGAAGCTTCTTCTTTAAAATCAATGCTATTATTCTGAAGATACTGTCTCACATCTTCCTGCTTAATACCGGAAGCAACAACCGCGGGATTCATCATACTGGGCTTTCCTGCAAGCTGTGCCGCTGCATCCACTGTAAAAGTGCCGTTTACTACAATCTCTTCCCCGGCTGCAAGACCTTCCAGCACTTCATAAGTATCTCCAAGGGACTGTCCCAGCACCACTTCCCGCATCACAAACGACGGATTTGCAGCTGTACCCTCATTGATATAAACCACGCTGCGTTTCCCGGTCCAAAGCACTGCTGATCTTGGAATGGTGATTCCTGAAGCATCTACGGCGCCCGATGTATTTACAACCCCGGTAACGAACATTCCCGGCTTTAACCTGTCCTCTTTATTTGAAATTTCAACTCTTGCCGTTGCCACACGGGTTTGCTGGTTTAAAAGTGGATCTATAAAATCGATAGTTCCCTCAAATGTATCTCCCGGAATAGAGGCGACAGTAAATTCTACCTTGTCTCCTTTCTCCACAAGACCTATTGTTCTTTCATAAAGGTCAAATAACACCCACATTTTTGAAAGGTCAGCGATTTGGTAAAGAGGCATTCCGCGCTCTACATAATCCCCCAGCTCCACTAACTTTTCGGTCACTATGCCGCCAACATCGGCGGTAATAGTAAACCTGTCTGTTGCCTTGCCCGATTCAAGTATTCTGTTGATCTGGTTCTCACCTATCCTCCAGTTTCGTAGCTTCTGTTTGGCAGCTTCAAAAAGCTCCGGTTGTGAACTTCTTATCGCGTATGCCTGCAGCAGTTCTTCCTGGGCGGTGATAAGTTCGGGAGAATAAACAACTGCCAGGGCCTGCCCGCGCTTTACTTCTTCGCCGGTAAAATTCACCATGAGTCTTTCGATCCTTCCCGGCACGTGAGTGGATTGCGTATATGCGATCCTTTCATCTACGGTTACTTTCCCGTTTAATCTCAATTCCCTTTCTCCTGAGCCGTTGCCTACAGTTTGTGTTTGAATATTTGCCAGTTTCATGGCATATTCGGTCATTTGCACGGCTTCGGGATTGCCTGTAACATCTCCGCTTTCCAGCGGAATAAGATCCATTCCGCAGATTGGACATTTCCCCGGCTCTGCAGACCTGATCTGTGGGTGCATGGAACAGGTCCAGATGGTCTCCTGTCCGGCTTCGGCGCTGTGGTCGTGTACTTCAGCATCATCGCTGCCGCCAAAGAACAGCCATCCCAGTAACATTCCCGCCACTAATGAACCGGTGATAATGAGTATATTTCTAGTTTTTGTTGTCATAGTCATAATTTTTACCCGATAGATAATCGATCTGTGCCAGGGCGGTAAGGTAATTAGCCTCTGCTCCTGCTACCGCCAGCTTATATTTTAATAGTTCCTGTCTCACCCGTAGTACCTCTTCAAAATTAGCAGAGGCATTGCGATAGCCGGACAGCAGTAAGTTGAGCACCTGTTTTGAACTCTCGACCTGCTTTTCGTAAAGCCGAAGCATTTCAGCTGCCTCCCGAACTTCGAATTCTGCTGCTTCCATTTCGGCAGAAAGCATGTTTTCCATATTGATCTTTCGCTGCTCATAACTTTCGGCCATGAACTCTGCCTGTTTTCTCGCAGCTTTATATTTTCCACGGAAGATTGGCAGACTTACTGACAGCATAGGCATTATAGCATCCCTCCCGCTATCTTCTACCGCCATATCCATGCGCTCTCCCACGATTACATAATCCACTCCCAAACCTACATTTGGCAGACCTTCCTTTTTCGCCAGGATTTCCTGCGCTCTGGCCGAAGCAGCCATGCGTTCCATTTCCGTAAGCCGAGGGTTTCCGGTAACAGAGGTATCAAAAATGGCATTTTCAAAAACTATTTCCAGATCCTGCGGAAGGTTCACAGCTTCAGATCTACTGCGGTTAAGCAGGGCGTTAAACTGCGCCACCACCGCTTCCTTCTTTAGTCGGAGGATCTCCAGCGCGGTTACAGATTCATTCCGAAGCAGATCGGTCTGCAGCACATCAGACAAAGCACCGCTGCCGGCACTCACCCGGGAAAGCGCGAGATCTTTATAGTTTTGAAGGATCTCCAGGTTCTCTTCCTGGAAGATTACCTGCTGCTCCAGTTCATACAGATCATAATATTTACTGCTTACGTCCAAAAAGAGCCGGTTTCGGAGATCCAAAAAAGCCTGAAATTTAGCTTCAGCCATAAGATTAGCCACGTCTTCCCGAGCTTCCAAAGTACCAAACCAGGGAAACATCTGCATCAGTGAGAAACGTGCCTCCTGGGGTCCAAGCCGGGTTTCCACCATGGTTCCAAAAGCTGTCATGGTCAAAGAAGGATCGGGCAGGCTCCTAACCTGCGGCGCCTCCTGTAAAGCCGCTTCAAATTCGGCATAGGCTGCTTTTACTTCCGGATTATTTTCCGCAGCGAGCTGCAGATAATCCTCCAGGGTTTGCGCTTTCAAGCTTCCGAAGAAGAAAAAAAGCAGCCCTGTCAAAAATGATATTTTTAAAGTGTTTTTCATCCTTCAGTTAATTTTATTTCATTTCTTGTAACTACGGTTTCGCGCCAGATTGCCTGTAGCACCGGCACCACAAAGATGGTCATGATCTGTATGACCATTCCGCCCACGATGGGTATCGCCATAGGCACCATAATGTCGGCCCCTTTTCCTGTTGAAGTGAGGACTGGATATAGTGCGATAATGGTTACAGCGGTGGTCATCATCGCGGGACGTACTCTTTTCTTCCCGGCTTCAAGCACTGCAGCACGTACTGCAGGAACAGTTTGGGGATTTCTTTTTTCGAATACCTGGTGAATGTAGGTTCCCATTAGTACGCCGTCATCTGTTGCTATCCCAAAAAGGGCAATGAAACCTACCCATACTGCAACACTTAGGTTGATGGTGCCCATTTGGAACAGGTCCCGCATATTCATTCCTGAAATGCTGAAGTCCATAAACCACGGCTGCCCGTAGAGCCAGATCATGATAAAGCCCCCTGCAAAGGCCACAAACACTCCCGAAAAGTGAATTGTGGAGGCAATCACAGTCTTGAACTGGAAGTACAGCAAAAGGAAAATGATGATAAGCGAGATAGGAATAACGATGGCCAGACTTTTTACTGCCCGCACCTGATTTTCATAATTTCCTGAGAATTCAAAACTCACCCCCGGTGGCACCTGCAGTTCTCCTGTATCGATCTTTTCTGCGATAAGGGCCTGTGCATCGTTCACTACATTGACTTCGGCATAATCTTCTTTTCTATCAAAGAGCACATAACCCACAAGGAAGGTATCTTCACTTTTAATCATTTGCGGCCCCTGCACATAATTTACATCCACAAGTTGTCCCAGCGGAATTTGAGCCCCTGTAGGAGTTGGAACTAATATTCGCTCGATCTCTTCGGGAGAATTACGCAATTCCCGCGGATATCTCACCCGCACGGGATAACGCTCCCGGCCTTCCACCGTGGTCGTGATCTCCATTCCCCCAATAGCTGTTTCAATGGTTTGTTGCACCTGCTCGATGCTCAACCCATACCGGGAAATATTTTGCCTGTTGATATCCAGTTCCAGGTAAGGTTTCCCCACGATCCTGTCGGCAAATACAGCTTCATGTTTGACTGAAGGGACCTGCTTAAGGATCTCTTCCAGTTTAAATCCAAATTCCTGAATGGTTTGAAGATCGGGACCATAAACTTTAATTCCCATAGGGGCCCGCATTCCGGTTTGTAGCATGACGAGACGGGTTTCAATAGGCTGAAGTTTTGGTGCAGAAGTGATCCCCGGGAACCTGGTTGCATTCACGATCTCGGTCCAGATATCATCGGGGCTGTTGATGTGTTCTCTCCAGTTCCTAAAGTATTCTCCATCCTCATCGGGCACCAGTTCTTTTGCAGAAATATTTCCAAGGAGGGCTTCTTCATGAGGCATAACTTCCCCTGACTTCAGTACGAAATTTCCATCCTCATCAACTTTAAAACGCTGCATTTCTCCATCTTCATTGAGGATATATTCCGGTTTATAGTTGATCACATTTTCATACATTGAAATAGGTGCCGGGTCAATAGCAGTTTCGGCCCTTCCCAGTTTTCCGACAGAAACCTCAACTTCAGGAATGTTGGTTACTGCCATATCCAATTTTTGAAGCACTTCCTTACTACCTTCAAGCCCTAAATGCGGCATAGCAGTTGGCATTAGCAGGAAGCTTCCTTCATTCAATGTCGGCATAAATTCCTTTCCCACTCCCGGAAAAGCTTCTGAAGCCGCTATCCATCCCGACGATTCTCTCATGTCCCAGCCGATCTCTTCAGCAGCATCTGCCACAAATCCGAAGATTTTAGGGATTCCCATCCAGATCAACAATCCGAAAAAGATCGTGACCACAGGAAGTGCTAAAAAGGTTTTTTTGTTCTCAAGGCACCAGGTTAAAAGGCTTTCGTAATATTTAACAATGGCCAGCAGTGCGGCAAGAGTGATCACCAGCAGAACGATCACGAACAGATAATTTTCTATGATGTGATTGCGCACTCCAAGCGGCATCCAGTGAGTGGTAAGGAAAAAGATAGTCACCGCCAGAATAATGAACAGTGAAATCTCTTTTGAATATCTTCCTAAAAAACCACGGTTTCGGGGCTCCAGTAATCTTAAAATTCCTATTACTGTTAGCGCTAAAGGTAACCACATTCCGAAGAGGAGCGACAGAATAATTCCACCCGCTATGAGAATGTAATTCCAGATGCGGTTGGTTCTTTCTTTATTTAATTTAAATGAGAAGAAATAGTAAGACAGCATTGGCAGCACCATCACTCCAAGCAGGAATGCTGCTACAAGAGCAAAGGTTTTAGTGAAGGCGAGCGGCCGGAAGAGTTTACCTTCGGCATGTTCCATAAAGAATACCGGCAGGAAACTTACCACGGTAGTAGCCAGTGCAGTTGTCACTGCAGGACCTACCTCAATTGTGGCATTTCTTATCACCCGCAGCAGTTTTTCTCCCCTTGCATTTTTATTTTCATCCATTTCCAGGTGTCTCAGGGAATTCTCAACGAACACAATCCCCACATCTACCATTACCCCAATGGCTATAGCAATTCCGGAGAGTGCTACTACGTTTGCATCCACTCCAAAATAGCGCATGGCAATAAAGGTCATGAGCACCGCAATGGGCAGCAGACTGGAAATTAAGATCGATGCCCTGAGATTGAGCACCAGGATGATCACCACAATAATACTGATAAGGATCTCGTCGGAAAGAGCACTTTCCAGAGTTCCTAAGGTCTCCTGAATTAGTTGTGTACGATCATAAAAGGGAACTATAGTCAATTTACTTACAGTTCCGTCAGCAAGTGTCTTGGTTGGCATCCCGGGAGAGATCTCTTCGATCTTTTCCTTCACATTGTTTATCACCGCCAGAGGATTTGATCCATAGCGTGCAACCACCACTCCGCCGGCAACTTCAGCTCCGGCTTTGTCCAGGACTCCACGCCTTTCGGCAGGACCAAGAGTAACTACACCGATATCAGAAATCAGTACAGGCGTGTTTTCATTAACTGCAACAACAGTGTTTTCAATATCTTCCAGGGATTCTATGTAACCCAATCCCCGGACAAGGTATTCTACCTTATTGACCTCAATGGTCTTGGCTCCAATATCCCTGTTGGAATTTTTCACCGCCATCATGACATCATCGATGCCTACATTGTAGGCTCTTAAAGCATCGGGGTCAACATCCACCTGGTACTCCCGCACATAGCCTCCCACCGAAGCAACTTCAGCGACACCTTCTACTCCGCTCAAGCCGAGTTTCACATAGTAATCCTGAATAGATCGTATCTCATGCAGGTCCCACCCACCGGTGACATTTCCTTCCTGATCCCGACCTTCGAGCGTGTACCAGAAAACCTGCCCCAGGGCTGTTGCATCGGGTCCAAGTGTGGGTTGAGCATCTTCGGGTAAGAGTCCTGAAGGGAGTGAGTTGATCTTTTCCAGGATACGCGTGCGGGACCAGTAGAATTCTACATCTTCATTGAAGATGATATTGATACTGGAAAATCCGAACATCGAGGTGCTTCGGATGGACTCCACCCCGGGAATTCCCAACAAAGAGGTTGTAAGGGGATAAGTGATCTGGTCCTCGATGTCCTGCGGGGATCGGCCGGGCCATTCGGTAAAGACGATCTGTTGATTTTCACCAAGATCGGGAATAGCATCTACAGGCACCGGGTCCCGGGGCAAGAGATCAAAGTCCCAGTCGAAAGGCGAAGTGACCACTCCCCAGCCTATCATAAAGATAAGCAGCAGCATGGTAACCAGCCGGTTATATAAAAAGTAATGAATTATTTTATTGAGCATTCTTCGATAATTAAATTGATTAAAGTGATATAAACACTACAACCCCGGCGTGCAGGGTCTAAAAAATCAATTCAAATATCAAATAAGGAAGGTCTCGTCGAGTAAATGTATGTCGAAGACGAGCAGAGGTGGTTTGTAGTGGAAAAAAGGAGTCTCGGACTGTGCTTCTCCTTCAAAAAGGTTTGCGTAAGACCAGGTGAAAGACGCAAGAAAAACCTGTTGGTCCAGATCAAGATCGTCAAAAGAAATCTTCAATTCCTTTTGGCCTTCCACTACGACTTTTTCTTCATCACAGCACTTGTTTTCAGAAGAGGCCGGCATATCCCCGTGCATTCCGCAGGTCTTTGCTTCAGAAAAAACAGCCTGGTCCACAAGGATCTCTCCACAGAAGTGCTTGTCTACCGTAAAAGATACGGTAGAGAACAGCACCAGAAATGCCATTGCGAAAGATGCGGTCTTATGAAAAAGCTGCTTCATACAAGCAACAAAATTACTAAAAATATTAATACACCGGCAAAATCTAATTTTTGACGCCGGTACTAAGCCTGAAATAATAAAAAGCGGGCAGTAAAATAAGAATAAGCAGCGGATGGGCTAAAAACCTTCGCACGTAGAAAGCTGCCAGGTAATCTTCCGGCTGCACATGAAGCATGAGGTAAATGAAAAGCGGAAAAAGCACCAGAAAAAAGCCAAGATAAATAAGTGCAGAAAATTTGATGATCCCCCGATTTCGGAAAGCTACCCATAAGATCAATAATGAAATAAGTGTATTTACCAGGAAGCGCAAAAAGACATTGAAGAACATATCAAAAGTATAGTTAATGGTCTCCCCGTTTTGAAATGCCTGTTCAAAAAAATACATGAAAGGGTCATAAAAAAAACTGTATTCATAGAGCCTTACAAGGGCCAGCACCCCCACCAGGGCGAGAATGATCAAGATCTTAACGGCTGACTTCATTTTTGATTTGTTTTGAATATACAATGATCCAGAGCACCCACAGCAAAAATACCGCTCCATAGATCACCAGTGGAAAAGCCACTGTATGGAGAAAATGCGCCTGATGGGGATATTCGTAGATTCCAATTGCCATTAATGCAATTCGAAGAATATTGGTAATGTAAATAATTACTGCTCCGGCAAGGGTGAAGAAGAAAGTTGTTCTTAGCTTGCCCGAGAACGCCAGCATAAAAGACACGAACAGGATAATAATACTTGCCGCGTTGCAACCTTCAATTATTCGCGCCACAAATTTACCTTCAACCATAAGATGCATGGTAGCCTCGGGATATCCCGATCTAATTTGAGAGTCATAACCCAGGGCATCTACTACATCCTCGCTTTGGATAGCCACAAGGTGTGTAAGATAATCGGGGTACCAGGAAGAAGAGTCAAAATTCTGAAGGTAGAGATTATAGAGCAATGCCAGCAGCAAATAACTCCCTAAAAAGGTAAAAATGAAGCGGATTACCGGAGCGTATTTTTGGATGAGTTGACGCAAATCTGGCCTTATGGTTTCATCAAAAGTATTTATTTAAAACGATTCCGGAAGCTGAATTTTTGAATACTTTTGTTCAAAAAGTTAACAATGTCATTTGAAAATCTAAGAAAAGAGGCCTCTACGCTTCTTGCTAACGATAAAGCTTCTATTGAAGCCCGGCTTACTGAACTATGTGAATTGCTAAAAGCTGAAGTTGATTACTATACCTGGGTTGGATTCTATTTTAAGAACGGCGACAAAAACGAACTGAAATTGGGTCCTTTTGCGGGAGAACCGACAGATCATACTATAATTCCTTTTGGAAAAGGTATCTGCGGACAGGTTGCTGTTTCGAACAAGAATTTCGTAGTTCCCGATGTTTCTGCACAGGATAATTACATTGCCTGCAGCATCCACGTAAAAGCCGAAATCGTGGTGCCTTTATTCAAGAATGGTGAAAACATTGGTCAGATCGATATTGATTCCAATGTTCCCGATCCTTTTACAGAAGAGGATGAGCGTTTTCTGGAATTCGTGAACGAAAAAGTTGCTGAAATTCTTTAAGCCCTTATCCCTCCCTCGTTAAGAGGAGTTATAGCACAAAAAAGGGGTGCCAAAAATGATATTTTTGGCACCTCTGTTGTTTTTTCTTTTTAAGCTCTTTTCAGTTCATGGGAATTTGGCCCCTGTTTAAAAAGCATTTTTCCTGCTTCAGGATCGAATTCCAGTTTCAATCCAAACCGGTCAAATTTGAACTTATGTGGCTCAAAGGCTTCGAGTGGAAAAGATGGCTGCCCCTCGGCCTGGCCCATTAATTTCCCATTTTCTTCATAGATCTTTAGAATTAAAGGAAATCCTTCTCCGCTGTATATACCTTCATATTGTTTTAGTTGGCCGGAAGTGAGCTCTAAAGTTTTAAAGGAAGGTATCTCGTAGGCTTCGCCAAAATAGATATGTGCAGCGGCATCCAGAATTTTATGAGGCAGCAAATCCCTTCCATTTGAGCTATAGGCAAAAGACACTTTTTCGGTGGGGTTGTAGACCACAACAGAATTAAAACCGTCTATACCGCCAGTGTGACCGTAGAAATTTCTGCCAACTAAATTCATTTCCATTAAACCTAATCCAAATTCGCCTTTGATCTCCTTCATTTTTTCAAGAGTAGCCGGCTTAACTATTTTTCCGGCAAAAAGCGCGGTTACAAATTTATTTAGGTCAGACGGAGTGGACATCAAAGCACCTGCACCTTTCACTACACTCATGTGTGTCTCATCGATTAAAGTCCATTCTCCCGTTTTTTGATAAGCAAGGGCTTCTCCTTTTGACGGATCGAGCTTGCTGCCGTAGTAAGTGTTCTTGAGCTGCAAAGGTTTAACGATCCTACGGGAAAACACCTCTGATAAATCTTCTTTCTCAAGATCTTCAATTATAAAGGACAGCAGTATGTAATTGGTATTGGAGTAATCTGATCTTCCACCGGGTTGAAACTCGATTCCGTTCTTGACAAACCTGTCAAGATGATCTTGTCTTGACTGCTCCTTATTCTTCCAATTTTCAAAATCCTCTCCTTTAGAATAATTGAACAATCCGCTTTGATGCCTCAAAAGATCCTCAATACTTATTTTCCCGGCATTAGGAATTTGAGGATAGAACGTAGAAAGCTTAGTTTCGAGTTGCAATTTTCCTTCTTCAATAAGCTGCATGATGATGGCAGCTGTAAAGGTCTTGGTGATTGACCCTACCCTATATCTGGTCTGGGCGTCGGCTGATTTCTTTGCCTCAACATTTGCAAATCCGGTACTCGAAGTGTAGACTTCATTACCATTCTTATAGATGGACAGGCTTCCCATCCCTTTATTGTTCTCATCAATTGCTGAAAACAGGCTATCCATTTTCTGCTTGTTGAAATCCTGGGCAGATAGCGACATTCCCAGAAAAAGCATTAGACTGAAGTTGATTAAACTTTTCATTTTTTGACTGATTTAAATTATTACTATTATCCTTTGACGATCAACAGTATAATTTGATACAAGCAAATATCTTAAAAATAGTAATATGTTATACACAGTAAAAGAAACCTAAAAGATCCCGGTGGGATACCGGGATTGTGTGTATAATAAAATAATAGAATTTTAAGGTAACGCTACATTCCGGTTCTAATGGCTTCTACAGGGTCCAGTTTAGAGGCAGAGATTGCCGGAACTATTCCCGAGATCAAGCCTATGACAGCAGAAACTGCCGTACCTATAAACATGTTCCATGGAGAAAGGACGAATTCAAAGGTCCCGGTGAGCTGGGAGGCCAGCAAAGAAACTACCCACACCAGGAAAAGGCCAACCAATCCCCCAATTACAGAAAGGATCACTGCTTCAAAAAGGAACTGAAACAGGATAAATTTATTCTTGGCGCCAAGGGATTTTTGAATTCCTATAAGATTGGTCCGTTCTTTTACACTAACGAACATGATATTTGCAATTCCGAAGCCACCAACGAGCAGGGAAAATCCGCTAATGATCAAGCCAAAGAAATTCATCTGGCTGGTAATATTGTCAATGAAATCTGTAAAACCCTGCAACTGGTTTACAAAAAAGTTATTTATTTCTTCCCTTTTTAGCCCCCTTATATTACGGAGTTGCTGCGAGAGGTAGGCAATGTATTCGGCGTTGTCAATACCGTCTTCCGGTTTGATAACCACTTGTGGGAACGTATTACGGTTGCTGCCGCCGTAGATCCTTCTTACCACATTCACCGGAACAAAAGCATTGGAATCATGGCCGCTTCCAAACAGGCTGGCGCCTTTCTTTTCAAGGACACCAATTACAGTAAACCGCCTTCCATAAAGCCGCACCTGTTCTCCAAGAGGATCTGCATTTCCAAAAAGATTTTCATAAACATCATATCCTAAAACAACCACAGGGGTTCCACTCGCAGATTCGGACATATTAAAGAACCGGCCTTTTTCGAGCTGCAGCGCTTCTATATCATAATATTCCGCCGAGACAGCTCCAATTCCTACGTTAGACGCAGTCTTGTCATTGTACTTTATAGACTCCTGAGGCACGTTTAAAACGTAAGACATAGCCTCGGTATTCGGTACCGAGCGACTCAAATACTCATATTCCTCATAAGTGACATCGGGAAACTGCTCCCTTTTCCATTGCGGAATATCTGTAGGTCCAAAAGAAAACCGGGTAACGATCATGGTGCTATTATCCAAAGCACTCAAATTTCCTTTGATCTCCTTTTCCAGGGAATCTACCGCTGCGAGCACGGCGATAATTGAAAAGATACCAATGGTCACACCCAAAAGCGAGAGAAAAGTTCTCAACTTATTATTCTTAAGAGCGTTAACCGCGAAATAAAAACTCTCTTTTAGTAACCTGAGGTAGATTAGCATATTCCTTTTTCGATGATATTACAAACAAGTATTAAAATAAGACGCAGAGTTCAAATATTCGTTACAAAATAAACAGATAATTAAAATGCAGAACCTATATAATTTACCTGAAATGGTTACTTTTGCAACCTCAACAAAACCAACATAATGAGCGACTTAAAATCGGCCGGATCTGCTTTAATATCTGTCTTCAGCAAAGACGGTCTTCAACCCGTGGTAGAAAAGCTTAACGAACTGGGTATCACCATCTATTCGACGGGAGGAACAGAAAAATTTATCAAGGACCTGGGGATAAATGTGGTGCCTGTTGAGGACATCACCTCCTACCCCTCTATCCTTGGCGGGAGAGTAAAAACCCTGCACCCAAAAGTTTTTGGCGGTATTCTTAACCGCAGCGAGAATGAAGATGATGTTGCAGAACTGGAAAAATATGAGATCCCTCAAATCGACATTGTGATCGTGGATCTTTATCCCTTCGAAAAAACTGTGGCTTCAGGTGCTTCGGAAGCAGATATTATAGAAAAGATCGATATAGGCGGAATTTCTCTTATCAGGGCAGCTGCCAAGAACTTTAAAGATGTGATCTGTGTACCTTCAGTAGAAAATTATTCAGAATTTCTGAACATCATTTCTGAAGGTGAAGGCAAAACGAGCCTGGAGGATCGAAAAAGATTTGCAGCCAAGGCATTTAATGTTTCCTCGCATTATGACACCGCCATTTTTAATTATCTCAACAAGGAAGAATTAGGTTATAAAGAAAGTTATAACGGCGGCCTGGAATTAAGGTATGGGGAGAATCCTCACCAAAAAGGGCATTTTTACGGAGATTTTTCTGCGATGTTTGATAAGCTGCACGGCAAGGAACTTTCTTATAACAATTTACTGGACGTTGACGCTGCCGTGAATCTTATGAATGAGTTTCAAAATGAAGCGCCAACTTTTGCCATACTAAAACACAACAATGCCTGCGGACTTGCCCAGCGGGAAACCCTGCTTCAGGCGTACAAAGATGCACTGGCAGGAGACCCGGTTTCAGCATTCGGCGGAATTTTGATCAGCAACACTGAAATAGACGAAGCTACTGCCGCCGAAATTCATGAACTGTTTTGTGAGGTGGTCATTGCCCCGGGATATTCGGAAGCAGCGTTAGAGATCCTGAAAGGTAAAAAGAACAGGGTGATATTGGTTCAAAAACAAAATGAACTTCCACAGAAGCAGGTACGAAGCTGCCTTAACGGGATCCTTGTTCAGGATAAGGACAGCAAGACAGATCGCGAAGAAGATTTAACTTTTGCAACGAACAATAAACCTTCAAACAAAGAGTTATCTGACTTGTTGTTTGCATCGAAGATCTGTAAGCATACAAAATCAAATACCATCGTCCTGGTAAAGAACAATCAATTACTTGCTAGCGGCACCGGCCAAACCTCACGAGTGGATGCACTGAGGCAAAGTATAGACAAGGCCAAAGCCTTTGAATTTGACCTCAATGGAGCAGTAATGGCCAGCGATGCATTTTTCCCGTTTCCGGATTGTGTGGAGATCGCAGGAAAGGCAGGAATAACTGCAGTTATTCAGCCCGGTGGATCAATTAAAGATCAGCTGAGTATAGATTATTGCAACGAAAATAATCTTGCTATGGTAATGACCGGCACAAGACATTTTAAACATTAATTTTATTACATTTACCGAACCTCAACTAATTGACTTAACATGGGATTTTTCGATTTTCTCACCGAAGAAATAGCTATAGATTTAGGAACTGCAAACACGCTTATTATTCATAATGACAAGGTTGTGGTTGACAGTCCGTCTATCGTAGCCCGCCACCGCACTACAGGAAAGATCATAGCCGTGGGAAAAGAAGCTGCCATGATGCAGGGAAAAACCCATGAGAATATAAAAACAATCCGGCCTCTAAAAGATGGGGTTATCGCCGACTTTGATGCATCTGAAAAGATGCTCACGATGTTCATCAAGGAAATTCCCGCGCTTAAAAAGAAGATGTTTACCCCTGCTTTAAGGATGGTGATCTGTATCCCTTCGGGAATTACTGAAGTAGAGATGCGCGCGGTGAAGGAGAGTGCAGAACGGGTAAACGGAAAAGAGGTATATCTGATTCACGAACCTATGGCTGCTGCCATTGGTATTGGCGTGGATATTATGCAACCAAAAGGAAACATGATCGTGGATATAGGGGGTGGTACTACCGAGATCGCGGTGATCGCCCTTGGAGGTATTGTGTGTGACAAGTCGGTTAAAATTGCCGGGGATGTTTTCACCAATGATATCGTTTACTACATGCGTACGCAGCACAACCTATATGTTGGGGAGCGTACTGCTGAAAAAATAAAAATTCAGATTGGTGCCGCTACCGAAGATCTTGAGGTGCCGCCAGATGAAATGAATGTACAAGGGAGGGATTTGCTAACAGGAAAACCCAAGCAGGTGAATATTTCATATCGTGAGATTGCTAAAGCTCTTGACAAGTCGATCTTAAGGATCGAAGATGCAGTGATGGAAACCCTTTCACAAACTCCCCCGGAACTTGCAGCAGATATTTACAATACCGGAATCTATCTTGCCGGAGGAGGATCTATGTTGCGGGGACTTGATAAAAGGTTATCCCAAAAGACCGATCTTCCCGTCTACATCGCAGAAGATCCATTACGTGCAGTAGTACGCGGAACGGGTATTTGTCTAAAAACCCTTCACAGGTACAAGGGGATCTTGATAAAGTAGGAGTAGCTTATGCAGCAAATAATAAATTTTCTTATTCGCAATAAGAACAATATTTTATTCTTATTGCTGCTAACCTTTTCCCTGTTTTTAACCATTCAGTCCCATTCGTACCAAAAAAGTAAGTTCATAAGTTCAGCTAATTTTTTGAGCGGCGGAATTTACAGCTGGACCAGCAATATCAACAGCTACTTCAATCTTGAACAATACAACCTGCGCCTGCTCGAAGAAAATGAAAGACTTAGAACGCGCCTGGCTACCTACGAAGATTCTCTCGCTATTGAACCCTTTACAGATACTTCAGCGATAGGTGCAAGCTATATTTTTAGAGCTTCAGAAGTGATCAATAACAATTATGCCAAGGTTGACAATTATCTCACTTTAAAAACAGGTGCCAGGGACGGGATAAAACGGGATATGGGAGTGATCACCAGCAAAGGAATCGTGGGGATTGTAGAAAACGTTTCTCCTAATTACTCAACAGTAATCTCTATTCTAAATTCCAATTCCAGAATCAATGCACAACTTAAAAAATCCAATCATTTTGGGACCCTTGTTTGGAATGGAGAAGACCCCAATGTGGTGCAGTTGATTGATGTCCCATCGATTGCCCCTTTGACCGAAGGAGACACTATAATTACCGGGGGTCGATCGCTTATATTTCCAAAAGGAATTCCTATTGGATATGTGCGGAATTTTGCCCTTGACCAGAGTGAGAGTTACTACCAGATCGATATTCAACTGTTCAATGACATGACCAATATTGGCTACGTGTACATTATAGAAAACACCCAACAGGAGGAAATAAGAAACCTTCAAAATCTTTCAAGGGATGAATAGCGTGATTCTTAACAATGCCGTACGTTTTGTGGTCTTGTTGCTGCTGCAGGTGTTGCTGCTTAACAACATCAATTTTTTGGGCTATATTAATCCTTACCTCTATATATTATTTATCCTCCTTTTTCCTTTCAGCGGAAGTCAAACCTTACTTATTTTCCTCAGTTTTTTATTGGGATGGGGCGTGGATATTTTTGAAGACAGCGGGGGAATAAATGCTGCAGCCTGTCTGGTAGCTGCTTTTATTAGACCTGTATTGTTGAGATTCTCATTTGGTGTAAGCTACGACTACCAAACAATTAAATTTTCCAGCACCCAACCCGGTGCCAGAATCAGTTATGTGGTGATTCTTGTGCTCATACATCATTTCGTATTGTTCCTGTTGGAATTTTTTAATTTTGCACACTTCTTGCTGCTTTTGAAAAAAACATTTTTTTCCGCTTTATTTACAATAATTCTGGTTTTTCTAACACTTGCATTATTCAAAAGAAGATCTAGATGAGGAAAATCCTTCTTTACATAATTATCATTACTTCCGGAATTCTTTTCCTGGCCAGGTTGTTCTATCTCCAAATTCTGGATGATTCGTTCGTAGGCCGGTCAGAAAATAATGCCATTAAGGTTGTTTATGATTATCCGCAGCGGGGATTCATTTTTGACAGGAATGGTGAGCTATTGGTTTCCAATCAGCCGTCATACGACGTTATGGTTATCCCCAGAAATGTCAAACCCTTTGACACAACAGAGCTTTGCCGCATTCTTAGCATCACACAAGAACAGCTTGTGGAGCGCCTTGATAAAGCTAAGATCTACTCTCCCCGACTCCCTTCGGTGGTCATCCCCCAGCTCACTAAAAGTGAGTATGCCTACCTGGGAGAAAAAATGAGAAATTATGAAGGCTTTTATATTCAGAAGCGATCTTTAAGAGACTACCATACCCAACATGGAGCAAGTTTGCTGGGTTTTATTTCTGAAGTTAACCAGAGAAAGGTCAACGAAGACCCTTACTATCTTTCGGGAGACTTAATTGGAAACACCGGAATTGAAGGCTTTTATGAAGAGCTGTTAAGAGGGGTAAAAGGAGTAAAGTATATTCAGAAGGACAGGTTCAACAGGGATATTGGTGCCTATAAGGGCGGTATATATGATACACTCCCAAAAAAGGGAAAAGACCTTACCATTACAATTGATGCCGAACTCCAGAAATATGGAGAGATCCTGATGGAAAATAAGCGCGGAGGGATTGTAGCCATAGAACCTGCCACAGGAGAGATCCTGGCACTCATCTCTGCCCCTACCTATGATCCATCCATATTAGTTGGACGGCAAAGGTCCAGGAACTATACTGAGCTTTACTATGACTCTATTGCCAATCCTTTATACAACCGAAGCTTACTGGCTGAATATCCTCCGGGTTCTCCTTTTAAGGTTGTAAATGCCTTGATTGGATTACAGGAGGGAGTCGTAGATACTCATGACCGGTTTTCATGCCATGGCGGATATTTTTACGGAAGAGGTAGAAAAATGGGATGTCACCCGCACGCGAGCCCGCTGGATATGATTCCTGGGATTGCCCAATCCTGTAATGCTTACTTTGCAAATGTGTACAGAAGGATCATCGAAAAATATCCTACTCCACAAGAGGGGGTAGATACCTGGGCCAACCATCTTAAAAGCTTCGGTCTGGGAGATTATTTAGGTTCAGATCTCTCCACGGGACGCCCGGGAAAAATCCCAACTTCCAAATATTATAATGCGATCTATGATTACCCTACCTACAAATGGTTCTCTACAGCCACTTTGTCTAATGCCATTGGCCAGGGAGAAGTTCTAATGACCCCTATTCAGCTGGCGAATATGACTGCTGCAATAGCAAATCGCGGCTGGTTTTATACACCGCATGTCTTAAAAGAAATTGAAGGGGTAGGAATTAAAGAAAAGGAGTTTACCGAGAAAAAACACACCACCATAGATCCTAAACATTTCGAGGCCGTTGTAGAAGGAATGCACCAGGTGTACAAGGCTGGAACGGCCTCGGCTTTGCAGATTCCCGATATTGAGATCGCAGGAAAGACAGGAACTGCAGAAAACTTTACGAAGATTGATGGGAAAAGAGTGCAGTTAACCGACCATTCTATTTTCATAGCTTTTGCACCGGTAGAAAATCCAAAAATTGCAATCGCTGTTTTCGTGGAAAATGGATATTGGGGTGGCCGTTATGCAGGAAGGATTGCAGGATTGATGATTGAAAAATACATCAAAGGAGAGATTACCAGAAAAGACATGGAAAACTGGATCCTTACTCATAGTTTGGAAGATGAGTACGCAAAACCATTCAGCGGGGAGCCATTTAGAATTAACCAGTAATTATGTCAAAAACTATTTCCCAGTTCGACTGGCTTTCTATATTAATTTATTTCTTACTGGTGATAATTGGGTGGGTGAATATCTATTCGGCTTCCCTTGATGATACTGCAACAGGTATTTTTGATTTCAGCCAGATCTACGGCAAACAATTGTTGTGGATCATCCTGAGCGTTTTTCTTATCGTTATTCTGCTTTCACTGGAATCGAAGTTTTATGAACGCTTCTCCAGCATCATATATATCTTTTCACTAATATCAATTTTGGGATTGTTCTTCTTCGGAAAGACAATTAACGGAGCGACTTCCTGGTATGCCTTTGGAGGATTTTCCATTCAGCCTGCTGAATTCGCTAAAGTGGCGACGGCCCTGGCTTTGTCAAAATTCATTAGCGACATTCAAACCAACATGAAAAACCTTGGAGACCAGTTTAAGGCCTTTATTATAATTGCTTTACCTGCTTTGATCATCCTCCCCCAACCTGATGCCGGAAGTGCCATGGTCTATGCCGCCTTCTTTTTTCCGCTTTACAGGGAAGGTCTTTCCGGGGTGTATCTCATTGCCGGAGCAATAGGTGTGCTGGTATTTGTACTCACCCTCGTGTTTGGCCCCGTATGGGTCGCGCTAGGATCTACTGCAGTGGTCCTTTTCTTATATTTCTTCCGAAAGAAGAAGAGACCCGGAGCTATCGCTTATCTAAGTATTCTAATAGTAGCAGTTGCACTTTCCTTTTCAGTAGATTATATCTTTCAGAACATTTTTGAGCAAAGACACCGGGATAGATTTAATATTGTTCTGGGTAAAGAAGTAGATAACCGCGGGATAGGATACAATACCAATCAAAGTGAAATTGCCATTGGAAGCGGGAGCTGGTTTGGAAAAGGCTGGACCGAAGGCACCCAAACAAAAGGGAATTTTGTTCCGGAACAACATACAGATTACATTTTTAGTACCGTAGGTGAGGAATGGGGTTTTATAGGAAGCTCTGTAGTGGTGTTTCTTTTCGTTTTTCTCATGCTTCGCATTATCCACCTGGCAGAGCGGCAAAAGTCGCAGTTCAACAGGGTTTATGGCTACAGCCTGGCAGGTATTCTTTTTATTCACTTCTTCGTAAATATAGGAATGGTAATAGGAATTTTCCCTACTGTGGGGATCCCCCTGCCCTTCTTTAGCTATGGAGGATCAGGCTTGTGGGGATTCACTATTTTGCTCTTCATCTTTATCAAGCTTGACGCTGAAAGAATGTCCTTCTGGTAATTCGGTATTGAACATTTTGAATTAGCTGAGAACGGGTTATATCACCCGAACTACATGCCTCAACTTCAACCTTCAATTTTATTAATGTCTGGCAGCTCTTTAATGCTTTCTCCTTGAAAGCACATCGGCCCTGCTTCGTAATTATAAGAGCCTTTCCTCCTTTTTCTTAGAGCAAATTAACTACGTCAGGACAAGATCTCATCACTCTATATTAGTACTCCATATTTAAGATTCCCTCCCTTGAAAGCATAAAAAAAGGGCCTTTTCTAAAGGCCCTTTTTGGATACTATATGTAACAAGAGGTTAATTTTTAATATTTGCAACCCCTGATTTCTTGATGTTGTTCATCTTTAGATCCTCCAGCACGTTCACTGCTTCCTCCATATAGAGGTCACTGCTCAAACTTTTGTGCCATCTTTCTCTTTTTTCTGCCAATGTAGTATCTACGGAAAAAAGTTCTTTTTCATATGGCAGGGAATTATAAGTAAGATTGGATTGGTATTCAGATATCTGGTCAAATTTCTTTGCCTGCTCCTCATTCAACTCCATTTCTTTGCTGTAATCTTCATAATTAAGCGGAAATAAAGTATTATTTCTTTGATCTCTAATCCATTCAGCATTCTCCCTAATAAGTTCAATATTAGAGTTTTGAGCCATTCTTACTTTACTGTTCTCCAAAGTTTCCTCAAAATCAATATAACCCTCCCAGATCTTATAAGAAGCCGGTTCGATCTGATCCCATGGCAGCGGGTTCTCCTGATCTTTTTCTCCTATGTCAATAAAAGAATAGCGATCTGGCACCACTACATCACTTTTCACACCTTCAAGTTGTGTAGATCCTCCGTTCACCCTATAAAACTTTTGGGTAGTGATCTTTAAAGCTCCAAGATCACCGAGGTCATTATTTCTCACCCATCGGTTAAGGTCAAGCACATTTTGTACAGTACCTTTACCATAGGTTTGCTTACTTCCAATTACAATTGCTCTTTTATAATCCTGCATCGCAGCTGCAAGAATCTCTGAAGCCGAGGCTGAAAGTTCATTAACAAGGATCACGAGTGGTCCATCCCAAAGTATGGAAGGATCGTTATCCTTCAATACTTCCTGCCCGTCAAGCTTTGATTTTACCTGGACTATAGGGCCTTCCTTTATAAATAAACCGGCGATGTCCACCACGGTCTTCAGTGAGCCTCCTCCGTTATTCCGAAGGTCAAGCACCAAACCGTCCATTCCTTCTTTCTTAAGTCGTATGATCTCTTTCTTAACATCTGAAGCCGCATTTCTTTCAGAATAATTATCCATATCAAAGTAGAACTTTGGCAGGTTGATCACTCCATACATGCGATTATTTTTTTCCACCATTGCAGCTTTTGCGTAGGTCTCTTCGATCTCTACGATATCCCGCGTGATCTTTACATCTTTAATAGTACCGTCTACTTTCTTAAGGGTGAGGGTAACTTTAGATCCTTTAGGACCCTTTATAAGATTAACCGCATCATCAAGACGCATACCCACCACACTTACAGCTTCTTTTTCATCTTCCTGCTTTACTTTGATAATTTCATCGCCAACTTCAACTTCTTCTCCTCTCCAGGCGGGACCTCCGGAGATCACTTCAACAATTTTCACATTGTCATTTTTCTTTTGAAGTCTGGCTCCAATTCCTTCCAGTTTTCCACTCATCGCCATATCAAAGCGATCCTTGTCCTGGGGTGCAAAATAAAAGGTGTGAGGGTCAAATTCTTCTACAATAGCATTTACATAAACAGAGAACCAGTCTTTACGCTCAAGATCATTGCTGAAATCAAAGTATTCTTCAAGCGAATTGAGAGTAAGCTCTCTGGCTTCTTTTTCAAGTTCGGTATCACTCTTTATCTTATGTTCCGGATTATTTTTTACTTCCTGCTCCTGTTCTTTCTTTTTGTCATAAAAATTCGATACAGCCGAAAACTTCAGTTGTTTTCTCCAACGCTCACGCATCTCCTTTTCATTATTTACATAACCACGCTTGCTGTAATCTGTATCTAAAACTTCTTTTTTGCTGAAGTCAAAAGGAGTCTCCAGGATTTCATGGTACATCCCTTCTGCCTCCTTCATGCGTTGAACAAGGCGGGTGTGGGTGAGGTCAAAAAAATTGATCTCAGAATTTTTGATCTCATCATCAATCAAAGTTTCATACTGTTTGAATTCTTCGATATCACTCGCATAGAAGTACCTCTTTAAAGGATCAAGGGCTTCCAGGTAATCTTTATAAACTTCGGCAGAAAAAGAATCATTAACCTCTTTGGCATCGTAATGACCATTTTGCAGCACATAAGTGATCAGCTCAATTAAAGTCTTGTCTTTATTGGGGTCATTAAATGTTTTTGTGGTAAAACTGCATGAAGCCGCAGCAAAGAGCAATACCAACACCAGTAGTTTATAATTCCTTCTCATTATGCTATGTATTTTCATCATTAAGTATACCTGTTGTACAGTAAAAACTATGCCAACTTATGAAGTTAGAAGCATTTTTGTTAATTTACGAATATAACGCTTTCCTCAGGATTTTAATTTAATTTAGCAGCCATAAAATTTTCACAATGTCGCAGGAAAAACCGCTGATCTTAGTAACAAATGATGACGGAATAACCGCCCCCGGAATAAGAGCTCTTATCGATGTGATGAAACAATTGGGAGATGTGATCGTGGTAGCTCCAGATAGCCCCCAAAGCGGAATGGGGCATGCGATCACCATTAGCGACACACTCTTTTGTGATCCGGTTACGGTAAAAGAAAATTATAAACATAAGGAGTACAGTTGTTCGGGCACTCCCGCCGACTGTGTGAAGATCGCTACCCAGGAGATCCTCCACCGCAAACCCGATCTATGTGTAAGCGGGATCAATCACGGCTCTAATTCCTCGATCAACGTGATCTATTCCGGCACCATGAGTGCTGCAGTAGAAGCAGGGATTGAAGGTATTCCGGCCATTGGTTTTTCCTTGCTGGACTATTCCCTGACTGCCGATTTTGAACCCAGCAAAAAATTTGTAAAGCGCATTACCAAACAGGTTCTGAAACATGGATTGCCCCAAGGGGTGGTCTTAAACGTGAACCTTCCGAAGTTAAAGGAATCAGAGATCAAAGGGATCAAAGTTTGCAGACAGGCCAACGCGCGCTGGGAGGAAGAATTCGACAAAAGGACAAATCCGCAGGGACGGGATTATTACTGGCTTTCCGGCAGGTTCGTCAACGAAGATGAAGGTGAAGACAGCGATGAGCACGCACTTTCTCAGGGATATGTTTCTGTAGTTCCCGTCCAATTCGATCTTACTGCGCACAGATTTTTAAAGGACCTAAACAGCTGGGATCTCAATGATTAAAAAGGAGATCTTCATAGGATTTTTGACAGGCATAGGCACCAACCTTTTAGGGATGTTGATCTATATCCTAATATTTTCTGAACTTCCCATCTTAGAAACGCTTCAAGAGTCTGTAAAAGGGGATTTTATAGGCACTTTGATCACGGCAGGTGCTATTCTTAATTTCCTTCCATTTTTCGTTTTTCTCAAAAAGGAAATGACGTACAGGGCACGCGGAGTATTGATGGCTTCCATCGTTGCCGCTCTGGTCATTGCCATAATAAAGCTGGTGTAAATGAAGTACTACATCATAGCAGGAGAAGCTTCAGGAGATCTGCACGCGGCCAATTTGATGAAGGCGCTAAGGAAGACCGATCCCAATGCAAAATTCAGATTCTGGGGCGGGGATCTTATGGAAGCTGAAGGTGGTAAACCCGTAAAACATTACCGTGATCTCGCCTTTATGGGCTTCGCCGAAGTGCTCATGAATCTACGCACCATCCTTAGAAACATTTCCTTCTGTAAAGACGATATAAAATCCTGGGATCCCGCTGTGATCATTTTCGTTGATTACCCTGGATTCAACCTTCGCATTGCAAAATGGGCAAGAAAAGAAGGTTATCAAACTCATTTTTATATCTCTCCGCAGATCTGGGCCTGGAAAGAAAACAGGATCAAGGACATTCGGCGGGATATTGATGAGATGTATGTGATCCTGCCTTTTGAAAAGGAGTTTTATGAAGATAAACATAAATACAAAGTCAATTTTGTAGGTCATCCGCTTATCGACGCTATTGCCGACAGGTCCCCTGTAGATGTAGAAAAAATTAAGAAAGAGTATAACCTGGATGAAAGGCCGGTGATCGCTCTACTACCCGGAAGCAGAAAACAGGAGATCTCAAAAATGCTGGAGATCATGCTAAGCGTGACCGATGATTTTAAGAATTATCAATTTGTGATCGCCGGAGCACCTAGCCAGGAAAGGGAATTCTATAAACCCTTTATAAAAAAGAAGAACGTCCATCTGGTGATGAACAAAACCTATGACGTGCTGGAAATCTCTACTGCAGCATTGGTCACCTCGGGCACTGCCACCCTGGAAACCGCACTTTTAAAAGTGCCGGAAGTAGTCTGTTACAAAGGTAATTTCATCTCATACCAGATCGCGAAACGCGTCATTAATCTTGATTACATCTCCCTGGTAAACCTCATAATGGATCGGGAAGTAGTTAAAGAGCTTATCCAGAATGATCTTAACCGGAAGAACCTGAAAAAAGAACTGGCCAGAATACTGAATAAGGACCACAGAAAAAAGATCTTCAGCGATTATTATGAACTGGAGCAAAAACTTGGCGGCAAAGGAGCCAGTGAAAAGACTGCACAACTTATTTACCAAAAAATATCAGCATCATGAGAGTCTTAAAAGTGACATTTTTGGTCTTCATTTTTTTCTTTACCTCCTGTGGCGCAAGGAAGCCGGTCACTTCCCCAACTTCGGAAGAACAATCCTCTTTACAAAAACAGGAGTATGCATCCCTTCCGGATTTTGTTGAAATCGAAGATGAGCCTGAAATTTCCCGGGAAGAATTCAGCATTATAGATCATGCCATGCAGTTTTTAGGTACTAAATATAAATATGGAGGCACAACACCAGAAGGAATGGACTGCTCCGGGCTTGTCTATACCGCATTTCTCACGCAGGAGATCGCTCTTCCACGTTCTTCCCGTGATATGGCGCTCCTGGGAGAAGAACTTGACCTTGGACAGGTGAAGACAGGCGATCTGCTCTTTTTTAAGACAGACAGACGCAAAAAAGTCATAAATCATGTGGGTTTGGTAGTTGAACTTGAAGGCGACCAGATCTTTTTTATTCACTCCAGCACCTCCCGCGGCGTCATAGTCTCTGCCCTTAACGAAAATTACTGGCGCGATCATTTTGTAATGGCCCGTCGCATTCTTTAAATTATTATCTTAGGTAAAACCTTGGGAAATAATTAATTGAACACCGCTATCATTCGACTTTGCCTTGTACTTTTTCTGGGCACAAGCATTGGATTTTACCTGGAACTGCCCCTTAAAATGGCATTTTTGGCCCTCCTGTTTGGGCTGTTGTTATTCGTGGTGGGATATTTTCGTGCCAAAAAGATATTATTCCCCGATGCTTTCTTCGGAAGTTGCACTTTCCTCCTCTTCTTTATCCTCGGAATTTTCGTTACCAGCCTTAATCTTCCGCAAAATCAGCCAAGGCATTATTTAAACTTAATTTCTTCGGAAGAATTTCCCCTCCTGCAGCTCCGCATCAAGGAATCCCTGAAGCCGGATCTCTACAATCACAAATTCATTGCTGAGGTTGTTTCAGTAAACGATCGTGGCACCCATGGAAAGGTGCTCCTGCTACACCCGAAAGATTCTCTAAAAATGCCATTTTTGGAAGGGGAAGAAATCATGGTTTCCGCACCTCCTGAAGTTATCCCCGCTCCTGTTAATCCTCATCAGTTCGATTATGCTGAATTCATGAGCAGGAAAGGAGTTTACAGGCAAATCAACCTTAGAAACGGAGCTTACAGGCAGGTTTCGGGTGAAAGTTCAGATCTCCAGACAACCGCCGCAAAACTCCGGAAGCAGATAACGACGGCATTACAGAAGAGGAATTTTGGAGCTGAAGAGCTGGCAATCGTCCAGGCACTGCTCCTGGGGCAGAAACAGGATATTTCAACCGAAACCTATAACAACTTCGCCGCAGCAGGGGCTGTTCATATTTTGGCTGTTTCAGGGCTGCATGTGGGGATCATTCTTCTAATTCTCAATTGGTTGTTTTCTCCATTTGACAGATTCAAAAAAGGTAAATTCCTGAAGACTTTGCTGGTAATCCTCTGTCTTTGGGGATTTGCAGTACTGGCAGGGCTGTCCCCGTCGGTGGTGCGTGCGGTGACTATGTTCAGCTTTGTTGCGGTGGGGATGCAGATCAAACGCCGCACCGGTACTCTGAATTCAGTTTTTCTATCATTAATGCTGCTGTTGCTCATCAAGCCGCAGTGGATCTTTGAAGTGGGATTTCAACTAAGTTATGCTGCTGTGATCTCCATTGTATTGCAAAGGCCGCTGCTGCTGGAACTATGGGAGCCTTCCAACAGAACCGGAAAATATTTTTGGGATCTGCTCACAGTAACCATAGCCGCACAAATGGGAGTTTTACCCCTTAGCTTGTATTATTTTCATCAATTCCCCGGACTCTTTTTCCTCTCCAACCTTATTATTCTACCATTCCTGGGGATAATTCTTATTTTGGGCGTGCTGGTGCTCATTTTAGCGTTGGCCGAACTCTTACCTTCTTTCATTGTCAAAGCTTACGAGTTCATCATCTCTGTGCTTAACACGACCGTTGAAGTAATAGCTTCGCAGGAAAAATTTCTATTCAGGGATATAACTTTCAGCCTGCCGGAAGTTTGGGCCTGGTATCTAATAATTTTTCTGACTTTCCTGTTATTGAAGAACTTCAGCTACAGAAAAATTCTGGCGGTGTTATCATCTGTAATTATAATTCAGACAGTGTATGTTGTCCAGCAGGTGAAGACAAAAGAGGAACTGATAGTCTTTCACAGAAACCGCAACACCATGATCGGGAGATCTGAAGAAAATAAATTGCAGCTTTACCACAATTCTTCAGGTGCGGTGGAGGATTTGGCTATAATCAAAAATTATAAAGTTGGGGAGGATATTTCGGAAGTTGAGCAAAAAACACTTCAGAATTTATATCTTCAAAAAGGCTATTTTTTGATCCTGCTGGACAGCACAGGAATCCTTCCGCAGCAAATTCCGCAGCAAAATCACTTACTGCTAAGTAACAGTCCAAAGATCAACCTGGTACGAGTGTTGGAGCGGGTAAAGCCTTCAGTGATAATTGCCGATGGCAGTAATTACAGATCTATCGTTGCTAAATGGCAGAAAACCGCCCGGGAGCACCAAATTCCTTTTCACTATACCGCCGACAAAGGGGCTTTCCGGTTAAAATAAAGGTCTTTTTAAGTCTTCCTAATTCGCAGGTTCGAATTCGTTCGTAAAGGAATCAGAATATTCTTTAAAAGCTTCGGGAGTATTGATCTGCTTATAATCTTCGTCCTTGAACAACTTCAGAAACAATTCTATTTGATGCGGATTACGATATCCGGGAATAGGCCCAATCAAATCCCCTTTTTCATCAAAGAAGACGAGACTGGGATAACCCGTTATTTTCATGGCCCGTGTAAACTGATGAGTACTGTTACGGCCCTTCCTGTTAGGATCATAATCGGGATTGGTGAAGGTAAGTTCCCTGTATCTTACTTCTTCAGTGCCTTCAGCATTGAATTTTACGGGATAATAATGTTTGTTGATATATTGGGCCACATCCTTATTGGAAAAAGTATTTTGATCCAGCAGCTTACAAGGCCCGCACCAGGTGGTATAGGCATCCATAAAGATCTTTTTAGGTTTCTTTTTCTGAGCCGCCAAGGCCTCATTCATAGTCATCCATTTGATCTCCTGGGAGATCCCCGAAGACACAGCGGCAACAAGGATCAAAAATGTAAGTATATATTTTTTCATGCTTTTTCTTCCATCTACTCAATAGTCGTACCTAATTTATAAAAAATAACGCCCTCTTGAAGAGGGCGCAAAAATATATTTTTTGACCGGTTTTATTTCACTCCATGCATTAGTTTCTTGAGTAATGGATTAAGCAAGGCTACAATAATTCCCGCAGAAATTGGCACTACGGTAAAGATAAGGAAGAAGGCCGACAGGCTGTACTGTTCTGTAATTTCATTGATCATTCCCCCAAACGAACCCGCAAGCTTATTACCTATAGCAATGGCAAGGTACCACATCCCAAACATAAAGGCAATCATTCTAGCAGGTACCAGTTTACTAACGTATGATAACCCCAAAGGAGATAAGCACAGTTCGCCCAAAGTATGGAAAAGATAGGCCAGAATAAGCCAAACCATGCTTACTTTGGCACCTTCGGCCACTCCTGAAGATCCAAAAGCCAGTAATCCAAATCCAAGACCTAGAAGGATAAGTCCAAAGCTGTACTTCCATGCAGCTGAAGGATTGTATTTGCTTTCCCACCATTTTGAAAAGAAAGAAGCAAAAACAATAATGAAAAAGGAGTTAAGAATACTGAACCAGGACACGGTGATCTCTGTAGTATCTCCCTGGAATTCCCTAACCAACATCCATATTACAATCGCCCAGATCAATCCGAAGCATATCACGAGAACGATATTCGAACCCAGCACCTGCTTGTAGGTTTGTTTCCAAAGCAAGTACAGCACCCATGTTATGATCATAAGTGGAATTACGGTAAGCAGGGTATTGAATATATTAAACATGGTAGCTCCTCCTCCCACCAACACTCTGTCTACAGAATCCCTGGCAAAGATGATTAAAGAAGTTGCACCCTGCTCGAAAGACATCCAGAAGAAAACTGTAAAAAAGGCAAATATGATCACTGCGATCATTCTGTCCCGAACCACTTTTGCATACCTGGCGATCCTGGAAATAACCAGCACAAGGAACAACACCAGACCAATCAATGCCAATGCCAGGGGTCCTGAAAATGGCTCTCCCTGAAAGTCAAAAGGCATCACTGCCGGAAGCAGGTTTAAGTCTGCTATCCTGGAGACAGGATCATTAATGAGGTAAAGAAATCCAATTACAGAAGTGGCCAGGACAAGGATCTTATCTAAAAGGGTAAAAGGATTATGCCCGTGATCTTTAATTCCTGAAGCTTCTTCTTTTTTAAATTCTTCAGCTTTTTTAGCTTTATCGGGTACCCCCCCTATGTTTCCGAAAAGAGGTTTTGCCAACCAAAATTGTAAGGTTCCCAGCAACATGAAAATTCCGGCCAGCCCAAAGCCCCAGCTCCAGCCAACTCTTTCGGCCAGATAGCCGCAAAGCATCATTCCGAAGAAAGCACCCGCATTCACACCCATGTAAAAGATGGTATAGGCCCCATCCTTTTTATCGGGCTTCCCGTCATACATTTCAGAAATTATGGAAGTGATATTGGGTTTAAAAAATCCCGTACCAATAACAAGCAGACCAAGCCCAAAATATAATGAAAACTCCGTTTCAATAGCCATAGAGGCATGTCCCAAGGTCATGATCGCCGCACCAATGACCACCGCCCAGCGATAACCGGTGATCTTATCGGCAATTATACCTCCGGCAATAGGTGTTAAATAGAGCAAACCCGCATAGGTTCCAAAAAGGGCTCCGGCATTCTCTGCACTCCAGCCCCATCCGGGATTGTCTACCCCTACGATAGCCATCGTAAGAAAGTTAATGAGCAGTACTCTCATTCCGTAGAAAGAGAATCGCTCCCACATTTCTGTAAAGAAAAGAACGAAAAGGCCGGCGGGATGACCTAATACTTTTGATTTAAAAAAATCATGTTCTGCCGCAGGAACCGTTGCTGCCATTACCTTCTTCTTTTAGTATCTTCTTTATCTACAAGATCCTCATCTCCAAGTTCAAAATTCTCCTGCTGAGGCAACTCTCTTTCTTCATCTTCAACTCCGTGAGTAAGACGCTTAAGAGGCTTAAGCATAAGCAAAACAATAATGGCAAAGGCTACTGTAAAAATTGTTATACCAAGGAAGATGGTTCCGTCCCCGGCTTCAGAAGAAAATTCTCCCACAATACCGGCAACTTTGTTCCCAAGACCTGTAGCTGCGAAATAAACTCCCATCATTAAAGATGCATACTTTACCGGCGCAAGCTTGGTTATGAAAGAAAGTGCTACCGGCGAGGAACTTAATTCCCCAATAGTGTGGAACAAATATGCCAGTACCAACCAGTACATGGCTGAAGCTCCATCATTCTGGAATTCCATAGAAGCAAAGACCATGAAAATAAATCCAAGACCCATAATAGCTACCCCTATTGCCATTTTAAAGATAGAGGAAGCTTCTTTGCTCTTTAATTTTCGTTTAGCCCAGAAATTCGCTACGATCACACCAAAGATGATGATGAACAAGGCATTAAGCGACTGGAACCAGGAAGCAGGTACTTCGCTACCTATTAATGGCAGACTAAAAGGCAAGGATCTGTCAGTTTTTTCAAGGGCATAAATATTCATAAGACCACCGGCCTGTTCAAAAGCTCCCCAGAAAACTATTACCAGGATGAAGGAAAGCAGCATCACTACGTAACGGTCCTTCATTACCTGTGAGGTAAGATCTTTGTAAACCATCAACATCATCGCGGTAACCAGCGTGAGGAAAATAAACAGGAATCCATAAGCAAGATCTTCGGCCAGCAACCAGTAAATAGAAAATGCCATCAAAAGGGCAGTTATGGTTAACTGTACCGGAGATTTGAAAAGATCTGTGAACATTCCTCCAAAGGAAGCTCCCGAATCTCTTTCGGCTTTAGAAAGCAGGTTCCCTACCTCCACCAGGTACTTTTGACCCCAGAGGTAAACCAATAATCCAAAAGCCATGGCTATTCCGGCAAGGCCAAAGCCCCAGTGCCATCCAATGTTTTCTCCCACATATCCAACGATCAAAGAGGAAAGAAAAGCTCCCAAATTGATCCCGATGTAGAAAATGGTAAAACCTTTATCTCTTCTAATATCTCCTTCTTTGTAGAGACCTCCCACCATGGTGGAAATATTTGGCTTAAGCATTCCTACCCCGGCGATGATCAAACCAAGACCGGTATAAAAGGCCCACATTTCTTCGACAGCCAGAATACCGTGACCGGCAACAAGGATAATCCCACCCCAAAGCACAGCTTTTTTCTGTCCAAGTAACTTATCTGCGATGATCCCACCTGGAATAGATGCGACATATACCAACATGGTATACCATCCATAAAGGGCCAAAGCTTCGGCATTGGTCCAGCCAAGCCCGGCATTACCGCCCTGGGTAGCACTTACAAGATAAAGAACCAGGATTGCACGCATTCCATAGTAGGAGAAGCGTTCCCACATCTCTGTGAAAAATAAAACATATAGACCTACCGGATGCCCAAAGAGTTCACGGTTTTGCGGTGCTGTTGTTGCTGCCATTATAGGGAGGATTTAATATTAGGATTAACTTTTAAATTTTCTTCAATAAAATTTGTCATAAGTGTGTAAAGGTGCAGACGGGTATTACCGCCGTAAATTCCATGATTTTTATCCGGATAGATCGCCCAGTCAAATTGTTTATTTGCCTGCACAAGAGCCTCGATCATTCTCATAGTATTCTGCACATGTACATTGTCGTCACCAGTACCATGCACCAGGAGGTAATCTCCTTTCAATTTTTCCACATGATTTATAGGGGAATTCTCATCATAGCCAGAGGGATTCTCCTGAGGCGTGGTCATATATCTTTCGGTATAGATGCTGTCATAGAATCTCCAGCTGGTCACGGGAGCGACCGCAATAGCCATTTTATAAACATCATTCCCTTTTAAAAGGGCATTTGAAGACATGAATCCTCCATAGCTCCAACCCCAAATCCCCATGTTCTCTGAATCAATATATTCTCTCTCCCCAAGAATTCTAGCAGCCTCAATAATATCTTCTACTTCATACTTTCCAAGCTCCTTTTGAGTCACTTTCTTAAAAGCGGCTCCTTTATAGCCTGTTCCCCGAGGATCGATCCCTACAACTATATATCCTTTCCCGGCAAGCATCTGGTACCAGTAGTCATTGGTACCATGAAAACGGTTCCCTACCTCCTGAGAGCCCGGTCCAGAATACTGAGCGATGAACAACGGATATTGTTTGGTCTCATCAAAATTTGCAGGCTTGATCATCCACATGTTCAGGTCTTCTCCATTTACAGCAAGAGTGGAAAATTCCTTCGGAACAAATTTGTAGTCGGCCATTTGCTTTAACAGCTTTTGGTTATCGAGGATCTCCCTCACCAGTTTTCCGTCTTTCGCGCGGTGCAGTGTGAATTCATACGGCGTGGTGGCACTGTTGAAGCTGTTGATGAAATAAGTATAATCTGCACTAAAGTCGGCGCTGTTCTGCCCCACTTTATCGGTGAGTTGTTTTTTATTCTTTCCGTTGGCTTTGATCGAAAAGACATCCCGGTTGATGCTTCCATTCTCGGTACTCTGGAAGAAAATAGTTTTTGATTTAGGATCGAATCCGTAATAATTTGTCACCTCCCAGTTTCCTCTGGTCACCTGGTTCTTCAATTTTCCGGACTTGTCGTAATGATAAATATGGTTCCACCCATCTTTTTCACTGGTCCAGATAAAACTGTTGTCTTCCAAAAAGGTCAAATTGTCGGTGACATCAACGTAAGCCTCATCTTTTTCGGTAAGGACAATTTTTGCTTCATTGGTTTTAGCGTTGATAAAGAAGAGGTCGAGCACATTCTGGTGACGGTTGAGTAGCTGAGCACTCAGGATGTCGGCATCATTGGTCCACTTTATTCGCGGAATGTAGAAATCCTCGTAATCTCCCAGATCGGCATCTGAAATAGTGTTTTTCTGAAGGTCATAAATATGCAGAGAAACATCAGAATTCTTTTCACCTGCCTTCGGGTATTTAAAAGTCGTTTTTGAAGGATAAAGATCTTGCCCAAATACATCCATGGAAAATTCCGGAACTTCGGATTCATCGAACCTCAAAAATGCAATTTTGTCGCTGTCTTTATTCCATTCGAATGCGCGGACAAAAGAGAACTCTTCTTCATAAACCCAGTCTGTAACTCCATTGATGATCTTATTCCATTCCCCATCTGTGGTCACCTGAGTAACTTCTCCGGAAGCCAGATCTTTTACATAAATATTATTTTCAAAGACATAAGCTACTTTTTCACCGTTGGGAGAAAGCGTGGGTTCTTTGATCTTGTCTTCAGAAATTTTCTGAAGCTCCTTTGATTTGAGATCATAGACATAGAAAATTCCGCGGGTAGAGTGACGGTAGATAGACTCAATCTCTGTTCCCAGGATAAGCTTATTTTCGTTATCGCTGAATTCGTAGCCGGAAAAATATTGAATTCCGTCAAGATCCCCACTGTTTAATATTGTACGGGTCTTTTTTCCTGTCTCATAAGAGAACACGTCTATTGAAGAAGTGCCTGATTCCCTATCGAAATTAAGAACAACATATTCATTTCCGTTATTAAGAGATCGAAGAGATTCCATCCTTTCCTGGCGAAAAGTACCTCCCCATATATCTTCAAGTGTAATGTCTTTTTTTTGTGCAGTAAGCAGCGTCGTGGCCGAAAGAAAAAAGGCCAAAAGCCCGTAGGTCAACTTCATCAAAGTGCTATTAAAATTTTTGCTTGCCAAGTTTACTAAAAATTCAGCTAAAAATAGGGTTTTACGGTGTTAAATCATAAGGACTTGTTAAAGGATTTACCCGTCCCCTAAAATTATATTTTTTTGAAGATTCCTGAAAGGAAGAAGGTTTACTGCTTTTGTTTGAGGAGTTGTATCTTTGCCACTCCAAATTTTAATGAAATGACAGATCCTATCCCGGGCTTCTCAAAACTTACCAAAGAGGAGAAAATTGAATGGTTAAGCAACACCTACCTGGCTAATAATCCGGAAGCAAAAAATATCCTTCAGCAATATTGGAATCCTAACGCCAACCTGCAGCAGCTTCATGAGGAGTTTACAGAAAACACCCTTTCAAATTATTATTTACCCTTTGGGCTCGCTCCAAACTTCCTTATCAATAATGAGCTTTACGCCATTCCCATGGCTACCGAAGAAAGTTCTGTAATTGCAGCAGCCAGTAAAGCAGCAAAATTTTGGGGTAAGCGCGGCGGATTCAAAGCCGAGGTTTTAGGCACTCAAAAAATCGGACAGGTGCATTTCATGTACCAGGGAGATAAATCAAAACTTCCCGATTTCTTTCTGCACGTAAAGCCGAGGTTGCTGGAGACGGTCGCTCCCCTAACCAAAAATATGGAAAAGCGCGGCGGCGGCGTCATCAACCTGGAACTTCGGGATAAAACGACACTTTTGGGAGATTATTTTCAGCTGCACTGCACCTTTGAAACCAAAGATTCCATGGGTGCAAATTTTATCAATTCCTGTCTCGAAAGGTTTGCTGAAACTTTTAAAGCTGAAGCCGCTGTCTACGAAAATTTCTCAGCTTCTGAAAAAGATATTGAGATAGTGATGAGCATACTGTCAAATTACGTACCCGACTGTATTGTGAGAGCTGAAGTTTCCTGCGATGTGAAGGAACTGGCAGATCATGAAATGAGCGGAGAGGATTTCGCGGCAAAATTCGTCAGGGCATTAAAAATTGCTGAAGCCGAACCTTACCGGGCGGTGACCCACAATAAAGGGATCATGAACGGGATAGATGCAGTAGTATTATCAACCGGAAATGACTTTAGAGCCGTGGAGGCAGGAATTCATGCTTACGCTTCAAAAGATGGAAAATACACCAGCCTTTCTCATGCCGATGTTCGGAATGGAAAATTCAGGTTTTGGATGGAAATTCCGTTGGCCCTGGGGACTGTGGGGGGCTTAACAGGTTTACATCCTCTTTCCAGGATCGCATTAGAGATCCTTCAGAAGCCATCGGCACCCGATCTAATGAAGATCGTAGCCGCCGCCGGACTTGCACAAAATTTTGCAGCCGTAAGATCCCTGATCACTACGGGAATTCAGCAGGGGCACATGAAAATGCACCTAATGAACATCCTCAATCAGCTAAACGCTACTCCGCAGGAAAAAGAGGTCCTTGTGAAACATTTTAAAGTTCATAACGTATCCCATAGTGCAGTAGAAGAACAACTGGAAAAACTGAGAAGTTAATGCAAAAGTTTCACAGTCACGGTAAATTGCTTATTACAGGAGAATACGTGGTACTGGATGGCGCTGTTGCCCTTGCTTTACCTACAAAATTCGGGCAGCAGATGGAGGTGACAGAGATCCCGGAAACGGTGATCGAATGGAAAAGCCTTGACCGGGAAGATAAAGTCTGGTTTGAAGACAGCTTTAAAATATCAGACCTTAATCAGGAAGTGCTCCCAACATCTGAAGTGTCAAAAATGTTGTTTCTGGCACTTCGTTCTGCTGCAAAGAGGAATCAGCAGCTTTTTAAAGGAGAGAAAGGATATCAAATTATAACTAAAACAGATTTTCCGCGGGAATGGGGGCTGGGAACTTCCTCTACGCTTATAGCAAACCTGGCAAAGTGGACAGATGTTGATGCTTTTGAGCTCCTTGAGACAACTTTTGGAGGCAGCGGATATGATGTTGCCGTGGCCCTGCAGGGAAGTGCTATAACCTACCGCAGAACGCCTGCAGAAAATGTCATTTTTAAGGCCACTTTTGATCCGCCTTTTAAAGACAGGTTATTTTTTGTCTTTTTAAATAAAAAACAGAATAGCCGGGAATCCATTGTTCACTACCGGCAGCAGGAAAAAGCAACATTGGACATTGCAATTGAAAAGATCTCTAATCTCACCCAAAGCATACTTACCTGCACTACCCTTGCTGAATTCGAACTGCTTATTGAGGTCCACGAAAGCATCATCTCAACACTTACAGGCTTAAAAAAGGTAAAAAATGAGTTATTCCCGGATTATCCAGGCGCTGTAAAAAGCCTGGGCGGTTGGGGTGGAGATTTTGTATTGGCAACAGGAAGTGACGAGGATATGGAATATTTCAGGAAAAAAGGTTATTCTACCATCCTCTCCTTTGAAGAAATGATCCTTTCAAATTAATCCTGATTTCACCTTCCCCACCGCCCGAGATTATATTCCCGTAAATTATAACTGAGGCAAAACAAAAAACCCTTCCAGGCTGTGGAAGGGTTTGATATTATAAGAAAAAGAATCTTAATAGAACCTTGCGCGGTTATCCTCGATCTCTGCGTTCTCTTTTAAAGCTTCGAATACTTCAGTATTTACTGTAGTTCTTCTGGCAGCTGCTTCCCTCGAAGCATAAGGCCTGTAAGAGTCAAGCTTTGGAGCCTCAGTCTTTTGAAGCACCTTAACCACAAATACTCCTTTTTCACCTGCAATTGGTTTACTTACCGCACCCTGTTCAAGAGCAAAGGCTGTACCAACCACCTTAGGTTCATTACCTACACCCGGAAGCGTTGGATTGTTACGGTTCACGGAACTGGCAGAGTTCACCTCCACACCCTGATTCTGCGCGATTTGCTGCAGATCATTTCCGGAAATTTTACTTTTAATTATTTCGGCTTTCTTTTGCTTCTGAAGGATAGGGATCACTGTAGAAGAAGCTGATTCAACAGATTTCAGGCCTTTTTCATTTACCGCAGTCACCTGGGCAACCACGTATCCGCCAGAAACTTCAAATCTTTTGATATCTCCAACTTCAACTCCATCTTCAAAAGCCCATTGAACAATCCTTCTTTGGGATCCTAACCCCGGAATGCTTTCTTCTAATTGCTGAATATCCTTAACCGGTCTTACCTCTTTTTCATTCGCTTTGGCAAGCTCTTCAAAATCTCCTTCTTTGGCATCAAGTTCGAAATTGGTCACTTCGGCAAACAATGCATTCATTGATTTTTCTGAAGGTTCAATTGCTCTTGAAATGGTAGCCAACTTAATTGCTTTCTCCCTGTCTGTTTGCTCCTGAATGTTTATTACGTGGTATCCAAACTGAGTCTCAACAACACCGATTGTTCCCTCGTTGTTGGTGAAAACAAAATCATTGAATGCAGGAACCATCATTCCCGGTGAGAACCAGCCAAGATCTCCACCATCTTCTTTGTTAGAGGCATCAGCTGAAAATTCTGAAGCCAGTTCAGCAAATTTTGCGCGGTCATTCTTCACCACATTGCTGATACTATCGGCAAGGGCTTTAGCTTCTTCTTTTGTCCTTGTCACCTGTCCACCTACAGGAGATCCCTGCCATGCCACAAGAATGTGCGCAGCTTTAGAGGAATCAGGAATTTGAGCAGTTTCTATAAGTCTTGATACTCTCCAGGAACCGTTGAACTGAAAAGGTCCATAGATCTCTCCTTCTCCAAGATTGAATAATGAATCTGCATGCTCTGCAGGCAATTGATCTTTAAAAACAAAACTGTTCAGGAATTTTTGATCTGAATTTTCATTTACGAAGGTTTCGTATTCAGAAGTATTAGAGAATCCGGCAACAGTATCATTTGATTTGGTAACCGCATTAAATTCTACACGGCTGTTAAGCAATCCTTCAAGATCCTTTCTTACTTCCTGCTCATCTTCAGGAGAAGCTGTTTCTTCGAAGAAGACATAACGAATATCCCTGGTAGCTTCCGAAGAAAATTTTTCAGGGTTTGCTTCAATATATTTACGGATATCAGATTTTGAAATTTCAACTTCAGAATCATCTACAGAAGAATAAGGGATCTGTACGAATTCCATATCCACATTGTCATTGGCGAATCTGTAAGACTGTTCTCCTTCAAGAAGGGTGGCGCCTACTCCTGCTCTTACCAGGTTAAGATAGATCTGCTCCCTGGCAGACTCGGCAATATTATTTTCATAATCCAACCACTGCTGGTAAGCCTGCGGGGAAGTGGACTTTAAAGTTGCAACATATTCACGCAGCCTGTTCTCATCAAACATTCCTGCTTCGTTAACGAAATTTGGGTTATTACCCATTTCCTGTCTCAACATCTCTTTCACCTGAGCTTCTTCCACGCGAATTCCCAGTTCTTCCAACTGCTCTTCCATTAACGCCCTTCTCACATTAAGGTCCCAAACCATGTTCACAGCCTGTGAAGTAGTGGCATTAGGCCCAAGATTGCGTTGGTAGGCTTCTACCTGCCTCGCGAACTGCTCTCTTTCAATATCTTCTCCATTAATTGTCGCAATGGTGTTTTGAGATTTTTGAGAAACCATACCACCATTCCTAATCACATCGGCCAGGACGAATGAGAAAAGTGCCAGAGCGATGATCACGATCAGGAAAACCGAACGTTGCCTAATTTTATTTAATACTGCCATTATCTATGTTGTTAATTCTGAAATACAGGGGGCGAAAATAACGTTTTTAGCTTTATTAAAAAACTATAAATCTTCAAAATGTGAGGAAAAACTTAAAATTAATCAACAGGCTTAACAATCACCTCGACAAGCTCAATCCGGGTGTTGGATACCTCTTTGATATGAAAGGTGAAATTGTCTATTTCTACAACTCCATCCTTAGGCGGTATCTCTTCTGTATGATCTAATATATATCCTCCTAAGGTTTCGTAATTCTCCTCAATTGGGATATCAAGCTTATAGATCTCATTGAGATAATCTACCTCCAGCCTGGCAGCGAAAAGATACCTGTTGTCGTCCAGCTTTTCTTCAATAAGCACCACCGGATCATGTTCATCCTCGATCTCACCGAACAATTCTTCGACGATGTCTTCCACGGTCATCATACCGCTGGTCCCACCGTACTCGTCGATAACAACTGCGATACTTTTTCGTTTTTTGATGAGGATGTTGAGCACATCTTTTACAAGCATGGTTTCAGGAACAAAAACCACCGGCAAAAGAATAGATTTTATAGTCGACGGCTTTTTAAATAGCTCAAAAGAGTGGATATAACCGATAATATCATCAATATTTTCCCGGTAGACCAGGATTTTTGAAAGTCCGGTAGCTGTAAAATTCTGTACCAGCTCTCTTGGATCTGTCGTAATCTCTACTGCCACTATTTCGGTTCGGGGGATCATCACTTCCCTGGATTTCACTTCAGAAAATTCCAGGGCGTTCTGAAAGATCTGGATTTCTGAATCAATCTCCTGGTCGTGTTCCACCTTTTCCATCTGTTCACTTATATAGTTCCCCAGCTCTACCTTAGTAAAGGCCAGTTGCACTTCATCTCCCTCTGTTTTAAAAAACCACTTAAGCACAAGATCCGAGATCCAGATCACAAAGGAGGAGATGAAACTAAAAAGCAGGTAGAACAAATAAGCCGGTAAGGCAAAAAACTTCAGCAGAAAATTGGCATAGATCTGAAAAAATACTTTCGGAAGAAATTCGGCAGTAAGAAGAATGATAAGAGTGGAAATGATCGTTTGGGTGAGCAGGCTTAAATTGGTAAGCAGATAGATCACTATTTCATTCCTGAAATATGCCGGGTTAAGGAGTTCCATGAGCAGGTCTCCCATAAAAAAACCATAGACTACCAGAGCAATATTGTTACCTACCAACATTGTTGCAATAAACTTGGAAGGTTTTCGGGTTAGCCGCGTTAGCACTTTTGCCAGGAAATCATTCTGCTTTTTTTCGATCTCTACATGGATCTTATTGGCAGAAACATAAGCGATCTCCATCCCTGAAAAGAATGCTGAAAGGACAAGAGAAATAAGAATGATGACAATTTCGTAGGTCATATTACCTATTTATTCCTGTTGCCATATTTATGCCTGAAGTGCCTTCTAAAGAAGAACATAAAAATGCCAACAGCCACAAAAAAGAGGAAGAGATAAGCCTGCGTGCGCTGCTCATTCCATATGATTACGGCTTCATACAAGAAAAATGCCGCCGCCGCCAGGTATGCAAATTCGAAAAATTTTGAAAATTTCATCATGGTGTTTCTTCTTCTAAAATTTGCACTCCCACATTAGACCTCGATCGGAAATTAGTGAATTCCTGATTACTATCAAAGCCCTGGCCTTTATTACGGGCACCGTTCTTAAACTTTATTGTATTAGGATGGTCTGTAAATACCCAGTTATTGGTTTGATCCCAATAGAGTTGATCGGCAGTTAATTCTGTGCTGTCACTGGTGATAACCACAACGTTCCCCTGTAGATCGATGAGGCCGGTTTCGTTGTAGATAACTCCATAGTTGGCTGTTACTGTATTCTTTTTTCGCTCCTCATCATAGAATTCCACCATAAGGCCTTCCGGAAATTCACGATAAGGGAAATTTTTATTGGAATAATCTTTCATTTTTTCACTTTTGAGAGTAGCTACTACCCTGCCGGAATCGGTGTATTTCAAGTTAATACCCTGACCAATTGCCTGTGGTGCATCTTCGGGCATTTCCATTTGCCGTACCCCTTTAAGATTTCCCTCACATGAAAAAAGCATTGTCACGAAAAGTATCGTGACAATGCCTGTAAAACTATTCCTGTATGTTATTTTCATACTACAAATTAGGTACGCGTACGCTTTCTCCTATCCAACAACCAATGCTAATGGTTTTACCCTGCATGTCATTCTGGAAGATATCGCTTTTTTGTGGAGCTCTACCTCTGTAGGCTGCTGCGGTTTCGTTTGCAGTTCCGCTTATTGAAGGATCTACTCTCCCTGCTCTATCTGCGTATTCTGCAGCTTTCCAGTAAACAGCTCTTTTCTCAAAGGCAGTGTTCCCACAGTTATTAGCGCTTTGTCCTATCATATTGGCAATTTGCAGGTAAGCTCTACCAAACGAAGGCTTAGCATCTACAGCTTTGCGATAGAAGTTTCTTGCCTGACCAAACTGACCTTTTTCTTTGTATTGGTTGGCAATTCTATAATAGATATTTGCTCTTGTAGAAGGATCTTTTTGAAGCTCCGCAGCCTGATTGTAATACTGAAGTGCCTTTGCCTGGTTTCCTTCAGATTCAGCCAGCTGTCCTAAAGAATAGGCAGAACTTGCAGATGGCTCTAACTTATGAAGTGCTTCAGAAACTTTTACGAACAATGGATCTTCTGTACAATCTTTGGCAGATAGCCTGCTGTTTACACGCTTCAACCATTCGGTATCACCTTTTTTAGCATCAAAGTCTTTGCTGTATAAAGGTATAAGATTATCACAGTCTGCACGTTGACCTAATTTTGCATTGATACTACCTTTAACGGCGCTATAGGCTTTTAGGTTAGTTTCATATGCATTAAGTCTTTTTTGCTCCTTATCTGTCAGCTGCTCGCCGGCTTCCTGCTTTTCTAATAATTTAGCAAGTCCTTCTGCAGTCTCATTTTCCTGCTCTTCAAGTTTTGCTGTTACCACATCATAGCTGTCAAAAACATCCTGAAGATCTTTTTTTCCTGCATCCTGTAGCTCAACGAGCAAGTAAAAATAAGTATACAAAGATTTTGCATTTAGGCTGTTATCATCAGCCTTAAAAGCTTTATCAAATGCTTCAAATTGTTCTTCTGTTGTACCAATTTTAGCATCGTACATTAGCTGGGCTATGTCTGCATTGATCTCTCCTGCATCAGTTTTAGCAGGAAAATACTGAAGCCTTTCTTTATATAGCTTCATCAGATCTTCTGCAATGGCTGCTTTTTCACCATCTGGTGCTTTATCCAACCTGTCTTTTAAGATCCTCTCGCCATATTGATAAGTTACAATACTGTATGATGGACAATCTTTTCTTAGTTGCTGAATTCTTGGGTAAGCAGCATCATAATTATTGGCTTTAGCATCGCTATAAGCAAGAGAGGCAGTAGTAGCACACTCCTGATTTGCCTGTGCCTGCAAGGCTCCTGTACCCAGTAGAACCCCCGAAAGAAAAAGTATTACCTTGGTTTTCATAGTAAAAGTTTTAGTGCTGATTTAGTATAGTATGTGATTATTCGAAACGTCTTTTGATAAACCATCTGTCATTCAACGAGATGCTTATCATAGCATTAAAAAAGTTCTCTTGAATTAAACCCGAATCTTTCGTACCGCGCTGTCCATACTCGATTCCAAGGTTGATATTCGATAACAATTGTCCTGCTGGTAGTCCTAATCCAAAAGCTATGCCAAACTCATTAATTGATTCTCCATTGAGGCTCAATCCCGTCTCCTCCATTCTCAATCCCCCTCTGTAAACTATACGGCTAAAGTAGCTGGTAAGGGAATTATAATTAGGTATAAAATATCCTCCTACGCTGTACCTCGCAGCTTTGTCATAAGCAGCTCCTTCAAGATCAAAGGATCTGTTGCTAAAGACACCCGCCTCTGTAGTGGAATATTCACCCCCTACAAACCAGGATCTTGGTTTTCCAATCCCCGCACCCACAGTAAGATTTGCTGGCACGGTAAGTTCTGAATCGGCCACATCAAGATTTCTTACATCAACTGCGACCTCCTGCCCCTGGGGACCAAAAAGTATGGTAGCAAGTTCTCTTTTATTTTCAGCATCAAGGTTGATCTCCGGGCTATAATAAGCTCCGAATTTGAACTGCAGGTTTTCACTTAACATCCGCTCATAATCCAATCCCACTTTATAGCTAAAACCTCCAAGGTCACTTCTGTTCAATTCCCTACTTCCGTATTGAAGACCCTCACGAATTAGAATATTTTTATTTTGAATATTTCCGAAGTTATAATTCAAATCTACTCCTATTCTAATATTGGTATTAACAGAATATCCCGCAGAAAGAAAAACCTTGTTTAATCCGCCTTTTCCGGAGAATCTACCTGCCCGGCCTTCTTCTTCATTAATATCGAGAATATTATACCCAACAGATGTATAAGGAATTAATCCAAAACCAAAACCGAATTTCCCGGCGGGTATGCCAATAGCCAAATAGTCCAGGGAAGTTGTATTCGCGGTGGCACTTTCTGTATCCGATTTCATATTAACAGACACATTGCTCGCACCAAGGGTATACGTGGTAAGTCTTAAATTTCCGTAAGCAGCTGGGTTTTGCAGATTTACGTGAATACTATCTGAAAATACACTAAGACCCCCCATTGATTTATTTTCCACTGTCCCCCTAAAAGTATTCAACCCTAAACCATAGAAAGAATAGGGAGAAGAGGTTCGCTCCTGAGCGGTCGTAATCACTGAAAATAAAATGAATACGATTATTAAAAATCGTTTTGTCATTGATCGATATTAAATTCGAGAATATAATTTAAGCCCTCCAACAAGAAATTAGAGTTCGCAAATATGCCATTTTTTAAGTTTATAGACAAAAAACTTGCGTCTCCACCTGTAATAATTGTAATTAAATTTCTATATCGGTTGGAATAGGTGTGGATTATTCCCTCAATTTCCATCACTGTGCCTTGCTGAACTCCCGATCTTATAGAAGAAATTGTGGAATCTCCAATCAGGTCACATGTTCCTTCTGCTTCCACCAAGGGCAAATTTGCGGTAAAAGAATTCAATGCCCGAAACCGCATTTTTAAGCCCGGGGAAATTCCGCCGCCAAGATATTCGTCGGCAGCATTTTTAAAATCATAGGTAATACAGGTTCCTGCATCTATCACCAGCACGTTTTGCGCAGGATAATTTTTTACTGCTGCAGCTACCAAAGCTTTTCTATCATTTCCAAGGGTAGCCGGTGTTGCATACAGGTTTTTGAAAGGAAGAGGTGTTGCTGCGGAAAGCTCCACCAGTTTTACCCGCTGCTGAAGTTTTTCCGGAAGTCTGAAGCTTACTGAAGAAACGTTCGAAACCACGACTTTATTGATTGGGAAGTATTCTTTAAAAAGATTATATATAATTTCTGACACTAACTCTTGTTCGACAACTTCTTTTCTCAACAGTTCATTCTTCTGAAAAACAGCCAGTTTAGCAACAGTATTCCCAATATCTATAATGAGGTTCATAAGCGGGTGCTTGAAAAAGCTAAAATACAAAAGCATTTTTTTTCATTTTCCTTTGGGAGATATTAAATTTGAATCTATATTTGCACCCGCTTACTACAAGGTAAGCCGCTTTAAGCACTGGTGCCTTAGCTCAGTTGGTAGAGCAAAGGACTGAAAATCCTTGTGTCCCTGGTTCGATTCCTGGAGGCACCACAAGCAAAGCAGAAGCCCCTTCTTGAAAAAGAGGGGGCTTTTTTTATTTTAATTATTTAGTGAAACAATGCATTTTCTGTACATAATCTATAGTGCAAAAGCTGATAAATATTATACCGGAGAATCAAATGACGTTCCGGCAAGAATCAAATTGCATAATAGTCATAGATTTTTAAAAGCCTTTACTAAAGCTGCTTCAGATTGGAAAATCAAACTCATCTTTAAGTGTGAGAATAAAACAGACGCAGTTTTCCTGGAACGCTATATTAAAAGAATGAAAAGCAGAAAATTCATTCAAAAAATTATTGAACGCCCTGATATTTTGGAGGAGATTCTTTCTACTAGATAGTGTCCCTGGTTCCCCCGACGCTTCGGGGCTGGAGGCACCACAAGCAAAGCAGAAGCCCCTTCTTGAAAAAGAGGGGGCTTTTTTATTCTAATTATTTGTGAAACAATGCATTTTCTCTATAGTGCAAAAGCTGATAAATATTATACCGGAGAATCAAATGACGTTCCGGCAAGAATCAAAATGCATAATAGTCATAGATTTTTGAAAGCCTTTACTAAAGCTGCTTCAGATTGGGAAATCAAGCTCATCTTTAAATGTGAGAATAAAACAGACGCAGTTTTTCTGGAACGCTATATTAAAAGAATGAAAAGCAGAAAATTCATTCACAAAATTATTGAACGTACTGAAATTTTGGAGGAGATTCTTTCTACTAGATAGTGTCCCTGGTTCCCCCGACGCTTCGGGGCTGGAGGCACCACAAGCAAAACAGAAGCCCCTTCTTGAAAAAGAGGGGGCTTTTTTATTCTAATTATTTGTGAAACAATGCATTTTCTGTACATAATCTATAGTGCAAAAGCTGATAAATATTATACCGGAGAATCAAATGACGTTCCGGCAAGAATCAAATTGCATAATAGTCATAGATTTTTAAAAGCCTTTACTAAAGCTGCTTCAGATTGGGAAATCAAGGTCATCTTTAAGTGTGAGAATAAAACAGACGCAGTTTTTCTGAAATGCTATATTAAAAGAATGAAAAGCAGTAAATTCATTCAAAAAATTATTGAACGTCCTGAAATTTTGGAGGAGATTCTTTCTACCAGATAGTATCCCTGGTCCCCCCGACGCTTCGGGGCTGGAGGCACCACAAGCAAAGCAGAAGCCCCTTCTTGAAAGAGAGGGGGTTTTTTCACCTAAAAAAGAAAAAAAGAGAAGTAAATAATCTTCTTTTTTAAAGTACATTTAAAAGGAAAAGCCACCCTAATGGGTGGCTTCATTTATTGTCTTAGAAAAACTTAATTACTACTCAAGTGTAATTGAAGTCATCACAATATCTCCTGATGCATCAGTAATTGGAAGATCTAATCCATTCTGTCCATCAAATTCATAGTATGCTTCTACTCCAGTATCATTGTGAAGCATTACCCAAACTTTATCTCCGGACGCTACTTCTGCAGATTCTTCAAAAGTAATTTCCACGTCATCATGTGCACCCGTTTCAAGGTAAACCGGTTCAGAAATTATTTCCGGAACCACTGGTCCGTCGCCAGCTTCATTAGAGGCATGGACAACAACCCATCCGCTTTGACTAAGCACTATATTACCTACACTTATCATATTGTCAGCAAGTGCCTGATCATTTACAGTAAGTGTTCCTGTAATCGCCTGAGTAGAAATAGATGTTATTTCGATAGAGGTCATTACTATATCTCCTGATTCGTCCATAATTGGCAGATCCAGACCATTTTCTCCATCAAATTCATATACTCCTTCTTCCCCGGTATCTGTGTGTAACATGATCCAGATAGTAGCCCCTGCATTTACAGTTGCTGTTTCTTTAAGAGGTACCATTACATTTTCATAAGTACCTGCTTCTAAATATACAGGTTGAGAAATAATTTCCGGTACCATTGGACCATCTCCAGCCTCATTGGAAGCATGAATAACTACATATCCGTCACGGTCTAGAGTGATGTTTCCAACACTTACCACGCCATTTAAAAGCACCTGGCTATCTGCACTCACTGTCCCGGTTGGAGCAGCCTCTACAGAAACTACAAATGATTTGGTCATTATATTATTACTAGCATCCTTTATTGGAGCATCAAGACCGTTTGTACCATTAAATTCATAGGTTCCCATAACTCCATCATCGGTGTGAAGCATTGCCCAAAGCACTTCTCCATCTTCGACTTCTTCTCCTTCTTTAAGTTCTACCATTACATCAGTTGCATCACCGGCTTCAACCATTTTTGGAACAGAAATAATTTCAGGAACCATTGGCCCACCATCTCCGTTATCGCGGTGAATTACTACCCAACCATCTTGGCTCATGGAAACATTACTTATTGTCAACATGTTGTTTTCAAGCATTTGATTTTCTACAACCAGGTTTCCGGTAGGAGCAATAACATCTATGCTATCGTCGTCGTCACTACAGGATGTAAATCCGATGCTTACAACCATTGCTAATAATAAAAGATAAATTTTATTCATTTTCATATTCTGATTTTTTTGTTCACTCCCGAAAGTAGAAACTTAACATCAAAATATCGTTAATGCTTTATTAAATGTAATTTTTACTCTCTTTTTTTGTGTTTTATTTAATATTATTCATTTTTCTGCCCCATCACCTCTTAAAAAAATCATCATATTTTAAAAAATATTTTTTCTGAAAAAGTAAAAAGCCAGCTAAACTTTAGCCGGCTCTATTAAACTATCAAAGGTTTTTTTTAATAAAAACTTTGTTCAGGATCTGGCACCACAACTAAAGTAAGAACTGTAGAGTCTGCACAATCACCTGTCCCAAGGGTATAAGTTGTTGTATACTCTCCAAGCTTGCTCTCTCTCGCAGGATCATTAAAATCATTAATAATATCCCAAATGGAGGGATTGTATGTACCAGATCTTCTATCGACACCCGGCGCTAACATGCCCGCATAAACTTTTCTCACTTCATCCCAACTAGGTAAAGCAATGGCTTCGCTCAAGGTGATAGTTCCGGAATTATCCGGACCTGCATTATATGGATGTTCTTTTATTTGATAGGAAAAATAAGACCAATTTCCCTGTTTCACAGATATATCGCCTGCCCAGGAAGACTCAAGACCATTAAATGTTGTATAACTGGCGATAACAATATTTTGATTTATTTCAATAAGTGGAAAGCTAAATTTATATTCCTTCACATAAGGATCAAAAACTAGCTGATGCTCCATTTTGTTTGGCTGAAGAGTCCCTTTCCCCACGGTAGGGAAATTAAGGAAACTATCAGCAATTTGCAGAGAGGTGGAAGAAATGGAATTTCCTTCAACAGCATTAATAGTGATATACAAGCTATCCCGATCATTCCGCACTTCCATTTGCCCAAAAGTGGAAAAGTCATAAGTTGTAACAATACAGCCGTTACTTTCAAAAGTGGCATTTAATTCCATAATAGAGGCATCTGAATTTAATAGATCCTCATCATTAACACTACAGCCTGTCGCTAAAAGCGGAATGACAAACCAAAATAAAAATTTCTTCATATCTTAAATTATTTAGTTAAGAATCAGAAATTTACCTAAGGATGAAGCTGAAAAAAAAGAATGATCTATTTTTTCGATGAGAAGAATTAAATGCTGGATGTACAACAATTTTGAGTTAATTTCAAAAAAGTAAATATGTAGGAAAATTACCTTTGTAGTACAGCTTATTCCAAACTCACTCCTTTCCAATTTTGAACAACCTTGTAAGAGCTGACACCTATGAACTATGCAAAGAGCTACCCTTACTAAACTTAATTGACAACAATCCAACTATCCGGGCTACCCGGGCATCATTTCCAGCCTCTCCCCCTCCAATGTCCAGATCTCACCCATCATTACTGCTGTGGCACAGGCGTGCACAGGCATAATCCCCAAGATATCTCCTACTTTTATACTTTGTATCACTTCCCCCGGCAGACTCAGCACCCCGTGTTCCTGGGAAAGTTTGATCACCTTTGCTCCGGGAATAGGTTCTGACCAACCGTTTTGATTTAACTGCACAACAAATCCATAATGAATATTCCCCTCAGAATCCCTTAAGGAGTCTTTTCCCTGATGTACCCAACCACTGTGGATAATTGCCTCACTTCTTTCAGGATGTACTGCGACTATGGGAACGGCAAGACAAATGGCTATTTCTTCCAGACGATTCGCCCCGAGACTGTGTTGCACCAGGTCGTAAAACACAAAATTTCCAGGATGAATATTGTCCACCCCATCAAAATTTTCTGAAAGGCTACAGGAGGGAGTATCTCCCATACCAATCTTTAAATCAGAAAATTCCTCTTTAAAATGCTGTTTTAGGATCCGAAGCTTTTCCACAACCTTTTCAGATATCTCCTCCACCTCACCTGGCGATTTAGCATTATAGGTATGCCCGGGATGAGAGTAGAATCCGTCAAAATTTAAATGAGGATTATTGCCAACTGATTCAAGAATCCTCTTAATCTGACCAAAATTTGTGGCTTCCACACCGGAGCGTCCATCTCCCACATCAATTTCTATGTAAAATCTTACCGGCGTCTTCAACTTTTGCTTAAGAATAACAGTCGTTTCTATACTGTTTACAAAAATTCTAAGATTCACCCGGGAAGCAAGGGTATTGAGTCCATCTATTTCAAGAATATTAAATGGAAATGCAATGGTAATATCATTCCACCCATGCTCGGCAAAATATTCTGCCATTTTCACAGAAGTCACTGTAACAGCAGTCACTCCCGCTTCCTTAAACCAGTCTCCAACCCTCGCAGACTGATGAGTTTTAAAATGCGGGATAAGTTGCAGGCCATGTCTTTCTGCTTTTCGGACCATTTTTCTGATGTTATCTTTACAAATACTTTGGCTCAGCAATAAGGTGGGGCGAATTATATCTAACATGGTTTTCTTTTAAGTTGAAAATACGAAGAATCATTTGATCATTATTTCAGAAGTTAAAAGATATATTTTTAGATTTTTGGCCTTTTGTGATCCCGAAAGCGCCACTTTTTCTAATTGAAAAAAAATTTTAAGATTTTTTGTGCTGCAGCTGCAACAAAGTGGTTTTCTTGCGGTCTTTAAAGAAAACCAACCGTCGATGAGATTACCTATTGCCTTTTTATTGCTTTTAAACTCGTGTTTTCTATTTGCTCAGGAGCAGGATACGATTCCGCGGAAAAAGATTACCATTTCCAGAGTAGAGGAAGCACCAAAAATCGACGGAATTCTGGATGATGCTGCATGGAAAAATGCCGCAATAGCTACAAATTTTGTGGAACGCATGCCGGTAAATGGACGACAAATCCCAGATAGTTTGAGTACAGAGGTAAAGATCATCTATGACGATCTGGGGATCTATTTTGGTGCCACTTTAAAGGATCCTGAGCCTTCAAAGATTATGACAGAACTTTCGGAGCGTGATAATATTGGGGCTTCAGACTTCTTTTTTATTCTACTCAACGGCTATAATGACCGCCAGCAGAGCATGCAGTTTATCGTTACTTCTGCCGGAGTGCAGTATGACGCAAAAATGACCAATGGCAATGAAGATTCTTCCTGGAATGCTGTCTGGTACAGCGAAGCCGGCATAACCGAAGAAGGTTGGATAGCAGAAATTTTTATTCCTTATTCAGAGTTGCGCTTTCCTGAGAAAAACCTTCAGGAGTGGGGCCTGCAGATGGAACGGGAATTTAGAAGGACCGGCACCCGTTATAGCTGGAGCCATGTGAACAACAAAAAAGGATCCTTTTCTCTCTATGATGGGGAGATCCATGGGATCAAAAATATTGAGACCCAGGTACGGCTTTCCTTCCAGCCTTATATTTCCTCTTACCTTACCAATTATGCGGGAGATACGGAAATGAATTTCAACGGTGGGCTTGATCTTAAATACGGGATCAACGATGCGTTTACCCTTGATATGATCCTGATCCCGGACTTTGGACAAACAAAATTTGATGAAGAAGTGCTCAATTTGTCGGCATTCGAAGTACAGTATGAAGAGAACCGGGCTTTTTTTACTGAAGGCACAGAGTTGTTCACGAAAGGTAATCTCTTCTATTCCCGAAGGGTAGGCGGGGCACCATCAGGGCGCGTAACACTTTCAGAAGATGAGATATTAGAGGAATATCCTTCTACAGTAGATCTTATCAATGCCGTAAAGATCTCGGGAAGAACTGCCGACGGTTTGGGAATAGGCTTTTTCAATGCGATTACTGAAAGAACATATGCAAAAATCCGGAATACTGAAACCGATGACCAACGGAACCAATTGGTAGAACCTCTTACCAATTATAACATAGTGGTGCTTGATCAACGTTTTGGGGATAACTCCTCCATTTCATTCATTAATACTAACACCACAAGAGAAGGCCATTTTAGAGATGCAAATGCAGCAGGAGTCTATATGGACCTTACCAATAAAGCCAATACCTTTAACTATTCAGCTGGTGCCGAAGGAAGTTGGGTAGTCCGGGAGGACACAGAATTTGGTGCAGAACTAACTGCGAGAATAACTAAAAATAATGGGAAAAACAGGTTTCAAACCGGGGTAGAACTAAGAACAAAAGATTATAACATCAATGACCTTGGCTATTCCAGTTCTACCAATTATGTCTCCTATTTTGCAGGCTACAATCGCCGGCTTTTACAGCCAAAAGGGATTTTAAACAACATGTTCCTCAATTTAAACCTGCAGCACATGAGAAGACTGGAAACGGATTTATTCAGCAGGTTTGTTCTTAATTTTAACTCCAGTTTTACTACTAAAGATTTCCTGAATTTTGGCGGAGGATTTGAAACCACTCCCTTTGGAACCCAGGATATCTATGAACCCCGCGTGGAGGGAAGACACTTTGACATTCCTTCTTATTATGATGTTTGGGTTTGGTTGAACACAGATTTCCGGAAGAAATTTGCTATAGAAGGCGTAATAGACTGGTACAAATACGACGAAAAAGGAAGGGGTGACCTTATTATTGATTTTGGCCCCAGATATCGTTTTTCAGATAAATTTACAGTAAACTGGTTCACCAACATAAGGCTTAATGACCAGGAAGAAGGTTTTGTCGACTTGCTCCAGGATGATATTTTATTTGGACAGAGAGATCGCAATACCCTTACAAATTCCCTTGGCTCAACCTATATTTTCAATAATAGAACGTCATTAAACCTGGCCTTTCGCCACTACTATTCCGAAGTTTTTTATACAGAATACTATACGCTGCAGCCAAATGGGGAATTGGATTTTTATGCTAACGGAAATGAAGATTACGATACTACCTATAACAGTTGGAATCTTGATCTAAGATTTTCCTGGTGGTTTGCACCAGGTAGCCAGCTTACACTTCTTTACCGAAACGCTATTACCGGTTTTCAGGATCAGTCTCATGTGAATTTTGGAGATAATTTTCAATACCTGTTCGAGCAGCAACAGCTTAACAGTCTTTCTTTACGCCTTAGTTACTATCTGGACTATAACAGAGTAAAAAGCTGGCTTGCCCCAAAACAAAAAGCACCTGCTAATGCAGATGCTTTGGGAGCTTCTTATAGGGAACGTAAAAATAATCCGCTTTTAAAATTGAGTTTTTAATCCCTTTTTTTCCTGGTGAACAATAGAATGGCTCCGGCTATTGCAGCTGCAGTAACTGCAGATTTAAGTACAAAATTCTTTCGGTTATATTTCCATTCAGATTTTAAACCATGTTCCGCAAAAAGATTGGGAATGTGGCCGTTGCCAAGATCTTCAAAAATGCCTTCAACCTCTCCAATTCTGTCTGCCATTACCAACGGCAACCATCTTCCATAGCTGGATTCACTGTATTTAAAGGCCAGCCTGCGCAATGCCCCACTTAGACCCGACGGAGGAACGGTATTTCCAAACACTGCGGGAATATTAGGTCGTTCTACAGATTTTAGAACCTCGACCGTTACAGGCTGTTGTTCGGGACGCTCCCAGGTGTAGCCTTCAATTTCCTCATCTGTTCTATGTTTCATAGGGTAGGTAGGATCATTCTTTGGATCTCTGTCTATGCCCCATCCCTTTATATGGCTGTGATCGCCGCCCCTTTCATTTCTGAAATCTTTGGGTTTAGTTTCATCTCCGATCATATTTTTCTTTTTAAGTTTTAAAATTTTTATTCTGGCTCTTTCCTTAGGCTGAAGGCGGAATGAGTACTGTTTTAATACAGTTATCCAATTTTTTGCTGAATATGTGATAACCTTCTCCAACCTCTTCCAGCGGAATGCGATGCGTGATCATGGCCTTAGGATCGATAATACCATTTTTGACGTGCTCTATCATCTTTGGCAGCAATCTCTTTACTGAAGCCTGACTTGCCCGAATGGTAATTCCTTTATTCACCACATTTCCTATTGGCACCAGGGCATCAATAGGTCCGTAAACGCCAACTATAGAAACGATCCCTCCTTTCTTGACTGAATTAATTGCCCAATGGAGAGCGGTTGTGGAACCTCCCTGCATGAGTAATTTCCTTCCCAGCATGGTATTCATGGTATCTCCGGCTGCTTCACAACCTACTGCGTCTATACACACATCGGCACCAAGGGAATCGGTGATCTTTTTAATAAAAACAACAGGATCTTCAAGATGTTTAAAGTTATAGACCTCACATTGGGCAAATTCCTTGACAAATTCCAGCCTGTAGTCCAGCTGATCAATTACAATGACTCTTCCCGCTCCAAACAGCCAGGCAGATTTTGCAGCCATGATCCCAATTGGACCGGCTCCAAAAACTACTACGGTATCTCCTTCCTGGATACCACCCATTTCGGCAGCCTGGTAACCTGTTGGCACCACATCTGTGAGCAGTACAGCATCGTCCGGGTCCATCCAATCGGGGATTACAGTTGGTCCAACATCGGCATAAGGCACACGTACATATTCGGCCTGTCCTCCATTATAGCCCCCGGCAGTATGGGAATAACCAAATATTCCGCCGGCCGCCGTGGATTGTGGATTTGCCTCATGACATTGGCCATAGAGTTCCTGCTTACAAAAAGCACATTTTCCGCAGGCAATATTAAAAGGAACCATCACCCGGTCTCCCACCTTGACTTTTTCTACAGAAGACCCAACTTCCACAATTTCTCCAATAAATTCATGTCCAAATGTTGATCCAACGCGGGTATCGGGCACAAGGCCGTGATATAAATGTAGATCAGACCCGCAAATACAGGATCTTATCACTTTTACAATAGCATCTTCGGGATGTTCGATTTCTGGAAAGGGCCGGTCTCTGTCAGCGCGTACCCGGAATGGGCCGCGGAAATTCATTGCTAGCATATCTTTTAAATTTTTCTTTTACAAAGCATTTTCAGGAACAAAAGGAAAGGCATCCTGTTGATTACCTGATGTTTAAATTTAAAGAAAGCAGGTTCCGGATAAAAGTATTTAACTATACTTTATGCGCAGCATGTCAACTTTAGGATGCTGCTAACAAAACAGCAGGAAAATTCAGGCATGGAAGAGGAGCTTTAAAATACCCTTTTTAAAGCTTTTACTTCAGAAGCCTTTTTCTTCCTTTTGCACTTCTTATCTTAGAGGCTCAAATTTTTGACCTATGTCCAAAACATATTATGACCCCGCCGACCTTAAGAAATTCGGAAGCATTTCTGAATGGGATGAAGAACTGGGAAGCAAGTTCTTTGAGTACTACAATAGTGTCTTTGAAGAAGGCGCCTTAACAGCCCGGGAAAAATCTTTAATCGCCCTTGCAGTTTCCCATGTTGTGCAATGCCCCTACTGTATTGATGCCTATACCAAGGATGGCCTTGAGCGGGGAATAGAAAAGGAAGAAATGATGGAGGCCGTACATGTGGGAGCTGCAATAAAAGGTGGTGCAACCCTGGTCCACGGTGTCCAGATGATGAACAAGTACAACAAGCTATCGATGTGAGCAGATCCCAGGAAGCACGAAGTGCTGACGTAGGAGTCGCTCATCCCGCTGCTAAGCGGGATCTATAGGTAAAGCCGTTGCATGCAACGGCTCAGAAGGTCGATAATAAAGACAATAACACATGCCAACAAAATCCCTACAAGCCCGTAAAAACCTCCTCTCCGATCCCCAGGAACAGCTAAAATATCTTAGCAACGGGATCTTTGGCAATGGGAAGTTGCCGCTTTTTAAAGAAAAGATTGCAACAGGAGGTTCTTACCCTTTGAAGCCGAAAAAGCTGGAAATCCTTCAGCTTAACCTGGGGTATATGTGCAATCAGGTTTGTTCACATTGCCATGTGGATGCAGGGCCAGACCGAAAAGAGATCATGACCCGGGAAACCATGCAGCTCTGCCTGGAGGTCATCAGGAAATCCGGCGCTCATACTTTAGATCTTACAGGAGGTGCGCCCGAGATGAATCCGAACTTCCGGTGGTTCGTGGAAGAAGCTTCAAAAGCCGGAATTCAGGATTTTATAGTACGGTCCAATCTGACGATCATAGTAGCAAACAAAAAATATTACGACCTTCCTGAGTTCTTTAAAAAGCACCATGTACATGTTGTTTCTTCCCTACCCTTTTACAAGAAGGAAAAGACAGACAGGCAGCGCGGCAGCGGAGTCTTTGATAAATCCATACAGGCTTTAAAATTGCTAAATGCTGCAGGATATGGCCGGGAAGGCAGCGGCCTCAAACTCGACCTGGTCTATAATCCCGCCGGAGCTTTCTTACCCGCCAATCAACAGGCGCTGGAGCGCGATTTTAAAAAAGCTTTAAAAGCAGATTTTGACATTGACTTTGATGAACTTTTTTGCATTACTAATTTGCCAATAAGCCGTTTTCTGGAATATCTGATAGCTTCTGAAAACTATGAAGACTACATGACGGCTTTAGTGGATGCCTTTAATCCGGCGGCTGTGCAGAGTGTCATGTGCACGAATACACTTTCGGTGAGCTGGGATGGTTGGTTATACGATTGTGATTTTAACCAGATGCTGGGTTTAAAAGTAGCCTCAAAAGTGCAGCATTTAAGGGATTTTGAACCGGAATTACTTAAGGACAGAAATGTCTGCATTTCCCAACATTGCTACGGCTGTACTGCCGGGGCCGGAAGTAGTTGCCAGGGCAGCGTAACCTAATTAAAGATGAAAAAGGACTTTTTCAAAAGGAATTTACTGCTCATTTTTGCCCGGAATCCCGTACCCGGAAAAGTAAAAAAACGACTTGCAGCCTCAATAGGTGAGGAAGCAGCATTAAAAATTTATAATCATCTGCTTCAGCATACAATGAAGATCACCAGGAATCTTCAGGTGGATAAATGGATCTTTTATTCCGAAGAAATTCCGGAAAAAGATATCTGGGATATAAATATTTTCAGCAAAAAACTTCAGCAGGGAAAAGATCTGGGGGAGCGGATGGAAAATGCCTTCCGCAGCGGATTTGAAGCAGGTTTCAGCAATATCATAATCATCGGCAGTGATCTTTACGATCTTGGAGAAGAGGACCTGAAAAAGGCATTTTTGACACTGCAGCATTCCGAAGCTGTTATTGGTCCCGCAACAGATGGCGGATATTATTTATTAGGACTTAAATCCATACCTTCACAAGTCTTTAAAAATAAGACCTGGGGTAGCAACACCGTTTTACAGGCAACACTACAGGACCTTAAAAATCATCAACTAATTCACCTGGAGCCGCGGAATGATATTGACAGGTTTGAAGACCTGGAAAAATATCCCGGACTCCTAGGTTTAATATCCACAAAAAATGAAGAACAATAACTTTAATCGCAAAAGAGGAGGCTTCTCAATTACTAAAAATTTACTGGTTCTCATATTTCTTTGCCTCTTCTCCTTCCCTGCGACAGCACAGGAATTTAAAAATACCGGTTCCCTTTTTATAATTGGCGGAGGTACCCGCCCTGCCTCAATGGTGGAGCGAATTATAAAGGAATCCCAAATCCATGAGGGAGGTTATGCTATCATTCTCCCTATGGCTAGTGCCGAACCCGATTCTTCATTCTATTACGCCAATAAGCAATTTGCGGAGCTGGGATTAAAAAATATTTTTAAGCAGGTTTATGATAGCACAGTAATTACAAACAGCCAGAAACTAGACTCTCTAAGGAATGCCCGGCTGATCTATATTCCCGGTGGAGACCAGGATAGGTTTATGAAGGCTATAGCCGGCACTCCTGCTGCAGACGCACTTAAGGAAAATTATAAGAACGGCGGAATGATTGCGGGTACCAGTGCCGGGGCAGCGGTGATGAGCCGGGAAATGATCACAGGAACAGAACTTAAACATCCTGAATATCATTCTACCTTCAGAAATCTGGAGGAGCAGAACCTGGAATTAAAGCAAGGTCTGGGAATGCTGAATAATGTAATTATTGATCAGCATTTTGTAAAAAGAAGCCGGTACAACAGGCTGTTAACTGCCATCATAGAAAATCCGGAAATTAAGGGTATTGGAATTGATGAGTCTACAGCTATTCTTGTGAAGAATGGAAAAGCTGAAGTAGTTGGTGAATCTCAGGTCATTGTTTTTTCTAATCCTAAGGCCTCAAAAAGCACTTCTAAAGGCAAGCTCGCAGCCAGGGGCGTGGTGTTGGATATTTACCTGGACGGCGATAAATTCGATCTATAAAATTGAGCATAAAAAAAGGAGCTGTATTTCTACAGCTCCTTAATTAAATCAGATTTTTTAGTACCCGGGATTTTGTACTAACTCCTCGTTGGCATCCATTTCTCTTAAAGGAATGGGAAGAACAAGGTTATTGGCATTATAAGGAATATCTCCTATATCACGCTTCAACCTTTTGGCATCAAAAAGGGCAAAACCTTCGAAGGCTAATTCACGTCTTCTTTCCATTAAGATCTCCTCCAAATCTACAGAATCAAGCAAGCTTGCATTAGCACGTGCTCTCAGGGTATTAATGTCTTCAAGTGGCGTAGCTCCAACTTCTGTTCCCAAGCGCTCATTGGCTTCGGCACGAATCAGGTACATTTCTGCAAGACGAATAAAAGGAATGTTTGCATATTGGCTTTGCCACTTTAAAGTTGCAATTCCCCTATCTGTTTCATAAAAGAACATCGCCCTATCGTCATTTGGATCGTCATAAATATCAAAATGCTCTTCCGTAATAGAAAGATCGGGATCACCCGAGCGGCCTCCATAATCATAACCTCCCCAAAATTCATTAAAAGCATTCCAGCTGGCATCCTGACTTGTCACTTGAAAGGCTAAAATGTCTTCATTAGAATTTTCATCATTATTGAATGCTTCACTAAAATCGGAAACCAACTCAAAGCCGCTGTTCTCAATAACATCATCTGCAGCATCTCTTGCCTGCTCATAGTCCCCTCTCTGAAGATAAACCCTCGCAAGAAGACCTTGTGCGCTATATTTGCTGGCATAATATCCATTGTCTTCAGGTAATAAAGCATAGGCATCTGTAAGATCATTGAGCACCTGGGAATATCCTTCTTCAATAGTATTTCTGGCAGGATAAACAATGGCAGAGGCATCAAGGACAGGTTCCAAAACAATGGGAACTCCTAACTCCCCACCATTTGCTCCCATTTCATAAGGCATTGAGAACAACCTTACCAGGTCAAAATAAGCAAGCCCGCGAAGGAACTTAGCTTCTCCTTCTACCTGAGCCCGTGCATCCTCATCTTCAAAAACATCCAGATTTGCAAGCACGATGTTGGCCTGATTAATTATTTCATAACCATTCATCCAGATATCTCTAACGTAACTGTTATCGGCAAGAATGGCCTTTTCATCAAATTCGGCCGGTTGTACATAGGTTCCGTTCCAGGAAAGATGGTCATCATCGGCAAGTAATTCTGATGCCAAGGCAATATGCCCGCCATAGCTATCATTTTCCCTTGCTTCGGTATACATCCCCACAAGAATATTCTGAATGTTGGCCGGAGTTGCGGTTGCAACTTCCGGAGAGAGATCTTGTTCGGGCTCGACATCCAGATTGTCATCGCATGCGGTAAACCCCAGTACGAATAATGACAATAAAATTGTATAGACTTTAGATTTTTTCATAGTGATAATTTTTAAATATCGATGTTTAATCCAATTGTGTAAGTTTTTGCGGGAGGTGCAGAATAAAAAGTTTCTCCCACATTTATATTGAAGTTCCCATTGTTATCATAGGTAGATTCAGGATCATAACCGCTGTAATCTGTAAATGTAAGCAGATTCACTCCTGTAAAATAAACTCTCAAACGATCAACAGAGAATCGTTGAGTCCATTCAAATGGGAAAGTATATCCAAAGGCAAGATTACGTAATCTTATGAAATCAGACTCTTCAAGATATCTGGAGGAATCCTGCTGTCCATTGGTACTGTACATCCTGGCTTGTGGTACATCTGTAATGTCCCCGGGCTGCTGCCACCTGTCAAGCTGATCAACAGTCTGGTTATCCTCATAACGTGCGTTACCGGACTGGAATTTACCTCCTGAATTATACAAAGATGATCCCCATTCTCCCTGGAAGGTAAACGAAAGGTCAAAATTATGGAAGTACATGGTGTTGGTTAACCCCATCATAAGATCCGGATAAGGGCTACCAAGAACTACCCTTGAAGCTTCATTATAACTTGCCGTTGTTGTCCTGTCGCGTGATCCATCTGCTAACAAAGTATTTTTATAGAACAAGGCATCCCCGTTTGCAGGATCAACACCTGCGTATTCCACCAGGTAAAAAGAAGAAATCGTTTCACCTTCTCTCACAATATTTACTCCTGAAACTATATCTCCTCCCGGAAGATCTGTCACTTCATTATCAAGTGTCGATAAATTAAAGGATGTATCCCATTTGAAATCTTCGGAAGTAAAGTTCTTGGTGTTTAAAACAAATTCAAACCCTCTGTTCGCCATAGAACCTACGTTTCTTGTAATACTCGGGAATCCTGAAGTTCCTGGAACGGGTTGATTGAGTAAAAGATCATTGGTTTTTTTCACATAATAATCTACTTCCCCAGAAAGTCTGTTATTAAAAAATCCGAAGTCAAGCCCTATATCTACCTGGTCTGTTCTTTCCCATTTAAGGTCAGGATTTCCAAGCTGACTTGGGTACAGGGTAGCAATTTTATTATATGCACCTCCGGTAAACAAGCCCAGGCTGGCAAAATTTCCAATTCCCGCGTTTCCGGTTACACCCCAGCTTCCTCTAAGTTTAAGAAGAGAAATAGTTTCGGAATTATCGAAGAAATCCTCTTCTGAAATGATCCATCCGGCAGATGCTGCAGGGAACCAACCATACCTGTTCTCGGCACCAAAACGTGAAGACCCGTCATAGCGTAAACTGGCTTTTAATAGGTACTTGTCGAACAAAGAAAAAGTGGCCCTACTGAAGTAAGAAAGGAAATTGTATTTTGTTCTTGTAGAGAAACCGTCGATAATTTCAGATGCACTGTCAACTGTTTGAAGATCGTCTGATGCGAATCCGGTACCGGCTACGAATTGTCTTTTGCGGGCGCTTTCTTCAAAGCTCATCCCCAGAACTACTTCAAGGTCATAATCCTCAACAAAGGTGGTGTTATACGTGAAATAGTTGCTTAAGCTATATCGATCCGACTGTACCGCGTTTGCATCAGCATATCCATTAGTTGAAGCAGATTCTGTAAGGCTACCTGCGAAATATTCTTCTGTCTGGTTATTATTATCATAACCAAATTCAGAACGGAAGCTCAATTCTTCCATAAGATAATATTCAGCATAGGTGTTGAATAACACTCTGAAAATATCTGAATCCCAGTCTCCATTATACTCCTGCATCAAAAAGTTGTAGTAAATGGTACTTTCATTATTAGGAATTCCATTCTCAAGAAAAGCAGGAGAAAGAGGAGATTGTGCTATAGCCTGTAGAGGCGTGGAAAATGAGTTATCTGTCCCAATTCTGGAAATATGGGTTTTACTAATACCTACATTTACGCCCACGTTAAGGCGGTCGCTTGCCTTGTGATCTACGTTGGTTCTTACCGAGTAGCGCTCAAGGTCGTTTCCTCTTACAATGGCTTCAGTTCTGTTGTATCCGCCGGAAAGGAAAAAGGTCGTTTTTTCACTACCTCCTGAAATAGAAATGGTGTGATCCTGAACAGAACCATCAACAAGAGCAAGTGATTGCCAATCTGTATCCACTTCTCCGTTTCTCCAGTCAAGTCCGTTGGCCATCCAGTCAAAATAACCTCCTTCTTCAGTAAGCCAGGTATCTTCAGCTCCGTAGCTATTTGCAGAAGCTTCTGTAAATAATTCCACGTACTGCTCTGCATTTAACCAATCTAAGGTGTTGGTAGGTTCACTCCAGCCCATGGAGGTGTTCATAGATATCTTTGTTTTTCCCGATTTACCAGATTTTGTGGTAATCAATACCACCCCGTTTGTACCTCTTGCTCCATAAATCGCTGCAGATGATGCATCCTTTAGGATCTCAATAGAAGCGATATCGTTTGGGTTCAAAGAGATAAGCGGGTTAATAGGAGCCTGGGAAACAGATTCATCATCATTGATCAAAGGCATTCCATCTATTACATAGAGAGGTTCCTGTGAAGATGAAATACTCGAGATCCCTCTAATCCTCATTTTTACGCCTCCTTCAACCTTTCCGTTGATCTGCGTGATCTGTACCCCTGCCGCTTTTCCGGTAAGAGCTCCCTGTAAGCTTGGGATGGGAATATTATTGATCTCATCTTCAGATATGGAGGCAATATTATCGGTAACCTTTCTTTTAGACTGAGTACCGTAACCTACTACAACCACTTCTTCAAGGCTGTTATCGGCAGTCATTTGAACATTGATAACCTCCTCTGCGCCCACCGTTCTTTTTTCAGTTCCAAACCCTACAAAGGAATAAACCAGAATATCTCCCGGGTTTGCATTGATACTGTAGTTTCCGTCAAAATCTGTTTGGGTTCCGCGTGTGGTGCCCTCAATAATGATGTTCACCCCAATGAGTGGCAAGCCATTTTCTCCTACCACAGCTCCGGAAATTTCTTTTTCCTGAGCAAGGACAATTGTTGAGATTAAAAATAATCCCAAAAACAGGTAATTTTTAATATTCATAAGTTAGTTTGTTTGAATTAGCCAATGCGTAAAATAGGGATAAAAAGTTAATTTTCTTTAAAAAAAGGAATTTTTTGCTGCTAAAGAAGATTGATTCTCTGTGAAGCACATTTTCAGCACTTAAGCCTTTCAAACCAGAAGCAATTAGCAATTCAAATCCAATAGGTTGCGTTTTTGATTACAATTAAAAATGCAGTTAAAGGTTATTTCGGCTTTCCCCCTCAATAATCGTAAGTTTGTAACCGGCCGCCCTTGTTAAGGTAGGGATGAGCTTTTTCATTAGATAATTTAATGCAAATGATGATCAAAGAATTACAAGATACTACTGAATTCCTGCAGGCACGGGGATTTGAAAATCCCGAAATAGGAATTATCCTTGGCACGGGGCTGGGGAAATTGATAGATGAAATAGAAGTGATTTCTGAAGTAAGCTACAACCACATCCCTGGTTTTCCGACAGCTACAGTGGAGTTTCATAGAGGAAAGCTTATTTTTGGAAAACTGGATGACAAAAAGGTAGTGGTGATGCAGGGACGTTTTCACATTTATGAAGGCTATTCCCTGTGGGATGTTACTTTTCCTGTACGGGTAATGAAGCGTCTTGGTATCAAAAAACTCCTTATCTCCAATGCTGCAGGCTCACTTAACCCTAAATTCAAAAAAGGAGAGATCATGCTTATTGATGATCATATTAACCTCCAGGGTGGTTCCCCACTGGCCTTTAGAGGCGTGGAGCAGTTAGGAACAAGATTTACAGATATGAGCGCACCATACGATCAACAGAGTGGTCGCATCATGCAGGAGATCGCCAAAGAAAATGGGTTTCCCTTACATAAAGGAGTGTATGTAGCTGTAGTAGGACCTCAACTGGAAACGCGGGCAGAATATCGCTTTTTACGAACCATAGGTGCCGATGCCGTGGGAATGAGTACCGTGCCCGAAGTTATCGTAGCCAATCACTTAAAGATCCCTATTGCGGCAGTTTCTGTTTTGACCGATGAAGGAAACCCCGATGATCTAAAACCGGTGGATATTCAGGATATCATAGAAACCGCCGGCAAAGCTGAACCGCAAATGATCACGCTGTTCAGAGAATTAATAAAGCGAATAGAACTTAAGCCTGCAGAATAATGTCCTCCTCTCAACATGTGGTGATCATAGGAAACGGCGTAGCCGGGATCACAGCTGCGCGTCACATCCGAAGAATTTCGGATAAGAAGATCACGGTCATTTCTGCGGAAAGTGACTACTTCTTTTCCCGAACCGCTTTGATGTACGTTTACATGGGCCACATGAAATGGGAACACCTCAAGCCTTACGAGGATTGGTTTTGGGAGGAGAACAGCATTGAGCTGAAAAAGGTTTATGTAGAAAAAATAGAGACCTCTTCAAAAATGCTCTTTTTGAAAGGTGAGGAAACGCTGAATTACGACCAGCTTATTCTTGCCACAGGCTCTGTCCCCCAATTCCTCGGTTTGGAAGGAGAGGATCTAAAGGGAGTGCAGGGACTGGTTTCAAAACAGGACCTGGAATTGCTGGAGGAGAACACCCGCAACTGCAGAGGGGCAGTAATCGTCGGCGGCGGACTCATCGGAGTGGAACTGGCAGAAATGCTGCATACCCGTAAGATCCCGGTAAGCATGCTCATCAGGGAAAAAGCTTTTTGGCAGAATGCTTTGCCCTTAAAAGATGCAGAATTTGTTTCCCGGCATATCCAAAGCCACGGAATTGTTCTAAAACATGAGACCGAGCTGAAAAAGATCAATGGCAGCAATGGACGTGTGAATTCTGTTGAAACTTCATCCGGAGAAAAGATCGAATGTGATGTGCTGGGGATTTCAGTGGGAGTCAAACCAAATATCCGTTTCTTAGAAGGTTCCGGGATAGAAACCGACCGGGGAATCCTTGTAGATCCATATTTAAAGACAAATATACCCGATGTCTATGCAATTGGCGATTGCGCACAACACCGCGAGCCGGTGACCGGCCGTAAAGCTATTGAAGCCGTATGGTATACCGCCAGAATGATGGGAGAAACTGTGGCGCAGACCATCTGCGGAAATCCTTTTAAGTATAAGCCGGGGCACTGGTTCAACAGCGCGAAATTCTTTGACATAGAATACCAGACCTACGGATTGGTAAGTGCCAATCCCGGAAAGAGCGAAGATCATTTTCACTGGGAAAATAAAAAAGGTGATAAAGCTTTGACTATTGCTTTTGACCGGGAATCTTTCAAGTTCCTGGGTATTAATTCCTTTGGAATAAGAATGTGTCATGAGGTATTTGATAAGTGGCTAACAGAAGAAAGGGATCTGGAATTTGTCCTGAAGCACCTGGGAAAAGCCAATTTTGATCCGGAATTTTCCGACCGTCACGAGAAAGAGATATTTAGTAGTTTTAAAAAGAACGTTTTCCAGACCTAACAGTATGTCCACAGCCCACAACAACATGTCCCTTACGGGAGAACCACCCGCAAAGCTCTCCACCACTCAAAAGGTCGCGACAGGGATTGGCTGGACCGGTCTTTTTATTCTCGTTCTGGCTTTATTCAACCTGCAACTCCCCTCCATTTTCCTTTGGTCGGCCATTATACTTATTACCGTTGGCGTGATCTTGTTTGCAAATGACCTCTACCTTGGAAGATCTCAAGGCATCAAAAACGACGGCATTTGGTTCAGGTCCATGACCGCTCGCGGAATACTGGCCTGGGGAACGGGAATTATTCTTACTCTTTTCTATATCGTACTTTATTGGTTTCCTCAATATCTCGGATATAATCCCGACGGTCCAAACAACGGCCTGGTGGCTCTCTTTGATCCACTAAGCAGGTTCATCAGTGGGCAGCCGGCGAGTCAGTGGTTCGTTTATGGAACTCTTTACACCCTCGCCATCTTAGCATTTGGGTATAAATTCCTTCTGAAATACCGTCATAACAAATATGAAGTCCTAAGAACTTATTCAGTCATGTTCTTCCAGCTGGGATTTGCTTTTTTGATCCCGGAGATCCTCATGAGACTTAATCAGCCCTATTTTAATCCGGTTAATCTCTGGCCGCTCAATTATGACCTTTTTGCGGGGTACAAATTATCAGAGTTCTTTTCTGCCGGAAATATCGGACTCCTCATGCTCTTCTTTGGGATTGCTTCCATTTTCGTGATCACTCCTATCCTCACCTATTTCTACGGAAAAAGATGGTATTGTTCCTGGGTCTGCGGTTGTGGCGGACTCGCGGAAACTGCCGGGGATCCCTATAGGCACCTTTCGGATAAAAGCCGTGCAGCATGGAAATTTGAAAGGTATATCATTCATACGGTCCTGGTTCTTGTCGTGGTCATGACCATTGCAGTTGTTTATTCATTTCTCAATGAAAATCCGGATCAGTTTTGGTTGGACAAGAATGTTTTTCTTTTGGGATCGGCTGCATTTCTTGTGCTGTTATTCGGACTTATTTTTATTTTCAAGAGACACAGGCTTGCACGGGATGCTAAAAAGGGCGCTGTGATCTCATTAGGAATTGTGCTTGCGATCATTGCTGCCTTCTACTTTAGTGGTATGACCTACGGTTACCTGCTAAGACAATGGTATGGCTTCCTTATTGGAGCCGCATTTTCAGGCGTGATAGGCGTTGGTTTTTATCCCATTTTCGGAAACCGGGTTTGGTGCCGCTTTGGCTGCCCCATGGCTGCGGTACTGGGAATGCAACAGAGGTTATTCTCAAAATTCAGGATCACCACCAATGGTGGACAATGCATCTCCTGCGGAAACTGCTCAACCTACTGTGAAATGGGAATAGACGTACGAGCTTATGCCCAAAAAGGGGAAAATATTGTTCGCTCCAGCTGCGTTGGCTGCGGAATTTGCAGTGCGGTTTGTCCGCGTGGGGTATTAAAGCTTGAAAACGGACCCCTCGACGGTAGGATCAACAGTGATGCAGTTCTATTGGGTAATGACGTGGATCTTTTGGATCTTATCCGTCAGCAAAAAGTAGCTACCCGTGATTCACATTCCTCACCTTTCAGAAAAAAGGAATAATGCATTTTCCTCTAATTAAAGTGATCATCCCGGCATACAATGAAGCCGAATCCATTGGTTTGGTAGTCCGGGATATTCCTGAACTTGTAGATGAGGTGATCGTGGTGAGCAACAATTCAACCGATGCCACTGAAGAAAATGCGGCCCAGGCAGGAGCTACGGTACTGCGGGAAACGCGCAAAGGTTATGGTTTCGCCTGTCTAAAAGGAATGGAATACATTGCAAAGCTTCCGGAAAAGCCTCAAATAATCGTATTTTTAGATGGAGACTACAGCGATTATCCGCAGGAACTGGAAAAGATCGTGGAGCCAATTCTAAAGCGGAATGTGGATTTGGTAATTGGGGCCAGGGTCAAGCGCTGGCGGGAAAAAGGAGCAATGACCTTTCCGCAGATCTTTGGGAACTGGTTGGCCACCAGCCTCATGAAGTTGTTCTTTAATGCCCGGTTTACAGATCTTGGGCCTTTTAGGGCGATAAAATATGAAAAGCTGCTGGCACTTCATATGGATGACAAAACCTACGGCTGGACGGTGGAGATGCAGCTAAAGGCTTTAAAAAAGGATTACAGCTATGAAGAAGTGCCGGTGCACTATCGTAACCGCATTGGAGTCTCTAAGGTCTCAGGCACGATAAAAGGCGCTTTTATGGCCGGGGTTAAGATCCTGGGTTGGATCTTCAAATACAGCTTTAAATAATGGAAACGGCAATCCTCTTCACTTTTGGATTTTTGATGTTTGTAGTTTTTCTCTACAGCCTATCCCTGCTGCACCTGCTCATCAACTTCCTAAAAAGCCGGAGTCAAAAAGACACCTCTCAAAAATGGGATTTTTCAGATCCTTCCCAAATCCCCTTTGTGACCATTCAGCTACCGCTCTACAATGACAAACCTGTTGTGGAACGATTGCTTCGGAATATTGCTGAAATGGATTATCCTCCCGAAAAACTGGAAGTACAGGTACTCGATGATTCTACAGATGATTCTGCGGCACTTACAGCCCGGATTGTTTCGGAATTACAGGCGACAGGTTTTCCCATTCAGCATATCACCCGAATGCACCGCGAAGGTTTTAAAGCCGGAGCTTTAAAGGCCGGACTCGAAACTGCAAAAGGCGAATTCATTGCCATCTTTGATTCCGATTTTGTACCTAACTCAGATTGGCTAAAGAAAACAGTTCCATACTTCAGGAATGAAAAACTCGGCGTAGTTCAAACCCGCTGGGGACATCTTAATGCGAATTATTCCCTGCTCACAAAGCTGCAGGCTTTTCTGCTGGACTATCACTTTATCCTGGAACAGACCGGCCGAAACTTCGGAAAACACTTCATCAACTTCAACGGCACCGCGGGAATCTGGCGCAAAAAGTGCATTTTAGACGCTGGAAATTGGGAGGGCGACACCCTTACAGAAGATCTTGACCTCAGCTACCGCGCACAACTTAAAGGCTGGGAATTCAAATATCTTAGAGAAGTTGAAACCCCTGCAGAACTGCCCATCACCATAGCCGCTGCCCGTTCACAACAGTTCAGGTGGAACAAGGGGGCAGCAGAGAATTTTCGGAAGAATTACCGGAAGTTATTAATGGATAAAAAACTCACTTTTGGCACCCGGGTCCACAGCTTCTTCCATCTCCTCAATAGCAGCTTCTTTTTCGTGGTGCTCCAGATGGGCATCATCAGCATTCCCGTACTTTTTCTACTGGGCGATCCCGCTTACAGCGGAATCTTTACTGGAATGACAATTTTTATACTGAGTCCGGTGATATTTTTTGTCACCTACTATGCAGCTTATAAAGAACTACATCAAAATGACCGGCTGTCACTCTTCAGGTTCGTGGGGCTATTCTTCACCTTCTTTTCAATTGCCATGGGGCTTTCCCTGCATATTAGCATTGCGATCCTGGAAGGACACTTCGGAAAAAAGAGTGAATTTATTCGTACCCCCAAGTTCAATCTTAAAAGCCGGCCCCACCTAAAATTAAATAGTCCGGTGAAAGTAAATTTTCAGCTGATCGTGGAAATCCTGTTGATGTTGCTTTTTGCCTTCGGAATTTTTTCTGCATTTAAAATTGGCACCTATAGCCTTCTGCCCTTTCACCTCATGATGTTCTTCGGATTTTCGTATGTTGTTCTGGCTTCTTTAAATATCGAAATATTAGCAGGTAGAAAAACAGATCTCAAAGGCTTTGAAAACCTGTGAGGTCGCAGGACTGCAGAAGTTCTTCTTCACGAAAAAAATAGCGATCTTAGTTTGTGAACTGTCAAAAACAAAATCCCACTATCAATAAAAAGTAATAACTTTGTATATACAAATTTAAACTATGGAAACTCCAATTATCAAGATCGGGAATTCGAAAGGCCTAAGGCTAAGCAAGACTATTTTAGACAAATACCAGATCAAAGAAAAAGTAGATTTGGTTTTAGAAGAAGGACAGATTGTTATTCGACCTATCAATTCGCCAAGAAAAGACTGGGAAAAGAAGTTTGAGGAAATGGCCAAAAATGCTGATGATGAACTTCTTCTTGACGATGTCTTTGAAGATGAAAATTTTGATGAATGGATTTAGAACAATATTCTGTTATACTGGTGAATCTTGATCCGACAGTTGGAAGTGAAATTAAAAAGACGCGGCCTTGCGTTATAATTTCACCTAACGAAATGAATAAATTTTTGAGAACAATTGTCATAGCACCAATGACAACCACTCCAAAAAAATATCCTACCAGGATTCCGGTAAAAATGAATGGTCAAAAGGGAATGATAGCCATTGATCAGATTAGAACCATTGATCGAAAAAGGATAATTAAAGTTCTTGATTCTCTTGGAAAGCGGGAAATACAGAAATGCAAGGAGGTAATAAAAGAAACCTTTGTAGACTGAGGGTAACAAAGAGCCAGAAAGATTTTAAATTAGACCTCACAGGTTTCGAAGACCTGTGAGGTCTAGTGAAGAAAGTAATTATGAAAAAGTTCCTGCTCCTTCACAAGATCCCACTTCTTTTCTTCCTTAGCTGCTGCGCTTTTTATTATACTTTCGCGTACGACCTGGAAAGAACTGACTTTTTTAAACTTTTCACCCTCTACGGCGGACTCTTCTTTCTAAGCTGGAAGTTCTTCCAAATGCAGCGTTACAACCTGAAAATTCTGTTAGCTGCTGCCGTTATTTTCCGACTACTGTTTCTATTTGCCATCCCTAACCTGTCGCAGGATTTCTACAGATTTATCTGGGATGGGAGATTGCTGTTGCATGGGATAAATCCATATCTAATGACCCCGGATGGATATTTTGCAGCCGGGACTCTTCCCATTCCTGGCGCTCAGCAATTGTATGAGGGCATGGGTGCTTTAAGCGCGGGAAATCCCACCAGTTATACCCCGCTCAATCAGATTTTCTTTGCCCTGGCTGCTTTTCTCGGCGGTAAAAGCATAATAGCCACAATAGTCTGGCTGCGGATCTTCATAATCGCTGCAGATATTGGAATCTTCTACTTCGGAAAAAAATTACTCAGGCGGCTAAACCTGCCGGAGAGTAATATTTTCCTCTATCTGCTGAATCCGCTGATCATCATTGAACTCACCGGAAATCTGCATTTTGAAGGGGTAATGTTGTTCTTTCTTGTCGCAGCATTGTATTTACTGCAGCGTCAAAAATGGCTTTTTAGCGCTCTCTTATTTTCCTGTTCCATTGCGGTAAAGCTTATTCCTTTGATGTTCCTTCCATTGCTTTTAAAAAGGCTGGGATGGAAAAAAGCAGTTCTATATTATACAATTACGGGTGTATTGCTGTTACTATTCTTTCTCCCGTTTCTTTCAGACGCCTTTGCCCAAAACTTCTTCAGCAGCGTTAACCTGTGGTTTCAAAAATTTGAATTCAATGCGGGTTTTTACTACCTCATCAGGTGGATAGGCTATCAATTAGAAGGTTATAACATCATCTCCTATGCAGGTCCTGCCCTGGCGGCTGTAGTTTTTGTTTCAATACTGCTCTTATCAGCCTTCAGAAGAAATTCAGAAATAAAAGGTCTCTTGACCAGCATGATGTTTGCATCTGTGATCTACTTTTTTCTGGCTACCACCGTTCACCCGTGGTACCTGTCAACAGCACTGTTACTTTCGGTGTTCACCAGGCACAAATTTGTTCAGGTGTGGAGCCTTATGGTAGTGCTCAGTTACTTTGCCTATTCTCAAGCCGGTGTTCGGGAGAATTTATGGCTGGTGGCACTGGAATATGCGGTGGTCTTAGGAGTAATGGGATGGGAAATTTTCTCGCAAAAGCCGCAAAAAGCATCCGGGGCTTAAAATTCATAAAGATCGGCATTGGGAATAAAAAAACTCCGGAGTCATCGCTGCTTCCGGAGTTAAAATATAATAATACCTGAGCTTTAGATTACCAACCTAAGAGGTAGGCAAACACCAGCGGTGCCACAATGGTAGCATCACTTTCTATTACGAATTTCGGAGTATCCTTATCCAGTTTCCCCCAGGTAATTTTCTCATTAGGTACAGCACCGGAATAACTTCCGTAGCTGGTCGTAGAATCTGATATCTGGCAGAAATAGCTCCAGAATGGGATGTCATGCATTTCCATATCCTGGTAAAGCATTGGCACCACGCAAATTGGAAAATCTCCTGCAATTCCTCCTCCAATCTGGAAGAATCCAACACCTTTATCGGTGTTCTTCATGTACCAGTCTGCGATGAAGCCCATGTATTCAATTCCGGATTTCATTGTACTGGCCTTCAATTCGCCTTTCATTACGTATGAAGCAAAAATATTCCCCATCGTACTGTCTTCCCAGCCCGGAACCACCATTGGCAGATTTTTTTCGGCTGCGGCATACATCCAGGAATCTTTCAGGTCGATCTCGTAGTATTCTTCCATCACTCCGCTCAGCAACAGCTTATACATATATTCGTGAGGAAAATATCTTTCTCCGGCTGCTTCAGCATCTTTCCAGATCTTCACAATATGTTTCTGAATCCTTCGGAAAGCTTCTTCTTCAGGAATACAGGTATCAGTAACACGGTTAAGGCCTCTTTCCAACAGGTCCCATTCGTCCTGTGCGGTGAGATCCCTATAATGAGGAACACGCTCATAATGAGAATGCGCAACAAGGTTCATCACATCTTCTTCCAGGTTCGCACCTGTACAGGAAATGAACTGCACCTTATCCTGACGGATCATTTCAGCAAAACTTTTTCCAATCTCGGCAGTACTCATCGCCCCCGCGAGGGTAACAAGCATTTTGTTCCCCTTATCAAGTTGCTCCTGATATCCTTTGGCGGCATCTACAAGAGCCGCCGAATTAAAGTGTTTAAAATGTTTTTCTATAAATTCCGTAACCGGGCCTTTACTCATCGTCTTCGTCTTCGTTATTATTTAAATATTTGAATTTGTAGCTCAACATCTTGTAATAAAGCTTAGCCGCCAGGAAGTCTGAAGACCTCTCATTCTCATTTGGATTAAGCTCCACGATATCAAATCCCACTACGTTTTTCTTCTTGAACATCAACTTTAAGAATTCCAAAGTCTCATACCAGAACATTCCTCCCGGCTCTGGAGTACCAGTAGATGGAAGAATCGAAGGATCAAAAGCATCAAGATCTATCGTAATGAAAACGTTTGGCGTCATTTGTCCAATGGCATCATCCATCCAGTCTTCATAAAGGTCATGGGCCCAGTATACCTGGTTCTCATCCATGTGATCAAGTTCAGAAACGTCCATAGAACGGATCCCAACCTGGATCAGGTTGGTCTTCTTGCTGGCCTCATGTACTGCGCAGGCATGGTTGCATGTGGTGCCATCGTACTCAGGTCGCAAATCGGCATGTGCATCGATCTGTACCACGGTTAGATCCTCAAAACTTTCATTGAAAGCACGAATGGTCCCAATAGAAATAGAATGCTCGCCTCCAAAAATGGTAACGAATTTTTCCTGCTTGATGTAATTTTTTACGGTTTTATGCACCGCTTCCACCATTTTCTCCGGAGAGGAATTTTCGGTCACCGGCGGAGCCAAATAAACTCCCTTTTTATAGACTTCTGTACGGGTTTCGATATCGAAAAGCTCCATGTTTTCTGAAGCTTCCAAAAAAGCATCTGGACCCTTATCGGCTCCCTTCCCCCAGGTACTTGTTCCATCGTAAGGAACCGGGATCAAAACTACTTTTGCGTCATCTAAACGTGCATACTTGTCCGGAATGCCGGCGTAATTCTTTTTACTCATTTTATTAGCGATTGTTGTGTTCTAATTGCTTCAATTATATATAATTAAAAATATAAAAATTCCAGACTATTTCTCATACCCGAGAATTTTTAGAAAATCCTGAGGTTCCTGCTGCTCGCTAAATAACCTGGTCTCCAGATTTCCTTCCTTGTCTCTGTTAATGAGAATCTGTTTAGGCTGCGGAATGAGGCAGTGCTGCAGTCCGCCGAATCCTCCAATGGTATCCTGATAAGCTCCTGTATTAAAAAACCCAATATAAAGAGGTTTGTCTCTTTTGTATTTAGGTAGATAGATGGCGTTGGTGTTCTGTTCCGAATTATAATAGTCATCACTGTCACACGTAAGCCCACCTAGCAAAACTCTTTCATATTCATCGTTCCACCTGTTCACCGCAAGCATCACAAATTTCTTACTGATGGCCCAGGTATCGGGCAGTGTGGTAATAAAGGAAGAGTTGATCATATTCCACTTCTCCCTGTCATTTTGCTGCTTTTGGTAAAGGATCTCGTAGATCGCACCGCCGCTTTCACCTACAGTAAAAGAACCAAATTCAGTAAAGATATGAGGTGGCTCTACTTCGGCTTCGTCACAAGCGATCTTGATCTGGTTGACAATCTCTTCTACCATGTACTTATAGTCATATTCGAAGTGAAGGGAGTTTTTTACAGGAAACCCGCCGCCAATATTAAGGCTGTCAAGAGACGGACAAATTCGTTTCAGGTTGATATAGACCCTTAAACACTTTAGCAATTCGTTCCAGTAATAGGCAGTATCACGAATCCCTGTATTGATGAAGAAGTGAAGCATCTTGAGCTCCACCTGCTCATTATCCTTGATCTGCTTATTGAAGAAAGGAACTATATTCTTATAACCAATTCCCAGCCGGGAGGTATAAAATTCGAATTTCGGCTCTTCTTCCGAGGCAATCCTTATCCCAATTTTAAATTTATCATCTATTGCTTCAGTAAGCAGGTCAATCTCCTCATAATTATCTATGATTGGAATACAGTTTTTCTGTCCTCCGTTGATCAAATTGGCAATATTGGTAATGTACCCATTCCTTTTAAAACCATTACAGATCACATAGGTGTCATTGGTAATCTTACCTTTTTTCTTAAGATTCTCGACTATATTAATATCTACGGAAGCAGAAGTTTCAATGTGAATGTCATTCTTCAAAGCTTCATTAAGCACATGTTCAAAATGGGAACTTTTTGTGCAATAGCAATAGTTATAGGTGCCGGGATAATTATGCTTTTCTAACGCATCGGCAAACCATTTTTTAGCTTTATTAATGTTTTCTGAGATCTTTGGGAGATAAGTAAACTTTAAAGGAGCTCCATACTCTTTCACCAGTTCCATTAGATCAATTCCATGGAAATGCAGTTCACTACCTTCTACCGTAAATTCTTCCTGAGGGAAATAATAAGTCTGGTCGATTAAATCGCTGTACTTCGTATTCAATTTTTACGTAATAGGGTTAAAGGTTAAAAAGTAGAAATTATAAGCCAATGCTGAAAAAATAAGGTAATAAAAGTTTGTTAAGGCTACAATTGCCGGGGCGGGAATATTCTAAAAACCAATCGGATAGGACCCGTGGTGTTTTTTTCATCATTTTAGCTTAGCTAAAGCAAATGTATTAAAAAGCAGGAAAGTTGCAGGATTTTTTTAGATTTCTCTAATTCACAACTTTCCTGAATATTGATCTTGAAAATGAAAGTTTAAAGATTCGAAAGATTTATGATCTCCTGCTTATTTAAGACTCTCCAGTGCCCGCGACCCAAATCTTTTTTGGTCAAACCGCCATATACAACACGGTCCAATTTCTGGATCTCATAGCCTAAACTCTTAAAAATTCGCTGTACGATATGAGGTTTCGTACTTCTAAGTTCTAAGCCGACTTCCCGTTTCGGTTTATTTTCCACGTAACTTACCTCTGTAACTCTGGCAGTGCCATCTTCCAGATTGACACCTTCCTTAATCTTCTGAAGATCCTCATAAGCAAGATCCTTATCCAGTTCAAGGTGATAGATCTGCCGTATCCCATTCTTGGGATTAGCAAGACTTTTGGCCAGGACACCATCGTTAGTAAACAAGATTAATCCTGTAGCCTGAGTATCTAATTTTCCAACCGGATCCAGCTTTGACTTGGAAGCGTTTGCGATCAAATCCATAACTGTACGGTTCTTTTTTTCAAGACTCCCGGTTACGAAAAAGCCTTTGGGCTTGTTCAAAAGTACGTATTCCGGTTTCTCGGGAAGGATGCGACGGCCATCAAATTTAACTTCATCTTTAAGCAGTACCTTATAGCCCATTTCAGTAATTACCTTGCCGTTTACGGTGACATTTCCGGCCGCAATGTATATGTCGGCATCCCGCCTTGAACATACGCCGGAGTTGGCTACAAATTTGTTCAATCTTATGCCCTCAGATTTTTCTCCGGTTTTCTTTTTTACCGGAGCATTGCCCCGGGACATGGTTTTGGGATCCTTTTCATTTCGATTCACCGGAGTATTTCCACGTGCGTGTGATTTTGATCGTTCTCCCCCACCCTGTCTTCCTGAAGATTTACCGGAAGAGCGGTCTCCCCTGCTTCCGGATGACCTGTCATTTCTACTCATAACTATTTAATTTGGTACAAAGATACTAGATTGTTTAACAATAAATAATCCTATAAAGAAGAGGCAACATCCTTCGAACAAATCAACGATCACAAGGCACCAAATTTCAGAAAAGAATTGAAGATGTGAGAATTTGGGGATTTGAGAGTTTGAAGATGAAGATAAAGTTCCTACAACCCGGCCCTTTAATTGGCTATTTCTGCAATCGGCGTGATCCGCGGGAAACAAATCAGCACCGGTTGATGCTATTTTCGGGATAGCGGCGCAACCTGTTTCAATAATTACATACTTTGTACAATATACATTTAGAACACTCTGCTCAACAAGGCATCAACGTCAATCAAAAGAATACTGAAAACTCCCGCGACGATAATGAACTTAAGCAAATTGTGCAGAAGAAGATACTGCCATTTGGCCTTACTAAAATAGAGAACCAACAGGAAAATCAGCAACACAAATACGGCACCATAGAAAAAGTAATACATCTTCCCTATTTCAAAATCAAAAATCAGGAAATGAATAGGAACCATTGATGCAAAGGTAAGTATGGTTAAGAGAGATTTGCTGAAGTTCTCTCCGTAAACAATAGGAATGGTCCTGTATCCCTGTGCAATATCTCCTTTCATATTCTCCAGGTCCTTCACCATTTCCCGCATGAGAATAATAAGGTAAAGAAAGGATGCATGTACCAGGATAACCGTATCAAAATTTTTGTAGTACAGGAATACTGCAAAAAATGGGGTGATGGTAATCACCGAAGCTATTAGGTTATTGACAAAAAGTATCTTCTTAAGCCGGTGGGAGTAAAACCAGATCCCGAAAATATAAAGTGAGAAAAAAACAACCGCCCTAAAGGAGATATAGCTGGCAAAAAAGATCCCGAACATATTGAGCAGAAAATACACCGATAATTTTGTTCGCTGACTCACAAACCTGTCTAACATCGTTTTTTGAGGCCGGTTTATAAGATCCTTTTCACTGTCGTAGAAATTATTGATGATGTACCCTGCAGCCACAATAGAAGCTGTAGCAAGGATCATAAAGAATAAATTAAGATCGAAAAGCACCTTCCTCATTGGCAGATCGGGTGCAAGAATAAAGATGGAAGTAAGGTACTGCGCGATGACGAGCACCAGAATATTGTAGCCTCTAACTACCGAAATAAAGCTGAGAATCTTTAACAGAAGCCGCTTTTTAGAGAGAGTGGCCATTTCTCCTTAGAAGTTGTAAACCACTTCCAGGCGATAATCCTTCAATGCTTTTCTTGCCTTTTCAATATCTTCTGTAAATCCAAGAATATAACCACCACCACCGGAGCCGCAAAGCTTCAGGTAGTAATCATTGGTTTCGATCCCGTTCTTCCATAGTTTATGGAATTGTGCCGGGATCATTGGTTTGAAATTATCCAGCACAACATGTGATAATTTCTTGATGTTCCCAAAAAGGGATTTTACATCACCCTTCAGGAAATCATCCACACAGGCATCGGTATGTTTTACGAACTGATCTTTCAGCATTTTTCTGAAAGGCTCCTGCTTCATGTTCTCCATAAAGATATTCACCATGGGAGCAGTTTCCCCCACAGAACCACTGTCTAGAAGGAACACAGCACCTTTCCCGTTCTGGGTTTGAGATGGAATGCCGGCAGGTTCAATATTATCCTGAGAATTTATCAGGATTGGAATGCTCAAATAAGAGTTAAGAGGATCAAGTCCCGAAGATTTCCCGTGGAAGAAAGATTCCATTTCTCCAAAGATCTTCTTTAGCTTTAATAATTTTTCACGGGTAAGATTTTCCAGAACCGTGATCTTGTCGATCGCATATTCATCATAGATAGCAGCCACCAAAGCGCCACTACTTCCTACTCCGTATCCCTGCGGAATACTGGAATCGAAATACATACCTTTTTCAATATCTGCTTTAAGATCTTCCAGATCGAATTGCACCAGTTCGGGCTTTTCTTTTTGAAGGTTCTCCAGGTAATCGGCAAAACGCTTTAAGCTTCTATTGGATTTTTGAGCAGCTTCAGAAGGATCCTCATCCACCTTCAACGCCCCATTGTAAAAATTATAGGGAATAGATAAACCTTTGGAATCTTTTATAATTCCATACTCTCCAAAAAGGAGGATCTTTGAGTAAAATAAAGGTCCTTTCATACCAATTCTTTTTCGGGGCCGGATATCCAATCTTTCGAATTTCCTATTAAAATGAAATCAAAGTTAGCAAAACAAATTTAACATTCTCCTTTTTAAGCTCTTCCGGCAACATGATTATGATCAGTTTATGATAAAATCCTGTTAAACACCCGGAAGCTGCAAATATAACACTACTTCCAAAAATGTGCAATGCTACTGATTTTCAGAAAGTAACATCTCAATTATTAAGCCAATTTGCTGGCACCGCTACCCACGCCGTCATGAATAAACTGGCCATTCTGACAATACTGTTTCAGCGAGGCTTCTATGAATTCGCTGGTCTCCTTTTCTTCCTTTTCAGGATACAATAAGTGCACATTGGCACCTGCATCCAGGGTAAAGCACAAATGCAGTCCGCTCTCTTCCCTAAATTTAAAGATCCTGTTTATGATCTCAAGGGTATTAGGTTTCATCAACAGGAAGTAGGGCTGGCTGGTCATCATCATCGCGTGAAGCGTTAGCGCCTCGCTCTCCACCACCTTTATAAATTCTGAAAGATCACCGCTGCGGAAGATCTTTTTCAGCCGGTCTAAATTTTCGTGTGCCTGTTGAAAACGTCGTTCCGCAAAAGGATGCCCGTTCATGAGCTCATGCCCAACAGTACTGCTCACCTGCTTCTCTCCCTTGTCTACCAACAAGATCGTATCGCGGTAATTCCGGAAATTCTCATGCACCTCATCCCTGAATTGCACTCCATATAGATCGCTGCTGCCGTAGATGTTCCTTTGAAATCCCCAAACCACGAGTTCGCCTTCAATACTGCGGCAGGCGCTTCCCGATCCCAGCCTTGCCAAAAATGAGCTTTTTCGCGTGAAATATTTATCATCCATTTCAGGATCCAGTTGCTTCTCGATACTCATAAGACAAAGTGCCAAAGCACTCATCCCGCTGGCCGAAGAAGCGATCCCGCTGCTGTGTGGAAAAGAGTTGGAAGTATCAATGATAAATTTATAATCCTTCAAAAATGGCAAATATGGCTCCACCCTTTCCAGGAACTTCTGGATCTTGGGACGAAAAGAATCTTTTTTCTCCCCTTCAAAATAAAGTTCAAATTCAAAATTGTCGGAATGCTTTTCCTTCTTGCTGTACTTTAATGTAGTGGTCGTACGGCAGGAATCCAGCGTAAAACTAATGGAAGGATTCGCCGGAATTTGATGATCCAGCTTCCCCCAGTACTTCACCAGGGCAATGTTGCTGGGGCTTTGCCAGGTCACTTCCCCCTGCGCTACTGCTGCGGGGTATGGCTTCGGAAGAAAATCTTTTTCGGTCATAACGCAAATATAGATTTTCCTGTTAAAGCCAAAGCCATTCAAAAATGCTATTTTTAGAGAGGAAATAAATCCAGATTTATGTCAAAGACCATTCTCATCACCGGCGCCTCCAGCGGAATTGGCAGGGCTACAGCCAAACTTTTTGCAGAAAATGGATGGAACGTAGCTGCCACCATGCGTTCTCCCGAAGAGGAAAAAGAACTAAAAGAGTTGAATAACCTCAAGCTCTACAAGCTGGATGTCACCAAAAAAGAGGATCTGCAATCTATCATCTCTAAAGTGGAAAAAGACTTTTCTTCTATTGATGTCCTCTTTAACAATGCCGGCTATGGTGCCGTGGGGGCTTTTGAGAAATCTTCGGAAGAGGAGGTGCTGCAACAATTCCGGGTGAATCTTTTTGGGGTGATGGATCTTACCAGGGAATTTATTCCTTATTTCAGAAATAAAGGAGAAGGTATGATCATCAATACCTCCTCTGTAGTGGGTCGATTTACCATTCCATTATACAGCCTCTACTGCTCCAGCAAATGGGCGCTTGAAGGGTTTACTGAGGCCCTGGAATTTGAGCTCCGCCAGTTCAACATCAAGGTAAAAATGATCGAACCCGCAGCCATAAAAACTGATTTTCATGGAAGGTCGCTCAAGGTCTTTGAAAATGATTCCGTCAAAGGTTATGAAAAAATGGAGAAAAATATCCTCAGCGGAATGAAAAAGCGGAATGAAAAAGCTCCGGGTCCCGAAGTAGTGGCCGAAACGGTCTTTAAAGCCGCGACAGACGGAAAATACAAACTACGCTATCCCACCGGTAAAGGTGCGAGCGCCGTATTATTCGCGAGAAAGATCCTGCCAACATCCTGGTTCAATAAGATCCTCCTTAAACAGCAGAGTTAGTCATTGCTTTGGCTGCAAGGAATCCACCGGTCCAGGCGTTCTGGAAGTTGAAGCCTCCTGTAATGGCGTCAATATTCAGCACCTCTCCTGCAAGGAAAAGGTTAGGACATATTTTACTTTCAAAGGTTTTAAAATTCACCTCCTTTAGTTCCACGCCCCCGGCGGTCACAAATTCTTCCTTAAAAGTGCTTTTCCCATGCACCTGAAAAATTCCATGCGTCAACTGCTGCTCCAGTTCCTCCAGCTGCTGCTTGTTAAGATCTGCCCAGCGGCTTTCGACCTCAATTCCTGAAGCTGAAACCAAACTTTGCCATAACCTTTTTGGAAGATTGAATTGGGCGTACTTGTGAGGAGATTGTTTTGCATTTTCCTTTTTTAGGCGCATCAGTTCTTCTTCCACCTCTTCTGAAGAGGTTTCGGGAAGCCAGTTCACTTCGATCTCAAAATTCTTTTTGTCGCTCAATTCTCTTGCACCCCAGGCAGAAAGCTTTAGGATTGAAGGACCGCTCATGCCCCAATGAGTAATAAGTAAAGGTCCGAAGGTTTCAAGTTTGGTCCGCTTCAGTTTGACCAGGGCATTTGTGGCTACTCCGGGTAATTCCTTGATGCGGCTATCTGTAATATTAAATGTGAACAGGGATGGAACTCCCGGTACAATTGTATGCCCCAGCTCCTGAAGCAAACTCCAAACTTTTGGATTACTCCCTGTGGCTACCAGCAATTTTTTGGCAGTGAAAGTTTCCTGGGAAGTAGCTATTTCCCAAAGCTCATTTTTCTGCTGCAGGCCCTGTACGGCTCGTTTTAAAAGAACTTCAATTTTCAGCCTTTTTGACTCCTCAAGAAAGAGATCTATTATGGTTTCTGAAGAATTGGATACCGGAAACATTCTTCCGTCCTCTTCGATCTTCAGCGGAACTCCTCTCTTTTCAAACCACTCAATGGTATCGCCGGTCATGAAGTTATGAAACGGTCCGCGGAGTTCTTTTTCACCCCGGGGATAATTTTTGGTGAGTTCCTTCGGAAGGAATTCGGCATGGGTCACATTGCACCTTCCGCCGCCCGAAATGCGAACCTTGTTCAGGACATCCTTTCCACGTTCCAGGATACAGATCCTGGCTTCGGGAGCCATTTCCGCAGCATTGATTGCAGTGAAGAATCCGGCAGCCCCGCCACCAATAATTATAATATCAAAAGAAAGAGGTTCCAAAAATGTCATTTTTCAGCCCCAAAGGTATCCATTTTTAGAAGACGTTATTGTTTGTTAAAGGCTGCGCTAAATCTTTCTTAAACCTTCTGCAGCCATCCATGGGGTTCTATAACTTTAAAATTCAAAAAGTTGAATTTATGAACAAGCCCAAAGACCTTCCGAAGCAGGAGCAGAAAAGACAACCCGGAAAGCAGCAAAAAATGCACCCCGAGCCCGAGATAATTAGAAAAGATTACAAAGGCAGCGGTAAACTGAAAGGTAAAGTAGCTCTTATAACCGGCGGAGATAGCGGAATTGGGCAAAGTGTTGCTGTTCATTTTGCCAAAGAAGGTGCAAAAGTGGCAATCGTCTACCTTTCTGAAGATGAAGATGCCGGGGAAACAAAAAAGATGGTGGAAAAGGCCGGTTCAGAATGCCTTACTTTAAAAGGGGATCTAAAAGATGAAAAATTCTGTAAGGAGACCGTGCAAAAAACGGTAAAAAAATTCGGAAGCCTTAATATCCTGGTGAACAATGCTGCCATGCAATTTCCAAAGGAAAATCCGGAAGATATTACCTCTGCACAGGTGAGGAAAACCTTTGAAACTAATATTTATCCCTATTTCTTCACAGTAAAAGAAGCGCTAAAACACCTTTCTGAAGGCGATAGCATCATTAACACCACATCGGTTACAGCATACAGAGGCAGCGAACACTTACTTGATTACTCTAGCACAAAAGGGGCGATAACTGCATATACCCGTTCCCTTTCAAAAATGCTTGCAGAAAAGAATATTCGGGTGAATGCTGTGGCGCCCGGTCCCATTTGGACTCCGCTGATTCCTGCATCTTTTGACGATGAGCATGTGAGTGAATTTGGGAAAAAAGTTCCCATGGGCCGGCCGGGACAGCCCAGCGAAGTGGGACCCGCGTATGTTTTCCTGGCATGTAAAGACGCAAGTTATATAACCGGGCAGGTGATCCATGTGAATGGTGGCGAAGTGGTAGGTGCCTGATCTATTTGATATCCTTAACTTGTTCTCTTAACCAACTAAAATTTATTATGGAAGAGTGGTTCACCATAAGCGGGGAAGCTTTAATTGCAGTTGCTATAAATGCAATAGGAATTTACGCCGCCATCATTTTGTTCACCAGGCTCGCCGGTAAACGGAGTTTTTCAAAAATGTCCAGCTTCGACTTTGCAATGACTGTGGCCATTGGGTCCATAATCGCGTCCACTGTACTTTCAGAAAACGTTAGTCTTGCCACAGGTATATATGGCCTGGCACTTATTTATCTGTTACAAATCAGCGTGGCTTTGTTGCGTAGGGATGAAGGTGTAAGTAAGGTAGTAGACAATTCCCCCTTGATGCTCATGGATGGAAAAAACATCCTAAAGGAAAACCTGCACAAAGCAAGGGTCACCGAAGGAGATCTGCGGTCAAAGCTGCGGGAAGCAAATGTTTTGAATCTTTCACAGGTGAGAGTAGTAATCTTTGAAGCTACCGGCGACATCTCTGTTCTTCACAGCAACAACGAAAATGAGGTGCTTGAAGAATGGCTGCTAAAAGATGTGAAGCGCTAATGTTGGACGGAACTCAGATATTGGGACTTATCGCCGGAGTCTTTACAACTGCAGCTGTGGTCCCGCAGATATGGAAAGCATGGAAAACCAAGGAAGTGGATGATGTCTCCCCGGGAATGTTTTTTGTGCTCATCACCGGTCTCTGTCTTTGGGTGATCTATGGAGTGATCCAAAAAGACATTCCTATCATTGCCACAAACGGACTTGCCTTTATGCTGAACAGCTTTATGATCTTTTTGATTTACCGCTATAGGGAGAAAGATTAGTTCATTTCCCATAAGCTGTTAATCTTACTTAAAAACACAATTAAGGGAATCTTAAACCTGCTGAAAATAATAGTGTCTGGTTTTATTTTTACGAAAATACCTTTATATGTCGCAGGAACATCAAAAGGAAGTAGCTTCTTCATCTCCTTCCTCCAAATCAAAATTTGAAGAATTTATTATTGATAAAGATCATCCATGCCTTATGGCCCAAACGGTTTTTAGCATGGATAAAGTGGATTTCCATGAGTATGATAACTTCGGAAGCAGGGAAACCGCAAAAGCTATATTATCGGACCTTAAGAAATATATAGCTGCCTATGATTTTGAATCGAATGAATTTTTAACCTTTTTGGCAGCTTTTAAAGGAAAGCAGAATTATTCCGAAGAAGAATTCGAAAGGACTCTTTGGGAGCAATTGCAACACCTGCATGAAGTAGATGACGTAGCCTGGGACGAAGCGGTAAGTCCGGATCCGGACAATAAAAATTTCAGCTTTAGTCTTGGCGGGAAAGCTTTTTATATTGTAGGCCTGCATCCCAACAGTTCCCGCAAAGCGAGGCAGGCACCTTATCCTGTTATCGCATTTAATCTTCACTGGCAATTTGAAAAATTAAGAGAGATGAATACTTATCACACGGTAAGAGATAAGATAAGGGAGAGGGACATTGCCCTGCAGGGAAGTATCAATCCCATGCTGGAAGATTTTGGAGAACGCAGCGAAGCCAGGCAATATAGTGGAAGAAAAGTTGGAGAAGAATGGAAATGTCCTTTTCTTAACCATCAAAAATAAACATGTTCCGCCAGAAGAAATACCTTAAAGAGGATCCTCAATATATTTTCGATTTTATTCAAACCCATCCCTTTGCCACCTTCGTGCTTAATGGAGATCACATGCTTGCGACCCATATTCCCGTTTTAACAAAAGGCACTCCTGAAAAATTCACTTTATACGGGCATATCGCGGAAGCTAATGAACAATATGATTTCATCAGGGATGGATGTGAAGCTCTTGTCATTTTTCATGGACCACAAGCCTATATATCTTCTTCCTGGTATAAGGACATCGATATAAGCACATGGGATTATTCTGCAGTTCACGTAAATGTTAAGCTAAAACTGCAATCCCGATCTGAGCTGGAAGAAAGCCTGCAAAATCTTATAAAAAGATTTGAAAAAGGGCAAAAGTGCCCAATATATTATGAGGACCTGCCCAGGAAAATGGTAGAAGATCACCTGCCTTTGATCACCGGCTTCTGGTGTGAACCAATTAAAGTTCAGGCTATAGCTAAACTACACCAGGGATTTGAAAAAGAGGATATACATTCCGTTTCCAGGCATCTTGAAGATAGCCGGGATGCTCTGTCTTCAGAGTTAAGTAAAAACATTAAAAAAGAACATGGTACAGATCATTGAAAAACAAACCGGAGCTGCGTTTAAGCTCCAAAAAGGTCAAAAATTAAAAGTGATAGATCCACAGGGGGAGCAGGTGAGCGATATGGTACTTTTCAATGCAGAAGATCCCCGGGAGAAGATCTCTTCGGGAAAGACCCTGGATTTTGAAGAAAGTATCCTTATAACAAAAGGGGATTGGTTGTGGAGTAACCGAAGCAATAAAATGATGAAGATCCTGGAAGACACCAACGGGCGTAATGATTTTCTCCTTGCCCCTTGCAGCCCGGAGACATTTAAGATCATGTACAACAACCCCGATTACCATCCCAGTTGCTTTGAAAATCTCTATACCAACCTGGCTTCTTTTGGAATTGAACCCGATGATGTGCCAACGGCCTTTAATATTTTTATGAACGTACAGTTTGACGAAAAAGGGAAGTTGAGCGTAGATCCTCCTCTAAGTAAGGCGGGAGATTATGTGCTGTTTGAAGCTGAAATGGATCTTATTGTTGCACTTACCGCCTGTTCTGCCGAAGACAGTAATAACGGCAGCTTTAAACCTATACATTACGAGATCCTCGATTAAGAACTTAAAATAGAAAATCCGGAGGCAACTCCGGATTCTATGTTTGAACCAGATCTTAAAATCGAATTAAACCATTGAAACTAAATAATTCAGGTAAGCTACGGCAGCCAATAAAAAAACCAGGACTGCCAGCAGAACAGTTTTATTTAATTTAAATTTCATGCAAATTGTAATTCTTTTTTAAATGTATGAATTACGGTTTTCCGTAAAGAGCAATTAACAAAGGTTTATAAACTATTTAAAGCTACTTTCGATTAAATGCCAAAATTTATCGATGAGTTGTTAGGTCTTTACCTTCTCCTGCTTCTTTCTAAACCTGATGTTCAGCATCTCAATACTTAGAGAGAAGAAGACTGCGAAATAGATGTAACCCTTGGGAACATGGTATTGAAGCGCCTCCATTATCAACATAAAACCGATTAATATTAAAAATGATAAGGCCAGGATTTGAATAGTGGGATACTTGTTTACAAATTCTCCAATGGCCTTTGCAAAGATCATCATGACCACTATTGAAACAATAACGGCAATAATCATTAGCAACAACTCATCCGTAAGTCCCACGGCGGTTAAAATCGAGTCAAAGGAAAAGATGATGTCCAGCATCACGATCTGGAAAATCGCATAGCCAAAGGAGGTGATTTGTTTTAATTCATGTTCATGTTCATCACCTTCTACTTTTGAATGTATCTCTAAAATGGATTTTATAAGTAAGAAAATCCCTCCTGCAGCCAGAATAATGTCGCGCCAACTAAAGTCATAATCGAACATTGAAAAAACAGGTTCTGTAAGACCAATAAGCCAGGTTATACTAAAAAGAAGCGCTATCCTCATGAGCAGAGCCAGAGTGAGCCCTCCAATCCTGGCTTTGTTTTGTTGTTCTTTTGGGAGTTTACCTGCTACAATAGAAATGAAGATAATATTGTCTATCCCCAAAACGATTTCCATAAACGTAAGCGTAAGAAGTGCAACCCAGGTGTCCACTTCAAGAAACATTTCCATACTCTGAAGGTTAAGTTAAGCTGCTGAAGTTACAGCATCTTAACTTTTATCCAAATTACTCTTAGAAAAAATTAGCAATATAGCAGAGCTTTTTGCTTCTTTATTGTAATATTGCATTTAATAAATCTATCTATGGGAATTACAAAATCAGAAATTTTTACTGAGGAACAGAACAGGATTGCCAACATGGCAAAGGCCTTGGGGCATCCTGCAAGGATCTCTATCCTGCAGCACCTTTTTCAAAGCGATTCCTGTATCTGTGGAGATCTGGTAGACAAGATCGGACTTGCTCAACCTACAATTTCCCAACATCTTAAGGAGCTAAAAAATGCAGGACTTATAAAAGGAAATGTAGAAGGCACCAGCGTTTGTTATTGCATTCATAAAGAGAACTGGATGGAGATGAAGAAATTGCTGAATTCATTTTTAGACAGTGATATTTCCACCACTTCAGAATGTTGTTAGGAGTAAAATAAATTACGATGAAAATTGCATTTTTTAGTGACATCCATGCCAACCTTCCTGCCCTTGAGGCTTTTTTTCAGGATCTGGGCAAAAGAGATATAGATGCGGTTTACTGTCTTGGAGACCTCGTTGGTTATAATGTATGGCCAAATGAAGTGGTTGAAGAGATCCGGAACAGGAGAATACCCACTATTGCCGGAAATTATGACTTCGGAATTGGCAGGAACAGCAACGAATGTGGTTGTGCCTATAAAACTGAAGAGGAAAAAGCCAATGGTGCTGTTTCCATTTCTCTTACCAACGAATTAATTTCAGACAGGAACAGGAATTATTTAAAGAATCTTCCGGCGCATATACGGGTGGAATATCAGCTGAAGGAGGAAAAGCTCAACTTGCTGCTGGTACACGGAAGCCCCCGAAAGATCAATGAATACCTCTTTGAAGACCGGGCAGAGAAAAGCCTGCTGCGTATCATGGAAGACGCTGAAGCAGATATCATGTGCTTTGGTCATACCCACAAGCCCTATCACCGCATATTGAATTCCGGTGACGATCAAAACCCATACTACCGGCACGCGATCAATCTTGGATCCATAGGCAAGCCTAAAGATGGAGATCCCCGTGGCTGCTACGTATTGCTGGAAATAAATGAAAGTGCTTCAGTTTCAAAAAAAGAAAGTATTAAACCACAGTTCATAAGATTTGATTACCCGGTGGAAAAAGCAGCAAAGGCTGTGGAAAACAGCAAACTTCCCAATACTTATGCAGAGAATTTAAGAACAGGAAAATAATTTTCAGCAAAACCCAATCTCATGCCCCAGGAAAAACAAATCGCCTTTTTCGAAAAATATTTAAGTCTCTGGGTTGCCCTGTGTATAGGTGCGGGAATCCTTATTGGAAATGTTGCCGGCGATGTGATGCAGGTGGTGAGCGGCTGGGAGATCTACAGGGTAAATATTCCCATTGCCATCCTTATCTGGATGATGATCTACCCAATGATGCTCCAAATCGATTTTACCAGCATAAAGAAAATAGGTCGTAAACCTAAGGGAATTGTGCTCACCGTGGTGATGAATTGGCTGGTGAAGCCTTTTACTATGGCCTTTTTTGCCTGGATCTTTTTCACCAAAATATTTGCAGCCTTTATCGATCCTTCAATGGCCGGGGAATATATCGCAGGAGCCATAATTTTGGGAGCCGCACCCTGTACCGCCATGGTGTTCGTATGGTCTTATCTTACCGACGGAGATCCGAACTATACGCTCATGCAGGTTTCTGTCAACGACCTTATTATTCTCTTTGCCTTTGTTCCTATTGTTGGATTCCTTGTTGGCATAACAGATGTTGTGGTGCCTTATGAAACTCTTATTTTAAGTATCCTAATTTATGTAGTGATCCCTCTGGTCGCGGGAATAGTGACAAGTAAATTACTCATCGGTTCAAAAGGCAGGGAGTGGTTCACAGGCAAATTCCTTCCAAAGTTCAAGCCGGTAAGTATTATTGCTCTCCTGCTTACTTTAATTCTGCTGTTCGCATTCCAGGGAGAAAACATATTGAACAATCCTTTTATTATTCTGCTCATTGCTGTCCCACTGATCATTCAGACTTACTTTATCTTTTTTATCACCTGGTTTTCCGGTAAGAGGTTAAAACTGCAGCACCAGGTTTGTGCGCCTGCAGCAATGATTGGAGCAAGTAATTTTTTCGAACTTTCAGTAGCTGTAGCGATTGGGCTTTTCGGGTTACAAAGTCCGGCGGCTTTGGTCTGTGTGGTGGGCGTTTTAGTAGAAGTGCCGGTAATGTTGTCCCTGGTCAACTACGCTAATAGAAAACGATATTAACAGGGCCAAAGTTTTTCAAGCTAAAACTTTTCATTTGAAGTAAGAAGAAAAGTTTTCTTAGCTTTAAAAGATGAGCGAATATACTTTTGTAGAGTCTCAAAAATTTACCCAGTGGTGGATATGGATCTTTCTTCTGGGGATTGGCATGTTTCTTTTTTATGTGCAGAGCAATCTGGGCCCTATCATCCTTATTACGGTGAGCCTGCTCTTTTTATTTATGAGGCTGGACACCAGAGTCGACGCCCGGGGAATTAGTTTTAAATTCTTCCCTTTTGTAAAAAAGGAATTTATGTGGAGTGAGATCTCCTCTGCCAGAGTAGTTGATTATGGCTTTGTAGGCGGCTGGGGCATTAGGCTCTACACCTCCTATGGCACTGTCTATAATGTAAAGGGGAGCAAAGGTTTAGCTATTGAACTTAAGGATGGCAAAAAGTTCTGCCTTGGAACACAAAGACCTGAAGAACTTCAAAATATTCTTTCTTTTAAACCTTCAAAAAATGAATCTTAAAGCACTTTTTCTAATATTTCTAATGGCACTGATCTCCTTCCCGGGTTTTTCTCAGGAAACCATAGATTCTGAACTTTACCTCACCTTAAAAAAGAACGACAGTCTGCTTTTCGCGGAAGGCTTTAACCATTGCAGGATTGAAGCATTTGAACACCTTATAAGTGAAGATCTGGAATTCTATCATGATAAGGGTGGTTTGACCACCAATAAAGAGGATTTCCTGAACAACGTTCGCAACAATATTTGTTCTTCGCCGGATAAAAAGCCTATCCGAAAGCTGGTCCCGGGGAGCCTTCAGGTTTTTCCGCTGTACCGGAATGGGGAACTTTACGGTGCCATTCAAAAAGGGCAGCATGAATTCTTCATTAAGGAACCGGATAAAGAGCTGTATCAAACCAGTACTGCACTTTTCACTCACCTGTGGCTGCTTGTTGAAGGGGAATGGAAATTAAAAAGGGTGCTCAGCTATGATCATAAAAACTAAAGTGCCAAAAAAGGCATTTTTGAAGCTCCTTATTTTGCTTTTGCTTCTTCAAAGCTGCGGAAAATCAGGAGACGGCCTCATCTCTTCTGCTCTTTCTTCTTCGGAAATTGATTGGATTTCCGAAAAAACTCAAAATCTGATTTTGTATGCTCCTGAAGATTCCTATGCAGCCGAAAATTTGGCAGAATTAAAGATTCAGGCAGAAACGGCGCGACAACAGGTTATGGAACGCCTGCAGGTAGTAAAACAAGAGGCTGCACCTTCACTCCTTTTCCTTGAAAGCAGAGAAGAGATGCAAGAATTTACCGGCATTGCTGCCGGCGGAAGAACCGTGGTTGAGGAAAACGGAGCTTTTTTTACCATGAACGACGCGGTAAATCCCCCTTTGCGGCATGAATTGGGACATCTTTATTCCTGGCGCAGTTGGGGTCCTCCTGCAGGTTACTGGCTTAGCGAAGGTGTGGCTGTCTATGCAGCCGGCGATTGTAGAGGTGAAGACCTGCACGCCTGGGCGGCAAAACTCACTTCAGAAAATAAGCTTCAGGATTTTTCCCTTTTGGAACAGGATCTTGATTTCTCAAGCGCTGCTGCTCACCTGCAGGCGGGAAGCTTTGTAAAATATGTAATGGAAAAATATGGAGTAAGATCCTTCCGGCTAATTTGGGAAGAGGGCCTCTCTGCTTCTTCAGATGCCACCGGCCTGGAAATGGATGCGCTTCTCGATCAATGGACCGGGCACATCATGCAAAAAGAATTCACTGCTGCCGCACAATTTTTAGATTTAGACACAAAAATAAGCTGCGAATAAAAGCAGTCTTAAGGGAATAAAAAAGGCTTCAAAAAACTTGAAGCCCTTTTTATTTTAAACAACTAAAATTTAATCCTCCCCGTTATCATCGTCATCGTCGTCATCATCTCCATTATGATCATCGACGCTCACAAAATTTCCCTCTGCATCAAACTTTAGTTCCATCCCGTTGTTTAAAGTAACCTCAAAAGTGCCATCATCTTCTTTTTCGGCTTCTATAATGGAATTGTCGGGATAATTTTCAGCAATATAATCCCGAATTGACTGGGGCAGATCGGCTACGGCAATGTCTTCATCATCTTTGTCATCATTGTCATCATCATCTACCCGGCCAAGGAAATCTCCATTGGCATTAAAAACGAGCTTTACATCTGTTGAAAGTTCGATTTCATAATTCCCGTTATTTTCCAATTCTGCTTCTTCAATGCTTGCTCCGGCAAAATGGGTACTAATAAAATTTCTGATCTTCTCCGGCAAATTTGCAGCGGCAATATCTTCATCCCCAAAATCGTCCTCGCCATCGTCGTCAATTCCGAGAAAGTTTCCCTGTGCGTCGAAAACAAGTTCGATTCCGTTGTTGAGTTCCACCTCAAATTGGCCATTGTCTTCAACTTCCGCTTCGTGAATGGTGTTATCTGGATAGTTGGTACTGATATAAGTTAGAACCGGCTGCGGAAGGGCGGCCGAATTGACATGATGATCTGAACTATCTGCAATGAGATTTAGATCTACGTCTGTTCCGGTATCTCCATCATCGTCACTTGAACAGGAATTAAGGCTCAATAAAGCAACAAAGGCTAAACTTAAAAATTTGATCTTTTTCATTGTTAAAAATTTTGAATGGTTATTCTGTTTAAAAACGGCTTTGGGCAGAGCAAATTTTAAAATGGCTACAGATTTAGCAGAACTTTAAGAATGGAAAGAAAATGGTTACAATTTAAGTAAGAGGTTCAGGTTTTACTGATCAGATTTTAACTTCTGAAACAGTTTGCTTTTGCTGAGGGACAACTCCATTAATTTTAGAATTTACTGCCTCAATAACTTGTTTCAGAAAAAGATTGATGTCGAAATCGGGATGTTCCACCAAGCCGAATCTTACTACTACAAGATCTTCAGAAGGAATAATGAAAACATGTTGTCCCTGGAAACCATTGGCAGAAAAAAGATCGCGGGGAACATCGGGATAAATTCCGCCGGCATTAAGCCAAAAATGCGCACCGTACTGTCCGTCTGATCCTACCACAGGTTGCACGGTATAATTTACCCAGGATTCGTTTAATACCTGTTCTCCATTCCAGTTTCCTTTATGCAGGTAAAGCAGCCCGAATTTGGCCCAATCGCGTGCCGTAGCCCAGGAATAGGAAGAGCCAACATAATTCCCTGCAAGATCCGGCTCCAGGGTCATGGAATGCATTCCTATCTTATCTATCAATTGGGTATACCAGAAATCGAGATAAGCTTCATGACTACCAAATTGATCCCGAATAAATCCCGAGATTAAATTAGTTGTCCCCGAAGAATAATTCCAAACGCTTCCCGGCTCCCCTACCAGTTTCTTATGCAATTGAACCCGGGTCATATCTTCGGCTAAAAACAGCATTTTTGTGACATCTGATATTTTGGTATAATCCTCCTCCCAGGCCAGGCCGCTATTCATTTGAAGCAGATCATCCAAAGTGATCTCTACCCTTGCGTCCTTTTCCCATTCCGGAAAAAGATCATCTTCTTTTAAATTTACCTGTCCCTTCTTTTCCAGCACCCCCAAAACTGCACTGGTTATACTTTTTGTCATAGACCAGCCCAGCAATTTGGTCTCTTCGGTAAAACCGGGAGCATATTTTTCAGCTATCAGGTGGTCTTTATACAGCACCACAACTGCCCTGGTTTTATTGGCTTCAAAAAAGGCGTTTTCAAGAGCTGTACCCAGTTGTGAATAATCAACTTCAGCAAAAGTGGTGTCTATGGGTTTTTCATTTCCGAAGGGGTAAGGAGTACTACTTTCTAAAAATGTCCTTTTTGGCCGGGATTTGAATAGATCTTTATTTTTGGAATCTTCCGGTAACAGGGTACATCCAAACCCCTGATTATAAACTGCCGTACGCTTCTTTAAACCAAAGACTGTGGAAGAAGCCGAAAGATTTTCATGATCCACCTCGGTTTCAGCAAGATTAACGGGATCAAAATTATTGTCCTGTGCGGTTACAGTTTCGGGGTCCCTTCCTGCTTCAAAAACGCAGGAACACATGTTCTTTGCTGCAAAACCTGTAATGAGATTGAGACGGGGGTAGTAAATGTAAATGACTATTCCCACTGCCAGGAGCGACAAAATAATTAAAAAGGTGAAAAATCTTTTCATGAATTGGTTTAGAGAATAAAGATATTAGTTATCTCCTTACCTCCCAACAGGATAATTTTCAAAATGTTTGAAAAGCTGCACGTTAAGCATCAGTAGATGGTCACCTCCGGCAGATCTTTTGACGGTTGATCAAAAAACTGAAGATGTTTATACTTCCGAAGAGTGCACAGCAGCATCAACAGATCTAATTTTCTTTTCTTCTTCCCGGGTTGTTGATTCAAGGCCCTGAATATCCTTCCGGATAAGCAACGAAAGCAGGAGAGCGACGAATAAAAACCCCGAAAATATATACAGGGTCGAATTATAGCTGTTGGACACGGAGCGCGCCCAAGCCGCCAATAAAGGACCGGCCATGCCAGCCGTCGCCCAGGCTGTGAGCATATAGCCAAGGATAATTCCTAATTGTTTGGTGCCAAAAAGGTCTTTCAGAAAAGCAGGCATGGTGGCAAATCCGCCGCCGTAACAGGAGATGATCACAAAGATGAATAGCTGGAACAATAAAGGATCCTCCACTTGCGGAAGCCCCAGGAATGCCAACATCTGAATGATGAAAAAAGCACTAAAGACATTAGGTCTGCCAATAGCATCTGAAAGGGAAGCCCAACCTAGGCGGCCAAGGCCGTTAAACAAGCCCATCACTCCCACCATTGTAGCTGCAGCCACAACGGTCAATCCTGCAAATTCCTGTGCCATGGGGGATGCGGCTGAAATTATAGCGATTCCGCAGGAGATATTGATAAAGAACATAAGCCATAGCAGCCAGAAGCGTCGGGTCTTTACCGCCTCTCCAGCCGTGAGCTGCACAGATGCCTGCTCCACTTTCTTTGTCACCTTTCCGGCATTAACCGGAGCCCATTCGGCCGGGGGTGAAGCAAGATACAGCGAAGACAGAAGTATAACTATAAAATATATGCTTCCCATGAGGTAAAAAGTATTTGCAATCCCTACAAACCCTATTAGATAAACTATTAGAGGACTGCTGATGAGCGCTGCAAAACCAAAACCCATTACCGCCATTCCTGTCGCCAACCCGGGTTTATCGGGAAACCATTTAATGAGGGTCGAGACAGGGGTAATATAACCGAGCCCAAGACCTATTCCCCCCAAAAGACCGTAGAAAAGATAGAGGAGGTAAACCGACTCCAATTCAATAGCAATACCCGAACCGGCAATACCCACTCCAAAAAGGATGGCCGTCAAAATACCCGATCTTTGGGGTCCCTTCTTTTCCAGGAAATGACCTAAAAAAGCTGCGGATATGCCTAAAAAGAAGATCGCCAGACTAAAAGTGAATTGGGTCTCCTTTAGGTCCCACCCCAACTGTTGCGTCAGGGGAGTCGTATATACACTCCAGGCATAGACAGAACCAATGGATAGGTGGATCCCTACCGCAGATGCGGCTATAAGCCACCTGTTCTTAGTTTTTTTCATACAGCCGGGAAGTTCATCATATTGGTTGAAAAGGCAAAATAAAAATATACAGGCGAACAGATTTATGATGAGTGTCAGTCAACCAGATAATTTCCCCGGAAATCGCTTGTTCCTGCTGCAAATTTATCAGGCAAAAACCCGTAAATTTGCCACCGCAAAACCAGATTTTACCTATGATCGAACAGGAAGATAACTTTGAAAAAGAATTAGCGGGACTCTATTCCAAAACGCTTATCCTCATGTTCGCCATTCTTTTCTCAACGATCTTTGCTGCCGCATTGCTCATGGTAAACCTGCGAAGCCTGGGAAAGAATAAACCCACGCTTTTAGTAGGTTTGTTTGCATTTCTTTTTGTGATCGCCACTGCCGTGGCCATGCAGGCTTTCTCCCTTTCTCCCAGCCTTACAATTGTCGCCAATGTCATTGGAGCCGCCATTTTGAATGAGTTCTTCTGGAACAAGTATATTGGCAGTGACTTTCCCTTTAAAAAGAAGAGTTGGGTGAAACCCACTCTTATTTCTATAGCTATTGCCATGATATTCTTCCTGATATTAATGGGTAGCATGTAGTATTTGCTGCTATTTCTGAACTTCGAATTCCCGATCTTTTCTTATTTAGCCTGAACAGCTTTTGATTAACTTTAGGTATAATTCCTTCCTCCGGAAAAAAAACCAGGGCGATGGGCAGAGAAAATGCACTTCTCTTTATAAAATTGCTGCACACTGCGGTGTGGTCATTTTTTGTTTTTATTATTTTCTACGTCGTCTATTCGGGAATATCCGGTAAGATCACTCCTTTTACCTGGATCTCTATAGGATTAGTTGTGGGAGAAGGTTTGATCCTGATTCTTTTCAAAATGTTTTGTCCAATTACTTTAATTGCCAGAAAATATTCGGATTCAAAAAAGGAAAATTTTGATATCTTTTTACCTAACTGGCTGGCGAAGTACAACAAGATCATTTTTACTACTATTTTCCTGATTGGTGTTCTACTTGTATTACTGCGCTTTTACAATATTCTCTGACTTCTTCCGGAGAAGCCTATATGGTGGACGGACTAAAAGAAAAAGCAATTAGCAATTACGACAGATCCACTCTAATGAATCCTGACAGTGAAAACAGGAAAAAGATGCTGGAAAAGATAAGAATGCAGTAGAAAAGTGAAAGATTACATCATTCTATGTGCATTTAAGGCATGAGTGTGAATTAGAAAAGAAAAATTAGGTCGCAGTTTGGATTTCCCGATTAATTACGTTCTGCAAATAACAAGGTGTTACTACCATACACCTCTTCTTTCTTTCTGAAATTTAGATCAAAACCGGCATTTTCCAGAAGATTGTCGATTTGAACCTCATGAGCAGAATTTATACCGGCGTTGAATAAAACCTTGCCTTCCGGCCTCAAAAGGCGGGAAATGTTTTGCCAAAAAAGTTGGGAAAAGAATTTTTCGGGCACCCGCAGGTCCAGGAATAAGTCGATGATAATTAATCCGAATTTACCGGAGGTCGTGTTCACAAAATCTTCAGCATCTGCACAAATTATTTCGAGAGGTTGATGCTCCTCTATTGAGAATTCGGTTTTTGCAATCTCTATAATGGAAGCATCAAGTTCTACCGCGGTGATCTTTCCGTAGTAATTGTATTTCTTCCGCAGCAGGGGAATTGCGCTTCCGCCGCCAAGGCCTAGGAGAAGGATAGGGGCAGCGCGATCTGCCCGAATTTCAGCAAGGCCGAGATCAAGCACTTCCTGCAGGGGGCCATAGGAGTAATTCGCATGTTGACTATCCAGCACTTTTCGCCCGTTGATCCAGGTGACTTCCAGTTTGCCATTATAGTGGGATTCGTAGCTTTTGGTAAGAGGCCACAGGTAACTCAGGGATTTTTTCATAGCCCTGCAAAAATAAGAATTCCTTCAGCGGAAACCGGAAATGACAGGCTCAAAAAAACACGGGCCAAAAGAATATCTTCCGGCCCGTGCACTTTCAGAAAAAAACAGGTTATTCCACAATAAATTTACCCTTCATCATAGCGTAATGGCCGGGAAAACTACAGATGAATTCGTAGGTCCCTTTTTTGGGGGCAGTAAATTCGATAGTTGTGGATTCTCCCCCTCCAATGAGTTTGGTATGAGCTATAACTCCTTTTGAAGGAATGTATTCGGTAGCTTTTGCATTCATAGCTGCCTGGGAGAATTTAGCAACATCGGTACCGGCTTCAAGCAGCACAAAGTTGTGCCCCATGGCATTTTTGGGAAGCTTTCCGGTATGGTTCAGAGTCAGCTTGATCTTTTCCCCTGCTTTCACGCGAATCTCATTCGTATCAAAACGCATCTGATCATTTGAATTGATAACGATCGTCTTCACGGGCTGAAAGTTTTCGTTGGTATTATTCATGGCGGCAATACCGGGATTATGATTGATTCCGGTCAATGCCAGTAAAAAAGCGATTGTTAGGCTTAAAAAATGCATATTCATGATTATAAAAATTAAAATTTAATAGTTCTTACTTATGGGCTGGATGTGGATCGTCGCTATGGGTCATTAGCTCGTGCAATGCTTCTATGGTATGGGTATAATCCACATAGGCTGTAACAAATTTGCGGCCTGCCGCGGGGGACGCATCTTTATCATTTTTGAGCCGCTCCACTTTCTCATATTTTTCTCTTACCACCTTCTCCAGATGGGATTTGAGAGCGGAAATGAGAGGTTCCGGTTCTTCTTCGTGTAAAGCGGCATCGGTCATCTGAATGATCTTTGAGGTGGAACCCGCAGGCTTGAGTCCGGTGTAGGGTGCTCCCTCCCCTTCTCTATGGAGACGCACAAGCGTTTCAAAAAAGTGCTTTTCCAGGAGTTCATAGATCTCCGGGTCAGCATTTTTAAATTTTACAGTTTTCTTGAATAAGCTGGTAATTTCCTCTTCATGTTGAGGTTCGATCCATTTTAGAACCGGGGTCACATCCTTTGCCTCCAGTGCTGCCATTGCATCTTTAATAACAGGACCGTCATAGGAGTCGCAGTGTGCCGAAGCCTGCTGCGGGAGCATCCATAAAACAAATGCAAGAGCAGCCATAAAGAACATTCTCCTCCATCTTTCATTTCTCACGTCTTTTTTCATAGCCTGAAATTTTAAATTATTAAACAAAGATAAGCAAAAAAATCCATAGAGGACAAACTTGTCTTTTATATTACTTCAAACTTTATAAAAGGAATTATTCTAAAGGAGTTTAGTCCGGATTGGTAAGAAAAGTAGCCCCGGCAGAAATGTCGTTTGCCAGGCCTAACAGGGTAGTATCGCTAAAAGTCTTAAGGAATTCATCCCTGGTACTGGCATACCTATGATGCATGGGACAGGGATGCACGTCTGAACATTGATGCAAACCCATTACACATTCCTTAAAAATGGCGAGGCCGTCAATAGCATTTACCACATCCAGCACTGGTAAATTCAATTGATATTTCTCACAGAAGAAGCCTCCATAAGGCCCTTTTAGAGAGGTGACGATCTTATGCTTATTAAGGGTTTGCAGAAGCTTAGCTGTAAAAGCGGTAGGAGCTTCAATTTCCCGCGCGATCTCTTTTACACCCAGCTTCACGTCCTCACTTGCTTTAGAAGCAATAAAGACGGCTGCGCGTATGGCATATTTGCAGGATTTGGAGATCATAAACTATTTTCAACTACTCCAAAAATAGAGAAAATAGAATAAAGGAGAAAAAGGTCATTTTTGAAAAGCTGAGAAAAACTTTGATATAACGCTTACCTTTCCTCTTCCAGGCTACTCTCAAGAATTTCAGCCAGGGAACATTTGGATTCGTAATCAAAAACCGTGTAGCCTATATTCCTGATATCATTATAGGACTGACATCTCTTACTACCTCGTAAGAACCTGGGATCCATAATTGCAGAGGTAGTAGGTTTTCCTTCCAGCAAATCATCTGTAATAAGTACGTACATGGGACTCTTTACCGTATTCTTAAGTAGCCGGTGAGCCTCAATCACGGGAGCGCCAAACAATTTTTTAAAGTTTCCAAGCTCGTACTGCCCAAATTCCCCGTAATGAGCTATTAGCTTCAGGGAAAGCTGTAAATCCAGCCCAAATTCCCTGTTGATCTTCTCCTGCTCCTTATAAAAACTGGAAAGCATGGCCTCATACTGTCTTAAAATCGCATTGGGTTTCAGCTTTTTCCCGAACTTATACAGCAGGGCAGCATCTCCTTCAATTTCTGAAAGCTCCAAATCCAGGATGTCCTCTTTCAACAGCGATATTATGAGCCTTTGGTTAATTTCCTTTCCCGAAATAAGATCAATGTTATTGACGAAATTTGTAAATCCGCTTATGTCGGGAATCAGAATATTTCCGGGTCCCAGGGTAGTATCCTTTTTCAGCTTTCTTCTTCTCACTATTTCCATGACCTTCGATTTAAACTCCCTGTTACTACCTCATTTGCAGTAAATTAAAATAAAAATCCTGCCCGAAAAACCGGAATTTTTAAATTTCATCTCACATCAATTATTCTTCCACAGTCACAGGACTTTGCACGGAATTAATTACCTGGTCTACAGAATATTTTCCGCTTCCAAGGATCAATAAAGGAAAATAAAGGACCAGGTAAAGCAGCCCTAATTCTTTATTGGCAAAGGGATCATTAATATGGAATACGAATACCGCCACCAGCATGGTTGCGATTAGGGGTATAGCCACCCAGCGGGTTCCCAAACCAATGATGATAAGGATGGAACCTACCACCTCAGTTAGAACAGCCAGAGCCAGTGAAACTGCGGGGCTTAATCCCAATACGCCGGGAAACTGGATTTCTCCGCCCGCAAACAACATTTGTAATTTAGGCAGTCCGTGAGTAAGCATCAATACTCCTACTCCAATTCTTAAAATGATGAGTACCAGGTCTACCTGGGATGTCGTAAAGTTTGTATTTGTGAATGTTTTCATTTTTCTTATGTTATCCTATTTTTACTGAAGTCATTGTTAAAGAACTGTTTGTAAAAAGAGGAAGCCGGTAGGGCGATCTAATAATCAACTATCAAAAGATCATCGGCTTCCTGAAAAAAGGGGGATTATTGTTTTTTGAACTCTCCGTCCACGTCTACCACAACGCTGTCGCTCAATACGGCTTCAGGAAAATCCGGGCCCAGGTTATAGTCAGATCTTTTTACCTCCCCGGAAATGGCGAATCCTGAGATCACATCACCGTTTTGAGGATTTTCTACAGTTCCGCGGTACCATACGTCAAGAGTAACAGGTTTTGTAATTCCATGGAAAGTAAGATCTCCGGTCACTTTATATTTGTTCTCACTAACCTTTTTGGAAGAGGTGCTCTTAAATGTCATTTTTGGATGGTTTTCAGCATCAAAGAAATCGGCATTTCTAAGGTGGTTGTCGCGCATTTCAACTCCGGTATCAATAGAAGGCACTTCAATAGTCAATTGATACTGTGCATCGCTAAAGTCATCTTTTGAAGCTACAATGCTCCCATCAAATTTGTTGAACCTTCCTTCCACTTCAGAAATTCCCATATGGGTAATTCCAAAAGAGACCTGGGTATGGGCAGGATCCACTTTCCATGTGGTTTGGGCAAAAGTCGTGGTGCTTAAAAAAGCGATCATTAAAAGGGAAAATACTTGTTTCATAAACTTCATTTTTAGATTTAATTATTAAGGTTTGATTTATATGTTTATTAGTAGGCCGCAGTAAAGCGCTGCCTTATGTGCGCGGCGTTTTCGGCTTCATCTACCAGGACCACAGCGGTATCCTGTACAGAAAGGTCACTTTTTCCATGCTCGTCAAAAACGGGTTTATCAAAGCCTTTTCTATAGGTGTTCTTTTTTTCCTGAAGTTTCCCGGGTGCCATTTCAATCGCCGGACTAAAAAATGTCCAATCCAGGTCTTGTTCAGTTTTAAGGATCTCCAGGTATTCACAGGCTGCAGTAGCTCCCGGCTTGATTTCTTCCGGAAACCGCGGATCATCAATTACGCGGGTGCGTTCATTCAGAAATAAACTTCCTGCGCCACCAACAACGATCAATCTTTTTACACCGGCAGTCTTTACAGCCTCCTGTATCGCTTGTGCTCCTTTCAGATAATCCTCATAGATATTAGGATTGGTCCAGCCGGGATTAAAAGTGCTAATCACCACTTCATTTCCTTTAAGAGCCCGGGCTAACCCCGCAGTTTCATTTACATCTACCGCTATGGTCTTTAAAAGCTCATTTTTGGCAGTGATTTTTTCTGTGTTTCTCGCGATGGCGGTCACCTCATGGCCGCGGTCTAAAGCCTCCTTCAAGACTTCGGAACCCACGAACCCTGTGGCGCCTATAATGGCTATTTTCATCTCGTTTTTTTTTAATTACATTGTCCGTCAGTCGTACAGGATTCGCCTTCAGAAATTTCCAGGTCCGGCTTTGGCTGAAATTCCTGCCAAGCTTTTTCCAGGACCTCTAAAAAGGCTTCTGAAGATTGTGCTCCGGAAACGGCATATTTATCATTGAAGACGAAGAAGGGAACTCCTCTTACTCCAATATTTCGGGCCTCCAGTTCATCCTGCTTTACTTCATAGGCAAAAGCATCAGACTCTAACGTTGTTCTCACTTCTTCTGCATCCATACCTATTGAACCCGCTGTTTCTATAAGGACTTCCACATCGTCAATATTTTTTGCTTCTGTAAAATGTGCCTTAAAAAGTGCTTCTTCGATCTCATTTCCCAGGCCTTTCGAATTTGCCAGCTGAATAAGCCGGTGCGCCATGAATGAATTTGCAGGAACGCTTTCTTCAAGATTGAATTCCAGGCCTGTTTCTCTGGCCATTTTGGTGGCACCGCTAAACATTTGCCTGGCCTGGTCAGCACTCACCCCTTTTGCCTTTACAAAGTAATCAAGAGTACTCCCGGCCGCATCTGTCTTTAGGTTTGGGTCAAGCTGAAAGCTCTTCCAGGTTATATTTACTTTATCCTTTTGCGGAAACTTTTCAAGTGCTTTTTCAAATTTTTTCTTCCCTATATAGCAGAAAGGACATCTTACGTCTGACCAAATCTTTATTTCCATTAATATTTTATTTTAGTACATGACCCGATCCTTCAAAAAGTCGTTCTACTTCTGCCTTTGCCTGGGCATCTTTACTGCAGAAGGAGATCTTTTTTTCGATACTATCGAAATTGATCTCCACCACTTTTGACCAGGGAAGTAATTCCCGAAGATCCGGTTCATCCTTAATTTTTTTTCCTTCAGAAGGGACCAGAACGATCTTTTGAGTGGCCACTTCTTTAATCTTTTTTACATGTGCAACCAAAGAGGTATCGGGATTCACCAGCACGATCATATCGGCTTCCCAGCATCCGTCCCTTTCACAGCTCAAAAATTCTATTTCGGCTGTAGCATCCTGAAATTTCAGTTGCCTGCTAATCCCGATTTTTGTTTCCTCATCTTCAGAAACAAAGAGCAACCGAAGGTCCTGCTTTGTCAGAACTTTTATCATTTCAGAAAAAGATCCCTTCTTATCTCCTAAGATTGCTATTGTTTTCTTCATCACCTTTTTCATTCAATTGCCGGGAAAAAGAAAGTCTTCTTTTCCCCGGCAAAAAGATTATGCTTGTTTTACAAATTGCACCTCTGCACTAAGCCTTACCTGGTCACTAACAACCACACTACCTGCTTCTGTAACTGCATCCCAGGTCAACCCGAATTCTTTACGGCTTATTTTTCCACTTACTGTCATTCCCGATTTTGTTTGTCCGTAAGGATCTACTACCACTCCGCCAAATTCTACATCAAGAGTTACAGGTTTGGTAGTATTCTTTATAGTGAGTTCTCCTTCCAGCTTGTCGCTGTTTACGTCAAACTTTGCTGCTTTAAAAACAAGATCTGCATGCTCCTCTGCCGCGAAAAAATCCCCGGATCTTAGATGCTCATCTCTTTGCTCGTTATTGGTATCAATCGACTTTACGTCTGCCTTAAATTCCACATTTTTTACATCTTTAAAATCTTCCGCTTCAGTTTCTGCCTGCCCTTCGAAAACCTTGAATTTTCCGGTTACAGTGGAGATCATCAAATGCTTTACTTTAAAAGTTACCTCGCTGTGAGTAGGATCGATATTCCATTTTGTAGTTGCCATAGTATAAAGTTTTATTTAGTTATTACTTAATGTTACTCTGCAAATTTACAGGCATACCGCGTCCTCGCCAATGACTTATGATAAGAAATGGATGTGATCTATGTCACGTTTTTTAGATCGCTGCGCTTCTTGAAACAAGCACCAAGAGCCAGGGTTTTTTTTTAATTTGAAGATGACAGAAGGTAGAAGGTAGAAGTACGAATTGCTCAGCATCAAATTCATTATGAAAATTTCACGCAGAGCTCACTAAGTTTAAAGGGAAGAGCACAAGGAGATTTCAACAATTAGCAATTATCAGGCAGCAATTATCAGGGAGTTTTGAATCAATTATGTCAAAGTTAACCGGGCTACCCGGAGGTCATCTGACTACGAAGTCGGCTGAGAGTTTCACGGGTGACCCCAATATATGAAGCGATCATATGCTGTGGCACCCTTTGACTAATGCGGGGGAAATCATGAAGTAATTTGGTATAGCGCTCTTCGGCTGTTGTACTTATGGTACCCATGAGCCGCCTTTGGGTGGCAATGAGATTATTCTGAATAAGAATTCTGAAATAGCGTTCAAAAGCAGGGACTTCATCAAGGAGCAGGTCCCAGGAAGATTTGGTGATAAGCAAAAGCTCGCAATCCTCCAGGGCTTCTATATTATATTCTGAAGGTTCGCCGGTAAGAAAACTGTAAAGATCGGCTACCCACCAACCTTCCATCCCAAATTGCAGGATATGTTCATTGCCTTTTTCATCTATGGTAAAACTTCGCAAAAGGCCTTTTTCTACGAAAGTTGTATAGATACAGGGTTCCCCCTCCTCCAATAGAAAACGTTTCTTACGCAGCTTCTTTGGAATGAAAAGGGTTTTTGCATACTCAAATTCCTCATCGGTGATGTTGATAGTCTCATTTACCTTTTGATGTAGAAATTCAAACATTGCTGCAGTTTTAAAAATGGAATTTTCTTGAGGCTTTTCAGCAGATCATTTGTATGCCGATGCCGTGCATAAATTTAATGGATTTTTTTTCATGGGTGAGACCCAGGCGGAAGAGTATTTTTTGGCTTTAAAGGTTTTTTTTATTTAAAGTGATCCGGTTTGCTCCCAGTTTCCAAGCGTGGTTCCTGCGTTAAAAGCGGAGTCCAGAAATTCCCTCAACTTTTGTCCCGGGTCCTTTTCTTCCAGAAGTGCCTTGTAAGGAAGCAGAAATTCGTGAAGTTCGGGATGGTAATAGGCAGCCTCCGGTTGCAGTACTGCTTCTTTATACCCATCAGGTTCAGGATAATGATAGGAGTAAAAAGCGGCCTCGGGAAAAGCTTCGTTGCCAGGCCAGAAGCCAAAGCTCATCACTTCATGAGAATAGGCTTCCTCGGCAACCCAGTTGGGCAGATTAGGAATTCCTCCCGGATGTTTTGGTGCTTTACGTCCTGAGAAAAAAGAAACGGCAAGATCAAAACTGCCCCAAAAAAAATGTATATCACTGCTTTTACCTTTGAATCTGCACCTGAAATCGTAGAAAACTTCCTGTATGAGCAGCAACGCCTCCTGTAAATAAAGCGCCTGCTCGGGATCATATGTATGATGGACATGGTCATTTTCAAACCTGATGGGATTTTCCAATTCCACCGGTTTAGTATAAATCTTTAGTTCAATGTCCAGCTCCCTAAGCAAATCAAAAAGCTTGTGATAAAATCCGGCGACAGATAGGCCCGATAATCCAAATTCCCTGCTTTTTCCATGGCTGGTCAGTATTTCCAGTTTATGTACGGTCAAGTCCAGGTTGATCTGGAAAAATTGATTTTTATAAGGTAAGGTAGAGGTTGTAAGCCCGGTAGGAGTTAGTTTTAATGCCACATGCCAGGAGTGATTCATCCACGGCAATCTCTCCAGTTTTATCTTCCCGAGTATCTGTGTCCACATGTGCAGAGTTTCATAAGTCGCTTTGCCTTGCGGATACGAAAGTTGTGGCCATCGCTGTTCCATACCTGAGATTTTGCTCTTTAAATTACTAAAAATACATGGTACTTCCCCCTATTAAAAAAATCAATTTATAAGCTCTTTTAAGCGCGGTCATTTCGACACTTAAGCTTAAATTTATAGTACTTCTCTAAAAGAGCACTTATGAAATATTTCATTGGCACTCTCCTGTTTCTCCATGGATTGATCCACTTTGCAGGTTTTCTTGAAGCATTTTCTTTAATGGAATTTAAAGAATTGAGCCTGTCCATAAGCAGAACTACAGGCATAGTTTGGTTGCTGGCCGGGATTCTCATCCTCACATTCGTGGTGTTTTATTATCAAAAAAGCCGCTATTTATGGCTCATTGGCTTTTTGGCAGGATCAGTTTCTGTCATTCTTATCATCTGTTTTTGGGAGGATGCAAAGTTTGGATTAATTCCCAATCTCTTCATATTTGGAATTTCTTTTCTCTCTTTGGGATCCTATAATTTCGACCGACTTATTCAGCAGGAGATATCAGCATTATCAATCCATATTCCATCTCTTTCAGATAAAAAAGTTTCTGCAGAAGCACTACAGGGGTTGCCTCTCCCCGTTCAAAAATGGCTTCTGCATTCCGGAATGGTAGGCAAACCTTTTCTGCAGGTGGGGAAGATCACACAAGAGGCAGCAATGAGAATGAAACCCAGGCAGAAAAAATGGCTGAATGCAAAGGCCATCCAATATTCCCGCATGGACCTGCCGGCCTTTATCTGGACGGTGAATATGAGAATGAACAGGTTTCTAAGCTTCCGCGGAAGAGATAAATTCATGAATGGAAAGGGTGAAATGAAGATTAAATTGAACTCTCTCTTTAAGCTGGTTAATGCTAAAGGGGAAAAGCTGGATGAAGGCAGCATGCAGCGTTACCTGGGTGAAATGGTATGGTTCCCTTCCCTTGCCCTTAGCGAATTTATAAGTTGGGAAGCTATAGATAAAATTTCTGCAAGGGCAACAATGAATTATAAAGGGACAACAGGCACAGGGACCTTCTATTTCAATGAAGCCGGAGACTTTATAAAATTCTCTGCCTTGCGTTTCAAGGATAATACTGAAGGTGCTTTACGTTATCCATGGATTCTGAAAGTGCTGGATTACCAAACTTTTGAAGGCATTAAAGTCCCCTCAGAAATGACTGCCACCTGGAAACTTGAAAAAGAAGACTGGACCTGGTTAAGGCTGAAGATTGTAAATATTCAATACAATGAACATGTAGCGTTTGAAACATAAATTCCTTGATTCAAACTCCGACGTCTTGTTTAGGGCGAAAAAATTAAAGATTTCCTAAACCCCAGCAGCAGGTATTCAAAAATGGGATTTTTTCGTAATTTCTCGGGAAGGAAGCTTCGTAAAGCAGAAGGAGATCATTTAACCCTGAAAAAAATGCAGCAATTCCTTTTCCTTTTGAGGCTTTAATTTTATTCTATGAAGATACTACAGATAGGTTATCCAAAATCGGGCAATTTCTGGCTTTATCGAATTCTGCAGCAACTCCTGGAAACCATCGGCCATAATACCAAAAGTTTCATTCAGCAACATCCTGTACACTCTTTGGCTAAAACCTGGGAGCTGAATTTTCCCAATCAGGCCGATATCGATGTCATCGACATTACCGATCTTCAAACCACCTACCGCATAAGCAGCATTTTTAAAATGCCAGTGGAGAACTGGGAAACATACCTTCAAAAGACAAATCATGTGTGGACGCATTCCCCGGTTTGTAAAAGAACTGAAGGCATTTTCTCCTTATTTGACAGGAAAGTCTATATCATCAGAGATCCGCGTGACGTGCTGCTTTCTGCATCCAGATATTTTTGTTCAGATTATATGCTGAAATATTTTCCGCAGGAAGAAACCGAGCCGCAGGCATTCCTGGAAAAGAATTTTAAAGAACTGCTCCAGCAGTGGGTGTGGCATGTTTGGGATCACCTTCGGCTTCAGAAAAAAAGCAACATTCACATCTGCTATTTTGAAGGTTTTCTGAACGATTTTCAGCGTGAATTTGACCTGCTTTTGGATTACCTTCAGCTGGAGCTGAATTTTGAAGAAAGAACAAAATTAGAAGAAGCGGTTTCCTTTTCTCATCTTCAGAAAAAAAATCCGAAGCATTTAAAAAAAGGGTCTCACGGGCAATGGACCGAAGGTTTAACCGCCGGGCAGAAGGAAAAAGCTGAAACAATCACAGGCCCTTTACTCGACTACCTTGGATATGGCAGGGAAAATATGGAGGAAAAATTCAATTTTAGGCGCAGCTTTTCATCCGAAGATGCCGAAAAACTGAAAAAGGAGATCATCGCTTCCCAGGAAATTCTTTTTTCATAACATTTACAAAGGCCTTCTACCACACCCCCAGCTGCCGACCAATGGTTTTAAGCTGACCAATATGGTATCCTGTATGATGTAGTACTGTCATTGCAGCCCAGGAAAAATTCCGTCCATTCGACTGCCTCTCAAAAAGGGGGATTTCCGGATCCTTTACAAGTGCGATCATCTCGTTTAATTCGGCTTCATATTCATCAATAGCCTTATTCCATTCCTCTTTGCCTGGCTGATGATTTTCCGGCCACTGAGCCTTGGGCCACAGATCTATCTCCTTTTCGGGATGTTTCATAAATTGAAGAAAGGTTTTGTGCCTGGCGCGAATATGCCCCAGCAGGATCCAGGCAGAAAAATGCAGCCCGTCAAGAATAACTCCAGCTTTTCTGTGGTCGAATTCTCTTAAAAGAATAATATTTGGTGCAAAACCACCCCACAACAGCCCGGCCAGTTGCTCCCGCAGCTCATACTCTTCATTATGGTTCATATCTTTTTACCACAATCTACAAAGAGAATTAAAAAATTCCCGCCGCTGCCGCTCCTTCTCAAGTTAAACCTTTTATAAATTTGGCGGTTTGATCTATAGAGTTAAACAGGATAGCTAAATTCTTCTTCTTTTTTGGAGTATTCCAAAATGGCTTTTAATGCTTCTGTTTCACCAAAGATCTCTTTGCTGAGTGCTATAAGTTCGGCGTCAAATATTCCTTGAAAAGCAGGATCGGGGGCGTAAATTTTCCAACGCTCTTCCAGTTTTCGGTGAAGCTCCGCTGCAGAAATTGAAGTCCCGTCGAAAGAACTGCCACCTGCTACCCGGCTCACTTCCTGCATGCCTTCATCTGTGTGTTCCAGCCCCAGTTCTAAAGCAATTGCTTCTCTATAAACAGGGTTCTTCACCCACCTGTTAAAATTGATGACCACCTTATCTTTAAGAAAATTTGATTTGCCTAAAACTTCCTTTGCATGCTGTTTATAAATGCGACGTATGGAATGTACAGACATGGGTTTGGGACCGGCTTCAGGTTCGTGTCCTAAAAGGAATCCCGCCTTTCTCCGGCTGGCGAAAAGATTGAAGGGATCCCTGATGATAAGGATGTCTTTTCTGTTTTTCGCTTTTCCTATCCACCTTTCCCTGTTCTTCTTGAATTCTCTATGCTCTAAAGGACCCAGGAAAGAATCTTCGTGGCTGTAAAGCAAATAATCCTTCCAAATAAAATTTCCTTTTCGCTCTTCTTCAATATTGAAATCCGGAATATTGGTATACCAGGAATCCTCTTCGGACCCCAGGGGACGGCAGGTTTCGTATGGATTGAACTTAGGCTCGGTACAATTGAGGAAACAGAATTCCTTATCCTGAATATGACCCAGGATCCAGTTGATCACGGCGTGATTTCCGCTTCTCGAGATCCCGGTGATCCTGAATTCATTTTGATGGTCCAATTGTTCTTGATGGAGTTTTTCTTTCATAGGGTGGGATTATAAAGAATTACCTCATAAACGCCAAATTTTTAAGAAACACTCTGCACCTGAAGCCTTTCCAGCAAAGGCCTCAGAACAAAAGGAGCAATATTGTAAAGAAAAAAGACAGAGCGAAAAATTTCCTGATTATCCCATTAAAAAAGACACTCTGTTGAAGAACTTCTTTTACTCTTCCTCCTCTTTTGATGATATCAGCAGGAGATCGGTTTGTCGCCCATTGATATATCTGAATCCTTCTTCTCCCCAATAACCAACTTCCTCGAGCATGATACGGATATCTTTTTCCCATTCCGGAATCGCAATAGTAGTGTTAAGCTCAATGGCATAAACAGTCTGTGGAAATAAAGGATAATCCCCTGCTCCCGGCACCCCATCCTGCGAATCCCACATTCCTATGGTGGGTCCTGAAGAATGTCCATAGGTCCCTAACGGGTGGGTATATATTGAAGGTCGTAATCCTTCGTCCTTTGCCTGTTTTAATGAAGCAGCAAGAATTTCATTTCCGCTGCGACCTGTTTTAAAGTTAGAGGTGAGAATATCCTGCAGCCTGTTTCCTGTGGCGAGTGCCTGCTGCAGATAAGCCGGAGCATTGCTCTCTCCTGTCCTTAGCACATAGGCATGTTGCTGACAGTCTGTGTTAAGTCCAAGGTAAGTGATGCCAAAATCGCAATGCAAAAGATCTCCGGGTAAAATCACCTGGTCTGCGTAACCCGAGGAAAAAGCTTCAATATGATCTTTGAGGGCTTCTTCTTTTCTCTGTATATCTACTGTGGGATGAAACCAGGTTTCCAACCCGAGATCTGTCACCTTTTGGCGCATCCGCCAAACCACATCATCAGATGTGGTCTTTCCGGGAGTAATGACCTTTTTACTAAAAGCCTCCCGGATAATATCTTTTGTTATAGCAACAAGCTCCCTGTACAGTTCCATTTCTTTCTCTGTACGGGTTTCGATCCATGCATTGGCGAGGGCTTCGGCAGATACGATCCTCTTTTTGTATGTCTCAGGAAGTACTGCCATAAAGGCTTCATAATCTGTCTTTACAATTCCATCTGCAATATTAAAATCTTCAGAAAAATTCAGCCCGATTTTTTCGGGTTCCCGTTCTGTAATAATCTCCAGCAGTGCCTGCCATTGATCGGGCTGTGATTCGGAATCCCAGGAAGAAGTAATACTTTTGCCCACGTCGTATCTTGCAACGGCCAGTCTTTCCAGAGTATCAATTTCCTTATCCCTGTAAAAAACCAGCATCGTCCTGCGGCGGGCATTCAGCCAGGTAGCAGGCAACATGGTCCGCATTACAGGATCTTCATTGTATTCCCTGGAAATAAGGATCCACATGTCAATCTTGGTACGGTCCATTAATTTTGGCAGTAATTTATTAAACCGGTCCTCCAGCACCTCATCGACGATCTGTGCCTGCTCTTTTTCAGAAGCAATTTGTGCCTCGGAAGAAAACAGAACAAAAAAGAGGAAAACTGAAAAACAGGTCTTGGAAATAGAAAGAGATATGTTCATAAGGTTAGCAATAGATCCTGAAGATATAAAAAATCAATAAGAGCAATTTATACTCTTCTACAGGTGAAGGGTTAAGAATCCGGAAAGGAGTTCAGGCTATTATAAGAAAATGATGAAAGTAATGAGGAGGGCTGAGACAGCTACGATAGTCAGACTTAAGGTCAATATACTTGCTTTGGTAGCTAAGTACACCTCCTTAAATTCTTCGTCCTGTTCAACCAGTTCTTTCATTGCCTATACTGTATAAACAAATATATCTTACAGTTGCTTCTCCTAAAATACCTCTTTAGTGGTATTTTTTAAGCCCAAAATTCCCCTGAGTAGTACTTTCTCCTGCTCATATTATGACTGCTTTGCTGTGAAAGAAGAAAATATTTTCAGGCGGAGGAAAGAATTAAGATTTCCCTATAAAAACCTGCACCCTTGAACGGCAGGAACCCCCGGTCTCTTTCCCTATTTTACCTAATTATAGGTATTGTTAGGTCAAATCTGGTGGTCTACTTTTATTTATCTCTAAAAATACCTGAAAAAAAATTTTAGAGAGGAACAAAATCATATCATATTTAATCAGGAATTTTATTTTATTTGGACACGCTCTACAAGTACTTAAAAGTTTTAAATCCTTAATAGATGAAAATCAACATTTTAATTATTGAGGATGAGATTCTCGTCGCAGAGAATATCAGCTATATTCTTCAAAAGCATACCGACTGTGATATTACCATAGTAGATAACGAGGAGGATGCGCTTTTAATCTTTAAAAAAGAGCCGGTTGATTTAATCATAAGTGACATCCATTTGAACAATAGTCATGACGGTACTTGTGTTGTCAAAAAAATTCAGCAGGAACGGTATGTTCCCGTAATCTACGTAACTGCGTACAGTGACAAGAATTACCTGGATGCAGCCCTGGAAACAGAACCCGTGACATATCTTATCAAACCCTTTCTTGAAAGACAGTTGCTTGTGGCTTTTTCAATAGCATTGAACAAAGTTGAAAAAAACAGGTTGGAAGATAGTATAGTGAAGCCCAGTGCCCGGGAGCTTCAAATAATTGAACTCCTCATAAAAGGCTTCAATAGCAGAGACATAGGTAATTTCCTTTTTTTAAGTGAGCACACTATTAAAACTCAAAGAAAAAATATGCTCAGGAAGTATAAGGTAAATTCAACCTATGAACTCATTGCACTCTCCTCGAGACTAAAATGGATAAAAAATGATTAAAACAGATCGATGAATCTGGCAGGTTTTTTTCGAAATCTTGGAGGGAGTCCTGAACTCGAAATTGAAGAAAAGATCTTTAATATTTCAGCATTTTCAATTGGGGTTTTTGCTCTTGTAGGAACTCTGCTAAACTATTTAATCGGTCTAAACCTCATAGTCGTAGGATTAAGTTTCATAGGGAGTTTAGTGGCATTCTACTTATTTTATCTCTCCAGATATAAGTTCAGGTTCTCCAGCATCTTCATTGTTTATTATTTAAGTGCGATATTTCTGATCCTTGGAATCATGTATTTTTATAACAGTGGGTTTAGCGGTACAGTTCCTTACCTGGTTCTTGTTTTACTCAACGTTTTCATCCTGGTCACCCCAAAGAAATATCAAAAACATATAGCCGGAAGTCTTTATTTATTTCTTTTTTCCCTTTTCCTCCTGCAATATTTTTTCCCACACTGGATCACCCCTTATAATTCCAATGGAGAGGCGGCCGTTGATCATATGACCACCATGTTCTATTCCATGGGTCTTACAACTTATGTCACGATCTATTTTAGGAACAGGATGTCCAAAGACCGGCAGGAGATCATTAAGAAAAGTTTAGAAATAGAAAATCAATCTGTACAATTAAAAGAGAAGCATGAAGCTCTGGAAAATTCTTTGTCCCAGATCAAAGAGAGAAACCTGTATATTGAAACCCTCCTGCAGGAATTAAGTCATCGGGTAAAGAATAACCTGCAATTGGTCATTAGCCTTCTGGACATGCAGATCCTGGATGAAGAAAATAGAGAAAAACATTCCCAGGTTGAAGAAACCAAGAATCGTCTTATTTCTATTATTCTTGTGCATCAAAAGCTATACGGTCCTAACCAGAGGATAAGCATATATATACCTGAATATATTCAGGAGCTCTGTGAAAGTATACTTTCTCTTTATAATGGGAGCAATGAGACTAAGGATGGTAAGGAAATTATTGATTACAACATTGAGCCCCTGGAATTACCTGTGGAAAAAATTATTTCGCTTGGATTGATCTGCAACGAAATTATAACCAATAGTTTTAAGCACGGCTTCATAAACACTGATCAGCCAAGACTGGAGATCTTCTTTAGTTATTCTGATAAATACATTCTTAAGATCAGAGATAATGGAAACGGTTTCGATCTTTATAAAAATAAAAGGAGATCGGGAATGTCTCTCATGCATTCCCTGACGAAACAACTAAAAGGAGGTCTCGAAATCAAGTCGGAAATTGGAACCGGCACCACTACCATTCTCAGCTTTCCTTAATATTTATAGGGAATTTATCTATTGGGCTAATTTTTTTGGGTAAAGAAGAAAGTCCCCTTTCCGTTAAAAGAAAGGGGACTATTGTTAGATAGGTTTTAGAGGCTAATTTATTTTTCGGAAATTCTAAACCTAAATAAAAATGGTAGTCTTGATATAATATCGCATCACAGTCCTACTTAAAAAGATCCTGATTCGGCCAATTAGGGATCGAGATAAGTTCATTTCGTACAATGCTGTTCATTTCCTCTAAAATTCCGTTGGGAGGAAGAGTTCTTGAATTCAAAAGTAGTGCGTACCCGGTACGGTCATTCACTCTTGATAGTACTGTTGATGTGCCCGGTAAGGATCCAAAGAAATACCAGTATTGATATCCAAAATATAATTCCTGAAGGGAGGAATTACTTAATATATCGGGTTTGGATGATTTGCGATCTATTCTTACAAGCAATTTTACCAGGTCTTCAGCAGAAGCTATCCAACCTCCGTGTGAATCCATCCGGGAAACATTCATTTTGTATGGATCAAAATTCTCCTGGGTGTAATATTTTACTTCATTCATAAGCCTTTCTGAATAAGTATTACCTCCAATCTCCATATTTGTTATTCCTGCCGGCGTAAGGATTTCCTGTTTTACATAAGTGCTGTATGGTTTGTTGGTGATAGCTTCAATAACCCGTCCCAGCACGTTGTATCCAAAATTTGAATAAAACTCTGTACTTCCGGGTGCATTTGTGAGAGACCGGTTATCCAGTACATCTCCAATAAGCTGCGCATGAGTAAAATTCAAATTTGCGAACATAGGATCATTAGGGGTATTGGTCCACCCCGATCTATGCTCCAGAAGATGCTTTACTGTAATCTTCTTTATATCCTCTCCATAAGGTTTATTTCCATAGGTAGTTCCAAGAATTGCACCTACACCAAAAACAGGATCATCCAGATCAAGCAAACCTTGTTCTTTAAGTTTTAATATTGCTACTGCAGTTATAGGCTTGGAAATACTGGCTATTCGAAACCGGGATTGTGAAGTAACCGGAATAGATTCCTCAAGATTCGCAAATCCATAAGACTGGGAATAAACAAGTTTTTCATCCCTTACTATTGCGAGCTGTGCTCCACTTACATTATGATCATCCAGAAGTTTTTGAATTTTTTCATCAAGGGATTCAAATATTTCCGATCCGGTTAAGTTCTCCTCAATTTTATCATCTGCGGGATCGCATCCGGCCAACAACAAAACAAAAAGAAGAAGGTAAAAACAGCTCTTCATATACTTTAAATTTTCAGGAAAGATATTTTTAAATAAAAACTAAGACAATACCTATATATGGGTATTGATAACCTTTTTGCTCCATAAAAAAAAGCTCCTCCATTGAGGATCTTCTTTTTCAAATTGTTGTCTGGTTGATGCCCGAACGACTCGTCCAATTCCACTTTTTATATAGGCCACTCCGGAGACTTCATTTCTATAATCACCGAATTGCAGTACAATAAAGACAGGGTGGAGGGATTACTTGAATTCTCACTTTATTTTCGACAACGCTTTATTCAGGTCTTCCCTATATGCCCCGCTAACAGGAACAGTGTTCTTCTGAATCGTCACCTGATGCCTCTCAATTTTATCAATTTTCGACACTGCGACAATATATGACCGATGCACCCTCACAAACTTTTCTGACGGTAAAAGATTCAGGGCTTCCTGAAATGTACTTCTGGTAAGCACTTTCTTTTCCTTCAGCATAAAAGTGACATAATTCCCTGCGGCTTCCAGATAGAGGATGTCGTCGTAGTGGATCTTCAGCTGATCATATCCGTCTTTAACAAAAATAAAATCTGAAGGCTCGGCAGAGTTTCTGAAATTGAATAATTCATTTGCTTTATTACAGCTTTTAATAAACCGGGTCAGCGAAAAAGGCTTCAGCAGATAATCCACGGCATCGAGTTCAAAGCTGGTCACGGCGTGTTCAGAATAAGCAGTAGTAAAAATGACCAGGGGTTTTTTACTCAGGCTGCTGAAGAGATCTATTCCGGAGATATCTGGCATTTTAATATCCAGGAAGATGAGATCCACCTTTTCCCTCTGCAGATATTCGAGAGCTTTAAAGGCATCGGTGAACGTCGCCGAGAGTTCCAAAAAAGGTACTTTTGAAGCATGTGATTTTACCACCTCCAGTGCTAAAGGTTCGTCATCTATGGCGATTGCTTTCATCTAACTCAACTGAAGTGTAAGGTGAACGAAAAACTCCTTTGAATTTTCCCTTATCAAAAGTTCATGCTTTTTAGGATACAGCAGTTGCAACCGTTGTTTCACATTTGTCAGTCCAATCCCGCTTTTGTCCTTTTCCGGATCGTTTTCCACCCGGGGGTGTTTGCTGTTGTACACATCGAAATATAGCGTATTTTCCTTCTTCTCCAACGCTATCTTGATGTGAGAAGCTTCCCTGAAACTAATCCCGTGCTTAAAAGCATTCTCCACAAAAGGGATCAATAACATCGGAGAGACCTGCGCATATTCAAATTGCTGCTGTATTTGCGCCTGAATGGTAACTGTGGGACTCGGATCTGTCCGCAGCCGTTGCAGGCTGATGTAATTCTCAAGATATTCGATCTCCCGCTCAAGCGAAATTTTTTCCTGCATATTCTCATGCAGCATGAACCGCATCATATCTCCCAATTTCTGAATGCCCTCCCCTGTGCGATCTGCATTCTCCTGGATTGCCGTGCCATAAAGAGTATTTAAAGCATTGAACAGAAAGTGCGGATTGATCTGAGATCTCAAAAAGTCAAATTTTGCCGTAGATTGTCCCAGTTCCTTCTGGAGTTTGTCCACTTCTTCCTTCCCCTTTGTATGCCGCTTATAAACAAGCCAGCTAATTGGAGCGGTGATGAAAAACTGTACAGGGAAATTAAGCATCGCCACTATTAGAGGCAAATCTTCATCCCCGGTTAACAGGTATATCAGAAAACCGAGTGGAATGCCCGAAAATAAAAGGACGAGAAAAGTCTTCCAGACATAATCCCAGACCGGGTGCTTCTTTTGCACAGCCACCGGCAAGAGCTTATGAAATGAAAAAACATAAAATCCAATGCTATAGGGGACAAGAATGCCCGGAACTGCTATTGCTCCGGGGTGCGCCTCCCCTAAGAACATTGAAAACATGAGGAGGAGATAGAAGATAACAGCAAGTAAGATCCCTGTAGAAAAGCTGCCTTTTTCCTCTCTAAAGGCCCTGAATCTTCTCCATAGAAAAATGACACTGAATTTTATAAAAAAATACACTACCAGGACAGTAATAAGAACATTATCATCGAGGTGCGGGGAAAGAGCAAAGGAAATTCCAAAGATTGCTACTATGGCGACCATGTTCCGCAATAAGGCTTCGCGCTTTCCTATGGTGGGAACAACTACAAAATTCAGCAGTAGAAATGACAAGTAAAAAAAACAAAGGACAAGAATAAAGTAGAGATAATCCACTCCCCAAAGAGCAGCATACGGAATTGGACCTTCAGCAATAATTACTGTAAATCCCAGAAAGAATAAGAGGGTCGCAAGACCGAACTCCACCTTTTCTGTGAGGCTGTACTCCCTTTTCAAATCAAATGCATTAAGAATATTCATTATCAATATTTATAGAACAAGATTAACATAATTAGCTGCGAAAAAATAGTAAATGTGATGAATGAAGTGCCCAAAGTGACGAATTTCGGGCACTTTAATTATCTTCTATGGAAGTAAGATCTTTTCGGGTGCCGGAAAATGTTTTTCCCTGCATTTCAACTGTAAGTTCAGGGAATCCTTGATCCTCTTCCAAAAATGTAAAAACTAAATTCTTGTCTAATTCCGCCACAAACCTACTGTTCCCCTGGAACAACAGCGGGGAAATACCCTGACCGGCGAGGTCAACCTGTAGTTGGTCATCCTTTGAGAAGAAGCGGATCTCAATTGTCTTTTCGGGAATTTTGACCATGTAACTTCCTTCATACTTTTGTCTTTCGGCCGCCGACAGCTCGCTGTTTTTAATTTCCAGGCCAAATGCGGCCCTTGCCAAAGCTTCAGATATTTTCTCATCCTGGCCTGATCCTGTGTTGGTCATCACAGCAATACTGAGATCTTCTTCAGGATAGAACTCGAGGTTGGAATTGAAGCCCTGGATAGAGCCGCCATGGTATATTTTCCGGTGATCTCCGAGCTTACCCAGTTTCAAACCAAATCCATATTCAGTGGGGCGACCGTCTTCCAAAATTCCTGAAGCAGTCATTTGATCTAAAGACTCCCGGCTTACTACCTGTCCCGAATAAAGAAGATGATTCCAGCGAACGAGATCCAACACTGTGGAACATAAGCCCCCGGCTCCGCCGGGATTCTTCATATTGATATAAGGTGCATTGAAGATTTCGCCCTTGGCAGAGATATAGCCCTGTGCCCTGCTCCCTATAATTCGACTTTCATCACAGTACCCGGTCTGTTCAAGCCCCAGTGGCTTCAGAAATTTTTCCTCCAAATACTGCCCGTAAGGCAATCCACTGACTTTTTCTATGATCATACCCAGGAGAATATAATTCTGGTTCCTGTATGCGAATTGCTCGCCGGGTTCAAAGTCCAGTGGTGCATTGGCAAACATCTCAATTATTTCCTCTTCAGAAAGTTCATAAAACGCTTTCCTTCCGGCTGCAATTTTTTCTACTTCAGTGTTATATTTTTTACTTCCAATTCCCGAAGTCTGGTTGAGAAGCTGTTGAATGGTAATTCCGGCACCATGAGCTGGATATTCAGGAAAATATTTTCCCAGCGTATCGCTGATTTCCATTTTGCCCTCTTCTATGAGTTTTAATATAACTGCTGCCGTGAACTGCTTTGTTATTGAGGCGACTCTGTACACGGTTTCCGGAGTGGCCTGGACCTTGTGCTCAACATTGGCGAGGCCATAGCCTTTAGAAAGTACCACCTTGCCCGCCTCGGCTATGGCTATGCTCATCCCGGTTATCAGGTTGTCCTTAATAAGTAAATGTGCAAGAGAGTCCGAAACCTGTTCAACCCTCTCAAAATTAAAAGGATCACCGGGTTTGTTATCAATGATCTCAGACTGAAAAGCCAGTGCGGGATTGTACACAAAAAACCCCACAAACAATAAATAGATAGGTTTCATACAGTTGTTTTTTACACCTACAAGTCTATGGCAGACCCATCTAAAAAGGAAGTTTATGTGACAGATGCATTAAAAGATGTGACCAATGGAAAGGCAGGTAAGTAAAAGGAGTAGCGGACCTTCATCTGTTACAATTCCTGATGTAAGGCGTCTTAAATAAAATAAGGGTAGCCATAAGTGCCTGATTGTCAATCTTAATATTTAGGTCAGCAATTGGTATGCGAACGGAAAGCCGTCACATAAATACCTGCTTCCGTCACAATTTATTTTCTTCCGGAAGAAGATGTTTTAATGTTGTTTAATCAATCATAATCTCTAAAAATGACAAATCAGGAAGCAATCTTACAGATCAGGAATGTCTCGAAATCTTACCCCAATGGCGTGCAGGCGCTAAAGGATGTTTCTCTCACAATTCCCCCGGGGATGTACGGACTTCTGGGGCCCAACGGGGCGGGGAAATCTACCTTAATGAGAATTCTTGCGACCCTGCAGGATCCCGATGAAGGTGAAATTCTATTCGACGGTATGGACGTGGTGAAGCAAAAGGAAGAGCTTCGAAAAACCCTTGGATATCTGCCGCAGGAATTCGGAGTCTATAAAGGCATTTCTGCGGAAAAACTTCTTGATCATTTTGCGGTTTTGAAGGGAATCACCAACAAGTCCGAAAGGAAAGATGTTACTGAAGCTCTGCTGAAGCAAACCAATCTCTGGGATGTACGGAAGCAGAAACTCGGCGGCTATTCCGGCGGAATGAAACAGCGCTTTGGAGTGGCAGTAGCACTAATTGGAAATCCAAAGCTGATGATCGTAGATGAACCAACTGCCGGACTCGATCCTGCGGAAAGAGTCCGTTTCCTGAACCTTTTAAGTGAATTGGGGGAGAACAGCGCAGTTATCCTTTCTACTCATATTGTAGAAGATGTTTCTGAACTATGCACCCGCATGGCCATCATCAATAAAGGGGAAATTCTTCTTGAGGCAGAACCCATAGCATCAGTTAAGGACCTGGAAGGAAAGATCTGGAGGAAAATTTCAGCCAAAACTGAATTAGCCGCCCTTGAAAGAAATTATCAGGTGATTTCTACAAAGCTTCTTGCGGGGCAAACGGTGGTGCATTTTTATTCTGAAGAGAAGCCGGCTCCCGAATTCCATCCTGTACAACCCGATCTGGAAGATGTTTATTTCAGTACTATGTCAGGTTTTCTCGGAAAAGTAGCGCAACAAAAAGAAAGGGAGGTACTGTCATGAGGTTCAGGGAAATTTTTCAATTCGAATTAAAGTATCAGCTAAGCCGCCCCGCGACCTGGATCTTTATTGTGGTAGTCCTGGGCTTTAGTGGCCTGGCGACTGTTTCGCTGATCGACAGTGTCAAAGAGGGCGGTTATTTTCTGAACTCTCCTGTCATTGTTTCTTTGGTCACAGCGGTAAGCAGCATGTTCGGCCTGCTGTTAACAGCTGCACTTTGTGGAAATGCAGCTGTTAGGGACCGGCAGGCAGGAATGGAACCCCTTCTGTTCACCACTTCGCTGGGAAAGATCAATTACCTGGGTGGAAGATTCCTGGCGCTGCTCAGCATTAACTTTATGGTTTTGCTGGTAATTATTTTATCTCTCTTCCTGACGTCGCTCATTCCTGCTTTACACGAGTATTTTGGGCCTAATTATTTCACTTCCTACACCTCTGCAATTCTCTATTTTGCAATTCCGAATACTTTAATAACCAGCAGCTTTCTTTTTGCGCTTAGCCTGGCCACAAGAAAATCTATGGCCGCCTTTCTTGGAGCAGCCTTGCTTTTTATGATCGCTCTATTCACGATGGACATCCTTGCCGGGGAAATTGGAAAATGGGCTTTGGCTAAAAAACTGGACCTTTCGGGTCTTACCATTCTTAAGGAACTCCGGAAGGTACAGACGCCCCTGGAGCTAAAATCGGGATTTGTGGCAGCCGATAAGTTCCTCTTTCTAAACAGGCTGTTCTGGCTGGCCGGCTCCTTTGTTTTACTGGCCTGGGCATATTTCAGTTTCAGTTTTAAGTTACAAACCGGCAGTAAAAGAAAATCCAGGACAAATAATCCAGGCACTTCAGAAATTCCAAAAAAGATATGGAGCAACGGAGTTGCTGCACCCTTGGTTCAAAGAAGTTTTGACCTCAGAACAAAAATCCGGCAGGTGACTTACCTGAGTCTAAGCTCCTTCCGAAGCATGTTTAAGGGAATGGTGTGGCTCATCTATCCGGCTATTGCTGTGCTTAGCATCATCGCCAGTAAAGAAGTCCTTGAAGGTCAGTTGGGCGTGCCTATGATCCCTACAACCTATGTCGTGATTGGCTTTCTCAAAGCCATGGGAACAGGTTTGGTCTTTGCACTTTTGATCACATATTACGCCGGTGATCTCATCTGGAAAGAACGGGACTCACGCTTGAACGAGATCAATGATGCTGCCCCGGTTAAGGATTCGGTCTTGTTCCTTTCAAAATTTTTCGGTCTTGCGATCCTGCTGTTCTTTTTGCAGTTGCTGGTGATGTGTACCGGTTTTATTGTTCAGTATTTACTTGATTCCCCGTCAGTTGATCTTATGCTCTATCTAAAAGTGCTTTTCGGTTTGAGATTTTTTGATCTGCTGCTTTTTACCGCCGTGGCTTTTCTGGTTCACGTGTTGGTCAACCAGAAGTATGTGGGGCATTTGGTACTCTTTATCATGTTCTTTTACATGTACTTCCCGGGGCTAATGAACCTTCATCACAACCTGCTGATCTACGGCGCGGCTCCGGAATGGTTTTATTCTGAAATCAGTGGTTTTGCATCATCAATCGGTCCGTGGCTTTGGTTCAAGTTCTATTGGGCGGTTTGGGCGATCCTGCTCGCATTGGTGTCGAGGTTGTTCTGGGTGAGAGGAAAGGAATCTAAATTTAGCAGAAGGTATAATCAGGCGAAGGAAAATTTCTCCGGAACTCCCGCAAAGGTTGGCCTGCCGGCCCTTCTGGTTGTTTTCCTTGTCGGAGGATATGTGTTTTACAATACCAATGTCCTGAACGACTACAATTCGGTCACTGAGAAAACAGAACGGAAGGTACTTTATGAGAATAAATACGGAAATTTCAAAAATGCGCTTCAGCCAATCCTTTCTGAAGTCAAACTTCAGGTGGAACTTTATCCTGAAGAACAGGCAGCAGAAATTAAAGGAACTTACAAGCTCGTGAACAAAACTTCCGAAGCGATCGATACGCTTCATATCTCAACTACTTCAGACGTTGATCCTGAAAAAATGAAGTTTTCCGAAGAAACTTCCGCGGTCATTATCGACAATGATCTTGGACACAGAATCTACAGGCTTAAAAAGCCGCTTTTGCCGGGAGATTCCCTTCAGCTGGAATTTTTAGCGCGTTTGGATCAAAAGGGATTCAGCAATTATGGCCGAAATCAGGAGGTAGTTGCAAATGGGACTTATATTGGTTATCATTTATTACCTGCTATTGGGTATAAGGAGGGCCGGGAAATAAGTGATAAGGCGCAAAGGGAAAAATTTGGTTTGCCGCTGCAGTCCAGGGTGCCATCATTATATGACCGCACTAGAACCATGGACATAAGCGGAGCCGAAAAAATACATTTTGAAGCGGTTTTGGGTACATCTTCAGAGCAGACTGCAATTACCGCCGGGACTCTCAAAAGAAGCTGGAAAGAAGACGATCGCAACTATTTTGACTACGCCACAGATGTTCCGATCACACATAATTACGAGATCTTTTCTGCGGAATACAAACTGCACGAATCGAGCTGGAATGATGTCGATATCCAGATCTTTTATCATCCCGGACACACCCGAAATCTTGAGCGAATGCTTCATGGAGTTCAAGCCTCGCTGGAATATTTTTCTGAAAATTTTAGTCCGTATCCTCACAGCCAGATTAGGCTGGTTGAATTTCCCGGAAGCGGAGTCGGGCTTAATGGTAATCCCGTAACCATGTCGTACACTGAAGGTTTTTCCTTCTTTGCACCCGAAAAAGATCACCGGAAACTTGATTTTCCGTTTGCTGTAACCGGTCATGAAGTGGCGCACCAATGGTGGGGGAATGAACTGAGGCCTGCCTATATTGAAGGAGCTCCCATACTTACTGAAAGCCTGGCGTGGTACAGCTCGTGGATGCTGGTGAAAAATACCTTCGGGAAGGAGCATCTCGAGACGCTGTTACACGTGATGAGAATGGAGTATGAATCTCCGCGCTCCCCCGCCGATGTTCCTCTCCTTCGAGCTACAGATAAATTTAACGCTTACCGCAAGGGTCCATTCGCGCTGTACACTGTTCAGGAATATATTGGAGAAGAAAAGGTGAATCTGGCGTTGAAAAGACTGCTGGAAAGATTTGAGTCCAGAGAACCGCCACTTCCCACGACCCTCGATCTCTACGCCGAACTCCAACAGGTAACCCCCGATTCCCTGCAGTACCTGCTGCACGACCTTTTTGCGCAGAATACTTTCTGGGAAATGGAAGCCAAAGAATCTGTTGTCACTCCTTCCAAAAATGGTAAATGGGAGGTCACTTTTAATTTTGAGATCAAAAAAATTGCAGTAGATGAAAAAGGTGTGGTCACAGAATTGCCTGTTGCGGATTATATTGATCTGGCCGTATACGCCAACTCTCCCGAAGGTGATCTCGGAGAATTACTTTACTTAAAAAGGCATAGAATAACTTCAGGAGAAAATTCGGTCACAATTCAGGTGAATAAAGAACCCGATTTGGTGGGAATAGATCCCAATCATTTGCTCATAGACAGGGAACCCTTAAATAATTTTAAAAAGCTGTAAAATATCAAAAACAAAAAAGCCTCTAAAAACGATGATTTGGAGGCTTTTTTTAAAAAGACCGATGTCAGGGTGACCGGTTTATCCTCTGTTATTTAAAAGTCATTCCCCATCTTTATAAGTAGGTATGGCTTTTGCCACCAATGTTGAAACCGCTGCATCTCCCGAGACATTTACTACTGTTCTACACATATCTAATGGCCTGTCAATTCCGAAAATTAAAGCCAGGCCCGCTTCAGGAATTCCCGCCTGTGCGAGTACAATTACCAACATGACCATTCCCGCACCGGGGACTGCCGCAGACCCAATAGAAGCAAGAGTTGCAGTTACTATGATACCTAACTGAGTTCCCAAACTTAGATCCAAACCAAAGGCCTGAGCTATAAATACAGCAGCCACAGCCTGGTATAAACTGGTACCGTCCATGTTTATAGTGGCACCTATGGGAAGAACAAAGCTTGCTACCTCTTTAGGCACACCTATGTGCTCTGTTACTCTTTCCATAGTGACAGGAAGCGTCGCTGCACTTGAACTGGTAGAAAAGGCTAATAATTGAGCCGGCGCCAATTTCTTAAAAAATTGGAACGGAGATTTGCCTGCAAAGGTGTACACCAGAATTCCATAGACGCAAATCATCAGGAACAGGCCTATGATAACCGTAATAGAATACCAGCCAAGCGCAGCAAAAAGATCTACACTTGGGGCATCAATAACGAGAGCCGCCAGTAAAGCAAATGCCCCAAGAGGAGCTGTCATCATTATAATATCAATGATCTTAAGTATCACCTCATTGAAGCTGTCAAAAAATTCCTTTAAGGGCTTTGCCGATTTCTCAGGAATTAGAATTAATGCTACCCCTATTAAAAGGGCAAAGAAAATTACCTGGAGCATATTACGATTGTCTGCAGCAGCCCAGATAAAGTTTTCCGGTATAATTTCTACAATCCCCTGTAGGGGCCCTGTTTCCAAACGTTCATCTGCCTTTTCAATGTTTGCGGCAGTTTCTGATTCATAACTTGCCAATAAATTTTTCCTGGTTTCTTCAGATATTGAAGAACCGGGCTTGATGGTGTTTACCAGGAGAAGTCCTAATGATACTGCAGTGACGGTGGTAAAAAGAAAAATAGTGATCGTACGAAATCCCATTTTAGAAAGACTTGAAAGATCCTTAAGGTCTGAAACACCTTTAATGAGAGACGCAAGTATTAAAGGTACTGCTATAAGCTTCAGGGCATTTATGAACATAGTACCAAAAGGTTTGATCCAATCCCTCCCAAAACCAGGTCCCCATTCAAATTGTCCTAATATTAAACCTACAATTACCCCGAGAAACATTCCAATAAGAATCTTCCAATGCAAAGGAAATCCTTGTTTCTTCATAAAATCCAATTACTAATTAATGATCAGAGAAAAGAAAATTACACCTCCTTAAGCACCAGATAAGTGGTATAGCCTATATAGCTCATAAGTAAGAACCCGGCTTCCCAACGTTCAAGTTTTCTTTTTCCACCCAGGAACATAAAGAGAAACAAGAGCCCTGTACCGGCAAAGAGCAGATATAGATCAATATTAAAAACCGGACTGAAATTTATAGGTCTCACCAACGCACTTAATCCAAGAATAAAGAAAATATTAAAGATATTGGAGCCAATAATATTGCCTACAGCAATGTCATTGTTCTTCTTTAAAGCTGCAATAACAGAAGTAGCTAATTCAGGCAAAGAAGTACCTGCAGCTACAATAGTTATCCCAATAATCTTTTCACTCATCCCAAGACTTCCTGCAATATCCATTGCACTTTCCACCACGAGTCTTCCACCCACTATTAAGCCTGTCAGGCCCAGAATAATAAAAACAAAAATTCTGAGGTTTGATTTCTCTTGTAAAGGTGCGGGAGAAGTGGAAGGCACATCTTTTAGCTGCTTGTATACGTAGAACAAAAACCCAAGGAAAAAGATGATCAAAACTAAAGCATCCCACCTGCTTAAGAAACCTTCCATGACTAAAAAATAAAGTACTATAGCCGCAAATAAGGAGATGGGAATCTCTTTCCATACAGTAGTATGCTGTACCAGCAAAGGAGATATAAGCCCGGCTACTCCAAGAATGAAAAACAGGTTGAAGTTATTACTTCCAATTATATTCGCAAAGACTATGTCTTCATGACCCTGATAGGCCGCAACCACATTCACAACGAGTTCAGGAGCCGAGGTTCCAAAAGCAACTATGGTAAGACCTATAGCCAAATCGGATATTTTCTTTTTACGGGCAAAGGACGACGAGTTCTCCACAAGCCAGTCGGCCCCCTTTATCAGCAGTAAAAATCCGGCAATGAGTAGAATAATTTGTAGTATCATCTATATATTTAAGAAATGAATTTTAGAAATATGAGGAAATTGAAATGGAGAAGAGCGTCTTAAATGACGGCTCCTCTCCTATATTTTATTATGCTGCAGAATTTACATTGGGACGATTGACCAGAGATCTATTTATAATTTGATTCCATTTTTCTGCATGCACTAATTCATATTCCTGCGAAAAGGTTTCCTCACAGTTGAACAGGTTGATTATTTGAATGCTTCCATCAAATAAAATAAACTGAAGGTCTATTTTTTGGAGAATGTTTGCTGTTCGTTTGTTCAATTTCAAGGTTTGTGTCTCCTGGAGAATATTACATGCCTGTACCTGCCTCAGGTCAATAAGTTCAGTTACAAAACCGGCCTTCCTTTTTTGAACAATAATTATTTTGGCCTTTTCCTTATCAAGGCCTACAAGGTTAGTATTCCATTTGTCCTTTTCCTGAAGATGTAATTCATTTTTTTTAACCTCTTCGAAAAATTTACTTTTTAGTCCACCCTCTTCCTTTTTTCCCAAAAGGATAAATAATATATAAGGTAATGCAACTGCTGCAATAAGGATCAGGTCCACAATTATGATATCAAGTTTCATTTTTTTTTCAATTAAATATTAAGACATAAAATAAGAGGTATCAATCAACTGGTGAGATACCTAAAAGGCTATTTACCTCTAGTTTTTTATGAAAAGGATTTAAAGAAAAACGTGGAACGGATAGATCAACTCCCTTATGCCCAGACCGGGAACAATGGAACGGCACGAGATAACGTAGCTAAGGGATGCAATGCTATGGATTTTAAGAAGAGCATCGTATTCACCATACAAGCCGGAAAAGCCGTAGACAAAAACAGGATTGTTTTGAAAGGGAAGAATGGAGTCATTTAAAATATTTAACTGTTCATCTTCCAGACTATCACTCCAAAACTCTACTGAGTCTTCCTGAATGGCAGAATTCTCAATAAAATTATTAGCTGAAAAAAGCGGACTACTGCTTCCAAGAAGCATTAGCAACAAGAAAATCACTCCAGGTGAGATACTAACAGTTTTCAGCATTTTCATGATCAAATGTAAGATATTGTTATGTTAAAAAAACATAGCAAAACCAACAGCATAAAATATTTTTTTGGACAAAATTATTTTTTTTAACTCCTGAAATTTAAACAATTACAAGGTCATTTACCATCGTAAATATCATCAACTAAAGGAAAAAGAAGTCACTTGGGGATATTAGGAATCCCTATAAAACCAATTTTAAAGAGGATGTTTAAGGAAATGAAAATTTTAGAAAAACTGATTAGGAATAATGACTGGCAAACCCTTAGGCCCGGAAGAGATGATTTTTTTTTTAAAAGACCGCCATCAAAGACCTTAATTATAATAAAGCTCACTTTACCCCATAAAAAAAGCCCCTCTAATGAGGAGCTTCTTTTTCATGTTGCGGTCTGGACGAGACTCGAACTCGCGACCCCCTGCGTGACAGGCAGGTATTCTAACCAACTGAACTACCAGACCAACTCTTTTTAAGAACTTACAACCTTAAACAAATAGCGTTCCTTGATTGCGAGGGCAAATATACTGCACATTTTAAATTCAGCAAACCTTTTTGAAATTATTTTGGAAGAATTTTTTCCTGCTTAAACAAACTTCTGTCGCTCAACCAGATAAGTGGACAAAATTTTATTGAAATTCTCATTGATGTCTGCTTCCACATATTTGATCCCGTACCGGGAGCACCGTAATTTCAGCTTATCAAAGTATTCAGTTACAACCTGCCGGTAGCTATCCTTCACATTTTCAGCATAAAGGTCAATTTTCTCCCCGGTTTCAACATCGGTAAAACGTTGCGGGGTATCTCCAAAATCAAAATTGAATTCTTTCCTGCGATCCAACACATGAAACATGATCAATTCATGTTTGTTATACTTTAGATGTCTCAGGGACTCGAACAACTTATCCTCTTCCACCTCATCCTGGAACATATCTGTAAAAAGAAAGATCAGGGAACGCCGTTTCATCTTCTCGGCGATCTGGTGCAGGTAGGTATAGGTATTGGTCTCCTTACCCGATTTTTGTTGTTTCAAGGTTTCTTCTAACACGTGAAGCAGCATACGCCGGTGACGTTCGCCGCCTTTTTCGGGAGCATAATATTCATATTGATCACTATAGATGCTTAAACCCACCGCATCTCTCTGTTTCTTAAGGATCTGCATCAAACAGGCCGCAGCAAGTACCGAAAATCCTATTTTATTGAGGTTTCCAAGATTTTGTACTTTCTTCTGCGGAAAATGCATTGAAGCCGAATTATCGATGATCAAATGGCATCTTAAATTGGTTTCCTCTTCGTAGCGTTTGGTATAAAGCTTATCTGTACGTGCGAAAAGTTTCCAGTCTATATGCCGGGTTGTCTCTCCGGGGTTATAAACCTTATGTTCAGCAAATTCCGCAGAAAAACCATGGAAGGGACTTTTATGCAGTCCGGAAATAAATCCCTCTACTACCTGCCTCGAAAGAAGGTCCAGGTTAAGAAATTCCGATTTATTTATTTCCTGTTCCAGCTGCATAGATGTGGTGTCAAATCTTCTAAATTAATTAAATCTCAGTTCATAGAGATAAGCTTTTCAACAGCCGGACCCTTCCAAAACCTGATTATTTTTCTAAACTCTTATTTAATAAGCTGATTTTTAGTAAATTAAAGCTAAATACACCGGAAACCAAAAACTTTTATTATATGAAAAATTTAATGCTATTGACGATGTGGACATTGTTCCTGTTTACTTCTACGGCACAGGGACAGGAGACCAAAGCGAAACAATTTGAAAATCCTCAATGGTTTGAGATTGTACAGGTGAAATATAAGGCAGGGCAAAAAGAAAAAGCCCAGGCGATCATTAAGGATCATTTCATGGCTACGGGTATGGAATCAAATTTACCCGGACCTCACATGATGCTGGACCTGGTTTCGGGAGAATGGGATATGATATTTATCTGGGAACTTGAAGAAGGTATCAAGACACTGGATTATGAAATAAGCCCTACCGGAGCAAAATTCAGGGATGCATTCATGAAAAAAGTGGGCGGCGAGGAAAAAGCCCGTGAGATTTGGCAGGAATATTATTCCTATATCCAGGACTGGAAAACCGAATTAGCCCGAAAATGGGAGTGATGTAAATCAGACCAAAAATAAACAGGCCCGGAAAATTCCGGGCCTGTTTATTTTTTTATGGAATCATCCATTACAAAAGCTGGTCTAAAGCTTCTGCATATGTATTTTTAGGAGCAACTCCTACCTGTCTTCCTACTACTTCCCCATTTTTGAAGATCAAAACTGTGGGGATATTCCTCACTCCATATTTGGCAGCAAATTCCTGGTTTGCATCCACATCCAGTTTTCCTACTACTGCTTTACCTTCGTATTCTTTACTGATGTCGTCAATGATTGGACCTACCATTCTACAAGGTCCACACCAGGCTGCCCAAAAGTCAACCATTACCGGTTTGTCACTTTTTAGCACTTGCTCTTCAAATGTTGCGTCTGTTATCTCTAAAGCCATAATTCAATTTTTTGTTCGTAAATAAATATAAGTAAAAGTAGTCAAAAATCTAACCAAAGTTGGTGCTGTACATATCAGAAATAGCTATTTGCACATTGTAGAAGGCTATACAATTCCTGAAAAATCAAATTTCAAGCACCAAATTCCAATTTTGAATATTGAATTTTAAATTCTGAATCTTTTTACTCTACCTTTAAAAGGCCTTTTTTGGAGGGACTTACATACCGCGGATCTCCTATGGTCTCCTGCCGCTCCATCCAGTCTATCGTGATATAAATATATCCCAGTTCCTCCATCACCTTTCCCTTACATAAATAGATCCCTTTGCTGTGCAGCGGAAATCGCTCTGCAGCCCTGGGAAACTGCACCACATCGAAAATATCCCCGTCCCGGTCGTAGAAAGTGCCAAAACACATGTACTGCCGGTTCACTGTAGGGGTACGTTTGGCAGTGATCAAATGTCCGTAGATCTCGATCTGTTGCCCCAGGTACTGCTGCAGGTCTTTGGCTTTGACCACGCCGGGACGCATCAGGTTGTGGAAGCATTCCGGCTTGAGGAGCTTAAAATGGTCATGCAGGGAGAAGCCCAGGAGTTCCATTTGATCATAAGCATCAATAAGAAAAGAATGTGACAGTTCTGGCAGGTCAAAATCCCGGTGGGGCGGTTTAAACAGCAACGCCTGCCCGGTAGCGGTCTTTCCTTTATTCAGTTTAAAATAGGCCTTCCACAGCAGGTGATGTTTATCCACCCCGGTAAATCTGAAGGCATCGATCTTCAGCAGGATACTCAGCTGCTCAATGGAAATGGGCACCCGGTCAATAAAATCATCAAAGGATCTAAAGCTTCCGAAGAAATTTCGATCCTCTAAAATGCGCTGCACCACTTTTATCTCCAGCTCCTTGATATAGCCCAGCCCCAGGTAAATATCCTTTCCGCAGATCACCGTATGGTGGTCGCTTTTGTTGATACAGGGCGCATGCACCCTTCCGCCGCATTTCCGGATCTCCTGAATATAGGTTTCCACATCATAGAACCCGCCGCCGTTGTTGAGGCAGGCCACCATAAATTCCAGCGGAAAATAATATTTAAGGTAAAGGCTTTGATAGCTCTCCACCGCATAGGAGGCCGAATGTCCCTTCGGAAAGGCATAGCCTGCAAAAGACATGATCTGGGTCCACACCTCTTCAATAAGGCTTTCTGAATAACCTTTTTCCCGGCAGTTATTTCTAAATTTATCCTCCAGCCGCCGAAAGTCTACCTCATTTCGCTTCTTGCCGCTCATGCCCCGGCGCAGGATATCGGCTTCCTCAAGGGAGAGTCCTGCGAAATAGTGGGCGATCTTAAGCACATCTTCCTGGTACACCATAATGCCGTAGGTTTCGTCCAGGATCTTCGCCAGCACGGGATGCGCCTGTTTTCTTCTTTCGGGATCGCGGTGACGTTTGATGTATTCTTCTTTCATGCCACCATTGGAAACTCCGGGTCGAATAATAGAGCTCGCCGCCACCAGCCCCAGGTAATCATCGGTTTGTAATTTCTGAAAAAGTCCGCGCATGGCAGGCGATTCCACATAGAACACCCCCATGCAGTCGCCGGTGCGTAACAAATGATTGATATTAGGATCATTTTTAAAAGCGGAAATATTCTCCATGTCTTCAATTTCCGCTTCGGGCTGATTCTCCTTAATGATCTCAATGGCATCGGTGATCTTGGATAATCCGCGCTGGGCGAGGATATCAAATTTGAAGATGCCTACATCTTCGGCAATATTCATATCCAGCTGAATGGTCGCAAAACCTTTAGGCGGCAAAAAGGTACCGGCATATTGGTGAATGGGCTCCTGTAAAATGGCAATTCCGCCGGAATGTACGCTCAGGTAATTGGGGAAGCCGGCGATGAGCCCGCTGTACCGAAACACCAGCTGCTCCATCTCATCCAGGCTTTTGGGATCAAAATATCCCGAAGACAGTTTGTCGATCTCTGCCTTGGGTAAACCAAATACCTTCCCCAGCTCCCGAATCACCGCCCGCCGCTTAAAAGTGACATAGGTCGCCAGCAAGGCAGTGTGTTCATACCTCCTAAAAATATAATCGGTCACATCCTGCCGGTCCTTCCAGGAGAAGTCAATATCAAAGTCGGGCGGTGAGTGGCGGTGGGCGTTGATAAAGCGCTCAAAGTACAGGTTGAGCTCAATGGGATCCACATTGGTGATCCCAATGATATAGGCCACTACCGAATTCGCTCCGCTCCCCCGCCCTATGAATGGATAATTCTTCGATTTTGCATAGGAAATGATATCGTGGTTGATCAGGAAATAACTCACAAAACCCAGACTAATAATAGCCTGCAGCTCCTTCTCTACCCGTGCATAGGTTTCGGGTGTGGCATGGGGGTAGCGGCGCGGCAGGTTCTTGTAGCACAACTCCTTCAGGATCTCTGCATCTTCCTCTTTGCTGCTGCTGAAGATCTGCAGATTCCGGTTTTGCCGGGCGCTGTCAAAGCCAAAGTTCAGCTCGCAGCCATCGATGAGGCGCTGCGTGTTCTGCGGGATAAAAGGATAATCTGCAAAGGCTTCAAAAAGGGTGTTTTGAGGCAGCATTTTATGAGAGGGAGCACCCTGCTCGTTTTCGGGCAGCTGACTCAACAGAATATTCTTATCGATCGCCCGCAGCAGGCGATGGGCGTTATAATCCCGCTTATTTCTAAAAGTTACGGTTTGCAGCAGCACCAGTTTGTGCTTTAGCTGCAGGTATTTTGAAAATTTCAGCTTGCGCAGGCTTTCCACCGAAACTCCTATGAACTCATCCTCTCTAAAATGCCATTTTTGACACCTTATCACCTGCTCCAGCGGATAAATAAACCAGCAATCTTCCAGCGGCGGAGCAGCTGCAGCGAATTCTTTCTCCACATGCAGGTGCGCCGAGAGGTGATCGTTGAGCTGCTTAAAACCATTATTGTTCCGCGCCAGGCCCACGTACTGCTGCTGCACACCATTGCGAAAATCGATCCCGATAAGGGCTTTAAAATCATATTTTTGAGCAGTCTTCAAAAAGCTGAGGCAGGCCGAGGTGTTGTTAATATCGGTCACCGCCACCGCCGTCGCCTTATTCTCTTCTGCCAGATCACACAATTCCTTCTCCGGAAAAGTGCCGTAGCGAAGGGAGTAATATGTGTGGTTGTTTAAATACATTTCTTATCATATTTTGAGGTCAAGAGGCAAGACCGCTGCGCTACAAGAACCAAGAGCCAGGACTTTTTTAAGTTATGAGTTTAGAGTTATGAGTTATGTTTTTTGAGCTTTTGACTGTTGGCTGTTGACTTTTAACCATTCGCTCTTTGCGTTCTCTGCGAATTTTTCTTTGCGCTCTTTGCGTGAAAAAAACAGCACGAGAATTTTCGCGCAGAGGCCACGGAAATCAATACCGGGTTTATTCCGGATCTCCCTGGATCCTCTGGTTATAAGTCCATGTTATTTTTTACTTGCCCTTCATTTCTTTTGCTTGTCCAAAAGAAACGAAGCAAAGAAAAGGACACCTTTTCCGAGGAATTTTCCCTCCTGCTTCCGCAGGAGAAAAACCAGTCACAAAACTTCGCGGAGCCCCGATAAAAATCGGTGCTCCTGAATTTCGAAGTTTTGCTCCTTATTCTGCGTAAAAGGAAATTTCCATCCTATTCTTACTATAATTTATCATTCATATAACCCAATTTTGAATCTTGAATTTTGAACCTTGAATAGCCTCCGCAGGAGGCTAACTCTGCCTGTGCGCATACAACATAGGTGGGGCGCCGTCGAAAGAATTTGCCCTTCCGCCTATGCTGGTGCCGCCAATGGTTGATGCCCGCATCACGCTGTCTTCCCCAAACCGGTTGCGAATGCGGTCGATGGAATTGTACAGGTCCAGCATCTCCTGGCTGTCATCAAACAAATTGATCTGGTAATGCCCCCCTACAAGTCCGCTGAACTTCACTCCCACGAGCCTTATCAGCAACCGCCGGTTGTACAGCTGCCGGAAGAGCTCTTCGATCTTCGGGATCAAAATATGGTCGGCGCTGGTGTAGGGAATGCTGGCCTGTTTGGTGTAGGTATTAAAATCTGAATACCTGATCTTCACACTCACATTCGAGGTGAGTTTATTCCCCCGCCGCAGCTGGTACGCCAGACTCTCGGTCATGGCGGTAAGCGTGGCGTTGAGCTGCACCATATCGATGGTATCCCGGTGAAAGGTACGTTCGGCAGAGATGGATTTGCGCTCGTGAAACGGAATGATAGGAATATCATCTATTCCATGCGCGCGTTTCCAGATGGTGCGCCCGTTCTTGCCCAGGACGCTTTCCATCATCTCCACCGGCATCTCCTGGATGGTTTTGATCTCCCTCACCCCCAGCCCCAGCAGCGTCTGAAAGGTCTTAGCTCCTATCATGGGAATCTTCCGCACAGACAGGGGTGCTAAAAAATTCCTTTCATTCCCGCTTTCTATGAGCAGCTGATTATTGGGTTTAGCCTCGCCCGTGGCTATTTTTGACACCACCTTGTTTCGGGAAAGTCCGAAGGAAATAGGAAGGCCGCTTTCGCGGATGATCTCCTGCCGCAGCTCACTGGCAAAGCGGTAGGTGCCAAAGAACTTATCCATCCCGGTAAGGTCGGCGTAGAATTCGTCGATACTGGCTTTTTCAAAAGCCGGCACTTTGCTCTTAATGATCTCGGTGACCTCGTTGGAATATTTGCTATAGGTGACAGTCTCTCCCTTGATCACCGTAGCCGCCGGACAAAGCTGCCGGGCCACCTTCATCGCCATCCCCGAATGTACGCCATAGCGGCGGGTCTCATAACTACATGCCGCTACCACCCCGCGATCCCCCAGCCCTCCAACCAGCACCGGCCGGTTATTGAGTTCCGGATGAAGCTTGCGCTCTACAGATACAAAAAAGGTATCCAGGTCGAGGTGTAAAATAGCTTTTGTCTTCTCCATTTTGGATATTTTCCTATTAATTGGAATATTTCCAAAATTATAAAAATAAGAGATTCCCTCCTGCTGAAAGAGCGTTAAAATGAAAGAGAAATTTTTAGTGACTGGGAATAAGCAGGTTATAAGAAACGCTTTTGAAGCTGTTTCCCCAGACACCATGAAGAACCATCAAAGTGAGGACAAGAGGGTAATGTACAATAACTTCCTCAATCCCACATGGGCGATCCACATCACATCAAAGCTTCTCTTTTTTATTGGCTTTTTCAGAGAGTTTTTCAATAAGATCGGGCACCTTTTCAAAAACAGCAGCCAGGCCGGTCTTTGCACCTGTTCCTAAAAAGGAGATCTCATCCTCTTTAGTTACCAGGAAGCCTATTGGCTGAATGTTCACTCCGGCGCCGGCGCCGCCCCCCTGTCCTTTGCCTTTTTTGGGATCCTCTCCCTCACCGCCACCGGAACCAAAACCCATCCCCACCTTAATAACGGGGACGCAGGTAAATTCTCCCAGTTTAAACTGTTGTCCAATGACAGTTTCAGTTTTCGCCTCCGATCTCATAAAATCGGTAATTCTGTCCAGTAATTCTTCAAATCTCAGTTCCATGATTAGTCATTTTAAAAGATTATTTGAAAAAGGCAAACAGCATCCTCATTAACCTGTTTCCTACTCTAATGCGAATCCCGTTTCTACCTAAAAAATTTATACCTGTCGAAGCATCCTGGAGGTTTAAAAGATAAAAGATGGGGTAAAGCAGTGCATTATGCAGGTAATTTCCTGTGTCAAGTTCCCACCTCAGCTCCCTCACCCTAAAAGACCGCAACACGTTAAACATCCTCTCAGGCATCCGACTCATTTTTATTCCTCCTTCCTTTCTCTTCTTCCCGGGCTTCTCTTTCTTTTTTACAGATCTTTTTGCTCTAAGGGGATAAAAATTACCTTCAAAAAAAAAATTCTGTACCTCAAAAAGACCAGTTCCTCTGCATCGGGAATGAGGTTTACACCTCCCACTCCTCTATAAGTGAGGGAATACTCTGCTTTTTCGGTATCGATCACAAGAATGAGCGGTGTGAGCAATAGAAAGATCAGGAAAGTCAGCAACAGTCCTAAAATAATGAGAAGCCAGATCATACATTCAATTTTAAGAATCTAAATCTCTGAATTACTGACACTTAAAAGGATGACTTTTATCAGGATCGCGAGAGTTTAACAAAGAATTAAATAAATAGCTTGGTTACCTGCCTCCGCTCTCTACCCACTAAAAAAATTTGGAATTTGGAATTTAGTGCTTGTTAATTGATCATTGTAGCATGATCCTGTCTATTTCCAGCCGAAAATCCTGCTCCTTTTTATTACCGATCAGGAACCGAACTTCCTGTATGGTATCTGAAGAAAAATTTGGCAGCTCAAGGCTGCGGCCGCGGTATACCGGTCTCATTTCGTGTAGCGGCATTTCGACGGTTTGCCAGTCTCCGGTAGTAGTGAATTCATATATGTAGGATGCTTTGTCTTCCAGGCGGGATTTTATCCTGAATTGCCAGGTCTTTCCGTCCCCTTTCAGGTAAAGGAGGGCTTTTTTATAACCTTCAATATCCTTCGGGGGAAAATGATATTGCAGGGAGGCGAAGCCGCCGTTGTTTTCAAGGGAGACCCTGCCGGTAAAAACAGCATTCCCCTCGCCACTGCGCTCTAACTTACTGGACGAATTCCCTCCCATTACTACGTCATTCTCTACCCGCCAACCCGACCAGTCTTTGGTGGCACTAAAATCAAAAACAGTAAGATCATTCATAATCAGGGCTATTAAAATTAAAAGGAAACGGCTATGTAGCATTTTCTTTATAAGATAAGTATATTATGGTTCATTGGAAATAGATTTTTTTCTTCAGCTTTTCTTTTTAAAGCTTTGAGTTCTATTTTGAGCTGTTGGCTATTGGCTATTCGCGAAGCATTCTTCTCAATTTCAAATCATCAAATTCTTCAATCTTTTGATCACTGAACACCGAACACTGACCACTCGTTAATTGTTAATCGGTAATTGATCATTGAACATTGATTCTTCCACACCGTTAAATTCCTGTTATTTGAAACTCTTTTAACTCAGCTTCAGCAATAATATATTGATATTAAGAGAAAGCGATAATATTATGGAACTAAAAGATAAAGTAGCAGTAGTGACCGGGGCAAGCGGCGGTATAGGAAGAGCGATCGCAATAAAACTTTCTGAAGCCGGATGTAAAGTCGCGCTGGCCAGTCGTAACATTCACAAGCTTCAGGAAACTGCCGGGGAGCTGAAGCACGAAAGCCTGGTGGTGAGTATGGATGTGACCGATACCGAAAGCGTGCAGGGTGCATTTGAAGATATTCACAGGGAAATGGGCCAGATCGATATCCTGGTGAATTGTGCCGGAGTCATGCCGCTCACCTACCTCAAGAACCGGCACCTGGAGGAATGGCTGCAAACCATCGAGGTGAATGTAAAAGGGACGCTGCGCTGTATACATGAGGCCCTGCCGCCAATGAAGGTGCGAAAGAGCGGGCATATCGTAAACATCGCCTCGGTAGACGGAAAGGAGATCTTTAAAGGCGGGGCAGTATACGGAGCTTCCAAGGCTGCCATCATTGAACTTTCCAGGGCAATGCGCATGGAACTCTCTCCGGAATTCAACATCAGGGTCACCTCCATTGAACCCGGAACCGTAGCCACAAATCTGCGGGATGATATTACCGACCAGGAATTGCTAAAGGATAAGGATTACAGCTATGAGAATGAACCACACCTGGAACCCGAAAATATCGCCGATGCCGTCTTCTACGCGATCTCCCAACCGGACAGTGTCAACGTGAACGAGCTGCTCATCAAACCTACAGGGAAAGCTTAAAAATATTCCATATTTAGTGATCATTGCTAATTGATCAATAGTCATTGAAAAGCCACAGATACACAGATTTTTTTGTGATCTGTGGTTTTTTTAGTTGTTCTATAGTTCAAAATCCCTTTGCTTTTTGCTGTCTATAAGGAACCTGATTTCCTGAATGGCATTGGCAGAGAAAGTGGGCATGTCCAGATCCCGGCCGCGGTAGACAGGTTTCATTTGATCCAGCGGAATCTCCACACTTTACCATTCTCCGGTAGTTTCAAATAGTTTGGCATAGGAGGTTTAGTCCTGCAGTTCTCTTTGAGCCTGAACTGGTAATTCTTCCTGTCCCCCTAAAAGTTTCAAAATTTAAATTTTGCGAAGTGTTGCTGCGGAAGGTGATTAGAAAGAGGTGTGGAAATTAAAATCACCACTTCCTTTTCTGATGGTTTGAAATTTCCCGTCATATACTTCTTAAGGATTTTCTTACTTTTATTGAAACAACTATTCAAGAGGGTGATCCTAGTAACTTGTGGCATAATAGAACTCGATGGAAAAATTCTCTGTGCACAAAGAAGTGAAAAGATGAACCTCCCACTTAAGTGGGAATTTCCTGGAGGAAAGGTTGAAAAAGATGAAGATTTAGAAACCTGTTTAAAAAGAGAAATAAAAGAAGAATTAGGTGTTGAAATAAAAGTAATTGAACGTTTACCTTTTAGTACTCACTCCTATCCAAATAATAAAGTAATTAAACTAATTCCATTTCGCTGTTCCCTACAAACATTTGAAATTGATTTAAAAGAACATTTAAAGGTTGAATGGGCATCTCCCACTGATTTGTCACGGTACGATTGGGCAGATGCCGACATTCCTATTGTTCAAAATTATATTCAAAGTAGCCAATGAACCTCGAAACAGGACTCTACGAACAGCTAATAAACAAACTGGTCGCCAATAAATTGGAATCCGTTGATTCTGAAAAATTTCACATTAGCGAAACGACTTTGGACAAAGAAGAAGCTTCGCTGTATTTAAGTCTTTATCTAGCGGAAACAATAAAGTATGCTCTTAATGAGATCAAAGAAAAAGATCGGCCGCTAAAACAAATCGAACTCTCCAATAAAATAATTCAGCTCTTAGTCTCGGAATTAGGAAACGTAGAATTATCCGAGAATCTATTGGAAAGTGAAGGTAGAATCTTGCAAGCTGTATTTTCGAAACTCAATTTTCCCTTTTCAAGTTTAGAAGCGCGACTGAAGGAGATAACTCCTTATACTCGAATGAGCCAGAGTGAACTTTTTACCGGAAATAACGTTGGGATCTCATTGGAAAGTGAATTGAGGAAAGAAATTCTTTCTGCCGATGAAATCTACTGGTTAGTATCTTTTATAAAGTACTCCGGAATTAGAATTTTCAAGAAGGAATTAGAAGAATTTACAAGCAGTGGTAAAAGTCTGAAAATTATTACCACTTCCTATATGGGAGCTACAGATGTAAAAGCCATTGAATATTTATCTTCTTTACCCAATACAGAAATAAAGGTTTCATACAATTCCGAACATGAACGACTGCACGCCAAAGCTTACCTCTTTCTAAGAAATTCTGGCTTTCATACTGGATATATTGGCTCTTCAAATCTTTCCAGATCTGCTTTAACTAATGGCTTGGAATGGAATCTGAAAGTAACAACTCAGGAAATTAGCCATATTATTGATAAGTTTCAAAAGACTTTTGAAACTTATTGGGAAGATCCCGAGTTTGAACAATACCAAAAAGGAAGAGATAGGGAGAAATTAAGTAAGGCTTTAAAGAGACAAAGTTCCTATGGATCACATCAAATTACCACTTTCTTCGACTTAAAGCCCTATCCTTATCAAGAGGAAATTCTGTCTAAGTTACAATCAGAAAGAGAAGTCCATAATAGAAATAAAAATTTATTGGTGGCAGCCACAGGAACTGGGAAAACTGTAATCTCAGCTTTTGATTTTAGGAGGTTCTATTTAGAAAATCCAAATGCAAATTTCCTATTTGTTGCTCACCGGAAAGAGATTTTACAACAGGCGCAGATAACATTCCAACATGTCTTGCGTGATTCCAACTTTGGAGAATTGTGGGTAGATGGAAATGAACCGGAAAGATATACTCAACTTTTCGCGTCTGTTCAGACCTTGAACAATCGGTTGAAGACCATCAATTTGAGACTTGATTTTTACGATTACATAATAGTTGATGAAGTGCATCACATCAAGGCCGATAGCTATCGTCCAATTCTTAAAAGATTTGAGCCCAAAATCCTTTTAGGCTTAACAGCAACTCCAGAAAGAATGGATGGAGGAGACATAGCAGAAGATTTCCACAACAAGATTGCTGCAGAAATTCGACTACCAGAAGCTCTAAATCGTAAGCTTTTAAGTCCCTTCCAATACTTCGCTCTTTCTGATGCTATTGATTTATCAACAGTAAATTGGAGGAATGGGAAGTATGAGATAAAAGAACTGACAAAGCTTTATACGGAAAATGACAGACGCGTATCAGATATCATCCGTAATTGTGAGGAATATTTGACAGATGTTCATGATGTACAAGCTATAGGATTTTGTGTGAGTCAAGAGCATGCCCGATACATGGCCGAGAAATTTACAATAGCTAAATTAAAAGCCAATTACTTAGTTAGCAGTAATAGCTCGGAGAGGGAGTTCTTGAGAAATCAACTCCTGAAAAAAGAGATTAACTATTTGTTCGTAGTAGATATTTTTAATGAAGGTGTAGATATCCCAAACATCGATACCGTCCTTTTTCTCAGACCTACAGAAAGCTTAACTGTCTTCCTTCAACAATTAGGACGGGGCCTTAGACTTGCGGAAAACAAAGACTGCTTAACTGTTTTAGATTTTGTTGGTAATGCTCGGCCAGAATACGATTTTGAACATAAATTCAGGGCCTTAGTAGGTAAAACACACACCTCAATCATAAAGGAAATAGAAGATGAATTTCCCCATTTACCTTTAGGTTGTTCAATCGTACTGGAGAAAAAAGCTAAGGAAGTTATTCTAAGAAACATCCGAGAGGCAACTGAATTTAGGAGACCACAGCTATTAACTAAAATTCAGCAGTTCAAACACCATTCTACCCTTCCTCTAACACTGAACAATTTTTTAGAATTTCATCATCTTGAGATTCGTCAGATTTACAGGAAAGGAAGCTGGAAAAGACTATGTGCAGATGCAAAGGTTATTACTGATTTTGAGGAGCCTCAGGAAAAAGAACTGACGACCTGTATGCAGAAGAAACTAATCCAATGTAACTCGTTAAGTTATCTGCAGTTCATCCAGAAAATAACTTCTGAAAATACCAATCTCGATCTGCTTACTCAGGAGGAAGAAAAAATGCTGCTAATGCTCCATTACGATGTTTGGCAAGAGGCAGGACCAAAATTGGATTTTTCAAATTTAAAAGACAGTATGGCTTTGTTGAGAAAAAACAAGGTTATGCTTCAAGAGTTGCAAGAATTCGTTGAACATCAAATAGAAAAAATTGAATTTGTTGAAAAGGATATTCGGTTAGGTTTTCCTTTCCCTTTAAAGCTCCACAGTAGATATAATAGAGAAGAAATTTTAGCTGCAATCGAAATGAGTACCTTCAGTAAAAAATCTTCTAACCGTGAAGGATCCGCTTTTAACAAGAAGCTAAACGTGGAGGCTTTATTCGTCACACTTAAAAAAACCGAAAAAGAATATTCTCCAACAACGATGTATGAAGATTATGCCGTGAATAAAACCCTTTTTCATTGGCAATCACAGAATAGCATCTCTCCAAATTCTCCAAAGGGAGAATCATACATTCAACATAAAACGATTGGCAAGAAAATACTACTTTTTGTAAGGGAACAAAACGTGGATGAATATGGTTTTACAATGTCTTACACATTTTTGGGTGAGACAGAATTTATAAAATCAAAAGGTGCAAAACCTATGAGTGTAGAATGGAAACTTCTTGAACCCATGCCCTCTTATATTTTGAAAGAAAGTCAGAAATTAGCTATTGGTTAGAAATGACAGAAGAAACCATTTTTAAATATTCCAACCAATTCAGGAAATTGAGGTGCGCCAATGTCAAGGATATGGGTAAAGCGCCACATAAACCAATCTTATTACTATCAGTTATTCAGCTAATTTCTAGGGGAGTAATAAGTTCTAACCGAATATTTATCACTCCGGATCTTTTATTAGCTTTTAAGCAGAACTGGAACCGATTAGTAATCACTAATCATAAGCGGAATTTTTCTCTCCCCTTTTTTCATCTACGCTCCGAGCCCTTTTGGTATTTAGTAGGTAAACCAGGGAAAGAATTAGCCACTACAAGTTCAAATAGTATTAAGAGTTTTAAAAACCTAAAAGAATCCATTGCTTTTGCTGAAATTGATCGTGAATTATTCTTCCTTCTTCAGGAGACACCAAACCAAATGTGGTTTGAGCAGCTCATTTTAGAAAACTATTTTCCTGCAACTAAACATCTTTATTCAAGCCGTGAAAAAAACTATGAAGAAGAAAGTATCGAAAATCAAATCTTGAATGAACCCAAAGAGATTTATAAAAATTATATCCAGAGTCTAAAAGAAACTTTAGAAGAAGATGAATTTGAACAGGAATTATTTGTTCGTGGTGGACTCTTCAAAAAGACTGTCCCAAGAATATATAACCACACATGTTGTATAACAGGAATGAAGATTCAATCCTCTTACAATGTCCAGATGATTGATGCCTGTCACATTTATCCCTTTAGTCTTTCGGGAGATGACACCATTACTAATGGCATAGCTTTATCCCCAACATTGCATCGAGCTTTTGACCGGGGATTAATTACAATTAATTCCGATTATGTCGTCAGGGTTTCTCCAACACTTGAGGAGGAGGAGTCACATTTTAAGCTATCACAGTTTGCCGGCCGACAAATTTCCCTGCCAGAAAAGGAAAAATATTATCCCTCACAGGAATCCTTAAGCTGGCATAACAAAGAAGTCTTCTTGCTCTAAGCCGGATCTTTTGCCGCACCTAAACAAAATTTTATTAACTTAACTAACTGATTTACAAAGTCTTCAAAAATGACAAAAAGCTTCGGCATTCTATTCCTGTTCCTGCTACTCACCTCCTGCGCACATTCGCAACAAGAGGAGCCACACCTGGTAGGTGGGCGTTGTGAAGGCTGTGAGGCCGTGCTGGAGTACGGTGACAGGGAACTTACTGCCGTAGATACTCTTCCGGAATTTAAGTCGGCCGCAAAAAAGCTGAAGCTCACCGGCACTATCTATCAACCCGACGGAAAAACTCCCGCAGAGGGCGTAGTTATATATATCCACCACACCAACGCAGAAGGTATTTACCCCACCCGTGGCGACGAGGAAGGATGGGCAAAAAGGCATGGTTACCTTAGAGGCTGGGCTAAAACCGGACCAGACGGGAAATTCACCTTTTACACGCAGGTGCCGGGACACTACCCCAGCCGCAATACGCCGGCACACATACATCCCTATGTCCTGGAGCCGGACGGGAAATATTACTGGCTGGAAACCTATTTTTTCGAGGGGGATGACTTGCTAAGCAATGAACATGTCTCTTCCAGTCCCCGTGGCGGCACTCCCGGAGTTGTGAAACTCAAAAAGCAGGATGATATTTACGTGATCAACAGGGATTTTATACTGGGAAGGAATATTCCGGGATACTAGGTACAAGGTTTAAGGTTTAAGGTTCAAGGTTTAAGGTTTGGAAAGAAAAAACCTGCAGGTTCCCAAAAGGAGCTTACAGGTTTATTCAACATTCAAAATTCAGGATTTACTCATTTTCAATTTTCTGATCACTGATCACCGATCACTGAACACTTTAATTCGTACTTCTAACTTCGTAAATCTAAATTCCTAAACACTTCAATCATACCACACCATATCTCCCATGCTTATCACATAATCTTTGTGTTTATCATCATAATACATTTTGTAGGTGGTGGGATAATAACCGCTTCTCTCGAATTCATCCGGCTGGGCAATGCTGAATGCTGTTCCATCTGCATGTTCCAACAGGTACTCCAGGGTGACCATGGGTTCCATAAAGATGAAACTATTGTCATAGGACCCGTAAATGAAGGTGTGTGTGAATGGAAACGGCTCATCGGCCCTGGTCCAGTGAACGCCCATATTGGGCACTAACTGGAACTGCGCAGGCACCTGTGGTGGGGGTGGAAAGTAATTGAAGGGTTGATAGACCTCATCGGGATAATCCACTCCTTTTTGAGGATCGGTGATAGTCATCTTGTATTCCTCGCTCACCATGTAAAAATGCACATCAAAATGCTCTGCTCCATACAGAACTTCAGGTTCGTGCCCGTGTGGATTCCAGTTAACGTCTACATGTTCAAAAGTCAGGCCCTGCATCTGATTGGGCAGGTCCAGGCTAATGATCCTTCCGTCCTCGGGCAGGTCCTCAAGAGCCTTTTCTGAAATACGCACCCCGATCTCCACAGGAACCCCGTCACGGGTCATGGTGACCATGGTACGCACTACGCCCCCATTGAAAGGCTCAGCCGGCCCGTAAAAGGTGTTAACCCTCACTTCATCATTGGCGGCTTTGGCTGCCGCAGAATTCGTGAGTCCATCGGCTTCAGGCAGGCTTTCTTGCTGGCAGCCTGCAAGTAGAAAGAGAAAAAACAGGGGGAGTAGGTAAAAAGGAGATCGGGGCGGCAAGAGAAAAATTGTTTTCTTCATGACGCAAAGTTTTGGTTATTAGAGCGTTAAATTAATTCAAATTTGCTTTGGTTCTGCTGCTGCTATAGTTAATGTTGTGAGAGAAGAAGATGACAAGGAGATTCAAGGTTCAGGATTCAAAATTCGGAATCTGAAAAATTCGTACTTCTACCTTCGTACTTCTAACTTCCAAGTTTCGTACTTCTAACTTCCTTCTTCTACTTTCCAAAAACTGCCTACTGCCGACTTCTTACTGCCTACTAAAAGAAAACCCTTCCTGAATATTTCAGAAAGGGCTTTTCATTATTTTCTGCTGGAGAACTTAGGTTCCCTTCACATCAGCGATCCATCCGTCGATCTTATTTTCCAGGAGCTGCAATGGTACGCAGCCGGTTTCAAGCACCTCATTGTGGAACTGGCGAATATCAAACTTCTCTCCCAGCTCAGCTTCGGCTCTTTTTCTCAACTCAATGATCTTGAGCTGCCCTATCTTATAAGATAATGCCTGCCCGGGATTGGCCATATAGCGTTCTATCTCTGAAATCACACTGGATTCGGGTTCGGCCTCGTTTTCCAGCGAATACTGAATGGCCTGCTCCCGCGTCCAGCCCTTGCTGTGCAATCCTGTGTCTACTACCAGCCGAATGGCCCGGTGCATCTCTGCACTCAGCATTCCGAAGTACTGGTAAGGATCATCATAAAGCCCCAGCTCCTCTCCCAGGGATTCAGAATAAAGAGCCCAGCCTTCGCCGTAGCCGCTGTACCAAAGGGTTTTCCTGAATTGTGGCAAATCTTCATTCTCCTGCGTTAGCGAGATCTGGTAATGATGCCCGGGGATGGCCTCGTGCAGGAAGAGGGATTCATCGCTATACACATTATAAGTAGTTGCATCGGGCACCGGCACGTAGAAGATTCCCGGGCGCGTTCCATCCAGCGAACCCGGATTATATTCGGCACTGGCCGATTTCTCCCTGAAGGCTTCTGTACGACGCACCTCAAATCCTGTTTTGGGAGTCATATCGAACAGCTTCGGAATATGTGGTCTCATGCGGTCGTAGATAGCATTGAAGTTAGCTACCACCTCTTCGGCTGTGTCAAATGGCATCAGTTCCTTATTGTTGCGCACGTAATTAAAGAATGACTGCAGGTCTCCTTCATAGCCAACCTGCTGTTTCACCTTTTCCATTTCGGAAGAGATACGCGCCACCTCGGCCAGCCCCAGCTCGTGGATCTCTTCGGCAGTCATATTAGTTGTCGTGTAGAGTTTGATCTGGTGTTTATAATACTCCTCCCCTTCAGGAATACCGGTGATTCCGCTGGTTTCCCTTCCGGCAGCCAGGTATTCGGTCTGCATAAAATCATGCATCTGCTCATATGCAGGAATGACCTTTTCGGTTACCATATTGCGGTATTTATCGATAAGGTCCTGCTTTTCGGCTTCAGAAAAATCTTCAGGAAAATTCAACACCGGACTAAAGAACAGGTGGTTCTCCACTTCCCCGCCGGTCATGGCGGCCATTTGAGGAACTACCTTTCTTATAAGTGCAGCGGGCAACACATATCCCTGTCGCATTCCCTCCCGCATATTTTCACGGGCGGTATTAAACCAGGTAAGATAGCCATCCACCCGTTTTAACCAGTCCTCATAATCCTTTACAGTATCAAAAGGTTGCGCCCCTGCTCCACTCGCGAGCTGCCCCATGAACAGGTTCACAGACCACATCTGGTCAATAGGCAGATATTTCTCCTTGCTGAATTCGAGGGTTTCCAGGTTCATATTGCACTCCCACAATAGAATTTCCTTACTCATTTGTTCACTTTCACTAAGCTGTGCATCATCAAAAGCTTTCGCCCTGTCCCTGTAGGTGCTGTAGTAGTTTCTAAGACTGTCTTCAAAAGTCGGGGAAAGAAAGTTGGGAAAGCGGTCATTGTACCTCATGTCACCCGAGGTGGTTGCAGCAATGGGATTCAGCTTAAGACCATCTTCATAATAATTGCTTAGCAGCGAGTCAAACTCTGTTCTCACTCTTTCTCTCTCTTCTGAAGGAGTCGCGGAGTTTTCAGTTTTACAGGCAGTAACAATAAAGAGCAGGCATAACGGAAATATTAATTTCTTTATCATTTTCTGAATTTTTTAAAGTAAAGCTACTAATATAGAAAAAAGGAGATTGGGGATTGGGGATTGGGGAATGGTGATTAGGGAATGGTGATTAGGGATTATTGCTTATTAAGTGTCAATTTCGAAAAACTTAGGCTAATGGCTAATGGCTAATGGCTAATGTTCAAGGTTTAAGGAAAAGAATTATTGATTATTGATTATTGATTATTGATTATTGATTATTGATTATTGTTTATTGTTTATTGTTTATTGTTCATTGCTAATTGTTAAATTTAGAGCATGAATCCCCTGGAAATTCTCCTGCAGCAAATCGAAGAACGTGAGCTTTGGGAAAAGGAGCTGGAGCTCTCCCGTAATGAATACCTCAAGGTGAGCGGCAGTAAAGACACGCAGGTATATTTTGTGACTGACGGAAGCCTGCGTGCTTTTGTTACCGATGAGGAGGAGGAACACACCATCAGGTTTGCATACAGCGGGGACATAGTCGCAGCGCTGGATTCCTTTGTGAGCGAACAGCCATCTCCCCTTTACATACAGGCGATCAAAAAAAGCAGTCTTAAAGTGATTTCAAAAAAGACCTTTCTGGACATGGTTTCAGCATCAAAAGAAAATATGCAGCTCTACCAGAACCTCCTGCTGCAACTGGTCTATCAGCAAATGGAAAGGGAACAGGACCTGCTCACCTCCTCGCCGCAAGAGAGATACAGGAGAGTACTGGCACGCAGTCCGCGGCTCTTCCAGGAAGTTCCGCACCGCTACATCGCCTCCTATTTAAGAATGACCCCCGAAACTTTGTCGCGCATCAAAAAATCTTGATTAGGATCAATGTTTTGAACCTGCACAGGATCAGATATTTGTATAAAAACAAACAAGATGAAAACACCAACAGAAAAGCTGATCTCCGATCTTATTGAACGCACCCGCCAAAACCTCAACCACGCACAGCAGCTACAGGACCTGAGTCCTCAAATTATCAACTATAAAAGTACGGCCGACAGCTGGAGTGCTCTGGAATGTCTGGAACATCTCAACTTCTACGGAGACTTCTATCTGCCGGAAATTGATAAGCGGATAAAAGCTGCCCGACATCCTCAAGACCCTGTTTTCAAGTCGGGCCTGCTGGGGAATTACTTTGCAAAGATGATGCTACCGGGAGAGAAGATGAAGCCAATGAAGACCATGAGTGTCTCCAACCCCAACGGAAGCAGGCTGAACAAAGCAACGATAGAAAAATTCCTTCAGCAGCAAAAAAAAATGCTGAAGTTACTCGACGCTGCAAGACGGGTAAGTCTCTACAAGACCAAAACTTCCATTAGCATTGCACCAATGCTAAAACTGAAGCTGGGAGATACTTTTAGAGTAGTGATCTATCATAATCAAAGACATATTGTTCAGGCGTTGAGGGCAGTTGAGACTGCGCAGCATTCTGAAGTAGCTGCCTAACTTACATTTTTAAAAACGCTTTGGCTGCAGGTCTGGCTCACATACAGAGAATAACTACCCTTTCTCGAAAGCAGGAGGCCAGGTTTCTTCTTTTCTGCTTAACAGGGAAGAAATTTATAAAGAAGGAATAATGTCATTTTCGAAAGCAGGTGAGCCAGCCGGCTAAAAGAAAAATCCCGGATCTCCCTGAAAAGAAAAACCCTCCCTGAAGATCTCAGAAAGGGCTTTTCCCGGTTAGGCTGGTTAGCCGTAGTTATTGCTGTTCCTGTGGTTGCATGGGTTCCTGTTCGGGACTTATGTCCATCACTTTAATTCTCCAGTCTCCCTCGTATTCACCTTCAGCTCTTTCCCAGATCACGGTATAGGTGCCTCTCATGGAAAGGGTATCGTTTCTCGAGGTGCCGTGGGTATAGGTGCCGGTTTCCCAGGCGAAATTATCATCTTTCTCGGTCATAAGGGCGGTGGTTCTCAGGTCTTTCATCCAGGTGGCAGTAGAATCCATCCAGGTATTAAGGCTGTCTCCCGTCATTTGTCGTCCCCACATGAGCAATACGGCATCATCTGCAGAATAATCCTTCAGCATTTGAGAATCGTTGGAATTCCAGGCATCGCTCCAGCCTTTCATAGCTTCATCGGCATTGGGAATTTCTGCAGTCTCCATTTCATTTTCGGCAGTTCTTTCCGCTTTTTCTTCACAGGCCACCATCAGCAGCAGCATAAAGGTGAACAGGCCTAAGGTCTTTAATAGTTTCATACAGATAAAATGTTGGTTTCTTCCATAAATTTACCTAAAAGTCAGACACTTACACTCAAATATGTATGAATTTTAGATGAAATACAGTTTTGACGGGATAAATGGGTTTTAAACAGTAAGGTATAGAGTTATGAATGGAACTGCCACCTGCCAACTGCCTCCAGCTTTCCGGCGGAGGGTTAAAAAACTGTTATTTGATAAGCCTTTAACGGAAAAGAGGCCTAATCTTCACGATATTGTATCTGAATCTAAAAAACCAAAAAAATGGACTTAAAGAGAAATGCAAAAGATGCAGGTGAAAAAGTAGCTAAACTTTGGGCGGCTAAGAAAGGGATCCAATGGACAGGTAGTCTTCTTAAATGGGGCGCTATCGCCGGAGCCGGATATTATGCTTATACGCTCGTTAGAGATAACAAGGAACAGATCAAAGCAAAACTGTCTTAATATTTACGACTGTTGATAGTTGTTAAGGCTGTCAGGAAGAGTTTTTGAAAAGAGGAATATTTTCTTTTTAAAAAATCCTTCCGGCAGCTTTTTTTTTGTTTTAAACGTCTTGGCGAGTGACACGCAGTGGAGCGAAGCAATCCGCTCATGGTTTAACTGGCTGCTGGTTAGAACAAAAAAGTATAGGTAGTACTTTACAGGGAGGAGATTGCTTCAGTCGCCAAATGGCTCCTTCGCAAAGACGTGTTTGTTATACTTTCGGGGAGGAGTTTGCATCAGTCGAGAAAGGCTCCTTCGCAAAGACGTTTAAGGTATTTAAGCTTGTAAAATGGTATTTTCTTATACTTATATGATGACCAATCCACATAACACAGTGATCTATACTGGTGTTACTTCCAATTTAATAAAGAGAGTCTACCAACATAAAACAAAAGCTTATAAAGGCTTTACATCTAAATACAACTGCACCAAACTGGTCTACTTTCTGCAATTTTCAAACATTTCTGAAGCCATTGATTTTGAGAAGAAAATAAAAGCAGGCAGCAGAGCTAAAAAGGAAAAATTAATTACAGACCTAAATCCTGAATGGAAGGATCTGTCTGACGGATGGGTTTTTTCATTTTGACGATTAAAAGGTTTTTGTGTCGAACAACAAAGTATACGTAGCACTTCACGAGGAGGAGATTGCTTCAGTCGCCAAAAAGGGCTCCTTCGCAAAGACGTATTAATTGAATTCCCGGAGTGGAGATTGCTGAAGTCGCCAAAAAAGGCTCCTTCGCAAAGATGAAACACACGGAACGTCTTTGCGAGTGACACGCAGTGGAGCGAAGCAATCCGCTCATGGTTTAACTGGCTGCTGGTTAGCACTAAAAATTATAGGAGTACTTCACGAGGAGGGGATTGCTTCAGTCGCCAAAAGGGCTCCTTCGCAAAGACGAAACCAGGGAACGTCTTTGCGAGTGACACGCAGTGGAGCGAAGCAATCCGCTCATGGTTTGACTGGCTGCTGGTTAGAACTAAAAAGTATAGGGAGTACTTCACGAGGAGGAGATTGCTTCAGTCGCCAAAAAGGGCTCCTTCGCAAAGACGTATTAATTGAATTCCCGGAGTGGAGATTGCTAAAGTCGCCAAAAAAGGCTCCTTCGCAAAGACGTGTTCGTTTAACTTTTGGGTAGGGGATTGCTGCAGTCGCCAAAAAACTCTCCGCCTAAAAGACTTTCCAAGGTAACCGACCTGCCTACCGATTACTGAATACTGACCACTGAACACTGAACACTAATTTCACGCCAATTGCTTCTCGATCCTGTTTAGCAGTTCATCCACATCAAAGGGTTTGGCAATAAAATCATCGGCGCCTTCCATGCGGTTTATATCGGCATGGGCAGACATGAGCACCACCGGAATACTGCTGGTGTTGGAATTCTTCTTCAATTCTTTACAAAGATCAAGGCCATTGCCGTCGGGCAGCATAATGTCCAGTAGAAACAGGTCCGGGGTTTCACCCGTAATGTTGTTCTTAAATGCTCTTGCCGTGGGAAAAGTTTTCACCACATACTGCTGACTCACCAGGAGAAATTCTATCAAATCCCTGATCCCGTCATCATCCTCTACAATAAAAATCTCTTTCATAGCAATTTTTTTCTCTGGTATAATTCGGGAAAACTATATTTCCCCGTCTTAAACCGCTTTTTCTTTTTTCATCTTTTTCCTTCTCATGGGTAGGGTAAAATAGAATTCTGAACCCTTTCCATATTCGCTGCTCACCTGTATCACTCCCTTATGCCGTTCAATGATCTGTTTGGTGAGATACAACCCAAGTCCCAGTCCACTGATCCCTTTGGTATTTTCTGCTCTGTAAAAGCGGGTAAACAGTTGTTCTTTTTGTTCGCGGGTGAGCCCCATTCCTTCATCTTTCACCCTCACGGTAACATTTTTCCCCACTACCTCGAGAGACAGGTATACCTTATCTGCAGAAGGAGAATATTTTATTGCGTTGATCAACAGGTTTAAAACTGCCTGTTCTATCCGCTGCTTATCTCCTTTTACAAAAACCGGCTCACTTCCCAGGTTGTTCACAACCTCATGAGTGGTTGCCGAATAGCTAAAGGTCTCCAGGATCTCTCCCAGCAATTCCCTCATATCAAATATCTCAAGATTGAAATCCAGCCTGCCTGCTTCGATCCTTGACATATTCAGCAGGTCTTCGATGAGGGCATTCAACTTTTCTACCTGGTAGAGAGATTTGTCTATAAAAAGCTTAGACATGGGGTCATTATCTTTCTTAGTCAGCACCTGCAAATAACCTTTTATAGTAGTGAGCGGCGTCTTTAATTCATGGCTGGCAAGGGCAATAAATTCATCCTTTTTATCACTAAAGGATTTTACCTGCTCAAAAAGCCTGGAATTATCAAGGGAAACCGCTGCCTGTGCAGCAATGTTCACCACCATAAGTTCTGCTTCTGCGGTAAAAACATCCGGTTCCGGATGCCCGTATAGCAGCCCGCCAATGACCGCTCCCGATTTCGCCACCACCGGTACCGCCAGATAACTTACCACCTCAAAATGTCCTGTGGGCATACCATTATAGGGGGCATTATTACCATGCCCGCTAAATTTCCTTATATCGTCAATTCGCACCACCTTCTTATTTACAAAAGTGGGGATGAACATTTCTGTATGCCTGGGCATTCCCAGTTGTTCCATAGCTTCCCTGGGTGCGCCGGAAAGAGTGAACAGCTTAAAACTATCCCCATTTTCATCGGTAGTATTATAGAAAAAGGCTCCAAATGCAGCTCCTGTAAGCTTTGTTGTAGCATCTGTCACCCGCTGCAGGATCCCCTGTACATCAAGATTTTCAGAAATACTTTTCCCAACGGTATTAAGAGTTTCCAGGTTGCTGATATATTTCTCCATCGCTTCCTGAGATTCCACCTGCACGCTGATATCCCTTGCTACCTTCGAGGCTCCAATGACTCTCCCTTTTGCATCTCTTATAGGAGAAACGGTGATAGAAACGGGAAATTCCCTGCCGGATTTGTGGCACCTTACTGTTTCGAAATGGTCTACCTTCTTTCCGCTCCTAATCCTGTCTAAAATGATATTTTCTTCTTTAAGCCGCTCCTCCGGGATTAAAGTGGTAATTGATTTTCCCACGATTTCGGCTTCAGTATAACCAAAGAGCTGCTCTGCTCCCCTGTTCCAGCTCATAATGATCCCTTCCAGGTTTTTACTTACAATGGCATCATCTGAAGATTCCACAATGGCCGAAAGCATAGCCTGCTTTTCGACAATTTGTAACCTGTCACTGATATCCCTCGCCACCTTTGAGGCTCCCACGATCTTTCCGAAGGCATTTTTAACGGGAGAAACTGTTACAGAGATGGGAATTTCCCTTCCGTTCTTATCAAGCCTGATGGTATCAATATGTTTTATCCTTTTGCCGCTTTTAATGTTGGCAATAATTTCCTTTTCTTCCCCCAACCGGTCTTCCGGAATAAGCATGGTAATAGGTTGTCCTATAGCTTCTGCTTCCGAATAACCAAAGATCCTCTCTGCACCCTGGTTCCAACTTGTAATAATCCCGTTAAGATCCTTGCTGATGATGGCATCGTCTGAAGATGCCACAATAGCCGAAAGAGTAGCCTGCTTTACATGATCTCTTTGCTGCTCGGTAATATCAACGAGTGTAAAATGCGAATTGGTGTGCTGTTTATCTTTGCTGAACTGAGGCCGGCAAAAGACCAGCAGCATTTTAAAAGTGCCATCGGGACGCTCTATTAATACTTCTGAATGTTTTCCCTCGTTTCCGGTCCTGAAGTGTGCTGCCATGGGAGAATCTTCCACAGCCATTGGGGTGCCGTCGGGATAGAATAACTTCCAGGCACCACTCCAAACTTCTGAAGCAGGCACAGGTTTTCTGCCCCATAATTCCGCAGCAGCCCTGTTATAATAAATAATGGATCCCCGGGGGTCGCAAATGTAAAATCCAAGAGGTGAGTCTTCAAAATATTCGGGAGAATCATCACCCCGAAGTCCGTCGTTGACCTTTCCTTTTACAAAATCCTTTTCCATGAGGGGACGGTTTATTAATCTTTTTTGGCGACTAACAAATATATATAGGAAGTAAATATAAGGTTTACAACCAAAAATTACCGCTGGAAGCTAAATCTTACCATTCCTTTAACACCCTTCCTACAAGCTCTTACAGAATTGCTTAACAGAGGAGCGAGGGGCTATGACGGTAGAAATGAGTCATTAGGAAGGAGCTTCCAAAATGTCATTTTTTAGAGGTTTTTTAAAGAAACTTTAGAAAGATCAAATCAGGTCATAGGCATGGGCATACAATGTGAATTCATAGGTTGAGGAAATACCCAGCTTATTCTTTATGCTTTTTCGATGTGAATTCACGGTCATGGAAGAGATACACAGCTCATCCCCGATTTGCACCGAACTTTTACCCAACGCCACCAGCTTTAGAACCTCCCTCTCCCTTTTTCCAAGGCTAAGGAATTTGGTTAAATTGTCATGAAAGAAATTTTTCTCTGCCAGTAATCTTTCGGCCTTATTGGGAATATGTTTGAGTTTATCAATAGGAATAGCAGTTGTTACAATATGGGTAGGGTTGCCCTGCCCGTCCATATAAAAGATCCTTGTAGAACCAATATGCCACACCCAGTCTTCGTGGGAGTTGATCTTCACCTGCTGAAAAAAGGTAAAAGTCTCCTCTGTGTTTCGGCACTGCAGTAAACGCTTGAGTTTTTCGAGATAATCCTCACTGTCTTCAAGGTTAAAGAACCTCTCCAGGTATTCAGGACCCATCGCCCGCAACTCATCAATAGTGATCCCCAGTTCTTTAAGGCCCCGGGAAGTCATGTAAATAGAGGTAAAAGGCTCCAGCTGCTGAATAATGACCACCGCAGGCATCATTTCGGCATGCGGCGCGAAGGCTTCTATTTTTTGCTGAAGCTTCGGGTCTTGGTAAAATGCTGTCATTGAGAAGTTTTGTTCTCCTGAAATTAATTCAAAAAAACTAAACTTCTGCTGAAAATTTTCTTTGCCTATACAAAACCTGAAGCTTTGCCTTGAAAAACAAGCTCCATTTTATTCCAGAAATTGACGAGCTCTTATCTGTAGATTGGGATCTTAAGCCCTACATAAACATCTGTGGTCTTTGCAGAATCTGAAATATAGTTTGAGATCAAAGAGCCCGATCCTATACTAAGAGGTCCCAGCCTTAAGCCGGCTCCCATGGTAAAACCATCATATTGCCGCATTCCCACGGGCAGGTAAAAGCTAAACCATTTTGATTCAAATCTCGGTACTGCTGTGACTGTATTCAAAATCCTGTTTGCCTTCTCGGTTCCTTCTCCTACCAGGGAAAGAGATCCCTGTACAGCAAGGAACAAATGCCGTTGGAACTTATAATCTACCAGGGCATGTACCGCAGTAGGCAAAGAAATTTTAGCATCTATCAGCTCTTCTGTTCCCAGGTAATCCTCCTCCAGCACCGTTTCAAGATCATTATCTTCAAACCGGTCCTCATGAACAGCATTATCAAGATCATAGGTGGAAACTGTGCTTCCATCATAACTAATACTACCAATATCTGTCACCGAAATTCCCAGTTTCAACTTATAATCACTATGGCTCACAACATCCATATTTTCTTGCAAACCCTGGTTGGGTCTGTATTCGTATATCAATCCAAGATCTGCTCCAAATCCCGAACTTAAGTTACTGAACTCAACATCGTCACTATCAAATCCCGGGGTTTTGCCATAGGTAAGAGTTCCCGAAGTGGTGATCAATTCGGTTTCGGCATTAAACTCTCCGTTCACAGACGGTGCATTTATAAAATTCGAACCCGCTCCCTGCAGATATTTTAAGGAGATTCCACCCTTTAAAAAATTGTCTCCGCCATTCATGAGAATACGGGCATAGGTCACTCCTATCTCTGCCCAGGAATGAACAGTACCCGAGAGCTCCCTTAGTTCAAAATCAAAATTTTCGGTCTCATCAAAACCGTCTTCTATATTTTCATATAGTTTTCCATTGACATTGTTGAGGTTCATAAACGCCCTCACCCTCGTAGTGATTCCAAGGCTGCTTTTTGGATTAAGATTGAACATAAAGGAAGGACCCAGCACGTCCACATTCACAAAAAACTGATTGTCATCTTTCGGAAATTTTTGCACCTGGTCATCAATATTAAAACCTTCTGTGCTTTCAAAGGCATTGCCAAGATCAATCCCAAAATAGTCACTTCCTGCGAAAACACTTACCGAAGCCAGATTGATATCTGTCCTGAAATTGGAATCTACAATAGATGCGGGGTTATAGAGCACCCCGTGAATGCCGCTGTAATTATCTACACTGAGACCAATATAGGACTGGGCAATGGCATTAAAAGAAAGACAGGAAAGGACTGCAGTAAAAGCTAAGGTTTTCTTCATCAGGAAAATTTTTGTCAAACATATCCTATTAGGAAGTGTTTTGAAATACCCACAAGTAGGTAATTTCTGATATATCAGCTGCTTACCCACAGCGAAATATGGAAATCCATTGCCTGATTTAATTACGGACCCGAATTTTACAGATTTCCTTCCACACTAAATTTCTCTTAATTTTCTCATTTCCAAATATCAGGACGTGTAATCAGGATGAAAAATGCCGTATCTTGAAATTGAAATCAGGAATCTTTAATAACATTTGGCATGGAAGAGGAATTGAAATCTGAAGGGAAATATGAATTATTTACAACGCCCGGGGGGAAGGAAATAGTGAATTTTGATAAGGAAGAATTTTACCTCTTTTCAGAAAAAAAAGACGGGGAATATATTTCATCCATAGATCCAGATCCTAATGAGTTAAATTCCCGCGCCACCGGAAAGTATTTCTTTGTGGGAGCAAAAAGTAAGGATAATCCCGGTGGAAGTCTTTACCTCGAAGATGGATCTGAATACCGAAAGCTTGAATTTCCGGAAGGCTTTCCCACAAAAAAAGATGACCCGGGAAAGAAGATCAGGCGGACTAACGACCGTTTTAAAAAAGAAGAGATCCTGAAAAATATGGAATCCTGAACCTTTAAGGAATATTCAAAGAAATCATTCTTTTTAATCCTAAGGTTTGGCCCGTAACCATAAAACAAAAAAGCCCTTCCCAAAAAAGGGAAAAGCTTCTCATTGGTTTACTTCTAAACCCAAGGCAAACCGAAGCTTGCCACAAACAACACAACTAATCTTCCTTGCAGCAGATCCCTTCTTAGGAATTTTCCTGCAATTGCACCATTTGGCGCTTATCCTGTCGGCTAAAATCCTGCCGTATTTTTCTCTGATTCTCCCCCGGCTAAAAGATGCTGCCGGGAAAATATTTTGAAAATTCCAATCGAAACTTATAGGGCGTTCCGTAATTGGGCTGGCAAATATATGGCAAGATCTTTAAGTGCACAATAAATTTTTCAGATATATGGCTTCCTCCTTTGAAAGTGTTAATGCAAAACCTGTAAGAGCAGCTTTCAGCAGCATTTTCACAATCTCTTCTTCACTTCCTCCCAAAGGCCTTGTACTCACTCTCAACATCCTTTTGCAACATACAATCCTTTCCCTCGTCTTTAAATAAAGAATTTTTCAATCAATCAATCAAAAAACAGAACAATGAGAACACTTAGTTTATTATTATTGGTATTCGTTAGCCTTAATCTGCAGGCTCAGAAGAAAGTCGAAAAAGAAGTTGCCTATAAAGGACAGCCCGTAACTGTAGAACTGGCTTTTGCTTCAGATATTGAAATGAAGACCTGGAATAAACCATCTATAAGAATTGAAGCTTCGGTAGATACAGAAGATGAGAAATATACCGAACAATATGAGCTGCAAATAAACAGCAGCGATTCAGGGATTGAGATCAGCTCGAATATGAAAGAACTTATAAAAGCTCACCATGACCAGTTTGGACAGCATAATGATCTAAAACAAAAGATCTATTACACCCTCCTGGTTCCCAAAGGTGTGGAACTGGAATTGTCCAGTGTTACAGGAAACCTGACTTCAGAATCCCTGCAGGGGGATTTCAAAATTGACCTGGTGGTAGGGAATATAGATATTAAAAAATTCAAAGGTCATTTGGAACTGACTTCTGTTACCGGAAAAATAAACCTGCCGGTAAAAGACAGCTCCTACACCGCCAAAACTGTCATGGGCAATATCCACGGCAATGATCCTGAAGCCGAAAAAAAGAAAGGTTTTGTTGGCCAGGAAGTAATAAAAGATCTGCAGGATTCAAAAAATCAGCTTACACTAAGTACCGTAACAGGGGATATTTATTTAAACTAAGTTCCTTCCGGAAAGCATTTAAGCTTATTTTCAGGAAATCAAATTTTACAAATGGGATTGAGGAGGTAAGGATCTAAAAATTGAAGAGCCCGGGAAGGATTTTGCTGCCCCTTCCCGGGGAGCTTACTAGGAACGATCCACGGAAAACTCAACAGCTGCTATAATGAAATGAATTTACCTATTTGTAGGTATTGTCAGGTAAAGTCAATTTGAAGAATATTGCTTTCTAACAAAACCTATAACTTGATGAAAAAATTTTATTTACTATCAATTCTTTTGCTCAGCCTTGCTTTTTATTCCTGTGAACTGTTAGGTTTAGAAGACGAGGAAGAATTAGAAGAAGTGGCGGCAGCCGTAAATCCTGGTTATAATTTTACTTTTACCTGTCCCGCAGGAAGTACTAATACTGTTCCTATCCCTGCTGCTTCCAAAGAATGCCAGGAAGCCTATGAGTATTTTGCAGAGGTTTACGGGTGCAATGAGAGTGATTATTTTAATTCTGCCAATTGCATGATGTGCACAGAGTGTGATCTACAGAACTATTGTACCGTTTGCCAATAGCCTAAAAACTATCACAAGACTCTCCGGTTTATAAATCCGCCTACGGAAATAAGAGCTAATGATAATATTAAGCCCCTGAACAGGGGCTTAATTACATTTTAATCTCTCCGGTTCATTTGTCTCCTACTTAAAACTTAGGAGCTGAAAAGTTTCTATAAATGCCCTTCGGCTTCGGTCCCTAAATCTCAAAGTTTTCTCGCATTGGTCGCAGGATAAACTTCTCGTCCTCTCGCCCATCCGATACCATTAAACATCTTGAAATAAAAAAGCCTCATCTTTCGATGAGGCTTTCTGTGCGGGCGAGAGGACTCCCTTCGACTGCGCTCAGGATAAACTTCTCGTCCTCTCGCCTATCCGGTACCATTAAACGTTTCAAAATAAAAAAGCCTCATCTTTCGATGAGGCTTTTTGTGCGGGCGAGAGGACTCGAACCTCCACACCTTGCGGCACCAGATCCTAAGTTTTGCCCTGACCAGAGAGCGCCCTGTTTACAGGGGCTTACAGCATTAAAAAGTTATTATTTCAATTATTTAGTATCCGCGGCAGTTTCCATGGGTAAGAAGATTTTGTCACTTACACCGAAGATCCAGTTCGCATTTACTTTATATTCTTTCACCGCCTTTTCAATATGATCAGGAGTGAAATGTTTTTCGCCTTTTTGGATTTTGTAAAGGTTCTGCTTTAATAAACCGACTGCCTCACAAAACTCCGTTCCGAACCTAATCCTTCCGGAGCTCTTCAGGATCTCGATCAAATGAAGCATTTGTTTATCGGCCATGGACATACACCTTTAGTCGTAAAAATTCAGTAACTCGTAATTTTCTTTACTTAAGCTGTCTCCAGTTTTGTCCTGGTAAATCAACATATATCTTTCTCTACCCATTGCACCGAAAGAATTCTCAGCATCTACGGAAACATTAACACGGTATTGATCATCTCCTTCCCCTTTTAGTTTTGTAATAGTGGAAAGGCTGTCTATAAAGGTAGCTGTTGATGGAGATTTTAATCGATCTAAAGTTTCAGCCTTAGCAAGATCCAAGAGAACTGTTTCCCGTGTCACTTCCGGCTGTTCGGTTTTTTCCTGACAACTCCATAAACTGAACACGAATAATAAGAGTAGAAGTTTTTTCATTAAAAAGTCTTTTTTACAATATTAAAAAGCTGGTGAACATCATCCAGCTTCAGTTCAAAGTCGGAATACTCCGGACTTTCATTTAAACTGTGGCAGGTGATCACTCCACGCTCGATGTCATGGTTCAGGATCTCTTTACAAAGGATGGTGGTCTTGTGCACGATGATCCAGTAAGGGAAGGAATGAGTGTGAAATTTATTGGTCCAATGTTGCTTTCCTAATTCTCTGGCCAGTACTACAGCTCCATCAGGTATTGAATTAATGGTGCCATCATCCATGCTGTCGTTCTGGATCTCGAATGCCAGGTACTTTCCATTTCCAACGCGGTCCACAAAGAAGGTCATCTCTTCCAGATCAGACATGAATTCTGCATCAGTAAATTCATGTAGATATCTTGCCTGGGCCTTTACCGGCACGAATGGCACTTTCACCTTATATTTTCCGTTCGGTAATTCTTCGTATGTAGATCCTGCCTTGGTCTGGAAATTCTCCAGGGGCTGATTGACTTTTATTTCGTTGGGATCTACTTTGTCTTTGAGATATGCAAGATCATCCTTCAGTTGCGCAAGATGCTTCTCATTCACCTCTAACAACTTCAATAAAACATCCGCAGAAGGTTGCGTATTTCCCTTTTCATAATTCTGAACAGACCTTAAGCTAGCCCCAATCAGCTTTCCGAACTCAGTCTGGCTAAGTCTCAGTCGCTTTCTAAGTTCTTTTATTTCAGATCCTTGCATATAAATTGCATATTTTATTGAAATATTTTACGCATATACTTGCACATTACGAATAACCTTGCGTATATTTGTAACTGTATTACAACAAATAAACGCCAAAAGGTTGAAATAGCGAAACCAGAGGCAAAGATTAATACAAAGGTCGTATGGAATTATCAAAAGCAGAATACCGAGTTGCCGAGTTAGTCGCCAGAGGATTAAGTGAAAAAGAGATTGCCTCTGAACTGTTCATCAGTCCTAAAACTGTGCACACTCATACGTACAACATCCGCAAAAAATGGTCTGCAAGATCTGCAGTAGATGTGGCAAGAAAGTTCATCCTCGCACTTGATAACCCAAAGCAGTTTTTTACCGTGGTAGTCTTTTTAGTAATGCAAGGCCACATCATAGTAACTGCTGCAGACCTTGATCTAAGGAAGCCGCCCAGGTCAATAAGTAGAACAACACGAGCCGGTAGATCCGGAAAGAAAAATCAATATCAATGGTAGTGAAAGAAGCAACAATGAGTCCTGAAGAAAGCATGTTGAAGAATGAGCAATTCGGGAACCCGATCAGCGAAAAGCTGTCAAATTATCTAAGAACCTATACAGGTAAGGATGATCGGGCAAATGTATCCAGAATGACTGGAGTGGGATCTTCAACGGTCCGTGACGTGGCTTTTAGGAATAACAACCTAACTGAAAGCAATTCAAGAGCAATCATCGAATTGATGCGTATTGCGATCATTAACTGTAATAATCTCATTGAGGATGCGGGTAAAGCTATCACAGATCTTAAATCAATTCTGAACGAGTAGTCAATGACCGCTGAAGCCACATATCAATTCTTGAAACCTTCCCTGGAGCAATTGACCCAGGAGGAAAAAGATGCGCTATGCAGGTTGATCAAAGGGGAACCGAATGAAGCAGCACCAATTAAAAGAGATACCGGCCGATCTGTCGAATGGTACAAAAAGCAGCTTCTTAAAACGGTCTTTAAAAGTCAGGAATATTAATAAAAAAAGCCACCCGGCATGGTGGCTCTTAACTGAGTATAAACCCAACAATAAGATTATGAAACCAAATGTACTAAAAAAAATCACGATCGGAAATCCTCTGATCAATTTTGGAAAAACCGAAGAGTACAATCGCTATCAGGAAATCGATAACGATGAGGAGCTTGCAAAGTTTTACCACCAGCTTCTGGACGAGTGTCCGGAGAAATCAACCACCTATGAGAGTTTTCTCTTTGCAATGATCGGTTTCAGTACCGGGGTGAACATCAATACAAAACACCTCTTCAAGATATGAAACTAGAAATCATTTTTAAAGACGGTCGATGGCTGGTCAATGGGAAAAGACTGCATGAACTGAACACCGAGGAGAAGGAATTCATGAATGATTTCTTCCGGGAATTCAAGATCTGGAAAGCAGAAGAAGATGAGGAAATAAGACACTTCATCAACCGACAAGCCGGAGATCAAGAAGCAAGCATCAATTATAACAACTTTCAAAAACAAGTGGTATGAAAGATTTGACTTCTAACAAGTTCGGACGGTTAACAGTAAAAAGCTTTGCCGGTAGAAATAAACGGTATGACTCTCTCTGGAATTGTACCTGTGACTGTGGCAATGAAAAAGTTGTACGTGGAGGAGTTCTTAAAAATGGCCACACTCAAAGCTGTGGTTGCCTTCAGAAAGAAAGAACCAGTGCCGCCAAAACAACACACGGTTTGAGATCTAAAAATCTAAAGCTGTACAAGGTTTGGGGAGGAATGAAAGAACGCTGCTATAACACCAACAGCAAATCTTATCCTGACTATGGTGCCAGGGGAATTGAAGTTTGTCCAGAATGGAAAAACAACTATGAGAACTTTTACCACTGGGCAATTTCCAAAGGTTACGCTGAAGGATTGACCATAGAGAGAAGAGATCCAGATCAAAACTATTGCCCTGAAAATTGTGAATGGATTCCAAAATCCGAGCAATCCAAAAACAGAACTACATCAGTGACTATTGAACTGAATGGAGTAACGAGAACAGCAACTGAATGGAGTGAAAAATTAGGTATTTCCTCCAGAGTAATTACCCAAAGAATAAGAAGAGGCTGGGCACCCAAAGAAGCATTATCAACTAAAAATCTTTAATCATGAAAACAATATTCTTAAAAAAACTGACCCTTGTAAACTTTAAAGGGATTCGCAATCTCACTATTAAATTCGGTAAAGAGACGGGAATTTATGGAGCGAATGGAACAGGAAAAACAACCGTGTTTGATGCCTTTTGTTTTATTCTCTTCGGTAAAGATTCAACGGACAGGACCAACTTCGAGATCAAAACTCTTGATCCTTTAAACAATCCTATCCCTAAGATTGACCATGAAGTTGAGGCATTAATCACTGTAGACGGTGAGGAGATTAACATCAAAAGAACCTTCAGAGAAAAGTGGGTAAAGAAGCGCGGTGCTTTGGAATCTGAATTCGGAGGAAATGAAACCCTTTACTATTGGAATGATGTTCCAATGACCTTGAGAGATTACACTGCCAAGATCAGTAACCTGGTTGACGAAAGTGTTTTTAAGCTCATCACCAGTCCAACGGCCTTCAACAGTCTAAAGTGGCAAGACCAACGTCAGGTCCTTATAGACATCACTGGTGGTGTGACAGATTACGATGTGGCCAAAGGAAACCCTGACTTCGAAAAGTTGATGTCGAAGCTCACCAATAAGTCTCTTGAGGAGTACCAGAAGCAGATTGCCTCTTCCATCAGAAAGGCGAAGGATGAGATCAAGATGATCCCTACCAGGATCGATGAGGTGCAAAGGAATAAACCAGAGGCAATTGATTTCACCGAGGTGAGAAGAGATCTGGCAGCCAATGAAAAGGAGCTGGCTTCACTGGAAAATCAGATTTCTGATAAGGTGGCCGCTCAACAGGAGATCCTGAACAGAAGGCAGGACAAGCAGCAGGAGATCTATTCACTTAAAAGTGACCTTCAGAAGATCGAGTTCGAAGCAAGGCAGGAGGCTCAGAGACATATCCAGAAAGAATCTTCTGCAGTTGATAACCTGACTAAGCAGCTTTCAGATTCTAGAGACTCACTTCAGAAATCTGAAAGAACACTGGCCCAGCTGAAGGCAGTGCTTAAGAATGAGCAGGGAGATATCGAACTGTATGAGCAAAAGAACGACCACATCCGGGCGGAATGGAACAAGCGCAATGCTGATGAGTTCAAAATGGATGAAAACGCCTGCAAGTGTCCAACTTGTGAAAGAGCCTTCGATGCTGAAGATGTAGAGGCTAAGAAAAAAGAATTCTTCGCCAACTTTCAAAAAGCCAAGATGCAGGACCTTGAAGAACTTTCCAAAAAAGGTAAGCGCAACAAGGAGAAGATCGAAGCCGCCAAGCAGGAGGTTGAAACCTTGATAGGCAGAATCTCAAAAGGTGAGGCACTTATAGAGAATCTCAACAGTGAGGTGGATAACATCAAGACTCAACTGGAAGCTGAGAAGAACCGCACTGAGGTAAAGTCCCAAGCTGAGATTGTTGAGGAGATTCTTGAAAAGAATGCCGGCTATTGGACTATTCAAACCAGAATCGGTGAACTGGAAGAAGCTCTCAAAAATGAAGAGGGTGTGGACATGCAGGATCTGAAAGAGAAGAAGGCCAAATATCTTGAAGCTATTTCTCAGATCAAATCCAGACTTCAGGCTGAAGAGCAAATCAAGCAAGCTGATAAGCGTATTGCTGATCTTCAAAAAGAGGAGTCCGATCTGGCTCAACAGATTGCAGACTACGAGCGTGACCAGTTCACTATCGAGCAGTTCATCAAAGCTAAGATTGACAAGCTGGAAGGAATGATCAACGAGCGGTTCCGGTTCGTGAACTTCAAATTATTCGAAACTCAGGTGAATGGTGGCGAGGTCCCAACTTGTAAAGCTCTTATCAACGGAGTGCCTTTTTCAGATGCCAACACAGCATCGAAGATCAATGCAGGGATTGATATCATCAATACTCTTTGCGATCACTATCGGGTATCTGCTCCAATCTTCATCGACAATAGAGAGAGCGTGGTGGATCTTATCGACAGCCAATCACAGATCATTAACCTAATAGTTTCCGGAGGAGATAAGAAGCTACGTGTGGAGGCTCCGGAACTTGCTGAAGCTGTATAGCCATGAGTAAAAAGAACTATTACCTGGAACAAAAATTTGGTGAAAAGATAGTCCGGAGAGTCCCTACCTCTCTTGCGACTGTCGACCAGGATCGGGAGAAGATGGAATATCTGGCTCCTAAAGACCACAAGATCTTCTTCGTGGTATCATCAACAAAAGAAAAAGTAATTAACTAAAACTTGAATTATGAGTACAGCAGTAGCAAAAAAGTCAACTGACACCTTCGCTAAGATCGAAGAGAGAATCCTGGGACTTCAGGAAACAGGGGTGCAATTCCCTCAGAATTATTCACCTATAAATGCAGCTCAGTCTGCAAGAATGATCCTTCAGGAAACGAAGGACAAATCCGGAAAGAGCGCTCTTGAAGTGTGCACTCCTCCAAGTATCGCAAATGCGGTTCTTAAGATGGTGACTCTTGGTCTTAACCCTATCAAGAAGCAATGTTATTTCTTGGTCTACGGGAACAAACTGGAATGCCAGACTTCTTACCAGGGGAATATAGCAATTGCAAAGAGGTTCGGCCTTAAGGATGTGAAAGCAGTATTGATCTATGAAGGTGACAACTTCGAGTACAACATCGAGCAGGACGGCCGTATCAAGATCTCAAAGCACTCTCAAAGCTTTGGCAGCCTGAATAAGAAGATCATCGGTGCATATGCCGTAACCACTATGGAAGATGGAACTATTGACACTACCATCATGACCATGGAAGATATCCAGAACGCATGGAAGCAGGGAGCCACTAACGGTAATTCTCCTGCTCACAAAAACTTCTCGGGTGAAATGGCCAAGAAGTCAGTGATCAACCGCGCCTGTAAAAGTATCATCAACTCTTCAGATGATGCTGCTTTACTGGAGGATGAACCAAGGGAGAGCGTGACAGAAGCTCACGTGAAGCATCAGATCAAGGAGAACGCCAATAAGCAGGAAATAGGCTTTGATGAAGAAGAGGGGTATGAAGTGGCCGAGGAGGTGAATGATGAAGATGAAAACCAAAAGCTTTATGAAGAAGCGATGGCTGAGGAAGCCGGACAATCAACAATGACAGGACCCGGATTTTAGAATGGTACTAAAGGTTATAGGTACGGGATCCAAAGGAAATGCTTACCTCCTCGAAAATGAGGAGGAGGCACTCCTTATCGAATGCGGTGTAAACATTAAAGCGATCAAGCAAGCGGTGAGTTTTAAGCTCTCCAAAATTGTCGGGTGCATTCTCACTCATGAACATGGAGATCATGCCAAGAGCATCAAGGAAACAATGGCAGCCGGAGTGAATGTTTGGGCTACAATCGGAACTCATGAAGCTTGTGGAACATATGATAATCATCGGGCATGTAAGTTTGAAATGCCAACAGGTTTTGTCCTTGGTAACTTCAAAGTATTACCCTTCAAGATCGAACATGATGCAGCAGAACCTTGTGGTTTCCTGATCAACCATCCAGAGACGGGTAATGTGCTTTTCCTGACTGATACCATGTACAGCCATTACACTTTCAGGAACCTTCACAACATCATTATCGAGGCAAATTATTCTCATGAAGTAATTCGTGTGAAGCTTAATGACATGGAGTTTTTGAAGAACCGGGTGATGCAATCTCACATGAGCCTGGACACCTGTATCGAATTTCTGAAAAAGAATGACCTGAGCAAAGTGAACAACATTGTACTGATCCATTTAAGCGATGGAAACAGTGATGAAGTATTGTTCAGAACAGAAGTAACAAAAGCCACCGGAAAGACAGTGACAGTCGCTGACAATGGTCTGGTGATGGAACTTAATAAAACACCTTTTTGATTATGACACTATCATTTTCAACATACTGGCCAAAGTCCATGCCTGAAGAAATTGCTGGCAAACCAAATCACTTTGTAGAGAAGATATGGGCAGGTCTAATTCATGGAATTAAAGACATCAACATATCTCATTATGAATCTTATTCCCTACAGCACTGGTCGATGTTAGGTACGGATATGAGTGAATATAATGAACTAATGATTGAGCCTAAAATTCACACTTTCCGCGAAGATCCTAAAGATCGATGGAAGGTAGGAATGAAAATTCATCCGGTAATCAATAACAGAACAAAGAGACGGTTTCAATTTGCTCCAACTATTGCCTGTGTATCTATTCAGAAGGCTGAAATTATCTATACAGATGAAGATTTATGTGATCATTATGGAACCTATCCCGTGATTAAGATCGATGATCGAGTACTGGATATGAATGAAATGGAATCGGTTGCCAAAAATGATGGTTTCGAATCTCTTTACCACTTCTGCAACTGGTTTAATTCTGACTGGAAAGGCAAGATTATTCACTGGACAAAACGCCAATATTAATGCAATTCAGTCCTGAAGAAAAGAACAAGCTCAAGGCCATGCTTTTATTCCTGGTCAAGCGAAAGAGCAAAGAGAGTGGCGGCCACTGTGGTTTCCATGTAAACGAACTCAATCCTTTCCTCGATGAACTGGTGGAGGAAAAGAAGATTAAATCCAGAGATACCCTACACAGTAACAAATTCTTTTTGTCATGAAATCAACCTCTATTGAAGCACACGAAAGTATCAAGCAGGACAAGTCAAGACTGCACCGGAAAATCCTCCAGGCTCTCAGAAAAATCAACAAAGGGAGCTTCAGAGATATTGCCGCCGCCGCTGGTCTTCGTGAATCTCAGGTATGGAAACGCTTGAGCGAATTGAAATCTTCTGGAAGCATTCAGGAAGTAGACACAAAAAAATGTCCCGTGACAGGAAGATCTGTTACCGTCTGGACTATTAATCAAAGTAATCAATTAACCCTTTTATAGCCATGGCTAAAGACAAATTCAACTTTATAAGTAAACTCCATTTAGCAGCTTCAGATGATGATATGAGGCCGGTAATGAACTGCATTCACTTCATCGATGGTTATGCCTATGTGAGCAACAGCTACATAGTAGTGAAACAAAACCTTGAATATTCCGGAGTATTGGATCACGACTTCCTTAACGGAAAATCAATTCACAAGGATAGCTTCAAAGAGATCCTTGGCTATCAAACCGCCACCGCTACTGAAGATGGGATTGAATGCGTGGACAAAGAAGGCCGGAAAGCTTTCTTTGATTACCAAGATCACGGCGACAAGGTGCCGGATTTCGAGAATATCTTTCAGCAGCATTCTATAAAATCAACTGAAGTTATCGGCTTCCATCCTGACTATCTGAAAACCATCTGTGATGCTATGTATGGGGCTAAAGACTTTGGAGTAAAAGTTTTGTTCAACGGAGTTTCAAAAGGAATGCTTGTACAGGTTCAGGAGTATGAAGATCAGGTGGCAATTCTGATGCCGATGGCAATAAGCGAATCGCTGTTTTAAAATGAAAAACAGAGGCTTCATATACGGATGGAGAAAAGGTAATGAGACTCAGGATCAATTGTACCACAAGCACAATACAGAGTGGAACAATATGGTCACTGAAGATCCAAAAGAAGCCTCTGTTTTCAAATCAATAGAGGAATGCCAGGAAAATTGGAAATCCCATCACTGGCCTGGTGAATTTGAAGACTGCTTAACGAACGGATATATCCAGTACTTCGATGCTACCACTTTTCAAATGATAATAGTATGAATGATCAACTCAACATCTTCGGAACCGAAAAAATAACTGTAGCTGAATCAATTGATCTCACTATTGAAAGCTTAAAAGAATACGGCTCAAGACATAGGCATTGGGCTGCTGCATGGAGCTGGGGAAAAGATAGTACAACAGTGGTCACTCTGGTGACTCAACTCATTGCCACAGGCCAAATCCCAAAGCCGGAAACCTTCACAATTTTTGCCGCCGATACACGGATGGAACTGGTACCGCTTTGGATCTCTTCTCAGATTATTACAAAGCAGCTTGAAGAAAGAGGTGTGAAAGTGAAAGTGGTGACTGCTCCTCTTGATGATCGGTTCCTGGTTTATATCCTTGGCCGAGGAGTTCCTCCACCTTCCAATACTTTCCGATGGTGCACCGGCCAGATTAAAGTTGAACCTATGGAGACAGCACTTGCAGAATTCATCCATGAAAAAGATGAAAAGGTTTTGATGCTTACCGGAGTAAGACTTGGAGAAAGTTCAATTCGAGATCAACGGATCAATGTAAGCTGTTCAAAAGATGGTGCTGAATGTGGTCAAGGCTGGTATCAAACAGGTTTGCAAAATGATCTTTGTGCAACCTTAGCTCCTATACTTCATTGGAGGGTCTGCAATGTGTGGGACTGGCTCAAAGTGTTTGCTCCTATGCCCAAGTATGGAGGATGGAATACAACAATTTTAGCCGATGCTTATGGTGGTGATGAAGCCGAGGAGAAAAATGCCCGTACTGGATGCATCGGTTGTCCTCTTGCTTCAAAGGATAAAGCGCTCGACCTGGTTATCCAGATTCCAGAATGGAAGTATCTGGAGCCTTTAAAAGAGCTTAAACCTATTTACCGTGAAATGAAGCTGCCACAACACCGGCACAGGAAAGCCGGAGGTCAAAGAAGGAAGGATGGAACCTTGGCAAAGAACCAACAAAGAATGGGGCCGCTTACTTTAGAGGCAAGAGAATATTTTCTTGAGAAAGTGGTGGACATTCAGAACCGGGTAAATACTGAAGCGGTCAGGATCAACAGACCGAAAATTGATATACTGAATTCAAGAGAAGTAAGAAGGATCAAAGAGCTGATCGCCAATAGGGTCTATCCAAAAGGTTGGGATGGATCTGAACCGGAAGCCAGCAAACCACTGGATAAAATGTACAGTGATGGCAGCGTGATGAAAAGACTGTTTTATTAAGAATAAAAACCCCCACTATAATGGCACGACCAAAAAAATTAAACGCTGATTATTTCTCTCACGATGCCGACATGAGGAATGATCCTAAGATAAAAGCACTGAGAAGAAAGTATGGAATTCAAGGCTATGCAATTTGGAATATGATGCTGGAGGTTTTGACTGATGCCGACTTTTTTGAATACGAATGGACAACTTTAAACATTGAATTATTGGCCGGTGATTTTGATGTGGAACCCAAAATTCTGGAAGAGGTAATTGACTACTGTGTGATGCTGAAATTAATCCAAAAAGAGGAAGATTTGATCTTTTCTGAAAAATTGCAAGAACGGTTCGAAAGCCTTCTTAGTAAGCGTAACCGAGACAGAAAACAAAAAGAAACTGCAAAACCGACACCGAAAACAGAAAAGAAAGAAGTTTTCGACAGCGAAAAACCACAAAGTAAAGTAAAGGAGAGTAAAGTAAAAGAAAGTAAAGTAAAAGAAAGAGAGAGTGAACTCTCTCCCTCCCGCGCTTTTGAGCTTTTGAAAATTGAAAAATCTGAAGAGTTAAACATCTTCGAGATGCAAAATAAAAAGCAGGTGAAGCAGTGGCAGGATATGATCGATAACTTCAACGACACGGTTGAGATTGAAATCAGCAAAGGCAAAATTGATTTCGAAGCCGACCAGCTACTCCCCAGACTCCGGAAGTGGACCAGAAGCTGGTTGAGAAACCAAACCAACCATCAACCGGAAACAGAAAAATATACTTCAACAGCCCCTGAAAGATTTTAACCATGACCAACGGAAAAAAAATACCACAGGCCCTTGATCTGGAAGAAAGCGTTCTTGGCGCTGCCATTGGATGCGGTGGAGCCAGTGAACTCATTGAGCTTGTTGGAAGAGAAAAAATATTCTTCAAACCGGAGCACCAGGCAATCTACGATGTGATTGTTGATCTCTACGAAAAAAGCGAAGGAATTGACTTGCTTACAGTTTCCCAGGCACTGATCAAACTCGGAAAGCTTGAAGCCATTGGAGGAAATATTTTCCTTGTGGATCTCTGCCAGAAAGTTGCTTCAGCTGCTCACCTGGAATTCCACACAAGGATCCTGCAGCAGATGTATGTGAAGCGGAAAGCAATTGAGGTAGGAGATAAAATCACCAAGGAAGCTTACAACGAGGAGAGCGACATCTTTGAACTTCTGGAATCATCTTACAGCAATCTCGATAAAGTTTCAGATTGGCTCCTGGTTAAAAAACCTACCGACTTCAAAAGCGTGGTGAACAAGATCTTCGAAGCAGCAAACGAAGAAGTCACAGGAGTTCCAAGTTCACTGGAGCGTTTACAATACAAGCTGAACGGCTACCAAAAAACAAACCTGATCATCTTGGCCGCCCGTCCCGGAATGGGAAAAACTGCACTCATGATCAACGAGGCTTTGGCGGCAGCAAAGCGAGGAATTCCCGTGGGAATCTTTTCTCTTGAAATGTCCGACAAAGAACTTGCTGCTCGGATGTTTGCCAACTTCTGCCAGATCAATGTGGAGAAGATCAGCTTGAACAAGGTTGACAAGTTTGAACTCAGGCTGATGAATGAAAAGCGGGAAGCTTTTTCCAAGCTGCCTATCTACATCCATGACAAGCCTGCAATCTCTCCTCTCGAGTTAAAGATCCAGGCTTCCAAGTGGAAACGGGAAAAGGGAGTTGAAATGTTATTCGTGGATTACCTCCAACTCATGAGAATTAAATCTCACAAAGGGAACCGGGAGCAGGAAGTCAGTGACTGTTCTGCAGCGCTCAAAGGAATTGCAAAAGAACTCGATGTTCCTGTTATGGCCTTGGCTCAACTCTCCAGAGCAGTCGAAATACGTGGAGGAATGAAGCGGCCGATCCTTTCAGATCTTCGGGAGTCGGGATCCATCGAACAAGATGCGGATCTCATCATGTTCCTACTCCGACCGGAATACTACAAGGTTGATGAATGGGATGATGATCAAAGATCACCAACTGCAGGTCAGGCCGAGATTAATATTGCAAAATTCAGAAACGGAAAAGTTGGTGCTTGTGTAGTTGGTTGTAAACTTGAATTCATGCAGTTCCATGATCTGAACGGCTGGGAAGAGATTGAAGAAAATGAAGAAGAATTCATTCCACCGGTACCAGAACCAAACTCAAATCTTGCTGAAGCCTGGGACACCCAACAGGATGACGATGATGATATGCCATTTTAAAACTTAACCGATGAAGAGCCAACCAGAATTTAAACTTCAAAAAAGCATCTGCCACTACCTGGATATTCAATACCCGAAAACTTTGTACTTATCCGATACCATTGCTTCAGTGAAGCTCACAATTCCTCAGCAGGTCCGCAATAAATCCATCCAGAAGGCAGGCTTTAAGTGTCCGGATCTTCTGATCCTGGAACCGCGAAAAGGATATGCCGGATTGTTAATTGAATTAAAAACAAAGTCCCCTTACAAAAAGAACGGTGAACTCCTGAAAAATGATCATGTAGAGCAGCAGGCAAAAACCCTCAAAGAGCTAGAAGTGAAAGGATATAAGACTTGTTTTTGCTGGTCTTTTGAGATGACCAAGAAGGTAATAGATTTATACCTGGTGTAAAAAAGTTGCAACAAATGTTGTTGTTGTTGTTGTTATTTGGTTGTAGGTATGTATATTTGTACAACAGATAAACAAATAAAGAACCCACCTGATCTAGCAGATGGGTCCTGATTAAAAGGTTAGAAAATTGTTTTTCGGACTTCTTTAATCAATTTTGCAACAGCAAAAATTAATACTGCTAGTCCAAGCAGTCCAAAAAAATAATCCATAGAAATATGGTTTAATTGATTCGCTAATCAGTTATCAAAAGCCGGGGTGTCCAAACTTACCGGCTTTTTTAGTACCTCAAAGTACAGTCTCAAAAATACTACCTTTAGATATAATAGCCCTTAACCAAAGGTTAAGAATTTTCAACCAGAAGTGCGGAGTTATGCACAAGAATCATGTTGATAGTCAGGCGATTATGTTAACATTGATATGTTGTTCTCATAGGGAGAAAAAACTTTAACAATTTTATACTTTAGAAAATGTCGCGACTATGTAGTGTATTTAGCAACTAGAAAAGCAATAAACCCGGAAACTAGTAAATTTATTAATCCTATCCACCACCAGTTTTTCAAATGGAATATTTCTTTCCTCAATTGAGTCATGGTTAAATCCTGAATGAGGTCTTCTCTACTTCTCCTTTTTTCTAAATCATTTCTGTATTCTTTAAACCCCGGGAATTCCCAACCTTCTTTTGTTAGTCTTAAGCCTTGGTTCTGATAAACTTCTATTAGCCCATAATCTTTTAGCAGTTCAACAGCTAAAGATCTGTCGTGCCTCTGAACATCAACGCGTAGCTCTCGGGTTTCGTGGTATAGGGCCATTCCTCCCCATTTGCGAAGAAAAGAAATTAGATCTTCAGCAAAGCTTTCCTGAGTCTTAGTCATATTAAAACGTTTACATCTAAAATAGTATTAACCTCTAACATCTTAATAAAATCTCAAAAAATCTTTAAAAAGTAATATATTGTATTACTTTTCTTATTAAGTTTGTTAAGAATAAACTCCTGAAACGAAGACTATTGTCTCATAGTCGGGTAGTACTTTCCCCTTGAAGCGCGCAACGGTACAGCCGGGAGATCTTCAGGAGTTTTAAAACATTAGGCTATGAATTGCACTGTTAAACATTTGCCAAACGGAGATTTTCAGGTTTGTCCTACGCTTATGAAAAGTAGGAATGAATTCTTAGCCGCTTCACAGGACCAGATCCTGTGGGAAGACATATCGCAGGATAGGGAAGTTGGTCCATCCCGCCGGGCTCATTACTCGGAGATCACAGGTTCGAATCCTGTTCCTGCTACATAGCAGAAGACCCAAGAGAGGTCAACAACCGGCTGAGGAGGTAGGGCTCTAAGGCCGGTAAAAATTTAACCAACATCAATGGCAGCCCCCAAAGGAAACTACTACTACAAAATGCGCAACAAGAACGGTCGGGATAAGATCTTCAAAACTCCCGCCTCTCTTCTCAAAGCTTGCAACGAATACTTCGAGTGGTGCCAGGACAATCCTCTCATGGAAACCGTGCCGATGAAGATTAAGGTTTCCCGTGACAAAGAAAAGATCGTACTTCAAGAGGTACCGAAGATGAGACCCTTCACTCTTCAAGGCCTTTGCAACTTCATTGACATAAGTGTCGACGGGTTCAAGTTATACGAGGAACGCAAAGATTATATCGGGGTCACTACACGTGCGCGAGAGATTATCTACAAACAGAAATTTGAGGGAGCCGCTTCCGGTTTCCTCAATGCAAATATCATAGCCAGGGATTTAGGCCTTGCAGACAAGCAGAGCCTTACCCATACAGTTGAACAACCCTTATTTCCAGATGAGTGATGTTCAAGCGAACTACGGCTATTAACAAGCTACGTTCTTTGAAAAAGAGAAAGAAGGTGATCCAGGGCGGAACCAGCTCCGGAAAAACCTATGGGATCATTCCTATTCTCATCGATAAAGCAGCTAAAATTCCAAAGCTTAAGATCACGGTGGTATGTGAAACCATACCCGCGGCCAAGGATGGACCTGTGGATATTTTCAAGGGAGTGATGCAAGACACCGGAAGGTGGAGAGAGGAAGGCTGGATTGGTTCCCCAATGGAATACACTTTTGCTAATGGCAGTAAGATCCAATTCAAAGCCTTTGACACAGAGGGAAAAGCAAAAGCAGCAGGGAAGCGGGATATCCTTTTCATCAACGAGGGAAATCATATTCCTTTTAAAATTGCCGATGCTCTCATGGTCCGCTCGAAAGAGATCTGGATCGACTTCAACCCGGATGCAGAATTCTGGGCGCACACTGAAGTGCTCATCGAGCCGAGTAGTGAGCTTTTGATTTTGACCTACGAAGACAATGAAGCGCTTCCTGCTGAAACTCTTGAGGATCTATACTTCAAGATGGATAAAGCCTTTTATGATCCCCAGGGTGATTGGGATGATTCAAAGAACATCAAAAGCGAATATTGGGCTAACTGGTGCCGGGTTTACATCAAAGGGCAAATTGGGAACCTGGAAGGACAGGTTTTGCAGAATTGGAAGATCCTTGACAACCTTCCACCGGAGGCAAGATATACCGCTTCAGGTATGGACTTCGGTTATACCCAGGATCCTTCCACGCTCATTGACAGATACGAATGGAACGGAAAGCGAGTGTATGATGAAGTGCTGTATCAAAAAGGCCTTCTGAACTCAGACCTTGCCAAGGCTGCTAAGCAACCTATTCCAGACAGGACCGGGCAAAGCAGGCTGATTTATGCAGATAGCGCGGAGCCTAAGTCTATTGCTGAAATAAAGAAGCACGGAGTAAAGATCTATCCCACGGAAAAGGGAAAGGATTCCATCAACTTCGGAATTCAACTGCTGCAGGAAGATGAGTTTTATGTAACGGCAAGAAGCCTGAACATGATCAAGGAGCTGAGAAAATATCTCTGGGACAAAGACAAGAACGGGCAAAAGACCGGAAAGCCAATTGACGGCTGGAACCATACAATTGACCCGATGCGATACATCGAAATGAAATTAAGATTAAAACCAAAACGAACCACCAGAATACGTGTTTAACCTGGACAACATAACAGTAAAGCAGTTCTTTCACCTGAAGGATGAGAACCTTGCACAGCAATACCTGCAATTCACTTTGCCGGGCAATCCTTTTTACCTGAAGCCGAGAGGAGTGTTTGCCAAGAAGGAAGCAACGCCTTTAGGTCAGCTAACATTTGGACAAGTGGCCAACATCAAGCACAACCTTTCAAAACCCTCTTTTGAGAACATTTTCGAGTGTTTTGAATTTGTATTCAACGTCAAACTTGAGACATATTTGAGACAGGATGTGATCAGCTACTTCTATGCACTCAACTGGATCACTTCAAACCTAAAGCAATTGGTAGAGCGGGAAAGCAAATCACTTGGAGGAGATCCTGATGACCTTCTGGATATGGCCGGTGTAAAAAGACTGGCTGCTTTCGGAGAACTCAATACTCTTAAATCAATCGCTCAACAGTTCGGAAAATCACCAGAGGAGGTGGAGAACTGGAAATACAATCTTGTCTTTTCACTGATGCTGCATGACAAAGTAAGCGGCGAAGTACAGACAGCATATAACCAACTGAAGTATGGAAGTAAATCAAAAACTTAAAGATATCGCCACCGGCTACGGCTGGAGGTTCAAAGCAGCTCGAAGGGATTACCAGAATCTCATCGATGCTACAACTTTTATATCCGATGCTCTTGTTGATGCTGGAAATGGTGAGACTGTTTTGTTCTTGGATCCTGTGGTGAGGAAGTCGGAAGATCTCGGGATAAGATACACCGGAAACTTCATGGTGCTGACAGCTTCAGACTTTGATGGAGATTACGAGGAGAAGTATGAGAAGTTTATCCAGCCACTGATTCAGAAGGTGATGGTAGAGATGAAGCAAAAGCTTCGCTGTGATTATGATGTGGAGTTCTGGCAAAGTATCGAGGTGGTGAATGTATTTGACTTTAATGCTGATGGCTTGAGTGTGAGTTTTAACCTTTATGCGAAATAGGAATGGGAGTATTCGGTGAACAGATCGCGGTTATAGTTGAACAGCAAAAAAAGAAAGAGCAGCACCAAAAGAAGGCGCTTACTGCTCGGTACAAGAAAGGGATGTTCCTGTTCGGATTAGATCCTGACACATTGAATGTTTACCAGGTACCGGTGGAAGAGAAGAAAACTTTCGTAATAGGTGATGAAGGCAAGAGCGAGCGTAAAGCTTCCATTCATCCTTCGCATTTATACGTCTGGGCCCTTAACGAAAAAAACGCGCACCGGAAGTTCCGGAACATCGTAAAAGAACTGTTTGTGAAATGATCAACGATGCTGCCATTTTAAAAGCTGAATTCGATAAGCTGAAGGATGAGCTTATCCAGAAGCATGTCACTCTTGGAATGCCAGCTTCGGAGAATTGGATCAGGGAAACAGAGAACCGTTCACAGCGGCTCTCTGGTCAATTGTGGGGAGCGCATTACACCGAGCAGCTTGTCAACGGTAGAAGGCCGGGTAAGTTTCCACCGGTGAAGATGATCGAGCAGTGGATTTATGATAAGGGCATCACACCCGATGGAATAAAGATTAGCAGTCTTGCTTTTTTGATTGCCCGGAAGATTGCCAGGGAAGGAACTAACTACTTCAAGCAAGGAGGTACAGATCTGGTTGATGCGGTGATCACTCCAAGGCGTATTCAGGAGATCATCGATAAGGTTACTGAATTTCATATTAACAACTTCGTGAGTGAAGTCACTGGAGTATTCAAAAAAATGGCAGCTTAATGGAACTGAACCCTCTTGAACTTATTGCGCTAATCACCAGCATATACTGCATTGGATATGGCATAGGCTATTTGAACGGGAAAATAGTTGATAAGCTCCTGGGAGAAGATGAGTCACCAGAAAAAGAAAAGAACGAATAATGATCACAATAACCAACCAACCGCAGAATCCACCTTTCAACGCCTATAACAATTCCATCATTGAATTTGGAGTTGATGCAGGTGTTCCAACTGTGGCAACCATCTCAACCGGCGGTCATACCTTTGAGATATTTCCGAATACCTCCGGAGTTTTCTTCTTTGACTTCAAGAGCATCATTAAAGCCTTGATCAATGGTGATCTTTTCAACGACAGTCTTGTGGCCACTTCAGCTGCTTTCTTTTTCAATGACTCCAAATTGTTCTATGAACTCACAGCAGACATTGAAGTGACTTTGGAAGATGGCACCAGCCAAACGACTCAGGTTGTTTATCCTTTCCTCAAATCAGCTGCTCAAGTAGGAAAACAGAAATTCAACCCTTCAGATCTAAAGCTCCTTACATCCGGTGCAACTGAGGTGGCACATCTTACCTACTTCGAGGGATATCCTTTTGACATTGCAATCTATTCCGATATTTCAAGAGCTGTCACCATTTCGAACGTAAGAACGGGAATCTCATCTTCTTACAACTTTTCCAAAGGTGTGAACAGGTTGTTTGTTTCCAATGGAGAAAATGACAACGGAGGCTTTGAGAACGATATCCCGCTACATCTTGGAGTCAACGAGCTTGAGTTCAGGATTGGCACTCAAATAAAGTTCACCCTGTTCCTGGACAAAAGAGAAGCCGAATGTGGCAAGCTGCTCAAGTGGCTCAATCCTTCCGGTGGATGGTCCTATTGGAATTTTATGGAGCTGCACCTGGACAATATCAAAACCGATACTCTTGAGAGGTTGACAGGGAATTATAAGAACATCAGCCAGTCAACAGGAAATATCTCCATCACCGGCAAGCAAGCTGAGAAGGAACTGGAGCTGATGTCCGGGCTTGTCAACAATGAAGAAAGGGAGCTGCTTGATACGCTGCTTTATTCACCAAAGGTTTACCTGTACACAAATGATCTTTACCAGCCTTTTGAAACTCTTGACTTTATCGAGGTGGAGCTTGGCAGTGGAACATTCTCCAAGTCATCTAAGAACAAACTCACGAGCCTGCAGGTGAGCGTGATCCTTCCAACCCTCAATACTCAAACCCTTTAATGAGCGAGATCCTGTACATAGAAGGCTGGAAGATGGACCTGAGTCCTGATCCTATCACCCGCACCCTCCAGATCAATAACATCGGAGAAGTGAAGGATAGGCAGGCAAACTTTTCCAACACTACAAAACTTCCAATGACTCCGAATAACGTCAAGGCTTTTGACTTTCTTGGAGTGAGCGGAAATAGCAGCCTGAAGCCTTACCGGAAGCTCAGGTGTGATTATATCCTGAATGGCATCCCTATGGTACGGAATGGCTATGCAGTTGTTAAGGCTGCAAATTCTCATTATGAGGTGGTGATCTATGACGGCTTAATTGATCTTTCCGAAAGGATCAAGGGGAAAAAACTGAACGAACTGAATTTCTCAGATCTTAACCACTACCTCACTCAGTCCACCTATGAAAGTAGCCTTTTAAATACTGAAGGCTTTATTTATGCTTTAGGTGAATTCCTGCCAAGGTCAGGCTTCAGCACCATAAAGATCGAGGAACAGGCACCTTCTCTTTTTGTGAAGACAGTTTGGGATAAGATCTGGGAGGAAGCAGGATTGAGATATTCAGGATCTTTCTTTTCTGAGAATACAGACTTCTTAACCGAAGTGATTTCACCGGCTAAAGGTTACGAGGTGAAGAATGTGGAGCTCACTTCTTTGCTTTTAGGTTCTGGCCAGACCAACATCATTTCCCGGAATACTTTCAGCAATGATCCTTTGATTCGGTTCGAAGATCAACACACTTTCCAGAGTGGAAGCTTCAGTGGCATCACAATGAATCCTGATGGTTCTCTTGTCACTTCTGAAGATGGTCAGCTGAGCCTTTCCATTGAAACCTCATACAGCAATAACGACAGTTATGTTCGGCTCCTGGTTAATCTCAATGGTGCAACAAAGACATGGATCGACCTTCCAGAGAATCTGACATCTAAAACGGTTACCATCAACCTGAATGTAAAAGCAGGTGATATCCTCACTTTTGTTTTAGCGGGTACCTATGAAATATCACAGGCAGAACAGGAACCCGAACAGCAGGATACAATTCACGGGAAGTACAGCATAAATTATAACGCTTACTCAACTATTCAAATCACAAAGCTCACCGGCGGGCAATTCATTGACTTCTCCACTTTCGTTGCGGAAATGGACCAGCTGGCATTCGTGAAGGATGTGATGCAGCGATACGGACTCCTGATCAAACCAGTGAAGAACACCAACTCCTATGACTTCATCCAGTTCGAGGAGATGCTGAATGATAAAGCAAACACTGAAGATTGGAGTGAAAAGCTCAATGAGATTCTTGGCGAAAAATATGACATCCAATATGCCAGGAGGAATGAAGCTACCTATGCTTATCCCGAATCAATCATTGATCGGGTTTATGATGGAGTGCTGACAATCGATAATGAGAACGCAACTCCTGCCAAGAATCTTTTTTCTTCTCCTTACCAGATTCCGACCAGCAGATCCAGAACCTTTAAAAACAAAACGGTTTACCAGATTCCTATCTGGGAGGAAAAGGAAGAGGATGGAGAAACAATTATTGAAAATAAAGAATCACCGGTTAAGATCTTCAGGATCTCAAAGGTTGACACCAGCATTCAAACAACCTTTTTTGATGGTGCCAATGTGATCACCGTCACCGGAATGATCCCTTTCCTGTCTCTGGAAAATATGCAGATGCAGTATTTCCTGAATAAGTATTACAAGGCTTTCAAATTACTTATCGATAGGGCCAAGCAAGTTGATGCTGATTTCAAGTTGAACGAGATCGACATTTATAACCTTGATTTCTTCAGGCTGAAGTACCTGAAGCAGACAGGGAAATATTACTACCTGAACAATTTGAAGCACCGGCCTGAGCGAATCATTAAAGCTGAACTAATCCAATTGAATGGCTTCAGTGTGAACTTACCTCCTACTATCCTTGGAGTATATTCCAGAACCATTAGCTATAAAAACACCACGACCATAACCGTGGACAACATCACGGTCCAGTCAAACCCTGCTTACTTTGATCCTGAGTTCGACCAGCCGATGGCTATCATGTTCACCGGCGGTTTTAATTCAAACATCCTCCTGAAGAATGGAGCTGATGTGATTACTACTCAGACAGTGATCAATGTAGCAGATTGGAATGTCACCATTCAGGATGCAGGAAATCTAACTGCAGAACATTCCGCTGCTTTTACTTTTAAGATCAAGGATGCAGGAAGTGAACAGTGGAGTGAAGTTGAAGGAACTATTGATGTCACAGTGAGAGAGTATGTGAACAATCCTCCAGTGGCCAATGCGGGACCAGATCAAACTGTTGAAATTCCTATCGATCAATCCAGCACTCTTGTTTCTCTGAACGGAAGCGGAAGTACAGACACCACGGGATCTATTACATCTTATGCCTGGTCAATTGTTTCCATGCCTTCCACCTCTTCAGCTTTCTTGAGTGGAAACTCAGGAGTAAATGGAGGGTTGAATGTTCCAAATACAGAAGACAGTTACGGGACCTACACTATCAAATTAATCGTGACAGATGAATTCGGAGCTACTGGTGAAGACACGGTGTCAATAACAGTAACCTTTCAACAAATACAACCTTAATAATGGCTGAGAAGATTAAAATATTTGAACTGGATATTGATGTTGATGGAGCCATCACTGCATCAAAAGAATTTGCCAAGGAAGCTGATGTCCTCAAGAACAAACTGAAGGAGCTAAAGGATTCAGGAGATACCACCAGCCGGGAATATGTAGAACTGGAAGCCAGGTATAAATCCGTGAGGAAAGAATACAACTCTTCACAGAACGAACTTGGGAAGCTTATCAACCTGCAAGGTAAAGAGATCAAGACCATTGACCAGGGCCGTGCTGCTTTATCAGTCGTTTCCAAGGAATGGGCAAAGCAAGCAAACCTCTATGGTGTAAATTCAGCAGAAGCTGATAAGCTGGCCAAGAAGAAGACTGAACTCACTGCAACATTAAAAGACCTGGAGAGCCAAACAGGTGACAACCGCAGGAACGTTGGAAATTATGCCGAAGGAATGAAGGAAGCTCTTGGAGAAACCACATTGTTTGGTCGTGCTCAATCTCTACTCACTGATGTCATGAATATCGTAGGTCCTGTCTTTAAGGCCGTGAAATCAGATGTTCTGGATATCGGGAAAAGCTACAAAGAAGGTCGTGCTCAAGCTCAAGCATTTTCAGGAACTCAAAAAGCGGTGGCAATTGCTACCAATCTTTCCTCCACTGCTCTGAAGCTTTTCAAAGTTGCTCTTATTGCCACCGGTATTGGTGCCATTGTAGTGCTGCTTGGCTCTCTGGTTGCCATGTTCACCAGAACTCAGAAAGGTATTGACATGGTGAATACTGTTCTTGCTGCTCTTAGTGCAGGTGCCGATGTAGTCATTGATCGATTATCCAAGTTAGGTGGAGCTTTCATCAAAATCATTTCAGGTGATATCAAGGGAGGCTTCAAAGATCTCACTGAAACTTTCTCCGGAATGGGTGACGAGATCCAGAGAGAGATCAATCTTGCCATGGAACTGGAGAGAGTACTGCAGAACGTGGAACGAGCTGAGATTAATCTTGACATCAGGAGGTCCGCAGCAAATTCCCGATTGAAGGAATTAAAGCTTCTCACTGATGACACCACAAGATCTACTGAAGATCGGATTTCTTCCGCTAAGGAATACATGAAGATAGAGCGTGACTTAGCAGCTGAGGAGGTTAAGAATCAGGAGAAGAAAGTAGCGGCCCTTTTAGGATATGCTGAAGTCACTGATGAAGTGAGAGAAACTATCAGGAAGATCGGCGAAGAAGGTGTATCTCTGGATCAACTCGGGTTATCTGAATCCACAGTCGAAGACATGAAGTCCTTCCGGGATGAAGCCACAAAGCTTTATGATCTTCAATCACAATCTTTCGAGCGCCAAACGGAACAACAGAACAAACTTAATTCCCTTGTAGATCAGCAAAGGGCCAAAGAAAAAGCCGCGGCCGAAGCTGCCAAAAGAGCTCAGGAGGAAAGAATTGCTGAAGCCCAAAAAGCTACTGATGCTGCAATTGCAGAATCCAAGACAAGGCTGGAGCTGTTCATAGAAGAGAATAAACGTGAAGCCGAATCCCTTGCTGAAAAAGTAGCACTGCAGGAACAGGTCCGAGAAAAGAGACTTGAGATCCTGAAGGATGAACTGGCGGCCAAGAAGCTCACTCAGTCCGAGTATGAGCTGGCAGTTCTACAGACTAAGAATGAGTTCCTGGATCAGGAGGCCGAGCTGACTAAAGAATATGCTCAGAAGGAGATCGAAGCCGAAAAGGAACGTCTTGCAGCCATGCAGGAACTTGAAGCTGTTGAGAAGGAAAGGAAGCTTGCAGATCTAGAGAATCAAATGGCTGTTGACCAGGAGAACTTCGACGCTCGCATGGAGCTTGAGAAGCAGCGTCTGGATATGATGAGACAGCAGGAACTTGCTGAAGCCGAAAAGACCGGTGCAAGTAAAGCTCTCATAAATCAAAAGTATGCTGAGATCGAGAAGCAGATCAACTATGAAAAGGAATCTACAAAGAGGAAGCAAAGCTCTGAAACATTCGGACAAGTAGCCAAACTTTTAGGAGAACAGACTGTTGCGGGGAAAGCCGCTGCACTGGCTCAGGCTGCTATCAATACTTATCAAGGTGTGACTGAAGTATGGAGAGCACCTTCAGTATTACCGGAGCCTTTTGGTACCATTCAAAAAGTGGTGAGCACGGGAACAGTTTTGGCATCTGGACTTGGTGCAGTTCAAAAGATCACCAGCATCAACGCCAATGTTCCCAAAGCAGCAAGAGGTATCACCTTGAGAGGAAAGAGACATTCCGAAGGAGGAGAAAGATTATACGATGAAAGCGGAAATCCTATAGTTGAGGCCGAAGGAGGTGAGAACATCTATGTGATCAACCGCCGCGCCTCTCAGCTTATCAATGGACTGAGCGCTGTCAATGAAGCCACCGGTGGAATTCCTTTAAGCCAAACGGCAAACTATGCCGCTGCAGGTGGAATGATTAAGAGATCTGGAAGCACCGGACCGGTTAAAGTAAATTCTCAGCCTATCGATTACAGTGCTATGGCCCAGGCAACTGCCGAAGCAGTGAAGAATGTGAGGATCTATACAGCCGTTACTGAGATCAACGATGGCCAGGGTAAATATGCAACTATAGTCAATGAAGCAAATATCTAACATCATCGAAGGATGGGGCCGGTACTTCAAAGGATCGGCATCCGAACTTGAAAAAGAACGAGCTGCTATTTGTGAGACTTGCCCTGAAGCTGTTGTGGGGACGTATGAAAAACTAATGCCGGACTTTGAACTGAAGAAAATAAAGGGATTGAAGTGCAACCAGTGCGGCTGTCCTTTGTCCACCAAACTGAGAAGTAAAAACGAATCTTGCCCTTTGGGTAAGTGGTAAAATAAATCATATTCCAATCAAATGGAATATAGAAATGCTTATTCCAATCCAAAAGCGCCCCCCGCTAATGAGTACTTATGAACTGATTGAAAAACTTGAAAAACTAGATTATTTCAGCGACCTCTTCAGGAGTGGCATTCTTCCTCCTCACTGGCTGGATTACAAAGTGATCTATGAGTATTACCAGGAACAGTTGAAAAAGGAGAAGCTAAGAAAACAGGCCCTTACAAATACTGCCGATGAATTCAATGTAAGTGAGAGGACCGTGTATATTATTATTCAGAAGATGAAAGGTTAAGAATGAATTTGAAAACAAAGTATTCTCAAGATAGAATTACCCTCTGAGCTTTTTTGCCATTGCCTGCTGATTACCTTTACTTGATCTATAGCAAACCTTCTGGTTTCATCCGTAACTTGATTTTCATCAATTAAGTGATGAATATCAATAAAATCTCCAACAATAGGAGCTTCAGGAAAATCTATTTCGAAAGTAGGTACATTAAAGGGATCCATTTCATCCCTTACAGCTACCCTTACAATCATAAGGTTCTTTTATTTAAAATAGAATCCATTCGTTTATCAAAATCCGATTCGAACTTCTTGTATTCCGGCTCCTTGGCCAAAACTTCTTTTTTAAAAGCTTCATCCAGTTTCCGCTCCGGAGCAAACCAACGATAATACACCGCTTTCATCAATAGCCATAATCCCTTCAGGAAATAGTAAGCTGCTATTCCGAATGCCAAGACCGCTAAAACTGCAAAAACTATCATTTCTTAAATATATGCAAAAATGACTGCACACGAAGTAATATAATGTATTACTATGTTTGATCCCATGGAAGAAGCTCACATCTACATCTATGGGATTATTGACTGGTCACAAGATGACTATGCCAGTGAATGGGGCCTTGTCAATTTGAAGTCCATAAAACAACAAGTCGATGCTCAGAAAGATGCCAAGTCTTTAACCGTTCATATTCATTCTCCTGGTGGAGTAGTTTCCGAAGGTTTTGCCATTCACGACTTCCTAAGATCTCAAGGTAAGCCAGTCACCACCATCATTGAAGGAGAATGTGCTTCCATTGCAACAGTGATCGCTCTTGCCGGTGATACCCGCAAAATGACATCCAATGCAGACTTTATGATCCACATGCCCTGGGGAATGGCCGCAGGGGAAAGTGAGGAAATTCAGAAGTATGCCGATGAACTGAAGCGAAACGAGGACAAGATTGCTGATTTCTACGTCAGCAAAACCAATCTCAATAAAGAGACTGTCCTGGACATGATGAAAAAAGAAACCTTCATGAGTGCTGAAGAAGCGCTTACTCACGGTTTCATCACAGAAATAGCCACCGTCATGAAGGCGGTTGCCCTACTTAAAACCAAGACTAATCCTAATTCTAAACAAATGGCAAAAGACAGCCTAACAAAAGAAGAAGCCCAGGGTATGTTCGCAAAGTTTGAAGAGAAGATGAAGAATCTCTTTGGCGGCGGGAAAAAGCCTGAAGCAAAGTTGGTACAAGATGCCAACGGAAATGAGATCGATTTTCCAGATCTCGCCGAAGATGATACACCCTCTGTTGGTGATAAAGCCACAATCGACGGTGCTGCCGCCGAAGGTGAGCACGTAATGCCTTCCGGTGAAACTTATGTTTTCACAGCCGGTGAGCTTACTGAGATCCAGCCGAAAGAGGAAGAAGCCGAAGACAGCAATGAAGAAGAGGTTGAGAACCTTAAGACTGAAGTTGAAAACCTTAAGAAAGAACTTAAGACTACCAAAGCTGAAAAGAAAACAGCTGAGGAGAAACTTCAGACAAATGAGAAAGCTATTCAGGATCTCCAGAAGGAATTCAAGGCTTTCAAAAAGGACTTCGGATCATCCTTTAATCACGATCCAAAAAAGAAAAACTTCAAAGAAGGTAGCAAGTCGCGATCTGTCTGGAAGGAAAAAGAATAATTCATCAATCAATCAAAAAACTGAATAATGGCAATATTAGATTTAGCAGCCTTGACCATGAATGCCGAAGAAGCCAAAGACGTTTCTCAGGCAATCTTTGAAAGAACCATCACCGGTGGTGACCTGTCGGAATTCCACGAAGTGGTGACAGGTATCGAACACAAGACTCAGATTCCTTTCATCGGGAACCTTGGACTTGTAGGTACAAAAGTTACCGGGTGTGACCGTAACGAAAACCCCGCTCAGATTTCCCTAACTGAAAAGTTCTGGGATCCGGCTCTTATTGGTGACCGTCTTGCACATTGTGCTACTGACGTGAACGCCCTCTTCAAGCTTTTCAAAAAAGCTCAGAAGGTAAATCCTGATTTCTACGACCGCATCGGTGGTGAGGAGTTCGGAGTGATCATCTCCAAAGTGGAGCAGGCAATGAAGAAAATGAACAACCGTCTTGTATGGTTTGGTGATACTGCCGCTCTTAATGTAACCGGTGGAGGTGTGATCAAAGATGGTGTTGATGTGAAATACTTCAACGTGATCGATGGTCTTTGGAAGCAAATCCTTGCTGAAGTTCCTACTACAGCTAAGAACTATGTAGCCATTTCACAAAACGCAGGTGCCGGATATGCTGCTCAGGCTTTGCCAGCAGACTATGATGCTCTTGGATTGTTCCGTAAGATGCACGATGCTATTGACGCTCGTTTCTTCGAGGCAATGGATGAAGGTGCAGAACCACAGTATTTGGTTACTCGTGAGATCTTCCAAAGGTTCCAGGCTCAACTTGAAGACAAGTCTCTTGCTTTCACTTTAGCTGAAACCAAAGATGGTGTAAACGGTCTTTCTTACCGTGGAATCACTATCAAAGTTCGTCACGATTGGGATAACAACATCAGATCTTACCAGGACAACGGTACAAAATGGAACCTTCCTCACCGTGCCCTGTTGACTGTAAAAGAGAACATTCCTGTTGGAACTCTTTCTGAAGCCGATTTGAACAACATCGAATCTTGGTATGAGAAAAAGGACAAGAAGAATTACATCGACTTCGATTTGAAGTTGGATGCGAAGCACTTGTTGGACTACATGACCGTTGCCGCTTATTAATTAGCGGCTTCGGCCGTTAACCTAAAACCAAACAGAAATGGGATGTTATACAGATAGACTGGCTGCAGATATAGCCAATGATTGCGAAAACTTAACCATTGCAGGGATTGAATCAGATATCCTTCTGATCCCGCATGGGGATGTAGATAAGACTGCCACCACCTTTGATCCAACAAATCCTTTGTTGATCACTGACCTGGTATTGAAAGCAGGTAAGACAGGATTCCTTTTAGAAGGTGTAAAGCAAACCAACGGTTACAATACCGAGTTTGTTCCTGGTGATGATCAGACTCCTGACAAATCACGTCACGTGATCAGGGGAAGGATCCTTACTCCTTCAGCTGCTAACCGTCTTCAGGCTAACAAGCTTGGAAAAGGTGAAAGCTACATGGCAGTAGTGAACAAGAAGTACAAAGGTGCGGAATCTAAGGACGCTTTCTTGGTTCTTGGATGGGATGCAGGAATGTACCTCTCTTCTAAAACTGAGAACTCCATAGAGAATGATGGTGCTATTCTTCTTGAGCTGTCTTCTAAAGACAACATGCTTGAGAAAGATGATCCAAAGGTTCTTCTTGAGACTACCTACGACACTACTCTGACCGCGTTCAATAACAAGTTCGCGACTGAGCCACCAGTTTAGTTAGATGGACTGGAGAGAAATAGATAAGGCTGCCATTTTCACCGGAAAGGATGAGAATGGCAACCGATATCTGAGTCAGTTCCTGAAAGATTACAAGGACACTTTCCATCCTGACATGATCAATGCCGGGTGTTCCAAATGCCTGGAAGACTACTACCAAAAATTCATCAAACATTTATCAACTATGTCCAAAAAAGACACTAATTCCGGTTATAAGCTAAGAGCGAAGTACAACGGTATTCCATTAGAATTTGGAAGTCCCGTTCAAGTTTCCAATGCTAATCTTACAGACGAGCTTGCTCAAAAGCTTTTGAAGAATCACCCTGCAGGGGAAGATCTTTTCGAAACTATTCCTGAAGGGAATGAGCCTGCAGAGAAAACTCGCCTTGAGGAGCTGAAAGATATGAAGCGCCCAGAGCTTGACAAGTTAGCTGAGACTCTTGAGCTTAATCCAAAGGATTATTCCAACAAGGATCTGATCTCTGAGGCTATCGAGCAAAAGGAAATTGCAAATCTTGAAGTGAAAGAGTAACTGAATGAAGAATTTAGGTGCCGCTTTTCTTGAGATCTTCAAATCAAAGGAAGCCAAATACGATAAGACACTAAAAATTCACAGGAACGGGGTAGACAATAACTACCCCGATCTTGTAGAAGCCCTTATCGAGAATTCTGTGACTGCAACGCTTTCAGCAAACCTGATGGCCTCTTACATTTCCGGGAAAGGCTTTGGTGATGATCCTAACAAGCTCATCGTTCACAAAGAAAAAGGCACTACTCTTCTTCAATTTGCTCAGGAAATAGCAGATTCCATTGCTAATCACCGGGGCGTATTCATTCACGTGAACTACGACGGGAACCTTGACCATAAAGATTTCGATGTACTACCATTCTCTGACTGTAGATTAGGAAAGCAGGATGATAATAAGTACAACGGAAAGATCCTGGTCTCTGAAAACTGGACGGATATCAAAAAAGCAAAGGCCGCCAAGGTGGTTGATGTTTACAATCCAGATAAAAAGGTTCTCAAGACTCAGATCAGGAGAGCCAAAAGCCTGGAAAGGTACAATGGCCAGATCTTCTATTTCAAGTATGGTAAAAAGACTTACCCTCTTTCTCCTATTCATCCATGTTTGGAAGATGCAGATTCTGAAAAGCAAGTTTCCAAATATAAAAACACCTCTTTAAGAAAAGGATTCTTCGGGAAAACATTGGTTGTTACCAAGCCGCTAGTGGATGGTTCACTGAAGGATGTAGATCCAGACGAATTCAAAGAACAAGAGGATGCCCGGGACAAATTCCGTGAGACCATTCAGAAGTTCATCGGTGCTGAAAATGCTGACGGTGTACTTCACCTGGAGATGGAATTTGAAGGTGATAAGATTGAGAAGGAAATCCTTTTCAAGAATATCGAAAGCAACATCGATGATAAGATTTTCGCACATACTGAAACCAGTGTGAGTGATAACATCAGGATGTGCTTCAACAATGTACCGGCCGCTCTTATTCGTTCCAAAGATGGAGCTCTATTCGGACAAAGTGGTGAAGCTATCCAGCAAATGAAAATCTTTTATCAGGATCAAACCTTTGACGAAAGAAGCAAGGTTGAGGAGATCGTAAATAAGCTCATGAAGAAGTTCCAGGAGCCGGTTGAGAACCTGAAGATAGTTCCGCTCATCGAAGTTGAAACGAAAGCTGAGGAATTGGAGAAAGATCCGGATGCAGCCAAGAAAGAAGCTCAGGCCATTCTTAAAGGATCTGTTGGTGGTGTTACTGCCTTACTTCAAATCCAACAAAGTGTTGCTGCAGGAACTACCGAAAGGAGTGCTGCAATAGCAATCATCGAAGAAATTTACGGCATCACGGCGGAAAAAGCTGCTGAAATGTTGGGAACACCTAAAGAAGAAAACAACGATGTTGATCGACAGGACTGAAATAGCCAAGCATAGGGAGATCTCTAAATCTGTAAGGGAAGACAAGATCGGACCTTACATTGAAGATGCTCAACGATTGGACCTGAAGCCACTTCTAGGAGAAAGGCTATACAATGCCATCAGTAAAGCTCCATTAGATCACGCACTGCTCTTAGATGGTGGTGAGTACACGTACAATGGAGAAACTTATGATCATCCCGGGCTGAAGAAAGTACTATCTATTTTCGCTTATGCCAGGTATGTGATGTTTGGCAGCTACACAGATACTGCTTTCGGCTTCGTTGAGAAATCCAATCAGGATTCCAAGCCGGTTGGTGACGCTCACAAACGAACCCTTTACACTCAAAATCAAAACACCGCCACGGCATATTTCGAGGAGGTAGTTCTTTTCATGAACAGGAAAGAATATGCACTGTGGAGAAGTTCCGGATGCACTCCAAGGAGGTCCGGTTTTAATATTTCAAAGATTAACTAATGATCGCGACCATTCAAAATATCAGCTCCAGCAAATTCTCCCTAAATGGACTGGAGTACAATAAATCTTTCATCGCTCTAAAGGTTGGGGACAATTATATTCGAATCGTAAGTGTTTACGATACTCGTCTGGAACTTGTAGCCACAACTCACTTTAATCAGGTTCAAGTTGGTGGAACAGTTCACACCAGCGCAAACAACCTGATCAATGCACTCACTGATGTTCTTTTTTCCAAAGCTGAATCTTCAGGAGGAGGATTAGAACCGGGTGGAGATTTCACCGGCACTCTGAATGTTGGAACAGGATCCACTACAAAGTACAACGATTACCTTACAGGATCTGCAGTAAGTCTTGCTTTGTCAGCTTCTAAAGTTGCTGGAAGTTATGCTACTGTAAGAATAAAAGGATCTCTTACCGGATCATGGCCATCAACCTGGAAAGTTTCCGGTGATGCCAAAAGCTCATCAGCTGACATCTTCAATGAATTATCAATAGCATACTTGGCAGATGATGATATCCGTGGAGTAAACAGAGTATATTCTATTTCAGGAGCACCAACGGGAGACACTACAGCGCCATCGGTTCCTACAGGATTAACTTCTACTTCAAAGACAGACACTTCCGTGAATCTTTCTTGGAATGCTTCAACTGATGCTGTTGGTGTGACAGGCTATGCAGTTTATAAGAACGGGGTTTATGAGAAAGAAGTGGGTGGAACGACAGCCCAAATTACCGGACTTACTGCTTCAACGGCTTATTCTTTTACGGTGGCTGCAATTGATGCAGCAGGGAATGAATCTGCTCAAAGTACCGCTTTAAGTGTATCTACTAATGCGGCTGCCTCAGCCCAAGCAACCTTCACACTCGATGATTTTACGGGTGCAGTTTTAGGGTATTCACTTAATAAACTAAGATCGGCTTATACAGGTAGTGCTATTAGAGTTAGAAGATCAAGCGATAATACAGAGCAGGATATTGGGTTTAATGCAGATAATAGGTTAGACCAAACAGCCCTTTTAAACTTTGTAGGTGCAGGGGATGGTTTTATATCTGTATGGTATGACCAAAGCACCTCCGCAAGAAATGTAAGTAATCCTGAAGCAAGTCAGCCTAAAATTGTAAACGCAGGAACAATTTACGTCCTAAACGGAAAGCCTACAGTTTACTTTAATCAAAAATACCTCAGATCAGAAATAGGACAGTTGGTGAATAACGTTGACGGCTCATGGAGTTCATTTGGTTTTGGGCAATTCAACGCACAAGGTAATAACTATATGTTCTCCCAGGATGCTTCGCAAAGAGTTTCACAAAACCTTAAAGTTTCAGTAGGTGCCAATTCAGGAGAAACAATAGCTTTTCAGACAGATGGTACAGTTATAACTGACACCTCTCCTGTTTCAGCTTCTTACATAGGAAGCCCTGTACAAATAACAGCTATTAATACAGGTACTTCAGTAGAATCATTTATGAACGGAAATGGCAATGGAAGTGTGTCGATTTCAGGCTCTAAAGTTGCTTCAGACAGATGGGAGATTGGAGGCAGAGGAAATGGGATCACCCCTACAGATACCAACGCTTACATAAGTGAGGTGATCCACTATGCTGAAAACAAAACTACAGATAAAGCAGGTATTGAATCAGCTATAACCGCAAACCATTCTTAAATGAATCATTTTTTTTCAGCCTTGATGGGAGCTTCAGGTGTGGTTAATTCCACTCCTGACCCTGTTTCTCCAGATATATACGATTATTCTTTAAGGCTGAACGCTTCAAACCTTGCTACCAATAGTTTTTATTTCTTCAGACCTTACAGAACCGCAAATTATTCAGCAGTTGTAAATGATAAAGATTTTTTCTTTCTATATTCAAGAGATCACGACAGCGGAAACCCACCGCCGGGGGGATTGTATTGGGGTAAAGGAAACAATTTAGACCTGAGCGATTTTGAGGAAGGTGGTTTGATTTTAGACGGTAACCAGGCTGAAACTCCTATTCTTTTACAGTTAGGAAACACCTTATTTCTCTATTATCACACCGATACTTCAGAAACAGGAAACAACGGAAAACAACAAACCAGGCTTGTCACTTCACCGGGAGGGAACCTACTCCATTTAAACACATGGACGGATGAAGGGAGACCTTTAGGGATTGTGGGAACTAATGACCATACAGGTTATTTCCATCCTTATCAAAGAACCAATGATATTATAGGGACGCACATCACCAAAGGAGGATTACCGCAACCCTGGGAAACTTCTATTTCTACAGACGGGGGTTATACTTATACAAGGCACGAGGTTATTGATGTAATCACAGGAACGGAAACGGGTTACTTTGCTCAACTTTCAGACGGGCAATACTTTGAAAAATACAATCAATGGTGGTGGATAGGGACAATTCACCCGGAAGCAGATAGCGCCATTTTTGATGCGGATAAAAAATTGATATTGGCAAAAGCATCTAAACTTGGAGGCACTTTAACCCAACAGGCTATTCTAAACGGTGGTGCTGAAAATCTAAGGCACAGCGTAAGGGTTTGGGATGATTCCAATATAGCGCAAATTTATGTTACTAATCCAAAAACGAGCCTGTATCACGCGAAATACGATCTAAGAAACCTGCAGCAATATATATGACACCATCCATTTACATAATCGGTTTAGTAATAGTATTAACTTTCTCTTGGCTGAGAAGATTTAAAGTAAAGAAATGATATACTGGATTTTAGGAATACTCACAATTATAGCATTAGGATATATGTTCAAAAAGCACTTAAAGAAGATTGGTTTAGCTATTGCCTTATTTGTAGGTGGATGGATTGGCTTACAAAATACAGATGTAGACTTACCACAACCTACCGACCCTGTAATTGAAATACCTGTAGATACTGCAGATGCTTCAGATACTTTGGTTATTCCTGAAAAACCTATAGACACTATTCCCACTAAACCAAAGGACACCATTGGCAAGGTTTATAAAATCAAACTTTCAGAGGTAGGAGATCAAACTGTTTCCCTTCAACAGCAAATAGATAAAATCCCAAGTGGAACTACCGATGCTTGGAATGTGATTCAACTACCTTCAGGTAGATTCTGGACTGAAGGAGATCTGGAAAACAACCCAAGAGGGAACAAGGGGATTATAAGGATAGAAAATAAACACTATATCATTATCCGAGGTCCTTCTGGAGATGACAAAACCACCCTTTACACTAAAGCCCCCGCAGTACCCTTTGAGTCTAAAATAGACCGCAACGAGCAATCCAACAGGCGGCATATCTGGATTATAGGCTGTTCTGATTTTGTGGTTAAGGATATACGGATTGAAGGATCAGATACTATTGAGGGCACTTTAATAGGAACTACTCCTGAATTTACTCCTGACTTTTGGAAAGGTGGTAAGGACAAAGGAAGTATTAACGGTGCAAACGCATATCACGCCCCCTGGGAAGCAGAACACGCTATTGATGTTAGAGCTTCTAAAAACGGGATCATTGAAAATATCGAGGTTTCAGGAGTTTGGGGTGATGGGATCTATATTGGAAATTCTGCCCTTGACCCTTCAGAGAATATCATAGTCAGAAACAACTATATCGAATATGTAGGGAGGCAGGGAATAGGAGCAGCACAAGCACGAAACCTTAAAATTTACGGGAATGTAATTCACAAAGGCAGGAGAGCTTCAATAGATTTAGAGCCTTTTAATAATGGCTTTGTAGATAACGTGGAGATATACGATAATAAACTCCATGCCGTACAAGTGCCTTTGGCTATGGGAGGGAAAGGAAATGTTTCAAATATCAGTTTCCATCACAACGAATATTCAGGAGGAGCTTTGATAGCCTACGATTCCAATAAAGTAAACCCTTCCAATAGGAAAAATTACTACATAGGCTATAATAAAAGAACGGATTGGTTTGGAAGCCCACAGGCTGCTATTAAGTTTATCGGGATCGAGAATATCACCATTGAGCATAACGAGGACAATGTGAGCAGCAAACAAAGTTTGAGGAGCGTTCACCTTGAAGACTGCACCGGGGAAATAATAGTAAGAAACAATAATTTCTCAGGAGGTCAATACATTTTAAAATTAGGAAACACCACAGAAATAATAAATGAGGGGAACACCCCTGAACAGATAATAAAAGAATATTAATGAAAAACTGGAGAACTGATTTAGTAGCCTATGCCGGGTTTGCTTTCATCTTGATCGCACTTGTCCTGGTATATTTTGACAAAGCAACCTTAGACCAGGTCAGCCATTTTGCTGGAATGGTAGCCGTGGGATTGATCACTATGGGTTTTAAGCTTTCCAAGGATAGTAAAACGAAACAATAATCATTAAAAACAATTCTAATGAAAAAGCATTTTCCAAATTTTTACAACTGGAAAAAGGTATTCACCTTTTCTGAATTAGCAGTAGCGTTTACTGTGATCATGTTTACGATCATTGGACTCCTGTTCGCTTTTCTTTATTGATAATTTCGTAAAGCCCCTCTTAAATGATACCTACTTCCCAAGTCGCAGCCATAGCTCTTGGCTTTATCAAAAAAACCTTCACCTTTCATAATGGAGCTCTCATTGTTCCGGCTGTGACTGTTAGTCCTGTTTTCCCTGAACTCATTGACAAGATCATGGCAAATACAACTCACAAGGATCTTGCTATTCCGGTTCTTTCTGCAGGTGTAGGTCTTTTGTGTTACCTGGTGATCTTCGGAACTGATTTTATAACGGGTCTTAGAGCTTCAAAATTTGAAGCCAAAGGAGCTCCGGGATATATCAAATCGGATAAATTATGGTCCAGCTTCTGGAAATTATTCGGAGTTCTCCTGGTGCTGATGTTCCTCATCATGTTCTGTCTCCTCTTTGCTTTTATAGATAATGATTTCTTCTACAGCGCTTTTTTGTATGGCATTGTGGGATTGATGATCATGGTTTGTTTGTTCGACCTGCATTCAATTGGAGAAAACCACAAGAGAAGGTATGGTACCAAGCCTCCGCATTATGAGTTCCTGGACCGGGTGATCAAGAAGATAGATGAGAAGATCATGCAAAAGATTACCAGCCTATGAGACTCCTGATCGAACGCATGACAGATGATACAAAGCAGACAATCGGAAGGATGTTTGTTTTGGATGAAGAAGATTTCTCCACTCATGATTGTCCAGTACTGGAACTACCCTGGAAGGAAAATAAAAGAAGGGTGAGCTGCATTCCTGTCGGTAAATACCAAGTGATCAAACACAGATCCCGAACCTTTGGAAACTGCTTCTGGGTTCTTGATGTGCCCGGGAGAAGTGAGATCCTGATCCATAAAGGAAACTACCACAGCAACACGCTTGGTTGTATTCTTCCAGGTATAGATCTTTCTGATATTAATCAGGATGGGTATGTCGATGTAACGGCCAGCGGTGACCAGATGAAGAAACTGCTGGATCTCCTTCCAAAGAAATTTGAACTGGAGATTATTAATGGATATGCCATACAATGGAATTCGAAGCAGGAATAATAGTAGGGATAGGAATCTCAGCTATTGCAGTAGGAGTACTTTTTTTAATCCTTAAGTTTTCCTACAAAAAAAGCCGATAATGAAGAATATCGGTGCAGCAGCAGATAATAAAAGTGAAATATGAAACTTACTTTTCAACATTATTTAATTGTAGCAGTGCTAATTCTTTTGACTTCAACCGGATTATCAACCTACAGGTTGATCCAGGAACAAGAAAGGAATACTGCTTTGGAAGCTTCCGTGGAAATTCTTGAGAAAAACAATGAGGATTTTCTTCAAAAGAATTTTGATCTCATAGATAGTTTGAAAGTACAGAAAAAAGAAAGAGTCAAGGCTATTGAAAAGCGGGATCAAAAGATCGAAGACATTCTCACTTATGTTGACCAGATACTTAAAAAAACTCCAAATGAAAAAGCTGTTGATAATATGCGTGATGCTGATAGCATCAATCAGTTATTCTCAAGGTACTATCCTGATCACTCCGGAGCAGGCCAAGGAAGCAATTAAGAACGCCCAACGGGTTCAGGTCTTGGAGGTAGCTGTTAGGCAGCAAGGAATTGCTATTGCTGAATTTCAGCTTCAGGTGGCAGATCTCGAGGACCAAGTTAAAGCATCCGAGCAACAAAATGATCTTTGGGAGAAAAACTACAATTTACTTCATACTCAATTTGAAGCTGAGAAAGCAAAGAAGCCAAAAAATACCGTTTGGGAGAAAATAGGAATTGGAGCCGGAGCCTTTTTGATAGGGTTCTTTTTCGCTTCAGTTAAATAGCACCCGCTTTACCTTCGGCAGTTCCTTTTGCTTTGATAAAGAAAATAGTTTTGGGATAATCCCTAAAAAGTGAAGCCAGGAAGAAAGAAGATGTGAAAGCCGGTGCTATTCCTTTTTAACCCACTTCCCATTCACTTGTTCAACTGGATATACTTCTCCTCCTGGATAATTCTCCAGCATCTCTATAGCTTTCTCTTTGCTGCCACAGACGATCATGAAGTGACCATCTTTATAAATTCCATGATCGCTCATTTTATGTTTTTTCTAGACCAGAAACCATTCTCCGAACGACTGTAGATATCGGCAAACATGAAATCTCTTTTTATTCTGGGATCATCAACAGACCATAAAGTCCAAAAAACACTGTGAAGATTTTTACATTTTTCAGTTAGGTATCGGATTTCTTTAGTAGATGAATTTTTAATTGATCCATTAAATTTATGACCATAAAATTCTGAAGTGGTTTCAGTTTTATCTCCAGACCATCCAATGTACCACATGGAATGGATCGTAGTATTTCGGTCATTATTTAGTTTATTGAGATCTTTCATAAGAAGCTTGTATAACTCAATATCCGGATGATCTTTTTTCCAAGTCTCAGTCCTTAATGAAATCAACTTCTTCAATACGTCAATTGTTTGCCTAAAGGTGTATGGCTCTAAAAGAACATCAATAGCCTTACTCATGCCAATGATGTGTCTTATTTTATTTTTCATGGCATAGGAAAGATGCTCAAATTGAACTACAAATTCACCAACCGCCTTATAAGCTTCTGCTGTCTCTAATCTCAATTTTTCTTTCCGTGATGAATCCATAAGATCAATTTAATTAAAAGGTAACGAGCTACTCTACAACACTTTTATATTCCTCCACAATCTCAGCATCAATGTAGTGAATGTATTTTAGAAGCGCCTGCCTTGTGCTATGGCCAGTATATCCCATCAAAGTATCAAGGGCATTGTCCTTACTCATTCGTTTTCTTAAGTTCCTGTAACCAATAGTGGCAAAAGTATGCCTGAAGCTGTAAGGAACATATCCTTTATCAAATCCTAGCTTCCGGAGTACCCGGGTGATCCTTTTTGAAATTGCTGCTCTTCTTGAGCTGGCAGGAATGTCCCATTTCCCACTGATCTGGTCCTGACCAAAAAGTAAGTTGTCTTTTTTTGACAAGTCATATTTTGACAATTCCTCAACAATATCATCCGGGATCCGCTTAGTCTTATATGTCCCCTGCTTCACAAATACAGAAAGGGTTTTCTCCTCCAGGTTGATGTCCCGGTTCTTTAATCTTGCAACTTCGACAAGTCTCAGGAAATTGTAACCAACAAATTTTAAGAAGAGCGCCAGGTAAGGATCATTCTTCTCAAAATGTTCCACGATATCCATGGCTTCCTTATGGGAATAGCTTTTGAACCGCTCCGATTTCACCTTCTCAATATCAATCTTGGCCACATGGTTCTGAGGAATCAGGTCATTCTTGTACATCTCGGAAAATAGAGCTTTGACCACACGAAGTACATTATTCCTGTTAGCCATTGAGGAGGTTCTTGCTACTTCTTTCAGGAATTCCCGGACAACTTTATAGTTGAAGGTGTGAGTGTCCCTATTCAGCACTCCCTTTTTCTTGAGGAAAGCTTTTAATTGTCGGGCTCGCATGGAATAATCCTTATAGGTGTCAGCGCCGACTTTGAGTTTCTTGTTGTCCAGGGCAAAATCAATAGCTTTTCCAATGGTCACCACTTCATCATCAATTATGGTCACATCATTGGGATTGTGTCCATCCTTCAGCATCTGCTCAGTAGCTTTAAGGAGGCGGTGGATCTCTCGGTACCTGTCTTCGAACTTGTCGAACTCCTTATTTATTCCATAAGTTGGAACTACATGCTTTTCAAAAGCACCATCTTTACCGGCATCGGGATTATAAAAAGAGAAATACACCCTCCAGCGGAATCCTTTCCTGGTAAGGTCTTTTTTTTCTTCAGAAGTGAATTCATTGACTCGCTTCTCCTCAAGAATTTTTGGATAAATAGCAAGTCCTTTCCATAATTTCATCTGGTATCCGTTCCGGTATCCGCGTTTGAGTTCTTCTGAGAATTTCGTCATACAAAAAGACGCCCTCAAGGGGCGTCTTCTCTGACGTTGTGCGGGCGAGAGGACTCGAACCTCCACACCTTGCGGCACCAGATCCTAAGTCTGGCGTGTCTACCAATTCCACCACGCCCGCCTGGTAGTAACGCTGCTCATGCCTTTTGGGATTTTTCCCGGCGGGCAGACCCGCGTTGGTAATTTCAATATGTTTGCTTGTTGTAAGCGGATGCAAATATAAGTATAAGTTTGAATCTGCAAATAAGAAAAGAAAAATTTTTGCTGTTAAGAGCAAAAATTTTTCTTTTCAGATGTGAGATATTGGATATGAGGACTGAGACTCTGTAGGGTTTTATCTCAAGTCTCCCGTCTAAAATCTCATATCTAAAATCTATTTTTTACCTTTACTTTTCTACAAAAAACACCTTATGCAAGACATACAAAAATACGTGGAGGAAAATAAACAGCGATTCATTGATGAACTTATTGAATTGTTGAAGATCCCTTCCATTAGTGCCGATTCCAAATACAAAAAAGACCTTTTAAAAACCGCTGAAGCCGTTAAAGAAAGCCTCTTAAAGGCCGGTTGTGACGTAGCTGAGATCCATGAGACTCCAGGACATCCGGTGGTTTACGGGGAAAAGATCATTGATAAAAATCTTCCAACCGTGCTGGTCTATGGCCACTACGACGTCCAACCGCCAGATCCTCTTGATCTTTGGGAATCTCCACCATTCGAACCTGTGATCAAAAAGACAGAAATTCATCCCGAAGGTGCCATTTTTGCAAGGGGAGCTTGTGATGATAAAGGACAAATGTACATGCATGTCAAGGCCATGGAGTATATGACCAAAAATGATGAACTTCCCTGCAATGTCAAGTTCATGATCGAAGGGGAGGAAGAAGTTGGAAGTGAGCACCTGGGCTGGTTCATAGAGAAGAACAAGGAAAAGCTACAGAACGACGTGATCCTCATCAGCGATACCGGAATGATCGCAAAAGAGACTCCTTCCATTACTACAGGACTCCGCGGTCTAAGCTATATGGAAGTTGAAGTTACGGGTCCAAACCGTGACCTTCACAGCGGGCTGTATGGTGGGGCGGTAGCAAATCCTATTAATGTGCTTTCAAAAATGATCGGCTCCCTGCAGGATGAAAACAACCGTATTACTATCCCCGGTTTTTACGACAACGTAAAGGAATACAGCGAAGCCGAAAGAGCAAAAATGGCCGAAGCTCCCTTTGATCTTGAAGAATATAAGAAGAAACTAAATATTGCAGATGTACAGGGAGAAGAGGGATATTCAACCCTCGAACGTGCATCTATAAGACCCACCCTTGATGTGAATGGGATTTGGGGCGGATATACCGGTGAAGGTGCCAAGACCGTCCTTCCCTCCAAAGCGTATGCAAAGATCTCCATGCGCCTGGTCTCAGATCAGGATTGGAAAAGGATCAGCGAGTTGTTCACCAAACATTTTGAAAGTCTGGCACCAAAATCGGTGAAGGTAAAAATAACCACCCATCACGGAGGGCAAGCTTATGTCACTCCTATAGACACCCTGGAATATCAGGCTGCCAATGACGCTTATGCTGAAGTCTTCGGAAAAGATCCAATCCCACAGCACAGCGGCGGAAGCATTCCTATTGTATCTCTTTTTGAAAAGGAACTTAGGAGCAAGACGATCCTGATGGGCTTCGGACTGGATACAGATGCCATCCATTCCCCAAACGAACACTTCGGGATCTGGAATTACCTGAAGGGAATTGAGACCATTCCTTATTTCTACAAGCATTTTACCAGGCTCAAGCAGGCGGAAAAGTAGGATCAGATAGGCACGGATTGCAAATCCGCGCCATCTTTATAGTCAAACCTCACAGATTTTTGAGACCTGTGAGGTTTTTTTTGTGAAAACCTGCAAGGTCTTTTTCCTGACCTTGTAGGTATGTTTTTGTTATCCCCTCCAGGTATTTAAAACCTCAGGTCATTCGAAATTTTCTTCTTCTATGTTTGTAGAATTAAATATTTATTCTACATTTGTAGATATACATCTAATCTTGTAGAACAAAATGCAGTTATCCAAAGCCGAAGAACAACTCATGCAGATCCTCTGGAAAAAGGATAAAGCTTTTATGAAAGACCTTATCGATGCCTATCCCGATCCAAAGCCTGCCCAAACCACGATTGCAACTCTGCTGAAGCGGATGCAGGATAAAAACTTTGTCGATTATAAACAATACGGCAGGTCCAGGGAATACTTTCCTCTTGTAAAAAAGAAAGATTACTTCTCAAAGCAGGTGAATGGCATGATCAAAAATTTCTTCAACGATTCTGCCTCACAATTCGCCTCTTTCTTTACAAGGGAAACCAACCTGAGCAAAAAAGAACTCGAAGAATTACGAAGCCTTATAGACAGGGAAATTAAAAATAAGTAGTTATGGAAATGTACTTTATCAAATCTGCTGCCTGCCTTGCCATCCTCATGCTTTTTTACAAAATATTGCTGGAGAAGGAGCACATGCATGTGTTTAAAAGGATTTTTCTACTTGTCGCGCCTATCATTTCTTTTGGAATTCCACTCATCACCTTTCCTGAGTATACCACTATCTCTTCTGAAGGCTCAACCTCCTTCAGTACAATTTCGATTTCTGAAACAGCAGCTGAATTTCCCCTTTTTGAAGTGGTATTAATAAGCGCCTACATTCTAGGAATAATTTTCTTCGGAAGCAGGTTTGTCATCAATTTAAGGACTCTTTTAAAAAGAGCCAAGAATAATCCCAAAGTAGAAACCACAGGGGCGACCCAGGTACTTCTTAGGGAACAGATCATTCCTCACACCTTTTGGAGCTACATCTACCTAAACAGGGAAAAATTTGTGCGAAAAGAAATTCCGCAGGAAGTAATGGATCATGAAATGGCCCATGTAAGGCAAAAACACACCGCCGACATTCTTTTTATGGAAATACTGCAGGTTTTCTTATGGTTTCTTCCTCTTATATACCTCCTAAAAAAGGCAGTTAAACTTAATCATGAATTCCTGGCCGACAGTGCAGCATTACAAAAAGCAGGTAATATAGGTCTGTATCAACAAATCCTCCTCTCTTTTTCATCGGAAGAGCAGCCCGACCTGGTCAATTCAATCAATTATCAATCAATCAAAAAACGATTTACAGTTATGAAAAAACAACCCTCTCAAAAAGCCGTTTTGGTAAGGACATTTATTTTCCTTCCGCTCCTGGCCATCCTGCTCTACAGCTTTAGCGCGCGGGAGACCGTTTCGGCAGATCCAATTCCAACTGAAGCCAATGATATGATTCAGGAAAAAGCCACTCCTGAAATGGTTGCGGAATACAACGCCTGGGCTAAGGCAATGAAAGCTGAAACAGGAGAAAAGGCAATCACAAGGACTACGCTGGATAGAATGCGGCACATCTTCAGCTTAATGACGCCTGAACAGAAGAAATCTTCTGAAGCCTTTCCGGACCTTGGCGATATTGTAGTGGTCCGTCAGGACCGGGAAAGACGAAATGCAGCCGCTGTCCGCGAAAGACAGGAAGAACCCGAAGCTATTAGGCAGGAAAGACAGGCTCTAAGAGAAGAGCGCAGAGCTGTTAGGGAAGAAAGGGAAATAATCATATCTAAAGAACATGCCCGGGCAGCGGAAAGAAGAGGACAAATTCCAGCACCGCCTCCACCACCACCAACGCCACCAGCCCCGGAACATGCAAATGTTCCTTCCCCTCCCCCTGTTCCGCAGATTAACGGAGTGCCAACCCCACCTCCACCCCCACCATCGCCCGAAGAAGCTATTAAAGGCTGGATTGAAGAAGGCGCAGAATTCTTCTATAATGGAAAAAAGGTCACCGGCCAGGAAGCACTTAAGGCAGTCCGGGAAAACAACGGAAAAAACCTGAGTGTACAGGTAAGAGATGAAGGTTCCGGAAAAACGGTAAGAATATCTGATAACAAAAGATAATATAACAGCCCTCACAGGTTTTGAAAACCTGTGAGGGCTAATCCGATATTAACAAAGGCGCAAAATTTATGTGCCTTTATCTTTATACCTTTTTTACAAATTTCGTAAGGATCACGATCTGTTGACCTTCCACCTTTCCTTCGATCTGCTCCGGATTATCGTGAACTAAAGACACTCTCCTTACTGCAGTTCCTCTTTTTGCCACCAGACTGGATCCACGTACCGGGAGATCTTTGATCAAAACAACGGTGTCTCCCGCCTCAATAGTTACTCCGTTGCTGTCTTTATGTACTACTCCGCCGCTACTTTCACCTGTAGCTTGTCCGGCTTTAGCCCATTCCAGCTGCTCCTCCTCCATATACATCATATCCAGCAGGTCCTGTGGCCAGCCTTCTCCGCGCAGCCTGTTCAAAATTCGCCACGCCATCACCTGTACTGCCGGCACCGGGCTCCACATGCTATCATTAAGACATCTCCAGTGATTGGGATCTGTTTTTTCGGAATCCTCGATCTGCTCCTTACAGGTGCCGCAAATGAGGATATGGTTTTCTACACCTGCAGGGGAATCGGGTACAGCAAATACCTGCAGATCATCTTTGGAACCGCACAATTCACATTGGGATCCACTTCTTTGAAATAACTCTTGTTCCAGGCTCATGGGGAGGTTTTGTTTGGGGCGAATTTAATCTTTAAAATCGTATTTATCCGCAGACCTGAACCACTTACAAACCTGCAAGGCTTTTTTTTTGACCTTGTAGGTTTATTATTTGTATTGAAGACCTACAAGGTTTTGGAAACCTTGCAGGTCGGTCAGGTTTATATTACTTTTTCATGCTCCTCTTAATATAAGCCTCAACCCTCCCCTCTAGTATCGGCAGCGTAACCGTTCCCTGCTCGAGGATCACCTCATGAAACCTTCGAATATCGAAATCTGTTCCTAAAGCTGCTTCGGCTTTTTTGCGGAGTTCGCGGATCTTCACTTCTCCTATTTTATACGACACCGCCTGACCCGGCCAGGAGATATAGCGATCAACTTCAGTGTTGATGTTATGCATGGAAAGCGCTGTATTGGAGCGCAAAAATTCTACTGCCTGTTCTCTGGTCCAGCCCATGGCATGTATTCCGGTATCGACGACGAGTCGGCCGGCGCGCCATTGTTCATAGGTCAGTTTCCCGAAACGCTCATAGGGAGTACGGTAGATACCCATTTCTTCGGCTAAGGTTTCAGAATACAAGCCCCAGCCTTCTCCAAAAGCCGACAAATAGAAATTCCTTCTGAATTTCGGAATGCTGTCCCCGAGCTCCCCATTCAGGGAGATTTGCAGGTGATGTCCCGGAACTGCTTCATGGGCGGTCAATGCCGGAAGCACGTACAGCGGGCGGTTAGAAAGGTTATAAGTATTCACCCAGTAATAACCCGGTTGAGTATCATCGTTGGCACCAACGTAGCGTCCTGTAGTATATTTTGGCGCAATAGCATCGGGCACAGGTGCCACACCATAGGGTTTTCGCGGAAGGGTCTTGAAATATTTCGGGAGTTGGGCATCGATTCGCTTTGAGATATCCCTCGCCTCCTTAAGCAGCTCCTCACCTGTTTCAGCATAGAATTGCTCATCTGTCCGCAGGAAATGGATAAAGTCTTCAAAACTGCCTTCAAACCCAACTTCTGCAATGATCTTTTTCATTTCAGAATTTATTCTTGCAACTTCTTCCAATCCTTTCTGGTGGATCTCTTCTGCGGAAAGATCCAGCGTAGTATAATAGTTCAACCGGTTTTGGTAGTATTTCCTGCCCCCCGGAATTTCTGAAACTCCGATGCTCTTCCTCGCTGCCGGAAGATATTCGGTCTCAAAAAAGTCTTTTACACGCCTGAATTGCGGAATCACATTCGTTGCCACAGCTTTTTCAGCCGCTGCCAGAACCGAATCCTTCTGCTGCTGATTCATTACCGGCGGAAGCTTCAAAAAAGGTGAATAATAGTAACTCTTTTTTGGATCATCTACGATCTGGTCGTTGTAAGTGGCCTCATATCCTTCAAAAATAACCGCAGGCTGTAAAATGCCTTTTTGGATCCCTTTCCGCAGCAGCACCAGGTGTTGGTCTACATAAGCCGGAATCGCATTGAGCTTGTTCAGGTACTCCTTTACCTGCTTATAATTACTGAAATCCCGCACGTGGTAAGGCAGACTTACGTGAAAACCGGCATCAGAAAGCAACGGATTCAAATAGGCTTCATACTCATAAAAATCGACTGTTTCCTGCAGATCATATCGCAGCAATTCCGAAGAGATCTTTTCGGTTTCAGAAAGTCTTTCTTTATTGATCTTTTTCAGCTCCTTTAAGGCCTCCCGTGCAAATTTTGCTTCTTTTTTGTACAGTTCTTCGGTATACAAGCCCAGAGGATTGGCCGTGCGATCATATCCCTTGTGCTCATCCACTGCGCCTATTACCTCCTCTAATGCTTCGGAAGGATTCTGACTCTGTACTTGAAGGTTAAAAAAAAGCAGAAATGACAGGATCCAAAAAGGGTATTTCATGATAAGATTTTTTGAATGATGTTAATATAGAATTTCCCGCGATAATTTTTTATTCAAATTAATTCCCTTTGATCCGCTCCCAAAGATCGGCGAGGATCTGCTTTCCATCTTCTGGCCGTTTGGGTTCTTCTTCAGCTCTCACTGTGCCATCCTCAGGGATGAGTTTATAGCTGAATGCGAAGTTAGAATCTTCATCTGAAGGATTCAGCTTTCCGAAGCGCAGGTCATTAAAATAGAGGAAGCCATCTTTTTCGGTAACTGCATACCAACCCTTTGTAATCTTAATTAAACGCTGCACATTTTTATCATTTTTGAGACCCCCGAGGTAATGATGGTTCTTGGGCACCGGTTCAAACCTTATCATCTCCTCATCAAAAAAGGAATAATACCCGATGAGAAAATCTTTTTCCGCTTCAACATTAGCTGACCAAAGAATGGTGTTGAGCGGCGTGGGACGCGTGTCAATTCGGGAGTAAAAAATTCCCTGCTGCTCCAGGTCTTCGACGAACTGCTGGTGCGCAATAAACTTCAGGAGTAAAGTGAGCATCAGGTAGCTTGAACTAACAATCAAACCAAGGCGATTAAATTTTGTCCTTTTTGGATCCTCTTTTTTCCGGCGCATGGCCAAAATGATAAAAGTGAGGAAAGGAAGGGTGTATAAAGGGTCAATTACAAAGATGTTTTTAAATGCCAGCCTTATGTCCAGTGGCCAGAACAGCTGAGTACCCCAGGTTGTAAAAGAATCAAGAATAGGATGCGTAAATAAACCCCAAAACATAAGCCAGGTCCAACCTTTCCAGCCTACGCCGCTTTTTCGTTCAATTTTTGAAATAAGCCAGCCAAATACAGGGGCTGCCAGTACTGCAAAGACTATGGAATGAGAAAATCCTCTATGGACCTCGATCGCAGTAATAGTGTCGGTAAAATTTCCGGCAAGGGCATCCAGATCGGGAATAGTACCGGCAATAGCACCGTACAGCATCGCTTTGTTCCCCACTTTCCTGCCAAGAACTGCTTCGCCTACCGCGGCGCCAAAGACTATTTGGGTTAAACTATCCATTTAAAAATTCAAGGTTCAAAATTCAAGGTTCAAGGTTCTTTTTTAAAGATCACGACTCCGCTCGACCAGACTAAATCAGTAGGCCCGAATTACAAATCCGCGCCATCATGTTGTTCCAATTAAGACCTCACAGGTTTTTGAAACCTCTGAGGTCTAAACAAGTTCCACTTCTAACTTTGTACTTCTAACATCTAACTTCAATCGACTATTTCCATTTTTTTCAGCAGGAATGAGGCGTTCATATTCTGGCAAATGCCTTTTTTGAAACGGTAGTCAAAATTGAGTTCGTCATTGATGATCTCAGCGTCAAAATAGTAGTTCTTTACCTGTGGCAGTTCTTCGGCTACTTCACATAGACTAAGATCATGGGTGGCGATGATCCCGGTGGAATTCGAGCCGACCAGCTTCTCAATGAACTTACGGGAGCCAATGGCTTTATCTGTGCTGTTCGTCCCTTTTAGGATCTCGTCGAGGATGATAAAATACTGGTCTGTCTTGATCTCATCTACGACAAACTTCAGGCGTTTTAATTCTGAGAAAAAATAAGATTCATCATCTGTAAGCGAATCTGTGGTCCGCATACTGGTGATGAGCTTGATCGGGGTGTAATGACAGTAGGTAGCACAAACCGGAAGGCCTACATTTCCCATAAGGATCTGCAGACTTACAGTTCGCAAAAAGGTGCTTTTCCCGGCCATATTTGCACCGGTAATGATGAAGAACTGTTCTTTCTCGATGGAAAAATCATTGGCTATTCGCTTCTCGGGATCCAATAAAGGATGTGCCAGCTGAGTGGCTTCAGAAATATGGGAATCGTGATGCAGGTCGGGGAAAATGTATGAAGGATGATTGAAAGCAAAATTTCCGAGGGAGTTATAGGCATCCAGGTATTCTATAGCGCGAAACCATTTTTGAACCTCCTGCCCGTGCTCGCCTATCCACTGCTCCAGCTTCCAGGAATATCGGAGATCCCATAGCATAAAACCCTTTCCCAAAATTCCGAAGATCATATTGTTCCGCTGTTCAAGGGAATCGATCGCTCTTGAAAATTTCTTAAGAATGACAGAGGCTTTTTGTTTTTCGGTGACTATTAGCTCCTTGTTCTTCCTTAACAGCTCTGAAGTAAACGAGGTATTTTCGATTATTGCCAAAAGCTGATAATACTGGTGAAAAGTGTCCTGCACCTTACTCACACTTTCAGAAAGCACATTGATGCGCTTCGTATAAACTCCCGTAATTAGAAGCCCTATAAAAAACCAGATCCCCAGGGAGACGCCGCTGATATAATCCAGAATAAAACCCGTGATTATAATTGCAGAGAGTACTGAAAATAGCACAGGTAACCACTTCATTATACGGGGAACAAAATTTTTATATTGGTCCAGCCATTTCGTGATTGTAAGGGTACGGTTCTCTGTTTTTACCAGAGTTGCAATAGCAGAGAAATTCTGTCGCCAGTCGGCCATTCCCGCAAGTTCTTTAATCGCCTCCTGCTTCAGGTCGATATGCTCGATATCATTGGAAAGCAGCAGCTGCGCCAGCTTCTCCTTTCCTTCTACCAGAGTAGAACGATTGAGGTACTGAAAAAAAGAGCCTTTTCCGAAGAGATCGATATCCTGACTATACGGGTGCAGGGGATCTGCAAATTCAGATCCGTTGGGCAGGTTGTGGAAATTCCGCTTAAGAACCTTAAGTTCGGTCTCATTGATATTGATCAATTCCCGGAACTTATCCCGCTCGTACCTTAGATCTGAATGTCTTGAAACCAGGAAGATAAAAATTGCGCTTCCAACCAGTACTACAGCCAAAATAGCTGTCGCATTGCCCCAAAAAACATAGACTGCAAAAGCAATCGCCAGGAAAACCAGCACCCGCAAAAGGCTGGAAAACCCAAGCTTTCGGGAAGCAGCATGGAGGTGAGTACGATATTTTTCTATTTGAGCATTATAAAAAGTCGCGGGATCCTGTGTCATTAAATCTATAGGTTTTGTAATTCCTGCTGAAGTTTCTTGGTGAGACCAGAGACCACCAGCAGGTAAGAGTGATCTGTTAACTCCCTGACCAGCTGTGGCGGAAGACTTTCTACCTGAAGGCTGTTCCAGTGCTTTTTGTTCATGTGATAAGCGCCCTCAATTTGATCTGGATATTCATCTCTCAAAGTAAGAGCTTTTTCGGGATCACACTTTAGGCTCACCTGGAAAGGAATGCTTTCCAAAGCTGCAAGCGCAAACATTTTACCCATCACTTTAAAGACAAGAGCATCAGGGCCAAAAGGCAATTCCTCGGTCACTCCTTTCTTTGCCAGACAATAATTCCTGAAGCTATCTATATCCATAGCTCAAAGATAAGAAATCAGGATAGCTGAGCGTCTTCTTTCTTAGCCTTTCCTATGGTGCCGAGATGTGTGTAATGGAAACCCTTCTCATATTTGAGACCGTAGCCCAACAGCCGGTCAAAAGCGGCGTGAGAGAACATGATCACTCCAATAAGCTGCAACACGGGAACAAAAAAGAAGAATCCGGCAAGATAGATCATGATCGCGACTCCTTTATGATGAAAGAGGTTGTACAGAAAAGCGCCCGCTCTATTGTTAAAAACATAACCTATCATTCCGAGGTCGGGTGCCAGAAAAAGGACCAGGAACCACCACCATTCGTAATATAAAAAGCCAAAGACGTAGATACCGAGCAGCAGCATCGCCAGCTCTTCAAGTTTTAGAGTTGTTTTCATATGTTTTGAGGTTTGTAAAGCACCGGTTTTGATGGTGCAGCGTCATTTTCAAATGAGGCCGGCTGCAGATTTAAAAAATAAAAGCCGTCTTCAATTCGTGACGGTACATAAACCAGTTCGGTAATAGTTGCTTCGTGACGCGTGTTCTTCGGATAGTTCCAAAAGGCTTTATGAGCCAATAATTTTCCACCATCCTCTTCCCGGTCTACAGAAGGCAGATCGATCAACAGATGCTGGACTCCGCACTCCCGCAGATAGACCGCGGCATCTTCCATTAGGTAGGGCCAGTTGGTGTGAGAATAGTGTTTGCTGCGCTTGGCAATGCTGTTTGGGAGCGTACGGATTATAATCGCCTGGGCCTCTCCCTCTTTAAAAAGCTTTCTTATCTGATCTTTTGTGATCACCTCATCTTCGCCAAATTTCACAGGCTCTACAGAAATTAATTTAGCCGCAAAGAAGAAGGTTTTTAAGCTTTCATTAATGCCGTGATATTCAGAAGTAATATGCCCTACACACTCAGTATGCGTAGTATGGCCATGCGGATTAAAATAAATGTTGTTGAAATTCACAGATCCGCCTTTGCTCACCTTTCCAATCCAGGTCCCATCCTGCACCGGAGTGATTTTTGGCGCCTTGAGATACCAGGCCACCGGATTCTTGTCATCCCCTCTTAAACTAAGGGAAATGTCCAGGGGCTTGGAGAAATCGATTAAGTACTGTTGCTGATGATGTTTTATTACTGCCTGCACTGCTTAATTCTAAATTGAACCAAAGATAGCAGGATATTTTTATGCAAGGAGACCCTGAAATTAATTCAGGGTAACGGAGGACAAAAAAATTCCTAACGTTATGCTGAACTCGTTTCAGCATCTCTATTTGAAGCTCAATTGTAGACCCTGAAATAAATTCAGGGTGACGGAGGACAAAAAAATTCCTAACGTCATGCTGAACTCGTTTCAGCATCTCTAATTGAAGCTCAATTGTACACCCTGAAATAAATTCAGGGGGACGGAGGACAAAAAATCCTAACGTCATGCTGGACTTGTTTCAGCATCTCTATTTAGAGCTCAATTGTAGACCCTGAAATAAATTCAGGGGGACGGCGAAACACCACGTCATGCTGAACTTGGTTCAGCATCTAGTGTGGAGTAATATCTTCGAAAAGATCCTTCAACTCCGAATTCAATTTCTTTATTAAATTCCATTTCCACTCTCTATGCCAGTTCTTTAATTGCTTTTCCCTTGCTATTGCCTGATCTATGGATGAGAATTCTTCAAAATACAGCAGCACCTTTAAATTATATTTCTGAGTAAAATTTGCACCTCTTCCCGATTTATGTTCGGCCACCCTTTTATAGAGATCTGCTGTGACACCAATATATAAAACTGCTCTCCGCTCATTGGATAGAATATAGATGTAGCTACGTTTCATTTGAATAAAGGTAAAAAAGACCCTGAAATAAATTCAGGGTGACGGCAAAAACACCACGTCATGCTGAACTTATTTCAGCATCTCTATTTAGAGCTCAATTGTAGACCCTGAAACCAGTTCAGAGTGACGAGTGCACAGTTTTACCTATCGTCATGCTGAACTTGTTTCAGCATCTCTATTTAGAGCTCAATTGTAGACCCTGAAATAAATTCAAGGGGACGGCGAAAACACCACGTCATGCTGAACTTGTTTCAGCATCTCTATTTGAAGCTCAATTGTAGACCCTGAAATAAATTCAGGGTGACGGAGGACAAAAAATCCTATCGTCATTCTAAACTCGTTTCAGCATCTCTATTTAGAGCTGAATTGTAGACTCTGAAATCAGTTCAAAGTGAATTCGTTTCAGCATCTCTGTTTTAATACTCCTCCACCCAAAACAACTCCGCGGCAATACCATCGCTTAAGAATTTCCCTTTTTTGGAAACCTGCAGCCGGCTGTCGTTCCATTCCAGTAGTCCGTCTTCTAAGAGTTTTGCTGCTTCCCGAAGCAGGTAATCTTTATACTTTTTTCCAAAGCTTCGTTCCACCTCATCTACGGCAATGCCCCATTTGGTGCGGAGGCGGGTCATTACGAGCTCATTGTAGCGGTCGGCAATAGAAAGCTTCTCAACCTCCGCCGGAATTTCCCCTTTTTGAAGTGCCTTGATGTAAATGGTGTTATTGCTGATGTTCCACTTGCGGTGAAAGCCATTAAAGGAATGTGCTGATGGTCCAATTCCGAGATAAGGCTTTCCAAACCAGTAGGCGGTATTGTTGCGGGAAAAGAATCCGGGTTTGCCGAAGTTGGAGAATTCATAGTTGTCAAAACCGGCAACAGACAATACTTCGATCATCATCTCATACTGCTCCTTAGCCAACTCCTCCTCTGCAGGGGCGATCTTTCCCTTTTCGATCATGCTCTTCAAAGCTGTCTTTGGCTCTACTGTCAATGCATAACTGGAAATATGCGGTACTCCGAGATCCAAAGCGATTTGGAGATTTTCCTTCCATTGCTCATTGCTCATGCCAGGGATGCCGTAGATAAGGTCAATGGAAATATTCTTAAAATACTGCTTCGCCAGTTTTATGGATTCCAAAGCCTCTTCAGCATTATGCGCCCTGTTCATCAGCTTAAGATCCTCTTCAAAGAATGATTGTACGCCTATGCTCAGTCTGTTTATCCCCGAAGCTGCCAGCATCTTTATCTTTTCTTCAGTAAGATCATCGGGATTGGCCTCAAGGGTAATTTCAGGATCTTCGGAAACTTTGTAATTGCTGAAGATCGTTTTAAATATCTGCTGCAATTCTTCCGCAGAAAGTAAAGACGGAGTTCCCCCACCAAAGTAAATAGTCTCGACCTCATCTCCAATTTCCTCCTTCCGCAGCTCAAGTTCTTTGCAGATCGCCTCCACCATCTCCGGTTTCTTCTTTACCGAAGTCGAGAAATGAAAGTCACAATAGTGACAGGCTTGTTTGCAAAATGGTATGTGAATATAAATTCCGGCCATAGTTCGATTTGAAAATTCGGCGATTTGAGAATTTGAAGATCATTTTCAAATCTTCAAATTTCCACATCTTCAAATTATTTAATTTTCCCAGGGTTTTGTTTAACGAACGCCTCCCAGCCTGAGTAGCTTTTCCCGATCTCCACTTTTCCTGAGTTATAGAAGTGACATACAGCAGCTGCGAGTCCGTCGGTGGCGTCGAGATTTTTGGGGAGGGTTTCCAGGGAGAGCAGGCTCTTCAACATTCCGGCGACCTGTTCCTTGCTAGCGTTTCCGTTTCCGGTGATCGCCATTTTTATCTTTTTAGGAGAATACTCTGTTACCGGCACTTCGCGGCTAAGGCCTGCGGCCATCGCCACTCCCTGTGCCCGACCAAGCTTAAGCATGGATTGCACGTTCTTTCCGAAGAAAGGCGCTTCTATAGCGATCTCGTCGGGATGCCAGGTGTCGATTAGCTCTACAGTACGTTCGAAGATAAGCTTCAGTTTCACGTAAGGATCGTCGTATTTTTGGAGGTGCAATTCATTGAGTTGCAAAAAGGACATTTTACGGTTCACAACCTTTATAAGGCCAAAGCCCATAATGGTAGTTCCCGGGTCAATCCCTAAAATGATTTTTTCGGTAGTCAAAAGCTTCGTAATATTGCAGGTTCATACCGGTTAATCCCCGGTTCTTAAATTAATTCATGCGAATTACCTCGCACAAAGCTAATCAATTCTTCTCACTAGCTCTTAAGATCCTGGTGGTATTGGCCGCAGTATCATTTATTTGGTACAAGGTGACCAATGACGAGACAATGGATTTTGATCAATTTGTGAATATGCTTGATCAATACAGGATCTTTTCCTTCACCAATATCGTGATCCTGGTGCTTTTTACCATTTTCAACTGGTATTTCGAGATCCTGAAATGGCAAAACCTTAGCAGTCATGTGCGGGAGAACACCTTTAGAGCCGCGACACGTGAAAGCCTGGCATCCTTTACCGCTGCTATTTTCACTCCCAGCCGCATAGGGGAATATGGAGCTAAATGCCTCTATTACACCCGCGCCGCGTGGAGAAAGGTCATCTTTTTGAATTTTCTAGGGAACATGGCGCAGTTATTTGCCACCTATTTCTTCGGAATTGTGGGTCTGCTTTTCCTCATTACCAAATTAGACCTGCCCTTGCCTGTCTTTAATGCCATCCTCGTGATAGGTCTTTTACTGGCGCCCTTCATTTTGTACATCATCATGAAGAAATTCAAGATAAGGCTCAAAGGATATTCTGTCAGGCGGCTGGAAGAATCTTTCCATAAAGTTTCCAAAGAGATAAGGTGGAAGACTATTCTGTTCGCAAGTTTGCGATTTCTCATTTTTACGCATCAATTCTATTTTTTACTGGTACAGTTCAAGATCGATGTCTCTTATCCGCTGTTGATCTCGGCCGTGTTTAGCACCTACATCCTTGCCTCCATCATCCCCACCATGATCATTTTTGACGCTTTTATAAAAGGTGGCTTTGGAGTCTGGATCTTCGGATTTTTGCAGGTACCACAGATTATTGTCCTCACCATTGTATTGACCGTGTGGATCCTCAATTTTGGTTTGCCGGGGCTGGCCGGAAGTTATTACGTCCTTCGCTATAAAAAGGCAAAGCACGCCGTAGCATGATCCCGGCGGCTATAGTCATCACGCTGCTCTACGTGCTGGCCATGCTCTTCCTGCTGTACGGCACTTACCAGCTTCCTGTTTTCTCCGGAAAAAATGCTGTTCCAAAAACCACTTTTTCGATAGTCATTCCGATGCGGAATGAAGCTGAAAATCTGCCGACACTGTTAGATTCCCTGCTGAAGCTGAATTATCCTACTGAAAAATATGAGATCCTGCTCATCAATGATGCTTCGGAAGATGCTTCGGAAGCAATTTGTGAAGATTTCCGGCGGAAGCATCCTGAACTAAAGCTGCAGCTTTTACAGAACATCCGAAAATCCGGAAGCCCGAAAAAGGATGCCATCAAGACGGCGATCAAAGTGGCTAAAATGGATTATATCCTCACTACCGATGCAGATTGTATTGTTCCGGAAGGTTGGTTACACGAATTCAACGGCCTGATCACAGAAAAAGAAGCCGACGCAGTAGCCGGGCCGGTAATGCTGAAAAGCGGGGTGTCAAAAATGGGATTTTGGAGAAGATTTCAGGAGATGGATTTTTTCAGTCTGCAGGCCGCAACACTGGGAGGCTTTGGAGTGAGGATTCCTTTTATGTGTAACGGCGCGAATTTTTGCTACTCAAAAAAGGCTTTTTTAAATGTCGACGGTTTTGAAGGCAATTCTGCAATTGCCAGTGGAGATGATGTCTTTTTACTGGAGAAGTTTCAGAAAATGGGGCTTAAAATTGCCTTTTTAAGATCCCCAGGAGCTGTTGTCGCTACCTCCCCGGCTTCGGGAGTAGGTCAAATGCTTTCGCAGCGCATCAGGTGGGCAGGAAAGACTTCAGCAACAAAGAACAGTTTTGGGAAAGCTGTTGGTTTGATAGTTTTCCTGATGAACTTTTTGCTTTCCGCAGCATTTATTGCCATGATTTCTGGCAGTTTTTCCCATACTGTTTTCCTGGGTATGTTCCTGTTCAAATTCAACGTAGACTTCCTGCTTATCCATAGAGCTGCAAGCTTCTTTGGCAGGGAAAGCAGCCTTAAAAGCTATTTTTGGAGCAGCATGATTTATCCTTTCTTTAGCAGTTCAGTGGTCATTTTATCTATATTTTCGGGGTACGAATGGAAAGGCCGCAGGTTCAAAAAATAGCAGGTGGCCGGATATTTTTATTATCTTTAATTCACCTGAGTCCCAAAAATGCAGTATTTAAGGATCATCTTTTTCGCGACTTTTATGTGTATGGCATTTCCGCTTATTGCACAGGAAACCTTTATAATCAATAAGGATACGCTCGAGTTAAAAAGGGAAGTTAACGGGCCTCTAAGCCTCTACTGGACCGAAAAAGACCATAAATACCGCTACTTTGTTCAAAAGAAAGACCGCCTCATCGAGCTAAAAAATACTGACGGAAACGAAGAATACAAGCAGCAACTACAGGAGCTTACGACAGACGCAGAAATGAAAACCCGGGATGTACTTTTTGTCCTGTATAGTCTCAAACATTTCACGAATACATATAATGCCAGGGTACAGGAAGATTATGTCGCCAATGAGGCCTCAGATGATATTCATCACCGCCTTGGCCTCTTCACCGGACTCTCCAATAATATTTATACTGAAAATCCCGAAAATGTCCTGGTCCCGGTGGTGGGACTGGAGTACGAATTCTATGATCCTAACCTGGCCCCAAGGCATTCGGCTTTTGTGCAGTTAAGACATTCATTTAAGCAGGACGATTATCGCTATACATCGACTCAGCTCTCACTTAACTACAGATTTAAAGCACTCTATTTTTCAAACTTTGATCTCCATATCAATACCAAACTTGCCACTTTTTTCTATTCGGAAGATAAGATCCCTGTCACCAATGATCAGGGCGAGGTGATCGCGATTAGAGAGGATAATGGATTTACCTTTACAGCACCCTTTAGTTTTGGAGTGGGCAGTGATATACAGATCACGCCCAAAAGTTTTATCACCCTTGGCTATAATGACATTTTTGCCATTGTTTGGGACAGCAACGGAAGTTTTCCGCTGGATTTTACAGTTGGGTATAAGTACAACCTGTAGGTATATTTCCGGTTGCCGATAAATGCTTTCTGTAGAACATAATTTTACTAACCATTATAGGATTGCTGCGCTCCCTGCAGTCGCCCGCAAAGACGGAAGTACAAAAAGCAATGATAAAAGAAGCACATAAAGAATTTGCACTTCCATTTATTGCAGTCTATGTTCTATCAAATTTACTGCCCACTGGGAACTGCATACTGCCAACTTTTTCTGATTCCTGAACACTACATATGACTACCTCGGAATCGCTCCTACGGACGGGGTGATTCGGAATATCTACAACCCGGGGTTTCACCCCGGGCTACCAATATTTCGCCCCGCTGGGGCTGGCATAAGCAGAAAATCGAAATTCGTACTTCTAAAATCTAACTTCTACTTTACTGAAAAATCATTTTGCTCGGCAATCCTGCTATTCAGCGGGGGTGGTACTGATCACTAAAAAAGTCTTGTCTCTTGACTCTAGTTTCTTGATTCTCCTTTTTTACTCCGCTTTAATCACCACCGGCATTCTAAAGGTGGTTTTCACCGGAATTCCACGTTTGGTAGCGGGATAGATCTTTGGGAGGGAATCAACGCTTTGAACAAGCCAGGTGCGTATATCGGGTAACTGTTCAAGTACAAGCGAATCTATTTCCATGGAATCAATGGCCGGAATGCCTTTTTCTGAGATTTTTAGATAGAGATATAAGGTATCATCGATCTCTGAAGTCACAACAGGCTGTTTGGCTTCGAGCCGGGAAAAAAAGTATTGAGAAACCTTATTTCCGAAGCAGGTTTTAGCGGCCTCAACTTCAGAAATATTACGACATTCGGCAAAAGCAGGATATTGATCCACCTCGTGCCAGTTAAAGTCCCGAGTTTCTTCTACCAGAATTTCTTCCGAAGAAATTTTTCGTGTTTGAAACTCCTCGCAGGACGAAAACAGGAAAGCCAAAAAAATTAAGAGTAAAGTTTTCTTCATTCGGGACCGGAAACTTAACTCAAAAATAATGAAATTAAGCTGTTTGCAGAAAAAATCTCCTTTCTATTTGTCTTCTTTAGCCGAAGCGGCCATATGAATTTCTTCCCGGAGATCCTTTACTCTTCGCCGGGCCAGCTTCCTGAGATAGGAATCTCCTGTAGGTTCATATTTCTCCAGATAGGCTTCGTAAAGTTTTAACCGCGTTTCCAGGTCCTTATAAAAGGAATCCCCTGCTATGGCGCGTTCAAACATTGCCCTTTCGTTATCAGGATTTTCTTCCAGTGCCCTGTTGAAATACTCAAGCGCCTTCTTTGGCTCATCCTTAAATTTGTAGGTAAGCCCCAGGCTGGTGAATTCTTCATCCAGAATCTGATCCTTAAGAAGGATGGCTGCAAGCAAATGAAATTCAGATTTTTTGTAGTTCCCGGTCATGGCATAGAGTTTCCCGAGACTATAATGAGTAGCATGATTCTTATCTTCAAAAGAAAGCGCAAGTTCAAAATTATCTATGGCCTTTTCGATTTGCTCCAGATGATAATAGGAAGTGCCAAGCCTGCTATGTATAAATTCACTGCCTTCTCCTAAACTCACCAGCTTTTCAAATGGGTCTGTTGCCAATTTATACTCTTTCTGAAAGTAATAAGCCTGCGCAAGGATTGAAAGTAAAGTTAAGTTAGTGGGATTGGTATCCAGGCCCTGCTTGCTGAGCCGCTCGGCCTCCAGTAACTTTCCTGAAACCAAAGCTCGTTTTGCCACTTTTGCCAGAGCCTGCTGGTGATTCTTTTGTAGCAGAACAGTGATGTTATAATGATTCATGGCAGTGGAATCATTCTGCTTCTCTTTTACCAGTCCCAGCTGATAATGAAAATTTGCATTCATGGGATATTGCTTCACGAGCTGCTTGAAAATGCTATCGGCTTCTTTTAATTTCCCGGTGGAAGAAAGTAGTTTTGCATATTCCACAGCAGTCAATATCCTTTCCGGATTGGATTCTAACACGGAATTATAATTCGCCAAAGCTGCTGCCATATTCCCATTGGCTTTTTGCGCCTGCGCAAGCCTCAACAAAATTACTTCAGATTTATCACCGAACTTTTCCAGCTCCTCAATAGCTTCGGAATAGTTGCCGACTGCATACAGGCTGTCGGCTATAGCTAAAGCCGAAGTTTGTGCTTCGGCTTTAGTGGCTGATAATAATAATAAAATAATGAAGAATTTTAATTTCATCAAACTCCCTTTAATCCTGATTTCCTTCCCCATCCTCTGATGGTTCTGGTGCCGGAGTATTCAAAACAATGGGTAAGGAATATAAAATGGCTACATTTTCTCCATTGTGTACTGCAGGTTCCATATCCGGGATACTATTGACTACTCTTTCTGCCTCTGCACCCAGATCAGGATGTGGCGCCCTCGATTTAATACTTGAGACCTCCCCATCTTTTGAGACCTTAAATTGCACATAGATCCTGTTTATACCTGTAAGACCTAATTCTTTCCCCAGTCCGGTATTAAAATTTACACTAACAAATTCTGTAATTTTTCGTGACATGCATTCCTTTTGTTCCTTGTTGGTGGCAAGGTCTTCACAACCCGGAAAAACAGGCACCTGTTCTACCACAGCGAACGGTATAGGAAGATTTTCATCCTCTGTAACGGAAACATCATTTACCGGAGTTTCCGGCGGGGCAGGTGGAGCTTCGTGAGAAGAAACCGATTTACCGGAGCTGCAGGCTACATAGGTCAACATGGCCAGCATAAGCGGCAGAATGATTAAAAATTTGAATTTTGAAGCTGTTTTTGATCTTGATTTTTGCAACATAACTATTCGTTTTTTGATTATTGAATGATTAAAAAATTGGTTTATAAATGAAATGTCTCTGGTATTAAAAGCAGTATTGAGCAGCTGCTGGAAGTAATCCTGTTTTTCCACATTTTTGACTACCCCTGCATCGGCAAGAAATTCGTGAAGTGTAGAGATGCGGGCCTGGTAGATATAGATGAGGGGATTAAACCAGAAAACAAGTTTCAGGAATTCAAAGAATAACAGATCCAGGGTATGCCGCTGCCGCACGTGCACCAGCTCATGTGAGAGGATCTGTTCCCGCTCCTTTTCAGAAAGCTCGGTCCCCAGGAAAACGGTGTTGTAAAAAGTACAGGCAATTGTGCTGCCCGGCACCTCAATGATCTTCATTTTTCCTGTGTTCAGGATGGGTTCATGTGAAAATAACTGCTTCAGGATCCTGAACTTGTGGAAAAATACTCCCAGGTTAAAGAGGAATCCGGCGCTATAGGCCAGCAGCCACCAGTTGATGTTTTGATCTGCTTCAGGAGCAACTGGACTTGAGGTAAGGCTGGATTGTACCTCCCCGCTTCCTCCTACAAGGACTTCGGGAAGTATTGTAAAAGTTTCCGCAGGGATGGCGCTTTGCAGAAAAGGGATCTTCAGCAAAGGGAGGAGTATGGCTATAACGGGAGTGATTAGGAGGTACGCCCTGTTATAGGTAAAGAAGGTCTCCTTCTTCAGGAACAGCTCATATACCAGTAAAAACAAGAGCTGAAAAACAATGATCTGTATGAGGTAGTGCTGCATCTTATTATTTTTTGTTCATCTCTTTTAAAATGGATTCCAATTCTTTAGTATCCATTTTATTATTCTTCATAAAAAAGGATACCATGCTTTTGAAGGACCCATTAAAGTATCCGTCGATCAATTTGTTCATACTTTGGTTGGTGTAGGTCTCCTTTTCAACTTTTGGGAAATAGATATACCCCTTCCCTTCTTTGCGGTGATCCACAAATTCTTTGTTTTCCAGGATTCGAACAATGGTGGAAACTGTGTTATAAGCAGGTTTAGGCTCAGGCATTTTTTCAATGACAGTTGCCACATTGGCTTCTTTTAAGTCCCAGAGGATCTGCATGATCTCTTCTTCTGCTTTGGTCAATTGCTTCATAACTCCTATTCTGTTTGAGCTAAGTTAAACTAAATATTTAGTTTAAACTAATACTTTAGTTAAAATTTATTTCGGCTCTTTCTATATCTTAGCCGAAAATTATCAACATGGATCTTATAATTGTTGCACTGGCAGCCGTTTTAATGCTGGTTGGCGTACTGGGAAGTTTTTTACCCATGTTACCCGGAATTCCGCTTAGCTGGGCCGGACTATTGGTATTGCATCTCACCTCTGCAGTACCTACAAATTATACCTTCCTTGGAGTCACCTTACTTATAACAATAGTGATCTTTGCCTTACAGTATGCCATTCCTGCCCTGGGAACAAAATATCTGGGAGGAAGTAAGCAGGGAATGTGGGGAGCTACCCTGGGTCTCTTCGCCGGAATTTTCATTCCTATACCTTTCGCAATTCTTATTGCTCCTTTTGTAGGGGCCTATATTGGAGAGGTCCTGAATAAAGCTGATTCCCGAACTGCATTAAAAGCCGCTTCAGGATCTTTTATAGGCTTGCTTGCCTCCACCTTTATGGAATTTGTGGTGACTGCCATATTCCTGCTTTTGTTCATCTGGAAAGTATGGGAGTACAGGTTCGTTCTTTTTAATTTTTAGAATTGACCACCTTAATTCGTATCTTTATACTTTAAATCAAAGCTGAATTTTCACTGCAATTCCGGCTTCCCCCGCCCAAGATTGCTTTCACTCTTTTATATGGATCTAGACGTTGTTGTTATCGATGACGATGCAGTCGTATTGTTTTTACATAAGGTACTTATTCAAAAAAGTTCGCTGCCGTCAAATGTCAATGCTTTTTCCAATGCAGGACAGGCATTGGAATTTATGCGACAGCGTTCTACGCGAAAAAATTTATTGATCTTCCTTGATATCAACATGCCAGACATTAACGGCTGGGATTTCCTGGACTACCTCAACCGCCTCAGCTTTTCCAAAAAAATTTTCGTGGTCATGGTCACCTCCTCCATTAACAGGAGTGACAGGAATAGAGCAGAACAATATCCCTTAATCCTGGATTACCTGGAAAAGCCGCTTTCAAAACAAGCATGTGAAGAACTCTATATGAAGTTGTTGCCCCTGCTATAATCTTAAACTTTAGTATAATTCTTTAACGCTGCCGCAATTAATTTATAAGGTATCCTTAAAACCCGTCCGTTTTAAGAATAAATTAAAAAAATCTGGTTTTTAAAGCCTTACATTAAGATGTAACCAATTAAAAATCAGATATGAAAAGGTATTTATTATTATTTTCTACTTTACTTCCTTTGGAACTTTTTGCGCAGGAGGAGACCCGAGCAGGTCTTCTATTAGAGGATACAAATTTCTTTATTTGTGTTGTCGCAGGTGTTTTGTTGGCTGTTGGATTCCAACTTTTACTAACCGCGCTCTCAGTTGCAGGAGGAATAACTGCTGTTGGTAACGTGCGGGAAAAAGTACACAACAGCAATAATACAGATCGTCAAAAAATCCACAAGAATGATATGCATGATGATGATGATGGAATGAATGTGGGACAAAAGGTTTCTACAGGACTGGGAGTCTGGACCCTTGTCACCACCTCTGTAGCTTTGTTCTTTGCGAGTATGTTAGCTGTAAAACTTGGACTTATTGGAGCTAATTTTATAGGTGCAACTTTAGGTCTTGTAATTTGGGCAGCATTCTTTATGTTGATCACCTATCTCGAAGTAAACATGGTTACTTCTCTGGTAGGAGGCCTTACTTCAACTGTTAAGCAGGGATTATCTTCTGCATCTTCGGTTTTTTCACAATCAGATGCTTCTGTTGCCAAAGATGTGGCTAAGACAAAAGCAAAGACTGAAGCTAAGGAAATGAGAAAACAGCTGGAAAAACTGTTCAATACTCATGACGTAGATAAAAAAGTGGAGGATTATGTGCAAACTCTTAAACCCCAAAAGATAGATATAAAAGACCTTAAGAAGCAGATAAAGGATTTGCTTACCGATTTCCAGGTGACAGAAAAAGCCGATTTTGATTATCCCAATTCAGTAAAAAGGTTAATCCTTGAAGAAACAGACAATAGCACGCTTTCAAAAGAAGATAAGCAAGCCGTAAAGGATCATGTGAACAGTCTTAAAGATATCGCCCAAAGCAATGCCTCTAATGAAGAGAAAGCAAAATCAGGTATTGAAGAACTCACTCCGGCAGACAGGGAACAGATCGATAAGTATCAGGTAGAGATAAGAAAAGCTCTTAAGAATACCGATAATAAAGAATTGCAACCCGAAAAACTTGAGGAAGACCTGAAAAGGATCCTGAACGAACCTAAACAAGCTTCAAATATTGCGAAGGCTAAAGCAAGTGCAATGGACAGAAAGACCCTCGTCCAATTACTGGCCTCTCAGGATATGAGCGAACAGGAAGCAGATCAAAAAATAGCCAAGGTTGAAAAGGTGCTTAATAAAGTAACGGCCTTCTTTAATAACGGCCAACAAAATGCCAATGCTAAAAAAGGTGATTTACAGCATAAAGAAAAAGATCTTGAAGCCAAAGTAAAAGATATGTTCTCCAGTAAAACTGCCGATCTAAACAGAATTTACTCTGACTTTACTTCGATCTTCAATGAATCTGGCGCAGGACCCGACCTAAAATATAAGCTGGAACATTATAACAAGGAGGAAATGATCAATCTTATCACCACAAGGACCTCAATGACAAGAACTGAAGCAGAACCTATTGCAGACAAAATTGTAACTGCCAGGGATGCAGTTGTTGAAAAGGCTTATGAGTTAGAGATCAAGGTACGCGAGAAAATGGAACAAGCCAAAGAAAAGGCACTTATCGCAGCCGAGGAATCCAGAAAAGCAGCTGCAACTGCGGCGTGGTGGTTAGTGGCAACCGGAATTGTTTCAGCTGCAGCCTCGGCAGTTGGAGGAATGCTTGCTCTTGAAGGTTGGTTGTTTTAATTAAACTTCAATGAGAAACTAATTTAAAAATTGAGATACAAACATTTAAAAATTTAATATTATGAAACGATTTATTTATTTATTCACCTTTTTATTTACTGTAAGCAGCTCTTTTTTAGCCTGTAAAGATGCCGAAAAAGAGTCAGTAGAAACTGATATAATCGAGGAAGATATGGAGTCCACTGAATACGAAGAAGAAATGGACGAAGGTTTTGGCTCCTTTGATGCGAACAATGACAGCATGCTCGATGAGACTGAATTTGGAGAAGCCAACACTACAAGTTTTTCAGAATGGGATGAAGATCAGAATTCAACTTTAAACGATGAGGAATTTTACGGATCCACTTTTGGAATGGCAGATGCCAATGATGACGATATGATCGATGAAAATGAATGGAACGAAGGTCGAAATGACTACTATGCAGATTATGCCGGGGAAGAGGACTGGGATCTTTTCGATAAAGATGAAGACGGATTTTTGAGCAGTGAGGAATGGAACGAAGGGTTCGCCGATTCTGACTGGTTCAATGAATTCGACGAGAATGACGATCTAAGCCTTGACAACAACGAATGGAATTCCGGTTTATTCGCAGGTTGGGATGACAACGATGACGGTTTCCTGGATGAGAATGAATATGATCCTTCGGAAATAAATAGCTAGTAAAAAACCCTCAAAGTCAAAGCCATTCCTAAATATGAGTGGCTTTTTTTATAATTGCCTTTGATGTTTGGTTTTAATTTAGAAACTGTCATAAATTTCTGTCAAATATAATTTTTGTAGCAGGCTTCTTTCCTACTTTAGTCTGTTGAAACGAAAAAACCGACTTATGAACACCAGAATCTTATTTATTATGCTTGCCTTTGGAAGTATTCTTTTCACTTCTTGCCGCGAAACAGTTACCGAACGGGAAGTCGTTCGTGAAGTAGAAGTTGAAAGAGAGGAAGTAGAAGTAGAAGAAGATGAGGAAGGCATTATAGAACGTACCGGAAAGGAGATCGATAATGAAGTTAATGAGGAGATCGACGAGGAAATCGAGAAAATTGGGGATGATAATTAAAAGGTATTCTCAAGTTTAGGATTTCGTTTAGAAAATTTTAGCAGTAAACGTGTTAAAAACTAGATTTTTAATCTAAAATTTGTTTGTACTAACTATTAAACCTTAAATTATGAAACGTATTGCCTTATTATTCGCATTCCTATTCACTTTCAGTTCGGCATTCATTTCCTGCCGCGAAACTGAAAACACTAATGATGATGTTGAACTTGAGGAGGGCATGGAGGATGCAGGAGATGAAATGGAAGATGCAGCCGATGATATTGAAGATGAAATCGACTAGATTTTGTTAACCACGTAAAACAAAAGGTATGAAAAAGTATATATTCCTGACGTTATTCTCTTTCGCGCTTGCCAGCTCACTGGTATCGTGCCGAGAAACCCAAAATGCTGCCGAGGCTACAGGTGATGCTGTAGAAGAAGGAGTAAATGAAGCCGGAGAAAACACCGGTATTGGAGGAGAAGACGATCTTTAAAGATTAAATTAACCAACTTTAACCATGGATCTTATGATCCGGATGAACGGTCTGATATTTCAGACCGTTTTTTTAGTGCTTAATGGACCTGAATTCGCTTTTAAGATCTTCCATGGACTGTTGTAACTGCTTTAACAGACCGCTTTCTGAAGGAGAATCAAGGTTAAATGTAAGCTTGGAATTTACCTGCCACAATTCCTGGATGTCATTAATATTTACCTCCACCGGAAGATATTCTTCATTCAGCGATACGAGTAGTAATTTGGAAGGATCCGGTAATTTCTGGATTTTCTTCACCAGGACTGAATCATAAAGCACCACCACATAAACACGGTTATTGCTGGCTTCTTCAATAGTGGGAACTGCTTTTCCCAAAACCCATTCTCCCGGCCTGAAATTGGGAAGCATACTATCTCCTTCTACCTGAAAGCCTCGATGCGTAGCATTGCGATATTCCGGCAGCGGAATATCAAATGCCGGCAGTTGCTGGTACCACTCTACATCCTGTACGTTGTGGGGATACCCTGCTGCTGCTTTGACATTCACCAGAACAATATTTTCCTCTTCAGCACTATTTAGGCTAACCACCTTGGGACTCACATCACCCTTGGTCACCTGCAGGTATTTTTGATTGCTTTCCCCAAACAACCATAGAGGATTGATCCCAAATTGCCGCAACAGTTCTGCAACAATTTTTCCTGAAAGTTTGGTACGCCCCCTTTCTATATCGGCAGTAGAATTTTTAATACCTAATACTTCGGCAAATTCGGCCTGGGTGAAGTTATTTTCATCCCTCACCTCTTTAAAACGCCTTATTTCTGGTGTGATATCTGTTCCCATACTTGCAAATTTACACTTTTAAGGAAATTTTCCTATATGTCATGGAAATAATCCATGAAAATTATTTATACAACAGGAATAACTAACATTCTTTTATGAATACCTGAAAATTTAAGTGCTATTTTTAGAAGGTATGGAGGAACATTATTTAATCATGGCCGGCCTCGGTTTTGCGACAATTATTATGGCCTGGCTTCCATCATTTTCAAAAAAGCTAAAAATTAGCTCCCCTATTCTTTTACTACTGATAGGGTTCGGTTTATTCCTAATAGGTCTTCCGTTAGGCTGGCCAGATCCTTTGTGGAATGATGAGGGCCTCATGTATTATTCCGAAGCAGTTGTGATCATTTCCCTTATGGGGGCAGGCTTAAAAATTGGTGCTAATTATGATTTAAAATCCTGGAGAAAACCGCTCCTGCTGGTATTCGTAACCATGCCAATATGTATGCTTTCCGCATACTTTTTGGGCCAGTACTTCCTTCTTTTAAGCGTTCCCTCCAGCCTGTTACTTGCCGCCGTACTTGCACCTACAGATCCTGTTTTAGCGGCCGAAGTACAATTGGATGATCCCATGGAAGAACAGGAACATGAAGATAACGTGCGGTTCACATTAACTGCCGAAGCAGGTCTTAATGATGGAATTGCCTTTCCCTTCTCTTACCTGGCGGTAATGGTAGCACAGGCAGGAAGTTGGGCAGCTTTTAATTTTACAGAATGGTTTTGGGATAAACTGCTGCTTAAAATTGTAATAGGTGTGGTGATAGGACTTTTTATAGGCTGGATGATAGGTCTCATTATGGACCGGCTGCACAAATATATGGGAGTAAAGACCTTTGTTGGTTTTCTTTCCCTTTCCCTCACCTTTATGACCTATGGTGTAAGTGAAGCCCTTCATGGATACGGGTTCCTTGCTGTTTTCTTTGCAGGTTTTGCTCTTCGCTATTATGAGAAGGTGGACCAAAACTATAAAAAGAAACTGGGAGAATTCATTACCGAAATGGAGCACCTGCTCATGGTCGTTTACATTATTCTCTTTGGAGGTTCTATCATGAACGGGATGCTCACCCTCACCGACTGGAAAGGAATTCTATTTGCATTTTTGTTTGTATTGGTGATTCGGCCGGTTGCAGGATTAATTGGTCTTGCGGGGGTAAAAGAAGGCTTTAAGAGCAAACTTGCCGTGAGCTTTTTCGGAATCAGGGGAATTGGTTCTATTTTTTACCTCTCCTGGGCTTTTGTCACCTTTGATTACTTTGAGTACAAGAATGAATTATATGCCATTACTGCCTATATCATTTTAATTTCCATTGTCCTTCACGGATTAACGGCACCTACCGCCATTGAATATTTCAGAAAAAAAAGTCAAAAAACGCAGGAAGAAGCCTCTAATTAACAATAGCTTATCATGGCTTTTACAAGTTTCTCTGATTAAATTATTAATTTGAGAAAAAGAGAAATTTGTGTCATGAATAAAAAATACGAGAGTGCAGGCTTAATTAAAAAACCCACAGATATACCTTTAAGAGGATGGAAAGTGATAGGGCTTCAGGTAAAGGATGAGATTGGAGAAAACAATGTATCGATCATTTCAGCCGGAGTCGCTTTTTACGCCTTTTTAGCGGTATTTCCTGCAATAGGAGCCCTTGTATCCATATATGGTTTGGCTATGGATCCTCAAAGTCTGCAGGGACAACTGGAGCGAATTGCACAGGTAATGCCTCAACAGGCTTTTGAGATCATTCAGGCGCAATTGGAACAACTGGTGAATACCTCGGGAAGTGCCTTAAGCTGGAGTCTGGTAATAGGAATCCTGCTGAGCCTGTGGAGTGCCAATAAGGGAACGAAATCTTTATTTACAGGCCTGGATATTGCCTATGACACTAATAAAACCCGCGGATTCATAAAACAAAATGCCCTTACCCTGCTCTACACCTTGCTTGCAGTGTTGGTAATCATCATAAGCATAGCTGTAATCGTGGTTTTTCCCATAATAGTAGGTTATTTAGGCCTGCCCTCGAACATCGAAACTCTCATTGGCTACGGCCGCTGGATCATTTTGGCAGCGCTGGTAATCTATTTTGTGGGTGCTGTTTACAAGTATGCTCCGGCTAAAAGGACGCCGGAATTTCGATGGGTACTTCCGGGAGCCTTACTGGCTACTTTTCTATGGCTTCTCGCCTCCTGGGGGTTTTCTTTTTATGTAAAGAACTTTGGTAGTTATGGAGAGGTCTATGGATCAATTTCCGCAGTAGTAGTCCTTTTGTTGTGGTTATTCCTTACCAGTTTCATTATCCTTATTGGTGCCGAACTTAATTCGGAGATCGAGAAATATGCCCGTTTAAGATCTTAAGTCCATTTAAGAAAAGGTTTCAAAAAGGCCATTTTTGAATACCCTCTAAAAACTGATCTCGATCATGTTTTCTAACCCGCTCATTTTCAACCTTTGCATTCGGTACGAAACGAGCAATTTTTTATGGAGGATCTTTCTTGTTATCACTGCGGTGATACCATAAAGTCACGCATTATTTTTGACGACAAGTCATTTTGCTGTAATGGCTGTAAAACCGTTTATGAAATATTTTCAGAAAGTGGCTTAACTTCCTATTACGATATGGAAGCAGCTCCCGGTGCAGCTCCCTCAAAACTTGAAGGGAAGTATGACTTTTTAAGCAATGAAAAGATCGTAGAAAAGCTGTTGGAATTCAGCGATGAGCACCTGCAGATCGTTTCTCTTTATATTCCTCATATCCATTGCAGCTCCTGCATCTGGATCCTTGAGAATCTCAATAAATTAAGACCTGATATCTCTGCTTCGCAGGTTGATTTTCCCAAGAAGACCATCAGGGTTACTTATAATTCAGAAAAGATAAACCTTAAGGAGCTGGTGATCTTTCTTAGCAGCATTGGCTATGAACCATATATTAGCCTTGAAGACAGCGAAGCCGGAGCAAAAAAGATCAACCGCAGCATCATTTACAAGCTTGGAGTAGCGGGCTTTGCATTTGGAAATGTGATGTTTCTCTCCTTCCCCGAATACTTTGAAGTGAATGAATTCTGGCTGGATCAATACAAAGGCCTTTTTAGATGGTTGATGTTCGGTTTTTCTTTGCCGGTAGTCTTCTATGTGGCCCGGGATTACTTTATTTCAGCCTATAAAGGACTAAGAGCAGGGATCCTCAACATTGATGTCCCCCTTGCGCTTGGTGTCGTAGTGCTCTTTGTTCGCAGCACCCTGGAGATCACTTTTGACTGGGGCACCGGATTCTTCGATAGCCTCACCGGCCTCGTTTTTTTCCTTACCCTTGGAAAATTCTTTCAGCAAAAGACCTACAATTTTCTCTCTTTTGAGCGGGATTACAAGTCCTATTTTCCCATTGGAATTACAAGAATTAATCCTGAAGGGAAAGAAGAAAGCATACATGTACACGACATTGAGAAAGGAGATCGCATCCTCATCAGGAATGAGGAGCTTATCCCTGTAGATGGAATCCTTATCAACGGCAACGCCCGCATCGATTATAGTTTTGTCACCGGCGAGTCTGAAGCTGTTCAAAAAGAATCGGGAGATAAACTTTTTGCCGGCGGCCGACAGGTTTCGGGGATGATCGAAATGGAAGCTTTAAAATCCGTTTCTCAAAGTTATCTTACAAAACTGTGGAGCAATGATGTTTTCCAGGTGAAAAAAGAGGATTCTTTTACCTCTTTCATCAATAGTATCAGCAAATATTTCACCATAGTACTGCTGCTTATCGCGTTTTCGGCAACTGCTTTCTGGCTGTTCCTGGATGTTGCGACGGCCATTAATGTTTTCACCGCCGTTCTCATCATTGCATGCCCATGCGCTTTGGCAATGTCCACACCTTTTACCCTGGGGAATTTGCTGCGCATCTTTGGGAACAAAAAGTTCTATCTCAAAAATGCCGGGGTCATTGAACAGCTGGCTAATGCCGATACTGTTATTTTCGATAAGACCGGCACCATCACCTCCAACAAGAAAAGCAGCATTATTTACGAAGGAATTGATTTATCTGCGGAAGAAGAGGCTCTGCTGAAGAATACCCTTAGAGCATCAAACCATCCGTTAAGCCGCACTTTGTATGACATGCTTGCCGGGTATGATATCACTCCGCCTGAAGAATTCCGCGAGGTGACCGGCAAAGGTATAGAGGCCGTACACCAAAAGCAGTTGATGAAGGTAGGGTCGGCGGAATTTGTGGGGAATAAAACCTTGGTTCCGTCTCTAAATACCTCTGTGCACATTAGTTCAAACAACGAGTACAAGGGCAGGTACATCTTCCATAATGAGTATCGTGAAGGCGCTGCCGATCTTTTTGCTGAATTTGCGCCGGAATATCATCTCTCCATACTTTCCGGAGATAATGAAGGGGAAAAGCTGAGGCTGGAAAACCTGCTACCGGAAAAAACAGAAATGCACTTTAACCAAAAACCTGAAGATAAGCTGAACTACATCAGTAAGCTTCAACAACAGGGAAGGAAGACCATCATGGTGGGTGACGGTCTTAATGATGCCGGCGCTTTGGCGAAAAGCGAGGTGGGAATTGCAATTTCCGAAAATGTAAATGTCTTCTCCCCGGCCTGTGACGCCATTCTTGATGCCAGTAGATTTGGCAGCCTGTACAAATTCATTAAGGCTTCCAAAAAGGCAATGACAGTGATCAAAATAAGCATGCTGCTTTCATTCCTGTACAATGTGGTTGGGCTTTATTTTGCGGTCACAGGGCAATTATCTCCCATAATTGCTGCTATTTTGATGCCTTTGAGCTCCATAAGCATTATTGCTTTCACTACAGTCTGCACAAATCTAATAGGGAGAAAGATCTGATCGCTGCAGGCCAATGCATCTGGATTTCATCATGGAGCGGAATTTTTTAGTTAAGTTTTATAATAAGTCGGAGATTCCGACGGAAATACTATCTTAGAATTGTGATTAAATTATTTGACTTCCTGTCGTAAGGCAGGAAAAGCCAACGAGATAGCAATCCCCTACTTGCTTCTTGTTGTTTGTATTTCCCGAAATCCTCTCGCCAATTTCTCTTTTTGAACTCTTATCCAGAAAGACCTTTAAGAATAAAACCTTTTTAAAAGAACATTTCTAAGTACTTTTATTTTCTTATCGCATATTATGGAAGTTGAGATTAGAAATGCAAAGCCTCAAGAACATGCTGTTCTGGGAAAGATAATGGTAAATGTCTATTCTTCGCTGGAAGGATTTCCCAGACAGGAAGATCAACCCGATTATTACAAAATGCTTGCAAATATTGGCGAGCTAACTAAAAATCCCCATACAGAAATCTTTGTAGCGGTAGATCCTAAGGGAAAAGTTATGGGTGGCGTGGTGTATTTCAGCGATATGAAATATTACGGGTCAGGTGGCACAGCTACAAAAGAACTTCATGCTGCAGGTTTCAGGTAGCTGGCTGTAGACCGGGATTACCGCGGAAAGAAGATCGGCAGGCTGCTTACCCAAAGATGTATTGACCGTGCCCTGGAGGACGGGAGGGAGCAATTGATCATCCACAGCACAAAAGCCATGCAGACGGCCTGGGACATGTATGAACGAATGGGATTTGAGAGATCTAAGGATCTTGATTTCATGCAGGGCCGGCTCCCGGTATTCGGCTTTAGAATGAGGTTCAAAAAATAATATTTTTGAAAGAAAAGATGAATAAACCTCCTTACACCCGATATCCAAAATAGCTTCTGAAGCACTCCTTCTCAGGAAAATCGAACCTGAAGACCTGCAGCAGCTCCTTCCCATCTCCTTCTATGACGGTAAACGGGCTGCCACAGTAGCCGAAGCTGAAAAGATGCTGCAGCAGATTGAACAGGATTACCTCTGCGGGGAAAGTATTCATTGGGGAATTGAAGAAAAGAGTTCCGGAAAAACTTACCAGCACCTGTGGATTTTACCGGGGTTTTAAAAGTGCTTCAGGAGAACTGGGTTGTGTGCTTTTGGCGGAATACAGAGGCAAAGGCTACATGACAGAAGCTATGCGACTCGCAATAGATTTCGGCTTCAGGAGGATAGGGTTAAAACGGATCTTTGCCGTCACCTCAAAAGATAATTCGGCAGCAATAAGGCTCCTGGAAAGATTAAACTTCCGCAGCATTAAGGGCACTAAAGAAGAAGCTGAATATGAAATTCTTCCCCCTACTGAAAAACCCAGGAAATAAAAAAGGCTGCCCGAAGGCAGCCTTTTTCCTGATCGAAAAATTCTATTAATTCGAAACTTCGGTGGTGATAGCCTGAATGGTTTCGGTATTATCAACACCCAAACCTTCCTGCTGGTGCACCAGCACACCCTCTTCATCAAACACACTAATAATATTGGAGTGTGAAAAATCAATGGGAGAAATCTTTTTATAGCTCACTGCAAGTACGGTGGCAAATTCCCGGGTATCTTCGGGTGTTCCTCTAAGGAATAACCAATGGTCATCCTCCATGTCATTCTCAATAGAAAATTCTTTTAAGCGTTTTGGAGTATCGGTCTCAGGATCTATACTAACCATGATGAATTTTACATTGTCCAGATCACCTTCGGGCACCTGTTTTTCGATATTCCGCATATCTGCTACCAGGCGGGGGCAGGCGGCTTTACAGGAGGTGTAGATCATCACCATGACCAGCACGTTTCCCCTTAGATCCTCCAGCTGAATGTTCTCCCCATTCTGGGTGGTCCAGGTAGAGGGTAAGTTGTAAATAGAAAGCTCCGGGAGTTCCTTATTTTCGGCAGAAACCTTAGTTTCAGCCAGATCATTTTCAACTTCAGTTTCCTTCTTTTCAGCATTGTTACAGGCGGTAAAAAGAAAAGCTGCGAGTAATATGTAAATTAAATTTTTCATGGTCATAATTCTGATTTTTCAACATCCTGCACACAACGGAATCCGAGGTTTTTGACAGAATATTGGGCTTTCATGCTTCCGCGGAAGGCATAGCGCATAAAAGCAGCATAGTTCATAAGATCTGTAGCTCCCACCGCGGCAGCTCCACAGAACAGGTTATTGTCCCCGGTGCTGTCTTTCCTGGATTCTCCTCCTATCATCACCGAGTTAAAATCTGAAGTCCATTCCCACACCAATCCGTGAAGATCGTAAACGCCCCAATAATTCTTAAAGGTGTTTCCAATGGTCTTTTTGTAAGTGTCCGGAGTTTCATACCAGCTTAAAATAAACTGGTTGTATGTTTTCTCTGTGCGGGCATCAGGTTGTTTCTCGTTTGCCATGGCCACGTACTCCCACTCATCTACCGTAGGCAGTCTTTTGCCCTGGCATTCGCAGTAATTTTTAGCAGCATACCAGGAGACATTGGTTACAGGAGAATTTGGCAACATGCCTTCTCCCAGGCTAAGATCATCTTTCCAGTTGCGAAGGTAATTGTCATCGGCAAAGAGTTTCTTCACCTGAGATTTCCTCCAGCGGGGATTTGATTCCACGAATTGTTGAAATTCGGCATTGGTAACAGGATAGACATCCATTAAAAAATCACCCACCGGAACTTCTGTTTTGGTTCCGTAGAGGGGAATGAATTCCCCTCCCTTCACCTCTACCATTGAACCAGACTGGCTATAAGCCTGGCTCTGGATCATTACCGCGATGCATACTGCCAATCTGATTAAGGTTTTCATACTATAAAGATATTTATTTTACTTTTTTCACCATTTCCTGGGTAACTTCAGACTTGTTGTTGCCCCAGTTATTGTACACATAGGTAAGTACTGCAGCCACATCCTCGTCAGAAATGTTTTGTTTTGGCATAGCACTGTTATAGACGTTACCGTTTACCTGGATCTCTCCGGTCAAACCAAACTTCACTACTTCGATTGCACGGTGCACATCCTTATTCAGGTAATCTGAAGATGCTAGCGGAGGGAAGGCATTGGGAATTCCGGCGCCGGTTGCCTGGTGACAAGCTAAACAGTTTTGAGTATAAACCTGCTTACCTCTTTCCATTTTTTCAGCCATTGACATTTCAGCACTAAGACCACCTTCAGTAGCTTCTTCGGTCACACCGCTTACTGAAGTTCCGGGATTATAAACCTTCTCTTCGATCTTTCCGCCGAAGACCTTAGGATTTTCCTCTCCTTCAACTTTAAGAATCCCAAGGGCTCCTTTATTAAAGGCTCTAAAGATTGAGTGATCGACCAATACCAGGTTTCCGGGAACTTCAACTTTAAATTCCACTATGGCAGCACCACCGGCAGGAATAAGGGTTGTTTGTACGTTCTCATTGATCATTGCACCACCTTCAACATAAACTTTATCAAAGATCTCTCCAATGACGTGGAAGGAAGATACCAGGTTGGGACCACCGTTACCCACATACAATCTTACAGTTTCACCAACTTTAGCAGTAAGTGCATTATCTCCTGTAAGTCCGCCAACCTTTCCGTTGAACACTACATAGTCTGCATCTTCATTTACTGCTTTTTCCATACTGAAAGCCTGAAGACCTCTTTCTCCATTTTCACCTTCGGTATAAAAATCTCCCTGCATTACATAATATTCCTTGTCAACAGGAGGAAGGCCACCTTCGGGCTCCACAAGGATAAGACCGTACATCCCGTTTGCAATGTGCATTCCAACAGGTGCAGTAGCACAGTGATATACGTATAGACCGGGGTTCATGGTCTTAAAAGTAAAGACCGATTCATGACCTGGAGCTACAAAAGAAGACTCGGCTCCACCTCCGGGACCGGTCACTGCGTGAAGGTCAATGTTGTGAGGTAATTTTGAGTCGGGGTGGTTTTTAAAGTGGAATTCGATCTCATCTCCCACTCTGGTACGAATGAAACTTCCGGGAACTGTACCGTCAAAGGTCCAATACACGTAAGTTACGCCGTCGCTCATTTCCATCTCTTTTTCGATAACTTCCATGTTAACGATAAGCTTGGTGGCAGCTCTTTTCCCAACAGGTCTGGGCACGAAAGGAGGAGCGGTCATCTCTGCCTCGCTTTCACCATATACTTTCATTGATTCGGGATCTTCCTTTGCCGCTACCGCTTTTTCACAAGAGCTGAACAGCCCGGCAAAGAGGGCCGCGAAAAAGAAACCTACTATTAATCCTTTTTTGGTTTTTTTAGAATTTTTCATGATCAGATGTATTTGATTTTAATTTCAGATACAAATGTCCTAATTAAGTTCAGCCCGAGATATGAGCGTAATCATATATGCTGAATTTTTTTCAGGATGTTTTTGTCCCTAAACCTGATCGAAATCATATTTCCAAAAAATGAATGCCTTTAGATTTGCACCTAATTAAATAGGTATGAGCGTCATCTATTTACTCCTTACGATAAGCATTATTGTAGCGGTAGTCTTTTTCATTGTTTTCATCATAGCTGTTCGTAATGGTCAGTTTGATGATGACTACACTCCGTCTGTGCGTATTCTTTTTGAGGATGAGCTTGTAAAAGAGAAATCAACAAAACCCGTAAAAATTAAACAAGACAATTAAGTATGGAATTGCAACAGTTCTACTACGACAACAAAATCGTAAAAAACTTCCTCTACGCCACCCTGTTCTGGGGCGTCATTGGAATGTCAGTCGGGCTACTACTGGCTTTCTTATTTTTATTTCCAAACCTTACAGACGGGATTTCCTGGCTGAGTTTTGGACGCCTTCGTCCCCTGCATACCAATGCAGTAATTTTTGCCTTTGTAGGTAACGCCATCTTCGCAGGAGTCTATTACTCCACCCAGCGATTGCTAAAAGCGAGAATGTACAGCAACATCCTGAGCAAGATCAACTTTTGGGGTTGGCAGGCGATCATTGTAGGTGCCGCTATTACCCTACCCATGGGATTCACCAGCTCAAAAGAATATGCAGAGCTGGAATGGCCTTTTGACATTGCCATTGCTGTTGTTTGGGTGGTTTTTGGCTGGAACCTAATCGCTACAATTTTTAAAAGAAGACAACGACACCTGTATGTTGCCATCTGGTTTTACATTGCAACTTTTGTCACCGTTGCCGTACTTCACATTTTTAACAGCCTTGCAATTCCTGTAGGTTTGTTTAAAAGTTATTCGGTTTACGCAGGGGTGCAGGATGCACTTGTTCAATGGTGGTATGGTCACAATGCCGTGGCATTCTTCCTTACTACTCCTTTCCTTGGCCTTATGTATTATTTTGTTCCCAAGGCTGCGAACAGACCCGTGTATTCTTATAAATTATCCATCATCCACTTCTGGTCCTTAATATTTATATACATCTGGGCAGGACCACACCACCTCTTATATTCTTCTTTGCCCGACTGGGCACAGAACCTGGGGGTAGCATTTTCTGTAATGCTGTTAATGCCATCATGGGGTGGAATGATCAACGGATTGCTAACCCTACGCGGTGCCTGGGATAAAGTAAAAGCAGATCCTGTACTTAAATTTATGGTAGTAGCTATTACCGGATACGGAATGGCAACTTTTGAAGGCCCCATGCTGTCCCTCAAAAATGTGAATGCCATAGCACATTTTAGCGACTGGGTTATTGCACACGTTCACGTGGGCGCTCTTGCCTGGAACGGGTTCTTAACTTTTGGAATGGTGTACTGGCTTGTTCCCAGAATGTTCAAGACAAAATTATATTCTATCAAACTTGCAAACGCACATTTCTGGACAGGCACCTTAGGGATCATTCTTTATGCCCTGCCAATGTATGTTGCAGGATTTGTACAGGCCTCTATGTGGAAACAGTTTAACCCTGATGGAACGCTTGTCTATGGAAACTTCCTCGAAACAGTGACAGAGATCATGCCGATGTACTGGTTTAGAGCAATAGGCGGAAGCATGTACATCTGCGGAATGTTTATTCTCCTGTACAACGTTTATAAAACAATTAGAAGTGGTTCTGAAGTTACTGACGAACTGGCTGAAGCAGCACCACTTCAAAAGATCAGCAACAGAAGACTTGTGGGGGAAGGTTTCCACACCTGGCTGGAACGCAAACCGGTGCAGTTGACAATTCTTGCAACTATTGCCATCTTGATTGGAGGAATAATTCAAATCGTTCCTACCCTGCTGGTGAAATCAAATATCCCAACAATTACCAGCGTAAAGCCTTACACTCCGCTGGAATTGGAAGGAAGAGATATTTATATTAGAGAAAGCTGTGTCTCCTGTCACTCTCAAATGATTCGCCCTTTTAGAAGTGAGGTAGAACGTTATGGAGAATATTCCAAGGCTGGAGAATACGTCTACGATCACCCATTCCTGTGGGGAAGTAAACGTACCGGACCCGATCTCATGAGGATAGGCGGAAAATATTCAGACAACTGGCACTTTAACCATATGTATGACCCGCAAAGCACCTCTGCAGGATCTATAATGCCGGGATATAAATGGCTGATCACTGATAAACATGACCGATCTAACACCGAAGCAAAAATGGAAGCCATGGTTAAGTTAGGAGTACCCTATACCGAAGCCGAAATTGCGAATGCACAGGCATTGATGGAGGAGCAGGCTACCAAAATTCAGCAGAATCTCTACAACGATCCGGACTTTGTTGCTACTTATGAAGCAGACAAAAAGTATGCAGAAGAGAACGGACTTGACTTTGTGGAAATGAAAGACCGCGAGATCGTCGCTTTGATCGCTTACATCCAACGTTTGGGCACAGATATTAAAATGGTGAATTCAACAACCTCAAAATAATTATCATGCTAAAATTTATAAAAGGACATATGGAGACAATTGACGGGATCGAGGTTTATCCCATCATCTCCCTGCTCATTTTCTTCCTCTTTTTTGTAGCGCTTTTCTGGTGGGTCTTTACTGCCAAAAAAGATTACATACATACTGTAGAACAAATTCCATTAGAACAAGATAACGACCAAAACTCATGAGACACGCAATCCCGGCCTGGATAAGAATTCCTGTTTTCTTTTTGATCATCGCAGGAGCCCTTGAATTCCTAGTTGATTCTGGCGATAATTATGCTTTTGTAGAACACCCTTTGCTGGCTGTTGTCCTTCTGGTCTTCCTTCTGCTTTTGATCGCTGCGGAATTTATTCTTGATGCTTTTGAAAATATCATGTTTCAGGCACTTTCTCCCGAAGCTAAAGAGAAATACATGGCAGCCCAACAGGAGCGTATGAAGAAATATGACCTGAAGGAGCTTTACAGAAAAGCTATGGGAACCCGTCCGATTTCTGAAGAAAGAGACCTGGTGCTCGATCACAACTACGACGGAATAAAAGAACTGGATAACAAATTACCCCCTTGGTGGCTCTATTCCTTCTACGCCTCTATAATTTTCGCAGCAGGATATATGGCTTACTATCACATTTTTGACGGAGAGAACCAGGTGGCAGAATATGAAACTGAAATGCTGGCGGCAAAACTTGCAGTGGAGGAATACAAAAAGAATGCTCCAGATCTAGTTGATGCAGAGTCTGTAGTGCTGCTTACTGAAACAGGAGACATAGAAAAAGGAGCTGCTATTTATCAAACCAATTGTATGGCTTGCCATGCCGCTGACGGTGGTGGAGGTATAGGTCCCAACCTGGCAGACGAACACTGGATCCTTGGTGGCGGAATAAAAAATGTATTCCATACTATAAGTGAAGGAGGACGTGCAGGAAAAGGAATGATCGCTTGGAAATCCTCACTAAAGCCTACCGAAATCCAGCAGGTTGCAAGTTATGTTTTGAGCCTTCAGGGAACTACTCCTGCAAACCCCAAAGAAGCCGAAGGCGAAGTTTGGGCAGAAGAATAAACAGAAAAAAGAATTAAAAGCTTTGGATAAAGAAACAAACAACTTCAGGGACAGGATAGGCACCATGAATGCCGAAGGCAAAAGAGCCTGGGTCTATCCTAAAAAACCTGAGGGACGATTTTACAGATATCGTACTCAACTAACCTGGGTGCTGCTGGCTTTCCTTATCCTTTCCCCGTTTATTCACATTAACGGCAATCAATTCATGCTGTTCAATGTAATAGGAAGGGAGTTTTACATTTTTGCACAACCATTCTGGCCACAGGATTTTTATCTGGGCGTAACTGCAATGATCATCGGGGTGCTTTTCATCACCTTGTTCACCTCTGCCTTTGGAAGGATCTTTTGTGGGTGGATCTGTCCCCAGACCATTTTTATGGAGATGGTCTTCCGGAAGATCGAATACTGGATCGAAGGAGATCGGGGAGCCCAAATGCGCCTTGATAAGCAGGAATGGAATAATGAAAAGATCAGAAAAAAAGGTTTTAAATGGTTTCTGTTTTTCCTTATCTCCTTTGGTATTGCCAATGTATTTTTAGCCTACCTCGTGGGAAGCAAAAGATTACTGCAGTATGTTACACAAGGGCCGCTGGAGAATATTAGCACTTTCACAGCCCTGCTCATCTTTACCGGTGTCTTTTATTTCATTTTTTCCTGGTTTAGGGAACAGGTTTGTACCATTGCCTGCCCCTACGGAAGATTGCAGAGCGTACTGCTCGATAAAAAATCTGTGGTCGTCGCCTATGACAGGAAACGAGGAGAAAGAACTCAGGGACGGTCGAAGTTTAAAAAGAATGAAAATCGTGCGGCTTTGGGAAAAGGAGATTGTATCGACTGCTTCCAGTGTGTGAATGTTTGCCCTACCGGAATTGATATCAGGAATGGAACTCAGCTGGAATGTATCAACTGTACCGCCTGTATCGATGCCTGTGATGCCATGATGGAAAAAGTAGATCTTCCAAAAGGGCTCATCGGGTTCTATTCTGAAGAGAATATAGAGAAAGAGGAGAAATTCACTTTTAATCCTCGCATGAAAGGTTTTGCAGCTATTCTGCTTGTATTGGTGGGAATACTCTCCGGAATGTTATTTATAAGATCTGATGTGGAGGCCACTATTCTAAGGCTCCCCGGGCAGTTGTATGAAACCCGGGCTAATGACGTAATAAGCAACGTATATACATTTAAGCTCATCAATAAGACTACTGGAAGCTTCGAGGATGTTCATTTCAAATTACTGTCTCACAACGGTACAATAGAGTCGGTCACTCACGAAAATATTACAGTGCCCGAAAAAGGTCTGGCCGAGGGAACTCTCTTTATCGAAATTCCCAAGGCAGTCTTGAAAGACGAAAAAAGTTCGGTGGAAATCGGAATCTACAGCGGGAATAAATTGATTGAAACCACTACGACCAATTTCATGGGACCAAGAAGTTTCAGATAAAGATAAACTCTTAATAAGGGAAAAAAAATTGCTATGCTAGTGAAGGAAATAATTTCAGAATTACCCACCGCGACAAAGATCCTGGTTAGGAAATTCGAGCAGGAAGCCGGGTCGCATGTATTGGCCATCGGTCTTAATAAAGATGTTATCCTGAAAGAGCATAAGAGTGATATTCCGGCAAGGATCCTGGTGATTAAAGGAGCTGTTACTTATATAGCAGGAGAAAAAAGAACCCGGCTGGAACTATTTGATGAACATATCATTCCGGTGGGAGAATATCATGCGGTACAACCTCATGAAGACAGCATTTTTTTGGTAATTAAAAAGTAAGAATATGAAAATTTCCTGGGGAACAGCCATTGTAATGGCTATCGTGAGCTTTATTAGTTTCATCATGTTCTTTGTAATCACCATGAGCACAGATGAAGCATACAGCCATGATCTTGTAGTTGAAGAATACTATAAGACAGAGATAACATTTCAGGACCAACTGGATAAAACCCAGAATGCCACCCTGCTTTCAGAAAACATACAACTTGAAAAAACTTCAGAAGGGATGGTTATTACCTTTCCCGAAGAACTGGAGTTTTCTAAAATAAAAGGAAATGTGTTCCTATACCGGCCGTCAAACAAGCAACTGGACTTTGAGATTCCTCTTTCATTGTCCTCTAATCAATTGCTCGTACCTGATAAGAACTTGTTAGGCGGCCGCTGGAACATAATTATAGACTGGACCTACGGGGAAGAAGCTTATTATTTCAAAGAAGATATCAACTATTAAGTGCTCTATTCTGCTTTAATATTAGGAATATTAGGAAGTTTCCACTGTATTGGCATGTGTGGGCCTATTGCCTTTATGCTTCCGGTATCCCGGGATAATAAGGTGAAAAAATTCCTTCAGATCTTCCTCTATCACTTTGGCAGATTACTCTCCTACAGCCTCATTGGTCTTGCCTTTGGCTTACTGGGAAAAAGCCTGAATCTATTCGGACTTCAGCAACAGCTTTCAATAGGAATCGGTATCCTTATGATCACAGTGATCCTTGTACCTACAAAACAGTTCCAAAAATTCAATTTTTCACAACCTATATACCACCTCATTGGAAAGGTGAAATTTTCTCTCGGAGCAGCATTGAAGAAAAAAACTCCCGACACCTTCTTTACCATTGGCTTTCTCAACGGCTTTCTTCCCTGCGGACTGGTCTATATGGCCGTATTTGGATCTATAGCGGCGGGAGGTTTGCTTCAGGGTGGATTATATATGTTATTGTTTGGAATTGGCACTATTCCCTTAATGACCTCAGCAGTTTATTTCAGCAGTTTACTTAGCGGCAGGATGAGGAATAAGGTTCAAAAACTCATTCCTGCTTTTGTTGTGATTATAGGTCTTCTTTTTATAGTCAGAGGCCTGGGACTTGGCATTCCATATCTTTCACCTGCCGAAGTTACTCCCCAGGTAACAGCTTCAGCTTCCTGTCACTAAATCTTAAAAATTTGTTATCGTCATTTCTTTTAAGGTAGGATGACTTTCACAAATTGGACATTTTTATCCAGTTTTTTGCACCTAAAGTTTAAAATTTAGGCAAAGTTCTCTTAAAGCCTTGCTTTCATTAGTTTTCTTTTGGAACTTTTTTTAAGAAAAGGATAAAAAAGTATGAGCAGGATCATCTTTTTGGGCAGCTTCCAGAGCAGAAAAATCTTAAAATGCTTATTTTAAAAGGCTTACCCTAACTGTGAAAGAGAACTTAAAAAAATATTATGCACCGCTAATAAACTGCCCGAAAGCTGACCCGCGTCATACTATACCCTCGATTTCTGTCCCATCTTTGTATCATAATTAAAAACAAAAATCATGAACACAAAAAAGAACCTTTGGTTAGTAATTGGAAGCTTTCTGGTAATGGTATTTTCTGCCAATACAATATTTGCACAAACATATAATGTAAATAATGCAGCTTCCAGTTTAAAAGTAGAAGGAACTTCAAACGTCCACGACTGGGAGATCACTGCCAAAGATCTTCAGGGATCAATGAAGGTCCAGATGGAAGACGGGCAATTGGTGCAGATCGATGACATTAAGTTTACAGTGGTTGCCGAAAGTTTGAAGAGTGGAAAAGGAGGAATGGACAAAAACACTTACAAAGCTCTTAACACAGATAAGCACAAAACCATCACTTATCAGCTTCAAAAAGTTAACAACCTGGACTGCACCTCAAAAAGCAGCTGTAAAGTTACAACTACCGGAGCCCTTACTATTGCAGGAACTAAGAAAAATGTGGAAATAGTTTTTGATGCTAAAGTAAGCGGAGACAAAGTAGTTCTTAGCGGCAACAAGAAGATCAAAATGACCGAATTCAAAGTAGATCCTCCAACAGCAATGTTTGGAACCATTACTACAGGAGATGACTTAGATATCAAATTTCAGGTAACATTCAATAAATAATCTTTAAAATCAAACAATTTAATAATTATCAACTATCACCATTATTTCTATCAAAATGAAAAACTTAATTAAATTTTCCGGTATTGCTTTAATGATGGCCTTAGGCTTTCAGGCACAAGCACAAGATGTAGACGTCTTAGTCGTAGAAGAGGAAGGAAATAAAACCCTTTTGGACAGAAGTCTTCCCAATTTCCAGTATCCTGATCAACGCGGTGTAAATGTTTTTGAACCAAAAAAAGACATTACATTAGGCGAATTTGAAGGAGTGCAGGTAAGAGTAGGTGGTGCATCTACAATCCAGTTCCAGGGATTAAGCCAGGAATCTGAAGGACCAGTTGAACTGGTTGATCTTGGAAGCAACTTTAACCTTGCAACTGCCAACCTTGATCTTGACGTTCTTTTAGCACCAGGATTAAGAATGCACTTGAGAACTTACCTTTCTTCTCAACACCACCCTGAAGCTTACGTAAAAGGTGGGTATATCCAGATCGACGGTCTTGACTTCATCAGTGAAGGATTAGCTTCAGGTCTTATGGAGCACCTAAGGATCAAAATTGGTCACATGGAAAACAACTATGGTGACGGTCACTTCAGAAGATCTGACAACGCAGAGGCTATCCACAACCCATTTGTTGGAAACTATGTAATGGATGCTTTCACTACAGAAGTTGGTGCTGAAGTTTATTACTTCAACGGACCATGGTTAGGAATGGTTGGATTCACTAACGGTAAATTGAACCAAAATGTTACAGATAAAAATTCTACCAGCCCATCTTGGTTAGCTAAAATTGGATATGACGACCAAATTTCTGAAAACTTCAGATTTAGATTAACAGGATCTGTACTTCATGCTCCACACAACTATGGAAGAGGTGTATATCTTTACAGTGGTGACCGTGCAGGATCTCGTTACTACTCTGTTCTTAGCGACGTAGACGGTGGTGGAGATGGATTTAGAGGAGGTATGTTAGTTCCAGATATCAACAACGACATGACTGCCTTCCAAATCAACCCATTCTTTAAACTTGGAGGCCTTGAATTCTTCGGAATCATCGAAAATGTAACTGGTAGAAAAAAGAATGAAGCAAACTCTGAAACCAGATCTTACAACCAATACTCAGGTGAACTTCTTTACAGATTTGGAGCTGATGAAGACTTCTACATCGGAGGACGTTACAACACCGCAGGTGGTGAGGATATCAACGGTAATGATCTTGATGTTGACAGATTCCAACTTGGAGCAGGCTGGTTCTTAACCAAAAACGTTCTTGCAAAAGTTGAATACGTGAACCAGGACTACAGTGGATACCCTACAACTGACATCCACAATGAAGGAAACTTCAACGGATTTATGATCGAAGCAACAATTGGCTTCTAATCTCAAGAGATTCGTTTGAACTAGCCCGAAAATGGGGGAACTAAAATTCCCCCATTTTTTTTTAACTTTAGACAAAATGAAAAAAATTGCGTTTGTTTTATTAGTGCTTTTCCATAGTGCGATGATTCACGCACAGGATTTTCAAAATATAAAAGCTACTGTCTTACCATCGAGTCAACTTACCATCATTGGAGATTCCAACATTGCTGCTTTTCAATGCGAATTTGATAACTCCTATCTGGAAGGAGCACAAATTGTAAAGTACAGGAAAACAGGGAATACAATTAACTTTAATGGGGCCGTTCTCTCCCTTAATAACCGGGGGTTCGACTGTGGCAGCAAAGGCATCAACCGGGATTTCCATGACCTCTTAAGATCTGACGAGTACCCGAAAATAAGACTGGAGGTAAATAAAATTGACCTCTCTTCTCCTACCCTGGGTTCCGCTCATGTGATCATCACCATAGCAGGCAAACACAGGACCTACAACGTACCGGTAAAGATCAAAACCGGGACTATCGCAGAATTTAAGGGAAAACTTGAAGTAAACATCAAGAATTACGACCTGGAGCCTCCTAAAAAGCTCTTTGGAATGATCGTAGTAAAAGATAATATCGAAATTGAATTTGATCTCCACGTAAAAAAATAATTTCTATGGATATAGTTTCGGCTGCAGAAGCGGTCTCACATGTAAAGTCCGGAGACCGGGTATTTTTCCAGGGTGCTGCAATGACCCCTAAAATTCTAATCGAAGCCCTGGTAGACAGGTATACTGAACTGGAAAAGGTAGAGATATTTCAAATTCACACAGAGGGTCCTGCCCGATATACTCATGAACCTTACCGCAAATCGTTTTATGTAAACAGCTGTTTCGCGGCGGGTAATGTAAGAGATACCATAAATTCTGAATATGGAGCCTACATTCCCATTTTTCTTAGCGAGATCCATTTATTGTTCCGTAAGAATATTTTACCACTAGATGTAGCCTTTATCCAGGTTTCCCCTCCAGATAAACATGGGTATTGCTCTCTTGGAGTATCTGTCGATATAACTTTACCTGCAATTCAAACTGCCAGGAAAGTCATTGCGCAAATCAATCCCCGGGTACCCCGAACACACGGAGATGGAATCATCCACATGAGCAGGATCTTTGCCGCCATTGAAGTAGATACACCCATTCATTCTCATGATCCCGAAGCTCCTTCAGAGATCGAAAAGCAGATTGGAAAGCATGTAGCCGAACTTATTGAAGATGGCGCCACTCTTCAAATGGGCATCGGCGGAATCCCGAATGTGGTATTGAACAATCTAATGAACCACAAACGTCTGGGAATTCATACCGAAATGTTTTCTGACGGAATTTTGCCACTCATTGAAAAAGGAATTATTACCGGGGAAGAGAAAGAAGTAAAGACCGGAAAGATCGTTACCTGCTTCGCCCTGGGGTCACAAAAGTTGTATGATTTTATTGATGACAATCCTGTGGTGCATTTCAAAGAAGCTGCTTACACCAATGACACCGCAGTCATTAGAAAAAATCCGAAAGTTACTGCCATCAACAGCGCCATAGAGATCGACCTCACAGGCCAGGTTTGTGCAGATACGATCGGGAATTATCAGTATTCAGGTGTAGGGGGGCAAATGGATTTTATTCGCGGCGCTTCTCTTTCTGAAGGCGGAAAAGCCATAATAGCCATGCCTTCAGTCACAAATAAAGGGCTTTCAAAGATTGTCCCTTACCTCAGGGAAGGTGCAGGTGTAACCACCACGCGTGCCCATGTGCATTATATCGCTACTGAATATGGAGTGGTAAATCTCTACGGAAAGAACCTGAAACAAAGAGCTAAGGCACTTATCTCCATAGCACATCCTGATCACCGGGAGATGCTGGAAAAAGAAGCTCACACCCGAATGAACAAAACCAGATAGCTCTTCCTAATACTTCGCAATTCTGCCATTTTTGACTACCTTTAAACTGCATAAAATTTCAAGTTATGAAAAGTAGTTTTAGCGAAATCATCAATGATGAAAAACCTGTTTTGGTAGATTTCTTTGCCGATTGGTGTGGCCCATGCAAAATGCTCGCTCCAATTTTAAAAGATGCAAAAGCCGAACTTGGGGATAAGGTGAAGATCGTCAAGATCGATGTGGATAAAAATCAACCTTTGGCAGAAAAATACCAGGTGCGTGGTGTTCCCACGCTCATACTTTTCAAGAAAGGCCAACAGCTGTGGAGGCAATCCGGAGTACTTCAAAAACATGAACTGGTTCAACTCGTAAAATCACACCAGTAATTCATGATAGATGAGAACCTGTTGCTCAACCATGGAGCCAAAAGAGTAGCCTATTCTAAAGGAGACCAACTCTTTCGTGAAGGAGAATCGGCGGTTAATTTTTACCAGGTAGCTTCGGGAGAGATCAAAATGAACAATTATAACGAGGACGGAAAAGAGTTCATCCAGGGAATTTTTTCTATAGGACAGAGTTTTGGAGAACCTCCCCTGCTCGCCCGGGTAAAATATCCGGCAAATGCTGAAGCGATCTCAGATGCCGAGGTTTTTCAGCTGTCAAAAGAGCAATTTTTAGACCTGCTCTCCTCCAATCCAAAAGTCCATCTTAAGATAACCGAAACCCTTGCCAAACGGCTGTATTACAAAGCCATTATGGTTTCCGAAATTTCCAGCCAGGAACCCGAACACCGAATTCTGCGCATTATCGATTATCTCAAGCAACATGTGGGAAAAGTAGAAGAGAAATACGGTTACCGTCTGGATCTCACCCGCCAGCAACTTGCCGATCTTACCGGCCTTCGGGTAGAAACAGTGATTCGCGCCACTAAATCTCTCGAGAAAAAAGGCGAATTGCAGATCAAGAAGAGAAAAGTTTACCGCTAAAATCTCATTTTAAGCAGGTTATGATTTTCATCATGGATAGAAATGTCCGCTTTTATGACTCAAATCATATGATGCCCCTGCTCATACCTTTAATTTTACATTATAATAAAAAAACAGGTATGAGACTTTACAACACACTTTACAAAGATTTTGAGGGACTTTATGTGGGATATTCTGCAGTAGCAGTTATTCTAACAGCATGTTTGGGAGCTGCGGCCGCGATGGTGATCCTTATGAATGGTCATGATTTCATTCAAATGGCACAACTTTTTATTGTTCTTGTGGGTGCTATGGCTTACCTGGTTTCAGTTTTATCTCAAATGAAAGCAAAATTCGTTTTTAATGCTTTAATTTTAAGCCTTGCACTAAGCAGTATTCTGCTTCTCATCAATGTTTGGATGCGATATTAAAAATAGAATCCTTAATGAAAAATGATATTCAGAACCGGGAGGATGTTTTTCTCCTGGTTTCTTCTTTTTATACGAAGGTAAGAACCAACAAAAAGATTGGTCACTTCTTTAATGAAACTGTTAAGGACTGGCCTTCCCATCTGGAAAAACTGACAGATTTCTGGGAAACCAATCTATTTATGGTCAGTAAATTCAGAGGTAATCCTATGCGCGCGCATAAGGAGGTTGATGAGAATTTCGACCATAGTATAGAGCAAAAGCATTTTGGGGAGTGGCTTACCATGTGGTATCAGACTATAGATGAACTCTTTGAAGGCGAACGCGCGAACATTGCAAAGAACAGAGCAAGAAACATGGCCCATAACCTGTTCATGAATATGTATATGAGCCGGGAAAATAAATAGGTGATGACCAGTAGGTAGTCTTCAGTTAATGCTCAGTGCTCAGTGCTCAGTGTTCAGAAATTATTTTCTAAGTTCTGTTTTCTCCATATAGAAGGGCAATCAAGTCAAAATTACCTTCACTAATCCAAGCTATCTTGTGAATTGCCACGGCCTACAGGCCTTGGTCAGTGATCAACATGAGAAAGGGCTTTAGCCCAAATTCCGCAGCTCCCAAAGAATATTCGTGAATTCGAGGCAGAGAAATTCTCCCCCACCCAATTTTAAATTTTGAATCGTAAATCCTGAATCAAATTGTCATTGAAAACAACTGGGTCTCCGGCTTGCTCCTTTGCAGCAGGACATCAAATGCCATACAAATATTTCTCACAAACGGCCTCCCGCTCTCATTCACGATCAATTCTTCTTTGCCGAACTCAAGCAGGCCATCGGCTTCCATTTCCTTCAGGTTCATTAGCACTTCCGGAAGCTCCGCAAATTTCATTCGATCGTCTTTCCAGGAGGTTTCCAGGTTACACATAATATTGAGAATGTGTCTGCGCACCGTCTCATCTTCATCGGTCAATATATGTCCTCTATATAATGGCAGCTCTCCCTTTTCAAGCATCTCATAATATTCTTCAATGGTCTTCACATTCTGGGCAAATCCTGTCCAGCTATCACTTATGGCCGATACTCCCAAACCTATCATTACTTTGGTCTTTGAAGAGGTGTAGCCCATAAAATTGCGATGTAGCTTTTTATTTTCCATGGATTTGTACAGGGTGTCGCTTTTTAATGCAAAATGGTCCATGCCTATTTCCACGTAGCCGGCATCGGCAAGCATTTGCTTTCCAATCTCATACATTTCCCGCTTTACATCGGCCGTTGGAAGATCTTCTTCTTTAAATCCGCGTTGCCCGTTTCCTTTGATCCAGGGCACATGTGCATAGCTATAGAAGGCGATCCTGTCCGGCATTAATTCTTTGGTCTTTTCAATGGTAGCCTTGATATGTTCAACCGTTTGAAAAGGCAGGCCAAAAATAAGATCATGACCTACAGAAGTATATCCGATTTCCCTGGCACCATCTGTAGCATTTTTCACATTCACGAATGGCTGAAAGCGGTGAATTGCCCGCTGCACTTCAAAATTATAATCCTGCACCCCATAGCTCACCCGGCGAAATCCAAGATCATAAAGCAACTGCAGGTGTTCCTGTTTGGTATTATTGGGATGTCCTTCAAAACTGAAATCGGTTTCCTCTGCTCTGTCAGCCTTTTCAAAGAGTCCGTCGAGCAGGATTCTCAAATTAGCAGGAGAGAAAAAAGTCGGGGTTCCGCCGCCAAGATGTATTTCTTTGATCACCGGACGTTTCTCCAGCATTTTCACGTACATGTCCCATTCCTCAAGCACTGCGGCAATATATGGTGACTCAACTTCATGCCGTTTAGTAATGCGTTTGTTACAGCCGCAAAATGTACAAAGGCTCTCACAAAAAGGCAGGTGAATGTACAGACTTATCCCTTCCTCAGTGTTGCTTTCCAAAAAGGATTTTTTCAGGCTCTCTTTATATCTTTCAACCGTAAATGCTGCTTCGTTCCAGTAGGGCACAGTGGGGTAACTGGTATACCTTGGCCCCGGGACATTATATTTCTGTATCAAATTGCTCATACCTCTCTCATTTAAAATACAAAAATACCGGGCTAGCTCAAACTATAATATGACCTTAATCAGGTCAAAATTATCCGAGATTATTTCTCTGGAAGGTTCTTTTCGGTAAGGTATTTCCAGTAGCGCTTTGGCAGGTGCTGCACATGGAGCTTTTCATTGGCCCTGCTTTTAATGTTGGTACTGCTAAAGTACTGGTTCCACAGCTTCTGAAAAGAGATTTCTGAAGTATGAAAATAGGCTTCGGGAGCACCAGAAATACCAATAGCAGGATCAAGATCCATGGTAATGAAATTCACATTCTGAAGGTCATAAGCCAGCCCGAAATTTCTTTTCAGATCATAAATGATCCATTTTTGATCTGCATACCTACTCCTAAAATGATTTTTTATTAGCGGCAGCACATTAAAATCGGGTTCTATGGCAGCAAAATAAATGGCATCGCGGGTAAGCCTGAAACGCACAAAGGCTTCCATCCTGTGCTTCTCCCTCCCTACCTTTTTTGCTGCCTGTGCGACCTTCAACACCGAGGGATGAGAAAAATCCCTGTCTACAGGGGCATCTTCAGCAATGATATATCTAATCATTGCCAGCAGCTGCTTTTCAATACCATCGATCTCGCTTAAGAATGCATATTTCACATCCCTTAGGCCGGCAGCAGAAGTTTTCTTCTTCAAAGAACTCCATACTCTTTTTGCTTTTTCTGGATCTGTAATGATCTCTCGGGCCTCACTGAAAAGCTCCTGCATATTTTTTCCCGGCGGAAGAATTTCTGCCACCTTCAGCTTTTCTTCATAAGTGGCGAAAACGCAGCTAAGAAAACCTTCCAGACTGCCGTCGTATGATAAAACCACCTGCTGTTCCATATTAGAAAAGGCTTAACTGGGAACTGATATCTTTCCTGAATTTTCCGGAAGAGGTACTTAAAATGACATTTTTGAGATACTCACTGGAAGGTTCAATTACCTCAAACTCCCGGGAATCACAGGTGATAAAATATTTTGCCCGGTTCATGGCGATCCCAATGTTCTTTAAGTGCTCCCAATTGAGTTTCCTGAATTTCCTCGCAAGCAGGATCTTGTTTACCGACTTAAGACCAATTCCCGGCACCCTTAGCAGCAAATGTTTATCCACCCTGTTGACATCTACGGGAAATAAATGCCTGTTCCTTAACGCCCAGCTTAGTTTAGGATCTACTTCCAGGTCAAGGTTAAGATGATCTTCATTCAGCAATTCACGGACATCAAAATCATAGAACCGCAACAGCCAGTCTGTTTGATACAACCTGTTCTCTCTTAGCAGCGGCACCTGGCTGCCCATGGCCGGCAGTCTTGAATCATTGGTCACCGGCACATATCCCGAGTAGTAAACCCGCTTCATGTTGTATTTCTTGTAGAAAAAGGTTGCCGAATACATGATATCTCGGTCACTCTCACCAGAGGCACCCACGATCATCTGGGTGCTCTGCCCTGCAGGTGCGTATTTGGGAGTGCTTTTAATGAGCTTGCTTTCCTGCTTATATTGAATGATCTCATTTTTCACCTTTTCCATAGGTTTAATAAAATCTTCATGCTTCTTGTCGGGTGCCAAAAGCTTCAATCCCGATTTGGTGGGGATTTCGATGTTCACGCTTAACCTGTCGGCATATAATCCCGCCTCCCGCATGAGTTCGTCACTTGCCCCGGGAATGGATTTAAGATGAATGTAGCCATTGAAATTTTCCTCCAGTCGTAGCTTTTTTGCCACCTGAATTAATCGTTCCATAGTGTAATCGGCATCTTTAAAGATCCCGGAGCTTAGAAAGAGTCCTTCAATATAATTTCGCCGGTAGAAATTAATGGTGAGATCTACCACCTCCTGTACTTTAAAAGCAGCCCTTTTGATATCATTGCTCTTGCGCGTAACGCAGTAGGCACAGTCGAAGATACAGTGATTGGTGAGCAGGATCTTAAGCAGTGAAACACAGCGCCCGTCCTCGGTATACGAATGGCAAATACCCATTCCCGAAGAATCTCCCAACCCATTGCTGGTGTTCTTTCTTTTGCTTCCGCTGGAAGAACAGGAAACATCATATTTGGCGGCATCGGCAAGGATACTTAATTTCTCCTTTATCCTTTCATAATCCATTTTGCTGAATTTCAGCAAAAATAGGAATTTTTCCTATTCAATGGAATTTTTCCAAGGTTAAAGTTGACTTACCGTATTCAGAAAGCCTTGTCGCAGACCCAGCCATACAAAATTCCAAAATGATCTTTCTTTATTACGCTCAACTTCTATTTGCTTCTCCTCAGCACGTGCTTCTCCTTTATTCTCAACGAACAGGTTAGCTATGGCACTAAAAAATCCTTTTTTTTCTTTGCCTTCCTTTTTGAGCAATTCTACTTTAAGATCATCATAATTCATTTTAAAGTCGCCGGAGAGTATGTTTTCATTTCCGGAAAAATTGAAGTGAATGTCATTGATCTCTCCCCGTGCCTGTAAATCCAGGGCGGGTACTAAAAATGGATCCAGCGCCTCTCCCTCCAGGCTGCCAAAGCTTCCGGAAATACTAAAGCTGTTGTCCATGTCAAAAACAGGAAAGGTCCAGCTAAGGTTCACTGGCGTTCCCCTCATAAAATTAGCTCTTGCCGTGATCTTTGGCTGCGGAATTTCTATAGAACTAAGGTTGTTCAAATTATTTATTTCTGCTGAAACATCAGTAAACCGAATAATTGCAGGTTGCCTGCTCTCCTGCACCTGCTCTTCATAAATTATCTCACTATTCTCCACCAATACCTGCTTAAAATTCAGTTTAACCGGGGCTTTCCGCAGAAGCTCATTATAAAGGGGTTTTCGTCGCACATCATCCTTCACCAGTTTATTCCTGTAGATCTCAAGAATAGCATGTGAAACTGTCATTTTAGAATCTGAAAGAAGCAAAGTATCCCGAAGCTTTTCAACGGCAAAATTCTCCATAAAAATTGAATCCACTTCCAGGGAGATCCTGTCCTTTTCGATCTCAATCTTTTGATCGAACACCTCTTTTGAATAAAAAGGCAAAATCCCAAAGTCCAGAAGCTGTACCCTTCCATTTTTAGCTTCAATATTTCCAATTTGGATGTAATGTTGTGCATTCATTTTAAGGTAAACCGAATCAATATCTGCACGATAGCTCTTAAAATCCGGAGTCCTGAAATTTTCCACGCCTTTCACCTCAATTTCCGGAAAACTGACAAAAAAAGTAACTTCCGAAGTATCAGAATTGCTTCGGCTAAAATCCCCGTTCTTCAGCAAAAAGGATTTTACCGTAAAATTTCGTTTTTGAGAGGTGTCTTTAGAAACACTATCCTTGGAAAAATACCTTATGCTGGGTTCTTCCATCTCAATTTCATCAATGACCAATTGATCTTTAAAAAGAAATTTATAATAAGACAGCCCGCGGAAATTCATTTTTCGAGCGGAAAGTGCAAAAGTTGCCTGCCGGGTTTTTAAGTCAGAAAGACTAAAATTATTGGTAATTACATTTACTCCCAGGCTGGTGTATTCAACAGGTGCTTCGAGCTTTGAAAGCTGATCTTCCACTCTCTGTTTTGCGTAAAAATTCAACAGGGAAATAAGGAGTACTACCCCCGCTATAATAGCTAAAATAGTAAGGAGCACTTTCTTTTTCTTCAAAGGAAATTTTGTTTTAAGGTAAGAATTAAAAAAATAGTCCCTTCAAAATTATCTCTTAAACAGCTAAAAACAAACTCTATTTGTTAATTCGAATGATACAATCTGTCCGGATTTTTTCTAAAAGCTCCTAAATTTTTCACACCGCCGGGTCCCAGTTGTTAATTCTTTACTAATCAACATCTTGTTAAAACATTTTTAACACCTCATATCTTAATTTAGGCCTGTAGGAAAATAAAAATAATCCCCTAAAATCAACCTAATGACCACATTTCAACCCTCCCAAATTATAGAAGAATTTAAAAACTTCATTCATAGTAGTTGTGCTAGTTCTGACCAGGATATAAGCAAATACAGCTCTTTACATAAAGGTATCATTAAAATGTATTTTGCTGCCCGTAAGGTAGAAATTGACTACACAAATCATACGGTTAAAGCAGAAATACCGGTTTCAGATTATGAGTATACTACTGTAAATTTTGAATGCCAGGATCTTGACAGGTTCCTGTCTTCCTGTGTGAAGAGCGATAAACGCAGCCTCAATTTTTATCAAAGCGCTTTAAGTTATTATAACCACGTCCCCGGAGCACTTTCGCAGGTTGCTTAGGGTTAATTGTTGTCATCCAGGTTAAAATATATACAGCTCTGGCTTTCCGGAGCTTTTTTTGTCTCCTTTTCAGAAACAAAAACCCGAACTGATATCACAATTTGGTGGCCCTTGTGTATTTTGTAAAAAACAAAACCCCGAACTCTCGTTCGGGGTTTTTCATTTCAGTTGGCCCACTAGGGCTCGAACCTAGACTCTTCTGGACCAAAACCAGACGTGTTGCCAGTTACACCATGGGCCATTGCTGTAATGCGGATGCAAATTTAAAACAAAGTTTCTCTTGTACAAATATTTTTCAGGATTTAATTAAAATTTTTCCTTCCGCTTTAAAAAGGTCATTTTTTAAACCCTTTTTCCCCGGAAGGAGATTGTAGGAAGCTGCAAGGATTTTTACTTATCCTTCGTTATCAATCTACCCTAAGAAGACCCATAATGCAAAATAACCCGATTTAAATTTCGTTTTCCTTACAATTTCCTATTTATTCTTAAATTCGCCACAGTTCTCAAAATGACCCTTATGACCGATCTCAACTTTACCAGGTGGAATAGAATTCTGGGCTGGTTTGTTTTTCTTATAGCCCTTATCACTTTTTGGTTAACAGTTGAACCCACAGTAAGTTTTTGGGATGCGGGGGAATATATTGCCACTTCCTCCAAACTTGAAGTAGGCCACCCTCCGGGAGCACCTCTTTACCAAATGATGGGCGCATTCTTTTCGGTCTTTGCCAGTGAAGCCTCGCAGATCGCCTATATGGTAAACCTCATGTCGGTTTTTGCCAGTGCTTTTACGATTTTATTTATGTTCTGGTCCCTGGTATTGCTTCTGCTAAAGATTGCCGGGCCTGTTTCTGAAATTTCCGGAGCTAAAAAGATGGCAGTCCTTGGAAGTGCTGCAGTAGGATCCCTTGCTTTCACTTTTACCGATAGCTTTTGGTTTAATGCGGGAGAAGCCGAAGTTTACGCCATGGCTACTTTTCTAATGGCTATCCTTTTTTACCTTGGCCTGCTATGGGAAAGAGACATGTTTGAACCTCGGGGTAACCGGTGGGTGATCCTTATCTCCTTTATTATCGGTCTTTCCTTTGGTGTCCATTTTATGGCCCTGCTCACTATTCCCGCTATTGGCTTTCTCTACTTCTTTAAGAACTTTTCTAAGGTTACTGTCAAAAATTTTATTGTAGCTACCTTGGTTGTAGTCGCTGTTTTGATGTTTATTTTCAAGCTGCTGCTCCCCTATTCCCTTGAATTATTTTCGGCTACGGAAGTTTTCTTCGTTAACACCCTGGGACTTCCCTTCAACTCGGGAACCATTTTTACCGGCCTTGCCCTTATCGCTGCCTTCTACTTCGGAATCAAATATACCCGCAGGAAACAATATTACCAGCTGAATACTTTGCTGCTATGCATCCTGTTTATCTTCATTGGTTTTTCCTCCTGGGTGATGCTCCCCATAAGGGCGAATGCAAATACCGTGATCAACGAAAACAATCCCAACAACGCCCGGGAATTGTTAGCCTATTACAACAGGGAACAGTATCCCGAAACGCATCTTTTCTACGGACCTCAATTTACAGAGCTCTATAGCGGACTGGATGAAAACAATCCATATGTTGATGATAAGCCAAAATATGAAAAAGACGAAGCAGCAGGAAAATACGTGATCGTCAATGATTATAAGAATGCCAAACAAAATACAAATGATGACCATAAGGCAATCCTCCCACGTATGTGGAGTACAGAACATGCTGCGAATTATCTTGATTTCACCGGACCTCTGGATTTTACCATAAAACCGGAATATCAACAAGAAGAGCAGCTAATCGCTGCGGTGAATGAGTTCAAAAGAAATTACAATCAGGGAAATATTGATAACCAGCAATATGATGCCTTTTTAAAACAGTTTAGGGAATACATCAATGTAGACAAACCCTCATTTGGCTCTAATATTGGCTACTTGTTCGAATACCAGTTTGGTTACATGTACTGGAGATACTTCATGTGGAATTTTGTAGGGAGACAGGATGATATTCAGGGAAAATATACAGACCAGAACGGGAACTGGCTTAGCGGCATTGATTTTATAGATGAAGCCCGGCTTGGAAATCAGGACCAGTTACCTTCTGACGCTAAAAACAACCGCGCACGAAATACCTATTTTTTCCTCCCGCTAATCCTGGGACTTTTAGGATTGGTCTTCCAGTTCTCAAGAGATAAAAAGAATTTTTGGGTTTTACTGGTATTTTTCCTCTTTACAGGAATAGCCCTTAAAATTTATCTCAATGAAAGGCCTTTTGAACCACGGGAAAGAGATTATGCGTTGGTTGGCTCCTTTTATGTCTTCGCCATATGGATAGGCTTTGGAGTATATGCACTGTTTGATATACTAAAGGATTATCTAAAACCAAAAATTGCCGTTCCGGTTGCTGTAGTCGCATCATTACTGGCAGTTCCTACAGTTTTAGCTTCAGAAAACTGGGATGACCACAATCGGGCTGATAGATATACCGCCCTTGCCATGGCCAAAATGTACCTGGACAGTCTTGATGAAAATGCAATTATTTTCACTATTGGGGACAACGATACGTTTGCTCTGTGGTATGCGCAGCAAATAGAAGGCTACAGGACAGATGTTAGGGTAGTCAACACAAGTCTGTTTGCCACCGATTGGTATATAGATCAAATGAAGAGAAAAGCATGGGAGAGCGATCCTATTCCCGGGCAACTGGTGCATGAGCAATACAGCTACGGCACCAATGACGCCATATGGTATCAACCCGTTACCCAGGATACCATGAACATTAAGACCTGGATGAGCTGGATCGCGAGCGATGACCCGCGAACTACTGCAGAACTCATGAGTGGTCAAACTGTGAGCACCTTTCCTACCAAGAACATAAGGATTCCGGTAAATAAAGAAAACGTTCTGAAATATGATATAGTAAAACCTCAAAATGCAGATGAGATCGTAGATCATATCGACATAGAACTTTCCGGGGATATACTATACAAGAACAGGCTGCTCATGCTTGACATCATTGCCAATAATGACTGGAAACGTCCCATATATTTTACAGGCGGCAGTTTTGGAGATGACGATTACCTGTGGATGAAAGATTACCTGCAGCTGGACGGGGTTGCCTATAAACTGGTGCCCATAGAAACTCCCGTCAATCCGCAAAATCCTTTTGATATGGGAAGGATCGACGCAGATAAAATGTATGACATCGTGATGAAATGGTACTGGGGAAATTCAGGAGATCCGGATATTTATTACGACCCTGAGACCCGCAAAAACGCCATCACCTATCGCAGTAATCTTGCCCGATTAACGGAAGTTCTCATAAATGAAGGTAAAATGGCAAAAGCCGAAGATATTCTCGACCTCGCTATGGAGAAGATGCCGGTGGAGCATTTTGAATATTACACCTTACTCGAACCCTTCATCCAGGGCTATTATGAAGTTGGGCAAAAAGAAAAAGCCAGGGAGATCTGGCAAGAGGTGGCAAGAAAATACCAGGAAAATCTTACCTACTACAGCTCTCTGGATCTTGACAGGCAGTTCAATCGTGGTAATGAAATAGTGACAGATATTGAGCGTTACCGCAGTCTTGTAGATCTTTTAATCCTTAATGATTCTGAAGAGATCGCCCGGGAAGAAGCAGATGAGTTTAACCAGTACCTCATGCTCTTTAAACATTTCTACGGAAGCTCAGAAGAACCGGAAGAGCTCCCGCAGTCAGACCTGGAACTGTTGCCACAGGAAATTAGGGATTCTCTCTAAGTTTAAGTAAATATGATAGCGACCGTTCCCGGATTCGTGAAATGGATCTTTAAAAATAGGATCTGGGAAGGGCCTGCTGATGAAAAGGCTATTTATCTAACTTTTGACGACGGCCCAATTCCGGAAGTCACACCATGGGTACTGGACCAGCTAAAATCTTTTAATGCAAAAGCTACCTTCTTTTGTATTGGAGAGAATGTACAAAAACACCCGGAAATCTTTAAAAAGATCATTGCTGAAGGTCATAAAGTTGGAAATCACACCTTCAACCACCTCAACGGCTGGAAAACCTCAACTCCGGAATATGTACTTAATACTCTTAAGGCCCGGCAGATTATAGAAAAGAATATTCCGGGTAAAGAACCTGCCAAAAATGCCCTTTTTCGACCCCCTTATGGAAGGATCAAAAGCAAACAGGTAAGGGAGCTTCAAAAAAGAGATTTCAGAATAATCATGTGGAGTATACTGAGTATGGATTACAAGGGAATAACGCCCGAAAAATGTTTTCAGAATGTAATTGATCACGCCAGGCCCGGCAGTGTAATTGTTTTCCACGACAGCTTTAAAGCACAGAAGAATCTCACTAAAGTTTTACCCAGAGTTCTTGAACACTTCTCCGTCCTGGGCTACAGCTTTAAATCGCTGTAAACAAAGCTCATGCTCCAGCACAGGCTGTTAAAAAAGCTATTTCCCCCAACTCTTTTCCTACAGAATTTCCTATCTTCAGGTGCATCTATTCATCCATTAAAAATCCTGCACCTATGAAACGGTATTACAAATTTACGTTCTATTTCTTCCTTTTCCTGTCAATAGTTGTAAATGCACAGATTAACACTCAGGATACTCGCCTCCTTTCCCAACCCGCCATTAGCGGGAACAAGATTGCTTTCATTTATGCAGAGGATCTGTGGGTGGCAAACAGGGATGGTTCAAATCCAAAACGGTTAACGGTAGATGAAGGAGTAGAACGAAGCCCCATTTTTTCTCCCGATGGAAAGACTATTGCCTTTAGTGCGGAATATGATGGTAATATTGATGTTTATGTAGTTCCTTCAGAAGGTGGGGTTCCAAAAAGATTAACCTGGCATCCTTATCCCGATGCGGTACGTGATTTTACACCAGATGGTTCAAAGGTACTCTTCGCCTCTCAACGGGATGTTTTCACCAACCGCTACAGCAGCTTATTTGAGGTGAATATAGAAAATGGCAATGTAACACCTTTGAAGATCCCTAATGCCTATTGGGCCAGCTATAATAGCGACGGCAGCAAAATTGCCTATACTCCTTTGGGGGACCGTTTTGAACAGTGGAAGCATTATCGCGGCGGGACCACTACCAGGATCTGGATCTATGACCCGCAAACATTTGAGGTAACAGAAGTACCAAAACCCGAGGGAGGAAGTAATGACACAAAGCCTCAATGGCTACAGGGAAGACTATATTTTAGAAGTGATCGAGACGGGGAATTCAACATCTACAGCTATGATCCTGCACAAGGCACCGTTTCAAAACATACAAATTTTACAGACTTTCCTGTCATAGATCTTTCAGCAGGAGATGATGAGATCATTTTTGAGCAGGCAGGTTACCTTCACCGACTGAATCCGCAGAACGGGCAGACACAAAAGATCAAAATTGGAATTGCTACAGACCTGCTGGAATTGCGGCCCCGGTTTGTGAGTGGCGAGGAATATGTTCGCAGTGCCTCTGTTTCTCCCTCGGCTGCAAGAGTGGTTATGGACTACAGGGGAGATATTATAACAGTTCCGGCTGAAAAGGGTGATCCAATGAATCTTACCAATACCACAGGAGTTCATGAAAAGTTTCCCGCCTGGTCGCCGGATGGTAAGACCATTGCTTACTTCTCTGATGAGTCGGGAGAATACGCTTTACACCTCTACGACCAAAGCGAGAACAAGATCTTAAAAAAAGTAAAGCCCGATGGAGCAGGATTTTATGCGTATCCACATTGGTCACCAGACAGCAGGAAGATAGCATTTGTAGATAACAGTCGCAGTCTCTACGTATATGACCGTGACAAAGACCGGGTAGAAAAAATAGCATCTGATGTTCTTTATACCCCCGGCGTATTCCGGGATCTTTTTGGGGACTGGGCGCACGACTCCAACTGGATTACCTATACTATAATAACAAACACTCAATTTGAACAAGCTTTTGTCTATTCACTTTCAGAAAAGAAGTCGTGGGCCATATCAGATGGATATTCCAATGTGACCAGTCCCGAATTCGATCCAAGCGGGAAATATTTATACATGCTTGCTTCTACAGATGCAGGACCGGTAGTGAACTGGTTCGATCAATCCAATCAGGATATGGAATTGAGCAGTTCCATGTATCTGGTCACGCTTCAGAAAGACGTGGTTTCTCCGTTCTTTAAGGAAAATGACGTGGAGGTCATTCAGCAACAGGAAAAGGAAGAAGAGAAGAAGAAAAAAGATAAAGAAGAAAATAAGAAGCCGGAGATCAAACCTTTAAAAATAGATTTTGAGAACCTGGAATTCCGTATGGTAGATATTCCCGTGCCTGCGGGAGCCTACACCAGTTTGGAGTCCCCTGCCGAAGGTCAATTGTACTACCTGAGATTTCCCTATCATGAGGATAGCCCCGGGAACCTAAGAAAATATGACCTGATGGAAAAGAAGGATACACTAATTATGCCTGCATCCGGCTATGAAATCTCTGCCAATGGTGAAAAGCTGCTATACCAACTAGACAATAAATTCGGAATTGCCACTTTAGGTCAAAAACCTGATAAGCCGGCTCTGGCCTTAGGAGAAGTTCAGGTAAAGATAGTTCCACAAGACGAATGGCAGAATATCTTCAATGAAGCCTGGAGAGTGAACAGGGATTATTTCTATGACCCGGGAATGCACGGGGTGGACTGGGTAGCTATGAAAGAAAAGTACAGCCAGTTCCTGCCTCATCTTACCACGCGTGATGATCTTTACCAGGTCATGGAATGGATGTTCAGTGAATTGGGAGTAGGTCACCACCGCTTCTCCAGCAGGGGAGATGATTTTGAAAAACCTGATAATATCAAAGGCGGATTATTGGGTGCTGACTATGTTGTGGAGAATGGAAGATACAGAATTAAAAAGATCTATGGAGGTCTCAACTGGAATCCCGATATGCGATCGCCTCTTACTGAGCCGGGGGTAAACATTAAGCAAGGAGATTATATTCTTGCAGTAAACGGCGAAGAAATAACAGCAAAGGACAATCTTTTCCGCTTTTTTGAAAATACAGCCGGTAAACTGGTGAACATTACCGTTAGCTCATCACCTTCTATGGAAAATTCCAGAACAGAAAAGGTCACTCCAATTGATTCAGAATGGGCGCTTAGAAACAGGGATTGGGTAGAAGGAAATATTAAAAAGGTGAATGAAGCTACCAACGGTAGAGTGGCCTATATTTATGTACCCAACACTGCCGACCAGGGCCACGAATATTTCAAGCGATATTTTTTTCCCCAGGCCAATAAAGAGGCCGTTATAATTGATGAGAGATTCAATGGTGGCGGACAACTCGCAGATTATTATATTGACCTGTTAAAGAGACCCCACCAGGCCAACTGGAACTTCAGATATGGGGAAGATCTCAAATCCCCAAGTGCTTCGATCCAGGGGCCCAAGGTGATGCTTATTAATGAAACCGCGGGTTCCGGAGGAGATTACCTGCCCTGGATGTTTAGAAAATTTGATATGGGGACTATTATTGGAAAAAGGACATGGGGCGGACTTGTAGGCGTCTTAGGTTATCCCGAATTCATTGATGGGGGTATTGTAACGGCTCCTAATGTGGCATTCTATACTGAAGAAGGATTTAAAGTGGAAAATGAAGGAGTTGCTCCCGATATTGAAGTAGAGCAATATCCTAAAGAAGTAATTAATGGAAAGGATCCTCAACTTCAAAAAGCAATTGAAGTGGTAATGCAACAGCTAAAGGAAAATCCGCCTAAACAGTTAGAGCGTCCGCCATACCCGATTAAAGCCAAAAATTAAACGAAAAGGGGCTCACGCCCCCTTTTTCGTTTTGCCGGAAATATGAAATAAAAATGGATCCATCCAAATTGCTTGCACATCTTGTTGCTGCAATAGTTAAAGAACTCCCTCTGAATAAAGAGATCATAAGGAAAGAATATTCATATCTGTTATTCCTGTTGTAAATAAAGGATTTATTAAAAGGAAAAAATAAAGCAGCACACTTATAGCATAAATATAGGTAATGGTGACTTTGGTCACTGCACAGATCAAATTTCCTGTTTAGTTTTACGAAGAAGAGATGATGGTACCGGGACTGGCATACAACCTTTCTTCAACCACACAAAATTGAACACCTTAAAAATTCTTACATCATGAAAAGAAACATGGGAACAGCAGATCGTATTGTCAGGTTGATAATTGCTGCGGTGATTGTAGCGCTTTTTTATACTAATGTAATCTCCGGCACCATTGGGATAGTCCTTTTAATACTTGCAGGTGTGTTTGTTCTAACAAGCCTTGTTAGCTTCTGTCCTCTCTATACAATGATCGGACTGAATACCTGCGGAGTCAGGAAACATAAAAAGCCTGCAGCTCATTAACCAAAGGGTTAGTACCTGGAGCACCTGAATGTTAGAAATCCCGGGCAGGAAAAATTCGTTCCCCTACCTCCTGTCCGGGTATGGGTTGGCCATTGACTTTTTTATCCGAAACAATAGCATATTACAAAGCACCAGGAGGTTTGGAAGGCGGCGGAGCTAATAAAATTACCTGAACCTGTACCTTTTCAGGATGGGTCCCAGACGGCTCTTTATATCGTCGGAAGCATCCAGAAGCATTTGCTCATTAGAAGGAAAGGGCACAAAACGATTCTGCAAAAGCAGCTTATCTTCTTTGGTCAGCAGTCTTTTGTCTCCTTCATAGGAAGCAAAGACGTTCTCAAAAACAAATTCCGTATTTAAAGGATAACTATTCATAATTCGGCCATTTCTCAGGTCCAGGTAATCCACCTTCCCCTGGAGTGCTAAATTTTTTGTCTGCACAGTCTTGTACAAGACACCTTTTACCTTTACGAAATTTTCGACCTTGATCTTGTTGCCTAAACTGTCCAGTACCAGCTCTCCCTTCCTGTCCTTTTTGTAGGTATATCCATCGGAAACTTCCGCCTCCAGCGGAATCTCCCTCTCAAGCAGCCTTTCAGGAGATATGAGGATCTCCCTGAAACCGAGCTGAACAGCAAAATCATACTCGTAATTTCTTTTTCGCTCTGCATGATACTCAGTCCAAAAGTCATCCAGACCGTAGGTATTGAAGTTCAACAGTTCGTCTTCCAGCCTTACCGGAATTACAAACGGAGTCTGATTCTTAAGTTCCACCAAAACAAAATCTGATCCTCTGTTATGGCTTTCCTCCAGCAATTGCGAAACGTCCTTATAACCGGGAGATAGCCTTTGAAGTTCCAAAAGTTGATTATGGGCTTGGCGATAGGTCATTTTCTCCTGTTGTTGCATCAGGCTCTTGGCTTCTTCATATAGAAAATCTACATACCGGTTCCTGGAGGCTATCAATGCATCTGTATAATCTGTAAACCTGAATCGCGCCTCCCTGTTATTACTATGCAGGGCCAAAGGCAGCAATGGTGATATCTGTTTCTGTACCCCGTCGAGTTCCCTGTAAAGCAGGTAGATATCCTTTAGATTTGCAGGATTTCCCTCCTTCTCTAAAAAGACGATTCTTTTTTTACGAGCTTCAGTCAGCTTCTTAAAAGCGTCTTCCAGAATAAGAATATGCTCCTGGTTTCCTTTTTTGTCTTTATCCTTCTGAAGTTTCTCCACAGCAATGTCGATAGCCTCATGATAATTCCCCTGGTTGACGGCCTGCTTGCCACGTTTAACACTGCTGCAGGCAGAAAGTATCAAAAGACTAATAAGGAGAAGTGATATTTTTTTCACGACGATACAGGTTAATTTTTCAGATCAAAAGTAGGAAAAAAGGCTGCTGCTCCTTAAGTTCTTCTTAATATTCTAAAATGACTTGAAAAATTTCCCGGAGATGTTAAAGATACTCCTGCATCAACCCAATTAATGTATTAGCGTCCTGTTCGCCGCTTTGACGCCATTTCATCTCCCCTTCCTTGTAGATCATGAGAGTGGGCAGACCTTTTACCCGTAAGGCTTCAGCAAGTTCAGAGTTCTTGTCGACATCGATCTTGATCACCTTCGCCTTGTCCCCAAGTGCGGCTGCCACATCTTTAAGTACCGGATGCATAGCTTCCGAAGCCTCATTCCAGTCTGTGTAGAATTCCAGAAGTACCGGAATCTGCAAGTCAATTAATTCCCCAAATTTTGACATAATCCTGATATTTGAGATGCTGCGGAAGTGTGCTTCTTTAGCAGCTTATTTCAAATATAATCAAAAGTTTGATTTAATGTGAACCAGGTTCTTTTCACGCTTTTTGGAATACAAATAAGAAGACCGAATTCCGGAGACTAATAATAATGGCATCAATTCTAAAGTCAATCCTGAATAAGAAAAACTCACTTCCTTCTCAATTAAATACCTTTGTATAGATAAACAGGGCCAGTTACAATATGAATCTCTCCATTTTTTTAAAGCAGGTTGTCGATTTCTCGTCAGAAGAACTGGAGGATATTGTATCTCATTTTGAAAAGGAAAGTGTTCAGAAAAATGAGATCCTGGTGAGGGAAGGACAGATTTGCAGCAAATTATACTTCATAGAGAAAGGCGTTGGCAGGAGTTATTACCTCAAAGAAGACGGGATGGAAATTACCCAGTGGTTTTTTATAGATGGAAAAATCATGTCCAGTATAGAAAGTTTTTTTCAACAGGTTCCCAGTATATATTACCTGGAAATGCTTGAGGATTCAGTGATTTACAGTATCACCCGGGAGAGATTAGATATGCTGTTTGCCCGGTACCACAACATGGAAAAATTCGGAAGGCTACTTTCTACTGAGATGCTCACCCGGGTGGTCAATAAATTAAACGCTTTACAATTCCAGACTGCCAGAGAACGCTATGAATACATGCTAAAAGAGTTTCCCGATATTTCGACCCGAGTATCTTTAGGGTTTATCGCTTCCTATCTCGGAATGACACAAGAAACCCTGAGTCGTATTCGCCGGAATGACTCCAAAAAATCCTGATCTTTACTTTTTGACATAGGTCAAAGGATACACTCTACTTAGTGAAGAACTTTGCACTGCTTTAAAAAACAGTTGCAATGAAATTAACTTTCCAGAGGATCATTCTTAGTTGCCTCTTAATAGTGGGCATAATTCCCACGACTTCGCTGGCACAGCAGTTAGATCCCGCACTTAAAATCCTTATCAACAAAGGCCTAAACCAAAGTCATACAGTAAATGTGTATGATCTGGATGCTGAAAAAGCACAGGTAGATCAAAAATTAGCTAAATCGGTATTTCTTCCAAAGATCACTTTAAACGGAAGTTACACCCGGCTTAATGATGATATCACCTTTGATGATGACACCAAAAATCTTCTAATGTCTACACAAAAGCTTCTTATTAAGGAAGCTATGGACATGCCTTTCAACGCTCCTTTTCCGGAAAATATTCCCCTTAAGGAAGCTCCAAATCTTCAGGACAAGAACATTTTAAAATCCTCTGTCGATGTAGACTGGGTATTGTTCAGTGGATTTGAAGCTACCAATGCCCTAAAAGCAGGGAAACATAAGGAAGCCTCTGTAAAATACGCAGGGATGGCCGAGAAGGACAGGGTCGCCCTGAAGATCATTGAAACCTATGACAAACTTGCTCTTGTAAATGCTTCGAAAAGGGTGATATCAGCTTCAGAAGAATACCTGATGGAACAGGAATATTATGTTCGGAAAGCTATCGAGAATGGCCTGGCAACCCCTATTAGCAGAAAGAAAATTGAACTTGCCCGGCAACAACTTGCTGCGAAACAACTTGAATTCAGCCATAACAAAACTTTACTAATTGAGGTATTACATCAGCTAACCGGTGAAAACAAAGAAAATTTAAGATTACTACAGCCGGAGCTAACCTCCATAATGCCGGACACGCTGATGTATGCTGAAAAACGCAATGAAATCAAGGCATTGGAAGAGGCAGAAAAAGCTACCGATTACAAAGCGAAAATGGAAAGAAGTCATTTCATTCCAAAAGTAGCCGTAAAAGGACATTATGAATTCATGGAGGACGACCTTTCTCTATTAGATCCTCAATGGTATGTTGGTGTAGGGATACGCTGGAATCTTTTTGACGGAAACCAGTCAAGGTTAAAAAGCATCCAAACAACACTCGAAAGCAGGAAATATCAGGAACAACGTGAGGAAGCTCAGGAAATGATCGTCCTAAGCCTTGTTAAAGCTGAATTGTCCTATGAGTCTTCTCTCCAAAACACACGTATTTCTCAGAAAGAGATAGAACTGGCGGAAGCCACTTATGAAATGATTGATAAGCAATACAGGAATGATCTGGCATCTGTCAACGAGGTGCTTGATGCATTAAAAGATCTGGAAAAAGCAAAATTTCAATTGCAGGAATCTTACTTCGATCAGCGAAGAGCCATTATCGCTCTACTTCATGCAAAAGGATTACTTAATTATTAAACCAGGATTTAAAGAAATATGATAACAATAAAGAATATAGGATTCGGCTTGATCGCCCTACTGTCGCTAAGTTCATGTAGTAATGAAGAGGAAATCACCCCTTTTAGAGGCAAGGTGAAATTTGAAACCATCGCTGTGAGCAGTAAACTGGCGGGGAGAATAGAAAAAATATATGTAGAGGAAGGACAGGAGGTCAAAAAAGGAGATACTCTGGCTCAATTGGATATTCCCGAGATCTATGCGAAAATGATCCAGGCAGAAGGCGCGGTTACGGCTGCCCAGGGTCAACTCAATATGGCCCATAATGGAGCTACAACAGAACAATTGATGCAGATCGACGGACAACTTGAATCTGCAAGGGCGCAATTGGATTTCGCACAGGAATCGTATAACAGGCTTAACAATATGTATAAGGATTCCTTAGTAACCCGGCAGCAATTAGACGAGGTGAAAATGAAATTGAATATGGCCAAAGCTCAGGTTTCGGCTATTGAGGCAAAACGTCATGAGGCAAAGAATGGGGCGAGATCTGAACAGATCGAACAGGCGAAAGGGCAGTTGGACCGTGCGCGGGGAGCTAAAGAAGAAGTGCTAACTGCATCTAATGAGGTCTTCCTGCTTGCTCCTGCAGATATGTCTATTGAAACCGTAAGCCTTGAAGAGGGCGAATTGCTCACTCCGGGATATTCCCTATTCAACGGATACAAGAAAAGCAGTCTTTACTTCAGGTTTACCATAAACGAATCGAATATTTATGATTTTAAAGAAGGAAAGGAATTGGTAATGGTCAATCCTTATACTGAAGAAGCGATCGAAGGAAAGATTTTAGCAATAAAGCAGCTTGCACATTATGCAGATATTACCAGTACCGCCCCGCTTTATGACCTGTCAGAATCTGTTTATGAATTAAAAGTGGTGCCTACCTCTGATATTTCTGAGCTTCAGTTCTACACCAATGCAACCATACTTCTTAAAAAGTAACATTATGAAGGAATTTCTGAAATTACTCAGGATAGAATTTAAAAGAATATTCTCCAATAATGTGCTCTCAGCTATCTTCTTTGGAGCTCCGATTCTGTACGGAATCTTATTTGGATTTGTCTATCAACAGGCAAAGGTGATAGACCTTCCCATTGTCATTGTTGATCAGGATGTTAGTCCTTTATCGGATAAGATCATTGATGCGTTTGAGATCAATGAAGCGCTGCTGCTGAAGGATCTAAGATATACCCCTGGAACCATAGCTGAAGAAATGCCCGGGGAGCAGTATGCTGCAGTAATAACCCTGCCCTCAGGCTTCGAAGCCGATATACTTCAGAAAAGACATCCGGAAGTGAGAGTGGACCTCAACATGGCCAATATACTTAACGCCAATATTGCCAGTAAGAATATACAGCAGGTATTGATGACCGTGAACGCAGGGATAGAAATTGAAGGTCTTCAGAAACAGGGGATGTCTCAATCTCAGGCGCTGGAATCATATGAAAGTTTTCAAATTAGTTTCAATAAGCTCTACAATTCCGCCGGAAATTATCTGAGCTTCATGCTCCCCGGACTCTTGGGAGCCATTATGCAACAGGTGATCTTTCTGGCTATGGCCCTGGTTTTTGCAAGGGATTTTGAGGATGGATATTTTAAAGAGCTGGTAAAGATGAAAAAATGGTCCATTTATCACATAGGGCTTAAAGCAACTCCGTTTTTACTGATGCTGCCGGTAATGTGGTTCATTATTAGCCAGTTCTTTGTGTTCTTTAATGTGGAAGCGGATATTTTTAATATTCCTATGCTTATCCTTACTGCCTTCCTAACGTTGGCGTCTATGGGAATTGGGATGCTGTTTTCGGTTTTGATCCCAAATCAGTTGAAGGCTACAGAATTATTAATGGTGATCTCCACTCCGGCATACGTATTGAGCGGATTCACCTGGCCAAGCCTGGCAATGCCTAAAGCTATTAATGCATTTTCTCAATCTATCCCGGTGACACACTACCTGGGCGGCTTCCGAAAATTAGCATTTTATGGAGGAGACATGTTTGATATACTTCCGGAATTAAAAGTGTTGATCCTTATCACAGTTATCACCTTTACAGCTATGGCGGTACTTTTACAATTTAAAATAAACAGAACCAGGAGAAAATTACAGGGTTCGTAATTCTGAAGAAGCTATCACTAGATTGACAGAAGTCGTCTCTTTCTGGCAGAAGTTATGCAGAAAATATAGCGGCATCAAATTTATACAGGCTTAGGACCCTTCCGCAGTTCTATCACAGTTACTTCGGGCCAGATTCCTACTCTTCCCGGGTATGCTAAGAAGCCAAAGCCGCGGTTTACGTTAAGAAAGCGCCCGGCTTCTTCGTAGATTCCGGCCCAATGTTCGTAGCGGTATTGCACGGGACTCCATTTAAACCAGCCGGGAATTTCTATCCCGAACTGCATTCCGTGGGTATGTCCGCTAAGGGTTAAATGGAATTTTTTGTTGTCCTTTTTCACTTTCTCCTGCCAGTGCGAAGGGTCATGAGAAAGCAAGACCTTAAATTCATTTTCTGATAGTCCCGCAGAAGCTCTGTCGAGATCTCCCACCTGTTTAAATCCGGCTCCCCAGTTCTCTACTCCTACTACGGAAATAGTGTCATTCCCACGGCTGATCTTCCTGTGTTCATCCAATAAAAGATTCCAACCCATTTCCCGGTGCACCTCCTTAAGCGCATCTAAATTTGCCTTTTTTGCCGCCGCAGAGTCCCAGTTCACATAATCTCCATAATCGTGATTCCCCAGGACAGAATAAACTCCATCTTTAGCTGTAAGCTGCCCGAAAAACTGCTTCCAGGTATCCATTTCTGAAGCTGTGTTATTTACCAGATCCCCTGTAAACATGATGGCATCGCTTTGTTGTTCGTTGATAAGATCTATCCCATATTTGATCTTTTCGGGATTGTCAAAACTTCCGGAGTGCACATCACTGATCTGGGTGATCCTGTAACCATCGAAGGTTTCAGGAAGATCATCAAAATGCAATACATACTTTAGAACCTTATAATTGTATCTACCCTGGTACATTCCGTAAAGAAGAGAAGCGAACGGAATGGCTGCAATACCCAGCGCGATCTGGCTAATGAATTTCCGCCTTGACGGCAGAGCATAGGCCTCATTCGAATTAAATATTTTTTGAAGACCACTTACCACCACTCTTACCAAATCCTCTCCAAAAAGCAGAATGAAAAGAATGAGTTTAGGCACAAAAAAAGCAAGGAAGAAGCCAATGGCATAACTTCGGGCGCCTGTTAGTCCCTGTTTATCGGGTACGTTGAATTGATATAAAAGATAACCCAGCACTCCTAAAGAAAGCGCGAGATAGATCCAGTAGATCCAGCTATGCCGGGTAACAGTCTTAAAGGCCTGATAGGCATAGATATCCAGAATAATATAAATAACAACAAAAAAGATCCAGCGCATGTAAAAAATTTAAGCTGCAAAGATACTGCTAAAGCCTTGCCAAAATATCCCGGGATCAAATCTTTCATCTATAGCCATATAGACACCAAAGATCATTTTTAAGGCGCAGCAAAGGAACCACGTTTCTTCCTGACCCGTTTTAACTTTTTAATGATTTGCGTCACTTTTAACCAAGCTGCGGTCCTCTACCATTCAATTTCTGAATCACATTTCATACATTTACCTCCGATTTTTGCCCGCTAAGATTTGAAAAGACGCCATTTTATTAAGAATACCTCCCTTAGCGGATTAGGAGTGGCGGCAGCTTCACCTTTATTAGAGTACCTAAACCTGTCTAAAATGGCAAATTTTCAACCTGTTTGTATTGCGACCTGGAATTTTCCCAATGCCAGCTTAAAGGCTGGAGAAATGCTAAAGCAGGGAGCTTCGGCTCTTGATGCCGTTGAGCAGGGCGTAATGGTGGAAGAAGCCGATATTCGAAACACCACTGTTGGGCGCGGTGGCGCGCCAGATCGAGAGGGAAATGTCACCCTTGACGCCTGCATCATGGATCCATCAGGCAATGCAGGAGCAGTAGTCTATCTAAAAAATAACACTCATGCAGTTTCTGTTGCCAGAAAGGTAATGGAAGAGACGCCGCATGTGATATTAGCCGGAGAAGGTGCCGATCAATTTGCCCGGGAAATGGGTTTCGAAAAAGAAGAGTTGCTCACTGAAGCTTCAGAAAAGGCATATAAGGAGTGGCTTATTAAGAAGGAGTACAAACCCCTCATCAATATTGAGAACCACGATACCATTGGCATGCTTTGTATCGATGAAAAAGGAGATATCGCAGGTGCCTGCACCAGCAGTGGACTCTCCTACAAAATGAACGGGCGCGTGGGAGACTCTCCAATTATTGGTGCCGGGCTTTATCTTGATAACGAAGTGGGAGGTGCAGTGGCTACAGGAATGGGAGAAGCTATTCTAAAAAGTGTAGGTTCTTTTCTAATAGTAGAGCTAATGCGGCAGGGGAAATCTCCGCAGGAAGCATGTGAAACTGCTATATTGCGCATCATTAACCAAAACCCGAACTATAAAGATTTTCAGGCGGCCTTTATCGCCCTTAATAAAAAAGGAGAAGTAGGCTCTTATTGCATTCAAAAAGGTTTTTCATACGTGGAATACCGTGCAGGAGAGAATAGGAACTTCCCCAGTAAATATTATTTTTAAACAATGGAACAACAGAAAAAATCTTATCGCACCGCCTTTATTTTCCTAACCGTCCTCTTCTTTTTATGGGGATTTATAACTGTACTTGTAGATTCGCTCATTCCAAGACTAAGGGAGGTATTCACCCTTTCCTATTTCGAGGCAGGTATGGTGCAATTTGCCTTTTTCGGCGCTTATTTTCTGTTATCGATTCCCGCCGGTTGGCTGCTCTCCAAAATTGGTTATAAAAAAGGAATTGTCCTGGGTCTTTTTACCATGGCTACCGGATGTCTCCTGTTTTGGCCTGCTGCCTCATACAGGGTCTTTGGAGTCTTTATGCTGGGATATTTTATCCTGGCAGGCGGAATAACTATCCTGCAGGTCGCTGCCAATCCATACGTGACCATTCTGGGTCCCGCCAGTACCGCTTCAAGCCGACTTAACCTGTCGCAGGCATTTAATTCCCTCGGAACTGCCATCGCACCGGCAATAGGAGCTCTTTTTATTCTTAGCGATAAAGTGATGACCAAAGATGAGATCGCTTTTATGACCGAAGCCGAAAGGGTAAAATATTATGCTTCTGAAGCTGCCGCAGTACAAACTCCCTTTGTGGGAATTGCAATTTTTATCATCCTGATCGGGCTGGTTTTCTTCTTTGTGAACCTTCCAAAGGTTTCTGATACTGAAGCCTCGAATGATTACGGCGTTGTTCTGAAGAATAAGAATCTTATTATGGGAGCATTCGGGATCTTCTTCTATGTGGGGGCCGAGGTTGCTATTGGCTCCTATATGGTCAACTATTTCCTTAGCCTGAACCTCCCAGATGTGGTAAGAGAAACCCCTTTTATGCGCACTCTGGCAGAATGGATACTTTCTTCAGGAGTAACCACTTCTACAGATATGGCTGTGGTGGGAGTATTTGTGACTTTTTATTGGACAGGTGCTATGATAGGAAGGTTTATAGGCTCTTACCTTACGAAAATAATTAATCCAGGTACAGTCCTGGGTGTATTTGCCGCCTGTGCAATTGGGCTCGTGCTTATCTCCAACCTTTCCACCGGACTCGTCGCTATGTGGACCCTTATCGCTGTAGGCTTATTTAATTCGATCATGTTCCCAACAATTTTCAGCCTTGCACTTGAAGGATTGGGAGACAACAAACCGCAGGGATCGGGAGTTTTATGTACCATGATCGTTGGTGGTGCTATTATTCCACCGGCCTTTGGTTTCCTTACCGATTCTTATGGCTTTAGCCTCGCCCTTGTATTGGTGATGCTTTGCTACGGGTATATCATGTTCTTTGGCTTTAAGCATAAAAGAGCGGAAATAGCAGTGTAGTTCTAATACAGGTAAAGCTGAAGTACTGAGTATGAATGGGCCCATAAAGCCCATTCACTTTTTTTATTTTGTTTTGGAATTGGGAATTTGGTGCTTGCCTGGTGTTTCCGATTGTGAATATGGGGTTCCATAAATTTCATTTCTAACTTCTCATTACTCAATACTGATTTGAGTTTCGTAATTTTAGCCTTCCAAAATTTTAATCCATGGCCGAACAGAAACGCTTATTCCTTCTTGACGCATACGCCCTTATCTTTAGGGGATATTACGCATTTATCAACAATCCCATCGTCAACTCCAAAGGCCAGGATACTTCGGCCATTATGGGCTTTATGAATTCACTTTTTGATGTGATCAGAAGAGAACGGCCGGATCATTTGGCGGTGTGTTTCGACAAGGAAGGAAGTGTGGCGCGTACAGAAATGTTTGAAGCTTACAAAGCCCATCGGGATGCCACCCCGGAACCTATTTTACAGGCCATTCCCTTTATCCAGGATATCTTAAAAGCCATGCATATCCCGGTAGTTGTTCTTCCCGGGTGTGAAGCCGATGATATTATTGGAACCCTTGCCAAACAGGCCGAAGCTGAAGGCTATAAAGTATTTATGGTGACTCCCGACAAGGATTTTGCGCAATTGGTTTCTGAAAATATTTTCATGTACCGCCCTGCCAGAATGGGGAACGGCATTGAGATCTGGGGAATCCCTGAAGTCTTGAAGAAATTTGAAGTGGAGCGACCCGATCAGGTGATCGATTTCCTCGGAATGATGGGAGATGCCGTAGATAATATTCCCGGTCTTCCGGGAGTTGGTGAAAAGACTGCCAAAAAATTCCTGAAGGAATTCGGGAGCATGGAGGCTTTGTTGGAAAACACCCACAAGTTGAAAGGTAAGATGCGCGAAAAGGTCGAAGCCAATGCAGAACTGGGTCGTATCTCCAAGAAACTCGCAGCAATTCAGGTCGACTGTGATGTTAAATTCCATGCAGAAGATTATGAACTTTCGGTGCCCGATGCAGAAAAGGTACAGGAGATTTTTGAGGAGCTGGAATTCCGGCGCCTAAAAGAGCAATTTTTAAAATTATTTTCCGGGGAGGAAACGCCAAGACCCACCCAGGTGACAAGCACAGAAACCGGGAAGGCCCAGGCTCAACCTGCAGGAGCAGGGCAATTTTCCCTTTTTGGAGCCGAAGCTTCAGAAGGGATAGAGAATTTTTCGGGCAGGAAGACCATTAAAGAAATGCCTCACGTATATCAAAGTGTGGCAACAGGTATGGCATTGGAGCTTTTTCTTCAGAATTTAATGAAGCAGAAATGTGCCTGTTTTGAATTTACAACTACCGGCCTTAATCCTTTTTCTTCGGAAATAATAGGAGTGGCATTTTCCTGGGAAGCCGGTAAAGGTTTTTATATTCCGGTGCCCGAAGAAAGAGCCGAAGCCCAGGCGGTACTGGAAAAATTGCGCCCGTTTTTCGAAGCCGAAGATATTGAGAAAGTCGGTCAAAACCTGAAGCATGATATTAAGGTACTGGCAAAATACAACATCAGTTTTAAAGGTCCGCTTTTCGATACCATGATCGCGCACTATCTTATCAACCCCGATATGCGCCACAGTCTGGATGTGCTTTCTGAAACCTACCTTAATTACTCCCCCGTCTTTGTTGAAGACCTTTTAGGAAAAGGAAAGAACCAGAAAAATATGCGGGACATCTCCTTGGAAAAACAGACTGAATTCAGCGTCGAGGATGCCGACGTTATCCTGCAGCTTAAGCAACATTTCACTCCGGAGTTAAAAGAGGCAAATACTGAAAAACTTTTCAGGGAGATCGAAATTCCGCTGGTCAAAGTACTGGCAGATATGGAGCTCGAAGGAATAAAATTGGACAAGGATTTTCTTGGAGGCCTTTCAGAAGAAATGGAGAAAGATATTTCCCAACTGGAAAAAGAAATTTATGAGACGGCGGGAGAAGAATTCAATATTGGTTCCCCAAAACAATTGGGAATCGTACTTTTTGAAAAATTAAAGCTGGTAGACAAGCCAAAAAAGACAAAATCGGGGCAGTATTCTACGGGGGAAGAGATCCTTTCTGTCCTGGCGCCGCAGCACAAGATCGTACAGCAGGTATTGGATTACCGGGGGCTTGTAAAATTAAAGAACACCTATATTGATGCCTTACCCCTGCAGGTGGAAGAAGCGACTGGCCGCGTGCATACAGATTACGTACAAACCGTGGCTGCAACCGGAAGGTTAAGTTCCACAAATCCTAATCTCCAGAATATTCCCATCAGGACCGAAAGAGGAAGGCAGGTAAGGCAGGCCTTTGTTCCCCGCGATGCAGATCATATCCTGCTGGCTGCCGATTACTCCCAGATCGAATTGCGAATTATCGCGTCTCTAAGCAAAGAGGACAATATGATCTCGGCATTTCAGCAAAACCAGGATATCCATGCTTCTACAGCTGCAAAAGTCTTTAATGTACCCATTGAAGAAGTTACGCGGGAACAGCGAAGCAATGCAAAAACAGTGAACTTTGGTATTGTTTATGGCGTTTCGGCTTTTGGATTGAGCAATCAAACCAACCTTTCAAGAGGGGAAGCAAAAGATCTTATTGACACTTATTATAAAACCTATCCAAAACTTCGCAATTTCATTAGTGAACAGGTGGAGTTTGCCCGGGAGCACGGATATGTACAAACCGTGCTGGGAAGGAGACGATATTTACGGGATATAACTTCCCGAAATCAAATGGTGCGCAGTGCCGCGGAAAGAAACGCAGTAAATGCTCCAATCCAGGGTAGCGCGGCAGATATTATTAAGCTGGCCATGATCAATATCCACAGGAAGCTTACAGAAGGAAATTATCGCACTAAAATGCTGTTGCAGGTACATGATGAACTTGTATTTGATGTTTACCGCCCCGAACTTGAGAAGATCAAGGAGATGGTGAAGCATGAAATGGAAAATGCTTTTAAAATGGATGTGCCGCTGGAGGTGGAACTGGGTGTGGGCGAAAACTGGCTGGAAGCGCACTAGCAGGTTGGAGGTTCAAGGTTTAAGGTTTAAGGTTCAAAATTTAAGATTCAAGATTCAAGATTCAAAATTTGAGGATCAACATCAGAACAAAAAAGCTTCTTCTTTAAATTATTAGACCTTAATCAATAGACCTTAATCAATAGACCTTAAACATTCACCTTTCATCCCTCCAAAAATGTCATTTTCGGAAGACTCTGTTAACAGCAGCGGCAAAAAAGAGGAATTTTAGTACCTTTTGAAAAACACTGATTTTCCAACCAAAAACCCCTGTTAATGACCGAAGAATTCAGTCAGGACAAAAAATATTCATTTGTACAAAAAATTTGGATCACGGCAGGCATCTTTGCCCTGATCACTTCCATCCTCCTACTGTTTAAATCCACTTTCAGCGTATTTATCCTGGTATTGGGCGGCGCCCTTATCGCAGTATATTTTCGGGGCTTAGCTCAACTCATAGAGAAGAAGACAAACTGGAAGAAGTGGATTGCCATGACCATCTCGGTTGCAGGAACCTTGCTTTTTGCCGCGGGAATTATATGGCTTATTGGCAGTGAAGCACAAAATCAAATGTCTCAACTCAGCGAAACCTTACCCGAGACATACGAGAATGCCAGGGAATATTTAAATGACACCTGGTTGGGCAGGGAAGCCATAGAGAAGATCCAGGATAGCGGGAGCGGAGAAAAAATGACCTCCGCTTTCTCAAGCTTTTTCAGAACTACTTTTGGAATCCTGGGCGATATGTATGTCATCCTGTTAGTGGGAGCTTACCTTACCGCCTCTCCTTATCTTTATACAAAAGGGATTAAAAAACTGGTGCCGCCAAAAGGCAGAGGTAAGGCCGATGACGTCCTGGACCACCTGGGACGGAGCATGAAACAGTGGATCCTGGGTAAACTATTCGCCATGTTCGTGGTATTTGTGCTTACGGCAGTAGGTTTGAACATTTTGGGGATGCCTATGTGGCTCGCACTTTCGATTATTGCAGGTTTTTTAAATTTCATTCCCAACTTTGGTCCTCTTCTTGCCATGATACCAGCGGTATTGGTGGCGTTATCAATGGATCCACAGACCGCTTTTATAGTAGTTGGACTCTACATTCTGGTGCAGTTCCTGGAAAGCAACATAATAACTCCTAAGATCCAGCAGCGGTTGACCAGCGTCCCTCCCGCCCTCATTATAACCTCACAGTTAATTGTGGCCAGTTTTGCTGGGTTCTGGGGAATAACTCTGGCCACTCCGATAATTCTGGTGGTTATGATCCTGGTGCAGGAGCTGCATGTAAAACCTATGGAAAAGAAACATCAGGAATACTTAAAAGAAAATCGGCCGTAATTCTTATCTCATTATACATTTAACACATGAATGATCGTTAAACGGAATACTTCGGAAGAAATCTTCTTCGAAAGTTTATGTTTATCTTCAGGAAGAATGGATTACCAAAAAAGGTATTTTCAGCAGCTCTTTGGAGCCTTCTGAAAATCAAAATCTTCCACTCCAACAAATTAATTATCGGGCATTTGAATAATTAGTTTTTAATTGTACATTTGCACCCCTGTTTTATGCAGGGAATGGAATGTTTAATTATTAAGTAAATTTAATTAGTGTGGACACATTAAGCTACAAAACGGTTTCTGCCAACAAAGCCACTGTCAATAAGGAGTGGGTTGTTGTAGACGCCGAAGGACAGGCCCTTGGCCGCCTTTCTTCTATAGTGGCAAAGCTGCTAAGAGGAAAGTACAAAGCTAATTTCACCCCACACGTTGATTGCGGTGATAACGTAGTTGTTATCAATGCCGAGAAGATCAACTTAACAGGAAAGAAATGGGACTCTAAAGAGTACATTCGCCACACCGGCTATCCTGGGGGTCAAAGAAGTTTAACTGCATCGGAATTATTCACAAAAGGTCCTGAGAGACTTGTGGAAAATGCAGTAAAAGGAATGCTACCAAAGAACAAACTTGGAGCAGATCTTTTCCGTAACCTAAGAGTTTTTGCAGGATCCGAGCATGACGTTCAGGCGCAAAAGCCAAAAACTATTAACTTAAACGATCTTAAGTAATGGAAGTTATTCACAAAATTGGCCGTAGAAAAACGGCAGTTGCACGTGTGTACGTTTCTTCTGGAAGCGGGAACATCACTGTAAACAAAAAAGACGTTAAGGATTACTTCTCTACAAGCACCTTACAGTATAAAGTAAGACAGCCGCTTAACATGACCGGAAACAACGAGAGCTTTGATATCAAAGTTAACGTTTACGGTGGTGGGATCACAGGACAGGCAGAAGCTATTCGCCTTGCCCTTTCCAGAGCTATGGTAGAGTTGGATGCTGAGAACAGAAGCACGCTTAAGCCTGAAGGACTACTTACAAGAGACCCAAGAATGGTTGAACGTAAGAAATTCGGTCAGAAGAAAGCCCGTAAGAAATTCCAGTTCTCTAAACGTTAATATTATTTGGTGTTCAAAGCACCAAAAAGTTCATTTAAATCATAAGATTTTTGTTGTTACTCCGGAATTCACTCCGCTTGTCGAAGTGCCGGTGGTTAGTTTAGCATCTAAACGGTCAGGGCCGTATATCGCCACCTGATTGTTGCTAATTCAACAGAACGTAAACTATTACAAAAATGGCAAACAAAGTAGAAGTAAAAGAATTACTTGATGCAGGTGTACACTTTGGTCACCTCACAAGAAGATGGAATCCAAACATGGCGCCTTACATATACATGGAGCGCAACGGGATTCACATCATCAACCTATACAAGAGTGCTGCTAAAATGCAGGAAGCCGGTGAGGCTCTTAGCAAAATCGCAGCCAGCGGTAGAAAAATACTCTTCGTAGCTACCAAGAAACAAGCAAAGGAAATCGTTGCTGAACAAGCCGAAAGAGCCAATATGCCTTACATCACTGAAAGATGGCCAGGTGGTATGTTGACCAACTTCGTTACTATTCGTAAAGCTGTTAAGAAAATGGCTTCTATCGACAGAATGAAGAAAGACGGTACTTTCAACACGCTTTCTAAAAAAGAACGCTTACAAGTAGATCGTTTGAGAGCTAAGTTAGAAAAGAACTTAGGTTCTATTTCTGAAATGAGCCGCCTTCCCGGTGCTCTTTTCGTTGTAGATATCACTCGTGAACACATCGCGGTTAAAGAAGCTCAAAAATTAAACATTCCAATTTTTGCAATGGTCGATACCAATTCAGATCCAAGAGATGTGGATTATGTGATCCCTGCAAATGATGATGCTTCAAAATCAATCAACAAAGTTGTTTCTTACGTTGCTGACTCAATCGTAGAAGGTCTTTCTGAAAGAAAAGCTTCTGGTAAAGAAGGTAAAGAAGAAGACTCTGCAGAAGAGAAACCGGCAAAAGCTCCAAGAGCAAGAAAGCCAAAATTAGAGACCGAGGCTGTATCTTCAGATCCACAGGATAAGAAAGATATGAAAGAAGCTCAGGAAGATGTAAGACTGGAGTCCAAAAAAGAGACTTTGGCCGATGCACGCTCTAACGACGAGGAAGAATAGAAGTTCATATAATTAATCTATGAGTCGTTTGGTTGCATTCTTTCGAATTTAGCTAAACGACTTATTCATTTTAATAAAAATACTAAAGACTATGGCTAATATAACCGCCGCAGAAGTAAACAAACTGAGACAAGCTACCGGTGCCGGAATGATGGATTGCAAAAAGGCACTTGTTGAAGCTGAAGGAGATTACGATAAAGCTATTGAAGTTCTTCGTAAAAAAGGTCAAAAAGTAGCTGCAAACCGTGCCGACAGAGAATCAGCTGAAGGTGTTGCTATCGCAAAGGTAAATGCAGACAATTCAAGAGGGGTGATCATCTCTCTTAACTGTGAGACAGACTTTGTTGCTAAAAATGAATCTTTCATCAAGTTGGCCGAAGATTTCGCAGATCTTGCAATGAACGTAAATTCTAAGGAAGAGTTACTTTCTAAAGATTACAAAGGCATCACTGTTCAGGAGAAATTGACTGAGCAAACCGGAGTAATTGGTGAGAAGATCGAGATTGGAGATTTCAGGACTCTTGAAGCTCCTTTCGTAGGTTCTTACATTCACGCAGGAAACAAGATCGCTGTTCTTACAGGCCTTTCAGGAAAAAGCGAAAATGCCGAAGAGATCGCAAAGAACGTTTCTATGCAGGCAGCTGCCATGAACCCTGTTGCCCTTAACGAAGAAGGTGTTGACCAGTCTGTGATCGAAAAAGAGATCGAGATCGCTAAAGATCAACTAAGACAGGAAGGTAAGCCGGAAGATATGCTTGACAATATCGCAAAAGGTAAGATCAAGCGTTTCTTTAAAGACAACACTTTAGTAAACCAGGATTACATCAAAGACAGCAAAATGTCTGTTTCTGAATATGTAAAATCTCAGGATGCTAACCTTAAGGTTGTAGCTTTTGAAAGAGTTGCTTTAGGATAAGCACTTACTCATAATTCAAAAAACCCGCTTCTAAAGAGAAGCGGGTTTTTTATTTTAATTACACAACCCTTTCAGGGTTCCAAACCCTGGAAGGGTTTATTTGTTTCTATATAGTCTTGACTCAATATTCTTGGCTCTTGCCCCTATTTAATACCTGTCGAAAATGATAAAAGTAGGCTCTGCTTCAGGAATGGATACATAAAGGTTTTCTACCTTGATCCGGTTCTCGTTGATCTGCTCGAAGAAGAGTTCAGAAGAACCTTCCTGACCGGATGCAAGGCTCAGGAACAAAGTATTGTCTTCAATGCGATAGATATATTCTTCAGAATTCCCGTCACCGTCAATCCGGGTGAGGCGGTTGTTCTCTCCAAAATGAAGGGTAGTTCTCTCCGGTACCGGGGATGATTCTATCCATGTTCCTAAAATGGAACGTTCATCATCTATGTCTTTCGAACATGCGATACTTATAATGCAAAGCAGCAAGACCAATCCACTTCTAAAAATGTAATTTTTCATCTTCATTTTTTCTTACAGGTAAATTTATTCAATAAACGGAATTCCCAAAGCCAATATTATTCTTCTTTAACCCCGTTTTAGTTTTATTTTGATTTTTCCCGCTATACATGACAAAGATAATTTCCTTAGTTTTGCACAACCCATCAAATCACATAGATGCATTACAAAAGAATTTTACTTAAACTTTCGGGTGAAGCTTTAATGGGCAACCGCCAATATGGGATCGATCCCGAACGTTTAGCCGAATATGCACAGGAGATCAAAGCAGTAACCGACAAAGGCGTTGAAGTAGCCATAGTCATTGGTGGCGGTAACATCTTTAGAGGTGTGGCAGGAGCCAGTAGAGGAATGGATCGCGTTACCGGGGATCATATGGGAATGCTGGCAACTGTGATCAACGGGCTCGCTTTACAATCGGCTTTGGAAGATGCAGGAATTCAGACTAGGCTTCAGTCGGCCATTAAAATCAATGAGGTAGCAGAACCTTTTATAAGAAGGAAAGCAATGCGACATCTTGAAAAAGGCCGCGTAGTGATCTTTGGAGGAGGCACCGGGAATCCTTATTTTACAACAGATTCAGCAGCCGTGCTAAGAGCTATTGAAATTCATGCCGATGTCATTTTAAAAGGAACCCGTGTGGACGGAATTTACACAGCCGATCCTGAAATCGACAAGGCAGCGACAAAATTTGACTTTATCAGTTTTGAAGATGTGCTTCTAAAAGGCCTTAAAGTAATGGACACCACAGCTTTCACCCTTAGCCAGGAAAACAAGCTGCCTATCATAGTTTTTGACATGAACAGGCCGGGAAATCTGGAAAAAGTGGTAACAGGAGAAAAAGTGGGTACCAAAGTAAATTAAGCAGAGATAAACAGGTTCTAAAATTTAAACTTATAAAATGGACGACGAGTTAGATTTTATTATTGACAGTGCAAAAGAAGCGATGGATTCTGCCATTTTGCACCTTGAAAAACAACTTTTAAATATCAGGGCTGGAAAAGCCACTCCTGCCATGCTGGGAAGTGTAAGAGTAGACTATTACGGTAGCCAGACTCCGCTTAACCAGGTTGCGAACGTAAACACGCCTGATGCCCGTACATTAACCATTCAGCCGTTCGAAAAGAACATGATCACCGCCATTGAAAAAGGTATTATGCAGGCAAATCTTGGTTTTAACCCCATGAACAATGGGGACAGTGTGATCATCAACGTTCCTCCTTTGACTGAAGAACGTCGTCGGGAACTGGCAAAACAGGCAAAAGCCGAAGCTGAAGATGCAAAGATCGGGGTGCGTAATGACCGAAAAAATGCCAATCAGGAGATCAAAAAACTTGATATTTCTGAAGATCTTCAGAAATCTGCTGAAGCCGATATTCAGAAGCTTACCGATACTTACATTGAAAAAATCGAAAAGATCTTTGCCATAAAGGAGAAAGAGATTATGACGGTTTAGACTTTAAATATAAATACTTCCAAAAAGCAGCTTTACAGCTGCTTTTTTTGTGTCTTATTCCCCAGCTGCTAAATGGTTAAGTAGAGATGCTTTCTTACCTTTGCAAGACAATTTTCTTCCATGTCTAAATTTCTCGGCTTTGAATTCTGGAACACAGTTGCACGCATCATTTTGCGTAACAGGATCCTTATTCTTATCCTCATCGCCGCCTGTACCGTCTTTCTCGGTCTGCAGTGGAAAAACATGAAATTTTCCTTTACCGAAGCTAATCTTCTACCCGATGATGACCCTATAAACGTACAATACCATGCATTTCTGGATAAATTTGGGGAAGAAGGAAATGTCATCGTCCTGGCAGTAAATGATCCCAAACTTTTTACTCCCGAAAATTTTACCGCCTGGAATAATCTGTCCCGTGAGCTGCGTTCTTCTCCCGAAGTTGAATTTACCGTGGCGGTTGGCGACCTGATGAAGCTTCAGAAATTTGAAGACCCGGGCCGTTTTGAGATGGTGCCTTTTATCCAGGTAAAGGATCCGGATAGTTTACAGGTGGGGGCTTACCGGGACGAACTCTTCAATAATTTGCCATTTTACGAAGGTTTGGTCTACAGCCGGCATTCCAATACGGTACAAACTGCAGTCTATCTTGACAAAAAGATCGTCAACACCGGCAAAAGAAAGAGTTTTGTCGTAGAAGACCTTATTCCGCTTGTAGAAAATTTTGAAGAGGAGACGGGGATGAACGTGTATGTTTCCGGCATGCCCTACATCCGTACTCTTAATGCTCAGACTATTATCGATGAGATAGGACTTTTTATTGGTGCCGCCCTTCTTGTAACCTCGCTAATCTTTTTCTTCTTTTTCAGAAGTTTTCGTGCGACAGTGATCTCAATGATCACCGTGATTGTAGGTGTTATGTGGGCTTTTGGGGTGCTGGGATTACTACATTACGAGATCACGGTGCTCACTGCGATCATTCCGCCGTTGATCATTGTCATAGGGATCCCCAACTGCATATTCCTCATCAATAAATATCAGCAGGAGATCAAAAAGCACGGGAACCAGGCGAAATCACTGCAGCGGGTGATCACCAAAGTCGGGAATGCAACCCTGCTTACCAATCTTACCACGGCTTCAGGATTTGCCACTTTTATACTTACCGAAAGCACCTTGCTTACGGAATTCGGGATCGTTGCCTCCATCAATATCATCCTCATCTTTATTTTGAGTTTGCTCATCATTCCCATCATCTACAGCTATATGAATGTGCCGCGGGAAAAACACCTGAAGCATTTGAATAAGAGATGGATCAACGGCTTTGTGAATTGGATGGAAAAAATGGTGAAACACCACCGCATCAGTATTTTTATAATTTCTGTGATTCTCCTGGCAGCGAGCATTATAGGAATATACCAGATCAAGATCTCGGGAAGTTTACTTGAAGATATGCCGCAAAATGCCGACTTCTTCAAAGACATTGAATTCTTTGAGGAAGAATTTGACGGAGTGATGCCCCTGGAGATCCTAATCGATACAAAAAGGGAACAGGGAGTGATGAAGCTTCCTACACTAAAAAAAATGGAAGAGTTACAAAACCTTATTGCAGAAGAAGAGCAGCTCTCCCCTCCCATTTCTATTGTGAACCTGGTAAAATATTCCAAGCAGGCCTACTACAACGGAAACCCCAAATATTACCAGCTCCCCACCTCCCAGGAGCGGAATTTCATTTTACCCTATGCCCAGGGATTGGAAACATCCGGGAATAATCTTTTAACATCTTTTGTTGACAGTACCGGACAATATGCAAGGATGACTACTTTTATGAAAGACATTGGCACCAGGGAAATGGAAGAGATCGAGGAAGACCTGTGGCCAAAGATTAACGAGATCTTTCCGGAAGACAGATACTCTATAGAAATGACAGGCAAAGCCCTCATTTTCCAGAAGGGTACGACCTACCTGGTGAGAAATCTTATCATCTCCCTGGGACTGGCGATCTTCCTCATTGCCCTGTTGATGGCCTGGATGTTCAGATCATTTAAGATGATCCTGGTCTCATTGATTCCCAATATTTTGCCTTTGCTGGTCACCGCAGGAATGATGGGCTTTTTGGGAGTGCCTATAAAACCTTCTACAATTCTGGTCTTTAGTATTGCCTTTGGGATCTCTGTAGATGACACTATTCATTTTCTTGCCAAATACAGGCAGGAGCTAAAAGCGAACAACTGGAAGATCAAAAGATCGGTATATGCAGCGCTAAGAGAAACCGGGGTGAGCATGTTCTATACCTCTATTGTGCTTTTCTTCGGCTTTTCGGTCTTCATGATCAGTAGTTTTGGAGGAACGGTTGCACTTGGCGGATTGGTTTCGGCTACACTTTTATTCGCAATGCTGTCGAATCTACTATTGCTTCCGGCCTTGCTGCTGTCCCTGCAAAAAGAGATCGCCAACAAGGATGTGCTGCGGGAGCCTGCAATAGATATCATTCCGGCAGAAGATGATTCCGAAGAAAATGAGGAAGAAGCCTATTCAAAAATGTGATTTTTGGAAGCTATTTTTCCGCAGTAAGCCCATAGCTATTTACTTGTAAGGCATGTGCCAAAAATTTATCTTTGCCATTCAAATTTTGAAGAGATGATCACAGGAAAAGTCGCTGAACTTTTAGAAAGTACCAAATATTTACAGGAAGTCGAAGTTAAAGGTTGGGTAAGGTCCTTTAGGAGCAACAGGTTTATTGCCCTTAATGACGGTTCGACCATCAACAACATGCAATGTGTGGTTGATTACGAAAAGATGAATGAGGCGCTGCTTAAGCGTATCACTGTAGGTGCTGCCATTAAGGTTACCGGCACACTTACCGAAAGTCTTGGGAGTGGTCAAAAAGTTGAAATTCAGGTGACAAATGTGGAGATCCTTGGAGATGCAGATCCCGAGGAAGTGAAATACACTATTCTCTCTCCAAAAAGGCATACGCTGGAGAAACTCAGGGAACAGGCCCATTTGAGGGTACGCACCAATACCTTTGGGGCGGTCATGAGATTGCGCTCCAAACTTGCATTTGCGGTACACAGCTACTTCCAGCAGAATAACTTCCACTATGTAAACACCCCTATCATCACCGGAAGCGACGCCGAAGGTGCAGGAGAAATGTTTAGAGTGACTTCTTTTGATCTGGATAATATTCCGCGAACAGAGGATGGAAAAGTTGATTTTAAAGAAGATTTCTTCGGAAAGGAAACCAATCTTACCGTCTCCGGTCAGCTCGAAGGGGAAACTTACGCTCTTGGTCTGGGACAGATCTATACTTTTGGGCCAACTTTTAGAGCCGAAAATTCAAATACCTCCCGCCACCTTGCCGAATTCTGGATGGTAGAACCCGAAATGGCTTTCTGCGATCTTGCGGGAAATATGGATATCGCCGAAGATTTTATAAAGTACGTTCTTAAGTACATTTTAGAGCACTGCAAGGATGACCTTGCTTTCCTTGAAGAACGTTTGGCAAATGAAGACAAGGCAAAACCTGAAGCAGAAAGAAGCCCAATGGGACTTACAGATAAGCTAAGGTTCGTGATCGACAACAACTTCAAAAGAGTGAGCTATACAGAAGCTATTGACATTCTTAAAGATTCGAAACCCAACAAGAAAAAGAAATTTAATTATATCATCGAAGAATGGGGTGCAGACCTTCAGAGTGAACATGAACGTTACCTGGTGGAGAAGCATTTTAAATGCCCAGTGATCCTTTTTGATTATCCTGCCAACATAAAAGCATTTTATATGCGTTTAAATGAAGACGGAAAAACGGTACGCGCCATGGATATTCTCTTCCCTGGGATTGGAGAGATCGTTGGAGGTTCACAGAGAGAAGAACGCCTTGATGTGCTTACAAAGAAAATGCAGGCGCTGGGGATAGATGAAAAAGAGCTTTGGTGGTACCTGGATACCCGCAGATTTGGTACTTGTGTACACAGCGGCTTTGGATTAGGTTTTGAGAGACTGGTGCAGTTCGCCACCGGGATGGGCAACATTAGAGATGTTATTCCTTTTCCAAGAACTCCTCTTAACGCAGAGTTCTAAACGCCTCTCGTCCTAAAGTAGTCATAAAACAATCTGCCTTCGTTTACGTTTGTAGATTGTTTTTTTTATTTTTATAAAAAGCCCAAAAACCCTATGCTAAAACAGCAATTAAATTTTAAACTTTCTCAAAAGCTCTCCCCTCAGCAAATTCAGTTGATGAAGCTTATCCAGCTGCCTACGCAGGCTTTTGAGCAGCGGCTTAAACAAGAGATGGAGGAGAATCCTGCCCTGGAAGGCGGGAAAGAAGAAAAAGACGAATACGAAGAGGATTATAACCAGGACGAATACCAGGATGATGATCCGGGAAATGAAACTATCGAAGCAGATATTGATGTAGATGAATATCTGAGTGACGATGAGATCCCCAATTATCGCCTCCAGGCAAACAACTACAGTGCAGATGATGAAGACAGGCAGGTACCCTATGCCTCTGGCACCTCTTTTACCCAATATTTAAAAACCCAGCTCAGCACCCTACGCCTTAACGAATCTGAAAAGGAGATCGCAGAATTCCTGGTAGGTAGTGTGGATGAAAGTGGATATATACGCAGATCCATTCAGGATATTGTAGATGATCTGGCCTTTACCCAAAATGTGTACACAGACGAACCTACAGTAGAAAAGGTCCTGAAGCATGTTCATGAACTGGATCCTGCGGGAGTGGGAGCAAGAAACCTTCAGGAGTGTTTACTGATACAATTGGGCCGTAAGGAACAAACAAGGCAGGTGAGCCTTGCCAAAGATATTATCGAAAGCTCCTTCGACCAGTTCAGCAAAAAGCATTACCAAAAATTGCTTTCCAAGCATGATATTACCGAAGATGAACTTCGTGACGCCATTGAGGTCATTGAACATTTAAATCCTAAACCCGGTGGCGCCTATGCGGGAAATACCCGCGCCGTAGAACATGTAATCCCCGATTTTACGATAAAGATCGTAGATGGAGAATTGGAACTAAGCCTCAACGGCCGTAATGCTCCGGAGATGCATGTATCGAAAGATTACAGTGAAATGCTCAAGGGCTATAAGGAATCCAAAGAGAAATCTAAAGCGCAAAAAGATGCAGTGATGTTCATCAAACAAAAACTGGATGCCGCTAAATGGTTCATAGAGGCCATCAAGCAACGGCAAACCACACTTTTTGTAACGATGAGTGCGATCATGAATTACCAGACAGAATACTTCCTCACCGGTGATGAACGGAACCTGCGGCCTATGATCCTAAAAGACATTGCCGACGAAATAGGAATGGACGTTTCTACAGTATCAAGGGTTGCCAACAGCAAATATGTTGATACACCGTACGGCACAAAGCTTATCAAGGATTTCTTTTCAGAATCCATGAAAAATGATCAGGGAGAAGATGTCTCAACCAAGGAGATCAAAAAGATCCTGGAGATGACCATTGAAGATGAGAACAAGCGCAAACCACTTACAGATGACCGGCTGGCGAAGATCCTTAAGGAAAAAGGTTATCCTATTGCCCGCCGTACTGTGGCCAAATACCGGGAACAACTTGACATACCGGTAGCCCGGCTTCGAAAACAGATCTAATGAAGGTTCTCCTTAAGAGTGCTTCTTACCTTTTTCACCCTCTTTGGATGCCGTTTGCAGGCACTTTGATCTATTTCCTTGTGTCTCCCCGCTTTTTTCCTGAAGAAGTGGTAAAAGCAAAGATCCTGGCGATTTCCATCATGACCATCTTCATTCCTGTAGTCTATTTTTTCATGCTGAAAACGCTTGGAAAAGTTACTGATCATTATATGAGGGAGATCCGGGAAAGGAAGTGGCCGTTGCTATTTTACGCGGGCCTTGACTTTGTAGTGCTTAAATATGTGCTGAATGTTTTTGATTATCCCGAACTCTATTATTTTTTCTTCGGGATCATGATCTCTGTGCTTCTGAACCTCCTTCTTTTATTTCTGAAGCTGAAGGCCAGCCTCCACATGACAGGATTAGGCGGACTTATGCTTTTCCTGATCTTCCTCAGTATTCATTTTAATCTCAATCTTATCTATACCATAAGTTTTTTAGTGGCTATAACAGGACTAACGGCGTCTTCCCGTCTATACTATGAAGCACATAATCTAAACGAACTGGCAATAGGCTTATTGGTAGGTTTTATTCCGCAGGTTGCACTTGCCTTTTACTGGCTATAACAAGTAGAACATAAGACCCACCTGGAAAGTGCGCAGATCGAGCGTTTCATTCTCAACGGTAGCACCGTCTAAAAAGGAATTAAGGCTATAATAGAAGTTGAAATTAAAGGTATTGTATCCAAAGGTAAAAGTTGCGCCCAGTCTAAACCTCTGGAATTCGGGAATGTCTGATTCCTTATAGGTTTGTCCTGCCTGGTCAAATCTGGTTTGAAAGTAGTAGGCGTATGCCGGTCTTAACCCCGCATAGATCCTCCAGAATTTATAGCTTTCTACCGTAGAGGTTCTCCACCTAAATTGAATAGGAATATCGACAGACTGGGTGGTAAACCTGTTAGTATCAAAGTCAATTCGCCCCCTGTCCATGATTTGAAAAAGGCTGTTGTCTGAATCTAGTTCCTTTCCTATAAAAACATTGTGCCCATAGGTGTCAACAGACCAACCCAGGCCAACTCCTATTGCAATATTACGCTGTTCATTGATGGGCATATCACGAATAAACCCTGCATGAAAACCACCTGAAAATTGCGAGCTTTCAATTCCCGAAGGTTGCCCGGTTATAATATTATAAGTAATACCAAAGTAAACCTGGTCTTCTCTATACAAGCTGTCTAATACAGGGGGAATATCATTATCCTCCTGCGCCCAGACACAGATTGGATAAATAAGGAACAGGCAAAAAAGCCATTTTTGGAGCAGGTTCATATGCAGCGTTTAAACAAAGATAAGTGTATAGCAAATACACCTCAAAAAAAATCCCCTTTCAACTTAGCTGAAAGGGGATCCTTCAAAAATAATGAATCGATTTAGTCGAAGTTTTGACTCGCTTCACCGGTACGGGTGGTATAATTGATCTTAAGCGCTTCCGCTTTTCTCAATTCCATCTTGATATCGGATACAAGCCCCATATTGGTTTCGTGGTCTACTTTAAGTGCAGTGGTAAGAAAAGGAACAAGCTCCTCTCTTTTAGACTCTCTTTCAGAATAAATGAACTGTTGGATTTCGGAAACATCAGCAAAATTGTCATTCAGCTGAATACGCGCCTCGGTACCAAAGCTCTGGCGATATCTTTCGCTGGGTTTACCTGCGTAGATATACATTACAAGATCTTTTTTATCCAGCTTTTCTACCTGGTCTGCATAAGGAAGTACGTTTTGAATCTTTAAAGTATTCTCACGCATTACAGTAGCAACCATGAAGAAGAAAAGCAACATAAATACAATATCAGGTAATGCCGAAGTATTGATCGCGGGCAGTTCACTACTCTTTTTCTTATTGAATTTTGCCATAATCTTTTAAATTTTCGCGATTAATTTTTTGGATCTGCTTCAGAGAGTTTTTGAGGCCACATGTCCCTCACCTGCTCTATTTGCTCTTTAAGTCTATCCTTGTTCCCCGTGTACCTCACATCATTGAAATCTGCTTCCATTTGTTGGAAAGATTTTCCAAACATTCTTTGAGCAGTACGGTCGCGAAGTTCATTGTATGCTCCAACAAGCTCATTTTGAACAGCGATATAGGTACCATATTCAGTTTGTCTGTCATTCACCAACATAATAACCGCTTTAACCGGGTTATCTGAAGATGTAGGGTCACCTGCTCCTTCACAATAATCGCAGGCCTCAGGACCTACTCCACCGCCATTATCTAAAAAGGCTTTGGCAGCTTCTCTCAGTTCACTCAATTCCATGAGTTCATCTTCAACAAGCAGATCATTATTGCGGTTAACAATTACCTGGAAAATATTCTTTTCCTTAATAACAGGAGGCACCACTTCCTCATCTTGCATTGGAGGCAACTTTCTGCTAATACCACTATCGGTTTCAATAGTAGTAGTTACCAGGAAGAAGATCAAAAGCAGGAAAGCGATGTCGGCCAAGGAACCGGCATTAACTTCGGGTGTGGATCGTCTGGCCATAATAAAGTTATTTTATAAGTTTTCTTATTCCCGAAACCACCATCAACAAGATTGCGATACATGCAAGGATGTAGAAGGTTACTAAACCTGCTCCTACCCAATGATCACCACTTGCAGAAAGCATGGTCCCGTCACTAAGTTGTTTCTCGGTACCGTCTGTAAGCACATATGCAATTCCAACAACTACAATAAATGCTCCTACGGCAATCAGAGTTCGCTTAATATCTCCTGAAAACAATCCTTTAATAACAAAGAACAGTACCAGGAGTACGATAATAGCAAACACAAGGTATGCCACATAAAGGAAAGGTGTTACCACACTTGCCTGTACATCGGCAGAATTTTCTATAGCATCATCACCGGCCATAAGAACCCTTGCCCAGAGGATAAGGCCTACAACACCAATGACTAGCGCTATATATTTTAAAATTTTATGTAAGGTCATAATAGTTTATTGGTATTGTTATACTCTTCTTTTGTTCTTGTAAGCTACAAGAATATCCATCAAAGTGATAGAAGCATCTTCCATATCATTTACAATACGATCGATCTTCGCAATGATATAGTTGTAAAAGATTTGAAGAATAATAGCTACGATCAAACCAAATACTGTTGTAAGAAGTGCGATTTTAATACCCCCTGCAACAAGAGATGGCTGCATATCTCCGGCAGCTTCAATTCTATCGAAGGCCTCGATCATACCAATTACTGTACCCATGAACCCAAGCATCGGTGCCAAAGCAATGAATAAAGAAACCCAGGATACGTTTTTCTCTAAAAGTCCCATTTGAACTCCACCGTAAGCCACAACCGCTTTTTCAGCAGCTTCAGTTCCTTCATCTGCACGGTCAAGTCCCTGGTAATAAATAGAGGCAACAGGTCCTTTTGTGTTACGACAAACTTCTTTTGCAGCTTCAATCCCGCCTGTATTAAGAGCGTCCTCAACATCCTGCGCCAACTTCTTAGTGTTGGTAGTAGCCATGTTAAGATATATAATTCTTTCAATTGCAATCGCTAAACCAAGGATCAAACAAAGAAGTACAATCCCCATGAATCCGGGACCACCTTCAATAAATCGCCTTTTTAGCTCCTGGTGAAAACCAGCATCTTCGGTTTCTGCTTCTTCAGCAACGGCCTGATCTTCATCCTGAACGAAGTTCACCATGGCAGCCGGCAAAGCATTTACGTTATTTGTCGCATTAACATCTACGGCTCCGAACACCATAATTGTAGCGATTACCAAAATTGAAAATAATCTTTTCATTACTTTTTGTCTTAATTTAATTAGTTAACGGGTTAAAGATATAAATATTTATTAATAAAATCGCAGAGAGGAAGGGATTCGAACCCTCGATACCCTTGTGGGGTATACACACTTTCCAGGCGTGCGCCTTCGACCACTCGGCCACCTCTCTAAAATGTTAAACTACTGCTGCTTTTGAAACAGTTCGCCAAATAACGAAAAAATTCCTGAGTCGGTCAAGAAACTGCCTTATTTTTTACGACATTTCCCCTCTTAAAGAAGTTTCGAAAATTGTTTTAAAAACTTTTGGAGAAAGATCCTTTGCAAGCAGGTACATCATTTTAGCCACAGCTGCCTCTGTTGTAATGTCTTTGCCCGAAACAACCCCGATTTTCTTAAGCTGAGTGCTGGTTTCATACTGACCCATCGCAACACTTCCTCCTATACACTGGGTAACGTTAACTATGACTACTCCCCTGGAAATAGTATTTTTCAACAGGTTTACAAACCAGTCTTCTGTAGGTGCATTACCACTTCCATAGGTTTCAAGGATTACTCCCTGCAATCCTTCCTTGCTAAGAATATGCTCCAAAAGACTCCTGTTGATGCCGGGAAAAATTTTGATAAGCGCGATCTCATCATTAAGACCGCGGTGCAACTTCATCTTTCTTCTGTTCGTCGCCCGCCACAAAGCGGAATCATTTACCGCCAAATGCACCCCGGAATTCACCAGCGGCGGATAATTTGGAGAAGCAAAAGCCTGGAAATGTTCTGCGTTGATCTTAGAAGTTCTGTTCCCCCGGTATAATTTGTATTCAAAATAGAGACCTACTTCGGTAATTAAAGGTTTGCCATGTTTCTGCAACCCGGCTATTTGTATACTGGTAATCAGGTTCTCCTTGGCATCTGTTCTCAAATCACCAATCGGGAGCTGCGAACCTGTAAAAATAATTGGTTTGGAGAGGTTTTCGAACATGAAGCTCAAAGCTGAAGCACTGTAGGACATGGTATCACTGCCGTGCAATACTACAAAGCCATCATAATCTTCGTATTTATTTTCAATTATTTCTGCAATCTGAAGCCAAAATGCAGGTTTCATATTTGAAGAGTCGATAGGCCTTTCAAAACTTACCGTATCAATGCGATGTTCCAGCAGCTTTAGCTCGGGAATATTCTGTAGTAATTCATCAAAATTAAAGGCCTTTAACGCTCCGGTTTCAAAATCTTTAACCATACCAATGGTTCCCCCGGTATAGAGTAAGAGAATTTTAGCGCTGTTGTTCATGCAGGTTCTTCTGGTTGATTACAGGATTAGCATACATAAGCAAATAGCTGTTTACCTCCAGGGCGTTTTTAAAGTCTACTCTCCTTGTGAGGCGTCTTTCGAATTGCCTTTTTTCTTTGATTGTATAATGTTCTTCAAACATACTGCTGCTGTTAAGCAGGTCAAAAGCAATATAATTTGCAGGCCATAAAGTGTAGTTGCTGTGGATTCTGTGATCAATACTGGCAGTTAAATTCTGGAGCTGTTCGTTCACCGATCCGGATTTTGCCTCGATCTCTCTTAGCGCCTCCACACTCACCGGTTCCCCTGCCGCAATATGTATCCTTCCTTTATTACCCAAAGCTCCTTTGAGAATAGATTTAAAATCCTCATTGGCCGATTTTATATAGATCGTCTCCATCCTTTTGGCAAGGATCTCCGGTAATTTTAGAACATCTGTAGGATCAAATTCGTAGGAAATGGCCACCGGAACAATTTTTAGTTTTCCAAAATATTCGGCCAGGCTATCATTTCCTTTGGCCATCGCCAACATTTTTAGAACCCCTTGCTGGGTTCGGTCGTTCCCATCTTTGGTGCGGCCTTCGCGTTGAGCCATCCATACCGAACGTTTTTCCTCAACTAACAGCTGTTTGATATATTCTGAAAGTTTTTGGGAACTCTGCAGCATTTCCCGTGGTCCCAGGCCTCTCTTTACCAGAAAGTTTCTGTTGAGTTTTGAAAGGGCGAGCAAAAATGGCTTTTTTACCAGGTTATCCCCAATGGCTGAAGCTGTCATTTTCAGGTCAGACTCATACAGCACTACATTAAGGAGGGAAGTATCAAGAACTATATCCCTGTGATTGGAAATATAGAGGTAAGATTCCTCTTTTTGAAGCCTTTCAAAACCGGAGTAGAAAAGACCTTCTGAACTTTTACTCAGTACTTTCTGTACGGTGTGATAGATGATCTGGGTCTGGAAATCCCTTATGGATCTACAGGCCAGTACCTTTTCCTCTATTTTTTGAAAGGCAACATTCGGAAATGTGTAATGCAAAAGGCCTTTAATCATAGGATGCTTCACATACTCCTTAAGAGCATCCTGTACTTCTACATCATTATAAAACCGAATATCATCGTAATTTGTCACCATTTCAGCATTAGGGTTAGCAAAAAAACAAAATAATAAGTAATTCCATGGATCATATCCCAAAAATATCTTTTGAATTCCTGGTGGTGATCTCTGCAATTTCTTCCGGGGTGGTATGAAAGATTTCTGCCATCTTCTTCAGCACTTCTACAAGATACAAACTTTCATTGCGTTTTCCGCGGTAAGGTGCAGGAGCGAGATAAGGCGCATCTGTTTCCAGCACGATTTCATCTAGCGGAATCTGGTTTAGAAATTGATCAATTTTACCATTTTTAAAGGTCACTACTCCTCCTATGCCAAGTTTCATGTTGTAGGATAATGCCTTTAGCGCTTGTTCATAGGTGCCGGTGAAGCAATGGAAAATTCCGAAGAGATCCTCTCCCTTTTCCCGCTCCAGCACTTCAAAAACCTCATCAAAAGCATCCCGGCAATGAATAACTATCGGTAATTTATACTTTTTTGCCAGCTGTATCTGGTATTGAAAAGCATCCTGCTGTATCTTTAGTGTCGATTTATCCCAGTAGAGATCTACGCCGGTTTCGCCTACTGCATAAAATTTTCTTTCATCAAGCTGCTTTTCAACCACAGCCAGTTCCTCTTTATAATTTTCCTTTACATGGGTTGGATGAAGCCCCGCCATCAAAAAGATATGCTGTGGGAATTGCTTTTCCAGAGCATACATTGAAGGGATATGTTCTGAATCTATTGCAGGAATGAAAAACCTGGTGATTCCGGCATCGATAGCTCTTGCTATCATTTCATTCCTGTCTTCGTCAAAGGCTTCGCTATATAAGTGAGTGTGAGTATCTGTAATTATCATAAATGCAAAAATAATTTATTTTATACACCTATCTTTGGCAAAAAAGAAAAGAATGGCGTCTTTAAAAAAGTTTCTGAAAGAAAAAGGATATAAAAGAATCCCCCTCACCTATACCGCAACCCAACACCTGGAATTAAAGGCAAAGATCAACAAAATTGAAGGGAATTTTATTCTTGATACAGGAGCTTCAAGCACCTGTGTAGGCATGGAAGCAGTTTCTCATTTCGAATTACTTGCAGAAGACAGCGACATCAAAGCAGCCGGCGCCGGGGCTACAAATATGATGACCCAGATCGCGCAGAAGAATATTATTGAGATCGAAGGCTGGAAAAAAAAGAAGGTGGACCTGGTGCTTTTTGACCTGAGGCATGTAAATGATGCTCTTGTAAAGCATAAGGCCGAAAAAGTGCAGGGAATTATTGGAGCCGACCTCCTTAAAAAAGGCAAGGCGATAATCGATTATAAAAACATGAACCTGTATTTGAAATAAGAAAATACGGGTTTTCCCCTATTTCATAATCGCAGTAGAATTTGGATCTTAACCTTAACCAAAATTCTACCGCTATGAATCATTATAACCACAAACACCTGCCGGTGTTTCCGGCTTTATTGGCACTAGTAATAATTTTTGTTCTGGTATTGAACGTTTATTCGTTCCTTGTTAACTAGCAACAAAAAAGAGAGGCAATGATCCCGAAATCATTGCCTCTCTTTTTTGTGGGTCTAAAAATTCTAAAGTTCCAGGGCCCGCTTCACATCGTTATCCATTAACAACTCTTCAGGATTCTCGAGAGCTTCTTTTACTGCTACAAGGAAACCTACAGATTCTTTTCCATCTATGATCCTGTGGTCATAAGACAGTGCCACGTACATTATTGGACGAATTTCGACATGTCCATCAATAGCTACAGGCCTGTCAACAATATTATGCATTCCTAAAATACCACTTTGAGGAGGGTTAATGATTGGAGTGGAAAGCATGGATCCAAACACTCCGCCGTTGGTAATTGTAAAAGTACCCCCGGTCATTTCATCCACAGTGATCTCTCCGTCACGAACCTTTAAAGCAAGGCGCTTGATCTCTGCCTCTACCCCGCGAAAGCTCATATTTTCAACATTTCTCAATACCGGCACCATTAATCCTTTAGGACCCGAAACGGCTATACTAATATCCATATAATCATATTTTACCTGGTAATCTCCATCGATCATAGAGTTAACTCCGGGATACAGATCCAGAGCCCTGACCACAGCAAGGGTAAAGAAAGACATAAATCCAAGGCTCACACCGTGCCTGTCCTTAAACTCATCCTTATATTGTTTTCTTAGAGAAAAAATGGCAGACATATCCACTTCATTAAAAGTAGTAAGCATGGCAGTGTCATTTTTTACACTCACAAGACGTTCTGCTACTTTTCTGCGAAGCATAGACATTTTCTTGCGCTCTTCTCCTCTTTTCCCTTTTCCGGGTGTACCCATGGAAGGCCTGGCATTGACAGCATCCTCTTTTGTGATTCTGCCATCACGGCCACTACCTTTAACAGAATTTGCTTCCATTCCTTTCTCATCAAGGATCTTCTTAGCTGCAGGAGAAGGAGTTCCCGTTGCATAGGTATCCTGTTTTTGAGATGGTGTAGTGGATTTAGAAGGAGCTTCGGTCTTAGCTTCAGCTTTCTCCTTATTTTTTTCTGAAGATTCAAGCTCCTCTTCTTTAGCCGAAGTGGCTTCTTTTTCCTCTTTTGCTACTTCTTTAGAATCTTTTGCTCCACCTCCGGGTTTTGGTGCGTCTGTATCGATCAAACATACCACTTGCCCAACAGCTACAGCATCTCCTTCTTCAGCTTTAAGCGTAATGATCCCACTTGCTTCTGCCGGAAGCTCCAGCGTAGCTTTATCACTATCTACTTCGGCAATTGCCTGATCTTTTTCTACATAATCTCCGTCAGAAACCAGCCATTGGGCGATTTCTACTTCGGTAATCGATTCTCCCGGAGAAGGGACTTTCATTTCTAAAGCCATGATTTCTTCTTTTTTATTTAATAGTCCAGGCTCAATAAGCCGTGGGAAATTTATTAGTATTAATATGCTACTTCAATAGTTTTATCAAAAACAGATTCTATAACTTTTTCGTGGCGCTTCTTGAACCTCACTGAACTTCCTGCTGCAGGTGAGCCATAGAATTTCCTGCTGGAAACTCTAAAGTTCTTAGCTTCCTCAAGATGTAATAACAGATGGCTGTAAGCTCCCATATTTCTTGGTTCTTCCTGCGCCCAAACAATATCGTCCGCATTTTTATATTTAGCCAGTACTTCTTTGATCTGTCTTTGTGGCAAAGGAAAAAGTTGTTCTATCCTTACAAGTGCCAAGTCATCGCGCCCCTTTTCTTCCCGGTGCTCCAGTAGATCATAGTAGAACTTACCGGTACAGAATACCACAGATTTTACTTTTTCTACTGTAGCCGTAGTATCATCAAGCAGCGGCTGGAAAGTTCCATTCGCAAATTCCTCTTTGGTGGAAACCACCTTTGGATGCCTCAACAAACTCTTGGGAGTAAAAATAATTAAAGGCTTACGATAATTCACTTTCATCTGTCTTCTCAACAGGTGGAACATATTTGCAGGTGTTGTAACATCGGCAACAAACATGTTATCTTTTGCACAAAGCTGAAGATATCTTTCCATTCTCCCTGAAGAATGTTCTGCTCCCTGGCCTTCATATCCATGAGGCAGGAACATCACCAAACCGTTCTGAAGCTTCCACTTATCTTCGGCTGCAGAAATATACTGGTCGATCATGATCTGGGCTCCGTTGCTAAAGTCCCCGAATTGTGCTTCCCATATAGTAAGACAGTTAGGACTTGCCATTGCATAACCATAATCAAATCCTACCACTCCATATTCAGATAAGAGAGAGTTGTATACTTTAAAATCACAGGAAGATCCTTCTTTGGTATCACATATGGTTCCCTGTATCTGATTTAGAAGTATGATCTCCTCTTCACTGTCCTCCACTTTAACCACTGCATGACGGTGAGAGAAAGTTCCCCTTTCCACGTCCTGCCCACTCATTCTTACGTAATATCCTTCTTTAAGAAGTGTTCCGTAAGCAAGCAGTTCGGCCATACTCCAGTCAAGGCTATTATTTTCAAAAAACATGGTATGGCGTAGCTCTACGAGTTTTTTGATCTTTCTTAAGAATTTTTTGTCTTCCGGAAGTTTTGATACTGCCTCGGCAACTTCCGAGAGCACCTGCATATCAATGGTGGTATCCACGTCTTCCATCATGCGGGATTCATCCACATGATCAAAGCCCTGCCACTCATCCTGCATAAAAGGAGTTACCCTTGTTTTTTCTTCTTTTCGGGAAGATTCCAGGTCCTCCTCCAGTTTTGCCTTATACTCTTCTTCCAGCTTTTGAACATAGCTGTCATCTATCACTCCCTCCTCTTTCAACTTCTTTGAGTAGATGTCCCGGGGATTTTCATGCGTGCTAATAGCCTTATAAAGTTTAGGCTGTGTAAATCTTGGCTCATCACCTTCGTTATGACCATACTTACGGTAACCTAAAAGGTCAATAAACACATCCTTTCCAAAGGTCATTCTAAAATCAAGTGCGAACAGAACTGCATGTACAACCGCTTCGGCATCATCAGCATTCACATGCAAAACAGGTGACAGGGTTACTTTCGCAACATCTGTACAATAGGTAGAAGAACGGCCATCAAGATAATTTGTGGTAAATCCAACCTGGTTGTTCACTACGATATGAATGGTTCCTCCGGTAGTGTAACCTTCCAGCTGAGCCATTTGCACGATCTCATAAACGATCCCCTGACCCGCAATAGCTGCATCGCCATGCACGATTATTGGCAATACTGCCTTTGTTTTATTATTATAATGGCGGTCCTGTTTTCCGCGGGTTATACCTTCTACCACCGCACCCACTGTTTCCAGGTGGGAAGGGTTAGGTGCGATATTGATATTGATCTCTTTTCCGCTGTCGGTAGTGCGGCAGGAAGTCCATCCCAGGTGATATTTTACATCCCCGTCAAAAATGTCTTCTTCGTAATCTTTTCCGTCAAATTCGGTAAAAATATCTTTGGCGCTTTTTCCGAAGATATTGGTAAGGGTACTCAACCGCCCGCGGTGAGCCATTCCCATGACAAAATCCTTCACGCCAAGATCGGCAGCTTTTTCGATAATAGCATCCAGTGCCGGGATCAAACTTTCCCCACCTTCCAGTGAAAAACGTTTTTGCCCTACATATTTGGTATGTAAGAAATTTTCAAAAGATACTGCTTCGTTAAGCTTCTTTAAAATGTGCTTTTTCTGCTCTTCATTAAAAGCCGGCTGATTCTCATTAATGTTCAGCTTTTCCTGTATCCACTTCACCTCTTCGGGTTTTCGGATATACATATACTCGATCCCGATAGAATCACAATACACCCTTCGCAGGTGCTCAATGATCTGTTTTAAAGTCGAAGGTCCCAATCCCAGGATCTCCCCCGCATTAAATACGGTATCAAGATCTGATTCCTGAAGATCGAAATTTTCAATATCAAGGGTAGGTCTATATTTTCTGCGCTCCCGCACAGGATTTGTCTTTGTGAATAAGTGCCCACGGGTACGGTAACCATCGATCAATTTCACCACCCTGAACTCCTTGAGAACAGATTCCGACATTTGGACCGGCTCTCCATTTTGGGGATGATTTAAGACCTTTTGAGGTTGATCAACAACGACCTGCCCGTTTCCTGAAGTTTCCAAACCAAAATCAAATCCCTGGAAAAAAGCTCTCCAGCTTGGCTCTACACTGTCGGGAAATTGAAGATATTGGTCATAAAGATCAGCGAAATAGGCTGTATGTGCGGCATTTAAAAATGAATATTTGTCCATAGCATGAAACTACCTGTTTCTTTTTAGTAAAACGTTACAAAAGTACAATTTTTAAAAAAGAAGCACAGGACCATTTAATATATTTACCTTATACTTTGGAAAACATTTAACATGAAGAACTTCTTGTTTATTAATAAAAAAGGACTATTAATTCCGATATTAATAATTTACCTTTCTCATTCCTACGTGTTTGCACAGGAATCTGAAGCTCCAAAAAGTGCATTTTTCGAAAATGTAAGATATGGCGGAAGTGTGGGTGCCAACTTCAGCGATGGATACTTCAGCGGATTCCTGGCGCCAAAGGCAATCTATGATTTTAATCGCTACACCTCGGCAGGAATAGGCCTGGCTGGTTCTTACACTAATACCTCCCGCTATTCGGCTTACACTGCAGGTGGTAGCCTAATAGGTTTATTAAGGCCGTTGCAGGCGCTGCAGCTGTCGGCGGAATTTGAAGAGAATTACGTTTCCAAAGATTTCAAACTGGACGGTGCAAATCTGGAAGACTCTTACTGGTATCCTGCCCTGTTCCTTGGATTGGGTTATACTACCGGGCAGGTAACTGTAGGGATAAGGTATGACGTTCTTTACGATGACGAAAAAAGCATTTATGCCAATGCATTCATGCCTTTCGTTAGCGTTTTTTTCTGATCTAAACCTCCCGGTTCATCAAATTTTTTCCGAAGTGGTACAGCAGCTTTTTCTGCTCCTCTCCTACCCGAAGCTCTTCCAGTACCTCAAAGGCTTTTTTAGTATATTTTTCAATTTCCTTTCGGGTGAGTTCGGCTGCACCACTGCTCTCAAAAAGGCCTTTTACAGTCTCCACTTTTGCTGTAGGGTCAGGCGGATTTATGGAATACAGATGTTCAAGTTGATTTGCTTCTCCCGCAGCAGCCTGGCGGAGAGAGGTAAGATAAAGGAAGGTCTTTTTGTTTTCGATGATATCGCCTCCCACCTGTTTTCCAAATGTACCCGGATCTCCAAAGGCATCCAGGTAATCATCCTGTAACTGAAAAGCGATCCCCAAAAAACGCCCGAATTCATAGATCCTATCACAGTTCTCTGCGGAAGCATTGGCCACAATACCTCCCATTTTAAGAGATGCTCCTACAAGAACTGCAGTTTTATATTCGATCATTTTCAGGTACTCCCCAATACTTACGTTTTCGCGTAATTCAAAGTCTATATCGTATTGCTGGCCTTCACACACTTCTATAGCCGTTTTGGAAAACAAAGCAGCGAGTTGCCTGAAGGTCTCCCCTTCATAGTTCTCGAAAAGCTGATATGCCTTAATGAGCATAGCGTCACCTGACAAGATCCCAGTATTGATATCCCATTTTTCATGTACCGTCTGCATCCCTCTGCGCAAAGGTGCGTCGTCCATGATATCATCATGTACAAGTGAGAAGTTATGGAATACTTCAATAGCAAGAGCAGCATCCAAAGCTTTCCTGTAGTCACCGCTAAAGATCTCTGAAGCCATTAAAACAAGAACCGGCCGCACCCTTTTGCCTCCAAGACTAAGAATATAGACCATTGGATCGTAAAGATTGGCCGGTTCCCGGCTTTCGATCTTCCGGACGAGATATTCTTCAAATTCTTTACGGTACTGGTCTATAGAGAGCATGAGTAATTTTTGCGCTAAAATACCAAATCATGTAGAAACTGCAGATTCAAAGGCCTTTAATTTTTTGTAGGAAAAAACTTTGGAAACTTTTATTGTTTTTAAAGTTTCCGAACGTATATTTGCACCCTCTAATTTCAAAAAGTGAAAGAACAAATTTTAAAAAAGGCGGCCGGTATGTTTCTCACCTTAGGAGTGAAAAGCGTGACTATGGACGAGATTGCTGCCGAACTTGGAATTTCTAAAAAGACCATTTATGCACATTTTCCAACAAAGACGAAATTAATTGATGCCACTGCCAATTATGTTTTCGAAACCATATCAAGCGGGATAGAAAGCATAAAAGAGGAAAATAAAGATCCTATTGAAGAGCTATTCGCCATTAAGAATTTCGCCTGCACGCATCTAAAGGATGAAAAATCTTCTCCTCAGCATCAGCTGCAAAAGTATTACCCCAGGACTTATTTCAGTATTAGGGAGAAACAACGAAAGGTAATGGAGGAATTGACCAGGCAAAATCTTCAAAAAGGGATAAAAACGGAAGTTTACCGTAGTGACCTTCCGGTAGAATTCATCAGCCGAATCTACTTTATCGGGATGTTGGGCATTAAGGATGACGTTCATTTTCCGGAACCTGAATTCTCAACCAATCAACTTACCGAAATGCACCTGGAGTATCATCTAAGGGCAATAGTCACTCCAAAAGGTTTAAAGAAACTGGAAACCTTATTAAACCAAAGCAGCAAAAAATGAAAAAAGCAATATTTTTAATCAGCAGTTTTTTCTGTCTAAGCGGCTGGGCGCAGGAAGTCCCCTCAGAACCACTTGTACTGTCTCTCGAAGAGGCTGTGGCACTGGGGCTGGAGAACAACTACTCCTCTATTAAATCTGAAAAGGAAGTAGAAAAGGCTTTATCACAAAAATGGGAGATCATCTCCCAGGGTCTTCCCCAGATAAACGCAAATGTTGATTACCAGAACTTCCTGAAACAACCCGTTACTCTTTTACCGGCAGCAGCATTTGATAATACTCAGGCTACCATTGATGTAGTAGAAAATTACTTTGATGTTCAAAGAAATAATGAACCTGTAAACGCTCCTGAAGGTTTTATTCCAGTGCGCTTTGGTACCAAGCAAAATGTCACTGCAACAGCGACCTGGTCTCAACTCATTTTTGATGGCTCCTATATAGTAGGAGTTCAATCGGCCAGAACTTTATTACAGATCTCAAAGAATGCAAAGATCAAGACCGATCTTGAAGTGCGTAAGGCAGTGATCAACGCCTATGGCAATTTGCTCATGGCGCAGGAAAGTGTAACGATCCTGGAGAACAATCTTGAGAATATTTCCGGAAATCTTAGTGACACAGAAAAAATATTTGAAAACGGACTTGCCGAGGAGGAAGATGTTGAGCAGCTAAAGATCACCCGCCTTAGTCTGGAAAATAATCTTAACCGAAGCCGACGTATGTTGGAGATCTCCTATCAACTTCTAAACATGGCAATGGGAATTCCTGTTGAGAGGGAAATCATTCCTACAGACGATCTCAACACTTTGGCCATGAAATTTTATGATGAGCAATTGCTGGAGGAAAGTATTCCTCTAGAGGAGAATATCGATGTGCGCATCGCAGAAAATTCAGCAGAGGCTGCAAGGATCTTTGTAAGGCTGGAAAAGGCAAAGGCTTTACCTCAGCTTACCGGTTTTCTAAACTATGGAACCTCCGGCTATAGCGATTCATTTACCTTTTTTAATGAGGAGCAGGAATATTTTAATCAGTCGATACTGGGTGTAAATCTTAATATCCCGATTTTCAGTAGTGGGATGAGAAATTCCCGCACCAGGCAGATGCAACTGGAATATGAGCAGGCGAAGCTGGACCTTGAAGAAACCAGGAACAGAATCTCCCTTCAAATTGACGCGGCTAAGGCCGACTACAGGTTTAGCCTGGAAAATTTTGAAGCTCAACAGGAAGGTCTGGCCCTTGCCGAGAGAATAGAGAACAAGAACCAGATCAAATTCTTTGAAGGTCTTGCTAGTAGTTTTGAGCTCAGTGAGGCGCAAAGACAATTGTACACCGCTCAGCAAAACGTCCTTGAGGCAATGCTGGAGGTGATCAACGCAAAAGTGGAACTGGAGAATATTTTAAATACCAAAACCTATTCTGAAGAAGAATAACCAAACAAATAATTGTTGAAAAATGAAAAGATCAAGCTTATTAATAATTAGTTTTCTATTCCTGGTTTCCTGCGGAAAAAGCGATTCTGTTGAAGATGTAATTGAGACAGGGGACCTTTCAGAAATAAGAGCCAAAAAAGCCGAGCTCAGCACTCAGCAATCCACACTGTCCTCTAAAATAGCGAAGCTTGATGCTGCTATAGAAAAGCTGGACAAAAAAAATAATTTTGCCCTGGTCGAAGTGCGGCAGGTTACAGATTCCCTCTTTAAACATTACGTAGAAATTCCGGGAGATGTGGAAACTAAACAGAATATCACCATTTATCCCGAGTTTTCAGGAATTCTTCAAAAGGTAAATGTCACTGAAGGAACAAGGGTCCAAAAAGGGCAAATTTTAGCCCGAATTGATGAAGGAGGCCTGGGAAGTCAGTTGGCTCAAATGGAAGCTCAGGCTGCATTGGCAAAGACAACTTTTGAAAGACAGCAAAGGCTTTGGGATCAAAACATTGGCAGTGAGATACAATTTCTTGAAGCTAAGACCAATTACGAAGCAATTCAGAATTCCGTAGATCAAATGCGGGCTCAGCTGGCGAAGACAGTTGTGAGGGCTCCTTTTAGCGGGATCATAGATGAAGTTTTTACAGAAGAAGGGGAAGTGGTTGCACCCGGTCAAAGCAGGCTCTTCAGGCTTATCAACCTGCAGGACATGTACATTACTGCTGCCGTGCCTGAATCCTACCTCAGCAAAATAGAGAAAGGTACAGATGTGATGGTAGAGATCGCTGCCACCGGCACCTCTTTTAAAAGTAAGGTAAAACAGGTGGGCAACTTTGTCAATCCAAACAACCGCACCTTTGAGATCCAGGTGGAAGTGCCGCGAAATGCGGAGAACATCAAGCCAAACCTTATTGCCTCTGTGCGGCTTAATGACTACACTTCAGAAGGAGCTATAATTATTCCTGAGAATGTAGTGCAAACAAATGCTGCCGGCGAAAGAATGGCTTATGTCCTCGAAAAGGAATCAGATTCTACCGGAGTTGCACATAAGAGGATTCTCGAAACCGGACTTTCCTATGACAATTCGGTTGAAGTATTATCCGGACTTGAGCCTGGAGATCTGCTAATCGTCAACGGAGCCCGCAGTATTCGCGAAGGCGAAAAAGTAAGAATTTCTAACCGCACCCTATAAACAACTATGAAGTTAGATAAAGAATTTAAGCTCTCCTCCTGGGCTATTGAAAATCGCATGACGGTATATGTGATCATCGCCATCATCTTTGTTGGCGGTCTCATGTCCTACTACAGCATGCCCCGGGAATCTTTTCCCGAGATCATTGAGACCAAAATATACGTGAGCTCGGTCAATCCGGGAAACTCGGCCGAAGATATCGAGAAATTTATAACCGAGCCGCTCGAGGAAGAGTTCAACAACATTGCAGGAGTAAAGGATATCTCTTCTACTACGCTGCAGGATTATTCACTGGTGATCGTCGAGTTTGACGAGGATATTTCGGTTGATGCCGCCAAACAAAAGGTAAAGGATAAGGTGGACCAGGAAAAAGCTGCTACTACCTGGCCTACTATGGACAATGGCGCCAAGGTGGAGCCAAACGTATTCGACCTCAACATTTCCGAAGAAATGCCTATCCTTAACGTGAACCTCACAGGAGATTACCCTGTTCAGAAGTTAAAAGAATATGCCGAATACCTGCAGGACAGAATAGAGCTGCTTCCGCAGATCAAGGAAGCATCGGTAAGAGGAGCCGAAGAAAAAGAGGTGGAGATTGCGGTAGACATTTATAAAATGACCGCTTCAAAAGTGAGTTTTCAGGATATCATTAGCGCGGTGAGCATGGAAAACCAAACCATCTCCGGCGGTAATGTGATCACCGGCGAAATTCAGAAGAATATTAGGATCATTGGGGAAGTCAAAGATCCTGCTGAACTCAATAACATCATCGTAAAAAGGGAAGACGGGAACGTCTTTTTAAGAGATATTGCCGAAATAAGATTTCAGGAGCAGGAACCCACCACTTTTGCCCGCGAATACGGTGATCCCGTAGTTATGCTTGATATCAAGAAGCGTGGGGGAAAGAATATGATTGAGGCTATTGAAAATATTAAGGAGATCATTGAGCACGAAAAGGAAACTTACCTGCCCGAAGATCTTCATATCTCCTACTCCAACGATCAATCTACCATCACCGAAAATATGGTAGACGATCTTGTGAACAATATCATTTTTGGGGTGATTTTAGTAGTAGTGGTGCTAATGTTCTTCCTTGGCTTCAGGAACGCGCTCTTTGTGGGATTTGCTATTCCGCTTTCCATGTTCCTTTCCTTCATCATCCTTTCCAGCCTGGGTTTCACTCTTAACACCATGGTACTTTTCGCCCTTGTTATGGGTCTGGGAATGCTGGTAGATAACGGGATTGTGGTTGTGGAGAACGTGTACAGTTTAATGGACCAGGGGATGCCAAGGCTTAAGGCTGCCAAGCAGGGAGTGGGTGAAATTGCATGGCCTATCATTGCCTCAACAGCTACAACCCTTGCTGCATTCTTCCCGCTGGGGCTATGGCCAGGGACCATTGGTAAGTTCATGATCTATTTCCCTATGACGCTGTCGGTGGTATTAGGATCCTCGCTGTTTGTGGCGTTGATCATTAACTCCATGCTGACTTCTGAATTCATGAAGACTGAAGAAAAGGAGTTCACTAAGAAAAAACTGATCCGAATAAGTGCAGTTTTGGGAGGTACAGGTTTGATCCTGTTGATCGCCGGATTCATCCTGGATTTTGGCTCTTTTAGAGCAATAGGAAACCTCGCTATCCTTTTTGCTCTTCTTCTTTGGTTCTATAAATATTTCCTTAGTTCATGGGTAGATTTCTTCCAGTACAGAGCACTGAAAAAGCTGGAGAGAAAATATGAATCTACGCTTCGATACTCCCTCCGCGGAAAAAATTCATACCTGGTTTTCTTCGGAACGCTTGGAATGTTGATCGCCTCTTTTGTTCTTGTTGGAATTGTCAAACCCACTGTTCTGTTTTTCCCCGAGAATGAACCCAACCAGATCATTACCTATATCGAATTTCCTGAAGGAACCGATATCAGGAAAACCAATGAGGTTACCAAACAGATCGAACAACAGATCTATGACGTCATTGAAAAATATGAGGACGAAGATGGTTATAACTACATGGTAGAATCTGCTATTTCGCAGGTGGGGCAGGGAGCAGGAAACCCGCAGACAGATGGGGGGCAGCAGAATGAAATGCCGCATAAGGGAAAAGTGACACTTTCCATGAGGGAATTTAAAGACCGCCGCGGCGTAAGAAGTAGCCATGTGCTTTCTGAAGTTCGTGATGCAGTACAGGGTTTCCCGGGAGCTTCGGTGATCGTGGAAAAAGATGCTGCCGGCCCGCCGGTGGGATATCCAGTCAATATAGAGCTCAAGGGCGAAAATTATGAGCAGATGCTCGTAGAAGCAGAAGATCTTGTGAATTTCATTCAGGAGCGGAATATCGCCGGGATCGAGGAATTGCAGATTGATGTCAATAAATCCAAACCGGAACTCAATGTCACCGTTGATCGTGTAAAGGCAGGGCAGTTGGGAGTCTCCACGTCTTCGGTTGGACAAACCCTAAGACGTGCTATCTATGGAGAAGAGATCTCAACATATAAAGAAGGAGATGAAGATTATCCAATCAATGTAAGGTTCAATGAAGATTTCAGGTATGATGAAAATGCACTTTTCAATCAGCCTATCACCTTCAAAAATCAGAATACCGGAGACCTCGTACAGGTACCAATCTCTTCAGTAACAAAAAAGGAGCTCACTTCTGCCTTCAGCGCGATTAAAAGAAAGGACCTTAAGAGAGTGATCACGGTCTATTCGAATGTGCTGGAAGGTTACAACGGGAACGCGATAGTAGAACAGCTGCAAAGCGAATTGGCCGGTTACGAATTGCCGCAGGATATTTCCATGGAATTCACCGGAGAGCAGGAACAGCAACAGGAAAATATGACTTTCCTGCTTAAGGCTCTTATCATTGGTCTGGGTGCCATCCTGTTGATCCTGGTGGCGCAATTCAACTCGATTCCCAAGCCATTGATCATCCTCATGGCCGTATTCCTGTCCCTTGCCGGGGTGTTCTTTGGAATGGTGATTTTCCAGATGGACTTCATCATCATCATGACCATGATGGGAATTATTTCTCTCGCAGGGATCGTGGTGAACAATGCAATCGTACTGGTGGATTACACCCAGATTCTCATTGACCGTAAAAAAGCCAGCCTCGGGCTGGATGATAACGAACTGCTGACTAAAGGGCAGTATTATGAGATGATCGTGGAAGGTGGTAAGTCAAGATTGCGGCCTGTGCTTTTAACTGCCATTACGACAGTTTTAGGACTAATTCCCCTGGCTATAGGACTTAACATTGACTTCTTCTCTTTATTCACAGATTATGACCCGCAGATCTATATTGGAGGAGATAACGTGATCTTTTGGGGTCCACTGGCATGGACGGTGATCTTCGGACTCATCTTCGCAACCTTCCTCACACTAGTGGTAGTGCCCGCTATGCTATATCTGGTAAACCGCGGAAGGGTGAGAATGAGAAACAGAAGAGAGAAAAGCCTCGCCTAAAAAGACATTTTTGACACCAATGAATTTAAGACCTCCGGAATTATCCGGAGGTTTTCTTTTTTATTCCGGAGTCTGGCAAAGTGTTTGGACACCTATGGGCAGGAAAATTAATATTAATTAAAATTCAACGAATGAACACTCAGTTAACCATTGACGAACGAAACGCCGTTTTGATATCAATGGCAAATCTTGTGGAAAAGGAAAAGGACAACATTTTAAAAGCAAATAAGATCGACCTCGACAATTATTCAGGGGAAGATCTGGCCATGGAAGACCGGCTAAAAGTGGATGATTCCAAGATAGAAGGAATGGTACACTCATTAAAACATTTGGCTTCCCAGGAAGATCCTGTGGGAGTGGAAAGATTCAGCTTTAAGCATGAGAACGGAATGCAGGTCTATAACAGGACTGCATCCTTTGGAACGGTGATGATCATATATGAATCCCGTCCCGATGTGACTGTTGAAGCTGCAGGGATCGCCTTCAAATCCGGTAATAAGATCCTTCTTAAAGGCGGAAAGGAATCCCTTAATTCAAATTTGGAGATCGTAAAGCTTTGGCATAGAGCTCTTGAAGATAATAATGTTACTACAGATTGGGTGGAATATCTTCAGTTTGACAGGAAACGGACTCAGGAGTTTTTAGCTCATCCAGATCAAAGAGTAGACCTTGTAGTACCAAGAGGTGGCGAGCGATTGATCAAATTCGTAAAAGAAAACTCTTCAGCGCAGGTAATTGTGAGCGGCCGCGGAAACAATTTTGTCTATGTGCATGAGAACGCAGATACAGACATTGCCCTTGATGTGATCCTTAACGGAAAAACAGGGAAAATATCTGCATGTAATGCAGTGGACAAGGTGCTCATAGATGCTAACCTACCGAATAAGGAAGAATTCCTGAAGCAACTTCAGCAAACCCTTTCAGAAAATAACGTGGAGATAATTGCTGATGGATCTTTGGAAAGCATAAAAGGCAGCCGCCCTGTAAAAAGTGAAGATGAATGGTATGAGGAATTTCTGGACTATAAAGCCCTTATAGGTGAAGTGGAATCGGCTACTGAAGCTATTGAAAAGATCAATAAATACTCAGGCGGGCATTCGGCTTCCATAATTTCAAAAGATGACAAAACTGCACAGCATTTCATGGAAAATGTAGATAATGCAGCGGTTTATCACAACGCCTCAACAAGATTTACCGATGGAGGTCAGCTGGGACTTGGTGGAGAACTGGCGATAAGCACAGATAAACTACACCAGCGAGGTCCTATTGGGCTGCAGCATTTAGTAACCAACAAATGGTATATACACGGAAATGGACAAACTAGATAAAATTTTAGAACAGAATAACATAGAAATGGAAACTCCAAAGAAGAAAAAGAGGATACTTTTAAAATTAGGTTCTAATACTCTAACCAAAGAAACCGACCATATTTCGAGAGGTAAAATTGAAGATATTGGCCGGCAGATCGCAGCCCTTAAAGATGAATACGAGTTCGTGATCATTAGTTCGGGTGCTGTTGCTGTGGCCCGTCAATTCGTGAACCTGGAAAGAAGCGGTGAAAATATCGACGTCAAGCAGGCATTGGCTTCTATAGGCCAGCCGCACCTGATGCGTATTTTCCAGGAAAACTTCAGGGAGCTTGGGCTCTTGATAGGGCAGTGTCTCTTATCTCCCAATGATTTCAGCAATGAAGATTCAAGGCAGAACATCATTAACACAGTGAATGTGCTTGTGGAGAACGATTACATCCCGATCATCAACGAAAATGATACGTCTTCAACGGATGCTATCAAATTTGGAGACAACGACAACCTGGCCGCGCAAACCGCAGCTTTACTTGATGTGGACCTTTTTATCATCGCAACGAATACTCACGGGGTGTACAAAAAAGGTACTATTGAGGCCAAGACTCCGGAAACAATTCGCAAGGTGAATGACCTTGAAGAATTGAAGAAAGAAGTAATGAGCGAGACGAAGTCCACTCATGGTACCGGCGGAATGAGCTCAAAGGTTTCAGCTGCCGCGATCACTCAAAAGGCGAAGATCGAAACCTGGATAGTAAACGGGCTGGATGATAATTTCATCCTGAATGCCATTGAAGATAAAGTGCATTTTACCAGGATACATCATTAGATCCTTACCGCATTTTTGAAAACAAAAAGGCTGTGCAGAGATGTGCAGCCTTTTTTAATAACTCTCAGCTTACAAGCTTTAAATTCCAATTATCCTCTCACTCGCAGGAATAAACAGATCCTGCTCTCATTTTATACGAAGCGAACTAAGATTAAAGAAGAGCGCAGAGAAATGCCTTTGTTGAAGGGTATAGAAACAAAAATTCTTCGAGTATTGGTGGCAAAAAAAGCTTTCCCGCAGAACACAGATCAACGCAGAAAATATTTCTAAAAGATTGTCCCGTAGGGACAACATATTGGTAGAACAAAGAAATCGCCCCCCTGATCAAATGTCCCGTAGGGACAACATATTAGTAGAGACACAAATGTTTCAGCTCGGCACGGATTACAAATCCGCGCCAGCATTTCCGCTCAAACGGATCTGCGGAAATCAGCGAAATCAGCGGGAAAAATTCTAATCATCTGCAATATATATTGAGGCGCCAATGGCCAACAGCTAATAACTAAAGGCTCAAAAAGAGATCATTCGTGAATTCGTGGCTAAATTTTTTCCGCAACACCTCCCAAAAATGCCATTTTTGACACCCCCTAAAATTTCAGATTAACTTTTAGCCAATAACTTTTCTAATCTTCACGCAATCCCGCGATAACTTCTTATTTTTGCTCCTCTTAAAAAGATCAAGTTTATGTACAGAAGCCATACCTGCGGGGAATTACGGATAGAAGACAAAGGAAAGCAAGTAAAACTTTCCGGATGGGTGCAAAAGATAAGGGACAAAGGTTTTATGGTATGGGTTGATCTACGGGACCGCTACGGGCTCACGCAACTTATCTTTGATGATGAACGCACGCCAAAGGAGATGATGGAAAAAGCGTCCCAATTGGGCCGGGAATTCGTGATCCAGGTTTCAGGAGAAGTGATCGAGCGGGAATCCAAAAACCCTAACATGCCTACCGGGGATGTCGAGATCCTTGTTTCTGAACTTAAAGTTTTAAACGCTGCACAACTTCCGCCATTCACGATTGAAGATGAAACTGATGGCGGGGAGGATCTGCGCATGAAATACAGATATCTTGATATCCGCCGGAATCCGGTGAAGAATAAATTGATCTTCCGAAGCAAAGTCGCTATGGAGGTGAGAAAATTCCTTTCAGAAAAAGGCTTTATCGAGGTGGAAACTCCGGTGCTTATCAAATCCACGCCCGAAGGTGCCCGGGATTTTGTGGTGCCAAGCCGCATGAACGAAGGCCAGTTCTATGCCCTTCCGCAGTCACCTCAGACTTTTAAGCAGCTGCTTATGGTTGGCGGAATGGACAAATATTTCCAGATCGTAAAATGTTTTAGGGATGAAGATCTGCGGGCCGACCGTCAGCCGGAATTTACCCAGATAGACTGCGAAATGGCTTTTGTGGAGCAGGAAGATATATTAAACACTTTTGAAGATTTCACCCGTCACCTTATCAAAGCAGTAAAAGGTGTTGAGGTGACCGAATTTCCGCGCATGACCTATGATGAGGCAATGAAAAAGTACGGAAATGATAAGCCGGATATACGCTTTGGAATGGAATTCGGTGAACTCAACGACCTCGCAAAGAATAAAGGCTTTAATGTTTTTGACCAGCAGGAACTGGTAGTGGGGATCGCTGTACCCGGAGCTGCTTCCTATACAAGAAAGGAAATCGACAAACTTATAGAGTGGGTGAAGCGTCCACAGATCGGAGCTAACGGCCTCGTTTGGGCGAAATTTAATGAAGACGGAACTTTAAAATCTTCTGTAGATAAATTTTATTCAGAAGAAGATCTTAAAGCATGGGCAGAAAGAACCGGAGCCAAAGCAGGAGATCTTATTCTGGTCATGGCTGGAGATGGACATAAGACCAGAACTCAGCTAAGCGCATTGCGTATGCACCTGGGGAACGAACTTGGACTACGGAAAGCAGAGGAATTTGCCCCTTTATGGGTGGTAGATTTTCCGCTTTTGGAATGGGATGAAGAGACAAATCGCTATCATGCAATGCACCACCCTTTCACCTCCCCAAAACCTGAAGATATTCAATTACTGGACACTGAGCCGGGGAAAGTCCGCGCCAATGCCTATGACCTTGTCCTTAACGGAAATGAAATTGGAGGAGGTTCTATACGAATCCATGACAAGAACACTCAGGCGATGATGTTCGATCATCTGGGATTTACTCCGGAAGAAGCTAAAGCCCAGTTCGGATTTTTAATGGATGCTTTTCAATATGGAGCTCCTCCACACGGTGGAATAGCATTTGGGTTTGACAGGTTAGTAGCTATTTTAGGTGGCCAGGAAACTATAAGGGACTACATTGCATTTCCCAAAAACAATTCGGGAAGAGATGTGATGATAGATGCTCCCGCAAGAATTAGCGGGGAACAGCTTAAAGAGCTAAATTTGAAGGTTACCCAATAACCCTTTCTAAAAAGCCCTTCTTAACCGGGAGGCTCTTTCATTGTTATTATGAGTGCTAAAAGCAGGAATCCCCTATTTAAAAGGTTCTTGATCTGGAGAACCAAAAATCTTTCTTTGCAGCAGTTCATTATGATACTCGCTGCAATAATTGGATTTACTTCGGGACTTGCAGCCGTGGTCATTAAGAACCTTACTCATTTCATTCAGCGATTGCTGGAAGGGGAATTAATTGCCAATTATCACCACGCGTTCTATTTCATATTCCCCATTGTAGGACTGGCAATCACTATTTTGATTATCCGATACGGATTAAGAAATCCGGTGGGGCACGGTATTCCCTCTACCCTGTATGCTATTTCCAAGAAAAAAGGCCTCATGAAGCCTTTTCAAATGTATGCCTCCTTGTTAACAGCTCCAATTACCGTAGGTTTTGGGGGATCTGTGGGACTGGAAGGACCTACCGTGGCTACAGGTGCCTCTATAGGTTCAAATATTTCGCGGGTTTTCAACATGAACCAGGCTACCCGAACCCTGCTTATTGGTTGTGCTGCAGCGGGAGCGATGTCAAGTATATTTAAAGCCCCAATTGCTGCTATTGTTTTTGCCATAGAAGTATTTAGCCTGGATCTTACGCTGGCTTCCCTCTTACCCCTGTTGATGGCTTCGGTTTCTGCCATCCTTACCTCCTATTTCTTTTTTGGATCTGATATCATTCTTCCTTTTAACCTAAAAGATAGTTTCGAAATAGCCGATGTGCCTTATTACATTCTCCTGGGAGTATTGGCAGGCCTTTGTTCCATTTATTTTACTAAAACTTATTTCTGGATCAATAAGCAGTTTAAAAAAGTATCATCTCCATTCCACCGGTTGCTCATTGGTGGATCTATCCTTGGAGTACTCCTTTTCCTTATCCCTCCGCTATATGGGGAAGGATACAATGTGATCAACAACCTGCTGCAGGAGGATTATCTGGAGGCGCTTGGCAGTAGTTTGTTCAATGACTATCTGGATAATTTCTGGGTAATCATCGCTCTTTTGGCGGGGCTTGTGATATTTAAAATTGTGGCAACTTCTTTGACTTTTAATGCAGGTGGAGTTGGGGGGATCTTTGCACCTGTACTCTTTATGGGCAGCACCATGGGTCACTGCTTTGCCCTATTTATGAACCACATCAATTTTCTAAAAAGTCCGCTTTCGGTAAGCAATTTCACACTTGTGGGAATGGCAGGATTAATGGCGGGAGTTCTGCAGGCTCCTCTCACAGCAATTTTCCTCATTGCCGAACTTACTCACGGTTATGAACTTTTTGTTCCTCTAATGATCACTGCAGCGATCTCTTTTATGATCACTACGAGGTTCTTACCACATTCGGTATATACAATGGAATTGGCAAGGCGTGGAGAGTTGATCACCCATAATAAAGACCAGGCTGTGCTTACCCTGATGAATCTACAACAGATCATTGAAAAGAATTTTGTGCCTCTAAGAACAGGAATGACGTTAGGAGAAATTGTCAGGGAGGGCGTTGTAAAATCTTCCCGGAATATTTTTCCGGTTGTTGACGTGGATAATAATTTTATAGGAATTCTCCTCCTGGATGATATCAGGCCCATCATGTTTGATAAAAAGCTCTATGACAGCGTTAAAATAGACGAGCTCATGCAGGCCGCGCCCGAAATTATTGATGAAGAAAAGGATAGTCCGCGAACTATCATGCAGAAATTTCAGGAAACTGATGCCTGGAACCTTCCGGTAGTTCGAAAGAATAAGTATCTTGGGTTTGTTTCAAAATCTAAAATGCTTACCGCCTACCGTAGAAAACTTATAGAAGTAACCGTATGAAAATCTTAGGAACTTTAACAAAAGTATTAGCTATCATTATTGGAATTGCAATTCTTGTGGGATTTTATGTGATGCAGATTGAGAAGGATCAGGCTCTGGGAGATAAAATTGTCGGCCTTTCCGTTTTAGCAAGTGTATTTCTTCTTTTACCCATGTTTCTGGTGCTTCGCTGGAGGGGAAAAAAATTAGAAGATTATACGCTTTCAGACAAAAACATTAAAAAAATGAAAGAGCGAAAAAAGAAGTAACTCCCACAGAATAAAATTTTTAGAAATAAATAACAATTTCATAATTCCTCGTTTCAAATATTAGTTTATGTTTGTACTTTATTAATTATTATTTTTTTACAATGGAAGGTACAGTTAAATTTTTCAATGAATCAAAAGGTTACGGATTCATTACCAACGACGAAACAGGAAGAGACATCTTCGTTCACGTTACCGGATTAAACGGGGAAACTCTTAATGAAGGTGATAAGGTAGAGTACGTTGAAGAAGAAGGAAGAAAAGGATTGACCGCAGCTCAGGTGCGCGTTATCAACTAATCATATTAGTTTTATTTCGATTCCAAAGTCCTGCACGTGTGCAGGACTTTTTCTTTTATTACAACTGGGATGTGTGCAAACTACCGAACTCCTGTAGCACAGTAGGATAAAAACACAAATTTTGGATCTAGACGTGATAGACCTCTTTTATTCCCTCCAGCATTTCTGAAGTCATTTTCTCCAGATCAAAATCATGCCTCCAGCCCCAGTCTTTACGGGCTTCAGAATCATCTATGCTTGAAGGCCACGAATCAGCTATAGCCTGGCGGAAATCCGGTGCATAAGAGATCTCGAATTCAGGAATATGTTTTTGAATAGCTTTAGCTAAAGTGTCAGGAGTAAAATTAAGGGCAGATAAATTATATGAGGATCTTACCTTCACCTTTTCCGAAGGAGCTTCCATCAGGGAAATAGTAGCTCTAATAGCATCATCCATAAACATCATAGGCAGCTCGGTGTCCTTGTTAAGAAAGGAGGTGTATTTTCCATTTTTTAGCGCCTCATGATAGATCTCTACAGCATAATCTGTGGTTCCGCCACCGGGTAATGTTTTATAGCTTATCAATCCCGGGTATCTTATGCTTCTCACATCTACTCCAAACTTGTTGAAATAGTATTCACACCAACGTTCCCCCGCCTGTTTGCTTATCCCGTAAACTGTGGTTGGCTCCATCACCGTAGTTTGCGGAGTATCATGTTTAGGGGTGGTAGGTCCAAAAACGGCAATGCTCGAAGGCCAGAAAACTTTTTTGATCTTTCCCTCTTTTGCAAGGTTCAATACATGGAACAGGGAACTCATGTTAAGGTCCCAGCCTTTCATGGGAAATTTTTCTGCAGTGGCACTCAACATGGCTGCCATAAGGTAAACCTCCTCTATATCATGCTGGATAACCAGGTCTTCAATTTGATTATAGTTAGTGGCATCGGCAATTTCAAAGGGTCCGGAATTCATCAAATCTTCACTTCCTTCCCGTATATCACTCGCGATCACATTGTCTCTTCCTACCTTTTCGCGTAGTGCTAAGGTAAGTTCGGTACCTATTTGTCCGCATGCACCAATTATCAATATCTTTGAAGCCATAAAAGTTTCTTTTTTAGTAGAAGCAAAGATATCGATTTCGGGAAAGATGAGAAATTCCGCAGTCTTAAATCCTCGGAATTATTCTGAAGCTTTACTACAAAAACATATCTTTAAAAAATGAGAAAAATCCTGGTTGTTTTTTTAATGCTGTCCCTGTTGTCTTGCGAAGATGAAGCAGAAAAACCTGTAGTTGCACCTTTAGAAACCAGCACCTCCTTTTCTGATAGCCTTAAGATCTCTAAAACCCGAAATGTCATTCTTTCTCCCGAAGCCAGGGAAATTGCAGCCGACTGGCTGGCTTATATTACTGCCCAGAATGAAATAGAGAACCTGGAGAATAAAACGGGTTCAGAAATCGTCGAGAGCTCCAATAATCTAATGCAGATCATGGAGAGCCTTAGAGAAACTTTGCCGGACACGCTAAAAACGAATGCTGTAGAAGCCCGCACCAATGTTTTGCTAACCAAAGCTCATGTGTTGCATCAGTTCTCCAATAAAAAGCAAAAAAATCCCGACGAGATCTTTGAAGTAGCTCAAAACCTGGTTGTGGAATTTGACAATTTTAAGCTTCAGCTCAACGAGCTATTCCTTAAAACTCCTGAAAATTTTGAACTCGAACTTGACCAGGAATTTGAAGAGTCGCTTGAAGCCGACAGCACCGGTACTATTCCGCTATTCCGGGAAAGAGAAATTTAAAAAGCGTACCTGCTTTTTACACAAATACCTAAACTATCCTTAGCCCGAAGAAGGTTATCCTTCTTAAGAGGCTTATTATGAAGTTTCAAAAAAAGGATTTTTGGCCCCAAATTTAAAAGTTAAACAACTTGTTAAAAAAAACCCGGCCGGGTTAAACCCTTGTTAAGTTCATTGCTCCTCCTCTGCACTGTTTGTAAATTTAAAAGTACTAGACAGAATAATCCTTTCTAGCCAACCAAAAACCTAAGAATGAGGAATTCCTTTCTATTCTTTGTTCCCCTCTCTGCTCTATTCTTTTCCTGTAAAAATGCTGAAGTAGAGCGAGGCGACGAAGAGGAAGTCGTATCCAAGGTGTCAAAGCGCACCAAAAAAAATTTCCGGGAAACAGATATTGTCCTCCCTGAAGGGTACAGGGTCAAAGCGAGCGGAGAAGGACTTAACTTTTCGGTGGACACTGCTTTTGACGAAGATAAAAATTACCGCATAGCTGAAGCCGGCTACCCTACCTACGGAATAAGACAGCCACACGCTGCCAAACTCCGGATACTCAAGGTTGGTACCAATAAAAAACCTAACATTTTATTTAATCAGATGGCTTCCATTGTCGAGGTCAGGAAACAAGATTCTTCTGAGTCAGTAATACGTTTAGTTACAGGAGCATAAGTCAGAAATATTTATTTATCAGTTTTATAAACATCTTAAAATGTAAAAAATGAAATCGCTATTTAACACAACCATTATTTTCCTAGTGTTCACCTCATTTATTGGGTGTAAGGAAAAGCAAACAGTAGAAATAAACACGCCCGAAGAAGTTAAAGAAGAAAAGAAAATGACTGCTGATATTGCAGATGAACATTTTATTGATGGTATGACAGGTAAAATATGGCATAATTACCTGGAGATAAAAATGGCATTAACTTTATCTGATGCAGATCAGGTACAGGACATAGCGAACGTTATGGCCGGAACTTTCTCTCAGGAAAGGGCTGAGATGAAGTCCCTGGCACAGCAAATGTCGGAGACAGATGATATTGAGGTTCAACGGGAACTATTTGCCAAATTCACTGAAATAGCAGGACCCATGTTTGAAGATGCGCTCTCGGGAGGAACGATCTACAAAAAGTTTTGCCCTATGGCCTTTGACAATAAAGGCGCTTATTGGTATGCCAGTATTGAAGAAATTTCCAATCCCTATTTCGGAGATAAAATGCCTGAATGCGGAACTGTTGAAAAAACCATTTCAAAATAAATACTTGTTTAAAAAGACAGGAAACAATAAATAATCAACCAACAATAAATTTTCTAAATAATGGATTCACAAGAAAATAAGCACGGCGGAATGAAAAAAGGAATGTATAGCAAATTTATAATTATGCTCGTTCTCTCATTTATTGCAATGTATGTAACCATGTACATGAATACCTATTCATGGGACCACGTTTGGTTTAGTTTGACAAGATTCTATATGGCGATTTTAGGAATCTGTGCAATGGCCGTGATCATGCTCACCGTAATGCTGGGAATGTATAAAAACAAAAAAAAGAATATAGCAATATACGCCGGAAGCCTGGTGATCTTTTTAAGTGCTTTAGGTTTAGTACGGGCACAAATTCCTGTTGGGGATGTGTTGTGGATGAAGGCCATGATACCTCATCACTCAATTGCCATATTAACGAGTAAGAGAGCAGACATCAAGGATCCTGAAGCACAAAAACTTGCAAAGGAAATTATCGAGGCACAGGAACGGGAAATTGCAGAAATGAAAAAAATAATATACAGGCTTGAAAACCAGGAAGATTAACTAACTCCCGGTAATAGCCCATGGTAGCTAAGCTTCCGGATACGCGTAAGATGTTCAGAATTTCTCCTTTTGTACAAAAAGAGAGAAACAACAGCACTAACCTGTCAAAATGAGCTTATCCAAAATAGCAAAATGTGAAATTCATTAATGCATTCTTTGTTATCATCTTCAGCATTTCTGCCGTTATACAATATAATGATCCGGACCCTCTTCTGTGGATAGGAATCTATGGGTATGGAGCTCTTGTTTGCCTGCTTGCCATATTGGGAAAGGACAATAAAATTTTGCACTACGCAGGAATCGGGTTCTTCCTTGCATATGCGCTGTACCTTTTCTTTATGCCTGATGGAGTTCTCTCCTGGATAACCAGGCATGGCGCCGAAAATATCACCGGATCCATGTCAGATGAAAAACCATGGATCGAATCTACGCGGGAATTTTTCGGGCTGCTCATCCTGAGCTTCGCCCTTTTGCTAAACCTGATCTTTCGAAAAAACAAAAATCAGCAGAATCTAACTGCAATCCCATGAAACATTGTCTACTCTTCGGCATATTTTTTACTCTTATTGCCATGACTGCAGGCGCACAGGAAAGAGGGCGCTTAACGGGAAGAGTTCTTTCAGAATCTGCAGAACCGTTGGAAGATGTACAGGTCAACCTGCTAAATTCCCCCTACCAGACAACCACCTCCGTGGAAGGGACCTTTTCATTTACGGCAGTGCCTTATGGTTCTTACATACTTAGTGTAAGCAAACGCGGGTATTCAGAAACTACCCGGATCGTGAATGTAGATGCGGAAGCAGTTGAGCAGGAAGTCATTCTCACTTCGCAAGGAGAGCGTTTAAAGGAAGTAGTTGTAACTGCTCAGAAAAGAGAACAGCTCATTCAGGAAATTCCGTTGAGTATTACCAGCCTGTCCTATGAAAATGTAAAGCAAAGCCAGATCCAAAATGCAAATGATCTTACCGCTGTTTCGCCGAATCTGTATGCCAGCGATCCCGGAGATAGAAGAACCGTTACTTCCATAAGGGGTATTGTCACTACCTCCTATGATCCTGCCATTGCTACCTATATAGACGGGGTAAATCAATACAACCTCGACACCTATATCACCCAGCTCTTTGATATTGAAAGAATAGAAGTGTTACGTGGACCGCAGGGAACGCTTTATGGAAGAAATGCAATGGGTGGCGTGATCAACATCATAACCCGGGAGCCTAAAAAAGAAACTACAGTATTTGGAGAAGCTACTTTGGGCAATTATAACCAACAGCGATACATGGCAGGGATAAGAACCCCTTTGGGAGAGAAACTTTTTTTTGGTGCAGCAGGATTGTATGAGGAAAGAGAAGGATTTTACATTAATGATTTTACAGGTTCCGGTTATGATGATCAGCAAAATTTTTCCGGAAATTATTATTTAAAATTCCTTTTTAGCCCTACTTGGAATGCCACTTTAAACCTAAAACATTTTTCAGCCGAAAATGAAGGAGCTTTCCCTTTGAACATGGGGATCGAGGCCGCACTTGAAAACCCTTACACCCTGAACCAGAACCAACTTTCAACAATGAAGGACAATACTTTCAACACTTCTCTGGTCATCGATCATAAAGGGAAAAACCTCAACTTCAGTTCCCAGACTGCATACCAGCAGAATTATAGATATTACCAAAATCCTATTGATGCAGACTTCTCACCTCTGGACGCGATGTCGATCATTAACGATTACGGAAAAGACTGGAATACGGTGAAAGTTGCGACACAGGAATTCAGACTTTCCTCTCCCAGCGGACCCGTCAGAGATCTGGAATGGACTGCGGGAACTTACATGTTCTACCAGGAAAGCCCGGTGAAACAAGCCACACATTTTGGCGAAGATGCCGCGGTAATGGGATCTGAAGAAACTAATTTTTCACTCATCAATACAAGTGAGGCAACGGGAAAAGGAATTGCCTTTTTTGGACAACTGAATTATCAGGTAACAGAAAAATTGGATCTAATCGCCGGATTGCGATACGATCATGAATATAAGAAACAGTCTGTACTCGGAGAATACCAGTTGGACTCTGATACAGAACCAATGTTCGAATATCAACCGGACACTACTGCCACCGCCAGTTTCAATGCCTTCTCGCCTAAAGCTGGACTTACGTATGATCTTTCAGAAGAAAACCTTGTATTCCTTACCTACAGTCGCGGCTTCAGGGCGGGAGGCTTAACTCCGTTGAGTGCAGATCCAAGTCAGCCGCCTCTTTACAAGTATCAACCGGAGTTCAGTGATAATTATGAAATAGGAACTAAAAATTCCTTTTTGAAGAATAAGCTGCTGGTGAATGCCACTGTTTTTTACACGGAAGTGACCGACGTACAGGTCCCGACTCTGGTAATGCCCGACGGAGTTATCGTTACCCGAAACACCGGAAAGCTAACCAGTAAAGGCCTGGAAGTAGAGCTGAAAGCCTTTTTGACCAGTGGCCTGGAACTTAGTTATGATTTCGGCTACACAGACGCCGGATATGAATCCCTCCTCATTGCCCAAGATGGCGGGGAAGTCAATCTTGAAGATAACAAGCAAATCTACACTCCAGAAGTAACTTCAGTGCTCGCTCTGCAATACCGGTCAAACCTGGGACTGAATGAAAAATGGGAATTCACGGCTCGTGCAGAATGGAAGTACCTGGGTGAGCAATATTTCGATCTTGCAAATAACCTAAGGCAGGAGCCGTACAACCTGTACAATGGGAATATTGGCGTATCCTACCGCGATATTAAGCTTATGCTATGGGGTCGTAATATTTTTGGTAAAGAATATATCAGCTACGGTTATAACTTTGGTGCGGTTCACCTGGGAAATCCTGCTACTGTGGGAGTTACTTTATTGTTCGAGATATAAATGAAAAAAATCTATGATCTTTAGTCAACCCAAACTTGTTTCAGGTTTCTAAACAGACTTAGACTAATTCGAAAGATTTTGAAGTAAAGTACAATTTACATCTTCAATTTTAATAAGATAAAGCTCTCTTCTGTCGATAGGTTTACGTGTTTCTTTTGTAATTGTTCATTTTTTTGCTTGTCCAAAAAAACGAACCAAAAAAAGGACACTTTTTTGATAGGTGTTTTCAATTTTGCTCCCGCAAAATCAAAACCGCGCTCCCCCGGCTAAATTTTCTCCAGGGCTTCAAAAATTTTTAACGCCGGGGGACCACTACACTTACAAAAAAGATCCTTCACAAGAACCAGTTCTTTAAACAGGAATATTTCGTCATAATCCTACGCGGGAAATTTTTTTCAGAGAAGCTTAATTTAATCCTTCCCTGATAGTCAATGCTGAAAAAACAGAATTACTTTCCTGCAACCATTTTAAAAACTTTCCCCGTATTCCCTGTGGGTCCTTCTTCATCGGTGGTAAGAACGAACATTTCTCCCTCATTATTCTGACCAAAAGATAACAGGTAATGACCGATTGAAGTAGAGTTGGTCTGGGAGATTTTTAGCTCCTGAAAATCCCACATTCCGGTCTCTTGCGGAGTTGCCATAAATACTGCTCCGGCCGGTTTCCCATGGTGCTGTGTCCAGGTCCCGAAAATGTATTTCCCGCCGAGATTCTTAATCAATTCACCTCTGTAGACATAACCGCCTATTACCACGAGACCTTTACCTCCATGATCGGCACCGCCTTGTTTAAATTCAATTACAGGATCTATTAGAGGATTGCCCATTTTATCTTTTTCGGGACATTCCTCTTTCTCCTTATCATTATTATAGGAATTGAAACAGTGGGATCCTTCTTTCACATTCCACCCGTAATTGCCACCTTTTGTGATCACACTGACTTCTTCCCAAAGTACCTGCCCCGCATCTCCGGCGATAAGATCATTGTTCCCCTCCAAGTCAAATGAAAACCTGTAGGGGTTTCGAAGCCCGTAGGCATAGATCTCGTCCATTCCATCTTTGTCTACAAAGGGATTGTCTTCAGGAATGGCATAAGGAGAATCGGCATCCACATTTATTCTTAAAATACTACCGAGTAAATTCTGCTCTACATCCTGTCCGTTTCCACCCGCGTTCTTATCGTACCAGTCGGGCACATGACCCATATCAATATCATTTGCACCTCCACCGTCACCAAGAGCGATATACAGGTAATTATCGGGACCAAATGCCAATGTTCCCGCATTATGATTATCCTGTGGTTGATCGACCTTCAGAATGATCTTTTCTGAAGTCTTTTCAGCCATTTTGGGATCATTCGGAGAAACCCGGAATTCTGAAATGTGGCTGGTGTGATCCCAGTTTTTAGGACCATCCTCACTTAGCGGAGCACTGTAGTAGACGAAAAACCTGCCGTTCTCATTATAATCAGGATGAAAAGCCATTCCGAGAAGTCCCCTCTCCTCGTGGGCATCCTTTAGTTTAACAATTTTATCTTTCAGGTTCAAAAAAGGCTCTTCTAAAAGTCCTTTTTGAGGAGTATAAATTCTGATCACCCCTACCTGATCAACAATGAAATACCTTCCAGAATCATCGGGCGATTCGACAAGGGCCACCGGGGATACTAAATTATCTGCTATAACTTCCAATCCAACCGATTCCTGTGAGGAACCCGTTAGAACCCAACCAAGACTAAACAATACGAAGAGCAGTTTTATTTTCATAACTATAGATTTTTATGATTTTCTAAAGTATTTATAAGTTAATGAAATTCTCCGGAGAGACTGGTTAACTACCTGTTAAGAAACAAGTAGCAGGCTTATAAAAGCATTTGAAATTCCTATGCCCGGATTCATTCCCGGGCTGAGTTTTAACAGTACTTTCATACAGAAAACGGTAGAAGCTGACTAACTTGTAAGTAATCCCATTTCCTGTAATCCTGAAGAAAACGTAATGAAAAATCTTCTTCTGCCTCTTCTGTTCACTGCCACACTTTCTTTTCCTTCACTTGCTCAACGTCCTCAATCTGTTGAAGGTAATGTCGATGACTGGCCGGTCCATGAATTTGAACTGACCATAGATGAAGAAATGGTGAATTTTACCGGAGAAGATGTGAAGGCCATGACCATTAATGGAAGTATTCCGGGTCCCGTTCTGGAGTTCACTGAAGGAGAGTACGCGAAAATCCATGTAACCAACAAGATGGATGTGGAGACTTCGGTGCACTGGCACGGACTGCTGCTCCCCAATTTTTTTGACGGCGTGCCTTATCTTACCACTCCTCCCATAAGACCGGGAGAGACTTTCACTTATGAATTTGCCCTGAAGCAGTCGGGCACCTACTGGTATCATTCCCATACCGGACTCCAGGAGCAACGCGGCGTTTATGGCTCTATTCAGATCAATCCGCGGGAGCAAACCATGGAATATAATAAAGATCTCGTCCTGGTGCTCTCAGACTGGATGGATGAAAACCCACATGAACAGCTTCGGAATCTCAAAAGAGGTAATGAATGGTATCTGATAAAGAAAGGACAGGTGCAAAGTCTGAACAAAGTCCTGGCGAAAAATGCATTGGGCGCCAAGCTTAAAATGAGCTGGCAACGCATGCCCGATATGGCAATTTCTGATAACTACCACGACCTTTTCCTGGTAAACGGCCTCCCGGAACAGCAGTATCCCGATTTCGAACCGGGAGAAAAGCTGCGGCTGCGATTTGTCAATGCCTCTGCAGCGTCTTATTTCTGGCTCACCTTTGGGGGAGAAGATCCTTTTTTGGTTGCTGCCGATGGGCTGGATGTTGTACCGGTAAAAAAGAACAAGACCCTTATCGCTGTTGCAGAGACCTACGACTTCATTGTCACTGTGCCTGAAAATGGAAAACTGGAAATTCGTGCCACTTCCCAGGATGGTTCAGGACATGCTTCAGCCTACATTGGAGAAGGAGAAATTATACCTGCCCCGGTAGTCCCCGAACCTGACCTGATTGAAATGATGAAAAAGATGATGGCGATGAACATGAAAATGGGCGCACCTGCATCGAAATTCAGACCCGGAAAAAATGACTCCATTGAAGTGATGAAAAAATACGCCATGGAAATGGACCACATGGAGATGGACGGAATGAAGATGCAGGAGGACCAATCCGAGCATGAATTGCACATGGTTCATGATATGAAAAGGGATACGCTGGTTCAGGACAAGATGAAAGACCCCAACCTTATGGACCTTATGAAAAAGCCGCTGCCCGATTCCCTGGTGATAGGCGATGCTATGAAAACAGCAGGATCTCCGGTCTTTAATTATGATTACCTAAGAGCCCCGGAACCTACTACTATTTCTGATGGACAACCGCTTAAGGAAATCCTGTTCAACCTCACCGGGAACATGAACAGGTACGTGTGGAGCATTAACGGAGTACCTCTTTCTGAAACCGATAAAATAAAAATTGAACAGGGTCAAAAAGTGCGAATTACCCTGAATAACCTAACGATGATGCATCATCCCATGCACCTTCATGGACATTTCTTTAGAGTGATCAATAAGAATGGAGAATATTCCCCATTAAAGCACACGGTGAATGTAGCACCCATGCAAAAAACTGTCATTGAGTTTGATGCCAACGAATATGGAGACTGGTTCTTCCACTGTCATGTGCTCTACCACCTCAACGGCGGTATGGCACGTGTTTTTAGTTATGATACGCCTCGGGATGAGCGACTCGACTCATATCCATTAGCCAATCTCACTACCGAAGCCAATGAATATTTCACCTGGGGAGAAGTTTCGGGTGCCAGTCATATGACAGAATTTTATGCTACCACCACCAACATTCGGAATCAATTCAGGTTGCGGGCCGAGTATGGCTGGAATGAAAATCTGGAAGCCACTCTAACCTATGAAAGATATCTCAATGACTACTTCAGAGTTTTTGCGGGGGGAAGTCTTGAGAATGAAGAAGAAGACAGCCTGGATGAACTGGAACCTACAGCCATTGGAGGGATAAGATATCTGCTGCCGCTATTGATAGATTCTGAATTGAGTATTGACAACAAGCTTCGCCCGCAGGTCGCTTTCAGTGCCGGACTTTTACTATTTCCCCGGTTGGAATTGTATGGAGAATACGAGTACCAGATAGATTTTGGTTGGAATAGCGATCTGGAGCAAGGAAAAGATTACAGCAGTGAAACTGTCTACCAGATAGGGCTGGAATATGTTCTGAGCAAAGGGTTCAGGTTAATGGGAAGTTACGATAATCGTTTTGGTGCGGGCGGCGGAATTTCTCTTTGGTTTTAAAAAAATTAATAACTAAATCAACAATATGAACATACTGGTTCTAAGTATTGGATTACTACTTCTTGTTCTTATCATTTGTGACTTCTTTTTTACCACTCTCTCGGGAAGTGGTGCAGGTTTTATATCCAAACCGGTAGCGAGCTTTGCTTACCGGGGTCTACGTAAATTCTCGGGCCCGTCCAACAGGAGAGTTTTTAAATACTCCGGTCTCATCGTAAACCTGGCCGTGCTGTTGATCTGGATCCTTATCGTATGGTTTGGCTTGTTCCTGGTCTTCTCTTCCAATCCCGATGGAATTACCAATAGTAATTCCAGGCCTGCCAATTGGGTTGAGAGATTATACTATACGGGATATATAATATCTACTTTAGGATTGGGCAATTTTAAACCCACCACAGCTTTCTTTGAAATCATAACCAGCATTTTTTCCTTTTTTGGTTTTATATTTTTCACCAGTTCCATGACGTATTTAATCTCTGTTTCCTCTGCAGTTATTCGCAAAAGAACACTTTCAAGGAGCATCTTTAATTTGGGCAGTAGCCCTTCAGAAATGGCTGAAAAACTATTGGCATTAAATCCCTCTTATAGAGACCAACAACTTTTAAGGCTTCAGGAGGAGATAGACAAGCACATGGTGAGCCATCAGGCTTATCCCGTTGTGCACTTTTATAGTCACCAGAATCCTGACAATTGCTTCAGCATCAATTTTGTGAGGCTGGATGAGGCATTAAATTCTCTTTTGAATGGGGAAAACAATGAAAAACCGCATCCTTGGCAGAAAGAAGAATTACAGCTTTTAAGAAGTACTATGACCAATTTGATCATGCACCTGAAGGATAATTTCAAAAATTCTCTTCCGGAGCCGAAAACGATCGCTACAAAAGCCAATGGACAATTGGATCTTTCTAACCTTCAGCAAAGAAGAAGTGTGTTATCATCGATGCTGCGCAGTGAAGGCTTTAGCTGGGAGAGCTTAAAAGGCAGTTAACTGTATATAGTGCCGGAAGGATTTTCAAGTGTACAGGAGTTACTGAACTTATAAAAAAACTTTGCCTTTCTCTCTATCTCCTTGTTTGTAAAAACAGGGGGACGTACTTATGTAAGCTTAATTTTCTAAGTATTACGTTTATCCAGCGGTGAAAAAGCAGGACCTTCTATAACCTCTCCTGTAGCCTTGAATCGGCTGCCGTGACACGGGCAATCCCAGCTTTTCTCGGCGTCATTCCAGTCTACGATACAATCCATGTGGGTACAAACAGCCGACCGGCAATGTACCTGCCCGTTTTCATCTTTAAAAACCGCCCATTTTTCATCATCAACTTCCACTACTTTTCCCTGTCCAGCTGCTATCTCGTCAAAAGATTCAGCTTCGGCTTTCCCGGGAAGGTTTTTAAGATATTGTTTGGCCACATTAATGTTTTCCTTGATGAAATTCCTTGCAGATTTCACCGGAGTAAATCTTGAAGCTTTATAGAGATCGCTCCAGGGATTTTTCCTTCCGTTAAGCTGGTCATCCAGGATCATGGCCGAAAGTACCCCGTAGGTAAGTCCGTCTGTGGAAAAACCGGTAGCGATGTAAATATTATCGTCAGAACTTTCGCCTATATAAGGTAACCCGTCAGCAGGTTTATAATGCTGAGCGCTCCATTCATATTCTATATCGGCGACATCAAAGTATCTTCTTGCGTTCTGCTCAAGTTTTCTATAGAACCGATTATAGTCGTCCTCCTGCCCCACTTTGTGGTGGCCTCCCAGCACCAGTACATAATTGTCATTTCCTTTCCGGTAGGTACGCATGGAAGTATGAAAGTCTGCTTCTGTGTCCCAGTAGATCCCGTCGGGAAAATCTCCGGAATTTAACCTGGCAGCAATAGCGTATTCCCTGTAAGGGTACAGCGCGGTTTGTAAACCATAGATCCCTTTGGGTGTATGGGTGGCTAAAATGACTTTTTGGGCGGTCACCGTTCCTTTGGCAGTAGACAAAACCAATTCTTCTTCTTTTTCGATATGGTAGACTTCAGAATTTTCGAAGATCCTGCAGTTGGTACTATCGATCTTTTCAGCAAGACCTTTTACATAAGCAGCAGGATTGAACTGGGCCTGCCCATCTGCTTTAATGGCAGTACTTACTTTGATGGGAAGCGGCAATTCATGCAGTTCCTCTACCGGCAACCCGTAATGCGCAGCAGCTTCAATCTCTTTTTCAATCGTCCTGTCTTTTTTCTCTGTTTCGCTGAAGAGGTACCAGGGTACTCTTTTAAAACTACAGTCTATCTGGTGTCTTTTGACCAGCTCCTCCACAAGGTTGACAGCCTCCCCCCGCGAGCGGGCTACATTTGCTGCCGTCTCCTTACTCCATTTACTCTGAATGTGGTGCAGGCGTTTATCGACCATAGCATACAGATTCCCCGTGGAATCACCTGAAGTTCCGCCACTTATGGTCCCGGCTTCCAGGAGCACCACTTTCCTTCCGGACCTGGCCAAAAGGTAGGCTGCAGTTACCCCTGTAATACCACCTCCCACAATGGCAATTTCTGTACTTATATTTTCGTTTAAGCTTGGAAAACTGATCTTTTGGGCTGCCGCTTTCCAGATGGACTGTCTCATAAAAAGCTTTTTTATTAAAGTTAGGCACCCATGATGCTGCTGCCAATTCTTTTTAGTTAGTTTTTTGTTAATCCTTAGAAAGTTGTGAGACTGTTGTAACAATACTTCTGCAGGAACGTCTAAGAACAAAACAATTGACATGAAATTTTTCTTTTTCTTTTTTCTGATGCTACAGGTTCAGCTGCTACAGGCGCAGGAGATCAAGGCACGGGTGCTGGATACAAACACTAAGAAGCCGGTTCCCTACGCCAACATCATCCTTTCAGAAAACCGGGGGCTGGTGACCAATGAAGAAGGTTATTTTAGTTATAATGCAAAAGGTCAGGAGCTTCCGGAGGTTATCAGGATCTCTTCCCTTGGCTATGAAATACTGGACATCGATCCGCGGGACATATCCACAGAGATCATCTATTTAAAACCTTCAACGGTAGAACTTCGGGAGGTGTTCGTTTCCAATAAAAATCTTTCCGCAAAAGAGATCATTGAAAAAGTAAAGGAAGAAGTAAGCAATAACTACAACTTCAGCAACACCAAAAAAAGGATTTTCCTGAGGGAATCAGATTTCAGCTATGTGCGGCGTTTTGATCTCGAAGTTGACAAAAGTACCATTGCAGGAATTGACCAGAACCTGATGAATGAGATTTCAAGCCAGGTTCCTAAAGTATCAGATTCTTACAAAGAAGTTCTTGCAGATGTTTACGGGAATTATGACAGTCAAAAAGTGAATATTATTAAAGCGGCTAACCTTCACAATCCTAAGAGCACCGAATCTTTAGAGGAGCTTACCGAACGTTTAAATTCCCTTTTTATGAATACCCTCAAAGAGCGGTCATATCTTAAGATCCGGTCCGGAATAATAGGAATAAAAGTGGATGAGGATGAATTAAAGGAAGATTTTGTGGTGTCCGGGAAGAAAAAGGAGAAAACGCCGGAGGAAAAAGAGAAAGACCGGCTTCAAAGCAGAAAATATCTGAAAACAGGTTCTCTTGCAAAAGTGCAAAGGTTGATGAACGGAATGTTCTGGAAAGAAGACATCACTTTTAACCTTTTTGACAAGTCTAACAAGTACAGGTTTAAAATGAACGGTTTTGCCTGGATAGATAATGCTACTGCCTATGTGATCGATTTTGAGCCAAAACGGGGAGCAGATTTTAAAGGAAGGTTATATGTGAATACAGAAGATTACGGGGTTCACAGGCTGGAATACGAAAATGTCAAGCCGCTTAAGAAGTTCCGCCTCTTCGGAATTAGTACGGCCGATGATGTCTACCGCGGAAAAATGATCTTTACCAAAGATGAAGCAGGAAAATATAATCTTAGCTATATGGAGCGCGAAACCGGAGAATCTGTAGGAGTTCACCGGCCTCTCACCATTATTGAAAAGAACAAGCATGTTAAAGGTCGCCGCAAGCAGAATGAACTGGATCTGGAGCTAAAGCTGAATGTGAGCCAGGTGAACAAGCTGCAGCTGGTAGTTTATGAAAATGAAGCTATGCCTGCAGGCAGCCTTGACAATATTGCACTCACAGATGATTTCGACTATCAGACCTTTAAAGTCTATAATCCTGAATTCTGGAGTGGCTACAATATCATAGAACCCAACACGGCGATCAGGAATTTTGTCGCCCTGGATGCCGATGCTGAAGATCTTTAAACGATCTTCTTCATCTCTTTCCCGCGTTTCTTTTTAGAAATAAAGAACAGGGTAGCACTAAGGCTGGCGGTTAGCGTATAGACTGCAAGGTGGTTGTCCTCCGGAGAAAGCAGGAGCATTTCGCAGTGATGGCCAAAACCTTCAACTTTAGCAAGAGCGTGAAGGGCTATTCCCGCAGTGCTATACAACAGAAGAACAGCTCCCGTGATTTGCAAAATAATTTTCATAAGTTGGTGATTAGGTGTACCTAAGATAAATTTTAATTTGACAGGTTGCACTGCCAAAAATGAAAAACTTCATTAGGCTCTCCACTTTTCACCTGGGAAAAAATCCACGGGCGCTTCTCAGGCTACAAGAATCTATATGCAAGAATTACAGCAAAGGAAGTAATACCCGCGTCCCATTGCAACATGTAATTATCGGGAACCGTTCTTTCTCCCGTAGTTTTCTTGGATGTGTAATATCTTACTTCTGCGCTAAACCTGTTAGCATAATTAAAACCTACTCCTCCCAGAAAATAGGCCTGAGTTGTAAAGTCATCCAGTTCTGCCTTCATTTGATATTTTTCTCCTCTGTCTAATGATAATTCGGTATTAAGAGGAAAATCAAATGCTACCCCGGCATTTAAGAAAAATTTGGAGCTCTCATTTAAAAATAAATAATGTCTCACCCCTCCCGCAACAGAGATAAAGGTCATATCCAGGGTGAGATATGCATCATTGAATTCAAAGTTGGTATTGTTAACCAGTTGTCCTTCCTTAGCGTGAGATTGATAGGTAGACTCAAGAAGCAAAGACCACTTATTCCTATTGAACGGCATCACATATTCTGCCTCCACTCCAAGAACGAATCCCGGATCAAAAGAAAAATCAGCATCCTTAGCTTCCAAACCTCTTTCTACAGCTATTGATGAAAAAAGCATTCCACCCTTTAAATAAAAGTTGAATTTTCCACCCGGGGTTTCATCTTCTATAATGTTGAAATCACTGTTTTCACACGAATTGTAATCCGCAAAAAATTCCACCAGGTCATCTTCAGAATAATCAATTTTTCTAAAAGCGTCAGCAGAAAGAGATCTACAGTTCAAATTGGTGTACAATTGCTGCCTAAAGCTGTTGTTTTCAGCTATCCTGTTGTCCTTTTTATATCTTTTAAAGACCAATGCCTCAGGGTTTTGCTCGTCGGTGGCGTAGAAAAATCTGGTAAGCACTCCCTCTCTATAGGAATATAAAGCAGCTTTACCGGCCAACAGTTGCTTCAGGAAAACCCTTTTCTTTAGAAAATCGGGTTCAGCCGAAGTGCCCAGAGCATTGGTTTGATCTTTGGATTGATCTATAGAGACAAGAAAACTTTTATATCGTGAAGAATTTCCTATTCCAAATTCTTTCACCTCTTCGACTCCCACAGTCAGAACCTCACCAGACTCCCCTTTTTTGTAATTGATTTCTGAAGGATTATCCCTCCAGTCTTTGTTAAGAATTAAAACCTCAGTACGGTCTCCGGTGTTATCGATAATATAACCGGCTTCGTATTTAATCTGAGAATGGACAGTAAAAAAACTGAAGGAACATAAGAGAAAGAAAAGGATGTTATTTTTCATCTGAAGATAAATTAAGACACTAGAATGTTAAAATTCTCCAAATATATTATTTTGTAAGTAAAATCCTCTCTTTTATAGAATAAATTACGGCCCATAATTTTTAAGATGAAAAATCTGCGATCATGAAAAAATTACTCCTGTTTTGCTTTGTCTCTTTTGTTACAGTAGCTGGCCAATCTTTTGCCCAAACGACGCCAAAAGAAAAAATAACCGACCTGCTCGAAAACTGGCACCAGGCAGCGGCCCGGGCAGATTACGAAGATTATTTCGGCTTAATGGCGCCCGAATCTGTCTTTATTGGCACCGATGCCACCGAGAACTGGACCAAACCTGAATTTATGGAATGGTCAAAACCCTATTTTGACAAGGGGAAAGCCTGGAGCTTTTCTACCCTGGAGCGCAATATTTTTCTTGCCGAAGATGAAGAACTGGCCTGGTTTGATGAGCTGCTGGATACCCAAATGGGCATATGTCGCGGCAGTGGCGTGGTGGTGAAAGAAAACGGAGAATGGAAGATCAAACATTACGTCCTCTCCATCGCCATACCCAATGAAAATGTTGATGCCGTGACCTCCTTAAAAGCCGAATTTGACAAGAAATTTATTTCTGAATTAAAGGCTCAATAAACAGCTGTAACAGCTTAAAATTCATTCAATTTTACTATTTTTCACCACTTTAATAAATCCATTTAATTTATGAATAGAATAACAAAAGGTTTCCTTTTTTCTTTCATGGCAACCGCGGTTGCCACAAGTTGTAAAGATGATAAGGAAGTAACACAGGTTGAAGAACCACGAGGGATCAACCTGGCTTACATGGACACCACAGTTACTCCGCAGGAGAATTTTTTTAGGTATGTGAACGGCCGCTGGCTAGACACCAACGAAATTCCTGCAGACAAAACTGTTTGGGGTAGCTTTAATGAATTGCGCGAAAAAACCGATGCCGATGCGCTTGCACTTCTGGAAGCAGCAGCAAACAGCGACAGCCTTGACGGGAACAGTGATCAGGCTAAAGCCGTTTACCTGTACAAGACCATCATGGACACCGTTGCACGTAACGAGCAGGGAATTCAGCCAATTCAGCCTTATCTGGACAAGATCGCCGCGATAAAAACCAAAGATGACCTGCAAAATTATCTTCAGGAAATGCAAATGTATGGCGGCGGCGGATTCTTCAGCTTTGGGGTAGGTGCCGATGCTAAAAATTCCAATATGAATGCTGCATACCTTTCTCCCGGCTCTTTAGGGCTTCCGGACAGGGATTATTATGTTGCTGAAGATGCCGATTCTAAAGACAAAAGGGAAAAATATGTTGCTCATGTTACCAGGATGCTGCAATTCCTGGGAGATTCAGAAGAACAAGCTGCTAAAAATGCAGAGACCATCTTGAAATTCGAAACTGCCCTTGCCCAACCAAGACTTGACAAGGTAGAAAGACGTGATGCCCGTAAGACCTATAACCCTATGACAGCTGCCGAGCTTCAAAAAACAGTACCTGCCGTGAACTGGAACAGGTATTTTGAGGCTATTGGAGCTCAGGGCGTAGATACTGTGATCGTGAGACAACCTAAGTACATGCAGGCGTTGCAAAAAACACTTGCCTCCCAGAATGTAGAGGACTGGAAGCAATATCTGCGATGGACGCTTTTCAACGATGCTGCCGGCATGTTGACTACAGATATCGAGCAGGCGAACTGGGAATTCTATGAGAAAACCCTTCGTGGTGCACAGGAGCCTTTACCACGGAATGAACGCGCTCTTGCGACCATCAATGGTACTATTGGTGAAGCTCTGGGAAAACTTTACGTGGAGGAACACTTCCCGGCTGAAGCAAAGCAGAAAGCTGAAGAAATGATCCAAAATGTGGTGAAAGCTTTCGAAAACCGAATCGACAACCTTACCTGGATGAGCGACAGCACCAAAGTAAAGGCAAAGCAGAAGTTAAATACAACGCAGATCAAAGTTGGATATCCGGACGAGTGGAAAGACTACAGCGAAGTGGATATCAAAGAACCTGCAGAGGGAGGATCTTACTTCCAGAACATGCTTAACGCTGCAAAATGGAATGTAAAAGAAGACATCGCAGAACTCGGTAAACCGGTGGATAAGAGCGAGTGGTTCATGGCACCGCAGATCGTGAATGCTTACTACAACCCAAGCTATAATGAAATCGTGTTCCCGGCAGCTATTTTGCAGCCTCCGTTCTATGACTATAAGGCCGACGCTGCTGTTAATTACGGCGGAATTGGTGCTGTAATTGGTCATGAGATCTCTCACGGATTTGATGATAGTGGATCAAGATTTGACGCTGATGGAAATCTTAACAACTGGTGGACGGAGAAAGACCTGGAGCAGTTTGAAACCCTTGGCGGAAGTTTAGCCGACCAGTATAGCGCGATTGAAGTATTGGATTCTGTTTATATCAACGGAAAATTCACCCTTGGTGAGAACATCGGGGACCTTGGAGGTGTGAATGCCGCTTACGACGGACTTCAAATCCACCTGAAAGAACACGGTAACCCCGGGAAGATCGACGGCTTCACTCCGGCGCAGCGCTTCTTTATGAGCTGGGCTACCGTTTGGAGAACCAAAATGAGAGAAGAAGCTCTTAGAAACAGGATCAAGACCGATCCTCACTCTCCTGGAGAGTACAGGGCTTATGTGCCACTTCAGAACATTGATGCTTTCTATGAAGCTTTCAATATTCAGGAAGGAGACAAGATGTATGTTAAGCCGGAGAACCGCGTGAAGATCTGGTAATCCTTTTCTTAAATGACATTTTAAAAGCCTCTCCTTTTGGAGGGGCTTTTTTTTTACTTCCCACTGCCTGAATCAAAAACTAAATCCCTCACAGGATGAAAATCTCCAACAACTTCATGGACCCATGAAATATTGCGATCTGCCATAGGCGAAATATCTTAAAGGAAAATCGCATTGGTGTTTACTCACTTAACAAAAGCGGCTGATCATGAATAATATGTCGGCATATATCGGCAGAAGAAATACATAATTCGAGCCTTATTTTGTAACTTTAAGTAATAACTACAGTTAAAGTAGGCTATGGCTACTTTAAAAAAACTTAAATCCTGGTTTTATCCTGTTACCCCGCTAACGGTGGTAACACCTTTTAGCATTATTATTGCCCTTTATGCGATCTATCTCGGCGTAACTGTAGAGAGTCCTGCAATTATTTATCCCATTGTAGTTGTTCCTATCACCCTGCTTATCGTGATCCTGTACGGTTTAGATCGGTTCCTCATAAAAGAAAAGGTTTCATATTACATTGTTTTTATAGTAGAACTGGTATTGCTCGCGGGGGGTTATTTCCAAATTAATTATATGAATAGTAGAACCGATATCCACATAAATACCGATGAGGATTACATTTTTGTGCTCTATGATGCGCGGGAGAATTCCATGGACCGCTTCACAAAAAAAGGTCTCTTTAGCAAAGAGTTGCTCATAAACGACAACATCGTACACCTGGATTCATCATTGCGTAAAAGAGATGATATTGGTATCTTCCCTCCAGATAGCTGGGTAGGTACCGGTTATGTTAGTGGTAAATACTTTTATAAAGGAGATTCAATACCCTACAATTACATGTATAAAAGTCGGCGGGAAACCGAATTTGCACGTTCTCAGCAAACCTATATTGACAGCCTACTCAACCTCGCTTTACAACCATAATACCTTTCAAAAATGCCATTTTAAAGCCTTTTCTTCGGAAGGGCTTCTTTATTTGAACATCACTTTTTAAAATCCATATATTTAATTTGTTGATTATCAAATTGATTAGAGAGAATAAATTCCCTTACGCAGAAAAAACAGATTCATATTGGCTGATCGTTTTCAAAATAAATACCGCATAAAATCATCCCGACTTGAAGGCTGGGACTATCGTTGGAATGCAGCCTATTTTATCACCATCTGCACTGCACACAGAAAACATTATTTCGGAAAAATCAAAAAAGGAAAAATGGAATTTACCCCTGTAGGGGTGATTGCTGATATCCTTTGGCATGAAATTCCTCACCACGCCTCTCATGTGCGATTAGGAAATTTTGTGGTGATGCCAAATCATATCCACGGCATCCTAATATTAAATAATCCCGGAAATCTAATTGCAAATGATGGGAATGAGAATGGAAAGGATGGAAATAGGAATGATGGGAATGATGGGAATGGGAATGATGGGGATGAGAATGATGGGGATATGGGGATTAAGAATGATGGGGATGGGAATGATGAGGATGGGAATTATAGGGATGGGAATGATGGGGATGTACAGCCGTTGCATGCAACGGCTCCACAGAATGAGATTTCAAAAGATCCCCCAAAAAATCATCAAATGGCTAAAATTTCCCCTAAATCCAATTCAATTTCCACAATCATCAGATCATACAAATCTGCCACTACCAAACATGCTCACCGGCTGGGATTTGAATTTGAATGGCAAACCCGCTTCCATGATATAATTATCCGGAATGACAGAGCATTTCAGAATATTTCCAAATACATCAAAAACAATCCTGAAAATTGGAAAGAAGACAATTTCGATTAAAAATATTTCCCTCTCAAAAATGCCATTTTTGACTACTTTTATTCCTATAACTTATGGGAATTAACAAGGGATATTTGGTCCTTATAAAAAACCCATTTTTAAAGATCCTATTTGACAGACCTGATACTCAAAACCCCGATCAAAATTTAAAGCATTGAGAATAATCCCCCATAAAAATACGCTTGGTCTTATCTTAATGAGCCTTGTTCTCCTGGCTTGTGATTCTCCGGTACCTATTTCAGGAAAATTGAAAGGCAACAATAAAAATAACCTTAAGGTTTACCTCATTCAGCCCGGATCTTTACAGGAGGTTGCTGCTACTTATTTCGGAAAGATCATAGATTCTGCTTTAGTAGATCCCAATGGCAGTTTTGAGTTTCACAATTTACCCGATTCAAAAGAACCTGTGTTGCTGGAAATAGCTGTGCAGCAAGTGGGAAAAGCTCCCGGCTACCTTCAAACTGAAGATCCGGAAAATTCCAACTATATGCCTATAGTCTGGCAGGGAGAAGCGTTGGAAATCACTGCCCATGCCGAAAAATTTCAGAAAAGCTTTACAATCGAAAAGGCTTCAGAAGACAATAAACAACTACTGCAATTAAGAGATGTGAAATATGAAGCCTTCCAGACCTATTTGGCAGGAAAAGAATGGAACGTAAAAAACGGAAGTCAGTTGTTGGAAAAAGAGCACGCGATATTACAATATCAGGAGAAGTTGATGCAGTTTGCAAACAACTCGAAATCTCTGCTGCCCGCAATGGTCGCCTTGAGATGGGTAAGTCCCGAGAAAAATTATGAGCGCGTGCCCGAATTCCTCGTGAACCAATGTGAAAAATGGAAGAAGGAACAACCGGACCATCCCTGGGTAAAAGAGCTTTGTCATGCCGGTGATCCTGCCAATTTACCGGTGCTGGTAGGCGATGAATTTTCGGATTTTGAGCTTTCGCTTGTCACAAAAGATACGGTTGCTCTAAAAAATATCCTGGGAGAAAGGCTTACAATCATTGATCTATGGGCTTCCTGGTGCGCACCCTGTAGAAAGGAAAATCGCGATGTTTTGGTCCCTCTCTGGAATAAGTATCACGACCGCGGATTACAGATTATCGCTTATGGTCTCGAGAGCGATGAATCTATCTGGAAAGCGGCTGCAGAGCGAGATGGTGCCGATAAGTGGATACAGGCCTCAGACCTGCAGGGAGATGACGCCCCTTTCCTGAAGAGAATACGCATCAGGGTCATTCCGGCTAACTTTATTCTGAATGAAAAGGGCGTAGTCATTGCAAAAAATCTTCATGGAGAGGCTTTAAAAGAGCTGGTAAAAGAGCAGATACTAAAGGAATAAATAACTGGAAGTTAAGACCAAATCGAAACCATGCTGAGTATCGAAATGAAACAGTCTCAAAAATGGCATTTTTGACTACCTTTAAAATGCCAATGGAACTGTGTTTCCCAGGTAGAAAATGCCGATAAACATTAGAATTAACTTTTGATAAATGGACTACTTTGATCAGCAAAGCGATCGCCTAACCTATAGAAAACTGAATGAAAAAGACATTGACAGCTGGGTGGAATACTTTGTTGATAATGACAGGTTGGCCTACCTGGGGCTTGACTTAAGCAAGACTAAGGAAACCCTTGCAGAAGAATGGATTAGATTACAATTTAATAGATATCAGGAGCAGGGTCTAGGTCATCTGGCCATTGAACTCAAAGAAACAGGGGAATTTATTGGAATGGGTGGCATTATCCCAAGAGAATTAAACGGGAAGAAGGAATATGAGATCGCTTATTCCCTAATACCCCGGTTTTGGGGTAATGGTTTCGCAACAGAGATCGCAAGAACATTTCGTGATCATGGCTTTAAAAATAAGATAGCAGATAGGTTTATTTCGATCATTGATATCGCCAATCACCAGTCGGCCCATGTGGCCAGAAAGAATGGCATGCTTGTACTATTCAAAACAGAATATCTGGGACTGCAGGTAAATATATTTGGAGTAGATAAAACTGTTAACGCCAAAGAGGAAAGCTGACTTCCGGTGTTTCTTCATCCTGGCCCGTCTCCTTTCTTTCCAACATTTGCTGACAAACAATTGCTCAACACCTCTCAAAAATGGCATTTTTGACAAGCTTTAAGATCAACTACCGACTCCTGTTAATTTTTAAAACCTATCTTTAAAAGAACTAATCATCTGGAAGCGTGCTTACTATCTTTAGAAAGGTTCGACAGGCCTTAATGACCAGAAATAAATTCACAGGTTACCTGCTGTACGCTATAGGGGAAATACTTCTTGTGGTCATTGGGATCCTGATTGCTTTACAGATCAATAGCTGGAACCAGGACCGCCAGAACCGACGGCAGGAGCAGCAGATCCTGTCGCAGCTCTTAAAAGAATACAGGAGTAATCTCTCCCAGATAAAGGACAAAATAGAAATAAGGAATGAGGTGCTTAATTCCTCCTTTATTCTGCTGCAATACAAAAAGTTGGATCCAGCCACCATATCTGTCGACAGCCTTGATGCACATCTTTTCAGGATCTCCATTAGGCCCACCTTTGACCCCGAACTTAGCGTTAGTAATGAATTGATAAATTCGGGCAAATTGTATTTGCTCCAGAACCTTGAGCTAAGGAATAAAGTTTCGGCCTTCTCGAGTTCCCTGAGCGAATTGAAGGAAGAGGAAATGGCCATATTTAATCTGACCGAAGAACGCCTCATCCCATTCCTTACAGAACATTACCAGGTGGGCCGTATGATGATGGTACTCCTGGACGACGATGAATTGAGGGCGAAACTAACCATGGGCAGCTTAAAAAAATATGAGAATATGAAGACCCTGGTGCCCGCGGCCGACTTCAGGCCTCTTTTAGAACATCCCGATTTTGAAGATTATCTGTTGCAAATGATAAGTTATACCGCCTACACGAATGAACAGTCGGAAGGGGTAAAACAAAAAATAAAAGATATTATTGCTGCTATTGAAAAAGAAATAGATCAATAAAATATCCTTTTTAAAGCCTCTTTTGCGGAAGGAGCTCATTTATTCCCTTCGAAAAATTAATATTAAAGCTACATTATCCAGAGATCTACTTCTTAGATTGCAGTAGTATTAGAACAAGCTAATTTTTATGCTGGAATACCTTTTCATTTGCCTGTTCGCCCTGCTGGCATCGGGGCTCACTTTCTTTTCCGGGTTTGGGCTGGGCACCATTCTTTTACCGGTTTTTGCATTGTTCTTTCCGCTCGACATCTCCATAGCCCTGGTGGCCATAGTGCATTTCCTGAACAATCTTTTCAAGCTTAGCCTCATTGGCAAAAAGGCCGATAAAAAGGTCGTTTTTAAATTCGGAATTCCGGCTATTCTTGCTGCTTTTGCCGGGGCTTACCTGCTTACCATACTTTCTGAAACCGAAGCCTTAATAAGCTATAAACTGGCAGGAAAGACCTTTTTCATCACCCCGTTAAAACTGATCATTGCTTTATTGTTATTCGTCTTTGCGCTTTTTGATATAGTCCCGAAACTGATGAAGCTGAATTTCGATCCCAAATACCTGCCCCTGGGCGGGGTGCTGAGCGGCTTCTTCGGCGGACTCTCAGGCCACCAGGGAGCTTTACGGACTGCCTTCCTCATCAGGGCAGGATTATCGAAGGAAGTCTTTATAGGCACCGGGATCATGATTTCTGTCTTAATCGACATCTCCCGGCTCACGGTGTATGCTGCAGATATTCTGAAAATAAGATCTGAAATAGATTATTCCCTGCTCATTGCAGCTACTTTGTCGGCTTTTGTTGGGGCAGCGGTTGGCAACAGGATCCTGAAGAAGATTACCATTGACACCCTTCACCGGGCGGTGGGAATCATGCTGCTCCTATTCTCTTTGCTGCTGGCAGCAGGAATAGTTTAGATAGAATTATTCCCCTTCTTCCTTTAGCTCCACCACCACTTCGATCTCCACGGCAATGTTGGAAGGCAAACTTACATGTCCCACGGCGGCCCGGGCATGTTTTCCGCGTTCTCCGAATACTTCGAACATAAGATCGGAAAAGCCGTTGATCACCTGGGGCTGCTCATAGAAATCTGGAGCCGAGTTCACCATGCCCCGCACTTTCACGAACTGTTTGATCCTGTCCAGGTCTCCCGTGGCCGCTTTAAGGGTGGCCAGGATCCTGATTCCCGTATTTCGTGCCGCAGCATAACCTTCCTTGGTGGTGAGATCCTTCCCTAAAGTGCCTTTTTCGGGGCTGCCTTCTCCTGCTAAGAACAGCAGGTTGTCCACCTGTCTCCACTTCACAAAGTTGGCGGAAGGTTGCCGCACTTCGGGTAATTCAATGCCCAATTCTGCGATGCGCTCTTCGGGCGACTGCGCCCACACCGGTCCGGTAATAAGGAGGACTAAAAGGAGTAGTTTTTTCATGGTTGGATTTTGGAATTCAAAAGATAATGAAAAAGCATATTATCCATCTCGAGGAATCTTATCATTTCCTGTAAATATTCACGCAAAGACCGCAAAGATTAACCGCTAAGACCGCAAAGAATTTTGTCTCAAATTGGAATTGGTGCTTGTACATTGGAATTTCCTCAAAAGGTTTCCCGCAGACCACGCAGATCTTCGCGGAAAAATCCATTCCCAATCTCTAATTAACCAATCCCCAATTAACCATTTTTGGAATTTGGAATTTGGTGCTTGGAATTTTACAGCCTTGTAGGAATTAACATTATATTAGCAGGAAGATCCTGCTCCTTCTTCCCTACCGCTGTTGCAGATCAAAACTTCTCTTTATCCCGCCGCTGGGGAAATAAAGAGAAGTGAAATATTATATATAAGACGTTAGCAGCCATTTTTATAATAATTCGTAAAAATTTGAGAATATTAATTGACACAAACATTCTAATAGGACTTGAAGATAATCAAGTCATAAAGGAAGCATTCTCAAAATTCTACAGATTAGCCAAAGTTAATGGGTGTAAGATACTTTATCATCCAAAAGCAATACCAATCGATGTTAGTAGAGACAAAGATGGAACGCGAAAAGAAATAATTATTTCGAAACTTAAGAAGTACGAGAAAATTGAAGATTTTGCAGAGCCCACCGTAAGTTTTACTCAAAACTTTAGGAACAAAAAAATAAATGATGAAATAGATAACAAGCAACTATTTCAGTTAGAAAAAGATTTTGTTGACTTTTTTGTCACTCAAGATAATGGTATCCACAAAAATGCTGAGAAAATAAATCTTGAATCAAAAGTTTTAACCATTGATAAAGCTCTCAAACTACTAGAGGAACAATTTACCTTCAAAATTCCATCGCATCCAATTCTTAGAGAGCACAGCATTAGAGAAATCGAAGATAAATTTAATAGTGAATTTTTTGACAGTCTTAGAACAGATTATGGTAAAGAAAATTTCAATAAATGGCTTCAAAAATGTGTAACCAAAAACAGAAAATGTTATTCGTTAATAGTTGAAGATCAACTTCAAGCAATATTAATTTATAACGTTGAGAAAATTGAAGATCATAAGATCCCTAATATTTATGAAAAGGTATTAAAGATCTGCACGTTAAAAGTTGATGACACCGCCTTTGGAACAAAACTAGGCGAACTCTTCCTAAATAAAATGTTTGAATTGTGTCTTAATAGCAGAATCAAATATCTGTACTTGACAGTATATGAGAAACAAGAACACTTAATTAAATTACTGGAAATATTCGGATTTTACAGAGATGAATTTGTTAATAGCCAAGGATTAAAAGAAATACGAATGATTAAATGTTTAGATAAGGACAAAATTAAAATTTCTAAAAATTCAATTTCAGCTCACCCATTTTATTTGAATAACGAACAAATCAAAAAATTCGTGATACCGATTAGACCAGATTTTTATAGTACTTTATTCAAGGATGGTAAATTAAGATCTCCCACCCTATTTGATCAAGCTCCGGATAGCATAAATGAAATTCAAGGTAATACAATAATAAAGGCTTATATATCTAATTCTAGAAATCAAAAGCCAAAGAAAGGAGATATTGTATTTTTTTATTCTTCTAAAATTAACCAGGTGATAGAACCTTTCGGCATTTTAGAAAGTATACAAATTGTTGATGATTTTAATGAGTTGTGGGAAATTGTAAATAAGAAAACAGTTTTTACCGAGCAAGAATTGAGACAATGGCTAGAAGAAAAGAAAGAATTACACGTAATAACTTTTAGATTAATAGCATATCTGAAAAATAATATTAGCTTAGAAAAAATTAAAGAAATAGACAGTTTTAAAAACAAGCTGCAGACTATAACAGAATTAAAAGAAGAAGATTATATCAAATTAAATAATGAAGGATACTTTGACCAACGTTATATTATCAATTAAACCAGTTTATGCTCAAGCAATTATGTCTGGAACAAAAAAAGTTGAGTTTAGAAAAAAAATTTTTAAAAGGCCTGTAGAAAAAATCTTTGTCTATTCATCGTCTCCAGAAAAAAAAATAATTGGTTTTTTCACAATTCAAGAAATAATTGAGGATACTCCAGATAATTTATGGGAACAATTTCACGCAATAGGTGGAATCGATAAAAATGATTTTTTTGAATATTATAAAAATTCAGAATTTGGTTTCACAATTAAAATCTCAGAGGTAGAAAAATTCGAAAATGGAATAGATCCTTCTGATTTCTTTGAAAATTTTATAGCTCCACAGTCATTTGTTTACCTAGAAGAACAAACTGCAAACAATATGGAGGAAAAAACGACAGCCAACACCGTGTAAAGCAAATGGCGGGTATTCAGCTAAAATTCGATAAATTAGAAACCAATTAAAAACTAAGCTGACAAGTTCGCCTTCCTTACTCCGTGCCACTTGTCGTTACACAAGACCGTTGGCCAATACCAGAGAAAATAAATAAAGATGAAATATATTATAATCGGAATAGCAGCAATTATTGCAATCGGATTTTTCATAAGCAGGACTAACAGAACGAAAAAAGCATCCGCCGAACAAGTACAAGTGCCGGGGAAAACCTCTCAACAAAATCCTTATATGGAAATGCGAAATATGGCATTTTCTACAAAAGCTGACCAGCTCGGACTTCAAAACATAGCAGATGATAAGGTTTATGGATTGATTACCGAGATGGCAATGAATCCTGGAAGTGCAAGTGTAATTTCCTTTCTCACCGGCGACACAAGTTTGTACCTGAGTTCCGGTGGTGGATTTATTGGAGCGGGACAACACGAAGATGTACGACAAATGGTTGCCCAAAAAGTTGACGGATTCCAAAATTATTTATCAAAAGCCAAAAAAATTGACGAACCCACCCTTCCGGAAGGAGGCACAGTCAATTTCAATTTTCTCACCAAAAATGGGATCTATTCTGTTACTCAAAATAAGGCAGATCTGGAATCAGGAAAATCAGAACTTTCGGACTTGTTTATAGAAGTGAACGAGATCATAACGCAGATTAGATTAAAAAGCCAGGGTTAAGAAGCACTGTGGGCAACAAGAAAATACAATAATTGTGCAATACCTTTCAAAAATGACCTTTTTTACTGCCTTTTCTTTTTTAAAGCGGCCTTCTGCGGTTTTCCGTAAAGTCTGTTAAAATTTTTAACTATATTCGTCTGCAGATCTTCTTTTCCTTCCCTACTTCATGAAGATCTTTAATTGAAAAAATAGTCCGTTTTTTCCGGCTCCAAAAAGGATGTGGGAATGTATCCCGGGCTACAACTATTATTTGATGAAAAAATTTTTCCTGCCCCTCCTCTTCTGTGCTTTTCCATTTTTTGCTCATTCCCAGGACGCCAGCGTAGAACAATCCACCTACGGCATCCAAAGCGGGCTTTTAGGCCTCTGGTTTCATAATGAGACTGCACTCTCCAGTGAGATCGCGCTGAGAAGTGAACTGGGTTTTGACACGGGCTTCTGGGCGGGCAGCTTCTATGAAAAGACAGGCTTTTTAATGGCTCCGGTGATAAGCCTTGAACCCAGATGGTACTACAACCTCAACAAGCGACAAAGAAAATCAAGAAGAACAGATGGCAACAGCGGAAACTTTCTTTCTCTTCAAACCAGTTATCATCCGGACTGGTTCGTAATCTCCAATTATGAGGATATACGCATAATAAGTGATATCTCGATAATACCTACCTGGGGAATAAGAAGGCACCTGGGCGATCACTTCACCTACGAAACCGGAATCGGTGTGGGGTACCGGTACACCTTTGCAAAAGAAGCCGGCTATCTTGAAAATGAAAGTGATTTGGCCCTCAACCTGCATCTGAGAATTGGGTACAGGTTCAATTAAAAATTTGGAAAACACACCACCATGAAAAGATCTGCACTTATTATTCTCATTCTTTCATTGCCGCTTTTATCCATTTCCTGTAGTACGGAGCCCGATTACAGCACAAGCTGGATAAAATATTCCACTTTTGATGACTATGCGCACAACCATGAGCAGGAAGTAACAGGAGACACTATCTACGCCTCTTTCACCACTCCCGAAAAACCATTGATCCTCCAGGTAAATACACAATCCAGTGATGGCAGCTCTCCCAGGTTCTTCAGGACCATCGATGAGGGAGAGAGAATGGAGATCACGAACGAAGTTCCCATGGGAGGATTTTATGAGCATGACAATGGAACTACCAAACACATTAAGGAAATTGAGGTCATGATACCTTCCAATCTTTATTCGGCAGGACAGATCCTAAAATATGAAACTATGATTGGTCCGGGTTCGGGTATAATTTCCAAAACAGTTTATTTGATGATCCAATAGTTGGTTTTTACCGAATGTGACTTTATCCAGGCAATAAAAACTGCAGGAAAGCAGACACTACTTTAAAGCCCCCAAAATGACCTTTCCAAAGCCTCTTCTTTTTTTCAGCTTTTTATTATTTCTTCTGTGCAGTTGTAAAACTGAAAAGCAGACAGACAGTGAGAATGAATACCTGCGATGGGTGGGAGACATTGAACATAACGAAACTACAGATAAGCCCGGTTTTAGGATCTGCAATGGAGAGGAACAGATCCTGCAATATTTTAACCTGGGAGCAGGGCCGCTCTATCCCGAAGAAAAATCGACACTTTTAGAGACCTTCGAATCCAAATACCAACCTGTAGAAACTAACGACCAGAATGGATTTATCAGGATAAGGTTTGTGGTGAACTGCGAAGGCAAAGCAGACCGTTTCAGAATCTTACAAGCCGATAAGGATTATAATGAAATTGAATTTGATGAGCGAATTACTAATCAACTCCTGGAGATCACAAAAGGAATCGAATCCTGGAAAGTAATGTACAGGCATGAGATTCCGGTCGATTATTACTTCTACCTCATCTTTAAAATAAACGATGGCCAAATAACTGAAATTTTACCCTAATGAAGAAGTTATATCTTTTACTGCTGCTGATCCCTTTTTCAGGCACCTATGCCCAACCCAATTGCGAAGCTTATAAATATTTGGGAGATATGGTGAAATACGAAGCCTGTAAAAAAGCGATGGAGATCAAAGGTCATTATCAATTCAGTAAGGAATATCAGACTATTCTGGATGAAGCAATCAAGATCGATCCAACCTTTGATTACCCTTACTGGGCAAAATCTGTTGCCTATCTTAAAAGCGGGGATTTCGTAACCTGGAAAAAACTTATTGATAAAGCAGTCGCATTGAATCCCAAAGAACGCCTCGGATACAGAGGCTGGTGTCGCTATCAATTCTTCAGGGACTACGAAGGAGCGATCCGGGATATCGAAAAACTAGATAGCCTGGTAACCTATGACATAGGGCAGTCTCAAAACGGCACCTATCACCTGAACATCGCCAAAGGACTTTGCTATAAAGCCATCGGAGAAAAGGAGAAGGCAATAAACATCATAGAAGAGCAGATAAAGCTGAACGAAGCAGAGGATTTTATTGGCGCCTACGACTATTTACACCTCGGAGTTCTTTACCTGGAAACGAATGATCCTGAGAAAGCTTTGGCAGCATTTAAAAACCAAACTGAGCATAATGAGGTAGCCGAGAATCAATATTACTCAGCTCTGGCCTATAAAGCCTTACAAAACCAAGATGAATACAAGACCGGCCTGCAAAGGGCCAAAAAACTTTATCTGGAGGGAAATAAACTGTCCGATCCCTATTCAAGTCCCATGGACAAGATATTCCTGAAGGACATTGAAGTTGAATTAGAAGCGGCAGGGAACTGACTCTATAGAACCGGGCAGCCCTTACAGTATATTACAAAGACACCTTTACAAACAACCTTCAGAAACATCTAACAACTCAAATTTTGGCCGAACGAAAAACAGCAGGAAAACAAAGGATTCTTAGCAGCATATTGATCTGGTTACCTTCACTGGTAATCACCCTATACTATATTCCAAACGCTCTGGATAAATTACTCAATCCATATCAAACCGGAAAAATCGTAGAAAGTGCTGTTGTGATGATCATCGCCGGCACTTTTCTGTTAGTTGGGACCGGGCTGTTCTTATACAGGAAAACCATTTTGATAGGCACTTCCATGCTGGTTTTATATATGACCTTCATTGTTCTGATCCATATGTATAAAGGAAAACCATCTGAGGTCGTGATCCTAATCCTAATGGCTACCATTTTCGCTTCATACATAAGACAGCCGCATTTATTTTCTCAAAAACCATAATTACAGAAGAATTTAATTATCGAAACCGAAAAGGGCCGGGAAGAGACCACTCTTGATCTGACCAAAGAAAAAGTGCAGGTACCGAAAAATGGCTTCTTTATAGTCCTGGAAAGGATCTATCAGGAGGAATACAGGCACATGAACAGAAATTATGAAGAGGGGAAATCCATTAAATACATATATCAACCGCAGCCGGCAATGGTGAAAGAAGGTGAACCTGAAGCTAACCAGTAAAGTAAAATACTGAAATACGGGTAGTTACTCAAAAATGGAGTATTTTTTGCAATAACTACAATTGGATGATTACTCCTCTAAAAATTTAAAACATGACCAGATCTCTTTCTTTACTTGCACTTGTATTATCCATCCTCCTTTCAGGCTGCTCAAGGGATGAAGAAGGAACTGAAAATGTAGTGAAAGAAACACCCCCTTTTTCACAGGCCGCTACTTTAAATATTCCGGGAACTTCCACCACAGATGTTTGGGGTTTTGAACGTGCCGGTAAAGAATATGCTATAGTAGGAGATATTAGTCAAAACAGGAATTTTTCCATTGTAGATGTTACAGATGCGGATAACCCCGTCCTCCTTTCAACCACCTCCTATCCGGCTTTTGACATGAAAGTGTGGCAAAATTTTCTTTATGTTGTTGATGGATTACATGATGGGTTGGGGGAAATGAGAGGTAAAATCTATAACATAGAGGATCCGGCTGCCCCGGTCGCTGTGGGTAATTTCCCGTCTGCTCATAACATCTTCATTGACGAAAAAGGTTATTTATACCTTTCAGGAAAACATGAAACGATCAATAACGAGATAAAGGAATTTGGCATTTCCATTTACGATCTAAATGCTACTCCGGCACAACCTCAACCGGTGTGGAGTTCTGAACTTCCCGAATCTCATGACATGGCAGTCATCGGAGACAGGATGTTCGATTTTCACGGAGAAGCAGGAACTTTTATCTATGATGTCACCGATAGATCTTCCCCTGTAGTTTTAAGTAACCTCAGTACCGGAAAGGGATATGATCACAGCGGCTGGACCACAGAAAACGGGAACTATCTCTTTATAACAAATGAATTGGCCGCCTCCTCTGAATTTGATTTTGAAAATCTTGGCGGTCCTGATATTGCTATCTGGAATATTTCTGATGTCTCCAGTCCTGTACAGGTGGGAGAGATCCACGACGAATCTTCACGGGTACACAACCTGTACATCAAAGGAGACCTGGCCTACATCTCTTATTACAGTGCCGGCCTCAAGATCTTTAATGTTGCTAATCCCGGGGCTCCGGAGCTCATTTACACCTATGACACCAATGGAAGTATCGACGCAGGATTTGAAGATGGATTCAATGGTGCTTTTGGGGTCTACCCTTTCAGCCCCTCCGGAAATGTCTTTGTGAGTGACGTAACTACAGACTTCCATATTTTCACTCCCAATCCATAACTCTGTTGTCGCAGCAAAAATCTCTTTTGACAGAGCCTGATCAATATTTAAATTCAAAATTTTTCCACTTTCCATAGATCACAGTCACGCCACTTAGGGAGTTGCCTTACCTATTTAAAGTATTTCCTCTTCGCAAACAAAAGGTAAAACAAGTGCGTGGTATGCGGATCAGCAATAAACTTTCAGTGAAGATCCTTCCCTCTGGTAATTGTTTATTGTTAATTGTTTATTGAAAGATCACTCCTCTTCCTCCACCTCCGCAAAGATGTCTTCATTGACAGAAAAATCGAGAGTTTCGGCCTCGGGCAGAAATTTTAGAAACTGGTCTATACCTTTTTGGAGCATGAGCTCTGTGGAAAATTTGCGACTGTTAGCCAATACCAGTCCGCCGCGGGTGATCCTGAAAAAATATTTTCCCGAACCTGTCCTGGCTTTTCTAAAAACGAAAGAATCAAAATCATTCCTGATGGTCTCAATGATCTTTTCACAATCTGATTTCTCCCTGCAGGCGATACTGGTAAAGATGGTTTTCCCCCTGCGGGAGGCAAAAGTGAATTTATAACTCCCGTTTTCTCTTTTACTTATCACAAATGCACTCATAGGCTATCCCGGAATTTTACAAAACTTCAAATCTAAAAAAACAGAAGTCCGGAGCCACTAATAAAATTTCAAAAGTTATCAAGAAGAGAAGTACCAAATTTCACAGAGGTTAACCTCAGATTAGTTAATCAGGGATTGGAATGATTTTTCTGCGAAGATTGGCGTAATCTGCGGGAAACCCTTTTTATTGTAGGATATAAATCGATTATTGTATAGTAAATAAGCCGGAAAAATAGTCTTTATCACCTCTATTGAAATGACATAGATGGCAGCAAATAATTGCTAATTTCTTCGTGCTCTTACTTTTATACTTCTTTGCTTAGTGTGAAGATGGCGCCTATTTGCAAATCGTGCCGTTTAGCACAAAAAAAGCCGGCGAAGTGCCGGCTTTAAGCTTATAATTTCAAGGTTTTATTTATTGCCACCTTTGCTTTTGATCTTACGGTTCTTTTTATGAAGTTCTATCTCCCGCCTTTCTGCTCTTTTAGCTTGCTCCCTATACCATTCGGCAGCTTCTTTAGCCTGTTCCCGGTTCCATTCGGCCTTATCCTTTCGTAGCTCTCTCTCCCGCTCTGCCGCTTCTTTAGCACGTTCGCGATAGTATTCCGCTTCCTCTTTAGCACGCTCTCTTTCCAACTCATTATCCAATTTTCTCATTTCCCGCTCCCTTTCGGCAGCTGCTTTGGCTCTTTCGCGGTAATATTCAGCATCTGCTTTAGCCATTTCCCGGTAAGCTTCGGCTGCATCCTTTCTTTCTTCGCGGTACAATTTGGCTAACTCCTTTTCACGTTCCCGGTGCCATTTAGCTTCTTCTTTTGCTCTTTCCCTGTAAAGTTTTTCCCGTTCTTTCCCGGCCTTCCTGGCGTCTTTAGCTATTTCCTTACGTTCCCTGGAGATTTCCTTCCTCTCCTTAGTCATTTCCTGGCGTTCCTTTGCTCTTTCTTTGTTCTCCTTCCCTCTTTCCTGTGAAAAACCGGAGAATCCGGCCATTAGGAAGAACACACTTGCAATTATTATGGATAATTTTTTCATAATCAATAGGTTTTTAACAGTAGAAGCAAGTACTGTGCCGCTTCTGCACAAGCTTTTGCTCTGCCTGGCGAATGTTTAAAATCAGAGGCCAAAATTGCGTTAGCTGTTTTTAGATTATGGATCAGATTCCTTCCTGAAACTCCACACCCAGTTCCCTCATTCCCTTTGAAGCGGAAATCACTTTTCCAACAGAAGGTTTTGAGTGGTCAAAATGAGGCTCCTCCAGCCCTGCTTCCCTGGCCTTTTCTTTATAATACTTTTCCCGTGGCGGATTCAAAGGATAAACTGCATTATAAATCTCTCCAAAAATGTCATTTTCAAGCAGCTTTTTAATGACCTGCAGGCAATCCTTTAGATGGATCAAATTTACAGGCCCCAGCGGATTTGCAAGTCGGGTCCTGCCGGCAAGATATTTTACCGGATGCCTCCCTGCTCCTATCAATCCGCCAAAGCGAATTATTGTGGTGTCAAAAACGGAATTTCGGAGCATGATCTTTTCTGCGGAAATGAGTGCTTTGCCCGAAGCTGAAGAAGCATTAGGTTGGGTATCCTCGGTATAGATCGTAAAATTTTCTGTCTCTTCATAAACGGAAATAGAGGACACAAAAATGACCTTTTTGACACCTGAAGCTTCAACCGCTTCAGAAAGTAGCCTTATAGCTCCTGAATAATCCATTTTGGGGTCCTTTCTCAGCCCCGGGGGAAAATCTACGACAAGAACATCGGTAGCCTTTAGAAAATCGGCTATATCTCCCTCTATTCCTTCCGAAGTTACCTTGATCTGGTAAGGTTTTATTCCGGCGTTTCTTAAAGTCGGTAATTTTTCAGCAGAAGTCGTAGAACCCTTTACTGAAAAATCTTCAGCAAGCAGCATTTTTGCCAGCGGCAATCCCAGCCAGCCGGTTCCGAGTATGGAAATGTGTTTTAAAGGTTTAATGTCTAAGGATTAAGGTTTATTAAATTCCAAATTACAATAACTTAAGTAAATAGTTGCGGGTTGCGGGTTTTGGAATTTGGTGCTTTCAAAGGTCTTGAAATTAAGTCTCCTTTTGATCATTGTTAATTGGTTATTGTTAATTGATCATTGTAAAACAAAGGTTTTCTTCACCACAATCGCATCATTCATCACAAAGGGCCGGGGGATCATTGCGGGGCTTCGTGGCGGCACCCGGAGCTGCGGATTGTCATGCAGGTCATATGCAGCTTCTAAAATGGTAATTTGAGGATTTATTCCGGCCTTAAGGCTCATTTGCAGGCGCAAGGTATCCTGATTGGCGGCATAATAGGTAAGCAATCTATCGCTCCAGCGGTTTTTGAAAACGTGCAGATCACTCTTTCCAGGCTGCAGGTTTCCGGCTTCCCTGCCATTTGCTGTGAATTGGGTAAAATCAACACTTCTGTCGGCAAAAAGGTCTATTCGGTTCACCTTTCTGTTGAAGGCAATTTTTACATTGTACGTCTCTTCCCCGGGATCTTCATCTTCAATCTTTTCAACAGAGATAAAAGGTTTGGAAATCATTATCTGGGGCGCTACCGCAGAATAGCTGAAACCGCTTCCGTTCTTGCTGTTAAACCAGTTCATGACGGGAGCTTCTACGGCAGCTTCATCAAAAAATGGGGCTGTATATTCATCGAAGCTATTGTCATAAGTGTTCCAGGTAGCAAGATCGAGGTCTTCATTATATAAGTACACCAAACTATTGGGTCGGGGACGTTCCTTATTAAAATCTGCTTTAAAATGTGCTGTGAGGAACATTCCGAAGAAGATCAAAAAACTCACAAAACCCAACATTTGATTATTCCTGAAATTACCAAATACCGGCCATAAAAGCGGAAACAGCAAAGCGATTAAAACCCCGCTGAGGAACAGCATTCCCAGCCCCAATGCAACGGGAAAGGAAACAATAAATGGCATGAGGATAAAGATCGCCGGGAGGCAAAGGAAAGCTATTATTACGGGGGAGATCTTAGGGTTGACCAACAGCAGCAATAACTGGATCAATCCGAAGAAAACCGGAATAATAAAATAAGCTGCTCCCTCCAGGTAAACTGCTGCAAGACTGCTTATGATGATCCACAGGATCAATGGCGCAATAAGCAAATGATGGGTATTATTGGGTTTCCGGAATTTATGATAGACGTAGAAGCAAACAGCCAGGGACAGGAATATCACCGCAGCAATATACCAATAGCCGTTATAGGTAAATCCGTGTTCCATTTCCAGGTAACCCGGATAAAGTATCAGCATCAGTTTCCAGAAGAAATAACCAAGTAATCCGGAAATCAATACAGACAATAGCAAAGGAATAAAACCTTTTACAGCAGCAGAAAGGGGAAGCCTGTTTCGATATCTTCCGAAGAAGATGAGGGACACAAGCAGCACCACAGCCAGGATCAACAATGGAAGGATCCAGCTAAAGGGAAAATTTACAAACCCAAACCCCGGGAAAGTAAAGAACAGATCATCGTCTTTTGAAGACACTTCCTCAAGCGAGGCCGTGCTCAAATAATTGAGCATTGGCATGAGATAACTCCCCTGGTGTGCCATAGTACGAGGGTCAAGATTTTGAGGAGTATCTGTAGCGGTATGATAATCGAAATGATCATCAATAAAGGCAAAATTGAAGCCGTCGATATCTCCCTGTTCTCTTAGCACAGAAAGATCGGTGTCATTTGGCATCATTTTATAAACGCTGTAAACGAGAGAATTGGTGACGGGATATTCCACATCGGCTTCAGCAAAAAGATCGATTAAAACGCTATTCCCATCATTGGTTTCCAGGAACATGAAAGAATTACCGCCGCTTCCGCGGGATTCAAAGTTCAATGCCAGCCCAACATCGGCTGCCCATGGATGTTCCTCTACAAATAATTGTGCCCCATTCAGGCCGAGTTCTTCAGCATCAGTAAACAGGAGTATAATATCGTTCTCAGGAATTTTTCCGGAAGCAAGATAAGCGCGAATACCTTCCAGAATAGTGGCAACCCCACTGGCTGCATCACTGGCCCCGGGAGAAGAATGCATTGCGCTGTCGTAATGCGTCATCAAAAGCAAGGCTTTCCCGGTTCCGGAACCTTTGATACGCGTCATAATATTCTGCGGCCTTGTAAGAATGCCTTCTTTGTGGATGGTGTAACCCTCCTGAGTTTCAACTATAAGGCCCAGCTCCTCAAGTTGAGAAACTATATAGTTACGCGCATAGCTATGAGCCGTACTACCCACAAAATGAGGTTCCTTCCCCAGGGCCTTCACATGTTCTAAAGCCCGGGCCGTAGAAAATTGATCTGTAGGTATTTCACGGGAAAGTTTTACTTGTGGCCTCGTATTATAGAAGCTCCATATGACCCCGGAAATGATTATGAGAACAGCAAAAAATGTCTGCAGGGATTTTGACATCTTCAAATATATTCAAATTCTTTTGCTGCTCCTCATCAACAATTCATTAAATCATAAATAATTGCTAATAATCCTCAGAAATTGAGGCAAAACAAAAGTAATTCCCTATTTTATTAGTTCATATTCAAACACTTGTGCTATGGGAATAAAAAGTTTTCAAGGAAGAAGGGCCGAGCCCGAAAAGGTTGCAAGTGCCCCAATTTGCGTTAAAGATTTTATGTCTACAGACCTCATTACTTTTAGAAAAGATCAAACCGTATTTGAGGTTATGGAAGAACTGCTTCACCACAAGATCTCGGGTGGTTGCGTGGTTGATGAAGAGGGAAATCTGCTGGGTGTGATCTCGGAAGGAGATTGCATGAAACATATATCTGACAGCAGATACTACAATATGCCAATGGATGATAACCTGGTGGAAAAACGAATGACCTGCAATGCAGTGACCATCGATTCTGAAATGAATGTGCTGGATGCAGCAAAATTGTTCATCGAAAAGAGATTCCGAAGATTTCCTATTGTTCGCGACGGGAAGCTGGTAGGACAACTTAGTCAGAGTGATGTATTGAGAGCCGCTTTAAATTTAAAAGGACAGAACTGGAATTATTGATCTTAAGCAGGATCAAATTGTTATTAAAGCCTCTTTTCTTAGAGGCTTTTTCTATATTCTTTTGACCAGGGCGTAAGAATCTCCTTCCAAAGGAAGATAGCCCTGATCATAAACAAAGTAATAGGTATTTCCGGTTTTAGTGGTATAAATACTGGTGAAGTAATCGAAGTTAAAACCTTTTGCTGCCAATTTTAATTTGCTGATCCTTATTTTCCCATCGGGATTGAGTTCCTCCAGGATTCGGTAATTTTTGCGCAGCTGATTATTCACATTGCGCACCAAATTTTTACTGTCCTTATTGAGGTTGTTGTTGTAGGCATTGCGGCAGTAGTCGCTGCAGAACTTCTTATCAGTCCGCCCTACGATCTTTTCCCCACATTCAAGACAGGTTTTTTCCATGCTTTTAAAAATAATAATTTTTGGGTAATCTTTGGTTGAAAGGTTTTTGCCACGAATTCACGAATTATTTTATTACTCAGACCTTCAACAGTACTCTGTTCCCCATGCTCAAATCTCGCTAAGGCCGCAAAGAGATTCCTGTTCATTGCTAACTGGTAATTGTTAATTGAAAAAGGCCACAGATGCACAGATGTCTTTCTTTCTTAAAAATCCTCCCTCACACATTCTTACTCATGCATATTTTTGGGAATAAAAAGATTCCTTTTCATTGTTAATTGTTAATTGCTAATGCCCATATTGTTTCTATTTACTCAGACCTGATTACTCAAACTTAAAAATCGCCATAGTGATTTTATTTTGGTGCTTTTTTAATTTTCTAATTTTCTAATTCTCAAATCTTCAAATCACTTTTAAGTTTTGAAAAAATCGCCACACTAATAAACCTGCCGTCCTTGATTTCTGAATCTCTCAGGATCCCTTCCTGCTGAAAATGTTGTTTTAGAAGTGCTTTTTGGCTGCTGATGTTCTCTGTTTCAACAAAAGCCTCTACCCGGTGCAGGTGTAGCTCTTTAAATCCGTACTCCAGCACCGGCTCCAGTGATTCCTGAATGATTCCCTTCTTCCAGAATTCCGGCAACAGCCAAAAACCTAACTCAGCCTTTTTATGTTCCCTGCTCAGGTTGTTGTAACCTATTGCACCACAGAATTCTCCTGTTTCGGCTAAATCGATGGCCCACCATATGCCGCTATGGGTCCTTTCCAGTTCTGCATACCACTCCAGTTGCTCCCACGTGTCATCAAGAGTGTTGTAGTTCACCCCGTAATGTCTTATAACATGGGGATGGGAAAGTCCGCGAAAAATATTTTCCAGGTCGGCTTCAGTGATCTGCCGCAACTTAAGTCGGTTTGTTTTTAATGTTGGAAATGCCATTTTTATATTACAATGATCAATAAACGATTACCAAAATTTTCAATACTCACTTCTCAGGTTTTAATACTTTTTCTCAATACTCAATACTCAATACTCAATACTAAATACTCAATACTAGCTAAGCTTCTCCAGCTCCAGGTTTAAGTCGTATTGCAGATCTTCGTGCAGTTTTTCCATATTTCTCTTCACGAGCTCCAGCTGCCGGTCGTACATATTTTTCAGGATTTTGTTGCGATGAATTGATGGTTTAAAATCATTCATTTTAAGGAGGAAGTAAATGATTAGTTCCAGTTCGGTCTCTTTTTTCCCGGAATAACGGCTGTATTTTTTTACATTTTTGAGCAGCTTGCGCATACTTTTTTTCGTGTAGTAAAAGTTGTTCCGGTTCATAGCGGCAAATTCGGAATCGATTTCGGCTTTCACCTTTTGTTTATACTCTTCTTCATCGTTAGCATCAAACAGGAGATAAGTAAGCAACTCCTTGTTTTCCTTCTTAAAACGGGATAATCTCAACACAATTTGCAGGAGTTCTTCCCGGTCCTGGTGTTTTAATTCATCCCTTATTTCTTTAGCCGGGGCTGGTTTCATTTCTTATGCATTTATATATTCATGCCGGGCCAGGTCCTGTTCATTCTCTACAGCGTAAGCACTTCCGGCTTTAAGGACAAGGCTGCGATCGGCAATTTCAAGTACGTCTTTATAATAATGGTCGGTGATCACCAGGCCTTTGGTCGCTTTGAGCGACAGCAGCAATTTTTTGGCTTTTTCGATGTACATGGGTTCTAACATGGATAAAGGTTCGTCCAGCAAAAAGAATGGCTGCGGAAGCTGTGAGAGCAACAGCAACTCCAGGTACTTTAACTCACCCAAAGATAATTTTCCTACCCTCCGGCTATCAAAGGCTGCGACCCCGTCTGCATGGAAAATTTTATCCTGCTCCTCTCCCTTCGGAAACATGAGGGGGATGACATCCCGCACCTTCATCTCTTTTGGAAGGAAACTGTCCTGGGGCAAAAATCCGATCAGTTTCTTCGGAAAGATTTCCGAAGCCTGCGTATTTTCCCCATTTATATAAATCGTTATGGAATCCATACTCAAAGTTCCCGTTATTCCTTTGAGCAGAGTGGATTTACCCGAACCATTCCTTCCAAAAAGGCCAATAATTTCGCCGGTTTTACAGCTGAAGGAAACTCTGTTCAGAATTTGCCTTTTTCCGAAGGTCTTGTTTACCTCTGCGACTTCCAGCCTGTTCATAGGAAAAGGATAATAAGGAGAAATACAGGTCCTGCAAATATGAGATTGCAGATCCACACCTTCTTGATCAGGAATTTTTTGGTGAAGCCGAGATTGTAATACAGGTAGTATTCATTGCTCCTGAAAAAGCGGAACCCAAAAAACCCGATCAACATTCCAAAGCTCAGGAAAATAAAAAGACCGCTCGCAATTCCGAAATAGATTCCGCTGATTGCCGAAAACACCAGGTTATACAAATTAAAATCGCGGTAATATTTCCAAAACGCTCTTTCGTTCATCTAACAGGTTTGTTTTCTGATTTTAGCCTATTCCAGCATGTTTTATAGGCTTCCTGTAATAATACGAAATAAAATTGAGCTGTTTTCTATTCGTTTACAAACGCTTACAAATGGATTTAAACGAAAACAAATCATTATCAACCGATTATGGTTTGAGAACAGAAGTATGTTTGTCCTGTTGAAATGAACGAATGATTTTCAACTTATTTAATTCTTTATATCATGAACGCATTAAGAAACAAAGTACAGTTGATTGGGAATGTAGGCAACGCACCGGAGATCCTTAGCTTCGAATCGGGTAAAAAAATGGCAAGGTTCTCCATTGCCACTAATGAGATCTACAAGGACAGCAAAGGAGAAAAAGTCACCGATACGCAGTGGCACAATGTTGTTGCCTGGGGGAAAACTGCAGAGCTCATTGAAAATTATGTCTCTAAAGGAAAAGAAATAGGTGTGGAAGGAAAATTAACCAGCCGTACCTACGATGACAAAGACGGAAAAACAGGGTATGTCACCGAAGTATTATGCAGCGAAGTTCTCCTGCTTGGCAAACAATAATATTGATCTTATAAAATAACATTAAAAATATACAGTCATGAATGCATTAAGAAATAAAGTACAGTTGATAGGGAATGTAGGAAACACTCCGGAGATCCTCACTTTTGATTCAGGTAAGAAAATGGCGAAATTTTCTATCGCCACTAATGAAACCTATAAGAATAACAAGGGAGAAAAGGTAACCGACACCCAGTGGCACAATGTGGTCGCCTGGGGAAAGATCGCCGAACTTATAGAAAACTATGTTCCAAAAGGAAAAGAGATAGGCCTGGAGGGCAGACTCACCAGCCGTAGTTATGATGACAAAGACGGAGTGAAAAAATACATAACCGAAGTCATCTGCAATGAAGTACTGCTTCTCGGAAAATAACGATCTGTCCAACATAATTCATACTATCATGAATACACTAAAGAACAATGTGCAACTCTCGGGCAACGTAGGGAAAGCACCGGAGATCATGATCCTTAGCACCGGAACAAAACTTGCAAAATTCTCCATTGCTACTAGAGAAACCTTTACCCGGCAGAATGGGGAAAAAACAACCGTCACTCAATGGCACAATGTAGTTGCCTGGGGCAAACTGGCCGAAGTAGTAGAGAAACAGGTGCCTAAGGGCAGGGAAATTGAAATTGAAGGCAAACTCAATAGCCGCAGCTATGAAGATAAGAACGGGATCAAAAAATATGTGACTGAAGTAGTCTGCAGGGAACTGATCCTGCCGGAGAAAGAGGCAGAGAAATAGCACGCCCGAAAATGCAGACCAGACAATGGATATTTAAGAAAAGAGGATTAAAAAATCCCACCGGACAGGTGGGATTTTTTTATTAATCAATCCGGGATTCCTGCACGGGTTCCTTCTTTTGAATCGTGGGTTTGAGAGGTTCTCCCTCAGCATTTATTTCCACGATCTGGTCGAAACCCAGTTCGTCCAGCTTTGATGCTATTTTTGCTTTGTCCCCAACCATGAACCAATTCACTTTTTCCGGTTTCACCACCTGTTCGCTTACGTCCCGCACATCAGTCAGGCTCAGATTCCGTACATTCTGGTCATAATTCTCATAATAATCATCGGGCAGATCATACATGACAAGTTGAGAGAGAGAATTGTTCACAGCAGCATTGGTTTCCCATTTCCCCGGTAAACCTAAGACACTGTTGGTCTTCACTTTTTCGAGCTCTTCGCCGGTGACAGGTCTTGTGCTCACAAATTCACTTAGCTCCTTGCGCAGCTCGGTCACAGATTCTGCCGATTTATCTGTTTGTACAGGGGCATAAACGAGAAATGGTCTTTCTTCTTTCGCCCCCAATACAAAGCCTCCGGCTCCATAAGCCCAATGTTTGTCTTCTCGCAAATTCATATTAATTCTTGACGTAAAATCACCACCCAGGATGCTGATCATCTGCTCCACTGCCATTTCTGAAAGGTCGCCGTACTTCTCGGTAAGGTGCCCGGCAATGATCACCGACTGTTGCGATTCTGGCCGGTCAATGAGGTATAGCGTGTTTTTCGTATCTGTTTTAGGTTTGCTGAATGTGATTTGAGGCACATCGGCCTTTTTCCAGTCTTTGAGACTTTTCTCCAGCTTGGACTTTAGCTCATCCATATTGATATCGCCGGTGACGACCAGAGTCGCGTTATTAGGCCTTATCCAGGTTTCGTAGAATTTCACCGCATCTGCCCGCTTAAGATTTTCGACGGTTTCGGCATAACCGGTACCGGTGAAAGGACTTCCGTAGGGATGATCTTCGCCATACAGGTATTTACTCATTACCCTGAGGACCATGCTTATTGGTTCTGACTTTTCCCGCTTTATTGTATTAAGTTGCTCCATTTGTAGCCTGTCAAATTCCTCCTGCGGAAAAGAAGGATTCAGAATAACATCAGATAAAAGTTCCAAACTTTCATCCAGGCTTGGCTTAAGCGTCCTAAGGCTTAGTGTAGAGAAATCCAAATCTGACCGGGAGTTGAGCTCTGCTCCTAAAAGCTGCAGTTTTTCGCTTATTTCAAGAGAATTCATATTCTTTGTTCCTTCATCAAGAAGGTTCATTGACAGTTCTGCAGTCCCGGGGCTGCTAAGGTGATCACTCTTATGTCCCGCATCGAACATTAGATCCATCACAATAGTAGGCACTCCCTCGCGTTTCGCCAGCACGATCTCCATACCATTAGAAAGGGTGGCTCTTTCTATCTTCGGAAATTTGGAAGCTTTTTGCTCCCCAAGTTCAGGCAACTTTGATCTGTCAACTTCAGATTTTGTCACAGAATACTCCGGAAAAGGATTAGCTATTAAAGTATGCCTCCCCTGACTCAGCCATTTCTGGGCAGTTTTCTGAATATCCTGAGGAGTCGCATTTTCAACATACTTAAGAACTTTTTTATAGTGGGTAGGATCATCGTGGTAAGTCTGGCTTGAGGCAAGTATATCAGACACTCCTCCAAATCCGCCGATTCGTTCAAGGCCTTTGATAAAATTGGCCATATATTCGGCTTTAACCCTTTTCAGCTCGGCTTCGGTAGGACCGTTTTCCGCCAGGTTCTGAATTTCATTCAGAAGCACATTTTCTACTTTTTCCACATCTTCACCCGGTTTTACGTTTGCGTAACTTATGAAGCGGCTCGCAATTTCTCCTGAAGCCTGGAATGCCTGTACGCTGGAAGCTGTCTGATCTTCATAAACCAGCTTCTTATAAAGTCGTGAATTTTTTCCGCTGCTCAGAATAGCCGAAATAAGATCGAAATAAATATCTTCCCGGCTTCCGTACTGCGGTGTATTCCATGCGAACAACACCCTGCTCTCGGGCACCCTGTCTTCATAAACCTGATAGGTGTTACCATTATGAACCGGAATATTCACCTCCTGTCGCTCGATGGTGGGACCAGCCGGTATATCCCCGAAATACTTCAGTACTTTATCATGAGCATCCTTTGGTTTAATATCTCCGGCAATAACAACAACCGCGTTAGCTGCTCCATAATAAGATTTAAACCATTCATGTACATCTTCCAGGGAAGCGGCGTTTAGATCTTCCATTTCTCCAATGACCGTCCAGGAGTAAGGATGACCTTTTGGATACATGGCTTTGGTAAGATAATTCCATTGCTGGCCATAAGGTTGATTCTCCCCCTGCCTTTTTTCATTCTGAACCACTCCCCGTTGTTCATCAAGTAGTTCCTGGTCGACGGCTCCAAGCAGATGACCCATACGATCTGACTCCAGGAACAAGACCTGGTCCAGTGCCGAGACCGGGACGTTCTGGAAATAATTTGTCCGGTCCTGGTTGGTGGTCCCATTTACATCTGTACCCCCAATCCTTTCGATTGCCTGAAAATAATCATCATTGTAATTTTCACTTCCGTTGAACATTAAATGTTCAAAAAGGTGTGCAAAACCGCTTTTTCCGGGTTTTTCATTTTTAGAGCCTACATGATACCATACGTTGACGGCTACAATTGGTGCTTTGTGGTCTTCATGTACTAAAAGTGTAAGTCCATTAGGCAAAACAAACTTTTCGTACTTAATGTCAATGTCATCAGCCTTGAAGGTCTGGGCATTTTGTTCCTGAACAAGAAGCAGCAGGAACAAGAGCAGCAAAGAAACTCTTTTCATAAATAAAGTTTTAGATTAAAAAAGGCGGAGGGTGATTAAATTTAATAATTTAATCCATTGAGCCACAGTACTTATAAAAAATATTCCTGCAATTTTCTGAAAAAGAGCCTAAAAATATATCTCCTGCGCCAGCCGAAAAGTGTTCGCGTGTGCATCTACAATATTCCTGATGTGGGCCGAATAGCCACCACCCATGCTCACCTCCACGGGGATCTTTAAATCGTGACAGGTCTGTAGTACATAACGATCCCGTTCCTTACATCCGGCTTCGGTGCAGCCGAGTTTCCCAAGTTTATCAGTCGCCAGGATGTCAACGCCGCTCAGGTAGAAAATAAAGTCAGGTCTTTGTTCCTCGATTAGGCGGGGCAAAGTTTTCTTGAGGATCTTGAGATATTCCTCGTCTCCTGTGCCGTTTTCCAATTCGATATCAAGGTCAGATTTTTCCTTTTTGAAGGGGTAATTGTTTTTGCCGTGCATGGAAAACGTGAAAACCGAAGGATCATTCTGAAAAATTTCCGCCGTTCCGTTTCCCTGGTGCACATCCAGGTCGACGATTAAAATCTTCTTTGCCAAATTGTTCCGCTGCAGCCATCTCGCCGCTACCGCCTGATCATTGAACATACAAAATCCTTCTCCCTGATTGGTATAAGCGTGGTGAGTGCCCCCCGCAATGTTCATGGCTACTCCATTTTTCAGGGCATATTCGGCTGCCTTAATAGTTCCGGAAGTAATAATGAATTCCCTTTCCACAAGCCGTTCAGACAATGGCAGCCCAATTTTCCTGGCTTCCCTGTAGCTGAGGGTTTGATCTTTCAGGGCTTCGACATAACTCTGGTCGTGAACAGCAAGGACATCGGCTTCATCGGGATAATCGGGTTCAAAAAAATTATCCTGAGAACAGGTTCCTTCGTGTAAAAGTTGTTGCGGCACCAGCTCATACTTTTCCATCGGGAAACGGTGGCCTTTGGGTAAAGGCAGTACGTAAATTGGATGGAAAGCGATTTTTAGCATTTTTTTGTCAGGTCGAGCGTAGACTATCGCTACCAATTGTCTGGTCGAGCGGAGTCGAGACCTAGTTTTAGTATCTAATATTAATGCTTTTTCATATGAGATCCTTTGACAAAGCCTATGCCGCTCGCAGACGAGATGCCCAGGAGACAACGTCATCTCAGGTCGAGCCTTTCGACTATCCCTCAAGACCGGCTGGTACAGGCCTCTTTAAAAGTTGCCCTTTTAATTATACTTATTTTTAGAATGACTCTCATTTCTGCATTCAGCCAGCAGTTTAAGAGCATTTCATCATCATTGGCTAAAGCCCTCTTCTTCTGGGCGCTCCACCTTTTGATTTTCTTTTCAAACCAGATTGCCTGATTCACATCCTTAAATTCCTGATGAAAAATAACTTCTACGGGTCTCCTTTTAAACGTGAAACTGTTCTTGTTTACACCTGCATTATGCTCATCTAACCTTCTGGAAATATCATTTGTTATTCCTGTGTATAGAAGTTTATCTGAGCATTCAAGAATGTATACAAAATACAACTTCATCTAACCGAATTTTGAGCGTCTTCAAAATCAACCCCTCGACTCTACTTCACCGCTCAGCACAGGCTGCTCCGGGAGACAATTGTTTTATCAGGTCGAGCCGAGTCGAGATCTCAAGCCTACGGCAACTACCTAACTACTTCCTTTACCGCTAACCCCATTAAAAGACTCCTAAAAATCTCTTATGCAGAAACGAAATTCGTCTTCCCAAGAAACCCCTCGACTCCGCTCGGGGAGACCTTTGAATACGACTCCGCTCGGGGAGGCATTTGGATACGACACCGCTCGTGGATACAGTTTGCTGTCAACTCAGGCCTATCGAATGCCGCTCAGGTAGCCGGAGCCGAGATCTGATTTTAAGAAATCACCGTTCCCTCCTTCACCCCGTCTTCGTCGGGATTAAGAAATACCAGTTTACCCGAAGCATTTTCGGTCATTAGGATCATCCCTTCACTTTCTACGCCGCGTAATTTTCTCGGAGCGAGATTTACAAGAACAGTTACTTTCTTTCCAATAATATCTTCGGGCTTAAAGCTTTCAGCTATTCCGGAAACAATGGTCCGAACATCTAATCCGGTATCCACTTTCAGCACCAAAAGTTTATTGGCCTTCGGCATTTTTGCGGCTTCTACAATAGTCCCCACTCTAAGATCCATTTTTGAGAAATCTTCAAAAGTGGCGGTTTCCTTCTGGGGTTCGGCTTTTTTGTTATCGGCTAAGTTTGCGGCTTTGGTTGCTTCCAGTTTGTCCAATTGCTTCTGAATTTGTTCGTCTTCAATTTTTAAGAAAAGCAGTTCTGCCTTTCCTATTTGATGTCCGGCAGGTAATAATTCTGCGTCTCCGCCAATCTGCTCCCATTCATTCTCCTCGGAAATTTCAGGAGTTGCACCGCCTGTGTTGATCGTTGCTTCTGAAGATGATCTTCCATGATCAAGCATCCTCTTTAATTTTTCTGCAGTAAATGGCAGGAAAGGTTCACTCAAGGTGGCCAATGCAGAAGCTATCTGCAGCGCTACATACATGATGGTCTTTACCCTTTCCTCATCGGTCTTGATAAGTTTCCACGGCTCTTCATCTGCCAGATATTTATTCCCGAGGCGGGCAACATTCATCAATTCACCCTGCGCCTCTCTAAACCTGTAGCGATCAATGGAACTGGCGATCACTGCAGGATAGGCTTTAAGCTCTGCCAAAGTCTGTTCATCAACTTCCGAAAATTCTGCAGGGTTAGGAACAATCCCGTCATAGTATTTATTGGTAAGTACTACTACCCGGTTGATGAAGTTTCCAAAAATGGCAACCAGTTCGTTATTATTTCTCGCCTGGAAATCTTTCCAGGTAAAGTCGTTATCCTTTGTTTCGGGTGCATTCGCTGTAAGTGCATACCTCAGCACATCCTGCTGCCCGGGAAATTCTTCCAGATATTCATGCAACCACACCGCCCAGTTCTTGGAGGTAGAAAGCTTGTTACCCTCGAGATTCAGGAATTCATTGGCCGGCACATTATCAGGCAAAATATAGCTGCCTTCGGCCTTTAGCATTGCAGGGAAAATAATACAGTGGAAAACGATATTATCCTTTCCAATAAAGTGCAGAAGTTTGGTGTCTTCATCTTTCCAATAAGGCTCCCAATCCCTTCCGGTCTTTTCGGCCCATTCCTTTGTTGAAGAGATATAACCGATTGGCGCATCAAACCACACATACAACACCTTGCCTTCGGCACCTTCAACAGGTACAGGAATCCCCCAATCGAGATCGCGCGTCACTGCTCTTGGTCTTAAACCATCATCGATCCATGATTTCACCTGTCCGTAAACATTCGGCTTCCAGTCTTTTTTATGTCCTTCCAGAATCCAGTCTTTTAACCAGGTCTCATATTGATCAAGGGGCAAAAACCAGTGGCGTGTTTCCCTTAGCACAGGCTTTGAGCCAGAAAATGTAGACTTCGGGTTGATCAGATCGGTCGCATTGTGGCTGGTACCGCATTTCTCACATTGGTCACCGTAGCTTTCTTCATAGCCACACTTGGGGCAGGTACCTACTACAAATCTATCTGCCAGGAATTGTTCTGCCTCCTCATCGTAAAGCTGCTGCGTAGTTTCTTCGGTAAACTTTCCGGCATCGTATAATTTTTTAAAAAATTCCGAAGCCGTTTTATGGTGAACTTTAGCAGAGGTACGGGAATAGTTGTCGAAAGAAATTCCGAAGTCCCTGAAGCTTTGCTTGATGATCTTATGATACTTATCAACCACATCCTGAGGAGAAACGCCTTCCTTTTTTGCTTTGATGGTGATTGGAACCCCATGCTCATCACTCCCACACACAAAAGCCACATCTTTCCCCTGCATTCTCTGGAAACGCGCATAGATATCTGCCGGGACGTAAACTCCTGCTAAATGGCCAATATGTATGGGCCCGTTGGTATAAGGAAGGGCCGCTGTGATCGTATATCTTTTTGGTGAATTCATGTACAAATTTAAAGGCTGTAAAGTTAAGCAAGTGCAGGGGATTACACGTTAAATTTTAGTAAAAGGGGATGGAGGTGCGCTAAATGTTCCGCAATTTTATAAAAAACTAAGCATGAGAAAAATTCTTATCCTGGGGCTGCTTTTAATAGCTGCAGGCTGTAAAAGCAAAAAAGTTAGTTCTTCATCTGCGGAAAAATTCCAGCTCGTGAACCTGGCCGAAGTTATTGCCGCGAATGATCTAAATACCATATATCCCGATGCTCAAATCTCTGAAGGCACAGATCTTTTTGAGGAAGGCACTGTGGAAAGACCTTACAGCATCTTATATCCGGGCACTTCAGATGAGCTTTTGATCACCTGGAAAGATGATGCCCGCACTCAACTTCATCAACTGCGTTTTGATAAGAATGGACGCTGGGAAGCCCTTGACGGAATTAAAGTTGGTACCACCTATGAAGAATTGGTGCGCCTAAACGGTAATTCAATCAAATTCTATGGTTTTGGATGGGATTACAGTGGTGCTGTGGACTGGAACGGCGGAAAACTTTCCGACTCCAATATTCGCGTCTTTTTGGCGCCGCAAAATACACCTCCCGGAAAATTTATTGGAGACCAGATCGTGGATGCCACTCCTGAAGAAATTGAAGCCCTTAATTTAAAAGTGCAGGCTGTGCTTTACCAACCTGAATAGCAGGTTCCAAAAAGGAGTAATCTCTTTATCATTTTTGGAACCTCATAATTTCCATCCCGTATGGCACAACATAATGAACTTGGGAAAAAGGGAGAAGAGATGGCTGTCACCCATCTTTTGGCTAAGGGATACGAAGTCGTGGCCCGCAACTTCATTTACCAAAAAGCCGAAGTCGATATCATTGCCAGGAAAAACAATATTCTTGCGGTGGTCGAAGTCAAAACCCGCAGCACTCCCGATTTTGGAGATCCTCAGGATTTTGTAAAAAAGAAACAGATCAAACAGCTGGTAAAAGCTATTGATCATTTTGTGAATGAGCATAACCTGGACGTCGAGGTACGTTTTGACATAGTGGCCATCATAAAGAACAAAGCGGGGACAAGGCTGGAGCACATTGAGGATGCCTTTCTACATTTTTAAAGCTCCGTTTCGTCCAGTAGTTCTTGAAAAGTTGAAGATTTACCTTCCTTTGATTTTCCGATTACCGAAAGCTGGGCATCGATCTCCAGAATCACGGCGGCAACATCGTCCATACTGCCAAAGCCTTTTTTTCTGACTGCACTAAGTACTTTACTTTCGTCCAATCTCTCTTTATGAAGGTTCTTTTCAATAAACTTTCCATCATAGAAAAGCAGGGTTGGCGAAGTATTGAATATCTTCTTGAACACCTTTGACTTTCCTTCAAAATAGGCAAAAATGAACTGTAAAACAGCAAGTAAAATAAAGGCAGTCACGGCTTCGGAAATTGAAAGATCCTTGGTGGTAAGAGTACGGCCGAAAACAGCACCCACAGCCACGGCAATTACAAAATCAAAGGCACTCATGCTGGCAAGGGTTCTTTTACCCGAGACCCTTAAGATAAGGACAATGGCCAAATAGGCCGTAACCCCCACAACCACGATCCTTATTAGCGGCTGGACCCCGTTCCATAAAAATGTAGTATCATCCATGATCTGTTCCTGAATTCATTCTAGTCTTCTGCTATGTTTACCTGGTATACCTCATAGATATTGTCGTCCTGATGTTTAATATTTTGTTTAAGGTGATCTATTATTCTTTTTTTCAGAACAGCGTCAGCTAAACCGGTATCTTTAGGAAGCACGGTCACATTATAGCTCACTGTGGGGTTCCCCTTTATCCTGGTATTGGTAAAGTTCACATCTTTTCCTATTACCTCAATATATTCAAGTTCATTGAGCGCTTTATCGAGTTCTTCGGTAAGCTCGGTATTCATACTGGCCTTGCGCAGAAATGGAGGCCGGCTGAACTGCCAAAACATCATTCCGGCAATTGCCAGCACTACGAATGAGCTGGTGAACCAGGTCATCTTGCTGCTTCCCTGCAAAAAACGGACTCCTTTGGGAGTAACTTTTCCGTAGAAATAGAAAACGAGTGTGGCAGCCAGGTGAATTCCCAACAGCTGCAGGACTACACGGAATACACTGCTGCTAATGATCTCCCAGTCCAGTAAATACAGCCCCGCACCTATGAGTCCTACCGGCGGGGCAAGTGAGGCAGCAACAAGTATCCCTACCGCCGCACCCGATACCAGGCTATCTCTTTCGGACTGCACAATATTTATTGCTCCTGCAAAACCCGATATTAGAGGTAGTAAAATTGCCACTTTTGATACCTGACTTATTTCTACCATTAATGGGGTGAGGGTCTCCAGCGGAAAGATCACGGTCATAAGAAAACTTACGAGGATCCCTGTACCAATTGCCAGCCCATAACGTGCCAGACTACTTTTTAGAAGCGGCATTTTCCCGGCTGAAGTTGCCAGGGCGGCATTCATGGCAGGTCCCGCAAAGGGAGCCACCAACATGGCTGCCACCAGCAAGAAAACAGTGGTAGTGTAAAGCCCTATCCAAACAATTATCCCGGCCGCAATAGAGTATCCAATAAGGCCTTTTATAGAACCTACACTTTGAATGCCTCCAAGGTAGATCTCCAGGGAACTTTTTGGCTGTACATCGGCCACCTGGTCGGGAGAATCTGAAGCAGGAGGATAAAGAGTGATCACTCCACGCGGAATGAGGCTTATCTCGGGTTGCTCATATTTATCAAGGTGTTTGAGGAAGTTATTCACTTTCTGGTTGGGCAGAAAAAGCACAAAAACATCATGTTTTTCTTCAGAAAGACAGATGGTGTTCTTGCCTTTAAATTCTGTTACCAGCCCCAGAATTTCTTCTTTATTGCCTTTTGGAACTTTAATAATAAGCTGCCGCATGCTTATGCCGGTTGGTTAGAAATAATTGATTTCCTACAAGTTAAGCAAAGCAGTAAAAACAGCAGAAGCTCTTAAGGGTATTTTAGGGAAATGAAAGACTCCTAACAGGTTTTGACTGTTAGGTCTGCTCAAGATCACCTCTCAAAAATGTCATTTTTAAGAAGTATTACTTTTCCTGTACCTCAACCGTCGCCTTCACATCAAGCGGTTGTAGCACCTTTAAAGCACGATCCACAGACGTCACTTTCTCAAACGTCAGCAACAACCTCAGCCCGCTGCGGGTCTTCTTTTCCTTCATGGTGCAGCTGTGAGGATGCGTTTGCACATATTGCAGCACTCTGGTAAAGGCTTTGCTCTGGTAGAAACGCGACTGTTGATCGGCAATAAAATAGCCTATCAGTTTGCCCTGCTTCATCACGATCTTCTCAAGCCCAATCTTCGAAGCTATCCATTTGATACGGACGCTGTTCAAAAGATCTTCGGCCTCTGCAGGCAATTCCCCAAACCGGTCCACGAGTTCGGCTTCAAATTTCTGAAGCTCGTCTTCGGTTTTCAGGTTGTTGAGCTGGGTGTAAAGGTTCAGCCTTTCAGAAATATTGTTGATATAATCATCCGGGAATAACAGTTCAAAGTCGGTGTCGATCTGCGTATCTTTTACGTATTCCTTATCGTCTGTGTCCTGGCCATCATACAGATCCCTGAATTCATTTTCCTTCAGTTCCTCTATGGCTTCATTCAGGATCTTCTGGTAAGTGTCAAAGCCAATTTCGTTGATGAATCCGCTTTGTTCCCCTCCTAAAAGGTCACCTGCGCCACGAATTTCAAGATCTTTCATCGCAATATTGAACCCGCTGCCCAGTTCGCTGAATTGCTCCAGGGCTGTGATCCGCTTCCGGGCATCATCGGTCATTGCCGAGTACGGCGGAGTGATGAAATAGCAGAATGCTTTTTTGTTGCTCCGGCCTACCCGCCCACGCATTTGGTGAAGGTCTGAGAGCCCGAAGTTATTCGCGTTATTGATGAAAATGGTATTTGCGTTTGGCACATCGAGTCCGCTTTCCACGATTGTTGTCGAAACCAGCACGTCGAATTCCCCATTCATGAACTTCAGCATCAAAGTCTCCAGCTTCTTCCCTTCCATTTGACCATGCCCAATCCCGATCTTTGCATCAGGAACCAGGCGCTGTATCATACCTGCAACTTCTTTGATATTTTCCACCCGGTTATGGATGAAAAATACCTGCCCACCCCGCTGGATCTCATAAGAGATCGCGTCGCGAATGGTCTCTTCTGAAAATCTGATCACATGCGACTCGATAGGATATCGGTTTGGCGGCGGAGTAGTAATCGTAGAAAGATCCCTTGCAGCCATCAAACTGAATTGCAGCGTACGCGGAATGGGCGTTGCTGTCAACGTCAACGTATCGACATTTTCTTTGATGGTCTTCAGCTTGTCTTTTACGGCCACCCCGAATTTCTGCTCCTCATCCACAACCAGCAGCCCCAGATCTTTAAATTTTACCGCCTTATTAACTAGTTGATGAGTACCTATGACGATATCTACCTTTCCATTCTCCAGCTCTTCCAGCGTGGTCTTTCTTTCTTTTGCCGTTCTAAAGCGGTTCAGATAATCTACAGTTACGGGGAAATCCTTCAGGCGTTCGGTGAAGGTCTTGTAATGCTGAAAGGCCAAAATTGTTGTGGGCACCAGCACAGCCACCTGTTTTCCGTTGTCTACTGCTTTAAAAGCTGCTCTTATCGCAACTTCTGTCTTTCCGAAGCCAACATCCCCACACACCAGGCGATCCATGGGCCGTTCATTTTCCATATCGGCCTTTACATCTGCTGTGGCGGTACTTTGATCGGGCGTGTCTTCATAAAGGAAGGAGGCCTCGAGCTCGTGCTGCAGGTAAGAATCAGGCCCGTAGGCAAAACCTTTCTGCAGCCTGCGCTTCGCGTACAACTCAATAAGGTTGAAGGCGATATGTTTTACCCGCGCCTTGGTCTTTTGTTTCAGGTTCTTCCAGGCGTTGCTTCCCAGTTTATAGATCTTGGGCGGCTTCCCGTCTTTGCCGTTATATTTTGAGATCTTGTGCAGCGAGTGAATACTCAGGTACAGAATGTCCCGCTCCCCATATATAAGTTTGATCGCCTCCTGTTTCTTGCCCTCGACGTCTATCTTTTGCAGTCCGCCAAACTTCCCTATTCCGTGGTCAATATGGGTTACATAATCCCCTACTTCCAGGTTGGTGAGCTCCTTCAGCGTGATCGCCTGCTTCTTTGCATAGCCGTTCTTTAGGTGGAATTTGTGGTAGCGCTCAAAGATCTGGTGATCTGTATAGCAAACCATCTTCAAAGTATCATCAATAAATCCCTGATACATGGAAAGCACCACGGTCTTATACTTCACCTCCCCCTCCATATCGTCAAAAATGTCATGGAAACGCTTGGCCTGCTGCTCGCTGACACAAAAAATATAATTCGTATAACCATCTTCCGTATTCTCCCTCAGGTTCTGAATAAGCAGCTCAAAATTCTTGTTGAAGGAAGGTTGCGGTTTTGTGCTGAATGCAATCTGCTTAACCTCTGCGTCACCCTGAACTTGTTTCAGGATCTGGTTTGAACTTGTCACTACCAGCGAATACTCCTGCATCTGCTCTTTCAAAAGTGCCGAATTGCAGAACAATTCTTCCGGTTCGTTATGCTTAATTTCTTCGGAAAGATCCTTGAATGCTTCTTCGGCTTTGCTGAAGAGCTTGTCAATCCTGTCAAACATCAGCGACGGATCCTGACTAAAGATCACTGTCTTATCTGAAATATACTTCAGAAAACTCTCCCGCACCTCCTGAAGCCTTTTGTGCTCCACATTCGGGATCACACTGATCTTCTTCACCTGATCTGTCGACAGCTGCGTCTCCACATCAAAGGTCCTGATGCTTTCCACCTCATCTCCAAAGAACTCTATCCTGTAAGGCTCATCATTACTAAAAGAGAATACATCCAGGATCCCTCCACGCACGGAAAACTCTCCGGGTTCGGTCACAAAGTCCACCCTTTGGAACTTGTACTCGAACATCACCTCGTTTACAAAATCAATGGACAGTTCGTCGCCAACTTTGATCTTCAGCGTATTTTTCTCAAGTTCCTTCCGCGTTACTACCTTCTCAAAAAGAGCATCCGGGTAAGTTATTATTAGAGCCGGTTTCTTTCGGGAATTGATTCTGTTGAGCACTTCTGCCCGCAGCAGTACATTGGCATTATCGGTTTCCTCCAGTTGGTAAGGCCGGCGATAACTTCCGGGATAGAATAGCACATTCTTATCACCCAACAGCTGCTCGAGGTCATTTAGATAATAAGCAGCCTCTTCTTTGTCATTGAAGATCAGCAAAAAAGGCTTTTCAGCTTCCTCAAAAGCGTTCGCCACCACAAACGAAAGTGCCGACCCAACAAGGCCTTTGAGTTCAACATGAGTTCGCGGCAGGGCAAGGGCTTTCCCCAGTTCAAGCTGTTGAGCCGACTGTGCAAAGCTTTGGGCAATAGAAGATTTACTCAAAAATTAAAAATTTGGGGCAAAGATAAAGTTTATAGTTCAATGCTTAAAGGGGGTGAGTTTTAAACAGAAGTTAAATTAGAGAGAAGGGATTGGTTAATTGGGGATTGGTTAATTGGAACGTTATGAGTTTTTCAGCTGTTGCCTTTGCTTATAAGGTTCCCGCAGATTTCGCTGATGTCCGTAGATCTCTTTGTGATCTTTCTTTTTAAACTTTGTGGACTCTGTGTGAAATTTTAGTCTCAGGCAACAAGGTTATCACTTCTTCAAATTCTCGTTAATCCATTTCTTGATTTGTTCGAAATCAGATTTACCTTCAGCTATTCGGATTACAAAATCATATTTTTCATCTTCTGAAGCAGAAATATCTAAATTTTCATTCAAGAGTATTAATCTCATCACAGTATACCCGGTCCTTTTATTCCCGTCCATAAAAGGATGGTTTGACACTATACTTTCTATAATCGCAGCGGCTTTTTCAACGGAAGTTGGATAGAGTTCTTCTCCATCAAAGGTAGCGAACGGTCTCTGCAAAGAAGATTCAAGAAGGTTCTTATCTCTCAATCCGGAAGTACCTCCAAATCGCTTTATAAGGATCTCATGGATTTGCAGTACCTCATCTAATGAGATCATTTTGAAAGTCTTTGGAGAAGGTTTTGATCCTCTTCAAGAATTTTATTGAGGTTCCTGGACAGTTTTAATTTGTTTGGTTTTTCCTCCACATAATTTTCAAGAACAATATAGACCTCCTTCAGCAAATCCTCTGGCATCTCATCCAACAATTTCACTATCTTAATTTTTATATTTGGCTCCATTTTACTAAGATAATTAATTTCTATCTCAATTTCGAAGAATCAACTAAAGGGTTTAGCATGAATAAGTCTTGTCTCTAGGCTCTTGGCTCTTGAATCTTTTTCAATCATTCAAATAAATCACTTCTTCTTTTGTCACCACATACACCTCATCATCTCCCTGCGGTATGAGAATGTGTTTTCCGGTGAATTCTCCAAATGCGGGCAGGATGAGCTGATCTTTGGATTTGAAAAAACAGGAAAGCTTCAGTTGTTGCCGGCCATGACCATTGATCTTCACGCCGGGATGTATATGTCCGGAAAAATTAAAAAATCCTTCTCTTTCTTCAGGATGATGTGTGAAAAGGAAATTCTTTATGACCATTTCCGAAGTAATAAAAATTCCGAGGGCTTCGTATTTCAGCGGAGAAATAATGTCGTGATTTCCTTCCACAAGAATAACTTCAGCAGAAACGGTTTCCATCCATTGCTCAAAAAGAAGCCATTCCTTATTAAGCGAACTGTGAAAAAGATCTCCCAAAAATGCAATTTTAGAGGGGTCAAAAAAGCCGATCACCTCATCCATTTTTTTGAAATTCCCGGCAATGGCCTTCTGCGGCACTGCACTTCCAAATTTCCGGAAATGAGAAACCTTCCCCAGGTGCACATCACTTATCACCAGCAGGTCTTCTTCCTCCCAAAACATAGCTCCGGAAGGATGTAAAATAAAAGTCTGGTTAAAAAGTGTAAGTGTTTTTGTCATTTTTGAAGCTACAGGTCTCCCCATTGAGCCATCATTTTCTTAATTCTATCCTCCAGTTTTTCTGAAGATAATTTCTCGCGCATCCTGTCGGTAATGATAGGGAAGGCAAAAGGTGTCGGTTTTTCACATTGCTTCCAGACCAATTTTTGTTCCGAAATGCGTTCCATCGCCAATCTTAATCTTCCTTCCTCTAACTGGTGCTCGAATGTCTCCCTAAACGCCTGCTGAAACAATAAATTGTCCGGCTCATAATCCCTGAAAACGCTGAAAAGAAGCTGGGAATTCGACTGAAGATGCTTGGTCTTGATCATCTTATTCGGAAAACCGGTGAAAACCATTCCAGCGATGACGGCAATATCCCGAAATTTCCGGCGTGCCATTTCAGTCGAGTTCAAACTTTTCTGAAGGTCATCCATAAGGTATTCGGCAGAAAAAAGGTCGTTGTCAAACACCTGCTGCATATCTATCTGCTGATCAGAAAGCAGTTCGAATCCGTAGTCATTAAAGGCAAGAGAGAAAGTGATGGGTGACAGCAGACTGATCCGGTAGGCGAGTAAACTTGCCATAGCTTCGTGTACAAAGCGGCCTTCAAAAGGGTAAAAAATTGCATGATATCCTTCCCGAGTTTTAAAGGTTTCTATCAGGAATTCATCCTTTTTCGGGATGATGGATTCTCTTTTTTGCCTCTGAAAAATGTTATGCATCGCCTGGAGTTCTGTTGAAGTTTCTGCTGAAGAAGCCTCTTCAATTTCTGAAGCTACAAACATCTCCTCCCGAAGCAGCTCACTCATTTGTGCCGAAAAACTCATCCTGCCGCCTGCCCAGCTGGGGAAACGGGAATTCTTTACCTTCGACTTCTTTACGATAACCTGCATATTCTTGATCTGGTACAGCTCCAGGTTCTTTCCGGCGAAAGTGAACACATCCCCGGGGTTCAATTTAGAAATAAACCATTCCTCAATAGTGCCAATATAGCCGCCACCAAGATATTTTACCGCCAGCACCGCATCGCTCACAATAGTTCCAATCTGCAGGCGATGCCGCATGGCAACTGCTCTGTTGTTCACTTTAAAAAGTCCGTTCTCCTCGATTTCCACTTTTTTATACTCGTCATACGCCTGCAACGTCTGACTCCCTTGGGTGATGAAATTCAGCAGCCATTCCCACTGTTCTTCGGAAAGCGCCTGATAGCAGAAGGTGGATTTAACTTCAGGATAAATATCCTTCGGAAAAAATCCGTCAGAAACTGCAAGAGTCGTTAAATACTGAACCAGAACATCAAAAGAATTGAGATACGGGATCCGGTCCTCAACTACTGTATTTTTCACCGCCTTTTGTAAAGCTGAAGCTTCAATAAGTTCCATAGCGTGGGTGGGCAAAAAGTAGATCACACTCTCTTTTCCCGGCTGGTGACCACTTCGGCCTGCCCGCTGAAGAAATCTGGCCACACCTTTGGGTCCCCCAATCTGGATAATGGTCTCCACCGGTGCAAAATCCACTCCCAGATCCAGGCTGGAGGTTGCTACCACCGCCTTTAGCTGCTCATCCCGGATAGCCTGCTCTACCCACAGTCTTGTCTCTTTATTGATACTCCCGTGGTGCATGGCCAGTTCCCCGGCGAACTCCGGATACTTCTGAAGTATTCTTTGAAACCAGATCTCACATTGAGAACGGGTATTGGTGAAAAGCAAGGTAGTTCTCGACTTCCGGATGATAGGAACCACCTCATCAATGAGATGCAGCCCCAAATGTCCCCTCCAGGGAAAGGTTTCCATCTTCTCGGGAATGATAGATTTTACCGTGATCTTCTTCTGAATATCGGCCCTGATCAACACCGAATTCTCAAAAGCTTTCGATCCCGGACCCAGCAGCACCTCCCGTGCCTCCTGAAGGTTTCCGATAGTAGCAGAAATGCCCCAGATCTTCATTTTTGGAGCTACAGTTTTTAGGCGGGAAAGAGCCAGTTCGATCTGCACTCCGCGTTTGGTTCCCAGCAGCTCGTGCCACTCGTCAATTACAATCGCATTAAGATCCTGAAAGACCTTTTCATAGCCTTTTGAAGCAAGTAGCAGCTGTAGACTTTCGGGTGTGGTGATAAGAAGGTCGGGCATTTGTCTCTTCTGGGCGGCACGTAACTTTTGAGAGGTGTCCCCGGTGCGGATGCCCACTGTCAATTGGCTTCCCAGATCCTGAGCGAACCTGTTGGCTGCCTGCTCAATTTCGACCGAGAGTGCCCGCAGGGGCGTGATCCAAATAGCCTTCAAGCCCGGTTTATGTTTGGTTTTATAATCGGGGTTTTGCTTGATGTAATCGAGAACAATAGGGATCCATAGGGCATAGGTTTTTCCGCTTCCGGTGGGGGCATTGAGCAGGCCATGCTTACCCTCCAAAAATGCCTTCCAGGACTCCATTTGAAAAGCAAAAGATTTCCAGGACCGGGATTTGAACCAGTCGTTGGCGAGTTTTATGAGTTCTCTCTTATTCATGATTCTGCGTGGTTGGACCCTTCCGTCTCCGGCTATTCGCCGGAGCCACCCCTGCCTGCCGGCAGGCAGGTTCCCTTAGCAAGGGAAGGAGCTATTTGTACTACTATTTAAAATTTTACTTCACTTCTTGGCTTTACTAAACCCAGGTTTTACCAAGCGAAACAGCAAAGTTGTTTCGGTAAAGCTCCCCTCCATGTTTTAAGGAGGGGTGGATCCGCGGAGCGGAGATGGGGTGGTCCGTCGCACCTCAATTTACTTAGGAATCAACTGCTTCAATTCTTCTATTGTATTTGCTTCTTCTATTTTCTTATCCTGTCTCCACCTTAAAATCCGCGGGAAGCGGGTGGCCACCCCGCTTTTATGCCGGTTGGATTCGGCTATGCCTTCGAAGGCTATTTCGAAAACCAATTCCGGTTTCACTGAACGAACGGGGCCGAAACGTTCTAATGTATTTCTTTTAATCCAGGCGTCTACCTGACGGAATTCGGCATCTGTGAGTCCGGAATAAGCTTTAGCGAAGGTGACGAGCTCCTCATCCTGCCACAGGGCGAAAGTGTAATCTGTAAACAAATTAGAACGGCGGCCGTGGCCTCGCATGGCGTAGGTGAGAACGGCATCTACCGTAAGCGGTTCTACCTTCCATTTCCACCAGTCTCCCTTTTTTCTTCCCACCAGGTAAGGGGAATCCCAGCGCTTCAGCATCAAGCCTTCACTCTTCTCCTCCCGGGCCCGCTCCCTTTCGGCTGCAGCTTCTTCCCATTTATTGAATGAAATTGTTTTTGAAAGGTGAAACGGATGTTTTTCTGTTCCTACCGTTGTATGCAGCCTCTCCAGGATCTTTCTTCTTTCCAAAAAGGGCAAAGTGCGGATGTCTTTTCCCTCCCACTCCAGCACATCATAAGCTTTAAGGATCACAGGGACTTTATTCAGAAGCGCTTTGGAGACTGTTTTTCGGCCGATGCGGGTTTGAAGGTCATTGAAGGTTCCGATATTTCCACCAGGAAACGGCAGGATCTCTCCGTCTATTACTGTTCCGTCAGGAATGAGCTCCAAAAAGGAAGAAAATTCAGGATACTTATCGGTCACCAATTCCTCTCCCCGGCTCCACACAAAGATCTCCCTGTTGCGAATCACTACCTGTGATCTTATCCCATCCCATTTATGCTCAGCACTCCAATCGGCAGGATCACCGAGATCTTCAGGTTCGCCTTCGATAGCATAAGCCAGGTAGAAGGGATAAGGTTTGGAAAGAAAATCTTCTTCATTCTCCTCTAAAATGAGCTTTTGAAAGGTAATTTTCTGCGGATCCCAGTCGCCCATCAATTTATAGGCCAACACATCTTCATCGATTTCTGTAGCTTTGGAAAGCGCACGGGTCATCAACTTCTGACTCACTCCAATCCTGAAACTTCCGGTAATCAGTTTGGTAAAAACGAAGCGCTCGTAATAGTTCAGTGCCGCCCAATTTTCGTGAAGATATTCCTTCTTATCAGCTTCGGTGGCTGATTTCAAATCGATAATCTCCTCCAGGTATTGTGTTAAGCTTTTTTCACTCGATTCTTCTGCCGGTGGTATTACAAGGGCAATGGTTTCAGCCAAATCACCCACAATGTGATAGGATTCTTCGAACAACCAAAGCGGAATGTTGGCCAGGTCGGCAGCAAATGTGCGAAGCAAGGTAGTATTGACTGGCCTTGGCGGACGACGATGGGATAAAATAGCTATAGCCCACACCTTATCCTTATTCGGTACCCGCTGAAAATAGCGCGTCAACGCCGCCACCTTCACCGTGGTTTTGTTGGTGCTGTCAAGTTCCCTTATAAGTGCTGCGAATTCGTTCACGCTGGTTCTTGGTGATTAGTGATTGGTTAATTGGTTAATTGGGAAAATGGAATTTTTTCATTATTCTTTTTTCTGATCACCGATCACTGACCACTGATCACTTTTTTATTGTTTATTGCTAATTGATATTATTGTTCATTGTCAATATCCTTATCCTCCGACTTCGGATTCATCTCTGCCAGTTCCCCTTCGTACTGGGTATCAGCGGTGCGGGCGTCGTAGCCAATCTCGTTAAGGAACCGGCAAAATATCTCGGAATAGCCGTGGGTACAGATCACCCGGTCGCAACCTGTAGCTTTTATAGATGATAATAAACCCTGCCAATCGCAATGATCTGAGAGTACAAATCCGCGGTCAACGGCCCTGCGGCGGCGCGCGCCACGAAAAGCCATCCAGCCGCTGGCCATCCCCGTCTCGTATGGCACCATTTTCCTGATCCAGGTGCTGCCATGGGCACTGGGTGGCGCCAGTACCATACCGCCTCTGATCTCTTCTTTCTTTGTTTCCCTGGTGATGCGGGTGGTTTCCGGAAGTTCAGCAAAAGGCCGGACTACTTCGGTCATGTTTTCAATTGCTCCGTGGGTGAATATCTTACCTATAGACGGATCTAAAAATTTCAGCAGCCGTTGGGCTTTTCCGAGGGAATATCCGAAGAGAATAGAAGTTTTACCTTCAGACTGATTCTGTTGCCACCAGCTGTTGATATCGTTCATCACCTGTTCCTGCGGAAGCCATTTGAAGGCCGGTAATCCAAAGGTACATTCCGTTATAAAAGCATCGCATTTCACAGGTTCATAGGGCACAGCCAAACCATCATCTTCGGTCTTATAATCTCCACTAAACACCCACACCTCGCCCTTATGCTCTACTCTCACCTGGGAAGAACCTATGATGTGCCCGGCAGGATGAAGGGAAAATTTCACATTATTGATGCTGAAAGTTTCGCCGTAGTCCCTTCCGGAAACTTCAATATCCCCTAACCTGTGTTTAATTATTGGAACATTGGTGTGATGGGTGATATACTGCTTATGCCCCCAACGTGAATGATCGGCATGACCGTGAGTAATAATGGCTTTATCGACCGGCTTCCAGGGATCAAGGTAGACTCCTGCGGGTTCGCAGTAGATCCCTTTCTCATCAAAACAAAGCAGGGGTTTTTTCTGTTTTTTAAGCAGCATAAATTCAAGTTAGGAATATTTCTACAGGGCAGCTGTAGCATTAGGAAAAAATTAAAACTGCCAGACTCTTTTTGATGGGTTAGCGATTGCAGCGGATAGCTCCCGCAGCCTGCAAAGGCGAGGGACTATGAGCGGAAAGCGCGGCCCCTGCCGGGAAGGCAGGGGAAACCCCCAAACACAAAGTATAATTACTGCGCTATTTGCTATATTTGAAAAAAAATTAGTGATATGTCATTTTCAGACCTTTTTGGAACCGGGGAACACCTTAGGAATTTAGGGCATTTTGCCGCTATTGTCAATCTTGCCGCTGCAGACGGAGAAATCAATAAATATGAAGAAGCACAGCTAAAAAGGTTCGCAAGGAAACTGGACATTGGTGAAGATGAATACACAAAGGTGCTTAAGAACCCTAATGCCTTTCCTATTCATCCAAATAATTCGGTAGAGGGACGGCTCGAGCGGCTTTACGATTTATTCAGGATCATTTATTCAGACCATGATATCGAGGAGGAAGAGGAAGAACTACTGCGAAAATACGCGATAGGCCTTGGCTTCTCTCCATCTGTTTCTGAAGGGATCATCAAACGCTCTATCCAGATCTTTAGCGGAATGAGCTTTGAAGATTACCGCTACCTGCTGAATAAAGAAAAATAGACCGCAGTGTTAAAGAGCTAAGAACCAAGAGGCAAGAATCAAGACTTTATTAAGACAAAATTTCTTCGGAAATTAGCTTTTTTGAACCTGATGTTATTCAGGGTCTTTGGCCATAAATTCTTCGGCCTTTAGCACCATATTTTTACTTCCGCAAAAGAAGGGTACGCGTTGATGCAGCTCCTTTGGATCGATGTCCAGGATTCGGTTAAAGCCGTCGCTGGCTTTCCCGCCGGCCTGTTCAGCAATAAAAGCCATAGGATTACATTCATACAACAACCTGAGCTTTCCGTCCGGAGCTTTAGAACTTGTGGGGTAGAAATAGATCCCGCCTTTGATCATATTCCGGTGAAAATCTGAAACCAGAGACCCAATGTACCTTGAGGTATAAGGCCTGTCTTCTTTTTCTTCCTGGCAATACTTAATATAATTTTTCACACCTTGTGGAAAATGCACATAGTTCCCTTCGTTTACTGAATAAATCCTGCCATCCTCCGGGTATTGCATATTAGGATGGGAAAGATACCAGGAACCAAGAGCAGGATTGAGCGTAAAACCATTCACCCCGTGGCCCGTGGTGTAAACGAGCATCGTAGAAGTTCCATAAACAATGTAACCCGCAGCCACCTGCTTATTTCCCGGCTGAAGAAAATCTTCCAGCTGCACGGGAGTGCCAATAGGGCTCACCCTTCTGTAAATAGAGAAAATTGTACCCACTGAAACATTTACGTCAATGTTGGAACTTCCGTCAAGAGGATCCATTAATACAACATATTTGTTCTTATGATCACCATTTTGTCCTGCAATGGTGATAAAATCTTCCATTTCTTCGGAAGCGATACCGCACACTATTTCTCTGTTGGTAAGGGTTTGAATAAATTTTTCATTGGCATAGACATCCAACTTTTGCTGATCTTCCCCCTGCACGTTAGTTTCACCTGCTGCACCGGTGATATCTACGAGTCCGGCTTTATTCACCTCATGGTTCACAACTTTTGCCGCGAGCCTGATGGAATTAATTAATCTTGAAAGTTCTCCTGAAGAGTAAGCAAATTCTGCCTGGTTCTCAATTATGAATTCGCCTAATGTTTGATTTTTTTTAATCATTGAAGTGGTTGGTATGCTTTACCGGACAAAACTAAACCAAATTATTCTAAGCCACTACAACGTTTTCGTAATTTAATCTTAAAATCAAATCTCTATTTTTGTCATTAAACCATATCTATGAAACCTGAAATTAGAGACGCGAGAATAGAAGACATGCCGGAGGTACTGGAACTTATCAAGGAGCTTGCAGCATTTGAAAATGAACCCGATGCTGTGATCACCACAGTTGAAACCCTCGAAAAAGAAGGTTTTGGAGAAAATCCCCTTTTCCACGTTTTTGTAGCCGAAGTCAATGGAAAGATTGAAGGAATGGCTCTGGTCTATTACCGTTTTTCCACCTGGAAGGGCCGAACACTTCACCTGGAAGACCTCATAGTGAGAGAAGAAATGCGCGGCACAGGCATTGGAAATGCTCTTTACCGTAAGGTCATCGCTTATGCAAAGGAACAGGGTTTAAAACGGGTGGAATGGGTAGTGCTGGACTGGAACAAACACGCTATAGATTTTTACGAACGCAGCGGCGCAAACATTCTTAAAGACTGGTATACGGTACAGATGGATGAGAACGGGATCACCAAATTCGTAGCAACCAACTCATGAAGGTCTTCAAATTTGGGGGTGCATCTTTAAAAGATGCCGCCGGCGTAAAGAATGTGCTGCAGGTATTGCAGGGAGAAGGCACTGCTGAAAAACTTGTTGTGGTCTCGGCTATGGGAAAGATCACCAACGCCCTTGAAGAAGTTGTAAAAGATTATCTTCAAAAAGGGAATTTTAAAGGTGCTCTTCAACCGGTAAAAGAATACCACCTGGAGATCATGCTGGGCCTGTTTGAGAACAAAGATCATTCAGCCTTTAATTCAGTAAGTGAATTATTTAAAGAGCTGGAGAATTTTCTGAACCATAACCGTTCTACCAATTACGATTTTGTCTATGACCAGGTAGTAATCTATGGAGAACTCCTCTCCTCCACCATCGTTAGCACTTACTTTTCCTATAAAGATGTCAAAAATGACTTTTTAGACGCTCGTTTTTGCATTCGCACAGACAGTACCTATCGGGATGCCCAGGTACAGTGGGAGGAAACCCAGACGCAGATCAAATTAAGAGTAAATCCCCAAAATCTAACGATCACACAGGGGTTTATTGGGGCAGATCCAAATAACTTTTCAACCACTTTGGGCAGGGAGGGGAGTGACTATACCGCCGGGATTTTCGCCTTTTGCCTTAATGCCGACAGTGTCACTATCTGGAAAGATGTACCCGGAGTACTCAATGCAGATCCACGGGTGTTTAAGGATCCACAGCTGCTGGAGCACATTTCTTATGAAGAAGCCATTGAACTCGCATTTTACGGAGCATCGGTCATTCATCCCAAGACCCTGCAGCCATTACAGCGAAAGGAAATTCCGCTTTATGTAAAATCATTTTTGCACCCGGTGAATCCCGGAACCGCAGTGAGAAAAGGGCAGCCAATCCTTCCGAAGATCCCTTGTTTTATAGTGAAAAAAGATCAGGTATTGATCTCATTATCTTCCCTGGATTTTTCGTTTATCCTCGAAAAGAATATCAGCGAGATCTTCAGCCTCTTTCATAAATATCAGATCAAAGTGGATCTAATTCAGAACTCGGCCATTAGTTTTTCGGTGTGTATTGACAATAAATTTAATAACTTAGAAAAGTTGCTCAATCACCTGAAAGCAACTTTTAGAGTGAGCTATAACACCGGGGTCTCCCTGTACACCATACGTCATTTTGATGAAGTCGCTGTACAGGAGCTGGAGAAAGAGAAGAAGATCCTTTTGAAACAAATTACCCGGGAAACCGTTCAAATAGTTGCCATACCGTAGTTGGCTTAACCTCTTAAACAGATTTATATGGGAATTGTGAGTGCAAAAGAAGTTGCCAAGGTCATGAATTTGGATAAACTCGGATTTTTAGGAACTTCTATGGGTTGGGTTCTCTTGAAAACAACAAAACTTTCTGTGATCAATAAGGAGTATGAAAAACGGAAAAATTTGCCCGCACCACAGTTCATAGATTCTCTTCTGAAGGCTTTTGAGATCGATTTTGAAATTCCGCAGGAAGACCTGAAGCGGATTCCAAAATCCGGACCATTTATTACCATTTCCAATCATCCCCTGGGTGGAATTGATGGCATGATCCTTTTAAAACTATTACTTTCTCAACGGGAAGATTTCAAGGTCATTGCGAATTTTCTGCTGCAGCGCATCGAACCTTTGCAGCCTTACATTATGCCGGTAAATCCTTTTGAAGAGCATAAGGAAGTACAGTCCAGCACCAAAGGAATTAAAGAAGCCATCATGCACCTGCGGGAGGGAAAACCCCTGGGTATCTTCCCTGCCGGAGAGGTTTCCACCTATCGCGAGGAACGCAGGATCGTTGATCGCCCCTGGGATCCCGCTGCGATGAAACTCATTCTAAAAGCAAAAGTTCCCGTCATCCCTATTTATTTTCATGCCAAAAACAGTACTTTCTTTTACAGGCTGGCCTCGGTAAGCGATATTTTGAGAACGGCGAAGCTTCCAAGTGAAATGCTCTCTCAAAAGAAGCGCAAGATCAAGGTGCGAATTGGTAATGCTATTAATCCGCAGGATATTCAGGAGATAACCACTGTTGAATCGCTTACTGCCTTTTTACGCCGAAAGACCTATATGCTGGCCAATGCCTTTGAAAAAAAGCCGTTTTTGAAAAGTATTCCCAAGAATTTCAAAATTCCGAAGCAACCTAAAAAGATCGTGGAGGAAACTCAGTGCGATCTTATGCTCGAGGAAGTTGAGACTTGCCGAAAACTGGACAAGCGCCTTCTTGAAAGCAAGAATTACGAGGTGTTTTTAGCTAAAAAAGAGATCATTCCCAATATTCTGAAGGAGATTGGACGGCTTCGGGAAATTACCTTTAGGGCCATAGGCGAAGGCACCAACAACCCTGTCGACCTTGATAAGTTCGATGATTATTATTACCACATGTTCCTTTGGGACAATGAAGCAAGGAAAATTGCCGGGGCGTACAGAATGGGAATGGGCGCCGAGATCTTCGCAGAACATGGAATACAAGGGTTTTACCTGCAGGACCTCTTTAGGTTCGAACCCGAGCTTTACAAAATGATGAGCGAGTCCATAGAAATGGGACGGGCCTTCATTACCAAAGAATATCAGCAACGGCCAATGCCGCTCTTTCTGCTGTGGAAGGGAATCGTGCACTGTACCCTCAGGTTTCCGAAGCATAAATATCTTATTGGCGGGGTGAGCATAAGCAACAAATTCTCCAATTTCTCAAAATCTCTGATGATCGAATTCATGAGGTCACATTATTATGATCCTTATGTTGCTCAATATGTGAGACCAAAAAAGGAGTTTAAGGTAAAGCTGAAGGATGGAGATAAAGACTTTATTTTTGATGAAACCCAGGCAGATCTTAACAAGTTTGATAAGATCATTGACGAAGTGGAGCCTGGAAGTATGAGATTACCGGTGCTCATTAAAAAGTATATCAAGCAGAATGCGAAAGTGGTGGCTTTCAATGTGGACCCGTTGTTCAATGATGCCATAGACGGATTGATGTATATCAAGATCGCCGATTTACCCGAAAGTACTGTAAGACCTGTGATGGAGGAGTTTCAGCAGGAACTTGAACGCAAGGTCACAGAAATGCGTAAAAATGAAGCTGCCGCAAAAGAATCTGGCGAGTCATAGGTAAAATATAGCTTTGGATTTGCCTTTTTTGATGCTTAACTTGCTGTTTCAGACTTAAAAATGCAATTATGGAAAAGATCCTTATCGTTGGAGCCAACGGAAGTACCGGAAAAAGAATCATTGAAATCCTCAATAACAGCCAGAGTTTTGAGCCGGTGGCGATGATCAGGAACGAAGAGCAAAAAACCATTTTTGAAGATATGGAGGTGCAGTGGGTATTGGGAGACCTGGAACAGGAAGACCTTAGCCATGTACTCAAAGGAATCGATAAGGTAATCTTTACGGCAGGTTCTGGGGGCGATACAGGCCCGGAAAAGACCACAGAAGTGGATGAAAAAGGAGCCATCAAAATTATTGATGCTTCAAAAAAGGCTAAAATCAAAAAGTTCATTATGCTGAGTTCCATGGGTGCAGATGAGCCTTCAAAGCATAAAAAGCTGGAGCATTATCTCAAAGCCAAAGCCACTGCCGATGAACATCTGCGGAAAAGCGGTTTGGACTATACCATTGTAAGAGCCGGCGCCCTTACAGATGATTTGGGAATGGGCAAGGTCAAACTGGCTGAAAAACTGGATTCAGCAGGAGAAATTCCGAGAGATGACGTGGCTTTTTTGCTCATCATGTCCCTGGCAGATCCCCTGGTAAAGAATATGACCTTTGAGGCTGTGGAAGGAGATGAACCTATCAAGTCTGCCATGATCAATTTGAGCAAGGGTTAATTGTTCAGGAAAAACTTTTTAAAAACACATTTTTGAAACCTTCACGAAAAGACATTTCTCCCGGCACCAGAGTTGGAATTGTACAGAAACATGACCAGCGCTCCGGCCGCATCACTAAAGGAGTTGTGCAGGATATCCTCACAAAATCTCCCATGCATCCCCATGGCATAAAAGTTAGGCTGGAAACAGGAGAAGTGGGAAGGGTGCAGGAGATCATCGATTCCCTTGCCTGAACAATTATCAATTAGCAATGAACAATTACCAGAGACTTTTACTTACCCATTAAAGGGAAAAAAAGTTTTAATAAACCTCTGCAGGTTGCTTTCGGTAGGATCTGATGCGTTGAGAGTTAATGACGATCGCAGCCATTAATACAAAGATCCCTGCCATAATATATTCAAAAGTCACTCCGGCATCCATTAATAGTCCCACCACCAATGGGCCTAAAGCGGTGCTTATAACAGAAAACATAGTAAAAACACTTCTTATTACTCCCATCTTTTCGGTTCCATAAAGTTCAGCGATCAGGGCTGTTTTTACAGTTCCGGAGACTCCCATCGTTATTCCTGCTGTGATTAAAAAAATCAGGGCTCCAATAATATTGTCCATAAAAGCGAAGGGAAGCAGCCCCAGATTTACAGGGATCAAATAATACCTGAATAATTTCCTGGCGGTAAATTTATCCACCCATACTCCCCCAAAAAGGGAAAACAGGAAACGGGTAATGGCATACACGGTAAAGAAAGTTGCGTATAGCTGTACCGACCAGCCTTTGTTCTCCACAAATACGTATTGGTAAAAGAAGATGGCGGTTGCCGCAAAACTCAGAATAAAACTAGCGGGCATCATAACTCCAAATCTTTTGTCCAACACCACACTTTTATAATCCTTAAGCAGAGACCAGGGAGAAGGGCTGCCTTGCTTGGACAGCTTTTCATCAAAATTTTCAAGCCTGTTAAACCTAAGCCTAATCAGGTAAAGGAGTAAGACAACACCACTGGCAACTGCAGCTATTCTCCAGTCGAACCAGCCTATAAGGAAAGCGATGAGCAGTGGAAAAATAGCCTCTCCTACAGAAAATCCAAGGGAAGAAAAACTCAGAGCCTTTCCTCTGTCTGCCACAAACTGCTTTGACATGATGGTCATGCTTATGTGGGTTAGGAGCCCCTGCCCGGCAAGCCGAAGGCCCGTAATGGCAACTATGAGCATGATGATGTTCTGGGAAGCTCCCAAAAGAATGCTCGATAATCCCAGACCGGCAACGGTAAAGGCTGTTACTTTTTTTACCGGCTTGTGGTCCACCGTATGACCTACAGAGAGCATAATAAAAGAGGCGGCAACCGTACAACCGGCATAAATAGCTCCAAAGGCACCTTCAGAAATATTAAAGGACCTTATAATCTCAGGCACATACAAGGAGATCAAAAAGGTTTGACCAAAGCCGGAGAGCAGCGTGAGCAGCCATCCAAAGCTTACGGTCCTGAAGTTCCCCTTAAGAAAGTAAAAATAGTCTTTCAAATCCCTGATCTTCTTTAAACCTGCAAAGGTAAAGCCTTATTCCGGGAGGGGAAAAGATCGCCGAAGATTAGTATAATTTTAGCAGGATGTGCCTATGGCATGGCCGTTTAATCGACCTAATCTTATTCCCATCGCTACAGAAATGCTTTGTCAATAGGCTCCCACAGCTCGATCTTATTGCCTTCGGGATCCATGATCCATCCAAATTTCCCGTAGTCGAAAGTTTGCATTTCCCCCACGATATCCACACCTTCGTTCTTCAACTCCTCCAGCAGTTCTTCCAGATTTTCTACCCGGTAGTTGACCATAAATTGCTTTTTTGAAGGTTCATAGTAGTCGGTGTCTTCCTTCATGGGGCTCCACTGGGTGGAGCAGTCGTTTCCTTCTTTGTCCTTCCACCAGAAGGTGCTCCCCCACTGATCGGTGTTAAAACCTAAATGTTTGCTGTACCAATCTTTTGTGGCTTTGGGATCTTTACTTTTGAAGAAGATCCCGCCGATGCCGGTTACTCGTTTTTTCATATTTTCCTATATTTAAAACAAAGACGAACTAGTGGTGCGTCTTTACTTTTTATTGATTATGAAAGTGGGATATGATCTTGTGAGCAATGGTATCTGCAAGCTTCCGGTGGGATTCCACGGTCCATCCCGCCACATGCGGACTCAGCAACACATTTGGCATCACCAGCAGCTCCTGAAGAGCTTTTGGCATTTCGGCACCTTCAGCAAACAGGCTTTCAAAAGAGCCTTTTTCATACTCCAGTACATCCAGGCCTGCGCCGAGAATTTTTCCGGAATTAAGGGCTGCAACAAGATCTTCGGTTACTACACTTTTTCCGCGGGCAGTATTGAGCAACCAGAATGGCTTTGCAAAGGCAGCTATAAATTCTTTGTCGACCATCCTATTGGTCTCAGGCGTCCAGGGCGTGTGCAGGCTCACTACATCACATTCTCTTCGGAATTTCTCCAGGGAAACCTGTTTGGCATTGGCATCTCCTACCCCTTCTAAAATGTCATAACAAAGCACCTTTACATCGAAACCCTGCAGCTTCTTAGCAAAGGATTTTCCCATATTCCCGTAGCCAATGATCCCTACAGTCTTTCCTTCCAGTTCAACACCGCGGTTGGCTTCCCTGTACCACAGCCCTTCCCTCACCTGCCTGTCTGCCTGATTCAATTTGTTGAAAAGGGACAGCAGCATCCCCAGCGCATGTTCTCCCACTGCATTTCGGTTTCCTTCGGGGGCAGAAAACAGTTTAACGCCGCGTTTTTCTGCATATTCCACATCAATACTTTCCAGCCCCGCCCCAACCCGTGCAATGAACTTTAGATTGGGTGCAGCTTCAAGGAAATCTTTGCCAATATGAAAGCGGCTCCTTATTACTATTCCGTCATAGAGGTGTTGATCCCGCAGGATCTCCTGTGGCGTTAAAGTGTAGCCTTCAATATTCCTGAATCCGGCTGCTTCGAGTTGCTGTAAAAGAATTGGATGATTAGAGTCAGCGTGAAGAATGGTCATGAAAGATCAGATTTTTGGATAGTCAGATTGAGTGAGACTGTCCTGCACGTTTCCGGTATGTTTGGTGCTCAGCTTTTCAAAAAGCATAATATGGACTTCCTCCCCGTCTTTGGTCATAGGACAGTGCTTTACTCCTTTGGGAACAATAATGATCTCTCCTTCTTTCACAGTCTCTGTGCGATCTTCAAACTGAAGGTATAAGGTGCCTTTTATCACCTGGAACAATTCATCTTCCTCATCGTGCTGATGCCAAACGAATTCATCTTTTACCTTCGCTACCAGTACCTGCATATCATTGACAACGCCTATTTGTCGTGGATGCCAGTGATTGCTGAAGCGGGTAAGTTTTTCTTTTGGATCGATTGCTTTCATAAATGATATTGTGGAAACTTTCAGAAGATTCTAAATTACAAAATAGAAGTTGGGGCAGGGATTGCAGCGGCATCTTTTTTGCCTCTTAAGGGCAAAAAAATATAGCGGAAAGCCTGCCTGCCGGCAGGCAGGCCCGGTGCGCAGCAGCACCCATAAAAAAATTACAAATTCCAAATTCCAAATTTCATTTTTAAAAAATTAAAAATTGGTTTTGGGAGATTAAAAGCCCAGGATGAGCTTGGCTATGGAAAAGTAGATCAGGATTCCAAAAATATCATTACTGGTGGTGATAAAGGGGCCCGTTGCCATAGCCGGATCGATCCCGAATTTATCCAAAATAATAGGCACAAAGGTTCCTATCAAAGAAGCGATCACAATTACCGAAACCAGGGAGATCCCCACCGTAAGCCCAAACCAGAAGTCAAACCCGAGAAGAAAAATTCCGCCAACGATGAGCAGCAGTGCAAGCGCAGCACCGTTCAGGAGGCTTAATAAAATCTCTTTGATAAGCCGGTTCAAAAGGGATCCGCTCAGACTATCATTGGCTAAACCCTGTAAAACAATTGCTGAAGACTGAACCCCCACATTTCCCGCCATTGCGGCAATAAGCGGCACGAAGAAAAATAAAGCTGCATGTTCCTGCATGGCGGCATCAAAAGTCCCTAAAACGGTCACCGATACAAAACCTCCCAAAAGTGCCAGAATCAACCAGGGCAACCTCGCCCGGGTAAGGCGCAGGATGGAATCATCTGCCTCGACATCTTCAGAAATACCGGCAGCGAGCTGATAATCCCTTTCGGCTTCATCCCGAATAAAATCCACAATATCATCAATAGTTACACGCCCCACGAGCCTACCCATCTCATCTACCACCGGAATCGCTTCCAGGTCATACTTCTGCATGATTCGGGCGACTTCTTCCCCTTTAGTGTGAACGGTAACATAATCTACCTTATCAATATATACATCGCTGATATTGGCCTTACTTGAGGCGGTAAGCAGATCTTTAAGTGAAAGCCTGCCCTTGAGTTTACCTTTGTCATCGACCACATAAATGGAATGCACACGGGTCACATTTTCACCCTGGGCCTTCATTTCGGCCAGAGATCCATTCACGCTCCAGTTCTCATTGACCTTTACCAGTTCCTTCGCCATAAGACCTCCGGCAGAATTCTCATCGTAACGAAGCAGCTCGACGATATGCTCTGCGTGTTCTTCGTCAGACATTTCCTGGATCACCTCCTGCTTTCGCTCTTCAGAAAGTTCGGCGATGATATCGGCGGCATCATCGGTGTCCATATACTCGAGCTCTTCGGCGATCTCCTTAGCCGAAAGATTGTCTAAAATGCGCTCCCGCACGTCTTCCTCCAGCTCCATAAGAGCTTCGGAAGTTTTGGTGCTGTCGAGCAATTTGATGATGTAGGTCGCCTCGTCAAGCGTTAGCTCATCGATGATCTCGGCGATATCGGCATGGTGCACTTCATCCAGCAGCTTAAGCAGTTCATCATCGCGATGCTCCTCAATGAGAAGCTGGATGTGCTCGATGTAATCTTCGGTTATCTCAAACTGCATGAGGCTGGATCTTTTGAGTGAGTTCAATAAACCGGGCAGTGCTTAGCTGCTCCGGCCGCAGACCAAAGATACTATCTTCTGTAATATTTTCGGGCAGGTCGAAGATCTTCAAACTGTTCCTCAAGGTTTTTCTTCGCTGCTGAAATGCGGTCTTCACTACCCTGAAAAACAACTTTTCATCGCAGGGCAGCGAAAGGTCTTCTTTGCGGGTTAGCCGAAGGACTCCGCTGTCAACTTTTGGCGGCGGATTAAAAACTGAAGGCGGTACGGTAAAAAGGTACTCGGCTTCATAAAAGGCCTGCACCAGAACTGAAAGAATTCCGTAGGTCTTATTGCCTTCCTTTTCACAGATGCGTTGTGCGACTTCCTTTTGGAACATCCCCGAAAACTCAGGAATATACTCCCGAAGCTCCAGCATTTTAAAAACTATCTGAGTTGAAATATTGTATGGAAAATTCCCAATGATCGCGAATTGTTCCTGCCCAAAGATCTCGCTCACATCATATTTTAAAAAATCCTTCTCATGGATCTTTCCCTGCAACGCAGGATAATGTTCCTGCAAATAAGCCACACTCTCGCGATCGATCTCGATCACGTGAACATCCAGGTCCTTCTTAAGCAGATATTTTGTGAGCACTCCCATCCCGGGACCAATTTCCAGGACCTTTTCATATCCGCTGTAGCTAAGAGTCCCGGCTATTTTTTCGGCCACACCTTCGTCGGTAAGAAAATGTTGTCCAAGATGTTTTTTAGCTTTAACATCTCCTTCCGCAGATTGAGACATAGCAGATCGTTGGTGATTGCCACCTTTCTTTTTGAAACTTTTCTTCATGTAAGGTGGTTTTATTGCTCAGAAATTACTTCCAGCTCGGTCCTGAAGGCGACAAACTTCCCTTCAAAAGGTGCAGTTTTCCCCCTCAGTTCCTGTGCATCTTCGGCATAATACCGCTCCAGCATTTGCTTATTCTGGGTAGTATATTGAACCGAATAGGTGACGCCGCCCATTTCCTCATTTACGATGACACGGGTCATAAGCGCTTTGGTGAATTTCCCGGTTTTAAGCATGTCGGGAATATGTTCGGTCTTCATCCATTCCACCCATTTATCGTGAACATCTTCCTGAATATTTGTTGTGACATTATAGATGTACATAGCCAAAGATCCTTAGCAAAAAGGAGAATTTTAATTAGTAGTTATTCGATCTCATCGCCCCGAAGCCGTCTGAACTTTTTCCGGGCATCGACAAAGTAAATACTATCGGCGTAATTAAAGATAATTTTTTCATAAAACTCCTGCGCCTTTTCGGGCTTTTCCAGCTTCCCGGCATATAATTCGGCAAGATAGAAATGAGCATTATCTCCTAAAACCCCGTTTTTGTAATGTTCTACGATTGAGAGGTAGTTGTTTTCAGCTTTTTCAAATTCACCCATTTCTTCATAAAGGCGCGCCTGTTTTAGCAGGGCATCATCCTCGATCTTCTCTCCTTTATGTTGGGTAAGCACGGAATCCAGAACCTTTATGGCATTGCCATTACGTTCCTGAAATGCCAAAAGATCGGCCCTGGCATATTTTTTTAATGCAGTTTGAGTGGAATCTTCAAGGGAATTCTCGCTTATCAATAAGCTCAGTTCCATTGCATCATTGGCAATGAGCTGAGAGGTGGCAGATTTTAGCACATCCAGCTGAATGTTCGCCCATTCAAAATCGCCTTTGTAATAGCTGGTCTTGGCTACCTTAAATCTCGCCATTTGTGCGATCACATCATTCTCCACAAGATTTTGCACCTGCGTATAATAGATCAAAGCCTGATTGAATTTTTCATCGAGCACAAGGATGTCTGCCAATGCCATTTTTAGAGCTGCTTCCTCGAGTTTCTTCAGGTCCCTTTCAAAAAATTGCTTGAGGACAGCTTCTGCCTCTGCTATTTTTCCCTGTTTAAAAGCCAGAAAATTAGAATAGTCAATGTAGAGCGATAAAGTATTGGGAGCACTGCCATAGGTCTCAAAAAGGACAGTATAAGCACTCTCTATTTCTGAATATTTTTCCTTTGGAAGCGTTTCCTGCAAAATATTCAACCTTAGCTGATGTGCCTGCAACTTCAATTCTTCTGAAGGAGTTTCGGCAATAACAAAATCCAGAAGTTCAAGCGCAGTTTCGGGCTGCCCTTCTTCCCTTGCCATTACCGTGAGTCGTAAGATTGACCCCAATCCCTGCTGCCCTCTCCTGTAGATCGCTTTCTCCTGCTGAAATGCCTTTTGAAATTCCTTTTGCTGCACAAAAAGCCAGCTCAGCATTTCGTTATAGAGAATATTCTGGTCCTCCTGCAGCCTTTTAAGCAGCAATCGGCGGAAGATGACATTGGCTTCATTGGCAGGATCATCTGTTATGAATTGCCCGTAAATGCGGCTCACCCCCGGCAACAGGTTAGGATTACTTCCCAAAACGTCAATATAGTTGCTGAACATCTTCTCGATCTGCCCCTGCTCCCCGTAAAGCCGCGCAAGCTGAATATTATATTCGGCATCAGAATTCATTTTCATGCCCAGCTCATAGGCGGAAACGGCATGATCAAGCTTGCTGTATTTCTCAAAGGTCCTGGCAATTGAAAAAGCGAAATTTGGACGGGATTCTATTGCACGTAATGCTTCCTTATAAAACTGCTCTGCCTGCTCATTTCTTTGCTGCAACTCGTAATTATGCCCCAGCTCTACCAGGTAATGCGGCGCATTTGCAGTATTGTTGATACGGTCCTGCAGGAGTTTTTCAGCTTCGGAATATTTTTCCAGTTGCTGATAGGTGGCGATCAAGCCGTAGAAAAAACTTGAATTGCTAGGTTCCCTGGCAAAAAGTTTTTCATAGATGTTTTCGGCCTTTTTAAATTCTCCCCTGTCAAAATAGTTCTTCGCCAGCTGCTCACTCTGTGAATAGCCGGAAAAACCGAAGAAAAAAAAGATGACAAGGAAGTAGAAAAGCCGCATCCCGAAAATATTTTTATAAAGATAGTAAAATGCGTTTTTTAGAACCTGAAAGAGAGGATTTTATTCTAATGCAAAAGAAAACCTCACAGGGTTTGAAAACCTGTGAGGTTTGTAAATATTAAAATGCTATGTACTAATTGATCATATCAAAGCCGGTGTAAGGCACCAGCACATCGGGAACCTTGATCCCGTTTGGCAGCTGGTAATTCTCAAGAATTCCGGCAAGTACACGGGGAAGGGCCAGGGCGCTTCCATTAAGCGTGTGAACCAGTTCTTTTTTCCCATCTTTATCTTTATAACGAAGCTTAAGCCTGTTCGCCTGAAAGGTTTCAAAGTTCGAACAGGAGCTTATCTCCAGCCAGCGATCCTGGGCCGTTGAAAATACTTCAAAATCATAGGTTAGTGCAGAAGTAAATCCAAGATCACCCCCGCAAAGCCTTAAAATACGGTAAGGCAGTTTTAGCTCCCGCAGAATTTCCTTCACCTGCTCTACCATTCCATCCAGGGCAGCATAGGAATTTTCCGGTTTTTCGATCCTAACGATCTCCACCTTATCAAACTGGTGCAGACGGTTAAGTCCGCGTACGTGCGCGCCATAGGAACCGGCTTCCCGTCTAAAACAGGGAGTATATCCGGTGCAGGCAATAGGCAAATCTTTATCTGAAAGCATATCATCCCTAAACATGTTGGTAATAGGCACCTCGGCAGTGGGAATGAGATACAGGTTATCTTCAGTAACATGATACATCTGACCCTCCTTATCGGGCAACTGACCGGTTCCATAACCTGAAGCCTCATTGACCATGAGCGGCATCTGGAATTCGGTATAGCCTGCAGCTACGTTTTTATCCAAGAAGTAAGAGATCAGCGCTCTTTGCAGCCTTGCACCCTTGCCTTTATAAACCGGGAATCCGGCGCCGGTGATCTTATTCCCCAGCTCAAAATCTATAATGTCATATTTTTTTGCCAGCTCCCAGTGAGGCAGGGCATCGGCGGCCAATTGCGGCACCTCCCCTTCCTTATACACCTCCACATTATCTTCTTCGGAAGCTCCTGCCGGAACCAATTCATTCGGAATATTCGGAATGTTGTACAATTGCCTGTTAAGGGCCATCGTGGTAGCTGCAAGCTTTTCGGAAAGTTCCTTGGTAATTTCCTTAAGATCGGAAGTTTGCTGCTTCAGCTGATTCGCCTTCAGGTGTTCACCGGTCTTGAATAGAAGCCCGATCTCTTTTGACAGCCGGTTGGATTCGGCTAATTTTTCATCCAGTTCAGTCTGCGTGGAACGACGGGTTTCATCGAGTTCCAGAACTTCAGAAAAAACTGCTTCAGCATCGAAATTTCGCTTTTTTAAGGCTGTAATATATGCCTCTTTATTCGCCCTGATATTGGCTACCTGTAACATAGAATTGGTTTTTGAAGATTTGCCGAAAAGGCATTTCAAGGATAAAGGAACAAAAATAAGAAACTATTCCTCAACCGGAGAAGGTAAAATCCACTCGTGATGCCTAAAATGATCCCATTCTTCGGCGGCGAGATCGACTTTAGGATCTATAAAAGGCGCATAAGGCCTTCCGTTAACGCTAACCTTGCTGTCAATAAAGATCTCTACCTCTTTTCCGCTTTTTTGATAACCTTCCTCAATGCGTTGGGCAAACTGCCAAATCATATCGGGTTTTGAGCCCAGGGCACGTATTTGTTTTGCAGTAAGATAATTTTGATGCTTAAGAAAAATGGTGTCCTGCGGCTTTTGCTTATCCACAATTTTATACTGAAAAATTCCCGCTTTTGACCTCAGCATCATGCGCCAGCTCAACCTGTGTCCTTCTTCTGTCCACAGCACGTCATCCTTAATTGCCCAATGCCTCAAAGGCAGCAGGAATTGTACCAGCAGCCAGGTAGCCAGAAAACCGACGATCAAATTCCGGCTTTTTGGCACCTCAACTTCGGCAGCATCATAATGTGTTTTTTTCCACAGGAAATACCCGTTGATCTTTTGTGTGGGAAAGAAGAAAAGGGCAAAAGCCAGTGCGAGGTAAGGGAAAATTCCAATGTGAAAAATGAAGCTGTTGAAAAGGTGAAAAAATATAGCTGCCAAAAATGCGAAAATCCGCGTCCTTTTCCAGAGTAATAAGGGGATAATCAACAGGTCAAAAAAGAATCCGAACCAGGCTATACTGTAATGCACCCAGGTTTGCTGAAGAAAATCTCCTACCAGCCAGTAATGTTCCCGCGCCTTCATGAGCATGGCTGGCAGGCTTGCATTAAACCAGTCGGGGTAGATCTTGGCAATGGCTGCGTAGGTATAAACGATCCACATTTGCCCAACGATGAGCACCCACACCCATCGCGGCATGCTGATCTTCTTTAGTTGCGGGGTTTGCCATACATCCAAAGAAGCATAACGATTCGCAGGGAGCAGCAGCATTAGAAAACACAGCAGCATGAGCAGGTAATAGTGGTTATTATAGGAGGATTTTTGCATGAGGTACACTGCCGCCCACATGATGGTATACATGAAAATGCTAAACCTGTACTTATATCCCAGCATCACAAAGATGCCGAACAAGCCGAGAACCCCATAATACCAAAGCATCCCATTCCCGGGAAGCGGTTGCAGGAATTCAAAGCCTATAAAGGTAAAAGTGAAATCGGGTTCTATAAATGCCCGGCGGATCCAGCCGGTAAAAATGGCACCAAAGGCCTCAATAGCTAACAGAGCCCCAAAAATAATCCTAAATACAATGAGTGCAGAATTATCTATGCGGGTAAATAGCCATTTATTCAGCATAATTGTCTTTAATGAATTGTTTACTAAAAGCTTCGTCCTGCTTCATAGCGATCTTTAAATTTTCAACAGAATCGTATTTTTTCTCATCGCGAATACGCGTAAGGAGTTGCACAGAAAGAAACTTCCCGTAAAGATCTTTATCAATTCCAAAAAAGTAAGTTTCAATCGTCTTTTCTGTCCCGCCAACAGTAGGATTGGTGCCAATATTCATCATTCCAAATACCGGCTCCCCATCAATGACAGATCTCACTACGTAAACCCCATTTTTAGGAATTAGTTTATAGGCTTCTTCCACATTGATGTTGGCTGTTGGATAGTTGAACTCTTTACCAAGCCCCCTGCCACTTACCACCTTACCTGCAAGGGCAAAAGGATAGCTAAGGAATCTGTTAGCTTTTTCTACCTCTCCTTCCAGTAAAGCCTTTCTTATTTTGGTGGAACTTACTGCAACGTCTTCGATATCCTGCTTTGAGATCTCTTCTACTTCAAAATCATATTCCTTTCCGAATTCTCTCAGGTCATTGATATCTGCTGTACGATTGCGGCCAAACCTGTGGTCATAGCCAATGATGATCTTTTTGGCCTTTAATTTATGCACGAGGATATCCCTCACAAATTCACGGGCAGAAAGCCTGGAGAATTGCTGAGTGAAAGGATGAATGATCAAATGATCTATTCCGCTTTTTTCGAGGATCTCTTTTCGTTCTTCAATGGTGTTGATCAATTTAATCCCTGCATCCTTTTGCAATACCATCCTTGGGTGAGGAAAAAAAGTAAGTATGGCCGATTCAAGATTTCCGGCCCTGGCTGTATTGACCAGTCTTTCAATAATTTTTTGATGCCCCACGTGCACCCCGTCAAAAGTGCCAATGGTCACTACTGTATGATGATTGCTGCTGAAGGCGTGCGCTCCTTTATGTTCTTTCAAGGCTAAATGCTATTTCCCGTTAAAGGTATTCATTGTATTATTGATTCCTGCCGTCCCAAAAGATCGAATGATCTCAAGGGATTTATCCAATCTCTCCGGAAGCTTTTTATTTTCTTCCTCATCCCATTCCCCCAGCACATAATCTACCTGCCGGCCTTTGGTAAATTCATCGCTTATCCCGAACCGGAAACGATTGTACTGAGTAGTACCCAATTGCGACTGAATATCTTTAAGCCCGTTATGACCGCCGTCACTGCCTTTGGTCTTCACCCTAAGAGTTCCAAAAGGTAAATTAAGATCATCTGTGATCACCAGCAAATGTTCCAGCGGCACCTTTTCCTTTTGTAACCAGTAATTTACTGCTTTCCCGCTAAGGTTCATGTATGTGGAAGGCTTCAGGAGCAAAAAAGTACGGCCTTTGAATTTATAGGTAGCAAGGTCTCCCAGTTTTTGGGACTCAAAAACAAGGCCTTCCTTTTCAGCCAGGTGATCTAATACCTTAAAACCTATATTATGCCTGGTGTTATGATATTTTGGGCCAATGTTTCCAAGGCCTACAATAAGGAACTTTTTCATAGGGGGTATTTCCTCTTTTGGTTGCTTAGCAAAAATTTTTCCGAAGAAAGAGAGCATGCGGGTCTTTTCGGTAAAAATAAAAAAAGCATCCCGATTGGGGATGCTTTATCTTTTGAATTAGGCTTTAACTCCTTATTCGTTTTCTTTCTGGTCAACTTCAGTTGCAGGTACTTCATCTGCCGGAGTTTCTTCTCCTTCTTCCTCTTCATCTTCAAGAGCAACAACATTACGTGAAGTTCTAACCTGGCAAACCACAGTGTTATCTGGGTGCATGATTTTGTAATCATCGCTTTTAAGGGCAGTAACATAAAGTTTGTTACCAATCTTAAGCGGAGTGATATCGGCTTCGATAAAATCAGGAAGATTTCCAGGAAGTCCTTTTACTCTCATGCGGCGAAGGTTGAATCTCAACACCCCACCATTTCTTACTCCACGTGCAACTCCTTTGGTATGTACAGGAATTTCCATCGTGATCTCTTTATCTTCAAAGATCTGATAGAAATCAATGTGCAAAATAGCATCGGTTACAGGGTGAAATTGAATGTCCTGAAGAACAGCATTAAACTTTCCTCCGTCTTTTAGATCAATTTCCACAGTGTGTACATCTGGAGTGTACACCAGGTCCTTGAAGGCAATCTCATCTGCTGCAAAGTGAATAGGCTGATCTCCCCCGTATAGTACGCAAGGAACCTGTCCAGCATTACGTAGGGCTTTAGTAGCTTTCTTGCCCACGCTTTCTCTTTTAGATCCGTTGATCGTAATTGATTTCATTGTTAAAAATTTTAGGCTGCAAAAGTAAATCTTTTTTTTCAGCTATTAAAAGGCTGAGGCCTAATTATTTTAAACAGGATGAACAGGTATTGTTTTCAGATTAAAATTAAGGGGAAATCCAATGTCTCCCATCCAATTCCCACTTCGTACTTCTAACCTCTAACTTCGGCTTACATTATAAAATTGGAGCTGATAGACCTGTTGTTGTGTACGCGGTTCATTACATCTGCAAACAGATCGGCACAGGTGACCACACGGATCTTCTTGCTCTCCTTTTTCAGCGGAATGGAATCGGTGACAATTAGCTCAAGAAGTTTTGATCTTTCGATTCTTTCATAAGCTTCTCCTGAAAGAACGGGATGAGTACAAATAGCACGAACACTTAAAGCTCCTCTTTCCATCATCACATCGGCAGCTTTGGTCAACGTGCCCGCAGTATCTACCATATCGTCTACAAGAACTACATTACGGCCTTCTACATTTCCAATAAGTTCCATGTGAGAGATCACATTTGCCTTCGCGCGCTGTTTGTAACAGATCACTACATCGCTTTCCATGGTCTTGGAATAGGCATAGGCTCTTTTTGACCCTCCCATATCGGGTGAGGCAATGGTGAGATTTTCAAGGTTGAGGCTGCGCAAATAGGGAAGAAATACTGTAGAAGCAAAGAGATGATCTACAGGTTTTTCAAAAAAGCCCTGGATCTGGTCAGCATGCAAGTCCATGGTAATAATCCTCGTCGCCCCGGCAGTTTCCAGCATCTTGGCTACCAGTTTAGCAGCGATTGGAACTCTGGGTTTGTCTTTTCTATCCTGCCGCGCCCATCCGTAATAAGGAATAACTGCGGTAATATGTCTTGCCGAAGCCCTTTTTGCAGCATCAAGCATCAGCAAAAGTTCCATGAGATGGTCTGCTCCCGGATGGGTAGAACCAATTATAAAAACTCTCGATCCTCTTACCGATTCCTCGAAAGAAGGCTGGAATTCTCCGTCACTATAGGTGGAAGTGATGACTTTTCCCAGTTTAGCTCCATAAGCTTTGGCGATTTTTTCGGCGAGATCACGGCTTTGATTACAGGTGAAGATCTTTGCTGCGGTGGTAACTTCAGGCATTGGTGTGGTGTTGTTTGTTGTTGCCCTGCAAATTTAGAAATTAATTTTGTGTACCAAGGTTGATATCAAAAGGTTTATTAAACAAACTGTTGAATAAAAAAAGGCCCAAAAATGTCATTATTGAAGCCTGTATACCCGAGGCGGGAATGGTCTTTTATAATTAATTGCAGGAGAAAAGGTTCTTCCTAGGTCCGCAAATGCACTTAAACCTGCGGCTTTCATGTGCAAAAAATACCTTTAAAATTTCAAATATATTAAACAAATCACATCTTCGACCTGATCTTCTCCATTTCTCTTTCAAGATAAAGCAATTTATCTTCCAATGCCTCTCCTATTGGAGGCAGGCGGTGGTAAAAAACATAGCAAATGCGCCACATTTCCTTCACCTCTTTAAGAGTTGCGGTGATCTCCTCTATATTCTTATGCTCCGCTCTCAGCACAACTTTGGCATTGGTTATATAAAGACGCCGTAGTACAAGCATATCTTTAAGAACAACAAGAACAAGACTTCCATTATCAAGATTTTTATATTCCTTTTGCGGAACATATTCTCCAATAACCACATCTTTTGGAAAAAGCCCTTTATCGTTGCTGCTCATTTCCAGGTTGTCAACTGTGTAACCCCGGTAATTATTTTCCCGGTTTAGGGGAAGACATAGGCAGGGCATTCTTTTAATAAATTCTTCCTTATTGTAGTATAGCAAATAGTCCCTGCTGTTATTTCTGATAATACATGGTATTTTGGCAAATTGCTCCTTCACAAGTTCCTGATCTTCAGAAGCAAGATTGCCTTTAAACTTTAGTAATTTATTTACAGTGAGTTCCTGGGTAAGTAGATCATCAATAGGAATGCTAAAATGCTTAGCAATCATAATAATTGTTTCGATTCTCGGCTCGCTTCTCCCCTCTTCATAAGCCCCTAAAGTTCCGCGCTTTAAGTCAAACAATTCAGCAAAAGCTTGCTGACTTAAGGATTTGACACTTCTGATTTTCCTAATATTTTTTCCAAAAAATGACATAATTTGCTAATTAAATTTGCAAACAAACTTTTTATTTGTATCTTGGTCTAACAAAATTAGCAAAAACATTTAGGCTTTGCTAATTATATGAGACAATTCCTTGGGATCCTGATGACCGGCCGTAAATATCAGAAAAGCCAGGAAGTGGTTCATTGTAAAAATGAAAACCTAACCTCTAACATCTTTAATTATGATTGCTTTAACTTTTTTTATTGTTGACTATATCATTCTGGTGATTTTGTAGTCAAGACTTTAGAAGAATTTTGTAATATTACTATTTTAGAAATTTTTAACACTCTAACCAACCATTCATGAAAGATCATTACCACATTACCAGGGATTTCTTACTTGAACTTGATTTTGACATTAGCCGTGAAGCTCCTCAGGATTGTATCCTGGTGGCACAAAAGGAAAGTTATGGAATTAAAAACCTGATCCTGGGAGTAGCACCGCCAATACTAATTTTGGAGCAATTCATCTTCAGAATTAATGCTCAGTCGGAAAAGATCTTTAAAAGTCTACTTCAAAAGAACAGAGATATCATTCACGGAGCTTTTGTTCTGGATGAATCCGGTGAAAAGGTCATCTTTCGGGATACTCTCCAAATTGAGAATCTGGATATTAATGAACTGGAAGGAAGTTTAAATTCTCTTAGCCTCTTGATGAGCGAATTTTCAGATAAGATCATAGAATTTTCAAAATACTAACAACAACTAAAACTTAAGATTATGAATGTGTTTAAACGATTATTCAAAATAGGCCAGGCCGAAACAAATTCCGCTATAGACAATATGGAAGATCCCATTAAAATGACGGAACAGGGTATTAGAGATATGAAACAGGATCTTGATAAAAGCCTTGAAGCCCTGGCGCAGGTTAAAGCACTTGCCATTCGTGCTAAAAATGACCAGGATGAATATCAGAACAAAGCCGAAGAATACCAGAATAAAGCAATTATAATTCTGAAAAAAGGTCATAGCAAAGAAATTGACGCAACTGAAGCCGACAGACTTGCAAAGGAAGCTCTTGTGCAAAAAGAGGCTGCAGAACAGCAGGTTCTGAAATCCAAAGAAGAATCAGATAAGTTTGACAACAATGTAGCTCAGCTTCAAAAGACGATTCAAACCATTAAAGGTAATATCGGAAAATGGGAAAATGAGTTAAAGACCTTAAAGGCAAGAGTTAAAGTAAGCAACGCCACAAAAAGTCTTAACAAGCAAATGGCAGAGATTGACAGTACAGGGACGGTTTCCATGCTGGAACGTATGAAAGAAAAAGTTGCCCGGGAGGAAGCCCTTGCCGAAGCATATGGAGATATAGCAAATGCTAAAAAATCTATAGATGACGAAATAGATAAAGCAGCAGATACCTCTACCGCCAAAGCGAATGACGATCTAGCAAAACTTAAAGAAAAACTGGGTCTAAATGACTCTAAAGAAGCATAAACTTGGCGAATCTCTATAACATATTATTCTCTGAAGTTAATTTCGTTCTGTCCATCCTGCTCATCGTGCTCATTCTTTACTGGCTGTTGACCATGATAGGAGGAATCGATTTTGACCTGGACTTTGATGTAGACGTAGATATTGATGCAGGCCAGGCTGTTGATGTAACTACCGGTATGGAAGGCGGCAATATGGACTTTCAGGATATTTCAAATGCCGAAGTCAACCAGGAGGACGTGATCGGGAAAAAGCGTAAACCTCTTAAATGGTGGCAAATATTTTTGATCTATTTCAATTTTGTAGGCCTGCCTTTCATGTTCACTTTCACTTTTTGGATATTTATCTGGTGGTTTATGACAGCCCTGGTAACTACACTTACTTATTCATATGACAACTTCTTCGGCTTTGTGGTTATGCTCCTGGCGCTGTTCCCGGCGCTAATTGTGACCAAAATCCTGACCACCCCTTTCAAGGGTTTCTTTAAAAACCTGAATAAAGATGGGGATGCACCTATAGATTATCTAGGCCGAAAAGCTCTTTTACTCTCTACAATTTCCGAAGAAAAAATGGGAAATGCAGAGGTTCGTGTCGACGGCAATTCTATGTCCGTTTACGTAAAATCCCTAACAGGAGAAGCTCTTCCCTATGGGAGCAATGTCCTAATCATTAAAAGATCTCCCGATCACAATTATTATTTAGTTCAATTATATAACGATTAAAATTCAAAAAAATGGAAACAGTTTTACCCATCATAGGTATTGGAATAGGAGTCCTCTTATTCCTCATTATAGTATACTTCGCGATCATTGCGATGTTCTACAAAAAAGTTCCGCAGGGCCAGGCACTTATTCGTACCGGTTTTGGAGGTACCCAGGTTGCAACAGATAAAGGTCTTTATGTAATCCCTGTTTTTCACAAGGTCGAAATCATGGATGTTTCGGTTAAGAAGATCCAGATCGAACGTCTTGCACACGAAGGTCTTATTTGTAAAGACAATATGCGTGCAGATATCAAAGTTGCCTTTTTTGTAAGGGTGAACAACGATATCGAATACATTAAAAAAGTAGCCCAGACCATTGGTGTGGCAAGAGCTTCTAAAATTGAAACTCTGGAAGATCTTTTTGAGGCAAAATTTTCTGAAGCGCTTAAAACTGTGGGTAAAAAGTTTGAGTTCATTGAACTATATGAAGCCCGTCGCGAATTCCGTGATGAAATTGTAGATATCATTGGTACAGATCTTAACGGTTATACGCTGGAGGATTGTGCAATTGACTTCCTTGAGCAAACATCTGTCACTGCATTGAAAGCAGATAATATCCTTGATGCGCAGGGTATCAAAAAAATTACTGAATTAACTGCAATCCAAAACATAAAGGCAAACCTAATTAAGCGGGATGAAGAGAAAACTATCCGGAAACAGGATGTCGAGGCAAGAGAAGCCATACTTGAGCTCGATAAGCAGTTAGCTGAGAAAGAAGAGCAGCAAAAACGTGAGATCGCAAATATTAGATCCAGGGAGGAAGCTGAAATTGCCAAGGTTTCTGAAGAAGAACGTTTGAAATCTGAATCTGCGCGTATTATTACCCAGGAGAAAGTAAAGGTTGCTGAAGAGAATATGGAGCGCCAGATCATTGTTGCCCTTAAAAACAAGCAACGTACCGAAGCTGTGGAAACAGAGCGGGTGGAAAAAGACAGGATGCTGGAAGCTACAGAGAGAGAACGAGTTGTAACTCTGGCTCAAATTGAGAAAGAGAAAGTGGTTGAGGTTGAGAAGAAAAATATCCAGGATGTGATACGCGATCGTGTGACCCTTGAAAAAGGAGTTGTTGAAGAGCAGGAAAATATGAAAGATATTGAGGCCTTTAAAACTGCTGAACGTGAGAAGCAGGTGAAAATCACCATTGCTGAAGCCGAGGCCCAGGAAGGACTTATTAAAGTTACCAAAGCAGCAGAAGCTTCTAAAGAAGCTGCAAAACAAAGAGCAGAAGAAATTAATATTGAAGCTTTGGCTGAAAAAGAAGCAAGTATCAAGCAGGCAGAGGCCAGGAAGATCCTTGCAGAGGCTCAGGCTAAAGAAGAAGCCACAATTGGAATGTCTGAAGCACAGGTAATGCATGCAAAAGCCGATGCTAACGAGCGTCAGGGAATTGTTGAAGCCACCATTATTGAGAAGAAAGCCAAAGCTGAGGCTGCAGGAATTGAAGCTAAAGCCGATGCTAAACGTAAAGATGGTCTTGCTGAAGCCGCTGTTGTTAAAGAAAAAGCACTTGCCGATGCTGCAGGTATCGAAGAAAAAGCAAATGCAATGAAAAAACTGGATGGTGTTGGAAAAGACCACGAAGAATTCAAATTGCGCCTGGATAAGGATCTGCAGGTAGATCTTGCTCATATCAATATCCAGAAAGATATCGCAGATGCGCAGGCAGCAGTACTTGGAGATGCGTTGAGAGCAGCCAAAATAGATATCGTTGGAGGAGAGACTATGTTCTTTGACCAGATAATCAGCCAGATCACCAAAGCCAAAGGTTATGACAGGCTGGTTGATAACAGCAGGAACATACAGGATGTGAAAACTGCTATTTTAGGCAGTGATAACGTCAAAGGTGACCTTCTGGACAAGATCAAGATGTTCACTGATAAATATGGGATCTCATCAGAAGACATCAAGAACCTGAGTATTGCCACCCTGCTGAATAATTTAAAGCAGAAGTCAACAGATGAGGAAGAGCAAACCATTTTTGGCAATTTATTCACCCTTGCCGATGGACTTGGACTGGCTAATAAGCCTCTTCCATTGAACTCAAATCATAAGTAGTAGACCAGGTGCCCCGGAAGCGGGGCACCTTATCTATTAGTTACCTTATATCCTGAATTTTATTTCAGGAGAAGGGAATAATCTATATTCTATCTCCCGGAATTATTTGTCCTGAGTCTTTAGTTTAAAGTTAGTACCACCACAATGGCAGTAGACCAAGTAAAAAATAACGATGTCCATACTCTGGACGGCGGCACCTATGAGATCATCCGAAACCGTTTGCAAAAACAGAAAACGGAGCTACAAGAGCGATTGCAGAAACTGAACGTGGACCGGAAGGAAGTTTTTGGTTCCCTGGAGACAAAACTCATTTCCAATGATCGCATCAATACCGAAAATAATTGCATTGCCCGGGATATGATTTCCCTGGGCAATACCTGTGTTTTTGGTTACAATGTCCACTTTGGGCTGCGAACAGAGATTACTTTATCTGATGTTTTTAGTATCTACGAGTTCAAAGACAATAAATTTGAGCCCCGGCCACTGGACATTTTGCAGGATGAGACATTTATCTCAGATTTTGCAAATCTCTACAAGTATTACAGGAATACGATCTTTTCAAAATTTGCATTGATTGGTAATTATCTGCATATGGTCTTTCAGCTTAGTGAAAGTGTAACAGACATTAAGACCTTCAAGTGGATCATAAAGGATAACAAGCTTCAGTACATTGACAACAGGAGTGACCATGAGTTCAAATACCAGGCACAGCACGAATTTAAATGGCTGGAAGCTACAAGGGATATGCACCGATATGGAGTGCATTCCCACGTCTCAATTCTCGACCGTGTTTTTGTGGAGACAATTGGTGGAGATCTTACAATAAAAATAGAGGATAATACCAAAGAGGGAAAAGGAATTCTTGCTGAACCGGTGGAACATCTGGACCAGACCCTGGATGATGGGCAGTATCTTTATGCAGATCTTGGAAACCTTTTGGTACTTGAAATCAAGCCTTTCCAGGAGGATCCGCGATATTTTGTATACAACCACAAGCTTAAAGAGGTAAAGAAAATTGATAGCATAAAAAATTCCTGTCTTTTACTTCCCGATGATCAGGGAATAATTTTTCCTACAGGATATTATTTACAAACGGGGGAATACAAGATCCTTGGTAACGGCATTGAAAAAGTAAAATTTGAGCAGAAGATAGCATCTCCCAATGGGGAAGATTATCTGTATGTCTTTTATTCTCCGGAGGAAGGTTTATATAATTTAATGTCATACAACATCATTACCCAGGAGATTCAGACACCTATTATTTGTAACGGATTTACAATTCTCAAGAACGGGGAACTTTGCTATTTCAAGAATGAAAATGAACAGACAAAACATCATGTAATACAAATATGGCAAACCCCCTATTTAAAAGGTGATTTTATCCCTTCCCAGCACGAGGAGACACTGCTTTACAAGATTGGGAATAAAGACATTGTTAGAGCAATGGCAGAAGTTAACGGACTTGTAAATCTTTTAAATAAAGAAGACAGCTACGGGGGCCTTTATCTTGACATTTCGAAGTTTTCCAAAGACATTCTCGATTCTTATTACTGGTTGCCGGAAGTTGAGGCACAGCAGCTTAATATTCCTTTGGGTGAAATTAATAAAGCTGCAAATGCGGCTATTGATGAGTTTCAGAAAGTTGTACAGCTTAAGAAAAATGTGCAGCAGCAAACTAAGGAAATAAGAGAAAGAGCTGAGGCTTTATTCGGAAAGCTGAAAAGTTCCTCCTATAAATCCATTAATGACTTCGTCTTTTTTCTGACGGAACTTCGGAAGCTTAGGGGAGAAGCTATTAATCTGAAAGATGTACGTTATGTAGATGCTGAATTTGTTCAAAAGTTAGAGGAAGAAATAGCAGAACAAACGCTGAAGATTTCTGAAAAATGCGTCAAATTTTTACTGGATGAAAAGGCATTGCAGCCTTATCAGAATTCGATTCAGGAGAAGCAGGCGGCGCTGGAGAAAGTCAGCAAAGTTGTCGAGATAAAAAAGCTGGAGGAAGAGGTGAACCAGATCGCCGCCGATCTCGAAATGCTTATCGAAATTGTATCAAATCTTGATATAGAAGACACAGCTCACTCTACAAAGATAATTGACAATATTTCCCTGATTTTTTCCACTATAAATCAGCTGAAAGCGGCTTTAAGAAACAAAAAGAAATCTCTTGGAAGTGCAGAAGCCCGTGCAGATTTTGCTGCACAGCTAAAGCTTATTGACCAGAGTATCATAAACTACCTGGATATTGCAAACACTCCCGAAAAATGTGATGAATTTCAAATAAAAATTTCCATTCAGCTTGAAGAGCTGGAGGGAAAATTTACTGAATTCGAAGAATTTATTTCGCTTATAATTGAAAAAAGGGAAGAAGTTCATGGAGCCTTTGAAGCCAGAAAAAATGCATTGGTTGAAAAGCGGAACAAAAAAGCCATGGCCCTTCAAAATGCTGCTGAAAGGATCCTGAAAGGAGCAAATTCCAAGGCAGAAAGGTTAGGTTCTGCCTCTGAAATTCATGGATACTTTGCTTCAGACCTCATGATCAACAAGGTGAGGGACATCATTAAGCAGCTGGTAGAGCTGGATGACAGTGGAAAAGCTGAAGAGATTGAAACCAGTTTAAAAACTGCCCGTGAAAATGCACTGAGGAAGCTGAAGGATAAACTTGATCTCTATGAAGACGGAGATAATGTTATCAGACTGGGAAAACACAAATTTGGAGTTAACAAACAGCCACTGGATCTCACCCTGGTCCTTAAAGCCGGAGTACCACATTATCATATAACGGGAACAGATTTTTATCAGGAGTTAAATGATGAGACCCTTCTGGGCTTAACTCAACTTTGGGAGCAGGAATTGGTTTCTGAAAATTATCAGATCTACAGAAGCTCTTACCTTGCCTATAAATTATTCAGAAAACTACCTATTGAAGAATTGCTGAATGTTTCAGAAGATGAACTTTTGAAGATTGTTCAAAAGGAAAGCAGCAGTGATTATTCGGAAGGATATATTAAAGGAGTACACGATGTAGATGCTTCAAAAATTTTGTCAGTGCTGGTTCATAAACATCATGAATTGGGGTTACTAACTTTTACGCCCCAAATAAGAAGTTATGCACAGTACTTCTGGTATAGTCTGGAGCCGGAAGCGCGGGAAAAAATGGATCAAACTCTAAAAGCATCAGGTGAAGTTCTTACCGTTTTTCCGGATACAGGGGAATATGATTTTCTGATTCAGAAACTGTGCAAACACATTCAGCATTTTGCTGAAGACACAGGACTTTTTCCTTCAGAAATGAATGAAAAGATTGCCGGCTATATTTTTGAAGAATTGCAGAATGATGATGAATTTGTACGAAGTTCTGTGGCAATTTCTCTTAAAGAAGATTTCCTGAAGGCATTAAAAGAGCAACAGGCAGATCTGAGGTTTAAGAACAGCTACGAAAAAGTGGCAGATCATAAAGGGAAGATCAGGCTTATCAGGCAGTGGGTTTCGGCCTATGTCAACAGCCTGAAGGAACCTGTGAGCCTGGACAAAAATTTGCTGGTGAATTATATTGATGAGGTTGTGTGTTGTATTATGTTTGGAGATGATTCTGTGTCTAAAACGAAAGCAGTTTTTCCTACCGGAACGATTGTTGGTTTAAGCGGGGAACATCCATCCTTTAAGGAAGGCACATTTCTATTTAATTATCACAAATTTATTGCAGAACTCGAAGAATTCACCGGAAAAAATATTCCTGCGTATAATACTTTTAGAAAGGTAAAGCACGATCTTACCAAAACTTTAAAAGAGGAGCTGAAGCTGGAGGAATTAAAGCCCAGGGTCCTGACCTCTTTCGTTAGAAATAAACTGATCGATCAGGTTTATTTCCCCCTTTTTGGTGACAATCTTGCGAAACAGTTAGGAACTGTTGGAGATAAAACCAGGACGGACCGAAGTGGTATGCTTCTCCTGATTTCCCCTCCCGGTTATGGAAAAACTACCCTGATGGAGTACATCGCAGACCGACTGGGGCTTATTTTTATCAGGATCAATGGCCCCGCAATAGGGCACGAAATAACTTCAGTGGATCCAATGTCTGCCAAGAATTCAGCTGCAAGGGAAGAACTTAAGAAGCTGAACCTGGCTTTTGAAATGGGAAATAATGTGATGCTTTACCTGGATGATATTCAGCACTGCAACCCGGAATTCCTTCAGAAATTTATTTCTCTTTCCGATGGAACAAGGAAAATCGAAGGGATCTATAACGGTAAATCAAAAACCTACGACCTGCGAGGAAAGAAGTTCTGTGTGATTATGGCCGGAAACCCTTATACGGAAACCGGTGATAAATTCAGGATCCCGGATATGCTCGCAAACCGTGCAGACATCTATAACCTTGGAGATATTATCGGAGATACCGAACAGCTTTTCAAGCTGAGTTTGATAGAGAATTCATTGACTGCGAATCCACTATTACAACAATTGAGCAGTTCACATTTTGAAGATATTTATACCTTAATTGACAGGATTGAAAATGATAATCAGGAGGCCCAGCTGGTAGGAAGCCACAGCAATCAGGAAATTCAGGAGTATACTTCTGTACTTAAGAAGGTAATTGAAATAAGAGATACTGTTTTAAAGGTAAATGCTGCCTATATTAAAAGTGCAGCAATGGAAGATGAATATCGAACCCAGCCTCCGTTCAAGCTTCAGGGATCATACCGGGATATGAATAAACTCGTTTCTAAGGTAGTACCTATAATGAACGATAAAGAACTAAACAGGCTGCTGCTTTCTCATTATGAGAGCGAATCGCAAACCCTGACCTCTTCGGCTGAAGCAAACCTTCTTAAATATAAGGAGCTCGTTGATGTGCTTGATAAGGTGGAGCAGGAGCGATGGAGAAGCATCCAGGAAACGTTTGTAAAGAACAATAAACTGAAAGGATTTGGAGATAAAAATGAAATGGCACAGATCCTGTCACAAATGATGCAGTTTTCAGATAATCTTGAAGGGATAAAACAGGTGCTGCAAAAGGGATTGGAGAATAACTCAGAGAAGGGGGAATTAGCAAAAGGTGAATCAATTCAGGTTTTCAAAAAGTAAACCGAAATAAAAATAAAAAGGCCTCAAAAGTTTCATTTTGAAGTCCGTATACCCGAGGCGGGAATGGTCTTTTGCTAAATATTGGCAGGAGCAGATTCACAGACAGAAGAAAATTAATTTTGCTGAATCCTCTCACTTAATAAAGAAACCCGGCAAAGCCGGGTTTCAGATGAAGTTGTAGAAGAATGAACTTAGTTAACCTCCCGCCCTGTTCAATTCTTCAAGGTTTTTTTGGCGGGTATCCTTTTCTTTACCGGCGCGACTAAGTTTATACCTTAGATTTACACTTACACCCTGGTTGTAAAAATGCTGCTGCATTTTAAATGTACTGCCCGGATATTCCCCAGTGACAGTCATCTTCATTCCATTAAAGATATCTTTTACTTTAAGGGTAACATCAAGCCTGTCATATAAAAAACTTTTTTTAAGCCCCAGATCGATATACCATCTGCTTTCCAATTGATATATGCCTAAGGCCATAGGGCCATTATATGCACCTATAACTTCCATATTCATATCCCATGGCAGGTTAAATTGACTATTTGACTGAAGTGAATAATACAAATTGTCGTTTTCAATCAACCGGTCTGCATAGACTATTTCATGATTCATTTGATTTACCACTAATGTATTTGTCAAGTTCCAAAAAGAACCAATCTCGACCGGTACTACGAGGGTGGCAAAAATCGAAGTCTCTTTTTCCAGGTTTGCAGTTGTGAAGATGGTTTGACCCGTCTCTTCATTGATCCTCGGATATTCACCTATAGGACCTTCTGTATGGTCATAGCCGAGAATTAACTGATATTTTCCGAACAGGTTTTGCGTCACCTTATAAGATGAAGTTATTGAGGCTTCCAGATCGGGATTTCCTACTATATATGTATATGGATCCAAATAGAACAGGAAAGGATTCAACGTACTGTATCTCGGTCTGTCAATCCTTCTGTTATAGGAATAATTCAACTCGTAATTCTCCGTCACTTTTTGGCTTAACTGAATGTTTGGAAAGAAGTCAAGGTAATCCCTTTTGTTCACGTCGCCCGTAGTTGGTGAAATGCCTTCTCCAATCGTTTGCTCTGCCCGCAGCCCGGCCAGAAGGTTCCAGGTATCATTGAATTTATTCCTGTAACTTAAATAGGCGGCATAGATTTCTTCTTCATAATTAAAGTTGTTGCTCCGTGTAGGATCTAATGTTCTTTCTCCTGCTTTTCCAAGGTAAAACTTCAGGTCACTTTCAGAAGTTACCTTACTCCCCTTAACACCCATTGCAAGTCCGGATTTTTCAGTCAAAGGTAATTCGAGATCGGCCTTTGCTGCTATAATATCGTAAGTAGAAAAACTTTGATTGAACAGGTGTTCAGTTTCATTTGTCTCATCTTGAAAATAAGTATAAAAATTATCGAAGTAAGAATCTCTGTCCCTGTTTAGCCTTACATAATCCACATCTGCAGTCAGCAAAGTTCCGATAGTATCCAGTTTTCCGACATAATGAGCATTTAACCTGCCATTTCCATAGTCCTCGACCGAACTGTTTTTTGCTATTATATTAACCAGATCTCCTTCTGCATATTCCCCAAGGGCAGTTTCTGTGTTCCAGGATCCGTCTTCTTCATAAAACGAGTAGCTCCCGGTTATCCCAATAGTGTGTTTTTTATCAATAAGGTAATCAAATCCTGTCCTTATAGACGGAACCCATCGGGTTTCCAGCTGTTTCCCGGTTTGAGCATAGTAATCAAATTCTCCTTCGTTAGTAAACTGACGAAAAGCTTCCTGTTCCCGGTTAAAACCTGATTTAGTTGCATCCAAATTTACAAAACCGGACCATTTTTCCTGTCCATAGTTGAGATTGACGCCTGCGTTATACCAGTTTTCATCATTAAACTCCACCCCTCCATATACGGTTCCACTGAAACCAGTTTTTACATTCTGCTTTAAAATGATATTGATAATACCCGAAGTTCCTGCGGCCGGATATTTCGCGGAAGGACTATGCACAAGTTCGATTTTTTCAATATTTTCAGCTGGCATGGTTTCCAAAAAGTTCTTTAGCTCATCGGCAGAAAGAAATGTTTCCCGGCCGTTGATCATTACTTCTACTCCCGATTTTCCATTAAGATTGAGACCTCCATCCTGATCTGCGGTAATTCCTGGGCTTTTGGATACAACCTCATATGCTGTGCTGCCCGCAGCCATCGCAGTTCCCTCAACCCTTACTACCATTTTCCCGGCTTCGAGTTCTACTCTCGGTCTCCAGGCCTGTACCATTACTTCATTGAGCATGGTTACTTCGGCAGGTAAGATCACCTGTCCGAAATCTCGTTGGTAACCCGGAGATGTGATTTCGAAAGCATCAGTAAACCGGGATTCATATCCCATAGCACTAAAGCGCAAAAGATAATCTCCCTTAACGGGTGCGTCCAATTCAAAAATCCCGTCAAGATCGGTAGTAGTTCCTGTTACTACTGTTGAATCGGGTAATTTGATTATTGCAACTGTGGCAAATGGGATGCTCACATGTTCCTGGTCAAAAAGACTCCCTTTGAGCTGTCCTTCTTCTCCCTGGGCCGATAGGTTAAGGTATCCAAGAAAAATAAATAATACGATTGATAATTGACTATACAACTTCATCACTTTGTAGTTTTAATTAAACTCGATTTTTTGGTTCACAGGACAAATATCAATCTGTTAGCCGACCACAGAAACCGTAAAGCGATGAACCGGGATATTTAAGGAATGAATTGGGATATAGCATAAATGAAAGGAAAAGAGTTTTTGAAGATTTCCACTTATTTGCATCCGGAATAAAACTATTACTATGGATGCGCACCGACCGTTACTTAAAAAGCTATTAATTCTTTACATTTACCTGAACAAAGAAATTCTCCATCTCATTAAGACAGGAAAGTTGCATAGCATTCTTGCTTCAGAAGAAAAACATTCTTCTGGTATTCCTCTTAAACAATGGCTCCTAAAACTGGCATTGAGAGCTTTAATTTTAAGTTTTCTGGTATTCTTCACCATGGTGTATATTCACCAGGGCTCTCTCATCTTTAATGAAAATGGCTCAACCATTTTTAACCGCCTTGCGGCATTTGAATTTTCTGCCACCGTTCTATTTCTTTTCCTTGTATTCCTTGTTCATAGAGGAATATCAAAAGTCATTAATGACTATCGTCTGGCAAATTATGGCTCACTTTTGAGGGGTATATTGGAAGCGATACTGGTGATCATAAGCACCGTAATTTTACTTTACTTGTGTCTTCTCGTTCCCTTCAGATTTATTTTTCCGAATGTGGATATCCCACCGGACAGGATAAGGTTCAATAACGTGGTGATGGCTATAATTACTTTGTTTTTCTACTATTTTGTAGAAAGGGAAAGAAGCAAAAAACAACTTCAAAAGGAAATGTTACGCGCTGCCCGTCTTCAAAAGGAAAATTTTCAGGCCCAGTTGCAAAGTCTAAAATCACAGGTGAGTCCACATTTCTTATTTAACAGCTTAAATGTTCTTCGTTCCCTGATTCCGCAAAATCCTGAAAGAGCTTCAGACTTTACAGAGCGCCTTTCAGATCTTTACCGGGCCTTTCTGGAGAATAGTGACCAACAATTGATTCCGCTGAAAAAGGAACTGGAGGTTGTAAATTCATACATCTTTCTTTTAGAAACCCGTTTTGGAAGCGCGGTTAAATTTGCACTTGACATTCCTGCCGAAGTGGAACAACTACAAATACCTCCGGGAGCCCTCCAGATGTTGATCGAAAATGCGATCAAACATAACGGCTCTACAAGGAAAAAGCCTTTAAGTATTGAAATAACAGTTGAAGAGGATTATTTGTGTGTCCAGAATAACCTTCAGCCCCGCCTTGACCATGTCAGCTCAACGAATACAGGTCTTGAGAACATTAGGAGACGCTATGATTACTTTTCAGACAAAGAAGTCAAAATCCAAAATTCAAAAGAAAAATTCAAAGTAAAACTGCCACTTTTAAAGCTCCGGTAAAATGAGAACAGTCATAATTGAAGATGAAGCTTTTGCAGCCGACGCTCTTGAAAACCAGATCTTGCAGCTACGCCCTAACGCGCAAATCCTTGAAAAGCTGGAATCTGTTGAAGAGTCTGTAAAGTGGTTAAAAACACATGAGCAGCCCGATGTACTATTCTGTGATATTCACCTTTCTGACGGCAGCAGCTTTGAGATCTTCAAACAAGTAGACCTGCAAAGTCCGGTAATTTTCACCACCGCTTTTGATGAATTCGCCATTGAAGCTTTTAAGGTAAACAGTGTTGATTATTTGCTGAAACCCATCAAAAAAGATGCACTGGAAAGATCTATTAAAAAGCACGAGAGCCTGCAGCAGGGAAACATGCAACAGGAGCTTGAGAACATCAGGAATTTATTACGAAACGGCCCTTTAAAACCATCAGTCGCAAAAAAATCCCGATTTATGGTGAAAAGTGGACAAAGCATAAAGGTTATTCAGCAGGAAGAAATCGCCTTTTTCCTGGCCGAAGAAGGAATTGTGCTATTGGTAAACTTTGACAAACAACGATTTGTCATTGATTATACTCTTGATCAACTGGAAGAAAAGCTGGATCCTGAAAAGTTTTTTAGGGCAAACCGTCAATTGATCGTGAGCATTAATGCAGTTGCGAGGGCAGAACCCTATTTTAAAGGTCGTCTTCTTCTACAAACCGAACCTTCTGCCCCGGGAGACCAGGTTATAAGCAGCAACAAAGCATCAGCCTTTAAGAAATGGCTCGACTTATAAGCTGAAATACCCGGAGCATTTGCACTTTTGTAAACAGCGTCAGGTTTTTGTTCAGGTTGACCTTTCATGGTAAGTAAAAGAAAAACCACGTAAACAATTAAGTTGACGTGGTTTTAGCTTTATTTAAATTCAATAAGTACTCGAGGCGGGAATCGAACCTGCCTGCCGGCAGGCAGGCCCTCACTTTCAGAAAAATTAAAATAAGCTACTCCTTTAAATTTTTAAGAAACTCCTTGCCAATTCCTGACTTCAAATACTTTTCTCTCTTTCTGGCAGAGGGTCGATCCTGAAATTCTTCCAGATATATAACTTTAAAAGGTAAATAAGGTTTTGTAGTTTTATTCAGTCCGCTGTTATGCTGTTTAATCCGTCTTTCGTGATTATCGGTTAAACCAACATAAATATAAGTACGGGATAAACTGGATATAGCGTAGACATAATACATACAGGCAATAATAAAAAAACCCTCTGTAATAACAAGAGGGTTTTAAGTACTCGAGGCGGGAATCGAACCTGCCTGCCGGCAGGCAGGCCCGCACTTTCAGAAAAATTAAAATAAGCTACTCCTTTAAATTTTTAAGAAACTCCTTGCCAATTCCTGACTTTAAATACTTTTCCCTCTTTCAGGCAGAGGGTCGATCCTGAAATTCTTCCAGATATATAACTTTAAAAGGTAAATAAGGTTTTGTAGTTTTATTCAGTCCGCTGTTATGCTGTTTAATCCGTCTTTCGTGATTATGGGTTAAACCAAAATAAATATAAGTACAGGATAAACTGGATAGCGTAGACATAATACATACGGCCAATAATAAAAAAAACCCTCTGTAATAACAAGAGGGTTTTAAGTACTCGAGGCGGGAATCGAACCCGCACGTCCGAAGACACTGGATTTTGAATCCAGCGCGTCTACCAGTTCCGCCACTCGAGCAAGTGGAGGGCAAAAGTAAGAATTTTTTCTTCTTGCTTATAAAAAATTCTGAAAATTATTCGCCTCATTACAGGTTGATTTAGCCTCTCCCTTTGCCCATCTTAACTAGAAATTGTACTTTCGGCGATTATCATTTTTGAATTATGTCACAATTCTGGTTGTATTTTAGATTAGGCCTGGAACATGTACTTGACTGGAATGCCTATGATCATATTCTTTTCCTTATCGTACTTGTGGTTGCCTACTCCTTCCACTCATGGAAACAGGTGCTATGGCTTGTCTCCATCTTTACCCTTGGACACACCCTTTCTCTCTTTCTTTCGGTTTATGAGATCGTACTTGTGGACAGCAGCTGGATTGAATTTCTAATCCCCGTTACTATTTTGATCACTGCTATTTTTAATATGATCAATGCCAAGAAAAAAGAGAGCAAGAATAATATAAGTGTACTTTACCTTACCACTGCTTTTTTCGGGATCATTCACGGCTTAGGATTTTCTACCTATTTTAAAATGATCGCGTCGGGAACAGATAGCGTTCTTCTTCCTTTACTGGAGTTTGCCCTGGGAATTGAAACTGCCCAGGTCATTGTGGTTCTATGTGTGATGATCCTGGGATTTATTCTACAAAATATGTTGCGGGTAAAGAGAAGGGACTGGATCCTTGTAGTTTCAGCCATTGTTATTGGAATCATTTTACCTATACTAAAAGAAAATTATCTTGCGCTTTAAAATTTAACTTTCCTTTATTGGATTAATTTCAGCCTTGCAATATTTTAGTAAAGCACAAAGTTTCAACAACTTAAAAAGCTTTTTATCTTGCAGGGGATTTTTAAGACTATGCAAAAAATTAAGCAACTTAAGTTCGACAAAGCCTATCTTAGAATAGCACGGGAATGGGGAAAACTTTCACATTGCCAGCGTAAACAGGTTGGCGCGCTTATTGTAAAAGATAGAATGATCATTTCTGACGGATACAACGGCACCCCCACCGGTTTTGAAAATCCTTGTGAAGATGAAGAAGGATACACAAAATGGTACGTCCTTCATGCCGAAGCAAATGCCATTTTAAAAGTAGCCGGTTCTACACAGTCATGTAAAGGGGCTACTTTGTATATTACGATGTCTCCGTGCAAGGAATGCAGTAAATTGATACACCAGAGTGGCATTACCCGCCTGGTCTATCAAATAGATTATAAAGATAATTCCGGAATAGACTTTTTGGAAAAAGCCGGAGTTGAAATAGAACAAATTACCGAATTAAACGGTTGAAAAATAACAGCAAAAAATATCTGCCACTACTTTTAGGCTTCGCCTGCGCCATTGGCGTCCTGATAGGTGCTGCCCTGGATTTTTCCAGTTATACTTCCAACTCTTTTCTCAAACCTAATAAGAAGAAAGAAAAATTAGCACGGCTAATTGATTACATCGAATATGAATATGTGGATGATGTAGATATGGACAGTATTGTGGACGTAACCGTGAACGAGATCCTCACAGACCTCGATCCGCATTCGGTTTATATTCCAAAATCTGAATATGTAGACCTCAGCGCGAGCATGAAAGGAGATTTTGTTGGCATCGGAGTGAGCTTTAGAAACATCAATGATACTATTGCGGTAATTCAGACTCTGGAAGGCGGGCCGAGTGAAAAGGTGGGGATCAAAGGGGGAGATAGAATTCTTTATGCCAATGACGAACCTCTGTTCGACTCTAATATCAGCGAGGATTCGATCACCAATAAATTAAAAGGGGAGGAAAATACCAAGGTGGTTCTTAAAGTGCATCGTAAAGGGGAGCCCGACCTTCTTGAGTTCAATGTGAAACGCGGAAAGGTTGCCTTGAAAAGCGTTGATGCTGTTTATATGTTGACCGATGATCTTGGGTATATCAAAATTAATCGCTTTGCAGAATCCACCTATAAAGAATTTAAAGAAGGTTTATTGAACCTTAAGAAAAAAGGTGCCACCCAAATCGTATTGGACCTTAGGAATAATCCCGGGGGTTACCTTGCAGAAGCCACTAAGATCGTGGATGAATTTCTTCCTGAAGATAAACTTGTACTCATCACAAAGAATAAAAAAGGAGCTGTTGAAAAGACCTACGCTACAAAGGAAGGAAACTTTGAAACCGGCGAACTTTATGTACTCATCAATGAAAATTCTGCATCGGCAAGTGAGATCATTGCCGGAGCTTTACAGGACAACGATAAAGGAACCATTGTAGGCAGACGCTCCTACGGCAAAGGTCTTGTTCAACGGGAAATGGCTTTAGGCGATGGTAGTGCAGTAAGACTCACCATAGCAAGGTATTACACCCCTACGGGAAGGTCTATCCAGCGGCCATACGACAATGGCAGTGAAGAATATTTCAACGACTACCTTAACCGGTATAAAAATGGGGAATTACAGAGTGCAGACAGTATTCATGTGGAAGATTCCCTCAAATATGTCACTCCCGGAGGAAAGGTAGTTTATGGTGGTGGCGGGATCATCCCCGATGTTTTTATTCCCAAGGACAGCAATTTTGAAAGGCAAAGCCTGAACCTCATGCTTCGCAACGGCTATATGGACGCTTTTATTTTCGAAGTTCTCGAGAAGAACAGAAGCTTTTATAATTCACTAAGTGAGGAAGAGTTTATGGAGCGGGAATTGATCACAGACGAGGTACTGAGGGAATTCCGTGCGTTTATGCTGAGAGAAAATTTTGAAATGCGGTTCTCGCATTACAGGCCTGTGCTTAGGAGATATCTCAAAGCCGCCATGGGGCAGCAGTTGTTTGGCAGCACAGTCTTTGAACAGATTGTAAATGAAGATGATCTCGCACTGGAAAAGATCATTGCGCTTTCAAAAAGCAAAAAACTTAAAAATTAAATTTACTTCATTTTATCGTGCACCTGGGTGTGCTCTCCGCAATTCCATGCGGTAAGGATATCCGTTGCAACTGCCGCACCACTCCCACAGGCAATAGCATACTGACTTCGGTGTCCGGCTAAGGTTCCTGACACATAAAGTCCCGGGTAAACCAGGTGATCTACATTTATGAGTTGTATTCTATCCTTGGAAGGTTTCGCCTTTTTATGAGGGATCACATAATCTTCTAATCCTTTTATCAGAAATGGCTGCGCATAACCTGTAGCTAACACCACATTTTTAGAAGTATAAGTATTCTTGTTGGTAACAACCTTAAAGCCGCCTTCCAAAAATGATATTTCCTGAACCTTTTCTTTTATGAGCTGTTGTACTTCAGGATAAAGCTCCTGCAGCTGTTTGCTTCCGGAAATGAGGACATCTTTTCCGGCGGTTCCGGCAGGAATTCCAAGGACATTGTTTAAGAGAGCACTCGAAAGATGAGAAGATCGCTGATGTGCGATCAACGCCACCTTTTTACCATCAGAGCATGGTTTCGAAAGTCCGGATCCGAGCACCAGGGCACAGGACAATCCTGCAGCACCTCCGCCAATGATCAGAACATCAAAGTTCATTAGTCTTCAGATCTCTCTGAAATGGCACGGGACATTAACAGGATCACCATTAAAACCACCACGATGCTTGAGGCCAGTACCCCTATCAAGGCAGTTTTACTATCTCCCGAAAATGCATTCTGAAAATCAACAAAAGTGAGGTTATAGATAATTAGCGCAGAGGCAACGGCAATAAGAAAATAAATGAAGACTTTCATATGAATAAGCTCTTAATATTGGTAGCAAAAAGTTTAACGGCAATAGCCAGGAGAATGACCCCAAAAATCTTACGGATCACGTTGATCCCCTGTTTCCCCAGAAAGTTCTCGATCTTACCTGATGATTTGAGGACAATGTAGACAAAAATAATATTTATAATTATGGCAGCAATAATATTAACAGTCGCATATTCTGCTCTTAAGGCAAGGATAGAGGTCATGGTTCCCGCCCCTGCGATCAATGGAAAGGCAAGCGGTACAACGGCAGCAGTTTCGGGCGCATCATCTTTATAGAGCTGAATGCCAAGGATCATCTCCAGGGCAAGGAAGAACAGGATAAGCGCTCCTGCCACGGCAAAGGAGTTTACATCGATCCCAATAAGATTAAGGATCTCTTTTCCCACAAAAAGAAAAGCGATCATAAGAATTCCCGCAACCACGGTAGCTTTTTCACTTTGAATGTGTCCCGCCTTCTTCCGCAGATCAATAATAATGGGAATACTTCCAATGATATCTATTACCGCGAAAAGGATCATGCTGGCGGTAGCTATTTCTCTGAAGTTAAGTTCCATACTCAGAATTTAGCCTGCAAAAGTACTTTGAATTGATCCGTTAACAATTTTAATATGAAAATTTTAACAAAATGTAAATTGGATTTTGGCTAAAGAAAACCTGTTGAAAAAAAGTATATTTGCCACCATGTTTCAGCTTGGAAAAACTATCGTTTCTGAAGAGATCCTGGAAAAGGATTTTGTTTGCAACCTTTCTGCCTGCAAAGGGGCCTGCTGTATTGCGGGAGATGCCGGTGCCCCGCTGGAGGAGGCTGAAACCCACATCCTGGAAGATCTGTATCCAAAGATCAAACCTTACCTGCGTAAAGAAGGCATAGAAGCCATTGAAAAACAGGGAACTTCCATTATAGGAGAAGACGGAGAATACGAGACACCATTAATTGATGGTGCCGATTGTGCATATGTGACCTTCGACAAAAAAGGCACAGCTCTCTGCGGAATTGAGGAAGCTTATAATCAGGGAGACATCAACTGGAAAAAACCTGTTTCCTGTCATTTGTACCCTGTTCGCACGCAGGATTACACCGAATTCTCATCTGTTAACTACCATCACTGGTACATTTGTGACGATGCCTGCACCCTGGGAAAAGAGCTGCAGGTGCCGGTGTATAAGTTTGTAAAAGAAGCCCTTATCCGCAAATTTGGAGAAGACTGGTATGCCGAACTTGAAAAAATTGCAGAAAAACTAAACAAGCAAAAAGCTTAGTCCCCTAAAAAAATTTCTTACCCTCTAAAGAACCAATTGATCTTTTGATTAAATTTGGTCAGAGCCATGTGTAATCACCACCCCTTCAGGTGTTTAAAAACCGGCTCCACCCCCTTGATTATTGACCATTTTCCCTTTTTTGTAATTTTAAATTGTCGCATTATGAAAAAAATTATGTTCTTCCTCATGGCCGGATTCCTGTGTTTCTCTCTTCCTGCTGAAGCCCAAATTCTGAAAAAGATCTCTAAAAAAGCTGAACAGGCAGCTGAAAGATCCGTTCTTAAAAAAACCGATCAAAAAGTAACTAAAGAGACCGACAAGGCCATTGATGGTGTGCTTAACGGAAAGTCTGCTTCCGAAGCTTCTACAGATGATCCGGCTGCTCCTGTCTCTCAACAAGATTCATCTGTTGAGCAACCTGCCGGCGCCAAAGCTTCCGCTCCTGCAAAGGTCTGGAGCAAGTATAATTTTGTACCCGGCGATGAAATAATCTTTGAGGATGATCTCTCCCGGGAAGAAAATGGGGAATTTCCATCTCGCTGGGATTTGGTAAGAGGGAATGCAGAAAATGCTTCTTTAGACGGGGTTAAGATTATTAAGCTTGATCATAATGGGATAATAACACCTCTTATTGATAAGGAAGATTACTTACCCGAGGTCTTTACTATAGAATTTGATGCTTACTTCAATGACACCTATTCTCACTGGCAGCATATCTTAGTAAGATTTTATCCGGGAGATAACTCCTATAAAAGAATAGGGAATGACCAGGTAATTTATCCTCTGATTATAAACAAGAATGGGGCAAGAATTCGATCTATTAAAAATGGTGACGATAAAACCTTTGATAAGCAGGGTCCTACAACACCCGATGGTACAGCAGGGTGGAAGCATATTGCCATTTCTTACAATGAACGGGCCTTAAAATTATTCATTGATGAAGAACGAATTTTGAACGTTCCCAATATAGACCTGGATCCTACTGCGTTTAGTATCGAAATTGAAGACAATCAACAGGGCCACATCCTTGCCGTTAAAAATATCCGGATCGCCGAGGGTGGAAAAAAACTTTATGATCGGGTTATGGCAGACGGAAAATTCATTACCCGCGGAATTTTGTTTGATGTAAACAAAGCGAGTCTAAAACCCGAATCTATGGGAGTGATCAATGAAATCGCAGCCATGATGAAGGAACACGGCGATTTAAAGTTCAGCATTGAAGGCCACACCGACAGCGACGGGGATGACACCCATAACCTGCAGCTGAGTGAACAAAGGGCACTCGCTGTGAAAGATGCGCTTATTGCTATGGGAATCGATAGCTCCAGAATGCAGCACAAAGGCCTGGGAGAATCTGTTCCGGTAGCCGAGAACTCGAGTCCCGAAGGAAAAGCAAACAACCGCAGGGTTGAATTTGTGAAAATTTAATTTTTCAACACCTCACCAAAAGAGTCGGTAACATATGCTTCTTTGGGATTTATCAGCCCGGAGGAAACACTTTTTCGGGAGGAAAATGGAATGATAAAAGAGCTTCTGAAAATGCTATTTTCAGAAGCTCTTGCTTTTGATAATGTGCAGCGACTCCTTCTGTTCTTAAATTCGTTAACAGAGGTTAATGTTTTTGTTTACAGCATAGTAGCTATTATCTTTAACAAAACCTCAATAACAATTTTCATGCGTCGTGTTGAAAACTTTGTTGAAAAGCTTTCGGCTGCTGTAGGAGAAACTCTTACATAATTCCCAATATTTGTTAGAACCATTATTGCTAACCAACCAAATTTATATATCATGGCCCAGTTAGAACCCATTTTACAGGAAAACAAGGACAGATTCGTGATCTTCCCCATTAAACATCACGACATCTGGGATTGGTACAAGAAAATGGAAGCAAGTTTCTGGACTGCAGAAGAAATTGACCTGCACCAGGACCTTACCGACTGGAACCACAAATTAACGGGAGATGAAAGATATTTCATCAAGCACATTCTCGCCTTTTTTGCCGCATCTGACGGGATTGTAAATGAAAATTTAGCAGAGAACTTTGTTAATGAAGTTCAGTATTCTGAAGCTAAATTCTTCTATGGATTCCAGATCATGATGGAGAACATCCATTCTGAAACCTACTCCCTGCTCATCGATACCTACGTTAAGGATGAAAAGGAAAAAAACAATTTGTTCAAAGCCATTGAAATATTCCCTGCAATTCAGAAGAAAGCGCAGTGGGCCCTTAAGTGGATCGAATCTGATTCTTTTGCTGAAAGGCTTATTGCTTTTGCAGCTGTTGAAGGGATCTTCTTTTCGGGGGCATTCTGTTCCATCTTCTGGCTGAAGAAGCGCGGGCTCATGCCCGGACTTACCTTCTCCAACGAACTTATTTCCAGAGACGAAGGCGTGCACTGCGACTTTGCAGTTCACCTGCACAATAACCACCTGGTGAACAAGGTGCCAAAAGAGCGAATAAGAGAGATCATTGTTGACGCTCTTAATATTGAAAGAGAGTTCATTACAGAATCCCTTCCCGTGAGCCTCATTGGAATGAATTCCAAGCTTATGACGCAGTACCTCGAGTTTGTAGCCGACAGATTATTAGTAGAACTTGAGTGTGAGAAAGAATACGGCACTGCAAATCCATTCGACTTTATGGATATGATCAACCTGCAGGGGAAGACCAACTTCTTTGAAAAGAGAGTTGGGGAATACCAAAAAGCAGGAGTGATGAACAAAGACAAAGACGCCGATAAGATCAGCTTCGACGCCGACTTCTAGCCCCCTTTCCCCCAGAGGGGGAACGGGAATAAAAAAATAGCCTTTTAATGCTTTGCTCCTGGCAAAGCCTCCTTTTCAAATAATCGCCCACAGCTCCTCCCCTTTGGGGAGGGCGGGAGGGGCTTTAAAGCTCAAGTTATGTTCGTAGAAAAAAGAGACGGCCGCAGAGAACCCATAATGTTTGACAAGATCACAGCCCGAATAAGGAAGTTGTGTTATGGACTTAATGAACTCGTAGACCCGGTAAAAGTGGCGATGCGGGTGATCGAAGGACTCTATGATGGAGTAACTACCAGCGAACTGGATAATCTGGCGGCAGAGATCGCAGCTACGATGACCACCTCACACCCGGACTATGCGAAGCTGGCGGCAAGAATTTCGGTTTCCAATTTGCATAAGAACACTAAGAAAAGCTTTTCAGAAGTGATCACAGACCTCTACGAATATGTAAATCCAAGAACCAATCAGAAGTCGGCGCTAATTGCCGATGATGTTTACGAGGTGATCCAAAAGAATAAGGATCTGCTGGATTCCACGATCATCTATAACCGGGATTTCCAATACGACTACTTCGGATTTAAAACACTAGAACGATCATACCTGCTAAAGATCAACGGAAAGATCGCTGAAAGACCTCAACACATGCTTATGCGGGTTTCTGTAGGGATACATCCGGATGACATGGAGGCTGCTATCGAGACCTATGAGCTCATGTCTAAGAAGTATTTCACACATGCCACTCCTACCCTTTTCAATGCAGGGACTCCGAAGCCACAAATGTCTTCATGTTTTCTATTGACAATGAAGGATGACAGCATCGACGGCATTTATGACACGCTGAAGCAAACCGCAAAGATCTCACAGTCGGCCGGCGGAATTGGTCTGTCTATTCACAATGTAAGAGCCACAGGTTCCTATATTTCAGGAACGAACGGAACGTCAAACGGAATTGTTCCCATGCTGCGGGTGTTCAATGACACGGCAAGATACGTAGATCAGGGTGGCGGAAAACGAAAAGGTTCTTTTGCAATCTACGTGGAGCCATGGCATGCAGATATTTTCGACTTCCTTGACCTGAAAAAGAACCACGGAAAAGAAGAAATGCGTGCCCGCGATCTGTTCTATGCAATGTGGGTGCCCGATCTTTTCATGAAACGTGTAGAAGCCAATGAGAACTGGACGCTTATGTGTCCCCACGAGTGCCCCGGACTTTACGACATTCACGGCGACGAATTTGAAGCGCTCTATGAAAAATATGAAGCTGAAGGTAAGGGCCGAAAAAGCATAAAAGCCCGTGACCTTTGGGAAAAGATCCTGGAGTCACAAATAGAAACCGGAACTCCGTACATGCTGTACAAGGATTCGGCCAACCGGAAATCAAACCAGCAGAACCTTGGAACCATCCGTTCCTCGAACCTGTGTACCGAGATCCTGGAATATACCAGCGAAGATGAAGTAGCCGTTTGTAACCTGGCCTCCATTGCGCTGCCAATGTTTGTAAAAGGGGATGAATTCGACCATAAGGAATTGTTCAGGATCACCAAAAGAGTGACCAGGAATCTTAACAAGGTGATCGACAGGAATTATTATCCGGTTAAGGAGGCTGAAAATTCTAATTTCAGGCATCGCCCGGTTGGCCTTGGTGTGCAGGGATTGGCAGATACTTTTATAAAATTGAGACTACCTTTCACAAGTGATGCAGCCAAAAAACTGAATCAGGAGATCTTTGAGACCTTATATTTTGCTGCTGTTACCGCTTCTATGGAAATGGCAAAAGAAGAGGGAGCTTATTCAACTTATGAAGGTTCCCCGATGAGCAAAGGGCAATTCCAATTCAACCTTTGGGGGATCAACGATGAGGAACTCAGTGGAAGATGGGATTGGGCTAAACTGCGCAAGCAGGTGCTCAAAAATGGCGTTCGCAACTCCCTTTTAGTGGCACCTATGCCTACTGCTTCCACATCTCAGATCCTGGGGAACAATGAAGCCTTTGAACCATATACCTCGAATATTTACACCCGCCGGGTACTTTCGGGAGAATTTATTGTAGTGAACAAGCACCTGCTCGAAGACCTTGTTGAAAGAAATCTATGGACAGAGGATGTCAAAAATGCCATTTTACGCTCCAATGGTTCGGTGCAAAATATCGATGTCATCCCCGATGATCTCAAAGAACTATACAAAACGGTTTGGGAACTTAGTATGAAGGACATCATTGACATGTCTCGCCACCGCGGTTATTTTATCGATCAGTCACAGTCGCTTAACTTGTTCATGGAAAATGCGAATTACAGCAAACTTACTTCCATGCATTTCTACGCCTGGAAAAGTGGACTCAAGACCGGAATGTACTACCTGCGGACAAAGAGTGCGGTTGATGCCATCAAATTCACTTTGGCAAAAGAGGAAAAGAAGGAAGAAATTCCTGCGGAAGCTACAAAACCTTCAGCAGTTCCCGTACCGGAAGGAACTTCCTTAACTCCCGAAGAATTGCGTGCCCTTATCGCCAGCTCTAAAGAAGCTGAAGGAGATGATTGTTTGATGTGCGGGAGTTAGATATTAGATGTGAGACGTGAGATTTGAGACAGATTTGCCAAGGTTTTAAATCATTTACTCGAAAAAGATAATCGATTTTCGAATTACGCATAAAAAGGAACTTCGGTAAATCTCAAAGATTTCTCGTCACATCTCCTTTTTAGCAAAAGCAGACGCTCTGTCGAAATGACAATTGAACTGATTTAGATCTTTTTTAATCCTGAATTTTAAATTTTGAATTTTAAATAGAAAAGGAAGCTGTGGCGAAACAGCTTCCTTTTCTCTATTTTTGAAGCTTTAGTAAAACAATTACCAAATGATGAACTGGGAGCAGCTGCTTTCTTTGAGAAAAGCAGGAGACACGAATAAAAGATTAAGAAAAGAACAGAATGCTACCCGTTTAGGTTTTGAAGTTGACTATGACAGGATCATTTTTTCATCAGCTTTTAGAAGTCTGCAGGATAAAACCCAGGTAATTCCCCTTTCAAAGACCGATTTCGTACACACGAGGCTTACGCACAGTTTGGAAGTTTCCGTGGTTGGGCGTTCCCTTGGTCGGCTTGCAGGCCAAAAGATCCTGGAGAAGCATCCGCAGCTTGAAAAAACCCATGGTTATCAAATGAACGATTTTGGTGCCATTGTTGCCGCTGCAGCATTAGCGCACGACATCGGGAATCCGCCGTTTGGACATTCAGGGGAAAAGGCGATTGGAGAATATTTCAGCAATGGTAACGGAAAGAGATTCAAGGAGATGCTCACGCCTGAAGAATTTCAGGATCTAACGAAGTTTGAAGGAAATGCCAATGGTTTTAAGATCCTTACCGAAGACAGACCGGGTATTCCGGGCGGCATCAGGCTTTCCTATGCCACTTTGGGAGCATTTATAAAATATCCGAAGGAATCCCTTCCGCATAAACCAAGCTCACGTATAGCCGATAAGAAGTTCGGAATATTCCAGTCTGAAAAAGCCTTTTTTGAGGAGGTAGCCAACGAGCTGGGACTTATTTCAACAAGCAAGGGAAAAAATCTCAGTTACTGCCGACATCCACTGGCCTTTTTAGTAGAAGCGGCAGATGATATTTGTTACACGATCATTGATTTTGAAGATGGCATCAACCTGGGGCTTATCCAGGAGGAATATGCGCTGGAATATTTGATCAACCTGGTGAAAGATTCCATCATCACAAAAAAATACCACAATCTGCAAACCCGCGCCGACAGGTTGAGCTATTTACGTGCTTTGGCTATCAATACGCTGCTTACTGAAGCCGTAGAGATCTTTATGGATAATGAAGAAGCTATCCTAAAAGGGGAATTTCACGAGGCATTATTTGACAGGAGTAAATATGAAGCGCAGATCACAGACATCATAAAGATAAGTATTGATAAGATCTACCAAAGTGAAGAGGTAATTAGTAAGGAAATTGCCGGTTATCAAATGCTTTCTCACCTGCTGGATACTTATACCGAAGCCCTTTTACCCCGGGACGGCGAGTACACGAACTACAACAAACTCGTGCTGAAGCTCATTCCTCATGCAGGAGATTTCGAAGATCTGCCGGTTTACGAGAAGCTAATAAAAATTTGCAGCTATATCTCCTCATTAACAGACAGTAATATTGTTTCGTCTTTCAAAAAATTCAAGGGGCTGAAAATTTAATTTTTCGTATTTTACCGGACTGATTTCTTCGGAAATAGTTTACATCCCTATATGAGCAAAAGATTATATTTTATTCTTCCGGTGCTGGTATTCGCCACAGTTTTTGGCATTTACAGGCTTTCAGAAGAAATTTCCACCCCCAATATTTCAGAGATCCGGAAGAAACACTCCGAATTTCTTAAAACAAAATCGCCCGAAAAAGACCAGGGGCTTTCCAGACTTGAAAAAATTCAAAAGGGATTACCTCCCAATAAATATTATGAGCAGATGGAATATTTGACCATGAATCCTGCTCTGGGTTATCCTGAACCTCACAAAGTGCGGGAGCTTCATGAACAATTACTTGAGCAAAGAAAAGGTAAAAAAGGAAGCATAAAATCTCCCGGCGACAGCGAAGCACATCCATGGGTTTCCCGTGGCCCCAGCAACGTGGGAGGCCGCACCAGGGTCCTGCTTTTTGATCCCAATGACGACACCGGGAGAAGAGTATTTGCAGGTGCGATAAGTGGTGGTTTATGGATCAATGAAAATATTACCAGTGAGTCTTCTCCCTGGAAAAAGGCAGAAGGTTTGCCGGCAAATCTAAATATTTCCTGTATCACAGTTGATCCCAGGGATTCCAATACCTGGTATGCGGGAACCGGAGAACAGTATACCGGCGGTGATGTAATTGGGACAGGAGTCTATAAAACGATCGACGGTGGCGATACCTGGACAAAAGTGCTGGATGTGGAGAAATTCAAGACTCCGGGATCAGGTCAGAATGCGAGGATAATTGGGGGAGTCTACTATATAAACGATATTGAAGCCTGGGATAATGGTAGCAGCACCGAAATCTTTATCGGGGTTTCCACTCATCTTTATGCAAATGCACGTAACCCTACCAACTATCTTGGTTTTTTCGACAGAGGTCTTTACGGCAGCAAAGATGGCGGAAACAACTGGAATAAGATCCTTGAAGACGAATCTTTTAATGACTTTGAAGTAGACGCAGCCGGAAATATTTGGGTTGCAACCACCTATTCTCCCGGCGTTGAAAATTCTAGAGGAGGAATGATCTTCAAAAGAGAAAAAGGAGAAAACACCTCCTGGAATTTGATTACCACCATTCCTAATGTCTACAGAACAGAGATCGAAGCATCACCTTCGAATCCGCAAAAATTCTATATCCTTTCTGAAGGTGTTTCTGAAGAGGCCGAGATGTGGATCACCACAGATGCCTTTGCCTCAATTGTGCCATTAAATGAGCCCAATGATGCAGATCTTGATATTCCAGCAGATGATTTCGCCCGGGGTCAGGCCTTTTACAATCTTATGATCGAGGCAGACCCAACAAACGATAATATCGTTTATGCCGGCGGAATTGATCTTTTTCGTTCTACAGACAGCGGACAGAGTTGGGAACAGATCTCCAAATGGGCTAATAATGCCAACCTGGATCAACTTCCGGTTTCTGAAGTTCATGCAGATCATCACGTGATGCGTTTCAGGCCCGGAAATACCAATCAGGCGATCTTTGGTCATGACGGTGGAGTTTCTTATGCCAGGGACCTTGCTGCAGCCAGCACTTCTGATGTTTTTATTACTCCTGAAAGCAACTATATCACCACCCAATTCTATTCTATTGCGGTTGCTCCTACCTCTTTCTCCAGCGGAGATTATTTTTTAGGCGGCACCCAGGACAACGGTACGCAATTGATCCAAAACGGCGATCCTGTTTCGATAGGAATCCTTGGAGGAGACGGAGCGCATTCATTTTTTGACCAGGATGACGCTGAATATTTTATCGCCAATCTGGTTTATAATGACCTTATCGTGTTGTACAATTATGATAAAGGGGATTACGGCCTAATTGCGAACAATGAAGACAGAGATGGCTTTTTTATTAATCCGCAGGCATTGGACTCTAACCTGGATATCCTCTATTCAAATGGACCCGGAGATCGCGATGGCACCCTGTACCGCTATGAAAATTTAACCAATCTTACTTCCATTGGAGATGACGGAATAACAAGTGATGATCCCGTGGCCAGAAGGCGAACCTTGACGAATTCTTTACTGGATGTTTCTATAAGCGCCTTAAGTATTTCACCATATACCACAGAAAGTAGCACGGTATATCTTGGTCTCATCAATGGAAAGCTCTTACGGGTTCAAAATGCCAACGGCGAACCCTCCAATGCCATCTGGACAGAGCTTACAGGTTCGCAGTTCGTAGGCAGCATTTCAGATATAGAATTTGGAAGAAACGAGGATGAACTACTTGTGACCTTCTATAACTACGGAGTAAGAAATGTGTGGTACACTGCTAATGCCACAGCAGCCAATCCTACCTGGGTGAGTAAGGAGGGAAATCTGCCGGATCTTCCGGTGCTTAGTATCCTTGCCAATCCATTGAATAAGGAGGAAGTGATCATAGGGACAGAACTTGGGATTTGGGCTACGGAAAATTTTAGCTCCAATTCTCCTGTCTGGAAACAATCCTATAATGGAATGAGCGATGTAAAAGTCACCGATCTGGATCTTAAAAAAGGTAATAATGTAGTATACGCTGCTTCATATGGCCGCGGAATGTTTTCGGGAAAATTCAAGACGGCTGAGGAAGAGGCTGAAGAGAGGGGAGAAATGGTGATAGATGATAATATGATCACTGTTTATCCTACTATTTCAGACGGGACTTATAAAATTATTTCGGGCGAAACTTCAGCCGGGACAGAAGTTTACATCTACAATGTACAGGGGAAACTTGTGAAGTCTGTGCGATTAGATCTTGAAGACAATATTCCTGAAGAGATCCATCTCTTTACAGAAGCCTCAGGACTTTATTTTTTCAGAATACAAAGCGGAAATTCCAGCAGGGTCCAGACCCTTATCAAAAAATAGGTTGGAAAATCAACTTTTTCAGAAGGAATAAACGAGCCCTACTCCAAGCAATTGCTTAAATTGAATTTTTGGCCCACCGGTTTCTAGAGTTCCGTCGCCATCCAGATCTTGTTTGAACTTCACATCGTCATCATACTTAAGATGTGAGCCTACGTTCGCACGCACGAATTCATTGACTTTAAGATCGAGATTGAGTTCCCAGTCAATATCAATGTTTCCGAATTTATTGAGATAATCCGAATACAGCCGCAGGTTGTTATTCAAACCTATATTATCAAAGATCTGTTTGGTAAATGCACTGCTCACCAGGAATCCAAATTGGGTCCTCACCCGCTCGCCTTCTTCTATAATATTCCCTTCTTCATCCTTTATAGCCGGTGTGACTCCAAACATGCCCTCATTGGCCAGCCTTTGATCAAGTACAAAAGTAGACTTCTCTGTCACCGGAGAAATATACACCGTAAGGTCTTCTTCGGGTGATGAGTATTCTGTTCCCACACCCAAAAATGCGTAACCCGGGGCCATAAATTTTGAAATAGGGGAATCTGTATTTGGATAGCGGTAACCGTAGGTAAGTTGTGTGTTAAAGTTGAATTTTGCCGAATAGTACCAGTTAGAGACTGAATCCCGGCGATAGCCGAAGTTCGAATTTATTTCCAGCTGATCTTCGGTCTTTCTTAATTCCCGCCCTTCCTGGGCATTAAAGCCATATTTTATTACCAGTGTTGAATTCCAGTTAAGCAGTTCCTTTTTATATTTTCTTCCGAAATTCCCATTTAAAAGCGCAGAAAAAGAATTGTTTCCCCCTGAATTCCAGTTGATAAAAGCAACTTCATTAAGGCTTAAGCCTACCTTATTCACATTTTCCCAATAGTTGATCTTCTCATTAACAACTTTAATAGTGTCTACAGCCGTGGTATCAGTCACTTTTGCGAAACCTGTAAGGCTAAAAAGAAAAAAGAGGAGGCTTAGGGTAAACTTATGCATCAGGTAATTTATATTTTTTCAGAAGGTTGGACAGGCAACTGCTAATACTCTCAACGTCAATTTTTGCTATTTCTTGTAATTCTTCCACTTTTCCGTGGTCAATAAATTCGTCTGGCAATCCCAGCATCCTAATTGGGATCTGGATATGATGCTCCTGGGCAAATTCCATAATTGCAGAACCAAACCCGCCTTTTACCACTCCGTCTTCAATAGTAACTACCGCCTTGTATGTTTTCATGACCTCATGAAGCAACTCCTCATCTAAAGGTTTTACAAACCTCATATCATAGTGGGCAATTTCCCCCTGCGGAAGATCTTTTAGTGCTGCACTAACATTAGCTCCAACAGAACCGAAGCTTAAAACCGCAATAAGTGTACCCAGCTGCAGTTTTCTTCCTTTACCTATTAACAACTTATCAAAAGGCAGTTGCCACTCTTTTCTAAAGCCACGCCCGCGAGGATATCTTATTGCTAAAGGGCCTTTTAGAGTACCATCCTGGGCGGAATATAGCATATTCCTAAGCTCCACCTCGTCCAGGGGAGCAAAGATGGTCATGTTGGGAATGCAACGCAGATAAGCAATATCAAAGGCCCCATGATGAGTAGCTCCATCTTCTCCAACGAGTCCGGCACGGTCAAGACAAAATACCACAGGTAAATTCTGAAGCGCCACATCGTGGATCACCTGGTCATAAGCTCTTTGAAGAAAGGTGGAATAAATGGCGCAAAAAACCGTAAATCCCCGGGTGGCCATTCCTGCGGCCAAAGTAACTGCATGTTGTTCGGCTATCCCTACATCGAAGGCCCTTTCGGGAAAGGCATCCATCATGTACTTTAGGGAGCTGCCCGTGGGCATTGCCGGCGTGATCCCAATGATCTTCTCATTTTTTTCTGCCAGCTCCACTAAGGTGAGCCCAAACACATCCTGAAACTTTAATGGAAGACCTTTGGTGTCATACGGAAGTAATTCTCCTGTATCGGGAACAAATTTCCCCGGGGCATGATACTTCACCTGATCTTCTTCCGCCTTTTTAAGTCCTTTCCCCTTTGTTGTTATGACGTGAAGGAACTTGGGCCCCTTGATCCCTTTTAACTCTTCCAGGATACTTGTAAGGCTTTCCAGGTCATGACCATCAACGGGTCCAAAGTATTTAAAATTGAGGGCTTCAATAATATTATCCTGTTTCGGTTTATAGCCAACTCTGGCTTTAGTAAGGTAATTTTTAAGCGCACCTACACTGGGATCAATTCCTATTGCATTGTCATTGAGAATGATCAATATGTTAGCATCTGTAACCCCGGCGTGGTTGAGCCCTTCGAAGGCCATTCCACTGGAGATGGAGGCATCCCCGACTACTGCTATATGCTGCTTCGCGGTTTCTCCTTTAAGGTTTGAAGCCAACGCCATTCCCAGGGCAGCAGAAATTGCTGTTGAGGAATGTCCAACGCCAAAAGTATCATACTCGCTTTCGCTCCTTTTTGGAAATCCGCTTAAGCCGCCTAACTGTCGGTTGGTGTGAAAAAGATCTCTTCGTCCGGTAAGGATCTTGTGTCCGTAAGCCTGGTGGCCTACATCCCACACAAGCAGATCTTCAGGCGTATTAAAGATATAATGCAAGGCTAAGGTGAGCTCTACAACTCCAAGGCTGGCACCTAGGTGGCCTTCTTTGGTCGCCACTATTTCAATGATGAATTTACGCAAATCGGCTGCCAGCTGCGGAAGCTTTTCGGGAGCAATTTTTCGCAGATCTGCAGGGGAATTTATAGTATCAAGAAGACTTTTTGCCATGAAAGGCAAAGGTACATTTTGAAATTGTATTTTTGAATATGCAATTAGTTTTTGACGACAGCTATTTTATGAAGAAGGCGCTGGAGGAAGCGCAATTAGCTTATGAAAAAGGAGAGATCCCGGTAGGCGTGGTCATTGTGGCCAGGCAACAAGTGATCGCCCGCGGACATAACCTCACCGAGCTCCTCAATGATGTCACCGCACATGCCGAAATGCAGGCTATTACCTCTGCAGCTAACTTTTTAGGCGGAAAATACCTCATCGACTGCACGATGTATGTGACACTTGAGCCCTGCCAGATGTGCGCCGGTGCTTTATACTGGAGTCAGATCTCCAATCTGGTCTTCGCAGCATCGGATCCCGAAAGAGGATATAGAAAAATGGGGACTAAGCTTCACCCCAGGACAAAGGTGAAAAATGGCATTTTAGAGGAGGAAGCATCTGAACTGCTGAAGAGGTTCTTTATTGAAAGAAGAAATTTGAATTAGATCGCTGCGCTTTGCAGAATCAAGAGCCAGGACTTGACCGGGAAGAACCCTCTCAGGGTTTAAAAACCTGAAAAGGTGGCGGGGGCAAAAAGAAACTATTATAAAAATAAAAATCCTCTTCAAAAATGACATTTTTGAAGAGGATCTCCGGCTAATTGCGAATTATTATTGAGTAATCAACACCCAATCTACAAGCACTTCGGCTTTTCCATCTTTGATGAGTTGTACTGTACTTTCAGGAAGTCCGTTATATGGTTCTTCGATGCCGTTAGTTTTGTATGGATATGCACCTCCCAACGCCAGGTTAAGGATAAGGAACTTCGGGTTGTCAAAAGCCCACTTGCCGTAGTGTTCTACCATAGGTTTTGTAACCCGATAGATCAGCCTGCCATCGACTCTAAAGTCAAATCCTTCAGGGGTCCAATCTACAGAGTACATATGCCAGTCAGTAACATCCTCTCCTTCGGGAAAGAAATATTTATTCACCAGCGGAGTTTCTCCAGAATAACCGGGGCCGTGTAGGGCAACCCCGATCCAATCTGTTTCTCCTACGTATTCCATGATATCGATCTCCCCGGTTTCGGGCCAGTCTCCACCGCCTAAAGCCCAGAAGGCCGGCCAGTAGCCTGTACCTTTTGGCAATTTCATTCTAGCGGCTGCAGTTCCGTAGGTGAACATCACTTTATCCCTGGTGTTGATCCTTCCGGAGATAAAATCAAAATCATTCCCGCGGTAATTAATGTAATTCGGGCTATAATGCGCTTTTAATACGAGGGCATTTTCAACGCCTCCGGCATCGGCACCTTTTACAGTAAAAACAGTTGCAGAGGTATCAACATAGATCTGTTGTTCATTGTTCACCCAGAAATCTGTGCCCATTACATTCCACTTTTCACGGTTCAGGTTGTCCCCGGAAAAATCTTCAAAGAAGAGGGTATCTTTTTCTGTCTTTACATGGGCCTCCTGTGCCAGCAAACTGCCACCCGTAAAGACCATAAGGCCCAGCAATATATTTTTAAACTGTTTTTTCATGCCTGTTTTTTATTTGAAGTTAAGTTTTTAAAAGGTTCCAAAAATGGCTTTTTGGAAGCTGATTTTTATTTTAGTTCAAAGCTTTCAACTTTAAGATCTGCTGAATTTCCTCCGACCATCACCTGGAATTTTCCCGGTTCTGAGGTCCATTTCCTTTCGGCATTGTAAAACTCCAACAAATCATTGGTGATCTCAAAAGTTACCTGTTTGGTCTCTCCCGGCTGCAGCTGTACGAGTTCAAATCCTTTTAATTCCTTCACCGGCCTGGTAGTACTTGCCACAAGATCGCGCAGGTATAACTGCACCACTTCTTTACCTGCAATGCTTCCTGCATTTGTTACAGGCACAGTAACTTTAATAGATCCCTGTTGTGTCATCTCCTTTGAAGACAAGCTTAGGTCCCCGTATTTAAAGATGGTGTAACTTAGACCATACCCAAACGGATACAATGCCGTTTTCTCCTCATCGGTATATGCCGAATACGTCACATCTGTAGGATTGGTAGGACGACCGGTCATCTTTTGATTATAATACAACGGCTCCTGACCAACAGCTCTCGGGAATGACACCGGAAGTTTCCCTGAAGGATTATATTTTCCAAAGAGTACATCGGCAATGGCGTTTCCACTCTCGGTACCCAACTGCCATGCCACTACAATTGCAGGAATGTTTTCAGCAGCCCAGCTTATTTCCAGTGGTCTTCCGTTTTGAAGCACAAGGACAACATTTTTGTTCACCTTAAAGATTTCCTGCATCAGTTCTTTTTGTACCCCTGCCAGACCAATATTCACCTGGCTTCTTCCTTCCCCGCTCTGGAAAGCATCTTCTCCAAGGGCAAGAATAACGAGATCGGCCTTTTTCGCAACCTCAACAGCGGCTTTAAAGCCCGACTTATCGGTTTTATTTATTTCGAGGGGTTTTAGGAAGCTTCTTTCTCCCATGCCAAGATCGGCACCTTTTTCGTAGGTAATTTTTACATTTTTACCTGCTGCATTCCTTACTCCTTCCAGGATAGAAACTGCGGAATTAGCTTCCCCCTGGGCACGCCAGTTACCTATAGGTGTGTTCTTATCATCTGCCAGCGGACCAATAACCGCAATGTTCTTTACTGAAGAAGAAAGCGGAAGCAGGTTCTTCTCATTCTTTAGAAGCACTATTGACTTCTTAGCTACATCACGGGCAACCTCCCGGTGGGCTGCCTTATCTATTTTATTGATAGCTTCAGGATTCGAGTAGCGGTATGGATCTTCAAAAAGGCCAAGTTTAAATTTCACTCTTAAAATCCTTCGTACCGCATCATTAATTAATTGTTCGTCAAGCTTTCCTTCCTCTACCAGTTTTACCAAACCGGTTTCATAGGTACCGCCTTCCATATCCATATCACTTCCGGCTTTTAAGGCAATTTCGGCAGCATGAGTAAGATCTTCGGCATAACCATGGTCTCTCATTTCGGCAATTGAAGCCCAGTCTGAAACGATAAAACCATCCCAGTCCCAATTTCCTTTTAAGATCTCTCTCTGGAGTATCCGGTTTCCGGTAGAAGGAGTTCCGTCGATGTCATTGAATGAGTTCATAAAAGTAGCCACCCCTGCATCGGCTGCGGCTTTGAAGGGCGGTAGAATTGTGTTGTGCAGTTCATTTTCTCCCACATGCACTGTATTATAATCCCGGCCTGCTTCAGCAAAACCATATCCCGCAAAATGTTTGGCGGTTGCCGCAATACTGGCAGGATCAGACAGATCCTCTCCCTGGTATCCTCTTACTTTGGCTTCGGCAACACGGGAGGTAAGATAGGGATCTTCCCCGGCTCCTTCCATAATACGGCCCCAGCGTGCATCCCTGGAAATGTCGATCATAGGAGCAAAGGTCCAGTTCACACCGTCTGCGGCTGCTTCCAACGCAGAGATGCGGGCCGTTTCCTCCATCGCTTCCAAATCCCAACTTGCAGTTTCTCCAAGTGGCACGGGGAAAATTGTCTTAAAGCCATGAATGACATCATAACCAAACATGAGAGGAATTTTAATGCGGGAATTCTCCATCACCATCTTCTGAGCTTCACGGGTTGCCTCAACAGAGAGAACGTTGAGCATGGAACCCACAAGTCCCTTTTTAAGCTGCTCTTCCCGAAACTGATTCTGGTCTCCGGTAGCGGGACCTGTAAGATCCCAGGTGCCACTATACTGAACCATTTGACCCACTTTTTCTTCAAGGGTCATAATATTGAGCACAGAATCTACTTTGGCCTCAACATCCTTAACAGAGCTCTTTATATCTGACTTTTGTGCCGTCGCCGTAAAGACCGGAAAAAGGCAAGCCAGGAGTAATATTCGCTTTTTCATTTTATTGGTTTAATTTGGTATTAGAGGTTGGCCAATTAGTTGGTCACCTCAAGGTTTGTTTTTAGTTCATCTACCATTAATTCGAAATCTCCCGGTTCAACCATTGACTCCCCTTTAGGAGTGAAGTAGGCAAGATCTTTCGCATTCAAAGTAAAGGTGACAGTTTTAGTCTCACCTGGTTCAAGAGAAATCTTTTCGAACCTCCTAAGCCTTTTAACATCGGGTGTAATTTGGCTGGCATACAGGTCTGAAGTATATAATTCTACAACTTCTTTTCCTGCTCTTTCCCCGGTATTGGTCACTTTCACTTCTACTGAGACAATTCCGGTGGTGCTGATCGTATTCTTATCCAGCTTTAGATCTGAATATTCAAAAGTGGTATAGCTTAATCCGTCTCCAAAGAAGAACTGCGGATTGTAATCGGCTTCGTAGTTATAAACTCCTTCGGCCTTGGCTTGTTCTTCAGAAGGTTTGTGAATGTAAGGTATCGTTGCATTTGGATATCGCGGATAGTTATATGGCAGCTTTCCGGAAGGATTTACATCTCCAAATAGAACATCTGCCAGTGCATCTCCTCCAAAATTTCCGGGGAGGTAAGCCTGTACGATCCCTTTCATTTCTCTTTCGAACTTACTGATAATCCGGGGGCGCCCTTCATTTAGGATAAGAATCACGGGGGTACCAGTCTTTGCAAGTTCTCTGCCTAATTCCGTTTGATGGTCAGACAGGTAGAGATCATTAAGATCCCCCGGCTTTTCAGTATAAGTATTTTCACCTACAGCAAGGATCACGTAATCCACGTTCTTAGCTGCGGAAATGGCTTTCTCAAAATCCACTTTTTCCTCCTCATAATATTTGCCTCCTTCGACGTAAGAAACACCAGGTTCAAAAATGACATTTTCGGCTCCTATTTCCTTCTGAACAGCTTCCAGAATAGTATTATAGGATTCTGCGAATTCGGGAGTCTTTTCTCCCTGCCATGAATAGGTCCAGGCTCCGTTGAGGGTACGCATTGAATTTGCATTCGGACCTGTTACGAGCACTTTCGCATTTTTGTCAAGCGGAAGTATGTTATCCTCATTTTTAAGAAGGGTTATTGACTCAGCCGCCATATCGTAAGAGGCTTGCTCAAATTCCTCACTTCCGAACTTTGGATAGTTCTTGTAATGCGTTACAGGAGTGTCAAAAAGGTTAAGAGCGAGCTTAACTTTTAGGATCCTTCTCACCGCATCATCAATCCGCGACTCCTTAACCTCACCTGACTTTACCAGATCCACCAGGTTGTCAACGAAGACCTCATACTGGTAAGGAACCATAGACATGTCGATCCCTGCATTAATAGCCATTTTTATAGCTTCCCTGTCGTTTTCGGCTACGCGGTCGCGACGGTGCAGATTTTCAATATCGGCCCAATCGGTCACTACCAAACCTTCAAATCCTAACTCTTCTTTTAGAAGAGAGGTAAGCAGATCGTAATTAGCGTGAACCGGAACTCCATTGATAATTCCTGAATTCACCATAATGGTGTGCGCCCCAGCCTCTACTGCAGCTTTGAAAGGAGGTAAATGGTATTCTCTTAGAGCGTCCTGAGGAATGTAAGACGGAGTTCTGTCCTTACCCGAAGTTACCGCGTGATAACCTAAAAAGTGCTTTAAGGTTGATGCAACATGCTCCGGATGTCCAATGTTGTTATCCTTGCCTTCATAACCATCGATCATTGCTACTCCCAAAACAGAAGTTAAATATGGATCTTCACCAAAAGACTCCCACATTCTTGAAAAACGCGGATCCATTCCAAGGTCTAAAACAGGAGAGAAATTCCAGGGAATTCCGCTGGCACGGGTTTCGTATGCAGTGATCTCAGCCCCTCGCTGCACCAGCTCAGGGTTCCGGCTGGCTGCCTGCCCAATTTGTTGTGGAAACATTGTAGCTCCGGCGGTATAGGTGGCACCGTGGATCATATCGACTCCATAGATGATAGGAATGCCAAGTTTAGTTTCGGCTTTGTTGATATCCTGAAGTTCTTTTATAACCTCATACCACTCCTCTTTTGAAAGAGCACGGTTATTTGCCGTATTAAGAAATGAACCAACGTGGTATTCAGAAACCGCTTTTCTAACCAGGTCTTGATCTAAAGAAAAAGGTTCGTAGCTGCTAAAGCGATCATCTCCTTTTCCAATAACATCCAGGGTTACCTGGGTCATTTGACCCACTTTTTCCTCAATTGTCATTTTCGACAAAAGTTCATCTACCTTGTTCTCAATTTCTGCTTTGGACGGCGCAATTTTTGAATCCTGAGCTTTGACGCCACAGCCGGTAGTTATTAAAATTCCAAGTCCTAAAATTATTTGTGATATTCTCATTGGATTATAATACTAAAGTTCCCACTGCTCCTGCCGGAAGCTGAAAAGAAGTTTGTTTATTATTCAATTTTACAATTACAGTTTTTTCAGTCTCCGATTTGTTCTGCACGATCAGAGCCACCGTTCCTTCTGGTGTCAAAAAGGCCACATTAGGAAGATCTTCAGGCAGGTTAGATTCCACTCTTACAGAACCGGGACGAACGAATTTTGAAGCTTGTGCAATTATGTAATATGCCGGTTCCCTTGTCACTTCATCACCTGTAATGGTAATAGCGCCCAGACAGCGGTCACATCCTCCTCTATCCGTATGGGGCTGTTGATTTTCATCGGCAGCCAGATTCCATTCCAGAACCGTCCGGCTCCAGTTGCGAGTGGCTCCTATTAGTAGATTTTCGGTATGCCAGGACATTTCCTTTGCAAAATCTCCCGGTGCTCCTACCCACTGTTCCGTGAAGTACAGGTTTTTGTCGGGATGAGCCTCATGTACTTCAGACAGGGCTTCTATTTCTCCGCCATATAGATGGAAAGCAGATCCATCGATATATTTAGCTGCTTCAGGATCATTTAAAATGCTGATGGGATAATCTGGCCTGTCGGCATTGTGATCGTAGATAATGATCTTTGTGTCGATATTGTTCTTTTCGAATGCAGGACCTAAGTGGTTTTTGATGAATTCAGCCTGATCTTCAGCAAGCATTAGCAGACTCGGATTGTTGCCGGGATGAAGAGGCTCATTCTGCACGGTAATAGCATCTATAGTAATGCCATGCTCGGCCATCGCCTGCACATATTTAACAAGATAATTGGCGTACACCGGATAATACTCTTCAAGCAAACTTCCACCCCGGGTATCCTTGTTGTCTTTCATCCAGGCCGGTGGGGACCAGGGAGAGCCCATGATCTTTATATCCGGAGCAATCTTCAGGATCTCCTTTAAAACGGGCACTAAGTGCACCGTGTCATTAGCAAGGCTGAAATTTTTAAGGTTAACATCAGTTTCTCCTTCCTGAAGGTCATTATAAGAGAACGGGGCTTCATTAAGATCTGAAGCACCAACACTCAGCCGGAGGTAACTCACTCCTATTTCATCCTTTCCGGTTCCAAAAAGCTCCTGAAGTAGTTCCGTTCTGGCCGAATCGCTCATTTTATTAATGTGCAAAGCACTTCCACCCGTAAGCGTATACCCGAACCCGTCTATTTCCTGAAAGGTCTGAGAAGTATCAATGTTTATAGTCGTTCCTAAAGTATCTTCTGCATCAATTACCTCCAGAGTACGCTGATCAAGCAGTGACTTTTGATCCATGGTTGTCAACCACAAGTTTGCCTTGGCTGTTTCTTTAGGCTCATCTGCACATGACGTTACTATTAGCAGCAAGAAAAGAGAAAATATTCGTAGGGATCTCATATATTTAGTTTTGGCGATTAATTTGGATTTGTTCGAGGTTAAAGCCCCCATCGATCACAAAAAATTTAATCTGGTTTTGTCCTTTTTTAAAGAGAATTTCTTTTACAGTTGTTTGAGTCCATTTTCCTGCACTAGCAGGAACTACAAAATCCGGATATCTCTTTCCGTTGACTTCAACAGCGGCACTACCGGGAGCATCGGCAGCAGTTTTGAAGGAAAGGTCAAAATTGCCATTTTTGGATACCTCAAAAGTGTATTGCATCCACTCCCCTTCTTCCATATCTCCAACAAAAACATCATCATAATTTTCCCTGGGCTCCATAGGGTAAATATCCACCCCGTCATTTCGATAGGTTCTACCGTTATTCCAACTTTGCCTCTCACCTCCCGTCGATATATAATAGTTGGCGGCGACATTGTCCTGATAAGCAATACCCTTTTCTCCCATGTCATAATTGGCAGCTTTAATAATTGCACTATTGTCGATGACTACTTCTTTAAACGGAATGGCTTCTTTTGTATGAGGCTGGCGCATCATCGCATCCACTACTCCTCTGTGATAATAGTTATTTTCAAGCTTTACATTTTCTGCCAGTTCCATGAAACCTTTGTAGGCTTCAGCTTCTGAAGGTTTCTCCGCTTCTCCTCTCCAGTAGTTAAGGATTTGCCCGTATCCCGGGTTTACCGGAACTTCTAAAGGATTGTTGAAACCTAATTTTTTGAGGGGCCACCAACACCAGCCAATGTTGTTTTCTTCCATAAGCCTAATAGCATCTGTAAACCAGACATTGGAATTCTCTCCTGTTTCCCCGAGCCATACGGGAGTGTTGTACTTTTCTCTGAAATCGAGGAACTGTTGGATAGAAGCAGTATCATTATAATTCCAGTATTTATGGAAGCTTATTACCATATTGTCATCCCAGGGAGGAAGTATTCCATTATAATTATTTCCCCATCCATTTCCTTCAATGATGATTATATGCCTGCTATCTACTTCACGAATAGCATTAGTAATATCTACCAAAAGCTTTTTTAGAGGAGCATTAAGAGTATCTTCAATTCCATTTTTATTTTTTCCTTCTTCGAAGGTCCAGTTAGGTTCATTTATAATGTCGTATGCACCAATCCAGGGCTCATCCTTGTACCTTTCGGCCAGTTTTCTCCAGAGTGCAATTAGTTTTTGCTGGTTTGCTTCGCTTTCCCACAGAGATGGTTTAGAGGGATCCCTATCTGAGATATTTACATCATGTCCCTGTCCTCCCGGAGCCGCATGCATATCTAGGATAAGATACATTTCATTTGCCTCTGCCCAACTTAAAAGGGAGTCGGTCATTTGAAACCCCTTTTCCAGCCAGGTATTCTCACCTTTTACCGGCTCGTCTTCTACCGGAAGGGTGTAAAGATTGTAATGCATTGGGAGACGGACTGAATTGAACCCCCAGCTCTTCATGGAATCAATGTCAATCTTTCGGGTATGATTCTTTAGCCAGGCTTCATAGAATTCGTCCGTTCTTTCCTTTCCTATCAACTCTTCTATATGCTCCCGTATCACATACTGCTGTCCCGAAAATGGCACTTTTAGCATATATCCTTCCTGAAGCATATGGCCACCCAGACCTATACCTTTTAGAAGTACATTTTCACCTTTTTCATCTACAATAATTTGACCTCTGGTATGGAGAAATCCGGAAGTAGATTCCTGTGCCTTCCCTGCTAATGAGAAAACCAAAAAGACAAAAAGAATTAAATTTTTCATGATTACCTGTTTTCGTTGCTCACTCCCATACAAATGTTCCAACTGCACCTGGATGTAAAGAGGTTGTTATCAACTTTCCATTATATTCTATATTGAAGGACTCAGACTTTTCTCCATCGTTGAGTACTATCAAAACCTTGCCTCCTGCTGGGGTTCTAAAAGCAACATTATGCAGGCTACCGGTAATATTACTGGTGATTCTCACAGAACCACGAGGAACAAATTTTGAAGCGTGAGAAATAATATAATAGCTCACATTTTTAGTGTACGATCCACTACTGGTTACAGTTATAGCTCCCTTACAGGTAGTACAACCTCCCGGAGTATGAGGACCAAAACCTGAATTATTAGCAAGATTCCATTCCAAAGCAGTTTTGCTCCAATTCCTGAGAGATCCAACTATAACATTCTTTAAATGCCATTTCAGATCTCCTCCAAAGTCTCCCTGGGAGGAGGTATATTGTTCGGTGAAGTATATATCCTTGTTAGGGTAAGCATCATGAACGGTAGACAGAGCTGAAATGTCCCCGGCATACAAATGGAAAGCTGAACCCGCTATGAATTTTCTTGCTTCAGGATCATTTAAGATTGATATTGGATATGATGGATTGTCAGCGTTGTGGTCATATATTATAATGTCTGTTTCTAACCCGGCACGTAAAAATGCCGGTCCTAAAGAATTTTTTATAAAGCTGGTCTGCTCAGCTGCAGTCATATGCATGCTGGGATTATTTCCCGCATGTAAAGGTTCGTTTTGTACGGTCAAGGCATGAATGTTTATGCCCAAACTCTCCATTTCCCGTATATACCTGACGAGGTAATCAGCATAGACATTGTAATAAGCCTTTAGAAGATTTCCTCCAATTGTACTTTGATTATCCTTCATCCACACGGGAGGAGACCAGGGCGTTGCCATAATACCTATTTCAGGATTTATTTCCAGAATTTCCTGCAGGAGAGGGATAAGATCTTCCATATCTGGTTCAAGACTGAATTCAGAAAGATCTTCATCGGTTTGGCCTTGGGGAAGATCGTTATAGGAAAAAGTAGAGGAATTAAGATCTGAGGCACCCACACTTATTCTTAAATAACTTACACCAATCCCATTCCCCTCTTTAGAAAAAAGATTTTGAAGAAGTTCTGCCTTTTTACCTGAGTTAAGTGAATTAATTACCTCGGCACTTCCACCAGTAAGGGTGAAGCCAAAACCTTCCACCGTTTGATAGGTCTCGGTGACACTCACTTTTATTGTAGGATAAGAATTGTAATTCACCCCAAATGCAAGAATCCCCGGTTGCTTTTGAAACAATTGAGATTGATCTCCTTTTGTAAGGTAAAAAACCACTTCATTCTCCACTTTTGGAGGTTGAGGCGGGGTGGTAGGTTGAGGATCATTCTCGCTACTACAGCCTCCAATAAGGAAAAGTAGTAGTGAAATAGAGAAAAGCCCTTTCATAATAATTTATTATTCCTCGCTAATGGAGGAGGTTATTTGTACACTCTAACATAATCTACTTCCATGGTGCCGGAACTAAACGCAGGGTCTATTGTTCCACCAAGGGTTCCTCCAACCGCTATATTGAGGATAAGGAACTGGTCTGAAGTAAAAGGCCAGGTGCTTGCATTTTTGTTGGTAGGATTGTAGGTATAATGTACTTTCCCATCAACGGAAAAAATGAGTTTTTCGGACGTCCATTCCAGGCCATAGACATGGAATTCTGAAGTGGCGTCTTCTACCGTAGTTACGGCTTTGTTTTGAGTGCCTCCATAACTTGAGGGGGTATGAATTGCACTAATGATCTTTCCCGGATTATTACCAACATGTTCCATGATGTCAATTTCTCCAGAAGCAGGCCAACCTACAGAAGTAATATTGGAACCCAACATCCAGATCGCCGGCCAGGTACCACCGCCATTGGGCAATTTTGCCCGAACTTCCACTTTGCCATAGGTAAAGGAAAATTTTCCCTGGGTTTTTAAACGGGATGAGGTGTATGCAGCTCCCTCATAATTTTCTTTTTTCGCAGTAATCTTTAGAATCCCATTTTCTACTCTAACGTTCTCTGACCGGGAAGTGTAATATTGAGCCTCGCCATTGCCCCAGCCATTATCTCCCCTGCCTATGTCATAGGTCCATTTGGAAGAATCGGGTGCCCCGCTGTAATTGAACTCCTCTGCAAAGATCATCGAGGGAGTAACATAGATTGTTACGCTTTGCTCTTTAGATATGTATTCACTGCCTTTGTATGCAGAAACAAAGATTTTATAGGTATTGATCCCACTTTCAACATAGGTATAGGAAAGATTATTAGAAGTGGTTTCCAGGACATCTCCATTTCCAAAATTCACACGATAGGAATTTGCGTTTTTTGCTGAAAAAGAAACATTGATCTTCCCGCTACCATCCCCTTCAGGATTTGAAGCCGATGCCCCCACAATAGATACTTCAACCGTAAGATCAGATAGCTTTGTATCTACCTCCTCATCGGGATCAGAACCACTGCAACTCAATGTGATTATTGGAAAAAACAGGCACAAGAAGAGCTTGAGCTGATAATTTAGCTTTTTAGATAACATTTTTTTTATTTTAAAATGAGTGGAAAGTAACCTTAGAACTTCCGGCGGATTCTTCACCACCGAAAGTTTTAAGGTTTTTTCCAAAGATTATTCCGCCGGAATCAATCTAACATACCAGGCATTTCCTGTTTCTGTACCCTGAACCCTCAGATATAAGTGATCTTCAGAGATTTCAAGGATTTCATATTCCTTTTGAACAGCCCCGTAGCCAATAAAGGTTTCTGAGCCTATAAGCTCTATGGCAGTTTTGGTTGAAGGCGTTGATTCAGGTACACCTGTACTTGAAGGCACAAAAGAAAAGGCTGAACTTCCTCCAGTGTACCCATCGTAACAACCTTCTGCCCCCTCCGCAGGAATACCTGGCAAGTTATTACTTAAACTTCCGGTCTTTGTGAATGCACCATCCGGAGCATCAACAGTCAATGAGTATCCATTTGCTGTTTCACTAAAAGTAAAGGTAGCAGTATAAAAGCAATTTGCGCTTTCCACTTTTTCATCTACTCCGGCAGACCACCATTCCGGCCAAACTGAACCGTCTGAAAATGGACCTACTCCAAAATGCCCGGGAACTGATTTGTCAACTACCCAGGTTTTTGATCCATCGCCAACAAGAGAGGTAATGATCTCCGGTTGTGGAGAGAATATGCTTTCTACAGTCACATCCTGAGTTACTGTGGTAGCAGTACCTCCGGCTCCATAAGCAACAACTGTAAGCGTATAGGTATTAACACCCAGGGCTGTAAACTTTTTGGAGATTTTATTGGTGAAAGATTTAAAATCGGGATTTGCACTTGTACCAAAGTCAATTTTATAAGCTATAGCATTATCTGCTGTAACAGATATTTCGACATCGCCAGAACCGTCTCCATAAGGATGCGCTTCATCCTGTCCCACAAGGGATGTTTCAATCATTACATTAGTTGGAGCAGTGAGCTCCCCCATTTCGTAATCTGTCTCTGAACAACCGGCTATAAGAAGCAGGCCGGCATAGAATAGACTTTTTAAATTCAATATATTTTTCATTTATCTATTTTATTTAGTTGTGAAAATATATGTTGGTAACATATACATCTGCTTCTCCCGCTGGTGCGGCAGAAAAGATTAGTTGTGCAATATGTTCTCTACCTGTAAGGTTGGTAAAATCAGACAATGGAATATCCAGGCTTACCCATTCCTTTTGCGCAGGATTTTCAAATACTATTTCGTGTTCGGTATTGTCAAAATCTCCTGCATCAGCAGCTTCCCATTTAGCATTTGCTCCAAAATCAACCAGTTTCACTTTAAATGCAGTAGCATTTTCAGTATAAAATTCCACATGTAAATGAGTCATTTCGGTGATATCCAATTGATTGGCAACGGTTTCGATCCCTACAAAAGAAAGATTTGTATAGTATTTTGATGCACGGCCATCAAAAGTAACCTCCTCATAATCGGCAACTGACCAGTCTGTTCTCCAGGTATCTACAGTTACATCATCAGCAACGTTGCTGAAGAGAGAAATATACTCTGCTACTCCCATACGAATATCATCAAGATAGAAAGTTCCAGCTGTAGATTTACCGCCATCTACAAAAATGACCATTCCAGAATACTGTGCATCTGTGCTAAAGTTAAAGCTAAGTTCTTCCCAGCCTGATCCACCATGGTCTGCTGCTACTTCAGTATTAGCCTCACCATTAACAGCATCTTCCAATTTAAGGAGAACGGAGACAGGAGTATCCGACCATAATTTCATTGTGACTGTTTTGTTATCACCACTGAAATCCACTGGCTCATCCAGATTAAATTTAATGCCTTCCCAATCACTACCGGAATTTGTTATCGCACCAACCATTGAAGCTGACGTATTGGCCCCAGATTGAGCTGGATTGGCAACCACCTCAAAAGATGTTCCGTCCCATACTCCTGGAGAATAATCCAGATCTGCGTTATCAAAAGTTATGGGAAGTTGTAAAAGCACCAGTTTCATTAAACTAATGTCATCAAAGTAGAATGTTGCTCCTTCTCCAGGATTTCCGAAGTCGTAAAACACGATCACCCTGTCGTAGTTAATGGAAGCATCAAAACTTGCAGCACTACTAAGGTCAAAGGTCATTTCTTCCCACTCACCAGATGTAGTTGTATTTTCAATTACCTCTACAAAAACTGATGGGTTCCCATTCCCGTCGGGCTCTGAACTAGTGTCTTCAATTTTGACCATTACAGGCACACCTGCTTCAGGTGACCAAACGTTCATTTTTATTGCAGTACCCTGAGAGAAATCAAGAGGTTCATCTAATTGTAAGGAAGCTCCGGCCCATACTTCTGCACCAGCATTCTCTTTAAGTTCAACAACTTTAGCACTGGTGTTGATCCCACTAATATCGGGGTTATCTATTACCTGAGCACTGGCTCCACCAAATCCACTCCAGGTATAATCCAATTTAGCGGATTCAAAGTCAACCGGTAAAAACAAAGGATCTGTAATGGTAACCTGTTTGGTATCTTCAAGAGAAGCTTCCCCACCACTAAGAGCAACAACTCTTACATCATAAGTTCCCACTGTCTGATAGGTATGGCTAACAGATTCGCCTGGCATAAGAGGTGTTGGCTCCTCATCTGCAGACTCCCCGAAATATACATCAAAAGTGGCTGCATAATCTGCAGTAGCACTTACAATTACGGTATAATTATCCTGAGGATCTTTATCTATGTTGATTTCTAGATTCTCTGGAGTTCTGAATGAAACAGTAAGGGGTTGAGTTCCCTGAGCCGTTTCTCCTGCCAGGTTTTTCCCTGTAACCACAACATCATAATTTCCTTCTGCATAGAAGTGCTTCACCCATTCTCCTGGTTTAATCTCTGCTGAAACCGGGGAACCGTCTCCAAAATCTACTATGAATCTGGTAACCCCTTCACCGGTAGGAGTAATGGTCACAAGACCGGTATTATCATTCGTTATGGCAAAAGTGGCACCTATATTTCCGGAATTAACGGTTTCCAAAAAGGAAGTGTCGTCGTCTATTCCATCTTCCATACTACAACCTAGAATTGCAAGGAGGCTAAACAGACCCAGTATAAATCTAAATTTTTTCATGTTTTTCATATTTATTAATACTGCGGATTTTGCTCAATTACGGTGTTTTCTAGTTCCCTGTAAGGAATAGGAAGAATTTCATGCTTTCCGGCAACAAAACCTTCATCAGATAAGAATTCAGCAGCTCTTCCTGTTCTCACAAGATCGAAAAATCTATGACCTTCTCCGGCAAGTTCCAGTCTGCGTTCTCTGTAGATAGCCTGTAATGAAACAGGAACACTAGGTAAATCAACTCTGGCTCTTACTGCGTCTAAAAGAGCCTGGGCTCTTGCACCTGTTCCGCCAAGAGCTTCAGCTTCCATTAAGTAAGTGTCTGCAAGACGAATTACATAAAAATTCTGACGATAGTTCAAGATCGGTTCTCCCGCACCTGTAGTCACATCTGCACGGGTAGGAATAAATTTGTTTAGGAAATATCCAGTGTCTTCGTATCCTGGAGAATAGGATGCAGCGCCGGCTGCTACTAAAGCTTCCAAATCAAGAATTGTTGCGTCAAATCTCGGATCACCTTTTAAAAGTTCATACAATTCCGGTTCCACAGGATTAAAACTCCATCCAGAAGGTAGATCTGGCGCAGCCTCGGTCAATTGAGAATAAGATCTTGGTCCTACCATAGTATTAATGGTATTACCTTCATCCTGACCCTGACCCCATATCTCCCAGTAGGAGAAAGAAGCATTTGTATGAGCAACCTCTACTATGGATTCGGCATTAAATTTATTATCTGTCTCCCATAGAGCATCAAAGCTGTCAAGTAATCTGTTCCCATATTGGTTGGTTTCACCAGGAGTTCCGTTTACCTCTCTCAATTGAGCTGCCGCTTCCTGGTTTTTTCCTTCCCAAAGGAATACTTTACCCAATATTGCCTGGGCTCCTCCTTTAGTAATACGTCCTGCCTCTTCTGCAGGTATTGTAGGTGGAAGGTCTGGAATAGCCTCAAGAAGATCCTGTTCTATTTGCGCAAAAACCGCCGCAGGATCTGCCTGTGGCACCGTGTTGAATTCACTGCTGGTAAGAGGAGTAGTAATCAAAGGAATGTTTTTGAACATTCTTACCAGGTTAAAGTAATAAAGTGCACGAAGAGCTTTGGTTTCGGCAGTCATTCGCGCGATTTTACTCTCATCCATGTCAACATCAGGCAACTTGGTAAGTAAAAAGTTAGCACGGGATATTCCCTGATAGTAATCACTCCAATAGCTTTGAGGCATTGTAGTGGGCGTAATTTTGAAGTCATCAAAATTCTGGATCCCGATCCCGTCAGAAGCGTTACCTCCTCCGGCTCTGAAATCATCTGAACCCGCATTAAAAAAGGTAACCATGTTCTCAAATCCTCCGGAATATTTTCTCATAACATCATAAACTGCTACAAGACCGGCAAAAGCTTCCGTTTCATTCCTGTAATAGTTGGATTCCAGGTTAGTACCTTTTACCGGCACCTCAAGGAAATCTTCACTACAGGAATTCAACGTAAATATCACTGCAAAAGCAGCTAATACTAACTTGAATGTGTGTGTTTTCATTTTCATTTTTTTTAAAATTGTATGTTAGCTCCAAATAGGAAAGATCTGGCCTGTGGATAATATCCACGATCTATACCAAATGTATTTCCTCCAATTTCAGGATCGTAACCTGTATAGTCTGTCAATGTTAACAGGTTTTCTCCTGTTACATAGAATCTCATTTTTTGAACCCCGTATGCTTTTGTAAAGGTGTCAGGAATGGTATATCCCACCTGAGCCAGCTTTAAGCGGAGATAATCTCCATCCTCAAGATAAAAATCGGACATTCTACTAAAGTTTTCGTTAGTATCGTTGTTCGTTAGACGGGGATAATCATTTGATGTTCCTTCACCTCTCCATCTGCTAAGTGCCTTTGTAGAGTAGTTGGCATTTTGGATATCCAGACGACGTAAGCCCTGGAAGATCTTATTGCCTGCTGCACCCTGAGTAAATACCATCAAATCGAAATTCTTATAATTCATGTTAAGGGTAAGACCAAAGGTATATTTTGGAAGCGGACTTCCAAGGAACTGTTTATCATCATCTGTAATAGTTCCATCATTGTTAGTATCTACCCATTTGAAGTCACCCGGAACAGCATTTGGCTGAATCACATTTCCATTAGGTCCTGTATAGGCATTAACTTCTTCGGGAGTTTGGAAAATACCTGCTGTACTAAATCCGTAGAAAGAGTTGTATGGTTGTCCAATCTGAGTTCTGGTAATGGGACCCATAGACTGGAATCCCGAAGTACCGGTAGTAATAAAGATCTTATCCTGACCAAGGTAAGTAACCTCGTTTTCAAGGTAGGTAAAGTTACCATTAGCAGAGAAATAAAGTTCTCCAAAATTCTTATTGAAGCCCAATTCAAGTTCTACTCCACGGTTCTCCATATCGGCCACGTTACCAACGGGAAGACCTGTAGAACCCACATACCCCGGAATTTCAAATTCCTGAAGAATGCCGGTTGTCACTTTCTTATAGTATTCCAGCGTCATAGTAAGATAATCAAAAAATCTTGCATCAGCTCCAATGTTGAGCTGAGAAGTCTCTTCCCATCTTAAATCGGGGTTTGCGGGTGCATTTGGGCTGTAGCCGATTTCTATGGCACTACCATCCTGTCCAAAGGTGTAATTACGACCGCCGTCAATTAGAGCCAGATATCCATTTTGCCTGATGGCATCATTACCGGTAACTCCATAACCTGCTCTTATTTTTAAAGTATTGATGAATCCTTCACCTCCCCAGAAATCTTCATTGGACACATTCCAACCTGCAGAGAAGGATGGGAAAACCCCAAATTTGTTATTTGGTCCAAAATTGGAAGATCCGTCTCTACGAACAATTCCTGTAAAAAGGTATCTTTCATCATAGTTGTAGTTCAAACGCGAGAAGAGGGAAACTACGCGATGCTCGGTTCCGTTATAGGCACTACCTACAATTCGATCATCCGGAATGTCGTAATTAAAAGAAGCGTCTTTGTAACTGCTCACCGGAAGGCCCTGATAAGAAGTATATGTACCACTGGTAATACCGTCAACATAAGCCCCTTGTCCCAGCAACACAGTAAGGTTGTGTTTACCAAAGCTGTCATCGTAAGAAACTGTATTTTCAATATTCCATCCAAATCCCTTGTTAAGGTTTCGGCTTAAGCTATTTTGTGAAGTTCCTACTGTAGCACTTAAATAATACACAGGAGTAAAGAAGTCACCTCCCCAATATGCTATTTTCCCACCTACACTTGATCTAAAGGTAAGTTGGTCAATGGGCTTAAATTCTAAATAGGCATTACCTACAAAATCATCAGACCAGTTATAGTTACCCAACCTGGTTTGAACATAAGCAACTGGGTTAGTCATTTCCTGCCCTACCCTTGGATCGGAAATTCCGTAAGGATTCCCGTTTGCATCTCTAAATACAGGGTTATTAATATAGGGAGAAGAATTAGCTACCGCAGGGTCTGTTACTACAATAGGGGTAAGAGGATCCAGGTTTAGAGCTGAACTCAAGGGCCCACCGTATTCACTGTTAGTGTTTCCCAATCCTGTATTTCTTTGGTGAGTGTATCCAAAAGTTTGTCCAACCTTGAACATATCAGATATTTCATGAGTAGAGTTCAATCGTAAACTTTTCTTCTGATACTTGGAGATCTCTGAAGTAACGATACCTTCCTGATCTAAAAGTCCGAAGGAAGCATAGAAGGTAGAAACATCATTCCCACCACTAAGGCTAAACTCGTGTGATTCTCTTGTAGCCCTGTCATTAAAAATAGCCTTCTGCCAGTCTGTTCCTGTCCCATAAGCAGTAAGATCGGGATAAACAATTTGTCCTCCCGCTGCAACAGATTTCTCATTCATCAATGCAGCATACTGTGGTGCATTTAAAAGGTCTACTGTCTTTTCAGGTCCGGAAAAACCATAATATCCGGTATAGTTAACATTCATTAAACCTTGCTTACCTTTCTTTGTAGTTACAAGAATAACTCCGGAGGCTGCCCTGGCCCCATAAATAGCAAGGGAAGCAGCATCTTTAAGGACTTCTATAGACTCAATATCTTGCTGGTTCAAATATCCAATCCCGCCTGAATCCACGATCACACCGTCTACAACCCATAATGGAGTGTTTCCTCCATAGGTATCGAATGTGGTAAGACCCCTAACACGAACGGTTGCTGAAGAACCTGGTTGACCTGAGTTTTGTGCAATTGTTACCCCGGAAACCCTTCCCTGAAGAGTTTGTTCAATTCTTCCATTGGGAACAGCTTCAAGTTCCTCGGCCTTAACAGAAGAAATAGCCCCGGTGGTTACACTTTTCTTTTGGGTACCGTATCCCACAACAACTACCTCATCAAGGGAAGCAGCATTTGGAGCGAGGGTTATGGCAATATCCTGCAGATCCCCCACGAGGGTTTCAATGGTTTCATATCCTACATAGGAAAATACAAGAATATCCTCCGGGGCTGCTTCAATAGCAAATTTCCCGTCAAAATCTGTCTGGGTTCCTACTGTAGTACCTTTTATAATGACATTGGCTCCCGGTAAAGGCATTCCTGTATCATCTACTACGGTACCGGTCACTTCTCTCGTTTGAGCCAAGGCAGAACTCAAAACAAACAGAAATAACACGACTAAATAATTTTTAATTTTCATTGATTGTTAATTTAGGTGTTGGTGCATTTAATTTTAAGATTAATAATTTGACGGAAATGAATAAACCAAAACCGAAATCGATTTCGAATTACCGGAAAGATCTTCCGGATCAACTCAGATTAGGATTTATACAATTTCGCCTTAGGATTAGTTGTTAAAATTGTGTTACCAATATATTAACTTAATCAACCTCCGGAAGAAATATCGCCTTTACAAAAAATCTACAATTGAAAAGTCTAATGTATAGATAAGAATATACCCCAAAAACATTGGTCTTATAAGCCTATAGGCTATAAAATGGGGAATTAAAAAAGAGAGTAAAAAGTATTATTTAGGAAATTTGTATAGGTAGTGTAGAGGAAAAAATGAGCTTTGTAAAGGCTATAATTGCATTATATAGTCTGTTAAATTCACATTTCTGGGCAAATCCATTTTTTTTCTCAAACGATATCGCTTTATCTCCACACTCTTAACTGAGATATTAATTAGAGGAGCAATTTCTTTAGAGGAAAGGTTTAATCTTAAATAAGCACAAAGCCGCAAATCATTTGAAGTAAGTTCAGGATGTTTAGCTTTTAGCTTATCAAAAAATTCCTTGTCACTGTTTTTAAAAGCTTCCTGGAACATCTTCCAGTTATCCTCTTCACTCAATTCTTTATCTATAGTTTTAATGACCTTCTTAACCCTGGAATTTTCATCTCCCTTTAATTCCTCTTTTAGATAGGACAGGAATTCATTTTTTTTGATGAGAGACATTGTGGAAGCTGCCAGCTGCCCGTTTTTCTCGGTCATATTCCTTTCAAGATTTTCTTTTTGAAGCTTAATGATTTGTTGTTCTGCCTCCAGGTTCTTCATCTTAAGGTTCTTCTCCCTTTCAAGAATTATTTTCCTGTGCCGTCTTTTATAGAAATGGTGAATTCCAAAAAGTCCCAGAAGGAACAGGAGACCATAGCTGATCAAAGCCAGATTGGACAGATGCCAGGGCTTAGGGATAGTAAAAGCATATTCCCGAACCTCCAGGTCCCGGTCGTTTATTCTTCCTTTAACCTGGAAAACATAATTCCCGGGGGGCAAATTTTCGAACCTCGTCGTTCCGCTCTGATCCCACAATGACCAATCCTTGGTGTAGTTTAATAACCGGTAACTGTATTCAGGCCTGGCAAGAATTTGATAATTTGGAATAGCATAATGAAAAGAAATACTATTGCTTTCATTGTCCAGGTCCAAACCTTTCGCAATTAAAGACCGGTAGGCAGCATGTTCTCCTTTGATTGAGGTTTTAATGGAACTTAATAAAAGCTGACCGGAGAGCACGTCATTTCTTAGCGGCAGGGAAAATTCTATGTAGCCTCCATTCGAACCTGCAAGAAACTGATCCTTCCCTACAAGAGAGATATTTTCAAATCCTTTCCCGATATTTCTGCTTTCCAATGGAAGCGGTATCTTTCTTTCAATTAACTTCTGCTCAAAAGGATCTCTGGTCACATAAAAAAGATTTTCTTCTCCAAAGGTCCACCAACTCCCATTTGTCAAAACCCTGGAAGCCCCGCTGATTCTGTTATTCCCCCTGCTTAACCTGTTGAGTTCATTATCGGCGGTAAACTCGTCCTTTTTCCTGTCATATTTAAAGACCAGCTTCTCCGTTGAATAATAGATATCATTTTCAAAAATGAAAACATGAGGATCCATACCCGCCTCGGGATCCACTTTAAAGTTTTTTATATTTTCAATTTTTGAATAGTCTCTGCTCAACTCGATTTTAAACACCCCCCGGTGATAATGACTTATCCAGGCGATAGAATCATTCTCCACAACCATGTGTTGCACCGAAAGATCAAAATTTTCAATGTAACTGGCCGGTTCCTCTGACCCCGGGGAAAAATAGCTAAGTCCGTTATAATGTCCCTGTAAAATACCACCCCCCATCCCTGCCATTGTCCAGGTTCCAAGGCCATCCCAAATCAACCTTACCTTTTTACCCTCAACTATAAAAGTGCCACGATCATGTCCAGCATAAAGCTCCCCGTTGATATAATTAAGGCTCCAAACCTGCCCTGTGGTTCCCGGCACCAGCACATATTCCCCGTCAGCATCCTTTTCCTTATAGTAAAGACCCTGATTCGTTCCCAAGTACATAAAGCCGTCTACAACCAAAGCGCAATAGACAGTACCAATTTTTCCAAAAGTGTCTACGAATAACCTGAACGGGCTTTCCTTATTGATAACGGCTATCCCATTGTCCAAACCTCCCCAAACATTTCCCTCTTCATCTTCGGTCACTGCCAACAAAGTATTGTTGAGTAAGGTGGGTTGTGATAGATGGTATTTTAGCTCTCCCTCCAAACTCAGGATGTAAAGGCCGCTCCCGATACTTCCTAAAGCAAGAGATCCATCTTTCAGGTAATTTGCAGAAAAGAAACTTACCGAACCGGGGTAATTTTCCACGGGTAAAAATTCCCATTGATTCCCGGTTATGATAAAAATTCCGTCATCCCTGGTCACTGCCAGTATTTTATCTGAGGAATAGGGAAACAAACCGATAATGCTTTTATTCCTGATCTTTTCATTAGAGACAAAAGATCTCCCCACCCCCTCTTCTATAACAAAAAGGCCTTTTTCTGCTTCCTGATAATATATCCTGTCCCGAACTTTAAAAAGATTGGAAATATTCCTTTCAGTAACCACTACAGTGACCTGTCCGGAAATCTTATTAAAACTGTATAATCGCTGGTGACTCTGAAAAATCACGTGATCCCCTATTTCCTTTATATCCCAGAATTGCTCCCCGTCAAATAATCCCGGGCCTACGGAGTCCTTGAGTGAAGTATAGGTTAGTCTGCCATTCTCCTTCGGCTCCCAATATCCAAAGTCCATATAAGCTCCTGTGTAAATACGATCCTCTGTGGCCAGGACCGATCTTACGGCCGTTTCCCCCGGCACCTTATATAAATTCCAGTGTTCCCCGTCGAACTGAAGCAAACCGGAATTATTAGCAACATATATTCTCTTATCCGGCCCCTGCGACACCATCCAATTCTGGTTTCCGGCATTATAATCATTGGGGCTAAAATTGAGCACAGGAGGTAGTTCCTGGCCATTTGCCAGCCAGGATAACAGAAAAAGAAGAAGTAAATAGAATCTCAAAGTCCGGACCTGTTAATTTTTTAGGTTCCCTCACAAATATAACCTCATTTTAGGTTTATGAAAATTTTTAGGAATGCTTTTCAAAAGTGTTATAAGCCGTTAAAAACCAAGGCAGGAAAAAGATTTTTTCAGACCTTCAAATGTTTGGGTGGTGCAGAAAGATCATAAATTTAAAATAATTCATCAACCAGGTTTCTTTTATGCTACACAAACCTATGTTCCCCGGGCTCTCAAAAAGCCTTAAAACACTTCTTATAATTCTTATTTTTAGCACTTCTACAAAAGTGTGTTCCCAGGAATCTACCCCGGACTCTCTTGAAGTTTCCCATATCTTCTACATCCTTTCGAATACAGGCCTGGGAACCGAAATGTCAACTCCTGAAATACTGAATGCGGTAAGCAAAGCATCTAAAAATGACAAAACTGCAAGCCTTTTGCTGCTCGGTAATATAACTGCTGAAAGCGGGTATCCTGCACAGGAGCAGGAGCGGATGGCAGCAGAAAAGTTTCTCAGGAACCACCTTTTAAAACCTTTCGAAAACTTCAATGGAAAGATCATTTTTACCCCCGGAGAAAATGAATGGTCTTCTGCAGCACCCCAGAGCCTGGACGACCTGGAGAGTTTTCTTCAGCAGAACAGCAAAAGAGAATTCGTGCCTGATGATGGCTGCCCTGTTGAAGAAATAGAAATCAGCGAGGAGGTAGTGCTCATCACGGTAGATTCTCAGTGGTTTCTTGAAGACTGGGATCGTAGTGCAGATTTTAATATGGAATGCGATATAAGAGACCGGGAGAGATTCTTTATAGAAATTAAGGATGCCATAAAGGATAATGATGGAAAGGTTAAACTCATTGCGATGCATCACCCTGTATTAACTGCCAATACTCCGGGCTTTTTGTCCAGGGTGTTTCCATTTTCAAAGCAGAACTTTGAAAGTCCTGCATATAGAAGCTTCAGGAAAAGGCTGGAAACCCTTGCCAGCCAATTTGATGATGTGATCTTTGTTTCGGGACATCACAAGAATCTTCAGTACCTGCATAACGATCGAAATCCGCAGATCATTAGCGCCACAGCCGCCGCAACAGAATCGGCCCGCGCCGGTGAAGAAGACCATTTCGCTTCAGAAGCAGCCGGTTTTGCCAAACTTACTGTCTTCAAAAATGGCAATTCCCGGGTGGAATTTTATAATACCGACCTTAAACAGCTTTTTCAGAAGGAAATTCCGCGGGAAAAAGATAAGGAAGATAAAATTAAAGGAGAGCCGTGGAAAGAGATAGGGGAAACTCATGCGGCTTCTATTTATACTCCCGAAGAGACTAAAAAATCAGGCTTTCACAGGTTCTTGTGGGGCGAGCATTACCGGGAGCTGTACAGTAAAGAGATCGAAGTGCCGGTTCTGCTTCTTGATAGTTTAAGTCCGGTGAAAGAAGGTGGAGGGCAGCAATCAAGATCGATAAGGTTCAAGGACAATGAAGGCCATGAATACACCTTACGCGCCCTGCGAAAAGATCCCCTCCAGTACCTGCAAACGGACCTTTCTCCCGACAATTACCTGGATGATATCCTGAAAAATACCCTGCCGGAGCGCCTGGTGCTCGATTACTTTACAACTTCTCATCCTTACGCCAAATATTCGCTTGACCATTTCGCAAAAACACTGGATATCCCCCACATCAAGCCGGACATTTATTACGTACCACCGCAACCGGCTCTGGAAATGTATAATGATGAATATGGAGATTCCCTTTTTGAATTGCAGGCACATGCCGGCGAAGAGAATAAAGATTATTCGCAGTTTGGTGATCCCGCAGACATTTTAAGCACCTTCGATCTCCTTGAAGAATTAAGAGAAGAAAAAAATGCAACAGTAGATGAAGCTGCATATATCAAAGCCAGATTACTGGATATGCTCGTAGGAGATTGGGATCGCCACCAGGATCAATGGCGATGGGCAGAGTTTGAAGAGAATGGAGAAAAGAGGTATGTCCCTATTCCGCGGGATCGCGATCAGGCGTTTTCGAAATACGATGGGGCTTTGATTCCGCTTATTAAGCTATCGGTGCCAATGCTTCGGAAGATGCAGACCTACGATGAAGATATAGACAATATCAAATGGTTCAACTGGTCCGGATATCCGCTGGATCTGCAATTACTTTATAAATCTAAATGGGAAGCCTGGCAGGAACAGGTGGCGGTGATCCGGAATTCCATTACCGATGAACAGATCGAGATCGCCTTTAATGACCTTCCAGAAGATGCACAGGATGCTTCTATTGAGGAGATCAAAGAAAAGCTGAAAGGACGTCGCGGCAACCTCATGGAAATTGCGCGCAAATATTACAACAGACTTCAGGATTTCGTGGTGATCACCGGAACCAATGAAGATGATGCCTTTGAGATCGAAAGGCAGGAGAATGCTACTACCAGGATTACCCAAACTTCCGGCGGAGAAGAGATCTTCAGCCGCAGCTATAATTCAGAAGAGACCGAAGAGATCTGGATCTATGGAATGGATGGGGATGATAGTTTTAAGATTTCCGGCGAGGGGGATAAGCCACTTCGGATAAGAGTTCTCGGCGGTGCGGGGAAGGACACTTACGATTTCCGGAACAAGAGAAACGCAAAATTGTATGATTTTAAGAGTTCAGAAAGCAAGATATTAAACCAGGGTTCCCGGCGGCTGCTCGTCGATTCTTACGAGATCAATAACTTCCATTATAAAAAATTCAAACACAGCATCTTTAAGGTTCTGCCTTATGTTAATTTTGAAACCGACGCGGGATTCACCCTGGGTGTGGAAAATGTCTGGACCCGCTACTCTCTGGTAAATAATCCTTTCCAGGCGCAGCACAAGCTTTTAGCCAATTACTATACCGACACTAATGGCTATTCGATTCGGTATACCGGAGAATTTGCCCACTTGTTCTATAATTGGAACCTGGGCATTGATGCGAGATTTACGAGCCCCAACTATACCCTAAATTACTTTGGTAGTGGGACTGAAGCCACTTATTTTCCTGATGATGTAACCAAGGAATATAACCGGGTAAAAATCCAAAAATGGCATTTTAGACCCTCCCTGATCTGGCGCAATGAGGGCGGAAGCAGCTTTAAAATTGGACCCCTGGTGGAATCCTTAAAGGTCAAGTATGAACCTGAAACCTATCTCGCAGAGAGCTTTCCTGCCCAAAATGACATTTTTGACACGCAGGTTTACGCAGGAGGGGAAGCCAATTATCATTTTAACAGTAAGAACACCAAAGCCTTTCCAAACCTGGGATCGGATATTTCGATTACCACCGGGTATAAATCTGCCTTAGATGATGCCGGTAACGAATTTGGGTATCTGGAGCCTGTAATTTCCATGAATTACCCGCTCATGTCCAACGGCTTTGTCGTGATTGCCACCAAACTTGGAGGTAAAGCCCTCTTTGGTGACGACTATGAATTCTATCATGCGGCAACTATAGGTGGCAACAGAAGCCTGAGAGGCTACAGGAATCACAGATTTAACGGAAAACAGGCTTTTTATCACAGTACAGATCTGCGTACTGCTTTGGGAATCTGGGAAAATAGACTCCTTCCTTTCGTTTATGGCGTCACTGCCGGTTTTGACTACGGAAGGGTTTGGGTGCCGGGAGAAAATTCGGAGCAATGGCATAATAATTACGGAGGGGCCATATGGATAAGTGCGGGACTTGCAGTCACCGGAACCCTTGGAATTTATCATGGCGGGGACGGCAATAGATTGGCGGTCACCCTTAATTTTAAATATTAACCTGAAGTTTCCAGTATCCCGAAATTACCTTTTCCTTAACGCCGGCATTGAATTTTCCGTTGTAGATTATATATCTATCAGATAAATAAAAAATTAATATAGAAATGGGAAAGTTGGACAACAAGGTGGCCTTGATCACAGGATCAGATTCGGGTATTGGTCAGGCAACAGCTATTGAATTTGCAAAAGAAGGTGCAAAAGTGGTGATCACATACTATTCCGATGAAGAGGGGGCGCAGGAAACTCTCAAAAAAGTGGAAGCGGCAGGAAGTAACGGTCTTGTGTTGCAGGTAGATGTGACTGAAGAAAAAGAGGTTGAACGAATGTTCGATAAAGCCATAGAAAAATTCGAAAGAGTGGATATTCTCATGAACAACGCCGCAGTAAACGGGCAGGGCATCAAAGTGGCCGATATGTCTACTGAAGTTTGGGATACAGCCATGAAAACCAATGTTTACGGTTATTTCTTCTGTACCCGCAGGTTTATCAACCAGGTAAGGAAACAAGGCGGAAAGGCAAAGATCATCAACGTAAGTTCTGTTCATGAAGAAATTCCCGCTCCCGGCACAGCTGAATATTGTGCAACCAAAGGCGCTGTTCGCAATTTTACGAGGGTGCTTGCCCTTGAACTGGCAGAAGAAGGGATCAATGTGAACAACATAGCGCCGGGAATGATCCTTACCCCAATGAACGAGGAAGCTGTAGAAGATAAGGAGGTGAGAAAGGACCAGGTACAGCATATTCCCATGAAGCGCGCAGGAAAACCCGAAGAGATCGGGAAACTGGCGGTGTTCTTAGCCTCTTCAGACTCAGATTATGTCACAGGTTCAACTTATCCCATGGACGGCGGACTCATGCAAAGTATGGGACAGGGAGCTTAATTGGACTGTTCAGTGGTCAGTTGGCAGTGGTCAGAAGTGGGCGGTAAGGAGTAGGCAGTTAGCAGAATTTCTCCATTTCGCCACAGATCCTTACCACTGAATACTTCTTGACTTTGTTACATTTCCCGCTGATCGCGCAGATTTTAATTATAGTTAAACTAAACTGGAAACTGATCAGTGCGAACTAAATGCTTAAAGTTCTGGCTCCCGGCTCTTGCAGCAAATAAAAAACCGGCAACAACGCCGGTTTTTTTTCTTAGATATTGTCAGATCTCTTATTGTACCTCTCCATAGTTGAATTTTTGACCCCCTACAGAGATTCCGGCCATAGCACCGGCTTTAGGCATTAAGGCTACTCCAACTCCATCCTGGAATTGAATGGCTTCTCCTTTACCTTTATCCCATATTACGGCAGATGCACTTCCTTCCAATTCAAAATTTCCTTCTTTAAATTCGTTTAGTGCCTGCTCAGTCTTAAAAATAATAATTTCACTAAAGGCTTGTCCGCCAATCTGGAATCCTACGTCAATCTGGCGAAGTTCTGTATAACCTACAACTTTTCCTTTTTCATAGACTATTCCATTCCCGGCAGCACCACCGAGTATCCATGCGCCTTTACCGACATTAGGGAAAATGGCATATCCTGCAGCGCTATCTAAATGTGCCTGAATACCGTTATCCTTTGCCTTAAAAGCCTCCAGTGCCTTTTTGGCATCATTCTTTAATTCCTGACGCTCATCCATTTCAACTACGTCTTTCGCCTTATCTTTTTTCGCTCCTTCCTCCTGGGCCAAAAGTTTTCCGCTAAACAACATTAGGAGCGCGAAACAAGTCGATAAATAAAATTTTTTCATTTTCATAATTCTTAATTTTTTGGTTTCTGATGAAAGTAGCAAATCTCTCACCCTTATTTGTTAAGCGTAGGTTATTTCACTAATTTTTAGGCATTTAAGCCCCATTTTTAAGGTTGTTTAACCTTATACCTCAATTTTATTTATTCTATAATTCCCTGCCTCACATAGAAAATCAATAACTTGGCTCTTCCTAATATTTATCATTAGCTAAAACATGTTACAGGAACTTAAAGAAGCCTACGGATTCATTTTTGAAGAAGAACTTTTAAAAGAAATAGAACATACCGGGGTCCTGAAATTCGCCAGGGAAGGTGAGATCATTATGGACATCAACGATTATATAAGTTCCATGCCTTTACTCCTCGAAGGCGCCATCAAGATCTTACGCGAGGACAAGGAAGGAAATGAATTGTTGCTTTATTTTCTTGAAAGAGGGGATACCTGCGCCCTAACGCTCTCCTGCTGTTTAGGCCAAACCAAAAGTGAAGTGAGGGCTGTAGCCGAAAGAGATACCCGCTTTATAATGATCCCTGTGAGTAAGATCGAAGAATGGACGGCTAAATATAAGAGCTGGAGAAATTTTGTTTTTGAAAGTTATCATTCGCGGTTAACCGAAATGCTGGAGACCATAGATACCCTGGCTTTTATGAACATGGACAAACGCCTGCTGCGCTACCTGCAGGACAAAGCCAAGATCAATCAATCTGAAGAATTACAGGTCACTCATCAACAGGTAGCTTATGATCTCAACACTTCACGTGTAGTCGTTTCCAGGTTGCTCAAAAAGCTTGAAATGGAAGGTAAGATCCTGCTGCAACGTAATAGCATTGTAGTGCATGAGCTGTAGCGCAAAAAAACTGTAACTTTTGTTACTGCAAATGGAAGGACCGGAGGTTACTTTTGCTTCCCATTAAATTGAAGAAATTTTGGAGATTATTGACCTCTTAGGATATTTAGGTGCTTTATTGATCGGGGTTGTTTTGGGCCTCATTGGAGGAGGTGGTTCCATTCTTACTGTCCCTGTGCTGGTCTATTTGCTGTCGATCAATCCCGTAACGGCAACCGCATATTCCTTATTCGTGGTTGGCGCCTCCTCTCTCGTGGGAGCGCTTAATAATCTAAAAAAGAAGCTGGTGGATTTTCGCACTGCCACCGTATTTTCCATTCCGGCATTTATAGCAGTTTATGCCACCCGAAAGTATTTAGTCCCCGCAATTCCCGAACATATTTTCACCCTCTGGGATTTTGAAGTCACTAAAGACATCGGGATCATGCTATTCTTTGCAGTGATCATGATCGTGGCATCGGTTTCCATGATCAGGGAAACCTCCAATGCAGACCTGCGGGAGACAAAAGTGAAATATAATTATCCCCTCATAATCATAGAAGGGGTTGTAGTGGGCGTGTTAACAGGAATTGTGGGGGCCGGGGGAGGATTTTTAATTATCCCTGCACTGGTTTTACTGGCCAAACTTCCTATGAAAAAAGCAGTAGCCACTTCCCTGCTCATCATTGCCGTCAAATCTCTTATAGGATTTATTGGAGATGTGCAGAATCTCGACATTGACTGGGTCTTTCTTCTGATCTTCACCGGACTTTCTATTATTGGGATCTTCCTGGGAGGTTACCTCAACAAATTCATAGACGGTAGAAAACTGAAAAAAGGTTTTGGTTGGTTTGTGCTGGTGATGGGAATTTACATCATTGGAAAAGAGCTGCTTTAAATTCCATTTTTGACACCTAAAAAAACTATGCAGGAATTCTGGAATGAAAGATATCAACGGGAGGAATATATCTACGGAAAGGATCCTAATGAGTATCTAAAAGCTAAACTCAAAAACCTCACCCCCGGCAGAATCCTTTTCCCTGCGGAAGGGGAAGGTAGAAATGCAGTTCATGCAGCCAAAAAAGGCTGGCAGGTATCAGCTTTTGATCAAAGTGAGGAAGGCAGGAAGAAAGCTTTAAGACTGGCTGAAGCTGAAGGGGTGGAAATCGACTATACGGTTTCCGGGCTGCAAAACCTTAGCTTTAAAGAAGCTCAGTTTGATGCCATAGGCTTTGTTTATGCCCACTTTCCTCCTCAGCAAAGACAGGAATTCTTCAACTCGGCACATAAATATTTAAAAGAAGGTGGAAAAGTGATCTTTGAAGGTTTTGCCTCTAAACATCCTCAATACCAGGAAAGCAATCCGGCAGTTGGAGGCCCAAAAGAGCCAGAAATGCTGTTTTCTGAAGAGGAGATCAAAAATTCCTTTCATGATCTTCATTTTTTGGAATTCTTTGAAGGAGAGATTGAACTTGAGGAGGGGGCATTCCACAAAGGCAAAGGCTGGGTAATACGCTTTGTTGCTGAAAAAAAGAAATAGACAATAAATTTCAATTTTTTGAAAGGCATCCATTAGGATGCCTTTTTTCTTGCTGCCTATTGTAACCTTTGTTACATCCCACAGGGAATAGTGGCTCTATCTTTGGAATACCTAAATCAAAGAAGAACTGCAAGCATGAAAGAAAAGAAGAAGAAAAGTCTGAAAAAACACCTCATAGAATACGGGATCATTTTTGCCATTTTTGGCGGATTATATGTAACAGGTTTACATACCGAAGTCCTGGGATTCCTGCAACGTGGGATCCTCGCCACCGGATTAATGAACCCCGACCTTGAAGAAAAGGAGGATCTTGCCATGAATGATGCAAGTCCAACTGCAGATTTTAATATGAACCTCATCAATTCCAAAGGGGAAAAAGTGGCAATGAAGGATCTTAAAGGCAAAGTGATCTTTATGAATGTTTGGGCTACCTGGTGTCCTCCATGTGTAGCCGAAATGCCCGGAATCAATAAGCTCTATAATGACGTAGATAAGGAGAAAGTGGCTTTTATCATGCTATCTGTAGATCAGGATTTTCAAAAAGCCATTGACTTTAATGAAAAGAAAGGCTATGACTTTGAGATCTATCAATTAAATGGAGGCATGCCGGTGATGTACCAAACACAAAGCATCCCCAGCACCTTTGTAATAAATGCTGATGGTAAACTGGTGATGACCCACCTGGGAATGGGAGATTACAATACTAATAAATTCAAGAAGTTTTTAAAGGAGCAGTATTAATAAATATAAGTAGATCCTCTTAAATTAGATGTTTGTGGAGGTGGAACTTTAAAACAGTAAGGAATTGCTGATCATTATAACAAAGAAGAGGCTGTCTGGAAAGACCTTGTTTCGTCAAGCTGAACTTGTTTCAGCTTCTAATGTAATTGAATTTCAATTGGTTAAGATCCTGAAATAAATTCAGGATGACGTATTAAAAACTTTCCAGACAGCCTCTTTTCTTTTAAAAATCAAAAGCTGAATTTATTTAATAAATTTGATTTCCTTCATATTTTCGGGGTTACTTATATCTTTTAACTCACGGAATTTTTCAGTGACAAATTCATTCAGTTGAATATCTTTTCTGTCGATGTTCTTCCCTTTTCCAATTTCATTATAGCGATGAAGCCCCTTTAGCATTCCGCTGTGAGTAACGATCTTATATTCTTTTTCAAGATCAAGATCTTTTCCGTTGACCTGCACAGCGGTTATGCGATTTCCCACAGATTTAGAATAATCCAGTGTGTAGCTGACTCCACTACTTTGCAGCAGACCGCCCACTACCTCATATTTATCCCCGGGTTTTTGGTTGGTTGCGGTTTGCTCCAAAGTAGCCTTAACTTGTTTTCCGGTAAGGCTGAGGGTAACAATCTTAGGAGGATGTGGAATAAGCCGGTACAGGTCTTCTCGTGTGATATCTCCCTGGAGAGAGATGCCATAACCTACTCCCGGCAAAAAAGCAATTTCTGCCTCATATTCTTTGCGAAGCAAATTTCCAACGAATTTATCAAAAGAACTTTCTGTTTTGTATTGCCTGTCAATCACCTCTGTTGCCGTTGCTATAACTTCCTCAAGATGAACAAGGTGCGGAGCCCGAAGTTCTTTAATAAGATTCTCCATTTCACCGTCCTTTTCAAAATCACTTAACCAAAGTAATTGATGATTTGCCTTTATTCCTGTTAATTTGCCATCTGTGATCTCCAGGTCAATTTCACCAAGCGCTGCAGCATCAGACAGTGCCTGTACCATATAGGTATTATTAATTTTTTCGGGTTTTGATATGAGATCATGGCTATGCCCTCCCAAAATGAGATCAATTTCAGAAAATTCTTCTGCAGTCAATCTGTCAACAGCAGTTCCCTGGTGCGATAGCAAAATAATGATATCGGCCTGTTCCTTAACCTCTAGTAAAACTTCCTTTAAAACTTCATTCCCCCGGAGAAATTCCAGATCCTTCATATTTTCTGAATTTCCGGTAAGATCTGTATTATGATATCCCAGGGACAGAATAGCTATTTTTGTACCTCCTATTTCCTTTATTAAATAAGGATTGCCAAAAATACTTTTTCCTGTTCTTTTGTCTCTGATATTGGCAGCGCCAAAAGGGAAACCGGCGATTTTCATCAATTCTTCTGTACGTTCCCTGCCGTAGTCAAAATCATGATTACCAAGAGAAAGATAATTATAACCTAATTTTTTCATCATCCTTATTACAGCTTCTCCCCTGGTTAGATTCCCTAAAAGATCATCACCAAAAGCGTCCCCCGAATCCAGCAGGAGAACATTTTCATCTCCCTTTGATTTCCTAATTTCCTTCACCGCGGTTGCCAATACTGCAAAACCACCTATTTCGGCCTGCTGTTTAAAAGTGATTAATGTATCTCTACCTGCATCACCTGTTTGGGAAGTGGCACTTCCTGTAGTGGTCAAAAATGGCATGTAATTGCCATGAATGTCATTGGTATGCAGTAAGGTAATGGTTTGTTGCTTCCCTCTATTTCCAGAGGTGGCTATATTTCTCTGCCCACAACTTGTTACTATTGCAAATATTACCCCCATACTTACCATCTTCAATAATTTTCCTCGTCTCATAATCTCAAATTTTGCAATGTTAAGTTATAATCTTCTATGATAAGAACCTGCCAAATCTCTGTTTGAAAAAGGCAGGCTCTTATATTAATTAATTTCATTACTGAAATTTGTAATCTGTCTCAGGTACTGTGGAAAAAGAGTAAGGTCCTAAATATTCACAATAGGCACGGCCTTCCAGCTTTGGAGAAACCGGGGAATTCTTTCTTAAATATTCTTCCACCACCTCGTGGATGGTATAATCTTTTATTTCCACCTCCTTCACATCGGGAATACGGCACAAGTTGTCAATTGGGTCGCCGGGACGTACACAGGCAGAAATGGTATAAGTTTCATCCATTTGCATAGGTTCTCCCTTAATGGTTATAGACTGAACACGTTCTCCTTTTCCCCCCTGACTATTGAAGTCTACCTCCATGCCGGAGAATCTTACCAGCCAACCTCCAAATCTTTCTGTAGGCACCTGTGCAAAGGCATTATGCATCTCCCGCTCCAGCCAGTCTTTCACTTGTTGCCCGGTTACTTTTCCGGTCTTTACTTTCTCATTTACCGGAAGCAGGTTCCACAGGTTGGCCCGGGTAATAGGCGCAGGTTTCCCATTTTCGGGAACTATGGGATTTCCGAACCTGAAGCCGTTGGAAATGGAGATATCGGCCCCGGTTTTCCATCTTGCGGCGTCGGTGATCATATTGTCCATTGGATTTTCCACCGTCAGGTATCTGTAAATGGGTGTCGCTGTGTGTCCCACCACAGTTTCGAGATGGTCCTCGTAAGGTTTCTTGGCTTTCTCCACCATCTGCTGCAGTTCGGGATCTGCGGGATAAACTTGGGGATCCACATCCAGGAGTTCGTAGTCATCTCCCACCAGCTTTCCATCCACAAAATGCAAGGTGAGTTTTCCCACAAAAGAACCAAAAGCTCCGGGTTCTGTCACCTTTGCATATTTTCCCTGAACAGGTTTCCGCAGTCTTTCGTGGGTATCATTTCCGAGGATATAATCCACGTCTTTCGCCAGCTCCCGGCTGGCCAGATCCACCTGCTTAAACACTCCAATGTGAGTAACAAGAAAAAGCACATCTACTTCTTCCTCCTTTTTGACTTTAGTTATAAGCCCCTTCACCTCATCTTCGATTCCACTGAAGCTCATCCCTTTACTAAAGACAGGATTTTGACGTACGGGAACATCAGGGTCATTGATGCCGATAAAACCAATTTTCACACCTTCGATCTCTTTGATCCAGTAAGGTGGAAAGAGTGGCTTTCCATTATCCTGATGGAACATGTTCTGTGCAATTACAGGGGTATTGTACCCCGTCATAATCTCCATCATTCTGTCTTTCCCGTAGACCACTTCCCAGTTTCCGGGAATGATTACGTCATAACCCATGTTACTGATGAGTTCAGGAAAAATACGCCCTTCAGAAAGAGCGGCATATCCGCTTCCCTGGATGAGGTCTCCCCCGTCTACAATGATGGTGCGGCCGGGATTTTTTACCCGTTCTTCTTCAAAAAGGGTCTTAATATTCGCCAGGCCACCTCTTTCTTTAAAGACGATCTCCCCGTTTTCCCAGAACAATTCCGGGTGTGGGTCAAGTTGCCCGTGAATATCTGCGGTTTGGAGCACGGTAATGCTAAGGGTATCCTTTGCCATTATTGCTGAATCTGCATTCGCTCCTGTTAGCCTGTTACAGGATGTAAAACTCCAGATGGCAATTCCTGCCAAAAAAATTCCTTTTAATATTTTCATTTCCGGAGATTTAAAGAGAAAGACTTATATATCCCTTCTTTTGTAGTTGAAGGTTATACAGGATCCCGTTATCGACCACCTTGAGTTCAGGGGAAATATCCCTTCGATCCACTCCGAATTTCTTCAGGGAGAATCCGCAGGCGACAAGCTCTACATTTTGTTCTTTAGCTTTGTTGATATGTTCCTGCATCATTTCTTTATTGGTAAGTTCCTTTACGGTTTGACCACAAATGATGACCTCGAATTTTCCGAAGTGATGCCCGTCTTCGCGGGCCAGCGATTCTGCTGCTATTAAAATAGGCTTGAGCTGTGGAACTTTCTTTGTTAGTACAACATAGTTCTGTTGCTCTTGCTGTTCCTGAGCATTTACAGGATTGGTAAATACTGCAAGGAGAATTACGATACTGCTTATAAAATACATTTTCATAGTGCTTTGTTTTTTATGCTCAATTCCGGTTGAGCCGGGTTTGTTTCGGTTATTGTTTCTTTGGTAAAGTCATTCAGGATAAAGAACAGGAGTCCGCCCATGATGGCTATATTTTTAAATAAGGGTCCCATGGTATGCGCCTGTCCTACCTGAATGGTAAGGGTAATTGGGATGAGAACTGACAGGAGGATCGCTGCCGCCCACCGGGTTCGGAAGCCTGCAAAAAAGGCGAGTCCTGCCACGAGCATGACAATACCCGAAAGGATCACCAGTATCTCGGGGTCTCCAAAGAGGTAAGCGAATCCTTTCATACTGGCTGCGTCTATGCGTTTTGCCGTTTGCTCTACATTCATAAGGTGATTGGCACTTGCGATAAGAAATATCCCGCTAAGCATTACTCTCAATACCCGAATGGAGCGACGGCTGACTGAGATCTGCGTCGTCATTATAAAATAGGTTTTGGTTCAGAACTTTCAGGTCCTGAAAAGATTAAAAAAAGTTTAGGTTTGGAAGTAAAGCCTAAGCTCTTGGAGGTGGGTAGAACCTGTCTTTAGCAGATTCCGGCAAAGAGGGAGTTTGATCTGCGTATGCCCGGGTTTCTTCAGTAATTATCCTGGATTCCCAGGTAAAAACGTCAAACTTAAAAGGGGCATTGCAAAAGGAATCAATAGTAAGGTCCAGAGATTGGTTATCTTCAGCTAAAGATTTCGCAGCGCTGTTGTTCTGCATTTTCACATTTTGTTTTTTGCAGAAAGGGTTTACATAAGAGATCTCATCTGCATCAAAAACAGCCACCAGTATTTTGGAGTCCATTACGAGGAATTTTCCGAAGAAGATCACCGAAAAGAGAATCGCTATGTAAGAGTTGAGGCCCATATGGATTCCAAAAATAGGAATTCTTAGCCCGCTCTTTGTGACTAATGTTACACAAGAATTTTTTCCTTAATCCAAAGGGGGATTTGACCTTTCCAAGGATCCTCTTCTGCAGATCAATTTTAAATGGTTAGCGCCGGCTCTTTTTACTATCCTTCAGGTCGATTTGTGAATAAGTATTACTTTTATGGAAGCTAAAATATCCATTTTATTGAACCACTGCTAATTGTAACAATTGTTACTGCCTTCCGCCTTATTGGAGGTTATTTTTGCCTCAACATGAAAAGAGCGATTGTAAAGCGTTTTCAGTAAAAATTAAACAAAATAATAAAAGGAGCTATGACTATAAAACAATTTAAAGACGACCCTTTAGCACATTATTCCTATGCGCTGGTAAGTGAGGGTAAAATGGCTTTGGTTGACCCAAGCCGTAATCCTATACCATATTACAAGTTTGCCGAGGAGCATAATGCAAAGATCGTAGCGGTGTTTGAAACTCATCCTCATGCCGATTTTGTTAGCGGACATTTACAAATCCACGAACAAACCGGTGCCACTATCTATGTGAGCGAAAAAGTAGGGGTAAGTTATCCTCATGAACCTTTTGATGAAGGACAATCGGTGAAGATCGGAAAGATCAATATCCGCCCTCTTCATACTCCCGGTCACTCTCCGGACAGTCTCACTTTTGTTGCCGAAGAGGGTGACGAAACTGCCTTATTTACAGGTGATACTTTATTTATAGGCAATGTGGGCCGGCCCGATCTGCGCGAAAAAGCAGGAAACATGACCGCAAAACGAGTGGAACTTGCCAAAGCCATGTACCACACCATGCAAAATAAATTCAATGACCTTCCCGATGATGCTTTGGTTTACCCCGCACATGGCGCAGGTTCATTGTGTGGTAAAAATATGAGTGCTGCTCCTTCGAGTACACTGCGTGATGAACGTATGAGCAACTGGGCTTTTAAAGACCAGACCGAAGAGGAATTCGTAGAAGAGATCCTGAAGGACCAACCTTTTATTCCTTCCTATTTCGGCTTTAATGTGGACATGAACCGCAAAGGAGCAGGAAATGTACAGCAGGAAAAATACAGGGTTCCTTTACACATTGGAGTTTCCAAAGTAGAAGAAGGGGTGACTGTTGTAGACGCAAGAGACGGAGATGCCTATAAAGCCGGCCATCTTCCAAATAGTATCAACATCATGTCCCGAACAGAGGGGGATAAATATGAGACCTGGCTCGGGGCAATCATTGAGCCTAATGAACCATTTTACCTCGTGGTAAGTTCTGTAGAAGACATCGATGAGCTTTTGGAAAGAACAGCCAAAATAGGTTACGAAAAGCAGATGAAAGGGATGATCACTTTGAGTGAAGAAGTCTCTAAAAGGTCTGATGAATTTGATCTTCAGGATTTCAAAAACAATAAGGATAAATATACCATTGTCGATATACGGAATGAAAGCGAGCTTGCCGAAGGTAAGATCTTTGACAGTGCGCTTGGAATTCCGCTGAATGAATTGAGGAACCGTGCAGGAGAAGTGCCTAACGATAAACCCATCGTGGTACATTGTGCCGGGGGATACAGATCCTCTGCCGGAAGCAGCATTTTAGAGAATAAATTCAAGGATCAAAAGGTTTATGACCTAAGTGAAGCTATTGAGGATTTTAAATAAAGATCAGGATAAAAGGATTTTTGGAAAGAGGTTGCTCCACAGGACAGCCTCTTTTTTTTGCTCCTGAAAATAACCTTTTAAAGCCATCTTAAAACCGGAAGCTTATGTAACAAAAGTAACTGTGAAACCTCTTCCCCGGGTGTAAATTTGTGCTCATATTTTTTAAAGAAGGAATACTTCTTAATTGAATAAAGTCTTACTTAAATATCATATAAATGAGTAGAGAAGAAATTATAAAAAACAACAAAGGAACCGTAGTAGATGTACGAACCCGTGGAGAATTTATGGGAGGAAGTGTGTCCGGAGCTGTAAATATTCCATTAAATGAAATTCCGGACAGGATCAATGATCTAAGGGAAATGGAAGCCCCATTGATCTTATGTTGCGCCTCGGGAATGAGAAGCGGACAGGCTGCAGATTATCTAAGCCGGCAGGGAGTAAACTGTCTTAACGGCGGATCATGGCTGGAAGTAAATTATCTAACCTCACAAGAAGCATAGTATGTTCGATAAACTAAAAGAATTGATGGGGTTTGCCCCTGCCCCGGATTATAATCAGATGCTAAAAGAAGGCGGAGTGATCGTTGATGTGAGAACCAAAGCGGAATATGCAGGCGGACATATTAAGGGTTCTAAAAATATCCCATTGTCCAACCTGAATACCAGTCCAGGGATCCCTAAAGATAAAAATAAGCCTATTATTACCTGTTGTGCTTCGGGGATGCGAAGTGCTTCAGCAAAAAGTTTATTAAAATCCCGGGGTTACACCAATGTTTACAACGGCGGAAGCTGGACCGGGCTTAACAGTAAAATTGGAAGATGAGCAACAGGATCTTTAACAACTGGACCTGGACACGTGTTGCCTACCTCTTTATAGGAATGTGGGTGATCATCCAAAGCGGATTTGAAGGTCAATGGATAGGAGTGCTGTTAGGCGCCTGGCCGGCAGCAATGGGGTTGTTCGGCCTTGGCTGTGCGGCAGGAAATTGTGCCACAGGCAACTGCGAAGTAAAACCTGATGCAGATCATAAAGATTAGAAAAAACCTGCTTTATCTTTAAAATTAAACTTACACAATGGAAGCACATAAATATCACGTAGACCTTGAATGGAAAATGGACCGAAAAGGGGAAATTTCTTCCCCGGTTCTTGATCAAAAAGTTGAAGTAGCAACTCCGCCCGAATTTCCCAAAGGAATGCCCGGGATCTGGTCTCCGGAACATCTTTTCACCGCTGCCGTAAACAGCTGTTTTATGACCACTTTTTTAGCTATTGCCGAAAATTCCAACCTGGAATTTATTAGCCTTACCTGCCCTGCAGAAGGTATTTTAGACAAGAAAGAAGGAAAATTTGCCATGACAGAGGTCTTTCTCAGGCCCGTACTCACCATTCCAAACGAGGATGACAGGGAAAAGGCAGAAAAGGTCATGATCAAAGCAGAGAAAGCTTGTTTAATTTCGAACTCCATAACTTCTGAAGTTCATTTGGAAACAAAAGTGCTGATAGCAGAAAATCAAACTGCATAACCACCTTCTATATATACCAGACCAAATCCCGGATTCCTTAGCGGCATCCGGGATTTTTTTGCTGAATATTTTTAATAAGGAAAAGATCAGGTGTAGTTTTTTTCCTTTTTTGACTTCTCTAAAAAGGGATCTAATTGAGGCGTTCTATTACGGTCTTAAGCTTCTCCCGAACTTCGCCGGCAATCCCTCCCAGATCTTTATTTTCAACCGCACTCATGGAGGCAACAGGATCTACTGCAGAAACTTCAGTTTTCCCGTTTTGGGTTTCCTGAACAATGACGTTACAGGGCAGCATGGTCCCTATCTTACTTTCCGCAGAGATAGCCTTGTGCGCCAGCTGCGGATTGCAGGCTCCCAGGATCCTGTACTTCCTGAAATCCACATCAAGTTTCTTTTTAAAAGTTTCTTTTACGTCAATTTCAGTAAGAATCCCAAAACCTTCTTCCTTTAATTCCTTTGTAACTTTATCTATGGCCTCTTCAAATGAGGTGTCGAGGACCTTTGAAAAATAATAACTCATAATTCAATTTTTTTTAATTCCCTTAAATTTAACTCTTTTAAAGCTTTAGGCGAAAATCCCGGTATTAATCTTATGTGAATTTGGAGCACAAAAAAGTTTAATTATCAGAAAGAATAAAATCTGCAGCCATTTGTGCATGTAGTTGGGTGGTTGCCATCATTGGCAGGTCAAAATCTGAAGTCTCTATGAGCATCGGCAGTTCGGTACAGCCAAGAATGATCCCTTCTGCTCCCTTTTGCTTCAGCAGCTCCATTTGTTCCATGAAAAATTCTTTAGCCTTATCAGAGAATATTCCCTGCGTAAGTTCGGCAGACACGTAATGATGGTTTTGATCTATGAATTGAGCATCAGGAATTATGGTTCTAATGCCGTAGTTATTTTTGAGGTATTCCGAAATGAAATCACCTGTCATGGTAGGCCTGTTCCCCAGCAGGCCCAGAGTTTTAAGTCCGGAACTATGGGCTTCTTTTCCAATAGCATCAGCGATATGAAGGATTGGAATATCGATTTGCGGTTGCACGAAATCATACACCATGTGCGGCGTATTGGCACAGATCACCAAAGCTTCGGCCCCTGCAGTCTCTAATGTGCGGGCAATTCCGAGGTATTTATTGTTGATCTTTTCTTTATTCTGCTCCCGCATAAGTTCAATGTTGAGACTGTAGATGAGCAGCTCCGGATTCGCCTGCGACCCGATCCTCTCCCCTACCAGCTCGTTGATCAACCTGTAGTAAACAATTGTGGAATGCCAGGAGGTACCACCTATAAGTCCGATCTTTTTCATGGGCTTCAATTTCTACTAAAGTTAATCCTTAAACCCGGAAGGAGCAGTAACATTTATTACAGAACAAGTGGCCCCATCGATGATTTTCTAAAAGAAAAAGAGGCTGAAAAGAATATATTCTCAGGCAGCCTTGAATATAAAGGACCAAGGGGATGTCCAATATATTTTCAGCAGCATTTAAATAAATTCCTCAGCCTCAGGATTAATCTGTTTTCTCCTGATCCATTTGGGTTAGAACTCGATCTTCCATATCCCGCGCACCTCGTTTTCTGTATATCCTATGGCCTTGTCCTGCGGATACAATTTCAGGATCTTTTCTTTTACCTGCGGCTCAATGTCCCCTGGTTTTCCGTGGCATTGAAGGCACATGCTGTTGGTGACTATGGGATAATAGAAGCGGGTAGTACCATTTTCAGGAATTAAGAGCGGCTGCGGATCTTTACCTGCACTAATCTGGTGGGTAAAAAGATCGATCAACGCATCTTCTTCGGGAGTGGCTTGATTCTGCGGATTCCGGTTCTTATCTGAAACCCGCTGTATAGAGACCTTATATTTTTCGGCCATGGAAGCGGTAAGCGGCATAGCTTCCACATTACAAAACTCCAAAGCGTGAAGGGTCCCTTCTTTCTGAATGGCTCCCATCAAATTCTGACCTAAAAATTGTTTGGTTTGCAGTGCGATCTTCAAGCCTCTGTCAGCAGCATTTTGTCCCTGCATGCCCATGCCTTTGCCCGGACCCTGTCCCTGTCCCATTCCTTGGCCCATACCTCTACCCTGCTGACGGTATATTCCTTCGCCGGGGCCTTGTTTCCAATGTTCAGCGAACCATTCGGGTTCTTCGATCTGATATTCGAAAATGTATTCGGCGATCTTTTCTACGGTACCATCGGGAAATTCCTGGTAAGGCATGAGTCCAAAGCGGTTAATTGCTCCCCGCATTTTGGATTTGTCTGCGGATGGTTCCTCCACAAAGGCGACGATTTGTTGCACAAATTCCTCCCGGGACGGATCACTCATTAAATAATGCGCCTTTACAGCCGCCATTGGCGGACCTATTCTGCCATCCATCATTGGTGCAGTAGGACTGTGACAGGTATAACAGTAGGTTTCCATCAGTTTTTTACCGGGATGTTCCTGCTGCCTGGCCGGAATTCGGAGTTCAGCTGTTTCCGGAGTTGAATATTCGACTTTCCTTTCCTGGCATCCGGCGAGGAGGAAAAGAGCAAAAAAGGGGAAAAGAAGATTTTTCATAGGAAATGGTTTAACAGGTTAATTTATGAAACCGCCGATTCCCGAAACATGCGATTCGTCATGTTCCGGAATTTTCAGCCGAATTCTGAATAAATCCTAAGGAAAGGGAGATTTCGATCGTTGCACTATCCGCATTACCCCGATACCTATCGAATCTTAAGGGAGGCGGAAAGTGCAACCCGCCCTCCTTCGTTAAAGCTTCGGTGGGCAAGTAACTCACAACCCGCATCTCCAATGAATTACACAACTCATAATCTTAATTCATTACTCTGAACCGGACTTCTGCAATTGTGCTTTTTCCTCCTTTATCCCGAATTTCTTCAGGATATCTTCCATCAAACACCAACGGGTAAGCGAGCTTTGTAATAAGTTGAACCCAACAAAAGCTGTAAACCACAACCAGTTGATATTTACATAAACTGCCAGAAGCAGGCTGATAAGGATAAATGTTCCGGCGATACCGCGTATTACTCTGTTTAGCATAATTTCTAGTTTTTTGTTGTTTATGGTTTATTGTTTATTGATCATTGATCATTGATAATTGTTAAAGTGATCGTTCTATGGGTAGGACCACTGCACGTACAGGATTATTTGTTTCCAGGTGCTCATTGTACTCCTTCAGGTACTTGAAAAGATCGTCGATCTTTTCCTCTTCGGTAAAGGAGAACAACATGACGGACTCATTGCCGCCTTTTTCCCCGGGAAACCAGCTTTGGGTGGCGACCAGGGAATTTCCATTCTTGTAGCCGTCTATTTCCGAAGAACTAAAGGCTTCAATATTTGCTTTTTTGAACAGCTTTAGTACGTCTTTTTGAAAGGCGACTACGCTGGTGACTATTAGTAATTTCATCTTTTTGGGTTTAATGTTCAAGGTTTAAAGTTCAAGGTTATCGGTTCTCGGTTGTCGGTTGTCGGTTGTCGGATCTCAACTCGTTTAAAATTTCAACATTGTGATCATAAGCGCTTCGACCTTCCTCCCGCTGTCGCGGTCGGGCTCAGCATGACATTCGTTTTATAATCAGAACTAAGAACTGGCAACCCGCAACCCGCAACCCGCAACAGGCAACTTCCTTTTACCCCCCGGCCCCCTAAAGGGGGAGAAGGGGATTTTGTGTTTCAAATTTTTTAGTCATCACACTTTCCGCCTCCCTTTAGGGCAGGGGCAAAGCGGAAAGTGGAACCCGCAACCCGCAACCCGCAACCCGCAACCTGCAACCGACAACTCACAACTAAATAACCTCCTCAGTTTCTCGTTTTTCGGTTACAACCGGTTTCTCCTCCCTGTCCTCATACTTCTTTCTCTCTATCATATAGTACACCAACGGCACTACCAACAGGGTTAGGAAAGTCGAGACAATAGTACCTCCCATAAGGGATATCGCCAATCCCTGGAAAATTGGGTCGAAGAGGATCACGAAGGCTCCGATCACTACCGTTCCGGCAGTTAAGAGGATTGGCGTGGTCCTTACAGCCCCGGCTTCGATCACCGCCTGTTTCAACGGAATTCCGTCTTCCAGTCTCAGATTTACAAAGTCGATGAGCAGCACCGAGTTCCGCACCATGATCCCGGCCAGCGCGATCATCCCAATAAAGGAGGTAGCGGTAAAGAAGGCACCCATGATCCAGTGACCCAGAACAATTCCTATCAGCGATAGCGGAATGGCTACCATCATCACTATTGGAGCTTTAAAGTTTTGGAACCAACCCACGATGAGGATATAAATGATCACAATCACTCCCAAAAATGCGATCCCAAGATCCCGGAATACCTCCAGGGTGATCTGCCACTCTCCATCCCATTTCACGGTGTAGTCATCTTCATATTGCGGCTGACCCATATACAGGTCACTTATCTCATAACCGGCAGGCATGTCGATCTCCTTCAGTTTTTCTTCCATTCCAAGGATAGCATAAACAGGACTCTCGAGTTCCCCGGCCATATCGGCCAGCACGTACACCACTCGCTTCTGGTTCTTACGATAGATGCTCTTGTCCCTTAAGACTTCTTTAGGCTCTACCAGATCGGCTATTGGGATCATTTGACCACTTTGGGAAGCGATCTGGATATTCATGATATCCTCAACCGAAGATTTTTCCTCTTCATCCAGGGTAAGCACGATTCCCACCCTTTGGGTAGCTTCTTCATCATAAAGCTGCGTAATGGCTCTTTCCCCCATCGCGGAGTTCAGGGTATAAACGATCTGCTGGGGAGCAATGCCATTGAGCATGGCTTTTTCCTTATCTATTTCGAATTCGTACTCTTTTTGATCCGCTTCGACCATCCAGTCAATATCCACCACATCTTCGGTATTGTGAAGTATGGTCTGGATACTGTCGGCAAGTGCGATCTGTGTCTCATAATCGGGTCCGTAGACTTCAGCGACTATGGTAGACAATACCGGAGGTCCCGGCGGAACTTCCACCAGCTTGATGTTGGCTCCGTATTTATCTCCTATCGCCTGGATATCCGGGCGCAGCAGTTTTGCAATGTCGTGACTCTGCAGATCACGATCTCCTTTTGGCAACAGGTTCACCTGGATATCGGCAGTGTTACTTGCTCCGCGCAGGTCGTAGTGACGTACGAGTCCGTTGAAGGTGATTGGGGCAGAGGTGCCAATGTAGGTCTGGTAGTTCACTACCTGTTCGCTTCCGCTTAGGTATTGACCTACTTCTTTGGTCACCACGGCTGTTCTTTCTAAAGTTGTTCCTTCGGGCATGTCAATAACCACCTGGAATTCATTCTTGTTATCAAAAGGCAGCATCTTTACGGCTACGTCTTCAGTAAAGAACAGGGCGACAGAACCCAGCAGGAGTAGGGCAGTTAAGCCCAGGAAGCCCCAACGGATCTTCTTGTTATCGATAAGTGGTTCTTCAAAGCGTTTGTATACGCGGTAGATCATCGAATCTTCAATGCCTTTTTCAGCCTCTTTTACCGGCTTTCCTTTTTTCTCCTTTTCACGTAAAAAGATGAATCCGAGGTACGGAGTAATGGTCAGTGCCACGAAAAGGGACAGGATCATCGCAATAGAAGCTCCAATAGGCATTGGGCTCATATATGGTCCCATCAATCCGCTTACGAAAGCCATTGGCAGCACCGATGCAATTACCGTAAAGGTTGCCAGGATTGTTGGGTTCCCAACCTCGTTGATGGCATAGAGTGCGGCCTGTTTGAACGGCAGGCGTTTCATCTTAAAGTGCCGGTGCATGTTCTCGGCAATAATGATCGAGTCATCGACCACAATACCGGTCACGAATACCAGTGCGAACAAGGTGATCCTGTTCAGGGTGTAATCGAGCATATAATAACTAAGTAGCGTAAGAGCAAAGGTGATAGGTACCGAAAGGAATACCACCAGTCCGCCACGCCATCCCATGGCCAGCATCACTACCAGGGTTACGGCTATGATTGCGCCAATAAGGTGCAGCAATAATTCTCCCACTTTATGAGAAGCGGTCTCGCCGTAGTTACGGGTAACTTCCACATGTACATCTTCAGGAATAAGATTTGTTTGCAGATGCTCTACTTTTTCCAGGATCACATCGGCGATCTTCATCGCATCGGCTCCCTTGCGTTTGGCTACAGATAAAGTTACCGCAGGATATTCCCCGGGATATTCCGAAGCATCTATTGCCTGTCCAAATCCAAAATTCACGTAAGATTTAGAGATCTCGGGCCCATCCTGTACCGTGGCAATTTGCTTCAGGTACACCGGTTGCCCGTCATTCACTCCCACGATGAGGTTCTCCACATCCTGTGGGGATTCCAAAAAGCTTCCGGAGCTAACCAGAACTTCGCTATCGTTACGGTCAAAACTGCCCGAGGAAAGCTGCTGATTGGAAGCCTTGATCTTTTCAGTAACCCCAAGCAGATCCACTCCGCTGGCAGCCATCCTGTCCTTGTCGAGCACCACGCGCAGTTGTCTGTCACGGCCACCAATGGTGTTCACTATAGAAACATCTTCAACTTTTTCGATCTCATGGCGCAGTTCATTGGCCATTTGCCGCAGCTGGTAATCGTCATAATTTTCGCTCCACAGGGTGAGCCCCAGTACCGGAACATCGTCAATAGCCCTCGTCTTCACCAGCGGCTGACTCACATTGGGCGGAAACTGGTCCATATTCTTCATGAGCTCGTTGTAGAGCTTCACATAGGAACGTTCAATGTCCTCGCCCACGTAGAACTGCACGATCAACATCCCCTGTTCTTCCATGGAGGTAGAGTAGACATACTCCACACCCGGAATGTTGGAAACCATTTTTTCCAGGGGTTTGATAATACGCTGTTCCACCTCGGTAGGGCTGGCACCCGGGTAGCCAACAAAAATGTCGGCCATGGGCACATCGATCTGCGGCTCTTCCTCGCGTGGAATTAAAAATGACGCGTACACACCCACGATCATGAACACGATCATGAGCAACACCGTCAATTTTGAATTAATAAAGCCTTTGGCAATCTTGCCTGCTAATCCTTCTTTCATATTTTCTATGGTTCTTTGGGCGTTTCCCCACCTTCGCTAAAGCTTCGGCGGGGTCAGGCTTTCGGCGCTATCTCCCTTCCTCCGGTCGGGAGGATAACTGCCTCAATCCTTAACGCATCTTTACTCCTTTACACTAACTTTTGCTCCGTTGAACAATTTTCCGTCTGCCGAAACTATATAAGCCTCATCGGGGTTGAGTCCGCTAAGTACCTCTACACGGTCACCGTAGGTCCTTCCCAGTCTTAGCCATCTCAGCATCGCGGTATTCTGCTGACTCACCGTATAAACACCCTTGAGGTCACCACGGGTCACGATGGCTTCTGTGGGGATCATTACCGCTTCAGCAGTGCTTTCCTGCTTCTCTACCGGAAATCTCACTGTAGCATACATCCCCGATTTCAAATCTGCTTCAGTATCTTCAAGAGCTACTTTCACCAGGTATTGTCCGCCGGTGTTGCTGGCCGAAGTACTAACTTCCGCCACGGTGCCGGGAACAGTCTGCTCAACAGACTTTACAATGACGTCCACTTTGGTTCCGGTTTCTATTTTTGAAATATTGGACTCCGCAACTCTGGCAGTTACTTCAAAATTCCCCGGAGCTTCTACGGCTAAAAGCGGCTGACCCGGATTGGCCATAGTACCTTCCTCTGCGAATTTGTTAGTGATGACTCCGCTAAAAGGAGCACGTATGTTCACGTAAGCGAACTGGGAGTTCACTTCATTTCTCATTTGTTTAGCTGCTTCTAGCCTGGCCTGCGCCATTTCAAAACGGGCGGTCTGGTCATCCATTTCTTTTTGGGAAGCCGACTGCTCTAAGAAAAGGGCCTTAAATCTTTCGTAATCTTTTTTAGCGTTATTGTAGGCGGCTTCAGCTTCGGTGATACCGGCGTTTACCTGGGCACGTTTGGCCTGCAGGTCGCTGTTATTGATAGATACCAGTAACTGGCCTTTGTTCACCTTGTCTCCCACGTTCACGTGGATGTCATCGATGAACCCCATCATTCGGGTGCTAAGGGTGGCGCTGTTTACCGCTTCGATTTGTCCGCTGGCAGTGAGAAAACGGTCTCCCGTCCCCGATGGTGTTTCCACCTGCACCGGTACTACGGGACCTTCATTCACTGCCTGTTTTTTATCATCGCTGCCACAGCTCGTCGCGAATAATCCCAGGGAAGCTAATGCTATTGTGTATATTGTTTTTTTCATCTCTATTGGTTCAAGGTTTAAAGTTTAATGTTCAAAGTTTCTTTAATTCAAAATTCAAGGTTCAAGATTCAAGATTGTTGTTCTGTATTCCCGACTCCCTTTTTCCCCCCGCCCCCTAAAGGGGGAGAAGGGCATTTGTGTTCAAATATTATTTCGTTTCCAGTAGCGCTTCGATCCTTCGCTATACTCAGGACAGGCTTTCCTCCTGCTTCGCAGTCGGGCTCAGCGTGACATTCGTTATAATTGGAATTTGGTGCTTGGAATTTGGTGCTTCCAATCTCAATACTCACTACTCAATTCTCAATACTACTCGTCAAAAATTCCAAATACGCCACCGCATAATTATATTCATACACCGTCTGATAATACTCCAGTTGCTTTTCTGAATATTGTGTCTCGGCTCCTAAGAGATCAGTGGTTTTTTCAAGGCCTTGCTCATAGCGGTTGTTACGAATGCGCAGGGCTTCTTTGGATTGTTCCAGGGCCAGCTGCGTCAGCTGCAGTTTGTTCTCTGCATCCCTTAAGGCGCGGGTGGCGCGGTTCAATTCCATCTGACTCTGGTGGACGTGTTGTTCCAGTTCCAATTCTGCCTGTTTGAATTCGGCTTTGGACTGCTGGGTTTTTCCGAAGCGCTTGCTTCCGTCAAAAACATCCCAGGTCAATGCGACGCCGGCCATGTATCCGTTGGCGTCTCCCTGGAAGATCTCGTCATCATAGAGCTCATAACTTCCGAAGGCATTAAGCCTTGGCAAAAAAGCCAGTTGATCGGCCCTGTACATTTTCCTGCGTGCCCCGGCTGCCAGTTCCATGGCTTGGATGTCGGCACGGTCGCCGGGAAGTTCAGAAGCGGTTACGGGATTCAACTGCACACTAAGAGAATCTTTTGGAATGAGCACCACGTCAATGGAATCGCCCATGAGGAACATGAGATAATCGCTCGCGTTGTTCACATTACTCCTGGCGTACTGTAACTGGTTATTGACTTCGGTCACGCGGACTTCCACTGCCAGCACATCAGAGCGCTGCAGATAGCCCTGCTTGAAGTTGTTCTCGGCCAGTCTCAGGTTCGCCTGTGCTGTTTCCAGCGCCTGCTCCAGTACGGTCACCGCTTTGTGAGCGAGCTGCAACTGCATATAGGCTTTTTCGGTTTCAAGTTTCATGTGGTCCCCGGTGCGTACGCTCTGCAGCTCTGTGGCCTGCATCTTGTCCTTTGCAGCGCTCCGCTGCCAGATGCCGTCCAGGTTGATAAGCGGTTGTTGCACTTCTACCTTGGTAGCAAAATTGTCGATACGGTCGGGATCGTTAAGCCGCGCCGGGTCAAAATCGGCCTGGGTGACGATCTCCTGGTTCAGTTTGGAACCAAAGGCCATAAGGGGATTATTGGTGGTCATCCCGGTGTGGGAAACACTTATATTGGGTAAAAAGACTGCATTGGTTTGCCGGTACTGGGCACGGGCTGCCAGGAACTCCTGCTGAGAGATCCTTAACCGGCTGTTATTCTCCTGTACTCTTTCCAGGATCTCCCTTTTCCCAATAGGCACCGTCTCCTGCGCCTGCAGGAGAAAGCTTAAAAACAATATGGGAATAAGGGCAAGGGTTCTTGTTCTTTTCATCTCTTAAAATTTGTGAGACAAAAATACCCTTAGAGAAGGCGGTGGTCAGTAACTTTTGTTACCTACAAGTGTAGCATTTGTTACAGAAGGGGGATTGATGAATCGATTTTGATGGAAGAAAAGCTGAATAACGATTACCAATATTAAATTGTAAAGTAGAATGTTAATAGTTCTACTATTCTGGTATATTACTTCACCGAGTACAAGTTTTTAACCGCAATACAAGTTCCTAATTTTTATTTTAATTTGTGATTTGACATAGGTTGTTTTGAGGAAAAAGGTGTGCAGCTAATTATTTTAAAACTCCATCATAAATTAAATGTTTTAAAAACAGAGCGCTTGTGTTGGCGGCAAAACGTTTTGCTTTGTCATTTTTCTCCGTGGTTTTATCCATTACTGATTTGAAGATTACCCATTTAGTTTTCCCTTCATTTCCGAACTGACATGCTCTTGCTACCCCATAACTCTCCATTTCAACCGCCACAGTCTGTCTATCCACTGACCTTATATGATCCTCAAAAAAACCATCCTTGTTAATTACCATAGTGCTACAAGCCATTGGTTCAAAATGTATGTTAATTGGACTACCCCAAATTTTTACAATTTCTGTATTATTAATTTCTTGTTTAATCCGTTCCACTTCTGGATCCGTCCAATCTTTTAATTGAAATTCTAAAATTGAATCATGTTCTATTTGGAATTTCTCTATACTTATTTTGATTTGATTTCCTTCTTTGTCGAACAATTTGTCGTAATTTATTTTTTCGCCATTTTTATCATATAAATCAATGTTGTTTTTTTCTCTATCAACAATATCAGAAACCTTTCCCTTCTGAAATGTAAATATTCGTTTTGCTAAGACAATATCCCCAAAATGGGTATTTTTGCCTCCTCCGCATACACCTGACATTAGCAGATACTTGGGGCTGAATAGATCTAACATTTGAGTTGCAATTATAGCCGAATCGACCATTCCTGTTGCATTGGGAACAGCAGCAATTATTCGTCTTTCTCTTTGACCATGTAAATGACCAACTCTATATTTCTTATTGCCTACCGTAATTGATTCTTCATCAAGCCAATTGAAATGTGGCTTAATTGCTTCATATTCATCTTTGTATAAAGCTGTAATTATACCAAATTCGAAATTGGGAGTGTTAATCAATTTTGTTCCTCTTTTTAATAATTCTGATTTGGTTGTAGCCTGAACCTTTTCTTCATTTAAATTCGAATAAACGTCATGATACTTAAAGACGTTCTTCTCAGGGATACCCTCGTCCACCATTTGATGCTTAATTTCCTTTTCATCTCCGTCCGAAATATACATTACATCCAATGCCTTATATTCTTCTAGAATTCCTGAAGTCGCAAACCTTTTTATACCATTAATTCTTTCAGTATAAAATACATGTACAACTAAACAAATCAGCTCCTCATCATTTAATCTTTCTAAGTGTGCGTTAAATGACTCTAAACTGTCAACTTGATTTATCGATTTAAAAGATGTACCCAAAAATTCTTGTGACTTCTCGAAGTTTGTTTTGGTGTCAAACACAAATAAATTTATATTTCTGGTTTTAATCATAATGTTTGGAATTTCAAAATTTGATCATAGTTTCCTTCCTTAATCTGGGCTTGATATTCAAATCCAAAATGGCCGGCTGTTGAAAGAAGGTTGAGACATTTGGTGCCTTCTCCATTACTGTTGGAGTGGCTAATGTCTGCAATTGGATTAATAATGTGGAGCTGAATACCGTTTGAACCTATATCCTGAAGACATAAATATACCTCTGCTCCTTTTTCTTTTTTACAATGATTTTTAAGGTTGTTTATTAATTCATCAATTATTAGTTTATAAGAATAGATTTTTGGTATTTGGATTTTTAAATGGTTTTTATTTAATTGATTATCCAGCTTTACTTTTAATTCTAACCTCTTCAACTCTTTTTCTAATTTTTGGTAGAATCGGGACCAATCCGTCCACCGATGCTCAATTAGTCTGTGAAAATCTGTGTTCAATGAAAAGTTCGATTGAATTAGTATAGTATTCCTTTCAATCTTTTTTAATTTGTTGATATCGTTAAACGATTGATCAATTGAAAAAATCATTGTTTCATTAGCTCCCACAAGTGTTCTTAAAGAATCAGAGTCCCTTTCTGTAGTATTAAGCAACTTGAAATAAGGGAAAGGAGCAAGGTACTCCTCATACGTAATGGAAAAAGTTAATATTGGGGAAATGAAATTAAAGACCTGGAACCAACCTTTAACTATTGCATCCGATAGAGATGAAGGGATCGTTTCTTTAGATTCTATTTTGTCCATTGCCTCTCTAATCTTACCAAGAATCAAAGAGATATTATGATTAAAAGAAATTTTGTCATCATGCAAGTCTGGTTCTTTTTCCTTTTTGTAATTTTCTCTTAACGTCCGTAAGAGTGATTCTATATCCGTACCTGAGGGCAAAGTCTTTAAAAAATTATAGAACTTTTTTATTTGTTTATTTAGAGTTACATTATCTGTTTCTACATTTTCTAAGATTTCTTTAAATTGATTATCAAGTCTTTTAATTCTTGTTTCTGATTTTTCGAGAGGGAAATATTTCAGCAGTTTATAAAGAAAATAGTTAACTGTGGATTGACTGTCGGAGGAAAAAATTAATAGCTTTTTCAAGTTATTATTTAATATGTCAAGTAAAGTTTCATCTTTGTAAATAATAAATAATAGATGAATCATATCTTTTTTATTCCATTGATAACACAACAAGTCTTGTGGTATTTTATTTTCAATAACAAATAATTCCACAAATTTTTCTATTTTATCAACCACATCCGGAATGACCGCTTTGACTTTATCAAATAAATATGGTTCGTGTAAGAAAACGGCACATACGGCCTCAATCTTTCTATAGGGAAAATGTCCTCTCTCTTTTGAATTCTTGGATTCATGATAGGAAATAAACTGATCGAAAAATTGGAAATATTCTTTGTAAAATCTGTATTCAGAAATCTTTCCAAATTCATTACGCACAAGTGCGAGTTCGTCATGAATTGCAAATCCTTCTTTGGTTTTTAATAAATAAGAACTATTCCCTTCTGAAATTTCTTTAGGAGTAATCTCCTTTTTGATAGTTTTTACAAGAGTCTTAATTCCTTGTGGAATATTTGGTAATTGAATTAATTGATCCAGCCATTTATTCTCTTCAATTACTGGGCTCTTGGACTGATGGTACGTCGGGATGTGCCAGTTACTCCCAAAGAATATTTTTACAGGAATTTCCTTCCCTCCACTGTCTATTTTTTTTATTCTTGAAAAGAATTCTCTTTTATGGTTGTTAATTCGGCCTACAAGGGACAAAACAGTTATGCTTTTAACATTTAAAAAGGATACTTCATCAATCATCTGGGATATAGATTCACCTGAGCAAGAGCCGTCATCAAGAATCATAGTTCTTTTCTCTCTACTAATTTGAACTAAATATTGAGGAGGATGTGGAAAACGCCATCCTTCATTGGTTAGAAATCTCTCCAACTCAAAAAAAAGAGTGTTGTGATTCTTGAAGTACTTGTCCTGCAACAATTTGAAATCAATCTTATGAATACCTGAAGATTTCGGATAAAATACCACCCCAATTTCTTCTAGAGAAGTTTGTTTCTGTAATGCGTCGAAGAGTTGGGTAATTAAATTTTGAGATTTTCTTGGGTCGGATAAAATAGAGTGCATGTTAAAAAAGTACGGATGCACAAGACTATTAAAATTAAAATAACCTACCTGTATTTGATCTACCGATATTAATTTTGCAAAATCCTCATTATTGAGAAGAACCGATTTATTATAATTACTCTCATCAATTCCCTGAGTTATTGGTGTATTGGTAAAAGGATTAATTCTTATTACTTTCAGTTCTCCATGTTTCAACTTTGCAGAAATATTATTTCGGGTATATTTTTTAAGGGGCTTTTTATAAACCGAAATAATTTTATTTTTAATTTCAGAATAATTGTATTTATCAGGGTTAAAATCAGTATCGATTGCATCAACAAGGACTCCTATTTTTTCAATTGATGCTTCTAATATATTCAGTCTTGAAATAAAACGTTCAACCATGTAACCTGTAGAAACAACATCGCAAAGAAGAATTACTTTTGAGCCTTTATAAATACCTTGTTTAAATTCTGCTTCCTCCTCGAAAGAAAAGTAATTATTTAAACGAACATAATTTTTACGATCTCCTCCCAACCGGGATTCAAAGTAGTCAACTATCTTATGACTGCTAGAGGTAATTCCTACAAGTATATATTGGTTCCAATCATCAATAGAACTTTGAATTTTTCGTAGTAAAATTTCATTGAGAAATTTGCGTTTGTCTTCATCCGACAAGGCGTCAAATAATTCTAAATATTGATATTGGTAATAGTTGCCATTACAAAGATAAACTGTGTCCTTTGAAGATTTTATACAAGGAGCAATTATCTTTTCAATTTCACTATCTTCTATTTTCGATGCTTCACCTGTATAATGTAATTTTAATTGAGTAGAGTTAATAATAGAAACTAAATTTCCATAATTATCATAATGGTTAATATGACCAATAATTGCTTCTGGATTTTCAAAGTCAGATTTCCTTAAATCGTGTTCTTCAAAAAGAAGTTTATTTAATTTTTCGATGTCTTGTTCAGAAAATATACCCAGCCAAAAAATTTCTAATTCATTGTTATCAAAAAATACGAAAGGCGTTGGATGTATTTTAAACCTTCGGTGGACTTCTTCTAGATCTAATAGTTGATCCCTTATTGAAGCTAAAAATCTTTTTGAAGGTGGATTTACTACAATAACATTGTTATTCAGGTTTATTCTATAATCAGTGCATAGAAAAAAGATAATTTTCTTAGTAACTCTTTCATCTATTTCCCAACCAGTAAAGTCCAAATAAATTAATGTTTCAGAATTATTTTGAATTTTCTTAAGAAAGGAGTCGAAGAGTATATTGTAAAATTCTCCCTTATCCGTTTTCTGGTTTTTTTGTTCAGTTTGTATTTCAAAAAGACTTACATGTTTTACTTCATTTTTCTTAAAAGAATATTCGGCAAGTGAGTCGTAAGGTTTAATGGAAGAAGAGTCAATTTCAAATTGAATTTCCCTTTCTGGTATATAAATAGTAAATAATGTTCCTGGAAAAATCTTTGACTGATCCCCAAAATACCGCACAGCTTCCTCCATCGATTTACCACACGAGAAGTCGAAGGCAATTTTTCCATAGTGACTTCGAGCAATGATAACCCCCTCAAATCTTTTCACGACTGAAAGCAGATCAAATAACCCCCGTGGAACAGCAAATTCTTTAGAATACTTATCTTTTAATTCATGTTGGGAAGAATCATGTTTAAAGGCATATTCAAGAATTCGAGTATCTTCATTTTGAGATGTATGTTCTTTACTATACCCAGTGCCGGTATTCCTATAGTAGGCTGATTTCAAGGTTTTAGGAATTCCTTCCCCGAAATCAACAAAGGAGAGTTGAAGTAAAGAACGGTTTAGAAACACGTCCGGGTTATCCATTTCAACATAGAAATCTCTTAATTCAGGAAATGATTCTTCTTTGAAGTTTCTTTTAAGGATTTCCTGCACCTTAGCCTTCCCCAATCTTTCTGTATTTAGCTTTCTTTTTAATACGAGGCTCAGGAAAGCTACTTTACTTTTAGGGCTAAAAAGGCTTTGGTCATAATGATCTAAGAAATTTTCAAATAACTCTTTTGATACGATGGAAGTTAGAGTTTCATTATGGAATGGTAAGTAACAGTTATTCTCGTGTAAAATTTCACTTGTAGCCGCTTCCAATCTGTAAATTTCGTGAAGCTTTTCCACGATCCTTTGATCATCGTAAGATTCGATTTTTTCTAGGGTGACAAATGGTGTTATACCATAGCTCTCATAAATTTCTTGTGTGACTGTCTGAATATTATATTCTGCTCTCAGACGTTCAATAAAATTGCCGTCAATATCAAAGTATAGATTGTAATCTTTGTGAGGAACAATTGAATAAATTTTCCAAACATCCCATAATTGTATAATTTGTTTGGCTTTTCTCTTGTTAATTGTTTCACTAGAACCATCTTTTAAAAATTGTACATTGAAGTCAATATCCGAATCAATTAAAGACTTAAACAATCCAGTAAAAGTAAGTAGTTCTTCATTCGACATCCATTCAACTTCAGAAAAGTCAAAAACATATTTAATTGTTCTTCCTCCTGTAGCAAAATGTTGATAAAAAGTATCAATTAGCTCATCAAGATGTTTTTCAGCGACCTTCTTATTCAATTTATAGGTCATTATATTTTTAAAGCTCAATTTTGGAGAAATATTATGTTGTTTGTATTTATCGAAGAATCAATTCCTCTTATTTTTTCGCCAGAACAACTACAGTTTATAGGGCTTCTGTAAATTTATTAAAATTCAGTTAAGGAGGTTTACGGTAAAGCGTAATTTGGTGAATTAGTCAATGGTTAATTTGTGATTAGTTGTTCTCGATACAAATCCGCCCCTGCTCCCGCAGGTCCGGCTTCACTCGAACGGACGGGGTTTGGTTATCTGCGAAAATCTGCGTGGTCTGCGGGAAAAAAAATGATCAGTGGTAAGTGGTCAGTGGTCAGAAAAAAAACTCTTTGCGCTCTTTGCTGTTGAACTTTGCGGGCTTTGCGTGAAATTGTTCGGTAGACTTTAGATTATAGACGGAAGTAAAGGTTTCATCAACATATCAATTAAACATTTTTGAAGATAGTGGAAAAACAAAAAACCTTCCGGAATGGAAGGTTTTTTAGTTGAAACTTTTTCTCTTATTGTGCCCTGATCTTCTTCTCTTATTGTGCCCTGATCTTCGCCAGCATGTCTTTCCCGTTTTGATTATCGGGGTTCATTTCTATGGATTTTTCATAATTGGCAATGGCTTTATCCCTTTGACGATCCATCATATAAGCCTCCCCAAGGCTGTCATAGGTGTTCCAGGAATCCGGGTATTCGGCTACGTTTATTTTGAAGACTTCAATGGCTTCTTTGGTCTTTCCGTTCTGCAGCAGTTGGTAACCAATCTGGTTCATTTCATTCTCCTTTAGGCCATAGGTCTCATCGGCTTTCAGTGCCCTGTATTTTGCGAGTCCCGCATCCACTCCGTCTTTGGCGAAAACAGGAAGCACTTCCATTGCAATAGATCTTTTTGGCATATCGGCTTTTTCACCGTGCAGGATGTTATTAATACCCATTGCCATTTCCCTTAACATTGTACCCCCGGTATTATTCAGCAGAACAATAAGATCTTCCTCTTCAGGCACGCGAACGATCAACGTATTGAAGCCGTTGATACCGCCGCCATGGGCCACAATGGAAACGCTGTCTCCCGAAGTGCCCACAGGAAGGTCTCCTATACTCCAGCCATAGCCATATTTCCCATCCCCATCGGGCATTAGCGGACTGAACATTAATTCTTTAGATTCTGCAGAAAGTATCTCGTCCTCATACAGCGCCCTGTCCCATTTGTACAGGTCCTCCACAGTTGAATACATCGATCCCGCAGCATAGGGAAGGGACATATCCAAATATGGTGCGTTTACATATTCGTTGCCGTTCTTCTCATAACCCGCAGCCCGGTTCTTCAATATGGTAGCATGATGATCATAACCTGTATCATCCATGTCGAGAGGTTCAAGGATCTTTTCCTGCAACACCTGCTCATATGATTTTCCTGTTACTTCTTCAATAATATGCCCCAGCAGGAAATATCCCGAGTTGTTATAGGCGAATTTTTCCCCAGGGGTGAATTGCAGGGTAGAATCAGCAAAGACCTTTACAAATTCTGCCGGACTTGAAGGGTCCCGACTTTGCTCCTCAAAGAATCCAGGAAAGGATGTATAGCTTGGAATTCCCGAACTGTGGGTAAGCAGGTGGTGAAGTGTGACCACATTGGCTGCGGGCCCTTTATAATTGGGCAGATATGTGGAAATGGGTTTATCCAGCTCCAGCTTCCCCTCTTCGACAAGTTGCAGGATCAAAGCTGCGGTGAATTGTTTGGTGATAGAACCCAGCCGGTGCTTTGTTTCCGGCTTGTTAGGAATATCATATTCCATGTTGGCCATTCCGAAACCGTCGCTGAAGACCAATTCTCCATCATCGGCGACCAGAGCTGAACCGTTGAACTGGCCGTACTCGTGATATTTATTCAGCAGATCTTTTATCTGTTGAGATTTTTCCTGGGCAAGAAGCATCCCGGTGCTCAGGAACAGAATAGCTGCCAGATAGCCGCTTTTCCGAAGGCATAGATCAATTGAGGTTATCATTTATTAAAGTGTTGGTTACAAAGAGAACGATTCGGGAGGGCGGTTCTAAGTTAATTTAAATTTTTATTATTCAGGGAATTAGGGACTGGTTAATTCAAAATTGGCAGTTCTGAAAAACTTTGCGTGAGCTGCGGGAAAGATTTTCAATTTGCAATGATCAGTAAACAACAGAAATTCTGCGCAGCATTAGAGTACTGCGCAAAAGCGCCTTTAAAATGACATTTTAGGGTGTTCTATTCTTCGTGGTCTGAACCCGGGATCGATTCCGGCCATCCTTTTTTGTATTCTTCCCTGGACTTCTCATATTTTGCAGCGAGTTCTTCGCTCTCCTTTTGGGTGTAGACCTTTTTTGCCTTTCCAAAGAACTCCTCCTCTTCGTCTTCCAAATGATGGTGCACCTTATCCCTCAACTTCTTCAGGGCTCCCAGCCAGTGAGGAGAATCCATTCCGGTGTCCTCCAGTTCCTGTATAAGTTCATCGATCTCATGGTGCTCTGCCATTCCATGTCGTGCATCTTCCTGCATTTTGTCGGTGTCTATGAGAGGTGAATAAAAGTGTCGTTCTTCGGCAACTTCATGAACTTCCAGTTCTTTTCTAAGCTGAGACCAAAGCTCCTGACGCTCTTTAGTATCCCCGGAAGTTTCTAATAACCTGGCAATAAGATCTCTTTGTATGTCGTGGTCTTGCTTAATTGCTTCGTAAATGTTCATGTGGTAAGAAAATTTATGGTTAGTTAAGTTTTTTGATCAGGTTTTACCTGAATCTCTAAGTTACCCATTTTAGGCCAAAGCCCCGAATTCAACCGGATTCTTTAGGAGAGATTTAGCTGAATTTTTAGATTTCTGAAGCTTTTTTCAAAGTGGTTTTGTGAACATCCCTTTTCTCAATATTAATCCGTCTCTGCCCTCACAGTTCCGGATTAACCTATCTACAAACAGGCAGGCTCGAAATGACGGGAGGAAGGATATGAGAAGAATGTATGAGCTGCGGGAAAAAAAGATCAGTGGTCAGTGGTCAGTAGTCAGAAAAAAAATCTCTTTGCGTTCTTTGCGGTTGAGTTTTGCGGGCTTTGCGTGAAAATAGTCGGGAGACCTTTTCCCGGTTAAACATTTTACAAATAATTGCCGTAAACAAATTTCCCATGGATGTTTGTCGTGAGAGACAAAACCCTACAAAAAAACCCACCTATTACAAAGTGGGTTTAATGAATAATAATTAATGTATTTTATTGCCGGTCCATGGCCTTGACGTCTGCGGGCAGTCCACTGAGTTCAGGTTCGAAGATCCATAGTTCAGACTGCTTTCCATCGGTAGATTGCTCCCATTCCTGCATAAAACTTTTCCAGCTATCGGCGCCGTACATTTCTTCGTAAGCCTCTACGAATTTGGGGTCTTCCCCCATCCATGCCATATCATCAAAGAAAAAAACCATAGAAAGGTCCCGCCCATCTTTGGTCGCGGGTAATTCGTTGGTGTAGACTCCGTAGGCCATATCGGGATATTTCCCCTTCATCACCTTCGCTATCTTTTCCATTGATGCCTTTGCCCCTTCGTCCCTGAAGCGTTTGATATCATAGGTATCCACCAGTAACTTGTTTACTTTAAAATCTTTAGGGAAATTGGAGAGTTCATTGTTAAACCGCCAGTAGGATTGATCGGAATCTGCAGTCATATACTTCACAACATTGTTGATCCAGTCGTCGTCATGCGCCTTATCCTCAGGTCTTTTGTCCATAGCACTCCAGGGAAGGGGCCCCATGACCCACATGTATTTGCCAACATTTGGTCCGTTCGAGATGTAATAGACCCGGGCTCCGTAAGGATCGGAAGCGTGAAATTTTTTGTTGTGTGCTGCAATCCCCGCTTCGAACTGTTGGACCTTATCCGGCTGTGGGGTTAAAATGGCATTTTCAAATACAGCGTATTGCTGATTGCTTTGCTCAGGATTTTGTGCCAGAGCCATAAACGGGATCAGGAATAACCAGTACATTACTTTTTTCATGGCTATATATATTAAGATTAATACTCAAAAAATGCAGGGAGCCATTATTGGGAGGGAGATGTAAGTTACGATTAATTATCTGTTCATCAGGGATCTATGTGAAAAATATTATGATTTTGGCCTTCCCATTTCGTTGATCGATCATCAAAGATCAGAACCACTTTGTTCTTCGGAAATGGCCGGCAGGCTTCAATCCATACTCGGAAGTGTAGATTTTTCTGAGGTGCTTAAACTACTCCCAGGGCCTTTTAAAAGCGGATTCAATATGATTTTTAAAGGAAGTATTCTTACCGGATAAGTACCTAAAAAGACCATTTTTGAAACCCTTTTTGTAGGCAGTCTGATTAAAAGAAGGAATACCCGAGAATAAAAGAAACGGTCCTGTACTCAGAATTCCAGTGCGAATAATTGCCCAAAATTTCCCGGCTGGTGTGGTATCTGAGTTCAACGCCGTAAGTATCCTTAAACCTGTATCCAATCCCCATAGCTATATTCCCTCTGGATTTGACCTCCAGATTAGAATGCAGAGTATTATCCATTCTATAGAAATCGAGTTCAGAACCCAGATTAAGGTCAATAACATAGGAAAGGTTCAGGAAGAGCTTTGAGCTATCATTGAGGTATAAATAATGTCTCACCCCAATTGGCAACTCAATGGATCTGTAATCGACTTTGGAGATTAGGGTCCCCCCGTTCACATTGTCTTTTTCCTGTGATTTTTCAGATCTATAATATTGATAAGTGGGTTCTATAATGATAGCCCACTTGTTTTTATTGAACGGCATAAGGAATTCCGCTTCTACTCCAAACCTTAGACCAATCTCATTATCAAATTCTGTATCTCTTGAGTTTACAGCGAGGTTCTCAATGGAAAGAGAGGAGTAATTTATCCCGGGCCGGATGCTTAAATTGAATAGGTCCCTTTGTTGTGTTTCATCATAAACAACATACTCCTGTTCAAGGCATTCGTTATAGTCCTTAAAATAATTTATCAGTTCCCTTTTTTTGTATTCCAGCCTCTCCACCTTTCTCACGCTAAAAGCTGAACAACTAAGATCATTCCACAGCTGCTGCCTGTATCCATCATTGATAGCGATACTTTTATCGGGAGTCAAATATTTTTTATAAATCAATTGGGTAATTTCTGAATCATCTTTGCTGTAGAAGTATCTGGTAATATTCCCATCCTCCAGGGAGTATAGACTGACTTTGCCTTCTACCAGCAGTTTTAAAAAATGTTCTTCCTCGTTAAAGTCAGGATTTCTGTCTTCGCTCAGGTTCTTGATATTCCCGCTTGATCTGTCCACCTTTACAATATGCCTGATGTATTTTGCCACATCGTAGATGCCGAATTCTTTTACTGATTCTAATGTTTCATTTCTGGACTCCTTATTTTCAGATATTTTAAATTCAAATTCGGAGGGATTATTTCTCCAGTCAACATTCCTGATCAAACCCTCCTCTTTTTGATCTTCATTATCTATAAAATATCCTTTTTCAAATTTGATCTGCGAATAACCATTAAGGCTTAAAAGTGCGGTTAAGAATAGCAGTAGATGTTGTTTCATTTTTTTGTTGGTTATGATGGGGGCAAGAGGGTAAGTTCCCGATGAGATTCATTGCGGTGAATCCCGCACAACAGCGGTCCAACCTGACCTCCCTTTATAGAATAAATTTATTAAAATTTTGTTAAAGGAGTTTACGGGAAAACGTAATTGAAAAGCAAATTCCAAAATTCAAGCACCAAATTCCAAATAAAGATATGAGGATGTGGAGATTGGAAGAAAAAAATAGTAGCAGAAAAAAATTTTATAAACGAAAACTCCCTTTTTGCAGGATCAGTCAGGAAGAAGTGCAATGATTCGCAGCGGAGCCCCACTGCCGCCTTTTATCTTCATGGGCAGGGCAATGACCTCAAAACCCTTTGCAGGTAACTTATCCAGGTTAGTGAGATTCTCAAAGGCCGGAATGTTTTGAGAAAGCAGGATCACATGACTGCGAAAGTCTTGAGACTGCCCGTAATCTATACTGGGAGTATCCAGGCCAATCGCATTGATATTTCTCTTATCAACAAGCCATTGAGCTGCTTCAGGAGATAGGCCCGGAAAATGCAGTTTTTTGACAGCCTCTTCCCCGCGTTCAGCCGTGCCCATGTATTTCTCACGGTCCGGATAAAAATTGGAGAAACCGGTTTGCAGTAACACTATACTTCCATCGGGGATCTGCATTTGCTGTTCTTTTTCCCAGCCGGTAAGATCCTCCACCGAGATCAGGTAATCGGGATCATTCATCGCTTTTGAAGAGACATCGATCTTAATAGCCGCGCCCACCAGTCTACGGAGTGGGATCTCATCTACAGTTTGAGCATTGGCAGCAAAATGTATAGGTGCATCTATGTGTGTTCCTCCGTGCTCTGCCGTTTCAAAATCAAAGGCAGAATAGTAGTATCCTTTATCAGTTTGGCCGGCAAAGACGGTATCCAACCGGAATTCTTTAGCAGTGACCCAATATACAGTCTCTTCGGAAAAGGCATGACTGAGATCGATTATACTCGTCTTAGAGAGTACTCCGGTCCTAACCTGATCTGGCTGCTGAAAAAAAGCCGCTTGTGAAGAAAAAGATAGTCCAAACAACAGTAGCAGAAAGAAAACTGATCTCATAATTCACCGTTTTAAAAGGAGATTCGGAAGTCATTATTATAAATGTACTAAAATCAGATATATATTACTGACTTTCAGGCAAAAGAGTATTTGAATTCCAATAGGAAATTTGAGGATGAAAGTGAAAATAAATTCATAATTACAAGCACAAAATCCGAATGCAGATTGAAAGATGTAGTGATTTGAATTGTATAATGAGACAAAAGGGAATATGAATAAATAAACCTCGGTGCATCCGTGGCTTTTCACGATCAAGGAAAATAACTAGCAATGAATAGAAGGTCCTTGTGCTGTTTGCAGGAGTTCGCGGACTTTATCTGAAAATATATTATTGATGTAAAAATTGATCAAAAAGGGCTTGTTAAAAAAGAGAACCGGATTTCAGAATTTAATTCCTCTTTTCTTCATTTCCTCCGCCAGTTTGCCTTCGATCTTTCGGCAGCCACAGTGCTGTGCGTGTTCAAGGTGCCAGGCGATCCTTTGATCCATACCGGGGTTTTTAGGCATCTTATGTAAGGTATGCCATTCTCTGTTGATCTTCCCTTCCATGGCTTCAGGATTTTCTTGAATAATTTACAGCTGAAACAGCCGGCATTTTCTTCCTTTTCAGCAAGTACAGGTCAGCAATAACGGCTGCAATGATCATTAGGAAATCCTGGTACACGCCAAAATTTACTGCAGCCAATGTTCCTATAATTGCCCAGATAGTGGGAATGATCAAAAGATAGCCGGGGAATTTGCTATTGGTTAGCATGAGGAATCCAAAGGTGAGAATGGTAGTGGGGCAGGGTAATCCGAGGGAAATTGTAGTATGGAATTCTGACCCAAACAGGTAACCGGTTAGCGGATAAAGGATCAACCCGAAAAGAACAAAAAAGTATCCGAGGTAAGTGCGTGAGTTCCTTTGCAATCTAAATTCGAGGTTGCTTCTGAAAAACTCTCTTACAAAAAATAAACCCTGAATAATGAAAAGGGCACCAAAGCCATATGCGGCCTTATTGATCGAGGTGAAGAAGCCTATATGGTAGATAAAACCAATCCAAAGCCACAGAAAAGCGAGAAAGCCGGTGATGAAATGATTGCTGTTATTTTTTTGTTTATGAATAAGAACTAAACCCAGAAAGCCTAATCCAATAAAAATGAATTGGGCCGGAAATACTGCAGTATTGTATTTCCCGAATACTTCAAAGAATTGTTCTATTGTGAATGGGGTTTCCATATTCCCATATTTACTGATTCTCCTCAAAGAAGCCCTTTATTCGAAGACAATTGGTTAGAAATCATCACACCGGATCTTGTTGTTTGGCTCCAGTACTAATAAGGTGTCCGAGAACATCCCATTATTCAACATATCTGAAAGATCCTTTCTTGTCCAATTGGCTTCAATAAACTCGGACCTGTCATATTTACCTGATAAGGTATGAATATGAGTGTGATTAGAGAATCTATCGAGCTCCTCTAAATTCTGGATCCTTATTATTATTTCTCCTCCTTTATTTTTTTCGATCAATGCCAGTTGCCACCATTGATTCTCCTGTTTGACATTCAAAATGTAATTTTTCTTCACTCTTCTTAAAAAAGCATTTTGTCCAAGAGTTGTTTCACTTACTGTACGCTCTGTATAGTAAATGGTATCATTTTCTATCATGTATGGAAATCCTTCTCCTAACTCCTGTTTCCACCTGTCGACATAGTAAATCTTGTTATTCTTTAGGAGATAGGAAGAAGAAGTATCGACAAGCTGTTTTGGAATCTTAACATCAAAAACCTCACTGTATTCATAAAAATCCTTTCCTATAGTTACAGTGTTGCCTTCACAAGTCCAGGTTCCTCTATAATCCCTGGGGAAATTCATTATATTTTTTGAATCCACAGGTTGAGGTGTCGATACAGAAATACTATCACAAGAAGTGATCAATGGAAAAACCACCAGTAGTATAATTATCCTAAACAGCATTTTATCCTGTTTATATTTTAGTAATCCATTTTATTCAGGGTCAGACCCTTTTCCATACAGAGATACATTTATTTTCATCCACGGCCTCCCTGGATAAAAATTCCGAATGGGTCGTGTCGATCATGAGCATTAATCCTAAGGACACCGAAAAAAAGGAAACCCATTTTTCAGAACAGTCGGGATTTGAAATGCTCAATTAAGATACGGCAGCTAAAATTTTAGCACCATGACAAATGTCAGGCAGGATGAAGTAAAATTCTTTCAGGAAAACTAAGAACTTTCGGTAAAGTGGTCAGAAGTCTGCGAGATCTGCGGGCAGCTTTTCCAATCGGGAATGATCAATAATTAATGAAGAAAAGATCTCTGCGCCCTTCGCGGTAGAGCCTTGCAAGCTTTGCGTCAAAAATTTTTATTGAATCAAGTGAAAAATTTACAGACTAAAAAAGGCTTTGTCACCTCTGCTTTCCTGTGAAATCTTTCGGGAAATCCATGGTGGTCAGGCAACAAATTTCTACCAGAGATTATGGATTCCGGAATAATTCTATAGTATAATCGAGCAACTCCGGTCCGCCAGGACTTCCATGTCCCGGCACCACAACTTTTACATCAGGAAATCTGAGCTTAATCCTTTTCACAGTCTCTGCCCATTCCCCTACATCGGCATCTGCCAGATTACCTTTTCCGGAGCCGGCGGCTTTTACTAAACAGCCCCCGAAAAACACCTTTTCGGATGGAATAAACCCCACCGCATTATCAAGCGTGTGTCCGGCTCCTAAAAATTCAGTAGCAGTTGTAATTCCACCTATATGAATTTCCAGACTTTTGGTAAAAATATTCTGAGGGACTGAGTAATTATTCTTTTGTGCCAGCTCCTTAGTTAAGGTTGTGGAGTAAGAAGGGATCCCGTTCTTATGAAATTCCTCTAATCCTCCCAGGCAATCTTCATGAAAGTGGGTGACCACCACAGCTTTAATCTTACTTTTCTGATGCTTTTCTATCCAGCCGATCAGGTAAGAAGCCGCATGATCATTTACCGGAGTGTCATAAACCAGGGCTTCATTATTATTTAAATAAAGCACTCCATTAGAGGCAACTTTTCCATATTCTTTAGTATCCAGAAAGGAGATATGCCGGTAAGCATGTTTGCTTATCTGCTCGATTTTCAGTTCATCATTTTCAAAAACGATTTGTGCCGAACCCTGTGAGATACAAAGGATAAAAAAGAAAATTGAAGAAAAAAAATTACTCACGCCTCTGAAAATTAACTGTTTTAATTAAAATTAAAATTCTTCTCCAACAGAGAATAGATCTCCGTATCCAGGAACCTTCCGTTGTAGTAATAATTCTCTCTAAAATAAGCTTCCTTTACAAAGCCCGTTTTTAGCAGGAGTTCCCGGGAGCTGATGTTGGCGGGATTAATATTTGCCTCAATGCTGTGGAGACCCAAATCTTTGAACCCAAAAGAAATGACCGCACGCATGGCTTCTTTCATATAACCCCGGCCCCAGAATTCGGGCAGGAGCGTGTAGCCTATCTCTGCCCTGGCGTTGCTCCTGTCTATCTTGCGCAGGATGATATCTCCCAAATAGTTGCCGGTTTGAGCAGCTATGATCACCCAGAAGAATCCTTTCTTTTGTTGATAGCTTTTTAGGTTTTTGGCGATAAAAGCTTCAGAAGTCTGCACATCGGGATGAGGGTCTGAATCCATGTAGGTCATGACCTGCTCATTGGAACGCAATAACTGCAGGTTGGCCGCATCTTTCAGCTCCTGCTTCCGAAGGAAGAGTCTCTCCGTTTGCAGCTTCGGAAAATTCTCAAAGTATTTCTCGTTGATCATATCAAAGATAAAGATAGATGTTATTCAGATTTGGAGGTGGGATGATTTGAAAATTTCAGGATGAAAGAAAAGGAGTATGAGTGATTAAAAAAATATCTGCGGATCTGTCGGTTATTCTTAATTAACAATGATCAAAAACCAATGAACACAAATTCGTTTTTTGAGAACTTCAAATACAAAATCTAAAAATTTGAAGATGTCATGATTTGAAAAATTCAATAAAGAGATAAAGATTGTGACCTATGATATTGCCCCCGGACCAAAAACCTGCTTATTTTGCAGCCTTTAAAATGATAGTTATGGATTGGATCTTAGAACCTTGGCCGTGGTATGTGGGAGGACCCTTGATTGCAGGAATTCTGTTCCTGCTTTTGTTTGGAGGAAAGACCTTTGGAATGTCATCTAATCTTGAAACCATGTGCGCCATGGGTGGTGCGGGAAAAAGAATAGATTATTTTGCCTTTGACTGGAGAACAAAGCGTTGGAATCTGATCGTGGTTGCCGGTGCGGTCATTGGGGGATTTCTTGCTGCAAATTTCCTGAGCGGAGACACTTCCGTAGATATTGCTCCCGAAACTGTGGACACTCTTAGGACCCTGGGTTTTGAAAGTGCAGGGGAAGCCTATTTGCCAGATGAACTTTTTGCCAACGGGGCGTTTACAGATCCCAAATCCCTGGCGATCTTACTTGTGGGAGGTATTTTAATAGGCTTTGGAGCAAGATATGCCGGCGGATGCACCTCGGGACACGCCATTACCGGCCTCAGTAACCTGCAGTTACCTTCTCTTATTGCTGTTGTGGGATTCTTTCTTGGAGGTCTCATCATGGTTCACCTAATGTTTCCCTTAATCTTCTAAAGCATGAAATATTTAAATTTTTTAATCATAGGGGTCATCTTCGGGATTGTGATGTTTAAAAGTGAAGCCGCTTCCTGGTTTCGCATTTATGAAATGTTTCAATTCCAGTCTTTCCACATGTATGGCATTATGGGCTCTGCCCTGAGCCTCGGAATCGTGGGAACCTGGCTCATCAAAAAATATAAGCTGAAGTCGTTTGACGGAGAACCCATAAAATTTAATCCTAAGACCAAAAGTTTTAGCCGGTATATGTATGGAGGAATCCTTTTTGGTTTAGGATGGGCCCTGGCGGGATCCTGCCCAGGACCAATTTATACGCTTATTGGGGCGGGTTATCTACCCATCCTGGTAACACTTTTAGGAGCATTAATAGGAACTTATATTTATGGCCTCCTGCGGCATAAGTTGCCTCATTAGGAATAATTGAAGATCTGCCTTTTTTCGGGTATTGAAAGAAAGGATTAGGATAAAGGTTCCGGCGACGGATCTTCCTTTTTCCTGAATGGATCTTCGGGCAATGGAATGAATTCCCGGTTATCTGTTGGCGGCAAAAGTATTCTCCCCTGCTTCCAGTCTTCCTTTGCCTGTTCAATACGTTCTTTCCTTGAAGAAACGAAGTTCCACCAGATAAAACGTTCTCCCAGGGGCTCCCCTCCCAGCACTATTAATTCTGCAGGTTCCTTAGCCTTAATAATTGGATCATTGTTCTTGTAGAAGACAAGCATTTGTCCTGCGGAAAAAATCCCACCCGATACCTCTAATTTACCTTTTGCAATGTAGATAGCACGCTCGCTGTGCTTCTCAGGAAGACCAAAAACGGCATCTTTCTGAAGTTTTACGTGCAGGTAGAACATGGGAGAAAGCGTGGCAACATCATTCCTCAACCCAAAGGCATCTCCCGCAATCAACCGCATCCAAATACCTTTATCTGTAAATACAGGTAAGTTTTCGGGTTTATAATTCTCAAAAGAAGGCGCATCTTCTTCATGTTTTTCCGGCAGGGCCACCCAGGTCTGGATCAATTCCAGGGAATTTTGTGCCAGGATCCCCGGGTCTTCAAAGCGCTCGGAATGAGAAATTCCCCTACCGGCAGTCATCCAGTTGACCTCTCCCGGTTTGATCACCTGTTTTACTCCCAGGCTGTCCCTATGGACCAATTCTCCGCTAAACAGATAGCTTACAGTAGAAAGACCAATATGCGGATGAGGCAGCACATCCATGGATTTCTTCAGGCCCGGCCGAAGATCCACGGGGCCGCCGTGATCCATGAAAATAAAAGGGCCAACCATTCTTTTCTTTCTGAAAGGCAGGATGCGCTTCACCTTCATTCCTTCCCCAAGGGAAGCCTGCCGGGCATCAATTACCAGTTTTACCATATGATCAGGTTTTTATGCTTGATGAAAAGCTGAATTGACCAGCGATTCGGAGTATTTATCAGAATAGACCTAATTTTTCTTAAGCCTTATATCTTCTATTACAATTTAATGTTTTAACTCAGGTAAAGCTCTTTCAATCTGCGCCCTCGCAGCTTCATATCTTGCGGGTAAAACCAGATTGTTACCAAGCTCCTCCACGGTTTCATCTATGGCAAACCCGGGATTATCTGTCGCGATCTCAAAGAGCACTCCTCCCGGTTCTCTGAAGTACAGCGAATAGAAATAGTTGCGGTCGATCTTTTCGGTGATCTGCAAACCTTTTTCCAGCACCTTCGCTCTCATCGTCATGAGATCCTCTTCATTCTTCACCCGAAAGGCCACGTGGTGATTGGTTCCCCTGGAATTTATTCCGCGATAGGCATCGGGCAGTATAAAAATGTCTACAAAAGCGGCATTTTCCACGGCATCTGTTCCATAGCGGTAAAAACTCCCTTCAGTTTTAATCTTTTTATACCCGAAGATCTCTGTTAATACCTCTGCGGTTTCTTCTATAAAGTTTAAAGTGAGGGTCACTGCATGGAAACCTTTGATCACATTTTGGGAAGGAATCAATTCTGTTTCATAACCATTGCGAGCATCTGAATGTGCAGCCTCTATTAAAGTTAATTTCAAACCATCGGGATCTAAAAAAGGCAATTGCCTTTCTCCAAACCTTTCCCTGATCTGGAAGTGTCTTATATTCTTTTCCTCAAAGCGATCTTTCCAGAATTCCAGGCTGCCTTTAGGTACCGAATATCCAATTTCTGTCGCCATTCCTGCTCCATCCTGTCCCGGTCTGGCTCCCGGCCAGGGAAAGAAAGTAAGAATAGTACCCGGACTTCCCACCTCGTCTCCAAAATAAAAATGATAGGTTTGAGGGTCATCAAAGTTGACTGTTTTCTTCACCATTCGCAGCCCCAGGATCTTGGTGTAAAAATCATAATTGCGCTGTGCATCTCCCGCTATGGCAGTGATGTGATGCAGTCCTAATATTTTGTTTTCCATTATTATGCTTTTTAAAGATTATGCCTGTTTAATAAATTGAAATTCTCCATTGATACGCACCTCATCACTCACCAGCACGCCTCCGTTTCCCAGCACGGCGTTCCACTTGAGGCCCCAGTCTTTACGGTTGATCTTTCCGCTGACGGAAAAACCGGCTTTGACCTGTCCGGCAGGATCGGTCATTATTCCGCCATAGTCCACCTCCAATACTACCTCTTTGGTAGTGCCCTTAATTTTGAGCAGGCCGGTTAATTTGTAGTTCTCCTCATCCAGTTTTTCGAAACTTGTCCCCTTAAATTTCAATGTTCTGTACAGGTTTGCATCAAAAAAATCCATGCTTTTTAAATGCTCATCCCGCTCGGGGTTATTGGTATAAATAGAACGGGAATCTACTGTAGCCTTGATTTTTGCCTTGTTGAAATCCTCTCCTTTAGAAATAAGTTGTCCGTCAAATTTTTGAAACTCCCCTTTTACATGGCTTATCATCAAATGTTTCACCCTAAAGGTAAGCTCACTGTGAGCCGGGTCTAATTTCCATGTAATTGTATTTCCTGCTACCATCGCCTGTATTTTAAATTGATAATCAAATAATTACAAAGCAAATTTCAGCAAATCCTTCTCTAAAATGATTCACCTATGTTAAGAAAGCAGAATTAGCAAATTACTTCTGAAAAAGGTTTTTCCGAATCCTGCTCAACGATTGTGGTTTGATACCAAGATAAGAAGCAATAAGATATTGCGGAATTCTCTGTACGAAATAAGGACGTAACCTTGAAAATTCCCTGTAACGGTGTTCGGCATCTTCACTTATGGTTCCTAATATCCGGTCGTGGAGCGAGGCCAGCGCATTTTGCATAAGAATACGAAAGAAGCGGTCAAAAAGCGGATGAGCACAGCAAAGGGCATCATAATCCTCTCTGTTGATCAATAGTGCTCTCGTGGGTTCCAGGGTTTTAATATTTGCTACGGAAGGTTTGCCGGTAAAATAACTCGCTGCATCGGTGATCCAGTACTCTTCAATGGCCAGTTCTATCACGCTCTTATCTCCTTTCTCATTGACGTAATAGGAATAGACAGAGCCTTCCAGGATAAAATATTGGTATTTGCAGTCTGCGCCCGCTTCAGAAAGTAGTACTTTCTTGTCAAAGGATTTTTCGAAAGAGTATTGCTGAAGAAGCTCGTATAGCTCTTCCGGAATATCTTCTCCCAGAACTCTTTTGAGATTTTTGATCAAGGTTTCCTGCACACCAAATAGCTTGAGTATTTAAAGATAAAGATTTCCTGCAGTCACCTCAAAGAATTAAACAGCCGGTAATTAAATGACAGCTTTAATAAGAAAAAATGCCCTTTTTAAAAAGGGCATTTTCATAGCTATTTGTAGCCTCGCCAAGAATCGAACTTGGATCTACAGTTTAGGAAACTACTATTCTATCCATTGAACTACGAGGCCAACTAAGGGATGCAAATTTAAAAACTTCCAGTCGGTTTATTTGTCATTAATCTCATTTTTTTGCCACCCTGCATAAGGAATTTGAGGTATAATATTATTTCTTACTTTTAAAGACCTTAATCTGTGGAAAATATGCGACTATTTCTTGTCTTGCTTTGCTGTTTACCTTTAAGCTCAAAGGTTTCTGCTCAAACTGCTGAGATCATGAAAGATCCTTTTGCCCACACCTATTCTATTGTAGCCCGGGATGCAAAAACGGGAGAAATGGCTGTGGGGGTGCAAAGCCACTGGTTCTCTGTAGGCTCTATAGTCTCCTGGGGAAAGGCAGGAGTGGGCGTGGTCGCCACCCAGTCTTTTGTAAATCCGGCTTATGGTCCTAATGGATTAAAATTAATGGAACAAGGCTTGGCTCCTGCAGAAGCACTTACTATACTTCTAGCCCTTGATGAAGGGAAAGCATACCGCCAGGTTGCATTTTTGAATGCCAATGGTGAAACTGCCGTGCATACAGGAGAAAAATGTGTGGAGGCTGCAGGAGATTTTGCTGCTGAAAACTTTTCTGTACAGGCTAATATGATGCTGAATGATAAAGTTGTTCCCGCCATGAAAAAGGCATTTTTGGAACATGAAAATCTGCCCTTGGCAGAACGCGTGCTGAAGGTTTTACAGGCTGCGGAAGCTGCCGGTGGGGATATCCGCGGAAAACAATCCGCCGCACTTATTGTTGTAGGTGCCGAAGAAGTAGAGCATCCGTGGGAGGAAAAGAAGATCGACCTGCGGGTAGATGATCATGCCGAACCACTTGTAGAGCTGGAGCGCCTGCTAAAGGTTGCCCGTGCCTATGAATTTATGAACCGCGGCGATCTCGCCATGGAAGCAGCCAATGTTGAAAAAGCTTTGGAGGAATATGGAGGTGCAATGGAATTGTTCCCCGAAAATCTTGAAATGAAATATTGGACAGCAGTTGCCCTGGCGAATAGCGGAAGAATGGACGAAGCAAAACCACTTTTTGAAGCTATTTTTAAAGCAGATCCCAACTGGAAAGAAATGACCAGAAGATTACCGGCCTCGGGCCTGTTGAATATTTCCAAAAAAGAACTTGAAGAACTTACTAAATAAAACTTGTCATGAAAAAAACTAAACTGAATCTATTTGTACTCGCCGTAGGATTAATCTTTACGGTTTCCTGCAACGATAGCGAAAAACAGGCTGAGGCTTCCACTGAAGCTACACCGGCCGCAACCGAGAATACTACCAATGCTGCTACTGAAGAGGTAAAGGTTAATCCTGCGCACGGTTTGCCGGGGCACAGATGTGACCTTCCGGTAGGAGCACCGTTAAATGGAACGGCAGCCAATACTGCTACGCCAACTTCTACCAACAACACCCAGTCCACCACGGTTTCACCTGTGAGAGTAAATCAAACTCCGTCGGTCAATCCGCCACACGGGGAACCCGGGCATGATTGTGCTATTCCTGTTGGAGCACCATTGGATAAATAAACTGTCAAAAATGGCATTTTTCAAGGTTGTTTAAAAAGCTGACCAAAGCTTTTTAAACAACCTTTTTTGTTGCTTTTCCTCCTTCTGAAAAATCATTAATTTGACAAGAAAAAATTCATGGAAGAGGAGGCATTGAGGTTCGCAACTGAAGCCCACGGTGAACAACAAAGGAAATTCACAAATGAACCTTATATAGAACATCCAAAACGGGTGGCAGAGATCGTAAGAGGAATTCCCCATACTTCTGAAATGATCTGCGCTGCATACCTGCACGACGTGGTGGAAGACACAGCTGTGGAAATTGAAGAAATACAGGAAAAATTTGGAGCTAAGGTGGCTCAGCTTGTCGGGGAACTTACCGATGAATTTATGAAGGTAAATTATCCACACCTCAACAGAAAAACCAGGAAACAAAAAGAAGTGGAAAGGCAGGCAAATATAAGTGCGCAGGCGAAAACCATCAAATTAGCCGATGTTATAGACAACACCCCGGATATCGTAAGGAACGACCCGGGATTCGCCCGAAAATATCTTTTTGAAATGGAAGCACTCACCCGGGTGTTAGTGGGTGGCGACAAAGAACTATTCGACCGTGCCCGTCGGGAAGTCGCAGCGGGAAAAGAAGTCCTGAAAATGAAATGAAGCACCGGAAAAATCAGCTTTTTGACACCTCTGATTATAAACCGTTAAAACAGTTTATGATTTTCAACCTCTCTCTACCACGGATTAAAATCCGTGGCTCCGGGAAAACCAAAAAAAATAGCCCCGGGTTTTAAACCGGGGCTAAAAGAAAGCTCATAGTCAGAAATGATTTCAGCCATTTCCTAATGCCATCAAAGTCTTGATTCTTTCTCTTGACTCTTGTTTCCTTATTTAATCCAATCCTCCCTTGCGGTTAGGAGAGCGTGGTTCCGGCCAGGTTTGAGGCTCCCCGGTCCTTGGGTTGTTCTTTAATTTGATCTGCTCTCTTGATGCTTGCTCCTCATCTTCACTCGCCATATAGGCAAGAACAGCTGTAAGGATCACATTATTTCTCACATCGTCAAAAACGATCTTGTCATAAGTATCGCGATTGGTGTGCCAGGTGTAGTTCCAGTACGCCCAGTTCAGGGAGCTAAGGTTAAAAGCAGGTGCTCCCGCGGCTACAAAGGATGCATAATCTGAACCTCCACGACCCGGACTTCCGGGAAAGTTGGTTTCGATGTGTTGAGTGACAGTATCGGGCACTTTGGCCAGCCAGTCTCCCAGATAATCATAGGCATGCAAAAAGCCGTTTCCGGAGATATTAACCACTCTTCCGGTTCCGTTATCCTGGTTAAATACCGCCTGAATGTTCTTCACTATCTCGGGATGATCTTCCACGAAGGCACGGGAACCGTTAAGTCCCTGCTCCTCGCTTCCCCACAATCCAACAATGATGGTGCGCTTAGGGTTTGGATAATGCTTTTTGAGAATACGTGCAGTTTCCATCATTACGATGGTTCCCGTACCATTGTCGGTTGCACCGGTTGCGCCATCCCAGGAATCAAAATGTGCCGAAAGCACGATGTATTCTTCAGGAAGTTCGGTGCCTTTAATGGTAGCAATGGTATTAAAGGTGGGTACAGTGCCCAGATCTTTAGATTCTGAGGTCACCCTAATCTGGGGTTTACTTCCGTTTTCGGCAAGCCTGTAAAGCAGTCCGTAATCCTCTAGAGATAGATCAAGCGTGGGGATTTTTTCTGTATAAGCCCCAAATATTTTATTCACCCCAAATCCGCGGGACCAGTTGGAGGTGATAATTCCGGCGGCACCGGCTTTTTCAAGAGCTACGGGCAAAGTGCGGGAATTATACCCCATGGTGCGGAATTTATCTCTCCAGGCATTGCTTTGCTCCTCCCGCTCCTTTTTCATCTTTTCAAAAGAAGCTTCGGTTGCAAATTCTTCCCAATTATAATCGGGCCTTCCGGTATTTTCTTTCATTGAGATAAGGACGAACTTACCTTTGGCTTTAGGCAACCACTTCTGGAAAGCCAGGGAATCCTGAATTTCTTCAGGCAGGGTGATCACTTCGGCGGTTACAGGTTTCTTTCCTGTGGAAGGGCTCCAGGCAAGTTGTCTGCCCTCGAGGGTTTGCAACCTTGGGCTCACCATATCAATATGAGTTACGCCGCGTTCCCAGCCGCGCCATTCGCCCCATTTCTGCTTTTCGGCAGGGATACCCCAGCTTTCAAACTTTTTGACAGCCCAGTTATGAGCATTGTTCATTTGTGGCGTACCTACCAGGCGGGGGCCAATACTGTCCAGCAGCGAATGCGCAAGGCTCTCCAGTTTTGAGTTTTCTTCGGCTTCCCTAACAATGCTTTCAATAACAGGATCATCCTGTGCAATAACAATGTTTCCCCACAGGACTAGGCAGAGAAACAAAATTCCTGTAAATTTTTTCATGAGAAATTAAGTTTTTATTGAGGTTTGTTCAAATATATCAAAAGGAATGTAATTTTAGAGAGGGCTTAATTCATGGGGCCTTGCTTCGGAAGCTTAAAAACCTGACGTAATTTCAGGAAAATGACCATTTGTCGGGAGTTATGGTTATTCCGAATTTACCTGGAGCCCTCTAAAATGGTACCCTATCGGATTTTATTCCGCAGAAACAGAGAAAATTTGGAAAAACTGAAGGTCCTGTACAGTCTTTGCACAAACATTACAAAATAATGATATAATGAAAGTTTTAGTTATTGGAGCAGGAAATATGGGTCTTACCTATGCAGAAGGTATGGCCAGATCAACATTTTTAAATCGCCGGAAGCTCATGGTTTTCGATGTGTCTCCAGATAAGATCATCTCCCTGAAAGAAATGGGCATTTTTGATGTGTATGAAAAGCTGGAGGACGCTTTGCCGGAAGCAGACGTGATCTTCCTGGCTGTAAAGCCCTATCACAGTGAAGAACTCTTCCAGAAGATGAAGCCCATGATGAATAAGGAACAGATCGCCGTTTCCCTTATGGCCGGAGTAACCATTGGTACAATCCAGAAAGGCCTGGGGATCAATAAAGTTGTTCGTGCCATGCCTAACCTACCCGCACAGGTAGGGAAAGGGGTAACCTCTTATACCGAATCGAAAGAGGTTTCCCGCGTGGAATTGTTAATGATAAGGAACCTGCTGGATACCACGGGAGAATCCATTCATGTGGAAAACCAGAAATTCATCGATGCCTCTACCGGAATTTCGGGTAGCGGGCCGGCCTATGTTTTCTATTTCATGAACTCCATGCTGGAAGCAGCCTTAAAAATGGGATTTTCTGAACACGATTCCCGCGTCCTGGTGAGTCAGACGTTCGAAGGAGCGGTAGAATTGTTCAATCAGAACGATCTCTCTCCTACGCTATGGATGGACCGCGTGGCCTCAAAAGGAGGAACCACCCGCGCAGCTTTAGATTCTATGGACGATAATAACGTAAAGGAATTGATCAAGGAAGCTGCCTACGCTGCTTTTGACAGAGCTGTGGAACTGGGAGAAGAAAGTTAAATGGATTTAGAATTCAAAATTTAAGATTCAAAATTGATCTCTTGAAATACCATTCCAACCTCCCGGATTTTAAATACCCGGGAGGTTTATTGTTTTCCGGTTGAGGAGCAAAGAGCTTCAGAAAATATTTGTGGTTCTTCCCGCATCTTTTTATCTTATTTATATAATACTTTTGCGCTCCCTGTGTCATCATGCAGGGACATAACTTCCACTTTTTTTCGGAAGAGATAACAGCGATTAGAATGAATCCACAGGTAAAAAATTCAGGAGAACCAAAGCGGCTTTTTGACTGCCTAAGCTATCAATTGGAAAACTTTCCTCTGCCCGATACGCTTGCAGCCAAGGAAGAAGGAGAATGGAGAAAATACAGTACCGCAGAGGTAAAACAAAAAATAGATGAAATTAGTGCTTCCCTTTTAAAAATGGGATTTTCGGGAGGTGACGGTAGTGTTGAAGGCAGGGATAAGATTGGTATTATAAGCCAGAATTGTCCCGAATGGATGATGGCAGATATGGCTATTCAGCAAATTGGTGCCGTCTCTGTTCCGGTTTATCCCAATATTACCAACGAAGAATTAAAATTCATTCTTCAGGATGCCAATGTGAAGATGGTCTTTGTGGGTGACAAAATCCTCTTTGGAAAGGTCATGGAGATCGAAGCAGAACTACCTGCTTTGCAGAAGATCTATTCCTTTAAAGAAGTCCCGGGAGTAGAACAACTTACGGCCTTAATGCAGGAGATCACTCCCGAAGAAAAACTACAGGTAGAGAAGCACCGGGGGCAGGTAAAGGAAAATGACCTGGTTTCCATTTTATACACCTCCGGCACCACGGGTACTCCCAAAGGGGTCATGTTATCACACAGGAACATTCTGAGCAATGCTATGGGCGCTGCAGAAGTTATACAGGAAGTTGGGGTTAAAGGTAAACGTGTGATAAGTTTCCTGCCTCTTAATCATGCTTTTGAACGTATGGCCACCTACTGCCAGTTCTATAGCGGGGCAGCTGTTTATTATGCCGAAAGTATGGATACCATTGCCGCCAATCTCAAAGAAGTTCAACCCACGCTTTTCACCACCGTTCCCCGTCTGGTGGAAAAAGTATATGAAGGTATCCTGGCAAAGGGAAATGAATTAACCGGGATCAAAAAAAAGCTGTTTTTCTGGGCTCTTGGTTTAGCCGAAGAATTTGAGATCAACAAACCAAAAAGTCTATCCTACATGGTGCAATTGGCATTGGCAGATAAGCTGATCTTTAGCAAATGGAGAGATGCATTGGGCGGAGAAGTAAAATCTATTATTACGGGCGCCGCTGCATGCCAGGTGAGATTGCTGCGCATTTTCACCGCCGCAGGCATAGTGATCCAGGAGGGTTATGGATTAACTGAAGCCTCTCCCATTATAAGCGGAAACCGTTACAACGAAAAGAACAGGATGTTTGGCACAGTGGGGCCCCTGCTCAGGGAAGTAGAGGTGAAAATAGCCGAAGACGGGGAAATTCTCTGTAAAGGCCCTAATGTGATGATGGGTTATTATAAACGTCCCGATCTTACAGAAGAGGTGATGGATGGGGAGTGGTTGCGTACCGGGGACATCGGGGAAATTATAGATGGAAAGTTCCTGAAGATCACAGATCGCAAAAAAGAGCTCATCAAGACCAGCGGCGGGAAGTATGTAGCTCCACAGCCCATTGAAAATAAGATGGTAGAGAGTCCATGGATCGAACAGATCATGGTGGTAGGAGAATTTCAGAAATTTGTTGGCGCGCTTGTGGTTCCGGCGTTTGAAGCCCTCAAAAAATGGTATCTGGACCAGGAATTACCCTATCCCGGGAATGACAAAGTTCTTCATGCAGCAGAAGTGCGGCAATTGATCAGTGATTCTGTCAAAAAATACAACCTCAATTTCAATCCGGTGGAACAGATCAAGCAATTCCGCCTGCTCCCACATGAATGGACTATTGAAGGGGGAGAATTAACGCCCACGCTAAAGCTTAAACGCAGAACGATCACGGAAAAATACCAGGAGTTTATTCATTCTATTTATAGTTAAATTAAACTCCCGGAATAACCCTTTCAGGGTTTGGAACCCTGAAAGGGTTTTACTCGCCCAAACCTTTATAAACAAAAAAGCCATCTAAAAAAGATGGCTTTAACTTTGCTCCTCCTCTTGGGCTCGAACCAACCCCGATAGCTATCGGGGCTCTGATTAACGGTCAGAATACCTGTTTTTCAGCTTCTCTATCATTTCAGAATACTTCTTTAAATTCTCAATATAATTTTTACTCTTCATGGTTTTTATATGGTTTTCAATAGCCAAAACCTGTTTTTTATTCTCGCAGAAAAACTTTAAAAATATCTCCCAATCTCCTGCCTTTCCAGTGAATTTATAACCTGGAGAAGTAGCATGGAATTGCATTCGAACCCTAATATCTGAAGATGAACCAATGTAATAGCGATTCAAAGTTTTTGAATAAAGAATGTACACCTCGTGGTTCATGAGTAAAAACAAAAAGCCCCACATAAAATGTGGGGCTTTAATTTTGCTCCTCCTCTTGGGCTCCCCTCGACTTCGCTCGGGACAGGCTTCTCGCCCCAACCTATATAACCAAAAAAGCCACCTAAATGGTGGCTTCAATTTTGCTCCTCCTCTTGGGCTCGAACCAAGGACCCTCTGATTAACAGTCAGATGCTCTAACCAACTGAGCTAAGGAGGAATTTCAATATGTCCAGAATTTTTTAAAAGCTGCCTGCTGCTTTTTGCTCCTCCTCTTGGGCTCGAACCAAGGACCCTCTGATTAACAGTCAGATGCTCTAACCAACTGAGCTAAGGAGGACTGTCGCAACCATTTTTGCGGTTGCAAATATAATTGAAAAAATCTATTTCCCTAAACAAACTACCAAAAAAGTAAGGCCCTGTATCAGTTTTTTTCCTTTTATAAAATCCGGTAAAACTACTTTACTTTTTAGATAATTTTGGAGCTATAAAATTTGAACAAATGAAGTCTATAGCTACCATTCTACTCCTTATCCTGTCCAATGCCTTCATGACCCTGGCCTGGTATGGTCATCTGAAATTTGGAGAGTGGAAAGGCATTGCCAAATATGGCCTTATTGGTCTGGTGGTGATCAGCTGGGGAATTGCCTTTTTTGAATACTGCTTTCAGGTGCCGGCAAACAGGATAGGCTTCAGGGGTACAGGCGGCCCATTCTCTCTCGTGCAGCTAAAAGTGCTGCAGGAGGTGATCACGCTTGTAGTTTTTGTAATCTTTTCAGTGATCTTCTTCAAAAACGAAACCTTCAGCAGCAATCATCTTATCGGATTCATTTTTCTGATCCTGGCAGTCTATTTCATTTTCAAGGGCTGAAAAATAACTTCTAAAAATGCCATTTTCGGGGAGGATTTAAATCCCGCGGTTGCAGCCCTCCAAATCGATTACAGACTGATGTTGCAGGAGATAATCAATAAGATAATCGGCTGTGGTTTTTTCAAAGGTCTTTTCAGGAGTTTTAAAATCTCCGGAATAAATTGAGGTCAAATAATCGCTTAAAGCAACTTTGATCATGGCTTCATCTGCCAGCTGCTCACCTTCAGCATCCATTAATTCGAGTCTGCCGTTGATCTGTTCGATCCTTAGACCCGAATAGGCAAGGGAAGAAACATAGGGGGCATTAATGAAATCTTCCACCTGCGCCACCTCCATGGAATAAGATTCCAGGCCGTTCTGAAAAGGATCTATAGTGTAAATGTCCAAAGGGGGTGATAGTGCCATAATCCAGGCCGGTTCTTATCCCGCCATAGTTTTGGAGTACAAGATCTGCCCCTGTTATGGTTTGCAAAGCCGTGGTATAGAAACAAGCAGTTTCTGCCGAATTGTGATCCTGCAGAGAAGTTCCTATTTCCACAAAGAATTCCGGCTGATTGTTGTATTCTTCAATAAGTTTTGTGAGCTCGGGATCTCTTTCGGATACCAGGTCAAGATCGATCAATTCATGCTCATAGTTCGTCACCTCTCCTTCTTCCACGGTCAAAGTTAATTTTGTGAGGTATCTTAGATCTGCTCCGGATTGCACCATAAAACGACCCGCAACCTTTTCGCTATACACTGCATGGTTATGTCCCCCAATCACCAGATCAACAAAGCGGTGTTGCTCGAGGATCATTTTATCTCCATTCCTGCCATAATGCGTTAAAGCCACCACAAGATCTGCTGACTGAACTTCTTCATCTGCTTCAAATTTTTCCATCGCTGTAACACCTTCAGTAAACTCAAGCCCTGTCAACTTCTTTGGGTGAGACAGGGGTTTATTATCTGCAGAGCCGGTTTCCACCACACTTAAAAATGCGATTTCAAAGCCATCTTTTTCGATAAGCACTTTTCCTTCGGGAATTGTAAAGCCGGAGGTGCTTTTTGTAAGGTTCGCACATAAAAATGGAAAACTTGCCTGCAGCATCCTGTTCTCCAGAATTTCCTGCCCGTAATCAAATTCATGATTTCCCAGGGCAGAGACATCCATTCCCGCTTTGCCCATGAGATCAACAATGGGAAAGCCTTTTTCGGGATGGTAATCTACGATAGGATTTCCCGAGAAAATGTCTCCTCCCGAAACGAAAAATACCTGGGATTCCTCTTCCTTCTCTTGTTCAATGATTGCAGCGATCTTATCGAAGTTGTGGATCTTCCCATGAGGGTCATTAATAGAGAAAATGACAATAGTTTCAGCTTCTGGTTCGGGATTCGGATTGACGGGAACAGATCCATTGTCTGAAGAGCAGGCAAAAAGAAAAAGAATACCTGCCAAAAATGGCATTTTCAGAAGCCCTTTTATAGCGAAGTCCGGGAAAGATGTTTTCATAACAGGAAGAAAAAATAAGGCTGAAAAATTAATTTTTTCAGCCTGTATATTCAGTAATAAATATAATTTTTATTCGAACAACCAGCGGTAAATGTCATTTCCGTTAGCGAAAAGCACGAGCGCGATAAGGATCACAAATCCCACCAACTGGGCGTATTCCATAAATTTCTCATTCGGCTTTCTGCCGGAAACCATCTCGTATAACAGGAATACCACATGCCCCCCATCAAGAGCCGGGATAGGAAGGATATTCATAAAAGCAAGAATGATAGAAATAAAAGCAGTGGTCATCCAGAAGGCCTGCCAGTTCCATGCATCTGGGAAAAGGCCGCCAATGGCACCAAAACCACCTACCTGGGTGGCTCCTTTCTTGGTAAACACATACTTGAACTGTGCAATATAGTCGTGCAGCGTCCAGTAAGCGAGATCAAAACCTTTTGATATACTTTCGGTAAAGGAATAGTGCTCCCTGCTTATTTTTATGGAAGCTTCAGGATCTACATAAACTCCCAGGTTTCCTTCTTCATTAGGAGTCAAAGAAACTTCATTCAGCTTTTTCTCAAGAGCTTCTGCTTTAGCCTGGTCCATTTCCACGCTTTGCATTTCTCCGTCGCGGCTATACACCAGTCTTAACTCCTGTCCTTTACTCTGGTCTACCTTTCGTGTCAATTGATGCCAGTATCCAATTTCAATGTCGTTAACAGAGATGATCCTGTCTCCCTTTTTTAAGCCGGCAAGATCTGCCGGACTTCCTGCCACCACCGAATCCAATACAGGAATGGTCATAGGTACGAAAGGCTGCATCACTCCCTGTTCAAACATTTGTGAACCTATATCTTCGGGCACAGCAATAGTTTCGGTAGTCCCGTCCTGGTGTTCTACGGTAATATTCTTTACATCCCTTAGAAAAAGATATTTGTTGATGTCAATACTGTTCTTAAGTTCCTGGTTATTTACTTCCAGAACCCTATCACCGTCCCTAAAGCCATATTCCTTGAAAGTATCATCAACCGCAAAACCATTCGGCATATCTTCCGGCGTGATATAAGGGCTGCCCCATACGAATACCACCATCATATAGATAAAAAATCCTAAAATGATATTTACAGTTACTCCCCCCACCATGACGATAAGCCGTTGCCACGCAGGTTTGCTGCGGAATTCCCACGGCTTGGCAGGTTGCGCCATTTGCTCGCGGTCCATGCTTTCATCGATCATCCCGGCAATCTTAACATAACCTCCAAGCGGAAGCCAGCCAATTCCATAGACGGTATCTCCTATTTTCTGTTTAAAAAGGGCAAATTTAACATCGAAGAAAAGGAAGAATTTCTCCACCTTGATCCCAAACATCTTTGCAGGAATAAAATGACCCATCTCATGCAGGATGATGAGAATGGATAAACTAAGTATTAATTGTAATGCTTTAATAAAAAAAGGATCCATAGCAATCTTGGATAAATTAAAATCGCACAAAAGTAAACTTTTAAAGGTTCCTAAAAAAGCATAAAAGCTCACCCGCTTCAGGATCAGGGAATTTTAGTGCGGAAGGAATGAAAAATGGGATTTAGAATCGTAATTTTGCAGGGAAATTTTAGAGCTCATGCTACAGTTTTTTGCGAAATATAAATTCTTCGGAATTTTTCTCTTTGTGCTTTCGGCCATCATCATCACCATCATCTACAATATCCTGTCTCCCGAAAAACGTTTACCGGTATATCAACCCAATATGGTGAACAATGAACTGGTAGATTCCACACTGCAGGAAGTGCGAAAATATCACACCATTAAGGATTTTAAGCTCTATAATCAAAATGGGGATACCATCACCCAGGATTTTTACAAGGATAAGATTTATGTAGCCGATTTCTTTTTTACCACCTGTCAAACCATCTGTCCCATAATGACAGATCATATGCTGCAGATCCAGGAGAAACTGAAAAATGATGAGGATATTCTTTTGCTGTCCCACACCGTGATCCCAAATGCCGACAGTGTGCCACAACTAAAAAAATATGCTCTTGAAAAAGGAGTAATAGATTCTAAATGGAACCTGGTTACCGGGAATAAAAAAGACATTTATGACCTCGCGAGGAAATCATATCTCGCCTCAAAGTCAGACGGGGATGGAGGTCCCTTTGACCTCATCCACACAGAAAATTTTGTGCTGGTAGACAAGGAGAGAAGAATAAGAGGTTTTTACGACGGTACAGACCCTAAGGCTATAGAGGAGCTGCTTACAGACATTGAGATCTTAAAAAATGAAGACAGGTAAGCCAGCAATCGCGGGAAAAAATGATTCTAAAATTCTTTTATATGTTAAGGTTTTTCTAATAGTGAAATTTACCCTATTTTTGTCTTGTTTAAAATCAATCTAAATAAACATTGACTAAAACCATTGTCGATCTAAAAAGGGGCCAACGCGGTATAATCAAGGGTTTTTCTACCGAGAATATTCCGTTGAAACTTTTAGAAATGGGCTGTCTTCCCGGGAATGAAGTGGTCTTGGTTCAAACTGCCCCATTCAGGGATCCGCTTTATTTGAATATAAATGGTAGCCACCTCGCCATTAGAAAGGAGACTGCCATGCACATCGAAATAGAAATTCTTCCGTAGCCATGGCCAAACAGATCAATGTAGCACTTATTGGCAATCCTAATACGGGTAAAACTTCAGTATTTAATCAACTCACAGGACTTAATCAGCAGGTAGGCAACTATCCAGGTATTACAGTAGAGAAAAAAGAAGGTATTTGCAGGCTTCCGCGCAATATTAAAGCACACGTGCTTGATTTGCCGGGCACCTATAGCCTTAATGCTTCTTCCCTGGATGAGAACGTAGTTATCGAATTGCTGCTTAACAAGAATGACAAAGACTATCCGGATGTTGCTGTAGTGGTAAGCGATGTGGAGAACCTAAAACGTAACCTGCTTCTATTTACACAGATCAAAGATCTTGAGATCCCCACCATCCTGGTGATCAATATGGCCGATCGCATGAAACGCCGAGGGATTAGCATTGATGTTGCGGCAATGGAACGGGAATTAAAGACCAAGGTCATCCTTGTTAGTGCAAGGAAACGTATTGGGATCGATGAGCTCAAGGAGCAGATTGCCAACTTCAGGCATATCTCAACAGAACCCTGCCTTCACGCCTCCTCTATGGATCCGGAATATTTTAACCGGTTACGCACAGCTTTTCCAGAGCAATCCCTTTATAAGCTTTGGCTGGTGATCACCCAGGATGTGAATTTTGGGAATGTAAACCGTAATAGCTTTAACCTTCGGGAGGATTTTGTTACCAAGGATGAAAGTACTCTAAAACGCATGCAGCAGAAGGAAACCATTCTTCGCTACAAATTCATAAATGACGTTCTTAAAAAGACTGTAACCGTAGATGCCAATGCTGCAAAAGGTTTACGCGCAAATTTAGATAAGATCCTCACCCATAAGGTATGGGGCTATGTGATCTTTTTTAACATACTGCTCCTTATTTTCCAGGCGATCTATGACTGGTCCAGTTATCCCATGGATTTTATTGATGCCTCCTTCATGAAGCTGAGCGAAGTTGCCCGCGGATTTATGCCCCCGGGACCATTTACGGATTTAATTGCTGAAGGGATCATTCCCGGATTGGGAGGGATCGTGATCTTTATTCCGCAAATCGCATTTCTATTCCTTTTCATTTCGATCCTGGAAGAAAGCGGTTATATGAGCCGGGTGGTCTTTTTAATGGACCGAACTATGCGCCGCTTTGGTTTGAGCGGAAAAAGTGTAGTGCCATTGGTTTCCGGTACCGCCTGTGCCATTCCTGCCGTGATGGCTTCCCGAAACATCGAAGACTGGAAAGAAAGATTGATCACCATTTTGGTAGTGCCTTTTACCACCTGTTCTGCCCGGCTCCCGGTTTACCTAATCATCATTGCACTGGTCATTCCCGAGCGATCCTTTATGGGACTAAACCTGCAGGGACTAACTCTTATGTTGCTTTACATGCTGGGCTTTGGAATGGCAATCTTTTCGGCCTGGGTACTTCACAAGATCCTCAAGATCAAAAGCAAATCTTATTTTGTTATTGAAATGCCTAATTATAAGGTACCAATGCTTAAAAATGTTGGGATCAATGTAGTGGAAAAGACCAAAGCCTTTGTTTTGGGAGCAGGAAAGATCATTCTTGCAATCTCCATTATTCTCTGGGTACTGGCCAGCTACGGCCCCGGCGACAACTTTAGCAATGCCCGTGAGATCGTAGAAGCGCAGAATGTAGATGCGAACCTTCCCGATGCAGAACTGGATGAAATGGTAGCTTCCTATAAGCTACAGCATTCTTATATTGGAAATATTGGAAAAGCCATTGAACCTGCCGTGGCACCTCTTGGCTATGACTGGAAGATTGGAATAGCTATTGTAAGTTCTTTTGCAGCGAGGGAAGTCTTTGTAGGCACCCTGGCTACGATTTATAGTGTTGGCAGTGACGAGGAGGAAACTATTAAAGCGCGAATGGCTTCAGAAACCAATCATATCCTTGGCGGACCTCTTTTTACCTTCGCAAGCGGAATCAGTTTGCTGCTTTTTTATGCCTTTGCCATGCAGTGCATGAGTACTCTGGCTATCGTAAAAAGGGAGACCAACACCTGGAAATGGCCTATGTACCAGTTGGTAACAATGACGGCAATAGCTTATTTGGCAGCTCTTATTGCTTTTCAAACATTAAAATAATATGGAACTACTTCAGGAAATATTAGTCTTTATCACCTTCGCAATAGCGGTGGGATATATGTTTACGAAATTCGTCTATAAACCTAAATTTATCTTCGGAAGCAAGAAAAAAAGCGGCAAAGCCTGCGAGACCAGCTGCGGAAGCTGTCACTAACCTTTTGGAATCACCGCAGAAAATGACATGCAGTATGCATCAGCGGGTATTTTGACTCCGGTTTTAGGATAAGGTCTAAGCTGTGAAAACTGCATTAGAACATCATTAGCCACTGAAATTTCTGCTCCACCTCCCCTAATTACTACTTCCTTTTCAAAATATTTACCATTCTCTGTAATTCCCAGCAGGACCTTTGCTTCCCCGGGCCAGATACAGGTAACATCTTTCGGGCAACGGGAATCGGAAATGATCCCTAAAAAATCAACCGAGATTTTTCCGAAGCTAAGATGCTGACCAATTCCCAGGTCTGCGCTGATGTTCTTCACTTCAGGCTTTTCCTGTGCCGTTAGCAAGACAGGAAAAATAAGCAACCATAACCAAAAAGTCTTCTTCATATTTTAAGGACGACAAATAATACCAGGTGTTGCAAAAGTGACAATAATTAATCTCTTTATTGCCCGAATTTAGTTCTTAAAAAGTAGTAAATTTATAGTAATGAAAGCTTTACTCTCTATCTCGCTTTCGGTTTTACTCCTGTTACAAAGTGTGAATTTTGGAGTGACAGATCTTTTGCGCCTTGACGGCCTGGTGCAGCATGTAGAGCTTCATTCAGAAAGTTATGGAGATTCTTTCTTCGATTTTCTCACTAAACACTACGGCAGCTCTAAAAAAGATCATCTTACCGCTCATGAAGGTCATGAAGACCTTCCTTTTAAGCATGATGCTGCCAAAGCTACCATCAATATTTTTGTGGTAGGGGAGCCTCAAATTTTTGAATTTGCAACTCCCCCGGTACTACATCCACAGGTGACATTTTTCTACACCAATTCTTATACCTCCCAAACTCCCCACAAGATCTTTCAGCCTCCCATTTACGTATAATTCTGTTTTTTAATTTCTGAAAGCTTCAGGAAAAATTCACTTTTTGAAGATTGAATTATGCTCAAAAATATTATACAGTTCAGTTTAAAGAATAAACTTATTATCCTCCTGTTCACTGCAGTAATGGTTGGGTACGGTATATATTCCCTCACCCAGATCCCCATTGGTGCGGTACCCGATATTACTAACAATCAGGTACAGGTGATCACCACTTCCCAAAACCTCTCCACCCAGGATATGGAGCAATTCATTACTGCTCCAGTGGAACTGGAAATGGCAAACCTGCCGGGGGTGGTGGAGATTCGTTCGGTTTCGAAGTTCGGACTTTCTGTAGTCACTATTGTCTTTGAAGATGATATGGACTCTTACCTTCCCAGGCAACTCATTGCCGAAAAGATCGATGCTGCGGCGCAATCTATTCCGGAAGGCTTTGGCACTCCCGGAATGGGCCCTGTCACCACGGGACTGGGAGAGATCTACCAGTATATCCTCGACGTCAAACCGGGTTATGAAAACAGGTATTCTCCTACCGAAATCAGGACTATTCAGGATTGGATCGTAAAGAGACAACTGTCGGGAATTCCAGGAGTTGTGGAAGTGAACAGCTGGGGTGGAAACCTAAAACAATATGAAGTCGCCATAAAGACCAAAAAACTTGCAGCCATGGATATTACCGCTGCCGAAGTTTTTACTGCTCTTGAAAAAAATAACAGCGTCGCGGGCGGGGGATATATTGAAAAAGAGAATCAGGCTTACTTTATCCGCGGGGAAGGTCTGGTGAATTCTCTTGAGGATATCAGGAATATTGTGGTGGAAAACCGCAATGGCATGCCGGTGTACATCAGGGATATTGCTGAAGTAGGTTATGGACGGGCAACCCGCTATGGCGCCATCACCGGAAATGCCGAAGGTGAGAAAGTCCTGGGGCAGGTAATGATGCTCAAGGATGCCAACTCCAATAAGGTCATTGAAGCAGTACAGGAGAGAGTAGCTTCAATTTCTGAAACTCTTCCCGAAGGAATCTATATCAATGGTTTTTTAGACCGAAGCCTGCTCATTGACAAAACCACCTTTACCATTACAGAGAACCTTGTCCTGGGGTTTCTCATCGTGATCTTTGTCGTGGTGCTGCTCCTGGGAAATATAAGGTCCGGCCTGGTTGTAGGTTCGGTAATTCCCCTCTGTATGTTGTTTGCTCTTTCGATGATGTACACCTTTGGAATAGGTGCCAACCTCATGAGCCTTGGCGCAATAGATTTCGGGATCATCATAGACGGGGCAGTGATTATTGTAGAATTCATAGCCTTCAAAATAACGAGCAAGAGCAAAGAATTTGAAAGCCTTCAAAAACGAGAAATCAGAGAATTAAAAGATGAAATAACTCTTAACGGGGCGTCAAAAATGATGAATTCAGCCATCTTTGGCCAATTGATCATTCTAATTGTGTTCATCCCCATTCTTTCTCTTACAGGGGTGGAAGGAAAAATGTTTCGCCCCATGGCCCTCACCTTCAGTTTTGCCCTTATTGGTGCCATGATCCTCTGTTTTACTTATGTACCGGTAGTATCCTCCATTTTTATTAGGCCTTCAAAACAGGGATCCAAGAATTGGTCAGTAAGATTGATGAATTTTCTGAACAGTATCTATGAGGCCACAATATCCTGCGCCCTGAGGGTAAAGAAAGTGGTACTGAGTTTAGCGGTCCTGCTCCTTGCCGCCAGTATTTACCTTTTTACAACCATGGGAGGAGAATTTGTACCTACGCTTGATGAGGGCGATTTTGTGATCCAGCCTGTGCTAAAAACCGGTACCTCATTAAGTAAAACCATAGAGATCACTACGGAAATAGAACGCATTCTTATCGAAAATTTTCCTGAAGTAGACCAGGTGGTTTCAAGAATAGGTGCTGCAGAAGTTCCTACAGATCCTATGTCTATGGAAGAAAGTGATGTCATTGTAACTCTTAAACCCAAAGGCGAATGGGTGAGTGCAGACTCAAAAGATGAACTTGCCGATAAATTTAAGGAGGCCCTGGCAATTCTTCCCGGAATGGAGGTGGAATTCACCCAACCCATAGAAATGAGGTTCAATGAACTAATTACCGGCGTGCGGGCAGATATTGCTATTAAGATCTTCGGTGAGAACCTGGGAGTCCTTAGCAGTAAAGCTGCACAAATAGAAGATCTTATAAGGAATGTGGAAGGCGCCGCCGATATCACGGTAGAAAAAGTAGAAGGACTGCCTCAAATGGCAGTTAAATACAATCGAAGTAAGATCGCCAGATATGGTCTGAATGTCGCCGATATTAATGAAGTGGTAAGTATGGCTTTTGGCGGAAAAACCGTTGGCAACGTGTTTGAAGGAGAAAAACGCTTTGACCTCGTGGTAAGACTGGATACCGAAAACAGGAAAGATATCTCTGATCTGCAAAACCTTTACGTGGACCTTCCTGAAGGAGGAAAAATACCTCTTAGCGAAGTCGCTGAAATAACTTACCGAAAATCGGCAGCCAAGATCTCCAGGGATGAAACTAAAAGACGTATCGTAGTAGGAATTAATGTAAGGAACCGCGATCTGCAATCGGTTGTTGATGATGTTCAAAAGATCCTTGATGAAAATCTGGATCTGCCTCCCGGCTATACCATCTCCTACGGCGGCCAGTTTGAGAACCTTCAGAAGGCTTCAAAAAGATTGAAATTTGCGGTTCCCGTTGCCCTCGTCCTGATCTTCTTCCTGTTGTACTTTGCGTTCAATTCCATAAAGGAGACGCTCATCATCTATTCGGCCATTCCCCTTGCGGCTGTTGGTGGAGTATGGTTGTTATGGCTACGGGATATGCCTTTTAGTATCTCGGCAGGAGTTGGTTTTATTGCCCTTTTCGGGATAGCAGTTTTGAACGGAATTGTACTCATCGAACATTTTAATCATTTAAAAAAACAGGGAATGGAACATGGGGATGAACTTGTAAAGATCGGGGCCAGGGATCGATTGAGAGCGGTATTGCTCACAGCCTCTGCAGCCGCGCTTGGTTTTTTACCAATGGCGGTTTCCACCAACGCCGGTGCAGAAGTGCAGAGGCCCCTGGCTACAGTTGTAATTGGCGGTTTGGTTACCGCTACCTTTCTCACATTGATTGTGTTGCCTGTCCTGTACTCTATCTTCGGAAAAACTGAAATAGCAAAACCCCGCAAAAGAAAATCGGGAAAAAAGAAAAAGCTTCTTTTGATCCTTTTGCTTCTTTCGATCCCGGGCATCGCTCAGGAAAAACCACTGACTTTTGATGAACTCCTGACTTTAGCCCTTGAAAATAATTCTGAAGTCAGGGCCGCAGCCCTAAAGGTGAAACAGGCTGAAACCATGAAAGGAGCCGCTTTTAGTTTTGATAAGACCGATGTTTATTACAGCCGAAATGATATCGAATTTTTGGCCAATGGAGAACCTCTCAAAATGTTTGGAGTGGATCAAAATTTTGATTTCCCTACCCTCTACTTCGCTCTACTGAAGCGGTATAAAGAGGGAATTAAATTTGAAAAGCTCAAGCATGAACTTATTCAGAAGAACCTTGAACAGCAATTGGCTCTGGGATTCTTAAAATACCAGTATGCCCAGAAAAAGAGGGAGGTTTTTAGTGTCATCGATACCTTGTACAGCAATTTTTCTCATGCTGCCACCCGCAGGTTTGAATTGGGAGAGACCAATTACCTGGAAAAGATCACTGCCCGGGCCCGGCAACGGGAACTTAAACTGGAGCTTAAAAAAGCTGAAACAGAAGTAAGCCTCGCCTATACCGGTTTATTAAAGATCATCCAGGTTGGCGAAGTTCTTCAAATAGCCCCAGTTCCTCTCGAAAAAATGGATATTACCCGTCTTGGCACAGACAAACATGTACTGAAGCAATTATATGAGCAACAAATTTCCCTGGCAAAAGCCGAAACTTCAGTAGAAAACCAACGCCTCTTACCCGGGATAACCTTCAGCTATTTCAGGGGGTTGAATGAAGACCTTAACGACCATCTTTCGGGATATCAGGCGGGGCTGCGTATCCCTCTTCTCTTCAGCGGAAATGCTGCCCGGATTAAAGCCGCAAAAATAGCCACTGAAATTGCATCCGAAGAAGCCCGACAGAATGACCTCCTGCTCGAAACCCAATATCTGCAGCTTTTAAAAGAGATGGAGAAACATGAAGAGGCACTCTCCTATTATGAAGAAGAAGGAGGTGAACTTTCAGAAGAGATCTTAAGAACAGCAAATCTTAGCTATCAAAACGGGGAAATAGATTTCTTCCAGTACATATTAAGTCTTGAGAACGCTTACAGGATAAGATTATCCTTCCTGGAAACCCTCTATGCCTACAATCAAACCGTGATTGCAATAAATCAACTAATGATCATTGAACCATGAAAAGCATTAAAATTTTAGCCTTTTTGGCAGTATTGCTCCACTTTTCCTGCAAATCTGAACCTGAAGTGGATACCGCTAACCGTAATGAAAACTTCGAGGGAATTAGAATTACCAAAGAGCAATTCGATCATAATGAAATGGAGTTGGGGACATTAACGGTGCAGAATTTTCCCGACGTGATAAGGGTAACCGGAAAAATTGATGTACCGCCGGAAAACAGGGCCATTATTAATGTTTTTGAAGGAGGATACGTGAAGCGCTCCCCACTTTTGGAAGGAAGTAAGGTTAAGCAGGGTCAGCTCATTTTAAGTCTTGAAAATCCGAGATATGTAGAGCTGCAGCAGGAATATCTTGAATTGGCCGGACAGCTTGACTATCTCCGGTCTGAAACCGAAAGGCAGGAGATCATGTTCGGAGAAAAGATCACTTCAGAAAAAAACTTCCTAAGGGCCCAGAGTGAATACAAAACCGGATTGGCGCGGTATAATGCTTTACGAAAGAGGCTACAAATGTTAAATATCGACCCGCAGAAGGTGGAAGAAGGGACTGTCTCTTCCGAAATTTTAATTAATGCCCCTATTAGCGGTACAGTTGACCAAGTCAATGTATCCAGGGGAATGTTCGTGGAGCCCAACTACAACATTATGGAAATCGTGAACACAGATCATCTTCACCTTGAACTCAATGTTTTTGAAAAAGACCTGATGAGGATCGCGGAAGGACAAAAGGTCCATTTTACCATGCCTCAATACCCTGCTAAAAGCTATGAAGCTGAGATCTGGCTGGTAGGGAAAACAATAGATGAAGATCGCACGGCAGGAGTTCACGCCCATCTGGCAGACAGCCTTAAAGAAAAATTTGCGGTGGGAATGTTCGTGGAAGCACAAATAATCACCAAAAACAAGGATCTACCTGCTCTTCCTGAAGAAGCAATCGTGGAAGTGGACAATGCCTTTTACGTACTGGTCCTGGATCAAAGCAGCGGGGAAAACTATAATTTCAAACGCAGACAGGTAAAGCCTGCCGTCACCTTTAACGGTTATACTGCTCTTGAAGATCCGGAGGCTTTAACAGGAAAACAGATCCTTACCAGGGGAGCCTTCAATTTACTAGGAAACTAGCTAAGCCCCACATCAAGAGTCATCATCACCATAAAGCCGCCAATGAAGCCCATAGTGGCAATATCTGTAAACCTATCCTGCTGGGATTCCGGGATCACTTCTTCTACCACCACAAAGATCATTGCTCCGGCCGCAAAGCACAGTGCGTAAGGCAGTATTGGCTCAAAGGTCATCACTGCCCATGCCCCTAGAACCGCAGCAATTGGCTCTACAATAGCCGAAAGTTGCCCATAGTTCCAGCTTTTCCATCTGCTCATCCCCTGGCCTCTTAAAGGCATTGCTACTGCAAAGCCTTCGGGGAAATTCTGTAAACCTATTCCCATTGCAAGGGCTACTGCACCACCTATACTGGCCCCTTCGAGTCCCATTGCCGCACCTCCGAAAAGCACACCTATCGCAAGCCCTTCGGGTATGTTATGTAAGGTAATTGCAAGGGTAAGTAGTACGGATTTATGCCAGGGGGTTTTCACCCCTTCTTTATCGGCCATTTTAAAATTGACATGAAGATGAGGCAGGATCTTGTCCAGCCCAAAAATAAATAAGGCTCCCAATCCAAAACCTACTACTGCAGGAATCACCTTCACAAATCCTTCTCCCTGGCTCATTTCGATCCCCGGGGCGAGTAAGCTCCAAAAGCTCGCAGCCACCATCACCCCGCCTGTAAATCCAAGCATACCGTCAAACAGGGCCCTATTCATTTTTTTGAATAAAAAGACCAGGGAAGCTCCTAATGCAGTTAAACCCCAGGTAAACAAAGTGGCTAAGAAAGCCGCCAGTACAGGATCCAGAGATTCGAAGTATGCGATTATATTATTCATTACTCAGTGGGTTTTATAAACAGATTGGTGGAAATGCTTTTCGAAACGCGCAGATCATCCGCATTAATCCTTATCAACAAAGATTCATCATATTCTTCCCGCTGCACTACCTTAATTGGTTTTCCAAGTGTGATCCCGTTCTTGTCCAGATATCTCAGGAATTCTGTGGAAGAATCCTTTACTCCGACACAAATTCCTGACTGCCCCTCATTGAGGTCGGCCAGTAACAACTTGTTGGAGATCCTGAAATTTCCGTCTGAATCGGGAATAGGATCGCCATGAGGATCCCTTTTGGGATGCCCCAGGAATTTATCCAGCTCGTCGGTAAGCTTTTCGGACTTGATATGCTCCAGTTGTTCTGCGATGTCGTGTACCTCATCCCAGGAGAAATTTAATTTCTCGACAAGGAACACTTCCCAGAGACGATGTTTGCGAATAACTTCTATGGCAGCCTGCTTTCCCTTATCACTCAGATGAACGCCCTGATATTTCCGGTATTTCACAAGTTCTTTATCCGAAAGTTTCTTCACCATGTCTGTGACAGAGGAGGCTTTCGTCTCCATTTCTTCGGCAAGGGCATTGGTGCTCACCCCACCCGAATACCTTTTTTCTAAATGGAAGATGGCCTTCAGGTAATTCTCTTCGGAAAGGCTAAACATAGACTATTGTTTTTTACAGGTCAAAAATACATTTTTTAAATTTCATAAACAATTTTTAGATTAGCCTAAAAATCAATTATACCTTTGTGAAAAATAATAAATTTGAGAACGCTGCTATTCATCCTTGGATTACTCATTTCTATCACCGCTCACACCCAGACGGCTACAATTTCCGGAAGAGTGTTAGCTAACGGGGAGCCGGTACCGCTGGTTAGTATTTATCTTGAAGGAACAACAACAGGAACAACAACAGACGAGAAAGGATCTTTTTCTTTTGAAGCTCCCTTTGGTCATTACGAGCTCATACTTCAGGCCATGGGCTATAAAACCTTGAAAAAACACCTGGATGTATTGAACCCTGAGGATCAAATTATCAACTTCAGCCTAAAAGAAGATATCTCCGGGCTTGACCAGGTGGTGATTTCTGCAAGTCGAACCGGACAGTTGAGGCACACAGCTCCTGTCATAGTCTCGGTCACATCTGCCAAAGAATTTAATGCTACCCAATCCATAAGCCTAAGTGAGGGGCTCAATTTCCAGCCGGGTTTGAGAATGGAAACCAACTGCCAGAACTGCGGTTTTTCCCAGGTGCGTATAAATGGCCTTGACGGGGCCTATTCCCAAATTCTTATTGACAGCCGGCCGGTTTTCAGTGCTTTAAACGGGGTATACGGCCTGGACCAAATCCCGGCAAACTCTATTGAACGAATTGAAGTAGTACGCGGTGGCGGCTCTGCTTTGTACGGTTCTAATGCCATTGCAGGCACAATAAACATTATCACCAAAGTCCCGACTGAAGATTATTTTGAAATAGGAAGCAACCTCGCCGCCATAAATAGCGAATCCTGGGATAAGGCGGTTACCGTAAATGGTACGGTTTTAAGCGATAGCTACAATGCCGGTCTCAATATCTATGGAATGTTCAGAGACCGCACTCCGTACGACCATAATGGAGATGGCTTCACAGAACTTACACAGGTTGAAAATAAAACCTTAGGATTTAAGTCATTTTACAAACCCAATGATCTCAGTGAGCTGAGTCTCGATTTCCATACGATCCACGAATTCCGCCGTGGGGGAAATAACCTGGATTTAAAGCCCTTCGAAGCCGACATTACCGAGCAGATCGAAAGTGATGTAATAGGCGGCGGACTAACTTACGAGGTCTTCTCAAAAAATGGCAATCTCAGATATTCCCTATACACCACGGCTCAACTCTCCCGAAATGAGAATTTCTATGGTGGAAAAGGCGAAACCCTTGATGAGAGCTTAAAAGGCTACGGTAATTCCCTGGACAACACATACCTTTTGGGCAGTCAATTCTCCTTTGATCAGGAAAATTTTCTTGGGTCCACAGCTATATTTACAGTAGGAAGTGAATACAAGAACAATCTTATGAGAGATCGCAAGCCGGGGTATAATGCACAAATCGACCAGAATCTAAACATTTTTGGAATCTATGTGCAGCAGGAATGGCAAGCCACCGAAAAATTGAAAGTCCTTGGTGGCTTAAGAGCAGACATTCACAACGCGGCAGAAGAAAATGTCATTTTCAATCCGCGATTAAATCTCCTGTTTGGTGCAAGTGAACAGCTGCAGTTTCGTACCAGTTACGCAAAAGGCTTCAGGGCACCACAGGTCTTTACAGAAGACATCCACGCCAGGATTGCTGCGGGAGAAGTGAGCCTGGTGCAATTTTCTGATGATCTTTCTTCAGAAACTTCCCATAGCTTTCTGGCTTCTGCAGAGTGGAGCAAAACCACGTTGGATGAAGACTACAGACTTACTTTTGAGACCTTCTACACCAGACTTCAGAACCCTTTCATCCTGGAAAGAATTTCTGAAACTGTCTTTGAGAAAAGGAATGGTGAAGGTGCCGATGTCTACGGGATCAATCTAGACGCGGTGTTTGCTCCCAATCCCGATTGGATCTTGCAGTTGGGAGGGACATTGCAGAGAGCGCAATACGATTCCCCTGTACAATTCAGTGATGATCCTGAAGTATCACTTCAAAATGCCGAAAATTTCTTTAAATCCCCTAACATCTACGGAAATTTTATCCTCACCTATGCTCCGGTAAAGAATTGGCAGAACAACCTTTCAGGCGTTTATACCGGAAGCATGTACGTCCCTCACCTGGCAGGTTATATTGACCAGGACCGACTTGAAAAGACCACCGATTTTATGGAGATAAATTTTAAGTCCGCCTACATCTTTGGATTATCTCAAGGTTTCCAGCTGGAATTGAACCTGGGAGTTCAGAATATCTTTAACCAATATCAACAGGATTTCGACCGGGGAGTTGACCGTGATGCTAATTATGTCTACGGCCCATCAAGACCAAGAACAGCTTTTATTGGTCTGAAATTCGGAAATAAATTGCTGCAGTAAAAAGCTTTCCCGAAACCTAGAAACCTCGCTCCTTCTGAATTTTCTCGTAGGCTTCCTGCACCCTTCTGAATTTCTCTTCCGCCCCTTTTCTATAGGCCTCATCCATATGATGAAGTTTGTCCGGATGATATTTTTTAGCCATCTCACGATAGGCTTTCTTTACCTCGGCATCGGTAGCCGATTTATCGATCTCAAGGATCTTATAGGCATCATCTGTAGTTTTAAAGAACATGGCATGGAGGCTTTCAAAATCCTTCACTCCAATTCGAAGATACCCTGCAATAGAACGAATTTTTCTCGCCTCGGCCTCACTCACCCGCCCATCGGCATTCGCAATGCTAAACAGGAAGTGAACGATTTGAAGCCGGGCCGCATATTGGGTGCGGGCAGCCAGAAATTGAGCTATTCTTGCCTCCTCAAGCTCCCTACTCTTCACCACCTCATTAAAGGTGCGAAAAACAGCATTTGCACGTTCCTTCCCATAGGCCTGTACAAAGTAGTTGCGCACATAATCCATTTCCTGCTGGCTCACCCTGCCATCGGCTTTAATAACAATGGCCGAAAGGGTCAACAGGTGAAGTTCAAAATCTCCCGGGGTCACTTGCTGTTCCTGCGTAAAAACACGAAATCCGCCCCCTCCTGACCTGGTGAGCATATCGATGAGACTTCCTATAATAAATCCGAGTATTGCGCCCCGGTATCCATAAAACATTAAACCGACAAAGGCGGCAAACCATTTGATCATTCCAGAATTTTTTGCGGTGCAAAGATAGTATTTATGCTTCAGTAAAACTCCGCTTCAACAGAACCAGGGTTTATATGCCTAAAATTTATGCACTTGTAATTATTTGGTATCTTTGCACTTTAGTTCTAATTACAAAATTTAAATATATGTATCCACCGGAATTAGTTAAGCCTATGCGTGAGGACCTTACCAGCATTGGTTTTGAAGAATTACATACAGAAGAGCAGGTTGATGAGGCAATTGCCAGAAAAGGTACTACCCTGGTAGTGGTGAATTCTGTTTGCGGATGTGCCGCGGCTAACGCAAGGCCGGCAGCCAGAATGTCTTTACAAAACAGCAAAAGACCTGATCACCTGGTGACTGTTTTTGCAGGGGTAGATCGTGAAGCAACAGATAAAGCCCGCGATTATATGGTGCCATTCCCTCCTTCTTCGCCATCAATGGCTTTGTTTAGAGATGGTGAGCTGGTTCACATGCTTGAAAGACACCACATCGAAGGACGTCCGGCCGAAATTATTGCCGATAATCTTACTGAAGCCTTCAACGAATTCTGCTAAAAAGCAGAGAGAAGTTTTTAAAGCCTGTCAAGAATTAAATTTTTGACAGGCTTTTCTTTTAAAAAAACCTGGTAAATCTGAAAACCTCCAGGCTTAATTCAATTTTTGCACAGCAGGATAAAATTGCAGAAATTGCGGCTTCTGTAAGGAAGTGCAAATGAAAACTTTTAAAAAGATCCTTTCCTACCCGCTTTCGGTAGTTTTTTACATTTTTTTCTTCATCAACCTCTTGGTTTTCCACCCCATACAGTGGATTTGCCTAAAGCTTGGCGGCTATGAGGCTCATAAAAAAAGTGTTGATATCTTTAATTTTTTCCTGCTGCGCTGCCTTAACCTATTGGGTACGCGATATAGCATAGAAAATCCATACCAGCTGCCAATTGATAAGTCCTGCATTTTTGTAGCTAACCACCAGGGTATGTATGACATCCCTCCCATCATTTGGCATTTTAGGGAACACCACCCGAAGTTTGTCAGTAAAAAGGAATTGGGTAAAGGCATTCCCAGCATCTCCTTCAATTTAAGGCACGGGGGAAATCTCCTTATAGACCGCAAAAATGGCAGGGAAGCGTTGGTGAAGATGAGCAAGTTTGCAGATTACCTCAACCAGAATAAAAGGTCTGCCGTTATTTTTCCTGAAGGCACCCGCAGCCGTACCGGTGCACCTAAAAAGTTTGCCGTACAAGGTTTACAGCTTTTGATCAAAAAAATGCCCGAAGCCGTTATAGTTCCCATTACCATCAACAACAGCTGGAAGCTCTTTCGCTACGGAAGCTTTCCAATGGGAATAGGAGTACATTTAAGGTTGAAGGTCCACGAACCCTTTTCTGCAAATTCAGATGATCCTGAAGCCCTGGTAGCTAAAGTAGAACGAAGTATTACTGCCGATATCATCTAGTATGGATAAAGAACAGATCATTGCCGAAACCACAGAATTCGTGCAGCAAAAGCTTAAAGATGCAGAAGGAGGCCATGACTGGTTTCATATTCAGAGAGTACTTAAGAACGCCAGGGAGATTGCGGCAGGTGAAGATGTCAACCTGTTCGTTGTAGAACTGGGAGCCCTGCTTCATGACATTGCCGACTATAAATTCCATAATGGAGATGAGTCAGTAGGCCCTAAGATCGCACGGGATTTTCTGGAAAGAAAAAAAGTGCCCGAAACGATAATCCAACATGTGGAGAACATTATCAAGTGGGTCTCCTTTAAAGGTGGAAATGAACAGCAGACTTTCAATTCACCCGAACTTCAGGTGGTGCAGGATGCAGACCGGCTGGATGCGCTGGGTGCAATAGGGATTGCCCGTACCTTCAATTATGGCGGATTTAAAAACAGGCCTCTCTTTGATCCTGATATCAAACCCAACCTCAACATGAGCAAAGAGGAATACAAGAAATCTACCGCTCCAACTATCAATCACTTCTACGAAAAACTACTTTTGCTAAAGGACCGGATGAACACCAACACCGGGAAAAAACTGGCTGCAGAAAGACATGATTTTATGGAGCATTTTCTAAAGGAGTTCTATGAAGAATGGGGAATAACCTCTCAAAAATGGGATTTTTAGAATAGCTTCATTTGCCCGTCCTTATACTGCTGATGTAGATCGCAATTGAGTTTAGGGCGCTCTTTATCTTTTAAATATAATTTTCTTGCCAGGGCAAATTGCTGGGCGACCTGGTCCGCAATATTTCCTTCGCCTTTCATTCGGGTGCCAAAGCGGCTGTCATTAAGATTTCCTTTGTGACATTCGGCGATCTGGTGAAGGACCTTTTCTGCGCGGTCCGGCATGGCTTTCCTTATCCAGGCAGAAAAGACTTCGCCTATAGCGCCATTCAGCCTAACTACGGTATATCCAACTCCGCAGGCACCTCTTTCGGCAATCTCCTTCACCAGGGGCAGGATCTCATGGCTGTTGATGGAAGGTATAATTGGTGCCATCATTACACTCACAGGAATCCCCCTGGAATGCAACACTTCAATGGTCTGCAGACGTTTTTTGATGCTCGCAGTGCGGGGTTCCAGCAGCTGCCTGGTCTTTTCATCCAGGGAAGTAATAGACAGATTTACCCGCACCAGGTTATCCTTTGCAAGTTCTTCCAGGATATCCACATCCCGCTGAACCAGGGCATTTTTGGTAATGATCCCCACAGGATGTTTATACTTAAGGAACACCTGCAGCAACTTTCGGGTGATCTCCAGCCTGCGTTCTACCGGTTGATAGCAATCTGTATTTCCGGAAAGCACGATAGGTGCAGCTTTCCAGCTCTTGCTACGGAGTTTTTGCTCAAGCAGCTCGACTGCATTTCGTTTTACAAGGATCTTTTGTTCAAAATCCAGCCCTGCACCATAGCCCCAGTATTCATGTGAATTCCTTGCGTAGCAGTAAACACAGCCGTGTTCACAGCCCTGGTATGGGTTGAGAGAAAACTCCAGCCCCACATCGGGGCTGGTGACTTTATTCACGATGGTTTTTGGAAAGGTGTCAATAAAAGCCGTTTTTGAAGAGATAGCCTCTTCCCCTTCTACTGCACAAAAATTCAGGAAATCATCCCGCATCTCATAGGCTAGGGTGTCAAACCTGTTCTTGACCTGATGCTGTGCTCCCCTGCCTTTGATGTACCCGCTCCTCTCCATAAGGAGCAAAAATAGGAAAAATTCCTTATAATAGGAAAATTTCCATAAGGACTATTTTCCCGGAAAGTTCGCTTTGCGTTTATTTAGAAATGCTGAAGTTCCTTCTTTAAAATCTTCTGTACCAAAAGCTTTTCCAAATTCTTCGACCTCAACTTCAAAACCGTTTACAGTATTATCGTAGGAGGCATTTACCGCTTTTATAGCTGCGGCAACGGCTACCATGGAATTGTTGAGGATCTTACCGGCAATTTTTTCGGCAAGCGGAATAAGTTCTTCAGGAGAAGTGACGTGGTTTACGAGATGGTATTCCAATGCTTGTTTGGCATCGATCATTCCCGCTGTCATGATCATTTCCATAGCTCTTCCCTTACCCACTAACTGAGGTAGCCTTTGAGTTCCGCCGTAACCGGGAATAACTCCCAGGGAGACTTCTGGTAATCCCATTTTTGCATTATCACTGGCGATCCTAAAGTGTGCTGCCATGGCAAGTTCTAATCCGCCACCAAGGGCAAATCCATTTACAGCCGCTATAACGGGTTTGGGAAAATTAGCCACGAGATCAAAAAGCTTTGCCTGACCTTCGGCTGCAAGCTGCTGGCCTTCTTCCACAGAAAAATTTGCGAACTCACTAATATCGGCTCCTGCCACAAAGGCTTTTTCACCGCTTCCGGTAAGGATGATCACTTTTATATCCTCTATTTCTTCCGCAGCAGAAAAAGCATCATTAAGCTCAGAAATGGTGGCTTTATTTAACGCATTAAGCTTGGTGGGCCTGTTAATAGTGATATAAGCAATGTTTCCGCTTTGTTCGAAAAGTATATTATTGAAATCCATATTATTTATTTTGGAAAATGAACTTTAAAGATAGTGCCTTTATTTAATTTCGATGTGAATTCGATACTCCCGCCGCAACTCTCCATAAGATTTTTGACCATAGCCAGGCCAAGTCCCATCCCGCTGGATTTGGTGGTAAACTTGGGTTCAAAGATCATGCTTTTGTTCTCTTCGGTTATACCCACTCCATTATCTGAAACAATTAAGCATGCATGCCCTTCCTCTTCGGTCACCGTGACCAGGATAGCGGGATGCTCTTTTTGATCCACCGCCTGTACAGCATTCTTCACCAGATTTGTCACTACCCTGATTAATTGGGTGCGGTCAAATTTGGCAATGATCTCCTCCTTTTCAGTAGAGAACATGATGTAATCTTCATTAAAAATATCGAGCGCCAGTTTTACTATTTTCGGGACATTTAGCCTTTCATTCTGTTGCGCCGGCATCTTTGCAAAATTGGAAAAAGCAGAAGCAATGGAACTCATAGTATCTATCTGTGTGATGAGCGTGTCGCTGAATTCGTCCACCTTTTGCCGCATCTGCGGATCATTGGGGTCAAATTTCCTCTGGAAATTCTGCACACTCAGCCTCATTGGCGTCAACGGGTTCTTGATCTCGTGAGCAACCTGCTTTGCCATCTCCCTCCAGGCCTGCTCCCGCTCGCTTGTTGCCAGTTTTACCGCACTTTCTTCCAGCTCGTCTATCATGGAATTGTATGCCGTAACCAGGGTGAAGATCTCTTCACTTACGTTCCCCACCTCGATCTTCTGGTTCTTTTTATCCAGCCGCGTCTGGTGGATCTTTTCTGAAATAGTCTTAAGGCTTCGGGTGATGTATTTGGAGAGAAAATAGGCAAGCAGAATAGCTAAAACTAACATGAAAAGATAAACCTCGGTAAGCCGGATTAGAAAATTCTGCAGGTCGCGGGTGATGAAATAATCATCTTCCAGGTATGGTAAATTAAGGACCGCCAGTGGCCGAAATTTATTGTCGGTTATATAGGTATAGGAAGACTGGAATCTTTTGTCATTTTTGACCGTTTGCCTCAATACCCTTTTTCGGGAAGAAGACGCCAATTCAGTCAAAATTTCCTTATCTAGCTGAAGATCTGTAGTGTCCGGAAAAAAGGACTGGTTCGATTTTAAAATCATATCCCCACCCAGGCTGTAAATATTGATAGGCATATTATGTACCTGCGAGATCTCGTGGATTTTATCATCCTGTTTGAGAATGAGATAAACATTTTCTTCACTTACCTCATAGGTGGTGCTCTCCATCACAAATTTGATGTGCTCCCTAATAGCTTCTTCCTTTCTCTCCAGGCGCTCCCGGTGATAATCCTGGGCTTCCTTCTTGTACTGCAGAATAGTAATGCCGCCAATCAGGATCGAAGCCAGCAATACCAATGCTATCATAGAAAGGAAAAGCCGGGTTCTTAAGGAGAATTTCAAAAGTTATTTAATTTTATCTGTCTAAAATAGGCAACAATTATCAAACCAGTCTACAAATTGGGATTTTTGGACCTAAGGCGCTTGTAGATCTTGATCCCCAACATAAGCATTGCGGCCAGTAAAAAAATCCCTATCACTCCATAGATCCAGTTTAAGGCATCCTTAAGTATAACCAGGAAGACCACGGCAAAAAGAATGAGCGTAGCCACCTCATTCCACAGCCGCATTTGATTGGAGGTCCAGGTGATCTTGTCATGCTGCATCTGCTTGAAAATATGATGACATTTAAAGTGGTAGGCGAAGAGCAGGACCACAAAAGCCAGTTTTACATGCATCCACGGCATTTGCAGCCACCCCGGCACCAGGATCAAAAGCCAAACCGCGAATAATGTGGCTAGGACTGCGGAAGGCCAGGTGATGATATACCACAATCTTTTGGTCATCAATTTTAACTGGGTGGTTAAAATGCTGTTTTCGGGCTCCGGTTTTTCTGAAGCCTCTATATGATAGATAAACAACCTCGGAATGTAGAACAGGCCGGCAAACCAGGTGATCACAAAAATGAGATGTAAGGCTTTGATGTAATTGTAGTAGTCCAATTATGCTGAAGTTTTATTATTTACACCGTTACTTCCTGTTTCGCCCATTCATCAATCCAACGGGAAAGCACTCTCACCCAATCATCGCGATCATTTAAACAAGGTACAACAGTAAATTTTTCACCTCCCACTTCTTCGAAGATCTCTTTTCCCTCCATGGCGATCTCTTCCAGGGTTTCTAAACAGTCTGAAACGAAAGCCGGGGTAACGATGGCCAGATTTTTTACACCTTCCAGACCTTTGCGTTCTATGGTACGATCGGTATAGGGCTGTAACCACGGATCAAAACCTAATCTGGATTGAAACGAGACCGAATATTTGCCTTTTTCGAGCCCCAGATATTCGGCCACCAGCCTGGTGGTTTCATAGCATTGGTGCCTGTAGCAAAATTGATGTGCGGCCGATGGTGTCTGGCAGCAACTGCCGTCGATCTTACAATGACTTTTGGTAATATCACTTTTCCTGATGTGCCTTTTCGGCACCCCATGATAGGAAAACAAAAGGTGGTCAAATTCCACTCCTTTCAGAGATTCTGAAATGCTGGTCCCGAGTACCCTAATATAATCGGCATGATTATAAAATGCAGGAACCGATGTGAACTGCATCTGCGGATAATGCTTTTTCCGAAGCTCTTCTGCCAATACCAGGATAGTTTCAGTAGTCGCCATTGCAAACTGTGGATAAAGAGGAAAAATAAGTACCTCATCCACTCCTTTCTCATGTAATTCCTGAAGTCCGCTTTTGATGGAAGGTTTTCCGTAGCGCATAGCCAGAGCGATGGGAACAGAAGTGAGCTCACTTACCTTAGCCTGCAGCCTTTCCGAAAGCACGATCAAAGGTGAACCTTCCTCCCACCAGATCCTTTCATAGGCCTCTGCCGACTTTTTAGGTCTGGTATTTAAAATGATTCCCCGCACCAATAACGTCCGGGCCCAGTAAGGCACGTCGATCACCCGTTCATCCATGAGGAATTCATCCAGGTATTTCTTTACATCCTTAGGATCTGTGCTATCGGGGGAACCCAGATTAACAAGTAAAACTCCTTTGCTCATTTGTTGAATTTGGGATCAAAAATACGATTTAAAATTCCTGCGGAAAATTCTTTGAAGATCAAGATCTGATAGTTCCATTGAAGAAGGTTATTTCTATGTTTCCGAAGAAAGCGACATGAGATATTTCTTTGGGGTTGTTCCAAACTTTTTCCTGAAGGCAGCAATAAAATGACTTGAAGTGCTGTATCCCACTTTTAGTCCCACTTCATTTACATTATACTCTCCCGAATCAAGGAGCTTTCTTGCATACTCCATTTTATAGTCAAACAGGAAACTAAAAACAGAATCTCCATAGATCTGTTTAAATCCTTCTTTCAATTTTTTCAGGCTTAAGCCAATCTCCCTGGAAAGCTCCTGAAGAGAAGGCGGTTCGGCCATATTGGCGATCACAATATCTTTAGCTTTCCTGATCTTAAGGACATTTTCTTCATCTATAAGAAATGGACATTGCTCTACATCGGGCTCTTTCCCCCTGTTGAAGTACAGGCTAAGCAGCTCATAAGCCTTGGCTTTATAATACAGGTTTCTGATCGTTAAACCTACATTATAATTCTGAACCTGGTTGAGCGCAATGACCATTCCGGGAGAAAGCGGCAGGTCTTTATAATATTGTTTGTCGCGATTCTCCAGGTTCAAAAAACTGATATAACCCGCCTCTTCAGAAAAAAGGGCATGAAATTTTTTAATGGAGATCACGATAGACACTACCCAGCCATTAGGTTCAAGTTCCAGGTCTATAGGTAGGTCACGTTTTGGATTGTACAAAAGCAGGGAATTTTCTTCACTTAGGCTTATTTTATAGCCACCATTGTTGAAGAAGAACCTGTTTTCCCCTTTTCCTGAAAAATGGAATTGAATAAAACTACTGTTGATATTCCGCTGAACTTTTACAGGGGTCTTATTCAAATTCTGAAATTTAAGCAGGTAAAAACCTTCTTCCAGTTTTGTTTTTTCAAAGGTACCTTGAGCGATATTTTCTTCCATAGGAATCTCTTTTGATTTCACAACTTTCAGCAGCTTCTATTTAGACTCACTCTAAACAATTTTGCTGAAACTCCCCTTTTGACGCACAAAAATAGTCTGAAAATATGATAATGATCAGTTTTTGGCGTAAAATCGCCTGCAGCGACAAAAATTATACTTTGAGCGTTACTTTTAACTTTAGTGTTATCTTAAATTTGCCAGTTGAATTCCTAATCAGGTACATGGAAGATTATAATATTTCAAGAGGAAAACATTTTTATACCATTGGGCTGAGTTATAAAAAAGCCGACGCAGAAGTTAGAGGACATTTTAGCCTGGATGATGTTGGTAAACGGAATTTGCTTGAGCAGGCAAAGGCTGAAGGTATCGACGAACTCCTAATAACTTCTACCTGCAACAGAACCGAGATCTATGGTTTTGCGCAACATCCTTTTCAATTGATCAAACTGCTATGCGAACACACGCATGGTACGGTTGAAGAATTTGAGAAGGTTGCCTACGTGTATAAAAACAAAGAGGCTATTTCTCATATGTTTCGGGTGGGGACAGGGCTGGACAGCCAGATCCTTGGAGACTTTGAAATAATCAGCCAATTAAAATCGGCATTTAATCAGTCAAAGGATATAGGAGTCTCAAATCCGTTTTTAGAGAGGCTGGTAAATGCGGTGATCCAAACGAGCAAGCGCATTAAGAATGAAACCGATATCTCTTCCGGGGCTACTTCAGTGAGTTTCGCTTCTGTACAATATATTCTAAAAAATTACGAGAATCCGGCAGACCAAAATATTCTGCTTTTTGGAACCGGTAAAATTGGCCGCAACACCTGTGAAAATCTGGTGAAGCATACCAAGAATCATAAGATCACGCTTATCAACCGTACCAAAGAGAAGGCTGAAAAGATCGCAGGAAAATTTGAACTTACGGTAAAGGATTACGCCGATCTACAGGCCGAAATTCGCCAGGCAGATATTCTTATTGTAGCTACCGGGGCTCAAACCCCAACCATTACCAAAGAACTTATTTACAACAAGAAAGATCTTTTGATCCTTGACCTTTCTATTCCCAAGAATGTTTCAGATGAAGTGCAGGACCTTCCGGGAGTATCGGTAATACACCTGGACCACCTGTCACAAATGACAGATGAGACCCTGGAACGTCGCAAGGCAGCCATTCCGCAGGCAAAGCAGATCATTTCTGAAATGGAAGCCGAATTCAATACCTGGCTTGAAACCCGAAAATTCGCGCCTACCATTAAAGCTTTAAAGAAAAAGCTGAAGGATATGAAAGATGCCGAGGTAGATTTTCAACGCAGAAAGATCGAAAACTTTAATGACAGGCAAGCAGAGATCCTTGGAGACAGGATCATCCAAAAGATCATGAAGCAGTTTGCGAATCACCTTAGAGGGGATTCAAATTCAACCGATGAAAGCCTGGAGCTTATCCAAAAGGTTTTCCAACTGGAAGAACCTGTAAAGAAATGAGCAGGGTAATCCGCATAGGGACCCGGGACAGTGAACTTGCGCTTTGGCAGGCTAATACTGTAAAAAGTGCGCTGGAGAAACTGGGTCATAAAACCGAGCTTGTACCGGTAAAATCTCAGGGAGACCTGGTACTGGATAAACCATTATATGAATTCGGCATTACCGGAATCTTTACTAAGACACTGGATGTTGCCATGCTCACAGATGCTATAGACATCGCTGTGCATTCCATGAAAGACGTTCCTACCGCGCTTCCCAAAGGTATTGTTGAAGCTGCAGTTCTAAAAAGGGCACATACTCAGGATATTTTGATCCATAAAGGCACCAATTTTCTGAATGAAGAAGGAGTTGTGGCGACAGGTAGTCTGCGAAGGCAGGCGCAATGGTTGCACAAATATCCCAATCATGAGATCGTAGATCTAAGAGGAAATGTCAATACCCGGCTCCAAAAACTACAGGACAGCGACTGGAACGGAGCTATTTTCGCGGCTGCCGGACTTGAGCGCATCAACCTGAAACCCGATTCTTATATAGATCTCAAATGGATGATTCCGGCGCCTGCACAGGGTGCGATGCTGGTGGTTGCAAAAGAGGAAGATGATTTTTGCAGAAAGGCACTTGCCGCTTTAAATCATGAACCCTCTCAAATTTGTGTTCATATTGAGCGGGAATTTCTAAGAATCCTTGAGGGAGGATGTACGGCGCCCATTGGAGCATTGGCTACCATTGAAGGTGACAAGATCCACTTTAAAGCTGCTCTGTTCAGTCTGGATGGGCAACAAAGAATAGGCGTGGAAAAGACTATTGCTGTTTCTGAAAATAAAGGCTTCGGAAAAGCCTGTGCGGAAGAGGTCCTGCAATCCGGTGGCGCAGAACTCATGAAGGAGATTAAGCAGCAGGTCAATAATACCAAAGGATAATTCTTCTCCTGCTGAAGTAATTCCTATTTTGAAACTCTACAGTTTGTTAGAAAAAAAAGATCCAGACTCCACTTTTCAACCCTCCAAAGAGAGCCGGGTCACTGTACTTTCGACTAAAAAATTATCAGTAAATCAGAAGGAATTGCTTCTCAACCGGGGAATAGGATTGGTGGAAAGAGATTTTATATCTATACTTCCTTTGTCCTTTGATATTCCGGAAATTCCCCCGAATATCATTTTCACCAGCAAGAATGCAGTAAAAGCAATTTTAGAGCACCCTTCAAAAAAGCAATTACAGCAGAAGAATATCTTTTGTGTTGGAGAAAAGACTGCGGAATTCCTGAGTAAAAATGGTTTTAGAGTTTACTTTTCGGCCAACTACGGTAGTGAGCTGGCTTCAGAAATAATTAAGGATTTGAGAGAAAAAGAGTTTCTTTTTTTCTGCGGCAAGAGAAGGCTTAATGAACTTCCGAAGCGTTTAAAGGATGCGGGAGTAAAGCTCACTGAGATCGAAGTCTACGACACTCAACCTGTCTCAAAAAAAATTGATCGTATCTTTGACGGCGTGCTATTTTTTAGTCCCAGTGCTGTCAAAAGCTACTGTAGCGAGAATGAACTTGCAGAAAGTGTTGCCTTTTGCATTGGCAAAACCACGGCTTCAGAGGCTAAAAAACACACTTCAAATATAATTGTTGCCTCGACACCTTCCATTGAGAACGTGATCGTACAGGTGGTGAAATATTTTAAATGATAATGGACTACCTGACCTGCAAGGTTTCCAAAACCTTGTAGGTCTTCTGATGATTGTACAAAAGAGACCTACAAGGTCAAAAAAAGACCTTGCAGGTCTAGAAAGTAGAAGGATGAAATTAGAAGTTTTAGAAAAAGATAGCTTTTACCACATCTACAATAGAGGGATTAATAAAACGAACATTTTTTCTAATGACGAAAACAAAGTTTATTTTCTGAAGCAATACCATAAATATCTTTCTGAAAAAATTTCAACTTATGCCTACTGTCTTCTTCAGAACCATTTTCACCTGGTGATTCGAATTGATGGAAATCCAAAAGAAGTCACTCAATCTTTTTCAAATTTCTTTAATTCTTACGCCAAAGCTTATAACAAGGCCGACAATAGAACCGGAAGCCTTTTCGAAAAACATTTCAAAAGAATTCAAGTAGACAGTGAAAAGTACCTAAAACAACTGATAATCTACGTAAATTTAAATCCTCAAATTCATTTTGGAGAAGATTTCAGAAACTACTCTTTTTCCTCCTATAAGGAGGTTATGAATGGTTCTAACAAAATTCTGGAAACAGACCAAATTTTAGATCATTTTGGAGGTAAAGAAAATTTTTTGGAGGTGCATGACATCAAAAGAATTTCTTTATCCCAGGAATTAACATTGGAATAAAAAAATATTATGATAAAAAACGACCTCTTTCTTCGAGCTTTAAAAGGTGAAAACGTAGAACGCCCGCCGGTATGGATGATGCGACAGGCAGGACGCTACCTTCCCGATTTTATGAAGCTGAAAGACAAATATGATTTCTTCACCCGTTGCCGTACCCCGGAACTTGCTACTGAAATCACCGTGATGCCCATTCACCAGGTGGGAACAGATGCGGCGATCCTTTTCAGTGACATTCTGGTAGTGCCGCAGGCTATGAATATAGAGGTGGAAATGAAGCCGGGATTAGGACCCTGGCTACCTCATCCTGTAAGATCAACGGGTGATGTGGAAAAAGTAATAGTTCCTGATGTACACGAAACATTGGGGTATGTTATGGAAGCCGTAAAGATGACAAAGAGGGAACTTAATGACGAAGTACCGTTAATAGGTTTTGCAGGTTCTCCCTGGACTATCCTGTGCTATGCAGTGCAGGGACAGGGCTCCAAAAACTTTGATATTGCCAAGAAATTCTGTTTTACAAATCCGCAGGCGGCACATACCCTGCTTCAGAAGATCACCGACACTACCATTGCCTATTTAAAGGCAAAGGTAGAGGCCGGAGTTGACGCAGTGCAGATCTTTGATTCATGGGGTGGCATGCTTTCTCCGGAAGATTATCAGGAATTCTCCTGGAAGTACATTCAGCAGATCATTGACGCGCTTAAAGGAGAAACTCCGGTGATTGCTTTTGGGAAAGGCTGCTGGTTTGCTTTAGATAAAATGGCAGCTTCAGGCGCTTCTGCCCTGGGTGTGGACTGGACTTGTTCGCCACAGATGGCAAGAAAATTAACCGGTGGAAATATCACTTTACAAGGTAATTTTGACCCCAGCAGGTTATATTCTCCGCCGTCAAAGATCAAAGAGATGGTGCATCACATGATCAACGAATTCGGAAAGGATAAGTATGTGGTCAACCTTGGCCATGGAATTTTGCCCGATATTCCTGTTGAAAATGCTATTGCATTCGTGGAAGCGGTGAAAGAGTATAAGGTTTCATAAAAATGACGATATTAAGAAGAATAGCGACTCTCAATTTTAGGGAACTCGTTGTTCTTTGCGTTATTTTTTTAAGGCGGCCTTTTTTCCTTCTCCCCACCTACAAAGCAACCCACCAGGCGGTGGAAATATGTAACCGCCTTTATGGGGAATTGCATCACGAGGACAACAGGACAAATGCCTTTCGTCACGCGCTGTGGAACTATTTGATTTGTAAATACTGTTTAAATATTGCCGGGTCTCAGGAAAAATCGGTGAGTTGGAGCAGGGAAATAACAGATCTTCATGAGCGGCTTTCTCCAAATGAAGCCCTTGCAAGAAGAATGGATCTTCATAACAACAGGATAGGAAGGGAAATCTTTCTTCGGTTTTCAGGAAGTGAAGAGCAGGTAGTGTTGTTCCTGCAGCAAAAAACCAGGGAAGCAATTCAAGTGGTGAGCCTGGAGGAAATAGAAGAAGAAAGAGAAAATTTAGTTTTTATCGAGAAGCTCAAATGAAAGAAAAGTTCTACGCATACATCCAAAACCTGCAGGACAGGATCACCGCCAATCTGGAGGCTATAGATGGAGAGGCTGTTTTCAAGGAAGATCTCTGGGAAAGAGAAGAAGGTGGAGGCGGCCGTACCAGAGTTATTGAAAACGGTGCTGTGTTTGAAAAAGGAGGCGTGAATATTTCGAAAGTTTACGGTCCACTTGCCCCGGCCATGCAACAGCATTTTGGGGTGGGAGATGTGGATTTCTTCGCCTGCGGAATCAGTCTTGTACTGCACCCTAAGAATCCAATGGTCCCTACAGTACACGCCAACTGGAGGTATTTTGAAATGTATGACAAATCAGGAAACACTGTTGATAGTTGGTTTGGTGGCGGACAGGACCTTACTCCGTATTACCTTTTTGAAGAGGACGCACAGCATTTTCACCAAATTTGTAAAGCCGCCTGTGACAGACATGATTCCGGTTTTTACACCGAATTTAAGAGGAAGTGTGATGAGTACTTCTATAATTCCCACAGGGGCGAAGCCCGGGGAATAGGAGGTCTGTTCTTTGATTACCTGAAGCCGTCCGAAGAGAGATCGGCAGAGGCGTGGTATGCTTTTGTCACAGATGTAGGCGATAGCTTTTTAGAAGCATATGTTCCAATTGTGGAAAAAAGAAAGGACCTGCCATACAATGAAGAACAACGAACCTGGCAGGAAATTAGACGCGGCCGTTATGTGGAATTCAATCTTGTCCATGACAAGGGTACCTTGTTTGGACTAAAAACCAATGGTCGCATTGAAAGCATCTTAATGAGTCTTCCCCCGCATGTGCAATGGGTTTACGATCACCATCCGGCACCGGGGAGTGAAGAGGAGAAGTTGGTGCGGGTGTTGGAGAATCCGAGAGAATGGGTGTAAATTAGTGGTCAGTGTTCACTGGTCAGTGTTCAGACTTAATTAAAGACACTAACCTTGAACCTTAAACATTAAATTTTGAACTTTAGACATGTTAATAAGAAATAGAAGACTTAGAACAACAGAAGCTATAAGAAGCCTGGTAAGGGAAACAATTGTAACTCCTAATGATTTTATTGTGCCCATGTTTGTGGTAGAGGGACAAAATGTAAGGGAAGAAATTACATCCATGCCCAATTATTACAGGTACAGTCTTGATCTTTTGAAAAAGGAGGTGAAGGAACTGTGGGATCTTGGTTTGAGATCGGTTTTGCTCTTTGTCAAAGTACCCGATAATCTTAAAGACAATAAAGGAACAGAAGCTCTCAACAAGGACGGGCTTATGCAACGTGCTGTTAAGGCAGTGAAAGACGCGGCACCCGATATGCTGGTGATGACAGATGTAGCTCTTGACCCCTACTCTTCCTACGGTCACGATGGTATCGTGGAAAACGGTCAAATCGTTAATGATTCAACCAAAGAAGTGCTGGCAAAAATGTCACTTTCACATGTAAAAGCAGGTGCCGATTTCGTGGCGCCGAGCGATATGATGGATGGAAGAATAAAAGCCATTCGGGAACTCCTGGAACAGGAAGGTCATGTAAATTCCGGAATAATGAGTTACAGTGCCAAATACGCTTCAGCTTTTTATGGGCCTTTCCGTGACGCTTTAGATTCTGCTCCGGGATTTGGAGATAAAAAGACATATCAAATGGATCCTGCTAACCGGGAAGAGGCGGTAAAAGAAACCCTGCAGGATATTGAAGAAGGTGCAGACATTGTTATGGTGAAACCGGGACTTTGTTACCTCGATATTGTACGTGACATCAGGAACAAAGTTAATGTTCCCGTTGCAGTTTACCAGGTAAGCGGCGAGTATTCCATGCTCAAAGCTGCAGCCGAAAAAGGTTGGCTAAATCACGATGCCGTGATGCTGGAACAGCTTACGGCAATTAAAAGAGCCGGAGCTCATATGATCGCGAGTTATTTTGCGAAAGACGCTGTTAAACTCTTATAATCGGTCCACTTTTTGATTACTTTTATCTGCAGCAGCAGCAGATGAAAAACTTCGGAAAATATTTACTTCTCCTTCTCACTTTTCTAAGTATAGGTGAGGTTTCTGCGTTTAATTTTCCCGCTTCTGAAGTTAAGGAAGATAAATTTCCTGCTGAAGAATTAAGAGCCGCCGGATTTTCTTTCTATGCCTTAAGGGAAAATCCATTTCAGGAGATCCCGGATCTTTCTGAACCCTCGTTTTTCCCGCTGCATTCGGTTATTCCCTACGGTTTTGATCTTTTTGTTGTTCCTTCGGAAGCTGCAGCTCACTTCTTTATCAGGGATATTCGAAGAAATCTTTCCCAGCAACTCTTTCCGAAGCATTTTTTCTTGTGAACCCGGAATCCTGCAAATTTTGCACAGTTTCAAATTAAAAGTTCACAATTAAAAATTAAATAAAATGGATACAGCTTCAGCCCTAATGGGTTTCGGACTATTGATATTATTCGTAGCTCCGGTAGGATATATGGTTTACAACCAGTCTTTTCAGGAAAAGAAAAGAGCAAAGAAATTAGCATTTTTGGTACAACAGCAGGGTTTCAAACTTGATGAAACCGAAAACATCAATGGCCTTTCTTTAGGCCTGGACAAAACTGCAAGGAAATTCTTCCTTATAAAATCGGGAAGCGATGCAAAACTTAAGACCATAGATTTAGAACAGGACACTAAAATCGAGCTTTTAAAGACAAATGAAGACGGAGCTTCTATTTCAAATCTTGATGAGGTTCGTGAAATTTCACTTCAAATGAAAAACACCGATGGAGGTGTCAAAAAGTTAATATTTTATGCCGAAGAAGAAGACCCGGTTACTCAAAAGACAGAGCGGCTTGATAATGCGATAAAATGGCAAAAAAATCTTCAGAAATATTCCCGATCTTAAAGTTATCTTAATTGGATTATTACAAAAACAGGAGCAATTGCTCCTGTTTTATTTTTTAGCAGCAGCAGCATCCATTGATGTTGCTGCTATCATTAATTGAAATTACACCGAAACACCATAAATTTTTTTGCTGTTGATCCTCTCTGAAACCCTTAGTAAAGTCGCGGTGTTTAAGAATGTTTTAGGCTTGCTTTAATACAATTTCACAAGCTCCTTATATACCTTTGAAAATGAAGCGGCAGGCAAACTTTGCCGTTTTTTTTTCCGCAGGTTTTTAACATCCCCCCTACCCGACCTTCCTGCCGAAAAATGCGGCGTAAAATGGCTCTAAACGTATTACACGATTATGAAGGAAAACACTTATTCTAAACTTGCACTGATCACCGGCGGAAGCAGCGGAATAGGGAAAGCAATAGCCAAAAAATTAAGTCGCGAGGGGATTAAGGTGATCATTGCAGATGTTGCAGAGAACGGGGATGATGATACCGAAATATATTTCCGAAAATGTAATGTGGCCAAAGGAAAGGACGTTGATGAACTCTACGCCTGGACAACAGAAAATTTTGGTCATCCCGACTACCTCATCCTCAATGCGGGACGCGGAATATCTGAAAAGCTAACAGAGGGAGATCCTGAAAAATGGAAAGAGATCCTTGATATCAATGTTATGGGAGCCTTAAGATGTATTCGGGCCTTTACCCCTAACATGCTTTCCGAAGAAAAGGGAAATGTAGTTTTTATTTCTTCAGTATCTGCTAATCAACCACATCCCTATGGTGGAATTTACGCGGCCTCAAAAACAGCCCTTGAAGTCATAGCAGAAACTTTAAGATTGGAAACGCTCCCACATATCAGCGTCACAGTGGTAAGCCCGGGTATTGTAGACACAAACTTTTATGAAGCCCAGGTATCCGGAGACAATTCTGTAGAAAAAATGGGTATGGGTGCAATAGCTCCCGAAGAGATTGCCGAAGATGTATGGTATGCCCTCAACAAAAAAAAAGGAACCTGTATAAATAAAATTATAACCAGACCAACCTTACAACAATTCTAACTAACCAAAACTTAAATTGATGCAGAAAAGAGTCTTGATAACAGGAGGAGCAGGATTTATAGGATCCCATCTCGCAGATGAACTTTTGAACAAAGGATATCAGGTGCGGGCCCTGGATAATCTTTCTGAACAGGTGCACGGGGAAAATGCCTCCCGTCCAGATTATCTCAATCCCGATGTGGAACTACAAATTGGCGATGTTCGTGATAAGGAAGCTGTAATCAAAGCCCTTGAAGGGGTTGACGCTGTGATCCACCTCGCTGCAATGGTGGGGGTAGGACAAAGTATGTATCAAATAAAGGATTATACAGAGGTCAACAATGTGGGAACAGCAGTGCTCATGGAAGCTTTAATAGACAAACCCGTGGAAAAACTGGTTACTGCGTCCAGTATGAGCATCTATGGGGAAGGACTTTATCTTGATGAAAAAGGCGAAAAAAGAATGGATTGCGAAAGAAAGCTATCCGATTTAAAAAAAGGCGAATGGGAGATGTATGATGAAAATAGAAAAGAACTAAGACCTGTTCCAACTCCCGAAACCAAAACACCCAATCTTTCTTCGGTTTATGCGCTTTCAAAATATGACCAGGAGCGGCTGAGCCTTATAACAGGAAAAGCCTATAATATCTCTACAACCGCATTGAGGTTCTTTAATGTTTATGGGACCCGGCAGGCACTCTCCAATCCCTACACGGGAGTGCTTGCAATTTTTGCGTCAAGACTGCTGAATAACAATCCGCCGATGATCTTCGAAGACGGAAATCAGAAAAGAGATTTTATTCATGTAAAAGATGTGGCGCGCGCTATTAGGCTTGCCATGGAAAAACCGGAAGCCGATGGCGAAGTATTTAATGTGGGAAGCGGAAATAAATACAGCATCCTTGAAATCGCCGATAAGCTGGCAGGAGTGATGGGTAAAGAAGATTTAAAAGCAGAAGTCACCGGAAAATACAGGGTTGGAGATATCCGCCATTGTTTTGCAGACACCTCCAAAACAGAAAAACTTCTTGGCTTTACCCCCCAGGTGAAATTTGAAGATGGCTTATTTGAACTGGCAGAATGGCTTAAGACACAGATCGCTACAGATAATGTGAGCAAAGCCAGTAGTGAACTTTCTTCCAGAGGTCTAACCGTATAAAAGAACAGCAATGAACGAATTAAAGAATATAAATGAAAATTCCCCGGCTCTTGGCATTCTTGAATGGTTTAGACCCGGTGAATATGATGAGGTAAGAAATGCTATTGAAGATTTTAATAAACTCGGAATAAAACATCTGCGAACAGGTATTTCCTGGGCAGACTGGTATGTGGAAGGAACGAAGGAATGGTATGACTGGTTGTTTGCAGAGCTGGATCCTCATGTTGAGATCCTGCCCTGTTTTCTATATACCCCTCCTTCTATTGGAGAAATGGCTAAAACTTCGGCACCTCCAAAAGACCTCAAGGCCTATGCAGATTTTATAGATGAGATGATCACCCGGTACGGGCAGTATTTTGAATGGGTAGAATTGTGGAATGAGCCGAATAACAAGGTAGAGTATGACTTTACTCTTGACTATTCCTGGAACAAGTTCTCTACCATGATAGGAATGGCAGCACATTGGGCGCAAAAAAGAGGGAAAAAGACTTTGCTTGGCGGAATGAGTCCTATTGACCCTAACTGGCTGCAAATGATGATCGAGCAAAACGTGCTGGATTGTATAGATGCTATTGGGATACACGGGTTCCCTCATGTTTTTGATCAGCAATGGAGAGGTTGGAAAGTAAATATTCAAAGTATAAGGGAAGTTCTTGACAAGTTTGGGTATAAGCAGGAGATATGGATCTCTGAAGCCGGTTTTTCCACCTGGCAGAATGATGAAGTAAAACAATATCAGGAATTCAAGAATGTTCTGAATGCAAATGCCGGAAGGATTTATTGGTATTCCCTAAAAGATCTTGATCCAAAAAATTCCACGGTTGGAGGTTATCATCTCGATGAACGTGAATATTTTTTCGGACTTAAGAAAACGGATGGCACCAAAAAACTCCTTTACAAGCTGCTTGAAAAAGACGGGGTTGAAAAGATCCATCAACAGGATTACATCAACAAGCAATACAAGATTCAGGAGGGAGAAAAATATACCTTGATTACCGGAGGCGCCGGATTCATTGGCACCAACCTTGCCTCCCGCTTCCTTTCAGAAGGAAAAAAAGTAATGATCTACGACAGCTTGTTCAGAGATGGAGTGGAAGAAAATCTTCAATGGCTGCGAAAGAAATACGGAGAGCGCCTTCTCGTCCAGATATCAGATATTAATGAAACCCGCATCCTGCAGCAGTGTGTAAATAATGCTTCCGAAGTTTTTCATCTCTGTGCACAGGTAGCTGTAACATCTTCAGTTAGCAATCCTATTCATGATTTCAATGTGAACCTCAGCGGGACATTCCATCTTCTTGAGGCAATTAGAAAATCAAAACATCAGCCCCCGCTGGTATTTACCTCAACTAACAAGGTTTACGGAAACCTTCAGGACGTAGAAATGGTAGAGAACGAAACCAGATACCACCCTGCAGATGCCCAGATGAAAAAATACGGGATCAATGAAAAGATCCCTCTCGATTTCCACAGCCCATACGGATGTTCAAAAGGTGCGGCAGACCAGTATATACTTGATTACTCAAGAACCTATGGCCTTAAAACTGCAGTTTTTAGAATGAGTTGCATTTACGGGCCACACCAGTTTGGTACCGAAGATCAGGGCTGGGTGGCACACTTCCTTATCAGCGCTCTTGAAGACAAGCCGGTGACCATCTACGGAAATGGAAAACAGGTAAGAGATATTCTCTTCGTTGAGGATCTTATCGATGCTTTTATGCTTGCTCACAAGAACATCGACAAACTTGCCGGACAGGTTTTCAATATAGGTGGCGGACCCGAAAATACCGTAAGTCTCCTGGAGATCCTTGAGATCATAAGAGACAAAGCCGGAAAGGAAATGGATATAAGCTTTGAAGACTGGCGAACCGGGGATCAATTTTATTATGTATCAAACACCAATAAATTTAAGGAAGCTACAGGCTGGAAACCAAGGTACAGCGTCGAAGAAGGAGTAGAAAACCTGCTGAAGTGGCTTTGCGTGAACCGCAACATTGAACTTCCTGAAAACCTAACGCCCAATAAGAAAGTCGCCATATGAGATCAACGGAAGCAGTCAGGGAGAAATCTCCTGTTTCAGACAAAACTACTGTAGCAAAAGCAGCAGTTTTATCAGCCCCAAAAAAGGTTACTGTAAAAGAAATCAATCTTCCGCAGCCCGGTAAAGGAGAAGTCCGTATAAAAATGGAGGGCAGTGGCGTATGCGCATCTAACATTCCGGTGTGGGAAGGTCGCGACTGGTTCAATTATCCGGTGACTCCCGGTGAACCAGGTCATGAAGGCTGGGGCGTAATTGATGCAGTTGGCGATGGAGTAGAAAATCTAAAAGAAGGAGACCGAGTTACCGCCCTAACTTATAATGCTTACGCCACTCATGATATCTCAAAAGAAGAGAGCGTGGTGAAATTGCCTGATAGCCTTGCAGGAAAAGCTTTTCCCGGAGAACCTTTGGGTTGTGCGGTAAATATTTTTGAGCGCAGCGATATTCAACAAGGGCAAAAAGTAGCCATCGTGGGTAGCGGATTCTTAGGAACGCTACTCGTTCAATTAGCGAAATCTGCCGGTGCCGAAGTTATTGCCGTTTCAAGGCGGGAATTCTCATTGGACACCGCTAAACAAGCCGGGGCAGATCATCTTGTGGAAATGGATGATCATCACAAGATCATTGAGAAAGTGAAGGAGTTAACTAATGGTGACTTCTGCGAACGTGTTATAGAATGCACGGGTAAAGAATGGCCTTTAAACCTGTCCATTGAGCTTACAGGCACCAGAGGGAAACTGATCGTTGCCGGCTTTCACCAGGACGGGATGCGCAGTGTGAACGTGCAAATGCTCAACTGGCGAGGCATTGACATGATCAGTGCCCACGAAAGAGATCCGCAGCAATATATCAAAGGAATTAGAGCGGCAATTAAGGCTGTTGAAGAAGGAAAAATGGATCCTTATCCCCTGTTCACCCATAAATTCTCACTTGAAGAAATGGAGCAGGCATACCAGCATCTCACCGAACGTCCCGACGGATTTATAAAAGCATTAATCATCAACTAAATGATCGCAACACGACCAACCACAAAATCATTGTCTCTGGGTTTCCTCGGCGTAGGCTGGATAGGCCGTAACCGCATGGAAGCTATTCTTAACCATACGACGGCGGAAGCCACAGCGCTCACCGAACCCAATTCTGAAAATTCAGACGAAGCATTAAAGAGTGCCAAAAATGCCGTTTTAAAGACCTCTCCTGAAGCACTTTTTGCTGAAGAAAATCTGGACGGAATCGTCATAGCCACCCCCAGCGCCATGCATGCCGAACAAAGCATGCATGCCCTGAAAAGCGGAAAAGCAGTTTTTTGCCAGAAGCCGCTGGGCCGTACTGCCGAAGAGGTGAAACAGGTGGTGGAAGCTTCCCGAAAAGCCGATAAACTTTTGGCTGTAGACCTGTCTTACCGCTACACAGAAGCTTTTAAAGCAATTTATAATACCATTCAAAAAGGAGAAATTGGAGACATCTTTGCCGTTGACCTCAAGTTCCACAACGCTTACGGGCCCGATAAGGAATGGTTTTACGACATCAACTGCTCCGGCGGAGGTTGTGTTATGGATCTGGGCATCCACCTCGTGGATCTCGCCCTTTGGAGCCTCAACTTTCCTGAAATTTCAGAAGTGAAAAGTCAGCTTTACCACAAAGGTCAAAAACTGACATCCTTTGAAGAACACGTGGAAGATTTCGCAAGTGTCGCGATGACTTCAGGAAAAGACCAGACTATTAATCTTGAGTGTTCCTGGCATGTTTCCGCGGGGAAAGACGCCATAATAGAAGCTACTTTTTACGGCACAAAAGGCGGTGCTTCTTTCAGGAATATCAATGGCTCCTTTTACGATTTTCAGGCAGAAAAATATCACGGTACTCAAACCGAAACACTTGTAACTCCACCGGATGAATGGAGCGGCCGCGCCGGAGTGGTTTGGGTAGAGAACATGATCAAAAACAACGGATTCGACGAACAATCGGCAACCGAATTTATAAAAACAGCAGAAGTAATTGACCGCATCTATGGAAGATAAGAAGATGAAAGTTTTGATGACTACCGATACGGTAGGCGGAGTTTGGGTGTATTCCCTTGAGCTCTGCAGAGCGCTGGAGCAGTATGGCGTACAGGTGCATTTGGTTGCAATGGGCGGCTGGCCCTCCCCTGCCCAACAGGTAGAAGCGGAAGAAATTCCCAATGTCACCTTTTACAAGAGCGATTACAAGCTGGAGTGGATGAAAAATCCATGGAAAGACGTGGAGCAATCCAGAAAATGGATCAACTGCATCTATACTACTGTTCAACCGGATATAGTTCATTTTAATAATTATGCACATGTGGAGGAAGACTGGACTGCACCCGTGGTTACTGTTTTTCACTCCTGTGTACAAACCTGGTGGCAGGCTGTTAAAGGAAAAGCTGCCCCGCAGGAATGGGACCAATATACCCGCACTGTAAAGGAATCACTGCAGGCTTCAGATATAGTTGTAGGGCCAACTCAGGCTATTCTCAATAAAGCGCAGCAGGCTCATGGTTTTACTTCAGAAATAAAAGTGATACACAATGGTAGAAGCATTAATCCTGCTGAAGCAAAGCCTAAAGAGGAAATGATCCTTTGTATGGGCAGGATGTGGGATGAAGCCAAAAACCTGCCGCTGCTTTCTAAAATAGCCGCAAAACTTCCCTGGCCTGTATATGTTGCCGGAGAAGCCGTAAATCCTGATACAGGAGTAAAATGCAGGCTTGAAAATGTAAAATTTCTGGGCAAATTGTCTGCCGAAGAAGTGCAGCACTGGATGCAAAGAGCCAGCATATTCGTCAGTCCCACCCGGTATGAACCTTTTGGTCTTGCAATTTTGGAAGCCGCAGGCAATGGGTGTGCTCTTGTGCTAAGCAATCTTGAAACTCTAAAGGAACTGTGGCAGGATGTAGCTTTGTTCTTCGATCCGGAAGACGAAGTTGAAGCCGAAAAAACGGTCTTACGCTTGTTGGAAAGCCCTCAGTTTTTACAGGAGCTTTCAGAAAAAGCAAAAGAAAGAGCCGCAACCTATTCCATAGACAAAATGGGAGCCGCATATCACAGGCTGTACCATGAAATAATGGAAAAAGAACAAAAATTAATGAGTATATGAAAATAGTGATGTTTTACCATTCCCTCTATTCCGACTGGAACCATGGGAATGCGCATTTCTTAAGAGGTATTGTAAAAGAGCTTCAAAAAAGGGGACATGACGTGGACGTTTATGAACCCGAAGGCGGCTGGAGCCTTCAGAATTTGCTGAAGGACCACGGGGCAGAGCGGTTGGATGAATTCCGGCAGTATTACCCTTCACTAAATCCGCAGTTCTACAATCCCGGGAAAAAACTGAACTATCACAATATACTTGGAGAAGCCGACCTGGTGATCGTACACGAATGGAATGATCCTGAACTCATAGCCGAAATAGGGGAGCAAAAGGAAAAATTCGGCTACAAATTGCTATTTCACGACACCCATCACCGCGCTGTTTCCGCTGAAGAAGACATGAAAAAATTCAATTTTTCGAACTATGACGGAGCATTGGTTTTTGGAGAGGTGATAAAAAAGATCTATCAGGAGAAAAACTGGGTGCAAAACGTCTGGACCTGGCATGAAGCCGCAGATGCCGATTTCTTCAGTCCAAACCGCGATGAGGAAAAGGAAGGCGACCTGGTATGGATTGGCAACTGGGGTGACGGCGAAAGGACCGAAGAGTTGATGGAATTTCTCATCAATCCGGTGAAGGAGCTGGGGATAAAAGCCAAAGTTTATGGCGTACGTTATCCCGAAAAAGCCAAACAAGCCCTTGCAGATGCGGGAATAGAATACGGCGACTGGTTGCCCAACTACAAGGTGCCCGAAGTTTTTGCAAACTATAAAGTCACCGTTCATGTGCCACGAAGGCCTTATGTTCAAATGTTGCCGGGGATCCCTACTATCCGGCCTTTTGAAGCGTTATCCTGCGGCATTCCTTTAATCTGCTCTCCCTGGGATGATGCAGAAAACCTTTTCACTCCGGGCAAAGATTACCTTATCGCCAAGGACGGAAATGATATGGAATACAAGCTCGCAGAAGTACTTAAAAGCGCTCAACTCGCCAAAAGTCTTTCCGAAAATGGCCGCCAAACGATCCTGGAAAAACATACCTGTGCCCACAGAATAGATGCTTTGGAAAATATTTTAAGGGAGCTGGGACTGGCAGAAGAAAAGATCTTCCCTATTCATCACAAAACCCTGGAAGCATGAAAAAGAACCTGAAAATTGCCTTTTTTGGATCAAGTATAGTTTCGGCTTACTGGAACGGGGCTGCCACCTATTACCGCGGAATTGTGAAGGCGCTCCACAAAATGGGGCATGAAGTCACATTTTATGAACCCGATATTTACGAGCGGCAAAAACACCGGGATATTGAAGACCCGGAATGGTGTACGGTAAAAGTCTATCCTGAAGATCAGGTGACTTTAAGGGCGCTGCTCAGAGAAGCTTCGGAAGCCGATGTGATCATCAAAGCCAGCGGGGTTGGTGCTTTTGACGAATTTCTAGAAGATGCCGTGGTACAGCTAAAAAAAGATGACAACCTCATCATTTTTTGGGATGTGGACGCGCCGGCTACCCTTGACAGGATTGAAAACGATCCTTCAGATCCTTTTAATGCCCTTGTTCCAAAGTACGATTTTGTGCTCACCTATGGCGGCGGACAGCCGGTAATAGATGCCTATGAACGCAACGGTGCAAAAAGATGCATCCCGATTTATAATGCCTTAGATACTGACACCCATTTTCCTGTTGAACCACAGGAAAAATTTGAAGGTACTTTGGCCTTTTTGGGGAACCGCCTGCCCGATCGTGAGAAGCGGGTGGAGGAATTTTTCATTAAGCCTGCGGAAAACCTTCCGGGGGAAAAGTTTATTCTCGGCGGAAGCGGTTGGGGAGATAAGAACATGCCGCAGAATATCGATTATATAGGCCATGTCTACACCAAAGATCACAACGCCTTTAACTGCACTCCTAAGGCCGTTTTAAACATTAGCCGGGACAGTATGGCCAAATATGGTTTTTCACCTGCTACAAGGGTGTTTGAGGCTGTGGGAGCCGGTGCCTGCCTTATTACAGATTACTGGGAAGGCATTGAAACTTTCTTTGAACCCGGGAAAGAGATTTTAGTTGCAAAAGACGGTAAAGAAGTAGAAGAAATTATCGCCAACCTCACTCCTGAGAAAGCAAAGAAAATAGGCCAGGCGGCATATAAAAAAGTGCTTGCTGAACACACTTATAATCACCGGGCAGAGCTGCTGGAGTCGGTGATTTCTGAAAAACTTGAACCTGAAGATAAACCCGTTGAACAAAATAGTAGCTTATGAAATTTGTGATCATAGGACTTTCGGTAACTTCTTCCTGGGGAAACGGCCATGCGACTACCTACAGGGCGCTTCTTAAAGAACTTAATGCACTTGGCCATGACATCCTGTTCCTGGAAAAGGATGTGCCATGGTATTCGCCTCACCGCGACATGCCTGCACCCGATTTCTGCAGTCTTGGCCTCTACAAGAACAATGAAGAACTAAAAACAGATTACGCAAAACAGATTGCTGAAGCAGATGTTGTAATTGTTGGTTCTTATGTGCAGCAGGGCGTGGAAGTGGGAAATTGGGCTATTGAAACTGCCACCGGAGTTACAGCTTTTTACGATATAGATACTCCGGTCACTTTGGCAAAACTGGAGCGGGAGGATTACGAATATCTTGACCCTGAGATCATCTCAAAATATGATCTGTATCTGTCATTTTCGGGAGGTCCCATTTTAAAGCACCTGGAGGAGCATTATGGATCTCCTCTGGCGAGAGCTTTATACTGTTCTGTTGATCCCGATTTATATTTTCCTGAAGACCGTGAAAAGAAATGGAAAATGGGTTACCTGGGAACCTACAGTGATGACCGCCAACCTACTGTGGAAGAACTGCTGAATAAACCCGCGGCTCAATTCACTTCAGATAGATTTGTTGTGGCAGGTCCGCAATACCCTGAAGATTATAAGTGGACTTCTAATGTGGAACGCATCAACCATTTGCCTCCGGCTGAACACAGAAAATTCTACAACTCCCAGGAGTTTACCCTGAATGTGACGCGGCAGGATATGATCAAGGCAGGTTACTCACCCAGCGTGAGATTATTTGAAGCAGCCGCATGCGGAGTGCCGATCATTTCAGATTACTGGGATGGCATCTACAGTATTTTCGAACAGGGAACAGAGATCCTAATCGCCGAAAGCAGCGAAGACGTTGAGAAATACTTCAGAAATATTTCTGAAAAAGAAAGAAAGCAAATTGGAGAAACTGCCCGGCAAAAGGTAATGAAATCACACACTGCGAAAGCAAGAGCAAAAGAATTGGTCAATTACGTTAAAGAAGTGCGGCAGCCTTCAGAAAAAGTATAAAATATGTCCACCGAAGCAGAAATTAAAAAATTAGCTCCCTGGTTCCACAATATTCATCTCCCCGACGGAAACACAACAGCTCCCGATCATTTCCTGGGAGATTTCCCAAAATTTAAATGGGATAAGATCAAAAATGATATTCCGGAAGATCTGGAAGGTTGGAAAGTGCTGGACATTGGCTGCAACGCCGGATTCTATTCCCTGGAGCTGGCCAAACGCGGTGCAGATGTCCTAGCTATTGATTTGGATGAGCACTATTTGAAACAGGCCAAATGGACAGCAAAACAGTTTGGACTGGATGATAAGATCCGATTCGAGCAAATGCAGGTGTATGACCTGGCTCACACCGAAGAGCAGTTCGATCTTATCTGGTTCATGGGAGTTTTCTACCATTTACGTTATCCCATGCTGGCAATGGACATCCTCTCACAAAAAGTGAAAAAAATGATGGTCTTCCAGACGCTTTCTCTTCCGGGACAGGAGGAGATGGGTATTCCTGAAGATGTGGAATTTCACAAGCGGGAGATCATGCAGGAAAAAGCCTGGCCAAAAATGGCATTTATTGAGCATAAACTTGCCGGAGATCCTACGAACTGGTGGGCGCCAAATCACCAGGGAATTCTGTCCATGCTGCGCAGCTGCGGACTTAAAGTAACTTCCATGCCCGAAGATGAAACTTACGTTGCCCATAAAGATCCCGGGTTACAATCCAGCCTTGATACCTGGAACTACTCAGAATATTTGTCGGCCGTCGGGAAGGACTGGAAGGAAGAGGTGGACAAGAAAACCCGGAAGGATTAGAGCTGCGATTCATCGCGTCTCAGATACAAGTACCTAAGGATCCTGAAACAAGTTCAGGATGACGAAACAAAAGAAGAGGCGCGTTCAATCGCGCCTCTATTATTTCCTAAACCTGCGAGGTTTTTTATAACCTGAGTATTTTATAGTAAGACCTACAAGGTTTTGAAACCTTGCAGGTCCTGTACTATTTTACAGGTTCAATCACAAAATTCTCCGGCGGAGAAGCACCCAGCAGGTGCTCTACAAAATAATCCCAGCGACGCCGCATCATGTAATAAGAGTCCTCGCCAAACCCATGCCGTGCGTTAGGAAAAATGATAAGGTCAAAATCTTTATTCGCATTAATTAAAGCGTCTACAACAAGGTAAGTGTTGTAAGGCGGTACGTTATCGTCGAGTCCGCCGTGGGCAAGGAGTAATTTCCCTTTCAGGTTTTCAGCGTACAGCTGGTTCGCCTGTGCGTTGTAATTATCCACTCCATCTGCACCCACGGTCATAAGTCCAATGTATCTTTCTCCCCAGTCATCTTCGTAGTTGCGATTGTCATGATTTCCGGATTCAGAAATTCCGACCGAATAAAATTCCGGATGACGGAACATAGCCGCGGCTGCGGCAAAACCACCACCGGAATGTCCCCAGATCCCTACCTTTTCAGCGTCGATGTAAGGATATTTTTCAGCCAGCTGACGAATTCCTGCCTTTTGATCCTCTAAAGTGTTTCCGGAAATATCTCCATAACAGGCATCATGAAAAGCTTTGGACCGACCGGGGTTACAGGAACCATCGATTAAAATAACTACGAATCCGAGTTCGGCCACAGCCTGATGATCGCTACGGGCTGCCGAGAAATTCCTGCTGCCCACACTTCCCCCCTGTGGCCCCGGATATACATAATTCACCACCGGATATTTCTTGGTTTTATCAAGATGTGTAGTGGTAAACATAAGGCCTTTAAGATCCCACTGCCCGTCTGCCGACTTTACGGTAATGGATTCCGGAGCTTTCCAGCCGGCTGCCTGCAGCCGGGAAATGTCAGCCCTTTCTAAAACAGCGATTTCCTTGCCATTGTTGTTACGCAGTACAGCCACAGGAGGTGTGGTGGGCGTGGAATAGCTGTCTATAAAATACTCATGATCGGGAGAAAAATAGATGTTGTGATTAGCATTTTCGGGAGTTAAAACTTTCAGGTTTTTTCCGCTGAAATCCACCTTGTATAAGTGCGAAAAATAGGGGTCCCTGCTCTTTTCCATGCCGTTGGCTTCGAAGTACAGCTTTCGGTTTTTCTCATCCACATGAAGCAATTCAGTCACTACAAATTCTCCCTTAGTGATCTGGTGCTTTAATTTTCCTGAATTCAGATCATACAGGTATAAATGGCCCCAGCCATCTCTCTCGGAATACCAAATGATCTCGTTGCTTTTAGGAAGGTATTTCCAGTTGATACTCCCCTGGCCCGATTCATATTGTGTTTCTACTACTTCTTCAAAAACTTCTCTTACTTCTCCTGTTTGTGCATCGGCAACGCGAAGTTTGGCTTCCTTATGGTCTCTTGAAGTAGAAACAAAAGCCAGTTTTGTGGCATCTTCATTCCAGTAATTATCGTCAAAAGCGCCACTACAGGAGATGTCATCACATAATGTTCCACGGCGTGGATCTGCTTCCACCTGCAGTTCGATAACTTTTGGTTCATCCACTTCCACGATCACCCGCTGAATCTGGATCACTTTTTCGTCTTCGGGCAAAGGATACTTCCATTTCTGCAATTTTGGCGCTCCTACTTTGGTCTCCACCAGGTACATATCACTAATATGCCGCTGATCCTGTTTGTAAGTAGCTAATTTTTTCGAATCGGGAGACCACAAGACGATTGGACGGTCGCTTTTTCTCCAGCCGGCATTATCTGTGGCATAGCCAAAGTACTCTTCCCCGTCTGTAGTGAGCTGTTTTTCTTCTCCGGTTTCTAAATTGCGCAGCCAGAGATTCCAATCCTTTATATAGACCACCTTCTTTCCATCAGGAGAAATGATCTCATTGCGGGAAACTTCAGGAGATTTCTTTTTTTCTTGGGATAAGATTTCCTCCCTGGAGGAACCGGTTTTCTTTTTTCCGGTTTTTGCATCTACCAGCACGTATTCTGTGCCTTCAGCGGTGTTTACCTGATACCAGAAGCGTCCATCTTCCAGCCAAACCGGTCTTACATTTGCCCGGTCGACCAGGGAATTGGTGTTGAAATTTAAAAATTTTGTCGCGCGTTCATAATCTTCTGCAGTAATTTGTGTTGTGCTGTCCTGGGCTCGGGAGGAAAGGAAAAACAGCAGAAAAGCGGTTGTTAAAAAAGGTAATTTTTTCATGTGGCTTCAGTAATTTCTTGTGCCTACAAGATACACAAATGCGGTTTTGTAAGAATTAATTGATTTAAGGGCTTCAGAATTAATGCTCTTTTATGAACTTTCCGTGTTTGCTTTCTTATTTTTGAAAGAATAAAATTCAGCAAAATGCTTTGCATTAAACATCATTCCACAGATCCTTACTTTAATATTGCGACAGATGAATATATTTTTAAGCATATTAAAGAAGATTGTTTTATGCTGTGGCGCAATGATAACGCAATTATTGTAGGTAAACATCAAAATACTTTAGCCGAGATCAACCACGAGTATGTGAAAGAAAAAAACATCAAGGTTGTAAGGCGACTTTCGGGAGGTGGCGCTGTATACCATGACCTGGGTAATCTTAATTTTTCCTTTACCCGCACCGGCGACAGCTATGAAATGATAGATTTCGAACGTTATACCTTGCCAATAATCGAAGTGCTGAAGGAGCTTGGGGTGAATGCCAAATTTGAGGGACGGAATGATCTCACTATCGAGGGTAAAAAGTTTTCGGGTAATGCAGAGCATGTTTTTAAGAACAAAGTGTTGCATCATGGGACGCTGCTATTTTCTTCGGAAATGAAAGATATTAGCGGTGCATTAAAGATCAACCCCCTAAAGTATAAAGACCGCGGTGTAAAATCTGTTCCCAACAGGGTGACGAATATTAGTGACCATCTTCCTGAAAAAATCTCTCTTGATGAGTTTACAAATAAAGTTATGGCCCATATCACCAACAGTTTCAGGGACGCGCGGCTTTATGAATTCACAGAAGAAGATCTTGCTGCCATTCAAGAAATAAGAGATGAGAAATATGCTACCTGGGATTGGAATTACGGCTATTCTCCCGACTATAACTTCAAACAGGGTGCGAGGACACCGGGAGGAACGGTTGAAATGAACATGAACGTCTCACAAGGCATCATAAAAGACGTAAGGATCACAGGAGATTTTTTCCACATTAAAGACATTTCTCCCATTGAAAAAGCCCTGGAGAATATAAGACACGACGAAAAGGAAATTCGCGAAAAACTAAGCCAATTCGACCTAAAAGAATATTTCAACAAAGTCACTGAAGATGATCTTGTCGCAATCATGTTCTAATAATAATCAACTAACTTAACCTTATGGAGTTACTCATATTTTACGCTGCAATTTCAATTTTCTTCTCCTTTTTATGTTCGATTCTGGAGGCGGCATTTTTGAGTTACACTCCCTCCTTTCTTCGCATTAAAGCACGGGAGGGCAAGGCCTATGCAACCACTTTGACCAAATTAAAGCAGGATGTAGATAAACCGCTAATTGCCATTCTTACCATTAATACCATTGCCCATACGGTTGGCGCAATCCTGGTAGGGGTGCAGGCCGAAAAAGTTTATGGAGACGGCGGAAATGCAGTGGGAATAGTTTCTGCTATAATGACGCTGGCCATTCTAATTCTTTCTGAAATAATCCCAAAGACCATAGGTGCTACCTACTGGAAATCTTTGGGAAGTTTTACAGCAAAGACGCTCACCATATTTGTTCTACCTTTAAAATACACCGGAATTTTATGGCTCATGTTGCTCACTACCCGCCTCATAGGGAAATCGGCACACGTTAATTCCATGAGCAGGGAAGAATTTCTCGCTATCACAGATGTTGCTGAAGAAGAAGGCGTTTTTGAGGAACAGGAAACCACGGTTATCAAAAACATGCTCATCTTTAAAAAAGTAAAGGCCAAAGATGTGATGACTCCATTTTCTGTGGCGGTGACCGAAGATGAGAACAAAACCATAGAAGAATTTCACCGGGAGCATCGAAATCTTAGATTTTCCCGAATTCCGGTATACCATAAAAGACAAAACAACATCACCGGCTTTGTGCTTAAAGATGATATTTTGGAAGAGATGCTGGATCAAAAAGGACCCGAACCCTTGAGTATCTTAAAAAGAGATATTCCTATGACTTCGGAAGATACCCCTATTCCCCAGCTTTTTGACCGTTTTATAAAGGAAAGAACCCACCTTGCCATGGTAGTGGACCACTACGGTAACACCATTGGATTGGTCACTATGGAAGACATCATAGAAACCCTTATGGGGCTGGAGATCATGGATGAAAGTGACAGCGTGCTCGACATGCAGGTGCTGGCAAGGGAGAACTGGGAAAAAAGAGCAAAAAAGCTCGGACTCTTAAAACAGGATTCTGACGATCTTAAAAATAATAATGAATAGCGCGGTCATTAAAACACCGCTGGGGAATGCCATTTTAGAAGGGGATGAGGAAGGAATTGTCAGATTCCAACTTATGGATGAGGAAGTTTCTATCTCTCCCACACCTGCTCCCGAATTTTGCGAAGCCATCGAACAACTGGAAGAATATTTTGCAGGTCACCGAAAAATATTTACGCTTAAGCTGAATCCGCAGGGAACAGAATTTCAGAAAAAAGTATGGCAGGCTTTGCTGACTATCCCTTACGGCAAAACAACCTCCTATATGGAGCTTTCAAAAACTTTGGGAGATCCTTTGGCTATTCGTGCTGTCGCCGCAGCAAACGGAAAGAACCCACTGTGGATCATCCTGCCTTGCCACCGGGTAATTGGCAGCGACGGATCTTTAACAGGATATGCCGGCGGTCTTTGGCGAAAGAAATGGCTGCTGGAACATGAGCAGCAGGAAAAGCAACAAAGCCTGTTTTAATGAAAGGTCTCAAAAAAGGCATTTTAGGTACACTTCTTTTTTTGGCTTTGGCCGTAGCGTTGATTTATCTGTTCAACTTCGATTATATTTTCAAAGGCATTCAAACCACTTATCTCCAGGGATATGTTACGGCATACATTGATGATCATGTTGATTTCGATAATCGCAGGATCGAGGCCGGATCTGTACAGCCCTGGCTTAAACATTCGGATTACAATGAAAGGGCGCTATCCGAAGACCTTCAGAAGAAGAACGAAGAGGCGGGAACGATTGCTTTTCTTATCATTAAGAATGACAGCATCTGGTATGAAAACTATAATGAAGGTTATGGTCCCGATTCTCACACCAATTCCTTTTCTATGGCCAAAAGCGTGGTTGCAGCACTACTTGGAAAAGCCATTTTTGACGGGTATATAAAAGATCTGGATCAACCGGTTGCAGATTTCTTTCCGCAGTTTGATCATCGACTAACTTTACGGCACCTGGTCTCCATGTCGTCGGGGCTAAATTGGGATGAGAATTATTATAATCCTTTTTCCATGACCATACGGGCTTATCTCGATGAGAATATTCGGGAACTGGTGCTGGATCTGGAAGTGGTGGAACCTCCGGGAGAAGAATTTAAATACCTCAGCGGGAATACTCAGCTGCTTGCCATGGTCCTTGAAAAAGCCACCGGAATGACAGTTTCAGATTACCTCAGCCAAAGCTTCTGGAAACCATTAGGGATGGAAAATAATGCGCTTTGGCAGCTGGACAGTTACGAAAGCGGCATGGAAAAAGCCTTTTGTTGCATTGCTTCAAATGCACGGGATTTTGCCAAACTGGGAAAGCTCTATAAGGACTACGGAAGGTGGAACGGAAAACAACTGCTGGACTCAACTTATGTAGCGGAATCAATTAGGCCGCAGCTGGAGGATTATCCGCATTACGGGTTAGGAATCTGGCTGGAGCCTAATTTATCTACAGATGTGTTTTATTTCCGCGGAATTTTGGGACAATATGTCATTGTGCTGCCGCAGGAAAATGTGATCATTGTGAGGCTGGGTCAGAAAGGCGGAAAAGTTCCCGATGAGGAAGAACATCCCGATGATTTTTATTTTTATCTTGAGGAGGTGTTAAAAATGCTTTCCCGTAATGATCAAAAAAGTAGCCTTAAAGAACCTGCTGTTCCTGGATATTGAAACAGTACCAGAAAATGCTGATTTCAGTGAACTTTCAGAAGAAAAGCAAAAGCTATGGGAACATAAATCCCAATATCAGCGAAAGGAAGAATTCACTCCTGCCGAATTTTATGACCGGGCAGGCATCTGGGCAGAATTCGGAAAGATCGTTTGTATCTCTGTAGGTCATTTTGCTTTTCAGGGTGAGAAAAGAACCTTTAGAACTACTACTTTTCACGGGGAAGAAAAACAGCTTTTACAGGATTTCAGAAATCTGCTAGACGGGCATTTTGCCAGGCCTCAACATTTACTTTGTGCGCACAACGGAAAAGAATTTGACTTCCCATATATAGCCCGCCGTATGCTTATTCATAACCTCGAGCTTCCGAACAAACTGAACCTTTTCGGAAAAAAACCCTGGGAAGTACCACACCTGGACACCCTGGAGCTATGGAAGTTTGGCGATTACAAACATTTCACCTCACTCAAATTGCTTTGTAATGTACTGGGAATTCCCTCTCCCAAGGAAGATATCGATGGCAGTGAAGTTCGAAATGTCTATTATATTGAGAATGATCTGGACCGCATCATTCGGTACTGTGAAAGGGATGTTGTAGCGATTGCACAGGTAATACTTAAACTGCGGCAGGAACCACTTCTGGAAGAAGATGAAGTGCTTTCGGTCTAGCATACCTTAAGGATTTGTTATTTATCCTGCTGCTTCTCAAGTTTTTATTATATTTATTGAAAGGTTGGCAAAAATTGCATTTTTAGATGTTATTTTTTGAAGCCTTGAATGTTTAATTAAAAAAGCACAATATGTATTTATACGTAGAACAGTGGAATGTAACCGATAAATGGATGGACCTTTCTAAAGAGGAACGTCGTTCTTATATGAACCAGGTGAATAATGCCATCACAGAAATGAGTCGCGGCGGCATTGAAAACCTTGGCTGGGCAATGAATGATGAACATACTCCATACCGCAGTGATTACAGATATATGGCACTATGGAAACTGCCTTCTCTGGAGGCCGTAGAGCAGTTTGAAAAAGGAATTGACGAAGCGGGATGGCATGATTACTTCTCTCAGGTGAATTCCCGCGGAAAATTGATGCCGCTGAATGAGGCGCTGGATTTTCTTGTGAATCTGGAAAAAAATTCCACTTCGATTTTAGAATAAGAATTTTGAATAGAGACAACAAATGAGAATAAAAACCTTGTAGCAGACCTGCAAGGTTTTTTTTGACCTTGTAGGTCTTATTCAAAAAAACAGACCTACAAGGTTTTGGAAACCTTGCAGGTCTGGAATAATTGATTTCCAGAATTAATTATATCTCCATTTCAGGAACTTCTCCTTCTACAATCAGAGTACCTTCGGTGGCTTTTTGAATTTCCTCTACGCTTATTCCAGGGGCTCTTTCAAGCAATTTAAACCCCTTATCTGTCACTTCCAGCACAGCAAGGTTAGTTACCACCTTTTTCACACAACCTACGCCTGTGAGCGGAAGAGTACAGCGCTTTAAAAGTTTTGACTCTCCTTCGCGGTTGGTGTGCATCATAGCCACAATAATATTTTCGGCGCTGGCAACAAGGTCCATTGCTCCGCCCATTCCTTTGACCATTTTTCCCGGTATTTTCCAGTTAGCGATGTCCCCGTTCTCGGCCACTTCCATGGCACCCAGAATAGTGAGATCCACATGTTGTCCCCGTATCATCCCAAAGCTCATAGCCGAATCAAAATAACTTGCCCCCGGTAAGGCCGTGATGGTTTGTTTCCCGGCGTTGATAAGATCCGGGTCTTCCTCGCCTTCAAACGGAAAAGGCCCCATTCCTAGAATTCCGTTTTCACTCTGGAATTCTACCTCTATATCATCGCGTACAAAATTCGCTACCAGGGTGGGAATACCAATCCCCAGGTTGACGTAATATCCGTCTTTAACTTCTTTTGCTATGCGTTTTGCGATTCCATTTTTGTCTAACATATCAATTTGAGAATTTGAGAATTTGAAAATTTGAGAATTCCTGAATGTTTTAATTTTCTCATAACTCTTTTTTCCTTTTACTTGAACTAATAATCTTTGAAATAATTCGTGTAATGTCTTTAAGATCAGAAAAATATTTCATCTCCGGATCTGGGTAATGTGGCGAAGCTTTACACAAACGGAGCCAATAACTGGTTTCATCTCCTTCTTTTGCCGCGATTTTAAATTTATGAATAAAATCTGCATTACTTTCTGCATTTTGTGCTTCCCAGACGTTTGCACCTATTGAGGTACCGCTGCGAAATAATTGAGAGGCCATTTCATATTTGTGAAGGGATCGTAATTTCTCTGAATAGTCTATAGCGTCAAGTGCAAAATCAAAGGTCTTACGAACTATTATATTTTCCTTATCGTCTCTCATATCGGCTGATTTTCAAATTTTTAAATTACCTTATTTTCAAATTATTTTTTCCTCACAGTTCGTTGTTCAATCCGTTTTTCATAATTCTTTCCTTCGAAGATTCGTTGAACGAAAATTCCCGGAATGTGGATTTGGTTGGGGTCGAGTTCTCCGGGTTCCACCAGCTCCTCTACCTCGGCTACTGTGATAGTCGCTGCACCGCACATCACCGGATTGAAATTTCTTGCTGTACCTTTAAAAATGAGATTTCCGGCTTTGTCTCCCTTCCAGGCTTTCACAAAGGCAAAATCGGCTTTATAAGCTTCTTCCAGCACATACATCTTCCCGTTGAATTCGCGGGTTTCTTTTCCTTCGGCTACTTCAGTTCCATAACCTGCCGGAGTATAAATTGCGGGAAAACCCTGTTGCGCCGCCTGACATTTAGCTGCAAGAGTGCCCTGAGGTGTCAATTCCACATCGAGTTCCCCGCTAAGCATTTGCCGCTCAAATTCAGCATTTTCTCCAACGTAAGAGGAGATCATTTTATCTATTTGTTTCTTTTGAAGTAACAGGCCTAAACCAAAGTCATCTACTCCGGCATTATTTGAGATACAGGTAAGATTCTTCAGGTTGAGACGAACGAGTTCAGAAATGGCATTTTCAGGAATCCCGCTGAGCCCAAAGCCGCCGAGCATAAAGGTCATTCCGTCATGGACTCCTTTAAGAGCTTCAGAAACATTCTCTACAGTTTTATTGATCATTATTGGTGGTTTTATTCGGAAAAATACAAAAATAATGGGCCTGTAGCAATGCTTCAGACCCATTAATAATTATTCTGCAATTAAACTATAACAGCTTAAAAATCCAGCTCATCGGGCAGACTGTCTTCATTCTCTGAAGCAGCTTTTCCGTAGCTGCTACAATCGGTTTGAATGGTTACAACTTCAGGTCTGGGGAAAGGTCCCTTGGGCACATTGATCTGTGGATCTGCATAAACCTTTTTCATATAGAGACCCCAGATAGGCAGAGCCATAGCGGCCCCCTGACCATACCTAATAGAGCCAAAATGCACCGCCCTGTCTTCGGCTCCAACCCATACTCCGGTTGCCAGAGTAGGCACCATACCCATGAACCAGCCATCACTTTGATTTTGGGTGGTCCCGGTCTTTCCTGCAATAGGAATTTCGGAATTTGAGAAATTATATGGATAACCTGTCATGATAGCTTTATAGTAAGGATCATTCACACCCCAGTCTCCTCTAAGGCGGGTTCCTGAACCAAACTGAGTTACACCTTCCAGCAGATTCACCGTTACATAAGCAGCCTCTTTGCTCAGTACATCCCGGGTTTCAGGCACGTGCTGATAAAGGATAGTTCCATTCTTATCTTCGATCCTGCTAACGATCATAGGTTTTACGTAAACCCCTTCATTTACAAAGGTGCTGTAGGCGGAAACCATCTCGAAAACACTGATTTCTGCCGCCCCAAGGGCGATTGCAGGTACTTCAGGAATTTCGCGGGTGTCAACTCCAAGTTTTTCGACCAGGTCAATCACAGGTTTTGGGCCCGTGCGGTCGATGAGCCTGGCAGTTACCGTGTTTACAGATTCTGCCAAACCTCTCTTAAGGCTTAACATCCCGTCATACTTACCATCACTGTTCTTAGGTGTCCAGTCGTTTTGATTGTTATGTTTTCCTGCTTCGATCGTATGCAAACTTCTTGGTAAGGTATCGCAGGGTGACAGATGTAACTGGTCAATAGCGGTAGCATAAACGAAGGGCTTAAAGGTAGAACCTACCTGTCTTTTCCCCTGTTTAACGTGGTCATATTTGAAGTGCTTGAAATTGATTCCTCCCACCCAGGCTTTTACTTCCCCGGTTTGCGGAGTCATGGACATCATACCTGCGTTAAAAAATGACTTATAGTAAAGAATAGAGTCTTTGGGGGTCATTACAGTGTCCTTGTTACCCTTCCAGGTAAATACCTGCATTTGCGTCTTTTTCTCAAAAGAAGCTGCTATTTCCTCATTGGATTTCCCCTGTTCCTTAAGAATTCTCCAACGCTCGCTGCGACGCATGGCATCACGAATGATCTTTTCTCTTTCCTCTCCTGAAATATCCCTGAAAGGTGCTGTTTTATTATTCCTGTTCTGCTTGTCGAATTCTTTCTGAAGGTTGGCCAGGTGTGCATGGACAGCTTCTTCGGCATATTTTTGCATCCTGCTGTCAATGCTGGTGTAGATCTTCAACCCATCGCGGTAAATGTTATATTTAGTGCCATCTGGTTTAGGATTTTCTTCAATCCAATCTTTCATGAAGCCCTGCAGGTAAACCCTAAAATACGTAGCTACTCCTTCATCATGACCCTGAGGTGTAAATTTGATCTCCATTGGGATCTGCTGCAGGGAATCTCTCTCCTCTTCGGTGATGTAATCATTTTTGGCCATTTGCCCGAGAACGGTATTTCTCCTCTGCTCTACCAGTTCCGGTCTTCGTACAGGATTATAATAAGCTGAGTTTACCAGCATCCCGACCAAAACAGCAGATTCTTCGGGTTTTAGCTCCATGGGTTCCTTGTCGAAATAGATCTTTGATGCAGATTTTATTCCCACAGCCTGGTAAAGGAAATCGTACTGATTAAAGTACATGGTAATGATCTCCTCCTTTGTGTACTGGCGTTCAAGCCTCGTGGCAATAATCCATTCCTTGAACTTCTGTAACACCCTGCCCACAAAATTTTGCGAAACATCCTGGGTAAATAGTTGCTTGGCCAACTGCTGTGTAATTGTACTTGCCCCTCCTCTTTTTCCCAAATAAACAGCAGCACGCATGGTACCTTTTGCATCTATCCCGGCATGATCATAAAATCTTTCATCTTCGGTAGCTACAAGGGCGTTTACAAGGTGATCTGGCAGTTCCTCGAATTTAACCGGTGTGCGGTTTTCATTGTAGTATTTACCCAACGACTTCCCATCAGACGAAATAATTTCGGTGGCCAGGTTGGTTTCGGGGTTTTCGAGTTCTTCAAAGGTGGGCATGGTTCCAAAGACGCCCCAGCTCGCAAGCAGGAACAAAAGAACAATTGCTGAAATTCCTATTGCAAAAATTGTCCAGAACCAGGACTTATAACGACCGTATTCATTTCTCTTGGCCGCCTCTTTTTTTGCTTTTCCAGATGTTTTTGCCATCTAATAATTTATTGTTTTATGTCTTCTATTCTAAATCCAACTTCGGTGATACCATCAAGATTCTCAATTCCCTTAACGCTATCCCGCTTTCTCATCGCATGCTGAATGGTCACTAAATATTCCCCGCTTTCGGTGAATTTTATATTCTCCTTATACCAAAGCTTGCTTTCCTTTACATCACCAAAGCCTGTGCCAAGCCACTCCCCTGTAGGCGCAGCCATTTCATATTGAAGGGTGTCACTTATCACCTTCCCGTTTGGAAAGTTGAGTTCTGTAATAAGGTACAGGTTGCTGAAAGGATAATCTGAATTGTTCCGTAAATTGATAAACAGGTTGTAGTTCTTCACAGTATCCGGCGCCTGAAAACGGAACTGCACTACCGAATCCCGGTGCCATTCCCCGGGAACCGATGCGTAATCATCATAAACTCTCGTTTGATCACAGGAAGCAAAAAGCAGAAGTCCCAAAAAGAGGAAAAACACAACTCCTTTACCCATTGTTTTGCGGTCTTTTCTTTTTGCGTTTGTTCTTGCGTTTTTTCTTTCCGGATGTTCCCTTGGAATCAAATCTTGTAAGACTATCCTGCCCCACAACATTGTGATAATCCGGTTTGGATTCCTGTTCCAGCTGTACTGCAAATTCTTCCAGGCTGCCTACCGGCTCTTTCTTTGAATTCGCCTTAATGATCTTGTTCGCCTGTTCTACCGTTAGGGTGTGCCAGTTGCTCCAGTCCCCTTCATAGGCGTACCACAATAATCCTTTAAAAATATCAGTTTTTTGACACACCGCTGTACCTTTTTTGGTGTATAGCTTGGTTTCAGACTTCGGAAAATCCTTAAGTGCATCAAGATAAGTATCTAATTCATAGTTGAGGCAGCATTTAAGCTTTCCGCATTGTCCTGCAAGTTTCTGAGGATTCAAAGAAAGTTGCTGATATCTTGCTGCGGAAGTATTTACGCTCCTGAAGTCGGTTAACCAGGTAGAACAGCACAGTTCCCTTCCGCAGGAACCAATCCCACCAAGACGAGCTGCTTCCTGCCTGAAGCCTATTTGCCGCATTTCGATGCGGGTGTTGAATTCCCTCGCAAACTCCTTGATAAGCTGCCTGAAATCAACCCTTTCTTCAGCAGTATAGTAAAAAGTGGCTTTTGAAGCATCTCCCTGGAATTCGATATCGCTTATCTTCATTTGAAGATTCAGCCGAATAGCGATCTCCCGGGCCCGTACTTTCATTTTATCCTCGCGCTCCCTGGCCTCCTGCCAAATATCAATATCACGTTGAGTAGCTTTTCTATAGATCTTAAGCACCTCAGGGCTATCCTGCCGCACTTTTTTCTTTTTCATCTGTACGCGCACAAGTTCCCCCACCAGGGAAACCACGCCCACATCGTGACCCGGTGCAGCCTCTGTAGCTACAACATCGCCTATGCTAAGGCTTAAATTTTCTGTATTCTTAAAAAAGTGTTTCCGCCCGTTCTTGAACCGGACTTCTACTATATCGAATGGCTCCATTCCCTGCGGAAGCGCCATATTTGATAACCAGTCGAATACCGAAAGCTTGTTACAGCCATCGGTTCCGCAGGTCCCATTATTCTTACATCCTTTAGGCTGACCGTCTTTGCCGGTCGAGCAACTGTTACATCCCATAATCTATATATTGAAATCCTGGAAAGAGCCAATTTGCTCCCTCCGGATTGTGTCTTATTTAAAAACTAATGAGGTAAATATACCATTATTTATGGAACGCACTCCTGAGAAACTAATTGTCAGCGTTTGTACTTAAGCACCTCAGATCTGCCTTTTTTGAAGATCTTATTGCTGTTCCCTTTTCCCTTTCTCAATGCCTTTTGCTCCTCATAAGGCAGGGCTGCAATATCCTGACATTCGGCAGAACAGCAGTTGCTCATTTGCTCTGCACATTCCTCACATTGAATGAACAGCAGGTGACAGGCTTCATTGGCACAATTTACATGAGTATCACAAGGTTTCCCGCACTGGTGGCAATTTGAAATCACATCTTCGCTGATGCGTTCTCCCCTGCGATGGTCAAAAACGAAGTTCTTACCAAGGAACTTGTTCTCCAGTTTGAGGTTTTGAACCTGCCGGGCATATTCAATGATCCCGCCTTCAAGCTGATATACCTTTTGAAAACCTTTATGCTTGTAGTAAGCACTGGCCTTTTCACAACGAATTCCGCCGGTGCAATACATCACCAGGTTCTTGTCTTCCTTATGATCCTGAATATCCTTTTCGATAAGGTCAAGACTATCCCTAAAAGTATCTACATCAGGCGTCATAGCGCCTTTAAAATGACCAATTTCGCTCTCGTAATGATTGCGCATGTCTACCAGAATCGTATTGGGATCCTCAAGCAATTCATTAAAAGCTTTGGCGTCTACATGAACTCCTTTATTTGTAACATCAAAAGTCTCGTCATTAAGTCCGTCAGCCAGGATCTTGTCGCGAACCTTGACCTTCAGCTTCAGGAAGGATTTAATATCGTGTTCAATGGCGATATTAAGGCGAACGTTCTCCAGGAAATAGATTCCGTCAAGGAACTCCTTAAATTTTCCGAAGTTTTTGGCAGGAACAGAAAGCTGGGCATTAATCCCTTCGTGAGCTACATAAATTCTTCCAAGGACTTCCATTTGGTCCCAGGCGATAAAAAGATGGTTCCGAAAAAGATCGGGGTTCCCAATTTTGGCATATTGATAGAAAGAGAGCGTGAGCCGGTCTTCCCCGGCTTCTTCAAGTAGTGCTTCCCTTTCTTTAGCGCTTAATTTATTGTACAGTTGCATGCTATACTAATGATATAAGGTTAAAGAAATTTTGTGCAAAGATAAGGGTTTAAATGAAAAAATGCCCGGATGTGTTATCGGGGCATTTTTTTTCGAACGGCTAATTCGTTATTAATACTTTTAATTCTTCAACTAAAAATAAGAATAACGTTAGCCGCCGTCCATACGGCAGGTGCAGCTCAGGTTAACGACTGCAGAACTGCCGGAGATATTTAAAATAATATTTCGTTTTAAAAACTTCATGAAGTTTATAGTTGGTTTATCTAATAGATGCGGAAAAGAGAAAAAGGTTGCGTATTAAATTTATTGGATATAAAAACTTATAGTATTTTAGCAGCACTATCATATTAAAAGAAGCCGAAGTAAATGAGCACAGAGAAAGAAAAAGAAGCAAAATTAAAAGCCCTTAAACTCACCCTTGATAAGATGGATAAAACCTACGGCAAGGGTACCGTAATGAAGATGAGTGACCAGAGTGTCATTGATGTTGATGTAATACCAAGCGGATCGTTAGGACTTGATCTTGCGTTGGGAGTGGGAGGATATCCAAGGGGAAGGGTAATTGAAATATATGGACCCGAATCTTCGGGAAAAACCACCCTTACTTTACACGCTATTGCCGAAGCTCAAAAAGCAGGAGGAATTGCAGCCTTTATTGATGCAGAACACGCTTTTGACAGGTTTTATGCTGAAAAGTTAGGGATCGACCTTGAGAACCTTATCATCTCACAGCCCGATAACGGGGAGCAGGCTCTTGAGATCGCAGATAACCTTATACGTTCTGGAGCTATTGATATTATTGTAATTGACTCTGTTGCGGCTTTGACTCCAAAGAGTGAGATCGAAGGAGAAATGGGGGATTCAAAAATGGGATTACATGCCCGTCTTATGTCTCAGGCGCTTCGGAAGCTTACCGCTTCTATCAGCAAAACTCATTGTACAGTGATCTTTATCAACCAGTTGAGGGAGAAGATTGGTGTTATGTTCGGAAACCCTGAAACCACCACCGGTGGTAACGCGCTGAAGTTCTATGCTTCCATAAGGCTGGATATTCGTCGCTCTACCCAGATCAAAGACAGCAATAGCGAGGTACAGGGGAATAAAACAAGAGTTAAGGTTGTAAAGAACAAAGTGGCACCGCCATTTAAAACTGCCGAATTTGACATCATGTATGGAGAGGGTGTTTCTAAGATTGGAGAGATCATCGACATAGGAGTTGATTACGAGATCATCAAAAAGAGCGGATCATGGTTTAGTTATGAAGACACCAAACTTGGCCAGGGACGTGATGCAGTTAAGATGCTGCTCAAGGATAATCCGGACCTTATGGAAGAACTGGAGACCAGGATCAAGGAAGCCATGAGCGTCGCAAAATCATAAAACTTTAAAATCCCGAAAAATTTTTCGGGATTTTTTGATTTTAGGCGCAACCATTTTAGTATTTCTGCATCTGTTTAATACAGACCCCAACCACCAATGCTGTTATGGATGATCGATGTAGTTTTTTTGACTCCAATACCTACTATGACAACGGCATAAAAAAGAGGGATAATTTAAAGGCTAATTCCCCCGGAAGATCGGGATCCTCCAATGGATCCCGCCCTTCCTTTTTTACAACAATACTACCCCTACACCTTTTGCAACCTTATAAATCCCTGCAAGCCAGAGTGATTTTTGTTGCAGAACCGGCTGAAATTCCTATATTTAGAACTCCTGAAGCTGCTCCCCGGCAGATGGAGCGCTTCAGAAAACCGGCTTTAGAGCCACAGTTTTTCAACAGCACCTAAATATTTTAAGATTGAGCATCAAACAACTCATACGAAAATGCAAAAAGCAGGACATAAAAGCTCAGGAAGAGCTTTACAAGATGTTTGCGCATAGATTATTTCCTGTTTGCCTCAAGTATTCCGCCAGCTATCAGCAGGCAGAAGACAACATGCAGGATGCATTTTTGATGATCTTTAAAAGTATGTCTCAATACCGGAACAAAGGATCGTTCGAAGGTTGGATGAAACGAATCGTTATCAACACGTGCCTTCAAAAATATAGAACACAAACAGTTTTTGAAATAATAAGGGAAGACCATTATAAGGAGCCGGAAATTGAAATTGATGAAGATGAAGTATCTGTGGATTATTTGCTGGAGATCATCCAAAAGCTGCCTGCAAGGTACCGGCAGGTTTTCAACCTCTATGTGCTCGATGGACACTCTCACAAAGAAATTGCCGAGATCATGAACATCTCCACAGGAACATCAAAATCAAATCTTGCGAGAGCCCGCATGATCCTCAAAGAAAAAATAGAGTCAAGTCTTTATAAATCTGCCGCCCGGTCCATTTAATGAAAGAGAAGAAGTACATAGACAGACTTTACCAGGAGAAGTTTCGCGATTTTGAAGCAGCTCCAAGAGATGTGGTCTGGCGATCTATTGCGGCAAAACTTAAGGAAGAAGAGAAAAAACCGGCAGTGGTTCCTCTTTGGTCAAGAATTGCGGGGGTTGCAGCAATACTGGCATTCCTGCTTCTTATTGGAGATTGGATTCTGCCTAAACAGTCCGGTACAGCAGTTGCTAACGAGGAAACGCAGTTACCTGCAAATTCTCCAAATACCCAACCACAAAATAGCCGCTTAAGCGTAATTCCTTCTGAAATTGAAGCTGAAGCAGAACCTATTGCCGAAGCCGTTTCAGAAACCACACTTCCTTCTACTCCACTTCAGGAGGAAGGGAAAGGCAAAAGAGTTGCTGAAGTATCTGCCGTAGAGATAGCTTCTAAAAATGTCATTTTTGACAGCTATGATCCGGTCGCGTCCGAAGAAGGGCTTGTAAAAATCGAAAATAAACTCCCGGAGGAAAAAGAAGATCTTCTGCTGGAGGCTTTAAGGGAAGACGAAACAGAAGTCGCCGCCTCTACTTCTAAAAAGGGTTTTGAAATATCCACTCACGCCGCCCCTATTTACTACGGAAATATGGGGAAAGGCAATTTCATAGATCCACGCTTTAACAACAATAACAGCGAAGGGGAAATGACTTATTCCTACGGAGTAAAGATTGCATACAACCTGAACGAGAAGTTTAAAATCCGCTCCGGGATCAATAAGGTTAATATGAGCTATAACACCGGAGGAGTCGCATTCCAGGCGGTAGCGGGCAAATCACCCGTCAAAAATATTTCCCTTGACAACAGCTCTACAGTGACCTCTACACTGGGAGGAAAGAACGGCGGAAGAACTCCTACGGGTAGTACAAACCGAACAGACGCAGCATATATTCGACCCGGAGAACTCAATCAAAAAACCGGATACCTCGAAATACCTCTGGAATTGGAGTACAATCTTTTTGCAGATAAATTTGAGTTAAATCTTATTGGAGGGGCCAGTACTTTGTTCCTTGCAGAAAATGAGATCCTTCTTAATGCCGAAACCGTTTCTTTGGAAGGCAGAGCCAATAACCTGCAAAATGTTAGCTTCAGCACCAACATTGGATTGGGGCTGGATTATAACCTTTCAGATAAATTCAAGCTTAACCTGGAGCCTATGCTCAAATACCAGCTTAACACCTTTGAAAATGCGTCATCAGATACGCGTCCTTACTACTTTGGGATCTATTCCGGATTTAGCTATAAGTTTTAACAACCGGTTCTTTACTCCGAAGTTCATTTAAGATCACCTCCCGGGTATGTTCCCTCACGGTCTTCTTGTCATCCTGCGTCATTCCTGCAGTGGGAATGAATTCTTTGATCTTCACCCGCATTCTTCCCGGGCTGCCTTTTGTGAAGATATAAGGAAAACGCTTTTTATTGTCATAAAAAACAATGGGAACAATTTTGATCTGGTGATCTATAGCTAATCTAAAAGCCCCGTCTTTAAAAGAGTCAAGAAGAAGGGATTCATCTTCGGGAACTCCTCCTTCAGGAAAGATACAAATACTGGTCCCGTTGTTCAACCTGCGCTGGGCCCTGTCAAAAACTTCTTTCCGGCTGCGCTGATTTCCGCGGTCAACCAAGATACAGGTACGCTTGTAGAAGTATCCAAAAAGGGGAATTTTGACCAGCTCTTTTTTTCCGACGAAGACAAAGGGGTTTTTAACGGTAGCCAGCATGAGCATAATGTCTGTCATCGAGGTGTGATTAGCGACAAGCATATAGCTTTCCCCCTTCACCAGCCTCTGTTCTCTTTTGATCACAGGATAGAAACCCATTCCGTAGAGAATAAAAAGAGCCCACCAGCGGGCGATCATAAAGAACTGCGGGTAATACTTTGTTCGGGAAGTAAAAAGCAACAGGAAAGGAAAAAGTACAAGGATGGGAATGGCCATAAGGATATAGAACCAAATTCGCCACAAGACCACAAGGAAAGATCTAAGTATTTGCATACCTGCCAAAAGTAGTGAAATGGATTGAAGGTCTTCTGTAAAAAATTTACCTTTGTCAAAAATACGAAAAGCTAATGTCCAGAATTCTTACGGGGGTACAAAGTACAGGTACTCCGCACCTGGGGAACATTTTAGGGGCTATCATTCCGGCCATTGAAATGGCAAATGACCCAAAGAACGAATCTTTCCTTTTTATAGCCAATTTACATACACTAACACAGATAAAAGATCCAGGGATCCTAAGGGAAAACACGCTTTCTACTGCAGCGACCTGGCTGGCATTTGGACTGGACATTGAAAAAACAGTTTTTTACAGGCAAAGCGATGTTCCCCAAACAACTGAACTTACCTGGTATTTGAACTGCTTTTTTCCATTTCAGCGCCTCACCCTTGCCCACTCTTTTAAAGACAAGGCAGACAGGCTGGAAGATGTGAACGCAGGGCTTTTTGATTATCCTATGCTCATGGCTGCAGATATTCTTCTTTATGATGCCGAAATAGTTCCTGTTGGGAAGGACCAGCTACAGCATCTTGAGATTACCAGGGATGTGGCATCAAGATTTCATGCAAAATTAGGGGAAACCTTTGTACTTCCTGAAGCAAAAGCTTCTGAAGAGACGATGTATGTACCGGGTACAGATGGCGAGAAAATGAGCAAATCAAAAGGCAATATCATTAACCTCTTTTTGCCAGATAAGCAGCTGAGGAAGCAGATCATGGCGATACAGACCGATAGTACTCCATTAGAAGACCCAAAAGATCCTGATACCGATAATGTCTTCAACATCTATAAATTGCTTGCCTCTAAAGAGCAAACTGCCGAAATGCGCCGCAACTATGAATCGGGCGGCTACGGTTACGGTCATGCAAAACAGGCCTTATATGAGTTGTTGATCACACGTTTTGAAAAGGAACGGAAACAGTATCATCATTACATGGAAAACCCGGAAAAAGTGGAAGAAGCTTTAGCCTTAGGTGCCGAAAAAGCCCGAAAAGTGGCTGATAAAGTTTTGGCGCGGGTGAGGGAGAAACTGGGATACTAAAGAATTAAATATTAAAGGAAAGCGGGAGTCAGGAGAGTTCCCGCTTTCCTTTTTATTCATTTAAACCCGTACCCAGACCACTGTAAAGGTGCCAAAATCATCATCTATTTCAGTAATAGAAAACCGGTTGTTGTTGTTCGAAAAAAGTACCTCAACATCATATGTATCGGTGCCGTCGGAAAACCTGTAGACATTATTCCCCCTGTATTGCCAGGATTCATTTGTAACTTCAGAGATACATTCTTCAGAATCAATCTCTTCAAAGAAATCGGTAGAAGTTAAATTGCCATTTGTTTTAAAGATAACTCTTGATTGAGCCTCACAATCTGAAATAGGCACTGCTTCTCCATCAATTGACATGCTTTGCATTTTCCATTCCCCCACAATTCTGTTAGCTTCTGCAGTCCCATTACCTCCATCATCGTCGTCACTGCAGGCTCCTAATCCTACCAGCATAAAAAGGGCAAGTAATAATTTAAGTGTTTTCATAATTTTCTGATTTTTAGGTTGATACTACTAAAAGTCGGAAATTAAAGAATCCAAATATTACCCGGATTGTTAAATAATTTCGAATATTTTTCCAGGCAATGGCCTTACTACACCTTTAAGCTCCATATTTAAGAGCAGGCTTGCGGCCTTGAAGGTGGGGATACGGCAGTTGAGGGCAATTAGATCGAGCTGTTCCTTTCCGTTTTCTTTAAGGTAGCCATAAACCGCTTCCTCTTCATCTTCCAGCTCTACAAAAAGTTGTTTCTGAACAGCATTTACAGCGGTTTGTGAATGCCAGTTAAGGATGTAAACCACATCGGCGGCACTTGTCAAAACATGCGCCTGTTGAGACTTTATTAGCATATTGCATCCCCTGCTTTGAGAGTCGGTAGGCCGGCCCGGCACAGCAAAGACTTCCCGGTTATAGGAATTGGCAATATCTGCAGTCACCAAAGATCCTCCTTTTTCGGCGCTCTCTATGACTACCGTAGCCTCGCTGAGGCCGGCGATAATACGGTTTCGCTTTAAAAAATTATTCCGGTCGAAAACATCTGTACTCCAAAAATCGGTTAAAAAGCCGCCATTGGCTTCTACACCTCTCACATATTTTTGATGCACCCCGGGATAGATCTGGTTCAAGCCATGGGCAAGGCAGCCAATAGTTTGTAAACCGTGCTTGAGTGCAGCATTCTGTGCAGTAATATCTACTCCATAGGCGAAGCCCGAAACTATTACCGGATCAAGAGGCGCAAGTTCTTCGATAAGCTGCTCACAAAACCTTATACCGTGAGGAGTGACCTTACGTGTTCCTACTACACTAAGGATCTTTTTATTAACAAGATCAACATTTCCACGTTGAAAAAGCAGGATGGGTCCATCAAAGCAATGTTTCAGCCTTTCGGGATAATTAGCATCCAGATAGTACAGCGTTTCAATTCCATGCTGCCGAATGAAATCTACTTCCTTTTCTGCTGCTTTTAAGTTTTCGGCTGAAAAGAGATCTGCCAGTTTAGTACTGCCTATCCCGTCTATCTTTAAAAGAGCGGTCTTTTTTTCTTTGAAAACCGCCTCGGCAGAACCTGCATGGCGAATAAGTTTTTTTGCTGAAGCATCTCCTAAATTGGGAACGTGCTGTAGGGCCAAAACATACTGAAGATCAGAATCTTTCATCATTAAAACAAAGCATGAAAATTAATCCAAAAATTTGTTAATAAAATATGCTGCAGCGGTTTTTTGAAAATATTTTTTGTTCTACATTTGTTTACATGGCAGTAGCAAATTACATCCACGATCTTCTTTACCGGTACGAATGTGTGATCCTACCGGGATTTGGGGCCTTTATCACACAGCAGCATTCGGCCCAAATTGACCATTCCTCGAACGAGTTTTTTCCTCCTAAAAAGACAGTTTCTTTTAACCGACAGTTGATCAAAAATGACGGTCTTTTGGCTAATTATCTCATAGAGGCAGAGAAGGTTTCTTACCAGGAAGCACTTGAGATCATCTCTCAATTCGTGCAGGACCTTGAGATGGTACTGGAAGAGAACAGAAGGATAGATCTTCCCAATATTGGCTCTTTTAAGATTACCGAAGGAGAGAAACTTCAGTTCGAACCTGCTGAGAAAAACAATTTTCTTAAGGAAGCTTTTGGACTTGACGGCTTTGCAGCAACCGCTGTTTCCAGAGAAATTTACAAGAAACAGGCTGAAGCTATAGAAGAAAAAGCTCCTGTTGCCTTTACTCCGGAAAGAAGAGCTAACCGATGGTTAAAATATGCGGCCGTTGGGCTGGTTGCCTTTGGTCTAAGCGGAGCTGCCGGATTAAATATTTACAGTGATCAGGTGAACGAGCATAACATTGCTGAACAGCAAAAAGCCGTGTCCCAACTTGAAAACCAAATACAGCAGGCAACTTTTATCATTGACAATCCGCTGCCTGCAGTAACCCTTAAAGTATCTAAACAAACCGGAAACTATCATATCGTTACCGGAGCTTTTAGAGAAGCTGAAAACGCTGCTAAAGCTGTAGAAGAATTAAAAGCTGAGGGATTTAAAGCCCGTCAAATAGGTGAAAACAGGTTTGGATTGCATCAGGTGCTTTCCAGCAGCCATGAAAGCCGCAGAGACGCCATAAACGAACTGTACAGGGTAAAAAGAACTTATCCCGGCGCCTGGTTATTGGTAGAAGAACTTTAGAATGCGCAAATTCTTATATATAAAATCCCCTTTTAGGGGATTTTTTCTTTGGAAGCAGTTCAACCTGAAGAGTAAAGAATTGGCACCGATTGCAAATATGCGCTAACAAGTTTGGAATAGGGATTTGCTATTTGGATAGTAGTAATTCTGACCTCTCTCCACTTTCTACAAAATTGACTGCCAACTTTGCACTGCATACTGTATACTTATTTTAATACTGCCTTAACGGCTTTTTTATGTTAAAGCGACTTATCTTTGCCAAAAATTTAAAAAATGCAAGCGAAAACTCCCGAAGAGTCAAAAACTATTTTAACCGATCTTGTACTTCCCAGCGAAACCAACCCTTTAAATAACCTTTTTGGAGGGGAATTACTTGCGCGTATGGATCGTGCTGCCAGCATCGCCGCAAGACGTCACAGCCGCAGGATCGTTGTAACTGCTTCGGTAAATCATGTTGCATTTAATAAAGCTGTTCCTTTAGGAAGTGTAGTGACCGTTGAAGCCAAAGTTTCCAGGGCCTTTAAATCTTCTATGGAGATCTATATTGATGTATGGGTGGAGGATCGGGAAAGCGGAGAACGTAGTAAAGCCAATGAAGCTATCTACACCTTTGTAGCTGTAGATGAAACAGGAACCCCTGTTAATGTACCGCCTATTGAACCGGAAACAGAGCTGGAGAAAAAACGATATGAAGCTGCCCTTCGCCGGAAGCAGCTAAGCCTTGTGCTTGCCGGAAAAATGAAACCCGGAGATGCTACAGAATTAAAGGCATTGTTTGTGAATTCTTAGAGGATGGCGCGGATTTTCAATCCGTGCCCACGTTTCTTTTTCATTTCTATAGCGAATATCATGGATGTCGTTGCCCCTGCAGGACACTACGTCTTAAACCAACTATTCGGCTACCGATATTTATTCCCTTCGGGACAATTACCTGAAAAAAAAAGCTTTTTAAAAAGGAAACCAGATGACGCGGATCGATTAACTGCCGACCCGGCGGTTATCTTTTAACCCTTGCTCATAACTACGATATATATACCTCCGGAGCTTCTTTTAAGATCGTTAATTTCTCTAGAAACATTTCACTCCTCCGGAGCTCAGGGTTGTTCCAATCAAGCTTTAGCTCATTTCAATGTCTTGGCTCTTGGTTCTTGGCTTTAAAAAAAACTACATCTGATAGATCCAGTGCTCCGGATTGAGCTTCTGGTTGTTCTTGTACATCACAAAATAGAGGGTTGTTCTGCCATCGGTCTTATTGATCGCTACTGTTCCCAGCTCCTGCCCTAAAGCTACCTCCTGCCCTTTTCTTACATCTACAGAAGCCAAATGGTTATAAATAGTGATATAGTCTCCATGCCGCACCATTACCATAAGGCTGGAGCCTTTTACTGCAATGATCTCACTCACGGTACCTCCAAACACTGCCCGCGCTTTAGAACCCGGATCTGTCGCTATTCGTACCCCGTTACTGTTCATGGTGGCGGTTTTCACGATAGGGTGAGGCTGAGTACCGAATCTTAGTACCACTGTTCCTGTTCTAACCGGCCATGGCAGCTTACCTTTATTCTTCTCAAAGTCGGCAGCAAGGGCTGCGGCTTCAGGAGTAAGTTTAAAGACTGTTCGGGAAGTAGAACCTTCAGCTTTGTTACTGGCAGCAATAGCTTCAGCAATGATCCTTTCGATCTCCCGGTCAATTTCGTCTACCTCCCGCTGCTTTTGCTTTATCTGAGCCACAAACTGGCCTTCTTTTTTCCGCACTTCAGCAATTAATCCCGCCTGAGCTTTCCTGTTCTTTTCGAGTTCTGCCCGGGTTTTTCTGTTTTCTGAAATCAACCTGTCCTTAGCCTTCTTCTGTTCGGCAAGACTATTGTTCAATTGCTGCAGTTCAAGGGTTCTGGTCTTTATCTCCTCCCCTTGCTGATGCCTGTAATTAGCATACTGCTTCATGTACTGCAGGCGCTTATAGGCCTGTAGAAAATTTTCTGAGGACAAAAGGAACATGATCCTGCTTTGCTGGGATTTGCTTTTATACGACTTGTTGATCATCTTACTATAGTCTTCTTTTAGCTGTTCCAGCTCCTTTCGCAGCTCTCCGATCTTGTTCTGATTGGTCGTGATTTCCCGTGTTAAAAGATTAGCCTGTTGATTGGTAACCCTGATAAGATTTTCGGTCGTACGAATCTGTTGATCTAAATCCTCCACCTGTGTAAGAATAGATTTCTCCTTTTTCAGATTCGTGGTACGCATGTTATTGATCCTCTGGATCTCCTGCTGTAACTGTTGCCTGCGCTCCTCAAGTTCTTCACGTTTATCCTGTTGAGCAAATGAATTGAGGCTAATGAAAAAAAGGCCTGCCAAAAGGCACTGCTTAAAAAGAATATTTATTCTCATTCAATAGTAATTTCTTCGTAGCCCGAAGGTATTGAAAAAGGAAAAGACACGGGAACATTAAATTCAATTCCTCTAAAGGTCATATCTATACGGGTATTTTCTGCGCCATCATTAGCCAGGATCTGGATCTGTCCCGGAAATAACTGCCCTTCCACCTTTTGGTACTGCGGATAGGTAACGGTTACACTTCTGTTTTCCCGGGGCTGTCCCAGTTGTTGAGCCAGGGCTTTAAAATTTCCGGCGTCTAAAAGGAACATCCGTTTTAGAAATTCATTGTTTACAGCTTCTAATTGATAGCCACGCGTAGATTCGGTGAGTTTATATCTTTCATCTCTCAAATCATAAATGGCCTGACCGAGCAGGAGATTCTGAACCTTTTGAAAGTCGAGAGGAGTCCCTAACAGATCGCTCAACAAACTGAAGTCCCCGTCAAAATAGGTCCCGGTGATCTTTTCATAAAATTGAACAGAATTTGGAGTGATCATCACCTTCGCTAAAGGAATTCCAAGCAACTGACCGCTCATCCAGATGGTCTCATCTTTTTTCATCCTGAAATTAACGGTAACACTTTGATTACGCTCCTCAGTTTGATAGTTGAGAGATAGTTTACCCTGCATGGTGTTTACATCTACCTCATTTTCATAGTGACTGGCGACTACCGCAGCCACTGCAGCATCTTCGGGAGCGGTGGTGCCCATCTTAGCCTTTCGGGCACCTCCACAAGAGGTGAGGAAGATTAAAGTTAAAAGCAATAGGGGGAATATGCGATTATTGATCATTAAGTAGTTTATTTTTCAAGGTTTTCAGCTTTCTTCAGGGCTTCTGAAGCTTTCTGCATTTCATTCATTCCTTTGTAAGCCTCGGCCAGCTGCCGGTAAAATTGTTTTTCAGTTTCAGGGTCATCTATTAAATAATCGAGACCTTCCTGTAAACTTGTTTCAGCTTTTTTAAATTCTTTCAGCCGGATTTCAGCAGTTCCTGTCATCAGGAAAAGCCATGCCTGAGTGGGAAAGATTTCCAGAGCCTGTTGGCTAAGGGATTTTACCTGCTCATAATTTCCGGCCTCTGCCATAAGATTAATTACTTCCTTAAAAAGGCCAAAATCATCCTTTTCATTTTCCAGAGCTGTAGTAAAATAATCTAAAGCCAGTTCTTTATTTCCTTTCTCAAGAAAGAAAGTACCCAGCTGTTTGAAAACTTTCCGGTTATTCTCCTTTTCAGAAAAGACTTCTACCAGTCTTATCAAATCTTCTTCCAAAGATGGAGTTTCGGTCACATAAATTAAAAAATCATTAAGGGCCTGGTATTTTGTTACTTCATCGATCTGGTCGCTGCCCAATAAAATTTCCATTGAATTCACGGCTTTTTCAGGCTCTTTATCGGCAATATAGAATTTGTAAAGGGCCAGATGCACCAATTGAGATTCAGGATTTACTTTTAGCAGCTCCTTTGCCGTCGCATATGCCTCTTTTATCTGCCCATTTTCACTGTAAACAAAAATGAGATTCAAATAATCCTTTTCATCCTGCGGATTATCATCAATATTCTCCTGCAGGTCACTTATCTGGGCTTCGACATTATTGGTGCGGGCATAGACCTGCCTGCGCAGGCTTTCCCTGTAGGTGCTGGAACCTTTGGTTTGATCCAGGGAGTCCAGTAGCGCCAAAGCTTCATCAAATTTTTCATTTTCGATGTACAGGTTCACCAGATCTTCAGCAAAAGCAGAATTAAGTTTCGCAAGGTCCTTTACTACCGGCAGTGCCCTGTCAAATTCCTTGTTTTGATAGTATGTTGTGTAAAGTTCTTCCAGCATACCCTGGTTTTGCGGTGCTGCTTTTCTTCCTTTTTCGAGATATACCGATGCCTGGGAATATTGACGCAGAGCATTAAAGTTCTTCCCTAGTTCAAGATACACTACTGGCTCATCTGGCTTTAACGCCAGTGCCTGCACCAGGGCATCTATTGCCTTGTCATAATTCTCTATGGCCTTTTGCTTTAAAGCCTCAAAAAAATGTTCCTGAAAAGCATCTGTCACGTTCCCAAGATCATCCTGCGCCATTTCCACTACCGGCTTTTCCGGCACCTGGGCATTAGCAGGTTGTCCCAACTGGAGCAGGGTCAAAAACGGGATTATGAGCAGACTTTTTTTCACAGGTTTTTTACTGAAAATTTACTCCAGCACCGAATAGTCTCCAATGCTTATCTCGGTAAACTCCCCATTAAATTTCGCAAAATTTCCGATCATGGCGTTATTGAGATCTGCATTTTCTACTTCGGCAAAAGTCTGAATGAGACTGTTCCTCACTGAAGAATTAATAATTTTTGTTCCGTTCCCGATAGAAACATTGGGCCCAATTTTGGCATTTTTCAGTACTACATTTTCCCCGATAAAGCAGGGCTCTATAATTTCTGAATTTTCCATTTCCACATTCGACGCCACTAACTCTTCCCCATCATTCTTAAGAAAACCCAACATACGGGTATTTGTTTCCACAGTTACCTGCTTATTTCCGCAGTCCATCCATTCATCTACCTTTCCGGGAACAAATCTGGCTCCTTTGCTCTTCATAGCTTCGATCCCGTCATTGATCTGGTATTCTCCGCCGCGAATGATGTTGTTATCCAATACTCCCTGAAGCTCTTTTTTAAGCACGGCAACATCCCTGAAGTAATAGATTCCAATGACTGCAAGATCAGAAACAAATTCGGCAGGTTTTTCTACCAGGTCAACGATCTCCCGCTTCTCATTCAACTGCACTACGCCATAAGCTGAAGGATTTTCTACCTGTTTTACCCATATCACCCCATCTGCTTCTTTATCTAACGTAAAATCGGCTTTAAAAAGTGTGTCGGCATAAGCAATCACTGCAGGGCCTTTAAGAGAATCCTTGGCGCACATAATGGCGTGTCCTGTTCCCAGAGGCTTATCTTGGTAGTAGATCGTTCCTTTTGCACCCAATGTCTGCGCAATATTCTTAAGATCTGTCTCTACTTTTTCACCAAAATCCTCACCGATAATAAATGCGATCTCGTCGACCTTTTCATCGAGCACTTTGGCAATGTCCTCTACCAGCCGGTGCACTATGGGTTTCCCCGCAATGGGAATTAAAGGTTTTGGTGTTGTTAAAGTATGTGGACGAAGCCGGGATCCGCGACCCGCCATGGGAACTATGATTTTCATTTTTTTAGTATTGAGATTTTAGTATTGAGTATTGAGATATGAGAATTGATTGGATGTACAACTTTCTGAATATCTCAATTCTCCTCTAACCGATTATTAATTTTTGATGTTTTGTAACTGTTAATTGTTCATTGATAAATGATCATTGAACGCCAGTGCTTCCGAAGCCGCCCGCACCGCGGGAGGTCTCTTCGAGATTCTCGACTTCTTTCCAGGTGATATGTTCATGTCGGGAAATTACCATTTGCGCGATACGCTCTCCATTCTGAATAGTAAATTCTTCGTTTGACAGATTCACAAGGATCACTCCAATTTCACCGCGATAATCGGCATCGATGGTGCCGGGAGAATTAAGTACGGTTATACCTTTTTTCGCAGCCAGCCCGCTGCGTGGGCGTACCTGAGCTTCGTACCCTACAGGAAGTTCAATAAAAAGACCCGTTTTAATGATCGCCCTTTCGAGAGGCTTCAGGGTAACGGGTTCGGTAATATTTGCCCGCAGGTCCATTCCGGCGGAAGATCCGGTCTCGTAAGCCGGTAATTCATGACTAGATTTGTTGATTATCTTTACGTTCATACTTGTTATATTTCTTCGGAAGCAATGGGATTAAGACCGCTTCAGAAGTTGTTTTAACTGATCTTTTTCAGCGTAATAAATAAGGGCAAAAAAGATAAGGATTAATATACTTCCGAGGTAATAATTTTCCCTAAAAAGGTAGAAGTAAACGGTAGAAAATCCAATGGAAATCAGGAGATACCCGCCTATTCGCTTCAGGTCATAGGGAATGGGATAATATTTTCTTCCGAAGTAAAGAGACAGCAGCATCATACTACCGTAGGCCGCCATGGTAGCAATGGCCGAACCCACATAGCTGTAGTAGGGAATAAGCCAAAAGTTAAGGACCAGCGTCACTACCGCTCCAAAAATGGAAATATATCCTGCAAACCTGGTGCGGTCACTCACCTTATACCAAACTGAAAGGTTATGATAGACCCCCAGGAACAGGTTTGCGATGAGGATCATTGGCACCACGATCATGGCTTCCCAATAGGAAGAATCCCGGATGAGTATCAGTTTTAAAAGATCTGCAAAAACAGTAATGGTCACCAGGATCACCGATCCAAAAACAACAAAATATCGTGTAATTAAGGCATAAGTTTTAGTTGCCTCCTTTTCCTTAGCATGACTAAAGAAGAAAGGTTCTATTCCCATGCGAAAGGCCGTGGCAAAAAGGGTCATAAAAAGAGCGAGCCGGTAACAGGCCGCATAAGCTCCAACTTCGCTCTTTGCAATATCTTCGGGAAGCAGCCTGTCCAGCAGGATCTTGTCAAAAACTTCATTGATCACAAAACCAATCCCGGCGATCAAAATAGGAAAGCCATAATTGAGCATCTTTTTCCATAAGTAGCTGTTGAAACTGTAGGGCAATTTGATATAAAAAGGCAGCATTACCAGCAAGGTGAGCGCACTGGCAACAAGATTTGCGATGAAGATATAGGCTATCTCAAAATCGGGAATATAAATGCTCTCAAAAAAGGCATTTTTGGATGCCAGTTCCGGAAGAAAGACAATAAAGGAAATATTCAGCCCAAGGTTTACTGCCACATTCCCGATCTTGATCCCGGCAAAGACCATAGGTTTTTCTTTTGCCCGCAGCCACGCAAACGGAATCGTAGACAAAGCATCGAGCGCCAGGATAAGGATAACATACAGGATGTAATGCGGTTCAATTTGGAGTGCCTGTGCAATATTATTCCTAAAGGACAGGGCAAGTACCAGGAAAAGTGCTGTGGTACCAATTAAAGAAATAGCCGAGGTGGCCGTTACCTCTTTTGAGAATTTTTCCTGATGAAAAAACCTGAAAAATGAGGTTTCCATTCCGTAAGCCAGCACCACATTGAAGACTGCCATCCAGGAAAACACTATGGCAACCTCTCCAAAGCCTTCGGTAGGAAGATAATCGGTGTAAAGCGGCAACAGCAGGAAGGTCAACATCCTGGGGACCACTGTGGCAACACCGTAAACAAAGGTTTGTTTAAATAGCTTCTGAAAAAGCACCAATAGGTTTTACTTGAGATTACCTCACAAATGTACTATTAATGGCGAATGTTTTCGGGGTTTTTTAGTTTCACTTCCCCGGAATCCTTTTTCTGAATATTTTTTATCCTGAAGTATTTTTCTTTGCCATTTTTGGTGTAGCGAACTACCGCTTCTCCTTCGGCAAGTTCAAAAGGAAGATCTTCAATGATCTCCGGCGGTCTGTTGCCATATTCCATTTTAGGATCGGCATGCATAACCATATCCCGGGGTTCTGCAGGAGATTTAAACCGGGCTACATATAATCCCTCTTCGGAAGCTACTTTTTCCAAAACCCCTTTTTTTCCGCGGAAGTAAACTGTATCCATCACAATCTTTGAATCCTTGTCCACCGGTATAAAAAGATTATATCCCGAACCCGCTCCTTTTACTCCACCTATCCATGTCGTATAATATGCCTGTTGCACTGATTTTGGTGGATCCTCCTGAAGTTGTTTGCCATTGGCGCAACTGCTGAAGCTTATCAACACCAAAAGAGCCGAAAAAGAAAGTAATAATGATTTCATCACGTAAAGGATTAAGGGTTCAAGGTAAGGTTACTTCAATTTTGATACCAATTTAATTTTAAAACAGTAAGACAGCTCCAATGCCAGAATCTAGCGTCGGGACATATTTAAACCTCATTGGTGAACTTGCCTGATGTAGGCCATAATACGGTATAAAAAAAGAAACTCCGCATCTTTCGATGCGGAGTTTCAAAAAGCTGAAATTTCAGCAAGAATTTTAATTATTCAAAGCTTCAGCAATGGAAATTTGACCTCGCTATCGCTCCGTCCAATTGTTTCCAGCTGAACCTTTAGTTATTCAAAGCTTCAGCTCCACCAACAATTTCAAGGATCTCGTTGGTAATAGAAGCCTGACGGGCCTTGTTGTATGATAATTTAAGAGAGTCTCTTAATTCAGTAGCATTATCGGTAGCTTTATGCATCGCAGTCATACGCGCACCGTGTTCTGAAGCGAAAGAATCTCTAAGAGCTTTAAAGATCTGCATCTTTAAAGATTTAGGGATCAAATTGAGTACGATCTCTTCTTTGGATGGCTCAAAAATGTAATCCAAGACAACATTTTCATCCTTTTCCACAGGAACTATCGGCAGGAATTGCTCAGTTTTCACATCCTGGGTAGCGGCATTTACAAACTGGTTGTATACGATGATGATCTTATCGAATTTCTTCTCTACAAACAGCTGCATTAGCTCTTCGGCGATAGCTGAGGCATTTTCAAAGCTTAGATCATCATAGATAGCAGTTTCATTCTTAAAGATCTTGTGAGTCTTCTTAAGAATGTCATTAGCTTTCTTTCCTATGGTCAAAAATTCAACATTCTTCCCGCTGTAATCACGATCGGCTATGTATTTTGAAGCCTTAACGATATTAGAGTTAAAAGCTCCGGCCAGACCACGATTCGAGGAAATGGATACAAAAAGTACATTATTCACCTCCCTTTGCTCAGAATATTTACTGGTCTGGTCGCTGTCAAGAGTAGCACTCAGCGATTGCAACAATTCTGAAAGCTTCTCGGCATAAGGCCGCATCGCGGTAATAGCATCCTGGGCTTTGCTCAACTTTGCCGCCGACACCATTTTCATGGCACTGGTGATCTGCATAGTCGAGGAAACCGAGGTGATCCTGCTTCTTAATTCTTTTAAATTGGCCATTCTTTTTAGTTATGAGTTTTGAGTTATGAGCTATGAGTTTTTTATAATGGAAACCATAATTCTTATTAACTCTTCACACTTAGCAATTAAAACTTTACAATCATTTTCTGATGTCGCTTCAATAAGCTCCAACCAGTATTTCGTTTCATCGGCTTCCTTTAAAGCAATACCGAATTTATTCTTGAAATCTTTTGTACTTACTCCCCTTTGTGCTTCTCTTACATTGGCTCCAATGCTCGTTCCGCTTTTTAAAAGCTGGGAAGCCAGCTCATATTCATTCTGTTTTTTCAAAGACCTGGTGAAGAAAACTATGTCACAAGCAAACTGAAAACTTTTAATCCTAATTGGGCTATCTTCCAGTTTGTTCATAACTCATAACTCTTAACTCAGCACTTGAAAAACTACTTTTTATACTTAGCTGAAAGCTCCTTAGCTACCTGTGTAAGGGTATCTGTGATATCATCGTTGATCTTACCTGCCTTAAGCTGATCAAGAACATCTCTGTGCTTGGCATCAAGGAACTCCAGGTAATCTTTTTCGAACTCTCTTACTTTCTCTACAGGGACATTTCTTAACAGGTTCTTGGAACCGGCATAGATGATCGCTATCTGGTTCTCCACAGGATAAGGATTGTTCTCTGCCTGTTTAAGGATCTCCACGTTACGCTTACCTTTTTCAATGATGTTAAGCGTAGCAGGATCAAGGTCAGATCCAAACTTAGCGAAAGCTTCAAGTTCGCGATACTGAGCCTGGTCAAGTTTCAATGTACCTGCAACCTTCTTCATCGACTTGATCTGAGCAGCACCACCTACACGTGATACAGAAATACCTACGTTAATCGCAGGACGAACCCCTGAGTTGAACAAGTCTGAAGTTAAAAATATCTGTCCGTCGGTAATCGAAATTACGTTGGTAGGGATATATGCAGATACGTCACCTGCCTGAGTTTCAATAAGCGGAAGTGCAGTTAAGGAACCTCCACCTTTTACTTTATCTTTCAATACATCCGGAAGGTCGTTCATGTTCTTCGCGATATCATCATCTGCGATAACTTTTGCAGCACGCTCAAGTAATCTTGAGTGAAGGAAGAAAACGTCTCCAGGATATGCCTCACGTCCCGGTGGACGACGAAGTAACAGGGATACCTCACGGTAAGCAACCGCCTGCTTGGAAAGATCATCATAAACGATCAAGGCAGGACGTCCCGTGTCACGGAAATACTCACCGATAGCAGCACCTGCGAAAGGAGCATAAACCTGCATTGGAGCAGGATCTGATGCGTTTGCAGCTACGATAGTAGTATAGGCAAGAGCTCCCTTATCTTCAAGAGTCTTGGCAATACCTGCAACGGTAGAAGCTTTTTGGCCTATCGCCACATATATACAATATACAGGTTCCCCTGCATCATAAAATTCTTTCTGGTTAAGGATAGTATCAATAACCACGGCAGTTTTACCTGTTTGACGGTCACCAATTACAAGCTCCCTCTGGCCACGGCCAATCGGCACCATGGCATCGATGGACTTAATACCTGTTTGAAGCGGCTCAGTTACCGGCTGACGGTAGATTACACCGGGAGCTTTACGCTCAAGCGGCATCTGGAAAGTCTCACCCTGGATAGGTCCTTTTCCGTCGATTGGCGCTCCAAGAGTGTCTACCACACGTCCTACAATTCCTTCTCCAACATTAATAGAAGCAATTCTTTGTGTTCTTTTCACAGTTGCTCCTTCTTTAACCTGTTTGTATGGACCTAAAAGTACCACCCCAACGTTATCTTCCTCAAGGTTAAGTACAATTCCTTCCAATCCGCCTTCGAATTCAACCAACTCCCCGTATTGTGCATTCGCAAGTCCGTAAACGTTGGCGATACCATCCCCTACGTTTAGTACAGTACCTACTTCGTCAAGTGAAGCCTTAGCTTCAAACCCGGAAAGCTGTTTTTTCAATATTGCTGATACTTCAGCCGGATTAATTTCTGCCATAATTATTTAGAATAAAATGCTGCGCCGGGCGCAACTGTTTTAATTAAATTTTTGAAACGTATGTATTGTTTTGTAATTCTCTTTTCAGGTTCTTAAGCTGAGCTCCTACACTACCATTGTACTGAATGTCTCCCACTCTAAGGATAAATCCGCCAATGATACTTTCATCAATAATATTCTCGATATTAGCCTCATTCCCTGTTAATTCCTTTACTTTTTGCTGAATTTTCGCCTCCAGCTCTGTAGTAAGTGGAATTGCGGTGGTAACCTTTGCCACCTGCACCCCGTTCAATTCATTGTAAAGCCTTTTATAATTATCGGCGACCAATGGAAGAATATCGAGTCTGTTATTCTCAATAAGGATCTGGAACAATCCTGAAGTCATGCCGTTTACAGATCTAAAGATCTCTAAAAGGGCATTTTTCTTCATAGCATTTTTGATCACCGGGCTTTTAAGAAAAACTCTAAGATCATCGCTGTTCTTGATGGTTTCGCTTATGAGGATCATATCCTCATTCACCTCACGGGTAACATTTCTATCTTTTGCCAGGCCCAAAAGAGCTTTTGCATATCTGGCTGCTGCTCTGTTTCCTTGCATAATTTTAGTTTAAGGTAACATCATCAAGCATGTCCTCTACAAGCTTCTCCTGCTTTGCTTTGCTTGAAAGCTCCTCTCTTATCACCTTTTCGGCAATTTGAACAGATAAGGTAGCCACCTGATTCTTGATATCGGCAAGAGCTGCATTCTTTTCAGTCTGGATTGTAGCTTTAGCCTGCTGGATCATTTTCTCTCCTTCTCTCTGGGCATCCTCCTTGGCTTCGGCAATCATTTTGTCTTTGATCTGCCTAGCTTCCTTGATCATGCTGTCACGCTCCAAACGAGCTTCCTGTAACAACTTTTCGTTATCTGCCTGCAGGTTCTGCATTTCCTTGCGTGCATTCTCAGCAGCGTCTAAGGCATCCTGGATCCCCTGTTCTCTTGCATTAAGGGCATCTAAAATAGGTTTCCATGCAAATTTTTTCAATAAAATGATCAGCACAACCAGGATAATGATCTGCCAGAAAAACAATCCAAAAGAAAAATCGTTGACTAACTTTTCCATATTCTATTTAATTCTTAAACCGTTTAATTTTTTAATAATTCAAACCTTGCAGCCAACCGCTGCAAGGTTTGAAAGCTTTTTGATCGATTAAACTGCGAAAAGAGCAGCAAAAGCAACACCTTCCAAAAGTGCCGCGATGATGATCATCGCAGTCTGGATTTTTCCTGCAGCTTCTGGCTGACGAGCAATCCCTTCCATAGCAGCGCTACCGATCTTACCAAGACCAAAACCGGCTCCAATAATAATTAAACCAGCTCCAATCATGTCTAAATTCAATGCTTCTTCCATTACTTATTTATTAAAAATTAAACTTACTCTTAAATCGTTTTATACTATAATACCGGAATATCTTCATTATCGGCAGGATGATGATGATCATGCTCTTCAACCGCCATCCCTATATAAAGGGCACTTAGCAAGGTGAAGATATATGCCTGTAGAAAAGCTACCAGTAATTCTATTATCGAAATGAATATTGTGAAACCAAAGAAAGCGGGACCTGCTATCCAGTTCTGGAACACCACGATCAATCCAAGAAGGGTCATAATGATCACGTGACCAGCAGTCATGTTCGCAAAAAGTCGGATCATAAGTGCAAATGGCTTAGTGAACATTCCAAGTACCTCAATAGGCGCAAGAACGATTTTCATAGGCCACGGCACTCCCGGCATCCAGAAAATGTGTTTCCAGTAATCTTTATTTCCGCTAAACTGAACTATAAAAAATGTAATCAGGGCTAAAGCCATTGTTACGGCAATATTTCCAGTCACGTTCACCCCAAGCGGAGTCATCCCAAGTAAATTCAGGATCCAGATGAAGAAGAAAACAGTCAAAAGGAATCCGGTATATTTTCTATAGTTCTTTCCAATGTTCGGCTTTGCGATCTCATCACGCACATAAAGCACAAGCGGCTCCAGCACTCTTCCCGAACCTTTTGGAACAGATCTGTTTTTGTATTGTTTTGCCAGGCCTCCAAATACCAGAAGCATTAGCAAACTCACAACCAGCATGTAAAGCACATTTTTGGTAATCGAAAAATCCAGAGGACGCTCATTGGCAGGGAAGCCGTTTTCACCATAGGTAATAGTTCCCTCGGCGTCAGTTTTGTATATTTTTGAATGGTAAAGACGATAGTGTTGACCGTCAATTACGGCAAGATCTTCTCCATGATGAAATTTGCCTGAAGAAAACACCTTTAAACCATTATCCCAAAGGATCACGGGAAGCGAAAAACCATAGTGCGCACCTGTTTCTCCATCAGAAAAGAAATTCACATAATGAGAATCTGCAAGGTGATGATCAATATATTCGCTAATTTCCTCTTCGGTATTTACCTTTGCATCGCCACCTTCCTGAGGCTCTTTTACACTAAATGCCTGTGAATTAAAGCTCACAAACATTAAAAGACAGGCTAATAAAAACTTCGCAACGTTTTTCTTTTGCATTTTCCGGGTGAATTACAGTCCTTTAATTTGGCTGCAAATGTACATAATTATATAAAAAAAAATAGCCTAAGCTTCTTAATTGTTTCCTTTAGCTCAAAACCCCCTAATTACCTGTCATTTGAGAAGTTAGTACGGTTGAGGATCTTAATGATGTAGATAATTTCAACCATGACACATACCAGATAAGGAACAAAAAAATGCAAAAAGACAGATTTGTCTGTAGAAAATCCGGAGGATTTAATGAGGAAGATAAAGATCCCGATCTTTACAGCACCTGTTATTAAAAAGATGAACCCCAGTTGATCTTTCAGCTTTTCGCTTAAGAGGATTGTTGTGCTTGTAAATAAGAAGCTGATGCCTATATTGAACTTGTATGCAAAGTTCACAAGCTCCAGGGGTGCATCCAGCTCAAGAAAATGAAGGGCGGTGTAATGCAGAGCATAACTGGCTCCCGCCGTAAGAAAAAGGTAGAAGCTAAACTTCAGGAGGCCGTTAAACATCAATTATTGTAACGTTTTAGCTGTTTTAGCACCACGTAAACGGAAGCCACCAAACCAAAGAGAACAAATCCAATTGTGAACCAATTCTTTTCCATTGGATATCGCTCGTCGAGCTTTCTTCCAATCCAGGCGCAAACGAAGATCGTGGCACCCATCTGGAATGCAATCCCCGAAAAGATCGCCCAGTTCTTAAGCTGACTTCTCTTGTTGTTGTCCTTCTCCTCTTTCATGATGAATAGCTTTTACTCCGCCACGCATCGCGCAGGTTGCATTAAAAGTGGCGCCGGGTTCCACCGCCAGCTTTGATACAGTAGCTTCCCCTTCAATTAAGGCTGAACTTCTAAGACTTAAGGTGCCGGAAATGTTTAGTTTACCCGTAAACTTTCCTTCAATATCTGCATTTTCACACTCCAGTTCTCCCTTGACACTACCTTCCTTTCCTATCACCACTTTGCCGGGTGTCTTAACAGTGCCTTCTACACAACCATCTATGCGGAAACCGCCTTTTGCCTGTATGTCGCCAATGACCTTTGTTCCCGGAGCGATCTTATTTTGTTCTTTACTGAATTCTGCCGGGGCTTTTGCCTTTTTTTCCTGATTAAACATTACTGTGAGGGGGTGTTTAATGAATTTAAGTAGGTTTCTATGTTTTTGTGGATCTGGGCGATCCGGTAATTTGGGGTCGAAATATAAAAAGATTTTTTATCAATTCGGAATTTATCATTGTTTTGGAGCATTTCTGCAAAGCCTTCTGCCCTTGCTGCAGAAGTAAACCCGTGCACCACCACAAAATCCTGCTGCTCATTATAGACATCTAAAGAAATCTCCTGGGGATAATTTAACTCCTCCAGTATTCCTGAAATTTTTTCCTTTAGATCCAAAGCTGCTTCTTTTTCAGCTTTTTGAAAGGGAAACAGAAGCTTAAAGGATTCCCCAATGGAGTCCGGAGAAAACTGAGAAGCCGCAAGGGAAGGTAAGGCAGTGTTCAGCAGTTCCTGTGCTTTTTTTCCTTCTTCTGTTTGCGGGTAATTCAAGGCAACATAACTAAGGTTCTCCCTGTATTTTTCATAGCCATATAAACGTCCTGCCGCCATAGCCTTTAAAAGCTCCAGCTTCGGAACGATCTCATCACCGGTAAATTGAATGATCAATTCCTCACTTTCAGCGATCACAACCTCATATTCCTGTGCCTCATATTTTTTATAAAGCTCTTCGTATATAGCAGTGGGATTATTTTCATCCCGCATAAGACTTTCGGGATTTTGAAGAATAGCAGCATATCGGGAATCGGGATACCTGCTTAAAATATCATTTTTGACAGCTTGTGCTTTAGCGGCCATTTCAAGTTCTGAATATATCTTATACAAATTATACTTTGCCGGAAGCAGCAATCTTTCTTCAGGATCATTGTTGATAAGGAATTCCAGCCTTTGAGCCGCAAGTTCATTTTCGTTAAATTTTTCCCTGTAGATCAACCCCAGCTGATAACTCGCAAAATTGAGATCGCTCTTAAGACTGTCTAAAATCACCTGATCTTTCGGAATTGTCGCTATATATGTTTTAGGATCAAATCGTGGATCATTTTCAACCAGATCTGTAATTCCCTGCACATCCAGCCCTGCTCCTGCACCTCCTGCTCTTTGGGTGCGCCAGTTATCCACCAACTCCCTGTCTCCCCAGGTCCTGAAGAATTCCTGTTTCCCGTAAGCCACCGCCGTTGGATTATAAAAATAGAAAGATGAACCTGGATTTGGCACTCCCGGCATAGCGGGACGTTTGTTCTCAAAGAAATTTTGGGCAGCTGCCTGTTGTGCCGGTCTTTCAGCTTCACTTGTGGCCTTTTCCTTTAATTCGGTTGTGAAATCATTGAAATATTTTATCTGTTCTTCTTCAGAAAGAGAGGCGAGGTAAAGAATACTGTCGGCTTCCTGAGCAAGATTTTCATAATAGATCACATCATCCAGGTTATCTCTCTTACGACTGATTATTCTATATTCCCGGCTATTTTCCGGCAGCTTCATCAAGGTGCTGTCATAATACGCCCCTGCCACTTCAAAAAGTGCAGCATCAAAATTGATATTCCCCAGGGTTTCATAATCCAGAGATTGCAAATAGGAATTATTTGAAGGGGTGCGAAGGGAACGGTTGTAGTAATCTATGGCAAGTTCTGTAGAATCCTGCTGATAATGGAACTCTGCAAGCTGAAAATAGATCTTATCAAGGTAAGGCCTGTTCTCCCGGTCTATGGCGAGATCATTAAGTTGTTCCAGCACCATTGCCTTCTCTCCTGCAGTGGCATCCATATATTCTATTTGCCTTATCATGGCATTAACAAGATAAATCCTTGGGATCTTACGATTCAGATCGATCACCTCATTAAAGGCCATGGAAGCACTATCGGGTTTACCCAGTATATCATAAAGCTGCCCGGTGATATACCAGTATCTGCCTTCTTTATTTTTCTCAGGGGTCAATTGAGCAGCAGTTTTAATATGCGCCAGAGCACTATCTTGTACACCAATATTTATGTATGCCTGCGCAAGAGCAGCAGAAGCCTCTGCCCTATTCTCCTTCTCCAGGCGCTCACTTTCAAGGATCTTTTTTAGATTTCGAATGGCAAGTTCATCGAATTCCAGGCGCATGTGGGTTTTCTCCCGCCATACCCTTGCCTCATTGATGGTATTACTAAGTGGATATTTGTGAAGTATATAATTGAAAGCTTCTAAAGCAGGAACAAAACGCTGGTCATAATATCGCGCCTTTCCCAGTAAAAGATAAGCTTCATCGATCTGTGGATTCTTCTCGGAACCTTCAATCAACATGGAATGCCGCTGAATGGCCTTTACTGCTTTTTCTTCGGCTACTGCAAAATTAGGGTTCAGGCTTTCTCCCGGCGCCAGCACCTCCTCCCGGATCTCCATTCGCTCAACCGGCAATATACCCCAGTAATTATCGAGATAACTCTCGTTTAACGCCTCAACTCCAAGGTCCAGCGCAAGATTTCCGTTATAGAGCGTGTTATATTCTGCAGTTACAGCATGCCAGTTGCGGTTAAGAAAAGTGTTCTTCTTTCTTGAGCAACCTGTTATGGCAACCAACAGGATAAAGATGGCAGTAACTTTTATAAATACTCTCAAATCTGCAGATTCTTCTTATTAGCAATAACTTATATGCGTCGCAATTATTATTGGGAAAAGTAAAAATAGGTATTTTTTTCGGGCTGGTTTGAGTGCTTATAAGGGAAACTTTTCCTGCAATCCATTTATGTATTCCCTGATCTTGGAAAAGTCTGCTTCACGACCTGATCTCAGCTCTTTGAAAAATAGATAAGTCTGGAATGGGAACTGTTGGGACATCACATAGTAAAAGTTTTCTGGCTTCTTAAGGCACATATGCCGTGTCGTAATCTTCCCCAACGAGTTTTTTGAGGGTTTCCAAAACCCGAAACCAGATCATCGTGGGAATGTATACTCCTTCAGGCATTTTCCTCTTCAACAATTGCACACCTTCAAAGCCTACCGGTGTTGGCTTCAATATCTCTAAAGATCTTTGTCGTCACCAGCTCTCATATGCCGCAGCATTTCCCCTGCTGGTAATGCCGTGCCAGATGCGTACAACCATGGTTTAGATGTTCTCTGCCTCAGACGACTCCTTAACTTCTTTAGCATATCCACCTGCAAAGTACTGCTCCAGTTCTTTAAGGGTAGCTTCAGAAGTTTTAATATCATTTACCACCAGGCCTTTATCCAGCACCACGATACGTTCACAAACCTCGGTAACATGAATAAGGTCATGGCTGGAAATTAGAATGGTCATTTCTGATTTTTCAGAAAGGTCCCTAATCAGTGCCTTCAGGCGGATCTGCGTAGTGGGATCGAGATTGGCAAAGGGCTCATCAAGAATGACTACTTCGGGCTCTCCAATAAGCGCTGCTACGATTCCCACTTTTTTCTGATTCCCCTTTGAAAGATCCCTCAGGTATTTATTCCTGCCCAGGATCTCCCCGTTGAAGAAGTCCTCAAAATTCTTAAGAAAGGCAGCCACATCCGCTTTATTACGGTTCCGCAGATCTCCTACAAAATTGAAGTACTCTTCGGGTGTGAGATAGCCAATCAAAAAACTCTCATCGATAAAAGAGGAAGTAAAAGGTTTCCATTCTTCACTCTGACTAACAGTGATCTCATTGTTGAAAACATTTCCGGTCGTGGGTTGAATAAGGTCTAACAGCAAGCTGAAAAATGTGGTTTTTCCCGCCCCGTTATTTCCAACCAAACCAAAACTCTGACCCCGCGGAATTTCAAGATGTTCAATATTAAGCACACAGGTGCCATTGTAAACTTTCGAAAGATTAGTAACTGTTATCATCTTATTCGCCGGTTTGTTTAAAGCCATTGATCATGGCATATTTATTCTTTTTGTACGACTGCGCGATCATGTCCATAATGATACTTCTAAACAGGATCCCTATAAAGCCCAGAGCCGCCAGGGTGATCACTGCGACATCAAAGGAAATAAATTTATTAAGGAGCCAGAATATTAAAATTGGAATCACCATAAGCGGAAGCGCGATAAGCCATTGTGCCGCTCCCGTACCCTGATAGTTCATAAAGGGACTTTTCTCCAGATCTATGCGCTTACGGTTATAGGAGCCTGCCAGCAGAAGTACAGGAACATTGACCCCGATATTATAAACGGCACAGGCAAGATTAATGATCAAAACATTATACCCAAAATACACATAGGGAGTAGTAAGAATAGTGAGAAGTACGATGCTGAAAATAATTAATGCTGCTTTAGAATTAAGATATTGCTTAAGAGGAATGTTTTGAGACATCATCATTGAGTAGTAGGAAGAATCCCAAGCGGGAATAAACTGTCCAAAGTTGATCATGAAGATGCCGGTCATGAAGATTCCCACAAATACAAAAAACGCCTGCATGTCCTGGTAAGCATCATTAGGATAAAAGATCATTCCATAACCCATGATGAGCAGTGAAATGAAGATTAGAGATCGCGGCCGCTTGTTCCTCCAGATAAGCTTCAGGTCGAGCTGCAAGAATGGAGCGATATCCCCAAACTTCCGAAGCCATTGAAAATCCTGAGATTTAGCTAGAGTAACCTTTCCTTTTAGAGATTCGTCCAGGTAAAATCTTTTCAGAAGCACATTTTGATTCCATTTGTACAAAGCAATCAGCAAAAGCAGTGGAATAACTGCCAAAAATGGCATTTCTAGCACCGCTTCCATTCCCGAGGCTACAAGTTCTGTAATACTGAAAATTTCAAAGTGTTCCAGTGCATACAGCACAAGAATTAAAACCAAATATGGCAATAAAGCCTTTAGATTATCTGCAAATTTCTTTTTAAGCAGGAAATTCATATAATTCACACAAAGCACCAGGCCGTATACTGCAACTGCCCATCCTGCCATCGCTGCGGCACCTGCATCTCCTTTATAAGCAGTAAACACCGCAAAAGGAACTATCAATAACAGCGGCAAAAAGTTGAAAAATGAGAACAGCGACTGCAGCAACATGTAATTCACCACTTTTTTCTTAGGAATTGGAAAAGTAAGCAAGGGCTTCACTGTCATTACGGGCAGCGTCTGCAAAAAGAACCGCATCATCAACTCCAGCCCCAGGTAAATGAGCAGCCATCTGTTGACAATATTTAAAGGCTCCTCCTCCGGTAAGGCCTCCTTCAGTAAGGGGTAAAGTCCAATTCCAAGCAAGAGAAACACTATGGCAAAATAGATGGCAATAAAGGCCATAAAGATCTTTAGCCCCAAACTTCTGCCAAGACTGGCGGACCGGAAAAAAGCTTTCCACTGAAGGGAAATGAATCGTTTATACATGCTTTTGCTTTATACTACAAGTAGGGAAATTTACAATTTTGTTACAGAAAAAAATTTCTATACTTCGTACTTTTGCACCAAATACCAAAAAATGAGCAAATTCTTTCCGTTAAAGATCAAAAATATCATCAGGGAAACCGAGCAGGCAGTAAGCCTCGAATTTGAAATACCGCAGGAATTAAAAACTGAATTTTCTTTTAAAGCAGGACAATATATAACTGTTAAAACCAACATTGAAGGTAAGGAAGTACGCCGCGCCTACTCAATTTGCACCCCTCCATCAGATGAAACCTTTAAGGTAACGGTAAAGGAGGTTGAAGGCGGAACATTTTCGGTTATTGCAAACAATAAATTGAAGGCCGGAGATGTGCTTGAAGTACACCCTCCCGAAGGAAAATTTGTTTTTGAGCCGGTTCAAGATGGTCATCCACACACCTATGCGGCTTTTGCTGCCGGTAGTGGGATCACTCCTGTACTTTCGATCATAAAGAGTGTTCTGCTGCAGGAAAAACACAGCAGGTTCGTGCTGGTATACGGGAACCGCACTCCAGATGAAACAATCTTCTTTAAGGAACTACTGGAGCTGCAGATGAAACATCCTGACAGGCTCTTTGTTGAATTTGTCTATAGCCGTACCAAAGAAGAGGACTCTCATTACGGAAGGATCGATGAAAGTACCGTCAATTATGTGCTCAAGAACAGGTTCAAGGACACCAGCTTCACCCGTTTCTACTTATGCGGGCCAGAAGACATGATCAACAAAGTCACCGAGATCCTGCTGAAGCAAAACATCAGAAAAGAGCAGATCCTTTTTGAACTTTTCAATACTGAAGTTGAAGGAGAAGTAACTTCAAATCTGGAAGGGGATACCGAGCTTACCATCACTGTAGATGACGAGGAAATAGTACTTAGCATGCCTAAAAACCAAACAGTACTGCAGGCAGCTTTAGACAACGGCCTTGATGTTCCTTACTCCTGCCAGGGCGGAATTTGCAGCAGCTGTGTTGCCCGTATCACCGAAGGTACCGCCGAAATGGAAAAGAATTCCATCCTCGTGGACAGCGAGATCCAGGAAGGCCTTGTGCTTACCTGCCAGGCACATCCTACCTCTGCTACACTTAAGGTCAATTATGATGATGTTTAGATAGATATTAGATATGAGACTTGAGATATGAGATCTCTTGTCCTAAAGAATAGAGGCTTCAAAAATGACATTTTTGGAGCCTCTTTAAATTTTAGCCTATTGGAATTATAAATTCTATTTCTGCTCCAACACTTCTTTTATTCTCTGGACCACACTCTGCGGCGGGATGCTCCTCATCACATCTTCATATCCCTGCGGAATTTCCTTGCCATAAATGGAAGTTGGAATGGCAGGATATTTCTGAAGATCAGGTAAAAGGAAATTAGTTTCAGGCTGGCGGAAAGGGGCGAATCCCGTGTAGGGATGTGTGAGGCCCCAAAGCGTGATCACCGGTACTGCATAGTTAGCCGCCAAATGGCCATTACCGCTGTCCATAGATAGCATTGCATCTAAATTAGAGATCACGTCCAATTCATCTGCAAAAGAAATTTTGCCGGCAAGGGAGACCGCATTTGGAAATTGAGATGCCCAACTACTTAATTTCCCGGTTTCTTCTGCGCCACCGCCAAACAAAAAGATCTTCAAATTTTCCTCCATTTGAAGCTCCTGCAGAACTTCTTTCATAAGATCTTCGGGATAGGATTTAGAAGCATGCTGGGCAAAAGGGGCAATTCCCAGCCACTTTTTTCCGGCGTGCTCCCCGGTTAATTCCTTAACCTTTTGAGTCAGTTCCTGTTTTGGCAGGAGTTCTACCACTTCCGGATTAACAGGGTAGCCCAACTTTCCAAACACCTCAGCATATCGCTCATAAGTCGGCTTCAGCTGGACAAATACTTTATTTTCCTTTCGGGTGAGGGCTTTTTTTTCCTTTCGGCCTTTATCAAGCTGTTTGACAGGAATCCGCTTCAGCTTAAAAAAAAGCTTCAGAATATTAGAGCGTAGCACGTGATGAAGATCGGCTACGGCATCAATTTTAAGGTCCAATAGTTCTCCGGAAAGTCTTTTTAAGCCCCCAATTCCTTTGTGCCTGCCTTTAACTTCAGCAGCAAACACATCGACATTCCGCAGCTCTTTAAAGAGCGGGGCAAAAAATCCGCGGGTGAGCAGGGTGATCTTTACATGGGGATATTTTTCAGAAAAAGCTTTTAGCACCGGCACCATCATGGCCACATCTCCCATGGCAGAGAGACGAATAACTAAAATATGGCCGGGCCTTTCCATTCAAAAATGCTATTTTTTGGCTCCTCTTAATACAGGGTTAAGCTCATCATCGTTGTACATCTTCATTTGTTTGTACACCTTCATGTATTTTTCCCCATTGGCAATATCTTCCAGTAATTGATTTATCGCGGTAGAAAGATCCACGCGTTGCTCCAGTAAAACATCCAGCTTTGCCTGGCACTTGATCATGTGCTCCTGTCCAGCGTCCACACGATTCGCCTCCTCATTCATATGATAGATCTTTAGGGCGAGGATAGAAAGACGGTCAATTGCCCAGGCGGGACTTTCAGAATTTATAGTAGCATTGGCCTTTGGCTCCACATCCTTGTATTTTTCAAGGAAATAGCTGTCAATATACTCCACCATGTCTGTCCTGTCCTGGTTGGAAGCGTCGATTTGGCGTTTCAACTTTAGAGCTGCAACTGGATCGATCTTTGGATCGCGAATAATGTCTTCATAATGCCACTGCACAGTATCTATCCAACACTTTCTATACAGGAGGTGTTCAATGAGTTGGTCTTTTTCATCGTAAGGGTTGTGAAATTCCTGCCCCACAGTATTGATCTCGTGGTACTTTTCAATTACTTCCTGAAAGATATGATTGGCTTTATCTGAAAACATTTTTAAAATTTTAAAAGTTCTTCTGAAGAAAAACTACAGGTTCATATTTGGCGCAAAGGTACCGGATTTTTAACTTTTTTGAGGTATATAGAATAAACTTCTGAAGCTTAGAACACAGCCAGGAGCAGCACCGGAAGCAGCAGGATCAAAATAAACAGCGTCTCTTTGAACCATTTATCATCCATGCTTTGAAAATAATTGGTAACAATAATGGCTAAAGGGGCAAAAAAGAAAAGCAACTCACTGCCATTTTTAGTGGGAGACAAAACGGCAACAACAACGGCTGTTAAAGCACAAAGCAGCATTAGGAATAAAGAGGACTTTGCATTCGCATTTGCTTTTTGAATGATCGTTACGTAAAAGAAGGAAGACCAAAGGCTGAGTGCAAAGATAAAAGCAGTGGGAATCAACAGTGCCGGCTCCCGATAGGCTGTGAAATCAAAGTTACTGGCCTGGAACCAGTCGGCAAAGGTGTAAAAGCTATCTGTAAGCAACAGGTCTGCACTTGTAGCAATAGAAAACAAAGTGAGAATGGCTACCAGGGGTACCAGCCAGTTCTTAAACCAGTGTCCCACGTGCACTAGTACTCCAAAATATACCACAAACAGGAACAAAATGCTCCAAAAGTGGAACAGGGAAGCCACACCCACCCAAAGGGTGGCGTCAAAGATCTTTTGTACAGTTTCCTTTTGAGATCGCAGTGATAATATTCGTCTCAGGGAAAGCAAAAGAAAAAGATTTGCCAGGATAACGTTATTGTTTTGCAGTGCCGGGGCAAGCATGCAAATAAAACCGGCAAAAAGAATACTTTTATAGGCATTGCGGCCGGTGAGCTCATTTCTTCCTGAAATAAAATTGAGAAGAAAAACACTTAAAACAATGATCAAAAGGACACCCGATTCCTTTAGTATGGTCCAAAATGAACCGGAAAGAAAAATATTAAAATTTGCAGCGAGGTAAAAAAAAAGTATATAAGCGGCTACTATAATAAAGTTAATAGGCCGTGAATTGCTAAAAAAGCTTGTTAGCATTAGGGTTTTTTATATTTTTGTGGTGCTAAAGATAACTACTATGAGGGATTTTTTTGAAGGGATACAAACGATTTTTGAAGATTACCTGTTCGCGCCATTCAATTACCTGGCAGATGCAGAGCTTGATAGCTGGTGGTTTGCTAACCTGGTAAACTGGCTGTTTATTTTAATAGCAATGGCTGCATTTGTGTACTGGATGAAGCAATTGAAAAAATTCAACGACCGTAACGAAGAAAAAAAGGAAACCTCCGCACATTCATTTTTGGGCTAGAGGTCAAAGCCAATATCCTTCCTAAAATACATCTTATCAAAATGAAGTTTTTCGGCATTTTGGTAAGATTTTTTTATGGCCTCCCTGAAATCATTTCCAAAAGAAGTAATAGCAAGAACCCTTCCTCCATTGGTTAATGTTTTTCCCTGCTCTTCTTTAGTGCCGGCATGAAAGACTATTGAATTTTCAACATTTTCTAGTCCGGAGATTTCTTTTCCTTTTTCGTAATCTTCGGGATATCCGCCGGAAACCAACACCAAGGTTGCCGCCGACTCCTTCTTTACCTGTAGCTCCACCTCATCCAGCCTTCCTGAGGCAGTTTTCTGAAACACCTCAACAAGATCTGTCTCTATTCTTGGCAGGACAACTTCGGTTTCGGGATCTCCCATTCTCACGTTGTATTCAATAACGTAAGGCTCCTCTCCTACCTTGATAAGCCCTATGAACACAAATCCTTTATAATCAATTTTTTCGGCTTCAAGACCTCCAATTGTAGGCTTGACAATCCTTTCCTCCACTTTTTTCATGAAGCTTTCATCTGCAAAGGGAACGGGAGAGATCGCTCCCATTCCGCCGGTATTTAATCCAACGTCTCCTTCGCCAATACGTTTATAATCCTTTGCGGTAGGAAGGATCTTGTAATTCTTCCCATCAGTGAGCACAAAAACACTAAGCTCGATCCCGTCAAGGAATTCTTCTATCACTACAGTATTCCCGGCGTTTCCGAATTTATTTTGGGTGAGCATGTTTTCCAGCTCGGTTTGAGCTTCTTCCAATGAGTTGAGGATCAAAACCCCTTTTCCGGCAGCAAGCCCGTCGGCTTTTAAAACATATGGAGGTTTTAGAGTAGTAAGAAATTCTTTTCCGGCAGCAAGACTTTCGGCTTTAAAGCTTTCATAAGCAGCCGTGGGAATATTGTACAAACCCATAAATTCCTTAGCTCTTTGTTTACTGCCTTCCAGTAAAGCTCCCCTTTTTGAAGGTCCTATTACCGCTACCTGCTTCAATTGCTCATCCCGGCTAAAGAAATCCACAATTCCTTCCACCAAAGGATCCTCGGGACCCACCACCATCATGTCAATTTGCTCTTTTATCACCAGCTCCTTAATGGCCTCAAAATCGGTTATCTTTAAGGAGACATTTGTTGCTATTTTTGCTGTACCGGCGTTTCCGGGAGCCACAAATAATTTTTGACAGTGACTACTTTGAGAAATTTGATGTGCAAAGGTGTGTTCGCGGCCGCCTGAGCCAAGGATAAGAATATTCATGTGTTGGTTGTTTTCTTTCTTGCCTCAAAAATAATTGTTTGTAAATTGAGGCACTAACTAAATAGTATAAAAAACTTCTAAATTAAATCTTGAACTGGTTTAGCCTCTCTTTACAACTTAACCGCTTCCCCATTAGAAAGGCAAAAAATGCCCTGGAGGAGATAAAGAATATTCCGGAAGCGGAGTATTCGGGTTATGTTGAGCAGAAGAAAAAGGAGATAGTTACCTACCATCTTAAAAACAACATTTTTTACCGCAATTTCTTCGGAAGCAAAAAATATACATCCTGGGAAGAGGTGCCTGTAATGCAAAAAGCAGACCTGCAACGGCCATTAGAAGAAAGGTTCAGCAAAGGATTTGATTCCAAGAACAGTTACGTCGGAAAAACTTCCGGCAGTAGCGGACATCCCTTTATTTTCGCTAAGGATCGTTTTTGCCATGCGCTATCCTGGGCCGAGTTCAATGACCGCTACCAATGGTATGGTATCGATTTAGATCGCTCTGTGCAGGCGCGTTTTTATGGTATTCCGTTAGATAAGATCGGGTACTTTAAGGAGCGTATCAAAGACCGGTTTGGGTTTAGATACAGGTTTCCCATCTTTGACCTCAGCGATGCAAAAATGGAAGAATTCCTGGAGGAGTTTAAGAAGAAAAATTTTGATTATATCAACGGCTACACCAGCTCTATTGTGCTTTTCGGGAAGTTTCTTCAAAAGAAAAACCTGGTTTTAAAAGAGATCTGTCCAAAACTTCGATTGTGTATTGTTACCAGTGAAATGTTCTTTGAGGAAGATAAGATCCTGCTGGAAAAGGTTTTTGGCGTACCCGTAGTGAATGAATACGGCGCCAGTGAATTAGGTCTTCTGGCATTTCAAAATCCGCAGGACGAATGGATCCTAAACAGCGAAACCATGTTTGTAGAGATCCTTAATAAAGAAGGCAAAGCTGTGCCGGCGGGAGAAGAAGGCAGGATTGTGATCACTTCCCTCTACAACAAGGCACATCCCTTTATTCGCTATGACATTGGAGATACCGGTGCCTTGACCGAAAACAGCAGTGCCAAAAATCCTGTTTTAAAGAGCCTTTTAGGTCGCACCAACGACGTGGCAGTGTTGCCTAGTGGTAAAGTTGTTCCCGGGCTGACTTTCTACTATGTCACCAAAAGCATCATTGAAAACGACGGCCTCATTAAGGAATTCATCGTGCAGCAGACAGAACCCGGTGCTTTTAGGATCGTCTATGTTTCTGAAAAAGAACTGCAGCCCGAAAAAAAGCAGAAGATCGAAGAGGCAATGGTTACCTATCTGGAAGAAGGCCTCGAAGTGGAATTCGAACATAAGAAAACCCTTAACCGAAGCAAAAGAGGCAAGCTTAAGCAGTTTGAATCCTTATTTTAGATCCACTTTTTGCCGCTGCTTAATCAGCAACTGTTCCCACAAAAATAACAGCATCCAAAAAAGGCTTTTTACAGAAGAATATCCCAGCACTTCCCTGTAAACCCGGTAATTGTACTGCAGCATTTCAATTTTATCTCCGGAGATTGAATTCTCACGCTCCCTGTATACTGCAAGAGGTTCCTGAATACCTTTGGCAAATCCGGCTTTTTCGACCGCCAGCAACCACAGGCCCCAATCCTGCCTTTTCCGGATCAACGGACAAAAGATCTTTCCAAGTTCAGAAGCATTATACATACCCGTGAGATTGCCGATATAATTGGCTTTTTTAAGCTTCTTAAAAGGGAGGAATTGTAGTGCTTTTATTTGTTTCTGAAGACTTTTCCCCCGCTCATCGATCAATTCATAACTGCTGAAGCAAACCTGCACGTTCTCATTTTTCATAAGATCCAGCTGCGTTTGAATTTTGTGAGGCTTCCACAAATCATCGGCATCCAGAAAGGAAATATAATCCCCTGTGGCGGCTTTGATCCCAATATTTCTTGAAAATCCTGCACCCTGATTGGTGGGCAGGACATGAAGTTTTATGCGGGAATCTTCAGCCCTCAGTGCTTCCACAATTTCTGAAGTTCCGTCTTTGGAGGCATCATCGATCACCAGCAACTCCCAATCTTCAAAAGATTGCTGCTGTACAGACCGAATACTTTCAGCAATATATCCGGCAGCATTATAGGCCGGCATGATCACCGATACCAGGGCTTTTTTATTCATTTGAAAGTTTTGACCATTATATAAAATCCTATGAAACGGCCAAATTATATGGTGCCAAACCTGCCTGCCGGCAGGCAGGAATGCTATTTTCTAATGTGCTTTGAGAAATCCTTGTGTTCACTGCGGTAAAGTTCATCTTCGCTAAGACCTTTGAAATATTCATAGGTTTTTTTCATACCCTCGCTTCGGGAAACCTTTGGCTCCCAACCCAGGATTTCTTTTGCCCGGGTAATGTCCGGTTGGCGTTGCATGGGATCATCCTGCGGCAGGGGCTTATATATAATCTTTTGATCTGTCCCGGTCAATTTGATGATCTCTTCCGCAAAATCCTTAATGGTGATCTCATGCGGATTTCCAATGTTTACGGGTTCTGCGTAATCGCTCAGTAACAATTTATAAATCCCTTCAACCTGGTCATCTACATAACAGAAAGACCTTGTTTGCGTTCCATCTCCAAAAACAGTGAGATCTTCCCCTCGTAAGGCCTGCCCGATAAATGCCGGGATCACCCTTCCATCATTCAGGCGCATTCTGGGACCGTAGGTGTTAAAGATGCGCACAATGCGGGTTTCAAGCCCATGAAAGCGGTGGTAGGCCATAGTGATGGATTCCTGAAAACGTTTTGCTTCATCATAGACTCCGCGGGGGCCAATGGTGTTTACATTTCCGTAGTAATCTTCAGTTTGAGGATGTATCAGGGGATCACCATACACTTCAGAAGTAGAAGCAATAAGTATACGCGCATTCTTAACCATGGCAAGGCCAAGCAGGTTATGAGTGCCCAGGGAGCCCACTTTTAAAGTTTGAATCGGGATCTTAAGATAATCAATGGGACTGGCGGGTGAAGCAAAATGCAGGATATAATCCAGCTCTCCCGGCACATGCACAAAAGTTGTGACATCGTGGTGATAGAATTCAAAATCTTTCAGCTTAAAAAGATGTTCAATATTGCGTTTATCACCTGTGATAAGATTGTCCATGCCTATCACATGGTATCCTTCTTTTATAAATTTATCGCAGAGGTGAGAGCCAAGGAAGCCGGCCGCCCCGGTGATCAAGATCCGTTTCTTCATGGGTTGGTTTTACACCGAAAGTAATAAAATTCAAGGTTTCAGCCATTGCTCCTCTTTGCGGCGTCTGCAGTTTCCGCAGCATTTAAGAATAATTTAACCCAATTTAAGCAAAACTGAAACTAAGCTTTGGCTTCAATATGAGTAAATTAGGCTAAATAACAGAAAACCTGATCCCATGAGGAATTTATTACGACACTTGTATGTAAATGTTAGTCCTGCCGAAAGAGGCGCTTCTCTGCTTGCCGGCGCCTATTTTTTATATGATGCCATAGGTAAACAAAAGAAGAGTCCCATAGAAGCCGTACTCGCAGGTTACCTGCTTTACAGGGGTGTTTCGGGGAATTGCCTCTTATACAATGTTATTGGAAAAACAAAACCTGATAACCACAGCCGCAATGTAAATATCCAGCTCAATATGGTGGTCAATAAACCACGGGAGGAAGTTTATGCCTTTTGGAGAAACCTGGAAAACCTGCCGCTCTTCATGGAACACCTGGAAAGTGTGGAAAGCCTTAATGACAGCATCTCTGTCTGGGAGGCAAGGCTTCCGGGAAATGTGGGGAGTATAAGGTGGAAAAGCGAGATCGTAAAAGAACGACCCAATGAATTCTTAGGGTGGCAATCTCTTCCCGGCTCTTCAATTGAGAATGCAGGAAAAGTAGAATTCTTCGACATGGGTGATGCTACCCGCCTTCATGTAGTGATCTCTTACCATGCACCCGGTGGAATTCCCGGAGAAAGCGCTGCCCGCCTTCTAAATCCTGTTTTTGAAGACATGGTAGAAGAGGATGTGCGAAATTTCAAATGGTTTATTGAAAGGGATTATAACTTTTAAAAAAGCTGTTTCAGGCTCTCTTTCCAGTTAGGAATAGGAAGATCAAACGTTTCCAGCACCTTGGTTTTACTTAGCACACTGTATTTTGGTCTTTCGGCCAGAGTTTGAAAATCATTGCTCTCATTCAAGGTAGTGTTGCTGTTCATTAAGCGAAGGATCTCTTTTGCAAAGTCATACCAGGTAGCTTCTCCCATATTGCTGTAATGATAGATCCCGTAAGCCTCTGTTTTGGCAGAAACTATTTTCAGCACAAATTCTGCAAGATCATAGGCATTGGTAGGAGAGCCAGATTGGGAAGTTGTGATATTTAGGGTCTCCCCGGCTTCGGCTTTGGTGCGGATGGTATTGAAAAAATTTTTCCCTATGTCTGAATACAACCAGGATGTCCTGAAGATTAAATACCGGTTCGTTTCCTCCTGGATATATTGTTCCCCAAGCAATTTAGAAGCTCCGTAGACATTCAGCGGATTAGTCTCATCTGTTTCAGAATAAGGCGTAGACTTCTTTCCATCGAAAACATAATCGGTAGAGAAATGGATCAAGGTAGTTTCTGCATCCTCACAGTCTTCGGCCAAATTCCTAACGCTTTCAGCATTTACCAGGTATGCCATTTCCTGCTCCTTTTCGGCATGTTCTACATTTGTGTAGGCGGCGCAGTTAATGCAGTAATCGAATTTGTTTTGGCGCATGTAAACACCCACAACTCCAAACTGGGAGAGGTCAAGCTCCTGAGAAGTTGTAAAAGTGAATTCGATTTCAGGAAAATGTTGAGCCTGTTTTTTAAAACACTGCCCCAGCTGCCCGCCCGCTCCTGTAATTAAAACTTTCATAATTCCAGGTTTTCAAAAGTGGGAAGATTGGCATCTTTTTCTGAAAGGATCATTTGGTCCTGCGGATATTCCCAATCGATCTCAAATACGGGATCATTATAAAACACTCCGGCATCGGCATCTTTATGGAAATACTGGTCGCACTTGTATGCAAAAACTGACATTTCTGAGAGCGTTAGAAAGCCGTGAGCAAAACCGGCAGGAACAAACAGCTGATGATGGTTTTCATCGCTTAAAACCGTCTTAAATGACTTTTTAAAGGTGGGGGAACCAGGTCTAAGGTCTACAACTACGTCCAGCACCTTTCCATATACCGTACGCACCAGTTTGGATTGAGCATATTTCCCCTTCTGAAAATGAAGGCCTCTTAAAACGCCTTTTTTGGAGGAAGATTGATTGTCCTGGACGAAATCCAGATTTAGCCCCGTAACTTCTTCGAACCGCCTCTGGCTGAAGCTTTCTATAAAGGTGCCGCGATGATCCCTGAAGACCGAAGGTTTCAGAATAAAACAATCTTTTAAAGGGGTCTGTTCAATTTCTAACATGCTAATCCAGTTGTAAAAGGTATTCTCCGTACCCGCTTTTAAGCAGGGGTTGTGCCAGCCTGTGTAGCTGCTCTTTGTCAATATAGCCCATTTTATAGGCGGTTTCTTCAATAGCGCCTATCTTTAATCCCTGTCGCTCCTCGATCACCTGCACAAATTGGGAGGCTTTCATGAGCGAATCAAAGGTACCGGTGTCAAGCCAGGCAGTTCCCTTATCCAGGATACTCACCTGCAAATTCCCTTTTTCAAGATAAGCATTATTGACATCGGTTATTTCAAGTTCCCCTCGATGAGAAGGTTTTATTTGCTGCGCGATCTGTACTACTTCATTGTTGTAAAAGTAGATGCCCGGCACCGCGAAATTGGATTTAGGTGCAGCAGGTTTCTCTTCAATAGAGATCACCTTACCTGAAGCATCGAAATCCACCACCCCATATCTTTTCGGGTCCTGCACGTGATAGGCGAAGATCATTCCGCCTTGAGGATCACTGTTGTTTTGCAGTAAGGTGTCCAGGCCGGAGCCATAAAAAATATTATCGCCCAAAATTAAAGCAACTTTATCATTCCCAATGAATTCTGCTCCAATGACAAAAGCTTCGGCAAGACCTTTAGGTTCTGCCTGTACAGCGAATTCAAATCTACATCCATAACTGCTTCCATCTCCCAGCAGCTCCCTGAACAGCGGTAAGTCTTTAGGAGTTGAAATGATGAGGATCTCACGTATTCCCGCCATCATTAACGTGGAAAGCGGATAATAGATCATAGGTTTATCATACACCGGCATCAACTGCTTGCTTACCGCAAGCGTTAACGGGTGCAGCCTGGTGCCCGATCCTCCTGCCAGGATGATTCCTTTCATGCAGAGTATTTTTCAAGGTACCATTGTACCGTTTTCTCAATGCCCGATTCAAAATTCTCATCGGCTTTCCACCCGAGCTGACCTTCGAGTTTGGTAGCATCGATAGCATAACGCTTGTCATGACCGGGACGGTCCTTTACATAGGTGATAAGATCCTTATAACTTTTACCGTCTTCACGAGGTCTCAATTTATCCAGAATTTCGGAGATCTTTTGCGCGATATAAATATTCTCCCTCTCGTTACGACCACCAATGTTGTAGGTTTCTCCAAATTTTCCTTCTTCCAGAACCAGTTTTATCCCCTTACAATGATCTGTCACATAAAGCCAGTCCCGTACATTCTTCCCGTCTCCGTAAATAGGAATTGGTTGTTGCTTTAAAGCTGTTCTTATGATAGTAGGAATTAGTTTTTCGTCATGCTGGTTGGGGCCGTAATTATTTGAACAGTTGGTGGTAAGTACCGGAAGCCCGTAAGTATGGAAATAGCTCCTCACCAGGAAGTCTGAAGCCGCTTTTGAAGCAGAATAGGGACTGTTTGGAGCGTACGGAGTCTCTTCGGTGAAAAGACCCTCCTTGCCCAGAGTTCCATAAACCTCATCTGTTGAAACGTGCAGGAATTTTGACTCGCGGTATTCCTCCTTCAGCTCAAATGGGCCGGTCATCCACAGGCTGTAAGCATTCTGGAGCAGATTGAAAGTCCCGTTGATGTTGGTCTCTACAAAAGCCGAGGGATCAAGGATTGAATTATCTACATGAGATTCGGCAGCAAAATTAATTACTCTCGAAAAATGGTATTTTTCGAAGAGCTCCTTTACCAGTTCCTTATCCCGAATATCTCCATGTACAAAGGTGTAATTCTCATGCCCCTCTACATTCAAATTATCAAGATCTCCCGCATAGGTGAGCAGGTCAAGATTTACAATATGGGTGTCGTCTTCTTTGACGAATAGATTAATATAATTTGAGCCAATAAAACCCGCCCCGCCTGTGACGAGGGTGTATTTCTTATCTTTCATTAACAGTTGCTTTTGCTGTATTCTTTACTTTCTTTTCTTCCTGCTTCGGAACCTCAAAAATTTGTTCCAGGATCTTTTCTGTGATCAAATAAGTGGGTTTAACTCCTGTAGTACCCAGTCCGCCGGAGGCTAAGGTGCTTCCGGTCTCTAAAGGATTATCTGAAGCATAATAGGCATATCTCACCTTCACATCTTCACTGATGTTACCTCTTAAACGGGATGCAGCCTGAATGGCCTTTTGGTAATGCGCTCCTTCCATTTCCAGACCTACAACATTCCAGGTGGATTCATGGAAGAATTTCAGGATATCCTTGTTTTGAAGCGAAGTTCCTAAAACGGTAACCATAGAACCGTCGCAAACATGAATTCCATTGCCATCAAGATCGGCTTTTGAAAGCTCATTTTTGAAAGGATAATTATCGGCTGTACCTTCGAATAAATGTGCTGTAGGGATCATGATATCTCCTTTGCCGCCTACAAGTATTCCGGCTTTTCCCATTAGAGAAATGGAAGCGACATTAAGATGTATGTTCCCCTGATCGCTCTGGTAAGGCTTCAGCATTTCGTCCATAGTTTCATAGGCCTGCTCGCCAAAAGCATAGTCCATCACCATGATCACCGGCTTCTCTTCAGATTTCATCTTGCTGCTCAACCTGAACTTTTCATTGACTTCAGACATTTTAGCCGAATCAAAGATCTGCACGTCGATATTGGCTCCGCTGGTATCTTCGATAAAGATCATACCTTCTGCCAAAGCGCTTTTGGTAACCTTCATGCGTAAATTTCCGTTGGCGCTGTTGCTGAGATCTTCATAAATTCCGAAGAGAGATTTCTTCTTTATTTCAGCTTTTAGCGCTTCCGAAGCATAAAGCGTGTTCATCACGCTATGCATGTTTGCGCTGATGATGTGCAGGGGTCTGTTCATGAGATTTTTCTCAAGCAGCACTTCTTTCACCCTATTTGCCCAAACCTCCCCGTGGATGTGATGGCCCAGACGTTCTCTAAGCACCGGACTAAAAGTCACAATACGTTTATTGTTGTTCAGCATTTCATCTATCGCCAGTTTCCCCAGGTAATAGATGATATGCAGAAATCTTTCGGGCGTTGCAGAGGTGCCAAAAAGGGGATAAATGGTGGTCACTTCTCTAAAGGTTCGACCAAGAATATTTGCGGTATGTGTAAGGGCAACCTCACGTTGGGCCTGCGTTAGCGGCTCTTTTTGCTGCACGGCGAGCTCCAGTTTTTGCCAATCGCGGGAAACCTCTCCTTCTTCATCGATCAATACTCTCCTCATGATCTTATGAGATTCAATGAAAAGAAAGGTGAGGTGAGTAAGAATATCATAGATCTCAGATCGCCCGCGGGTGATCTCAATGTTCATTTGCTCCTCGTCAATTCTGTAGCAGTTTCTGCGACGTTTTGGGGGCACAATGGGCTTGAAATGTGAATTGCCGTAGCCTTCATCACTGGTAAGGTTGATAAAGCGGCATTCTTCTATTCCTAAGGGCAAACGGTCCATCACGTAAAGAAGTCCGTTTAATTCCACTTTTTCTTCGGCTACAGAACCGTAGATCTCCGGGCGAAGTATTAGTAAAGATTCGCGCAAAGTCTCTCCCGAAACTCCCATAGGTTTATAGAATCCGCGGTTAAAAAGATGACGCATGGTGATATACATTCGTTCAATGGCATTTGAACTTTCCTGTGCCCGTGTGCGCCCCTGTAATTTAAAATTACCCATATATTATTTTCAATTTTTTAGTTTTTCCAGGGCTTCCGCGATCTTTCGGTCGTTTGAAAGCCTGGGGAGTTTATTTTGTCCGCCAAGTTTTCCAATAGATTTCATATACTGCTGAAAACCATTTGCGGGAACCTTGCTGATCTTTAACTGCTGAAGGATCTTTCCTTCAATAAGATCAAGGTAGTATGAATTTTGCTGCTGAAGCGATCTGTCTAAAGCTGAAGCAAAAGTATTTAAATCTTTGGGTTCCTTCTCAAATTCAATGAACCATTCGTGGTAAGGCAGTTGTTCCCCTTCGGGAGTTATTTGTGGCGCCACGGTAAATTCTGAAATTTGAATGTCTGTGCCTTCAGTAGCTTCCTGCATCGCCTGCTCTACCTCTTTGGCGATCACATGCTCTCCAAAAGCCGAGATAAAATGCTTGATCCTGCCCGAAACGATCACCCGAAAAGGCTTTAAAGAAGTGAACTGTACAGTGTCTCCAATGTTGTAGGCCCATAAGCCTGCACTGGTAGAGATGATCATTACGTAATTCACACCCAATTCTACTTCACCAATGGTATATCGCCTTGGTTTTTCAGAATAAAATTCATCTACTTTGATGAATTCATAGAAAATTCCGGAGTCGAGCAGCAACAGCATACCTTTGGCATCCTGCTTATCCTGAAATGCAAAAAATCCTTCAGAAGCCGGAAATAGTTCTATGCTGTCCACTTTTCTACCAATGAGACTTTCAAATTTTGCGCGATAAGGCTCAAAATTCACTCCGCCATAGATGAAGAGATTAAAATTAGGAAAGATCTCCCCTACCTTTTTTCCTGTTCTTGCCTGTAATCTCTCAAAATACATCTGCACCCAGGATGGAATCCCACTAATGACAGACATATCTTCTTTAAGGGTTTCATCAACAACTGCCTCCACTTTTGTCTCCCAATCTTCAATTGTATTGGTTTCCCAGGAAGGCATCCTATTCCTCTGCAAATACCCCGGCACGTAATGCGCCGCAATTCCTGAAAGTCTCCCTAGCTTGATCCCGTTCTTCTCATCCAGTTCGGGACTGCCCTGCAAAAAGATCATCTTTTTGTCTACAAAATCGGCTTTTCCGGTGTCGTTGATATAGCAAAGGATTGCATTTCGGGCAGCATCTATGTGGGTCGGCATGGATTCTTTGGTAAGCGGAATATACTTCGCGCCGCTGGTAGTTCCTGAGGTCTTGGCAAAATATAAAGGTTTCCCCGGCCACAGGATATCCTTTTCCCCTGCCACCACTTTTTCTACATAAGGTTTCAGTTCTTCGTAATCTCTTACCGGGACCCGGGCTGCATATTCCCTATAGCCGGAAATATTTTTGAAGCCGTGGTCTTTACCGAATTTAGTTTCAGAAGCCTTTTTTAAGAGCTCCTCAAAAACCCTTTTTTGAGTCTCCACCGGCTTCGACGCCCAGGAATCGATCTGACGACGGATATACGAGGCGAATATTTTTGCTGCAAAGGATTTAACTGACATACTTTCTATTCAAAATCTATAAAATCTGTAGGGTTTACGGGCTGTCCTTCACTCCAAAGTTCGAAATGCAGGTGTGGCCCCGTGGAAAACTCCCCCGTAGAACCCGCTGTTGCTATGACCTCTCCTCTCAAAACTCTTTCTCCCTGCTCCTTGGTGAGGGAAGAATTATGTTTATAAACAGAGGTTAGACCGTAACTATGCTCCAGGATGATCACATTACCGGTTTCGGCAGTCCAGCCACCAAAGATCACTGTACCGTCTGCCACCGCCTTGACAGGGGCATTATTAGAAGCAACAATATCAACTCCAAAGTGTTTCTCTTTAATATTATAAGGTTCAGAAAAAGGACCTTTTAAAGGGGGAAATAGCGCATAATTAGCACGTGAAGTCGCGGTTTCAAGAAAATTATATTTATCCTCCTGTACAACCCTTTCCCTAAGGAGACTATCCTCTTTAGATGGTTTAAGATCGATCTCTTCGGGATTAATTCTTTCAGATTCAAGCAGGGAATCCTTGTTAAAGTTGGCAGGTTTAACATCCCCGGAAAGCACCCTTTTTATGGAATTCAGATACTGATTGTTGAGCTCGACCACCTGTTGAAGAGAATCACTTTTATAGGCCAGATTGACTGCCCTTTGTTGTAATTCTGTGGAAGAATAACCCGGTATATATTCTCTTAACCCGGTAAAGGCAATGAGCACCGTTGTGGCGGCTATTAAAAGAATAGCAGAAAGCGTTACCACTACAAAAACGTTAAGCCGGGTAAGTTTAAAGGAGACTTTTTCCTCAAAAGTATCTTCATTAAGAATTACCAGCCTGTACTTGTGCAGGAGCTTTTGTGCGAAATTCTTCTTATGTTCTGTGTTTTTAGTCATTTGCAGGCCTTGGGCAAAGATATAATAAAGAAATTTTAAACTGCTTTTATCCTTTTAGAAACCCTGGTATTAAAGTTTTATTAGTAACTTTGCCACATTAAATTGATCATTATGAGTGCAGTTTTTATACCATTGCAGATTGGAGCACCACAAATCATATTAATCGTGATCGTAGTGCTATTATTGTTTGGAGGAAGAAAAATTCCTGAATTGATGAGAGGATTGGGTAGCGGAATCAAAGAATTTAAAGACGCTTCCAAAGATGACACTCCAACAACAAAAACGGAGGAAGAGAACAAAAGACTATAACCGGCTTTTATAAAACATTAAAAAAACCCAACGAAAAGTTGGGTTTTTTTGTTGCCTGTATCTATTTAATTTTTGCTGATTTTAATATCGCCTCCAGCTCCATCATATTTTCCCTTTTCCTTGCCGAAGGAGAAAAGGCAAAACCTTCCAGAATGACATACCGGTCATTCTCCTCATCAAGAACGGCATAATTAATAAAGGGGCCGCCCATAAAATCTCCTTTTACTTCCCAAATCCCCTTTGATTCCCAGGCGAATTTTTTGTCTATCTGGGATTCAAACAGGTATGGAGCATAAGCTTCTTCGGTAATCATATAGCTCCCATCCAACCGACCCGGTATATGGGTTTTACCAATCGAATCACGCATGGCGATAATATTTCCAACAATATTAGTATCCTTCTCAATAACATTTCTTGGCACCTCATAAACAAGGATCTCCATGCTACCGGTAGGAATATCTTTCCTTATCCAGTAGAAATCATCAGTTTGCTTGGCGTATCTATAAGCGGTTGGAAAGTTTAAGGAAACACCAAGATTTTTTTCAAGTTCTTCATCATTTTTCAATGATTTTTTTATTCTTCTCTGTTGTTCTACAAGTTCAGTTCTTTTAAATCTGGAAATGATCTCTTCAGCATTTTCTTCGATCAGGTCCTCGATCTGTTCATTATTTTCTCCCTGTATAAGAACCCCCTTTTGAGGCCGCGCATATGCGTTTTCTGTCCATTTGATCTGCGGTTCATCTCCTTTTTGAACAAGGAGAAAGATCCTGTTCTTTCGGGCGAATCCGGCAAAAGCTTCCGGCGGCATTTGGCTAAGGGAAAATAGCGGTTCCTCCTGTGGTAACCCGTCTACCGGCGCTGCTAGATGAGATCTTACAGCTTCTCCCACTTCACCCGTCCACATCTCGTTGTCCATTACCACGGTAAGATTGTTGATCTTCCCCGAAGAATTTGATACTACAACAGGATCCTCCTTTCCATCGCCACAACCTGTTATTAAAAAAAGAATAGAAAATAATGCACTAAGATTTTTCATAATAAAATAACGGAATTTCTACCCGTCAGAAAGTTTAAGTTTCATACCGGGTCTTAACCGGTTACTGTTCATATTATTTAGGCTCTTGATCTGTTGAACTGTCACGCCGGGAAATTTTTTAGAGATGCTCCACAGGGAATCTCCGTGTTTAACGGTATAAATCCTGGGAGAACTATTATTGTTGGCGGTAGCGTTTTTCTGAGGGTATATGGTAAGTCTTTGTCCAACTCGCAGGTTATTGCTCCTTAGATTATTCCATTGCTTGATCTGGCTTACTCCCACTCCGTGCCTTTCGGCGATACGTCCTAAATAATCTCCTTTCCTTACCCTGTACCTTATAGGTTCTGTCGCCTCCACTAACTTGGGAAGGATCTCTTCTTTTTTCTCTTCGAGCGCCTCGGCATAACCATAGATGGCTGCTTCATTATTCACAAAAAGTCCGGACCTGTTACGAGGTAACCTGAGACTATATTTTTCTCCTTCAATGTAGGGAATAACGTCAAGCTTATAACTTGGATTGAGAAACTGAAGCATTTCCTTTTCCACACCTGTGACCTCAGAAATCTGCTCGAATGTAAGTTTCTTTTTCGTGTGGATAGTATCGGTTTCAAAATAAGTAGTTCGTGGGTGAGGTGGCTGGAAACCATGTTCTTCGGCATATTCAAAAATGTACATGGTTGCCAGGAATGCAGGAACATAACCCGCTGTTTCACGTGGAAGATAAGGTCTAAGGTTCCAGTAGTTCGTGGATCCGCCGCTGCGTCTTATGGCTTTGGAAACATTTCCGGGGCCCGAATTATAAGAAGCCAGTACCAGATCCCAATCTTCAAATACCCTGTACAAAGTTGAAAGATATTCCGCAGCAGCTTCAGTAGACATTACAGGATCCATGCGCTCATCAACATAGGAACTTACATCAAGCCCGTGCATTTTCCCGGTTGCGAACATGAACTGCCAAAGACCGGTTGCTCCAACCCTGGACCGCGCCCGCGGATTCAACGCAGATTCCACTATAGCCAGATATTTAATCTCCAGCGGAATATTATAAGTATCGAGTTTCTGCTCAAAAAGAGGAAAATAATAAGTGCTTAGCGCCATAAGCCGCTCCATTCCCTTTTTATTCCTCTTTAGATATGATTTGATCACATTTTCAAGCAGGGGATTATATTCTATATTAAAAGGAGTTTTTGCATTAAGTCTTTCGAGCCTTAGCTTTAGGGTATCTGTGGGCAATTCGTCAAAAACCACTTCATTATACTCCTGGTTAAGCAGGGAATCCTTAAAATCCATATACAAGCTCGACTGAAAAAGCTCTTTCTGCCAGAGAGAATCGATCATGGCAGCACCGGGGTCATCCAAAAGGGCAAAAACAAGGGAGTCTTTAATGATCTTATGAACCGGTACATTATTCGCCAGCTCAACATCATCATTATCGATCAACAGAAAGAAATCCTGCTCGGGAAGCCTTATGGTATCACCGTTTTCTCCTTTCTCCTGTCCCTTAACATACTTTGCTTCAGTTTTTTTATCCTGAGCAAAAACAGCTACAGACATGAGCAGCATCAAAAAAGGCAAAAATTTTCTCATCATAAAGTCATTTCTCTACAAGCAGTAACGTTTTCTGCTTCAATTATCGTACCTCTTTACTTTTTCAAGGCTTCAATGCCCGGTAAACTTTTCCCTTCGAGCATTTCAAGCATGGCACCACCTCCGGTAGATACGTAACTTACACGATCTTCTAGTCCAAATTGTTTTACTGCTGCTACAGAATCTCCTCCTCCCACAAGAGAGAAAGCACCGTTGTTTTGAGTGGCACTTGCAATATGTTCTCCTATAGCAATAGTTCCTTTCGCAAATGGTTGCATTTCGAAGACTCCCATAGGACCATTCCATAGGATAGTCTTCGATTTTTCCAGCACTTCCCCGTATTTCTTTACGGTTTCAGGACCTATATCAAGTCCCATCCAGCCTTCCGGAATTTGATCTACAGGAACTATTTTGGTATTTGCATCTTCAGAAAAGTTATCTGCAACCACCGAATCTATGGGAAGATGGATCTTCACTCCTTTTTCCTTTGCTTTCTTAAGTATCTCAAGGGCTAACTCCTGCTTATCTTCTTCCACAAGGGAATTCCCAATGTTCCCTCCCTGCGCTTTGGTGAAAGTATAGGTCATTCCCCCTCCAATGATCAAATGATCTATTTTATCGAGTATATTCTCTATCACGGTGATCTTAGTGGAAACTTTTGCGCCTCCCAAAACTGCAGTCACCGGTTTTTCTGAATTGCCTAAAACCTTTTCCAGACTGTCAATTTCTTTTGCAAGTAAAGCCCCTAAGCACTTTTCATGAAAATAATTCGCTACAATAGTGGTAGATGCATGGGCGCGGTGCGCTGTTCCAAAAGCATCATTTACATAGATGTCTGCAAGGCCGGCCAGTTTTTTTGCAAAATCCTCATCGCCTTTCTCTTCTTCGGAATGAAAACGCAGATTTTCAAGAAGCAGTACTTCCCCAGGCTGCAATTCCTTAGCGGCCTTCTGGGCTTTCTCCCCCACACTATCCTCCACGAATTTCACCTGCACTCCAAGGATCTCTGATACTTTTTTTACAATGTGTTGCAGCGAATTCTTGTGATCCTGTCCCTTTGGTCTACCCAGGTGTGACATAAGGATCACGCTGCCCCCGTCCCTAAGGATCTTGTCAACAGTTGGTTTGGCACCTTCTATACGGCTGGTGTCTCCCACCTCCTGTTGGTCATTTAGCGGCACGTTAAAATCCACTCTTACGAGGGCCTTTTTATCTTTAAAATTATAGTCGTTTATTGTTTTCATATCACTGGTTCTATATGGAAATAAAAATTTTCTCTAAGATATAAAAGTGTAGAGAAATTTTATCTTTGCTTATGCTATTTTCTGAAGTTTTAGGCCTTCCGCACATCAAGAACCATCTTACCACAACGGTTGATAACAATCGTATTCCTCATGCCCAGTTGTTCGTAGGATCTGCCGGAAGCGGTACCTTACCCATGGCCATTGCATATGCCCAATATGTGCTCTGCAATAACACCAATGCCGAAAACAATACCGGGAGGGAAGCCTGCAACCTCAAAATGAACAAATTGTCACACCCAGACCTGCATTTTGCTTATCCTGTCGCTAACAACGACAAGGTAAAGAAAGCTGCGGTTTCTTCTCATTTTAGCGAGGAGTGGCGTCAGTTCGTGCAGCAGGAGGCTTATGGAAGCCTGTTTGACTGGTACCAAAAGCTGGGAATTGAGAATAAGCAGGGAAAAATTGGAGTGGATGAAGCCATGGAAATTGTGAAATCCCTCTCCCTTAAATCCTATGAAGGAGGTTATAAGGTGATGATCATCTGGATGGCAGAAAAAATGAATGATTCGGCTGCAAATAAGCTGCTGAAGCTCATTGAGGAACCCCCCCAGAAAACCTTGTTCATTCTTATTACTGAAGAGGAGGAAAATATTATTCAAACCATTAGGTCCCGTTGCCAAACCTTACATTTCCCTCCATTGACCGAAGCTGTTATTGCCGAAGGCCTGGTACAAAAAGAGAGTTGTGAGAAGGCAAGGGCGCATAACATTGCCCATCGCGCCAACGGTAATTTCACCAATGCCCTGCATATTTTAAAACATAACGCAGGCGACGAACAATTTGAAGAATGGTTTGTATCATGGGTAAGAACAGCCTTTAAGGCAAAAGGTAATAAAACTGCTTTAGCCGAACTTCTTTCATGGAGTGAAATGATCGCCGGTACAGGCAGGGAATCTCAAAAAAAGTTCCTCCTATACTGTATGGATTTCTTCAGGCAGGCGCTCATGTATAATTACAAAGCCAAAGACCTTGTGTTTTTTGAACCGCAAACCAACGGCTTCAAACTTGAAAAATTTGCACCGTTTATAACAGGAAATAATATCACCGGGATCACCCGGGAACTCGAAGATGCTGTTTACCATATAGAAAGAAATGGAAACGCAAAGATCATTCTTACAGACCTGTCAATAAAACTAACCAGACTCATTCATAAAAATTAGCTTGTATGGAAAATTTTGTGCTTAACCTGCCGGTATATTTAATTCTAATCTTTACTGTAATCACCTTTCTACAATCAGGTATTGACAAGTTAGTAGACTGGAAGGGCAATTACGGATGGTTAACAGGTCACTTTAAAGGCACTTTTATGGGAGGAATGGTCTCTCTCCTACTCGGGATCATCCTGGTTTTAGAAGTGATCACCGGATTACTGGCGCTTGCCGCCATCTTCACCTTGTGGAGGAATGAAGATCTTTTATTCTCACAATGGGCTTTGGGATTGGCTGCAGTCACCCTTCTTATGCTACTCTTTGGGCAACGGGTTGCCAAAGACTATGCCGGCGCGTTTACCATTGTGGGTTATTTTATAGTGATCATCTTCGGGTTATTTCTGGTTACGGCATAAAAAAAGGGTTCCATGTGGAACCCTTAAGTCAAACTTTTTCAAGAATCTACTCCTCTGCTTCTACTTCGGAAGTTGAAAGTTTCCCTTCATTAAGCTCTTTCAGGATATCCTGAGTAATGTCTAAACCTTCTTCAGCATACATGATATTTGCAGATTCATTAGAACCAAAGATATAGGTGTAATCATTTTCTTCACCGTAAACCTTTACAAAATCCTTCACTTTAGTTATTAGAGAATCGATTACCGCATCGCCTTCCTGTCTTAATTGCCCGCTTCTCATTTGTTGCTGCTGCTGAAGGATCTGTTGCTTTTGCATAAGTTCTTCCTGCTTTGCCTGTCTTTCGGCCTCACTCATGGTAGCGGCATTTTCTCTAAAGGCCATTACTTCCTGCTGAAATCCCTGTGCTGCAGAATCCAATTCTTTTTTCAGACTTTCAGATCGCTCGGTGAAATCTGCTTCCACTTCCTTCATTTCTGAATATTCCTGAATAAGCACAGTAGTATCTACATAAGCAGTTTTATCATTATTACAACTTGCAAGTAAAGCCCCAAAAGAAAGGACCATTAATAATTTCTTCATTTTGAATTTATTTAGTTCGGCGCAAAAATAAGAAAGCATTTCTATTCTTATCAAAAATGAGGGAATTTCTGCAGCTATAGCTATTTCTGATGGTTAAAAGAAATTTCTATCAAAAATCTTTATTTAAAAAGGATGATTTTCAGACCTAATTAGCTTTTAATTTAAAAAAGCTATACCGTAAGCTGCTTTAACTGCTAAAAACTCTTTAAATGGCTTTAAAATGCTTTTTTCAGCTTCTGCGGAAGAAGTAAGCCAGAGAAGAATAGTCTCCCGAAGACGCAGCTTTAAAATTTGAAACAATTCCGGTTGTGATAGCTTTAAAAGGACTGGAAGATCCGGTTTTATATTTTTCAGAAAGCAGGCTCACATAAAAGGCATCAAAAAAAAGCCCTTTTTGAGAGGTGAGTAAAAATCCTTTCTCCTGAAATATTTTTCTCATGGCCTCCGGAGAAAAATGGAAAAGATGTCGGGGGACATCATAAGCCGCCCAATGCTCTTTATATTTTTGAGCATCGAAACTTTTAAAATTGGGAACAGCAATAACAAGCAGGCCATCTGGTTTTAAAATCCGGTCAAGTTCATTTAGATGACTATTAAGATCGGGAACATGTTCTAACACATGCCACATGGTGATCACATCAAAATAAGAATCGGGAAAGGAAGAAATATCCTCAAGAAGGTCAACTCCTTTTTTGGCGGCAAGTTTCCTTGCACGGGAATTTGGCTCTACTCCAAAAGTGGCCCAGCCAGTCTTTCTTGCTGCAACTAAAAAATCTCCTGTTCCCGCTCCAATATCTAAAATTTTTCCCTTTTTGGGGTGAGTTCTTTCGATCCAGCCGATCTTCTTTTGAAGCATCAGATTTTTCACCTGTTGATAAACCTTATCTAAAAAAGACCTTTTTGAATCAGTATGGGAAATATAGTTTTCGCTTTTATAATATGCCGAAAGCTTATCATTTTCGGGGCGCGGATAAGTGACTAAAAGATCCAGGCCTTCGGCTTTTCTTAATTCGAAATGCTCCCCACTTACAGTGTGATCTTTACAAACTAAAACAGGATCTTCAGAAAATTTAAGGGGCTGCATTGAAAGTTTTTAAGATGATGTTCCACGTGGAACGATGATAAATTATCTTCCCATATACACCAAAAGCACCGAAATATCATTAGGGCTCACGCCACTGATCCGCGAAGCCTGCGACACTGAAGTAGGTTGTACTTTTTTCAGCTTTTCCCTCGCTTCATAAGACATGGATTTGATCCTGGAATAATCAAAATCCTTCGGAATTTTTATTCCCTCGAGCCTATGGAGCTTATCGGCATTGTTCTTTTCCTTTTCAATATACCCGGAATATTTCACCTGAATTTCGGTTTGCTCCAGCACCTCCTCATCCAGTTCATGTTCCTGAATATAATCCTCTACTCCGGAAAAAGTGCGCACCTCCTTCATGGCAATATTGGGCCTGGAAAATACTTTAAATATCTTATCGCTCTGCTTCATTAAGGCAGAATCGTTGGCTTCCAAAACAAGATTAGCCTCTTCGGGAGCGACACTTTTATCCTTTAAAAATTCTACAAAAGCATAGGATTTGGTTTTCTTCTCTTCCATCTTTCGAAGACGCTTTTCAGAAGCCAAACCTATTTGGTAAGACTTTTCAGTCAGTCTAAAATCGGCATTATCCTGGCGTAGCAATGTCCTGTATTCTGCTCTCGAAGTAAACATTCTGTATGGCTCTTCTGTGCCTTTTGTGATGAGATCGTCTATCAACACTCCTATATAGGCCTCACTTCTTTGCAGCACAAATTCATCTTTTCCCTGCACTTTTAAAGCTGCATTTATACCCGCCATTAATCCCTGGGAGCCGGCTTCTTCATACCCGGTCGTTCCATTGATCTGTCCTGCAAAATATAAACCGTCTACCAGTTTTGTTTCCAGCGTATGTCTCAACTGTGTCGGTGGAAAATAATCGTATTCAATTGCATATCCGGGTCTGAAGAATTTTACATTTTCAAAACCTGCAACAGATCTCAAAGCCCTAAATTGAACATCCTCCGGAAGGGAAGTAGAGAATCCGTTAATATACATTTCTACCGTATTCCAGCCTTCAGGTTCTATGAATAACTGATGCCTGTCTTTATCAGCAAAACGATTGATCTTATCTTCAATAGACGGGCAATAACGAGGTCCAATACTTTTTATCCTACCGTTGAACATTGGCGACCTGTCAAAGCCTTCTTTAAGCAATTCATGCACCTCGGGAGAAGTGTAAGACATGTAACAGGATCTTTGTTTTGTGAGCGGCTTTGTTTCGTAAAGATAGGAGAATTTGGCAGGCACATCATCACCAGGTTGTTCGATCATTTTGGAATAATTCAAAGAACGACCATCAACTCTTGGCGGGGTTCCCGTCTTCATTCTTCCGGCTTCAAAACCTAACTGAACTAGATCTTCTGTTATTCCTGTTGAAGCTCTCTCCCCTGCCCTACCACCTCCAAATTGTTTGTCTCCAATATGGATCAAACCATTTAAAAAAGTTCCATTGGTAAGGATAACAGCCTTGCCTTTAATTTCAATTCCCATTGATGTTTTGACACCCACAACTTTGTTGCCTTCCACTAATAACCCTGCCACCATTTCCTGGTAAAAATCAAGATTAGGAGTAGCCTCAAGACGCAAACGCCAGTGTTCTGCAAACATCATTCTGTCACTCTGCACCCTTGGACTCCACATCGCAGGACCTTTGGATTTATTGAGCATCTTGAACTGTATAGCACTGGTGTCACTAACCAATCCACTATAACCGCCAAGAGCATCGATCTCCCGAACTATCTGTCCTTTTGCAATTCCTCCCATGGCAGGATTACAGCTCATCTGTGCAATATTCTGCAGGTTCATGGTTACCAAAAGCGTACTGCAGCCCATATTAGCTGCCGCCGCAGCGGCTTCACTTCCGGCGTGACCGGCTCCTACAACTATAACATCATATTGATCTTGAAACATAAATCTCCTTCTATTGTTCCACGTGGAACATTTTCATTTTTTCCTCTTCTTTTGTTCTCATAAGCTGTGCTTCTTCTTTAGATTTATCTTTATATCCGCAAAAGTGCAGCACCCCGTGAACAATCACTCTTTTTATCTCTTCTTCAAAAGTCACTCCATATTCAGAAGCATTCTCGGCTACCCTTTCGGTGCTGATGAAAATATCACCATTTAGAATATTTCCCACCGAGTTGTCGAAACTGATTATATCTGTATAGGTATCGTGATCGAGGTATTGCTGATTGATCTCAAGCAGGTATTCGTCATCGCAAAAAATAAAACTTATTTCTCCGACCTTTTTACCTTCAGAAGCAATCACCTCTTTAATCCAGGTTTCAAACTGCGAAGAATGTTCCAGTTCAAAAACATTTTCAGAATAAAAATTAATTATCTCTTCGTTCAAAATATTCCTTTACTTTAAGCTTATAAACGGGGCGCAAAGGTAAGCTTTGTCTGTTTAAAATTTCAGTCGTATTAAAATATTCTTTAGCCCGATCAATTGCAGGCTTAGTCTCATTAACGAACTCATCTTTACCGGTGGTGGATTCTCTTTCAGGTTTTTGACCCTGTTGTTTTAAAGCTTCTTCCAGCTCCAAAAGTCTATGCTCCAGTTGCAGCATCTTTCTGTGAGTGGCGTGATCGAATCCTTTTTCGAGCAGTTGTTTTTCTATCTGCTCCATTTCCTTTTTAATTACCTCTCCCGAGGCATTTCTTCCTTCCTGTTCAAGCCGTTCTTCTAAAGCGCGACGCAACATTTGCTGTTCCTGAAATATCCTGAAGAGCTCTCCACTCTCCTCTTCTCCTGAATTTCCCTCCTCACCTTTTCCGGGCTTATCTTCACCTTTTTGTTTTCCTTTCTGCATTCCCTTTTGCATTTCCTCATTGAGTTCCCCCTGCTTCTTAATGATATCCTGAAGTTGTTTTCCCTCGCCACTTCCAGAAGAAGTGGACGAACTTAGCATCTCCTCCATATTGCCCAGAATATCGCTGAGAAGAAAAGCAAGGTCATTGGCCCCGGTGATCACATATTGCTGACTTCCCACCCCCATTCTAATATCATTTTGACCCAGTCGTTCCAGGCTCTGCTCAAGGTTATAATCTACATCTATTAATCGCTCTGTGATCCTTTCGCTAATCATTTCATTCCGCAAAGCAAGGGAATATAAACTATCATCAATATGCCTGAAGTTCTCCCTCAGTTGATCCTGTCTTCTTAATTTCCCGGGTAAGCTTGTTTGGTCATTTCCAAATTGTTTGAATTCCTCCATCAGGTCTTCCTGTCCAAAAGAAAAGGTGACAAGATTATCCAGAATCTGCCGCAACATGGTAACATCTTCCTGCATTTGCTGCATCCCCGCCTGTTGCATTTGCTGTTGCATTTTCCTGCTCATCTCCTTTAGTTTCTCACCTGCCTTTTTCTGTTCCTCTTTAGCACCCTCCTTTTTTCCCTGCTGCAGGTTTTCACCCGCCTTTTCCTGCATTTCTTTTACATCCTCCTGCCCCTCTTTGTCTTCTTCAAAGTCCACCGGTTTTTTGAGGTCCTGATTCTCCTTTTGAAGTTCTTCCATTTCCTGAAAAAGTTCCTCAGTATCTTTTGAAAGAGAATCCTGGGCGGCCCTTGTATTCTGCTCTTCCTCCTTTGCCAATTCAGATTGTTCCTCTCCAAGTTCCTCTAACTCCTGTGCAATCTTTGAAATCTTCTCCTGAACATAATATTTCTTGGTAAGCTCAAGCAGCTGTTCCAGACTTCGCTCCTGGTTCCGGTTATTTTTAGAAAGCTCCTCAAGCTTTTCCTGAAGTCCCTCTTCCTCAATCTTCTCGGAATATTTTTCCAGTTCCTCAAGAAGTTTTTCATTCTCTTCAAGGTCCTCCTTACGATTTGACAGTCTTTCTTCAAGTTCCTTTTTTAGTTCTTGATTTTGAGGTGACCTTTCTTCTTCCAAATTGCGTTGAAGTTTTTCAGTGAAGTTTTCCATCAGCTCATTCTGCTGCTTCTGGCGTTCAAGAAAATTCTCCAGCTTCTTACGGTCGTTATAATTCAGTTCCTTCTTTTCATTCTGAAGTCGGGAAAGTTCCTGCAGTTCTTTATCTGAATTTTTCATCTTTTCCAAAGATCCGTCGATGCCTCCGATCACCTCCCGTTGCTCCTCAAGCCTTTGCTGCTTTTCTTCGGAATCCGTCTTCTTTCGGTAGGTAAAAACCTGACTTTTTACCTTTTTATAGCCATTAAGTACATCATTATCAACCACTTCAAAATAGAATTGATAGGCTTTTCCCGGTTCCAGGTTCAGGGTATCAGGAAAACTGCTCACGAACTCTCCTACATTACCTTTTCCAAACGGAAGTCTTATTACTTTTTGATTTTCAGGGGCTTCCGTGGGTTGAATCACCATCCTGACGGAAGCAATTCCGTAATCATCAGAAACTTTTCCATAGAAATACTGGAAATCCTCATCCAGGGAATCTATTTGACGCTCCAGAATAAGTTCAGGATACTCGTCCTTTACCGTCCTGATGCCGTAGTTGAGATTTTCAAAATTCTTTACCTTCTCATTCGAGGTGCTTATGCTATAATCGAGAGAGTTTTTTACCTGTTTTTTAAGCCGGAAAAATTCATCCTGTTTCTCAAATTTTTGAAGAGTGTCGGGCAGCCGCATTTCAACTTCCCCGGTTGCTAAGGTTTCAAGTTCCCAGTTTACGATTGTTCCTTCGGGAACTGTTGCATTTCCTGTACCGGATATAGCCTCCTCCCCCAAACCTGTATGTGGCGGATATTCCAGAAGCATCTTCAGATTTCTCATTTTTGGCACCTGAATAACCTCTACAGAATAATCCCGCGACCTCACTTTATTTCCGGAAAGACTAAACTCAAAAGAATTTCGTGCAGGCTCAAAAGTATATTCAAAGGTTCCGGGGGAAACCCTATTCATAAAATAAGTTTGTCTGTTATAGTGAACCGAGGCGTCCTGAGGCACAATCCTCCCCTGCGTACTCACCTGTATGGTCAAGGCTTCATTCTCCTGAACCTTTAATTGCTCATTATGCACCTGAAAAGCAAAAGGTGCGGGCGGTTCATAAGCTGTTTTATAATTCACTACCCGCTCATAACTTCCGGAAAAAACCTCTGTTCTTCCGGAAACCACTATCAGCAAAATGATGAACACCGGGATAGCGGCATATTTCAAATAAGGAATATTCTTCCTGAGATCTATAGCCATGGTAAAAGGAACCGGCCGTAATTCTTCTGACTTTTGATCTATCGATGCCAGGAGAAGCTCGGTTCTTTGATCATTCCTGTTAAGTTGTAAAAGATTGAGGAGTTTGTCACTTACTTCAGGAAAATGCCTGCCAATGATCTTAGATGCTTCAGCGTAATCAATTCCGCGGGAGATCTTGAATAGTTTCAGTAGCGGATAAACGATAAATCTTCCGAAGAGAAATAATTCCACAGCAATAAAACTCCAGAACAAGATGCTTCTCCCGGTAGAATTAAGCCAAAGGAGATATTCTATAAACAGGGTAATAAGAAAATACAACAGGCCAATAGCTATAAACAGGATAAAACCCTTTAAAAGTTCGTTCAAATAAAACTTCCTGATAAAAGCTTCCAGTTTGTTGCGTAAAATCTCAAAATTATTCATGCCTCCTCCCCATTTATGCATCTCCTAAAAATACAATTTATTTCCAATAAGTACTTCAACCTCCACATTTTCAATGCTGTTTCGTGAACCTAAAGAAACCTTTATCTTTGCGCCAAAACCAGCATTTATGTCAACGGAAAAAGTAAGGGTGCGATTTGCACCTAGCCCTACAGGGCCACTACATATTGGAGGAGTTAGAACTGCACTTTTTAACTACCTGTTCGCAAAGAAAAATGGCGGAGATTTCATCCTGAGAATTGAAGATACAGACCAGGCCCGTTACGTGGAAGGTGCAGAACAATATATTATTGATTCTCTTAACTGGTGCAACATTCCATTTGATGAGGGTCCCGGAAAGGAAAAAGATGCAGGTCCTTACCGCCAGAGTGAGCGAAAGCATCTCTACCGTGAATATGCCGAAATGCTTATCGCTTCGGGGAATGCTTACTACGCTTTTGACACTACCGAAGAGCTGGATGCACATCGCCAGGACCATGAAGAAAAAGGAAAGACGTTCATCTACAACTGGCACAACCGTCAAAAACTGAAGAATTCCCTTTCTCTTCCCGTAGCCGAAGTAAAACAGAAGATCGAATCGGGAGAAGCATATGTGATCAGGTTTAAAACGCCCGAAGATGAAACCCTGCAGCTAAAGGATGAGATTCGCGGAGAAATGCATATTGAAACAAAGATCCTGGATGATAAGGTGCTTTTTAAGAGCGATGGTATGCCCACCTATCACCTTGCCAATATTGTAGATGACCATCTCATGAAGATCACCCACGTGATTAGAGGGGAAGAATGGTTACCATCCCTGGCACTGCATGTACTTTTGTACAGAGCCTTTGATTGGACAGCTCCAAAATTTGCTCACCTCCCGCTTATTTTAAAACCCCAGGGAAAAGGAAAATTAAGCAAGCGTGACGGAGATAAAATGGGATTCCCGGTATTTCCGCTGGAATGGAAGGATCCAAAGAGCGGAGATGTTTCTATGGGCTACCGTGAAGAAGGATATTTTCCGGAAGCTGTTATTAACATGCTGGCGCTTTTAGGATGGAATGCCGGCGGCGGAAGTGAGAAAGAGATCTACAGCCTTGAAGAGCTTACTAAAGCCTTTTCTTTCGAGCACGTCTCAAAAGGAGGTTCCAAATTTGATCCCGAAAAAACAAAATGGTTCCAGCATCACTACATGCAGGAGGCAGAAAATGAGGTTTTAGCTGCAGATTTTGGAAAACTACTGCAGGAAAAGGATCTGGATTTCTCTCAGGAATATATTTCAAAGGTAATTGCCATGCTGAAAGAAAGAGCGACGTTTTTAAGCGATTTCTGGGAAATTGGAAGCTACTTCTTCACCGCGCCTGAAAACTACGATGAGAAGGCAGCTAAAAAGGTCTGGAAGGAAGATACTTCAGATATTATAGATCAGGTTATAGACCTATTAGAAAAAGAGGAGGATTTTTCAGTAGCAAATCTCCAGGAGAAAGTAAAAGGTTGGATCACTTCCGAAGGAATTGGCTTTGGTAAGGTCATGCAACCATTCCGCCTTTCTCTTGTGGGGGCGATGCAGGGACCGGATGTTTTTGAGATCGCAGCTACAATTGGAAAGGAAGAAACCCTTTCAAGGTTAAAGAAGGCGCAGCAAAGCCTTTAAAAATAATACCCATAAAAAAAGCCATTTTTGATACTTCTCAAAAATGGCTTTTTTTATTTCTACTTATTACCATTACAGGAACATTGTTATTCCTGCCGCGATCATGCTCATATGACCTTCTAAATTTGACATACCTGCATCCTTTTCCTCTAAACCTTCATCCTCAAGCCCTTTGAGCATGTTATTAAGTCCATATTGGTATTGAGCCCAGAATTTTACTGTTTCCATTCCGCCACTCAACCCTAATGCTAAATTGACATTAAAAGGAGATATTTTTTCGATATCTATTGCATTCACATTAGTATTTCCTACAAACCACAATTCCTTGTCCTGGCGCGCATCCAGTTTTCCGTTTACCTGCAGTACAGGACCGGCTTCTACGCTCAAATAATGATCAATAAGTTTATAACTGGCAAAGAAATTTCCCTGTACCCCTATCATGTTGTACTCAATAGCCTCAATAGGAGAAGTAAGTTCTACTTTTTCCCTCCCGTCAATATCCAGTTTAAAATCGTAGAAATTGATTCCATAAACAAATTGCCAATTCTCATAAAAAGAAGCCCTGGTAGTGAATCCTGCTGTCCAGCTTACCTTTGGCTGCACCTCTAAGTCATTGGTCACAATATTGAAATAGTTCGCCCCTGCCTGCAAGCCTAACCTGTTATATTCGCCATCCCAAAGTCGGCGTTGTGCCTGGGCAGAAAATGAAAATATTAAAACAATCCCAAGAAGAAGAATTCTCTTTAAATCCATATTTTTTTGAAATTTTTGAAAGGGCTAAATGTAGCTGTTTATTTTCATATCTTTCGTTAAAATTAAACCACAACCAATGATATCCACCATTTTAACTGCCGTAATCGTTGTCTTCGGACTCATCATCCTTTTCTCCGGAATCTTTACGGTAAAACAACAAACTGCTGCTATTCTTGAACGATTTGGAAAGTTTCAACGCATAAGCAATAGCGGACTTCATTTTAAAGTACCGGTTATTGATCAGATCGCCGGAAGGATCAATTTAAAAGTTCAGCAGCTGGACGTGTTGGTAGAGACTAAAACCAAAGATGACGTATTCGTAAAACTAAAGATCTCTGTGCAGTTCCAGGTGATCCAGACAAGGGTTTATGACGCCTTCTATAAACTTGAAAATTCCCATGACCAGATCACTTCTTACGTTTTTGACGTAGTACGTGCAGAGGTGCCAAAAATGAAACTGGATGACGTTTTTGAAAGAAAAGATGATATTGCTATTGCTGTAAAAAGGGAGCTGAATGAAGCTATGGAGGAATATGGTTATGACATTATTAAAACCTTAGTTACTGATATTGATCCCGATGTACAGGTAAAAGCCGCCATGAACCGAATTAATGCTTCGGAAAGAGAAAAAGTAGCTGCCGAATATGAAGCTGAAGCCGAACGTATCAAGATCGTTGCCAAGGCCCGTGCGGAAGCTGAAAGTAAGCGCCTGCAGGGACAGGGTATTGCCGACCAGCGCCGGGAGATCGCCCGCGGACTTGAAGAAAGTGTGGATGTGCTAAACAATGTAGGGATCAATTCCCAGGAGGCTTCTGCCCTTATCGTTGTAACTCAGCATTACGATACTCTGCAGTCACTTGGAGAAGAAACACAGAGTAACCTGATACTACTCCCTAATTCTCCCCAAACAGGAAGCGACATGTTGAACAACATGATCGCATCATTTACTGCTTCCAATCAAATCGGGGAAGCAATGAAGAAAGGAAACGCTCTAAGGGAACAAAAAAGAAAGGAAAAACAGGAAAAAAAGAAGAGACAACTCCCTCCAGATCTGCCTACAGAAGATGAGGAGAATAACAGAGAGGAATAACTATTTAAATTTTTCGCCAATAAAGCCAAGTACCGAGGTGGCTCCTTTTAATATAAGTGCGTTTTTAAAGATGCTTCCGGCAGCGTTTTTAAGCAATCTCTTGGGAGCAAGACTCTCTTTGGTGATGTTATAGCTTAATATAACCTTCTCCTTATCGATCTCCTTTTGGAGTTGAAGAAGTTTAAGGTCTCTTTCTATATCCTCGAAGTTCTTATATTCTCTCATTGTCTTTGATTATAACTTCATCCTTGGCTACCACTTCCTCCTTTATGATCACCTCATCGGTTCTAAAGTCGGTTTGTTCCGTAAATTCCGGATGAGTTTCCTTTGGCTTATTTTCAGGCTCACTAAAGAACTTTTTAGAAGCCGGAGGTAATAAGGCATTTGTTATTACTTTGCTTCCAAAGAAGACAAAGAAAAGGCCTATTAGCAGGTAAAATCCAGCGACTATGAAGAATCCGCTGCTTGGGGAATCCAAGAGGTCACTCAAGAGAATAGCTACAGCAACAGAAATAAAGATGAGGGCAAACAACATAAAAAAAGCTATTGCCGCACCTTTTATGGCGGCAGTAGCCCCTTTCATGCTTTTGTTAAACAAATCCAGTTTATAATACTCTGCACTGCTTTGCGCAAAGGATTTAATGTTTTCGTTTAACTGATGTAAATTTTCAGATATTTTTTCGAATGCCATAAGCGTTTTATCCTACCGCATTATCTGCACTGTCTGCAACACCTTTTTTGCTTTTACCGCTGGAAGCAGTAGACTTTGACCCATTTCCTTCACTACGGTCCTTCTGGAATTTAGAGTTTTGTTTTCTAAGTTCCTCCAGTTTAGATTCAAGGCTGCTAAGGATCTCATCGGCTTTATAACTTGCAGAAGAAAGTGTTTCTTCCAGTCTTAGTTCAAAATCTGATTTTGCTTTTTTAGCTCTTGTACTTAGGTTTGAAGAGGTTTCGCGATAACGCTTGTTTAGATCATCCTGAGTTCTTCTTGCGTTTTCTCCCAGTTTTCTTCTGGTTTCCTCTCCACTCTCAGGTGCATATAACATTCCAAGACCTGCTCCTATCGCAGCTCCTGTAAGCAATGCTAAAAATGTACTTCCTGATTTTGCCATGATTTTGTTGGTTATTAAGATTAATACTACAACCAAATATAAACCATAGCACACTGTACTGCTGTTAATAACCGGTTAATATCGAAAAAACCCAATGCTAAAGTATTCTTAATTGACCGGTCTGAACTGCTATCCTACTCCTTTCCTCCCCAGGAATCCCTAAGGGTAACGGTCCTATTGAAAACCAGGTGGTCCTGTGTGCTTTCTTTATCAACGTTAAAATAACCTAACCTCTGAAATTGAAATTTATCTCCCGGTTCAACATTTTTGAGTCCGGGTTCAAGATAAGCAGTCACTACTTTAAGAGATTCCGGGTTTAAAAAGTCGAGAAAATCCTTTTCCTTATCGGCATCCGGAGATTCTACGCTAAACAAACGGTCATAAAGGCGGACTTCAGCCTGTATGGCATGTTTGGCCGATACCCAGTGCAAGGTTCCTTTTACCTTACGCATTGATTCTTCGGTTCCACTTCCACTCCGGCTTTTGGGATCATAAGTACAGTGAATCTCCACTATTTCTCCGGCATCGTTCTTTATCACGCTTTCTCCCTTGATGATATAAGCGTTCTTGAGCCTCACTTCTTTTCCTAAGGTCAATCTAAAAAACTTGCGGTTTGCCTCCTCTTTAAAATCTTCCTGTTCAATGTAAAGCTCTTTTGAAAATGGTAATTCCCTTGATCCTGCATTTTCATCTTCAGGGTTATTTTCGGCTTCCAACCACTCTTCCTTATCCTCTGGGTAATTAGTAATCACCAGCTTCACAGGATCGAGCACTGCCATTACACGGGGTGCAGTTTTATTGAGGTCTTCCCTTATACAGAATTCGAGCAGGGAAACATCAACAATATTTTCCCTTTTTGCAATACCTATAATTTCAGCAAATTTTCGGATAGACTGGGGCGTATAACCTCTCCTTCTTAAACCGGAGATTGTGGGCATACGGGGATCATCCCAGGATTTCACAATTCCCTTTTCTACCAAATGAAGCAGCTTTCGCTTACTCACGATGGTATGACTTAAGTTACGGCGGGCAAACTCCCGTTGTTTAGGCCTGAAATCTTCCGCAGAACTTACCTTTTCGAGGAACCAGTTGTACAATTCACGGTGAGGTAAAAATTCCAGCGTACAAAACGAATGAGAAACAGATTCTATATAATCACTTTGCCCATGAGCCCAGTCGTAGAGCGGATAGATCATCCAGTCATTCCCGGTGCGGTGATGCTTGCGGTGCAGGGTTCTGTACATCACGGGGTCACGCATCAACATGTTCTTTGCGGCCATGTCTATCTTTGCCCTAAGCACATGTTCCCCTTCTTTAGTCTCCCCATTCTTCATCTTCTCAAAAAGCTCAAGATTCTCATCTACGGACCTGTCCCGATAAGGACTGTTGGTTCCCGGTTGAGTTGGGGTTCCCTTTTGTGCTGCAATTGCTGCGGAAGGCTGACTATCTACGTAAGCATCTCCATTTTTGATCATCATTACCGCCCAGTCGTACAGCTGCTGAAAATAATCTGAAGCATAGCACTCCCTAGCCCACTTAAAGCCCAGCCAAACCACATCACTTTTAATAGCGTCCACATACTCCTGCTCTTCTTTAATAGGATTGGTATCATCAAACCTGAGATTAACGGGAGCATTGTATTTTTCTCCCAATCCAAAATTTAAACAAATGGAGGAAGCATGACCAATATGCAGATATCCGTTAGGTTCCGGTGGAAATCTGAACTGCAGGTCCTCTTTTTTATAATCGTTCTTTAGATCTTCTTCTATGATTTGCTCAATAAAATTGAGGGATCTTTTTTCTTCAGCCATAATTCTGGTTCATCTTTAAGGCTGCAAATTTACAGAAAATATACATCAATCAAATGCCTGCATCTTCCCCTTCGGAAATGTTCTTATCTTCGCAAAAAATAAGTTTTGGGAAGTATTAAACTTAGAAATATCAAAGTATTCGCTTATCATGGCTGCCTTGAGGAAGAAGGACAGATAGGAAGTGATTACCGGGTGGATCTAAAAGTAAAAGGAGATCTCTCCCTTTCGGCAAAATCTGATGCCCTCAAGGACACCATAGACTATGTACATCTTAACAAGATCGTGAAGGAGGAAATGGCTATCAGATCCAAATTGTTGGAAACTGTAGCCGAAAGGATATTGAACCGGGTTCTGGAAGAACTTTTGATCGTACAGAAAGTGACCGTGGATGTTTCCAAAATCAATCCACCTATAGGCGGAAATGTTGCAATGGTCACCGTTAGACGGAGCAAAAGCAGGTAAATTTTTGTTAATTCTACAGCCCGGCCAAAAGACTGGTCTCAAAAAGAGAAAATTTATTACATTTGCCTTCCATTATAAGAATGGCATCGTGGCCGAGTGGCTAGGCAGAGGTCTGCAAAACCTTGTACAGCGGTTCGAATCCGCTCGATGCCTCCAAAAAAGCTCCTTCTCAAGGAGCTTTTTTAATTTCCAATTATTCAAATTCCAAATTCCAAAAGGGGAAATAAAGGAAGTTCAAACTACATCTTGTCGTTTTGAATAAATTGTACAGCGGTTCTCCCGATGCGTCGGGACGCTCGATGCCTCCAAAAAAGCTCCTTCTCAAGGAGCTTTTTTTATTCAGGATTTTAAATATTCTGAGGTATTAAAAAGAATTTTTAGGTAATTATTCATAACCGAAAAAAACCTGGTACAGCGGTTCTCCCGATGCATCGGGACGCTCGATGCCTCTAAAAAAGCTCCCTTTTCAAGGAGCTTTTTTAATTTCCAATTATTCAAATTCCAAATTCCAAAAGGGGTAAAAAGGTAATTAAATTGGTATAGTGATACTTCAAAACATCCGGAGGGTAGACAGAAGTTTATAGGCTGTAGAGTATCCCTTCTCAACAAATACATTTTTATGTAGCCTTAATTTGGTTACAAATTGGAATTTGGTGCTTGAAATTTTGAAATTATTATCCCTATTCAAAGTACTGAATATAAGCTCCAGATTCGGGGGTAATGTTGTCGATCTGGTCCTGGATCTGATTCATTTCCTGAGGAACAAGGCCCTGCCCAATCAAAAAGAGTCCGAAGATCACCAGAATTACGCTTATTACTTTCTTTACGTTGTAGATTCGGTTTGGAGTAAGCTTCCGGTTCAGTTTTTTGGCTGCAAGGATCTTAAAAATGTCAATTACAAAATAAGTTCCTAAAACAGTTCCGAAGAAAAGGCTCATGCGGGAGGTTTCCATTTCCATTTGGGGCCCAAAAACAATAATAAGTCCCAGCCAGAAACCCAGCACGCCAATATTGATAAAATTCAGAAGGAAACCTTTGGCAGCAAGACCAAGATAATCTCTTTTGTTTAGTTTTTGAATCTCGGGTACTTCCTCGTGCTGCAAAACCCGCTTGTTCTGGATGAACTGAATGATCCCGTAGGTCACCAGGATACCTCCTCCAAAAATAAAAAGAGCCGGATCGTCCTTGATCCGGTTCAGTAATTTTGTGGTACTTAAATAGGCGATTAGCAGAAAGATGATATCGGCAAAAAGTACTCCAATGTCAAAGGAAATAGCAGCCCTAAACCCTTTTATAGCGGCGGTTTCAAGAAGTACAAAGAATACGGGCCCCAACAGAAAAGCAAGAAAAAATCCTAAAGGTATGGCAGCCAGTATATCCTGAAACATCCGGTTTTTTTAGATTCACAAATATAGAATTTTACTTAAATTATAAAATTCTTCCTCCCAGGCTTGTCTTTTGCTCTACTTCTTCAGGTCTTCCAAAGATCTCAATGGTTCCACCAAGAGTGGCGGTAGCTCTCACATATTGCGTCGCATAGATCTCTCCTTTTGCAGCAGTACCTGCTTTTGCAATGGTTTCTTTAGTGCGAAGATCTTTTCCGTAGTAATAGCCGCCGGTGTTTAGATCCACTTGCTGGGACTCAGCTTTTCCTTCCAGGTAAATCTTTCCACCAGTAACGGCTTTAGAAACGATCTTAGATGCGTTTACCTCGGCTCTTATATTCGCACCTTCCTGTGCTCTAAAAGTTAGTTCCTCGCCTTTTAATTGCCCTGAAACCTCCACTAAAGAACCTTGATTGGCATCTATGATCTCAACACTCTTCCCATAAACTTTGATTCGGGTGTCATCTTTTGACCAAAGATTATTAAGAGACAATTTTACCTCCAGCCGATTTTCAACAACCTCAAATTTTACTTCATGTTTACTATGCCCGGTAATTTCAATACGGTTTTCTTTAGAAGGAATCACCTGCACCTCTATCCCATTGAAGGTTTTTAATTCTTTAAAATCCTTTAAGCTTTCACTTACATCCCTGTGTTGAGCTATGGAAGTAAGGCCGTAAAACAGAAATACAGCTACTACTCCTAAAAACTTAAGATCAATTTTCAACTTCATCTTTAGATCCAATTAAATTAAAGTCCAGGTGCCTTTTTACGAGATCGGCATTTTTTACTGATACATATACTTCATCTCCAAGCTGATAGACCTTACCGGTCTTTCTGCCGATGATGGCATATTGTTCGGGATCAAAATCGAAATGATCTTCCCGAATATCCCTAAGTCTTACCATGCCCTCACATTTGTTGGCGATGATCTCGACATAAATACCCCACTCAGTCACCCCGGAAATAACGCCAAGAAACTCCTCATCATTGTGGTCCTGCATAAATTTAATTTGCATGAACTTTATAGAATCCCTTTCGGCACTTGTGGCCAGACTTTCCATGTTACTGCTGTGCTGACATTTAGCTTCATACTCCTCTTCGGCAGCAGATTTTCCATTATCGAGGTAATGCTGCAAAAGGCGGTGGGCCATTACATCGGGATATCTTCGAATAGGGGAGGTAAAATGTGAATAATAACTAAAGGCAAGACCGTAATGCCCTATGTTTTCTGTGCTGTAATAGGCCTTGCTCATGGTCCTGATAGCAAGGGTATCGATAAGATTTTGCTCTTTCTTCCCCTGTACATTTTCCAGGAGGCTGTTCAGAGATTTACTAATTTGTTTTTGATCCCGAAGGTCAAGTTTATGCCCGAATTTGCTCACCAGAGATTTTAAAGCAAATAGCTTATCATCATCGGGTTCATCATGGCACCTGTAAACGAAGGTTTTCTTAGGTTTTTGTTTTCCTATAAACTCAGCCACTTTTTTGTTGGCCAGTAGCATAAATTCCTCGATAAGTTTATTTGCTTCTTTTGAAGTTTTAAAGAACACTCCAACCGGTTCATTCTTCTCATCAAGTTCAAATTTTACTTCAACTTTGTCAAAAGAAATTGCTCCCTCACCCATTCTCTTTTTCCGCATCACTTCGGCGATCTGGTTCATTTTTAGAACTGCAGTGACAATAGGATCCTCTACCCTGTAAGCTTTTCCGGTTAAAGAAAGATCTTCCGGAATATCTCCTCCCGTGGTTTCTATGATGTATTGGGCTTCTTCATATGCAAAACGGGCATCGGAATAGGTGACGGTTCTTCCAAACCATTGCTCTTTCACTTCCCCTTTTGAGGTCATTTCAAAAACTGCAGAAAAAGTATATTTTTCCTCATTAGGCCTTAATGAACAGGCATTGTTAGATAAGACTTCCGGTAACATTGGCACCACCCTGTCAACCAGATAAACTGAAGTTGCCCTGTTAAAGGCTTCTTCATCCAAAATGGTTCCCGGCTTCACATAGTGAGAAACATCGGCAATATGAATTCCAATTTCAAAGTTTCCGTTTTCAAGTTCTCTAAAACTTAAGGCATCATCGAAATCCTTTGCATCTTTAGGGTCAATGGTGAAAGTTAGCACCTCCCGCATATCTCTGCGGTTTTTAATTTCCTCTTCCTGAATACTGGTGTCCAGCTTCTGTGCAAAGGCTTCAACTTCTTCCGGAAATTCGTGTGGAAGTCCATATTGAGCTAAAATGGAATGGATTTCTGTTTGATGTTCGCCTGGCCTTCCCAGCACCTGTACAATATGTCCAAATGGAGAATCAGCTTTTTCCGGCCATTCTTCCATTTCAACCACTACTTTATCTCCATCTTTAGCTTCTCCTATTTTGTTCTTCTGAACAAAAATATCGGTGTACATCTTTCCATCCTGAATGGCTACAAAACCAAAATTTTCCTGCAGCTGAAGAACCCCTACAAATCGGGTCTTTTTACGCTGAAGGATCTTAGTGATCTCCCCTTCAGATTTTTTATTGCGCCGGCGTTTGTAGATATAAATCTCCACTTGGTCACCGTCCAAAGCTTTATTGATGTTTCCGGAAGGAATGAATACGTCCTCATCCAGTTCTTCAACCACTACATAACCACTCCCTTTTGCAGTCATGTCAAGAATTCCCTGATAATAGTCTACTCCGGCTTTAATGCGATACCTGCCACGGTCAACTTCTTCTATTTTCTTTTTAGCGGCAAGCTGGGAGAGGGTACGAATGATCTTATTCCTGTTGGTGGGGTCGTCAACACCCATTTTTGCAGCGATCTGCTTATAATTAAAATCTTTTCCCGACTCTTTACGCATTATTCCCAGGATATTCTGGGTTATACTTTCGAGATTGGCCGATTTACTTCCTTTTCTATTCTTTTTACTCATTGGTATTATTAAGCCCTAAAATTAAGCCTTATTATTTACTTGCACCTGAATTTACTTCAAATTCCGGTTATTTCCCCATTTATTAGCTAAAATGCAAACTTATGGTAACATAATATTTTTAACATTTGAATCATTAATTCTTAAATTTATATTAAATTTGTTTAAGAATTCCATTCAAGGCATCAAGAAAAATATGACTAAATCAACAAAAATCTCACTTATCTTCGTCGTGATATTTGTAATAGGTGTTCTAATTTTTGTTACTTCTATTAATCAAACATTGAACACCCCGGTATCGCAACCTTATCCAGGTCCATCTACCTTACCTCTTTCATAGAAAACCCTTATCTTTAATAGCAAGTCTTATGCTATGAGAGATTATATTACTCTTTGCGTTTTCACTTATCCACATGAATATTCGGTTCTAAAACTTTTGCTGGATCGGGAAGAGGTACAACATTTCTTCCAAAATGAAACTATGGTAGGGTTTTTCCCTTTCTACTCAAATGCCCTTGGCGGTATTAGATTAAAGGTCCATCATCGGGATTTTGAAAAGGCAAGAGAGATCCTCGACAATTTTCAAAATGAATTTCCTCCTTTAAAGATCGTTTAGTTGTCAACAGTTATTATATATACTTCTTTTTCTTTCTTTTTAAAAAAATTAAAATGTTGATGTATTATAGTCTGTTGATATGTAGCATAACTTTTTCGAAGTTTTTTTGGAAAGTTAGAACCTATTATTCCGGCCACAGGTTATGAACAGCAGTAGCATCTTTTAAAGCCCTGATTTCTAAAAGAAGTTTTAATTTTCTTAACAACTGTTCATAATGAAATGTGAAAATCAAATTTTAATAACTTAACACTTTCTTAATGTTTAGAAGCCAAAATTTGATGCTGAAAACTTCTCCGAAAAATGTGGACTTATAATTTTATTATCTCACAAATTCTTTGGTATTGCTATTTCCCGTGAGTTATCCAAATTTCATTTTGTTTTTTTAGCTTGCATTTATGAACAAATTTTCAACTTTTGTAATAGCTTTAAAATAAAGCTATTGTAACATTTAATTAACAATCGCTAAAATAGAAGTTGATAAGCCAAAGTTTTACCTTTGTACCTCATTAAATCTCAAGATCATGAAAATTTCCATAGGAAATGACCACGCAGGAACCGGATATAAAAATGCCGTTACTGAATTTCTGAAATCTAAAAATATTGAAGTAATCAACCATGGAACAGATTCTGAAGAAAGTGTTGATTATCCCGATTTTGTTCACCCTGTAGCACAGGATGTGGAGGATAAAAAAGTAGATTTTGGGATCATTATCTGCGGTAGCGGAAATGGCGCAAACATGACCGCCAATAAACATCAGGCGGTGCGTTCTGCGCTATGCTGGACCAAAGAAATCGCTGCTTTAGCCAGGGAACATAATGATGCCAACGTATTAAGCATTCCTGCGCGTTACACTTCAAAAGAGCAGGCAGTAGAAATGGTAAAGGTTTTTCTTGAAACAGAATTTGCCGGGGGCCGCCATAGCCGTCGTGTTGAAAAGATAGCCTGTAGCTAAAATGCAGATCAAAATTGTAACATTTGAAGAGCTAAGCCTTCAGGAGCTTTATAACCTCCTTCAGCTTCGAGCTGAAGTATTTGTAGTAGAACAGGACTGTGTTTACCAGGATATTGACGGGAAGGATCAAAAAGCCTTACATGTTCTGGGATTAGAAAAAGATGAGCTGGTTGCTTACACCAGAATTTTTCCACCCGGATTTTATTTTGAAGAAGCAGCCATAGGAAGGGTTGTGGTTAAGGAAAAATACAGGAAAAACAGCTATGGGCATGAAATCTTAAAGGCTTCAGTTAAAGCTATTGAAGAAAGATTTCACACCGGCAGGATCAAATTATCTGCACAAACTTATCTTACCAGCTTCTATGAAAACCATGGTTTTCAACAAATTGGTGAAGGTTATCTTGAGGATGGTATTCCCCACATAGCCATGATAAAAGCTTAGCCCTTAAGGATGTTTTTATATTGGGCCTGGTCTTTTAGAACTTCCTTAGCCTTAAGGATCTCTGGATTTTCCTTAACGTAATAATCATATAATCCTTCCTTATAAAAATATCTTTTGATGATCTCTTCAGACAGCAGGCTTTTTATCTCAGCTTTTTTAGAAGTAAGTGCCTGTTCTTTTGAAGAAGAAATACTGCCGAGGATCTCCTTAATATCTGCAGAAATTTCCTGTTGATAACCTTCTTTTTCGGCAGCAGCCATCACCTCTTCTAATTCCTTTTCTGTAGCTGTAGTGAAATTAAAGTCGGTGGTTTCAAGGTATTTCAGGAAATCGCTGTAATCTTTATCGGTGAATTCAAAGGCTTCAGGAGTTTTCAACTCATGTTGATAATAGTAGTTGGTAGCATAGTCAAAAATGGCATTTTCCTGAAGGATCGCATTAGTGATGTCGCTAAATTCTGAAGTTTCCAGTTTAATATCAGGTGCAATACCTCCACCGTCATAGACTTTACGACCATTTCGGGTCTTGAACTCGTTGTAATCTTTAGACGTAAGCCTCACTGCATTTCCTTCAGTATCTCTTCTGGTATAATCCAGCGCCTGTATACAACGACCACTTGGGGTGTAATACCGGGAAATCGTTACTTTTAGCTGTGTACCATAGGTAAGTTCTTTTGGACGCTGGACGAGCCCCTTTCCAAAGCTGCGGGCACCAATAACCACTGCCCGGTCAAGATCCTGTAAAGAGCCGGCCACGATCTCACTGGCAGATGCACTTCTTCCATTTATTAACACTACTACGGGAATTTCAGTATCTATAGGCTTTCGGGTTGTTGAAAAGCTTTGGTTATACTTTTCAACTGCCGATTTTGTGCTGGTGATCAATTGTCCTTCAGGCACAAAAATGTTTGCAACATTAATAGCTTCAGAAAGAAGTCCTCCGGGATTTCCGCGGAGATCCAGGATAACCTTATCTGCACCCTGATCTTTAAGTTCTTTGAGAGCTTTAATAGTTTCCGCAGAAGCATTCCTGTTGAACTGAGATAACACGATATATGCAGTATTATCTTCCAACAACTTATAGTATGGTACTGCTTTTATTTCTACAGCACCACGGGTCAGGCTGGTCGTTTTAATTTCCCCACGCCGTTTAAAGGTGAGATCAATACTCGTGTTAGGAGCGCCTTTTAGCAGCTCTCCCGCATCTTCATTAAAATCGGCTACATTGATATTCCCAATCTTAATGATCTCGTCTCCGGCCTTTAGACCGGCTTTATCTGCAGGATAATCTTTATAAGGTTCTAAAATGACAATTTTATCGGCCTTTATGCCCACTGTAGCCCCAATCCCGGTATATTCCCCGGCATTGTCTATCCTTGCCGCCTGTACTTCCTGTTCATTCCAGTAGTGAGTATAGGGATCCAGATCTTCGAGCATTGCATTAATGGCAGTATCCATAAGATCTGCAGGATTGGTCTCATCAACATAATTCATGTTGAGTTCCTTAAAAAGCGTAGTAAAGATCTCCAGTTGTTTGGCGATCTCAAAAAAATCTGATTTATAGCTTACCGTGGTAAAAAACAGCACCGGAATGCTTGCAAAAAATGCTATTTTAGAGAATGTCTTTTTCATGTTCCTTCGGTTTTTCTTGCTGTACAAATCTTTTCAGAAGTTCTTCCCCATCGCGAAGAAGTTCAGAATACCCGGTGATCTCCCGTCCGGTATAGATCAACATCAACGCGTAACTACCGGCTAAATTATTGGAAACAAGATACTTATTTTTTCTATATACCTCGCGCATGAGCCGCTTTAATTTGATCCTGTCCACTGCACGTTTAAAGCTTCTCTTGGGAACTGAAACTGCCACTTTATTTTTCTTTTCAGAAGACTTTTCCAGGGGAAGATAAACCAGCCGCAAGGGATATTTTTTAACCGATTTGCCTTCTGCAAATAACCGGTCTATGATCACCTTGCTCTTGAGCTTTTCTTTCTTTCCGAAGCTTTCTTCCATCTGGTAAAAATATTGATTTAAAAATTACTTTCTGCGGAAAGTGTTGAAAGAGCTCCCACGGCGGAACAGGGATAATATCCACAGCAATGGATGATTCAATTTTCCCGATTGAAAATAAGAAGCCCCTTCAAGTGAAGGGGCTTAAAAATGTTATTCTTAAAACAAATTATTGTTGCTCCTGAGAATAGGAATTGTTTTCCCTGTTCACATCTGCCATCATTTCGGAAGGATCGATCTCTACAGAAACCACCTTAGATTTCGGCTTTTCAAGGGTAAAAGAATAGGTAGGATAAGCCCAGGCCCAATCTTCCTTAATTTCTTTTTCTTCAAATCCCGGTTTTTCCCAGCGCATCATTTGTAAAGGAATATAAATATTTTCGGAAGTACCATCTGCATAGGTCACTCTAACATCAACAGGCATGGGCATTACACCAATTCTTTCCAGGATCACACGAGTTTCATCTCCTTCTTCTTCTACCGCTTTGATTCCATAATCTACAGTATTCGTAGTTCTGGTCCAATCTGTAAGATACCAATCCAGCTCGGCGCCGGTTACTTTTTCAGCTACTCTAATGAAATCATTAGGAGTTGGATGTTTAAATTTCCATTCATCATAGTATCTCTTCAGGGTTTTTTGAAGGTTTTCTTCGCCAATGACATAACCCAGTTGCGAAAGGAAAACTGCTCCTTTAGAATAAGCTGAAGCTCCGTAGGCTGCATTAAAGGTATATCTGTCTGCATGAGTACTTAAAGGTTGTTCCACGCCTGAGTTTGCTAATCTTAAATAGCTTCTATAAGAACCCTGATGCGGATTTTCCCTGTTCATTTCCATCACCTCATTCATGGCCATATCTGATATGTAACTGGTGAAACCTTCATCCATCCATTCGTGCTTACTTTCGTTAGTCGCCAATAGATGCTGAAACCAGGCATGTGCCAATTCATGTGCAGTCACCCCTACCAGGCTTCCAAAACTTCTTTCGCCGGTAATTAAGGTCAGCATGGCATATTCCATACCGCCGTCACCTCCCTGGATCACAGAATACTGCGGCCATGGATAAGGACCTATGTGTTCATTAAAATATATCAACAGGTCTTCTGTCTTTTGCTGAAGATTGGTCCAATTCTCTTTAATTTCAGGATTGTTCTTGTATAAAAAGTGTAAAACTGTGCCGTCTTTTGCCGTGCGCTTGTCATGTATATATTCAGGATCTGCGGCCCAGGCAAAGTCAATCACATCTTCAGCAACAAAATGCCAGGTAAGTTTCTCTCCTTTTTTCCTCTTTACTTTTACTCCTTCCTCTTCATATCCGTAACCTATTTCATTTGCATTCTGAAGAATTCCTGAAGCTCCTAAAATGTAATCTTTATCAATATTTATTTTGACATCATAATCCCCCCATACGCCATGCCACTCACGGCCAATGTATGGGTCTGCATGCCATCCTTCAAAATCATATTCTGCCATCTTAGGGAACCACTGGGTCATGGATAAGGCAACACCTTCGCTGTTGTTCCTTCCCGCCCTGCGTATCTGCTCTGGTACCTGGCCGGCAAATTTCATGGAAAAATTCACCTTTTGGCCCGGTAAAACAGGTTCATCAAGAGTTACTTCCAGAACAGTTCCTACTTCTTCAAATTGCAGGGTTTTTCCGTCCTTTGATAGTGTATTTACCTTTAAAAATCCTTGTTGTGCAGGGGTCAATTTGGAGATCCTGTCTCCTACCCTTGAATCTGGATCTGCGATCGTTCTGGAACGTACATCCATTTCACTTCCCGGTTGAAAAGCGTTATAAAACAGGTGGAAAAATACCCTTTTTAAAGTATCAGGCGAATTGTTCGTGTATTCCAGTTCCTGTTCCCCGGTGTACTGGAAATTCTCCACGTTCATATCCACGTTCATCTTATAGTTGGCTTCCTGTTGCCAGTAAGCTGTATTATTCTGGGCAGTTGCCCCAAGGCATATTAATAATGCCAATGCTATGATTCCTTTCTTCATATTATTTTGAAATTTTATCGGCCATAATTAATGCATTGTACAGGTTGGCCATTTTTCCTGAAGTAGATAGTTCGGTAAATTTTTTTGTATTTGATGGGTCTCCGCCAATGATCACCATAGCGTTTGAAGACAATCCACTATCCATGATTATCTGTTTTACCTGGTGATCTTTCAATTTAGGATAGTGGGAACGAATTACTGCTGCTAATCCTGCTACCGCGGGAGCTGCCATAGAGGTTCCCTGTAAATATTCATACCCGTTGTTTGGGGTGGTTGACCAGATCTTTGTACCAGGAGCGAATACATCGACATTTGTTTTTCCATAATTGGAAAACCCGGCCACTAGGCCCGAACCATATTTGAAGTTAAGAGCACCAACAGTCAAAAAGTTATCAGAGATCTCCTGAACATTTTTCGGGTTTTGATCGTTCGGAAAAACTTCGTTTGTGTCCAAATCTAAAGCTTCGTTTCCGGCAGCATTTACAATTAAAACATCATTTTCATCTGCATATTGAATGGCTTCTCTCACCCACTCCGGATGTGTTGAAAAATATTTTCCGAAGCTGGTGTTGATAATGCTGGCACCATTGTCAACCGCGTAACGAATGGCAAGGGCGATATCCTTATCATACTCATCTCCATCGGGCACTGCTCTAAGCACCATGATCTCAACGTTATTTGCAACTCCGTTGATCCCAAGGTTGTTATTTCTTTCAGCAGCAATGATCCCTGCAACATGAGTTCCATGCTTTAGATCCTCTTTATCCTGTGATGGCCCTGTTACATCGGCATTTCCGTAGTTTGTATCATTAATATCATCTACATCATCACCAACTACTGCTCTTCCGTCAAGGTCGAGGTTGAAATGAGTAGATAATCTTCCGTCGAAATAGTCAATAGCTTCTTTAAGTTGAGTAATAGCCTCCGGAATTGTTCCTTCAAGGTTGCTCATCACCTGAGACAGGAAAGCTTTATACTGCTGCAATTCTTCTGTGGTGGCCTGCATTTCGCGTAACTCCTGAAGGGTGTAATCTTCCTTCCCCAATTGCGCAGAAACGGCCTCATGGGATACCTGTAGCTGCTGCACAATTCCTTCATATTGATTCTTGATCCCAAGAGCCTCATTGTATTCTTTGTCATATTCGGCTTTTGCACGCTGGTAGAGCTCAAATTCTTCACGATCTTCAGGCTTTACCGCTCCTACGGGCACTCCCTTGTACTTAGGCTGAAGTTTTTTAAGGATTCTGGTATATTCAAGATTTTCTTCAATTGCATCTCCCAGGAAATTCCATCCATGGATGTCATCAACATACCCATTGTTATCATCATCCCTGTTGTTGCCCGGTCTTTCATCTGTGTTGGTCCAGATCACTCCGTCAAGATCTTCGTGTTCTATGTCCACACCGCTGTCAATAACAGCAACAATTACTTTATTTCCTTTATTGTTTTTGATGATCTCGCTATATGCTTTTTGAACACTCATTCCAGGAATGGTATCGTTTACAAGATCTGCTCCCCCCCAGCCCTGCAGCTGAACTTCGGTAAGTTCTGAAACCTTTAACGGGATCTCATCTATATTTTCAATGGGTGTAGAAACAATAGTAGGGGCAGTACTGCCACAACCTGCCATTACAGCGGCCATTCCGGCCACCAGCAGAGGTCTGTAAATTGGAATTCTCATGGTTTTTTATCTAGTTAAAAAGTTCATTAAAGGTATATACTTCATTCATTCTTACTCCTTTTTCGGTTTCCTTCACAGAAATGATCTCGTTGTGCGCATCATGTTCCAGGAATAACAGGAAATCTTCTTTTGCTGCCGTTTCCAAAAAAATTTGCTTTTCCGGAAGGGTAAGCAAAGGCCTAGTGTCGTATCCCATCACAAAGGGAAGCGGAACGTGGCCCGCTGTTGGCAAAAGATCGGCCATAAAGACTAAGATCTTTCCTTGATATTTGAGATGGGGAATCATTTGCTTATCTGTATGACCATCAACAAAAAGGATTCCAAAGCCAAGTTCCGAAGAACTTTGAAAGGCTTTTCCCTGTCTCTGGATAAATTTAAGCTGTCCACTTTCCTGCATCGGGAGGATATTTTCCTTCAAAAAAGAGGCTTTTTCCCTGGCATTTGGATTTGTAGCCCATTCCCAGTGCTCCTTATTACTCCAGAAGGTGGCGTTTTTAAAGGCCGGTTCATAACCTGTCCTGTCTTTGTTCCACTGGATGCTTCCGCCGCAGTGGTCAAAATGCAGGTGTGTCATAAAGACGTCTGTGATATCATCCCGGTGGAATCCATGCTTCCCGAGAGATTTGTCAATATTGTCATCTCCCCAACGGTAGTAGTAACCAAAGAATTTGTCGTTTTGCTTGTCTCCCATCCCGGTATCAATTAGAATGAGCCTGTCGCCGTCTTCCACAAGCAAACAGGTGGCGGCAATATCGATCATGTTATTATCATCTGCAGGGTTGGTCTTATTCCAGATAGATTTTGGTACTACACCAAACATAGCACCTCCATCCAGTTTAAAATTTCCGGCTTCTATTGGATATATCTTCATGTAGGTTTAGATGGTAAAAATGGGTTTGTAGTTTAATTTAGCGTAAATATATTATTTTTTCACCGGGGCTTATAGTGTCGTGGAAATGGAAGGGACGTTTTCGGCCTTCTGTATTTACGATTACAAGGGGAAGAATTTCATCTTTTCCCTGCTTCTGTTTTTTTATCCAATCCCTGGTGGTCATTTCCTCCTTGATTTCAACTTCCATTTCCTGCGCTCCGCCCGAAGTTAATTTATAGATCCATGGATCAAGCTTGATTTTGGATGCAAACATGGAAGAAGCATTGATCCTGTCAAGCATATCAACTCCTGCCCCCGATTCTTTAGGGTCCATAAGCACAATTTTTCTGGGGATATAGAAAGAATCATTAGCCAGTTGTGCAGCAAGCAAATTGATCTCGCTGTTTGCAGTTAGGGCAATAAAAGTTCCTTTCTCTATTGCATTAGCCTGCTCCATTGTTTCTTCTTTCAGAATGTTCCCTGCTACTGCATTAAGACCCTCTTTTTTTGCAAGCTCCACCATCTCACGATTTGAATCTACCACGGTAACAAAATCTTCTTTATCCAAATGTTTTGCAAGATAAATTCCAAGCGGGTTTGCCCCCAGGATAAGAAAACCTTTCCGTGATTCCTGGTGCACCAGTTCTCCTCTTTTTTTGAGCCATTTTGTGGTCCAGGTAAGAAAAACAGGTACGGTCAAAGTAGTAAAGATGGCCATGAACACCAGAACGGAAAAAATTTCTGCAGAAATAATTCCCATTTCCAGTCCAATCCCCGCAATAATGATCTCTACCGCTCCCCTTCCATTCATTCCTGTACCTACTGTGATTCCTTCCCGCCAACCATATCCGCTGGGAAGGTAGAAAAGAGCTGTACCGCCGATCTTACCTATCATTGCCACGAGGGTAACTGCAATAAGCATGAGCAGGTTTGTCTGGAAAATATCCAGTGTGACATTAAATCCTGCTGAAACAAAGAAAATTGGTGCCAAAAACCCTATGGATACATCATGGAAAATATCGTTGATTTCTTTGGAGATCTGCCGGTTAAATACACCGTCCCTTATAAAAAGCCCCGCCATAAAAGCGCCAAGAATACTATGAAGTCCGGCCAGTTCAGCCAGTTCTGCAAATCCAAATACTATGATGAGGATCAGTGTAAAATGTAAGGTTCTGTCTTTTATTTTTGCTCTTGTAAGGAATTTTCCCAGCAGCGGAAGCAGGTAAATTCCGGCTACCGCTGTTAAAACAAAGAACAGAATTGCTTTTCCTGCCACCCACATAATGCCCAGCGTATCGATATTCCCTGCATCAACGAAGCTTATAAGGCCTGCAAAAATAATAAGCGCTAAAGTATCCGAGATCAGAGCCCCGGCCATAAGAACATAGGCAATACGGGTATTGAGCAGTTTCAGATCTACGAGGATACGGCTTTTAGTAGCCAGGGAGGTGACACCAACCGCAATAGCAACAAACATGGCTGCCATTTGGGTGCCGCCAAAGTAGATTATAGTATAATACCCAAGGCCAAAAGGCACTACGAAACCTCCTATTGCTGCGAGTAATCCGGGCCAGGAAGCTTTTCCGAGATCCCTGAAATTTATTTCCATCCCAATGTAGACCATAAGCAGGATGATCCCCACTTCGGCCAGGACACTGATCATTTCCGAAGTTTCAAGTAAACCTAAAATAGCCGGACCAAGAATGATCCCAATGACCAGTTCTCCTAAAATAGCAGGATAGCCCAACCTTTTTGCTGCAGCCCCACCCACCCAGGCGCCGGTAAGGATAATTAGAAGGTTGAAAATGTTGAATTCTTCCATAAGTTCCTTTTTAATTTCCGGCTGGCAAAGCAGGGATCCATAAAAGTTGGCCTAAGATTGACAAAAGATCGGCTTTAGTTTTAGTTGAAATTCATAAAAATCCCTTAAAAATAATATTATTTAGAAGAGATTTCATTTAAAGCACGGCTAATCTTCTATTTTTAGACTTTTAATTAAGAAAATAAATGAACGAATTCCTGAAGATCCTGGAGCACGAATTTGAGTTACCGCTCACTAATCCTGTGCTGGTATTTTCCCTTATTTTGCTCATTATCCTTATTTCTCCAATTGTTCTAAGGCGACTCAATATCCCCGGAATTATTATTCTCATAGTCTCGGGAATTATCATAGGTCCCTTTGGCGCGGGGTTGCTGGAGCAAAATTCGGCAATTGACTTATTTTCCACTATTGGATTGCTGTACATCATGTTCATAGCCGGTTTGGAACTGGATATGAACCAGTTCAAGGCCAACCGAAACAAGAGTTTCCTCTTTGGTTTCTTTACATTTATAATTCCGTTAGGTATAGGATTTCCAGTGTGCTATTACCTGCTTAACTATGATTTTAATGCCAGTTTTTTAACGGCTAGTATGTTTGCCACTCACACTCTGCTAACCTATCCTATTGTTAGTAAACTAAAGGTCTCTAAAAATGAAGCGGTAGCAATCACTGTTGGAGGTACCATACTTACAGATACCGCAGTACTTATAGTGTTGGCGGTGATCATGGGGAACCATGAAGGGACGCTGGATGCAGCCTTTTGGCAGAGACTGGGAATTTCTCTTGCCATATTTTCGGCCATCCTTTTCTTTCTTGTCCCCCGAATTGCAAAGTGGTTTTTCACCAGCATGGAAAATGAAAAACATTCCCATTACATCTTTGTGCTCACAGTAGTTTTTATAGCGGCTTTTCTGGCAGAACTGGCAGGAGTAGAACCTATAATCGGGGCTTTCCTTGCCGGTCTTGCATTGAACAGGCTTATCCCCCATTCTTCCGCCTTAATGAACAGGATTGAATTCATAGGAAATGCCCTGTTCATTCCGTTTTTCCTGATAAGCGTGGGAATGCTGGTGGATATAACAGTCATCTTTAGCGGCCCTACGGCTTTAATAGTAGCAGGAACCTTAAGTTTGGTGGCTGTTTTAGGAAAATGGCTCGCTTCCTTTTTTACACAGCTAACCTTTAAATATTCCGCAGCGCAGAGAAAAGTGATCTTTGGACTAAGCAGCGGCCACGCGGCGGCCACACTTGCTGTGATCATTGTGGGATATAACTCAGGGATCATTGATGAAAACATTCTTAACGGTACAGTTATTCTTATTTTGATCACTTCTATTGTCGCAACCCTGGCCACCCAGCGGGCTGCAACAAAATTAAAGGCCGAGGTTGAAAGGGATCTTTCTGCGGAAGTTCAAAAAACCGATTCATTTAAAAATGAAACCATCCTTCTGCCTATCGCCAATATTCTCAATTTTGATAAGTTGCTGGAATTCGCCATTCTTATAAAAGATAAAGTTTCTCCTAATCCAATTTCCATTCTTTCGGTAGTTCCGAACAATGCCGAAGCTGAAGTAAACATTGCCAGGGCTACAAATAAACTGGAGGATTTTGTGAGTCAGGCTTCAGCAGCCGAAGCAGAGGTTACAATTCATGCAACCATAGATCAAAATGTGGCTCAGGGAATAGCCCGTAAATCCAAAGAAATCATTGCCGATCTTATCATTTTTGGATGGCCTTCAGAAAAAGGATTGATGGATAAATTGATAGGCAAAAAGATGGAGCGCATTATTGCGGCTAATGACAAGACTTCATTTATTACTCATTTTGGTCAGCCTTTGGCGACTCATAAGCGCATTTTTGCAATAGTACCTTCCCTTGCTGAATTAGAGCCCGGATTTATTCTTTGGCTGAAAAAAATCGATATCCTGGCAAAAGAATTAAGTGTCCCGGTTTTCATAAACTGTAATGAAACGACTAAAAAAGCCATTCAGCAGGAACTAAAAAAATTAAAGATAGATACTCCTGTAACTTATCAGCTTTTTTCTGACTGGAATGATTTCCTGATCCTTGGAAGAGATATGCAGGAAGAAGATATAATCATTCTGGTATCGGCCAGAAAAGGTTCCAGATCATATCAAAATGTACTTTCCTCTATTCCGGCAAAACTCGAAAAATACTTTTTTAATAAAAGCAGGATCATCATTTACCCCTGAAAAAGTAAATTTACTTCCCACTTTACACAGGTTTTTACTATTTTAAGCGACTTGAGCAGTAGGAGAAGCTACAGTCTCAATTTTGTCTTTAACAGTGTAAAATAAAAAATATGGTTGAATTAGCCGGACTGGTGATTCTGGGAATTTTAGCCCAATGGGTAGCGTGGAAAACAAAAACCCCGGCCATTTTACCCCTTATATTGATAGGGCTGATGGTGGGACCTATTTCCACCTTGCTCACAGATGATGGGAGTAAGTGGTTGGAGCCCATCTGGAATGGGGAAGTGGGTATTTTTCCCGGGGAAAGTCTTTTCTATTTTGTCTCTCTGGCCATTGCCATCATTCTTTTTGAAGGAGGCCTCACTCTGCGGAAAAGCGAAGTTGGAAATATAGGGCCCGTTATTGTGAAGCTTATAAGCGTTGGGGTAGTGGTCACTTTTTTTGGAGCAGGGCTTGCAGCTCATTTTATCTATGGCTTTTCCTGGCAAATTTCTTTTCTCTTTTCTTCCCTCATTATTGTTACAGGTCCCACAGTAATATCGCCTATTCTAAGGAATATCCCCCTGAAAAAACACGTTTCCTCAATCCTTAAATGGGAGGGGATCCTTATCGACCCCATTGGTGCCCTCATCGCGGTTTTAATGTATGAATTCATAATGGTAGAGGGCGGTCAGGATTTCACCCGTACTGCTCTTACAGAATTTGGAAAGATCCTGCTTTTCGGATTTACCTTTGGATTTACCTTCGCCCATATCCTGGCACAGCTCATCAAGAGAAATATTATTCCCCACTATTTGCTGAATGTTTTTACGCTTGCAACCGTGTTGGGAGTGTTTGTTCTGGCAGATATTTTCGCCCATGAAAGCGGCTTACTTGCAGTGGTGGTAATGGGAATGGTCATGGGAAATCAAAAGCTTCCAAATATCAAGGAGTTGTTGTACTTCAAAGAATCCCTGAGTGTTCTTTTGATCTCCATCCTATTCATCCTGCTTGCCGCAAATATTGAGTACAGCGAATTGATGCTGATCTATAATTGGAAAGCCCTCTTGTTGTTTGGAGTAGTGATGTTGATCGTTAGACCGCTGGGGGTATTTTTAAGTTCCATTAATTCGGGGTTGAAATGGAATGAAAAGATATTCATTAGCTGGGTTGGGCCAAGAGGTATTGTGGCTGCCGGTATCGCGTCTCTCTTCGGATTAAAGCTGGTGCGGGAAGGAGTGGATGGCGCCGAATTTATCACTCCCCTGGTATTTATGATCGTGCTCTTTTCGGTGCTGCTAAATGCTACCACTGCACGAATGTTTGCCAGGTTGGTAGGGGTTTTCATTAAAAATGCTGAAGGAATTCTTATTATCGGGGCGTCCTCCTGTTCCCGACTTATTGGAAAATACCTCCACGAAAATGGAAGACATGTAGTGCTGGTAGATAACAATGCCGATAACATTCAGAAAGCAAAGGATTTAGGATTGGAAGCCATTGAAGGTAGTGTTTACCAGGACGATCTTATGAACAATATCGAACTAAACGATGTAGGTTACCTCATGGCAATGACCGGAAACAGCGATATCAACAAAACGGCCATCACCAAATTCCAAAGCCAGTTTGGGGAGAAGGGGGCTTTTAGGTTAATTTCTTCAGATGAGATGAACGATCCTGAAGTCAATCCCGAAGAAGGTTTATTTTCCCATACCGATGATTATATAAAACTGACTGAAGTTGCCCGAAAGTATGCCGAGATCCATGAATCTAAACTCAATAGTAAAGAACATTACCAGGGCTTACTGGAGATCTCCAAAACAGATCCTGAGATCATTCCTCTTTTTGTCAAAACGCCAGATGGAAATCTTAGGATCATTCCCTCCCATAGCGCCGAAATGGAAATAGCAGAGGGTTCCAAACTCGTTTATCTTGGAAAAAAGATTTCCAAAGAGCTTAATAAGGAAGAAACCAGGGAAAATTTCGATGAGGCGGTAGAAGATCTGGAACCCGAAAAGGAGGATCAGAACCATTAAAACCAGGAATACCGGAGGGTATTTACCGGGAAGTTCTTAAAAAGAAACACCTCTCAAAAATGCATTTTTGAGAGGTGTTTCTTTATGTAAATCAAAAGTATTTACTCCTGGCTCCTGATACTAAGGGAATTAATCATTTAATTTTAGTACCGCCATGAATGCTTCCTGCGGAATCTCTACATTTCCAACCTGTCGCATTCTTTTCTTACCTTTTTTCTGTTTCTCCAGAAGCTTTCTCTTTCGGGAAATATCCCCGCCGTAACATTTTGCTGTAACATCCTTCCGAAGGGCTTTTACAGTTTCACGGGCGATGATCTTCGCACCAATAGCAGCCTGAATAGGAATGTCAAATTGTTGTCTCGGGATCAACTCCTTCAGCTTTTCACACATTTTTTTCCCTATTTCGTAAGCATTGTCCACGTGTAGCAGGGCCGAAAGTGCGTCGACTACATTTCCGTTGAGAAGCACGTCCACTTTTACGAGTTTTGAAGCCCTCATTCCGATTGGAGAGTAGTCAAAAGAAGCATAACCTTTGGAAACTGTTTTTAAGCGGTCATAGAAATCAAAAACGATCTCTGCCAGCGGCATGTCAAAAGACAGCTCCACACGGTCTGTGGTAAGATAGGTCTGGTTGGTGATCTGTCCCCTTTTTTCAATACAAAGAGACATCACTGGTCCAACAAAATCTGCCTTGGTGATAATGGTGGCTTTAATAAAAGGTTCCTCCACCCGGTCAAGGCTGGAAGGTTCAGGTAGATCTGTAGGGTTGTTCACCAGGATCACCTGATCCCTGTTTTTATGAGTGTAAGCGTGATAAGATACGTTAGGAACTGTGGTGATCACAGTCATATCGAATTCTCTCTCCAGGCGCTCCTGGATGATCTCCAGGTGCAGCATCCCAAGGAATCCACATCGAAAACCAAAACCAAGAGCTGCAGAACTTTCAGGAGTAAATACCAGGGAAGCATCATTAAGCTGAAGTTTCTCCATCGACGCCCGCAAGTCTTCATAATCTTCTGTATCAACGGGATAGATTCCGGCGAAAACCATAGGTTTTACGTCCTCGAATCCGGGTACAGCTTCAGTGGTGGGATGCTTTGCATCAGTAATGGTATCACCCACTTTAACTTCTTTGGCTTCTTTAATTCCGGTGATAAGGTAGCCTACGTCTCCGGTCTTTATCTCCTGTCTTGGGAATTGTTTCAGCCTTAAAGTCCCCACTTCATCAGCAAAATAATTTTTATCGGTCGCAACAAATTTAATATGCTGCCCTTTTTTGATAGAACCATTGATCACGCGGAAATAGGTCTCCACCCCGCGAAAAGGATTATAAACCGAGTCAAAAATCAATGCTCTGAGCGGTGCATCAACTTTTCCTGTTGGCGGCGGAATTCTTTCAATAATTGCAGCGAGGATCTCATCAATTCCCAATCCGGTCTTGGCACTGGCCGGAATAACATCTGATGCGTCACATCCCAGAAGATCTACGATATCATCGGTAACTTCTTCAGGATTAGCACTTGGCAGGTCCACCTTATTCAGTACAGGAATGATCTCCAGGTCGTTTTCAAGTGCAAGGTAAAGGTTGGAAATAGTTTGCGCCTGAATGCTTTGCGCAGCATCTACTACCAGCAAGGCTCCTTCACAGGCAGCAATAGACCGTGAGACTTCATAGGAGAAATCTACGTGGCCGGGAGTGTCGATAAGGTTCAGAATATATTGCTCTCCTTTATAGGTATAGTCCATTTGTATCGCATGACTCTTAATGGTAATACCTCTTTCCCGCTCCAAATCCATACTATCCAGAAGCTGTTCCTGCTTCTCACGATCGGTCACAGATCCTGTAGCGTCCAGAAGCCGGTCGGCCAGGGTGCTTTTTCCGTGATCAATATGGGCAATAATGCAAAAATTCCGAATGTTCTTCATGTGTCATTTTCAGGTAAGTTTTCTTCTCAGAAAACCTGTGGGTTTAAAAGATACAAATATAGTTTTTTTAAAAGGCTGAAAAGAAAAATTATAATGCTTCCTGCAGGTCTTAAACACCAATCCAAAAACGGGATTTGCTGTGCATAACTTTTATAAATTTTTTATAAAAGTATTTGCGTATTTTAAAAATAAAAAGCTTCTTTGTGTACCTTCCCTTCAATATTCGGGAAAATTGTTTTAAGGGATTTTGGGCGAAGGATGGATCAAGGTCATAAGACCTCTAACTTACTTTTATGAACAACAAAATTGTAGGTGTTGATATAGGAGCGACAAAAACCCGGATCGGGATCGTTCAGGACACCAAAATAATTAAAGAAGCCGATTTTCCAACTTCTTCTACAGCTTCAAAACAGCAGATCTTAGATGAACTTACCACCGGGATAGAAGAAATTGCAGGTAGTGATTTCTATGGAATTGGAATAGGCGTTCCCGGACTTATCGATGAAGAGAATGGAATCCTTTTCGATCTGCTGAACATTCCATCTCTTAAAGAAGTGCACCTGAAGGATCATTTAGAGCGACATTTTAATAAACCTGTTCGCATAACCAATGATGCAAACGTTTTCGCTGTTGGAGAAAAGATGTTTGGCGAAGGAAAACTTTATAAGAATCTTGTTGGTGTGACTTTAGGAACCGGTTTTGGATGCGGTATTATTGTGCACCATAAACTATATTCCGGTGCTTTTTCGAGTGCAGGGGAATTTGGTAATATTAGTTACCTGGACAAGACCATTGAGGATTACTGTAGCGGAAAATTTTTCCTGCAACATGGTCTCACAGGAACCGAAGCTTTTGAAAAAGCCCGAAACGGGGAAGAAAACGCTTTGGCTCTTTTTAAGGAGTATGGGTCACATTTAGGTAATGCACTAAAACTGATTTTAAATATACTCTCTCCCCAGGCCATCCTATTGGGCGGATCAATAAGCGAAGCTTTTCCTTTCTTTGAAGCCTCTTTAAAAAAGGCCATGGAAGACTTTCCATTTAAAAAGGTTAAAGATCAACTGGTGATAAAGCCATCAAATACACCGAATATTGCCCTTTTAGGGGCCGCAGCTTTAATTTTAGCTGAGGCACCTGAATCAATTAGCTACTAATAACAATACTATGTCCTCAACTACTGCAACTTCTAAGTCTTCAGCCACTAAAGATCAGGGTAGCGCCACCCGGTCTATAATAATAATAGGAGCGTTATTCTTTATCTTCGGATTTGTTACCTGGCTTAATGCACTTTTGATCCCTTACCTCAAAATTGCGTGCCAACTCACCACCTTTCAATCCTACTTCGTAACCTTTGCCTTTTATATCGCTTATGTGGTGATGGCGCCTGTTTCCACCAGAACCCTTACTTATTTTGGATTTAAAAAGGGAATGTCTGTTGCTCTTGGGGTAATGGCTGTGGGAGCCTTGCTTTTCATTCCGGCGGCAATGTCCAGGACATATCTTATTTTCCTCATGGGACTGTTTATAATGGGAGGTGGATTGGCAATTCTGCAGACAGCAGTTAATCCTTATGTTACCATAGTAGGTCCTGCAGAAAGTGCTGCAAAACGCATAAGCATCATGGGAATTTGCAATAAACTGGCTGGTGCCGTGGCTCCGATATTAATCGGTTTATTCCTGCAGCTGGACAAAGCTGAAGTTTTGGCAGGAACCACAGATGAGGCTGCTTTAGATGAGATGGCGCTTCGGGTAATTCCGCCCTACATTGGGATCATTGTTGTACTGCTTCTATTGGCTCTTTGGGTTTATAAATCGGGTCTTCCTGAAGTAGAAGCCGAAGACGAAGAGGATGCAGGAGCCGTTAAAAAAGGAACGAAGAAGATAACAGATTATCCACATGCCATTTTAGGCGTTGTTACTCTTTTTATATATGTGGGAGTGGAGGTAATTGCTGTTGATACCATTATTGATTACGGTATTTTCCAGGGGTTCGATTTTGAAACCGCTAAAGGTTTTACAACAGGAACAATGGGAGCAATGATCGTAGGATATTTACTGGGAATTGTAGCCATTCCAAAGTTTATCAAACAGGAAAACGCATTAAAAGTATGTGCTATTCTTGGGGTGATTTTTACAGTGGGAGCCATTTTTACTTCCGGCTTTATGTCTGTTGCATTTATCGCTCTTTTGGGATTGGCAAATTCGCTCATGTGGCCTGCAATCTGGCCATTAGCTTTGGCAGATGTTGGAAAGCTTACCAAAGCTGTTTCCTCTTTGCTGGTCATGGGAATTGCCGGGGGTGCTATAATCCCGCTCGCTTACGGAGGATTAGCTGAAGTCATGGACAAACAGGCTGCCTATTGGGTGGCTGTACCTCTCTATTTATTTATTCTTTATTACGCTATAGCAGGACATAAAATCAGAAAGGCATGAGACCTTATATTCTGGCAGAATCCAACTGGAAAAGTATAAAAGAACAGAACACTGAAGTAGCTGTGCTCACATGGGGTGCTACGGAAGCTCATAATTTTCATTTACCCTACGCTACAGATAATTTCCAAATAGAAGCAATTACCGCCGAAGCTGCTAAAAAAGCCTGGAACGCCGGAGCAAAAGTGCTGGTATTGCCAAACATTCCCTTTGGAGTGAATACCGGCCAGACGGAGGTAGAGCTTTGCATAAATCTTTACCCCACAACCCAACTTGCTATCCTTAATGATGTAGTGGAGGTACTAAACCGAATGGGGATCCATAAACTTTTATTGCTGAACGGGCACGGCGGAAATAATTTCAAAGGTCTTTTAAGAGAGGTAGGGGCCAGGTATCCAAAAATGTTACTTGTGACAACTAATTTCTTCCAAACGGTAGACCGGAAGCAGTTTTTTGAAGAAACCGGAGATCATGCAGATGAAATGGAAACCAGTCTCATGCTGCACTTAAGGCCAGACCTGGTGCTTCCGTTGGAAGAAGCCGGAACAGGGGAGGAGAAAAGATCCAGGTTGACCGCAATAAAAGAAGGCTGGGCCTGGAGTGAAAGAAAATGGCATTTGGTTTCTGACGATACCGGTATTGGAAATCCAAAAAAAGCTTCAGAAGAAAAAGGAGAAAAATTTTTCCGCGCCGTTACTCAGCAGGTAGCAAACCTTTTAATTGAGATGGATAAAATTAAGAATGAGGATCGGTACGAGAATTAGGAATATTTAGTTGATCCTAAAATCTTTAAAAATCATTATCATGAATTACTTTTTTAGAAGCTTTTGTTTCTTACTTCTTGCTACCATAATTTTATCCTGTGGTGGAACAGGGCATGTGGAAACTAAGGAGACTACAGCCATACCGGATGAACCCGCCTTGATCCCGCTTCCGGCACAGGTGAATTGGGAAAACAAGGTTTATGTAATTCCTCTTAAAAACAATATTTGCTATACCGGAGAAGCTAAGGAAGCCTCCGAATGGCTCAAAACCTTAATTTCAAAGGCCGGATTTGCTGTTTCTACACAGCCATCCGGCGACTGCGGAAATTGGAAGCTCATTCAGGATGCAACTTTAAAAGAAACTTTAGGAGAAGAAGGTTATCAGCTGGATATTTCAGATGACGGGGTGCTGTTAAAAGCTGCTTCAAATGCCGGTCTATTCTATGGAATTCAGACGCTTCGGCAAATGTTTCCTGCTGAAATTGAAAGTGGGGGATTAAACGCAGAGGTTGTACTAAGACAAGTATTTATTGAAGACCAACCTGAATTTTCCTGGAGAGGTACCATGGTAGATGTCGCCAGAAGTTTTTTCGATCTGGATTATTTGAAACGGCACGTAGACAGGATGACCCTGTATAAAATGAACCGCCTTCACCTGCACCTCACAGATGATCAGGGTTGGAGGATTGAAATTAAAAGCTGGCCAAAACTGGCAGAGGTTGGAGGAAAAAGTTCCGTAAGAAGAGGAAGATCAGGATTCCTAACACAAGAGGAGTATAAGGAGCTTCAGGATTACGCCCTGCAGAGGAATATCATTATAATTCCTGAGATCGATATGCCCGGTCATATCTATGCTGCACTGATGGCTTACCCGGAATTGAATTGTGAAGAATACTCTAATCTTACTCCCCAACGTGCAATTCCGCCGGCAATATTTCAGGATTACAATGTGGGCTGGAGCAAATTCTGCCTGGATAAACCGGAGATCTATGAATTTGTAAATGATGTAATTGGGGAAATGGCAGAGATCACCAAAGGCCCCTGGCTCCATATTGGAGGAGATGAGATTGAAGACCCACGGTACGAAGAGTTTGTGATTAAAGCAGATTCAATTGTCCAGTCATATGGAAAAACTACAATTGGCTGGGAAGAGGTTACCAAAGCTCAGGTCAGTTCAGGTCTTATAAGTCAGCAATGGCATGGAAAAGTTGAGAGTGTAGTGAAAGATGTAAAGGTAATTCACTCTCTTTGCACCGGGTTATACCTGGACCATGCTAATGTACCCGGCCAGGAGAATACTAACAACTGGTGTAAGAAAGACGGGGTAAGCCTTGAAAACACCTATAATTTTGACAATGATAATCCTAATCTCATAGGAGTAGAGGCAGCGGTTTGGAGTGAATTTGTGCTTACCGACGAAATGATGGATAATCGTTTCTGGCCCCGGGCTATTGCTGCCGCAGAAGTAGGGTGGACCCCCGGAGAACGAAGAAATTTTAATGAATTTGCAAGGAGACTTGGGAAGCATGGAGAAAGACTGCGGGCTTTGGACATTAACTTCTACAGAACACCAGATATAGAGTGGGGTGCCGAAAAAGGGATCCCCGGAGTCTTTTCTAATATATATCCACTTTCAGAATAAAATAAAGAGCTATGGAAAATAAACCAACAACCGAGAGATCATCGAACTATGATCATCTTGAGAAAATGAGCACCCGGGAATTACTTGAGAATATTAACACCGAAGATAAATCTGTTCCTCTGGCAGTAGAAAAGCAGTTGCCTGCTATTGAAAAACTGGTTGATGTTATTGTATCCAGGATGCAGGAAGGCGGCAGACTGTTCTATATTGGTGCCGGTACAAGCGGCAGACTTGGGGTTCTTGATGCTTCGGAGTGCCCTCCGACTTTCGGAGTTTCAGAAGATTGGGTAATCGGCTTAATAGCCGGCGGAGATCACGCTCTTAGACACGCGGTAGAAAATGCTGAAGATGACCCTGAACAGGCATGGAAAGATCTTGAAAAGTTCCACATCAGTAAAAAAGATGTATTGGTGGGTATTGCGGCTTCGGGCACCACTCCTTATGTCATTGGAGGAGTAAAAAGAGCCAGGAAGGAAGGAATAGCTACGGGCTGTGTTACCTGTAACGCCGGCAGTACCCTTGGTGCAGAAGTAGAATTTCCAATTGAAGTTGTGGTGGGGCCGGAATTTGTAACGGGAAGTACCAGGATGAAGTCTGGCACCGCACAAAAATTGGTGCTCAATATGATCTCTACAAGCAGTATGATCAAAATGGGGCGGGTAAAAGGAAATAAAATGGTAGACATGCAACTATCGAACAAAAAACTTGTGAACCGCGGCATAAAAATGATCATGGAAGAACTGAATGTCAGCGAAAAAGAAGCTTCAACTCTTTTGGAGGAGCATAAGAGTGTTCGGAAAGTTTTAAGATTCATGGGTGGCAGAGATTAGCTTTAAATGTTACTTACCTTAAACTTTTATAAAAATTTCATTTAAGTCATGTAGAGATCACACATTTATTTTAACAAAGATTTTTATTCTTAGAATAAATTCCTTTATCTTGCTCACACTTTTAATAATTACACCAAAAATTGACCATTTAATCAAAATTTAATCATGAGAAGAAAATTACATCTGCTTCTTGTTTTCTTTATTTTAGGCGCATTTTCGAAATCGTTTGCGCAGGGGATAGAGGTTTCAGGACAAGTTCTCGACGAATCTGGAATGCCAATTCCGGGGGTGTCTGTTTATCAGAAAGACACTACAGTGGGTACTATTACAGATTTTGAAGGGGAATACACTTTAAATGTTTCCGGAACAAATCCTGTATTAGTATTTTCATATGTTGGATTCCGGACCCAGGAAATTCCTGTCAATGGAAGAAGTACTATCCAGGTAACCATGGAAAATGACGTACAGGATCTTGATGAGGTCGTTGTTGTTGGATATGGGGTTCAAAAAAGGGCAAATCTTACCGGTGCTGTATCCACAGTGGATACCGAAGTTCTTGAAGCCAGACCAATTACCGATGTTGCCCGTGGTTTACAGGGAACAACACCGGGTCTTACCATTACTGCACCGAGTGGTCAAATTGGAGATAATCCTATCATTAAACTCCGTGGTAACGTAGGAACATTGGGAACTGCAGGGGGAGCTGAACCTCTAATTCTTGTAGACAACGTAGAGGTGCCAAACCTTAATATGATCAACCCACAGGACATTGAGAATATATCTGTACTTAAGGATGCAGCTTCCACCTCTATATATGGAGCCCGTGGAACCTGGGGGGTAATTCTTATTACTACCAAAAAAGGTAAAAGAAATACTGCACCTACAGTTTCATATTCCAATAACTTTAGCTGGCAGACTCCTACCACTATGCCCAAAATTGCGCCTGCAGCCGAAGGTGCAGAAATGGCTCTTGCAGCGGTAAGAAGAAGGATCCCCGATCTTCCTTCTTTTGGTACAGTGGGAATGTACTTTGATGATCTTGCAGTTCAAAAAATGAGAGAGTGGGAGCAGCAATATGGAGGTCAGGATCTTGGACCCGAAATGGTGCTTGGACGTGACTTCGAGATCAGGGATGGTCGTTTATTCTTCTACCGCTCCTGGGATGCAATGGACCTGTTCGTAAAGGAATGGACTCCTCAACAAAAACATGACCTTTCAGTTTCCGGTGGTAGTGAAAATACAAACTACTATCTTGGGTTAGGATACCTTGACCAGGTTGGGGTTTTAAAAACAAATCCTGATGAATACAACAGGTATAACGTAAACCTTAGCGTTAACTCTTCTATTACAGACTGGTTCTCAACGAGAGCAAATATTCAGTACAATAGCTCTTTGACCACCCAGCCTTTCTATTTCTCAAGCGCCACTTATGACCCATGGTACTATGTGACCAGGTGGCCTGCATCCTATCCATATGGAACTTATGAAGGACATCCTTTCAGAAACCATATTTCTGAAGTAGAACAGGCGAAAATGAATGAGTATACAGATAATATGACCAGAATTACTTTAGGAGGAACATTAACTCCTATTGAAGATCTTTCTGTTGATTTTGATTATACTCATGACCGCAATGAGGGACATGATTATATGGTGGGAGGAGTACTTTCCGCTTATAACTTCTGGGCTACAGGTGCAAATCTTGTTTACGAGCCTTATAGCAGCTCTGCTTATAACAGAGTTCAGTACAACTCGAACTGGAGCAACCGTAACACTGCTAAGGCCTTTGCTACCTACAATAAACTCTTAGGTGAAGATCATGACTTCAAAGTAATTGCCGGGGGTGACTATGAGGAATATGAATATTGGTTCCACTCTTCCCAAAGAAGAAATCTTATTGATCCTAATATGGGGGAATTAGATTTGGCAACCGGAGATCAATACGTGGACGGAGACCGTAACAAATGGAGAAATTTTGGTTTCTTCGGAAGAATTAACTACGCTTTCCAGAACAAATTCCTTCTTGAGCTAAACGGCCGTTATGACGGAGCTTCCCGCTTGTCTGCAGATGAAAAATGGGCTTTCTTCCCATCATTCTCTGCCGGTTATATACTTACTGAAGAGGATTACATGGATTTTGCTGATCCATACCTTTCTTTCTTAAAGATTAGAGGATCCTGGGGTGAATTGGGGAATCCTAACGCCGGACTCGGAAATATTTACAGGATCATGAATCCTTACAACTCAGGATGGGTAATAGATGGTACCAACCAGGTTACTGTAGGAACTCCTCCTGCACAACCCGCCAGTTTAACATGGGAAACTGTTACCACCCTTGACCTTGGAGTTGATGCAAGATTCTTTGAGAACAGGCTTGGTATTAGCTTTGACTGGTATGAAAGAGTGGTTAGCGATATGCACAGTGAAGGTGTAACTCTTCCAAGTTCATTTGGAACAGGAGCTCCAAAAAGAAACTTTGGAGAGTTGACTACTACCGGTTTTGAAATTGCAGCCGATTTTAAACATTCTTTCGATAATGGATTAAACATTAGTGCCACTGCAACTCTAACTGATTACGAGGAAGAGATCACCAAATTTGCCAATACTACAATGAGGATCTATGGATACTATGAAGGAAAGAAACTTGGTGAGATCTGGGGTTATGAAACCGACAGGTTATTCCAGGAAAGCGACTTCAATGCCGATGGCACTCCTGTAGCAGGAATCCCTTCTCAGGAACTTTATGAGAACAGCTGGTTCCAGTATGGTCCCGGGGATGTGAAATACCGTGATCTAAATGGGGATGGAGTGATCAACTATGGAACAGAAACTGTTGGAGATTCCGGAGACATGAAAGTGATAGGAAACACCACTCCGCGTTGGCAGTATGGCTTCAGAATTGCTGCAGACTGGAAAGGTTTTGACATGAGCGTATTCATGCAGGGAGTTGGAAAAAGAGATATGTGGGCAAACGGACCAGTGGTAATCCCTGGATACCGTTATAATGAAGGATGGTATGATCATCAACTTGACTACTGGACACCTGAAAATACAGATGCCTTCTATCCAAGACCGACTGACCAGTCACAGTCTAACACTATCAGAAACTTTATGCCGCAAACCCGTTACCTTCAGGATATGTCATATCTTAGAATGAAGAACCTTACTGTAGGTTACTCTCTACCGGGTAGTATTACAGAGAGCTTCGGGATCAACCAGTTTAGAGTTTACTTTAGTGGAGAAAACCTATTTGAATGGGATAATTTAGACATGCCGTTAGATCCTGAAGTGGATTATACCACTGCCGGTCTAAATGATCCAAACACTTTTGGACGGGTGTACCCATTCCGTAGAAACCTTTCTTTTGGAGTTCAAGTGTCGTTGTAAATAAAAAATTAAAAGAAGTATGAAGACTACGAAATTATATTTAATGCTTTTTCTGGCCCTTGGAATTATAGGCTGTGAAAAAGACTTCCTGGATGTGCCGCCCACAAACCAGTTTGAAGATCCGGGTTACTGGACTTCAGAAGAAAATGTTGAGACTTTTGCTTACGGCTTCTACCCTGCATATTTTGTGGGCTATGGATCCAGCTATACCTGGGGAGATTATTTTTCAGGGGAAGTATTAAACGATGATTTTGCCCCATCGGCGCCAGCTCAGTTCCCAAAAGTTGCCCCGGCATCAGGTGGAGGTTGGAGTTTTGCATGGGTAAGGAAAGCTAACATCTTTATTGACAGGATCGATCTTGTTGATATGGATGAGGAAGCTACCGCTCATTGGACAGGTATAGGAAGGTTCTTTAGGGCCCTTGAATACCATGATCTTGTAAGCCGTTTTGGAGATGTGCCATGGTATGGTGAGGAAATCGCCGAGGACGATATAGATAACCTGTATCGCCCACGTGATCCCCGCGGTTTCGTTATGGACAAGGTATTGGAGGATATGCAGTATGCTGCCGAGCATGTGAGAGAAAATGTTGAGAATGAGCAACAAATGGTTGACCGCAGTGTTGTTCTTGCTTTCATGTCACGAATCTTCCTCTTCGAAGGCACCTGGCAAAAGTACAACGAAGGAGACACCCAAAGAGCTGCTAAATATTTAGAAGCTGCAAAATGGGCTGCAAATGAAGTGATCGAAAGCGGACAGTTCTCTCTGGGAGATTATCGTTCAGTTTTCAACTCTTTAAGCCTTGCGGGAAATCCTGAAGTTATTCTTTACAGAGAGTATGAAGAAGGAGTATTAACTCACGCGCTTAACAGTTACAACAACAAGGAGCCTCAAACAGGACCTTCAAAAGATGCTCTTGATGTTTATTTAGCTGAAGACGGTCTACCTATTGAACTTTCACCATTATATGAAGGAGATCACGGGGTGGAAGAGTTATTCGCTAACAGAGACGGAAGAATGTCTGAAACCTTTGTTCCTTATGAGTTAAGAGTGAACCAAACCAGTTCCAGATATTCAACTTCGGGTGTTGCAGTACATAAATTCCTAAACGAGGAGATTGCCGATGATCCAATTGGTAGTTCAAACCTTAACCCTACAGATGCGCCGATCATTCGTTACGGAGAAGTACTCATCAATTATGCTGAAGCTGCGGCCGAATTAGCCACTCTTGGAGGTCCTGCTTTCACCCAGGCCGATCTTGATAAATCAATCAATGTTCTACGTTCAAGACCAGAAGTAGACCTACCGGACCTTCAGGTTGTGGGGGATATGCCAGCGGTTAACGGACAGACCTATGACGATCCAGACAGAGATCCGGATGTTCCTGCAATTATCTGGGAAATTCGAAGAGAGCGTCGTGTGGAATTAATGATGGAAGGCTTCAGAAATGATGATCTAAGACGTTGGGGTAAGTACCACTACGTTGATACCATTGAAAACTATCCGATTAATATGGGAGCCTGGATAGATAAAGAAGTTCTTCAGGCGCAGTATCCTGATGCGAATCTTACAGCAATACATTTAGCCGATGCCGAAGGAAACAGGTTGCCTGCAACCGCAACTCAGGGATATATAGTTCCTGCATCTTCTCCCGAAGTTCAGAGAATTTTCGATGACCCAAGGGTGTATTTAAGTCCTTTACCACTAGATCAAATTAAGCTATATGCAGATCAAGGGGTGAATTTGGAACAAAATCCGGGCTGGTAAAAAAACCTGCCGGTTTTAAGAATAAATTAGCCCCCTTAGGTGAAAGCCTGGGGGGCAATTTTTTATAAATTTTTTGCGTTGCCTATCCCTTATCCCTTACACCCCCTCAAAAATGAAAGTATTTCGTATCTCTTTTCTTTTATGCTGCAGCTTCCTTTTGTTGTTGCAGGCTTGTAAAACCCCAAAACCTACCACAACTCCTACCAAAGAACCTTCAGAAGTTGCCGAAGTACCGCAACCGGAGGAGCCTGTAAAACCGCAGGAAGTTCCTGCACCTGTTCCCACTGCAGATACAATTGCCGTTGTAGAGGAGATCATTGAAGAACCTGTAAATTTTCCGCAGGCCGATAGGGAGTTCCGTGCAGCGTGGGTCGCAACAGTGGCCAATATCAACTGGCCAAGTAAGCCCGGTTTAAGTGTTCCGGAACAGCAAAGAGAAGCTATTGCTCTCCTGGATATGCTCAAAAAGAATAATTTTAATGCGGTAATCTTCCAGGTGCGTCCTCAAGCCGATGCGCTTTATGAAAGTGAATTGGAACCCTGGTCCTATTATCTTACAGGAAAACAGGGACAGGCGCCGGAGCCTTTTTATGATCCTTTGCACTTCTGGATAGAGGCTGCTCATGATCGTGGCCTGGAATTGCACGCGTGGTTGAATCCTTATCGTGCACACCATTCTTCCAAAGAGATCAGCGAACGATCGGTTATCAAAACCAATCCTGAGCTTGTTGTAAAGCTAAAGAACGGTATGTGGTGGATGGATCCTGCACAAGAAGGCACAAAAGAACGTTCAACAGCGGTTGTTATGGACCTTATCAAAAGATATGATCTTGACGGAATTCATTTTGATGACTACTTCTATCCGTATGATTCCTATAACAACGGAGAAGATTTTCCCGATGACAAGAGTTGGACAGCATATAAAACCTCCGGCGGAAAATTGGCAAGGGCAGACTGGCGTAGATATCATGTAAACGATTTTATTGAGAATCTTTATAAAAAAATAAAAGCTGAAAAACCGGCGGTAAAATTCGGATTAAGCCCCTTTGGGATCTGGAGACCGGGATACCCAAAATCTGTTACCGGATATGATCAATATGACAAGCTTTATGCAGACGCAAAATTATGGCTTAATGAAGGCTGGATAGATTACTACACTCCTCAGCTGTACTGGAAGATCAACGCCGAAGGACAGAGCTTTCCCGTGTTATTAGGTTGGTGGAGTTCACAAAACTTTAAAAAACGTCACCTGTGGCCCGGCATCAGTGTAGGTTTGGGAGGAGACGAGAAGAATATCGATGAAACCATTAACCAGATCATGATCTCCAGGGGGATGATGCCAAAGAGTCCCGGGGTAGTTCATTGGAGCATTGGACCTCTTGTTAAACATCCGGAGCTTCTAAAAAGTATTTTTGAAGGTCCGTATAAAAAGCCCGCTTTAGTACCCGCAAGTCCATGGCTGGATAATTCAGCACCCGAAAGTCCTGTTGTTGTGCCTTCCATTGAAGGTCAGTCAGTAAAATTGACCTGGGTTGCTCCGGTAAATGCCGGGGACGGATTTAGATATGTCGTTTATTTCCGCTACGGGGAAACCTGGAGCTACAAGGTCTTCGATAGAAAAACCATAGAAACCAGTTTCAGCCGGTTCGTTGAGAGGAAGAATGGTGAGAAGGTTTATTTAAAGGCTGTTGCTGTAACAAGTGTTGACCGTACTGGTAATGAAAGCACTTTTCAAGAAATCATTATAGATAGTAAATTGTAATTTTTGAATTTAAACCTATGACTCCATTACTGGTCTTTAGCATTATAGCAGGTTATTTCCTGTTGTTGATGGCTATAAGTCACTTCACCTCCCGAAAAGCCGATAATTCAACCTTCTTTACCGCCAACCGGAAATCCCCGTGGTTCCTGGTCGCATTTGGTATGGTGGGAGCAACTCTTTCCGGGGTTACTTTTATATCTGTCCCGGGAGAAGTTGGAAATTCCGGTTGGACCTACTTGCAGTTCGTAATGGGGAATATGGTGGGATATGCCATAATCGCGCTCGTGTTGATTCCGCTGTTCTATAGATTAAAGCTGGTTTCCATTTACCAGTATCTGCAAGACAGGTTTGGGCAAAATTCCTATCTCACGGGTTCGGGTTTCTTTTTGGTCTCCCAAACTATTGGTGCTTCTTTCAGGTTGTTCCTGGCGGCACTGGTACTTCAAATTGCTTTTTTTGACGCCTTTGGAATTCCGTTTTATGTGACCGTATTTGTTACCATTGCCCTCATTTGGCTGTATACTTTTAGAGGCGGAATCAAAACTATTGTCTGGACAGACACTTTACAGACCACTTTTTTATTGCTGGCAGTTTTGATAAGTATCTATATGATCACAGACCAAATGAACCTCAAAGCTCCTGAAGTTATCAACGTGATTTCCAATAGTGACCTTTCCACCATCTTTGACTGGAACTGGCGGTCTGACCGTAATTTCTTTAAGACCTTTCTGGCAGGGATCTTTATCACCATCGCTATGAATGGGCTTGACCAAAACGTAATGCAAAAGAACCTTACCATCGAGAAGACTTCAGATGCTCAAAAGAACATTTTTTGGTTCTCTTTGACCTTTTTCTTTTCCACTGTTCTTTTCCTTGCACTAGGAGTTTTGCTTTACAAATTTGCCCTGGATCAGGGAATTGAAATTCCTGAAAGTACAGATGATCTGTACCCTATGCTGGCCCTAAATCATTTTGGCGTCATGGCGGGAATAGTCTTTCTACTCGGAATTATCGCGGCTGCTTTTTCCAGTGCAGATTCCGCTTTGACAGCTCTCACGACTTCCTTTTGTGTGGATATTCTCAACATCCCTAAACGAAAGCAGGAAAGTCAGAAGAAAACAAGACTTTTGGTGCACATAGGTTTCACGCTGCTCATGTTCTGCGTTATCGTGGCTTTTAATGAGATCAATGACAGCAGTGTAGTAAATTCCGTATTCAAAGTGGCAGGATTTACATACGGGCCTCTTTTAGGCCTATTTGCATTTGGCTTGCTTTTCAAAACACGTGTTAAAGACAAATTCGTGCCGCTGGTGTGTATTGCATCTCCCATCATTTCGGTGATCCTGGATATCAATTCTACCGTTTGGTTTAACGGCTACAAATTCGGTTTTGAAATATTATTGGTAAATGCCGCCATTACCTGTTTGGGATTATTCCTGCTTAGGAGGCGCACGTAAATACACCTTATTTCTAAAATGCTAACAAATGAAATCGAATAGGTTTTTGACATTTTTTAGCCTGCTGTTTTTAATTTCTTCAGGATCGATTGCTTCGGAAGGCATCAAGGACAGCATATTTCTCCGAATAAACCAGGCGGGTTATTTGGAAGATGATACCAAAATAGCCATTGCTTTTTCTGAAGCTTCAGTAAGAGGAAATTTCACTGTCCACAATGCTGAAACCGGAAAAAGAGTTTTCCACGGAAAAATAGAGCCTTCAGAAGTAAAAGCCTGGGGGAATTTTTCCCATTATTATCACCTGGATTTTTCCGAAGTAAAAACTCCCGGAACTTACTTTATCAGGTTAAAAGACAGCCGTTCCGGAACTTTCGGGATAGGGCGGGAGCACGCTTATAAAGATTACCAGGAAGATCTTATTGGATTTATGAGGCAACAAAGGTGCGGCTACAATCCTTTTTTGGATATGGTTTGTCACCAAAGAGACGGCAGGAGCATGTATGGCCCTATGCCCGATTCTACCTTTATTGATGTAAGTGGTGGCTGGCATGACGCAGGAGATCAGCTAAAATATCTCATCACCTCCAGCAATGCCACCGCAAGAATGCTGAAAGCTTATGAACTGGCCCCCGATAAATTCGGAGACAAGGTAAACGATCTGGGGCAGGAGCAGCCAAACGGAATTCCCGATGTGCTTGATGAAGCCAAATGGGGGCTTGACTGGATCCACAAAATGCACTACGGCCCCGATATGCTTTTCCACCAGGTGGCAGATGACCGGGATCATCTGGGCATGAAGTGGCCCGACAAAGATTCTTCAGATTATGGCTGGGGCCCTAACAGCTATCGTGTTGCCTATTTTGCCACGGGAGAACCTCAGGGGCTGCGGGAGTATAAAAGCAAAGCCACAGGCATAGCTAATCTTGCCGGTAGATCGGCTGCTGCCATGGCTATTGCCGCCAGGATCTGGAGAGATGAACTTAACGACCCTGTTTTTGCCGAAAAATGTGAAAAAGCCGCTTTGGAATTATACGCCATGGGAAAAAAGCAGGAAGGTTATCAACAGGGGAATTCTTACGGTTCACCTTATCGCTACAATGAGGATACCTGGGCAGACGACATGGAATGGGGTGCGGCCGAATTGTTTAAAAATACGGGAGAACAACAATATTTAGAGGATGCCAAACGCTACGCAAAGCTGGCTAATACGGTTTCCTGGACAGATAAGGAAGATGCAGAGCATTACCGCTATTATCCCTTTATCAACCTTGGGCATTTTGCACTTTATGAACACGCAGATGAGGAAACCAAAAAAGAACTGGCAGGATACTACCGCACCGGGATAGAACACGCGCTGGAAAGAGGTGCTAAAAATGCCTTTCAGATAGGGGTGCCTTTTATCTGGTGCTCCAATAATCTGGCGGTGGCACTCACCACGCAGATGATCCTTTACGAAAAGATGACAGGAGATACCCAATACCATGATTTTATGCTGGCGCAACGCGATTGGCTTTTGGGCAGAAATCCCTGGGGCACCTCGATGTTTATGAATATTCCCCGAAATGGAGAATATCCCGAAGATGTGCACACCAGTGTTTGGTATCTTACTAAAAAGGAAGTTCCGGGTGGATTGGTAGACGGGCCGGTCTATGCTTCGGTTTACAATAGCCTCAAAGGTCTACACCTTGCAGAACCCGATGAATTCAGCCGGTTTCAAAATGATTTTGTAGTTTACCATGATGATTTTGGAGATTATTCCACCAATGAACCCACCATGGATGGCACTGCAGGCGCAATATTTATGATGGCTTACTTTGGAGAGACACAAAAGCAGTAAAGAATGCACTTAAAAACTCACACTTACAATCTGGAGTTAAAGAACACCTTCAGGATAAGTCATACCTCGAGGGATTTTCAGCCAACGCTAATAGTTGAGCTCAGTGACGGTCACTTTACAGGTTATGGAGAGGCTGCGGCAACTTCCTACTACGGAGTAACGGTAGAAGGAATGGCCGAAAAAATAATGTCTCTTGAAAATGTCATTTTAGAGCACTTACATAAAACGCCTGAGGAGCTTTGGGAGATCACTGCACCTTACCTACAGGACAATTCCTTTGCACAATGTGCGCTGGATATCGCGATGCACGACCTGCACGGCAAAAGGAATAATTTGCCGCTTTACAAGATGTGGGGCCTTTCCCTGGAGAATATTCCTCTTTCCAATTATACCATAGGGATCGATACTGCGGAAAAAATGGTGCAGAAGATCGAAGAATTTCCATGGCCTCTGTACAAGATCAAACTCGGGACAGATCATGATGTGGAGCTGGTAAAAGAGCTGCGGAAGCATACAGATGCTGTTTTTAGAGTAGATGCCAATGCAGCCTGGACTGCGCAACAGACTATAGAGAATTCAGTTTTATTAAAAGACCTGAACGTGGAGTTCCTGGAGCAGCCTTTAGCCGTCAAAGATGAGGAGGGAATGGCTGAAGTTTACAAAAATTCAGTTTTACCGGTCATTGCCGATGAAAGCTGTATTACTGAAGCCGATGTAGATAAATGTGCCCGCTATTTCCATGGAATTAACATCAAACTCACCAAGTGCGGCGGACTCACCCCGGCCCGCAGGATGATTTCCCGCGGAAGAGAACTGGGATTAAAGATCATGGTAGGTTGTATGACAGAATCCACCGTGGGCATTTCTGCAATTGGACATTTATTACCTTTACTGGACTACGTTGATATGGATGGAGGTATGCTTATTAAAAATGACATAGCCGACGGCGTAAAAGTCTACGACGGTAAAACTCATTTTCCAGACAGAAATGGAACAGGGGTGGAGCTCTATGAAAATTTAAATAAATAGATTATGAAACTGCGTCAATTTGGAAATACAGATCTTCTTGTTAGTGAAGTTGGTTTTGGAGCCTGGGCAATAGGCGGTGGCGCCATGGTTGGGGAAACAGCCATTGGTTGGGGAGAGGCAGATGACCAGACTTCCAAAAAAGCCATTTTTGAAGCCCTTGACAGGGGGATTAATTTTTTCGATACAGCCGATATTTACGGACTGGGTCATTCTGAAGAATTGCTGGGGGAAACCCTGAAAGACCGGCCAGATGTGATTATTGCTTCAAAAGCAGGGAATGTTGCCCGGGATGGAAAATTCGGAACAAATTATTCCCGGGAACACATTTTAGAGGCCTGTGAAGCCAGCTTAAAAAGGCTTAAACGAGAGACCATAGATTATTATCAATTGCATACCGCACGGCTCACCCACCTGCAAAACGGAGAATGTATTGAAGCCATGCAGCTGCTCCGGCAACAGGGAAAGATCAGGTACTGGGGCTTATCCTTAAATACCTACGAACCTTATCCGGAAGCAGAATATATGTTGGAAAAGGAACTTGGGCATGGTTTTCAGCTCGTCCTGAATATGATCAACCAAAAAGCCTTACCCCTGCTGCCAAGAGCAGCAGACGCAGGTTACGGGATCATTGCACGTATGCCTTTGCAATTCGGCCTTCTTACGGGGAAGTTTGACAAGGGGGCAGAATTTCCGGAAAATGACCACAGAAGTAAAAGGCTCACCACAGAAGTAGTTGATGCCTACAACGAAAGCATGGATGAAGTTTGGACGCTTTGTGATAAGTATAATCTTAGCAAGACGGAACTGGCTATGAGCTTTATTTTAAGCCATTCCGAAGTCTCTACAGTGATCCCCGGAATAAGGACAGCAGCACAGGCAAAAAAGAACACCGGGGGCATCATTAAGCTTCAGGAAGAGGATCTGCAGATGATTAAAAAAGCCGATTTGGATTTCCTGATGGAAAAGATCATTCAGCAGGGTTAGAAGAAAGAATCAGCATATAATAATTACATTGTTAAAGAATAAAATAGAGACCTATGAAACCAATTAAAAATTTCACCTTTTTGGCACTTCTGCTTATGGCATTACTTGTTTCCTGTAATGATGAGGAGAAAGAGGCTTCTACTTCCGAAGTAAATGAAGCAGATCTAGCCATAGCCGAGGTTAAAGATGAATTTGCACCCGACTCCCGGGTGGCCCTTTTTGATGTAAAGGCCAATGAGGAGGGAGAAGTTTATGTTCTGAAAGGGGAATCTAACATGCCTGAAGCAGTTTCTTCATTAAAACAAAAACTGGAGGCTCAAAAAATAGCTTTCACAGACAGTATTGCGCTGTTACCTTCAGCCGAACTGGAAGGAAAAACCGAGGGGGTGGTCAAGATCTCTGTAGCCAACCTTCGATCTAATCCAACTCATTCGGCCGAACTGGTTACGCAGGCGACCATGGGTATGCCGGTGAAAGTCTACAAAAAAGATGGTGGCTGGTACTATATCCAAACCCCCGAAGGCTACCTGGCCTGGGTGGATTACGGCGGAATTACTCCAATGACCCCTGAAGAATTACAGGAGTGGAAATCCACTGAAAAATTAATCTACCTGCATACCGCCGGATCCTCCTATGAACAAGCCAGCGAAGATTCCCAGGTGGTCTCCGATCTTGTGGCCGGGAATGTTCTGGAACTTGTTGGTCAAAGAGGAGGTTTTTACGAGGTAAAATATCCGAATGATAAGACAGCCTTTGTAAAGAAGGAGGAGGCGCAACCTTATAAAGAGTGGTTGGCATCACTGGAGCCTACAGGTGAGAATTTAATTGCAACAGCAAGAGAAATGATGGGCGTACCTTATTTGTGGGGAGGCACTTCTCCTAAAGGAGTTGATTGTAGCGGCTATACCAAAACCATTTTCTTCCTTAACGGAATGGTTTTGCCGCGTGATGCTTCTCAGCAAATTGCGGCAGGAAAGGAGATCGATTCGGTGAAAAATTTTGAAAACCTGCAGCCGGGAGATCTGTTATATTTCGGAAGAAAGGCTACAGATACTACTTCAGAACGCATCATTCATGTAGGCATGTGGATTGGCGACCAAAAATTCATTCATTCCATGGGAGAGGTGCATATCAGCAATTTTGACACCACCGCTGCCGATTTTGATGAGTACAACTACGGAAGGTATTTAAGGACCAAAAGAGTGCTGGGAACCAACGACGAGAATATCATATACCTCACCCAGAGCGATCTTTTTACCAATGACAGTACAGACTTCAAAAAATAGGTTTTAAAAGCGGCTTTTGGGCCGCTTTTCTCTTTGTATCAATGGGAAGATTAACCATTTTTAGAACGAATATTAATCTTAAAAACATGCTGTATGAAAAGCATCGGATATCTCTTCGTAATAATTTCGCTTCTTTACGGGAACTCACTTTTTGCTCAGAAAAGTAATCAGGAAATGCTGAAGCAAAAGACCGAACAGCGGCTTCAGGAAATTTTCAACACTTCCCCGGCGATTACCGGGCTTGTTGCCGTAGACCTTACTTCGGGAGAGAAGATCGGCTGGAACAGCGAGGTGCAGTTTCCGCAAGCCAGTTCCATAAAAATCCCTGTTCTTATGGAGGTTTTTAAACAGGCTCATGAAGGCAAATTTTCACTGTCAGATCCTTTGCCTCTTACCTCCGAAAATACTGTGGGTGGTACGGGAATTCTAAAGCACCTTGAAGATCCCGCGGCATTGAGCATTAAAAATCTGGGCATCCTGATGATCGCTTTAAGCGATAATTCGGCAACCAATGCGCTAATCGATCTTGTAGGCATGTCTGAGGTGAATAGCACGCTGAAAAGTCTGGGAATGACTAACACCCTTCTGCAGCGAAAAATGATGAATTCTGAGGCTTCTGCGAGAGGAGAGGAGAACCTGGCAACCCCGGCAGATGCCGCAAAGATCCTGCAGCTTTTGTACAAAGGTGAATTTGTAAGTCCTGAAGTTTCTAACGAGATCCTGGACATCCTGAAAATGACCGACAGGGAAGATAGCCGCCTCGCTGCCGGAATTCCTGAAAATGTCCCAATTGCCTTCAAACCCGGATTTATAAGCGGGGTTTCCACAGAATGGACAATTGTTCTCCTGGAGCAGCGGCCTTATGCAGTAGCCCTGATGGAAAGTAATAAGCTTCCCGGGGAAGCGGAAAGGGTAATGGAAGAGGTGTCAGAAATTCTTTTTAATTATTTCTGGAGGATTGGCAGCGCCAGTGAATATGGTACCTATGTGGATCAATGATCAGCGAACAATGATCAATAAGCAGGCTCATAAATTATTGGGCTAAAGCCCCTGGAATGATTTTCTTTTTCTCCCCAGCCTAAAGGCTGGGGCAATTCAAATTTTATATTCAAAATCGAAAGCTCAACCCTGCCAGGGTTTTTCATGAATTGCCTCCGGCTTTAGCCGGAGGATAAAAAATTGAATTAGTAGGGCTTTAGCCCAATTAGTTTGCGACTAGTCAAAATCTTGGTTCTTGACACTTAATACTTGATTCTCTCTATTCCCCCGGCAATAACTCCAGTACCACCAGGTAAGCACAATGATCTGAAGCTATGGTATGACAGATCACCTTTGTCTCCAGTACCTTCCAGCGATGGGAAGGGGAGAACATGACATAATCGATCTTCTTTGCAGGAGCATGTGAAGGGAAAGTAGGTTCAGGATCTTCTTTGTCATAAGTCGAAGTCCATGCTGATTCAAAAATGCTAATAGTCTCACTCCCCGGAACATCATTGAGATCTCCCGCCAGGATGGTGGGGATTTTGACATTTTCAAGAAGAGCATTGATCTTGGTTGCCTGTTTTAGTCTGTCGGGGCTGTTAACGACATGATCAAGATGAGTTCCTATGAACTGAATTGTATCTCCGGCAGGAAGAATAATTTTTGCCGTAACAGCAATCCGGGGTTCTTTGTCGGGAGCACCGGGAAGATCAATTTTGCCGGTTTCCAGGAAGCTTCCACGGTAAAATATCGATTGGCCGTATTCGCCGCCATCAAGATCGACCGCCTTGGCGAATATAGAAGACATTTGAGTTTTTAAAGCCAGCTCCGTATTGATATCCCGCTTTTGTACCCTGTTGGTCCTGTAATCCATTTCCTGGAGCGCCACGATATCCGGCTTTAGCTGATTGATCACATTCGCAACTACATCGAGATCATTGTCCCTGTTGGTAGTTGCCCCATGCAGAATATTATAGGTCAGTACTCTTAGAACAGTTTTCTCCTTTGCCTCTTCCTGGCTATTGCCGCTAAGGCTAAAAAGATAACAAAGAAAAAGAAAGATGATGCGCACAGCAGTTCTCACTACTTCCAGTTTAGCAATACCACTTTCCCATCCATTGTGGAAGCAATTAATTTTCCTTTGTCAATAATCCTGATGGTGTTGACCATGGAATGATCAATTTTAAACTTCCAGTTGATTTTTTCTGTTTCGGGATCAATGCTGTAGACCACCCCGTTACGGGTGCCGAAAACTACCTGTCCGTTCTGCTCAAAAAGCATCGAAGGTACGTGATCATATCCAAATTTAGTGTTGATCCTTTTCAGCATTTTTGGCTCCTCCCGGTTGGCTTCAAAGATCACCACCTCATCATTCATGGTCTTTCCGAAAAGCTTTTTTCCGTCCTTGGAAATTCCCAGAGATTCCCTCACAGTGGCTTCATTGGTACGCCATAAGGTTTCACCGCTCTTTGCATCTATTGCAGTAAGATACCTGTCTGGCGCTACAATATACACTACATCTTCATGAGCTACAGGGATGACCATGGCGGGAGAAAACATCCGGTTGGGTGAATCATTATTCCATTTCCAGTTAAGGGCTCCGGTGTTTTTATCCAGGGCATACAAATGCCTGTCCCAGGCGCCAAAGATCACCTGTCCCTCGTAAAACAACGGGGTGGAAACCACCGGCCCGGTAAGGCCTTCAAAAACCCATTTTTCAGACCCTGTTTCAGCATTTAACGCACGAAACTTTCCGTCGCTGCCTCCAATATATACTACGCCATTCTTTACCAGCGGAGAACCCAATACCGAGTGGCCGGTTTTAGCTTTCCAGTTGAGCTTTCCGGTAGCTGCCTCAAGGGAATAAATATTTCCGTCCCCCGAGCCGAAGACCACCGATTTTCCTGAGACTGCAGGCGATGAAAATATTCCGCCTTCAGTATCATAGCTCCAGATGACTTTTCCTGTTTCTGCTGAAAGTCCCTGAACTTTACCGGTACTGTTTCCGAAGATCACCTTCCCGTCAACATAAGCCGGAGTGGAAATTACATTGGCATCTGAATGGAATTCCCATTTCTTCTGCACCTGCGAAAAGGAGTCATTCACTGCATAGGTAGGTCTTTCATAAATGCTGTCGCTCTCGTATTGCCTTTCCCCCAGCGGAATTTCCCGCCATGCATCTGCAGTTGTTCCCCCCGGGGTACGCTCTCTAAAAATGGCATTTTCGGGAGTTATTTCCACGATATTGTATCCGCCAACTTCTTGTCTTGCACGTAAGTTTGAACGTCCCATTGTTCCCGGAATACCTTCAAAATCCATGGCTTTATTTCTGTGACCATGGCCGCAAATGGCGAATTGCGTGTTGTAATTCTTCAGCCGGTCTGTGGCTTCATACCAGTTGTCCAGGCTGTTATCTAAAGGATAGTGGTTGACAAAGATGATAGGTTGATCTTCGGGAGTTTCAGCAAGTACCTGATCCAGCCAAACAATGGCATCCCGTGGAATATGCCCGTCAGACATGCGCACGTAAGGTCCCGATGCGCAACCAATGATCTTATAACCCTCGTGTTCAAAGACAAATTTATCACTTCCAAATTCCCGGATGAAACTAACTCCCCCGGATTCTGACCAGCCGGTGTCGTGATTTCCCGGGACGATGTAATACGGAATTTCCAGCTGTTCAATAATGCTTTTTGCCAGTTCTATTTCTTCATCGGTGCCCATTTCGGTGATATCTCCCGTGAGCAAAACGAAATCCACGTCTTCAAGACTGTTGATATCTTCAATGGTTCTTTGAAGGTCTTCTTCGGCCACTCCATTGGGAGAACCAATGTGGGTATCTGTCACAAAAGCGAATTTAAATTCCTGCGCCTGCGTGACGAAGCTGAAAATAAACAGAATGCCTATTAAGAGTTTTTTCATCTTTCTGAAGTTTAACTGTTTTAATAAAGTAAATACTTTTCTCTTTTTTGCCTGAAGCTTTCGAGCTCCTTTTTCCAGGATTCTATGATCTCTCCAGGATTTTTGCCTGCTTCCAGCATTTCTCTCACTTCCGGGGTTCCAAGAAGTCCGTCGATGCGTGCCTGTCGCCATTCAAATTTGTCAGGATTCAAAGTTTTCAGAGCGTGCAGAATGTAAATTCCGGCTTCAGCAGATTTGAAAGCATCGCGATCTGTGATGATCATTTCAACTCCGTTCACCTGTTCTCCGAGGAATTTTGGGGGATAGATCTTTATTCCGTCTACAATACTGTCGGGCATGAAGATCACAGGCCGAAATTCAACGCCCTTTAATTTATAGCTGTTCAGTTGATCGGCCAGTTCGCGGCCTTTTACCCAGGGGGCTCCAAACCGCTCAAAAGGAACTTCTGTTCCCCGGGCTTCTGAGTAATTTGTGCCTTCGAGCAGGCAGGTTGCGGGATAAACCACTGCTGTTTGCAGCGTGAGCATATTGGGAGAGGGTTTGATCCAGGGCAAACCTGTTTCATCATACCATTGATCCCTTTGATAGTTCTGAAGGGAAATAACTGTCCAATCTGCCTTTTTCAAACCCTTTTCTTCTCTTTCGCCATTGTACATCCCTGCCAGTTCTCCCACGGTCATGCCATGAGTCACGGGAATGACGCCAATACCTTTTTCTGGTTCCAGGGCCTTTCCCACGGGGCCGTCTACATAATTGGCAGAAATGGCATTGGGGCGATCCAGCACAACAAAAGGAAGTTCATTTTCGGCAGCTGCTTCCTGCACCAGGAGCATGGTTTTAATATAAGTGTAGTAGCGGGCGCCAATATCCTGAATATCGAAAACCAGCACATCCACCTGCTCCAGCATTTCGGGAGTGGGTTTGCGGGTTTTTCCATAAAGGGAAATTATTGGAAGACCGGTTTTTTTATCTGTACCATCGGCTACATGAGTATCTTCTTCCCCTCTTAATCCATGTTCGGGACCAAACAACAGTTTTAGATCCACATCGGGATGATCATTTAAAAGGTCGATGAGGTGAGTCCCATCAGGTAACACTCCGGTATGATTTGTCACCAGTCCCACTCTTTTTCCTTTTACCAGGTGTGCAAAGGCCGGGGATAGTAATTGTTCTGCTCCAATCTTTACCCGTGGGTTATGAAGGTTTTCGACTTTCTTCCGAAGTTGCGGCAGCAGCCGGTAAAGGTCTGTTCCGGGGCAGGTAGTCTCTGCCTGATCTTTATGTCCGGAAACAGCTTCTGCAGGTACCTTATATTTTTCAGCTAAAGCAAGAACAAGTTTTTCGAGGTTCTCCAGCTGTTTGTCGTTTATCTTTTCCTTGTTGAAATTTCCTTCAACCACTACTAATGCATGCCCGTCCAGATCATAGTTGGTGTTGGAATCTCCGCGGTACTGCAGCTCCCTGCCTTCGGCAACACTTCCATCAACAGCGATGTAAAAGTGGTATGGCACGTCACCCCAGGGCTTCTTAGGAGTGACTCCGTCTCCCAGCCTTCCTTCGGTCCACGAAAATTTTTGCAGCCCCTGAAGTTTTTCTTCGGTAGATCTTTCAAAATTCTGGTTAGTGCCCGTGTGGTGAATAGTGATATACCTGGGAATGTGCCATTGCATTTGTGTCATTTTTGGAGGCTCTGCATTCCATTCTTTCCGGGTGATCATATCCAGGCCATCCACCTCGATTTGAGCAGTTGCAATCTGGGAAAGGTACAAGTGAACAAACAAGACAAAAAGAGGAGCTGAAAACCGCATTTTTTAAAGGTATTTCTGGTAAAGATTGTAGAGGATCTTAAGATCTTCATCGGATAGTTCAGAATTGATATCTTTCTGAATAAAATGAATTTTAAAGGACCTGATGGCTGCTTCCAGGTCGCTTACATCATAACCAATGACCCGCAGGGCCAGCATAGGATCTATAGTGAGGTGCAGAGAATCTGCTGCTTTGCCCTCCTCTAAAATTTCATTTTCAACAAGTTCAATTTCCCGAATTTCCTTTGAAGAAATCAGGCTATCTCCCACTACTTTAGGGGATACTTCAATTTCATCATACCAATGGCCAAAACCTTCTTCTGCAAGCGTTTCCCATGGAAAATTAGGATTGGGATCCACTTTTCTACCCGGTGCAATATCGGCATGGCCTATAAAATTGGCAGTAGGTATGCCATGTCTTTCCTTAAGTACTTCAAGTAATTCCAAAAGACTTTCGATCTGGGCTTCGGCAAAAGGTTCATAGCCGTTATTGTCCAGTTCAATCCCTATCGAGGAGGAATTGAGGTCGGTGCTGTTGCCCCATTTGCCGGCGCCGGCGTGCCAGCCGCGGTAATAGTCATTCAACATTTGATAGATCTCTCCATCCTTGCCTATCACGTAATGAGAGCTTACGGAAGTACGGCGCAGGGTAAAAGTCTTGAGGGTGTGGTCAACAGAATTTTGTGCAGTGTGATGAATGATCACATAATTAGGCTTCCGCAGGCTGAAATTTGTGGTTCCAACAGGGTAGGGGCCATAATTAAGCAATGCATCATCGGTATGTTCCTGCGGAAAGGTTTTTAATTCCCGCGCATATTCCCGGGCCTGTTTTTTGTGCGCCCGGTTGGTCTTTGAGTAAGGATTGGCACTGCAGCCTATTAGTAGGGATAACAGGAGCGCGCCAACCCAAACAAAAGATCTTTTCATAAATTTAGAATTTCCACTTTACAAAAGCTTCCATAGCTTCATAATTGGCCAGCCCAAGTTTGTGATACGCCCGTGCAGTTTCCCGGTTACGGTCTTCGGCGCGTTGCCAGAACTCCCTTTCATCGTCCCCTGGGAATACCGGTCTGTCCTTTTGGGACTGGTGCTGGAAGATGGCGTTACGCTTGCGTTGGACTTCCTGTGGAGAAAGCGGTACGGCCATTTGGATCTCATGTGTCTCAAATTCGTGCCACGCCCCGCGGTACATCCATAACCAGGTATCCTGCGCCCAATCTTCGGTCTCCCGTAGTCTGTTCATTGCTTCCACTACAATATTGAAGCACACAAGATGGGTTCCGTGGGGATCGGCAAAATCGCCGGCTGCGAAAACCTGATGAGGTTTGATCTCCTGCAGCAGGTCCATGGTTAATTCCACATCCCTGTCTGTAGGTGGATTTTTCACCGTCTTTCCTGTCTCATAGAACGGCAGCGCCATAAAATGGATCTTTTTATCACTAAGCCCGGCATAACGGGCCCCTGCAATAGCTTCGGTTTTGCGAATAAATCCTTTTACATCACGAATTTCCGGCAAGTCGATCTGGTTGGGTTGTTTGGTTTTGATGAATTCCCGCATTTCGTCATAGATCTGCTCCAGTTTGCTGCTGTCCTCTCCAATACTTTTATTAAAATCTATTGCAAATTCCACGTAGCGAAGTACATCTGTATCCCACACGGCGGTATTTCCGGAGGTTTGATAGGCAACATGCACATCATGCCCCTGATCCACCAGTCTTAAGAATGTTCCTCCCATAGAGATCACATCATCATCGGGATGCGGGGAGAAAATAAGCGAACGTTTTTGAGCCGGTTCAGCTCTTTCGGGCCTTTGGGAATCATCAGCATTAGGTTTTCCGCCTGGCCATCCGGTGATGGTATGTTGCAGCTGATTGAAAACGTGAATGTTGATATTGTAAGCAGGACCTTTTTCGGTAGCCAGCTGCGCCATTCCATGGTTATTATAATCCTCATCTGTAAGTTTGAGGATGGGTTTGTTCACTTCGTTCGACAGCCAGATCACCGCTTTTTTGATGAGGTCATCATTCCATGTGCAATCCTTCACCAGCCATGGTGTATTAAAGCGGGTGAGTTCTGCAGCTGCATCCTCGTCGAGTACAAATTCCGTATTTTCTGAAAGCTGAAGGTAAGTTGCCGGCACCTCTCCTGAGATCTCACCTTCCACTGCTTTCTTAATAATAGAAGCTTTCTTCCGGTTCCAGGCCATCAGAATGATCTCTCTCGCTTTGAAGATAGTACCAATACCCATGGTAATGGCTTTGGTAGGCACATTCTCTTTTCCTCCAAAATCCCTGGATGCATCTCTTCTTGTAAGGTCATCGAGGGTTACAAGACGAGTTCCTGAATTTGGTGCAGATCCAGGTTCATTGAAACCAATGTGCCCGGTTCTACCAATTCCGAGGATTTGCAGATCAAGACCACCCAAAGCTTCGATCATATTTTCATACGCGATACAGTAAGCGGCTATTTCCTCTTTGGGTAAAGTACCGTCAGGAATATGAATGTTCTCCCTTTTTATATCAATATGGTCGAACAGATTTTCATTCATGAAGGTCACATAACTCTGCCTGGAAGAAGGATCCATTGGATAATATTCGTCCAGATTAAAGGTGATGACATTGCTAAAGCTCAATCCTTCTTCTTTGTGCCTGCGAACAAGTTCTTCATAGACCTGCACCGGGGTGGCCCCTGTGGCAAGTCCTAACACTGCCTTTTCTCCCCTGTCCTGCTTTCTCTTTATTAAATTGGTAATGCGTGCAGCTACCCTTAAGGACGCAATATGTGCATTCTCATAAACTGTAACGGGTACTTTTTCAAAGCGGGTTTCTTCAAGAAGATTTAATCTTGCCATAATGTCTTAAATAGAAAATTTTTAATTTTTAACTCTTGTTGATCATAGCGATCTGATTTCCGAAAATATTTTCCATTACCGTGGCCACAGATCCCAGGAGAACAGAATCTTCTCCCAGGTTGGAAAGAGAGATCTTTGTTTTTTCCCTTAGCTGAGCCATACAGTAAGTATTAATTGATTGCTGAATAGGGATAGTTATGAATTGCTGTGCTTTGGCAAACTTTCCCTCAAGGATGATCAGTTCCGGGTTAAACAGCTGGATGAGGATAGCCAGGCCCTTTCCCAGATTGATCCCGACTTTTGAAAGGATATTAATCGAAAATTGATCTCCCATATTTGCCGCCTCGATGATCTTCCCGGGCTGCAGGTTTTCAAGTTCTTTCTTAGATAACTGGCTAAGGCTCGTGCTTTCTCCGGCCAGGATTCCCTCCTGTGCCATTCTGGTCAAGGCCAGACCCGATGCTACGGTTTCCAAACAACCTCTTTTTCCGCAGTGGCAAAGCAGTCCGTCATCCACTAACGGAATATGCCCGAATTCCCCGGCAAATCCCGAAGATCCCTGATACACTTTTCCGTCGATGATCACACCCAAGCCTATTCCCCAGTCCATGGAGATCACCAACACATTCTGCCGGTTGTTGGCCAGTCCAAAATTTGATTCGGCTAAACATGCACTTTTTGCATCATTTAGAATAAAGATGGGTTTATTGAATTTCCGTTTGAGGATCTCTTCGAGGGATTCTGATTCTTCCTCTTTAATAAAGTAGGTGAAGTTTTTACCTTCTTCCGAAGATACAAGACCGGGCATACTTACCCCAATTCCCAACAATTTATCCAGGTTAATTCCGGAATCCTTCATCAGTTTGGTAGCTTCGGCATAAATATGATCTACCAGGCCGTTGTCGCTTTCAATCTGAAAGAGATCTTCGAACTGCGCCACCTTTTTATTGTGATTGTCAAAAATGGCCATTTTGATCCTGGAACGTTCAAGCTGGATCCCCATCACGTAAAAACTATTACCTTCCAGCCTGTAGAGGTCGGGCTTACGACCACCTGCAGATTTACCCCGACCATTCTTCTTTACCCACCCCTCATCTATGAGTTGATTGAGAAGTCTTATCGAAGTAGGGGAGCTAATATTGAATTGCTCACAAATTTCAGTATTGGTCTTTGGTCCCTGGAAATAAAGGTTTTGAATGATCTTTATCTTTTGGAGATGCTTTTTTCGCTCAACGTTACTGGCGCTAAGCTGTTCGGTCTTAATTAGAAGTTCCTGGATATTCATCAGAATTTTAGAGCTGCCACAGGCAGAATGATTGAAAATTAAAAATAGAGTAAAAAGAGTTGCCCACCAAGAACTTTAATGAAATTTTTATAAAAGATGTTTTCTTTAATAAAAATTTATATTTTTATCCTGAGTTTAATTCTTGAATATTTAGAAAACTTCTGCACCCACCGGAACAGAAGCTAAAAAACCATTTATGAGTACTACTACAGCAGCAGGGACCATGGAGGAAAATAAAGTTTTCCCGGTCAAAAAAGGGGAAAGATTTTTGGCTCTTGATGTGTTAAGAGGTCTGACCATAGCCCTAATGGTGCTGGTCAATACCCCCGGGAGCTGGAGTACTATTTACGCTCCTTTTAAACATGCTGCGTGGCACGGATTTACTATTACAGATCTCGTCTTTCCAAGTTTCCTCTTCGTGGTGGGAAACGCCATGAGCTTTAGTATGCGCAAGTTTGATGCACAACCCGATTCAGTATTTTTGAAAAAGGTCATCAGGAGAACTTTTAAAATTTTTTTCATAGGCCTTTTTTTAAGTGCATTCCCATTTGTGTACCGCTCTGGCGGAGAACTCGTGTTTAAAGATCTTACCGACATGAGAATTATGGGGGTGTTACAGCGTATTGCTTTATGCTATTTTTTTGCCTCCCTCATTGTAAAAAATCTTAAACTGAAGGGATCTATAATATTAAGTGCAGTAATTCTCATGGTATACTGGGGAATTATGTACTACTTTGGAGATGCCGCCGACCCTTATTCTATGGAAGGGAATGCTGCCTTAAAATTTGATCTTTTAGTCTTTCCGGCCGAAAATCTCTGGCGAGGTTTCGGCTTTCCTTTTGATCCCGAAGGTCTTTTAAGCACTTTACCCGCTATTGTGAATGTTATCGCAGGTTATGTGGCAGGAATTTTTATTCAGAGATCCGGAAATAACTTTACAACGGTTTGGAAACTGGTCCTGGTCGGGCTGGCTTTCGTTATAGCCGGAGAAATCTGGAACGTATTTTTCCCAATCAATAAGCCTCTTTGGACCAGCTCATACGTGGTTTTGACTATAGGCTGGAGTCTCGTACTCATAGGAGCTCTTATTTGGATCATTGAGGTGGTAAGGCTAAGATCCTGGACATACTTTTTTGAAGTTTTTGGAAAGAATCCTTTATTCATCTTCGTAATGTCGGGTATTTTTGTGATGCTAATGAACGTGATCTGGATAAATGGCGGCTCCATGAAAGGCTGGATTTATGACAATTTTTTTCTAAGTTGGCTGGAGCCGTATAATGCCTCCTTACTTTTTGCCGTTACCTATATGCTCCTTATGTGGCTTATGGGCTACTGGATGGATAAAAAACGAATTTATATCAAGGTGTAGATCTGCGCCTCAATTTTTTTTTAAAAAAATATACCCTCAAAAATGTCAAAATCCCCCATCTTTTTACTGCTTTTCGCAATGATGATCAACCTGCCAATGCAGGCCCAAAATACCGAACCTCCATTCCTGAAATATACAAACAGCAAATGGGTGGATTCTGTAATGAAGACCCTTACACCCGATGAGAGAATTGCCCAGCTTATTATGGTGGCAGCTTATTCAAACCGCGGTGAAGAGCACAGGCAGGAGATCCTGAAGCTCATCAATGAACAAAAGATCGGCGGACTTATCTTTTTTCAGGGGGATCCTGAGAGTCAGGTGAAATTGATGAACGAATATCAGGAGGCATCAAAAGTGCCACTTTTGGGAGCTATTGATGCAGAGTGGGGGCTGGGAATGAGGCTTGACAACACCATTAGCTATCCCTTTCAAATGGCTTTGGGCGCTATTCAGGATGAAGATCTTCTTTATGAATTGGGAACCGAAGTTGCCAGGCAGATCAGGAGGACAGGATTACATCTCAATTTTGCACCCGTGGTGGATGTTAACAATAATCCGAATAACCCCGTGATCAATTACCGCTCTTTTGGAGAGGATAAATATAATGTAGCCAGAAAAGCCACGGCTTATATGCGTGGGATGCAGGATGGGCAATTGCTCACAACTGCAAAACACTTTCCCGGCCATGGTGATACCGATACAGATTCACATTACGCCCTGCCACAGATCAACCACCCGGTTGTAAGGCTGGATTCTCTCGAACTTTATCCTTTTAAGGAGATCCTGAAAGCAGGAATTGGAGGAGTAATGGTCGCACACCTTAATATTCCTGCTCTGGATTCTACCGGGGTGCCTTCCACTTTATCAAAACCTATCATTACAGGCCTTTTGAAAGAGGAGCTTGGCTTTGAAGGCCTTATTGTTACCGATGCCATGAACATGAAAGGCGTAACCGAAGGTAACGAACCCGGAGTTGTAGATAAAGATGCTATCCTGGCAGGAAATGATCTTCTGGAATTCACTGTCGAAGTGCCAAAGGCGATTTCTGAAATTCGAAAAGCCATTAATCAGAGACTGATTTCTCAAAAGGAAATCGATGCCCGGGTAAGAAAGATCCTTGCAGTAAAGCAGTGGGTGGGGCTGAATAATTATAAGCCAATAGAGACCAAAGAAATTATGCGGGAGTTGAACACTCCTGAAGCTATTTATTTGAATCGAAGGCTGGCAGAAGCATCCTTGACCGTTCTCAAAAATGATAACAATACCATTCCAGTGCAGGGACTGGATTCTCTGAGGATCGCTTCCGTTTCTTTCGGGACCATGAAAAAAACAGCATTTCAGGAGACCCTGGAATTATATGCGGGAATTACACATTTCAACCTGCCTGTAAATGCTTCGGAAATTATGGTGAAAACCCTGCAGGACCAGTTGCAGAATTATGACCTGGTGATCTCCGGGATCCACGACTTTAGCAAATTTCCGCGGAACACCTTAAGGCTAAATGAAGATGTATTGCAGCTGATAAAAGATCTTGCTTCTAAAGAGAACTCCATATTTGCCTTTTTTAAGAACCCGTATGTACTGAACAAGATCGACGGAATTGAAGATTCGGCAGGTTTGCTGGTGGCCTACCAGGACAGTCCTGAAACTCAGGAGGTGGCAGCCCAGTTGATCTTCGGCGGAATTGGAGCTAACGGAAAACTTCCGGTAAGTGTGGGTGAGAAATTTAAAGCCGGCGACGGGCTGGAAGTTAAAGGCGGCATCAGGTTTAGTTATACTGTTCCAGAAGCAGCAGGAATGGATTCAGAAATCCTGCATACCCGTATCGATTCCCTGATGAACCTCGCTATGGAAATGAAAGCGACACCGGGGGCACAGATCCTTGTGGCAAGAGATCAAAAAGTGATATTTCACAAAGCCTATGGGACACATTCCTATTTTGACACCATCACGGTGAAGAAAGATGATATTTACGACCTGGCTTCGGTTACCAAGATCTCGACTTCCATGGCTGCTTTAATGAAGCTGTATGAACAGGGAAAATTTAACCTGGACGGGACCCTCGCAGATCATCTTCCATCTTTCCGAAAATCGAACAAGGCAAATATTCCATTCTACGACATCCTTACTCACCAGGCGAGATTCCAGCCCTGGATCCCATTTTGGAAAGACACCTTCAAAAAAGATGGTAGTTACAAAAGGAAAACCTTTAAGGAAACAGCTTCCGAAAATTATCCCATCAAAATCAAAGAAGGGATGTATCTGCACAAGGATTACCCTGACAAGATCGTAAAAGCTATCCGGGATTCTCCTTTAAGGGAAAAAAAGGAATATGTTTATTCAGATTTCTTCTTTATCCTCGCGCCACGGGTGGTGGAAAGCCGAACCAATCTGGAATTTCCCGAGTTTCTTCAGGAGAATTTCTATGATCCTTTGGGCGCGACTTCGGTAGGATTTAATCCGCAGTTGCCGCTATACAAGATTGTCCCTACCGAACATGATTTTTTATTCCGGCAGCAGCCTATTCATGGGACGGTGCATGATGAAGGGGCTATAATGCTGGGCGGAGTTTCGGGGCATGCGGGTTTGTTTGCCAATGCCAATGATCTGGCGAAGCTACTTCAAATGTATCTCAACGGCGGGGAGTATGGGGGCAGAGAATATCTGGAGCAGGAAACCCTGGAAAAATTCACTAAAACCACCTTTCCCGATTCAGAAAATCACAGAGCTTTAGGTTTTGACAAGCCTTACTACAATGACAAAGGGGAGAGCAGGAATACTGCTCAGGATGCTTCTGCAGCAAGCTTTGGTCATACCGGGTTCACCGGGATCATGGTATGGATGGATCCCGAAACAGACCTGCTGTATATTTTCCTTTCCAACAGGGTTAACCCCACCAGAGACAACCACAGATTGTACAGCCTCAATACCCGTACAGAAATTCACCAGGTGCTGTATGATGCCATCAAACAGGAATAAATCCACCTGGGAAACGGCAGCATTTTTAAAAATGAAAGCTTGAAGCAAGTCCTAAAATACCTTACAGATCTTTTTTCCCGAAGAAGGCTTTTGGCCTTCTTCTTTATTTTGCTTTTTCTGATTGCAGGAGAACTGGTAACCTATTTTTTTAATCTTCCCGTGGCCGGAAATATTCTCGGGATGATTTTCCTGTTTTTCGCTTTAAAATTTCGCTGGATCCCTCTCAGCGCGGTTAAACCGGCATCAGATAAACTTCTGGAATTCCTGGTACTCTTTTTTATTCCCTATGGGGTAGGATTAATGGTGTATTTCGACCTTGTGAAGGCTTACTGGCTGCCCCTTACCATTGCCATCATTGCCAGCACTTTGTTGACGCTCTATGTCACCGCGCTAATTCTCCAAAAATTCGAAAAATGAGCTTTTCTTTCCTGCTGCCCATTTTTGGAATAGGACTTACGCTGCTTTTTTATGCGCTGGCCCGCCGGGGAGGCCGTCTAAAAATCGCATTTTTGAATCCTGTGCTGCTGGCCATCCTGGGAATAATCCTTTTTTTGAAGCTGGCTGACATCTCTTTCGAGACCTATAACCGGGGTGGAAAATTCCTTACCTACCTGTTGGGACCGGCCGTAGTAGCCCTGGGAGCATTTTTTTATGAAAAATATGAAGAGCTGCGCAAGGATCTAAAATTGCTTTCTATTGCAGTAATTATTGGAGGGATCTGTGGGGTTTTAAGTGTAGTTGCTTTCCTGCTTATATTGGACCTGCCTGACTTTTTGATCCGGTCACTTGCATCAAAATCGGTCACCACACCTATTGCCGTAGAAATAACAAAAACCGTTGGAGGAATTCCCGATATCACGGCAGGAATTGTCATTGCGGTAGGCGTTTTTGGAAATGTGTTCGGATTATATTTTCTGAAAAAAATGGGGATCAACAGCAAAAAAGCAATTGGGGCAGCCCTCGGAACGGCAGCTCACGGTATAGGTACTGCCCGCGCTATTGAGGAAGGAAAAATTCCGGGAGTTTACAGCGGAATCGCTATGTGCCTAAACGGAATTATAACTGCCATTCTCACCCCGCTCATCCTGCAGCTGCTGCTCTAAAATAGATATTTCAGCCTTCTTTCAAGCCTATTTTCGGTATCACAACCGATTTCCCAATTTTTTTTCAGAAATACAGTTGAATTTCTGATGTGTGATCAAAAATGCTATATTTGTTTGATTTTGTTACAATTATCAAGCACTAACCAACCATTTTTGCATGTTCATAAAATACAGCTCCCCACTGTTCCTGTTCCTTTTTTTGTGTTCTTTTTCAGGTTTTAGCCAGCATTCCGTAGAAGGAAAAGTTGTTGACAGCAACAGGGATCCCGTAGCATTTGCCAATCTCATTTTACTTAACGCACAGGATTCGACCACGGTTTATAAAGGTGCCGTTTCTTCGGAAAACGGAAAATTCAATTTTACCGATATCGAACCTGACGTTTACCTGTTAAAGGTAAGTTTCGTTGGTTTTCGTGATAACCTGAAACAGATAGAGGTATCAAAAAATGAAAATTTAGGAGCTCTTGTGTTGCAGGAGGATACTGCTGCTCTGGCTGAAGTCTCCATTAACTACAAAAATCCTTCAGTAAAAAGAGAGGTGGACCGGCTGGTATTTCAGGTGGAGAATACCACGCTTTCCCATGGCAGTTCCTGGGATATACTTAAAAAGACTCCGGGGGTGATACTTTCAGGAGAAAATCTTACGGTGAGAAACCAGGGAGTGCAGGTATATATCAATGACAGGAAGGTACAACTAACAGCTTCCGAATTACAAACGCTGCTCGAGAATTATTCCGCAGAAAATATCAAATCCATTGAAGTGATCACTACACCCCCGGCACGATATGATGCCGAAGGGGGTGCAATTCTTAATATTATTACCTCCAAAAGCATTGCACCGGGATATAAGGGAAATGTCAATGCTGCCTGGACCCAGGCAATTTTTCCGAAGTACCAGTTAGGAACCAGTCACTACTATAAAACAGAGAAATTGAATGTTTTTGGGAACTACACCTATTCTCCACGCAAGGAATTTAAGGAGGATGTAAGCTATATCAATTTTATGGATGATATGGGAAATTCTATTAGCCGCTGGGATACCGAATTTGAGCGCACCACAAGATCCCGGGGCCACAGTGCCAATCTTATGCTGGACTACAATTTTGACGATAAGAACATTTTGAATTTCACTTCCAGTCTTAGCTATTCTCCGGACAAAACCTTTGACAATGAAGTTATTTCCAGGATACGGGAAGAGGGAAGTGAAGAAAAAAGCCTGCTAACAGAGAGCACGCTTGATGATGATCTTTCCAATGTTGCTCTTGATTTGGAGTACAAACATTTTTTAGATAAAGCAGGGGCAGAGTTATCTGCAAAAATGCATTATACCCGTTTTGACCAGAACAGGAAACAGGCCATTTTTACCACCTTTCAGGAAGTGCCTGGTCCTCCTGTAGATAACAGCTTCTACACAGATGCAGACCAGGCCATCGATATTTATACGGCCCAATTAGATTATATCACCCCAATTGGGAGTACCAGCTTTGAAAGCGGAATTAAAACTTCTGTGATAGAATCTCAAAGCCGCATTGATTATTTGGGGGCATATCCCGATGTTGAAGAAGGAGCCTTACAATGGGATGAATTTTTGTATGATGAAACGATCTATGCCGGATATGTTAGTGTGGCAAAAGATTGGACCAAATGGAGCGCCAAGGCTGGTTTGAGAGGGGAATATACAGATCGTATGGGGGATTCCCGTTCTATGGAGCAGGTTAATGACCGGGAATATTTTGAGGTATTTCCCACTTTTTACCTGCAGCACAATTTTAATGACAATAACAGCCTTACTTTCGACTACAGCCGTAGAATTCAACGGCCACGGTATGAAAGTCTTAATCCCTTTAGGTACTATCTCAACGAGTTCGATTACAATGCCGGAAACCCAAATTTAAAAGCGGCCATTATCAACAGCTATTCCCTGAGCTATGCGCTCAAAAATGCCTATTTCTTTGATCTTTTCTACACCGACAGCGGGAACACTCCGGAAACCCTCAGTTTTCAGGATAATGAAAACCGCATCATAAGAAGAGTAAGTGCCAACCTTTTGGAAAGTACCAGCTATGGAATTCAGTTTAGCCATGGCAGATCGGTGAAAAACTGGTGGTATGCCTATATTTATTTTAACGCTTTTAATGAAGAAAGGACTTTTCTTGCCCTGGAAAGCGGAAATGTTCCCGCGACTATCGAGATCGATGGCTTTTACGGAAGTCTCTATAATAACTTTATCATCTCGAAAGACGGCACATTTACCGGCGAATTAAGCCTTACCTATGTTTCTAAATTTTTAAGTGGTTCTTATATCATGGAACCTTTTACCACCCTTTCTTTAGGGTTTAGAAAGACACTTTGGAACAACCGCGCCGAGATTAGCCTCAATTTTGAAGATATCCTTGATGAAACAAATACCTGGTTAAGATCTCAATATTTAAATCAGGATAACGGCTATTTCGCCCAACCTGAATCCCAGTACGTGCGGGTAGGGTTTAAGTATAACTTCGGAAACTTCAGGCTTAGCGATAATCAGCGGGCTATAGATGCGGCTGAAAGAGATAGACTTTAATTAGTAGGCAGTGCAAAGTGGGCAGTTGGCAGTTGGCAATTAAAGTGTTCAGGGATCTGTGATTAGTGATTAGTGATCAGGAATTTTTGTGGACCAATTTGGAAATACCAAATTCCAAGCACCAAATTCCAAGCAATTTATTCTCTGAAGCTTTAGTGGAAGAGAACCAACTTCCAAATTCCAAAGTTCATCATAAGGAAGAAGTACGTTAATAAATCTGCGTAGATCTGCGGGATCTGCGGGAAATTTTTAAAAGTTTGAGGATTAATACAATTTAATACCACTGGCAGTTCTGCGCTCTTTGCGCCTTCTTTGCGGATTTTGCGTGAAATAAGTTTGCCATGACGATTTTAAATATTTGCAATTTGATTAGTTTAGCTCATTAAGCTTCCGCCGGAAAGGGAATAAATTACCTTACACCACTTTACCAGCCCAAAATTATTCGTGAATTAGTGGCTAAAAATTCTACATCTTTCGAACTGAATTAATTTCATTATTTTTGCAGCCTGAAAAACAGTTGTTTTGGCGAAAATAGGGAACATAGATGTAGGGGGATTTCCATTGTTGTTAGCACCAATGGAAGATGTGAGTGATCCGCCGTTTCGTGCATTGTGCAAGGAGCAGGGGGCAGATGTGGTATATACCGAATTTATTTCTTCAGAAGGGCTTATTCGTGATGCCGCAAAGAGCGTCATGAAGCTGGATATTTACGAAAAAGAAAGACCCGTTGGAATCCAGATTTTTGGAGCCAACCTGGAATCTATGCTGCAGTCGGTGGAGATCGTGGAGAAATCGGGCCCTGATATTATAGATATCAACTTTGGTTGTCCTGTGAAAAAAGTGGTCTCCAAAGGTGCCGGGGCGGGTATCCTGAAAGATATCCCCCTAATGGTTTCCCTTACCGAAGCCATGGTGAAGCATACGAAATTACCCATTACCGTTAAAACCAGGTTAGGGTGGGATCAGGATTCCATAAAAATTGTTGAGGTGGCCGAAAGGCTACAGGATGTAGGCGCGAGCGCAATATCCATCCACGGCCGTACAAGAGTGCAAATGTATAAGGGTGATGCCAATTGGGCACCCATTGCCGAGGTTAAGAACAATCCAAGAATGCATATTCCAATCTTTGGGAACGGCGATGTGGATACCCCTGAAAGAGCCATGGAGATGCGGGATAAATTTGGGCTCGACGGGGCAATGATAGGCAGGGCAAGTATAGGTTATCCCTGGTTTTTCAAAGAGGTGAAACATTATTTTAGGACCGGAGAACATCTTCCGCCACCCACTATGGAGGAACGCCTGGACGCCGCACGCAGGCATCTGCAAATGGCCATTGACTGGAAAGGTGAAAAATTAGGGGTTTTTGAAACCCGCAGGCATTATACCAACTATTTTAAGGGTATTCCCCACTTCAAGGAATATCGTCAAAAAATGGTGACCAGCGATGACGCTGCAGATGTTTTTGCCGCTTTTGATGAGGTAGAAAAGGAATTCTCGGGATACGAGTTCGTTTAAAAGCTAATTTTTTTAAAGCTTCTACACAAGGATTTTCTTAGCAGGCCTGAATCTTTATTCCCCGATATTATCTTTTACACTTCCTGATAAATGTCACGATAAGAGGGTTTTAGTATTGTAAATTTGTTACAATATTCAAACAAAGAGGAGTATAAAAGAGGTTTCTCCTTTACTATTCTTTCTCTTTAAAAACCTCATATTATGAAAAGGCACTTACTCTTAGGAATGCTCCTAATTCTGCTTTCGTTTCAAGTGAATGCACAGGAGAGATGGGCGGTGGAACTGCGGCCACAGGTTAATTTTCCCACTCAACAAGAAGACGCTTTTGACCTTAAAACCGGCTTTGGATTTGAGGCTATGGTATCATACAAATTTATGCCACATCTGGGGGTATATGCCGGCTGGGGATGGAATAATTTCCAGGTAGAAGAGGATCTGGGAATAGATGGTTTAGAATTTGAAGAAACCGGATACTCCTTCGGCTTACAATTTATTCATCCTTTTACTCCCTCTCTTTCATACCTTTTGGGTGCCGGCGGAATCTATAAACATTTTGAAGCAGAAGATTCTTCCGGAGACATCACAGCCGATACAGGTCATGAACTGGGCTGGGAAGTACAGGCGGGGGTTGTATATAGTTTTGGCAGTGGCTTTGAACTGAGACCACAGGTAATTTACCGGTCTCTTGCTACTGAATTGAAACTGGCTACTTTTGACTCCGACTTCGATCTCCAGTACTTAAGTATAGGCCTTGGAGTTGCAAAGCGATTCTAAAAAGCCTTTTTAAAAGATATTTCCGCAGGAAAATCAGGCATTTAGAGCCTTCTTGCTTCTGTTAGCGGCGATCCAGGAAGCCAGCATTCCCAGGGAAGTGATTGTTACCATGACTAAAACTATGTTTTGCCAGGTGATCGATACGGGATAAGGCAGGCTGGGAGTGATCATTACAAGATCATATTCGAGTTGCATGAAAACAAGGATCAGTGAAAAGATCAGTCCCAGGCTTCCTCCCAAAAGAGTTAAAAACACACCCTGGGTAAAGAAGATATTCTTTATTTGACGAGGCGTCGCCCCCAGGCTATGCAAGGTTTTGATATTTTCCCTTTTATCCAGGATCACCATAATGATGGAACCCACAACATTGAAAAGCGCAATGATCAATACCAGTGTAAAAATGAGGTACACGGCAAGATTTTCTGTATTGAGCATTTTATAAAGGGCATCATTAAGCTGTGCCCTGTTCTTGATCTCTATCCCGTCTTCTATCGCAGCCTGAACTTCAGTAACCACAGTTTCGGGATCTGCTCCGGGTTTTAATTTTAGCTCCAGTCCTGTAATTTCAGTAGGTTTAAGGCTTAGAAGTTCCCGGGCAAAATCCAGAGAAGAATAAACATACTTATCGTCCAGCTCCTCGTTGATGCTGTAAATTCCGGAGACCACCACATTTTGAGAATTAAAGGCCCGGGTAGGATCCAGCACCTGTCCTGTTCCGGGTCGCGGTACCAGCACCTTCAATAAGCTCATGTAATCGAACACCCCCAGGTTAAGCTCACGGGATATGTTATTCCCAATAACCACCTGGGATTCGGTAGGATGAAACCAGACTCCCCGGATTAGTGCACTGTCCAGGTGATTCACCTTCAGGAAATTTTCATCTACTCCTTTAATATAAGCCGTCTTGTTCTTTGACCTGAAATCCAGAAAGACCCGCTCTTCTATGACTTCTGAAAAAGTGGAAATTCCGGCGATATTCTTGAGTTGCTCTTTTTCCTCTTCAGAAAAATTAAAGGTCTTACCACTGGCGGGCAAAACTTTAAGATCGGGATCATACTGGTTGGAAAAAGACAGGCTAAAGTCTTTGAGTCCGCTAAAGCCGGAGAGAACAATAAACAGTGCAAAAGCCCCTGCAAAAACCCCGATAGCCGCGATAATGGTAATGATATTGATGGCATTGCTGCTGCTTTTAGAGAACAGGTACCTTCGGGCTATGTAAAAGGGGAAATTCAAGGCTTATGATTTTTTCCGTCTTGAAAGCAGGTCGGGCTGTTCAATAGGATTATCCTCACCTTTTATTGATTTTTCGATGTTTTCAATGTAATCCAGGGAATCATCAATAAAAAATTCCAAATTTGGCATTCTGCGCAATTGATTTTTTGTGCGAAGGGCTACCTCATGCTTGATCTTTGGCTTTACTTCATTAAGCTCCTTCAAAATATCTCCGGAATTTTTAGCCGGAAAAATACTGATATAGGCTTTTGCCTGTGAAAGATCTGTAGTGACCTTCACTTTAGAAACAGAGATCAAAATTCCCGTTTTACCCGCATCACGCAAATGAGCCTGAAGAATTTCGGCCAAATCCCGCTGTATTACTCCTCCTATTTTTTTCTGTCTATTTGTTTCTTCCATGCTACAAAAGTAGAACATTTACGGCTTAAAATCTTAAAATAAGCGTTAATAGCTTTTGGTTTTGACTGGAAACTCACCTGACTTTTTATCTTTATTCTCAAAAAGCTTTATCCTGCAGGGCAGGAAAAGCAGATTTAAAATTTTAAAAACACAGAATCCCTGAAAATGAAAAATATAGAACATATAGGCATTGCGGTAAAAGATCTTGAGGCGGCTAATGAAGTTTATTCGAAACTGTTATGCACAGAAAGTTATAAATCTGAAAAAGTAAGGAGTGAAGGCGTGGAAACTTCCTTCTTCAAGGTGGGGCTGAATAAGATCGAATTACTGGCCGCAACTTCTGAGGATAGCCCTATCGCGAAATTTATCGAGAAGCGCGGGGAGGGAATTCACCATATTGCTTTTGAAGTGGAGGATATAAGAGCAGAAATGAAACGCTTAAAGGAAGAGGGCTTTGAATTGATCTCCAAACGTCCAAAAAAAGGAGCCGACAATAAACTGGTCGCTTTTCTACATCCAAAATCGGCAAATGGAGTTTTGGTGGAGCTGTGCCAGGAAATCCTGGAAGATGAGAACGCTATTCCTATTGGGGATGAAGTATGGGAAGATTTATAGCCCCTTAAAAATATAATTTTTGAAACACTTGTTATGTAAGGGGCAAAGTTTTAAATTTGCGCCCTCTTAAGCTCATTGAGCCGGTACTATAGCTCTCCCGAACCGTCGGGAAGTTAGAGCACCAAATGGTCCTATAGCTCAGTTGGTTAGAGCACCTGACTCATAATCAGGTGGTCCCTGGTTCGAGCCCAGGTGGGACCACAGAAAGAAACCGTAATGCTGCTGATAATTAGTAGTTTACGGTTTTTTTGTTGCCTGTATTGTACGATAATTGTATGGTAAATATATTCTAAAGGACTTGTAGTAGGCTTAAATCTGCATTTTTTTTCCAAAGAAAAACGGATGACTATATCTAATAGGTTTTGCGAAATGAACTTTTTAGCTTTGAAAAACTCCTCATTGCTTTTAGGATTACCTATTACAACTGAATAGAGAAGTTTATCTACTTTTCCTCCTTTCCTACAATTTTCTTACATTTAAAGAAACAAATTCTAATACAATGGCAAAATTTGAAATTAAAAAAGATAAGTCTGGTCAGTTCAGATTTAATCTTAAAGCACGTAATGGTCAAATTATTTTAAGTAGTGAAGCATACAAGACCAAAGCTTCATGTTTAAATGGTATTGCTTCTGTTCAAAAGAATTCTCAGGTTAATGAGAGATTCGAAATTAAAGAAGTTCCTTCTGGTCACAGGTTCAATTTAAAATCGACCAATGGACAAGTAGTAGGTTCAAGTGAGACTTACTCTTCTAAAGCTGCATTAGAAAAAGGTATTGCTTCTGTGAAGAAGAATTCTCCAGATGCTACCATAGATGATTTAAGTGATTAGTTTTTGGTTGTTACTGATGTGGAAAAGGAGACATAATGTCTCCTTTTTTTATTAAAATCCTACCAGAAAACTTAAACCATCCCATTTCGAATCTATAAAGAATATTTGATACGCCAGATAAAGAAGAATTACTACAACAAGAAAAAAGAAGAAATATAAAGGTAGTCGTTGAGAAATACTGGGAGATACAGATACTTCATTGCCATTGTAAAATTGCAATTCCTTTATCACAAATAATTTATATTAAGAATGTGCATTTCCTGCATTTCCTGCATTTTCCCGTAAGCTGGATATATAATAATCCACCAGATCCGCACCCGGTTTTAATGGCAATTCCTCAAGAAAATCGCTGACTTCGACCTTTAATCCGTTTTTCTTTATTACTTCAGCTTTGCTTCTCCAATTCTCATATTCACCCTTGTCTGGATATAGTACTATTTTTCGACCAGCCAATGGCTCCAGTAGTCGAGTCTTCAGATTTTGCTTGCTTCCGGTTGCCAACCAAAGAACATCGGGAACAATAATGCTCATGATTATAGCTGTTTTTTCGCTTTCTACAATGGCTATTGATTTACTGTAGTCTTCTTTGATCCTGTGTAGCCCAAACAGGCATTGATTTAGGTTGAAATCCGGTTCTTTTAGGGCTTTATGAACCCAATTGATGTGATTGTATGATTTCTTAATTCTCTTGCCGGTAGAAGAATCGTATAGCATTATTTTTCCTGCATGTACTTTTTCGTTCTGATCTATCTGCCAAAAAATAGTGGCTTTATTCCAAAACATGGTAGTGCCGGTTAAGAGATAGTTCTGCTTAGCTTTGAAAACCTGCTTTTCTGTAAATAGGGTGTTCAAATAAACCTCTAAGTTTTCCGTTACTGGTTCTTCGTTATACAACTGGTCCAATAGTTTCAAGCTATGAAAACTGGCCTTATCTGGTTCACTTAATGCAGTTGCACCCGCGGCAACGGGTGATGCGGTTGCTATCGTTGCAACCGCACTACCACCTACTTTATTAGATACAATATTCTTGCTCTGATGCCCCAGATAAGCAATACCATTAGTCTTTAGCCACCATTCTGTTATCCAGAAACTATTACCATTTTTGTCGAGAACTTGAGAGGTCGGAATAAAGTGCAAGTGGCCGTTGCTTTCGGTTGCTCGGTACGCTTTATCCGATATACTTTCTACGAATAGAAATGTTATCAAATAGTATTTATTCTCTTTTGGAGGAGCATGGTAATAGCCACATTTGCTCTCCCTGTCACAACGCCCAAAACTGTCCTTCAAATAATATCCGGTTTCAATATCAACATATTTCACAAATGTTTTTTTATTACAAGCAGGGCAAGGATATTTTTTGCTGCTATTATCGAGTGAATACTTAGAATTCGAGATCATCTTCCTCTGTATTTGATTTGATGTCAGCATAAACTATGTACCCTTCAGTAGCCTTTTTTACGTAAAAGCCGTGGTGGCTTAATCTTTTTCTGAAATTCAATTTTTTCAGGGGCTGGGCTCCTTCATCAATACAGAAAGAAACGTACTGTTGATATAGATTTTTGATTAGAGTGTAGGTTTCAGCACTTCGCTCATAGCCCATTTCGTCCATAAATAGTTTAGCACTGTCACTTTCATTTTTATATGTATGTATAGCTTCTTCTATTGCTTTACAACTAGTAAATCTTTTCTGACTCAGTAAGCGATCTAAGCCCTTCAGAATCCAATTAAAGACCCCGGACAGTTCATTTTGGATTATTCTGGTTGAGAGTTCCTTATCTTGTTTTTCTTCTGGTATGGTAACATCAAATTCTATAATTAAAAACCTTCTGAAGAAGGCCGCAGTATGCTCTACATCTTTAGGAAGTTCATTACAGTTAAAAATAAGCTTTGCATACTCGTGCAAAGTGAAAGGATCTCTGTGTGGTAATCGAGCTTCTAAAGGTTCACCAGAAGCCATTTGCTTAAATGTGGCAGATTCGAGTCTGCCGTTGATTTCACTGGCGTAATTTACCAGCTTGTCTCCTATCTTGGCCCTATAGTATCCGTTTTCATTGGTCAGGCTCTGGAGAGAATAGTTGCAGACATTCTCGGGTCCTAAAAGAGCACTGATTATTTCAAAAAATACACTTTTTCCGTTCGCGCCGGTTCCGAACAGAATCAGCATTTTTTCTAATTTAAGTATAGATGGTTTTACAAACAGATACCCTATATATTCAGCTAATACCTTCTGCTTATCTGGATCGGGTATTACCTCATTTAGGTAGTTCTCAAAAAGAGGTGCTGTAGCTTGTGGTATATATTCAAATGGCAATTGATGCGTTAAGAAATCTTTAGGGTCAAAATCTCTCAATTTCCTGCTCTTAGGGCTTATTTCAAAGGTGCCATTTTGCAGATTAATCAGAACCTTGCCACTTTTAGCTTGTGGAGTAGGTAGATACGCGTCTGACATGAATTGTTTGAAAAGCTCTTCTTTGAAGGTGTGTATCTTACCCCTAAATTTTTCCACTCCCAGTTTTAGTGCAACATCCCCTAAAAAGGATTCAAAACGCTCCTTTTCAATTTCCGTCCAGAAACAACCATTGTACAAATAAATAAAACCGTGTTTTTTGCACAACCCCCAATTATTTTTTTTCGCTATTTTAAGGAGTTGCTCTATGCACAAGATTAGGTAGTGGTTCTTGGTAAGTTTTAGGGCTTTCAGCTCTTTTAAAAGCTTTCGATACTCCTTTTCCTCCTGTTTTTTATCTTCATTTAAGATGCCATCGATATAGACTTCTGCCTCCAGTCTTTTTATTTCTTCTCTTAATTCAACTATTTTGGGAAATGCCAGCACCCAAAAATCTATTTTTTTGATATGCTCAATGAGGTTGTCTAAGATTTCATCTGGAGTAGACTGAGGAATAACCATTTTGCTGATTTGATAATCAAGATCAGCTGTTACGAGATTTTGGATTGTTGATGAATTCATAGCCTTACTTTTTAAGTACGGTTAAACATTCCATCAATTCACTCCTTTTGTAGTACCGGCGGTTAGCAATGCCATAGGCTTTTACTTTGCCTTTGTTGGTCCACGCCCACAGCGTCGAAGAGTTGATTTTTAGGAATTGACATGCTTCCTCCCGGGTAAGAAGCTCATCATTTGCCTGCTCGTTAGTTAATTCCTTTTTAAACGCTTCAAGTTGGCGCTTTACATCTTGAGAAATAAGGTCCACCAACTTATCTGTAGTGGTGCCCTGTAAAAAAATGTTTTCCATTTGACTTTTGATTTAATTGATAAGCCAAATGTGCTGCAGTAAGTTTGGTACTCATTGCCGTACCAGTACGGTTTCAGTACGGTTTATTGAAAGGGATTTAAATGGATTCGATTTGAGCTATAAAATCATGACATACTTCAATATTCTTTACCTGACAATAGGCGTATATGGTTTTAAGCTTATCCGGGCTGGAGTAGAGGTTCTTATTACCAATAGTACTGTTATTGATGGTCTCGGAAAAATAAGGACGATCAGTTTCTTTAAAACCTAATTTTATAGCCATTTTCGTGAAGTGACCTTTCTCCTGCTTGTATTTTTCATAAAGTTCCTGAGCTTGACCAGTGGCAAAAGTTATCCCTATTTTAAACCAGGTGGTACGGGTAATTTTTTCATCTAAATCGATCTCTGGTTTTGGCAAAGGCTTTGTTTCTCCCATTAAGATGTTCATTAATCTTTTTTGAAGGTACTGCCGGTAGAATTCCACTCTCTTCCTTCCGTCAAAGTCTACAGTTTCTAAAGGAATTCTATTTAACTTATAAATTTCCTGGTTAATAAAATCAATTTCTGTGATTTCTATTCCGTCTTTGGTCACTCCCGAATAATATAATTTACTGCTCCCTGAAGAATCCTCTATTTTGCTTCGCTCATGACTATAATTGTAAAGGTAATTCTCAAATCTTCGAGTAAAAAATTCCTCTACGTGATTGATATCTTTCCAGAATAAAAAATAGGAGTGAAAAATTATACCATTTGGGATATTAAGTTTTAAACTCATAGTAGTGGTTTTATTTACTGTTGCGGATGTATGGTCCTTTTTGATATACTCGCAGATGCTACTGCAGTTGCTTCGCCGTTGCAAAAAAAATTATCCTGAAGTAATTAGCAAACGAAACAGTTCATTATTAGCAAGATTAGTGCTGGTTAAGCCGTTGCTATAACAGTTGCTACTCTTTGGCAAAAATAGATATTCTGCGGAAAAAAGCAGCCTGGTAAGATTATATTCAAAAAGCCTTTCACATGATTGCTTTTCCTCATTCAGTTTCTGAATTTTCAGATAAATACCTGCCGTTGCAACCGCTGCAACCGGTGCGGTTGACTCACGGTTGCAACCGCTACCAATGTCACGGTTGATTTACGGTTGAATTTACGGTTGCTACGGGTGATTCGGCGGAGCTATGTTTTTATAAAGTACTGAAAATCAACAGTTGTATCTTTTTTCATTACCGTTGCAAGCGTTGTTTGATTAAAACTGCTTTTTTCCTTAAAATCGAAGGTCTTTTTTAAACAGGAGGGAAAAAGGAAGTGAAATAAATACATAGATCGCGAAAACGCTTCCTAAGGGTAAGTTTATATTGGATCCTAAACAACTATAGAATGCCAGGAACAGAACCATGTCCAACTACCTATATTCCTTCGGAACTCGAATTCAGGATCCGGTATTAAAGTGACGGTTCATGATGTGTGTATTGCATACATGATCAATTATTCATGATATTTAGTACCCCAAAAAGAACAACTGCTATGTAAACGAGCAACACACCTCCAAGGGTAACGACCTGCCACCGTTTAAAACCATGTCCGCTTTTCTTGCTGCCCATATGAATAAAAGCGGCATAAAGAATACCTACTAATCCTACAAAGCTCAAAACCGTCACAAATAAGGTAAAGTTGCTTACCGGCAGGCCCACCAAGGCCAGAGGAAAAAAGGCTACGGTAAGCGTAACGGCATGATCTCCTATGACGCTGGTGACACCCGAAGTTATCTGACCACTTTTAGCTACACTCCAGGTAGCAAAAACTTCGGGCAATGCAGCCATTGGAGCTGTAATAAATAAACCACCCACTATTTGTGCTAATCCAAAGGAGGAAACCAGGTTTTCTGTAGCACGAACTGTGAAAAAGGCGCCTAAACCTAAAGCAACCAGGCCTGCTACCGCTAACCAGATCTCCTTTTTCTTCCATTCCACTTTTTCCCTTTCTTTTTTTCCTCTAAGGAGAGCCTGAGCAAGAAAAGCGATATACATTCCCAACATTATCCAGCCATCCACGGGCTGTAATCCTCTCCAGGCAGAAGGAACAGTTAGTATAGCTACTACTGCTACAATTACCAAGTATGGTAAAGCCTGGACTGTTACGGCCGTGGGATCTACTTTTAGGAGGTGCTCCTTCTTGTGCTCCTGGTGTCCTTCATCTTTGTTCTTATTTTTTAGATGCCTGGTCGCAATGTAAGCGGTTATGACCATTAAAGGAATAGCAATAACATTAGAGCCAAACATGGTCCCCAGACCAATATCTCCCACGCCGGTTACTGCACTGGTGATATTAATTCCTATTTCAGGACTTGCTGCTGCCAAACCAATTAAGGCCCCGCCGGCAGCTACCGAAAAGCCCCATTGTTTTCTTAACTTTTTCAAAGGTTTTGACAAGTGCTCCGCACCCCAGTGCGCTGCCCAGACAGCTGCAATCAGAACTAAAGCCCATAACCAGATATTCATAGTCTATTTTTTTTAGCCTTCTAAATAAACCGTTAGCAATGCGAACAGGGAAAAACCTGAAGTCAAAAGAACAGAAGCATAGACAGGATCGGGTTTACCATGAGCTTCTGTTAAAATTTCTTCGATGGCGACGCTGAGCAGGATACCGGCAGTAAATGCCAGCAGACTGAATTTAACTAAATCACCACTGTTGCGCATTGTCCAAAAACCAATTGTAGCGCCGAGGAGAATAGGAATTGTAAAACCGGCTGCAAGTAAGTAGCGCATTTTCTTAGGTACTCCCTTGCTCTTGAAAGTGGCAATTGTGGCAAAACCTTCCGGGATATCTGCAGGTACCTGCCCCAGGGCGAGAAGGAGCCCCAGAGACACTGATACAGTAGATCCTGTACCTATCATGATGCCATCGCTAAAAAGATCAATGGCAACTCCCAAATAGATCCCCCAGGCAGATCCCGTTGCCTTGCCTTCACCTCCGAACCGGTCTTTAATGAAATGAACCGCTTTTTCCAGAAGAAGAAAAGTGAAGCCTCCTCCCATAAAAGCTGCAATGGGAATCCATGGTTGCTCTACTTCAAGTGCAGTAGGCATTAATTCTAAACCTACAACAGCGAGTATTATACCTGCAGCGAAGTGAAGCGCCAAATTCAAGGTTTTTTCGGAAACATTGATCCACTCTGCCAGCAAACCGCCTGAAAAATTCCCCACGGCAGGCATAGCGGCAAGTAATAAAACCATTAAGAATTCGCTCATTTCCGGTAAAAAAGAGGGTTTTGTACTCTAAATTAACCATTTACATCCTGCTCCTTCTTAAACTTCTGTTATAAAGTCGCGGCTTTCCAAGTCAACCCGCTCTACTTTGATAATTTCAAAATTCGAAGAGCGCCTCGCATGACAAATGAAAAAACAATGCCTCCAATAATTAAATCGGGCCACTTACTGTCGAGGAAATACACGAGAACTCCGGCCAGTATTACTCCACCGTTTACAATGATATCGTTGGAAGTGAAAATAGCACTGGCTTGCATGTGAGCCTCATCGCTTTTAGCTTTGTTAATGAGCCAAAGAGAGATCAGATTTCCGGCGAGGGCAAAAATGGAAACAAATATCATCCACTCGAACAGAGGCATATCGGTACTTGAAAAAAATCTTCTCAAGACCTCTGCAAATCCCACCAAAGCCAGTCCCATTTGTAGATAACCACTTATTCCTGCTATTCTCTTTTTTCTTCCTATAGATGTTCCCACAGCGAACAGACTTAGCGCATAAACAAAGGCGTCTGCAAGCATGTCCAGAGAATCGGCAATAAGACCCATTGAGTTTGAAATTAATCCGGTGGTCATTTCCAGAAGAAAGAACCCGAAGTTGATTCCGAGTACCCACCACAAAATTTTCTTTTGATGGGAATCATCTGAGGGCAAAGGCAAGACAGCTTCAGTTGTTTCCTCAAGTCTGTCATTTAAACCCAACTGGCTAATGGCGCGGTGGATTTCATTCCCATTCCCTGTATGATATACTTCGAGTTTTCTCCGATTAATATCGAATTCCAGATGCTTTACCTGGTCAACCGGTTCAAGTTTCATTCTTATCATCTGTTCCTCGGAAGGACAGTCCATCTTTTGGATAGTGAAAATGCTTTTATTCATACTTACGTCAAGCTTTAGTAAATTAGTTTTAGTGACTCTTCAGCATCGGGCATTTTTCCTTATCGAGTTCTAACTGAAACGTATGATGGCTAAAATCCCACTCTTCCACAGACTCTATAGCCTTCTGCCGCACGTCATCTATTTGATCGAAGTGGCTGATCTTTTCCAGGACCAGGTGAGCGGTTAGCACATGGTGTTCCCCATCCAGGGACCAAACATGCATGTGATGAATAGAATTGACGTGATCAACCTGCTGTAGCTGCTTTTTGACTTCCTGCATATCCAATCCTTCCGGAACCCCCTGCAGAAGCAGATGAAGGGTGTCTTTAAGTCTTCTGCCGACACCCCATAAGATGTAAAGCGTAATACCCAGCGAGAGGATTGGGTCCAGAATGTACCAGTCTTTAAACTGCAGAATAATAGCCACAATAAGAACAGCGACCCATCCCAATACATCTTCCAGGAGGTGCCAGCTTACAACCTTGTCATTTAAAGATTTTCCTCCACTTACCTTCCAGGCAGCATAACCGTTTGCCAACACTCCGAGGATAGCGAAACCGATCATGTACTTTGAGTCAACAGCCTCCGGATTCTGGAGTCGGGAAATTGCTTCGTAAATAATATAAATAGAACCCGCTACAAGAACAACAGAATTAATTAAAGCACCCAAAAGCCTGAAGCGGGCATACCCGAAGCTAAATTCGTCTGTAGCCCCCTTTTTATTAGCCTTACCCTCTATATACCACGCAAGCCCGAGTGACAAACTATCTCCCAGGTCATGCAAGGCATCAGAAATGATTGCGACGCTATTGGTAAGAAATCCTCCAATGATCTCGATAATGGTAAACCCAACATTTATGAAAAATGCCAGCTTAAGATTCTTTCCAGAACTTTCGTGAGAATGATCGTGACCCATATCTGTTGTTTTTTCTAAATTACTTAAAATTAATGGCTGTGTCCACCTTCTCCCTTTTGCATCTCCGCCATAAGATAGTAGGCATTGTTATAGGCAAATCTCATGTTCTCTGGAAGATCTTTTATTAGCTTTACTTCAACCCATTCACCTTCATCAGTCCCGGTAATAACTTCCACAGGTCGAAAGCTCCACGCATCTCCTTCCTCTTCTGCAGTAAAAGCATAAAATTTACCACCTTCTCTAACTATGGCAGATTCGGGTAAGGCTGTTGTTTGTTGATTGTCAACCGCAATTCGCCCTCTTACATACATTCCCGGAACAAGATTTTCAGGCCTGTCGATGATTTCCGCATGAACATGAACTGCTTTGGGATCCTGCTCAAAGTTCTTGCTTACAGAAATTATTTCCGCGGTCAATTCAGTTCCTGGTAATGATTCGATAGTGAAAAATACTTTCTGTCCTTTCTCCACTTTTGCCACATCTTTTTCAAAGACCATAAAGTCTACATGAACATCTTTCGTATTGATAAGCTCAAACATTTCAGACTGCGCCTGTACAAATTGGCCTGTTTTAATGTTAACCGATTGAACAGCTCCATCTATAGGGCTTCTAACCGCAATCCTCTGCTGGATATTTCCATTTTGGATAGTTTCAGGATTGATGTTCAATTGTTGCAACTGAGCCTTAAGCCCTGCCACCTGTCCCTTTAGGCTTTCCAGTTCTGCCTCGGCACGCTGAAAGATTTGCCCTGAACCCACTCCGGCTTCGTACAATTTCTTTTGCCTTTGGAACTCTTTTTCCTGATAATTCAGACTGTTTAAGGCATTCAAAAATTGCGTTTGTATCTCGATGATCTCCGGGTGCTCGATATAGGCTAATACATCTCCACGCTGAACTTCATCTCCTTCGATCACTGTTATTGATGATACATTACCTCCAATAACTGGAGTGACTGCAGCCTGGCTTTGAGGAGGGACTTCCAGCTCTCCATTTGCCTGTACATATCCGCTCATTAACCTGGTTGTAAGGCTGTCAATCTTCATGTCAAGCACATCGAACTGCTGTTGTGACAGCATAGCTTCCTTGACCGTTTCTGTTTTTGCAGGTTCAGCTTCTTTTTTCTGTGTCACCTCTTTTTCAGTATTTTCCCCGCAAGACAGTAGGAGGAGAAACGGAAGTATATATATTGTTTGAAATCTCATTTTTTTAGTTTTTTCCTGTTAGGTAAAATTGTAATTCTGCAAGGGCTATTTGATAATTTTCAAAAGCTTTGAGCGCCTTAATTTCTGACTCCATTGCATTGTCTAAATTCTGAATAAAAGCCACATATTCAATGGCACCTTCATTAAAGGCGAGTAATGATCCCTCCCGTTGTTCCTTCAGCAAGGGAAGGACTTCATCCCTGTAAAACAACCAGGAAGATTTCCATCGCTTATAGTTTCTCAAGGCAATTTCAAAATCAGATTTTATCTGGTCTTTCTTAAAACCGGCAGCTCTTTGTGCAATTTCCTTTTCTATTTTTGCCGTTTTAACTTCCCCGTGTGCAGCTCCTGAAAGGATTGGAATAGATATTCCGGCCTGATAGTTATAAAAACCGGTTGCTCCATTTACTTTTTGAAGTCCGTACTGAACACTGAAATCAGGTAGAAAATTAGCCTTTTCTGCAGCATAAGCAGCTTCTGCCACCGCAACCTTCTTTTCTGAAACTTCCAGAAGAGGGTGATCCTCAGGTAGATCTCCGTAAAGGAAAATTTCATCGTCCAAAATACCTTGAAAATCATCCGGGACATCAAAGACTTCTTCATCTCCCAACCATAGATTGAGCTTTTGCAAGGCTGTTAGGTAGTCCATTTCGGCCTGTTGCAAATCAACCGAAATTTGGCTGACTTTATTTTTGGCTGTCAGCATTTCTAATCTTGAGATGGCCTCTACATCGTACCGAAGATTTACGGCCTGTTCTAATTTTTGGTACAGGGAATCCAGTTCCTGAAATAACAGATACTGTTGTTTTGCCGAAAAGGTACGACTCCAGGCTATTTTCACCTCCTGTGCCACCTGAAGTTGAGACAGTTCATAGGCTTCTTCGGCAAGGGCAATTCTTTTGTTGTAAAGCTTAGTTTTAGAAGGTATCCCTAATAAATCAATCCCTTTCTGTTGAACGCCAATAGTCGTATATATTCCACCGGCATCTCCAAGCTCTTCTCCACCCGTAAATACTTCAGTTTCCCCAAAATCCCAGGCAGATTTTTTCAGAGCTTGCTCCTGGTCAATTTGGGACTTCTCATTTTTCAGAAGTGGATAATTCCGGAGGGCTAACGATACTGCTTGCTCCTGAGTAATCTCTTGAGACAATTCCATTGTTTGACCGCTTAAACCAGCAGGTAAAAGGAACAGGACAAGAATTAAAGCAAAAGATCCACCCATTGAAGGTTTAAATTTTAATTTGCCAGACCTTGATTCAACCCATCTATAAAGAATAGGCAAAATGAATAAAGTGAGCAGGGTAGAGGTAATTAAACCTCCTATAACCACAGTTGCCAGTGGCCGTTGCACTTCTGCTCCTGCCGAGCTCGAAATGGCCATAGGCAGGAACCCAAGCACATCGGTAAGAGCTGTTAGCAAAATGGGACGGATTCTGCTTCTTGTTCCAAGACTGATCCTTTCATTTAGATTTTTCACACCTTCTTCTTTTAATTCATTGAAACTGCTAATAAGTACAAGGCCGTTTAAAACCGCCACTCCAAACAATACAATAAAGCCAACCCCGGCAGAAATGCTAAAGGGCATGTCCCGCAGCCATAAGGAGAATATCCCGCCAATAGCTGCAAGTGGAATGGCTATGTAGATCATGGTGGTTTGCTTAAAGGATTTGAGAGCAAAAAAGATCAGGATGAAGATGAGGAGCAGGGCGATGGGAACTACAATTTGCAGTCTCTTGCTTGCTCTTTCAAAATTTTCAAAAGCCCCACCGTAGCGAATGTAATAGCCGGGCGGTAGTTCAAACTCAGCGTCCAGTTTGGTCTGTATATCTTCCACCACAGACTTCACATCACGATTCCTGATATTTACTCCCACGTATGTACGGCGGTTGGTATTATCCCTACTAATCTGCATCGGGCCGGGCTGATAACTTATTTCAGCCACTTCTTTCAGTGGTATCTGACTACCTGAAGGTAAGGTTACATACAAATTCCTGATATTCTCAATACTTGTTCTTTCTTCTTCCTGTAATCGCACTACCAGGTCAAATCGTCTTTCTCCTTCAAAAATAACTCCCGCATCTCCGCCTGCAAAAGCCGATTGGATAAGGGAATTTAACTCCTTGATCTGTAAACCGTATTGCGCAGTTTTATTCCTGTTATAGTTGACCGTGATCTGCGGTAATCCGGCCGTGGCCTCTACTTTCATATCGGCAACTCCTTCTACAGTAGAAATAATGTTGCCCATCTCCTGCGCCTTACTTGCCAGAACCTCCAGATCTTCACCATAAAGTTTGACTGCAACATCTTCCCTCACCCCGGTAAGAAGTTCGTTGAACCGCATTTCTACTGGCTGGGTAAATTCATAGCTAACGCCGGGAATAATACCGATGGTTTCTTTGATCTTTGCAATAAGTTCATCCTTAGAATCGGCAGAAGTCCATTCATCTTTATCCTTTAGAATGATAAAGCTGTCTCCAATATCCATAGGCATAGGATCTGTTGGGACATCAGAAACTCCAAAACGAGTGACGATCTGTTCTATTTCCGGAAACTCGTCCAGAAGAAGCTGTTCAATTCTTGTGGAGGTCGCGATTCCTTCGTCAAGAGAACTTCCCGGTTTAAGGATAATGTGGAAAGCGATGTCCCCTTCATCGAGCTGCGGAATAAATTCCCCTCCCATTTTGGTGAACATGAACGCTGCCAAAGCGAATAGAGTTATAGCGGAGCCGAGTACAATTTTCCCTCTTTTTAAAGATTTGTTTAATAAAGGCTCATATTTATTCTGAACCCAACCTACAAATTTATCGCCATAGGATCTCTTCCGTTTTTTACTTTCCTTGAGAAAGAGAGCAGAGATCATTGGAACGTATGTCAAACACAAGATCATGGCGCCCAGCATGGCGAAAATAAAGGTAAGTGCCATTGGCTTGAACATCTTGCCTTCAACCCCTTCCAGAGCAAGAATGGGAAGAAAAACGATGAGAATAATAAGCTGCCCAAAAAAGGCAGAATTCATCATCTTTTTGGCTGAAGATGCGGCTATATTATTTCTCTCAGCCTTGTTTAATTCGCCTCGTTTCTTCATGCGCTGATGAATTGTAAAAACAGTACTTTCTACAATGATCACCGCTCCATCAACTATAATCCCAAAGTCTATTGCCCCCAGACTCATCAGGTTTGCCCAGACGTCGAAAAGGTTCATAAGAATGAAAGCAAACAGGAGGGAGAGGGGAATTGTTGAGGCAACTATTAAACCTCCCCGCCAGTTCCCCAGGAGCAGCACCAGAACAAAAATGACGATTAATCCTCCTTCGAGCAGGTTTTTTGTAACTGTGGAAGTGGTGTCACTAATAAGTTCACTTCTATCCAAAAATGGCTTTATGGAAACACCTTCAGGAAGGGATTTCTGAATCTGTTCGATCCTGTCTTTTACATTGTCGATTACTTCATTGGAATTGGCTCCTTTCAGCATCATGACCATTCCACCAACGGCTTCTCCCTGTCCATTTTTTGTTAGTGCTCCATAACGTACGGCACTTCCTATTCGAACATCAGCAACATCTGCAACTGTTATAGGTACTCCTCCGGAAGTGGTGACGACAATCTTTTCCAGATCCTCCACACTTCGTGCAAGTCCTTCGCCCCGTATGAAGTTTGCCTGATGGTTCTTTTCGATATAAGCCCCACCGGTATTCTGATTGTTATTTTCAAGGGCGGTAAAAACATCAGAAATGGAAAGTCCAATAGCTTTTAGTTCGTCCGGATCTACAGCAACTTCATATTGCTTTATCATTCCGCCAACACCGTTCACTTCTACAACTCCCGGCACCATAGCCATTTGTCGGCGTACAATCCAATCCTGAATTGTTCTCAGCTCAGTGGGGGAGTAGTCATCCTTGAATTCTTCTTCTACTTCCAGGGTATATTGGTAAATTTCACCAAGTCCCGTAGAAATAGGTCCCATGGAAGGTTGTCCAAAACCTTCGGGAATTTCATCTTTTACGGCATTCAGTTTTTCACCTACTAATTGCCTGGGGAGATAAGTGCCCATGTCGTCTTCAAAGACAATGGTTACAACGGAGAGTCCGAACCTGGAAACTGAGCGAATCTCTGTTACACCCGGCAAATTACTCATGGCAATTTCAACGGGGTAGGTGACGAACTGCTCGATGTCTTCAGTTCCTAAATTGGGTGCCTGGGTAATCACCTGCACCTGATTATTTGTGATGTCTGGTTGGGCATCTACGGGAACCTGGAAAACGCTCCAGATCCCTGCACCAATTAACACCACTGTGAGTAGACCAATAATAAATTTATTATTGATCGAAAAATCAATGATCTTATTAATCATACATGATAATTTAATTCAGTTTGTAATAAATTCTCTGGCCGGGGCCAGTGACAAAAGGATATAGCTATCCTAAAACTGAATTAAATACGGGGAGGCTGGAAGTGAGAAAAGGCAATTTCCTTGCCTGCACTCTCTCCAAACAAGGGTGTCAAAAAGGGCATTTTTGGCTCAAATACTTCGAAGCTACTTGTTTCGAATCTCACCACATGCACATGGCAGCAGTGACATTGGCAAAAAGGAGGACAGTCATCTGAAGTACCATGCTGGTCGCCTTGCTGATCCTGGTCTACTTCCAAACTCACGAAGATAGTATCCTGACTTTCGGATACAGCTGTGTCATCACAGGGTATAAAGTTTAGCCCCAGGAAATAAACAGATAGTATGACTGCGATAAATTTCACAATGCAAAGGTAAAAAAAGAACTTAGAAGCAAAGCTTATAAAATTCTTAATTGATTAAGTTTCATTTGCTACAACAAGAACGAGACTCCTGGATTGGTGGACATTGTACAGAACCGTAACTGCAAAAAACACAGCAATCACCTTCCAATGGCTTTACTACGGTTCCACAGCTGGCGCATTCGTGAAAGAATTGGCATGCATCTGTAGGCATGGTTTCTTCCTTGGATACATTGCAGTTCGGGCAAGTGAGAATAGACTTTAAAATTGTCTCCATATCGGATTTTTTATAACATTGATGTGATATCCGAACCCATTGTGGGGTACGCATAAATCATTTTCTTTAAATCTTGTACTGGTATCGATTTGTAAATAGCAAGAGAGAAAAAATTAATTGTTTCCTCAACTCCCGGACCAATTAAATGTGCACCTACTAAAGTTCCACTCTCGGTGTCTATGATGGTCTTGAAGGCATATTCTTCGGTGTTTAATCGCTTCGCATTAAACCATTCCGGGACCGCTTTGCTATTTACTTTTACATTAATTCCGGCCTTTTTGGCTTCCTCTTCTGTTAAACCTACTGAAGCCATTGGCGGTAGGGTAAAGACCACTGAGGGCATGGGTGGATACTCTGCCTTTCTGCTATTTCCTTTTATAATATTGGAAGCAATAATATGACCTTCATAAACGGCTACTGGTGTTAACGGTAGTCCATTGCTGTCGGCAGCGTCTCCGGCAGCATACACGTTGGGATTTGCAGTGCTCTGTAAAAACTCATTGACCTCAATCCCCCTTTTGTTTGAAGCAACAGATCCAGCCTTAAGATCTAGGTCATTGATATGAGGCACTCTTCCTGCACTGTTAAAAACTGCTTCAGCCATAAATTCTACTTCAGAACCATTTTTTTCACCAACAACAGTAAAACCTTTTGTTTCTTTTTTGATTCCGGTAACGTTTGTTTCAAGCACTAATTTTATGCCCATCTTCTGTGTTGCTTCAGACAAATGCTGAACTATATCCCTATCAAAATTTTCCAGAGGTCGTGGTCCCCGGTGTACTATGGTAACTTCGGCCCCACATCGCCTGGCGATATGTGCAAATTCAAAGGCAATATAACCGCCGCCTATAAATATCATGGACTTTGGCAGCTCCTTCAGGTTGAGAAAATCTGTACTGGTCAAAGCGTAGTTACCGCCTTCAAAAGTTAGTGTACGTGATCTGGCTCCTGTGGCAATAACAATTTTATCTCCTTTTAAAACTTGCGATTCAATTTCAACTGAATCATTGCTTAAAAAGCGAGCAGCACCGTGATAGGTGTCTATATCATTGTGTTTGTATCCTTTTTCGATTTTCCCGGGCATGGCATTTACGAATTCCTGCTTAAAAGCCATGACGTCTTTCCAGTTAACTTCAGGAACAGTATCAATACCTTTTCCCGCCAATCGTTGAGCGAAGTCTCTCACTTCGGTAGCACCAATGATTATTTTTTTTGGGTCACATCCTCGAAGCGCACAAGTTCCTCCATAGGGTAGTTCATCAGTTACAGCGACTTTTAAACCTTTGGATGCACATTTATTGGCAACTGTCATACCCGACATGCCCGAACCTATTACTATTACATCATATTGCTTCATCATCTTTCTATTTTTGTGACTTTGTCTCCAGTTCGTTCAATAGCTGCTTTTACTTCTTCAACGTTCGTGAGTGAACTATCGAATTCAACAACCGTATTACTTTCTTCGTAAGAAACTTTGCAGGTGACAATCCCGTTTAGCTTGTTAACTTCAGATTTTACATGACCCTCACAGCCTGTGCAGGTCATACCACTCACAGAGAATTCTACCGTTTGAATATTTTTTTCCTGAACAAAAACCACTTCTTTTTCATCAGAAGGATAAAAAGCTTCAGCATAATAAGGAAAAGCCAGGCTCAGAATAACAAAAACAGTCACTCCAGTCAAGAATTTACGGGACTGGAAAAAGGAAGATCGGGAATTGCTTTCACAGCCGCAGTCATCGTCTGTAGACTTCAGGTTCAAATACCAGGCGAATCCCAAAGCAACTATTGAAATTGCTACAAGTGGCCATCTAAAAGGCTCCAGCCATGCAAAAGCACCTGCCATGCTTCCTGTTCCTGCTGCTATAGCAAGTATGGGAGCAATACAACAAAGAGAACTGGCAATACCAGTTAAAATACCTACTCCAATAAAGCCGTTTTTTGTCTTCATATAGCTTCAGGTTGATGTGTTATTAAATTGAAAAAGGGAGCAAGGAGTTCCCGATGGTCATTCCGAAGAGAATAAAATATGGTCTGACCTTCTTTTTCCGCTTTTACAAAATCCCTATCCTTCAATTTTCGCAAGTGTTGCGAAACTGCCGGAATGGTCATGTTCAGGATGTCACTTAGATCACACACACATAATCTTTCTTCTGTTTGCAGGACATAAAGAATCTTTAGCCTTACACTGTTACTCACCAGGGAAAGCTTATCTGTTAGGGCACTCACAGCCTCTTCGGCTTCGGAAAGTTGCTCCTGACAACGTTTGATCTGGTCAAAATCGGCTTCTTTACGTATGCAGTTGATATCTTTCATTTCACAAAAGTAATAAATTATTTAAGCAAGTTCTTAAATAAGCTCCAAAATTGAAGATCAAAACGAACCGGAAATTAGGTCAGGTTGAAAAGACATCCTCTCAGATGCATGATATGCCGTGGCAGCATCTATGTTAAAAGTAATACTGCCGTTTACCTATCTCTATGATTTACCTATTGTTCCACACTCATTTCTTCGACAATCACTCCAACTTCATCAATCTCCTTCATCAGCCTATCAGTCTCGGTTAGCGCAACGATCATTTTCTGATAGTGCAGGATATCTTCAAAGCTTAATTCCCGGCCTTTGCGATCTTTTAACCACTTTTGTGCCGGTTGGTAGCCGCCGATGTAGAATTCCCAGGCAATCAGGGGCACATTGTCAAAATATTGCTGGTCATTGATCCAAACTTTTCCATGTGTTTCCGAATCCGGTTCGTAGCCGGGGCTGTTTTTGGTGATCTTACGGGTGATGATATTATCACCATCTTCAGGATAACCGGTAATTCGCTTCTCCAAAAGCGGACTTTCCAACAAATGCAGCTCACGTATTTGCCCTCCCAACTCTACAAGCTTCCAGAATTGATCAGCATCCTTTGGATAAGGGACCCTCGGAAAATCTATTTTTAGAAACTCCTTGTATTTCTCCCGGTATTCCGGGGAATGTAGAACTGCATATATGTAATCAAGAATATCTATAGGGGAAAAAGTACCATCCAAACCAGCTTCTAAATCGCAGACAAGGTTTTCCTCTGGAAGGAAAGCATGATTTATTCGTTCAGCTACTTTTCCAATAATTTCCTCATTAAGATTGGGAACCCGATTTTCCTGTTTGTCGTCTATTGTTTGTTGATTAGAAGTTTCTGAATAGAGGTATAATGGAAAGAGCATTCCTCCACCTCTATAATACAGATTAAAGTCGGTTATTGAGTTTGTTACAAATGATAAGTTCCACGGCATTGAACCTACAGCTTGGCCCTGACGACCTATTACAAGACCATAATTTTGTTTTCCTTTTAAAAAATGTCTCATTATTTGATTAACAGGCCACCCGATGAACCCCTTAGACTTACCAGTAAAATAGGTCCACCTCTTATCAAATGGCCGATATTCACATTGTACGAAGTGTTGATCGTCAAGCCCAAATTCAAGTACATTCTGTTTTACGAACTCCACCTTTCCATCACGACTTTTCCAGCTCACATTGTTGTATTTGCTCACGATTTCTTTGTTGTCGAGGGTGTAGACATCGTTTATCACGTGCTGTATATCTTCTTTAGTCGGCTGAAAGGCCATAGCATCTCTTTTACTGACTATGCCATTTCCGCTCAGGGTGAAAATTTCATTCATTGAGAAACCGCTTACATATTCTTCCTCAGTTTTAAAATCCTTCTGCATCATGAAATACATTGGAGATTTATTTACGAGGTCTACGAATGGAATTGAACCCAAATCTTCTTTAAGTAGAAAATCGTACTTAAACTCACGTTTTCCGTATAAATCGTAATGATAAACTTGACCTAAAGTGTCATTTTCTTTTTTTCCTGTTTTCACAAATATGTTGATGGAAACACCCTGCATAATATCAAAAATGTTTTCATCAACAGAACCGTCAGGAGCTGTTTCTTTTTTCTTGGAGTTTCCATGGAGATCGATTACATATAGCTGATCGTACGTCCTTAAAAGGTTGTACCGCATTCCACGAAAGGTGGGGTTGTCTAAATATCCATGAGGATTAATAAAAGCTAATACTCCTTCACCATTCCGTTCTATAAAGTATTGACCGAAACGAAGAAACTTTACGTAATCATCATTAATCCATTTAGAATTTTTTTCTTTTAGTCGTTCTTTTCCTCCTGGCTCTTTTTTATAATCCTCCATTAAATCTAAAATCCATTCCCCTTGATTTGAGCTTTCACCACTATAGGGTGGATTTCCAATGACGCACATCACTGGAGTGTCTCTTTTGATTGCATTAGCCTGATCAGCTTCATCGGAAAGCCAGGAGCTGAAAAGGGTTCCCGTGTCCGGGTGCGCTTCTTCAAGGGAATTAGTCAGAAAGATCCTGAAGCGTTGATCATCTGTGGGTTTGTAGCCGGTTTCAGTCAGCAACATATCCATTTTGAGATGGGCCATAGCGTAACTTGCCATCAGCAATTCAAAGCCGTTTAGGCGGGGAATCAAATGTTCCGTAGCATAACGCGTCCAGATGCCTTGTTGGCCTTCAAATTTCTTGTGGATCTGCCGTACAACTTCAGCCAGGAAAGTTCCGGTTCCGGTGGCGGGATCGAGTATCTGCACTTTATGGACTTCCTGCTCATAATCACGCATTCCGCCGGCATACCGCTTGTCATGAGTGGGAACTTTAACGGTGATCTTTGTTTTACTGGTATCTGCTAAACCTTGAGGGAGATTGAATTCGTCTTTTAGAATATCATCAACTGCTCGCACAATGAAGTTTACCACCGGTTGTGGTGTATACCACACTCCTCGGGTTTTTCTAAGGGCAGGATTGTATTCACCTAAAAAAGTTTCGTAGAAATGGACTACCGGATCATCTTGCTTAGTGCTTTTTCCGAAGTTCTTCATGATCTTTGAGACATCTGAAGCAAGAAAAATGCTTACCAACTCCTCTACAATCCACACAAGTCTATCATCCAGGTCAAAACCGGCAATGTCCTGGAATAGTTTCCGGAGGAACGGGTTACTCTTGGGTATAAGCTGTGCTGCTTCCATGCGTGAAAAAGTTGGCAGAGTAGGATCGTGGTACCGCGCTGCAAACATTCCGTAGGCAATGGTTTGCGAATAGATATCGGCAAAGGACCTGTTGGTGATATCGTGAATAAGCATTTGCTTGAAGGAGATCATTTGGGACTTTAGATTTGACCTTTTTTCCTTCTCATCATCATTATCTAAAGACTTTTCAATGACATCGGCCATTAATCTCGCTTTTCCAGCCATCATTTTAGCAAGACGGGTAGGGGACTTAATGCTTTGACTAACAACTAAAGCAAAATCGGAAATGAGGTGCGTAAAATGCTCGAAATTACCCGGTAAAGGTTTTATCTCACCAGCTTCCAAACTGCCAAGGGATATTTCAGTTACAAATTCACCTTCCCTGTAAAACCTGAAGTTGAGATAGTCGGTAATTATAAGATTGGTAAGACCTGCTTTGTACCTTTCGAATTGCTCCTTTAGACCTTTAGAATCTAAATCCACCCCTATATCCTTTGCTTCAACATAACCTACAGGCACACCTTTGCGTGAAAGCATATAATCTGGAGCACCACAACTCACCCTGGCTGGTTCATTTGTCACAAGGATACCTGGTAAAAGAGTAGATAACAAGGTTTGAAGATCTCCGCGGTAGGAGTGTTCTCTTGCGTGGCCGGTAATGTAAAGTCTATTGAGGTGGGAGAGGTATTCGGCTATGGTCATTCTGGAGTTGGTTTGGTCTTAACTGTAAATCTATTAATATTCTGTTAAAGAGAAGGACGGGAAACCGTAAATTGGATGCTAAAAAATGAAAAAACAAGCCATTCAATTCTATGAAGTAGACCCGGAGGAATTTAAAAAAGAAATTCTGGAAGGGGTAGAGAAGCTTCTTGTAGAATTTTCAAAAAAGTGTACCCCTAAAGAGCCTGAAGTATGGTTAAGCCGAAAGATGTATCGGAGCTTTTAGGGATTTCCCTAGTAACTCTTTATCAATGGGGAAAGTTGGGGGTTTTGAAGCCTTACAAGATCGGAACCAGGGTGCGATACAGGCAATCGGATATTGAAGAAACACTATTGAACTCGAATAGATCTGCCCGGGATAGTAAATAGTCTCTAAAGATCAGAGTATGCAAGAAATGCAGGAAATGCAGGTTTATAAAAGTTTGATATTTTTTTCAGGACGGGAATAAATAGAGACAAATTTCCTAAATTGCCACAACTTCTTGATGCACACTTGGCGTGCCGGAGGGCTGAGACATATTTAAGGTGGCAGTGGGTAATTTTATTTTCAGTTTTGCAGAACACTTATAGGCTTTGGATTTTCGAACGAATCTTGAGGTGCAGCTGTGAATAGTCTACAACCTGAAACCTGCCCGTAAATCCCTATACAGAATAAAGCTATATCTATATTGTGAATTGAGTACAGAGTATAAAAATCTTCAAAAGCTGCAATAACAAATTCTTTTACTTTATTTTTTACTTTCCGAAGAAGGCTTCCACAGAAATGTGATTATTCCTTTTATCACATAAGACTTAAGGCAGTTATCTAAAACTAAATCACCAACAATCCAACTACTTCCTGCAATTACTACTTCATTTTTGGTGTTTATTTTAATTCTTTCCACCACTCCGTAAATTTCTGGTTACTATCGTTAAGATTAACAAGTTCACCTATCACCGGTGTTACCAATGGTATTCCTATGCTTTGATTAAGCCTGGACATTTCATTTAAGGGCTCATCCCAATCGTGCAGCGCCAGATCAAATTTTGATGAATGAACGGGCATCAATCTTTGGGCTTTTAGATCCAGGGCTGCCTGCAGGTTTTCCCCGGGAAGAAAATGGATTTCTTGCCAGGCTTCATTGTACTGCCCGTTTTCTAAAATTGCCAGATCTATAGGGCCATGTAACTTTCCAATTTCTTCAAAATGTTTGTCGTAACCACCATCCCCACCAATGAAAATTTTATGGGTTGGGGTTTCGAGCAAGTAAGACATCCAAAGAGAGGCATCCCTCTTAAATCCCCTTCCGGAAAAATGCCGGGCCGTGAGTCCGTAGATTTGTATTCCTTTCTGCGGTTCAAGTTTAGTATCCCAATCCATCTCCATTATTTTCTCCGGCTCGTATCCCCATTTCTCTAAGTGAGCTCCTACACCCAGACCACAAATTACATATTTGACTCTGCCCTTCAGCTTTTTCATGGTTTCGTAATCCAGATGGTCGTAATGATCATGGCTAATGAAAAGATAATCGATTTCCGGAAGGTCTTCCGCAGTGTAAACATTTGTTCCCTTGAATGCTTTCGTGGAACCCGGAATAGGTGAAGCATTTGCACTAAACACGGGATCTACCAAAATTTTTATGCCATCAGTTTGAATGAAGTAAGATGAATGCCCGAACCAAACCAGCCAGTCGCCATTAGGAAGATTTTTGAGATTTGTTTGGACAGAAGGTATAGTGCTTTTAGGTGTGGATTTGGAACTCTTTCTAAAAAGAAAATCAAACATTACTTTACCCATTGAATGGCCTTCTGTAAGTGATGGTGTATAAGAACGGTTCTTAAAAGAACCATCTTTATAATTAGGAGATTTTTTTATCATTTCAAGCCTTTTTCCTGTGGGCGTTGCTCCAAACTTAGGATGCTGCATATATAGTCCTACGATTAATGCAAGGACAACTACAATAGATAAGAGTGCGATCATAACACGGCTAAACAGTTTTAAGGCTTTTTTCATTAATATCTTCTTTTTCCGTAAAAACAAAACAGACTAATTTTTTGACGGGCAAAGTTAGGTATTCTACACCTTTTGGAGTAGGCAAATTACCCCCGTCCCGATTCCTTTCAGTTCAGGTTTAATCTGCGTTATTTTAAAATCCTGAAATAAGCAGCCAGCCGGTTCCTTAGATTAAAGTTGTGCAACTCTGAACGGAAGGGGCGAAAACGGTAAGGAATAAATAGTGAACCATGGTGATCAGCTTTTTTAAGGAGATAATCCTTATTTTTATAGTGCATGTTATATATCAATGTCTAAACTCCCTTAATATGGAATCAATCATAGTATCTACAGATTTTTCTAAGGAAGCAGAAAATGCTATGGAATATGCCGGTGCGTTGGCACAGAAGACCGGGATGAAGCTTGTTTTATTCAACTCCTTCAGACTTCCACTTCATACTGCTAATTCTCTGCTTCCTGCCACAGGGATCCTCAAGCTGGAGGAAGGCAACCGCAGGTTGCTAAAACAAAAAGCAGAAATACTTAATGATCGATACGGGGTGGAAGTAGCAATTGAAACAGATTTTCTTTCAGAAGTTGAAGATAAGCTGGAAAACCTTTTTGTGAAAAATAAGGCTGCACTGGTCGTCATGGGAATGGCCCCGAAATCTGTAGAACAGGATATTTTTGGCAATACAACTACCTCTGCCATTTTTAAATTGAAGTACCCTGTTCTTGCCGTGCCTGCTTCTGCTTCTTTTGGAAAGATGGACAATATTCTCTTTGCCTGTGACGATATACAAAAGGTTGAGAAGGGAATTATTGAAAAAATAAAGTACCTGAACCGGCTCATGGAGGCAAGACTGGAGGTATTCCATGTTGAGGATAACCCTGGGGAGGAAGGAGGTAAAGCTGTGCTGGAGGAAATTCCTGAACTCGAGGATGTGAATTACTCGGTTAAGAACCTGAATTCAGAAAATGTAATTAGGGCCATTAAAAAAGAAATAGAGCATCTGGATGCAAAACTTCTTATAATGGTCCCACGGCGCTATGGTTTTTGGGAATCGGTGATCCACAGAAGCAAAACCAGGGTAATGGCGTCGGGGCTTTCAATTCCGTTATTGACCATTCCCCAGTTAAAAGAGAACGTATAGCTATACCTAAATCAGGAAATAAATTTAGCCCTTAATTCATAAGAACGTAATCTTGCGATAGGGTCTGTCATCCTAACTTAATCATGATTTCTTCGAGTGAGAAATCTTTGCAAAGGTCTCTAACTGTTGCTGTACCATTTCTGGTGTACCTGCAATAAATATGGGAGGGTTTTTGATCCGGAGGAGTATTTTTCCAATTCCGGAAGTCTCCATTCACCCCCCTTAGCAATTTCTTTTTAAACCCTCGATTTTTAATAGAAATGATCCTGCTGTATTTTAGCAATTGGGCAAATTTAAAGCAGGAGTTGAACTATTATAGATCGATAATCTCATTGCGAGGGTGTTTGTAAACCCGCAGGGAGAGGTGGATAATTACTCTCATTAAATGCACACAACATATTCAACACGTGAACTCTCTAATTTAATAAGTTTAATTTAGAGGATAGAACCATTCAGCATGAACCGGTAATTCATCCAGGATTTCAATCAAGGTCGAAGTTTGTATTAGCTGCACATTCTTGAGTAAAATTATACTATATCCAGTCCAAATATGTCTTTCTTTTATCCACTATGAGTCAAAATCCCGCTTTTAATCAGTAAAGCAACAATTCAAACAGAGTTAAGTCTACACCCTCTGTTATTCCCAAACATACTTCTCCTCATATTCAATATTCATCAAAAATGACGCTACCTCTAGCTAATTCGCAGTGAAATCTTAAAGATGGATCCCCTTGAAATTTTCTTTGAAAAACTTGGAAACTTTATTTGTCTTTTAGTGTTTTTTGGCCTTATCTTTGCATCCGCATTAAAAAAAATAAGTGAAATGAAAAAGTTATTAATAGGTTTGCTTTTTACTACCAGCTTTGCCTTTGCCCAGGATCCCGTGGAGCTGGATCTAAATGAGGCGGTGGCTTATGCGCTGGAGCATAAAGCAGAAGCCGAAAAAGCTCGGTTAGACATCAGGAAAGCAGATGCACAGATCGCCGAAATAAGGGCGAGAGCGTTGCCTAACCTTTCAGGAAGTGCAAACACAACATATAATCCTCTTTTACAGGAGAATGTTTTGCCTGGCGAAATTTTTGGATTACCGGGGCAGGATATATCTGTGGCTTTTGGGCAGGAGTGGACTTCTAGTGCGAATGCCCAATTAACCCAGGCCGTGTTTAATCAACAGGTGTTCACCGGACTTAAAGCTGCAAAATCCACCAGGGAGTTTTATCAGCTTAACGCTCAACTCACCAATGAAGAGATCATTGAAAGAGTAGCTACTGCTTATTACCAGGTGTACCAGGCACAGGAAATGTTGGAGAATATCCAATCCAATCTGGAACTTACCGAACAAACGGTAAACATCGTGAAAGGGCTATTTGACAACGGCCTTGCCAAGAAGATCGACTATGACCGCAGCACTGTAGTACTTAATAATTTACGAGCTAACAGGCAGCAGGTGGTCAATACGGTTGAGCTTAGCGAAAATGCACTCAAGTTCATGATTGGAATGCCTATAGTTCAGGAAATAAGGCTTCCGGAGCAAACTTTTGCACCTACTATTTTACCTGAAACCAATATTGGTTCAGATGAAAGAACAGAATTGCAGCTGTTGAACAAGCAGATAGAGCTGCTAAACTGGCAGAAAAAAGCTACCCAAGCTGAATATTACCCTTCCCTTTCACTTTTTGCCAACTACGGCTGGCTTGGTCAGGGAGATACTTTTCCGGTAGGTAATGGAGAAGATAAAGGTGTTTACTGGTCTGATCTTGCAGCGGTAGGTGTGAACATAAATATTCCCATTTTTAACGGAGGGGCCACCCAAGCCAGGGTGCAGCAAAACCAGATCGATATCGAAAAAGCTCAGCAGGACCTTCAGGAAACTCAGCTGGCACTGGACCTGGCTTATGCCAACGCGGTTGCACAGCTTGAAAATAATTTGCTAACCATCCAGGCCCAACAGGAAAACGTGGCATTGGCCAGAGAAGTGCTGGAAGACACCCAGAACAACTATGGACTTGGACTTGCAAGCCTCAACGATTTACTGGACGCAGAGCGGGACCTTTCCGCAGCAATGAACAACCTTACCAACGCCCAACTTGACTATAAACTTGCCGAAGTGCAACTCTTAAGGTCACAGGGAAAATTAGAAACGCTTACTAATAATACATTATAAAATGAAAAAGAAATCTATAATAACAATCGTTGCTTTAATAGCTGTTGCTGCTATCTTTTTTCTGATCCTTCAGAATAACAAAAGCAACAACGAAGCAGAACTTAGCATTGTGGCTCAAGAGAATACAGAAGTCTCCGTAAGGACAGCTTCTGCCCAAAGAGAAAGCATCAGTGGTAAATTTACGGTTAACGGAACCTTTCAACCCGAAACCCGTGCAAATATTTCAGCAGAAATGGGTGGTCAGGTAGTGGGGATTTACGTGCAAGAAGGTGATGAAGTAAAAGCCGGCCAGGTGATTGCGAAACTCTCAGGAGATAAAATAAATGTGAATTTAAATAATGCAAAAGCAAATCTTGACAACGCAATTTCTACTCTTGAAAGGTATGAAGCAGCTTTTAAAACCGGAGGTGTTACCGCTGTACAGCTCGACCAGGCTCGCTTGCAGGTTCAAAATGCCAGAGCTCAATTTGACTCTGCCAATCTTAGTTCGGGTGATACCAATGTGCGTTCAAAAGTAAGCGGCATTGTGAACGAAAAAATGGTGGAACTGGGAATGGTTGTAGGCCCTGGTACACCTATTATTGAAGTTGTGGATATCTCCTCTCTAAAGTTGAGGGTTGAAGTAGATGAGGCAGTGGTAAGTCGCATTCGGGTAGGGGACACTGTTCAGGTAGTGCCCAGCGTCACCAAAGATACCATTAGCGGAAAAATAACTTTTATAGCTCCAGCCTCTAACGGAGCATTAAAATTCCCGGTGGAGATCATTGTAGAGAATTCTGAAAGAACCAGAAGAGCCGGAATGTATGCAACTGCTGTGTTCAATGAATCGGGATTGGATAATGTTCTAACTATCCCCAGAGAAGCTTTTGTGGGTAGTGTAAGTGACAATCGTGTGTTCGTTTTAGAAAACGGAATAGCGAAGTTAAAAGAGATTCAGACAGGGATTAACTACGGTAATAAAGTAGAAGTAACTGCAGGGCTAAATGAGGGTGATATAGTCGTGAGTAGTGGACAGATTAACCTTACCGACAATACTGCGGTAAAAATTCTAAAGTAAGAAAAAATGAAATTAGCAGAAATATCAATTAAGAGGCCCAGCGTCGTGATCGTAATGCTTGCATTATTGATCATCGGGGGACTTTTCAGCTATAGTCAGCTCAATTATGAGCTTATACCAAAAATGGAAATTAAGGTAGTGACCATAATGACCATTTATCCCGGGGCATCACCTGCCGAGGTAGAGAACACCGTCTCCCGTAAGGTGGAGGATGCCGTTTCTTCCCTGGAAAATATCAAGAAGATCCAGACCAAATCTTTCGAGAGCTTATCTGTAGTGACTATAGAGTTCACTAGTGACGCAGATGTTGATTTCCTGTTGAACGAAGCCCAGCGTAAGATCAACTCCATTCGTTCAGACTTACCTGAAGATATCGAAGAGCCATCGCTCTCCCAGTTCTCCCTTTCAGATTTACCTGTGGTAAGTTTAGGGGTGACTGCCAATCTTTCAGAAAATGAACTTTACGACCTTATCGATCAAAAGATTCAACCTGAGTTCTCGCGACTTTCGGGAGTAGCCCAGGTAACCCTGGTGGGTGGACAGGAAAGGGAAATAAGGGTAAACCTAGACCCCAATAAATTAGAAGGTTACGGACTAACTGTGCCAATGGTGCAGCAGATCGTTAGTGCTTCTAATCTCGACTTTCCAACAGGAAACCTTACTACAAGGGAAAATACCACGCTTATTCGACTTTCTGGAAAGCTCCAGTCGGTTGATGAGCTAAGGAACCTGGTAATCGCTTCCCAGGATGGTCAAAACATTCGTTTAACCGATGTTGCTGAAGTTCAGGATACTCAAAAGGAGACCGAAAAGATTGCAAGAATTGACCGTCAAAGCACCATTTTACTCCAGGTTCAGAAACAAACCGATGCGAATGCGGTAACTGTGAGTGAGCTTGTTCAGGAAAAAATGGCCGAAATAGAAGAGCGGTATGCGGAGCAGGGCGTGGAGCTTACAATGGCTAATGACACCTCGACCTTTACCCTTGCTGCGGCAGATTCTGTGATCAAAGATCTTCTAATCGCGGTAGGGCTCGTGGCCTTTGTGATGCTTTTCTTCCTGCATAGTTATAGAAACGCCCTTATCGTGATGGTGGCCATTCCTACCTCGCTTATCGCTACTTTTATTGGAATGTTGCTACTTGGTTACAGTTTGAACCTAATGAGCTTACTGGCACTTTCATTAGTGGTTGGTATTCTAGTGGATGATGCTATTGTGGTGATTGAGAACATCCACCGGCACATGGAGATGGGGAAAAACAAAGTGCGTGCTGCTTATGACGGTGCGAGTGAAATTGGATTTACTGTTACCGCAATCACCCTGGTGATCGTGGTGGTATTCCTTCCTATCGCCTTGAGTACAGGACTTGTGGCCAATATTATCGCCCAGTTCTGTGTGACCGTGATCATTGCAACCTTATTGTCATTACTGGTTTCCTTTACTGTGGTGCCGTGGCTTTTCTCAAGATACGGAAAGCTGGAATTGATTAGGGAGGACTCTTTCTTCGGAAAGATCATCCATAAATTTGAAGCCGGGCTTAACTGGTTTACTGTAGAAGTTACAAAGATCCTTAATTGGTCATTGGACAACAAGGTGAAAACTTTTCTTGTGGTTTTTGTCCTCTTTGCAAGTTCCATCGCGCTTGTAGCTATGGGCTATATAGGATCTGATTTCTTCCCAAGAACCGATAGGGGAGAATTCCTGGTGCAACTTGAAATAGATAAAGATGCTTCTATTGAGGAGACCAACTTCATCACCCAGCAAACTGAAAATTACCTTTCTCAGCTACCCGAAGTGGAGCGTATGATAACCACTGTAGGCCAGTCCAGTAGTGGAGGATTTGGAGGCGCACAGGCTACAAATAATAAGTCTGAGATCAGTGTCACCCTTGTAGATAAATCTGAAAGAGATGAAAAGACGAATGTTTTTGCAGCTAAACTTAAGCGCGACCTGGAGCAGGAATTGGTAGGTGCTAAAGTAACCACTGTACCCGTAGGAATTATTGGTGCAGAGCAGGCACCGTTACAAATGACCGTAATTGGCGACAGCTTTGAAGATGCACTGGCTTATGCCGAAACTGCTGAAAGCATTTTGAGAGACATCGATGGAGCTACCGAGATCGACCTGAGTGTTGAAGAAGGGAACCCGGAAATTTCGATCAATGTGGACCGCGACAAAATGGCTTCTTTAGGGCTTAATGTTGCTTTGGTAGGACAAACTTTACGTACTGCCTTCAGTGGAAATAACGACAATAAATTCCGTACCGGAAGCACAGAATATGATATCAATATCATTTTTGATGAAGCTTCCAGGAACAACATTGAGGATGTAAGGAATATACAGTTCATGAATAACCGGGGAGAGCGTATTAATCTGGCTCAATTTGCCGATATCAGCTATGAATCCGGTCCTTCTTTGCTCGAGCGTTTTGACCGTTCTCCTTCTGTGACCATCATGGCGCAAACTGTAGGTAGGACAACAGGTGCTGTAGCTCAGGAGTGGGAAGAAAAGTTAGAGAATGTTGAGAAGCCAAAAGGCGTAGCATGGACCTGGGGTGGAAACATGGAGAACCAGAGCGAAGGTTTTGGAACCCTCGGGATAGCACTATTAGCGGCTATTATGCTTGTGTACATGATCATGGTGGTGCTGTACGATGATTTTGTGAAACCGTTTATTGTGCTGTTCTCCATTCCGCTTTCGTTTATCGGAGCGCTTTGGGCACTGGCACTTACAAATAACAGTTTGAACATCTTCACTATTCTGGGGGTCATTATGCTTATTGGACTGGTAGCCAAAAATGCCATTTTACTGGTAGATTTTGCCAACCACAGGCTCGCACATGGGGAGAAGATCCGGGATGCCTTGATTCAGGCAAACCATGCGCGTTTGCGCCCTATCCTTATGACCACTATTGCTATGGTGTTTGGAATGTTGCCAATTGCACTGGCCTCGGGAGCAGCTGCCGAAATGAGTAATGGCCTTGCTATTGTTATCATTGGTGGACTATTGTCTTCCCTGTTCCTTACATTAGTCATCGTGCCGGTTGTGTTTATGATCTTTGTACGTCTTGAAGAAAAATTTACCAAAAAGGAAAAGAACAACTATGAAGAATTAATGGTGGCTGAATATGACCACATTCATCCTGAAATGGAAGTAGAATTTGATTAAAAAAAAGCCTGGCTAGTTCAGCTGGCCAGGTTTAAAAACTAATTCAAAAAAGAATAAAAACTTTTAGAATGTGAAAAAGATATATAAAATGGAAAAGGATATTTTTTTAAAAAAGGTTTCAGAGCTATTTCTCCAAAACGGAGCCAAAAGTTTGACGATGGATGACATAGCAAAAGAGTTGAGGGTTTCTAAGAAGACACTTTACAAAGTGTACGAGAGCAAGGAAAATCTTCTAGAGGAAATTTTGGAATTTAACATCGAAAAGGTTCTTTTTAAGATGCAACACCTTGATGAAAATGTAGATAATGCAGTAGAACGGATGTTTAAAAGAGATGAAGATATAGAAAAAGCATCTAGGACTAATGATTCAATTATGCTAAGACAACTCGTTAAGTACTATCCCCAAATTTTCAAAAAGCATATGCTGTTCTTTTCTGAAAAATTTTCCGAATTACTTATTCATAATATTGAAAGAGGAAGAACACAAGGACTTTACCGTGAAGATTTTGATGCACAACTATATTCAAAGTTGTTTTTTCAAATGACCATGAGCTATGATAATTCTCCTTTTCTGGATACTTCTCAATTGTGCCGCTCTGAATATCAGCAGGAATTACTGCTTTTTTATATGAATGCCATAACTACAGAAGAAGGTAAGAGGTATATGAAAGACTTATTAAAACACTCATAAAATTCTTTTCAAAAAGATTAATATTTAAGTGACATGGTAAACAGTGATTTTGAAAAAGAAAAGTTTTACGATCTGTTGGAAAAGGAACTAAATATTAACCTTGATCTCCCTTTTATGAAATTCATGACACTTCAAGAACTTAATATTACAAAACCGGAAATTAATTTGTTCCTTAATACCCTTGAATCTATTTACGATGTCTATATTAAAGAACAGAATTTAAATTTGGACATTACCTCTAAGGAGTTTATAGAAAGAATCGAATCGCACTTAAATGCTTTGCATAAAAAAACCAGCAAAAACTTATAACCCGCACCATTGAAGAAAAAGATGATATCGAGCTTTGTCCGGATCTTCTGGTAATCTTTTAATTACCTCTTTCCATGGGGATCTTTTAATTAATAGAATATATAATGATCTTAGAACGAGTGAATCAGTCGAAGTATTTTAAAGCATCAATAGCCTTTTCTTCATCTCCTTTCCCTAAGTAGGCCATGAAATTTCTCTCTGTGTGGTGGCCGGTAATAGTTTTTAAGTGTGATAATGGAACTTCTCCGTAATAGTTGGTTGCAAAGCTCCTTCTGCCGATATGACTTGTCACCAGCTTCCACTTTTCATAAAAATCTGATTTCTTCCTAAACTGTTTTTCGGCAACTTCTATTTTTTTGCTCCCCCAAACTTCTTCCTTTAACCCCGCTTTCTTACATACCACTTTAATATATTCGTTATACTTTGGATCAGGAAGAGGTTTGGGAAATTCCCCATTCCTTTTATCGAGGATCTCCCTGACCTGTTTGAGCAAAGGGATGGTCATAATTTTACCCGTTTTCTTCTGAGTGAATTCGAGCAAAAACTTATCATCTTTCTTCCTAATCATATCTTTATTAAACCGCATAAAGTCGGAAATTCTTTGCCCGGTAAAGCACGAAATTATTAACCAGTCCCTGGCAGTCTCCAGGTGCTCTTTCGTAAAGCTCTTCTTCTTAATTTTTTCCAACTCCTCAAGAGTGAGGAATATTTTCTCTGATTCCTTAGTTTTTGTTTTGATGCTGTCTAATTGCCGACTTGTTTCCAAACCTTGGCTATAGGCGTGTCTTGCTACTGTTTTAGTAAACTTAATGGCTCTTGCAATGGTATTGTAAGCATAGCCTTTTTCAAGCATAAAATTTTCAAAATCCCTTTTGAAATCAAGATTGATATCCTTCAGTAGAATAGGGTGGTTTAAGCTATCCTGGAATTTTACCAGCATTTGCTTAATTACGTTTGACTTTTTTACAGTAGCCGGGCTCACATGCTCTTTTCTTTCCTCAATATAGACTTCCACGTAAGAGATAAGGTCATCTGGCTTCTCCTTTACTTTTTTTGGATTATAGTAATCATTAATTGTTTTCTGAAGCCATTCTTTAGAGATCTTTTCAGGATCGGTAGAATTAAAGGATTGCAAAATATGAGCTTCAATTTTAGTCAGCTCCTGGTTAATAGAATTCTGTTTTTCCTTGAGCTCCTGGATCCTGTTTAGTTCATCAATATCATTGGTCCTTTTGAATCGTATTTGCAGATGTTCTTTTTCCCAATATTGCCTCGATATCTCCAGCTTTGTTTTTCCTCCAAGGGAAAAATCATTATAACCCTTAGGAAATTTTTCATCAGTAATTCGGTAGAGTAATCTCAGGTTTAGAAAAGCTTTAGGTTTAGTAGAACGGTAGAGGAAATTTACGCTTGCCATGTCAGATATTTTGTACAGTCAAATGTAGATAATTTGTACGATAGTTGTACGGTTAGGCGCAAATAAATGCAAACGGCCTCAATCTAAATCGAAAATGACATTAGGCAGAAATGCTGTTATACCGCGTTTTTACTGATTTTATAGCCGTGTTTGGGGATTTTTTTAGATTTTCATTTTTGTGGTTGTGTGGTTCAGGTGGGACCACATCTAAAAACCTGCTTTAAAGCAGGTTTTTTTGTTTTTGCTCACCTGGGCGAGAAGCCTGTCCCGAGCTTTGCCTTTTTAGGCGAAGTCGAGGAAGCCCTGGGGAGGACCACAGATGTAAACCGCGATCATCTTAAATACAAGGTGTTGCGGTTTTTTTATCTAGAGGTGTCACTTTTTGTGTGACAATACTTTCGAGCAATATGCATCGTGATTGATGTTAGTTCCGTTGGGACCATTCATGACATTCTTTATACTGATTTCCCAAAGTGCCAACTCCTTATACTGGGAGCCATAGAAGTGAGGAAGTATCTTTTCAATTCTACCGAAAAGCTTTTTAATAATTCGTGCTTTGGATAGGAATTCTATTGGAAAAAGCCTAAATGTTAAGAGGTTATTAATTTTATCTATAAGAAAATTTGTTTTCTTGATATAATTATTTAGGTTTGTGTAATCGATTACATTATTAAATTGACAGCGGAACTCCTGATAAATTTTCACGTTAACAATAACATTACTGTAAAGGCGCCAATCTGTCAATTTCCTTTGTTTACTCTATTTGTTTCTATTTAACATTTGATAAGATACCTACAGGTGAATTTATCAATGTTAAAGCGAAAACGTTTGAGTTAAAAAAGGGGGAGTAGAGCCCTCCTAAGATTAAAACTAAACCAAATTATCTTGTACTATGAATTTTAAACTAAACGAGCTGTCTTCACGGGTATATTTGTTCTTGCTTGGTTTTTTCCTTTTGCTTGGATCAGAGGCATTGGCCCAAGAGAGTATTACTGTTAGCGGTACGGTACTGGACTCACAAACACAGGAGCCTTTGCCGGGAGTGAACATACTTGAAAAGGGCACTTCTAACGGAACGATGACCAACTTTGACGGAGAGTATTCCATTGAAGTTTCCGGACCTAATTCTGTGTTGGTCTATAGCTTTGTGGGATTTCGCACCCAGGAAGTAAACGTAAACGGCAGAAATAATATAAGAGTCGAAATGCAATTAGATCAAAATGCTCTTGATGAAGTTGTAGTTGTGGGGTATGGAACTGCAAGAAAATCGGATCTTACCGGATCTGTTGTATCCATTTCGGGAGATAAGCTGGACGAACAGGCGAGAGCAAGTGTAGCAGAGACCCTTACCGGAAGGCTTCCTGGAGTACAGGTTCTCTCCACTGAAGGTTCTCCCGATGCCGAGATCAACATCAGGATCCGCGGTAATGGATCCCTAACCCAGGATAGCTCTCCTTTAATTATTGTTGATGGATTTCCGGTAGCCAGTATGGGAGATATAAGCCCTACAGATATCGCGAGCATTTCCGTATTAAAAGATGCTTCATCAACAGCCATCTATGGATCCAGAGGTGCTAACGGGGTTATTATTATCACTACAAAAGATGGAATCAGTGGAAAGATCAGTGTTAGCGTAAATGGCTTTTACGGATTTCAGAAGATCGCCGAGACCATTGATGTGCTAAGTCCGGAAGACTTTGTGAAGTGGCAATACGAGTATGCGTTGCTTGACGATCCCGAAAATCTTGACTCTTACGAGCGTTTTTTCGGATTGTGGCAAGATTACGATCTGTATGTGGGTCAGGAGGGAAACAACTGGCAAAAGCAGATCTATGGAAACATGGGAGAGGTGCAAAGTCATGATATTTCAATTAGAGGCGGATCTGAAAAAGCCAGCTATAATTTCAATTATGCTCATTATGATGTAAATACAATCATGTTGGGGTCAGCTTATACAAGAGATAATTTGGCATTGGCACTTAAAAGCGAAGCAGGAGAGAAGGTAGATCTGTCTTTTACTGTAAGATATTCAGAAACTGAAATTGATGGAGGAGGAACAAATGAGCAAAATGAAGTTTCCTCTGCAGATTCAAGGCTTAAATATAGTGTACAGTACTCTCCAATACCTATTTCAGGTCTTACTACCACCAATACAGATGAGGCTCTTACAGGGTATTTGGTAAACCCTTTTGTTGCGACTGCCGATAACGACAGGCAACAGCTGAGAAGAAACTACAATATGTTGGGAAGCTTTGGCTGGGATATAGTAGACAATCTCAGGTTTCAGTCAGACTTTGGTCTTGATTACCGCATTGAGCAGGATTACCGTTATTATGGAAGGTCTACCTATTATTCAAGAAACAGACCCTCTGCCGATAACCAGGGTTTACCTTCTTTAGTTTATAGCGATCGTAAACGTGAAAGCTTCAGGAATGCCAATACTCTTAACTACGATTTTGAGGATTATCTTGGAGAAGATCACAATTTAAGAGTGCTTCTTGGACAGGAGGTTATCATTACAGAGGATAATGAGGAAACTTCTGAAATACAGGGTTTCCCTAAAGATTTTAATTTTGAGACTACAAGAAAGCTTACCACACAGGGAACTCCTCAAAGTGTAGATAACTTCTATAGGCCAGATGATAAATTATTGTCTTTCTTTGGCCGTGTTAACTACGACTTTAGAAATAAATATCTGCTTACAGGAACTTTTAGAGCAGATGGATCAAGTAAATTCTTAGGAGACAATAGATGGGGGTACTTCCCTTCTGCTGCGGTTGCATGGAAAATTAATGAAGAGGATTTCCTTCAGGATGCAGAATGGCTGGATGTACTTAAGTTGAGATTGAGTTATGGTGAGGCGGGGAATAATAACATTCCTGCCGGTCAAACCGTACAAAGTTTTCAGTCCAACACTACAACTTATCTTAACGGGATTCCAACTTACTGGTCTGCTTCCAGGGTTCTTGCCAATCCAGATCTTAAATGGGAGACTACTGTGACTCAAAACGTAGGTCTTGATTTTGAAGTTATGCAAGGCGTGTTGAGAGGTAGTCTTGAAGCTTATAAAAACGTGACAACAGATCTTCTTCTGGCCTTTAGAACGCCAGGATCAGGATATGAATATCAATACCGTAATCTTGGGGAGATCCAGAACACAGGTGTTGAAGGATCGATAAATTACAATCCTATCATGAAGGATGACTACAGACTTAGTCTTGCCTTAAACGTATCTGCCAACAAGAACAGGATTAACTCTTTAGGTTCTCTTGAGAACTACCAAGATTATTCGGGTTGGGCGTCTTCAGAAATAGGAAGTGATTATGCCGTATGGGTTGGTCAGCCTGTTGGGGCAATGTATGGTTATAGAAATGCGGGACGTTATGAGGTTGCAGACTTTAATTTTGATCCTGAAACCAACACCTACACTCTAAGAGAGGGCGTAGTAGATAACAGCAGTATTATTGGTGAAGTAAGACCTGGTTCTATAAAGCTGGAAGACATCACAGGTGATGGAATAGTTGACATCAATGATAACTCCATAATAGGAGATGCGAACCCGGATTTCACAGGTGGATTTGTAATTGATGCCTATGTATATGGTTTCGATTTCTCTGCAGCCTTTAACTTTAGCGTTGGAAATGATGTTTATAATGCCAACAAAGTTCAGTTCACTACTGCCAATGAAAATGGACAGTATCGTAACCTAAGTTCTGAAATGGCAGATGGAATAAGGTGGACAAATCTTAATCCTGAAACAGGTCAGTTAATCACAGATCCCGAAGCATTGGCAGCTGCAAATGCAAACACTTCTATGTGGTCTCCATATATGGGCAGGTATGTGTTTAGTGATTGGGCGGTTGAAGATGGTTCTTTCCTAAGGCTTAATACTCTTACTTTGGGTTACACCGTGCCTAATGCACTTGCTTCCAGAGCTAATCTTACAAAACTAAGATTCTACGCTACTGCAAACAACGTGTTTATTCTTACTGATTATTCTGGTCTTGATCCTGAAGTTTCTACAAGGAGAAGAAGTCCGCTCACACCGGGAGTTGATTACTCTCCGTTCCCAAGAAGTAAACAAATTGTGTTTGGACTAAATCTTAATTTCTAAAATTAAATGAAAATGAAAAATATTATAAAAGTCTGTACCGTGCTTTTCTTCACAAGCCTCCTGGTATCCTGTGAGGAAGAATTTTTAGATGCTCCGGCTAAATCTACCCTTGATGAATCTACTATATTTTCTACTGTTGATTTGGCAAAGGGAGCTGTGGATGGAATTCTGGAACCAATGGGACAAACAAACTCCTACAGGGGTCGTTTTATTCCTTATTATGGATTTAATACAGATGTAGAGTACAATTATAGCGCCGGGGATGAAGGTTCTGATGCAGATCTTGTGTACTATGACGCAAAACCGAACAATTCCCGGATGAATACCGATAACAATGCCTGGGCTATGATGTATCAGGGCATTGAGCGTGCTAACATTGTGATTAGAGGTATTAGAAATTTCGGTAATCCTGAACCGGGTAACGAATTCGGACAACTCCTGGGAGCGGCGCTTACTTATAGAGCTGTTTACTATGCAGACCTTATGAAGGCCTGGGGAGATGTGCCTGCGCGTTTTGAGCCAATAACCTCAGAAACACTTTACCTGCCAAAGACCAGCCGTGACAGCATTTACAAAAAACTAATTGCCGATCTTGGGGAAGCGGCTACCTTAGTTGCCTGGCCAAATGAAACTGCCGCAACCACTTCTGTAGAGCGTATTAACAAAGCATTTGTAAAAGGGTTTAGAGCCCGGCTTGCTATGGTAGCTGCCGGCTACCAACAGTATCCCGACGGAGTGAGAAGAAGCAATGATCCAGATCTCTCTGTTGAGAAGATGTATAGCCTGGCCCTTGAGGAAGCCCGTTCTGTAATAAATAGTGGAAGAGCACATTTAGAACCTTCCTTTGAAGGCTTTTGGAGGAAGTACAATACTGAAAATACCAATGCAGGTGGAGAATCCCTTTGGGAAATTCCTTTTGCCGATGGACGTGGCCGGGTGCTGTTCTCCTTTGCCGTACGTCACCGTAGTGTAGACCAGTTTACAGGTCAGCCAAGAGGTGGTACTGCAGGACCTACACCAACAGTTTTTTACGATTTTGATGAAGATGACACCCGTAGGGATGTTACTGCTGTACCATTCCAGTGGGGTACTGCTGTAGATGGAATTGCTCAACAGGAACTTACAGGTATTGACATGTGGTACTTCGGAAAATACCGTTATGAGTGGATGGATCGCTATGTGACTTCTACAAATGATGACGGAGTGAACCTAATTTATATGAGATATGCTGAAGTGCTTTTAACTGCTGCCGAAGCGGCCAATGAACTTGAAGGTCCCGGAGCTGCTGCGCCCTATCTTAAGGAAATTCGCCGCAGGGCCTTCCCTTCAGGGCTTCATGCAGAAAAGGTAGATGCATATGTAGATGCTCTTGGTTCAAAAGAGGAAATGTTCGATGCCATCGTAGAGGAATACAAGTATGAATTTACAGGGGAAATGGATAGAAAAATGGACCTAATCCGATGGAATCTTTTAAGTGAGAAACTTGAAGAAGAGAAACAGGAGCTGGAGAATCTGGAGAATAGAACCGGAGACTATGCAAATGTTCCAACTACTTTATATTATAAGTATGCAGATGATGGATATACTCTAATTGTCTACGGACTTAATAGAGGAGAAACCGGTAACCCCGGACCTGAATATTCTGCATTTCCATGGGATCAGCCTCTAGATGAAATCCAGAACACCCTGGTTAAACCGGGAGTAGATCCGGATAATAGACAGTTTTGGCCTATATGGCAGGTTTTCATCGATGCAAGTAACGGTCAACTAGTAAATGACTACGGCTACTAGAACCTAAACAGAATTAATATATAAGGTATGAAAGTAAAAGATATTTTTAAAAGTTTATTAATAGCTATGCTGGTTGCAGTTACTGTTATGGCCTGCGATTATGACAAGGAACTTATCGAAGAGCTTCCGGTAAGCCGGGAATTCGCGCCGGTTAATTTAAGAACCTTCGTAAGGAATCAGGTAAATGTAGAGCTGAATTGGACAGTAGACGAAAACGCTAATAGTTATATAGTAGAGTTTGCTAATGATTCATTGCAATTCGACAATATTGTGAAAACAATTGAGGTGAAGCCAGAGGAACTTCCAGTCCTGGTGCCTTTGGAAAGTGAAACCTTATACTCCGTTAGAGTAAAAACCATAAGTGACAGGGGACTCGACGATTCCTCCTGGACAGCAACCACCTTTAGGACCTTGACCGAGCAGATCTATATTGAAGGCGAGGATGGTGACATTATGGCTAAGGAAGCTACTTTGAGATGGGTTCCGGGTAGTGAGGTAACCGAAATAGTTCTGAGTCCGGGTGATATAACCTACACAATCTCGCCAGAGGAAAGAGCTGCCGGAGTAGCGACTATAACCGGTCTTACCTCGGAAACTGAATATACTGCTATTTTATACAACGGTAGTAGAATTAGAGGGGTAAAGACCTTTACTACTGGAATAGATATTGGTGATGGAATACTTGTCACTCCTGAAGACGATTTATTACAAATGATTGCAGATGCCAGCTCAGGAGATATTCTTGTCCTGGAACCTGGGGACTATACAGCGCAAACAGGTACTGTAACTTTGGATAAATCTTTAACTATCAGAGGCTTGAGAAGTTTTGATAAGCCGCTACTCCAGCTAAACTTTGAATTGATTGCCGGAGCTGAGGATGTCGCATTGATCGATCTCAACTTACAGGGATTAGGTGCAGGATCTTCAGAACTTCAGGATGTTGTCAGATATACCGCCCCCGGAAATTACAACTCTCTATTGATTAGTGGTAGTAACGTTTATGATTACGCACGTTCCTTCATTGCAGGCAATGAGACAGGAGCGATATTGCAGACTTTGACTGTAGAAAACAGCATTATTCACGACATCTTTACTTCAGGAGGAGACTTTATAGATTTCCGGAATGCTGATGTACTTAATATTAATCTGCTAAGCAACACTTTCTATAATGTTGCTCCAGATAGAGACTTTATTAGAATGGATGCCAGTGGTACTTCGAATGATACTGGTTTAACTTCCAATATTCTTATCGATAGCAATACGATCTATGCCGCTTCTGATGATGACGGTAGAAGATTGTTATATGTACGGTTTGTATCGAATGATGTGATTGTAAGAAATACCCTCATAGTAAATACAGCGTCAGAAGGATATGCAGATAGAGAAGGAATAGATGAGTCACCAACTTTTGGTAACAACAACTACTTCAATGCTCCCGGATTCTACGATACAGCACAGTATATTTTTGATGATAGTAACTACACAACTCTTGATCCAGGTTTTGTAGATCCGTCAACAGGAGATTTTACAGTTACGAACCAAACTTTAATCGATAACCAGGTGGGAGACCCCCGTTGGAGATAAAATGCAAGGATCTTTGTAAATAGTAAAAAGGGTATGCATCGAAAGATGCACACCCTTTTTGTATTTACAGAAGCTAGCCGCGGTGGAAACGAATTGGCGTGAGAAGTGAAAATGTAAAGATATATAGGAGGTTGGAAAGAAATCCAGGGAAAAATTTGTCATATCTCGAGGGTTTTGTGCAAGGCGAGTGGAGTAAGTAAAAATTAGACCAATGCCTGCTTTTTGTGAGAGCAGTAAAATCCCGCCATCTAAAGATGGTACATATTAACTTTTAAACTTAAATGGAATGATGAAACGACTACTCTTTTTCTACCTCTGTCTCTTAACGGGGATTTTTTCGGGGTACTCCCAGGACGGATCTCCGGCTCTGCCAGATGTCTGGGATTTTGGTGCTTCGCAGCTGGACGAGTCTCAGTTCAACAATCAGTTATCTGTTGAAATTATTAACTCCTGGTATGACGAATCAATTACTCCGGGTACTGCAGGGCAAACACTACCAGATTTTACAGTTGGGGACCTTAGCTTTACAGGCGGAGGTAGTGACCGGCTAAGGACAACAAATACTGCCTTGACCCGCTATGATGAAAATATTGATGAATATGAAGATTTTAAGGGTAGAGTATACATCAATTCTTCCGGTGCTACCGGGAGATATTTCAGTCTGGAATTAGAAGAAAATGATAAAGTCACTATTTGGGCGCTTACTCAGAATGGTACGGGGAACATCCATTTTGAAAATGTAGCAGATCCTTCCCTGCAGAACGAAGTAACTGCTGTAGGGGAAGAACTTACGGAACTCACTTTTGTTGCTCAAACCGCAGGGACCTATCGCATTTATGATGATACCGATAAGCCAAGCTACTTCAGAATAATGCGGGAAAGCGATAGCGCTTCTGCAGGAATAATTAATGGCGAGGATGTCTGGGATTTTGGAGCTACACAATTGGATGAAACCCAGTATAATAATCAGTTGTCGGTAGAGGTAATTAACTCCTGGTATGACGCATCTATTACCCCCGGTAGTTCTGGTAATACACTACCGGATTTTACCGTGGGTGACCTTAGCTTTATCGGGGGTGGAAGTGATCGCCTAAGGACCACCAATATAGCATTAACCCGCTATGATGAAAATATTGATGATTATGAAGATTTCAAAGGAAGGGTCTATATCAACTCCTCCGGAGCTACAGGAAGATACTTCAGTCTGGTTCTTGAGGCCTATGATGAGGTAACAATTTGGGCGCTCACGCAAAATGGAACAGGGAATATTCATTTTGAGAATGCTGCAGATCCAGCGCTGCAAAATGATATAGTTACAGTAGGGGGAGAACTCACCGAACTGAATTTTACTGCGAAAGCCGCAGGCACTTATAAAATTTATGATGACACAGATAAGCCGAGTTATTTCAGGATTGTTCGCAAGACCGCAACTTTTTCTACTGTAAGTGGTAGCGTAGATATTACTGCGGCAGCTGGAATCCCTGCCGATTACACCATCGTTTTCACCAATGAGAATGGTGATTCATGGAATGCTTCCGTCTCTGCCGGAACTTTTTTTTTAGATATCCCTGCCGGATATACTTACGATATTACCTTAGAAGGAGCCGACGGGTATTCCATACCCGGAAGCACCAGCCTGGAAGTGACTGAAAATACTTCGCTAAACCTTATAATCCAGGAGGATGGAGCTTCAGCAGGAGACGGTTTGGTCGATGTCTGGGATTTTGGAGCTACACAACTGGATGAAACCCAGTTTGACAATCAATTATCGGTGGAGGTTATCAACTCTTGGTATGATGCTTCTATAACTCCCGGTAGTTCTGGTAATACACTACCCGATTTTACTGTAGGAGATCTAAGCTTTACCGGTGGCGGAAGTGATCGTTTAAGAACCACTAATACAGCACTGACCCGTTATGATGAGAATATTGATGAGTATGAGGATTTTAAGGGGAGAGTTTATATCAACTCCTCTGGCGCTACAGGAAGATATTTCAGTTTGGAACTACAGGAAAATGATGAGGTTATTATCTATGCTCTTACTCAAAATGGAAATGGTAATATACATTTTGAATATGTTCCAGATCCAGGTATACAAAACGAAGTAGTTGCCGTGGGTGGTGATCTTACAGAGCTAAAATTTATGGCAAAAACCTCAGGTACCTTTAAGATCTATGATGATACAGATAAACCCAGTTATTTCAGAATAGTGCGCGAAAGTGCTACCTACACTACGATAACAGGAAATATTAATGAAACTGAAGCTGATGGCATACCCTCTGACTACAGCCTAATATTTACAAATGAACTGGGAAAATCGTGGAGTATTCCTGTTAACAATGGAGGTTCCTTCAGCGTAATACTTCCTGTTGGTTACAAATATGAGGTTTCTTTGGAAGGTGCAGATGGTTACTCGGTAAGCAGTGCGGCAAGCGTGGAAGTGACGGAGAGTACCACTCCCTTTAATATCAATATTTCTAAGGATTTGATTTATGTCGAAGGTCTTTCCGATGTATGGGATTTTGGTGCTACACAACTGGATGAATCTCAGTATAACAACATGCTAAATGAAGCAAGGATTAACAGTTGGTACGACGAATCCATAACTCCGGGGAGTGCTGGAAACACGCTGCCAGATTTTACAGCTGGTGATCTTAGCTTCACCGGAGGTGGAAGTGACCGTTTGAGAACCGTAAATCTCGATCTTACCCGTTATGATGAAAATATCGATGATTATGAAGACTTTAAAGGGAGGGTTTATATAAATTCCAGAGGAGCTGCTAACCGGTATATGAGTCTGGAATTAAATGAGGATGATAAAGTGACTCTTTGGGTGCTCGGCCAGGATGGAAATGGGGAAATTCACTTTGAAAATATTGGGAATCCTGAATTACAAAATGACGTGGTAAATGTTGGTGGTGAACTTCAGGAAGTAAGTTTTGTGGCAAAGGCTACCGGAACCTATCATATTTATGACACTGCCGATAAGCCAAGTTATTTCAGAATTGTTAGAGAACCTGCTACTTATGCAAGTGTATCCGGTAACATAGATCTTTCTGAAGCCCCGGGAATTCCTGATGATTATGCCATAGTATTTTCTATTGAAGAAGGAAAAACCTGGAGCATTGATCCAACCGGTGATTCCTACCAACTTGATCTTCCAATGAATTTTGAATATACTGTATACCTGGAAGGAGCTGATGAATATGTTATCTCAAGTGGCACATCGCTGAACATTAGTGAAACAACGGCCACTTTTGATATCAGGATTGAAAAAGTGGAGCTTTATACTGTTACAGGTTCTATAGTTGGCCTGGGCGAAAAGATCTCCAATTTAGCTTTGGCCTTTAATCCGCCCCCTGCTGCTGATGCTCTTTATGTGCCGCAACCAATAATTGATACCGATGCAAGCACGTACACCGTAAGGCTTGAGCCAAATACTTTATATACCGTTGTAGGTGAAGGGGTGGAAGGCTACTTCATACCGGAAAATACAGTGGAAATTACAGGTGAAAGTACCACCGACATTGTTTTTGAACCGGTACCGGATGGACCTTACGGAGACCTTGATGAGGATGGAATATTAAACGCTGAAGATAATTGTCCTACCACTCCCAATGCCGACCAGGCTGACCTTAATGAAAATGGAATTGGAGATGTTTGTGAAGATGATGATGGTGACGGGATAATCAATTATGAAGATAATTGTGCCGATACTCCTGAAGGTGCTGTTGTAGACGTATTTGGTTGTGAGGTTTTCAGTCTTCCGGCAAATAACTTCTCAATATCTGCTCAGGAGGTGAGCTGTAATGGAAACGGTGACGGTGAGATAACTATAAGTGCCGCTGATACCAGCTATACCTATAATATTACTGTGGTAAATGCAGGTGCAGATGCAGACTCTGCAGTTTTATCCTCTTCAAACAATTTTGCAACCAGCTTTAGTAATCTTCAGGCGGGAACCTATGATGTTTGTGTAACTATTGATGAGCAGGATAATTATGAGCAGTGTTTTAGAGTGACCATAGATGGACCAACTCCACTTGCAGCATATTCTGCTGTGAATTATGCAAATAATACTATGAGTCTTACTCTTGATGGAGCGGAACAATACAGGATAGAGCTTAATGGACAGGTTACTATCACGTCACAATCCAAAGTTGTACTGGACCTTAAAACAGGTATGAATAAGTTTTCAGTTAGTACTGATTCCGACTGTCAGGGAACTTTCTATGAAGAAATCTTCCTTTCTGAAGAAGTGGTGCTTTACCCTAACCCAACCATGGGAGACTTAAGGGCATACATCAACGGAATAGACAGTACCATCAATGTTTCATTAATTGATATTCGTGGACAGCAGTACCTTTCAAAAGAAATGGTAGTTCCTTCAAACAGGATTATTGAACTCGACCTTAAAGATTTTAGAGAGGGAGTTTATTTTCTAATGTTGAAATCTACTACGGTCAATAAAACTCTAAAAGTTATTAAATCATGAAAAATTATATAGATATACCTTCCGGCAATATGCAACGACTCCTGCTACTTTTCCTGGTTGCTCTGGCGGTGTCATGTTCCAGTGATGATGACGAATTAGATGTAAATACTACAGTTCCCGGGGAGGCCAGTCTGGTTCTTCCACAGGATAATACCCAATGCGAAGTAGGAGAGGTTGTAGCTAATATGGCCGAAGTTTTCTTTGAATGGGAGGAAGCCACCGATGCCGAAAGATACGACCTGGTGATCACCAATTTGGCTACCCAGGAAGTTAAGCAAAGGCCCAACCTTGAAACTACAGATTTAATGGTAAGGCTGGAGAGAGGTTTTGCCTATTCCTGGAAAATCATTTCCAAAAATTCGGGTGAGGATGTTACAGAGTCCGCCTCCAATAAATTCTATGTTGCTGGAGAACCGGGTTCCAACAATGTGCCTTTTCCGGCATCACTTAGCTCACCGGCCTCCGGAGTTAAAGTAACACCGGTGGACGGTATGGTAACCCTTGAGTGGGATGCTGCTCCTACCGACACAGATGGAGATCCTCTGGTATTTACTTTGTTTGCCGACAAGGTTGATGGCAATCAGGAACCTCCTGAAGAATGGAAAGGCCTCACTGTTAATTCAATGGAGATAGAAGTAGAGCCAAACAGTCTATACTACTGGCATGTGGAAACTAGCGATGGCAGGAATACCGCGATTAGCAACACCTACACCTTTAGGACGGGTGATAATGTTTCATCTGTCAATGGAACCATAGTATCTACATCACAGGAAATTCTCGATGCCATAGCAGCGGCTATTCCAGGTGTAAATATCTACATACGTGGTGGGGAATATACTTTTGACTCTACTATAAAAATAACTACTTCTGGGAGTGCGAATAATATAATCTCTTTAATAGCACATCCTGAGAACGAAACCCGTCCACGGTTTAATTTTTCATCAATGACCGAGGATTCTTCTAACCGGGGGATCGAATTGGAGGCCAGTTATTGGCACATCAAAGGTATTGATGTCTATAAAGCAGGGGATAATGGAATGTTGATAAGAGGTCATGATAACCTTATTGAGTTCTGTACTTTTTCTGAGTGCTCAGATACCGGGCTGCAATTAGGTAGTGGTGCTTCTAATAACCTGATATTAAATTGTGATTCCTTTTTTAACGCCGACTCTACCTTAGAAAATGCTGATGGTTTTGCAAGTAAGTTAGATGTTGGTACCGGAAATAAGTTCGTTGGGTGCAGGGCATGGCAAAATCTTGACGACGGGTGGGATGGTTACCTTAGGAATGCCGATAATGTTACCACGATCCATGAAGATTGCTGGTCAATACAAAACGGTTACCTAAAGGATGGCTCTGTGAGCGGTGGAGACGGAAACGGATTCAAGACCGGTGGAAGCGACAACAAGGATCTGAAGCACAATGCACTGTATATAAGATCGATTGCTGTAGGTAACAGGTTTGATGGATTTGATCACAATAGCAACAGGGGAGAGGTGACGCTTTACAACTGCTCTGCATATGATAATGGAACCAACTATGGCTTTGGAAGTACAAATCCTCTTGAAAAGCTGACTATTAAAAACAGTAATGTTCTTGGACCGGTTGGAAGTATAAATGCAACTACTCTTGATGTTACCCACAACAGCTGGATGGAGGGAGTTGAGTCTACTGTGGATGATTTTGTTAGTATAGATTATTCTCAACTAACCGGCCCCAGAAAACCTGATGGAAGTCTTCCTGATGTTACTTTTTTCCACCTGGAACCAGATAGTGATATGATAGACGCGGGAGTAGATGTAGGCTTGCCTTATAACGGTTCTGCACCAGATCTTGGCGCGTTTGAATTTTAAGCTGAAGGAATTCAGAAGAGAAATTTTCTGAATACCAAAACGTTTGTTAGCTAATGGATCTAATAGGCACTTCTATCCAACTGTGAAGGACGGGATTAGTGCCTGTTAGATTTTATTAAAGGTCCCTAAACAAAAACAGGTGTTGGTTCTGCTTGGAAGAAATGATACCAGATGTCTGGAGGACCTTTTCAGAAATGGGATCTCTTGCGAAACTGGACAGAAGTCTGGATTTCGAAAAAAAGACAGGATTGAAGCGTCAAAAAGGCGAAAAAGTGAAGCCTTTTTTGGCTCACGAAATGGAAAGGAATTGAATCTATGAAGAGCATTTTTTTAAAAAAACTAAAATTTTTAATTATAAGTGTGGTAGTGACCGCTCTCCCGACGCAGGCGCAACAGCTGGCTTTTCCTTCAGCCGAAGGTTTTGGCCGCTATGCGACAGGAGGCCGTGACGGAATAGTCTACACCGTTACCAACTTAAATGATGATGGAGAAGGCAGTCTCAGAAAAGGCATTTTAAAGGATGGTCCCCGCACCATTATTTTTGCCGTTTCAGGAACCATAGAACTCGAGAGACCGCTGGACATCAATAAGGGAGATCTCACTATTGCGGGACAAACTGCACCGGGAGATGGGATCACCATTAAAGGTTATCCGGTTGCGGTAAAGGATGACAATGTGATCATCAGGTACATGCGCTTCAGGATGGGAGATATTAAAGGCACTGCCGATGATTCCTTTAAAGGAAGAGGTGTCAAAAATGTCATTTTAGATCACTGTTCCGTGAGCTGGGCTACAGATGAAAATGCGTCTTTTTATCAGAATAAAGATTTCACCATGCAGTGGTGCATTATCGCCGAAGCTCTGAATAGTTCCGTACATTCCAAAGGAGATCACGGTTACGGCGGAATATGGGGTGGTGAAAATGTGACTTTTCACCATAATTTAATTGCGAGTAATCATAGCAGGAATCCGCGATTCAGCGGATCCAAGACTACAGAAAACCTTGAAGGTGAGTTTGTAGACTTCCGAAACAATGTAATATATAACTGGGAAGATAATAGTATTTACGGAGGTGAAAACGGCCGTTATAATATCGTCAAGAACTATTTCAAACCGGGTCCTGCAACCGAAGATGAGGAGAGAATTGTTGAGCCATATGATCCCTACGGAAAGTTCTACGTTCATGGGAACTTCGTGGAAGGTTCAAAAAAAGTAACTGAAAACAACTGGAACGGAGGTGTGCAGGGAGATGATCCTGCGGCTGCACGTGTTGATGATCCTTTTGACATTAACAACAATGTTGACACCCAGGATGCGCGCACTGCCATGGACCTGGTACTGAAAAAAGCCGGTGCCAGTTTAAAACGGGATGCGGTGGATATTCGGATTATCAACGAGACCAGAAGCGGAAAAGCCACCTACGGCAATGGGATCATTGACTCTCAGGAGCAGGTAGGAGGTTGGCCAAAGCTGAAAAGCGGGACAGCACCCAAAGATACAGACGAAGATGGTATGCCCGATGCATGGGAAAAAGCAAAAGGTTTGGATCCGGCTGAAGCAAATGCAAATGGACACGAGCTTGATAAAGGTTATACAAATCTGGAAGTTTATTTAAATGAGCTGGTTGAAAACGATTCAAAAACTGCAGCTGTCGGTTCTTCTGGGTATGACTATGTAGTTTCTGCCGATGGTTCCGGAGATTTTGTAACCGTACAGGAGGCGATCAATGCTGTGCCCGATTTCAGGAAAAAAAGAACCAGAATTTTCCTTAAATCCGGTGCCTATAAAGAGAAGCTGGTACTGCCGGCTTCCAAAACCAATGTCACTTTTATAGGAGAAGACAGAGATTCCACCATTCTCACTTATGACGATTTTGCACAAAAGCTAAATTCCTTTGGAGAAGAGATCGGTACTACCGGCTCCACCTCCTTTTTTGTATTTGCAGAAGGGTTTCACGCTAAAAATATCACTTTTGAAAACAGTGCAGGCCCTGTAGGTCAGGCTGTGGCAGTGAGAGTAGACGGAGATAAGGTCATTTTTGACAACTGCAGGTTTCTTGGCTTTCAGGATACACTTTATCCTCACGGCAGGAACAGCAGACAATATTACCGCAATTGCTACATAGAAGGTACAACAGATTTCATTTTTGGCTGGTCTACTGCTGTATTTGAAAACTGTGAGATCTATTCAAAAGATGGGGGGCACTATATCACCGCAGCTTCCACAGAGGAGGGCGCCAAGCATGGTTTCGTTTTTTTCAACTGCACCCTTACAGGAGATGCGCCGAAAGAAAGCGTTTATCTGGGAAGACCATGGAGACCTTTTGCCCAAACTGTTTTTATCTATACCAAAATGGGAGCTCATATTAAGAAAGAAGGCTGGCACAACTGGAACAAACCTCATGCCGAAGGCACTGTGTGTTATGCAGAATTTGAGAATTCGGGTCCCGGCTGGACGCCCGAAAAACGTGTGGACTGGGCAGTGATCCTCACACCGGAGGCTGCAAAAAAATATACTGCAAAAGACATTTTGGGGGGAACAGACAACTGGAACCCTAACGATATTGAAAACTTATAAATTGAATTCGATGCACTATTCCCTAAAACCGAACATTTATTTATTCCTTTTGTTTATCGCCTTTACCGGATGTAAAGGAACTGAAAAAGAAACGGCCACTGTAGAAGCAATACCGGCACAAGAGGAGCAAAGATACTCCACCTGGATGGCCGATTCAGAAATTAAAAGGAATCCCAAGGGCTGGACCCTGGACTTTAATGAAAAGCCAAAGTGGGAGTACACTCATGGTCTTATCATGACCTCCATGGAGAAGCTTTACGAGGCTACCGGAGATGAGAAGTATCTCGATTACATCAAGAACTTTGCTGAATTCATGATCAATGAAGAAGGCGTGATCAAGACCTATAAACAATCAGATTACAATATTGATCGCGTGCAGGGAGGCAGATTTCTCATAGGTCTTTATGAAGAAACAGGAGAAGAGAGATATCGCAAGGCTGTGGAGACGCTAAGAGATCAAATGAGGGAACACCCCAGAACTTCTGAAGGTGGTTTCTGGCACAAGAAGATCTATCCTTCTCAAATGTGGTTGGATGGCCTGTACATGGGTTGTCCCTTCTTAGCCCGCTATGCTGCAACCTTTGACGAACCGGAACTTTTTGATGATGTGGCCAAACAGTTTGCACTGGTAGATAAGTACCACTACAGTGAAGAGTCGGGTCTTTACCACCACGCGTGGGACGAGAGTAGAGAGCAGCGCTGGGCAGATCCTGAAACAGGACTTTCCTCGAATTATTGGGGAAGAAGTATTGGCTGGTTTGCTATGGCTGTTGTCGATGTGCTGGATTTCCTACCTGAGGATCATCCAAGACGCGACGAAATTGTCGATATAGCGCAAAAACTTGCCGAAGGCATTGTAAGATATCAGGATGAAACAGGCGTGTGGTATCAGGTGATGGATCAGGGAGACAGGGAAGGAAATTATCTTGAGGCTTCTGCATCAAGCATGTTCGCATATTTTCTACTTAAAGGAGTTGATAAAGGTTATCTCGATCCAAAATTTAGAGAACATGGTATTCAAGCTTACGAAGGGATCCTGGAACAGTTCATTGAAGAAAACGAGGATGGAACCATTAGCCTTACCGATGTAAACGGAGTTGCAGGACTGGGAGGTGATCCTTACCGCGATGGCTCTTACGAATATTACATCAATGAGATCATCAGAGATAACGATCCAAAAGGAGTAGGGCCATTTATTCTTGCCTCTCTGCAATATGAAGACCTTCAGAAATAACGATCAGAAACAATACAATGAAATCAATATCGAAATATTTAGCTTTTTCTCTACTAATAGCCGCCTTCGGCTGTAAAGAAAATGGAAATAAAGAGGAACGTCTGATTCCGGAAAACAGCGCGACTGCTCAACCACAAACCTATGCCGAGATCTCGGTGAAGAAAGGAGGCCAATGGGAAGGCCGGGAATACAAAGGCGGCACTTTTGAGAATGTAGAGGAACTAACGCTGCCACCGGAGCATACAGATCATTCCTACTACATAAGGTATGAAGGCCCGGGGTGGGAGAATCCACAGGTGGGATACCGACTGTACCTCGACTGGCGAAATGCCATAGATGTCTTCGGAAAGAAAACAGATACTCTGGTCCTTCCGCAGGTGGGGCAGGACGGTTTTGATTCTTACCACGAGGAAGCTGCCTGGGGCATGGATATCCTAAAGGCCGGAAAATCATTGGGAATTGGGAGCTACGGCAGGTTCATGAATGACACTGTAGCCCACTTCAGGAATGTAGGTAATACCCGTGCGCACGTCTCAAATTCAGATGCCTCTTCAGAAGTCAGGATCGAGTACTCCGATTGGGTAACAGGTGCAGATACTGTGGATCTTACTTCAACCCTCAGCATTTTTCCGGAAGGTCGTTTTACCAAAGCCACATTAGACCTTTCTGAACCTCTTGAAGGACTTACAACAGGGATCGTAAAGTTTGAAAATATCGACCTGCTTCAGAAGCAAAGTGAAGCTGGAGAGTGGGCATACATCGCTACTTACGGCAATCAGACTTTAGTCAACGATCAGGACAAACTTGGTATGGCGCTGTTTTACAAAACTGCCGATGTGAAAGAAGTTAAGGAAGGTCCGCATGACCACCTGGTGATCTTCAACGAAACGGCAGAACCAATAACCTATTATTTCCTTGCCGCCTGGGAACAGGAGCCGGGAGGGATCACTACCAAAGAGGCGTTCATCACCGAACTTGATGAGCATTTAAACCGACTTCAGGAATCCGGAAAATTAGAATAAGATGAACAGGCTTAAAAATTTAGCGGCAATATTCATTCTTTCAGCTTTTGGAGGAGAAATAACAAATGCTCAGGAAAATTTTAAGTCGAACGTATGGGTGGCCGATCAGGGAGATGGCACTTATAAAAATCCTGTTCTACATGCAGATTATTCAGATCCCGATGTGGTGAGAGTTGGGGATGACTTTTATATGACTTCCTCTTCCTTTAATTCGGCCCCTGCCTTACCGATCTTGCACTCTAAAGACCTGGTAAATTGGAAGTTAATAGGTCATGCTTTGGATCGCCAGGTGCCCGACGAACATTTCAGCTCCCCCCAACATGGAAATGGGGTTTGGGCACCGGCTTTTCGTTTTCACGAAGGGGAATATTACATTTACTGGGGAGATCCCGATTTTGGGATCTATATGGTGAAGACCCAAGATCCTGCGGGAGAATGGGAAGAGCCTGTACTGGTGGAATCTGGAAAAGGGCTTATTGATCCCGCGCCGCTGTGGGACGAGGACGGGAAAGCCTATTTGTCTCATGCCTTTGCGGGAAGCCGTGCAGGAATAAAGAGTATTTTGGTTGTGAAACCTATGAATTGGGAAGGCACCAAAACTACCGGTGCCGGAAAGATCGTTTTTGACGGTCATGAAGATCATCCTACAGTAGAAGGCACCAAGTTTTACAAAAAGGACGGCTATTATTACATTTTTGCCCCTGCAGGCGGAGTTTCCACCGGATGGCAATTGATCCTGCGTTCAAAGAATCCTTACGGTCCTTACGAGGAGCACGTTTCTCTGGCACAGGGCAGCACAGATATCAATGGACCACACCAGGGTGCCTGGATCGAACTGGAAAATGGAGAGGACTGGTTCATTCATTTTCAGGACAAGGAAGCTTACGGGCGTATAGTTCACATGCAGCCGATGACCTGGAAGAATGGCTGGCCAACAATGGGAGAGGATAAAGACGGGGATGGAACCGGGCAGCCGGTAATGTCTTTCCGTAAGCCCAATGTAGGAAAAACCTATCCTGTACAAACTCCAAAAGATTCTGATGAATTTAGCGAAAATAATATAGGGCTCCAGTGGCAGTGGCAGGCAAATCCCAACGCTACCTGGGCCTTTGCCAATCCGGCGAAAGGACAGTTGCGACTATACACTCAATTACTGCCGGCAGGAGCAAAGAACCTTTGGGATGCGCCAAGCCTCTTACTGCAGAAGTTTCCTGCACAGGAATTTACCACTACAACCAAATTGACTTTCCATCCAAACAAGGATCTGGAGAATGAAAAAGCCGGACTCATTGTGATGGGAAGATCCTACGCCTATGTGGCTCTGGAAAGCAAAAAGGATGGGATCTATGTGGTTTTTGCTGAAGCCGAAAAAGCAGATGAAGGAAATCCGGAACAAAAGAAACAGCTGAAAAAGCTATTAGGAAAGGAAGTTTACTTCAGGGTAGAAGTGGACAAAAATGCGAAGTGTACCTTCAGTTACAGTGAAGACAGAAGGAAATTCACCAAAATAAATGAAGATTTCACAGCAAGAGAAGGAAAGTGGGTTGGTGCAAAAGTCGGGATATTTGCCACTAAAGAAAACAAGACCAACGACTCAGGTTACGCCGATTTTGACTGGTTCAGGTTTAGTAAGTAAAAAATGAATGTTATGAGTTTTAAACCTTTCTTTTTAATAGTCATTTTAGTTCCTTTTCTCATGTTTCAGCAGGAGGAGGTGGTAAAGGTGTACCTTATAGGTGACTCTACCATGGCCGATTACAGCGGCGATTATGATCCCGGGAAGGACTACATGAAAACACGATATCCTTTGATGGGATGGGGGCAGGTGTTTCAGGAAACAATGATTAAAAAGAACCTGAAACCTTTGTCACATATAATAAAAAGAGATTCTGTAGTAATTGATAACAGAGCTCGTGGTGGCCGTAGCACCCGCACTTTTTTTGAGGAAGGGAGATGGTCTTCGGTTTATGAGAGTCTTCAAAAAGGAGATCTGGTGTTGATGCAATTTGGGCACAATGATGCCGCCGAAAATAAGCATGAGCGGTATGTTACGGTAGAAGGTTACAAGGAGTACCTGCGGCTTTACGTAAACCAGACCCGTCAAAAAGGTGGAATTCCGGTGATTTTAACTCCTGTGAACCGCAATTACCCCTGGGAAGACGGTAAACTGCAGAATGTACATGGAGACTATTACACAGCTGCTGTTGAGGTGGCAAATGAACTGAATGTGTATCTCATTGATCTTACACAAAGATCGATGGATCATTTTACCGAAAAAGGTAAGGATTACGTAACCGAAAATTACTTCATGAATTTTGGCCCCGGTATTTATGAAGCTTATCCCGAAGGTAGCAGCGACAATACGCATTTTCAACCTGAAGGAGCTAAGGCAGTTGCGAAACTGGTATACGAGGGACTAGTAGATCTTAGGGATCAAAAGCAAAAAAAGCAGTCTCAAAAATGACATTTTTGAGACTTCATATTTTTTCCCTGTTCTGTAGGATTTTAACGCTAAAGAAAACCTTTTCGCTGAAAAAATTCTATATTTGTGTAATCGATTGCATAAATTGGAATCCCACAGGGGGTGCGGCAGGAAGTCCTACCTTCTGCACTTTAGAGTAAAACAAAGTAGAATAGCAAAAACACTTCGAAATGACAAAATCAGAATTACGTTACGCACATCATCCAAATGATGTCAAAAGATATACTACCCAGGAGTTAAGAGAACACTTTTTGATTCAGAATCTCTTCAGTAATGACGAGATCAATCTCACATATTCCATGTATGACCGGTTCATTGTAGGTGGGGCTTTTCCTGTAAGTAAGGATTTGAAACTTGAAACCATTGATGATCTAAAAGCCGAAAATTTTCTGGACCGCAGAGAACTCGGGGTGATCAACGTTGGCGGAACCGGAGTTGTTGAGGTTGATGGAAAGGAATTTCAGTTGGCGCACAAAGAAGCGCTTTATGTAGGAAAGGGAACTAAAAATGTCGTTTTTAAGAAGTCAGGCGGAGATCAACCTGTTTTTTATCTCAATTCTGCTCCTGCGCATAAAGAATATCCCACTAAGAAAGTCGGAAAAGAGGATGCTGAAGTAGTTCACCTGGGGGATGAAAAATACGCCAACAAAAGGATCCTGAACAAACTTATCGTGAACAGTATAGTTGAGACCTGTCAGTTACAAATGGGAATGACCGAGCTGGTTGAAGGAAACGTGTGGAACACCATGCCTCCACATACACATGCCCGTAGAATGGAAGCCTACTTCTATTTCGATTTGGAAGAGGGGCAAACCATTAGCCACTTCATGGGGCAGCCGGATGAAACAAGACACATCTTTATGAAGAACCATCAGGCAGTGTTATCTCCGGAATGGTCTATCCACGCCGGAGCCGGAACTTCAAATTATACTTTTATTTGGGGAATGGCAGGTGAAAACCTCGATTACGGAGATATGGATAAAGTTGATCCCGGTAACCTCCAGTAATTATGAAGTTATTTGATCTAACCGGAAAAACAGCTTTGGTTACAGGATGTAACCGCGGAATTGGCTTCGCCATGGCCCAGGGTCTTGCAGAAGCGGGCGCAGACATCATCGGTGTTTCTACAAGCTTAAAGGCAGAAGGTTCAGAAATTGAAAAAGCAGTGAAAGCTGCCGGAAGAAAATTCTCAGCCTATCAATGTGATTTTTCAGACAGGAAGAGCCTATACGCCTTTATTGAAAAAGTTAAATCTGATAATTCGATCATTGATATCCTCGTGAATAACGCCGGAACCATCATGAGAAAACCTGCCGCCGAACATCCCGATGAATATTGGGATAAGGTGATCGAGGTGAATCAGAATTCTCAGTTCATTTTGACCCGGGAGATCGGGAAAGAAATGATCAGGAGAGGAAGTGGGAAAATTATTTTTACAGCCTCCCTTCTCACTTTCCAGGGTGGAATCACAGTTCCCGGATACGCAGCTTCTAAAGGTGCCGTGGGGCAACTTGTAAAAGCCTTCTCCAATGAGTGGGCTTCAAAAGGGGTGCAGATCAATGCCATTGCTCCCGGCTATATAGCTACAGATAATACAGCAGCCTTGCGGGAAGATGAGGATAGGAGCACTTCTATCCTTGCGAGAATTCCTGCAGGTAGATGGGGAGAACCCGAAGATTTTAAAGGGCCTGTTGTCTTCCTTGCTTCCAAAGCAAGTGATTACATGAACGGCTCCATTGTTTTGGTAGATGGTGGCTGGATGGGCCGCTAACTCCATAAATTTTGAATAAACAGTTAAAAATGAAATCCAAAAAATTTATTACAGACGATTTTTTGCTTTACAGCCAACAGGCGAAAGATCTGTATAACAACTTTGCCAAAGAGCAGCCTATCATTGATTACCACAACCACCTTTCTCCCAAAGAGATCGCAGAAGACAGGCAGTTCGATAATATTACTCAGGTATGGATCGCCGGCGACCACTACAAATGGCGTGCAATGCGAACCATGGGCGTCGATGAAAAATATATTACAGGTGACGCTTCAGACAGGGAGAAATTCCTGGCTTGGGCCAAAACGGTGCCTCATACCCTTCGTAATCCGCTGTACCACTGGACCCACCTGGAGCTTCAGCGATACTTCGGAATTGATGAACTCCTGAATGAAGAATCAGCCGAAAGGATCTATGATGCTGTCAACGAAAAACTAAGACAACCGGAATATTCCTGTCGCGGACTTCTGAAAAAAATGGGAGTGGAAGCGCTTTGTACTACCGAAGATCCCCTCGATACCTTGGAATACCACAGGCAATTGGCAGAAAGTGACTTCGAAATTAAAGTGAGCACCGCATTTCGTCCAGATAAAGCTGTTCTTATAGATTCTCCTTCCTTTAATTCCTATGTGGATCGACTTGCAGAAGTTGCGGGAGCATCGATTAATTCTTATAAGGACCTTCAGAATGCGTTGCGAAAGAGGGTCGAATTTTTCCACGAGAATGGCTGCAGATTGTGTGATCATGGACTGAATTCAATTTCCTTTGAAGAGTTTACTGAAGCCGAAATAGAATCTATCTTCTCAAAAAAGAGAAAGGGAGAAGAAATTTCTGAATTGGAGGTAAGGAAATTCACGACCTCAATTCTGTTGTTCCTAAGCGAGACCTACCATGAGTTTGGATGGGTGCAGCAATTTCACCTTGGCGCTCTAAGGAACAACAATAAGCGTATGCTTGAGAAGTTGGGTCCTGATACCGGATGGGATTCTATTGGAGATTATCCCCAGGCCGAGAAAATATCTGAATACCTCAACCACCTTGATGGTAAGAACAAGCTCACCAAAACAATTCTGTACAACCTAAATCCTGCCGATAATGCTGTTTTTGCCAGTATGATAGGTAATTTTAATGACGGAAGCATAAAAGGAAAAGTACAGTTTGGATCGGGCTGGTGGTTCCTTGATCAAAAGCAGGGAATCATAGATCAACTTGATGCCCTTTCAAACATGGGGCTGGTAAGTGTTTTCATTGGGATGTTGACCGACTCCAGAAGCTTTCTGTCTTTTCCGCGTCACGAGTACTTCCGCAGAGTTTTATGTAATTTGTTTGGGGAAGAGATGGCAAAAGGAGAATTACCAGATGATATGGAGCTTGTTGGCAAAACAGTAGCGAATATCAGCTACAAAAACGCAAAGGAATATTTTAACTTTTAAAGCAGCTTAGATCTATATGAGGATTTTAAAGCTGAAATATTGATTTAACTAAACACAGATTATGAAAAAAGTAGTGACTTTTGGTGAAATAATGTTACGTCTGGCGCCGCAGGAACATCTTCGGTTTTCTCAGGCGAACAGTTTTGATGTAGTATATGGAGGAGGAGAATCTAATGTGGCGGTGTCTCTGGCTAATTATGGGGTGCCGGTAGATTTCGTTACCCGCTTACCTAAAAACGACATCGGGGAATGTGCCCTGATGGAAATGCGCAAGAGAAACGTGGGGACAGATAAGATCATCTTTGGAGGAGACCGCCTCGGAATTTACTTTTTAGAGACCGGTGCTGTTAGCCGTGGTAGTAAAGTGGTTTATGACCGGGCACATTCCGCCATGTCTGAGATAGAAAAAGGAATGGTAGATTGGGATGAGGTTTTTGACGGCGCAGGATGGTTCCATTGGACGGGGATAACGCCCGCTATTTCCCAGGGAGCAGCCGATGCCTGCCTTGAAGCTGTTAAGGCTGCAAGTGCAAAAGGTATAACCATTTCTACAGATCTTAACTACCGCGCGAAGCTTTGGAAATACGGAGTAGAGCCGGAAGCGATCATGACCGAATTGACTTCGTACTGTGATATCATTCTTGGAAATGAAGAAGATGCAGAAAAGCACTTCGGAATCAAGCCTGAAGGACTTGATATTACAACCCAGGGAGAACACGTAAAAGCTGAAGCATTCCTTTCTGTTTGTCAGCAAATGATGGAGAAGTTCCCAAATGCCAAGAAGGTGATTACCACGCTAAGAGGATCACTTTCTGCTTCCCACAATACCTGGGCGGGAGTGCTTTACGATGGAGAAACCATGTTCAAATCTCCTGAATACAACATCACCCACATTGTGGATAGAGTTGGAGGAGGAGATTCCTTCATGGCCGGATTGATCTACGGACTTTTAAAATATCCTGAAGATGATCAAAACGCACTGAACTTTGCCGTAGCTGCATCTGCATTAAAACACACCATCAAAGGTGATGCGAACCTGGTGACTATAGATGAGGTTAAAAAATTAATGGGCGGTGATGCCTCTGGCCGTGTGGCCCGATAAAATATAAAGCTATGGCTCAATATTCAAGAATAGAAGTAGCATCGGTAATGAAAGAGCAAGGGATGGTTCCCTTGTTTTTTCATTCTGATGTTGAACTGGGGAAAAAATTACTTAAAGCCTGTTATGATGGTGGTGGACGGCTATTGGAATTCACCAGCCGTGGAGATTTCGCTTTTGAAGTTTTTGGAGAACTTAACAAATACGCAACAAAGGAACTTCCGGGAATGATCATGGGAGTAGGATCTGTAACCGATGCGGCCGCTGCATCTCTCTACATGCAGTTGGGAGCGAACTTTATCGTTACTCCGGTTCTGAGAGAAGATATAGCGGTGGTTTGTAACCGGCGTAAAGTATTATGGTCTCCCGGTTGTGGTTCTCTTACCGAAATTGCCCGTGCCGAGGAACTGGGTTGCGAAATAGTAAAACTTTTTCCTGGTGGGACCTATGGTCCCGGCTTTGTAAAAGGAATAAAAGGACCTCAACCCTGGACCAGTATTATGCCTACAGGAGGAGTTTCTCCTACAGAAGACAACTTGAAAGGCTGGTTTGACGCCGGTGTAACCTGCGTGGGAATGGGATCTAACCTTATTTCCAAGGAGGTTATTGCCAACAAAGATTATGCAGGGCTTGAAAAAACAGTAAGAGAGACATTGGACCTTATTAAAAGGCTCAGAAAATAGATTAAGAACAGAAAACTACAGGTGCTTTTGCCTGTAGTTTTTTATATGTGTTACATGCAGGAAGAAGCTTCAGAAAAGAGAAAAACCGTCACCTTTGGTGAGGTTTTGATGCGTCTATCGCCATCAGATAACCGCAAGCTCCTGCAGGCTAATCATCTGGACTTTTTCTTTGGAGGCACCGAAATGAACGTTGCTGCCTCCCTGGCTCACCTGGGAGTAGAAGTACAGCATGTTACCAATGTCTCCAATGACATTGTTGGTGAAGCTGCAATTTCGACTTTGAGGAAGTATGGAATAGGAATCTCTGCGGTTAACAAGGTGGACTTTCCTTTAGGTCTGTATTTTCTGGAAGTAGGTTCTTCAATGCGGTCAAGCCAGGTGGCTTATAACCGGCGTAATAGTTCCTTCGCTAATATAAGTCCGGAGCAGGTAGACTGGGAAGCCATTCTCAGTAAGTCTGCATTTTTACATTGGAGTGGAATTTCGCCTGCTATATCAGAAGGAGCCTACCAGACCCTTAAGGCAGGTCTCGAAATGGCTTCCCAAAAAGGAGTGCTTGTAACCTCCGACCCTGCTTATAGAAGCAACTTGTGGAAATATGGGAGAAACAGTAAAGAAGTCCTGAAAGAGCTAATTTCTCTTTCCAATATTTTCATTGGTGGAGTTAGCGAGATCAATGAGATCCTGGATTCTGAATATTCCTCTGATGAGGAAGGTTTCATTGCTGCCGCAAAAGCTCTGATAGCTGAGTACCCGTCAGTCACAAAGGTCTTTGATAAGGTGAGGACAAGTGTAAATGCCTCCTGGCAGAAAATTTATGGAAGAGCGTGGACCGGTAAGGAATATCTTACCACCAGCGAACTGGAGATCACAAATGTTGTGGATCGCATTGGGACCGGCGATGCTTTTGCGGCCGGACTTTTATATGGTTTACAGCATTTTGAAGATCAGGAAGCATTAGATTTTGCCAATGCAGCCTGTGCTTTAAAACATACACATGTAGGAGATGTAAACCTTGTTAGTGTAGAGGAAGTCCTGGAAGTGGCGAATGGAAAAACTGATGGAAGAATTAAAAGATAATGTCTTATCGGCAGGAAGTCTGAAGGCTGGAGGGTATTATTAGATTATCAATAATAGATGATGAAGATCTTAAAAAATAAAACATATTTTGTATTTATCCTTGTGCTGCTATTTGCGGTAGCGGGTTGTGATGAACAAAACAAAGTAAAAAAAATCAAACTGGGCCATGGCCTTGATACCTCTCACCCTGTACATAAAGCAATGGTCTATATGTCCGAGCGTCTGTACGAGAAATCGGGAGGGACAATGACCATTGATATTTACCCAAACCAGCAATTAGGATCAGAAAGGGAAACCCTTGAACTACTTCAAATAGGAAGTTTAGGAATGACAAAGGTCTCCACCGGAGTTCTTGAAAACTTTGTTCCCAGTCTGCAACTTTTTGGACTGCCATTCCTTTTCAGGGACAGGGAACATCGCTTTGCAGTTCTGGAAGGTGAAATAGGAGAAGAATTCCTGAATAAGAGTATTGACAAAAGGTTAAAAGGCCTCACTTTTTACGATGCAGGAAGCCGCAGCTTTTACAGTAAGGTACCGGTAGAGAAACCTGAAGACCTGAAAGGTTTGAAACTGCGGGTTATGGAAAGTAATACTGCCATTAATATGGTGAAGCACCTGGGCGGGTCCCCTACACCCATTGCCTGGGGAGAACTGTATACAGCCCTGCAGCAGGGAATCGTTGACGGGGCCGAAAATAATTTGCCCAGCTTCTATCTTTCCCGTCATTATGAAGTGTGTAAATACTTTGTTGTAGATGAACATACTGCACTTCCCGATGAATTATTGATAAGTACCCTTATATGGAATGACCTTTCCCCGCAACAGCAAAAATGGTTAAAAGAAGCTGCTATGGAATCCTCAGAGTATCAAAAAACGATCTGGAGAGCAGCAGAACTGGAAGCCATGGAGGAGATCCAAAAGGCCGGGGTGCAAGTGATTTATCCTGAAAAAGAGCTTTTTCGGCAAAAGGTAGAGCCTATGTATGAGGAATTTTCTCAAGATCCTGAGATGAAAAAATTAATCGAGGAGATCCAGGAAATCAAATAATTATGAGAAGAAAAATAGACAAGATCTTAGGAAACTTCCTGGTGGTACTCCTCACTCTAATGGTGTTATCTGTCCTGTGGCAGATCTTTTCAAGGTACGTTTTGAATTCCCCCAGCTCCTTTACCGAAGAGCTGGCGAGATTCCTTTTTATCTGGATAGGGATATTAGGGGCGGCTTATGCTTCGGGGCAACAAACGCACCTGTCAATAGATATTTTACCTCCTAAATTAAATTCTGCCAACAGGATAAGACTGCGCATCTTTATTAATGTTCTTATCATTCTGTTCAGTTTAACGGTGTTGGTCATTGGAGGTGGCAACCTGGTATATGTAAACGATTTGCTTGGTCAGTCTTCAGCAGCTTTGGGAGTACCTCTCTCATGGATCTACAGCATAGTCCCGGTGAGCGGTTTATTGGTGATATATTATAAAGTACACGAAATCATTCATTCAAAAACGTATTTAGTATGATGTCAGAGGTTTTAATATTGGTGCTGTCCTTTGTGATCCTGCTGGCGATAGGAGTTCCTGTTGCCTGGTCAATAGGGATCTCATGTGTACTCACAATACTGGCATCAATTGACACGCTTGCTTCTTTTACAACAGTAGCGCAACGTATGGCCACAGGCCTGGATAGTTTTTCACTCTTAGCCATTCCCCTGTTTATTTTGGCAGGTCAAATAATGAATCAGGGAGGGATTGCCAACCGGCTCATTGCCTTTGCCAAAGCGCTCATGGGCGCACTGCCGGGAGGATTGATCTATGTTAACGTAGTTGCCGCAATGTTGTTTGGGGCTATAGCGGGATCTGCAGTGGCAGCGACTTCGGCTATGGGCGGGATTCTGGGTCCGGCAATGGAAAAGGAAGGATATTCCAAACAATTTGGAGCGGCAGTGAATATTACCTCGTCTACAACAGGTCTGATAATCCCGCCGTCTAATGTCCTCATTGTTTACTCCCTCGCCAGTGGCGGAGTCTCTATTGCTTCTCTCTTCCTTGCGGGATATCTTCCGGGGATCTTGATGGGGCTTGCTCTTATGCTTGTGGCAGCGATCTGGATCAAAAAGAAGAAATATCCTGCCGGGGAACCTGCCAACCTAAAGAACATTGCTGTTACCTTCTTACATGCCCTTCCCAGTTTACTGCTGTTGGTCGTGGTCATTGGTGGTATTGTCTCGGGAATCTTTACAGCCACCGAGGCTTCGGGAATTGCGGTTCTGTACTGTCTCATTCTGTCCTTTATAAACCGGGAACTAAAAGTGAGTGATCTTCATGGGGTCTTCCTGAGTTCGGTGGGAACCACAGCCATAGTGATGCTGCTTATTGCTACATCCATGAGTATGTCCTGGGTAATGTCTTATGAGAACATTCCGCAGGCCGTAAGTGATGCCTTGCTGAGTTTGAGTGATAATATTTTCGTTATTCTTCTTATCATAAATCTCCTGCTGCTGTTTGTGGGAACTTTTATGGATATGACTCCTGCGGTTTTGATCTTTACGCCAATCTTTTTACCCGTGGTGACAGCACTTGGAGTGGATCCGGTTCATTTTGGAATTATGATGGTAATGAACCTCTGCGTCGGACTTTGTACTCCGCCGGTGGGCTCTGTGTTGTTCATAGGAGTGAGTGTTGCAAAAACTAGTATTCAGAAAGTGATAAAACCTTTGATGCCCCTGTACGTCGCCATGTTCATTGTATTGTTGCTGGTGACATTCATACCCGAGATCTCCCTGTGGCTGCCGAAGTTGTTTGAATAGAATTTTAAGACTAAGAAAAATAGTATGGAAAGATTAAATAGAAAAACCGCAGGAATTACTTCAGACCTTCCAATAAAAGTTGTTCAGTTTGGAGAAGGGAATTTCTTGCGGGCATTCGTTGACTATCTTATCGATAAATTAAATAAAGAAGCAGATTTTAATGCCGGGGTTGCCGTTGTGCAACCTATTGATGCCGGCCTCGTGGAAATGCTCAATGAGCAGGATGGGCTTTACAACCTGTTTATGAGAGGTGTTAAGGGCGGAAAGGAAATTCAGGAGAAGAGGACGATCAGCTGTATTCAGAGATCTTTGAATCCTTATCAGGACTATTCAGCTTATCTGGACCTGGCTACTGAAGAAGAACTGCAATTTCTCATTTCCAACACCACGGAAGCAGGTATTGCTTTTAATGGATCTGATGCGCTTGAAAATGTTCCTCACAATAGTTTTCCGGCGAAGGTGACAGCCCTTCTTTATAAGAGATATCAGCATTTCAACGGAGCTGCCGATAAAGGATTGACTATAGTTCCTTGCGAGCTTATCAACTACAATGCAGACAATCTTAAAGAGATCATCTTGGAGTATGTGGAGCTTTGGAAACTGGATGGTAATTTTAAAAACTGGATAGAGCAGCACAATACTTTTCACAATACTCTTGTCGACAGAATTGTTCCCGGTTATCCAAGAGCCGAAATAGAAGAATATCAAAGTCAGCTGGAATTTGAGGACAAGCTTATTGTCACAGCCGAAGTATTTCTACTGTGGGTGATCGAAGGAGGGGAAGCTTTTAAATCAAAAATCCCCTTTGATAAAATAGATGAGAATGTGCTTATTGTGAAGGATATTCAGCCGTACCGCACACGCAAAGTTAGAATTTTAAACGGTGCTCACACCACGATGGTGCCATTCGCAATTCTCAGCGGAAAGGAGACTGTAAAAGAGACGGTTGATGATGAATTCACCGGAAAGTTCGTCAAAAATGCCATTTTTGAGGAGATAAATCCGACACTCGATCTTGCGGAAGAAGAACTAAATTCCTTTGCTTCAGAAGTACTTGACCGTTTCAGAAATCCTTTTATTAAACATCAACTGGCAAGTATCGCCCTTAACTCAATTTCAAAGTTTAAAGTGAGGGTGTTGCCCAGTCTGCTTGAATATCAGAAGAGGAAATCTACTTTGCCGGTGCGACTCACTTTTGCCTTTGCCTGTTTGATAAGGTTCTACAAAGGCGAGTGGAAAGGAGAAACGCTGCCTGTTCAGGATGATCAACAGATAAAGGATTTCTTTAGCAGGGTTTGGAAGAAAGATGATCTGGAGGAATTGACCCAAGAGGTGCTTAAAAAAGAAGATTACTGGGGGCAAGACCTTACGATTGTTCCGGAGTTAAAAGAACAGATCAAAGTGGCGATCAAAGAGCTGGAGGAAAAAGGAGTGGAAGAAGGCTTTCGATCCTTTCGAGAGAAGACAAAAGTGAAAAGCTAAGAATTATGGAGACGAAAATAATTAAAGTTCATCCCGAAGATAATGTCGCGGTAGCCCTTGCAGATCTCTGGAAAGGGGAGGTATTGAGCCTTGGGAATAATAAAATTGATGTTCTCACCGATGTTGCTGCCAAACACAAAATTAGTTTGGTAGACCTCGGGGAAGGAGATAAGATCTATATGTATGGTGTCCTGGTGGGAACAGCTACTGTTGCCATAAAAAAAGGTGAAGTTCTTACTGTCGACAATGTGAAGCATCAGGCTGCACAGGCTCATAAGAAGACTGAAACTACTGGCTGGAACGCACCTGATGTTTCAAAGTGGAAGGACGTGACCTTTAATGGTTATCACCGCGCCGACGGACAGGTGGGGACGAAAAATGTATGGCTGTTTTTTCCACTCGTATTTTGTGAGAACAGAAATATTGAGCTTCTAAAAGAGGTTTTTGAGAAGGAGCTTTCCTTTAGAAAGCCATCCCGGGAGCGGCTGTTGTTACGACGGCTGATTCAGGGAGAGGATGCTTCCGAAGCTGTTGAGGTAGAAGAGGAAGAGAGCGAGATCTTTGACAATATTGAAGTTAAATTCATCACCCACCAGGGAGGTTGTGGAGGAATAAGACAGGATTCGGCTTCACTGGCAAGATTGCTGGCTGGTTATGTAAATAATCCAAATGTTGCGGGAGCAACTGTACTTAGCTTAGGCTGTCAAAACCTTCAGATAGATATCTTTAAAAGAGCGCTTGATAGAATAAACTTTAATAGTGAAAAATCCGTATTAATTTTTGAACAGCAGCAAGAGGGCACCATTGATGAAATGATGAGTAAGATCATCAGGGAGTCTTACGCTGCTATTAAGGAAGCGAATGAGATCCCGAGAAGACCTGCACCACTTTCAAAGCTGAAGTTAGGTTTGGAATGTGGTGGTTCTGACGGATTCTCCGGAATATCAGCAAACCCGGCTCTCGGCTATGCTTCAGATTTGCTTTCGGCATTGGGAGGCTCGCCTATACTTTCTGAATTCCCGGAACTCTGCGGAATTGAGCAGGAATTGATCAACCGCTGTGTTAATGATGAGCTGGCAGAAAGATTTTTAGAACTCACCAGGGCTTTTGAAAAATCGGCAATTGATGCAGGATCGGGCTTTGATATGAATCCATCCCCGGGAAATATCAAGGACGGACTTATTACTGATGCCATGAAGTCGGCTGGAGCAGCTAAGAAAGGCGGGACGTCACCGATACAGGATGTTCTGGATTATGGAGATTACGTTACCAAACCGGGCCTAAACCTGTTGTGTACTCCGGGGAACGACGTGGAGAGCACAACTGCTATGGTTGGAGCGGGTGCTAATGTGGTGGTTTTTACCACAGGTCTCGGTACGCCTACAGGCAATCCTGTAGCACCGGTGGTGAAGGTTTCTTCCAATACTACCCTTGCACGCAGAATGCCCGATATTATTGATATTGATGCGGGAGGAGTGATAAAAGCCGAGAAAACCATTGAGGAAATGGGGGAGGAGATCCTCGAATTTATTGTAAAAGTAGCAAGCGGTGAAGTCTCTACTAAGGCAGATGAGCTAAACCAGGATGATTTTATTCCATGGAAAAGAGGGGTGTCTTTATAAGACGCCCTTTTGTTTTTTCTAAATTAATGGATAGCCAACTTGTGCAGACTTCTGTCTGAAGAATTTCTCACCATAAGTTCAGGAGCAAGCACCACTTTCTTCTCAATAGTAAGTTTTTGAGGACTGTCAACCTGCTCTAAAAACACCTGTGCGGCAATCTTACCCATACGTAATGGAGTTTGATCAACAGATGTTATGGGCATTTCCATATACTTTGTGAAGGGTTCATTACTGAATCCTGAGATACAAAAGTCTTCCGGAATTCTAATTCCGATTCTCTTAAGTTCCTGAATAGCTCCCAGTGCTGTGTAATCACTTGCTGAAAAAATTGCATCAGGTTTTTCATTTAATTCCCAGATCTTGCTCACCGCAGCCGCTCCAGATTCTACACTACTAAGAGTGGTAACCACGTAATCGGGATTTGGTTGAAATCCGTGGTCCTTAAGAGCTTTAATATAGCCTTCATAACGATTCTTATAGATCTCAAGATTAAGATCTCCCGCAAAATGTGCAATATTTTTGCACCCCTGGGATATAAGGTGTTCTGTGGCCAGGTATCCGGCCTTGAAGTCATCAATAACTACAGAGCTCACTCCAGGCACATCAAGTTTCCTATCAAAGAAGATAAGGGACTTTCCTTCGTCCAGTACCTTTTTAAAATGATCTGTTTTAGTGGTGGATTTCGAGATCGACATGAAGATGCCGTCTACCTGGGTATTAAGCAGCGTATTTATCTGTTCCACCTCGGTTTCCATTTGCTCATGTGTCTGGCAAATGATCACATGATAACCATGCGGTCCCAGCTCTTCTTCAATACCTCTAATGATAGAAGAGAAAAAGTTGCGATTGATGTAAGGCACAATAATTCCGACATTTTTGCTTTTCCCACTTTTCAATGCCTGTGCAAGCCGGTTTTGCTTGTAGTTCATTTCCTTGGCTGCTGCAAAGACAAGGTCTCTGGTTTTTTTGCTGATTTTCGGATTATTGTTCAGCGCTCTGGACACTGTGGCAGCACTTATATTTAATTTTTTAGAAATGTCGTAAATGGTGACCTTACCGTTTTCTTTCATGAGAAGCGAATCCTGACTATGCAACAAATTGCATAACAAAGATATCAAAAATTGTCATTTTCAAGGGAGAGATTTTGCCGAAAAATGACTTTTCTCATGAAAAGTTTGATTTTCGTAATGAAATATTGATCGATCTCTTATTTCTTACATAAAATTTCCTGGGTTAGGGCCCCTTAAAGCATAAAAATTTCTTTATTTTAGTGCAATCGATTACAGCGAAATATTCTTGAGATAAACCTTCAAATTATTCAAATGAAAGACATTTTAAAATTAGTACTCGGACTTTTACTTGGTCTCGTGATCATATCTTGCAAGAATCAAAATGAACCTGTAGCTTCCGATACGGAAACTTCAGCAGAAGTTAATTTTGATGATCCATGGAAGCAGGCAGACGAGATCGTAAAGAATATTAAAGTACCTGAATTTCGCGATGAAGTTTTCAACATCATGGATTATGGAGCAACGGCTGATGGAAGCAAGAGCAGTGATGAAGCCTTTAAAAAAGCTATTGAAGCCTGTGCTAATGCCGGTGGAGGAAAAGTTCTCGTTCCCGCCGGAGTTTATCTTACAGGACCAATTCATCTAAAAAGCAACGTAAACCTTCACCTTGAGGAAGGTGCAGAAGTAAAATTCTCTACAGATCAAAAAGATTACCTGCCGGTGGTTCATACTTCTTATGAAGGAATGGAATTCATGAACTATTCCCCTTTGATCTATGCCTACAAGCAGAAGAACATAGCCGTTACAGGTAAAGGAACTTTCAATGGCCAGGCGGACAATGACAACTGGTGGCCGTGGAGTGGGAAAGATGTATACGGGTATAAAGACGGGGATGTAAAGCAGCATGACGCTCATAATCTGCCTCGTCTAAGTGATATGGTGGAAAAGGGCACTCCTGTGGAAGAGCGTGTTTTTGGGGAAGGACATCAGTTTCGTCCTACTTTTTTTGAGCCCTTCGAATGTGAAAATGTACTTATCCAAGGAGTCACCTTTGTAAATGCACCATTTTGGGTAATGCATCCAATAAAATCAAACAACGTAAGAGTGAAGGATGTGAGTGTAATCAGCCACGGACCGAACAATGACGGTTGTAATCCCGAATACAGTAAAAATGTACACATTACAGGCTGCCTTTTTGATACAGGGGATGACTGTATTGCCATAAAATCGGGTAGAGATAATGACGGAAGACGCGTAGGGATCACCAGTGAAAATATCGTAGTAGAGAACTGCACCATGAAAGATGGGCACGGCGGAGTTGTTATGGGAAGTGAAATTTCCGGTGGAGTGAGAAATGTTTATATCCGCAATAATACCATGAACAGCCCGAATCTTGATCGTGCGATAAGGATCAAGACCAATACAAGAAGAGGTGGTACCATTGAGAACATTTTTGTGAAAGATCTGGAAGTAGGACAGGTAAAGGAAGCCGTGTTGAAAATAAATACCAGGTATGCGATCTATGCTAATCAGGAAGGGGAGTTTATGCCTGTAATAAGAAATATACTTCTTGAGAATGTGGAAGTAGAAAATGGCGGAGAGTACGGAGTATTGATCATTGGAAGGGAAGAATCCCCTGTAAAGAATGTGAAATTGAAAAATGTGACTATTAAGAATGTGGAGGTGCCACTAAAAATAGAGCATGCTGAGGACATTCAATTCGTGAACACCACCATCAACGGCAAAGAATATTAGATCTCCTGATCGGTAAGCGCATGAGAGGAATTTCTCTTTTTCTTTTAGTTCTATTCATCGCCTCCTGCGAAGGGCCCGATCAGGAAGAGGTCGTTTGGAAAATCGACAATATCCGTGAAATAGGAGGAAATACTGTTACTGTTCACGGGGAACCAAAATTTGTGGAGGGAGAGGGTACAAATTATGTAGAATTTAATGGTAAAAAAGATGGTTTGTTGATATATGCCAATCCCATTTCCGCAATGGAAGAATTTACCATAGAAGTAGATTTTAAACCCTATCCCGGATTTCCGGAAAATAGGGAACAGAGATTTTTGCACATTCAGGATCCGGAGAATGAAAACCGACGGATCTTGATTGAACTCAGGCTGACCGATCAGAATGAGTGGTATGGCGACTGGTTTATAAAATCTGAAAATGAAAGCCTTACTCTGATCGATTCCACTCATACACACCCGCTAAACCAATGGTTTACCATTAGTATGGTGTATAGCAACGGAAATATTCGGGGCTATGTGAACGGTAAAGAAGAAGTTTCCGGCAATTTTCAATACCTGCCAATAGGGGAAAATGCTAAAACTTCCCTTGGCACTCGTATGGACAAAAGGTCCTGGTTCAAAGGTGGGATCAGCGAAGTGAGATTCACTCCGGAAGCAGATTTTTGAGAAACCACAATCTGATTAGAAAATAAAAGAATTAAAAAGATGAGACTCCAAAAATGCCTTTTTTCGATCCTCTTTTTTTTCTGCCTTTGCCCTGAAACGATTGCGCAGAAGAATGAGGTGAGGCCATATACCATTAGCACCACCTACGAGAAGCTTAAAAAAGAATATCCTTTCATTTCTCCGGTTGAGTCACAGATGTCAGACCGTATAGAAGCCCGGGAAAATCTAGTTTATAAGGAAACTGCGGAAAAGAATCTGACTGCAGATGTTTACCTTCCTAAGGCTGAAAAAGGGGAAAAATTCCCTGCAGTTCTGTTGGTTCATGGCGGGGGCTGGCTTACCGGAACTAAAGAGAATCTGCGGCCATTCGCACAAAAACTTGCTGCTGAAGGTTATGTAGCTGTCACTACCTCTTACCGGCTTGGAACGGAAGCAGTTTATCCTGCAGGGGTAATTGATCTCAAAGATGCCCTAAAATGGATGAAAGCGAATGCAGATCAATTTCAGATAAATACTGATGAGATTGCTGTTTTAGGGGCTTCGGCAGGAGCGCAATTGGCAACACTCGTTGGTGTAACTCCTAATTCTGAAAAATACAACTCCGGAAAATCCTCGTTTTCAGATGAAGTTCAGGCTATTGTCAATATCGACGGAATTGTTTCCTTCATTCATCCCGACGCCGAAGAAGGCTGGATGGCAGCAACATGGCTCGACGGTTCTAAAGCCGACAAATTCGAAACCTGGAAAGAAGCCTCGCCTCTGGAATATGTAAATGGAGAAACTCCTCCTACTTTGGTCATCAACAGTTCTTACCCAAGATTTCATGCCGGCCGGGATGACATGCTGCAGATACTTGACGAAAACATGATCTACAACGAAGTACTTACCATAGACAAAACGCCTCATGCTTTTTGGCTGGTTCATCCCTGGTTTGATGAAACTGTAAAATTAACGACCAATTTCCTCGATAGGATCTTCAAAAATTCGTCTTCAGCAAGAGACAAATACCGGGAGATCACAGTTTCAAAAGACGGGAGTGCAGATTTCAGCAGCATTCAGGAAGCCATCAACTCTACCCGGGATCTTGGTCCGGGGGAAGTGGTGATCAGGATCAAATCCGGCACTTACAATGAAAAACTGGAGATTCCTTCCTGGAAACGGCAACTGACGCTCATTGGAGAAGATCGGGAGAAAACCATCATTACCAACGATGATTTTTCAGGAAAGATCGATCCGGAGACTGGAAAAGAGCATTCAACCTTTACTTCCTATACAGTTTTGGTTAGAGGGAATGATATAAAGATGGAGAATCTTACCATCCAAAATACTTCCTGTGGAGAAGGTCAGGCAGTGGCATTACATGTGGAAGGCGACCGGTTTGTAATGAAAGATTCAGATATTACCGGCTGCCAGGATACGCTTTACGCGGCCACAGAAGGAAGCCGGCAGTTGTATCTTAACTGTTACATCGAAGGAACAACAGATTTTATTTTCGGCGAAGCCACAGCGGTTTTTAAAGACTGTACTATTAAAAGTCTAAAAGATTCTTTTGTGACTGCAGCGGCGACTCCACAAAATCAGGAATTCGGCTATGTGTTCATTGACTGTAAACTGATTGCTGCCGAAGGTGTTAACGAGGTTTACCTCGGTAGGCCATGGAGACCTTACGCAAAAACCGTATTTATAAATTCTCATCTAGGAGACCATATACTTCCGGCAGGCTGGGATCACTGGCCGGGGGATAAAATGTTTCCGAATAAAGAAAGAACTGCTTACTATGCCGAATACAACAGTACAGGTCCAGGTGCTTCAGCTTCCACAAGAGCTGAATGGACTCATCAGCTCACTTCAGAAGAGGCTGCTATATACACTCTAAAAAACGTTTTTAGCACTAACAGTGACTGGTACTGGGCTGCAAAAGCCATGAATAAATAAGATCCTGCTTTAAAAAAGGATACCTTAAAACTATTGATTTAACTTCTCAAAAAATGAAAAATTTAATTCTGTTTTTTATGATCCTTTGTTCATTGAAAGTTGGCGCGCAGGAGAAGCCAACGCTTTTTCTGATTGGTGACTCCACAATGTCCGATAAAAAGGATCCCGATAAAAATCCGGAGCACGGTTGGGGACAGATGCTTCCGGAGTTGATGACTTCTGACATAAATATTGAGAATCACGCTGTGAACGGTCGCAGTACCAGGAGTTTTATTGCTGAAGGCCGCTGGGAAAAGGTAAAAGAGCAACTGAAGCCAGGGGATTTTGTTTTTATACAGTTTGGTCACAATGATCAAAAAGTAAACGATCCCGCCAGATATACCAATCCTTTTACACAATACCGGAGCAATCTTGAGAAGTTTGTGAGAGAAACGAGAGAGAAAGGAGCAACACCCGTTCTTTTCAGCTCTATCGTGCGGCGGAATTTCAATGAAAATGAAGTTTTAATAGATACTCATGGGCAGTATCCCCTGGTGGTGAGAATGGTTGCAAATGATATGAATGTACCTTTTATTGATATGCAGTTATTGACAGAACGGCTGGAGATCATGTACGGTCCCCAGGATTCAAAACAGTTGCATTTACACCTCGAGCCGGGGGAAGATCCATACGAGCCCAGGGGAGTAACCGATGATACTCATCTTTCTAAAACAGGTGCGACAATAGTTGCCACCCTGGCACTTCAGGAGACTGCAAGGCAGGATCTGGAATTGAAAAAATATATAAAGAAAGCGGTTATATTTCAGAAGATCCTGGGTGAACCATCGGTTGGTGCGGTGGAATATTCAGAGAAAATTCCCTGGAGAAAAGCGTTGAGACAGGATGAGCAGTGGTATGGAAGTAAAGAGGCTCAAAGGATCGCAGACAATGTGTTGCTTTATCAGCATAACAATGGAGGTTGGTACAAGAACATTGACATGTCCAATGAGCTTACTCCCCAGGAGAAAGAAAAGCTTAGGAAATTAAGTGTAGAAGATGCCGGTACTACAATAGACAATGGAGCCACCCATACGCAGCTGCGGTACCTGGCCAAAGTTTTCAAGGCTACCGGAAAAGAGGAGTATAAAAAGGCATTTTTTAAGGGTATTGATTTTCTGTTGGAGGCGCAGTATCCCAATGGAGGTTGGCCTCAGTTCTATCCGATTAAAAAAGGATATTACGAGCACATTACTTACAACGATGGAGCGATGGTAGGAGTGCTTAGGTTGTTGCGTGACGTAGCAAAAAATGAAGAACCCTACACTTTCGTGGACTCCGAAAGGAAGAGAAAAGCCCGCAGAGCTGTAAACAAAGGTTTGGAAATAATTCTTGCTACCCAGGTGAAAGTTGATGGTAAACTCACGGTGTGGGGTGCGCAGCACGATAAAAAAACTCTTGAACCGGCGAAAGCAAGAGCCTATGAATTAGCCTCTTTAAGTGGTAAGGAAAGTGCCGAAATAGTGAGGTATTTAATGGAAATAGAAAACCCTTCGGAAGAAGTAAAGAGATCCATCCGAAGCGCCATGCAGTGGTTTGAAGATGCCAAGGTCATGGGAAAAAGAGTGGAGTGGATCAAGGGCCCGGAATTACCTGAAGGTCGTGATAGGATCGTGGTTGAAGATCCTGAGGGTGGTCCGCTCTGGGGACGCTTTACCGAAATTGGGACTAATAAAATCATGTTCATAGGACGTGACGGAGTGGTGAAATACAATCTTGATGAAATAGAGCATGAACGGCGCACCAACTACAGCTACATTGATAATTACGCTGAAGATCTCATAAAAGAAGATTATCCCAAATGGCAGCAAAAACATACCTCTCAAAAATGATAAACGGAAAGACATTTTTTAAAGAAGCTGAAGCCAAATGGGAATCCGCCGGAGACGGAATCACCCGGCAAATCACAGGCTATAATACACAGCTGATGATGGTGAAGGTGAAATTCGAAAAAGGCGCAGTGGGTTATGAGCACGAGCATTTCCATTCCCAGGGCACTATCGTGGCTTCAGGAAAGTTTAAGATCAGCATTGATGGCAAAACTGTAATTCTTGAAACCGGCGACGGATTCTTCGTTCCGCCTAATGCTAAACACGGCGCCGTATGCCTTGAGGCAGGCATGTTAATTGACGTTTTCAGTCCCGTGCGTGAGGATTTCCTAAAATAAGAGATATGAAAAAAATTATTCTGTTGTGGGTAGTTCTCTTGGTCGGGGTGAATGCCCAGGCGCAATTATCTGAGCCGGAAAGAAAGGCAGCCACTGAAGAGATCGTGGAGAGGATCCAGCTTCCGGTGATACCCGAATACACGGTTTCCATAATAAAATTTGGAGCTAAGGGAGATTCGGTTTCAAACAATAAACGAGCTTTTGACCGGGCTATGAGCCACCTGAAGAAAAGAAAGGGAGGAACGCTTATAGTTCCGAAGGGAGTGTATACTGTTAATGGTCCAATTCATTTTGTGAACAATGTGAACCTACATCTTGAGGAAGGTGCAAAGATAAGGTTCGGGGATAATCCTAAAGATTATCCTCTGGTCCTTAGCAGTTGGGAAGGGACAATGCTTTACAATTACAGTCCGCTTATCTATGGGAACGAACTTGAAAACATTGCTATTACGGGGAAAGGTACTATTGATGGAGAAGGGGGAGGAGCCTGGGCAGCCTGGAAGAAGCTTGAGGATAAGGATAAACAACTAAGCCGGAAAATGAATCATACAGGAGTTCCTGTGGAGCAAAGAATCTTTGGCAAAGGGCATTACCTGCGCCCGCAGTTGATCCAGTTTGTGAATTCAAAAAATATACTTCTTGAAGATATCACTATAGAAGATTCCCCTTTTTGGTGCGTCCACCTGCTTAAGTCGAAAAGTGCGACGCTGCGGGGATTAAAATTTGATGCGCATAACTTCAATAACGATGGTTTCGACGCCGAATATGCGAGTGATATTTTAATTGAAGAAGTGAAATTTGACAACGGAGATGACAATATCGCTATCAAAGCCGGGAGGGATCATGAGGGGCGGTCCAATTCAGCTACACCTTCAGAAAATATTGTGATTAGAAATAATCTTCTAAAAGGTCTCCACGGAGTGGTGATAGGCAGTGAAATGTCTGCCGGGGTACAGAACATCTACGTAGAGAACAACAAAGCCTGGGGCTATTTAAAAAGAGGGATCTACTTCAAAACTAATCCGGACCGGGGAGGTTATATCAGGAATATATACATTAACGATATAGAACTTCAGAAAGTTGAAGATTGCTTTTACATTACTGCCAACTATCACGGGGAAGGAGAAGGATTTAATTCCAGGATTTCAGATGTTTTTATCACCAATGTGACTTGCGAGGAAGCCACGGGGACTGCAGTGGTTATCCAGGGATTTGAAGAGAGTAAGGTAGAGAATGTAAAACTCACCAACATCAAAGTAAACAAGACCCAAAATGCTACTTCAATAACGAACACCAAAAATGTCATTTTAGACGAGGTAATTATTGGAAAAGAAGCTACAGTTCCTACTTCGGTTTCTGGGAAGCAGTAGAGATCTTTTTTGCGCTATTTCTTCTGTCATAAGAATTCATTGCGGTTTAGTTTTGAAAGGGAGGGAAATGGTTTTAACTTTAGAAGAAACAAATAATAAGCTATGGTCTTTGAACAAAGCTGGAGGTGGTACGGGCCACATGATCCTGTAAATTTACAGGCTATTAAACAGGCAGGTGCCAACGGAGTGGTCACAGCTTTACACCATATCCCGGTGGGGGAGGTGTGGAGTGTGGAAGAGATCGAGAAGAGAAAAGCTCTACTTGTCCAAAGCAATAAAGAAAATGCCTTTCCTCTGCACTGGAATGTGGTAGAGAGTCTCCCGGTGCATGAACACATAAAACAAGGCAAGAAGGATAAAACTGCATTTATAGAGAATTATAAGCAGAGTCTGCGAAATCTTGGCAGGAGCGGCATCACCAGGGTATGCTACAATTTTATGCCGGTTCTTGATTGGTTACGGACGAATGTGCGCTATGAACTGGAAGACGGCGGTACCGCTTTGTTGCACGATTTGGAAGACCTTATCATATTTGATCTTTTTATACTTAAAAGAGAGAATGCCGAAGCCGACTATGATCCTGCTATGGTAGAAAAAGCAAAGAGCAGGTATCCGCAAATGGCCGAAGAAGAACTTGCGAGGCTTAAGGAGAGCTTGTTAATGGCGCTCCCGGGAGATCAAAAAGGTTTTACTCTGGATAAGCTTCGGAAGGGGCTGGAGGATTATAAGGGAATTTCAGCAGAACAGCTCCGGGAGAATCTGGTGAATTTTCTCGAGGAAATAATTCCCGTGGCCGATGAAGCAGGTGTTAATATGGCCATTCATCCTGATGATCCACCATGGCCGGTATTGGGATTGCCCCGAGTGGTAAGTAATATAGGTGATTTGGATTATATTTTCAGGCAGGTGCCGTCCATAGCCAATGGACTCACCTTTTGCAGTGGTAGTTTTGGAGCTTCAGAAAACAATGACCTTCCAGAAATTATTCGAACCTTTTTTGACCGTATTCATTTTGTCCACTTACGATCAGTACAACGGGAAGGAAACTCCAGATTCTATGAAGCGAACCACCTGGAGGGGAATGCAGAGATGTACAAGCTGGTGCGCACTTTCTATGAGTGTCAAAAAGGGCAAAAAAATCGGCCTCTTCCCATGAGACCAGATCACGGGCACCAAATGCTTGACGATCTGGAGAAAACCACCTATCCGGGTTATTCGGCCATTGGAAGGTTGCGTGGCCTCGCAGAACTGCGTGGACTGGAGATGGGAATTATTAGCTCTCTCGGAAATTAAAATAAGACTAAAATGAATAATTTAAAAGATAAAGTAGCAGTTATAACCGGAGGAAATGGCGTGCTGGGAGGTGCAATTGCAATGGGACTGGCCACCGAAGGAGTGAAAGTGGGCATCCTGGGGCGCAGTGAGGAAACTGTACAGATCAGAGTAGAGGAAATAGAGAGGGCCGGCGGAAAAGCTGTGGGTTTGGTTGCAGATGTCCTTGACAAGCTAAAATTAGAGACAGCCAGAGAAGCAATGGAAAAAAAATTCGGAAAGGTAGACATCTTGGTGAATGCTGCTGGTGGGAATATGAAAGGTGCTACCATCAGTCCAGATCAAAGTATCTTTGATCTTAATATTAACGATTTTGACATGGTGAATCAGCTCAATTTCAAGGGGACTGTGCTGCCTACCCTGATATTTTCTAAAAGTATGGTTGAACAAAAGAAGGGTAGTATCATTAATATTTCTTCACTTGCGGCCACAAGAGCACTTACACGGGTAATGGGATATTCGGCCGCAAAGGCTGCAGTAGACAATTTTACGAAATGGCTGGCCGTAGAAATGGCACAAAAATATGGCGACAGGATTCGGGTAAATGCCATTGCCCCCGGATTTTTTATTGGAGAGCAAAACCGGGATCTTTTATTAAATGAAGATGGCAGTCTAACCTCTCGTGGTGAAACGATTGTAAAGCAAACTCCTATGAATCGCTTTGGCAAGCCCGAAGAACTTCAGGGAGCGGCAAACTGGCTGGCGGGAGATGCTTCATCTTTCGTTACCGGCACTGTTATAGCGGTTGATGGAGGTTTTGGAGCTTTTAGCGGAGTATAAAAAGGGAAAAAATGGGCAGACTAGGAAAGTATTCTTTTGGAGTGGGAGACAGGTTTGGAAAAGAAGGCACGGCACAGTTGAAAGCTATCTTAAAACTTAGACAGGAGGGAGTGGAGGTGACGCCGGTGTGGAATAAGTCACACCGGGAGCATAAAACCGTTGGGACCAGCCCGGAGAGTCTCAGAAAAGAAGCCGATAGAGCAGTGAAGACTGTGGGTTTTCAGGGAGCTTATTTTGTTGATGCCGATCATATCAATTTCAACACGGTAGATCCTTTTCTGGAGGTGAGTAATTTTTTTACGATAGATGTGGCCGAATTCATTGGAAAGAAGGCACCTGCCTCTGAAGAGGAGAATTTTCTAACCTATTTCAGAGAATATTCAGGGGAATTGAAAATTCCGGGTATAGACCATAAGATGCAAATTTCAAAAACCCATCTTTGGGAAATGCTGGATAACTTTCTGCTGGCAGCTAAGAATGCCGGAGAGGTTTACTCCTATATCGCCGGCAAAAAAAAGGAAAATATACATATTGAAGTTTCGATAGATGAGGTAGAACATCCTCAGTCTCCCGTGGAACTTTTCTTCATTCTTGCCGCTCTATCTCATTATGGAGTACCTGTAAACACCATTGCACCAAAATTCACCGGAAGCTTCAACAAAGGAGTGGATTACGTTGGCGATATTTCTCAATTTGAAAAGGAATTTGAGGAAGATCTGTTGGTGCTGAGATTTGCTGTTGCGCAATTTGATCTTCCGAAGAATCTTAAAATAAGTGTTCATACCGGCAGCGATAAATTTTCCATTTATCGGGTGATCAACAAGCTTATAAAAAAACACAATTCTGGTTTGCACCTCAAAACCGCCGGCACCACCTGGTTAGAAGAACTGATAGGTCTGGCGGAAAGTGAAGGAGAAGGTTTTGACTTCAGTATAGACTTATATAGAGAGGCATTGGACCGCTATGAGGAACTGACGAAAGGTTACAAGTCAGTTCTAGCGATAGATAAAACAAAACTGCCGGCTCCGGAAGATTTCTCCTCCGGAAGGGAGTTTGCAGCTGCCCTACGTCATGATTCCGCTTCAGGTGATTATAACCCTCACTTTAGACAACTGCTTCATACTGCATATAAAATAGCAGCAGAAAAAGAAGGTGAGTTTTTCCCACTTTTAGAGAGGTACAGAGAAAAGATTGAGGAGAATGTGACAGATAACTTGTATAGAAAACATTTGAAGCCACTCTATTCCCGGTTCCAATTCATTTCTTGAGGTCATATTGAATTTTTCTTTCCCTGACAATTATCATATATAGAGCTGAGGCCTTTCGCTATGTTTGTTATGACATAACGGAATTGACATGGTCAGCATTGAAGAGGCTTTAAAGTCAGTCATTGAAAACAGCAGAGAACTTTCAAGGGAGGTTACTTTGCCTGTTGAAAATTCGCAAAATGAAATTTTGTTCCGGGATGTTCTTTCTCCAATTAATATGCCTCCCTTCAGGCAGGCGGCCATGGACGGTTATGCTCTCAACCTATGTGAAGACGAGTCATATTCCCTGATAGCTGAAGTAAAGGCCGGAGATCATCATCAGCCCGTTTTGAGCAAGGGAGAAGCTCTTCGTATTTTCACGGGCGCTCCCGTTCCTAATTCGGCCAATGTGGTGGTGATGCAGGAAAAAGTCAAGGTACAGGACGAGGTGATTATCGTCGAAAACGAAGCTGTTCCGGGAGAAAATATCCGGCCAATAGGAGAGCAGGTTAAAAAAGGAGAGGTAGCTCTTAAGAGAGGCACTAAATTAACCCCTGCCGCTATAGGTTACTTAAGCTCTTTGGGAATTACGGAAGTTGCTGTTAATAAAAAACCTTCGGTTGCAATAGTAACAACAGGCAATGAGCTTATCGAAGCCGGAAAATCCCTAACCTTCGGAAAGATTTATGAGAGCAACTCTGTTATGCTCAAAAGTGCACTGCTCGATCTTGGCTTCAGGGATGTTAGGGTTTATAAAATTCAGGACAATTTTAATGAGACCTATAACAGCTTAAAAAATATTATTGCTGAAAATGGGGTGGTAATAATCAGCGGCGGAATATCTGTTGGAGATTATGACTTTGTTGGGAAGACACTCAGGGAATTGGATATTGAGCAAATCTTTTATAAAGTAAATCAAAAACCCGGAAAGCCTCTTTTCTTCGGAAAAAATGAGAACACACTGCTGTTTGCACTTCCGGGGAACCCTGCGGCCGCTTTGACCTGCTTTTACATCTATGTATATGCCTCCCTGCAAAAAATGACAGGACAGGATAAAGCCCTGATGAAAGTAATGGCCGAGTCGAAGTCTTATTTTATTAAAAATGGTGATCGGCCTCAGTTTTTAAAAGCACTATACAAGGATGGAGGTGTTTCTATTTTAGAAGGGCAAAGCTCGGCCATGCTACAAACTTTTGCCGTGGCAAATGCCCTCATCAAGATGCCGGGAGAATGGACAGAGATAAGAGTGGGCGATATTGTTGAGGTGATATTGCTACCCTTTTAAATGGAGGTAAATGAAATATAAAATCAAAAGCAGGATTTGGATTGAACTGGATGGCAGGGAATTTTTAGGAGAAGGAAAGATCCGGTTATTGAAAGCCATTGATGAGACCGGCTCCTTGTCAAAAGCAGCCAGATCGCTGGATATTTCCTATAAAAAGGCATGGAATCTCATTGATGCGGTTAACAAGACCACTCCAAAACCTGTCACCATCAACAGCATTGGCGGCAAGGGTGGCGGAGGAACAGAACTTACTGCCTATGGTAAATCCTTGGTGGGTGTTTTTGATGACATGAATAGAAAATGCTGGAATTTTTTGGACATCCAGCTTGAAAAAATCAAGAGTTTGTAAATGATGTTACAACCAGAGAACATATATCTATTTCTGCTGGCACTACCCGTGGTTTCTTTCATGTATTCCAGTGTAGGTCATGGAGGTGCCAGTGGGTATCTGGCCTTGATGGCATTGTTTTCTTTTGCTCCCGAAACCATGAAGCCAACTGCCCTTTTGCTTAACTTATTTGTGGCGGGCATTGCTTTTTTCTATTACTATAAGGAAGGTTACTTTAACCGGAAATTATTTATCTCATTTGCGATCACCTCTATCCCACTCGCTTTTTTGGGAGGGACAATAGAGGTCGACGCTTCTGTGTACAAAAAAGTGCTGGCGCTTTTATTGGTGTTTGCCGTCCTGAAACTGCTGAATGTTTTTGGGAAAGAAGTTGAGGTCATTAAAAAGGTAAAATTGTGGCAGGGCCTGGTGGTTGGTGGGATCATAGGCTTTTTTTCCGGGCTCATAGGTATTGGCGGGGGTATAGTTTTGACACCTATTATTCTATTGTTGCACTGGGGAAAAATGAAAGAAGCAGCTGCGGTTTCAGCTTTATTTATCTGGGTGAATTCCGCTTCAGGTTTGATCGGACAGTGGACTACAGGAGTTACTTTAAGCAGAGAATCTTTGATGTTAGTCGGTATTGCACTCATAGGAGGTTTTCTGGGGGCCTATTTTGGAAGTAAAAAATTCAATAACCGGCGGCTGAGCTATATCCTGGCGGTAGTACTTGTCATTGCCTCGGTAAAATTGTTTACTACGTAATATGATCGAAAAGAAGGACATAACGGGTATCATTCTGGCCGGAGGAAAAAGTTCCCGCATGGGAACGGACAAAGGCCTGATCAATCTCAACGGAAGGCTGTTCGTTCAATACAGTATTTCTGCAGTTGAACCCCTGGTTACTGAAACTTTCATTATCTCCGGTAATCCCGCTTATGATGTCCTAAAGTTGGGAAGATTTGAAGATATCATTCCAAATGCAGGTCCTTTGGCCGGAATTCTCACCGGATTAAGCAGGTCTAAAACCGTTTATAATCTGGTGCTGAGTTGTGATGTACCATTGATCAAAACCAAAGTTCTTGAACTATTGATCTATGCCCAGGACGGTACTTTTGATGTGGTTCAGCTCGTAAGCAATGGAAGAAGTATGCCCCTGATTGCCTTATACCACAAACGGTGTAAACTGATTTTTCATGAACTTCTAAAAACTGATGAACGGCGACTACATGTGGCTCTCGATCATTGCAGGGTAAAAAATGTGGAGTTGGATCCTGAAAAGGATGTTTTCACCTCAAATATTAATACTCCGGGAGAATTAAAGTCTATTGCCCATGGAATTAAAAATTAAATATTTCGGACTGCTCGCAGAAGTGACCGGATGTGAGGAAGAAAGCATCTTTTTCTCAGGGAATTCTATTTCAGAATTGCTGGAAACGCTTTACACGAGCTATTCCGGATTAAAGGATAAAGACTTTCAGGTAGCCCAGAATATGGAATTGGTGTCTCCTGAAGATAAAATTACCAATACCAATATAGTGTTGCTACCTCCTTTCGCCGGAGGTTAAAAAAAAATGGATAGATACAACCGACATATTATACTGTCTGAAATCGGCCCGAAAGGTCAGGAGAAACTTGCTGCTGCAAGGGTGCTGGTTGTTGGCGCCGGCGGATTGGGGTGTCCTGTGCTGCAATATTTGGCGGCTGCCGGGGTAGGTACTATTGGTATAATTGACAATGATGTGGTAGAAGAATCGAATCTTCAGCGTCAAATTCTATTTGGTTCGGCTTCGCTGGGACAAAATAAAGCTGTGGCGGCCAAAGATCGGTTAAACGATCTCAACAACACGATTCAGATAAACGCATATCCGGAGAAACTGACGTTTCATAATGCGATGGAATTGTTCAGAGAATATGATATAATAGTCGATGGGACCGATAATTTTGAAGCGCGTTATTTGATTAATGATGCCTCTGTTTTGAGCAATAAACCGGTTGTTTTTGGCGCTATCCACAAGTTCCAGGGGCAGGTGTCGGTATTTAATTATAATAATGGCCCCACCTACAGGTGTGTTTTTCCCAATAAACCTGGTAAACATAGTGTTCCTAATTGTTCTGAAGTTGGGGTTTTAGGAGTTCTACCGGGAATCATTGGAACCCTGCTGGCAAATGAAGTGCTCAAGGTCATTCTTGGCCTTGGAAAGGTACTTTCAGGGAAACTTCTTTGTTATGATGCCCTTTCAAGCCAGGTTACCACCATAAATGTAAAGAGGAAGGAAGTTAAAATTCAGAAGGTGCTTCAGGATAAAAAGATATTCCAGAAACGCATTTTAGGAACCACACGTAAAGTTGATTTTACAGAGGTCTCTCTTAAAGAGGTTATGGAAAAACAAGACCTTCAGCTTATTGATGTAAGGGAGCTTCATGAGCAGCCAAAAGTCGATGATCACCGGGTCCTAAGAATTCCATTAAGCCGGATAGAACAACATCTTGATGAGATAAGTGATCGCAAGATAAAAGCAATCTTCTGCCAGTCAGGTATTAGAAGCAAACAGGCGGTTTCTGTATTACACAACCTTCAGGTAAACAACTGCTTCAGTTTAAAGGAAGGCGCTTCAGAAATAAACAGGGTCATAAAAGAATCATTTAATCGGGTAACAAATGAGTGACAGGGAGATTAAAAATGTGTTTGTACAGGGAGCGATTTCAGCTGAATTCATAGCTCGGTCTATTGTCAAACATCAGAGTAAAAATCAGATCGGTGCCCATAATATCTTTTTAGGGCAGGTAAGGGCAGACGTTGTGGATGAGAAAACCGTCAAAGCAATAGAATACACGGCCTATCAAGAGATGGCCAACCGGAAGTTCCATGAAATTAGGGAAGCAGCTTTTGAAAAGTTTGATCTTACCTGCATGCATATTTATCACAGTCTGGGGCTGGTGAAAGCAGGAGAGATCTGCCTGTTCGTATTTGTGTCGTCACCACGGCGCAAAACCATATTTGAGGCGCTGGAATTTGTTGTGGAAGAAATTAAAGCAAAGGTGCCCGTTTTTGGAAAGGAAATTTTTGAAGACAGTACCCATCAGTGGAAAGTAAATACTTAAGAAATGGTTGATATCACACATAAAAGTACAACCTTGAGAACAGCAGTTGCACAGGCCATTGTAAAAGTGAGCAAGGAGGAAACTATAGCAGCTATTAAGAATGATACCGTTCCCAAGGGGAATGTGTTTGCAATGAGTAAAGCAGCAGGCTTGTTAGGAGTCAAAAGGACCCCCGACATTCTGCCCGATTGTCATCCCATTCCCATTGAATTTACAAGTGTGGAATATGACATCAACGGATTGGAAATTTCTGTATTGTTTACGGTGAAGACCATTTATAAAACAGGTGTAGAAGTAGAGGCAATGCATGGAGCAAGTGTGGTGGCGCTCAATATGTACGATATGCTGAAACCAATTGACAAGGGAATAGAAATCCTTCAGATAAAGTTGCTTGAGAAGAAAGGCGGGAAATCTGATTTTACGGACCGCTTCAGGAAAGATCTTTCCGCCGCTGTGATCGTTTGCTCAGATAGTATTTCCGCAGGAGAAAAAGAGGACAGGGCAGGGAAGGCAATTAAAGGAATACTACAGGACTGCAATGTCAATGTGGTTCATTATATCATCATCCCGGATGAGAAAGACATGATCCGGGAAAAAGCGAGGATTTTCCAGGAACAGGGAATGGATCTGATCATCTATACCGGAGGGACCGGCTTATCAAAACGCGACGTAACACCCGAAGCGCTTGAACCTTTATTAGATCGTCGTATACCGGGCATAGAAGAGGCTATTCGCAGTTACGGGCAAGACAGAACTCCTTTTTCCATGCTTTCAAGGAGTATTGCCGGTACTATTAAGAACACATTAGTCCTGGGATTGCCGGGTTCAACCAACGGAGCTAAAGAATCTATGGAAGCTATTTTCCCGTCGGTGTTACATATTTTCAGAATATTAAAGGGTGCAAGACACGATTAAATGATAAATCACGATCATATCCTACAGGATCCCCACGGCAGAGAGCATCGCTATCTGCGCATTTCCCTGGTGGAACGCTGCAACTTGCGATGTTTTTATTGTATGCCTGCAGAAGGCATACCGCTCACTCCCAAAAGTGATATAATGACCTATGAGGAGATCTTTCAAATAGCGAAGATTTTTGTAGATCATGGTGTTACCAAAATCAGGCTAACGGGGGGAGAACCATTGATAAGAAAGGATTTTTCCTCTGTTCTGGAGAAACTGGCCTCATTACCTGTGGAATTATCTATAACCACCAATGCCGTGATCATTGATAAGTTTGTTGATACTCTTAAATTACACAGGGTTAACAACATCAACGTAAGTTTGGATTCACTGCAGAGAGAGAAATTTCATAAAATAACGCTGCGAGACCAGTTTGATACTGTTTATGAAAACATACTGCTCCTGATACAAAAAGGTTTCAACGTGAAGTTAAATGCTGTGCTGATGCGGGGAGTGAATGACGATGAAATTCTTGATTTCATTAATCTCACCAAAGACTTACCGGTTTCTGTCCGTTTTATAGAGTTCATGCCTTTTGATGGCAATAAATGGAAAATGGACCAAATGGTTTCTCTTAAAGAAGTAATGGACAAGGTAAAAATCGCTTTTACAGAGGATGAGATCGAAAGATTACAGGATGCGCCGAATGATACGGCAAGGAATTTCAGGATAAGAGGATATAAAGGCAGTTTTGCTGTAATAAGCTCGGTAACCAATCCTTTTTGCGATTCCTGTAACAGGTTACGACTCACCGCCAACGGTTACTTGAAAAACTGCCTGTTTTCTACTACTGAATCCAATTTATTAAGCACACTTCGTAAAGGCGGTCCAATTGAGCCTATCATTCAAAGGGCGGTTCAGAGTAAATTCAGAATCCGTGGAGGAATGGATACGCTGGAGAAACTGCAGGAACCGAAATTGCATAACCAGAACAGGAGTATGACCACCATTGGGGGATAATTTATCCTTCAGGCAAAATGCAGGCGTCGGATATCTTTTTCAACACCGGTTGTAATCCCAGTTCCAGAGTTTGTTTCATTACTTTGGAATTATCCTTATGACATTGAAGACAGGCACCAATGAACAGCATCCTTTTCTGTTCTTCTACATTAAAGGGCCTGAAATTAGTCCGGGTAGAGTTCACCACACCCTTTTCAACATCTTTTAAAAATGGAATCCACGCATCTTCAGGTAAATTGTCATTGCTGTTAAGAGCGTATTCCGGAATAAAAATCCAGGAGCCTTTATTACTTTTAATTTTGTATTCCAGGGATCCCATGCCATATCCCAGGGTGGCCGAATTGGAGTGGCAGGATTTACAATCTCTCACTTCCTTGGTTGTGGTGTGAGGGGAATTAGGCGCGTAAAGCCTGTGAAAAGAAATATCTTCCCCGGGTCTGCCCTTATAACTTCCTTTATCTATGGTTAAGATCATTCCGGGAATGGCAGGTTCAATAACATTTTTGCCCCCATGTTCCCGAACTCCGAGGGCGGACTGTGAGGATGAGAATTCTGCCACATATTCTTCCCATTGTCCAGTCACATATTTCTTGTCGAGCAGGTCGAAGGCCTTTGGTTTGTCTTTGTCAAATTCGTTGTGACAGCCAATACACCGGGAGGTCCAGGAAGAATGGCAGGAACTACAGCTTACGTTCTTATGGCTCTCTCTTGAGCACTCTGCTGCCTGTGGCTTTAAGGGATGGACTTTCCTATTGTTCTTACTAATTAAATAGGCGTTTCCGGTTGAGTCCACATAGGTGTTTACTAATGGATGTCCATCTTCTTTGACTGCTATAATTTTTTTATCTGAATGTTTATAATCGCGATGTAAAAAGACCAAAAGGCTTTCCCTATCCAACGAATCATAGGGTATGGTATTCGGTTTTTCTTTAAAGTGGCAATCGCTGCAATTCAGGGTGACAGCATCTTCCTGATGTAAATACTTTACACCTGTACCCATCACCTCATGTGAGGAGTGACAGTCAATACACAGCAGGCCTTTTGTATGATGTACATCTTCTTCTAAATGTTTGTACACACGTTTGTCCTGTAATACCGAATACTCTTTTTTATTTCCAATTTCTTTCTCATCCAGCAAGGTTTCCTGAAGACCTATATAATTGGTAGAGATCCTGCTGGAACGGCTATGGCAACCAAAGCAATGGGTGTCATTAACAAATATGTCTGTTGAAGGATGAAACCCGGGTAATTCCTTTTTGCCCGATGCGAGATATTTTTCCAAATCAGATTTTGCTTCATCAGAATAATTCAGATGACAGGCGATACAACCTCCACCTCTGCTTAGCTGGTTTATTTCCCCGTATTCTGCTTTTTCTGCCCCTAAATGACAGTTTGCACATAGATCCCGAATGTGTTTATCTGCAGCAGAATATTGTATATCCTTGATATGATAGTGATAGTTGGGGCTGTCTGCTTCCCCAAATACAAACTTGTCAACAGCAACCAACCCGCTATTGGTGGTCATTAAAGAGTTATTAATTTTTTTCAATTCTTCAGAATGGCATTTTCCACAGGTCATCTCAGCATCGGCCAGGTTTCCGGGAATTAAGATCATGCCTTTATGAGCTTTGGTTTTATCTAAAGAAGAAATGTCTCCTAAATGACAACTTGAGCACCCTATAAGTTGTGGATTGTGATAACTGGAATATCCGGTTGTATTCTGATGGCATTGCAAACAGGATTCTGTGTTACCAACTTCTATTTTTGAGTATTGAATTTCGGTCGGAGTAGAGGTATTGGAGAAATCATAATTTCTTATAAAAAATAGTATCACAATTAGCAAAAGTCCGGTAGAAAGGACTCCAACCTCGAAGTATTTCTTTTTCATTTTTTAACCACTTAATCAAAATTACGACATTTTAAAATGTCCATGGAAACAAAGGATCGGGATAATGGTTTTAACATTTTATATGTAACAATAGTCACATATAAAATACTGTAAACATGATCTTTGTCATGCTATACACCTCAAATTCAAAATAAGTTTATCCTTTCTAAAGATTTAGACTTATGACCACTTCAAGACGAAAATTCATAAAAATTTCTGCCTTAGGTTTAGGAGGTTTGGCAACCACTTCGGGTGCGTTTAACCTGTTTGGGATGAATCCTTTTTTTGAGAAAACCGTAAAGGAAAGTATAGCCAGAAAATTCGTTAGATCTGCTACTTATTGTGAAGTATGTTTTTGGAAATGTGCAGGGTGGGTATATACAGATGAAGAAGGTGAAATCACAAAAATTATCGGGAATGATGATGATACACACTGCAACGGCAGACTCTGTCCAAGAGGAACTGGTGGTGTGGGAATGTATACCGATGAGGATCGCCTTAAAACTCCTTTAATAAGAACAACTATTAATGGAGAAGAAACTTTTAGAGAAGCAAGTTGGGAGGAAGCTCTTGATCTGGTTGCCTCAAAGTTTCAAACAATCAAAGAACAGTATGGGCCCGAATCTTTTGCACTTCTTAAACACGGATCTCCGGGAAGTCATTTAGAACATCTGTTCAAGGCTTATGGGTCTGACACCATTGCCGAACCTGCGTATGCCCAGTGTAGAGGCCCGAGAGAAACAGGATTTGGATTAACTTTTGGATCCTGGGTGGGATCTCCCGAACCCACAGATATTAGAGACACTAAATGCCTGGTGCTGATAGGTTCCCATATTGGAGAGAATATGCACAATTCCCAGGTTCAGGAAATGTCTGATGCCATTGATAAGGGAGCAAAAATTATTACAGTAGATCCAAGGTTCTCTACTGCTGCCAGTAAATCTGACCACTGGTTAGCTATTAAGCCTGCAACAGACATGGCTCTATTACTGTCATGGATGCATGTGTTGATCGAAGAAGGCCTGTACAATAAGAAATACGTTGAGAAATACACTACAGGCTTTGATCAGTTAAAGGCTCACGTAAGAACTAACACTCCAGAGTGGGCCTATGGGATTACAGGAATAAAGCCGGAAGAAATCAGAAAAACAGCACGTATAATGGCAGCTGCTGCCCCTGCCGTTATTGTTCATCCGGGAAGACATGTAACATGGTATGGAGATGATTCCCAAAGAGGCCGTGCTGTAGCAATCCTAAATGGACTTCTGGGAAGCTGGGGGAACAGAGGAGGTTTTTACTTTAAAGAAAGCCTCAAAGTTCCTTCTTACCCTCATCCGGAATATCCCAAGCCAAGATGGGGTTGGGAAGAAATTGGAGAAAAATATCCTTTCGCTCAAATGGGAATAACTTCTGAAGTAGTGAAGGCGACCATAGAAAGTGAAGGCAATGAGCATCCGGTGAAAGCCTGGATGGTCGCGGGAACAAATCTTATCCAAACGCTGCCGCAAAGAGATAAGACCATTGATGCTATTAATGCTCTCGACTTTCTCGTGGTAATGGATACAATGCCAATGGAAATCACCGGCTATGCCGATGTGGTTCTGCCGGAATGCACCTACCTGGAACGCTACGACGGAATACGATCTGCTACAAACAGGACCCCCTCAATTGCTGTTAGAATTCCTGCTGTAAAGCCTAAATACGATTCTAAACCTGCGTGGTGGATAAGTAAACAGATAGGGGAGCGCCTTGGTTTAGGTGAATTTTTCAACTACGATGATTATGAAGAAGTGATTGAATGGCAATTAAATAAACTGGGAACATCTTTAGAGGAAATGAAAAAAATAGGAGTAAAGAATTTCGATCGAACTTCAGGGCCTCTGTATCTGCAAGAAGATCAGGATTATCATTTTTTTACTCCCAGTGGCAAAATAGAATTCTATTCACAGCAATTAGCTAATAAGGGCTTCGATCCTATTCCTGTATATACAAAACATCCGGAACCGCCTCAGGGCTTTTACAGATTGAATTACGGAAGGTCACCAATGCACACCTTTAGTAGAACAATAAATAACCCGCATCTAAGTGACCTGAAAGCTGAAAATACACTTTGGGTAAATCCTAAAGCAGCCAGAATATTAAAGTTAAAAAAAGACCAGGAAGTTTGGTTAAAGAACCAGGATGGCATTGCCTCTACTTTCCCGATAAAGGTAAGAATAACCGAAAGAATCAGGTGGGATTCGGTTTATATGTACCACGGTTTTGGACATAATGAGAAAAAACTCTCCAGAGCCTTCGGGAAAGGTGTAAGTGATACAGAAATGATTTCACAAACAGCCGTTGATCCATTAATGGGGGGAACAGGGCTTAGAGGCAATTTCGTTTCTATTTTAACTGAAAATCCACATAAAAAAGCAGAAATATGAGATATGCTATGGTAATAGACACTCTAAAATGTGTTGGGTGTAGCGATTGTGTTGTGGCCTGTCAAACGGAAAATAATGTACCACATGGATTTTGCAGGGACTGGATTACAGAAGCTGTAAGTGGAACATATCCAAATTTAGAGTTAGAATTAAGATCAGAAAGATGTAATCATTGTGATACTGCTCCATGTGTTCGATGTTGTCCAACCGGAGCAAGTCACGTAGTTGAGGGAGGTATTGTACTCGTAACAGCTGATGAGTGTATTGGTTGTGGAGCCTGTATTCAATCCTGTCCCTATGATGCCCGATATCAACATCCGGATGGACATGTGGACAAATGTACCTTTTGCCATCATAGATTGGAAAAGGGCCAGCTGCCTGCCTGTGTTTCGGTGTGTCCTACAAAATGCATGTATTTTGGAGATGTGGATAATCCAAACAGCGAGGTTTCAAACCTACTAAAGAATAGAAAGTACAAAACCCTGGCGCCTGAGGCAGGAACTAATCCTCACGTTTTCTACCTAATCTAAATGGTTAAAGTTATGCAAGAAGAATTATTTACAAGTGGTCGGAATATTCCAAACATAGATCCTTCTTTAGAAGTATGGCATTGGCCCATTGCCCTCTATTTATTTCTGGGTGGATTAGCTGCAGGTATCCTGTTTTTTGCGGCCTTGTTTTACGTGTTGGGTAAGGATAAAGAGTATCCTGCAGCTGTTAAAAAGGCCTCTATTATTCCCCCAATAGCTTTGTCAATAGGATTATTGGCTCTTGTGTACGATTTGACTCATCCGCTTTATACATGGCAGTTGTACACTTCGTTCAGAATTGAATCCCCTATGTCCTGGGGCGCGTGGGTCCTTATGATTGTAACGCCTCTTTCTTTCCTCTGGTTGTTTGGTTATTACAGAGAAGCGTATGCCGGGGTAGAGTCTAAACTAAAGCTGTTTAAGCGGTTAAGATTTCTTAATAACCTGGAGAGGTTTGTAATAGCAAACCGGAGGAATATTGCTTATGTATTGATTCCGTTGGCTTTAGTATTGGGAGTGTATACCGGTATTTTACTATCAGCTTTTAATGCACGACCCCTTTGGAACAATGCGATACTGGGACCCTTATTTTTGACTTCAGGACTTTCAACAGGAGCCGCTGCAATCATTCTCTTATCAAAAAATGTAAAAGAAAAACATCTTTTCGGGAAGATAGATTTGGGGTTGATCATTATTGAACTTGCCCTAATTGCGCACATGATCATGGGTTATTACGCCGGTTCGCAGGTGCAGCTCGAGGCTGTTCAACTACTGGTAGGAGGGGAATTTACCTTAATGTTCTTTGGTTTTGTTGTACTGCTGGGTTTGCTGGTTCCGGCAACATTAGAATTAATAGAACTTGTAGGGTATAGGGTACCTGTTATAGTGCCCGCAATTCTTGTGATTATCGGCGGACTTGTTTTCAGGTTTGTAATGATAGAAGCGGGCCAGTTAACCCGATATCTCTACTAAAAATCTTCGATTATGAATACAAATAAAAATAGCAACAGACACGTCTACTGGAATCCTTATTTCGGCGGATTCTTACTGGGGCTTATAATCATTTTCACCTTCTATCTCACAGGAAGGGGATTAGGGGCAAGTGGTGCCATGAAAAGCAGTGTTGTGGCGCTGGTAGATGGAGTAGCCCCCACACATGCTCGAACTAATGCATATTACAGTCTTTTCCTAAGCGATGAGGACACGCCATTAAATACCTGGTTAGTCTTTGAAGCTTTGGGAATTTTGATAGGTGCCTTTATATCAGGTGGGTTAGCAGGTCGAATTAGATGGCGCGTTCAGCATTCCCCTAAAATTACAAGTAGGCGTAGACTTGGTTTTGCTCTCGGTGGTGGAATATTATTCGGTCTTGGCGCTCAAATAGCCCGTGGATGTACCAGCGGTGCCGCTCTTAGCGGTATGGCAGTATTATCTGTTGGGGGCTTCATAACCATGTTAGCCATTTTCGGTTCTGCTTATGCCGTGGCCTACTTCTTTAGAAAGAATTGGATTTAACTTTAAAAATGAAATTATGGGACCAATAATTCCTAATGGTTTGATTCCTATCGAATGGGATAGCATTATTGCAATTTTTATTGGAATTTGTTTTGGATTTGTTCTGGAATCTTCAGGATTTTCCTCCTCAAGAAAGCTAGCCGGCGTCTTTTACGGTTATGACTTTGCCGTGCTGAAAGTTTTCTTTACAGCTGCAGTGGTATCAGTGATAGGGATTTACTATATGGATTACCTCGGGTATCTAGATATCCGCCAGCTATATGTGCACCCCACCTTTTTATGGGGAGCAATCATTGGTGGAGTAATCATGGGAGTGGGATTTGTTGCCGGAGGATTCTGTCCGGGAACCAGCCTGTGTGCCGTAGCAATTGGTAAACTTGATGCGTGGGTGTATGTTCTGGGAATTATGGTGGGGGTGCTACTTTTTTCTGAATTTTTCACCTTCATCGAACCTATTTATGATGGTTATTTCCTTGGAAATATAACATTGATGGATTCCTTTGACTGGAATCCTTACTGGGTCATTTTTATATTCTCAATAATAGCTGTTGTTGCTTTTGCCCTTGCTGATGTAGTAAGGAAACGAGTCAAAAAAGTATTTTACTAAACTAAGAACATTATGATGGTTAAAAAGAAACTGGCAAGATTTTTATCTTTTAGATATGTGCTTTTGGCATTGATCTTACTTATCCTGGCTGGAGGACTAGTGATGTTGCCAAAGGTGGAAAAGCAGGAAGGGATCCATGCTGAGCAACTACTGAATAAAGCTATTAGCACTGAAAGATATGTTTCAACAGATGAACTTTCCGATAAAATAATTAGTCAGGACCCATCTTTCATTTTAGTTGACGTGAGGGATCCCCAAAGCTTTAATGAGTATTCACTCCCCAATGCAGTCAATATTCCTCTCAGGAACTTACTGGATGAAGAATACGAAGCTTATATAAATCAAACCCAGTATGATGTTATATTTTACTCAAATGATAATTTTTATGCCGATCAGGCCTGGGTACTGGGGAACCGACTGGGATATCAAAATCTTCGGGTCCTGAAGGGAGGCATAAATGAGTGGTACAACAGCATTATTAATCCCACAGTTCCTAACGAACAACTTGCTGCTGAAGATTTTGAACTCTATTCTACCAGAAAAGCAGCGAGTATGTTTTTTGGAGTAATGTATCCGGAACAAAACAGGGTTGAAGAGCCTGTTATAGAAAAACCTGCTGCACGAAAGGTAGTTCCGGTCAAAAAGAAAAAGAAAAGACCTGTGGAAGGAGGGTGCTAATTCAAATATTATTTCAAAAAATTCATCATGAAAGAATTAGAAAAAGTTAAACGTATATCCATTTCCTCAACTCTGTTCATTTTGGCGGTTCTGGTGGGTGTTTTGGCGTATGAACGCCCGGAAAATATGTATGCCAGGAATACAAAGAGTACTCTTGAAGACCTCACCCGTCTCAATTACATCATACCTATGGATAAGTTAGACAGTCCAGATGTTGTTTTGGTGGATATTAGAAGACCATATGATTTTGAACAGGGGCATTTAGAAAATGCAATTAATATTCCCGCTGCAGAAATTTTAAGAGAAGAAAACAAAAAAATTTTCCGGAAATTAAAAGACTCAAATAAACTGGCAGTGCTGTACGGAAACAAAATAGAAGAAGCGAACATACCTTTTCTTTTGCTCTACCAGTTAGGTTATGATAATGTCAAATTGCTGAGTGTAAATAACAAGTATTTGCACAACAGCCTTATTACGGAATCAGCCGATGTTGAAAAACCTGTAGCAAATATTCGGGCATTTATAGATGAATCGGTCAGGAATGCAACTAAAAAAGAAGAAGTTAAAAAACCGGCAGTGATTCCGAAAAAAGTTATCCCTGTCAAAAAGAAAAAGAAGTTACCTGTAGAAGGAGGCTGTTAGACCCTACTTTTCACCTCCAGGCAATTAATCACTAATTAATCCTTTTTTCTAATTGTAAATACTGTTGCTTTCTATCGCCGGTTCTCTTCAGAACCGGCTTTTTTGTTTTCTATACCGGCAGTCTGTCTTCATTAAAACTTGAGGTGCAGAAAAGGGCTCTGGAGTAGCTGTGAGGGAATATTTAATAAGATTATGAACAGTGCGACCCGCCAGGTAAAAAACAGGAACTGTAATGTTTGTATAGGTAGAGGTCGAAAACCTGATTAAGAAAAATAGATTAAGTTCTCTGTTTGACGGAAAGTCCTTTAAGGAACCGTTAATATTGAAAAATCGGGAGATTCTCGATTTTTAGAGAGAATAAGTTTGGAGGCAATTCCTCTGATTTTTTTATATGAGATACTTAAAGGTCAAATGAAAATTCTTTGAAAAATGACCAGTAATTTTCCTTTATGTGTGACTTTGGTTGCATTTGAATGCCTGCATTTTACCTACCTTTCAATGTAAAATATAGGCATTGGAGCTTCCAATGAGATACTATCCAACCTAGCACGGTAAGAGTATTAGTAAGGTGTAATTGAAGAGAGGGTAGAGGAAAATGGGAAAATTTATATAAAGGAAATGGCCTGATTAATTTTAATGGACTACTTGCTTCTGAAGAATCAGGAATTCTTCTAAACATAATACATCCATTTAAATAAGGGGCATTGATAGTTGATAGGAACCGGGTGATCATACATCCGGTTTTTTTTATTTAAAACCAGGTCTCTGTAAGGCCGGATATGAATAAAATCGGAATCGGGGAGAACGGCGGCCTTGTAAAAGGATTTAGAATGGAAGGAAAATTCGGGGAGCCTGATCTGTATTTTGCAATCTTTTTCCTTTGAAGTTACAGAGCCTTATCAAATAGTTCCAATACCTTAACTTTGTTCCTGGTGGAATATATTTTTCCCTCGTCATGTAGTTTCTGAAGAATCCTGGTGACCACAACCCGGGAAGAATTGAGGTCTGAAGCGATGTTTTGATGTGTGATGCCTAAATCGATATCCTTTGCTATCTTGACTTTGTCTGTCAGATATTTCCAAATGCGGTTGCTCAAAGTAAGGAAGGCGAGTGAATCTATGGAATCGACCATTTCAAGGAGCCTAAAATGGTAACTATCAATAATAAAATGGCGCCAGGATTTATATTTGACCAACCATTCATCAACAGAATTAACCGGAATAAAAACGGCTTCAACATCAGATTCTGTAGTTCCTCTAAAAATGCTTTTTTTCTTATTGATACAGTTCGCAAAAGAAATAGCGCAGGTGTGACCGGGTTCTAAGTAGAATAAGGTCAGTTCATAACCCTCTTTGTCCTGTCTAATAATCTTTACTACTCCATTCAGTATCAATGGTATGTGAGTCAATTCGTCACCTATATCTATCAGGAGGTCTCCGCTTTTTATCTTTTTCATGAACCCGACTTCAAGAATTTCCTGAAGTAAGGCATCTTCAAAAATTTCGGAATATTGATGATAAAGTTTTCTTTTTAAAATGAGGCTTTTATCCATTTTAGCGGGCGTTGTTATACAAATTTAATGAATAAACCCTTCCGTAGAATACAGAAGGGTTCATTGCTTTAAAAAAATCTAATTAAAAACGAATCTGAACCTGGGTGAGTAATGCATCATTATCTACGTTAACAACAGTCTCAATATTAGCCAGATAGTTGACCTGGAAACGGACATTATCATTGACAAAATAGTTAAAGCCAACCGTCATTCTCTCTGTATATCCGAGGTTATCCTTGATGTTTATATCCGGATCGAAAAATTCATATTTAAATACGGGCTGGAACTTTTGGGTGACACTATAGGCTGCGAGAAGGTAAGCACCATCTCTTTCCTCGCCAAGGGCTACTGGAGTTGCACCACAACCACCTCCTGCACCTGCAAAATAGGCTCCTTCGTCATAGATATATTCTCCCTGAAGATAAAAATTACCAAGTTCAAACATAAAATCGCCCCCGTAAGAGGTTCTGTCGTCTTCATTATTGTTTGGAATGGGATACCCATATCTAAAACTGGCACCAACAGTAAAACTCCTGAAAATCTTATAAGAGGCCCTACCCATCACATCCTTTTTCACGTTATCGTCTTTTACCCCCAGCCCGCGTCCATTCATAAGTGCAACAGCATAATTAAGCCTGTTAAACTTATTTCCTCCAAAAATTGCTAAACCAAAATCACGTTGAGGTGCTACCAACTGGTCGGCAACAATGGATCTCTCAATAGTTGGTAAGCTGTTACAGGGAGTTGAAACGTCTAAACTAAAAGGTTGTTTAAAGGAACCCAAAGAAATTCTCGCCCAGTTGTTGGCTTCATAAGTAACAAAGGCATCCATAAGATAGGCATCTCCGGTGCTTCCAATAAAGGGACTGGTTTCCAGCATAAAATAATAGGAAAAATCTTCGAATACTTTACCCCTCACGCCAATGCGTGCTCTTTTAAATCGAAAGGTGTTTTCCTGATCTCCTCCTGTAAAAAAGTAGTCGTATTGTGGTTGAAGATATCCAAAAACGTTGATTGTAGGTCCGCTTAGGGAATCTTTTGACGACCCCGGGTCGTCGACTTCACATCCCTGGGAGAACATTGAACCCCAACATAAGACAATAGTTAAAACCAGCAATATATTTATCTTGCTTTTCATTTTGATGATTTATTAATTCATTAGTTACTAACTACCGGGAGATTTTTTGGATGTGAGTCTCCTAGCCATTGATTCGATTTAAATGCAGGATTCGAATTGTAAAGTCCATTTATTCCGAACTTGAGGCTGGCCGCATTGTATCCAAGGACTCTGAGAGTCGCGCTAATTACAGCTGAGGTTTGGCCTGTGTAACAGTAGGTTACCAGCGTATTAGCTTCGGGGTCCAGAGCTTTATAGGTGCCATCTGCCAAAGTAAATGGCAAGATCCTGTATGCGGAAGTGATATGTCCGAATCCTGTATAGTCGGCCTCGCTGAAATAGTTATTGATAAAATATCCTCCCGGATTGTTTAGAACATCGCCTCCATTAACCCCTTTGAAACCTTCTGCCACTACAGCTTCCACACGCTGCTTTAGAATAGCTTCACCATCGGTAAGAGTGGATGTAATAACAGGGTCATCGAAACTAATATTTGCGGGAGCACTGCCGTAGGACCAATTGGTACTGTTCTTTGCTATATCACTAATGCTACTATTCCAGGGTCCTGCATTCGCGGAATTCCAGCCAGACATTCCCCACTTTAAGGCTCTTGTCTTAGGGTATCCGTAGAGCCGTAATAAGGCTGTTGCATAGCAGGCGGTTTGTCCCGTATAACAAACCACAAGGATAGGTTTGGTAGTCGTGGCAGCTACCGTTAGTATGTCTTTAAAAGCCACGTTGTTTGCTCCACTAATGTGAGATGTTAAGAAGTCGGCACTGCTCCTTATATCCATGATATAGTAGGTGTTCAGGAAGGCAGCCAGGTCACCTTCAGCAGGTGCTCCTACCACAAATGATTGGCCATCGGGGTTGGTTATAATTTGATTGATGTCACGATTGTTTTGAACCATGTAATTTTTCATAAGTTCAAATGCAGGGGTGGTGACCACCTGACTGTCCTCCAACTCGTCACCTCTGTCACACGAGGTGAGAAAAAGAGTTGGAAGTAAAAGGAAGCCGATAAGAAATACTGATATTTTTTTCATGATGGAAATATTGGTTGATTTATTCAATTACAGGAAACATGTTAATTTCCTTTGAGCTGAAAGCGTCCCGGCCATTCTTTTTAAGAAGATTATTCATAAAAGCATTCTCCCCATAGGCAATATTGCCTGCATCATATCCAAGTACATTAAGATATGCCACTAAATAGGCGGCTTCCTGGCCGGTAGTAGTATAAACAGCCACTTTTTTATCTTTTGGAAGGGTCAAAAGATCGGTGTTGGACAAAAGAGAAGTGTCTTCATAAAGAACGGCTCCCGGAATGTGGCCAAGGCTGTAATCACTTGTTTTTGCATAGTTAACGATGAAAAACTCTTCCGGTTTCTCAAAAACATCTTCAGATTTAATGATGAAGTCGCTATAAGGAATTGCAAAAAGGCTTTCTAATCTTTGGTCAAGAATTTCTTTACCCTCTAATTTTCCTGTTGTTAATACCGGAGAAGTACCGGAAGAAGGTTTTGAATTTAAGGTAGTCTCCAATTTATCTTCAAAAGAACTCTTTGCATTTTTTAACCAGGTGTCAGCGAAATCTTCTCTCCACGAACCCATACCCCATTTCATACTGTACACGTTGTCGTATCCAGCCATTCTCAATAAAGCAGAATAGTATGAAGCAGATTGGCCTGAATAGCACACGAGGATAATTTTTTCATAATCTGCGGGATTAATGGTAGCCTTGAAATAACTGAGTAGCTCTTCAGCAGGAACATTCACGGCATCTTTTATATGGCCATATTCAAACCAGCTATCTGTCCTGATATCAATAATATGGTATGACTCATTTTTCAAATTTTTTTTAACCTCTTCTGCAGGGATAATGGGGAAGTTTCCTTTGACAAAATCCACTCTTCCTTCAAGAAACTCTACAAGAGTTTTAAACTCATCGGGCGGATCTAAATTGGGTTTGGTATTATTACTATAAATACTACCAAGGGTTCCGATTGACACAAAAACAAGCATCAAAAAATATTTCAACTGTTTCATGATAAATAATTTTAATTGTTCGATTAATATTGTTATTACAATACAAAGTTACACCCGGAAAAATTTCACTTTTGATGACTTTCGTCATGTTTATCTAATACATAATCAGTTAATTGTGTAACAATTGTTACATTTCATTAACAGATTTATTTTGTAACTGAAGCCCGATTTTTGATCTGCTCAGCTTAGGGTGGAGGAGGAAAAATGTCTTGTTCTTTTTTAATTTGATTTGCTGGGAAGAGTGGCTGGTATATAGAAAAGATGAGTCTGTGGTATACTTCAATAAAACCAGTGGTTAGTATTAGGGAGAGCTTGAAACATTAGTAAGAGTTGTTTGGGCTAATGTTCATTTTATTATCCTTTCTAACGTTTTTACCCTTCAATTTACCGCATTTGCCACTACCACGTATTTTAAGCATAAACACTACTTCAAATCATAAACTTTTTCTGTCAAAAATTTCCTCAAATGAGGTGAATGCACCCTTTTTTATGTTAATATGAGCCAAAAATGTAGGAATTATTGGTAGTTAACTTTTTAAAAGTCAGATAAATATGACAGAAAATTAGGATTCCTTATAGACAAGCGCCCTTATCTTTACCATTGTAAATCGGGTGTATCTGCCAAACGCAGGGCACAACATTTACTTAACCATTCTAAATATTTAATCAAATTCTTACCTTATGAAAAACATCAAAAATTACTTTACATTCCTTGCGGTTTTCGCAATGATCTTTACATCCTGCAGTAAGGATGAATCCGGGGTGGATGCCACCACAGAAAAAGCTACCCTATCTTTTGGAGCTATTGTTGCAGACCTGGCCAATTCAACTAACAAACAGTCCTCTGTTAGCGATTTGCCACAATGTTCAGATGCCGCTCCTTCCTATGTTGAAATCGTTTTAATGCAGGGAGATGGGTACGTTATCGGTGCAGACGCTCCTTATAGAGTCGATCTTGCGGCAGGTCAGGTTTTCACTGAAGAAGATGCTTCTCTGGAACTTGAACCTGGACAATATACTCTTGAGCATTTCGCTGTGTATGATGCCGCCGGGAATCTTACCTGGATCGCACCTAAAGGCGGAGTTCTTGAAGAATTTGTAGATGTATCCCTTCCTTTATCTATTGATTTAGGTGCCGGGGTAAAAAAATATGTTGACGTGTCTGTGTTATGTTATGACGACAGAGACGTAAATGAATATGGATACCAATTCTTCGAATTTAATACTACAAAAGCTTTTGAATTTTGTTTCTTCTCAAACTACTGTACTCCAGAAGGAAGACATTTCCCTGCAAGATATTCAGTAGAATTTTCTATCGATGGTACAGTGATCTACGAAGCAGGAGAAAACATTAACAATGTAGGTGTGAACAACGCCGGAGACAATTATGCAGATCCTATTTGTTTTGCACTTCCAGATCTTGCAGCTTATGCAGATGGTGAAGAGTACATTGATTATACTGTTACCCTACTTGACTGGGATGGCGTTTATGACGCTCCTGAAAATATGGTGATCACAGGAAGCCTTAGCAGAAATGAGATTATGGCCAACTTTGATGGTGACAATAATGTAAATTATGAGCACCTAAGATTTGGATGTGAAGGAGACAACACTGGTGGCGATGACAATGGGAATACAGATGGTGACGATAATGGTGCTGACAACGGTGACGGAGACGATAACGGAACCGGTGATGGTGACGATAACGGTGATACTGATGGTGATGACAACGGTGACGGAGATGACAACGGTGTAGCTGCAGGTTGTGATACAGCTTATATGGTTGGAGACAACGAGCTAAATGAGTTGGGTATCTATAATGGTAATAGCTGGGGCTGGGGTCTTGTTCTTGACGAAGATTCATTTGATGACCAGTATAAAGTAGGTGAAGGAGTATGGAGAGTACCATTCCATGCTGGAGCCGGACAAAATGATACCTCTAAAGGTTGGGAAGCTGGTTTCATAGTGATCACTAAAACCGGAAACACCCTTGAAGTAGAGTTTGATCTTTATGAGGGAGTAACCATAAACGAATCTCATATCTATGTAGGTACAGACTGGCCGGAGGATCGTGCACCGGGACAGTTTGATCTTGGAACAGATACCTTTACTGTTGGTGATGGACCTCTTTACATCGTAGTACATGCAGAAGTTTGTGGAACAGATGAAGATTAAATAATCTGAATACATTTAAAAAAAACCGCTCCGGGAAACCGGGGCGGTTTTTGTTTTCAGGTAGTCTATAAAAAAAGGTGGTGCTGATACAGCTCCACCTTTTTATTTTATAATCCGGAATGGACTTTTCTCTATACCCTTAACATTCCTCTAAAACCTCTGGCGGCATAATAGGATTGTGCACCATTATGATAGACAAAGACATGACCGTAGCGGCGGTCACAAAAAAGAGCTCCTCCGGCTTTTCTTATGCTCTCCGGAGTTTTGATCCAGCTGGAAGTTTTTAGATCGAATTCCCCCAGCTTTTGCAACTCCCTGTATTGTTCTTCGTTTAGAAGCTCAACTCCCATTTCGGCCGCCATATCAAGAGCGTTGTTTTTCGGTTTGTTCTGTTTTCTTGCTTCCAGAGCTTCACGATCGTAGCATAAACTTCTTCTTTCTTTAGGGCTTTCCGCAGCACAGTCAAAGAAAATTAACTCTCCTGAGTTTTTATCCTTTCCTACCACATCCGGTTCGCCGCCGGTTTCTTCCATTTGCCGCAGGGACCAAAGCTTTTCAGGATTAGCTTCCAGTTTGATTTTAATATTTTCCCAGTCCAGGTCTTCATGCCTGAAGGTATGTTTTTCAAACCTTTTTTTGAGAATCCTCAAAATTTCTTCCTGCTCTTTTGACTTTAGTCCTTTAGATCTTTTTGCTGACATCTCTTCCTTTTTTCTATCCTGCTCACTATTTAATTGCCTTAGGGAGAGGTGTGATTTTCGTTTAAATAAATTTAGAAAAAATATAACTGCCTCAGGAATAGATTTTCCTGACATAGAACATCCTAAGATAGATTTAATGTCTATGGCTGAGCAAGCGGATAATTGGAGGAGGCTAAAAAAGCTTCAGGAAAATAATCCTCTCAAAAATGACATTTTGAGAACCTCAGATTTTATAGGCTTCGGAAGTAAATTGAATTTTGTTTTGCTTCCGAAGCAATATTAAAACAGTTCCACATTTAAGAACTTCTGAAGCACCGTAAGCACAAACATGAACCCCAATACCACCGGGCAAACAAATTTGATCATAATGTTAAGGAAACCTTCCAAAAATGAACCTTTGTAATTTGTGGTTCCATGGCTAATTTCTTCAGAAAATTTTGCGGTGGTCCAGCGCGTGGCAATAAAAAGGCTCAGCAGGAAGCCACCAAGAGGTAACGCAACCACCGAGAATAAATCCTGGATAAGGTCCATAAAACTTTTTGGAGTGCCTTCGTAAAAAGTGAAACTTGTCAAACTTTGCACCGCGCCATAACCCAACATACTTGGAATTCCAATCAGGAAAATGAGAAAAGCCATTACCAAAACAGCCTTTCTTCGGGGCCATTTACGTTCATCAATAAAGTAGGCTACCGCAACCTCAAGCAGTGAAATTGTTGAGGTAAGTGCGGCGAAACATAATAACAGGAAAAAACTGCTGCCTATTACTTTTCCAAGAATTGGGCCCATGGCCTGGAAGATTCCCGGTAAAGCGACAAAAACTAACCCCGGACCTTCAGAAGGGGATTGTCCCTGCGAAAATACCAGCGGAAAGATCATCAGTCCTGCCAAAAATGCCACTAGAGTATCTGCAATTGCCACCAGAGTGGCAGAGCTAACAATATTTTCTTTTTTGCTGAGGTACGAACCATAGGTGATCAAGCCACCCATCCCAAGACTTAAGGAAAAGAACGCCTGACCCAAAGCCGAATAGATGGTAGCGCCATTGATAAGGCTGAAGTCGGGCAGGAGATAGAATTTTACACCTTCCATTGCCCCGGGAAGCATGAGGCCGTAAATGATAATCCCTATTAAAATGACAAAAAGTGCGGGCATAAGGATTTTAGCAGAGCCTTCAATCCCTTTTTTTACCCCCTGCAGTACAATTACTGCGGTGATCGCCATAAAGCCAAAGCTAAACCACAGATTATCTGAAAAGTCGGCTACGTAGTCTCCAAAAAATGTAGAAAAATTCTCCTCCTCCAGTAAATTTCCAAAGGCAGTCTCAAGAAAATATCCAAAGGCCCATCCAGAGACTACGTTATAAAAAGAAAGGATCATTACTCCCGATAATATTCCGAAGAGTCCCACCAGTCCCCAAACTTTTCCGCCGTATTTTTTATAGGCACCATAAGGGTTTGCCTGTGCGCTTCTTCCAAGGGTGATCTCTCCCAACATGATGGGAAAACCAATGAGAAAGATCCAGAAGACGTAGATCAATAAAAAGGCGGCACCACCATTTTGTCCCGCCACATATGGGAATTGCCATATGTTTCCCAATCCAACCGCCGATCCTGCCGCGGCTGCTATAAAACCAATTCTGCTCGAAAAACCGCCTCTTGCTGCCATCCGGCAAAAATATATCTTTCCGCAGAATTAGGATCAGGAAAAAGCTGTTTTGGAAAAGTAAATGCCCGGAAAAATTCTGAAACATATTTTTGTTGTATTTCATTACTTTTAAATGATGATCCACTTCCATAAAAAATATTTTTTCGCTGCTATTTTTCTTTTCCTGCTGCTGGTCTTTATCGCAGTTTTTGTGAGAGACTCGGTTATCAGGCCTTATGGCGGTGATCTGCTGGTGGTGGTCTTTCTCTATTGCCTGCTGAAGAGCTTTTTTAGAATACCTGTCAAAAATGCCATTTTTGGAGTGTTCCTTTTTGCCATTGCTATTGAGGCGCTACAGTATCTGAGAATTGTGAACCTGCTGGGACTGGAGGGAAATAATATTGCGACAATAATTTTGGGCAGCTATTTTGAATGGCTTGACATTCTGTTTTACGCTTTAGGAGCTTTACTGGTGTACGTGATGGAGCTGGGTAGAATGAGAAATTTAAGAACAGGAGAGGGTTCAGGGACCTAAAACAATTAAAACTCCTGAAAAAAGATTGGAATCCCGGTTATAGAAAAACAAAACCCTCACTTTTCAGCGAGGGTTTTAATTACAAATTAAAGAGGTTTATTGTTTTAATTCCTCAAGTTTTACTTCTTCCCCTTCTTTGTTCAGCAGTTTTACTTCATCAAACCCCATATCTTTGAACTGTTCAAATTGAGTTTCGGCATCACCTACAACTAAATATGCCATTTTAGATTCATCAAGATATTTTTGAGCCAGTTCCTTATGCTGCTCCAAAGTCATATTTCTGATGATGTTCTCCTCCTGCTCAATATAGTTTGCAGGCAAATCGTATGCACTCATTTCCTGAAGCATACCTAACAAAGAACCCTGGGTTTCAAACCGCAGCGCATTAGATTTAATGAGGGCATTTTTGGTGAACTCAAGATCTTCGGGCTTAATGCCTTCTCTGTATTTCGCTATCTCATCCCTGAAAATTCCAACAGATTCCCCTGTGGCATTGGTACGGACGCTGGAAGAGGCAGTAAAGGTCCCGGGGATCTTGGATCCGCTAAAACCTGAGCGGGCACCGTAGGTGTAGCCTTTTTCTTCTCTTAAGATCAGGTTCACGTTTCCGGAGAAAGAACCTCCGAGTTTATAATTCATCACTTCTGCAGGAAAGAAATCCTTACTGGTGCGTGGCAGCGCGATGTATCCAATATTGATCACAGATTGTTTTGCGCCGGGGACATCAACGAAATATAGGGATGCCTTATCCCTGTTGGTCACTACCTCATATTCCGGAATATTTACTTCTTTGGCTTCCCATTCTTCCTCAAGGTCTTCAATGGCGTCAAGTGCCTCGGTCCGGGAAATGTCCCCGACCACGTGGAACCGACTTACTGAAGGAGAAAAATAATTGTTATAGAAATCCTTGAGGTCCTGCATAGTAATGGCCTCTACAGACGCTACAGTCCCTGAAGTAGGATGGGCAAAAGGATGGTTTGCTCCATACAGCAGTTCGTTATAAACCTGATTGGCGATATAGTTTGGATTAGCCTGATTCCTCTTGATGCTGTTGATCGTGCTGGTCTTTATCCGGCCAAACTCTTCCTCATCCCATCTTGGTTCCAGTAGAATTTCCTCTACCAGCTCCATAGTTTCTTCAAAATTTCGTTTTAGGGTATTTCCCCGAATTACAATAGATTCGTTGGTTGTATACATATTGATGTTTGCACCCAACATATCAATGGCTTCTTCAAGTTCTGCCGGGGTTTTATTGGCAGTACCTTCCATCAGGATATCGGTCATCAGATTGGCTACCCCATTCTTTTTGGTGAGATCGTCAAGCATATGGCCACCTTCGATCACAAGGCTAAAGTTCACCAAAGGCAGTTCAGTTTGCTCAATACCATACACTTCAAGCTGGTTTTCCAGTTCTACATTCCAGGATTCAGGAACATTTAGAGAGGGTGTTTGTCCAACTGCAGGAGGAGTGGAACGGTTGATCTTAGAAGGAGTTTTTTCGATCTCCTTTTCTTCGGAGGCTTCAGCTACTGTGGTTTCAACATTTTCAGTAATTTCTTCCTCTACAACTTTAGCTTTTTCAGAATTTTCTGCAATTAGCTCAAGCTGACCTTTCGGAACAAAGCTGGTCAAAACGTAAGGCTTTTCCTTGATATATTTCTCGTAAACCCTCATCACATCTTCTTTGGTCACCGCCTTGATATTCTCAATATCCTGCTCGATATATCCGGGATCTCCGGTGAATACATCATACTGTGCGAGCTGAAAGGATTTTCCAAGCACGCTGCTTATGCCGTTATAAAAATCTGTTTCCAGGCCGGCTTTGATGCGTTCGATATCCTTTTGAGTTACCCCTTCTTTTTCAAACCGATCAAAGGCTTCATTGATTCCTGCTTCCACTTTATCAAGGTCTACTCCTGCATTAGCTGTAACCATAATCCGGAATTTACCCGCAATTTGATCAGCGCCATTGAACGCTCTCGGTTGAGAGGTAAGTTCTTTCTCTTTTACCAGCACTTCGTAGAGAGGTGCTTCTTTTCCGTCGGAAAGGATTTGGGCAAGGAAATCAAGTGCATACGCATCTTCTGTATACTGTTCCACTGCCGGCCATACCATATTTAACTGGGGAGCTGTGGCAAAATTATCCTCATGATAAAGTCTTTTTGTCTCCTTCAGTTTTACGTTCTGTACTTCAAGCGGGGCAACTTCTTTACGTCTTTTGATCTCTCCAAAGTATTTTTCAACCAGCTTTTTGGTTTCTTCTTTGTTAAAATCTCCTGCGATCACAAGGGTGGCATTGTTTGGCCCGTAAAATCTATCATAGAATTCCTTTACATCTTCAACAGTTGCGCTTTTAAGGTCCTCCAGTTCACCAATCACCTGCCAGCTGTAAGGATGTCCGTCTGGAAAAAGATTTTTGTCGATCACCCAGTTGGTGTGGCCATAAGGATTGTTGTCCACCCGCTGGCGTTTTTCGTTCTGTACCACTTCCTGCTGATTCGCAAAGGCAGATTCGGTTACAGTATTGATAAAATATCCCATTCGGTCGGACTCCAGCCACATGACCATTTCAAGAGCATTTTTAGGGACCACCTCGTAGTAGATAGTGCCGTCAACCCAGGTACCTCCGTTAAGGGTTCCGCCGACGTCCTGAATTTTCTTGAAAAACTGGTCTTGTTCCACATTTTCAGATTCCTGGAACAACATGTGCTCAAACAGGTGGGCAAAACCTGTGCGGCCTTTCTTCTCCCTGTTTGAGCCTACTCCATATTGAATAGCTACGGAAACAATTGGATCGGATTCATCCTGATGCAGGACCACATTAAGTCCATTCTCCAGCTCATATTTTTCAAATTCTATGGACAGTCCCTGTTCCTGGTCCTGATCCTTTTTCGGTACAGTTTCATTTCCCCTTAGCTGCTCAGCGGCCACAAAAGAAGTGGAGGAGAGCGAAATAAATACCAGAAGAAGAATTAATCTTATGCTTTTCATATATCAAAGTTTGAGTTAAAATACTGCTCAATATAGAAATAATTTGCAATAGACTGTTAGTGTTGTTTTTAGCTTTTGCAGAATATTTGGCCCTCTTCTTCCGGTTCTGCAGTTCATCCATCTAAAAACCGCCATTTATTTTGTAGGTAATTTCTTAAATTATAGCTCCTTTTTTAGAAAACCTCATTTAATTTCATATTTTTGAGTGTTAGGGAAGTAGGGTTCCAATGTCAGCTACACCTTTTTTAAAATATGAATACTTTAAATAAATAGGCTGTTGTTAGTCATGGGTAAAAGTTTCAAATTGTGGATTTTAGCGTTTGCAATTGCAGGCTTTACTCTTGCGGCCTATAGCCAGAGCCCCGCACAGGGTCCTCCACAACCGACTACTGCGGCCAGCCAGGGAAATGGAAGAGGCCCGTGTGGTAAACTTCCGGATCTTCCCGATCGTGGCAATGGTCCCGGCATTCCGCCCCCGGTAGGACTTTGTCTTCCTATAAATGATTACCTTTTGCCACTGTTGCTTAGCGGAATTTTATTAGGCAGTATTATGATCTGGAGAATGGAGAAATCTTAGTCAAGTTCCTTTCTCAAAATCCTGATAATCGATAAAAGGTGTTAAAAAATCGACAAAGTGCATTTTTAACATTGAAATTAAAATATATCGCTTTACTTTTCCGCAGTGAAGAAAAAGTGGCGAATTACAGTTCTGCTAGCAATATTTTTTGCAATTTCAGCTTTAACCTACGGGCAAATCTCCGCTCAATATCCACCCGAGCCAATAATGGCTGCGCAGGATACTACAAGCGGTCCATGTGGACAGGGCGATGGAGGCAATCCCGGAGGTATTTCTCCTCCTGTGGGTCTTTGCCTGCCTATAAATGATTATATTTTTCCTCTGTTTATTTCAGGAATAGGATTAGGAGTCTTTAGCCTCTATTATTTTAAGGAGAGGACTAAGAGTTGGAATTCATAAGGCGCTGCACATATTTTCCAATCACGTCAAACTCAAGATTAACCCTGTCACCTTTTTGTAAAGAACCAAAAGTGGTGTGTGCGAGAGTATAGGGAATAATAGCCACGCTAAAATGGCTTTTTTGGGAGTTGACCACGGTAAGGCTCACCCCATTAATTGTTATTGAGCCTTTTTCAATAGTCACATTTTGAAATTCAGGATCGTATTCAAAGGTAAATTCCCTACTGCCTTCCTTGTTGTCAATCCTGGTGCAGGTAGCGGTTTGATCTACATGTCCCTGGACGATATGGCCGTCTAATCTTGCTCCCACCTTCATTCCTCTTTCCAGGTTAACACTGTCTCCCACTTTTAAATTTCCCAGATTGGTCTTATTGAGGGTTTCATCAATAGCTGTGACGGTATATTCATCATCTTTAATATCTACAACAGTAAGACATATTCCATTGTGGGCCACGCTTTGATCAATTTTCAGCTCCTTCGTCATCCCTGCTTTTACCGTAATATTTAGATTTCCGCCATTTTTCTCCAGGGCAGTAACCACTCCCAGTTCTTCAATTATCCCTGTAAACATTTCCTTATTTATTATTTACCTTTGCGCCTATAAAATTAGAATAAATACAGGGAACCTTTATGAAATCAGCCGACAAAATAAAAGTGGGAATAAGTATTGGGGATCTCAACGGGATAGGGAGTGAGATCGTGCTGAAGACTTTTGAAGATGCCCGCATGCTGGAACTGTGTACTCCTGTAGTTTTTGCTTCTGCCAAAACAATAACTTTTATAAAGAAAAAGCTGGATTACGACATCACTTTTCAGGGAATAGAAGATGCTTCCCAGGCTATTGATAATAAATTCAACGTAGTGAACGTATGGAAGGAAAATGTCAATATCAACTTTGGGGAAGAAACTGCCGAAGGTGGTAAGTATGCTTTTGAATCGCTAAGAGCAGCTACCGAGGCCTTAAAAAAAGAGGAGATAGATGTGCTGGTCACGGCTCCAATTAATAAACACAACATCCAAAGCGAAGACTTTAAATTTCCGGGACACACAGATTATCTTGCCAAAGAATTGGAAGGGGAGAGTTTGATGTTCATGATCACTGATACGTTAAGAGTAGGATTGTTAACAGATCATGTTGCTGTTAAAGATGTGGCTTCGGCCATTACTCCCGAACTTATTGAGAAAAAGATCAGGATTATTTACAAGTCCCTGCAGCAGGATTTTAAAATTCAGAAGCCGAAGGTGGCGGTGCTGGGGATAAATCCGCATAGCGGGGATAATGGGGTGATAGGGAATGAAGATGATGAAGTAACCAAACCAACACTGGAAAAAATAAGAAGTTCCGGAAAGCTTGTTTTTGGCCCCTATTCTGCTGACAGTTTCTTCGGAAGTGGCAACTACAAAAATTTTGATGCAGTTGTAGCTGCCTATCATGACCAGGGATTAATTCCTTTTAAGACGCTTTCCTTCGGAAGCGGAGTCAATTTCACAGCCGGGTTGAGTAAAGTTAGAACATCTCCAGATCACGGTACTGCATACGAGATTGCCGGAAAAAATAAAGCCGATCACCACTCCTTCAAAGAAGCGGTTTTTAAAGCCATTGATATTTTTAGAAACCGGCAGGAGTACACCGAATTGACTTCAAATGTTCTGAAAAAGCAGAGCAAAAAGATATAAACAAAAATTTGTTTATAAAGAATAGGCAATTCATTAATTTTTATATCTTTGCACCCGCCTTATCCTAAGGGATAGGCACTTGAAACTGATGATGAAATGAGGAAACTAAAGGAGTTCACGATCCCTTTTGTGGGTCTGAAACAAGGAAAACACCAGTTCGAGTACGAGATAGACAATAAGTTCTTTGAGCATTTTGAATATGATGATTTTAATAGCGCCAATGTAAAGGTGGATCTCGAATTGGAGAAAAAACCTACTATGTTGGAACTTGCTTTTAGAGCATCGGGAACGGTAAATGTTTATTGCGACCTAACCAATGAACCATATGATCAACCCATTGACAGCGAGTTGTTTTTGGTGGTTAAATTTGGACAGGAGTACAATGATGAGAATGAAGATCTCCTTATTCTTCCGCACGGGGAATATGAAGTTAACATTCAACAGTACATTTACGAGCTTATAGTATTGGCAGTTCCGTCAAAAAGAGTTCATCCGGGAGTGCTTGACGGCACCCTAAAGTCTGAAGTACTTGAAAAGCTGGACGAGTTAAGTCCGCGGGAAAAAGAGATCAAAGCAGAGGAGGATATAGATCCCCGCTGGGAGAAGTTAAAAAATTTATTAAACGATAATTAATACGCAGCCATGGCACATCCAAAGAGAAAGACCTCAAAAACGAGGAGAGATAAAAGAAGAACGCATTACAAAGCTTCTGTTCCGCAAATAGCTACAGATCCTACAACAGGAGAAGCACATTTGTACCACAGGGCTCACTGGCATGAAGGTAAACTTTACTACCGTGGCCAGGTATTGATCGATAACACCGAAGAAGTAGAAGCTTAATCATAAAGAGCTTTGACTACCATACAAAACTCTCACATTGTGAGAGTTTTTTGTTTTAAGTTGATAAAGTGCTAAAAACACCTTAATTTGCACCGCTGTATTTTGAAGATTTAGTAATTTACTGTTTTTCAGCACGCTATCCTTTATACAGAGGCATAAATTGCATATTTATGAATAAAACAACAGCAGCGATTACAGCTGTAGGCGCATATGTACCCGAATTTGTATTGTCCAACAAGATCCTCGAAACCATGGTGGATACTAATGATGAATGGATCACTTCCAGAACAGGGATCAAAGAGCGCCGTATCCTCAAAGATGCTGATAAAGGAACTTCCTACCTGGCCATTAAGGCTGCCGAAGATCTTATCAAAAAATCCGGAATAGATCCCGCAGAAATTGACCTTTTGATCATGGCTACGGCCACACCGGATCTTCCCGTTGCGGCTACAGGAGTTTATGTAGCTACACAAATAGGTGCAGTTAATGCTTTCGCCTATGACCTGCAGGCAGCCTGCTCCAGTTTTCTTTACGGAATGTCTACTGCAGCAGCCTATATAGAGTCTGGTAGATACAAGAAAGTCCTGGTCATTGGAGCCGATAAAATGTCATCAATCATTGATTATACAGACAGGACTACCTGTATCATTTTTGGAGATGGTGCCGGTGCGGCTTTATTTGAGCCTAATGAAGAAGGTTTGGGATTGCAGGATGAAATTCTTAGAAGCGATGGTACGGGAAGAGAATTTTTAAAGATTACGGCCGGTGGTTCTTTATTTCCGCCTACAGCCGAAACAGTAGCTAACAAACAGCATTATGTTTTCCAGGACGGGAAGACCGTCTTTAAGTTTGCCGTTACCAATATGGCCGATGTGAGTGCTAAGATCATGGAACGCAACAATTTAACCAATGAAGATGTCGATTGGCTGGTGCCTCACCAGGCTAACCGCCGCATCATTGATGCTACTTCCAGCCGAATGGGTCTGGAAGATTCCAAAGTACTTATGAACATTCAGCGTTACGGGAACACTACTTCCGCTACCTTGCCGCTGCTATTGAATGACTTTGAAAAACAATTTAAAAAAGGAGATAATCTTATATTTGCTTCATTTGGAGGAGGGTTCACCTGGGGCTCTGTCTATCTAAAATGGGCTTATAATTCTTAAAACACCCAACACTAAATATTATGGATTTAAAAGAAATTCAGAATCTGATCAAATTTGTGGCTAAATCCGGAGCCAGTGAAGTGAAGCTGGAAATGGATGATGTGAAGATCACCATCAAAACGGGATCTGATGAGAACAGGGAGACTACCATCCTGCAACAGGTTCCCATGCAGGCAGCCCCACAAATGCACCAACCGGTGCAACAGCAGCAAACATCACAGGCACCTCAGCAACAGGAGAGCCAATCCAAAGGAGGAGGCGAAGCCGCGGCCTCACAGGATAAAGGTTATATCACCATCAAATCCCCTATTATTGGTACATTCTACAGGAAACCATCGCCAGATAAAGATGCTTTTGTAGAAGTTGGCGATTCCATTAAGGAGGGAGACGTGCTTTGTGTGATTGAAGCCATGAAGTTATTCAACGAGATAGAAAGTGAAGTGTCAGGAAAAATCGTAAAAGTATTGGTAGATGATTCATCTCCCGTAGAATTTGATCAGCCACTTTTCCTTGTCGATCCATCATAACAGGTGTTCGAAAATTTTACCCTACAGCCAAAACTAAACAGGTATGTTTAAAAAAATATTGATTGCCAACAGGGGAGAGATCGCATTACGCGTTATTCGCACCTGTAAGGAGATGGGCATTAAGACCGTTGCAGTCTATTCTACGGCCGATGCCGAGAGTCTGCATGTTAGGTTTGCCGATGAAGCCGTGTGTATTGGCCCTCCTCCCAGCCAGCTTTCCTACTTAAAAATTTCTAATATTATAGCAGCTGCCGAGATCACAAATGCAGATGCTATTCATCCCGGTTACGGATTTCTTGCAGAAAATGCCAAATTTTCCAAGATCTGTGCAGAACATGATATTAAGTTCATTGGTGCCAGCCCCGAAATGATCGACAAAATGGGAGACAAGGCTACGGCCAAAGCTACCATGAGAGCAGCCGGAGTGCCTTGTGTTCCCGGTTCTGAAGGAATTCTGGAATCTTATGAAGAGGCCGAAAAAATAGCCGAGGGCATGGGGTTCCCCGTAATGCTTAAAGCTACTGCCGGCGGTGGTGGAAAAGGAATGCGTGCGGTATGGAAGAAAGAAGACCTGCGCAAAGCCTGGGATTCTGCCCGACAAGAAGCCGGTGCAGCCTTTGGTAACGACGGGATGTATATGGAAAAGCTTATCGAAGAGCCCCGTCACATTGAGATCCAGGTGGTGGGAGACAGCTCCGGTAAAGCCTGTCATCTTTCTGAAAGAGATTGTTCTGTACAACGTCGTCACCAGAAATTAACTGAAGAAACCCCTTCTCCCTTTATGACCGATAAACTTAGGAAGCAAATGGGAGATGCTGCTGTAAAAGCAGCTGAATATATTAAATACGAAGGTGCAGGTACCGTAGAATTCCTTGTTGACAAACACAGAAATTTCTACTTCATGGAAATGAATACCCGTATCCAGGTTGAACACCCTATTACCGAACAGGTGATCGATTACGACCTCATAAGGGAGCAAATTCTTGTTGCTGCGGGAGTGCCTATTTCCGGAAAGAATTACACGCCACAGCTACACTCTATTGAGTGCCGAATCAATGCCGAAGATCCTTATAACGACTTTAGGCCGTCACCAGGTAAGATCACCAATCTGCACGCCCCGGGAGGTCATGGGGTGAGGATAGATACTCACGTATACAGTGGTTATGTGATTCCGCCAAACTACGATTCTATGATCGCCAAGTTGATCACAACTGCACAAACCAGGGAAGAAGCGATCAGCAAAATGAGACGTGCCTTAGACGAATTTGTGATCGAAGGGGTCAAAACAACCATTCCTTTCCATAGACAATTGATGGATGAACCCGATTATGTAGCCGGGAATTATACCACAAAGTTCATGGAGACCTTCAAAATGAAACCTATAGAGTAAGACTCCTATCTGGAGAACTTTTATTATAATATTTTCAGACCCCACTGGATTTCAAAATCGGTGGGGTCCTTTTTTTCAGCGCGTCTTGATTTCTGGTTCTTGGAGCGCAGCGGTCTTTTTTTATACCTTTAGATGCTTCGGAAGCCACAGCTTCCGTGGATCTCAAAAAAGATATTTATGAGTTTATCCTTCTGGGAACATGATTCCTGGTTTTCAAATATTGATTATACTGTTATAGGCAGCGGGATCACAGGCTTAAATTGTGCCCTGCAGTTAAAAACCCGTTTTCCGGAAGCTAAAGTCCTGGTGCTCGAGCGCGGACTCCTTCCCAATGGAGCCAGCACCAAGAATGCCGGATTTGCTTGTTTTGGAAGTCTTAGCGAGATTATTGATGATTTAAACAAGCATTCTGAAGACGAAGTGTTGCAGCTTGTAGAAAAGCGCGTGAAAGGCCTGCAATTGCTTCGGAAGAATCTAGGAGATAAGAATATTGACCTGCAGGTAAATGGTGGGTATGAAATCTTCACTGCCAATGACCGGAAGCTGTATGAAACCTGTGTATCAAAAATGGGAAAAATAAACAGCCTCTTAAAACCCATTTTTGGAGAGGATGTTTTTAGTATCACGACCAATAAATTCAACTTCGGAAGGATCCGGGAAGAAGTGATCTTCAACAAATTCGAGGGACAACTCGATACAGGGAAAATGATGAGTGCTTTGCTGCAAAAGGTACAGGCAGCGGGGGTAAAGATCCTCAATTCTGTAACCGTCAATGGTTTTGCGGAAGCAAATGATTCCGTAGAGGTGGAGACAGAACATTTTAGTTTTTACACCAGGAAAGTATTGATTGCTACCAACGGTTTTGCTTCGCAATTAGGTATTCCGGAGGTAAAACCTGCCCGGGCGCAGGTGTTGATCACCGCCCCAATTCCAAACCTGCACATCAAAGGCACTTTTCATATTGAGGAGGGGTTCTACTACTTCAGAAACATCAATAACAGGATCCTGTTTGGCGGGGGAAGAAATCTTAATCTCAAAGGAGAAGAGACCACAGAACTTGCCCTTACCGCTCTTATTCAGCAAAAGCTGGAAGTCTTGCTTAAAAATGTTATTTTACCAGAGACTCCCTTCAGGATCGAAAGACGCTGGAGCGGAATTATGGGAATGGGGGAACAAAAGAAACCGGTGGTCAAACAGGTATCAAAAAATGTGTTTTGCGGCGTGAGGCTTGGAGGAATGGGAATCGCAATTGGCAGCCTGATAGGAAAAGAACTGGCGGACTTAATCGAAGAATAGATGAAAAGATTTTTCAGGTTTATTTTTAAGTTGCTGTTAGGGTTGTTCCTTTTCAGTATCCTCCTTGTAGTAGTTTACAAGTGGGTCCCGGTGCCATTTACAAATCTGATGCTCATTAGGTATTTTGAAAATCCGGAAGAAGATATCCGCCATAATTGGGTTCCTTCCGAAGAGATTTCAAACAATCTAAAGTTGGCAGTAATCGCCAGCGAAGATCAAAATTTCCCAAACCATAACGGCTTTGATTACGAGGCTATTCAAAAAGCCATGGAAGATAACAAGAAAGGCAAGCGGGTAAGAGGCGCCAGTACGATCTCGCAACAAACTGCCAAAAATGTCTTTTTGTGGCCACAACGCAGCTGGTTTAGAAAAGGCCTGGAAGTCTATTTTACCTTTTTGATAGAACTGTTTTGGAGCAAGGAGAGGATCCTGGAAGTTTATCTTAACAGCATAGAAATGGGAAAAGGGATCTATGGCGCCGAGGCTGCAGCCCAGGCCTGGTTTGGAAAATCGGCCGCTAACCTTACCGCCTATGAGGCGGCGGCAATAGCTGCAATTTTACCAAATCCCAGGGAATACAGAGCTCAACCTGCCAGCAATTATATTGCAGGGAGGCAGGCGTGGATCGTAAGGCAAATGAGGAATCTGGGGGCAATTCAGCTTGAAAAATGAATTCCATAACCAAAGAACAATTAGTAGAAGCCTGTGCTGCCTATGTGGAAAGAAAACTAAACACGGTGCAGCGGGCAATTGACGACCTGGAGGCAGCATTGAAACTGGAGACCAAATGCTCTATGGGTGACAAATATGAAACCGGACGTGCCATGCTGCACCTCGAGTTCGAGAAGCTGGCAGGACAGCATGAAGAATTCCGGAAGCTGCGAAAAACGATCAGGATCATTCCCGTGGGAAGAAAAGACGAACAAATAACTTTTGGAAGTGCAGTAAAAACTTCAGTAGCTAATTATTTTATTGCGATCCCGGCGGGAGAAGTAAAAGCAGGGGATGAGAAATTCTACGCTGTAGGTGCTTCTTCTCCTATCGCACAAGCATTGTCCGGTAAGGCTGCCGGGGAAAAACTGGAATTCAACGGCAGGGAAATTCTTATAAAAGAAGTGATCTGATCATCTTATGCGTTTTTCAAGAAGTTCTCCCTTAATGGAAAGATGAATGATTTTTCCTTTTTGGAGTTCGGCAGGGACTTCAAAAAATATTTCTTCCCCCTCAATTTCTGCCTGCGTTAAAAAATTACTGCCCTTGAAAAAGGAATTTTTAACTACCGCTTTATAGCTTCCTCCATCAGTGAGATGGATCTCATGTGGATAAAGGATCACCTTTTTTCGGGGGGGCTGTTTTTTAAAAAACAGCGAAGCGGGCAATTCGTTTACCTCTCCAAAAAGAGAAGCTATATAAGCATTTTTTGGATTGTTATACAGCTCCCGCGGAGCTCCAGTTTCAATAATCCTCCCGGCTTTCATTGCAATTGTCTTATCGGCATAGGAAAGGGCATCGGTACTGTCATGAGTGGCAACCAAAACAGTGACTCCTGCTTTTTTGAGGTGGGAAAAAAGATTTCTGCGAAGCTTGTTCTTTCGAAAGTGGTCAATATGGCTAAAGGGCTCATCCAGCAGTAAAACTTCAGGCGGTTTTGCCAGCACTCTTGCCAATGCCACCCGCTGCTGCTGGCCTCCGCTTAGAAATTTGGCTTTTACCCTTGCCAGCTCCCGCATCTCCACCAGTTCCAACAGCTCATTTACCCGCTGCTGCTTTTTCCGCGGATAGGCATTAGAAAGATATTTCCCTACATTTTCGGCCACACTAAGGGGCGGCATGAGGTCAAAGTCCTGGGTAAGATATTTCATGAAGGATTCCCCCGGAACGATGTTGAAATTTGGACCTAATAGCTGCTCCTGCCCCCAAAAGATCTTTCCGTCTACATGATGTAGTCCATAGATGGATTGTAGCAGCGTACTTTTTCCGCAGCCACTGGCACCAATAATAGAAACATTTTCCCCTTTTTCAATGGTAAAGCTAAGGTTCTTTAAAACCGGCCTGTCTCCATATCCAAAAGTGAGATTTTTAACCCTGAGCATGGCAGTAATTTTTATAGTAAAATTACGGCTTTAAAAGCAAAAAGCCTTCCGAAGAAGGCCTTTTGAAGAGGTATTGAAAGAAAATATTTACTGCTGCCCGTTTTTGTTCGGCAGGCTTTCAAATCCCATATTGTATAGCGTAAATCCAAAGATATCGGCATACTGCTCAATCGTCTTGCTCACCGGGGTACCGGCACCGTGACCTGCATTGGTCTCGATTCGGATCAATACGGGAGCATCTCCTGCCTGTTTGTCCTGCAGCTCTGCAGCAAACTTAAAGGAATGTGCCGGTACCACCCTGTCATCATGATCTCCTGTGGTGATCAAAGTGGCCGGATATTCAACTCCTGCTTTTACGTTATGAACAGGAGAATAGCCTTTTAAATAATTGAACATGGCTTCACTTTCCTCAGCAGTGCCATAATCATAAGCCCATCCTGCACCGGCGGTAAAAGTGTGGTAACGCAACATATCAAGAACACCAACAGCCGGTAAGGCAACCTGCATAAGGTCCGGCCGCTGGGTCATGGTTGCACCGACTAAAAGTCCGCCGTTGGAACCCCCTCTTATAGCAAGATAATCCGATGAGGTGTAGTCATTTTCGATCAGGTATTCTGCAGCTGCGATAAAATCATCAAAAACATTCTGTTTTTGCAATTTTGTACCAGCATCATGCCAGTCTTTGCCATATTCTCCTCCACCACGAAGGTTGGGCACTGCGTAGATACCACCCTGTTCCATCCAAACCGCATTTGCAATACTGAAGGAAGGAGTAAGGCTAATGTTGAATCCGCCGTAACCATAAAGGATGGTTGGGTTCTTTCCGTTCCTCTCGATCCCTTTTTTATAGGTGATGATCATAGGTACTTTAGTCCCGTCTTTTGAAGTGTAGAACACCTGCTCGCTGGTAAAATCACCGGGATTGAAATCCACCTGAGGGGTATTGTATAATTCTGAAACTCCTGATTCAACATTATACTTATAGATGCTGCCGGGAGTGACATAATTTGTGAAGACATAGTAAAGTTCTTTTTCTTCTTTTTCACCACCTAATCCTCCAACGGTTCCAATGCCGGGAAGTTCTACTTCTCTTATCAGCTTTCCTTCATAATCATACTGTTTTACTTTGGAAACAGCGTCTTCCATGTACTCTGCAAAAATGTACTCTCCTCCTGTTGCAGGGCTAAGCACATTTTCGGTTTCAGGAATAAGGTCTTTCCAGTTTTCGGGAGAGGGATTGGCAGCGTCTACAGTAACTATTCTTCTGTTTGGCGCATTAAGATCTGTTACAATGAAAAGTTTGCTTCCGCGGTTATCGAGAACATAGCTTTCATTTTTTTCATGTCCCACTATGGTATCAATAGTTGGATTTGCTTTAGAGAGATCCATCATGAACAGTTTGCCTCCTGAAGTTGAGGTGTTGGCCGAAATGAACAGGTAACGATTGTCATCAGAAACACTGCCGCCCACATACCTGTGCTTTTGTTCGGGAGTTCCACCAAAAATCAGTTGGTCCTGGCTTTGTGGAGTTCCCAGCTTATGGTAATATAACTTATGCTGATCTGTCTTTGCAGAAAGTTCACTTCCTTCGGGCTTATCATAGCTTGAATAATAAAGTCCTTCATTTCCCCTCCAGGAGATTCCACCGAATTTTACATCGATCAAAGTATCTTCTTTGATCTCGCGCGTTTCAGCATCCATGATAATGATCTTTCTCCAATCGCTTCCACCTTCAGAAATGCTATAGGCAAGGGTCTTTCCGTCTTCAGAAAAACTCAATCCGCCAAGTGAGGTAGTGCCGTCTTCACTAAATTTGTTAGGATCCAGGAAAACTTCTGCCGGTGCATCTTCGGACTTTTTGCGGTAGATCACACTCTGGTTCTGCAGCCCGTCATTTTTGCTGAAATAAATCCAATCCCCTTCCTTGGAAGGCGCCGAGATCTTTTCATAATTCCAGAGTTCTGTAAGTCGCTTTTTGAGTTCTTCTCTAAAAGGGATCTGCTCCAGGTAGTCAAAAGTGACTTCATTCTGGACTTTTACCCAGGCTTCGGTCTCGGCACTCCGGTCATCTTCCAGCCATCTGTACGGGTCTTCTACGTTATTTCCAAAATAAGTATCAACAGTGTTTCCTTTTCTGGTTTGAGGGTATTCCAAAATAATAGAAGGGGTTTGAGTTGTTTGTACCGGTTGTTCCTGTGATTGAGGTTGCTGTTGGGAGCTTCCGCAGGAAACCAGGGCTGCGGCAGCCAGTACAGTAATTATAGGTTTTTTCATTTTCTGAATTTTAAAGAAAGTTTCTAAAAGTAAAGAAATTCCCTCTAATTTATGCACAAAGGCTGCCACTATGGACAGCCTTTAATCATATTTCAAGAATACTCTTTGGGAAAGATGTTAAACGAGTTTATTGTCCACCAGATATTCGGCGATTTGTACCGCATTGGTAGCAGCACCTTTTCTTAGGTTATCGGCCACGATCCACATATTTAAAGAATTTGGCTGAGACAGATCCCTTCTAATACGTCCAATAAAGACATCATCCTTGCCTTCAGCATAAATGGGCATGGGATAGGTGTTAACATCGGTATTGTCCTGCAGGGTAATCCCCGGAAACTCCTTTAAGATCCTGCGAATTTCGCCGAGCTCAAAATCATTCTTAAAGGTAATATTGACCGATTCACTGTGGCCTCCCACTACGGGAATTCTAATGGCGGTCGCAGTTACATGTACGCTGTCATCTTTCAGGATCTTTTTAGTTTCATTGGTAAGTTTCATCTCTTCCTTTGTGTAACCGTTTTCCTCGAAGACATCGCACTGCGGAATTGCGTTGCGGTGAATAGGATATGGATAAGCCATTTCTCCTTTTTCACCTTTATATTCATTCTCCAGCTGTTGCACAGCTTTTACTCCGGTTCCGGTTATTGACTGATAGGTGGATACCACAACCCTCGAAATTCCGTATTTTTTATGAAGGGGTGCTAAAGCCATTACCATCTGGATAGTAGAACAATTGGGATTGGCAATAATTTTGTCTTCAGCAGAAAGATCTGATGCATTGATCTCGGGCACGACAAGTTTCTTGTCGGGCTGCATTCTCCAGGCAGAGGAATTGTCAATAACTGTTGTTCCGACTGCGGCAAATTTAGGGGCCCATTCTAAAGAAGTTTCCCCGCCTGCTGAAAAAAGAGCAATGTCCGGCTTTTGCTTTACAGCCTCTTCCAAACCTATAACTTCATATTCTCTATCGTTGAAGCTGATCTTGCTTCCCACAGATCTTTCTGAAGCTACCGGTAATAATTCTGTCACCGGGAATTTTCTTTCTGCAAGTACTTTCAACATCACCTGTCCCACCATTCCGGTGGCGCCAACTACTGCTATTTTCATAAATGATTTATATTTATTTAGACCTTAAAGATTTCGAGACTTTTGAGGTCTTCCATTTTACTTTTCTAACGCTGCAAAGGTATTGTACGGGAAGTAATTAAAAGAACCCAAAGAACGAAATTCCTCTGGATATCAAATTTTATAACCACTTTAAACAAATTGTTATATTTCGAGAGTAGTAAAAAAAGACCCCCGTCGTTTACGGGGGTTTGAGTTAGGATATGTAGCGTAGCGGTTACTACGTGCGTTCAAAGTTATTTCTGCAAATATAAAGCTTTAAAATAATTTATGCGGGAGCCGTTAAATGACACCTTCCAGATCTCCTTTTTTTCAATAAGACCTTTTTGGCAGAGCCTGTTTCCATCCAGCCAGGTACGATAGAGAAAAATATAAACTCCCAGCAATATCAGCGCCAGTCCCGGCTGCAAATGCTCCCAAAAGTAGATAAGGAGAAACAAAGGAACAAGTAAGCTTAAGTAATAGGCAAAAATGTTTTTCATTTAAGCTCTTCCAGTGTTTTGTCTTTTCAATTCATCTCTGATCTCGGTAAGTAATTCTTCCTGGCTTGGGCCTTTAGGGGCTGTTACAGCAGGGGCTTCTTTTTTGGTTTTGGTGCGTTCATATGCTCTCAAAACAAGAAAAATGAAAAAGGCAACAATAATAAAATAGATAATAGCCTGAATAACATTTCCATAAGTGATTACAGCCGCCTCAGCTTCTCTGGCGGCATCCAGGGTTTCATATTCTGTGCCATCAAGCGAAATAAACTGGTTGGAGAAATCTACGCCGCCCGTAATGACCCCTATAAGAGGCATGATAATATCCTCCACTACAGAAGATACTATCTTATTAAATGCTGCACCTACTACTACTGCAGTGGCAAGAGCAATAATATCGCCTTTCATTAAAAAGGTCTTGAAATCCTTAAAAAAAGCCATAATTGTGGAGGTTTATTGGTTAGAAAGTAAAAATAAATAATTAATTGTTGATGATCTCCCTTTTTACCCGGGGTGCAATGCCGGTGATCAATTCATAGGAGATGGTCTTTCCTTTTGATGCAAACTCTGTCGCATGTTGTGGTCCTCCAAAGATGATCACTTCATCCCCTTCTTCGCACTCAATGCCTGTAATGTTTATCATGATCATATCCATGCATACATTTCCAATTATAGGAGCATACTTTCCGTTCACAATAACTCCGGCATGACCATTTCCATACTGCCTGTTGATCCCATCTGCATGGCCAATGGGCAAAGTGGCTGTCTTTGTAGGCTTCTCAGCAATAAAGGCACGATTATATCCGAGGGACTGACCTTTTTCCAAATGATGGATCTGGGAAATTATTGTTTTTAAGGTGCCAATAGGCTTCAGCTTTTGATCTTCAGTTTTATCATTTCCGAAGCCATAAAGCCCAATACCCGATCTCACCATATCAAAATGGGCTTTAGGATAGTTATTAATTCCGGAGGTATTGCAAATATGCAGCAGTGGCCGGTAGCCCAGCTCATCATATAGTTTAATCGCGAGCTTCCTTAAAGTGTGGATCTGCATCAACGTAAATTCCCGCTCTCTCCAATCTTCACTTGCCGCCAGGTGTGAAAAGAAAGACTTTGCTTTAACTGCCTCTGTGCCTTGAAGGAGGTCCCGTACCAAAGCAGTCTCTTTTTCTGAAAATCCCAACCTGTTGAGTCCGGTATTGAACTTCAGGTGGACCGGGTAATTTTTCTGCTTCAGCCCTTCAGCAATTTTAATAAATTCCTCCACTACGAATTTGCTGTAAAGACTGGGTTCCAGGCAATTCTCTATAATGGCTTCAAAATTCACCGACTGTGGGTGCAGTACAAGAATTGGAGTTTCAATTCCGGCTTTTCGGAGAGCAATGCCTTCAGAAGCATAGGCTACCGCGAAATAATCGGCTCCGAGATCCACAAGCTTCCTGGCGATATCTACTACTTCACTTCCGTAGCCATTAGCTTTGACCACGGCCATAAACATCACATCCTCATGCAGCTTCGATCTTAAATAATTATAATTGTGTGCTAACGCATCAAGATCAATTTCAAGTACGGTCTCCCTGGCTTTCGGCATGTTCGCTTCTTTTGGTGTCTTTTAATTCTTCAGGATCTTTTACCTCGAAATTTTTTAGTTTTTCGCGCAGGCGGGCTTTGTAGTAGGCTCCCCGGCTAAGAGGTTCGTATTCCTCTGTCTCGCCAAGCATCACCAGGTCTTCATTGGAAGTTTTTCTGTAGCTGTATTGGGCGAGATTTCCTGTGCGGGTACAAACAGCATGCACCTTGGTAACATATTCGGCAGTAGCCATAAGATTAGGCATGGGACCAAAAGGATTGCCTTTGAAATCCATATCCAATCCTGCCACTATCACTCTTACGCCTCTGTTTGCAAGGTCATTGCAGACCGATACGATCTCCTGATCAAAAAACTGGGCCTCATCTATGCCCACCACATCACAATCGTCTGCCAGCAATCTAATGTTGGCTGCAGCCGGTACAGGGGTAGATCTTATTTCATTGGAGTCATGGGATACCACCATTTCTTCGTTGTAACGGGTATCTATAGCAGGTTTGAAGATCTCGACCTTTTGCTTTGCAAACTGAGCGCGTTTAAGCCGGCGTATAAGCTCTTCGGTCTTTCCCGAGAACATCGAACCGCATATAACTTCAATCCACCCAAATTGCTCCTTATGATTAACTGTATTTTCGAGAAACATTTTGTATTTTTCAAGACCAAAAAGCGAATGTCGCTTTTGATAAAGGTGACACAAATTTATTAAAAATACAACCGCATTTAATTTGCAAGCATGAAAGTTATGAAAAAGCAATTGAAAGAGGAATTAGTAGCTTTAGCCGAAAAGATTACCCTTTTAAAGGACCAGGAACAGGTGTCGACAGGGGAGTTAAAAGAGCTGGCCAAAAGGTTGTACGAAAAACTTACAGTCTATAATTTCACCGAATCTCACCTATACACTGCTGCTGAAATAAGAAAACAGGAAGTGGTGAAAACAGCACAAAAAGTAGAAGCTCCTGCGGCTAAAGCTGAAGTAAAGAAAGAGGAATCAAAAGTTGCCGCCAAAGAGCCTGCACCGGTAAATCAGGAAAGCATTGCGACCGATTATGATGAGCATAGTCCGAGCGGACTGGAATATAATTCTGAAGATATCACCGAACCCAATACAGAAAAAATCAAGGATATTGTTGCCAATTTTCCACCCGAAACTCAGCAGGTGGATGACCTCTTTGCACATGTAGAGTCCTCAAAATACCAAAAGAATGATATGGAGGATATTGGGGGAGTACATTATGACCACCTGCCTCAATTCGAACCTGTAATACGGGGTGAAGGTGCTACAGACAGGCCCAGGTCCCTCAATGACCGGCTAAAAAAGGGAATAAACATTGGTCTTAATGACAGGCTGGCTTTTGTGAAGCATCTTTTTGACGGAAGCACTTCAGATTACAACAGGGTCCTCTCCCAACTAAATACCATCAAGAATAAGGAGGAAGCCTTCAACTTCGTGGCCAATATGGTTAAACCCGACTATAACAACTGGGAAGGCAAAGAAGACTATGAAAGCAGGTTTCTGTCTATTATTGAAAAGAAATTCGAGTAGGAGGATCCATGTCAAAACTCTTTTTAGTTCCTACTCCTATTGGCAATCTGGAAGACATTACTTTGAGGGCGATTAAAGTCCTGAAGGAAGCTGATCTTATCCTGGCCGAGGATACCCGCAACAGTGGAAAACTCCTGAAGCATTTTGAGATTAATACTCCCATGCAGAGCCATCATATGCACAACGAGCATAAAACGGTGGAGAACGTGGTGAGACAAATCCAGAATGGTAAAACAGTGGCTTTAATAAGCGATGCCGGCACTCCTGCTATCAGTGATCCGGGGTTTTTACTAACGCGTGCCTGTGTGGAAGCGGGAGTTGAGGTGGATTGTCTGCCCGGTGCAACTGCATTTGTTCCCGCACTGGTAAACAGCGGATTACCCAATGATAAATTTGTCTTCGAAGGCTTTCTTCCGGTGAAAAAAGGTCGACAGACCCGGCTTGAATTTCTTGCCCTCGAATCGCGTACCATGATCCTTTATGAATCTCCTCATAAACTGCTAAAGACACTCGCCCAGATCAAAGAATTCATGGGGGAAGACCGGCAGGTATCGGTTTCCCGGGAAATTTCCAAACTTCATGAAGAAACCGTGAGGGGAACTGCGGCTGAAGTATTGGCTCATTACGAAGCAAAACCTCCTAAAGGGGAGATCGTGCTTATTGTTGCCGGTAAAAAAGACTAAGACCTCTACATTCAGAAATAAGAAATTTCTTCAGTTCTTACCATTTCAGCTCATGTAAGTGGTAAGGGATAGCCGCAATTATTTCCTATTTTTGAAAAAAATTATTCATGCGCTGGACCCTGAAACCTAAGCCCGATCCTCAAACCGTTGAACATCTCTGTGAAGTACTCGGAGTGGATAGGTCCATTGCATCTCTCCTTGCTCAAAGAGGAATAAGCAGCTTTGAGGAGGCTAAAAAATTCTTCAGGCCCAGCCTGTCCGATCTTCACGATCCTTTCCTGATGAAAGACATGGATAAGGCCGTGGCACGAATCGAACTGGCTTTTCAAAATGGGGAAAACATCATGGTCTATGGAGACTATGATGTTGACGGCACTACCAGTGTAGCCCTGGTGTCTTCTTATCTTAAGAAAATTTATCCAAACGTTGCCACCTACATTCCCGACAGGTATGATGAAGGTTACGGTGTTTCTTATAAAGGAATAGATTTCGCTGCCGATAATGAGATCAGTTTAATCATTGCATTGGATTGTGGTATAAAAGCCATTGAAAAGGTGGCTTATGCCACCCAAAAAGGAGTGGAATTTATTATTTGTGACCATCATCGTCCCGGGGCAGGAATTCCGGACGCCGTTGCCGTACTGGATCCTAAAAGATTGGATTGTGACTATCCTTATAAAGAGTTGTGCGGTTGCGGGGTGGGTTTTAAACTTCTTCAGGCCCTTAATGAAAAACGAGGGGAATCATTCGAGTTGCTTATTCCCTACCTTGACCTGGTGGCTACTGCCATTGGGGCAGATATTGTTCCCGTGACCGGGGAGAATAGAATCCTGGCTTATCACGGCCTGCAAATGATCAATGCTGCGCCACGTGCGGGCTTTAGTGCTATTCTAAAGCAGGTGAAGAAAGATCATCTTACTCTTACCGATGTTGTTTTTATCATTGCACCGCGTATTAATGCTGCCGGAAGAATGAAACACGGGTTACACGCGGTTAATCTTTTAATTGAAGAAGACCCTCAGCAAGCAATGATATTTGCTGCCGAAATTGAAGAGTACAATAAAGATCGCCGGGACAAGGATAAAACCATAACCGAGGAAGCTCTCGCGCAGATCGTGGAGCTCAAGGAGCAGGAAAGATTGACCACGGTAGTGTATAGAGATAGCTGGCATAAAGGGGTAATTGGGATTGTAGCTTCCCGCTTAACCGAGACCTATTATCGTCCTACCCTCGTCTTTACCCGCAGTGGAGAAAAACTTGCGGCTTCTGCCCGGTCTGTGCATGGATTTGATGTCTATGATGCCCTGGAGGGCTGCAGCGAATACATTGAACAATTCGGGGGTCATAAGTATGCCGCGGGACTAACTTTGCAGACTGAACAGTATGAGAATTTTAAAAGAAAATTCGAAGAAGTGGTTTCTGCAAGCATAGACCGCAAACTGTTGATTCCCGAAATCCAGATCGATGCCGAAATCGACCTCGGGGAGATCACAGAAAAGTTTCATCGCATCATCAAACAATTTGCACCCTTTGGTCCAGGTAATATGTCTCCTGTTTTTATGAGTCGTCATTTAAAGGATACCGGCTACGCCCGTTGTGTGGGGGGTGAAGATAAGCACCTCAAAGCTCGCCTGTTTCAAAAACTTAATGGCAGGAGTATAGATGCTATAGGTTTCGATCTCGGAAAAAAATGCGATCTACTGGCAGATGGCAAAAAAGTAAAAGCGGTTTACTGTATAGAAGAGAATGAGTTTCAGGGAAATGTTAGTTTGCAGCTTAAACTAAAGGATGTAGAGGTTGATTCTTTTTGATCTGTTGGCCATTTCTTACACAAAGATTCTTAAGGAAACCATTCAACAATTTTCCCGGCACTTCATCTAAAAAACTTTCTGATAGTCAGATGTTTACATACATTAGCAGAGCCATAACATAAGTAGGTTAAGTTCATGGTAGATTTGGGGCAAAAAAAGGTGGAGCTTTCCACCTTTTTTTATGCGCTACATTTTCAGCAAAAAAAACTGCCGGAAAAATTCCCGGCAGCTAAACAAATCAAAAACCTATGCGTTGGTTATTATTTGTGTTGAGCGTATCTTTTTGCAACTTCTTCCCAGTTGATCACATTGAAGAAAGCTTCGATATAGGCAGGACGTTGATTTTGGTATTTTAAATAATATGCATGCTCCCATACATCCATCCCCAGAATTGGATATCCGCCACATCCTACGCCGGGCATTAATGGATTATCCTGGTTAGGAGAAGAACATACTTCCAGTTTTCCGCCTTCCTGCACACAAAGCCATGCCCATCCTGATCCAAATTGAGTAGCTCCCGCTTTAGAAAACTCATCTTTAAATGCTTCAAAAGAACCAAAATGTTTGTCTATTGCAGTAGCCAGTTCTCCTTCAGGTTTTCCGCCACCGTTAGGACCCATGATCTCCCAGTAAAGGTTGTGATTGAAATATCCGCCGCCGTTATTACGAACGGCCTTATTCTCCATATCAAGGTTGGTCAGGATGTTTTCAATATTCTTCCCTTCCATATCGGTGCCTTCAATGGCATCGTTTAATTTGCTGGTATAACCTGCGTGGTGTTTATCGTGGTGAATCTCCATTGTTCTTGCGTCAATGTGAGGTTCAAGTGCATCTGATGCATATTTTAATGGTGGTAACTCGAAAGCCATATTTTTATAGTTTACGTTAATAAATGTGTCAACCTCAAATTTAAGGATAAAGCCTTCTAATCAAAATTATAAAATGTTATAAAATTCTTAAACCTACAGTAGATTTGGAAGAAATTTTGAAATATAATACAGGTATTATTAAACTCGATGATAATTGCTCAAAATTTTGATCAAAAATTCAGATGAGCCGGGACTTTAAAATGCATTTGCTACATTAGTAAAAAAATACTTTGAGGCACCCCAATACCTTTAAAATCTACGATGCGTCTGCAGGCTCCGGAAAAACCTATACTCTTGTTAAAGATTATCTAATTCTGTTACTTTCCTCCCCGAGAACTGACAGCTATAAAAATATCCTCGCAATTACTTTCACCAATAAGGCTGTAGCCGAAATGAAATCCCGCATCATTCAGGGGCTTCATGCGCTGGCCGAAACAAAACCTTCTGCCGGGGATCAAAATTTTCTAACGGACATCTCAGAATCTTCAGGAATTTCAACAGGAGAAATTCAGAAGAGAAGCCGTGATATCCTCAAGCATATAATCCATAATTATGCTGCTTTTGAAGTCTCTACTATCGATGGCTTTACACACCGGGTACTGCGCACCTTTGCTAAAGATCTTGGATTGCCTCTCAATTTTGAAGTGGAATTACGTACAGATGATGTGCTTAATGAAGCAGTGGATCGCCTTATTAGCAAAGCAGGAAAAGACAAAGCGATTACCGGCGTCCTGGTCAATTTTGTACTTTCAAAGACCGATGAGGATAAAAGCTGGGATATCGCCCGCGATCTTTTTGCTATCGCCAGGTTGCTAACCCAGGAAACCAACCGGGCCTTTTTAGATCTGCTAAAAAACAAAAGTCTTAAGGATTTCCAGGTGCTTCGGAAAGAAGTGCAGAAACAACAAAAGGACTTGGAAGAGAGCATTAAAGAACATGCCGATAATTTTTTTGAGCTGCTGAAAGAAAACGGAGTTGACACCGATTGCTTTAGCGGTGGTTATTGCCCCAAGTTTTTCCTGAAGCTTCAAAAAGGGGATTTTAACGTAGGGTTTTCTGCAGGCTGGCAGCTCAACCTTGCCGAAAAAGCTTTATACCCCTCAAAAATAGCAGCCGATAAAAAAGCTGTTTTAGACAGGTTACAGCAGCAAATTGTCGATTATTATTCTGAGGCTAAACGCAGGATCACCACCTTACAGTTCTTAGAGGCTATAGAGAAGAACCTGGTGCCTTTATCGCTGTTGAGCGCCATTCAGGATCAGATCGAGGAGATCAAAAAGGAGAATTCGATGGTCCTCATATCCGAATTTAATGCTACGATTGGCAAAGCAGTAAAGGATCAGCCGGCTCCTTTCATTTATGAAAGACTTGGGGATCGGTACAGGCATTATTTCATTGACGAATTCCAGGATACCTCACAGCTGCAATGGGAAAACCTGATTCCGTTGGTGGACAATACGCTCTCTATCGAACATCCGCAGGGGGAACATGGAAGCCTCACCCTGGTAGGAGATGCAAAACAATCCATCTACAGGTGGCGTGGGGGAAAAGCAGAGCAATTCATGCAGCTATGCCAAAAAAAGCATCCTTTTAGCATTGAAGAACCTCAACTGGTGGTGCTCCCAAATAACTTTCGAAGTGCCAAAACCATTGTGGATTTTAATAATGATTTTTTCAGGTTTGCGGCCGATTGTTTTTTGAATGAAACACATCGCAACTTGTTCCTTAACAGCGGGCAAGGTGCTGTGAGTAAAAAGGAGGGCTATGTGAATATTTCTTTTATCGAAGCCGAAAATGCTTCCGAAGAAATGGAAGCCTACCCGGTTAGGGTGCTGGAGATCATTGAAGCACAAAAGGCAAAAGGCTGTTCCCTATTCAATATTTGTATCCTTACCCGAACCAGGAAAGAAAGTATGGCCGTAGCCAATTTCCTTAGCGAAAACGGAATTCCGGTGATCTCTGCGGAAAGCCTGCTGGTGAGTCGGTCGCCAAAAGTGACGTTTATTAATGCTGTTTTACAATATTGTATTGATGCGGCAGATAAAGGGCTAAAGTTTGAGATTCTTGATTACCTCCTCAACCATGAACTGGATGTTGAAAATGAATTCCGGTTCCTTCATGATCACCTACAACCGGAGGGGCAGCAATTTTTTGAGGAACTAAGGGCTTTTGGATTTGAATTCTCGCTGGAAACAGCAACGTCAGTCTCCATTTACGAGGCAGTGGAATACATCATCAGAAGTTTTAGAATGGAGGCAACATCAGATGCTTATCTTCAGTTTTATCTGGATTTTGTTTATGAGAATTCCAATTCTGAAGGTGCAGGGATCTATGGGTTTCTGGAGCAGTGGGATCGAAAAAAAGAGGAACTCAGTATCGTAGTGCCGCAAGGGGAAAACGCGGTACAGATCATGACTATCCATAAAGCAAAAGGCCTGGAATTTCCCGTTGTCATTTATCCTTTTGTAAATGGACAGGTAAGTGATACCTCAAGAGAAAACTTTTGGATCAATTTACCCGAAGCACTTAGTGCGAATGTTGAGGTGGCATATTTGAGAGCTGCCGAAAAAATGAAAGACTGGGAAGGAGAAGCCCCCCAACTCTATCATGAACTTACCTGTAACAGCCAGCTTGATGCGCTCAATGTCTTATATGTGGCCATGACCCGGCCCGAACAACAGCTTTTTGTGATCTCAAAAATGGACCTGGACAAAAAGGGGAACGAAAACACCAACAGGTTTTCCGGTTTATTGATTTCATACCTAAGAAGCATAGGAAGGTGGAATGGCGGCTATGAATATCATTTCGGGAATCCTGATGAAATACCTGAAGAGGAATCATCTTCCACAAATTCCCTTCAGCAGGAAAAATTCTATTCTTCGGCAACTCAAAAAAATGTATCTATCATTACCCGCTCGGGATTGATGTGGAACTCCAGGCAAAAAGAGGCTATTGAAAAAGGGCAGCTCATTCACGATCTTTTTGCACAGATCAATACAAGAGATGATGTGAACCCGGTATTGGAAAATGCCATAAACGAGGGGCTATTTGCTTCCGAAGAAAAAGATAACCTTCAAAAAAGCATTTTTGAGGTCATCGATCATCCGGAATTAAAAATCTATTATTCTGAAGGGGCCAAAAATCTAAATGAACGCGATATGATTTCCGAAGAGGGACTCCTCCTTCGCCCCGACCGGCTAAACTTTTCAGGAAACACCGTAAGCATAATAGATTACAAAACCGGAGCCGAAAACCCTAAACACCGGGAGCAGATCCAGGCTTATGCAGATGTGCTCGGGGGAATGAACTTTAGCATTGAAAGGAAATTGCTGGTCTATATAAATGAAAACATCACGGTAAGAATTGTGTAAAGAAATGTAATTTTGTAAAAAACCATCATTATGTACGGATCAATTAAAGAATATTTAAAGAACGAAATAGAACAAATAAAAGAAGAAGGTTTATATAAGAAAGAACGTATCATCACCTCGCCCCAGGGAGCAGAGATCACCCTGGAAGGCGGTAAAAAAGTGTTGAACTTTTGCGCAAACAATTACCTGGGGCTTTCTTCACATCCCGAAGTAATACAGGCGGCAAAAGATACTCTTGATTCACACGGCTTCGGAATGTCAAGCGTGCGTTTTATATGCGGAACACAGGATATTCATAAAGAGTTGGAACGTAAGATCGCCGACTTCTACGGAATGGAAGATACCATTCTTTATGCAGCTGCTTTTGATGCAAATGGTGGAGTTTTTGAACCCTTGCTTTCTGCGGAAGATGCGATCATTTCAGATTCGCTCAACCATGCATCGATCATAGACGGGGTGAGACTTTGTAAGTCTGCCCGGTACCGCTATGAGAACGGAAATATGGAAGACCTGGAGGAGCAACTTCAAGCTGCAAATGAGAAAGGGGCTCGTTTTAAGATCATAGTTACCGATGGTGTATTTTCTATGGACGGTTTGGTCGCACCCTTAGATGAAATCTGTGATCTGGCCGATAAGTATGACGCTATGGTAATGGTCGACGAATGTCATGCCACAGGATTTATTGGGCAAAACGGGATTGGAACCCTTGAAGAAAAAGGTGTTCTCGGCCGAATTGATATTATTACAGGAACTCTTGGAAAAGCACTGGGAGGGGCAATGGGTGGTTACACTGTTGCCAAAAAAGAAATTATAGAACTCCTTCGCCAGAGATCAAGACCATATCTCTTCTCGAATTCTCTTGCTCCTGCCATAGTTGGTGCTTCCATTAAGGTTTTTGACATGCTTGCTAAAGATGATACTCTTAGAAATAAAGTAAAGGAGAACACCAAATACTTTAAAAAAGGTATTAAAGAAGCGGGCTTTGAAATTATAGATGGCGAGGCAGCCATTGTTCCGGTAATGCTTTATGATGCCAAACTTTCCCAGGAAATGGCAGACAGGTTACTGGAAGAAGGCATCTATGTCATTGGGTTCTTTTATCCTGTTGTTCCAAAAGGAAAAGCCAGGATTAGAGTGCAACTTTCTGCCGCTCACACCAGGGAACATCTGGACCGGGCGATTGCTGCCTTTATTAAGGTAGGAAAAGAATTGAACGTCATTAAATAATTACATCTTCCTATATCAAAGCCTTTCCCTTTTGTGGGAAAGGCTTTCTATTTTACCTTTTTTAACATCTTATTCTAAAGAGGACTTTTCAATCCTGTAAATCCTTATTTTACAGCTCAAACGGATGTATTTTCGAAGCCTTTGTTTTATTAAAATATTATGTTTTCCTCAAAAAAATACCCTTGAAAACCCCCTGAAACCCCCTATGAACAGGCGTTTATTAAGAAAACTTTATTATATTAAGCTTTGTTTGTAGGGAATATCAGTCTACTTTTGTTTCTGCTAACTAATAAAATTAAACTCTTCAATATGAAACATCTAAACAAATTTTTATTGGCTTCCCTATGCATTCTGAGCTTTAGCACTATGCAGGCGCAGGATGATGATAATCCCTGGGCATTAGGTTTAGGAATTAATGCGGTAGACTTTTTTCCTACCGGAGAAGACGCACCTTTGGGTGGTTATTTTGACGAATTTTTTAATACGGGAGATCACTGGAATATTCTTCCCGGAGTTTCCAGAATTTCATTAGCCCGTAATATTGGAGCCGGTTTCTATTTTGAAGCAGCAGGTTCTGTTAATCAAATTGATAAGTATGGAGATGAAGGATGGGATAATCTTTCTTACTATGGTCTGGATGGTACCTTTAACTATAGCTTCCGCAATGATGCGAATGCAGGATGGTTTGATCCTGTAATTGGTGCCGGTGGGGGTTATACCTGGATCGACGAAAATGGCTTTGGTACTGTAGACGGTACCGTGGGAATCAACTTCTGGTTCACAGATCATTTTGCACTTACTGTGCAAACTATTTATAAGCACGCATTTGACGATGATTTTGACTCTCATTTCCAGCACGTAGCAGGAATTAAATTCGCTATGGGTGGAAAAGATACAGACGGGGATGGAATCTATGATAAAGATGACGAGTGTCCTGAAGTAGCCGGTCTTGAACAATTCAATGGTTGTCCTGACTCTGATGGTGACGGAATTGAAGACAGACAGGATGAATGTCCTAACGAAGCAGGTTTAGCGCAGTATAACGGATGTCCTGATACCGACGGTGACGGAGTTCCAGACAATAAGGACGAATGTCCAACTGTAGCCGGTCTTGCTGAGATGAACGGATGTCCTGATGCAGATGGCGACGGAATTAAAGATAGCGATGATGAATGTCCTAACGAGGCAGGTCCGAAAGAAAACAACGGATGTCCATGGGAAGACCAGGACAATGACGGTGTTCTTGACAAAGACGACGAATGTCCCGAAGTAGCCGGTACTGCCGCAAACAACGGATGTCCTGAGCCTACCGTTGAGGTTATCGAAGAATTGAATGAATATTCAAGAACTATCCTTTTCGACCTTGATAAAGCAACAATCCGTTCTGAATCTGAAGAAACTCTTCAGGCTATTGCAGATATCATGAAGGAATACTCTAACACGATCTTCCACATTGAAGGTCATACAGACAGCACAGGTAGCGAATCTTATAATGAGAAGCTATCCAGAGAAAGAGCAGCTTCTGTAAGAGAATTCCTTGTAAATGCAGGAATTCCTGAAAACAGATTGACTTCTGAAGGTTACGGAGAATCTCAACCAATCGCTTCTAATAATACAGCGAAAGGAAGACAGGAAAACAGAAGGGTAGAAATCTCTCTTGATAAAGAAAGAGAAATGAAAGAAAATGCTACTCAGGAGCAGGATACTACCAATCAGGGTGGAATGTAATCCTCTTTAGAATATAAATTTAAAAACGCCCCGGTATAACCGGGGCGTTTTTTATTTTTAAGGCATGACATCATTTATAGAACAAGTGCTTCTGGAATTGCTCTCCAGGAAAGTTAATATTTCTGCTACTACTTTCATCTTACCCAGCAAACGTGCAGGATCTTTTCTCATCAACAAACTATCAAAGCATACCAAAAATCCCATTTTTGCACCCCGGGTGCTAAGTATAGAAGATTTTGCCGAAGAAGTGGCCGGATTGAGTTCTGTGGATAACATTACCGCTCTTTTTGAATTTTATGCTGCATACCTCACCTGTACGCCTAAAGAAAAAGCTGAAGATTTTGACACTTTTGCCACCTGGGCTCAAACCCTGCTTCACGATTTTAACGAAATTGACCGTTACCTCATTGATTATAAGTCCTTTTTTGGTTATCTGGGAAATATTCAGGAAATGAACCATTGGTATCTTCAGGAGGAGAAGACGCCGCTAATGGAGAATTATCTGTTGTTTTGGAATAAGCTGCCGGAATATTACGAAGAGCTTCAGAAACAGCTGGAAAAACGTAACCAGGCATACCAGGGGATGGTTTACCGCCGCGCTTCAGAAAATATTAGGCAATTTGCTGAAGCTGCTTCAGTTTCATTTGTCTTTATTGGATTTAACGCACTTAACAATGCTGAACAGAATATCCTCCAAACTCTTTTAGCTGCAGGTAAAGCTGAAGTCTTTTGGGATATAGATGAGATTTTCCTGAAGGATGATCAACATGATGTTTCCTTATTCTTAAGACAGTACCTTAAATCATGGCCGTACTACCAGGAGAACCGGTTAAATATCGTTTCAAACTCTTACAGCAGTTCAAAAAATATCAACATGATTGGGGTACCCAAGAATATTGGGCAGGCAAAGTATGTGGGGGAACTGCTCTCCAAACTTTCTCCGGAAGATTTACAGCAAACTGCAGTAGTGTTGGGAGATGAAAGCCTTTTATTGCCGGTGCTGAATTCCCTGCCGCCAAACGTGGGGGAGGTGAATATAACCATGGGATTTGCTCTTAAGAACGCACCCGTGAGTTCTCTTTTTGAACATTTGTTGAAAATGCATTCCACTCCCGGTAACGATACCCGGTACTACAAAGATCTCATGTTGATCTTAAGTCATCCGCTTTTTCAGAAGGTTACCGGCGGCCATTCTCAAAAATTAATGGAGAAATTAAGAAAGGAGAACCTGGTATATGTTACCCGCGACGAGATCATGGAAGGTGTGCCCGGGAACGTTCAAAAGCTTTTTGAAATTTGCTTTTTGGATTGGAAGAATGATCCCGGTTATGCTTTACAGGCGCTTCAGGAACTGCTCATGATTTTTAAGAATAGACTGGATACAGATCAGGACAGGCTAACCCTGGAATTTTTATATCAGTTGCATTTGGTGGTTAACCAGCTAACCAACCTGTATCAAAAGTATCCCTATATCAATTCCTTAAAGATCCTGTTCTCTCTTTTTAAGGACTTACTTGCATCAAGAACTGTCGATTTCCGCGGAAAACCTTTTTCGGGCTTGCAATTGATGGGAATGCTGGAGTCGCGGGTGTTGGATTTTAAAAATGTAATTCTTACTTCGGTAAACGAAGGGGTGCTTCCGGCTGGAAAGAGCAGCAATTCTTTTATTCCTTTTGACTTAAAGTGTAAATATAATTTACCCACTTATAAAGAAAAGGATGCGGTTTATACCTATCACTTTTATCACCTCCTGCAACGTGCAGAGCAGGTACATTTGCTTTACAATACAGAGAGTGATGGACTTAATGCAGGTGAAAAAAGCCGTTTTTTGCTGCAGCTTGAGATGGAAGCACAGTCACAGCATCAAATAAAAAACTTTAAAGTAACTCCTGTAGTACCTCCGGTGCCTGTACATTTAAAGACCATCGAGAAGACTCCGGAAATCCTTGAGAAGATCAAAGCGAGGGCGGCAGCAGGATTTTCACCTTCGGCCTTGACCACTTATATCAGGAATCCGCTGGATTTTTACAAGCAATACGTGCTGGACCTCAAGGAAAGGGAAGAGGTAGAGGAAACCGTGGCCTATAATACGCTGGGAAATGTGGTGCACGACACCCTGGAGACTTTTTATGAGCCATGGCTGCAAAGTGATGTGACGATCCAAATGCTGGAGCGGGCCATGGAAAGGACAAATGATGAAATACAAAAACAATTCAGGAATCATTATACCCAGGCGCCTTTAGACAGCGGGAAAAATCTACTCATCTATGAAGTTGCACGACGGTATGTGGTAAATTTCCTGAAATGGGAGATAAAAAATCTGGAGGAGGGAAATGACCTAAAGATCCTGAAGGTGGAAGAAAAGCTGCACGCGCAGTTTCCGGTGGAGGAACTTGATTTTCCTGTTTTTCTGAAAGGAACCGTAGACAGGGTTGATGAATTTAACGGCAAAATAAGGATTATAGATTACAAAACCGGGAAGGTAGAGCAATCTAAAGTTGAAGTGGTGGAATGGGAGGAGATCAATTCTGATTATGATAAGTACAGCAAACCTTTTCAGATCCTCACCTATGCCCTAATGATGGATGTTGCAGATCCCCTGCCTCCTGAATTTGAGGCCGGGATCATTTCTTTTAAAAATCTGCAGGGAGGTTTTCTGAAGTTCTGTAAAAAGGATAAAAAGGGCTACGGTGCTAAAAAAGAAAATGATATTACTTCAGAAACTCTGGAGGCCTTTAAAGAACAATTGAAAAATCTTATTTTAGAGATCTGTGATCCTGAAACTCCTTTTGTGGAAAAGGAAATAAAACAAAACGCATGGTAATTAATCAAAAGAAGAATTTAAGTCTATCCGGGCTGCATGGCCGGCCCATACCTACCGATGTTTTTTATTCTGAAGTTGAAGAAAAAAAACCGGTTGTGTTGTTTTGCCACGGCTATAAGGGATTTAAGGATTGGGGTGCCTGGAATTTGATGGCCCGGGAGTATGCAAAAAATGGCTTTTTGTTCATAAAGTTCAATTTCGCCTTTAATGGGGGCACCCTGGAAGAACCCATCGATTTTCCCGATCTTGATGCTTTTGGGGAGAACACCTATACCAAGGAACTCGATGACCTGCACGTGCTAATCAACTGGATTTTTAGTGAAGATTTTCCGTATACCGATATGGTGGATCTTTCCCGCTTTAGCTTAATGGGGCACTCCCGTGGCGGCGGAATTGTAGTCGTAAAAGCTGCTGAAGATGAACGGGTGCAAAAATTAATCACCCTTGCCGCTGTTAGTGACTTTGGAGACCGGTTTCCCAAAGGAGAAGAATTGGAAGCATGGCGACAAAAAGGTATCGCTTATATAGAAAACACCCGCACAAAACAACAAATGCCTCATCTTTTTGATTTCTATGAGGACTTTAAAAACAATGAGGAAAGGCTCACCATTTCCAGATCGGCAGAAAAATTAAAAATTCCTGCCCTCATCATTCATGGGACCGGTGATGAAACGGTTTCGGTCGATAATGCACATGACCTGCATGAATGGATTAAGAATTCTGAACTCTTCCTGCTTAAGAACAGTGATCACGTATTTGAAGTTTCTCATCCCTGGGAAAGTAAAGATCTTACCCCGGCGATGAAAAACATCATTGAAAAAACTACAGAATTTATAAGGAAATAAATCAATCATTCAATGTTGTACAACCCTGTCAGGGGTTCAAAAACAGTATCGGTAAAGCCTTGGGCTATAAACAAAAAAACCACCGCTTCCGCAGTGGTTTTTGGTGGAGAATATCGCCCCGATGCTTCGGGGGAACCGATGACCGTCTGAAAAATTTAAATGAAACAAAAAAACCACCGCTTCCGCAGTGGTTTTTGGTGGAGAATATCGCCCCGATGCTTCGGGGGAACCAATGACCTTCTCAAAAATTTAAAGGAAACAAAAAAACCACCGCTTCCGCAGTGGTTTTTGGTGGAGAATATCGCCCCGATGCTTCGGGGGAACCGATGACCTTCTCAAAAATTTAAAGGAAACAAAAAAACCACCGCTTTCGCAGTGGTTTTTGGTGGAGAATATCGCCCCGATGCTTCGGGGGAACCGATGACCTTCTCAAAAATTTAAAGGAAACAAAAAAACCACCGCTTTCGCAGTGGTTTTTGGTGGAGAATATCGCCCCGATGCTTCGGGGGAACCAATGACCTTCTGATAAATCTAAAGGAAACAAAAAAACCACCGCTTTCGCAGTGGTTTTTGGTGGAGAATATCGCCCCGATGCTTCGGGGGAACCAATGACCTTCTGAAAAATCTAAAGGAAACAAAAAAACCACCGCTTTCGCAGTGGTTTTTGGTGGAGAATATCGGAGTCGAACCGATGACCTTTTGGCTGCCAGCCAAACGCTCTAGCCAGCTGAGCTAATCCCCCAATAGGCTGAAACAATTTCAACGTGGCAAATTTATAAAATATAATTCAATGTGTAAAGCCTTTATTTCTTTCTATTAAATTTATTTTTGTGATCGAACATCCTCTTTATGATCAGGAAAGCCACCGCGTCAGACTTAACAGCCATCAAAGAACTCACCGAAGCATGTGCAAAAGGCATGCAGGAAAAAGGCATTTTTCAGTGGAATGAACTTTATCCTTCTTTGGAAAGACTGCAGGAGGATATTACAAAGGAGGAGCTTTTCGTACTTGAGGAAAACAATGTCATCGAAGGCATCGTGGTACTTACTCCTTGCATGGATAAAGAGTATATTCCCGTCGAATGGCTCACCCAAAGTAGCAGTAATTTATATGTACATCGCCTCGCCACTAATCCGCAGGAGTGGGGCAGCGGCAATGGCAGGAAACTCATGGATTTCGCCGAAGCCTTTGCTAAAGAACAGGGCTATGTTTCAGTGAGGCTGGATACCTTCAGCAAGAACGAGCGAAATCAAAGGTTTTATGAGACCCGGGGCTATAAAAGACTTGGGAATATCTATTTTCCGAAGCAAAGCGAGCATCCATTCTACTGCTATGAAAAAGTGCTGCAGTAATGGCAGTAGTCAATTTTAAAAATATCAACAAACTTGCGATTCCGGCTATTTTTGCCGGTATTGCCGAACCACTCATCTCCCTTACAGATATTGCCATTATAGGAAATGTGGAACAGGATCCTGTCGAAGCTCTTGCGGCAGCAGGAATTGTAGGATCCTTTCTTTCTGCGATCATCTGGATTGTAGCCCAGACCAAAACAGCAATTTCGGCACTGGTCTCCCAACATTTGGGTGCCAACCGGATTCATGCCGTTAAAACATTGGTTCCCCAGGCGATATTTTTCAATTTTCTACTCAGTCTGGTCATTTATGCCATTACCGCCTATTTTGCTTCGGCAATTTTTAGTGCCTATAATGCCGAAGGCAAAGTGCTCAGTTATGCAGCTAATTATTACCAGATCCGTGCTATTGGATACCCGCTCACCCTGGTGACTTTTGCCCTTTTTGGAGTCTTCAGAGGGCTGCAGAACACTTTATGGGCCATGAAATGCAGCCTTACGGGAGCTTTTCTTAATGTGGGGCTGGATTTTCTTCTGGTCTACGGCATCGAAGGCTGGATCCCTGCAATGCATCTGGAAGGAGCCGCCTGGGCGAGTGTGATCGCGCAAACAGTAATGCTGATAATGGCCCTATATTTTTTCTTTAAAAAAACACCATTCCACCTGGGATTAAGCCGCAGGATAAATCCGCAGATGCGTTACCTGCTGTTGATGAGCGGAAATCTCTTCGTGCGTACCGCGGCTTTGAATTTTGCTATCTATCTCGCCAACGCTTATGCTACGGACTATGGGAAAAATTATATCGCTGCCCAAAGTATCCTTATGAACATCTGGCTGTTCTTCAGTTTCTTTATTGACGGGTATGCAAACGCGGGGAATGCAATGGGCGGCCGACTTTTAGGCGCTAAAGATTATAAAGGTCTTTGGTTGCTCAGCAAGAAGATCAGCAAATATTCAGTGATGATTGCAATAATTCTGATTGGCCTCTGCAGCCTCTTCTATAATGAAATTGGGATGATATTTAGCAAGGAAGCTCCGGTCCTGCTGCTGTTTTCTTCGGTTTTCTGGATGGTGCTGTTCATGCAGCCGGTCAATGCCATTGCTTTTATGTTTGACGGGATCTTTAAAGGCCTGGGGGAAGCGAAATTCCTTCGGAATGTGCTGCTGGCAGCGACCTTTCTGGGCTTTACTCCCGTACTTTTAATAGGGGACTATTTAGGATGGGATCTTTACGCCATCTGGATTGCCTTCTTTGTTTGGATGCTGATAAGGAGTAGTGCCCTGGTGATAAAATTCCGGAGGAAATATTTACACCGCGAAGCCTGACCTTCAGAAAAAGTGAAAATAAAATGTAACTTTACAGGAAAGCCAATCTAGATATGACCACCACCAGAGAAAACGGAAGTCTCTATACCAAAGTTATCAACGGAATTGCCACCCTGGAGTTTGGCCACCCTGCCAGCAATTCCTTTCCCGCAGTATTGCTGGAGCGTCTGGAAAAGGAGTTGGAAAAACTTTCTGAAGACGAAGAAGTAAAGGTTATTATTTTAAGATCTGAAGGAGATCGTGCCTTTTGTGCCGGGGCCTCTTTTGATGAGCTGCTGGCGGTGGAAAATATGCAGCAGGGAAAGGTCTTTTTTTCAGGATTTGCCAATGTGATCAACGCAATGCGCAGCTGCAAAAAACTGATCATTGGCCGCATTCAGGGGAAAACCGTTGGCGGCGGAGTAGGCCTGGCAGCAGCTTGTGACTACTGCTTTGCAACTGAACAAGCTGCCATCAAACTTTCTGAACTCAGCATAGGTATAGGGCCTTTTGTTATTGCTCCTGCTATAGAGCGTAAAATGGGAGTTGCGGCACTTGCAGAACTTACTTTGGCAGCACAAGACTGGAAGAACGCCTACTGGGCCAAAGAAAAGGGGCTTTACGCCCGGGTTTTTGAATCTATAGGCGAAATGGACAAGGAACTTCAGTTCTTTTCAGAAAAACTGGCTTCCTATAATCCTGCGGCTCTTTATGAAATGAAGAAGGTGCTTTGGGAAGGAACCGAGAAGTGGGGAAGCCTTTTGCAGGAACGTGCGGCAATCTCGGGAGAATTGGTGCTTTCAGATTTTACCAGAAATGCTTTATCCAAAATTAAAAATAGTTAATATGCATTCACTTTTTATCCTTGCCGCCCAGGAAGCCGAAGAGAATAAGATCGGAAAAATGGCGTACCACCTTGGCTATTTTGTAGGATCAAATCTTTGGACTATTATTACCGTTGCGGTAGTACTTCTCGCCGCAATACTTTATTTTGCTTTCTTTAGAAGAAAGAGGAAAAATAACTGGGGCTAAAAATGTCATTTTTGACAGCCCTGTAATCAGCCATTATGAGTTTTCAGCAGGAACATTTACCAAAAGACAGGCCGGCCACAGAGCGGCAGGAATATGGATTTTCCCTGATGGATTTCCTGGAAGACCAGTGGATCTATATCCTGGCTATCATTGTTTTGGTAGCATTGTTCTTTTATGCACGCCACGCCTGGGATAAAAGAAATAAAAGATGATGCAAGACGAAGTTCCGGTAAGCGAAGATGCCTTTGACATCATGCGTTTCTTAAGCGGTTATGGATTTTGGTTGCTTATCGCGATCCTGTTGATCGTGGTAGTAGCATTTAAAAAATTCAGGAAATAGATCAACGGGTTTTTAACCATCCGGTAATACTCAGCCTTTCGGTCTTTACGGGTTTTACCTCATGTTCCAGGATCTGGCTTTCAAAAATGACCATACGTCCCGGAAAGGGATATATACTTTTAGGTACCTCTTTTCCATTTTCATTCCTGTAAATCACCAGTTCTCCTCCATATTCCGGTTGCCAGTCCTGCTCGTTGAGATAACACACCATAGATAGTTTCCTGCGGTCGTCATTTTGAAAGGTATCCAGGTGTCTCCTGTAAAAAGTCCCTTCAGGATATAATGCATAATGGAACTCCTTGTGAAGAATTCCCATAAAACAGGTGCGGTTGAGGTAATTTACAAAATCATTGATCTTGCTGAAGAATGCTTTTTCTGCAGGAGCAGCTTCAGCTTCATTGAGCCAAAGGATAAAATCTCCCCGAATGGATTTGGCAATCACTTCATTTGTGCGGTTCCCTATGGCTGCTTTTTTAAAATTATCTTCTTCATATTTGGTCAGCAGGGAATTCCGTAGCTCTTCTACCTGTTCAAGGCTGAAGAAATCTTCAACAACAGAATACTGTTGCTCTAAAAGATCTGAAATGATCTTCTCATAAACCTGATTTTCAATAATCTCCAAAAGCTTCGTTTTAGGTTGTAAATGTATCTTGAAAATGGCAATTTTCTAAAAGAATAAAAAGCCGGGAATTATAAAATTTCCTGTAACGAAGTTAAAATGCAGGGAGTTAAAAACCTTTATCTTTGCACAAAATTTGTTCCCATGGCATTAATTCGAATCACCAAACAATTTTCTTTTGAGACCGGCCACGCTTTATTCGGGTATGACGGCAAATGCAAGAATGTACATGGTCATAGCTATAAGCTGGCGGTGACAGTAATTGGGGAACCTATCAGCGATGAAGACCATGTAAAATTGGGAATGGTCATAGATTTTGGGGATCTTAAAAAAATAGTGAAACAGGAGATCGTTGATAAGTTTGATCATGCCACGGTCTTCAATAAAAATACTCCGCACGTTGAACTGGCCGAAGAACTTCAGACCAGAGGACATAACGTAATTCTTGTAGATTATCAGCCTACCAGTGAAAATATGATCCAGGATTTTGCTGAAAGGATCAAAAGCCGCCTTCCGCAGCATATAGAATTATATTCTCTGAGGCTTCAGGAAACTGAAACTTCTTACGCCGAATGGTACGCCTCAGACAACTCCTAAGGCTACTCATCGATCTCTCCCGAATAACCGAAAATAAAATGATTAGCCTTTCCAAGTTCTGCGGGAAGGATCGCATGGCCGCCATCCTTGTGGATCTGTAATTCCACCTGTGCATTTTTATTTTTAAGTATCGCAGCAGTTTGTTCCACACGCTCAACCGGCACATGGGCATCGGGATCACTCGTGCCTATATAGATCTTTGTTCCTTCAAAATCTGTAATATAATTTCCGGTGTTGATCTGCTTTCCAATAAGTCCGCCAATGATGGCGACCACCCCTCCATATTTTTTGGCATTCCGGGTTACATATTCGAGTGTAAGGCAGGCACCTTGCGAAAATCCAAAGAAATAGATATCCTTTGAAGCTATCCCCTTTTCATTAAGCTCTTTTTCCAGTAGCTGCAGCACCTCGATAGCCGAATCCAGCCAGGGTTGGTTCTGTTCTACGGGAGCCATAAAAGAAAGTGGATACCAGCTGTTGTTGTATGCCTGTGGAGCCACCAGGGCGAAATCCTCCACTTTAAGATGATCGGCTACAGATAAAATGTCTTCAGCAAAACCACCGCGTCCGTGTACCATGATCAAAGCTTTTTTGGCTTTTTCTATTGGAGTTCCGTTGTATTTAAAATCTTTTTGATGTAACATCTCTAAATTTTTGCAGATTAATTCTGACGCTTTCTCAGGTTCCAAAACTGCCATTTTTGGGGTGCTTTTAAAGATAACCTTATTTCAAGAATTGCCCAAGGCAGGAAGCGGGAGGAGTGATTTTTTCTGAAGATTTTAACTTCGGAAATTTAAAAACTATATTTACCCACAAATCCTAAGCATGCAGATACCCGAGGGTAAAAAGATCTACTTCTCCAGCGATAATCACCTGGGAGCTCCTACGGCTGAAGAAAGCCGCCCGCGAGAGGAGAAGTTTGTTGCATGGCTCGATGAAGTAAGCGGGGATGCCGCAGCTATCTTCCTGTTAGGGGATCTTTTTGACTTTTGGTTTGAATATAAACATGTTGTGCCCAAGGGTTTTGTGCGGGTTCTGGGAAAACTGGCTCAGCTAAGAGACCGCGGAATCCCTATCTACTTCTTTGTAGGCAACCATGACCTTTGGATGAATGATTATTTTGAAAAAGAACTGGATATTCCTGTTTTTCATAAGCCAAAGGAATTCAACTTCAACGACAAAAAATTCCTCATTGGCCACGGCGATGGACTAGGGCCCGGCGACAAAGGCTTTAAGAGGATGAAAAAGGTCTTTACCAATCCCTTGGCTAAATGGCTTTATCGTTGGCTGCACCCCGATATTGGGATGCCATTGGCTCAATATTTTTCGGTTAAAAACAAAGCTATTTCGGGAGAGGAGGATGTGAAATTCATGGGGGAGGATAAAGAATGGCTAATTCAATACTGCCGCCATAAGCTTAAAACCCAGCATTACGACTACTTTATCTTTGGCCACCGGCACCTGCCGCTGGATATTCAACTGCAGGAGAATTCAAAATACCTGAACCTGGGAGACTGGATCAACTTCTACACTTACGGGGTCTTTGACGGGAAAGAGCTTCAGCTTAAAGAATGGTGATTTTTTAAATACAAGATTTAAGAGACAGCCGGCGGGACTTAATCAAAATTTTCTTTCCTGATTCCTCCTTCTTAAAAGGCAGGGAACTTTTTAAAAAATGTCTTTTTTAATAGATATTATTCTGCTGCTCCACCTGCTTAAAAAATGCAAACGTTTTCGGGGCTAAATTGTTGATTTCTTTCGATCTGCAAATGATATTTGTCATGAATCCCGGCCTTTTACGGAGGTATCTTTAAGGTGATAATAATCAGGAAATATGTGCAGCAATTTCCGTAATCCTTTAAGCAATGAAAAATATCCTAATCCCTTTCGATTTTTCTGAAGTATCAAAAAATGCTTTGGAATATGCCGTAAGATTTGCAGATCATGATCCGGCGATCACTCTTTTTCTGCTGAACATTACCGACGGAAATTGTAAAACCGGAAAAATTGAAGAAGATTTCAAGAAAATCATTAAAAAATACCAAAAGCCACAATTTCCTGAGATTCATACTCTGGTGCGCGAAGGAGAATTTGCACCATCGATTATTCAGCTTCAAAAAGAGCTTAAAATTGACCTGATCATTATGGGAACCCGTGGCGCACAAACAGGAGAAGAAAATATTGCCACCACAACCTCCCGCCTGGTACAGGAGGCAGATCTTCCCGTTCTCGTCATTCCCGGTACCTACAGGAAATTCAGGTTAAGCACTATTATTCTCTCTCTTGGCAATGAAAAGATCACAGACAGAACTCCACTTTACACCCTCCTGGATGTATCCCGAAAACATAAAGCCCAGGTGCACGTGTTGACCATTCAGCACCATGAAATGGCGATGGGTTATACCGAAGATGATGAAAGCAATGAAGCTACACTTAATTACTTCCTTGAAATGTTCTATTCTCATCACAGCTTTGAAGAAAATGAGGACATAGAAAAAGGAATTCTCAATTACATTGAAAAACACGATATGGACATGCTGGCCATTATGCCGCGTACACATCTTCCCGGTAGTGAGGCATCTGAAGGTCGTCTTACCCGATTACTTACCCTGCACTCCAACGTGCCTTTACTGGTACTTGATTAATCCTGAAACCCTTAACCAAATCCCCCCGGAACCTTTAAAAGGCCGGGGGAAATATCACCAACAACTAAGATTATGAAAAATGTTTTAGAAAAACCCGCAACCGGCGACCTGTCAAAATACGGTTTGAAAAATTGTAAGACCTACTGGAATCTGTCGGGGGAAGAACTCCAGGAGATCACTGTGCGTAAAGGAATGGGTACAGAGACCAAAAATGGAACCCTGGCAGTAAATACCGGAAAATTTACCGGAAGATCTCCCCAGGACCGATTCCTGGTTAAAGATGACTACACAAAAGATAAAGTTTGGTGGGGGAACATCAATAAACCGGTTTCTTCTGAAAACTTCGGGATCCTGTACGATCGAATGGTCCAATACCTTTCTGAAAAAGAAGTTTACGTACATGATGGATATGTCTGTGCTCAGCCCGAATACCGCATGAACGTGCGTACTATAACCGAATATCCCTGGTCAAATTTCTTCGTGAAGAACATGTTTCTTCGGTTGAACGAGGAAGAGCTTCAGGGATTCGAAGAAGAGTGGCTGGTACTCTGCGCACCCGGATATGAAGAAAAGGAACCCGAAAAAGTAGGTTTGCGTCAGGGGAACTTCAGCATTCTCGATTTCACCAGGAAAGTAGCTTTAGTGGGAGGCTCTGCTTACACAGGAGAGATGAAAAAAGGCATTTTCTCTGCACTAAACCTCATCCTTCCGGTCGAAAAAGATGTGCTGCCAATGCACTGTTCTGCTAATGTGGGGGAAGAGGGGGATACTGCTATTTTCTTCGGACTTTCAGGCACCGGAAAAACCACTCTTTCTGCAGATCCTCAAAGAAAATTGATCGGCGACGATGAACATGGCTGGACCCGGGAGAATATAGTTTTCAATTTTGAAGGGGGTTGTTACGCCAAAGTGATTGGATTAACAGAAGAAACCGAACCGGATATATTCAGAGCTATAAAACCGGGAGCTCTTCTGGAAAACGTGGTGATTAAGCCGGGAACAAAAGAGGTGGATTTTGAAGATGCTTCCATTACTCAAAACACCAGGGTAAGTTATCCTATTGAGCATATTGATAATATTCAGGTGCCTTCTTACGCAGGAAATCCTAAAAACATTTTCTTCCTCACCTGTGATGCCTTTGGAGTGCTGCCTCCGGTATCCAAACTCACTCCGGGACAGGCTGCTTACCATTTTATTTCCGGATATACTGCAAAAGTAGCCGGTACCGAGGCAGGAATTAATGAACCGGTTCCATCTTTTTCAGCATGTTTTGGAGCCCCTTTTATGCCGCTTCACCCAACTGTGTATGCTGAAATGCTGAGCGCAAAAATGAAAGAGAACAATGTAAATGTGTGGTTATTAAATACCGGATGGAGTGGAGGCCCTTACGGCGTAGGTTCCAGGATCAAATTGAAATATACACGGTCCATGATCACTTCCATACTCAAAGGAGAGCTTGAAAATGTGGAATTAGAAATGCATCCTATCTTCGGATTGTTCATGCCCAAATATTGTCCGGGAATCCCGACTGAGATCCTAAACCCGATGAATACCTGGTTGCAAAAAGGAGCATATATCCAGAAGTCAATTCAGCTGGCGCATTCCTTCCACCTCAATTTCGAGAAATTCTCTGCAGAAGCGTCCAGGCAGATCATTGCAGGAGGACCGCTCATCGATGAACATCATCACATGGAAGCAGAATTCTAACCCTGATCAGCTAACCAAAAAACCGCCCCGGGATTGCCCGGGGCGGTTTTGATTTAAAAGCTTTCGGATTCCTCGACCGGTAAAACCAATGAATTTTAGTAGGCCATTTCAAAGTAAGCTTCTTCCAAAGCTTCCCGGTGTTCGGGGTGTGCAATGGAGATCATCGCTTTGGCTCTTTGTTTCAGGTTTTTTCCGAAGAGATTTACCACTCCGAATTCCGTAGCTACATAATGCACATGTGCCCTGGTGGTTGTAACACCCGCACCTTCTTTGAGGAAAGGTACTATCTTCGAAACTCCTTTAGCAGTAACAGAAGGCATTGCGAAAATGGCTTTTCCGCCTTCAGAAAGAGAGGCGCCACGAATGAAATCCATTTGTCCGCCCACGCCGGAGTAGTGGTATTTCCCGATGGTGTCTGCACAAACCTGCCCCGTAAGATCGATCTCAATGGCCGAATTTATAGCGGTCACCTTTGGATTCTGCCGGATTATGGCCGAGTCATTAGTGTAAGCGGCCTCCTTAAAATGCACTACAGGATTGTCATTGATGAAATCGTAAAGCTGCGGAGTGCCCGCTGCAAAACAGGTGACGATCTTGCCGGTCTTGATCTTCTTTTCTTCTCCTGTTATGACCCCATTTTCAATGAGAGGCAGGACCCCATCTGAGAATAGTTCGGTATGGATCCCAAGCCTTTTGTGGTTCATAAGTTTTGAAAGGACCACGTTAGGAATTCCTCCAATGCCCATTTGTAGAGTGGCTCCGTCTTCCACAAGGCCGGCGACATATTCTCCTATTTTCTGTTCTGTTTCTGAAGGGATAGAAATTTTAGGAGAGTGTATTGGTACGTCAACTTCTATAGCTGCATGAATTCGACTTACATGTATGATCCCGTCCCCATGAGTCCTGGGGACCTGCGGATTCACCTGTGCGATTACTTTTTTAGCAGTTTGCACTGCGGGAAGAGTGATGTCAACCGAAACTCCCAGGGAGCAATAGCCGTGTTCGTCCGGGGGAGAAACCTGGATCAAAGCCACATCAATAGGAAGAAAATTTCTTCGGAAAAGCAGGTGGATCTCACTCAGGAAGATGGGGATATAAGCTCCAATCCTGGAGTTCACTGCCTGTCTTACATTTCCGGCAACAAAACAGCTGTTGGTCATGAAGGATTCGTTATAGGGAGGAGCCGTATAGGGAGCCGGGCCTTCGGTATGGATATGGATCAACTCTACTTCTCTTAGTTCCCGGTAACGTTCTGTAAGCGCATTGATTAAAATATTGGGAGTCATCGCCGCCCCGTGCAGAAAAACACGATCGCCCGATTTTACGTGAGAAACAGCTTCATGGGGAGTTACTATGTTTAAAGCATTTTTCATGGTTGAGTTTTTAATAATTAAACCTTTATTTTTCTTCGTCGATTAGGATCTCCAGAAGCTGAATTGCAGTTTCACTTATTCTGGTGCCCGGGCCAAAAACAGCAACTGCACCGGCATCAAAAAGAAATTGATAGTCCTGAGAGGGAATTACCCCTCCTACGATTACCATGATAACTTCCCGGCCGTGTTTCTTAAGTTCTTCTATCACCTGTGGCACCAGGGTTTTATGCCCGGCGGCAAGAGAAGATACTCCAAGAATGTGAACGTCGTTTTCCATCGCTTGCCTGGCAGCTTCGGCAGGAGTTTGGAACAGAGGCCCAATATCCACGTCAAAACCAACATCAGCGTATCCTGTGGCAACAACCTTGGCGCCTCTGTCATGGCCGTCCTGTCCCATTTTTGCGATCATGATGCGTGGCCTGCGACCTTCCTGTTCAGCAAAAAGATTTGCCATTTCACGCGCTTTTATAAAAGTAGGATCCTGTTTCATCTCTTTTGAATACACACCGCTAAAAGATTGGATTTGTGCCTTATATCTTCCAAAAACGGATTCCAAAGCATCGCTTATTTCACCTAATGTTGCCCTATCGCGGGCGGCTTCTATAGCCAGCGCCAGCAGATTCTTATCATTGGTACGTGCAGCTTCAGTAAGGTTTTGCAGGGCAGCTTTTACTTTTTCAGAATTTCTTTCAGCTTTAATTTTTTCAAGACGCTCGATCTGCTGTTTTCTTACCGTTTGGTTGTCAACTTCGAGAGTGACTATGGGATCTTCAGTTTCTCTTCGGAATTTATTCACGCCCACGATAATGTCTTGCGCACTATCTATTCTCGCCTGCTTTTTTGCAGCAGCTTCCTCTATTCGCATCTTCGGAATTCCTGCTTCGATAGCTTTTGTCATTCCGCCGAGTTCCTCAACTTCCCGGATGAGTGCCCAGGCTTTTTCAGCTATCTCTTTGGTAAGGCTTTCCACATAGTAACTACCTGCCCAGGGGTCAACGGTTCGGGTGATCTGCGTTTCGTACTGCAGGTGCAGCTGCGTATTCCTGGCTATCCTGGCAGAGAAATCTGTGGGTAGAGCAATGGCTTCATCCAAAGCATTGGTATGCAAACTTTGAGTGCCGCCAAATGCCGCTGCTGCTGCCTCTATACAGGTTCGGGCAACGTTGTTGAATGGATCCTGCTCTGTCAAACTCCAGCCGCTGGTTTGGCTGTGGGTCCTTAAGACCAGGGATTTTTCATTTTTTGGATTGAACTGTTTTACCAGCTTTGCCCAAAGCATCCTTGCGGCACGCATTTTTGCGATCTCAGTAAAATGATCGAGTCCAATTGCCCAAAAGAAGGATAAACGTGGGGCAAAACTGTCAATATCCATTCCTGCCCCGAGGCCTTTGCGAATATATTCTAAACCATCTGCCAGGGTGTAGGCGAGTTCGATCTCACTGGTTGCACCTGCCTCCTGCATATGGTATCCGGAAATACTTATGCTGTTGAATCTGGGCATATGGCGGGAGGTGTACTCAAAAATGTCTGAAATGATCTTCATAGAAGGTGTGGGAGGATAGATATAGGTGTTCCTCACCATAAACTCCTTTAGAATGTCATTTTGAATGGTTCCCGAAAGCAGTTCGGGGTTTACTCCCTGCTCTTCGGCTGCCACAATGTAAAATGCGAGAATAGGTAATACTGCACCGTTCATGGTCATGGAAACCGACATTTGGTCCAGCGGGATCTGGTCGAAAAGGATCTTCATATCTTCCACAGAATCGATGGCCACCCCGGCTTTTCCCACGTCGCCTACGACTCTTTCATGGTCACTGTCGTACCCGCGGTGGGTGGGCAGATCAAAGGCTACGGAAAGTCCTTTTTGACCTGCTGCAAGGTTGCGGCGGTAAAAGGCGTTGCTTTCTTCGGCAGTAGAGAATCCTGCGTACTGGCGTATGGTCCATGGCCTAATGACATACATGGTGCTGTAGGGACCTCGTAAATAGGGAGGAATTCCTGCGGCAAACCCAAGATGTTCCAGGTCTTGCAGATCCTTCCCGGAGTATATTTTAGCGTCTCCTCCCGCTCCTTTTTCTCCGGTGGTATCTTGAGCCACGGCAGTATCTCCTGCTTTTTCAGGATCCAAAAATGACATATTTTGCTGAAATTTATTTTTCATGATCTTAGCTATCAAGTTGTTCTTTTTGAAGCCTTTCCTGCTCCTGTTTTTCACTCAGTCTCTTCGGAAGTATAGGCCTGATAATGGTTTCTCCTGAAGCTTCCTGCCTAAAAGGGTTCAGTTCCAGTTCTTTTTGCATGAGATCCTGCGGATTTGAAAATTTGTTGGTACCTACGAGGATCAATTCTCCCTTGTCAAAAAGTTCCTGCTCCTTTGCTGCACTTTCCGCCACCTGCGTCTGAATTTTTTCGTTCAGTAAAAGCTTTAAAAATCCACCTTCCCTTTCGATATCATGATAAACTTTCAAAGCAGCTTCAGTAAACTGAGAGGTGAGACTTTCAATATAGTAGGCACCATCTGCGGGATTGGCGACTCTTTTAAAATAAGCCTCATGCTTCATGATGAGCAATTGGTTGCGGGCAATTCGCTCTCCGAATTCCCCGTTTCTCCTAAAAATGGCGTCATACGGGGTATTATAGACTGCATCTGCTCCTCCCAGGATTGCACTCATACTTTGAGTTGTAGTACGAAGGAGATTGACATTGTTATCGTATAAGGTTTTATCCCGAAAAGAGGGTTGTGCGAGAATTACGCATTTTTCCGGTAGGTCGTTTTCCTTAGCCATGAGTCTATAAAGTCTGCGAAGGGCTCGAATCTTGGCTATTTCGAAGAAGTAATTGCTGCCAACTGCGACAAGGAACTGCGGGGAGAAACCTTTCGATAAATTCCTTTTTTGAAAGATTATATTCAGGTACTCCTTTAGGATCGCCATTGCCAATCCCAGTTGCTGCGGAATATTGGCGCCGGCATTCTGAAAGTGCGAAAGATCAATAGCAAAAACAGAGCTAAAGTTAGAAGCGGCAGCTATCGACTTTAAAATTTGAAAATCTTTTTCCCGGTCAAAAAACCAATTTCCTGTGCGGGATAGATGCCCCAGGATATCAGTCTGCAAATACACTTCGGCATTCTTTTCTGCCAAAAATTTACCAAGTTTTTGGACGTATTCCGAAGACAGAAACTGCAGTTCCAGGTATATGGGAATCGTAGAGAGGTCAAGTCCATCAAAAAGTAACTCCAGATCAATAGTTTCAGAAGGAATAAGGAACCACAGGCTTTCTGCACCTTTTTCCAATACCTGTCTGGCTTTTTTATTGCCCTGCCCTGCATCTTCAACTGCGATCTTTTCACAGATATTCCAGGGCTTTGGTGGCGGGAGTTGAATTCTTCCGGTAAGATCTTCGGAAGTATAGAAGGGTTTTACTGAAATCCCGTCCAGGGAGTTAAAAATTAATTTCTCATCATAATCGGCACCTTTAAGGTCGGCTTCGATCTGCTGTTTCCATTGGTTTGCTGTCACCTGCGGAAATTTTTGAAATAATAATTCCTTCATGATTCTAAAGTTGCATTACTGCATGATTAATTATGGACCAGTTCCCTGCATGCTGAAACAGGGATAGCTTACATGATCCTTTAAAAGGTGGAGTTTTGAAGATGTTATTTGGGTTGCTTGCAAGATCTGAGACAAAAAGCATGTTTGGCTGCAACGGGGGGTAGCGGGCTTCAGCTTTTTTGAATGTTGTAAAACGAAGTTCACCATCTGAATTTAGGAGAGGCTTTAAATTGATTTTCCGGAAAAATTCAGGAAAAGCCCGGGCAAGAAATCCGTTTTTTTCTCCTGATTTTCTTCAGAAAAAATCCCATAAAAAACTCTCCTGTAAATTTAACCATATGGGTTTTAAAAAGGTTCAAAATAAGGATGATTTTTATCATTCTTTAAGAAGGAATTTTTGTTGATATTTACCCGCATAAGTTTTAATTCGGACCCTTTGGTAGGCCTTGCTATTACTACAACGATTGCGTTATTTCTCTAAAAAATTCAACAAATTTTAAAGTCTTTTTAATCGAATCTTCACTATCTTTATTATAGAAAAATTAACACTAAAATGAACCTGTTGGAGAGGCAAATTTTGACTCGTTTCCAGTTGTTTTTTATCCTTCAAAAAGTAAAAAATTCACTGTACATTTTGTTGATCACCTTCGGGTTGTTCATCAATGGTCCTGCCGATGCTGAAGAAGAAATTGAAGAAAACTGTTTAGCAACTTTAGAATAAACGAAAATCGCCTTATTGGCGATTTTTTTTGCTCTTAATTCAAATAAAAAATCGAAACAACATGGTACCAACGCATATAGAACATATAGGTATTGCAGTGGAAAGCCTTGAACAGGCCATTCCTTTTTATGAGACAGCCTTTGGACTAAAGTGTTATTCTATAGAAGAGGTAAAGGATCAAAAAGTGAGAACCGCCTTTTTTAAAGTGGGACAAACTAAAATTGAACTGCTGGAGTCAACAGATCCCGAAGGACCTATTGGAAAGTTCCTTGAAAAAAAGGGTCAGGGCTTACATCATATTGCTTTTGCCGTAGAAGGTCTACAGGAACGTCTGAACGAATTAGATCAAAAAGATGTAAAACTTATAGACACCACCCCACGAAAAGGAGCAGAAGGGCTTAATATCGCCTTTTTACACCCCAAATCCACCTTTGGGGTGTTGACAGAACTCTGCGAACAACCGAAACAATAATTAAATCCCCGAATAGATGTCAGGTCAGGATAAGGTTAACGAATTGATCAAGAAACGGGAAATAGCCCGTTTGGGAGGCGGCCAAAAACGTATAGACGCCCAGCATGAAAAAGGAAAATTAACGGCACGTGAAAGGATAGATATTCTTCTGGATGAAGGCAGCTTCGAGGAATTCGACATGTTTGTCACTCACAGGTGTACTAATTTCGACATGGAAAAGAATAAGGTGCTGGGTGACGGAGTGGTTACAGGTCATGGTACCATAGATGGTCGTGTGGTTTATGTTTTCTCACAGGATTTCACGGTCTTTGGGGGTTCTCTATCTGAAACCTTTGCCCAAAAGATCTGTAAGATCATGGATATGGCTATGAAAGCGGGAGCACCGGTTATTGGGATCAACGATAGCGGAGGTGCCCGTATTCAGGAAGGGGTGACGTCTCTTGCAGGTTATGCAGAGATCTTTGAGCGCAATATTTTAGCATCGGGAGTAATACCCCAAATTTCTGCCATTTTTGGACCCTGTGCAGGGGGTGCGGTCTATTCTCCCGCCCTAACCGATTTCGTGATGATGACCGAAGAGAACAGCTATATGTTCGTCACCGGCCCTAAAGTGGTCAAAACCGTCACAGGAGAGGAGATTTCGGTCAACAACCTGGGTGGGGCAAATGTTCATGCTTCCAAATCGGGAGTATCCCACTTTAAGGTTTCCAGTGAAGAGAACGGTTTGTTGCTCATAAGAAAGTTGCTGTCCTACCTTCCGCAGAACAACCTGGAAGAGGCTCCTCTTGTCAGCAATAACGATCCTATTGATAGGAGGGATGACTTTCTAAATAATATTATTCCCGATAATCCCAACCAGCCATATGACATGCAGGAGGTGATCTACAGTATTATCGATGAAGGAGAATTTTTGGAAGTCCATAGAAATTACGCCAAGAATATTATTGTTGGCTTTGGAAGAATGGATGGCCAATCTATAGGGATCGTGGCTAATCAACCAAACTTTTTGGCCGGAGTTCTGGATAGTGATGCCTCCCGAAAAGCTGCCCGATTTGTGCGTTTCTGCGATGCCTTTAATATTCCCGTCCTTACCCTGGTGGATGTGCCGGGATTTTTACCCGGAAGCGGACAGGAATATGCCGGGATCATCATTCACGGTGCAAAACTAATGTTTGCATATGGAGAGGCTACAGTTCCCAAGATCACAATCACTCTTAGAAAATCATATGGGGGAGCACATGACGTGATGAGCTGTAAACAGCTTCGGGGAGATCTTAATTATGCCTGGCCTTCCGCGGAAATTGCTGTGATGGGAGCTTCGGGAGCGATTGAAGTACTTGAAGGAAGAGCTATGAACGCAATAGAAGATCCTGAAGAAAGGGAAAAGTTCAAGGCCGAAAAAGAGAAAGAATACAAGGAAAAATTCGCCAATCCATATGAGGCTGCAGCTTACGGTTATATTGATGACGTGATCGAACCGAGAAATACAAGGTTTAGAGTGATAAGAGGTTTGCAGACGCTTCAGACAAAAAAGCTTACTAATCCGCCAAAAAAGCACTGTAACATACCTTTATAATTAATTGTTATGCAAGAAACTGCAACAACGGCCACTGACTGGGCGCAAATATGGATCATCACAGGAGTGGGATATACCGTGGTGTTCCTGGCTCTTCTCCTGCTCATGTTCCTGTTTAATAAAATGCCTTTAATTCTTGACGTGGTCACAGGGAAAAAGGTGAAGGTGTTGATAAAGAAGATGAAGGCCGATAATGGAAATGAGGAAGATCAGTACTTATCGGGCGAAATAAGCGCAGCCATTGGGATGGCGCTCACCCTTTATTTCAAGGAACAGCACGATGAAGAAAGCGGCGTGATCACCATAAAAAGAGTTGCCCGCACATATTCTCCCTGGAGCTCCAAGATCTACGGAGTCAATAATAACCCGCGGTAAAACAGTAGAGACATGAAGAAGTTTGAATTCACCATAAATGGCAATAAATATTCCGTCGATATTAAAGAGTTTGAAGATGAACAGGCAACTATTCAGGTAAATGGTACAGAATATCTGGTTGAGATCCATCAGGAGAAGAAAAAGCCTGCCAAGACGCCCAAATTGGTTCGGGAGAGCGTAGTGCGGCAACCTGGAGAAGGCAATATCACAAAGAAAGCCTCTACGGGTGGCTTCCCGGTGGAGGCACCTTTACCCGGCAGTATTTTTAAGCTTAAGGTCAAGGTAGGAGATACTGTCGTAAAAGGAGATTCTCTGCTCATCCTTGAAGCCATGAAGATGGAAAATGATGTTCTGGCAGACCAGGCGGGAGTGATCAAGGAAATAAAAGTAAAAGAGGGAGATGCAGTGCTGCAAAATGACCTGCTCCTGGTAATAGGCTAGTAAAGGTTTCCATACTTAAAACTCTTATCGTGAAAAAATTACTTACTGTTATTGTAATTCTGGGTATACTTTACCTTATTCCCTTACTAATGGGGCAGGAACTAATGGCCCAAAGCCTTACCCTAAAAATTTCTGAAGAATCGGGAAGTCTTACAGAAGGACTAAGGCAATTTTGGGAATATACCGGATTTGCAAATGCCAGCCTTGGTAACTTTATAATGATCGCCGTGGGCTTGTTTTTCATTTACCTTGCCATAAGGTTTCACTATGAGCCTTTGTTGCTTATCCCAATAGGGACCGGAATTCTCCTGGGGAATATTCCGTTCCCGGCAGGTGCCGGCGTGGGTATCTACGAATCGGGCTCAGTGCTTAATTACCTGTATTTTGGGGTGACACAGGGTATCTATCCTCCATTGATCTTTCTGGGAATAGGCGCAATGACCGATTTTTCTTCCCTTATTTCCAATCCGCGGTTGATGTTATTAGGAGCTGCTGCCCAGGTGGGGGTTTTTGGGACCTTTATTGGTGCTGTAGCTTTAGGTTTTGAGATCCACGAAGCAGGAGCTATTTCCATCATTGGAGGGGCAGATGGGCCCACTGCTATCTTTGCATCGGCAAAACTTGCGCCTCATCTCATCGGGAGTATTGCAATTGCTGCTTATTCCTATATGGCTCTGGTGCCGGTAATACAACCTCCAATAATGAAGCTCCTGGTATCTAAAAAGGAACGCCTCATAAGAATGAAACCGCCACGTGCCGTCTCAAGGACGGAAAAGATACTTTTTCCCATTGTAGGTTTGCTGCTCACCACTTTTATTTCTCCTTCTGCAATTCCTCTGCTCGGGATGCTTTTCTTCGGAAACATTTTAAAAGAAAGTGGCGTGACAGATCGTTTGGCCGATACCGCCCGCACAAAAATGATCGACATAGTTACTATTTTACTGGGGGTAACCGTGGGAGCTTCTACTCAGGCAAGTGTCTTTCTTACTGCGAATTCCATTAAGATCTTTGCATTGGGTGCAGTTTCTTTTATTATCGCCACTGCCGGAGGGCTCATTTTTGCCAAAGTGATGAATTTGTTCCTCAGTCAAAAGAACAAGATCAATCCTTTAATTGGTGCCGCCGGAGTTTCTGCAGTACCGGATAGCGCCAGGGTAGTGCAGCAGGAAGGGATAAAAAGTGATCCCTCCAATCATTTGCTTATGCATGCTATGGCCCCCAATGTAAGCGGAGTAATTGGTTCGGCTGTAGCCGCAGGTATTATGATAAGCTTCTTAATGTAGAATCCCGGAGGGACAGAATCGTAAAAAAATAATTTTTACCTGAAGCAGAAAATATTGAACCGGGGGGTATTGCGGAAGGAGAACGGTCCGGAAATAAAAGATGAGTTTTTACCAAATAAAAAAGGTGGAAAGCTCCACCTTTTTTGCCCCAAATCTACCATGAACTTAACCTACTTATGTTATGGCTCTGTAAAAGTAGATATTATTATTTCTCAATAATATGTTTTTAGATAAACGACTCACTTATTAGATGAACTACACAATAGCTGAAACACCTGTAGGAAATATTATTTTTAATAGGCCCTTTCTGTGCTGCCTTCATAAAAATTAATAAAAGCTCTGTTCACCACTCTGTTTCCTCCAAAGGTGGGGTAATCCCCCGTAAAATACCAGTCTCCCAGGTTCTTTGGACAGGCTTTATGCAAATTTTCAACTTTTTGAAAGATGATCTTTACCTCAGCTTTAATGCTCTCATGGCTAAGCAGCTCGGCGATTTTATCAGAAATTTGTTCATCTGTAAAAGGTTCATAGATCTCCTTTACAAAATTCTGTACTTCACTATCCTCCAGTTCTACCTGCTGCTTACATTTTTGATACACCTCTTCCACCTTGTGATAGAGATCGTTTTCCTTAAGCAATTCCAGTGTCGCCTGGAATGCCACAAGATTTTCCAGCCTTGCCATGTCAATTCCGTAACAATCGGGATAACGTATTTGTGGGGCAGAAGACACTACGATGATCTTTTTTGGATTGGTGCGATCCATCATCTTCAGGATACTTTTCTTTAGCGTAGTACCCCTCACAATACTGTCATCAATGATCACCAGGTTATCTTCGGGCTTTACCACCCCGTATGTTACATCATAAACGTGAGCTACGAGATCATCCCTGCTGCTGTCTTCGGTTATGAAAGTCCGCAGCTTGGCATCTTTAATGGCAATCTTTTCGGTCCTTAACCTGTGGGCTAGGATCTCCTGCAAACGGGCATCGGTAAGAGTTTCTTTTTCAGCAAGAATAGTATCGTTCTTTTGCTTATTGAGTTCATCCTGTGCAGCTTCCACCATTCCGTAGAATGAGGTTTCGGCGGTATTGGGAATGAAGGAGAACACGGTATTGATCGTATCGTGGTTAATAGCCTTTAGAACTTCGGGCATCAGGAGCTTTCCGAGCATTTTCCGTTCGCGGTAGATCTCGGCGTCACTTCCGCGGGAGAAATAGATACGTTCGAAGGAGCAAGCCTTTCTCTCTAAAGGTTCAAGGATTTGCTTGATCCTTACTTCCCCGTTCTTCTTGGTGATAATAGCATGTCCCGGAGGTAATTCCTCCACCTTGTCAAACTCCACATTGAACACGGTCTGGATCACAGGTCTTTCTGAAGCCACGACCACCACCTCGTCGTCTTTGTAATAATAAGCCGGACGAATTCCTGCAGGATCCCTGAGGACAAAAGAATCTCCATGACCTAAAAGTCCGGCCATAGCATATCCTCCATCCCAGTTCTTGGCTGATTTTCTAAGGATCTTTGCAATTTTGAGTTGTTCAGCAATTAGTGGGGAGGCTTCCACCTTAGTATAGCCTTCGTTTTTTAATTTTTTATATAGTTTTCTTACTTCATCGTCCAGAAAATGCCCGATCTTTTCCATCACAGTCACTGTATCTGCCTTTTCTTTTGGATGCTGCCCCAGCTCCACCAGGTTATTGAATAACTGGTGAACATTGGTCATGTTAAAGTTTCCGGCAACGATAAGATTTCTGTGCATCCAGTTGTTCTGCCTAAGAAAAGGGTGAACACTCTCCACACTGTTCTTTCCAAAGGTGCCATATCGCACGTGACCCAAAAATAACTCCCCAAGGTATGGGATATGCTTTTTTTGCAGCGCTACATCTTCGGCATATTCGGGATGTAGTTTGATCTCTTCATTGATTCGTTCATTGATCTGTGCAAAAATATCCTGAATGGGTTGTGCGGCATTTGACCTAATACGGCTTATATACCTGTCTCCCGGTTGCGTGTTAAGTTTTATACTTGCTAACCCGGCGCCATCCTGCCCGCGGTTATGCTGCTTTTCCATCATCAGGTACATCTTGTTCACCCCGTAAAAGGCCGTGCCGTATTTCTCTTTGTAGTATTCAAGAGGTTTTAACAGCCGTAACTGGGCAATTCCGCATTCGTGTTTTAAAGCATCACTCATAGACTTGTATTATAGACTTTGCGTTAGTCACAAAAAAAGCCCTGAAATTACAGGGCGTAGATATTAAGTAAGTTTGATCTGGAACTGGGTTAAAGATTTAAAATCTTCCAGACGCTCATGCACCTCCTCTTTTTTAAGGTCCTGCATTCTTTCTGTTCCGAATTTCTCCACACAAAAAGAGGCTAGAGTAGATCCATAGATCACTGCATTCTTCATATTTTTAAAAGATATATCGCCGGTGTGGGCAAGATATCCGGTAAATCCTCCCGCAAAAGTATCTCCCGCACCGGTTGGATCAAAAACTTCTTCCAGAGGCAGGGCGGGTGCAAAGAAGATCTGATTGTTATGGAACAACAGAGCTCCATGTTCTCCTTTTTTGATCACCACATATTTCGGTCCCATTTTGGCAATCTTTCTTGCCGCTTTTACAAGGGAATATTCTTCTGTTAACTGGCGGGCTTCCTCATCATTGATGGTAAGCACATCAACCTTTTCAATTACCTTCATGAGGTCATCCCACGTATTATCCATCCAGAAATTCATGGTGTCCAGCACGACCAGCTTTGGTCTCTTAAGCTGCTCGAGCACACTCAGCTGAACCAGGGGATGCAGGTTGCCCAACATTACAATATCCGGAGTTTTAAAATCTTCGGGAACTACAGGTTGAAAATCAGCCAGTACATTAAGCTGAGTATCAAGGGTGTCACGGGAGTTAAGGTCATTATGATACTTCCCACTCCAGAAAAAGGTCTTTCCGCCTTTTACGATTTCGGTACCTGTGATGTCAATATTTCTATTCTTCAAAAGGTCAAGGTAGTCCTGCGGAAAATCATCTCCCACAACCGAAACAATTGCGCTTTCTATATCGAATTGTGCAGCCGAAAGTCCTATATAAGTGGCGGCTCCACCAAGAATCTTATCTGTTTTACCAAAAGGGGTTTCGATAGCATCAAAGGCGACCGTACCCACTATTAATAACTTATTCATTATAGTTTTTTAGAATTAGGCTGCAAATATACGGTTTTGTTTTTCAAGCCTTAGTACTCAAAAAAGGCTTTTTGAACCATCTTCAAATCCTGTGTCAATGGTAAGCCTGTTTCCTTTGGAAGCTTCAACTGCCAGCTGGTCACAACGTTCATTTTGTGGGTGTTCATTATGCCCTTTGATCCATTTGAACTTAACCTTGTGCTTTCGGTACTCCTTCAAAAAATCTATCCACAGGTCTACATTTTTCCGGTCCTTAAAACCTTTTTTCTCCCAGTTGAAGACCCAGCCTTTTTCTACGGCATCGGCGACATATTTGGAGTCGGTAAAGACCACAACTGTAGTATCAGTATTCTTCAGTTTTTTTAGGGCTTCGATCACCGCAAGCAGTTCCATGCGATTATTGGTGGTATGTTTAAAGCCCTTGGAGAATTCTTTGCGATAAGGTTTTCCCACCCATTCCATCACAATTCCGTAGCCGCCGGGGCCGGGATTTCCCCTTGCTGCCCCATCGGTATAGATATGCACCTGCGCATTATGCATTTTCTGAAGGGAATAAAAGTTTTTCAATTACCTCCGGAAAATGATCCTGCTCCAGCTGATGGATCTTTTCGGCAATATCTTCCACAGTATCCTGAGGTTTTATGGAGGTGGTGGCCTGAAATATCATTTTTCCCTCGTCGTACTTATCATTGACGTAATGGATGCTTATTCCGGTCTCTACTTCCTTCTGTTCATGAATTGCCTTATGCACATTCATGCCATACATCCCTTTTCCGCCGTATTTAGGAAGCAGGGCGGGGTGAATATTGATCACCTTGTTAGGAAAACGCTTAAGTATCTTTGTTGGAAAGATCCACAAAAATCCCGCCAGCACAATAAGATCGGGATTCATGTCCTTCAGGAGATTCAGTACCTCATCGGTTTCATAAAGTGCCTCCCTGTCAAAATGCAGTGCCTTTACCTCATGATCATGCGCCCGTCGCAAAACTTTTGCAGTTCGGTTATTCGAGAATACCGCTACCACCCTGGCCGTACCTTTGGAATGGAAATATTTAATGATATTCTCTGCATTAGATCCATTGCCCGAGGCGAAGATCACTATTTTCTTTTGTGGAGGATTTTGAGCGGTAGGCAATTGAGGTGTCTTAACAATTATTAGCAGGTAAAAATAATTGCTTTATGCGGAAATTATGTAATTTACATTCACATTTTTAAAGTAAAAACAGGTTTTAAAATAAAGTTTTTTATTTTTGCCACTTAATTAAAATTAAAAACACAAGTTATGTCAGACATTGCATCAAGAGTAAAAGCGATTATCGTTGACAAATTAGGCGTTGACGAAAATGAAGTTGTAAACGAAGCTAGCTTCACCAACGACTTGGGCGCTGATTCATTAGACACAGTAGAGTTGATCATGGAATTCGAAAAAGAATTTGATATCCAGATCCCAGACGATCAGGCAGAGAATATCGCTACTGTTGGTCAGGCCATCTCTTATATTGAAGACGCAAAAAAATAAAAAAGTAACATATCCTTATGGAGTTAAAGCGAGTTGTAGTAACTGGATTAGGTGCCCTTACCCCAATTGGAAATAATATTGAAGAGTACTGGGAAGGTTTAGTCAATGGTAAAAGCGGGTCTGCCCCAATTACCTATTTTGACACCGAAAAATTCAAGACTAAATTCGCTTGTGAGATCAAGAACTTCAAAGTTGAAGATTATTTTGATCGCAAGGAAGCCAGAAAGCTTGATAAGTTTGCCCAGTATGCTTTAGTAGCCTCAGATGAGGCTATTAAAGATTCGGGTCTAGATCTCGAAACCGTTGATAAACTCCGCGTTGGAGTGATCTGGGGAGCCGGGATTGGTGGGCTGGAAACATTTCAGGATGAAGTACTGGCTTTTGGAAAGGGCGATGGAACTCCGCGTTTCAACCCTTTTTTTATTCCTAAGATGATCGCCGATATCGCACCCGGAAATATTTCCATTAAACATGGATTTATGGGGCCTAACTATACAACAGTTTCGGCCTGTGCTTCGGCAGCCAATGCGCTTATCGATGCCTTGAATACCATTAGACTTGGCTATAGCGATGTCATAGTTACCGGGGGGAGTGAAGCTGCGGTGGCTCCTGCAGGGATGGGTGGTTTTAACGCCATGCATGCTCTGTCTACAAGGAATGAAAGCCCCGAAACAGCCTCAAGACCGTTTGATGCGACCCGGGATGGCTTCGTGTTAGGAGAAGGTGCCGGCGCTCTGATTCTTGAAGAATACGAGCATGCTAAAGCAAGAGGCGCAAAGATCTATGCTGAAGTTGTTGGAGGCGGATTATCATCTGATGCCTATCACATGACTGCCCCACATCCTGAAGGAATAGGAGTGGTTGCTGTGATGGAGAACTGTCTTAAAAATGCCGAACTTAATCCTGAAGATGTAGACCATATCAACACCCACGGTACATCTACACCGCTTGGGGATGTGGCCGAACTAAAGGCAATAAAAAAGGTTTTCGGCGAGCACGCAAAGAACATCAATATCAACTCCACCAAGTCCATGACAGGTCACCTGTTAGGTGCTGCAGGAGCTGTTGAAGCGATTGCCTCTATTTTAGCAATGCAACACGGAGTGGTGCCGCCAACCATAAACCACGAGGTTCCCGATGAGAATATCGATCCCGAACTAAATCTTACCCTGAATAAGGCACAAAAGAGAGAGGTGAAAGTAGCGATGAGCAATACCTTTGGTTTTGGAGGGCATAATGCATGCGTGCTTTTTAGGAAGCTTGATGAATAGGATTACATGAGTGTTATAAGAAACATATTAAATTCCCGCTCTTCCAGAGGCGGGAATTTTTTTGTGGAATTAACCCGGATCATGGGTTTTAAACCCCGCAATATTTCCTATTATAAAAAGGCTTTTACACATCGTTCCCTCAACCAGAAGGACGCCGAAGGGAATGCTATAAATTTTGAACGTATGGAGTTCCTGGGAGATGCCATGCTAAGTGCAGTAATAGCTTCCCATCTCTTTAATGAAGTTCCCGGCGGAAATGAAGGTTATCTTACCAAAATGCGCTCAAAGATTGTTAGCCGCAAACATTTGAATGAACTCGGTAAAGATCTTGATCTGATTAAACACATCCAGACCAATATTTCTACCGAACAATTTGGAACAAATATTCACGGTAACCTTTTTGAGGCTTTAATCGGGGCAATTTATCTCGACCGCGGATATCGCTACGTCAAAAAATTCATTTTTGAGCGGGTGATCGAGCCTTATGTAGATATAGAACAACTTGAAGGAACTGTAATAAGTTATAAAGGGCTTTTGATCGAATGGTGTCAAAAAGAGAAAAAGGATTTCAATTTTGAGATCTATGAAGATACAGGAAAGGATGAATTAAAACATTTTGCTGTAAAACTTCGAATTGAAGGTCGTGTGGTGGCCAAGGCCCGTGCAACTTCTAAAAAGAAAGCTGAAGAAAAGGCATCAAAAAGAGCTTACTATGCTTTCCAGGCAAAAATTACACCTTCTTAAAAGAATAGCAGAAACTACAACGATTTCGTAATAAATTCGGAAAATTAGTTTCTAAAATTTACATATCTGCCTTACAATCTTTATCTTTAACCTTCGATGAAAATACAATATGCCGGCGCATAAACTGGTTCTTGATGAAGTTTTTGAACAGCCCTACAAGCTCATTGCTATACATTCTTCGGTAGAAGATTATAAGCTGGCTTACCTGTTAAACAAGCATTTAAACCTTAGGCTGGCCAGATCGCCAAAAGACATTGATCTACATATGGAGAATGACCATGTGCTTTTTGCTCATTTTTTTTATGAAGTTCAACAAAAATATTGCAGTTATCACCTGGTATCCAATATTACCAGGAGAGAAACGATGTCTGGTTCGGGTGAGGATTCTCTGCTTTTTGGAGAACATTTGGCTGTCAAAAAATCCTATTTATTACCGGAGTTTAAGCAGGTAGATTTTTTGGTGAAGATCGAGGATGAATTGGATGCTGTGTCAGAAAAACTGGTGATATCCCGAATTCTCGAAATTCAGCAGGTTTCTACTGCCTATGCAATTGATTTTGATCGTATAAAAACGAAAGAAAATTTAATTTTTGACTAAATGCCGAATACGAAAAAGACAAAAATAGTGGCCACTCTTGGACCCGCCACAAGTTCTAAAGAGGTGCTGAGAGAGATGATGCAGGCAGGTGTAAACGTGTTTAGGGTCAATTTTTCTCATGCCAATTATGATGATGTAAAGCAACGTATAGATATGATACGTGAGCTTAATGAGGAACATGGATATACTACTGCTATTCTTGCCGACCTGCAGGGTCCAAAGCTACGGGTAGGTAAAATGAAAGAGGAAGTGGTGGTTTCCAAAGGCGACGAGATCACTTTCGCTACAGGAGAAGAGTTTGAAGGCACCTCCAGCCGGGTTTATATGAATTATGACCAGTTTCCCGAAGATGTGCAGACAGGGGAGCGTATTCTGCTGGATGACGGAAAACTGATTTTTGAGGTGGTAAGAACCAACAAAAAGGATGAGGTTTTAGCAAGAGTAGTGCAGGGAGGACCTTTAAGATCCAAAAAAGGTGTAAACCTTCCCAATACCAAGATCTCGCTTCCTGCCCTTACTGAAAAAGATATCGAAGATGCCATTTTCGCCGTGAAAATGAAAGTAGACTGGATCGCCCTTTCTTTCGTCAGGAACAGTGATGACCTTCTGGAGCTTCAGAATTTAATTAAAGAACATACAGATCATAAGATCCCTATAATTGCGAAGATCGAAAAGCCTGAAGGTGTGGATAATATCGACAAGATCGTTGCCTATTGCGACGGACTCATGGTAGCACGAGGGGATCTGGGAGTTGAAATTCCGGCGCAGGAAGTTCCGCTTATTCAGAAGCAACTGGTGTTAAAGGCTAAAAAGGCTCGAATTCCTGTGATCATTGCTACCCAAATGATGGAAACTATGATCACCAGCCTTACGCCTACACGTGCAGAGGTTAATGACGTTGCTAACTCTGTAATGGATGGGGCAGATGCTGTGATGTTGAGTGGAGAGACTTCTGTGGGGAATTATCCCGTGCAGGTGATCGAAAAAATGAGCCAGATCATTATGAGCGTTGAGAATTCACCGCTTATTAAAGTGCCTCATGAGCCGCCACATGTACGTACAAAAAGATATATTACCAAATCAATTTGTTATCATGCGGCGCATATGGCCAATGAGATCAAAGCTCAGGCTATCTGTACCCTTACAAATAGTGGATATACTGCATTTCAGATCTCTGCCTGGAGACCTGAATCCAATATCCTTGTTTTTACCTCCAATAAAAGAATCCTTAATCAGCTGAGTCTGCTTTGGGGAGTGCGCGCTTTTCATTACGATAAGATGGTAACAACAGATGAGACTATTGACGATATCAACAGGATCGCCAGAGAAAATGGGTTTGTCGAAAAAGGAGATTTCGCTATCAACCTTGCAGCCATGCCAATTAGTAACAAAGGAATGGTGAATACCCTGAGAATTTCGGAAATTGAATAGATTTTAGATCTTAGACTTGAGATCTTAGATAGAATAAAGCCACAGATACAAGATCTTTGTGGCTTTTCTATTTCTGAATTTGCAACCTGCAACATTTTGAACTGCAACCCGAACCGCGCAACTTTAAGTCTTGATTCTTGATTCTTGACTCTAGTAGGGCAGAGGTCCAAATAAATTAAAACTCAAACTTCAACTGCACCGCGATCTCCTTTTTTTCTTCCTTTTCCTCTTCTTTATCGGTATTTAAATTTGAAAGGGAAATGCCAAGAAGTCTTACAGATTCCTTCATCTTTTCCTGGTATAGCAGCTCTTTTGTGGTGTCCAAAATGAGTTCTTTTGAGGAGATAAAATATGAAAGGGTTTTGCTGCGGGTTTGTAAGGTAAAGTCGCTGTATTTTATCTTTAAAGTTATGGTCTTTCCCGCCACTTTGCTCTTTGCCAGGCGTCTTTCTATTTCTTCTGAAATATTTTCCAACCGCTCCAGCATAAAGATCTCTGAAGAGATATTCTCTTCAAAAGTGTGTTCTGCGCCTAAAGATTTCCTGATGCGGGAGGATTTTACTTCGCTGTTATGGATCCCGCGCACCACCCAGTAATAGTATTCGCCGCTCTTTCCAAAATGTTCATTAAGAAAATCCAGTGACCTTTGCTTCAGGTCATACCCTGTAAAAATGCCCAGGCGGTACATCTTATCGGCAGTAACTTTGCCCACGCCGTAGAATTTCCTTATCTCCAACTTTTCTAAAAATACTTCGACTTCTTCAGGATTAACGGTCTTTTGTCCGTTAGGTTTGTTGATATCGCTGGCAACTTTGGCGATGAATTTATTTACAGATATCCCTGCGGAAGCATTTAGCCCTGTCTTTTCCTTGATTTTCTCCCGTATCTCCCGGGCAATTAGAGTGGCACTGGGATTTCCTTTTTTGTTTTCGGTTACATCAAGGTAAGCTTCATCCAAAGAAAGCGGCTCCACCAGGTCTGTATACTCAAAAAAGATCCCCCTAATACGGTTTGAAATTTCCCGGTATCTCTCAAATCTTGGCTTGACAAAAATGAGATCGGGGCAGTTACGTTTGGCAAGTACGCTGCTCATGGCACTCTTCACCCCAAATTTACGGGCTTCATAGCTGGCAGCTGCGACAACTCCACGTTGGGAACTGCCTCCAACAGCAATAGGTTTGCCTCTCAACTCGGGATTATCCAGCTGTTCTACCGAGGCATAAAAGGCGTCCATGTCTACATGTATGATCTTTCGCTGTTTGAGCTTCTCCACCTCGCAAAAATACTGAACTTCAGACTTATTTTTCCCCGGGAATGTTTCTGAATTAAGCTTTTCTGAAGTTTTATGGAGAAATATTTTTTCTTTGAATTGCTGCTGAAATCCAGTACCTTCAGGTAAAATTATTCTATGAAAACAGCTATTATTCTTGGCGCTACAGGTCTTACCGGAAGCATCCTTCTTGAAAAGCTGCTGGAAGATAGCCGCTATTCAAAGATCAAGCTCTTTTCCCGTTCTCCTATAGGTATCAAAAATGATAAAATTGAAGAACATTTAATCGATCTTTTCGAACTGGAAAAGTATGAAGCAGAATTTATCGCCGATGAAGTTTTTTGCTGTATCGGGACTACTCAGGCAAAAACGCCGAATGAGGAGACTTATCACAAAATCGACTATGGAATTCCTGTAAATGCTGCAAAACTGGCTAAAAAGAATAACATTCCGACATTTATAGTCATTTCTGCCCTGGGAGCCGATGTTGAGAGTAAATTCTTCTACAATCGCACTAAAGGAGAAATGGAAAGGGATGTGCTTGCTCAAAAAGTGCCACATACTTATATTTTGCAACCATCGCTTATTGGCGGAAAAAGAGAAGAAAAAAGACCTTTTGAAGCCGCATGGAAAAAGGTAATGTCGGTTGGAAACCATTTGCTTGTAGGGCCGCTAAAAAAGTATCGCAGCATTCATCCAGCTGCCATTGCCGATGCTATGATCTATGTTGCAAACCATAAATATGCTGCTGTGCGAATTGAATCGGGGGAAATCCGGGAAATAGCAGAAAGCTTCAGGTAAAATCCTATTTTTGAAGATGCAGGAAATAGAAAGAAAATTTCTCATTTTAGAGAACTATGATTTTCGAAAGGATGCTTTCAGAAAAACCAGGATCGTCCAGGGTTATTTAAATTCCGCAGCAGAGCGTACTGTGAGGGTAAGAATAAGGGGAGAACAGGGGTTTTTGACCATTAAAGGCAAAAGCAGCAGCGACGGGCTCAGCAGGTTTGAATGGGAGAAGGAGATCGCATTGAAGGAGGCTGAAGCTTTACTGAAGTTGTGTGAGCCGGGGATTATTGAAAAGATCAGGTACGAAATAAGAGTGGGAAAACACATTTTTGAAGCCGATGAATTTCTGGGAGAGAACCAGGGGCTCTTACTGGCTGAAGTTGAACTTTCTGAAGAAGATGAAATGTTTGAGAAACCCCAATGGGTGGGTCTCGAAGTCACCGGAAACCAAAAATATTATAATTCATACCTAAGTAAATTTCCATTCAAAGAATGGCAAAATCGAATAAAATGAAAAGCATTATTCTCATTTCAGCTGTAGCAGTCCTTGTTTCCTGCAAAGGAGATCCTGACGTTAGAGGGATACAATCACCTGAAGAAGTGCAGGTGCGGCAACCCGATACAGTTCCTCCAAGTATAGAGGAAAGGGCAGAAGATCTCAAGGACCGGGGGTATCAAACTTTTGTGTATGAAGATGACGGGGAAAAGCACCTTATGCAACAATATTTTCTTGTTCTCCTAAAAAGCGGAAAAAACAGGAGCCAGGATTCTGCTACTGCGGCAGAACTTCAGAAACAACACATGGCGCATCTTAACCGTATGGCAAGCGAGGGTTATATGAGCCTTGCCGGGCCTATGGGGAATGACGGAGAGATTAGAGGTATTGCCGTTTATAATACTCCAACTTTAGAAGTGGCCGACAGCCTTGCGAAAATGGATCCGATGGTTAAAGCCGGCAGGTTGGAAGTTGAGATCCACCCATGGTGGGCGGCAAAAGGGGGAAAACTGGAATAAAAAAACAGCCCCGCCAAAAGGCAGGGCCGGTCCAACAATTAAAAATCCAATCATGAAATTATTCCCGGCCGCCTCCAAGCGCCTGGTAAAGATCGACTATTGCGTTAAGTCGGTTTAATTCTGCGTTGATCAATTCAAGCCTTGCATTCAGAGCATTTTCTCTTGCAGTCAACACTTCAAGGTAATTTGCCATTCCATTGTTAAGCAATTCTTCAGAATAATCGGTAGCAAGATCGTAAGAATCGAATTCCAGGGTTTTAAGTTGGATTGTTTCTTCGGCAGCTTCGAAATTGTAAAGCGCGTCAGAGACTTCTCTTGAAGCCGTTATCAGAGCTCTTCTAAAGTTAAGAAATGCGATCTCCTGCTGTGCCTGCGCCACCTCATACTGTGTCCTAATTTGTCTTTGGTTAAAAATTGGCTGCGTTAGAGAGCCGGCAATATTGGCAAAAAGTGAATTTGTATTAAGCAACTCAGCAAGGTCCAGACTTTGAAAACCTCCTTGTGCAGTCAATCTTAAGGACGGATAAAAATTACTGCGGGCGACATTCACGTATTGAAAAGCATTGACAAGATTATACTCGGCGGCAATAACATCGGGGCGGTTCCTTAGCAGTTCTGCTGGAACCCCGATCTTTAGATCGGTGGTGATCTGTTGTTCTGCCAGGCTGGTCCTTTGAATGTCATGTGGGGCATCTCCCAAAAGAATAGACATGGTATTTTCCAGTAACCTGATGTTATTCACCAAATCAACCCGTACAGCCTGTGCACGGTAAAGCTGCGCCTGTGTTTGCTGAACCCCAACTTCGGTTAGGACCCCGGCTTCTTTTAAAGCTCTCGTAGTTTCCAGGCTGCTTTCGCGGTTCTCAATAGTTTCCTCCGTTATTCTAAGCTGCTCATCAAGAGCCAGCAACCGGAAGTATATCGATGCGATATTGGCGATAAGCTCTGTCTTCACAGCCTGATGCCCGGCTACAGATTGTAGGTATGCCGCCTGCATTGCAAGGTCGTTACTCCTTATTCTGCCCCAGATATCTGCTTCCCAGGAAAGGTTTGCAGTCAGGTCAAACTGGTCGATTGAAGTATTACCAAGAGCCGCAAACTGACTGTTGCCGGAGAGTTCCTGGTGTGTCACATTTGCGCCCGCTCCAAGAGTCGGGAAATATGCTGCTTTTCCCTGCTTCACATAAGCCTGTGCAGCTTCGATCTGTTGAATGGCAACGCGGATATCGATATTGTTTTCCAGCCCTTCCTCAATGTATTGAGTAAGCACGGGATCAGTAAACATTCCTCTCCAGGAGATCTCATTAACATTGGAACTGTCCTGCGGAAGGCGGTCTGTACGATAAAATTCATCTTCGATAACCTGTGGCCTTTGGTAGTCTTTGGCAACAAAACAGGACTGCAAAGAAAGTAGAACTGCCGGAACAAGGATGAATTTATAAACTTTTAATCTTTTCATCTTCTAATTTTCTAATTGATCGGTTCTCCAGAAACAACTTCAGGCTTTCCACTTACTTTCTCCTGAAGCCACTGGAACAGGATGAACAGGATAGGAATAATAAAAATTCCAAGGATAGTTCCAATTAGCAATCCACCTACGGCACCGGTACCTATAGAACGGTTTCCTGCAGCCCCTGTACCCGAAGCAAAAACCAGGGGAAGAAGTCCTACAATAAAGGCAAAGGAGGTCATAAGGATTGGTCGTAACCTGGCTCTTGCAGCTCCCATTGCCGAATCCACTATGGAGTTCCCTGCATTACGTCGTTGTATGGCAAATTCCACGATCAAAATGGCATTTTTCGCAAGTAATCCCAACAGGATGATCAGCGCGATCTGGAAATAGATGTTATTCTCCAGGCCTGTAAGGGCAGTGGTAACATAGGCCCCCATTACTCCCACAGGTAAAGAAAGCAGTACCGCCAGCGGCAGCAAATAACTTTCGTATTGTGCTGCGAGGATGAAGAACACAAAAAGAATACTCAACAGGAAGATGAACGTGGTTTGATCTCCTGCAGAGATCTCCTCTCTTGTTAATCCTGAAAATCCTATATCAAAGCCTTCAGGCAGGGAACCGGTTCCCACTTCCTGCACGGCAGCAATGGCATCTCCCGAAGAATATCCCGGTGCCGCGGCCCCATTGACACTCGCTGAATTAAAAAGGTTGAACCTGGTCACAGATTGGGGTCCGTAAACCCTGCTCAAAGTGACAAATTGAGTAATTGGCGCCATTTCTCCTCTCGAATTTCTTACAAAAATAGAATTCAGGTCATCTACTGTAGCCCTGTCTTCTGGCAAAGCCTGCACGAACACCCGGTACTGTTTTCCGAATCGGGCAAAATCTGCTGCATATACAGAACCTATGTAAGACTGAAGAGTAGAGAAAATGGTGCTTATTTCTACTCCTGCTTCCTTCGCTTTAGGCACATTAAGGTCGATCTCGTATTGAGGATAATTGGTATTAAAAGAACTTTGGGCATAAAGGATCTCCGGCCTAGCCGAAAGATCTGCCAGATAATTTTTGGTAGCACTGTCAAGATCTTCAAAGCTGCCACCTGTGCGGTCAAGCACCTTCATCTCAAATCCCGAAGAGGCTCCAAATCCGGGTACACTAGGGGGCTGAAAAAAGAGAATATTAGCATCGCTTATTCCGGCCGCAGCTCCAAAGAACTTTCCGATTATGGCTTCTGCCGACATCCCTTCTTCGGTACGTTCATCCCAGTCATCAAGGCGTATAAACCCTATCCCGTAGTTACTTCCGGCACCTCCCAAAAAGCTGAACCCGTTTACCAGGGATACCACATCTACTCCCGGAATCTCTTGAATACGTCTGTTCAATTCCGCAGTTACTTCTGCTGTCCTGTCCAGGGAAGCTCCCGGAGGAAGTTCAATATTGGCGAAGATCATTCCCCGGTCTTCATCGGGGACAAATCCCGTTGGAGTAGTGGAAGAGGCCCAGAAAATCGCACCAATGGCTGCAAGAATAATAACTGCCGTAATCCATTTTTGCCGGTACAGGAAAGAAACCGATCTAATATATTTATTGGTAGTAGCTTCAAAAGCCACATTAAAGGCAGAGAAGAACCTTTTTAAAAAACCTTTTCTTTTACCTTCTTTCTCGTGGTGAGGTTTCAGGAACAGTGCACAAAGAGCCGGACTTAAAGTTAGAGCATTAATGGCAGAAATAGCGATGGCAACCATGAGAGTAACTCCAAATTGCTCATAAAAAACTCCTGTTGGCCCTGTAATAAAGGTCACCGGAATAAACACCGCCCCCATTACCAAAGTAATAGAAACAATAGCCCCCGCAATTTCCTCCATGGCAGTATGGGTAGCCTGTTTCGCATTTTCGGCACCCTCTTCCAACTTGGCGTGAACAGCTTCTACCACTACAATGGCATCATCAACAACGATCCCAATGGCAAGCACCAGCGCAAATAGTGTTAACAGGTTGATGGAGTAACCGAACAGATTCAGGAAAAAGAAAGTTCCGATAATAGAAACAGGAACTGCTATTGCCGGAATCAAAGTAGACTTGAAATCCTGGAGAAAGATGAACACTACAAGGAATACCAGCAGGAAAGCTTCTAAAATGGTAAGTACCACCTTATTAATCGAAGCATTCAGGAATTCATTAGAGTCAAAATTCACCTTCACCTCGAGTCCGGTAGGGAAATTCTGTTCCAGCTCGTCCAGTTTTTCATGGATATTCTCGATGATCTCCTGTGCATTCGAGCCTGGAGTCTGATAAACCCCCATACTTACTCCCGGGTTACCATCGGTGAAAGAAATTACATTATAGCCCTGGGCATCGAGTTCAACCTGGGCAACATCCTGCAGCCTTAAGAATCTTCCGTTATCGAGGGCCTTGATGACAATATTGTTATACTCTTCTTCTGTACTGTAACGACCGCTATACCGAATTACATATTCAAAAGCTTCAGCATTGTTTTGACCGAGAGATCCTGCTGCAGCCTCCTGGCTTTGTTCGTTAATAGCTCCAATAACATCTGCCGGAATAAGATTATATGCAGCCATTTTTTCGGGTTGTAACCACACCCGCATAGCATAGGTCTTGGCCCCAAAAACGTTTACATCCCCCACACCATTTACCCTTTTGAGTTCAGGAATTACATTAATGTTGAGGTAATTCTGAATGAAGGTCGCATCATAGGCCTCATTTTCAGAAACAACAGTGAAAAACATTAGGGCACTGGTTTGCTGTTTCTGAGTAGTTACCCCACTTTGAGTTACCTCCCTTGGTAACAATGGAGTGGCACGGGCAACACGATTCTGCACGTTCACCGAGGCAATATCGGGATCTACTCCCTGTTTGAAAAACACCTGAATGCCTGCACTTCCGTTATTGCTGGCGGTAGATGTAATATAATCCATTCCTTCAACCCCGTTGATCTGTTCTTCAATGGGAATGATCACACTTTCCAAAACCGTAGCAGCATTGGCACCGGGATAATTTGCAGATACCTGCACCGTTGGTGGCGCGATATCAGGATATTGAGTTACCGGCAGGGTGGTGATGGCTAAAATTCCCAGGATAACTATTACAATGGAAACTACTGTAGATAATACAGGTCTCTCTATAAAGGTCTTAAGCATTTTTATTGACTATTTAAAAATTGGGGTTATTGACCTTGCAATACTATCGAATGGTATGGGTTGAGGTGTAATTGGGGTATTGTTCCTTAATTTCCCCACGCCCTGCGCAACGATCTTATCACCTTTTTTCACTCCCTCACGCACTACAATCAGATTTTGAACCCGGTCAAGAACTTTTATAGGTACTGAAACCGCCATAGAATCCCCCTGCACGCCATAAACATACACGATCCCCTGTTGTTCAAAGGAAGCCGATTCAGGAATAACCGGCACATCCTCATAGGTCCTGGGAATCCTGATCCTTCCGCTGTTACCGCTGGCCAGGATCCGGTTAGGATTAGAGAAAACAGCTCTAAACCCTACTGTTCCTGTGGTAGGATCGATTTGGCCTGTGACGGTCTGGATCTCTCCTTCTTCAGAATAGATCTCTCCATTCACCAACTCAAGCTGTACCGCAGGGAAATTTTCTATTTTTTGAGAAATATCCTCCCCTTCAGCATTTTGAATAAAATTGAGATAATCCCTTTCGTTCATTGAAAAGAAAGCATACACCTCATCAATATCTGAAACTGTGGTAAGCGGAGTAGGATCTCCCGGGCTTACCAAAGAACCTTCCCTAAAATTTATTGCCCCCACGTATCCATCAACCGGGCTTTTGATATTGGCATAATCTATACTTGCAGCGATACTACTATAGCCGGCTTTGGCCTGTTCCAACCTGGCTTTTGCAGTTTCCAGCTGCACCGGGCTTATGATACCTTTTTCCACCAGGGGTTTTAATTTGTCAACCTCCACCTGTGCAGCATTGACATTGGCTTTTGCAGCGCCTGCCTCCTGGTTTAAAGTTTGAGTCTCTAATCTAAAGAGGGTCTGACCTTTTCGCACTTTTTCTCCTTCATCTACTAAAACCCCGGTGATATACCCGGACACTTTAGCCCTGACTCCACTTGATACCGTTCCTTCAATACTCACAGGATAGGAGGTAAAGCCTGTCACCGTTCTTTCGGGAATCTCGATCACCGGAAAGGGTGCAGCACCTCCGGCCTGTGCCTGTCCCGCTTCATTATCCTGGCAGGAAACCCATAACAGGCTGCTTAATATAATTGCTGAAAAGCTTATTTTCTTCATTATGTTCAAGTATCTAATTTTCGTTATATCTGGCCAGAAGCCTGGTTTTTAATTTTTGGACCGCAGTAGAGGTTTCATTTAAAAAAGTGAGGTAATCTTCCTGAAATTCCAGGTCGAACTGAAAATCACCTGTCTTTGCAGCCTGCAGGTTAGATTCTTCTTTATAATTCCTTATCTTTATGTGCAGTTTTCTTTCCTTCTCCCATTTGTTGAGCATTTCCTCCATCACATTAAGAATGAGATTGGGATCAATTATAAAATATCTCTTTCGCTCCCCGGGTTTGGTGAAATAAGTGACCCGATTAGTGTTTTGAAGATGGTCAAGATGAGTAGACACTGTACTTTTACCCGCATTTAATTCATTCACCAGTTCCTCAAAGGTCACCCCTTTTTTTCCTGAAAGGATCAACGTGGCTAAAATGCGTGCAGCAAGAGGGGCTAAATGATCTCCCTCCAGGTGCACTCCCAGCTCTTCTATTAAATTCTTGCGTTCAATCCCTAGATCCATTCTCTTTTTTCTGAAATACGAAGCTGCAAAAATACATTTAGTTCTGATTTTTCCGAACCAATAGAACCTTAAATTTTTGTTAATAGCGGGAATAAAAAAAACCGCCTTTTAGGGCGGTTTTTGAAAAATCTTTCTGAGGAATTATTCTCCATAGATTCCTATTTCCAGCTCTCCCTCTCTGTTCATTTTTGCCCGGTACATTCCTGCAGTGTTGAATTCCATGGCAACATTACCTTTATGGTCTATAGCGATAATACCTCCGTCACCTCCCAGTGCCGGAATTTTTTTCTGGATCACTTCTTTTGCTGCTTCTTCAAGACTAAGGCCTTTATATTCTATTAGTGCCGAAATATCATAAGCTACCATTCCGCGAATAAAGAACTCTCCCCAGCCTGTGCTGGAAATAGCAGCAGTTCTATTATTTGCGTATGTACCCGCTCCAATTATTGGAGCATCTCCAATCCTGTTGTATCTCTTGTTGGTCATGCCCCCGGTCGAAGTTCCCGCAGCAAGATTCCCATGCTTGTCAAGAGCGGCACAGCCTACGGTACCAAATTTTGAATCTTTAATAAATGGATCAACAAAAGCCGTTTTTTGGCTATCGTGATCTAACTCGGTCTTTTCCTTTTCTCTGATGCGCTGTAAACTCTGGTACCTGTTTTCGGTGTAGAAATATTGAGGATCTACGATCTCAATTCCCTGTTCCTTTGCAAATTGTTCGGCGCCTTTACCACCCAACATCACATGTTCAGAATTTACCATTACCTCATAGGCAAGGTTAATCGGGTTTTTTATGGTGGTTACACCGGCTACGGCCCCGGCATTAAGATTAGAGCCGTCCATGATGGAAGCATCAAGTTCATTCGTCCCTTCATTGGTAAAGACCGCACCTTTACCTGCATTGAAAAGTGGCGAATCTTCCATAACATTAATGGTTCGTTGAACAGCTTCAAGGGCAGTACCGCCATTGGCAAGTATTTGGTGCCCTGTACGAATAGCTTCCTCCAATTTTGCTCTGTATTCTTTTTCAAGGCTGTCGCTCATATTCTCTTTCAGAATAGTCCCCGCGCCACCGTGGATCACTATTCCGAAATTTGGAACGGTATCTTTTTCTTCTGAAGTTGTTTCAGGAGCTTCGGGATCTACAGACTTTTCTTCGGAAGCATTATTACAAGCAAGGGTGCCAAAAAAGGCTAAAAGGAGAAGGATTTTTTTCATGGGTTGTAAATTTTCAGCAGGAAAGTTAAGGAAAAACCTTCATTCAGCAGCAAGTAGCTTCCGAAGCGACTGCCTTCAGAAAAAGAATCCGTAATTTTAAGCTTCTAAAACTTCAAAAATGTCAATAGCAAAACCTTTTAATCTCAACCAGTGGATCGCTCAAAACCGGGAGAGCCTAAAACCGCCCGTTAGCAATAAAAGTATTTATCCTGAAGGCCAGGATTATATAGTTATGGTGGTAGGCGGACCGAATTCGAGAAAGGACTATCACTATAATGAAACTGAAGAATTGTTTTATCAATTGGAGGGAAATATCAAGGTCCACATCCAGGAAGACGGCAAAAAAAGGACTTTTGAGCTAGGTCCCGGGGATATGTACCTGCATCCCGGTAAAGTGCCGCATTCTCCGGAAAGGACTGCAGGTTCAATAGGCCTTGTTGTGGAGCGAAAAAGGGCAGATCTTAATGCTAAAGACGGCCTGTTGTGGTTCTGTGAAAACTGCAACAATAAACTTTATGAAGTTTATTTCCCGCTGAACAACATTGAAAATGATTTTCACAAGCATTTTAATCATTTCTATAGTAGTGAAGAATTGCGCACCTGTAACAATTGCGGCACCGTGATGGAAAAACCGGAATAGGTCTGCGGAAGCCTATCCGTTTTAATTTTTTTATATTCGCAGGAATCCAAACAAATACAAATAAAACAACAACAAGAATGAGTTCAATAGCTGAAAAATTCGGAATAAATCAAGCTTTGCAAGATTTGGGTCTCAATGTTGACCAGGTAAATAACGGAACTTCTACAGGCCAGGAATGGTTTTCTAATGGAGAGGTGATCGAATCATATTCGCCGGTGGATGGAGCCTTAATTGGAAAAGTGAAATCCACCACCAGAGAAGATTACGACCGGGTGATAGAAACCGCATCAAAAGCCTTCAAGACCTGGAGAACCATGCCTTCTCCACAAAGAGGTGAGATTGTGCGCAAGTTCAATGAAGAGCTTAGGAGGTTAAAGGAACCGCTGGGAAAACTGGTTTCCTATGAGATGGGAAAATCTTACCAGGAAGGTTTGGGCGAGGTGCAGGAGATGATCGATATCTGTGATTTTGCAGTTGGATTGAGCCGGCAGCTGCATGGACTTACCATGCATTCTGAACGTCCGGGACATAGGATGTACGAACAATACCATCCCCTTGGAATAGTTGGAATTATCTCGGCCTTTAATTTTCCCGTAGCCGTATGGTCCTGGAATACAGCCCTGGCCTGGGTGTGCGGAGATGTGTGTGTATGGAAAGGTTCAGAAAAGACCCCATTAACTTCTGTTGCCTGTCAGAATATTGCTGCCCGCGTGTTTAACGATGCCGGTCTACCTGAAGGAATTTCTTGTTTGATCACCGGAGATTATAGAGTGGGAGAAATGCTGAGTAAGGACGAGCGGGTACCATTGATTTCAGCTACAGGTTCCATAAGAATGGGAAAAATAGTTGCACAGGCAGTAGCTGCAAGACTTGGAAAATCCCTTCTTGAATTAGGTGGTAACAACGCAATTATTGTGACTCCCGATGCCAATATTAAAAATACTGTTATAGGTGCCGTTTTTGGAGCGGTAGGAACCTGCGGACAACGCTGTACTTCCACGCGAAGACTAATTGTACATGAAGATGTTTATGACAAGGTGAAGGATGCTATTGTAGCGGCTTATAAGCAACTGCGAATTGGAAATCCGTTGGATGAGAACAATCATGTTGGTCCGCTAATCGATAAGGATGCCGTGAAAAACTATCAGGCTGCCTTAGACAAAGTTGTAGAAGAAGGAGGAAAAGTTATCGTGGAAGGCGGAGTGCTGGAAGGTGAAGGCTATGAAAGTGGCTGCTATGTTAAACCTGCGATTGCCGAAGCACAGAATGAATATGAGATCGTACAACACGAAACTTTTGCACCGGTGCTTTACCTTATGAAATACAGTGGTGATATTGAAAATGCTCTGGCTCTGCAAAACGGGGTGAAACAAGGGTTGTCTTCTGCGATCATGACTAATAATCTACGAGAGGCCGAAAGATTCCTTTCTGTGGAAGGATCAGACTGCGGAATTGCAAACGTAAACATTGGAACTTCGGGAGCTGAAATTGGTGGCGCCTTTGGAGGTGAAAAAGAGACCGGTGGCGGTAGAGAATCAGGATCAGATGCCTGGAAGATCTATATGCGCCGACAAACCAATACTATCAACTATACTACTGAATTGCCTCTGGCACAGGGAATCAAATTTGACCTGTAGGTTTAGGTGGTAAGTAAGGAGAATTGAGAAAACCCGCTTCGAGAGAAGCGGGTTTTTTATGCTTCAGAATGAATAATGCAACAAAAAAATTATCTGAACAGAGCATGGATTTTTGTAAAATGATATCCACAATGCATTCATTTTCAGCGAAATGAAGCATTAACTATGGGTAATTTGTACTATCTTTATAGGACTTAAGGCACTGCCGGGAAAATAAATATTTTGACCATGAAAAAGATAATCGCATTAATTGCAGGAATGTTATTGATCTTTTCCTGTAATGACAGACAAGAAGAACCAAAACAGGTTCCTGTTACAGATGACCTGTCCAATTATGAAGTGGCTTCTGAAAAGTTTTCAGAAATCAATATGGAGGCGATGGATAAAATGGCGGCCCTGGATTATGAAGCCTGGGGAGAAATGCTGGCTGATGATGTACAGTATTTTTTCCCTGATGGAGATGCAAATACCCGAACTATCCTGGTTGGTAAGGAGGAAGTTTTGAACTGGTGGAAGAATTGGAAAAATGAATCGGGAATAGAGAAAATGACCTTTACCAATCCCGTTCAGATTCCTGTGAAAGCAAATAAAAAGCTCAATTATTCAGGTTTGACCGGAGTACTTGTACTGGCTTACTTTTCCAATGAAATGGTTTATAACGGGCAACCGGTGAGTGTTCGAATGCATTTTGCAACTCACTTCAATGAGGACAGCCTTATTGATCGCTATTACACATACTACGATAGAACACCTATCCTCAATACCGTAAATGCCAACGTGCTTGAGATCGTAGCGAAAAAATAATTTAAATAAAACATAGATTCCGAATATAAATTAAGGGAATTCCCCTATCGCTTATATTCAGCATCTTTCGGAATTTAATTGCAGATTTCAATCCCCTGCCCTAAACCTACTTCCCCCGGCACTTCATACCTCCTTAATTAAAAGGAATGATATGAAAACTATTCTTTTGATGGTGCTAGTCACTATCGCGTGGGGTTTCAATCCTTCAGAATCTCTAATGAAATCCTCTAAACTCGATTCTGCAGGCTCACCTGTTAACAATGAAAACTTTTTTCTCAGTCCCAACCCTGCAACAACCGAGTTGAATGTGGAATTTTTGGATCAATCCTTAACAGATGCAGTGCTTATTATCCACGATATGAGCGGAAAAAAGTACCTCATGATCCCGGTGAAAGGAAGGGAGCAATTGAGCATTTCATTGGATAGGAGATTTGTTCGGGGGGATTACACCTTTACCATAGTGAAAGGAAAAAATAAGTTTTCGAAGAATTTTTCAGTGGTAGATTAAACTCTCATTTAAAAAAAAATATTACAAAGAGGCAGGTAATTCGTATTTTAGAATTTTCCCGGGAATATTAAATTGATCTGGGTGCCGGTGATATTTTTCAATATCATGGGTTCCATAGTTTACTTGTTGATGGGGAGATCCTAAAAAGTGAAATCGGTAACTTCTACCTGAATGCTAAAACCTATATAGGTATGAAAAAAAAATTCTTTTTTGTGATAATCTTCCTGCCGGTTTTAGCTTTTGGTCAGGAAAGATCTTTAACCAAAAACACCTTTCAATCTGAAACCGAACTTCAGAATCATCCTCTTTTAAGAATTTCTGCCGATTCAGAAAGAAATATGGAAACCATCCTTGTAGACGATCGAAATTTTTCGAAATCCTTAATTAACTTTAATTTCGTCAAGTCCTATAATCTATCATTCACAGAAAAAAATACCCGATTATTTAAATTCATTGAAGAGAAAAAGTCAGTTGAAGGCTCGTTGGAATTAGAACCTTTACTGGAATTAAAGTGGCAGTTTTTAAGGTTAAACTGAGAAAAATTCCGGGGGGATAAACAAAACCTAAAACCTGGAGCTAATCTTCAACTTTCTCTGCCGCCCTGCTTGTAAATCTGGAAAGCACTACCAGTTTCTTTTTGGTATTGATAAAGTAAACACCCGTTAAAAGTACTGCAGCTGCAATGGCGGACTGAGTAGTGATCTGTTCCTCCAGGAAATACCATCCCAGGATCATGGCGATCACGGGATTCACATAAGTAGAGGTCGCCACTTTTTCGGGTGAAACGATCTTCAGCAGATAATTAAAAGCAGTAAAGGCTACTATACTTCCAAAAATGATCAATAGCAGCATAGACCACAGCACGGGGGTGCTCCAGTCGGTGGGATAAAGCCAGGGTTCGTCAAAGGCAAGACTGGCCACGCCTAAAATGATACCGGCGGTGAACATTTGGTAGCCGGTGTTGACGAAATGATTAGTGGGCAAATTCGCCTTCCCCACGAAAAGGCTTCCGTAAGACCAGCTTAGAAGACAGGCAAAGATCATTATGATCCCCAGGATGGAATTTTCCTGGGAGGTAACTTCCTTCTGGCTTACCAGAAGATAAATTCCTATCAATCCCAGGCCAACTCCCACCATAGACATGGGCAGGATCTTCTTGCCTTCAAATATCCGCATGAACAAAAGCACTACCAGAGGCTGGGCAGAGATCACTAAAGCTGCAAAGCCGCTGTCTACAAATCTTAAAGCCCAAACCACAACTCCGTTTCCGAAGGCCAGAAAAAGAAATCCTGCAATTATAGTATTGAAAAACTGGGCCCGGGTAAGCCGTAAACTTCTACCCATGGATTTGCTGATACTAAAAATGAGCAGGCCAGCAATGGTAAATCGTATAGCAGCCAGCATAAAAGGTGAAAGTTCAGAAACAGCGATCTTGTTAAGCAGGTATGTAGATCCCCAGATCACATAAATAGCGAAAAAGGCAAGAATAATAAAAACCGGATTTTTAGGCTGACTCATGCTGAAGATTTGCAGTGCAAACTTAGGCAAAAACCGGCTGCTGTTGCCAATCCCCCGATTTTAAAATAATAATCAAAAGCTCTCATAAACTATTTTAATAAAAAAACCCGCCTGGGGGGAGGCGGGTCTCAAAATAAGGGGGCATATTTTATTGAAGCACTTCCGTCCTGGTTGTTTTTGCTTCATAAGTTAGATAACCTTCTTTACCGGGAGAGTAAAAGGTTTCCTGGTCGAATTCGCTTAACGGAACATTTTGTTCAAAACGCTCTACAAGATCGGGATTGGAAATATATGGCCTTCCGTAAGCAACAAGATGAGCATTGCCTTCTTCTATTACTTTATTTCCGCTTTCCCGGTCAAAGCCGCCATTTATAATGATTGTACCGTTATACATTGGGCTATATCGTTTGGCAATCTGAGTTTCGGCATAAGGTACTTCAGATACATCTGTAAAAGGTTCCGAAAGGTGTAAATATGCCAGATTGTAGTCATTTAATTTTTGAACTATGTGATCAAAGCCCGGGATGGTTTCTTCGTCAAGGGTCATTCCAAAACTGTCATGTAAAGAGGGGTTAAGGCGAATTCCTATTTTATTCTCTGGCACTACCTCTTTTATGGCATCTAAAACATCAAAGAGGATCCTGGTTCTTTTTTCTATACTGCCTCCATATTCATCACTTCGGGTATTGGAAGTGCCATTAAAGAACTGGTGAAGCAAATAGCCGTTGGACGCATGGATCTCAACCCCATCAAATCCTGCCTTCATTGCATTTTCTGCGGCTTTTTTAAAATCTTCAATAGTTTCTTTGATCTCTCCTATACTCATCTCTTTTGGAGTAACAGTTTCTTTGAAACCTTCGGGAGTAAAGGATTTATCGTTTGGATTAATGGCCGAGGGAGCCAAAGGCAGTTCTCCGTCATGGAAATCGGGATGAGACATTCTGCCCACATGCCACAGCTGAAGAAAAATCCGGCCATTAGCTTCATGTACCTTGCGGGTCACTTCTTTCCAGCCTTTTACTTGCTCTTCCGTGTAAATTCCAGGAGTATTTATATAGCCTACAGCTTTTTCTGAAATCTGTGAACCTTCAGCAATAATCAATCCCGCACTTGCACGTTGCTTATAGTACTCTCCGTGAAGATCTGCTGTGGGTTTGTTACCGGCATTATCGGCCCTGCTTCTGGTCATGGGAGCCATAACCACCCTGTTAGGCAATTCAAGGCCATTCATATTGTAGGCTTGTAGTAAAGCTTGTTTCTTGCTCATAAAATTTATTTTTATTTTTCCTTTGGAGGTCTTTTAAATACGTCAAAAAGGTCCCGAAGAATGTTAATTATCATCTGTGAATTGAATGACAAATTTACACCATCGGGGTTGGAGCGTTAGTTGATGTATGTTATATAAACTCGTTAAGAAGTTGTTAAGTGGGATCCGGGGATTCTGTTTAGGAGTCAAAAAAGACCGTCATAACTCTACAGACCTTTATTTGTTTTAGGAAAGGATATATTGGAGAAATGAAATTTTTGAGTTTCGTCAAGGGCGGTAAAAAAAATCCCCGCTATTGCGGGGATGAATATTTTAAAGAGTTCCGTTTGGGCTGACCCAGGCGAACTGGTACTGGTCCTGTGGCACTTTAATTCTTTCAGCGATCCTGGTCATTCTGTCCGGAAGCTTCATAAGGTAATCTCTTGCTTTTTCAGCTTTATCTGTAAGTGAGGTCATCTTATCGATCTCCCAGTATTCATTTAGTTTTTGCAGAATATCTATGTAATCCTGAGTGGTATACACTCCCAGCCTTTGAGCTGCATTTGAAAAGTTTTCAAAAGCTTCACCAATTCCCTGACCTGATTCCCTGATGAACTGAGCCGGCATGACGATCTTCTTCTTCATCATGTCCTCGAAAGCCAACATCATCTCACTTGGGTCATATTCAAAAATGGTTTTCACAAATTCGCGGTAAGCAAGGTGGTGACGCATTTCATCTCCGGCAATAATGTTACACATCTTTGCAAGCATTTTATTCCCTTTTTGACGGGCAAGCTGCCCCACTCTCTTATGAGAAATATTGGTAGCCAGTTCCTGGAAACTGGTATAGACGAAATTACGGTAAGGATCTCTTCCGGTACCTATGTCAAAACCGTCATTAATGAGATACTGGGTGGTTTTTTCAATTTCCCTCATGTTGACCCTTCCAGAGAGATAAAGATATTTATTCAGGGTGTCCCCGTGGCGGTTTTCCTCCCCGGTCCAGTGACGTATCCATTTTGCCCACCCGTTTTGATTTCCTTTTGAAGCGCCGTGTTGTTCAACTCCTTCCATATCCATCAACCAGGATTCATAGGTAGGTAAAGCTTCTTCGGTAACCATATCGGCAACAAGAACTACCCAAAAATCATATCCCAGCTCTGTGGCTTCCTCTCGTATTTGTCTGACCTCTTCAAAGAAATTTTCATTCTGGGAATGAGGCAAAAGGTCTGTAGGCTGCCAAATGTCTTCTACAGGAATCAGGTATTTCTCAACGAAATCATCAATAGATTTCTCTACCGTCTTCATTACTTCTAATCGAATATTCTCTAGGGCCATATCTTAATTTTAATTGTAAGGGCAATTACCGCACCATTATGACTTTGGTAATCTACAAAGATAAGAAGTTAATTACGGTGGGATTTAAAAATAATCTTAATTTCTTCCCGATTCTTCTGGATATAGTTCATGAACAGGATCACTCTGGATAATTTCAAGGGAATCAACATCCATCAATGATAATTTCCCCATAAAAGCTGCACCGGTATCCACGTTATAGACGTTAGCAAAATTAACGGGTTTATCTTTTCCTATTCGGGTAACAGGAGTGTGTCCTATAAATATCATTTTGAATAGTTCCAGGCGTTTGGGATAATTGGTGTCCCCCGGCTTTAGGTTTGGGTCCAGGGACATTGCCATCTCCCATAGTGTACGGTCCCAATAGAAAGGAGTGGGAGTATATTCATTTTCAGGACCCCGTTGATTGGTGAATCCGGCGTGGACAAAGAGGCGGTTCTCCTTATCGATATAATAATTCACCATCTGTTCAAAAAATTTAATATGCGCCTGCTTTTCTTCTTCAGAAAACTGGCGGTAGGCATCAATACTGGATTGCCCGCCATGCTGTAGCCACTGGTCATTCAATTCGCCATCTTTTAACCAGCGATGAGTGAGATCGTCGTGGTTTCCACGTAAAAAAATGCAAGTATTCTGTTTGGAGAATTCTATTAGATAGGAAACCACATTTGCCGAATCACTCCATCCATCCACGTAATCTCCCAGGAAAATGAGTTCATCTTCGGGCGTTACCTTAGCCCGTTCCAGCAGTTGTACCAGCGCTTTGAGCCCTCCATGTATATCTCCTATAACAAGCTTCCTTCCCATTTTAATTATATTTCACTTTCCGCAAAATTCGTAAACTGTCTTTGTACTGCTGGTAAATTTTGGAATTATATTTTTTTAATTCCTCTTTAGCTTCCTCCAGTTTTTCCAAAGCTTCAGTAAAACCATTGAAATAACATAAGAGATAAGTAGCCGGCAAATTGAACAGATCTTTTTCTTCGCTGGGAGTTAGTTTCAGTCCGTTCTTTAGCTTGTTTATGAGTGCCTCATTGGTATTATAGATGTGGAAGAGCGTCTTTTTCTCATACTGAGGAGGCTCGAAAAGCACATTGGTCTTGATCTCATAAGTAGCGTTGTCTTTAAAAAAGATCTTCACTTCCTCCAATGGATAATACCTGAACCTGTCATTCACACCCAGTCTTACATATTCCAGGATACTAAAAAGATCTTCGGAAATTTCTATGCTCACTTCATCAAGTTCAGAATAAAAAAGCTTTACCTGTTCGTTGATCAACTCAATATCTACCCTCGAAAAAAAGGCATTTTCTTTGGTCTCTTTCTTTTTGCCGCTCCAGCACACCACAAAATATTCCTTGAACACTTTGTAGGTTGGATTAAGATTTTCATGTTTCTTCATGAAATCGAATACTCCGTCCAGCGTCAAACCTATGTTGTTTTGAGAATGTGCTTCGATCGAAGCTACTGCTTCATGATTCTCTCCCTGTACAGCCCGGCCATATTCTGAAGCTATACTAATGCTGCCTTCCCTAAAAAAAATACTGCCTGCAGGATACTTCCAGATACCTTTTTTGAGGGAACAGGTGCGACCTTTGTTGGGCTGAATGGTCACCAGCCCTACTACGAGATCATCTGGCAAATGCGGAAAAGGAATATTCTCATAAGCAACAAGCGGCGGATTTTCCAGGTAAGCGTTCACCAGGTTCTGTATTTTACTGTCATCAAAGAAATCCACCCCTTTGATCTCATTATCTGCATCTTCCACCCCAATGACCATATAGGAATTGTTCACAGGATTTGAATTTGCCAGGGCACAAATGTGTTTGAGGAATTTGGCCTTACCTTCTTTTTCAGAAAGGTTGATCTGCCGCTTTTTGTCATAAAAACTGTTTTCACTATTATGCGCGAGCAGGTTCTTAATAAGAAGGCGTTTATTGATCATTTCTGCTTACTCCTTGTGAACTATGGTAGAGTTGGCTTGAGCTGTGGGCAGTACCAGCAGGTCGGCAATATTGACATGAGGTGGTCGGGTGACCATGAAAACAATAAGATCGGCAATATCTTCAGGTTTTAAAGGCTCATAACCTTCATAGACAGATCTTGCCCTTTCTGAATCTCCTTTAAACCGCACATCACTAAAATTTGTTTCCACGAGTCCGGGATTGATGGCGCCTACTCTAATTCCGGAGCCATTGAGATCGATGCGCATACCCTTATTGATCGCGTCAACTGCATGTTTACTGGCGCTATAAACATTGCCGTTTGGATAAACTTCCTTCCCGGCAAGGGAGCCGATGTTTACAATATATCCGGATCTTCGTTCCAGCATCTGCGGAATGATCGCCCGGCTTACATAAAGAAGTCCTTTAACGTTAATGTCTATCATTGCGTCCCAGTCTTCTAGGTTGCCTTTCTGAATAGGATCCAGCCCGTGAGCATTGCCCGCATTATTCACCAGCACATCGATCTGGCTGAATTCCTGCGGAAGGCTCACAATTGCTGAATGCACCTCCTTTTTGTCGCGCACATCGAACTGAAGCACGTGAACTGCTGTGTTTGCCTGAAGTTGTTTTTGTAAATCCTGCAGCGCTTCTTTTCTTCGGCCGCAAATGACAAGGTTATATCCTGCACCGGCCAGGGCAATGGCCGTGGCTTTTCCAATCCCGCTGCTGGCGCCGGTCACTAAAGCTGTTTTATTCATAGGTGTCAAAAATGTATTTTTTAAAGTCTTTCAGGAAGCTTCTCAAGGTCCTCATCAATAATAGTAGCATGAAAAGCATTTACCGCCGAATCGATTACAGCTTCAGAATCTCCTTTGATCACCGGGTGAAAATGAGCCCTGTGATGCAGTAACCATGAAAACAGCAGCTCTTTAGGCCGCAGGTTGTACTTTTCTGCTGTTTTTTTCAGCGATTCGTTCTCATTCTCCCAGTCTCCGCTCACCGGAATGATCATTTGTGTGGTTTCTTCGGAAGCTGCTTCAGCTAAAGTAAGACTTTTCACTGCAGCCGGGGTAAACTTAAAAGCTGAAAGTGTTGCACTTGCCGGGAACTCCTTCAAAAATTCGCTTTTGTCGCCCGGTTTTTCTTCCAGTACCCCGATCTCCACTAACTTTTCCTGGGCCCTAAGCTGTTCGATTGCCGCGATGATTTCTTCATGCGGTCCCGCAAAGTCAAGGATGAGGAGGTCGAGGTAATCTGTGTCCATAAGATTCAGAATTTTCTCCACTTGCTCAATAAGCTCCTCTGTTTTTGCAATTCCTTTATCAAGTATGGCAATAAGCTGCACTTCATCCCTGCTTAAACCACTTTCACTAAAAGCAGTGCCCAGGCCATGATCATAATTGTGGGATTTTGAAAAGTTAATTAGAAAACTGGAAATACCCTTTTCTATGCAGTGCTGAAAAAGCCTGATTTTAGATCCTTTTGATAGTTCACTCCACTCTTCAAGATCCTGAACGATGCGGGAATACGAATTTCTTTGCTTCATTTTTTAAAAGTAATGAAACTGGAGAATTTACCCGAAACCACTGCTGTTAAAGGAATCCACACTTGCGTTAAAAAGAGTTAAACTTCCTTCATCGATAAATTAAAACCTTTTATCGGCCGTTATTAGACCTAAATCAAAAACAAACATTTATGAAAAAGTATCATTTATTTTTTTTCCTTTTTGCCCTTACAGCAGGGTTTGTTAGTTGTAGTTCAGATGATGACTCTGCAGGATCTGATGATGGAAAAGCAAGAGTTGCCATTAAATTGACCGATGCTCCCGGAGATTACGAGGAAGTTTTGGTAGAAGTTGAAGATGTGATGATCAAAACTACTGCCGAAGGTAGCGAAGAAGAAGGTTGGGTAAGCCTGGAAGGGGTGAATACCGGCGTGATCGATTTGTTAAGCCTTACCGGCGGGGTTACAGAACTTCTTGTGGATGCCGAACTTGAAGCCGGTTATCTGCACCAGATTCGCCTGGTATTGGGAGACAACAACACAATTAAAGTGGACGAGAATGGCACAATCAAGGAATATGCTTTGAAAACTCCAAGTGCAGAACAGTCCGGATTAAAAGTAATGGTGGGGCAGGAATTGGAAGCAGATGAAGACTACACCTTTATTCTTGATTTTGATGTAGACAAATCTGTTGTTGTTACTGGAAATGGAACCTATAATCTAAAGCCGGTAATAAGAATGGCAGTTGAAGAAAACACAGGTTCTATTGTTGGTAGCGTACATCCAACTACAGAGCAGGTATTGATCAAGGCAGAGAGTGGAACGATGAACGCATCTGCTTATACAGATGCCAATGGAAACTTCCAGATCCATGGATTGCCTGCGGGGACCTTTAGAGTCACTGCTACTCCTGCTGCAGGATTAGGCTTGAATGTTACTATAGTAAATAATGTGACGGTAACCAAGGGAGAAGTTACAACTCTTGAGGGAGGAATCTTTCTTGACGGCAGCGCCGAAGTAGAATAAATACTTCAGGATTAAAGTAAATTAAGGCAGCGGTAACCCCGCTGCCTTTTATTTTTAACAAAATTTTAAGTTACTTTGGTTGAATATTTGCTGAGGTTGCGCCGTTGACCTTAGATAAGTATCTTCACATTATTAAAATTTTGTATACATGCTAGATAGTAACACCTCGATAGACATAGCGAGCATCAACGAAAAGATCGAGCGCGAAAGCGCTTTTGTTGATATTCTTAGTTCAGAAATGAAAAAGGTCATTGTAGGCCAGAAACATATGGTTGAACGCTTGTTGATCGGATTGTTAGGCCAGGGCCACATCCTTCTTGAAGGAGTTCCCGGTCTTGCAAAAACACTGGCTATTAATACCCTTTCCCAGGCAGTACATGGAACCTTTAGCAGGATCCAATTTACGCCAGACTTGCTTCCGGCAGATGTCGTGGGCACCATGATCTACAACATCAAACTGAATGACTTCAGCATAAAGAAAGGTCCCATTTTCGCCAATTTTGTACTGGCAGATGAGATCAACCGTGCTCCTGCAAAAGTGCAGTCGGCTTTATTGGAAGCTATGCAGGAAAAGCAGGTGACGATTGGAGAAGAGACTTTTATCCTTGACAGGCCGTTTCTGGTAATGGCAACCCAGAATCCGGTGGAACAGGAAGGGACTTATCCGCTTCCTGAAGCCCAGGTTGACCGTTTTATGCTGAAAACGGTGATCAATTACCCCGAAATGGCCGATGAGCAAATGATCATTCGTGCTAATCTAAAAGGCAGCTTTGAAAAAGTGAATCCGGTGGTGAGCCTTGAACAGATCGCCCGCGCACAGCAGGCTGTACGGGAAGTCTACATGGATGAAAAGATCGAAAAATATATTCTGGATATAGTTTTTGCTACCCGTTTTCCGGAAAAATACAGGTTGGAAAACCTGAAGCCCCTTATAAGTTTTGGTGCTTCTCCAAGAGGAAGTATCAATCTTGCCACCGCTGCCAAATGTTATGCCTTCATCAAACGCCGCGGTTATGTAGTGCCCGAAGATGTTCGCGCTGTAGTACATGATGTATTGCGCCATAGGGTAGGCATCACCTATGAAGCCGAAGCCGAAAATGTAACTTCCGAAGATATCATCAACAAGATCGTAAACGAGATCGAAGTCCCGTAACAATTACCAATTATCAATAACCAATTATCAGAGGAATCTGATAATTCACAACACTGATCATTGTTAATTGTTCATTGCTAATTGAAAAAATGGATACTAAGGAGCTACTCAAAAAAGTACGAAAAATAGAGATCAAGACCCGCCGGCTGAGTGATCACATTTTTGGCGGGGAATATCATTCTACTTTTAAAGGTCGCGGGATGACCTTTAGCGAGGTGCGACAATATCAGTTTGGAGATGATGTAAGAAATATTGACTGGAATGTTACTGCCCGTTATTCTGAACCTTTTGTAAAGGTTTTTGAGGAAGAACGGGAGCTTACTATGATGCTTGTGGTAGACGTGTCCGGTTCAGGATTATTTGGAACCCGCAATGGCTTTAAACAGGATATCATTACAGAAATTGCCGCCACTCTGGCATTTTCGGCTACCCAAAATAACGATAAGATCGGGTTGATACTGTTTTCAGATGTTATTGAGCTGTACATTCCGCCGAAGAAAGGACGTTCCCATGTTCTCAGGATCATCAGGGAGTTACTGGAATTCGAACCCAAAAGCAGGAAAACAAATCTTGAAAATGCCTTGAAATTTCTTTCTCAGGTGATGAAGAAAAAAGCCATTGTTTTTGTGCTTTCAGATTTTATTGCCGAAGATTATCAACGTACACTTAAGATCACCAGCGGCCGGCACGATGTTACCGGCATTCGCGTCTATGATGAGAGGGAGGAAACCATCCCCAATCTTGGAATGGTCGCCATGCAGGATGAAGAATCGGGAAAAAGGATCATGGTGGATACTTCCTCGAAAGCGGTTAGGAACAATTACACAAAATATTACCGGGAACGGGTGGATTACTTTTCAGAAAGCTTTAGAAAAAGCGGTGCAGGCAGTCTTAGCACCCGGGTGGATGAAAGTTATGTAAAAAAATTACTGGGTTATTTTAAAGCCAGATAAAAGATTATCGATGGAAAAAAGATTGCGGCAGAATCACATTTTTGACTCCTTATGGAAAGCAGTTTTGGTTTCCTGCCTGCTCACATTTTTTCTTGCTGCTGTTTCTGTAAGTGCTTTGGCGCAGGAAGTTTCAGCTTCTGTAGATACCACTAACATAAAGATCGGGGAGCAGATCACTTACAGGCTTTCGGTCGAAAGCGACGGGGGATCTCCTGTGGTCTTTCCCGAGGGGCAGACTTTCTCTCCACTCGAAATGATCGAGGCTTATGCAATTGATACCAGTGAAATAGGAGATCGCCAAAGATTGATCCGGGAATACGCACTTACTCAATTTGATTCCGGACAATATACAATTCCGCAGCAAAGGGTATTGATCAATGATCGGGAATTCCGCACCGATTCTTTTTCGGTAGTGGTGAATGATGTGGTAGTTGACACTACCAAACAAAAAATGTATCCCATAAAACCTGCCGTGGAGGTGCCTCCTGCATTTGGAATTCCGCAGTGGTTGTGGTGGCTGTTAGGGCTCATTTTGCTAGGGATCGTTGGATATTTGCTGTACAAAAGCAGGCAAAAAAGAAAAGAGGCAGCGAAACAGCTTCCGCCGTATGAGCAGGCGCTTTATGAACTAAAGCAGCTTGACAATTCTCATCTTTTGGAACAACGTGAGATCAAGGAATATTACTCTCAGCTTTCCGCAGCCGTAAGAAGATACCTGGACGGAGAAGTTTATGATCATGCCCTCGAAAGCACCACCAATGAGCTGATCGCTTACCTGGAGGCTGAAAGGGACAGAGGAAAGCTCAAACTGGAGAACACCACCATCAGTAAACTAAAGATCATTCTTGAGCGTGCCGACCTGGCAAAATTTGCTAATTCAAAACCCGATGTTTTGACCGCTAAGGAAGACCGCGCGAGCGTTGAAAATGTAATTAAAGATACTAAGGCTTCTATTCCGCAACCCACAGAAGAGGAATTACTGGCAGACCAGGAATATCGGGAGCGGCTGGAAAGAAAAAGAAAGGTCAAAAAGATCATTTTTGGCATCCTTGCAGTGGTAATTCTCATAAGTGCAGCAACTGCTTACATCATTTCCACAAAAGGCCTTGATTATTTTGCCGATACTTATTTAGGCAACACCAGCAAAGAGATGCTTGAGGGAGAATGGATAGAAAGTGAATACGGGACTCCGCCGGTGAGCATCGCCTCGCCCGATGTGTTGGTGAGGGAATTGAAAGATTCCACCGCAGTGGCTTCAGGGAAAGAGACATTTAACTTTGGCAGCCTGGAAAGTTCTGTATTTTTAAGTGTAAATACCCGTCCTGCCGGGGAAGATTTTAACCTTGAAGGGGCAGTAGAGGAAGTATATTCCTATCTGGAAGCAAATGGTGCAAAAAATATCATTACCAAACAGGAGGAGTTTGAAACTTTGAATGGAGCCAAAGGCATGAAGATCTTCGGGACCATGAGCTTTCAAAAAAGCGAAAAATCCAAGCCCATTCAAAAGGAGTATGCTATTCTCAATTTTGGAATGGGAGAAGGCTATCAGCAAATCGTGATGATCTATAACGAAGGAGACAAATATGCCGAAGAGATCGCGCAGCGCGTAAGCACCTCTGTTGAACTAATAAAAATGGAAAATTAATGTTCGAAAACCTGATTTTTGAGGATCCGCATTTTTTCTGGCTCTTGCTGCTTTTGCCGCTGGCACTGGCATGGTACGTCTGGAAGCGGAACCGGCAAACGGCCAAGTTAAGGATCTCGAGCATTAAAGGATTTGAAGCCAAACCGGGATTGTTGGGAAAATTCAGGCCGGTACTTTTTGTGCTGCGGCTTATGGTGCTGGCTTTGGTGATCACTGCCCTCGCCCGCCCGCGTAGTGTAGATGTCTCTTCCCGAACCAGCAGCAACTTTGGGATCGATATCGTTATGGCTATAGATGTTTCGGCCAGTATGCTGGCGCGGGACCTGGATCCCAACCGGTTGGAAGCGACAAAAGAGGTTGCTGCAGATTTTGTAAAGAATCGTCCCGGAGATAGGATAGGCCTGGTGGTCTATGCAGGGGAAAGTTTTACGCAAACCCCAATCACCAGTGACAAAAGCATTGTTTTAGGAGCACTGGAAAATATTGAATATAATAATGCCCTGGAGAACGGTACTGCTATAGGTATGGGGCTCGCAACCGCCGTAAACAGATTAAAGGACAGCCAGGCCGAAAGTAAGGTGATCATTTTGCTTACCGACGGAATGAATAATGCAGGATTTATCGACCCAAAAATTGCTAGTGAATTGGCTGTCGAATTTGGTATCAAGACGTACACCATAGGGGTGGGGAGTAATGGTACTGCCCTGTCGCCTATTAGCATCTTACCAAATGGAAATTTCCAGTATGGAAGGGTGCCGGTGGAGATCGATGAGGCCTTGCTAAAAGATATTGCAGATGCTACCGGCGGAAAATATTTCCGTGCAACAGACAACAGGTCTCTGGAAGAAATTTACCAGGAGATCGATACTTTAGAAAAGACTGAAATTGAAGAATTCCGGTTTTATAATTACGAAGAAAAGTTCAGGCCGCTGGTACTACTGGCAGGCTTTTTACTGCTGTTCGAAGTGCTGTTAAGGTTCACCGTGTTCAGGAGTTTTGTATAAAAATATTAGAAGATGTTTCTGTTAGAAGATAAGACATATTTATGGTTACTGGTAGGCATTCCGGTCATTGTGCTGCTGTATGCCATGGTGGTCTTTTGGCAAAAACGTACCCAGCGAAAATTCGCAGATAAAGAATTGTTGGACAAGCTAAGTCCTAATCGGTCTACAGGGAAACAGGTCATGAAGATCATCCTGCTGTGCCTTGCCATCAGCAGTTTTGTTATTGCGTTAGTGAATCCGCAGTTTGGCACAAAATTGGAAACGGTCAAAAGAGAAGGTGTTGACGTGGTCTTCGCAGTCGATGTATCTAAAAGTATGCTGGCCGAAGATATTGCTCCCAACAGGCTGGAGAAATCGAAGCAGCTGGTCACCCAGATCATCAATAACCTGGCAAGTGACAGGGTGGGGATCATTGCCTATGCCGGCAGCGCTTTTCCGCAGTTGCCAATCACTACAGATTATGCTGCGGCAAAGATGTTCCTGCAAAACATGAATACAGACATGCTTTCTTCACAGGGAACTGCCATAAGCGAGGCCCTTGAAATGGCAAAGACCTACTTCAATGATGACGAACAGACCAACAGGATCCTGTTCCTTATCAGTGACGGGGAAGATCATGAAGGGAATATAGAAGAAATAGCTGCAGAAGCTGCAAAAGAAGGCATCAGGATCGTCACAATTGGTGTAGGGACGGCTGCAGGGGGACCAATTCCCGAGAAAAGGAACGGCGTCATTCAGAGTTATAAGAAAGACAGGAGCGGGGAGACCGTGATCACAAGGCTTGATGAAGCAACGCTTAAGGAAATTGCTTCGGAAGCAAACGGAAGATATATCGATGGCCGTGTAACTTCCGAAGTAGTGGAAGAAGTGACAGAGATCCTTCAGAATATGGATAAAAAGGAATTCGAATCGCAGCAGATCGCAGATTACAAAAGCCAGTTCCAATGGTTCTTAGGATTAGGCCTTTTATTCCTTCTGCTGGATATCTTACTGCTTGAACGACAAACGTCCTGGTTAAAAAGATTAAATTTGTTTAACGAGAAAAGAAGCTGATGATGAAAAGGATAATGAGACATTACTTGCCAAAAATGCTGTTTTTGGGACTCTTCTTTTATATTCCTTTTGTTGCACTTGCCCAGGAAGATCCTAAAGTTGCAGCCAAAACAGCTAAAAAATACATGCAGGAAGCAGAAGACGCTTTAGCCGATAATGACATGGCTACTGCCGAAGCTTACTACCGCAAAGCTATTGCTAAAGATCCTGCAAATGCCGAAGCTAAGTACAACCTCGGAAACCTTTATTATAATAAGGAAATCACCGGCCAGGCGCTGGAGAGACATCGCGCTGCCGCTACCACTGCCGAAGAAAAACCGTTAAAACATGATGCTTTTCATAATCAGGGGAACGCTTATATGAAGCAAAAGAAGTACAGTGAGGCCGTGGAAGCTTATAAACAGTCTCTCCGGAACAATCCAAATGATGATGAAACCCGTTATAATCTTGCTTTAGCCAAGAAAATGCTCGAAGAAGAGCAAAAACAAGGCGGCGGCGGTGACAAGAACGAAAAGGATAAACAGGAGCAGGATAAGCAAAAGCAGGACCAGAAGGAGCAGCAGGACGGCGAAGGCGATAAGGAGCAGAGTGAAGATGGTAAGCCCGAAGATAAAGAAGGTGGTGACCAGAAAGAGGACGAGAATAAAGAAGGAGAAAAGAAAAAGGACAATGCCGGCCAGCCCGATGATAAAGAGCAGCAAAAGAATGAGCAGCCAAAAGAAGGAGAAGAGCCAAAACAGCCGCAACAACGGCCGGGGCAACTTTCTCCCCAGCAGATAAAAAACTTGCTGGAGGCAATGGGGAACGAGGAAAAGAAAGTACAGGAGAAGATCAATGCTAAAAAAGCCAAAGGCATGCCTGTTCAAACCGATAAAGACTGGTAATAAAAAATGAAGCAGAAACTGGTAGTTTTCATAATGCTAATGATGTCCGGCCTTGCCATTGGGCAGGTTCAGTTCACCGCGAATGTGAGCAAGAACAAGCTTGGGGTGAATGAGCGGCTGCGGGTGGATTTTGTTATGAATGAAGACGGTGATAATTTTAACCCGCCACAATTTTCAGATTTTACAGTAGTGGGAGGCCCAAACCAGTCGGTAAGCCAAAGTTGGTTAAATGGTAAAAGAAGCTTCTCAAAAACCTACAGCTATTTTCTTGCGCCTAAAAAACGGGGAAATCTCACTATCGGGCAGGCAGAGATCACCATCGAAGGCACTGTTTATAAAACTTCACCTGTGCAGGTGGAAGTGACCGCTGCCGTAGATCAACCTACAGATGGAGAGAATTCTGAATATATTGCTTCTGAAAGTATTCATTTAGTAGCCGAGGTCTCTAATTCCAACCCATTTTTGAATGAAGCCATTACGGTGGTTTATAAACTGTATGTGAGTCCGCGGATCAATGTGAGCGACTGGAGACAGATCGATAATCCTAAGTTTAGCGATTTCTGGAGTCAGAATATTGACATTCGGCAGCTGGAGGTGGAGAATGGCACCTATAACGGCGAACCTTACCGGTTTGTAGTGCTTCGAAAAACCGTATTATATCCGCAAAAGACCGGAAAGCTGAATATTGAACCCTTAACGCTGAATATTTCCGTAGAAGTTCCCGGAAACCGAAGGGATATCTTCGGAAACAGGTTCTATGAAACAGTCGACAAGGTTGTGGCCGCAGGGAACCGTACTATAGATGTAAAACCCCTGCCGCAGGAAGGCAGACCGGCAGATTTTACAGGGGCAGTTGGAAAGAACCTGAAATTTGAAGTAAACACCAGCAAAAAAGAACTCCGCGCGACCGAGTCCCTACAGGCCACTGTTGAGGTGTCCGGCCAGGGGAACCTTAAGCTTTTTGACCTGCCGCCATTGACCGTGCCCGCTTCTATGGAGCAGTACGAGCCTGAATATTCAGAAAGAGTAAATACCAATATGAACGGAATGCAGGGTAGCATTGCCAACTCTTACACCCTGGTCCCGCAGGCGCAGGGTAAATATCCTATTCCGCCTATGAGTTTCAGCTATTTTGATCTCAATACAAGATCTTATAGAACCCTCACTTCCGAAGAAATTATGATCGAGGTTGGTGCAGCTCCCGCAGGAGCCAGGAGCCCCTCTGGAAGTACGGGTCCTATTGCAGCACAGCAACAAACTCCTTCGGCCGCAAATCAATTTAGATATATCAAGCTCAATACTTCTCTAAAAGCTATTGGCGAAGCACCATTTATGGGGTCAGTTTTGTTCTGGAGCTTATTGCTGGGACCCGTGTTACTGATCCCGCTGGCCATCCTCTTCGGAAAAAGACGGGAAGCCATTGCCGGAGATGTACGTGGCAACAGGATAAGAAAAGCCGATCGCCTGGCGCGAAAATATCTTTCAGAAGCCAAACGAAACCTGGGATACCAGACCAAATTCTATGAGTCTTTGGAACGGGCGCTGCATAATTATCTTAAAGCAAAATTGCATATCCAAACCAGTGAGATGAGCAAAGAGCGTATCCAGGAATTGTTAACCAGCAAAGGAGTGGATGCAACTACAGTAATACAATTCAATGAGTTGCTTAAAAGTTGTGAATTTGCCCGGTATACACCGGCTTCCAGTGTGGCCATGCAGCAGGATTATGACAAGGCCGTAGGTGTAATTTCTGAAATCGATAAGCAGGTATGAAAAAGCTGATTTTTTTATTCGCGATACTTTTTAGCCTTTCGGGAATTGCTCAAAATTCTCAACTTTTTGAGGATGCCAACAATGCATATGCAGAGGGAAATTATGAGGAGGCAGTGGCTAAATACGAGCAGATCCTGGAGAACGGCGAAACTTCGGCAGAACTGCATTACAACCTGGGAAATTCTTATTATAAGCTCAGCCGGATCGCACCCAGCATCTATCATTTTGAAAAGGCGCTGCAATTAGATCCCGGAAATGAAGATGCACGAAATAACCTCACCTTTGCGAGGACCATGGCAATTGATGCTTTGGGAACAGAAGAGTCGGAAGGATTTTGGGGCATTTTTGACAGGTCAACTTCAGCATTTTCGGCTGGGGGATGGGCCTGGGTAGCAATAATTTGTATGATGGTCTTCATTGTATTCTTTTTGGTGTACTACTTCAGCAGAAGAAGCATGATCAAAAGAATGACGTTTATAGGCAGCATGTTTTTTCTGGTTCTCGCGATTTCTTCGGTGATCATAGGTTTCTTAAAACAGGACCTGCAGCAGGAAAGTAATTTTGCGATAATTTTTTCTGAAGAGGTAGAGGTGAAAAGCGAACCTTCAGTAAGGGCCGGGGAGGCTTTTTTATTGCATGAAGGGGCAAAAGTGAAGATCACTGAAAACTTCCAGGAATGGGTAGAGATCGAATTGCCTAACGGAAGTCAGGGCTGGATGCAGGAAAATGATCTGAAAAGATTGTAAATTAGCTTCTCAAAAAGTAAAATTATGCCAGATTTTTATAAAAAGATTCTAGAGAACAACAAGAAATGGGTCGAAGGTATGCTTCAGGAGGACCCTGATTATTTTAACAGACTGGCAGAAGGGCAACAGCCTCCTTTACTTTGGATTGGTTGTGCAGACAGCCGCGTTCCGGCGAACCAGATCATCGGCGCACAACCGGGAGAGGTATTTGTACACAGGAATATAGCAAACATGGTGATCCATAGCGATATGAATATGCTAAGCGTGCTGGATTATGCCGTCAATGTACTTAAAGTGGAGCATGTCATCGTTTGCGGCCATTACGGCTGCGGAGGGATCAAGGCTGCAATGACCAATAATTCCATCGGGCTTATCGATAACTGGATAAGACATATTAAAAACATCTACAGGCTGCACAAAAAAGAGTTGGATGCCATTGAAGACGAAGATAAAAGGTTTGACAGGTTCGTGGAGCTTAACGTAGTGGAGCAGGTATTTGATCTTGCTAAAACTTCGATAGTACAGGCAGCCTGGAAAAATGACCAAAAGCTTCATCTGCATGGATGGGCCTATGGAGTGGGTTCAGGAATAGTTAAGGATCTTAATGTGAATGTGAGTAATGAATCTCAGCTGGATGAGGTTTATCAGCTTAACTTCTAGATTTCTTCTACTTCGGTTGATTCTTCAGTTTCTGCTTCGGGAGTGTCAAAAAGATCTCCTTCCTTTACTTCTTTAATAATCCCGGGTAGAATGGCGGGAGCAAGGGCGCGAATGGGTTCGTAAAGGATTGATTCCTCTTTGGTGGATTCTTCAGTATTAAAAACATCGAAGTTTGCGAAGAACATCATGATGATGCTTGCCAAAAATGCCATTTTCAGCACCCCAAATATTCCGCCGAAAAGCCTGTTGATAAACCCCAGGGCAACCATATGCACCATTTTGGTAAGAATATTTCCGGCAAGAGAGATGACCAGTGCGACAATAAAAAAGGTGACTGCAAAGGAAAGGATAGCCAGATACTGTGGTTCCCAGTCAATGAAGCTTCTTAAAAAAGTATAGGTGGCGCCTGAAAAGTGAATGGCGGCATAAATTCCGCCAATTAAAGAAAGCAATCCTGCAAGTTCTGAAAAAAAGCCTTTAAAAAGCCCTCTTACAAGACCTATGAGGAGGAAAACACTTAGGAGCAGATCCAGAACATTCATGCTTTCAAAGATAGTAATTTCCCGTTCTTAGTAATTATCTTTGCGGCATGTCTAGAGATGAACAATTAAAACAACGTTGGATCGAGGTGGAGCAGAAGCTTTCCCGGCAATTTGCAGATGGTGAAAAGCTGGAACTTGATGCGATCATATATATCATAGGGCTTCAGGAACTGGGGCAATTACACCGGAAATTTAAAAAAGATCACAAGCTGGATCTTATGCATATTGCCATTTGCCGCTTGCTTGAACCTTACGGGTACTATGAATTCGAATATTTTGATGATGAAGGCTGGCCGCATTACAAGGTACTTGAGCAACTCCCCACTTTAAAGGCAGGGGAACAGTCTGTGCTTATGAAAGAAGCGATAGTGCAATACTTTCTGGAAAAAGATTACATAAAATAACATTTTTAAGAGCTGATATTTAGCTTTATCCGGCAGGCAACTTCGGAAGAAGTGCCGGTTTATTTTCATAAATTTGCGCTTCCTAAAGAAAAGGGACCATGACAGAAACCATAAAGGAACACATTTCTCAAATTGAAGCCTTCACGGCCCAAACCAAAGAAGAAGTAGAGAACTTCAGGATAAAATACCTTGGCAAAAAAGGTATTTTAAACAAGTATTTTGCCGATTTCAAGGCGGTGCCCAATGAAGAGAAGAAAGCTTTTGGCCAGGCGGTGAACCAATTAAAGGATGCTGCTACAAATAAAGTGCAGCAGTTAAAGGAAGAACTGGAAGGCAAAGAGGAGGAGAAAGGTATCTACGGCGATCTTACCCGCCCGGGAGAGCCTGTCGAAATTGGCGCGCGTCACCCTATTTCTATCGTAAAGAACCAGATCATCGAGATCTTTTCAAGCATTGGATTCAATGTTTCTGAAGGTCCCGAAATGGAAGATGACTGGCATAACTTCACTGCCTTAAACCTTCCGGAATATCACCCGGCAAGGGATATGCAGGATACGTTCTTTATTCAGACGAATCCTGATGTGCTGCTGCGTACCCATACTTCTTCGGTACAGGTGCGGTATATGGAAAACAACAAACCTCCAATAAGGACGATCTCCCCGGGAAGAGTTTTCAGAAATGAAGCGATTTCGGCAAGGTCACATTGTATCTTTCATCAGGTCGAAGGGCTGTATGTGGATAAAAATGTTTCCTTCGCCGATTTGAAGCAAACTTTATTGTATTTTACTAAGCAGTTGTTTGGGAAAAGCAAGATCAGGTTACGCCCATCTTATTTTCCGTTTACCGAGCCAAGTGCAGAAGTTGATATCTACTGGGGCCTTGAAACCGAAACCGATTACCGTATTACCAAAGGTACCGGATGGCTGGAGATCATGGGCTGCGGAATGGTGGATCCTAACGTTCTTCGCAATTGTAACATAGATCCTGCAGAATATTCTGGTTTTGCTTTTGGAATGGGAATCGAAAGAATTGCCATGTTGCTTTACCAAATTGGGGATATTCGGATGTTCTATGAGAATGACATGAGATTTTTGGAACAGTTTAAATCATCTATATGAAAACATTAGGAGTAGGAGTTATTGGTCTTATCATTGTCGCTGTCGTCATTGTGCTTATTGTTGTGGAGATCATTGAACTTGCCGTTGGTGCAGTTCTGTTGCTGGTCGCTCTTGGAATCATCTGGTGGTTGTGGCGTAAAGTGAAAAGCAAGTTCGACTAAGGGTGAAGAAAGACATTGACATTCCTGAAGTTACCGATGTCTATGTGGCAGCCGTGCGCGAAGAGCATGAAGAATACGGCAGCCTTGACTGGAACGCCTATCTTATAAATGATCTTGCTGAAACTCTTGAAAGTGTATTAATCGTTTCCAGGGGATATGATGGAACAAGGGAAACTTCAGTGATGCGGCACAGCATTGCAAAATTGCCGCCGCAATCTTTTGCTAAAGTTGAATTCCTACAGGACGATGTACTACAACTGAACAATGAATTCTCAGTTTCCTTTTTTGCTGAAGGTAAAATGTTCCATAAAAAGTTCGTTTTTAAAAAGAACAGCATCAATGAGAAGGCTCTGCGGGAAGTGCCGGTGATGCAGAAAAAGGGAGTTCTGCTGAAGTAATTATTATTTCTTTACCACCTCTTCATAGGTAGTGATCCATTCCTGAACAGTCATTTTTGTCACCAGCTGTGCAATAAGCTCAAAGGGTATCTTTTTAATATTTTTAAACCTGATGCAGCTTTTCCCCATATCCAGTTTAGTTGAAGAATATTTTGGATATTCCTCCTGAAACCATTCCAGTAGCTTCGGGTTCGCATAGATCCCCATGTGATACAACGCGATAAAATTCTTTTGGGAAGCAAGGTTGATGAACGGTAACGGCTGCTTAGCATCAACATGATATCCTTGCGGATAGATGGAATGCGGGACAAAATAACCAATCATGCCATAGGTCATTCCGGTTTCAAATCCCTCCGGAAGGTTTTTTAATATGATCTTATGCAGTTTTGAAACAGGTGCTTGCCTTTCTTCAGGAAGAGAGGCAATATATTCTTCAGGAGTGTTTGCAGGTTTGGACATAAATCTAAATTAATAAAAAAACCTCTCCAAAGGAGAGGAGAAGATCGGCAAATACTTTGGGAAGACCTGCAAGGTCTTTTTTCTGACCTTGTAGGTCTAATCAGGTTAAAAAGACCTAGAAGGTTTTGGAAACCTCACAGGTCTCAGTATTAATCCAGTTTCTCAGCCAATTTCTTGAAGACCTTTTTTGGCTCTTTTCCCTGGTAAAGTATACCGTAAACGGCATTAATGATTGGAGTTTTTGCCCCTGTTTCCTGAACTATTTTGTAGGCACTCTCGGTGGCATAATATCCTTCGGCCACCATGCTCATTTCCATCTGGGCACTTTTTACGGTATAGCCTTTCCCAATCATGTTTCCAAACATCCTGTTTCGGCTAAAGATGGAATAACCGGTAACCAGAAGGTCTCCGAGGTAGGCAGAATCATTGATATTGCGTTTCATCTTGTGGACCTTCTTGATGAACTTCTTCATTTCTCTAATCGCGTTGCTCATCAATACGCTCTGGAAATTATCTCCGTAGCCGAGTCCGTGGGCGATTCCGGCGGCAATGGCATAGATATTCTTAAGCATTGCGGCATATTCGGTTCCTACGATATCATCACTGGTCTTACAGGTGATATAGTCACTGCTCAGATTTTTTGCTACCAGCTTTGCTTTTTCTTCATCTGAACATGCGATGGTGAGATAGGATAACCTTTCCAGTGCAACCTCTTCTGCATGACATGGCCCCGTGATCACCCCTATGTTCTCATAGGGAATATTGTAGGTTTGGTGGAAATGTTCTCCTACAATAAGACTGGTTTCGGGCACTATACCTTTAATAGCCGAAAAAATGATCTTGCCATCGAGGGATTCTGTTAGGTTGTCCAGCTCCCGCTTTAAAAAAGCTGAAGGAATAGCGAAGATGAGTACATCTGCTCTTCTAACTGCTTCATTAATGTCATTGGTGAGATATAATTGGGTAATATCAAACTCTACAGAGCTAAGGTAATTAGGGTTATGCTCCTGCTTTTTGATATGCTCAATAGCATAAACACTGCGCATATACCAGGTGACCTCATCAAGGTTCTCACATAGCATTTTCACATTAGCTGTAGCCCAGCTACCTCCGCCTATTACGGCGAACTTAGGTGATCTCTCCATAGTTAGTTAGTTCTGTCTCCAAAAATAAGGAAAATAAAAGGGTTGTACAGAATAGCCTCAGCAAAGAAAATTTTAAAACTGTATAAGAAGGTCTAAAACTTTAACATTTAGAAGTTTATATTCTGTGTACTATTGAAAATAAAGCTGCGTTATAATACAAGAAAGATTATAATTTCGAAGAGTTTAATCTTTTTTGGTTGGTTAGTTAGTGAAGAAATTGCCTCCGGTATAGAGTCCTGAGGCAATTTTTTTTAGCGGTAAAAATTCATCTCATCGATGTATTTCCATACCATGGGCGGTAATAACGGTCTTACATCCTTACCTGCTTTAATGGCTTTTCTAATGAACGTGGAGGAGATCTCCACTCTTGGCGCATCGACCAGAGATACCTTTGGGTGGTCGAGCAGATCTGGATGGGTTTCCCCTTCAGAATGCCGGGGATACACAATAATATGATGCCGCTCCAGGATCACCTCATAATTTTTCCATTTGGGAAAGCTCTTTAGGTTATCTTCTCCCATAATGAGGGAAAAATCATACTGCGGATATTTATCTTCCAGGTGCGCAAGCGTCGTCACTGTATAGTTAGGCTGCGGCAGGTTAAATTCGATATCACTTGGCCTTATTCCGGGATATTCCTCACACAACTGCCACACCATATCATAGCGGTATTGGTTGTTGAGTAAGCTGCTCTTCTTTTTAAACGGATTGTGGGGTGTTACCACCATCCAGATCTCGGTAAGGTCTGAGTACTGTAGCAGGTGATTTGCAAGGATGAGGTGACCTATGTGTACAGGATTAAAAGTGCCAAAAAATAATCCTACTCTTTTTTTCACTTTTTGAGATCTTTATTGGCTCCCACAAAATCGGAAACCAGGGTATATGCCTCTTCCAAAGCTGTATTTAGATCGTTGTTTACAATGATATAATCAAACTGGGGTGCAGTGGCCAGTTCAATAGAAGCTTTTGCCACTCTCATATTGATCTTGTCCATAGATTCTGTCTCCCGCTTCTTAAGGCGAATCTTTAGTTCCTCTATGCTTGGAGGTTTAACAAAAACAGCAAGGGTTTTTTCTGGATAGATGTTCTTGATGTCAAGGCCTCCAACCACATCGATGTCAAAAATAACATTTTTGCCATGGGACCAGATGCGTTCTACTTCACTTTTCAAGGTTCCGTAGAAGTTGTCGCGGTAAACTTCTTCCCATTCCAGGAATTCATCATTTTTGATTTTACTCTTAAACTCCTTTAAGCTTAGAAAGTAATAATCCTTTCCGTGGATTTCGCTTCCTCTTGGTTCTCTGGAAGTGGCTGAAATTGAGAATTCCAGGTTGAGTTCTTCCTGGGCTAAAAGGTATTTTACGATGGTCGTTTTTCCCGATCCTGAGGGAGCCGAAAAGACGATCAATTTTCCGTCTGCCATTACAGTACGTTTAATAGTTGTTCCTTGATCTTTTCCAGCTCATCCTTCATTTGCACCACGAGTTGCTGCATAGGTGCATAATTGGATTTGCTCCCAATAGTATTGATCTCCCGTCCCATCTCCTGGGAAATGAAACCCAGCTTTTTTCCGTTAGAGTCGGCAGAATTCAGGGTTTTTATAAAATAGTCCATATGGTTTTCCAACCGTACCTTTTCTTCAGTAATATCGAATTTTTCAATGTAGAAGATGAGCTCCTGCTCAAACCTGTTTTGATCTACATTCTCTTTTAGATCGGCAACCCCTTTCTGTAGTCGCTCGCGTACACCTGCAATGCGTTCGGGATCCATAGCCATCACCTGCTTCAGGAGGACCAGAATGTTTCCGGCTCTTTGTTCCAGTTCATCTTCCAGCGCCTTACCTTCAGCAGAACGAAAGTCGTTGATCTCACGTAAAGCTTCATCTACAGCCTCTTCTATAGCGCGAAATTCGTTTTCATCGATCTCCTCCCTTTCAGTTTTCAGAGCATCGGGCATGCGTACTGCCATTTTCAGCAATTCAGTTTCATCCCCAGCTGAGATCTCTCTAAGCTGCTTCATGTATTTTTTGACCACTGCAGGATTTACAGCCGCCGTAGTTTCTTCTCCCGTCACTTCCACAAAGACCGAAAAATCCACTTTTCCGCGGTTGAGTTCCCGCGCGATCTTATTGCGCAACTGCAGTTCTTTTTCCCGGTATTGAGAAGGAATGCGTGCATTTAAATCGAGACTTTTGCTGTTAAGGGATTTGATCTCTACGGTGATCTTTTTGGATGGAAGCTGTATAATGCTCTTACCAAAGCCGGTCATAGACTGAATCATAGGGTAATTTTAAAGATGCACAAAGATAATGATTTATGTAGCAGTGCAAAGCAGGGGGTGGGATTATATAAGGGCAAGAAAGATCAGCCTTAGATAATTCACCTTTTTCTAAAGCGTAGTAAGATTGGCATGTCTTGCCACCATCATGTTAAAAATCCCGTAGCCGATAAGTCCAACGGCTGTTGCACCAAGCAGGAATGGTCCATAGGAGAAGGAAAGCAAGTATTGAAGCGCACCTTCTGTCCCTTTATAAATACTGGCATTGTGCTGTAGGATCACCTTAAAAAGGAAATAGGAAATAATTCCAAAAACCACCCCCCGGGCATAGTATCCAAATTTCCCTGCCTTTCTAATAAAATCATATTCATGCTTAATATCGGGATAATTATCTATCTTCTTCATGTATTTACCACTCCTGCCGATCCTGAATTGCCATAAAGCCTGTCCTGCAACTACGATTGCGAGGATCCAGATCAGGATCTTACCCCAATCTGTGGACAGTAACTCCCAAAGAGCGGCTTTTTCTTCCATCCCTCCTTCAGAGCTTTCATTAGAATCTGAAATATCCTTAAAAAAAGGTTTGGCAAAGGAGTAGGCGATGATTCCGTAAAAAACAGCAGAATAAAAATATCTGAATCTTTTAAACCCACTTTTAAGATCTTTACTATTTCCATTATTTCCGGGAAGGAAGAAAGCCTGGTAAATACGCCAAAAGGTGTAGGCAAAAAGTCCTAAAGCTACCAAGGCACCAAGGATATTCCCCAGGGGTAAACTGATTAGAAACTGCACCGCACCATCTGTACTGCTTATATCTCCACCCTGATCAAAAGCTGCCAAAAAGGTGAGACTGCCAATGATCACATAAACGACACCCTTGGTAAAAAAGCCTGCAGAACGCACTTTTGCCACATGTCCCTCATCAGGATTTTTAGTCATATTTTTCCTTTTAAACTAATATAGATCAAAAAGCTTCTTTGGCAGCAGCTGTAATTATTTTTTAACCCTCCTTTAGCTTTATGGAGGTGATAAATGAACCTGAAAAAATTCGAGTGCGCGTTCTTCGGTATAGGTTTGAGGTTTTTTCTGAATGAATCCCACATGACCCCCATACTCAGGCATCTCCAGAAAAAGAAATTCACTTTTTCCTGCAATTTTAATCGGGTAACAGGCTTCAGAAAGAAAGCCGTCATTTTTGGCATTTATGAGCAGGGTAGGAACTGTGATATTTTCCAGGAATTGCAGGGAGCTGTTCTTCTCATAATAATCCACAGCATTTGCAAAATCATGGGCACGGCTGGTGTAGAGTTCATCAATGTCCAGCAGGGAATCGCAGGCCTCGATCTCTTCCTTGGTTAACTGTTCCGGAAACTGTTCTGCCCGCAGTAACAGGTGGTCCCTGAGTTTATAATAAAAACGCTTTGAGTAAAGATAATTCTCTTTCTTCTGAAGTTGTTTTAAGGAGCCATGAAGGTCGCAGGGAACAGAGACCATGACCGCTGCCTTTATTTGCTTAGGAATTTCCCTTTTTTCACCCAGGTATTTTAGCATGAGATTCCCACCCAGGCTAAAGCCGTTGAATGCGATGTGCTTATATTTATCTTTATCCAAAATGTATTCTATCACCTCCTGCAGGTCATCTGTTGCACCTGCATGATAGGACCGGAAGCGCCTGTTCAATTCTCCGCTGCAACCGCGAAGGTTCATGGCTGCAACGTCCCAGCCATTTTTAATAAAGTATTTAGCCAGCCCGGTGACATAAGGGCGGCTTGCACTCCCTTCAAGGCCGTGAATCACTACCAGGACCTTATCAGTTTCTTTTTCTGAAAAGCTCCAGTCAAGATCGATGAAATCTCCATCCTGCAAAGTCACCCTTTCCCGCTGCTGGGGTACCGGCGCTTTGCGAAGGGTAGCCGAATATACCGTAGAAACGTGGTAGTTCCTGAAGATAAACGGCGGATCATATGTGCTTTTTACAAGAGGCATTTCATCTCATTTAAGATTTGTAAAGGAATTAAAAATCGCTATGCGTGCATAATATTAATTTGTAATTTTATCTCAAAATTTTGAAAATGTACAAGAAGAAGTTTGAGATAAGATGGAGTGACATTGATGCCAACCGACATTTAGCCAATACAGCTTATATCAATTTTATGAGCCATACCAGAATGGGGTTTTTAATGGAGAACGGCTTTGGCCAGAAAGAAATGGCGCAGCACAACCTGGGTCCTGTGGTATTTTATGAGCACGTTTATTATTTTAAAGAGGTCTTTGCAGGAGAGCCTGTAACAGTAACTTTAAAACTAAGCGGCCTTTCTGAAGATGGAATGTACTTCGAATTTGTACATGATTTTTATGATCATAAAGGGCGGAATTTTGCCAGCTGTGAAATGATGGGTGGATGGATCGATCTAAAGGAACGTAAACTCACCGGGCTTCCAAAAGAGCTGTTCGATAAACTCAATAACCTGGACCATACCGAGGATTTCAAGGTCCTTACAAAAGAAGATACCCGCAGGTTTGGGAAAGCACCAAAAGATATAGATCCTGCTAAGTTGAAGGCTTAGGTTTCCTGGTTACCAGGTAAACTCCTGTAAACACCAGTAACGCGGCAACAATTTTAAGCAGGCTTAGCGAATCGGCTCCTGTAGAGACTGCATAAGCAATAGCGATCAAGGGTTGCAGATAAACAAAAGCACTTATGGTTGCCGCACTCAATTCTTTAAGCGCAAAAACATTCAGCAGGTAGGTGAGAAAGGTAGTGCCAAAGATCACGAATGCCATTCCCAGGATCGCATCCTTAGGCAGAATCGTCCATTCAACTTCTAAAAATTCTTTGATGGTAATGGGAAAATTGATGACTACTGCCATCAGGAAAAGCCATTTCATAATGGTGAAGGAATGGTACTTGGAAGTAAGGGGTTTGACCAGGATGAGGTAAAGCCCATAAGAAATTGCATTTCCCAGAACCAATAAATTCCCCATCGGGATGTTTGGTGCATTGATTACTCCGCGAGCACTGAAAAATACCAGCATCAAAGCTCCGGATAAACCTATGATCACTCCTGCAGCTTTTTTCAAGGTTACCCGTTCTTTGATCAGGATCGCAGCAAGAATCAATACCAGCACCGGAGTTATAGTGGTAATAACCGAACTGTTAATTGGCGTGGTCCAGCTTAGGCCTTTAAAGAAAAGTAGCATATTGATGCACATTCCCAAAACGGCGCACCCAAAGAGCCGCGGCCAGTCACTGGTGGCGATCTTTTCTTTAGGCCCCCAAAAGCTTATAAGCCAGAACAAAATAGCAGCTCCTGTTACTCTTAATAAAATAAACCCGAAAGGCTGAATGTAGACCGGCATTAATCCTTTGGCCACGGTGTGATTAATTCCGTAGATAGTTCCCGCACCAATGGCTGCAAGTATGGCCAGCAGCCTCTTATTCACTTAAAGAAGCTTTTGCTGCAGCCACTTCCTTTTTGGAATTGCCAATAAAGATCTTTTGCCCGTTCACGATTACCGGCCGCTTTAAGAAAGTATAGTGCTCTAAAAGGAGAATTTTATAGTCTTCTTCAGAAAGCTGTTTGTTTTTAAGATCCCTCTCTTTGTAAAGCCTGGCTCTTTTGCTGAAAAGGGCTTCATAAGTTCCCGAAAGATGTTTAAGCTCCTTAAGCTGTTCTTCCGTTAACGGATATTCCTTGATGTCCTGCAGCTCATAAGAAGAGGGTGGATCCAGCTCCTTCAGTATCTTTTTACAGGTATCACAGGTAGAAAGGTGATAGATCTTTTTCATGCTGCAAAATTATTCATTCTTCAGGAAAGGCCGCACCTCTTCAATGGGAATTTCCATGAGGATCTCTCCCGCTGCATAAGCTGCAATTTCGTAGGCATTATATACCAGGATCACCTTATCTTCAGAAAAACCTATATTTTCGGGCAGGTGGAAATTATTATCCTCAAACCAGAAACCTGTGCTGTTGATATTATCAGCTTCCGGAATATTCTGTTCTCTTCGGAAACGCTCTTCAACAAAGGCTGAAAATTCCGGTTCAAAAATGTCATTATAGGCAAGTTTTTCTCCGGTTCTGGGATCAAAGTTCAGGAAGGTGAGATTTTTATAACCGTGGGCACCACCGCTAAAGATCTCCATGCTTATTCCTACAGAAACAATGGTATCTGTGCGCAGGTAGATATTTTCATTGACGTAGGCCTCCCATGGCGGTTCTTCGGAAAAGTTTTCGGCTGCGTCACGATAATCGCTTAAAAATTTTTCTGAAAGCTCTTCCAGGCTTGAAATAGCGGCTTCTTCTTCCGAAGAGATCAGCTGGATTACATGAGTATCGAGATTGCGGTTGATCCTTTGTGATATTTCTGAAGCTCCTTTTGCCCTTACCACGTCTAATGTAATGATGGAGCAATCATAATCGGCAGTATCACAATTTTCCCCGGCTTTTTTCACCAGGCTTTCTTTTTCAAATCGTAACGGAATAGGTTGTTTCTCTTCTTTGTCCCTTTTGCAGCCTGAAAATATCAGCACAAGCAGCAGGAGACGAAAAAATTTGCGGAGCATAAATGGTTATTGTTAAACTGATCTGAAAGGTACGGGCTATTTTGAGAAAGCCCAAAGCAAATGCTACCTTTGAATCTTAAATAATATTTAAAATTATGAAATTCAATACCAGGACCATTCACGGGGGGCAGCAGGATACAGATCCGACTTTTGGGGCTGTAATGCCTCCCATATATCAAACCAGCACCTATAAACAATCCACTCCCGGGGGACATAAAGGTTTTCAATATTCACGTACCGGAAATCCTACCCGCGCCGCCCTGGAAAGATCTTTGGCCAGTATTGAAAATGGAAAATACGGGCTTGCCTTTGGCTCCGGCCTTGCTGCAATTGACGCTGTAATAAAACTGCTGAAGTCCGGGGATGAGATCATTTCCACAAATGACCTGTATGGTGGTTCATACCGGCTGTTTACCAGGATCTTTGAAAAAATGGGCATCAGGTTCCATTTTGTGAGCATGGAAAATGCAGATGGTATTGAACAATACATCAATGAAAATACGAAGATGATCTGGGTAGAGACGCCAACTAATCCCATGATGAATATTATTGACATTGCAGCCATGGCACGCATTGCCAAAGAACATCAGTTGTTGCTGGCAGTTGATAACACTTTTGCAACGCCATACCTGCAACAGCCACTTGAACTAGGGGCAGACATTGTGATGCATAGTGCAACCAAATATTTGGGAGGTCACAGTGATGTGGTGCTGGGAGGTTTGGTGGTGAACGATATGGAACTGGCCGAGAAATTATATTTTAACCAGAATGCAAGTGGAGCCATTTGCGGTCCACAGGACAGCTTTCTTGTGTTAAGAGGCATCAAAACCCTACACCTGCGTATGCAAAGACATTGCGAGAATGGGGAAGCAGTCGCGAGATTTTTAAAAGATCATCCCGGGGTAGACAAAGTTTACTGGCCGGGATTTGAAGATCATCCTAATCACGCCATTGCCAAAAAGCAAATGAAGGGCTTCGGCGGAATGGTCTCTTTTACAACTGCTGAAGGAACTTTGGAAAGTGCACATAATTTCCTGGAGAACCTGAAAATTTTCACTCTTGCTGAATCTCTTGGGGGTGTTGAATCTCTTGCAGGACATCCTGCCACTATGACTCATGCCTCAATTCCGAAGGAGGAAAGAGCAAAAACAGGAATTGTAGATTCATTGATCAGGTTAAGTGTAGGTATAGAAGATGAAGAAGATCTCATTAATGATCTTAAGCAGGCTTTGGAATAGATTGTCTAAAATGCTATTTTTAGAGAGGCTTCGGAAGGAATTCTGAAGCTTTTGTCATTTTCGCTACCGACTAAGGCTATTGATTTTACTAGAAATTCAGATAATAGATATATCCAAAATTCAGCCAGAACATCATATCATCAAATTTGTTCTGGGGGTTATCATGATCCAATCCGTCAATCCAGTCGGTGTTGTAGTATCTCCACTGCAGGTTCGTCACCAGATCACTGGAAGCAGATAATTTATACCGCATCCCTGCACCTGCGACCACTCCCCAGGTTGAACCCGATTCCTGTTGGACGTATCCTTTAAAGGTGGGGAAAATATTATCCTCTAAAGGACCCAGGGTGGAATAGGTGTTAGGATCGTAACCCACATAGGTGAAACCAAGGCTTATATAGGGAGAAATAGGATAGGCAAAGGCGGTATAGTCGCGAATGCTTAAAGGATAATATTCGAGGTGAGCTCCAATTTCAAAGACATTGACTTCTCCAATCATACCCCTTAACTGCCTCCCGCCCTCAGAATTTCGTTTGGCTATTTCCCCAAAATGATTCAGATCTCCCTCGTGATAATCAATTTCTGCTCTAATTCTAAAATGATCGTTAAAATAGGTGTAGCGGGCATAGCAATTACAATCTGCCTTATAGGCAAAGTTGAGGTAGTAGACAAGTCCGACACCTGTACCAACATTTGAAGAGTTGGTTTCGGCATTCCAACGTAATCCGTAATCCGTGAAATAAGCTACTGGACCTGCCACTATGCCTATCTCCTGGCCAACCATTCCCACTTGTGAAAATGCGGTGCCCTTCCCCATGAAAAACAGCAGGCAAAGGGGCAGCAATAATTTGAAAATGTGGGCCATATTAGAAACTCGCGTCTAAGCAAATATATAAAAACATCCTAAAGATTAGGGGAATTACGGGCCTTTCATAAAATGATTAATTATAAAAGGAATAACAAATAAATTAAGGCTAATTTTTGAAGATAATGTATATTTGCAGCGAATCGTAAAAAACGTTTTCGTTAATATAATTTTAGCCAAAACCATGGAAAAAAATGTTCAAGATTTCTTAGATACCGTTTCCAAAAGAAACTCAAATGAACCGGAATTTCTTCAAGCCGTTCATGAGGTAGCCGAAACTGTTATCCCATTCATTGAAAAAAATAAAAAATACCAGAATAAAAAGTTACTGGAGCGTATGGTAGAGCCAGAGCGCGTAATCATGTTCCGTGTGCCATGGATCGATGATCAGGGCGAGGTGCAGGTGAACCGCGGCTTCAGGATCCAGATGAATTCTGCAATTGGACCGTACAAAGGGGGATTGCGTTTTCACCCTTCAGTAAACTTAAGCATCCTTAAATTCCTTGCTTTTGAGCAGGTATTTAAGAACAGTCTTACAACCCTGCCTATGGGCGGTGGTAAAGGAGGATCTGACTTTGATCCTAAAGGAAAGTCAGACAACGAGGTGATGAAATTCTGCCAGAGCTTTATGACAGAACTTTTCCGTCATATCGGTGCCAATACAGATGTTCCTGCGGGAGACATTGGAGTTGGAGCAAGAGAGGTTGGATTTATGTTTGGTCAGTACAAAAGACTTCAGAATGAATTCACCGGAATCCTAACCGGAAAAGGTCTTGCTTACGGCGGATCCCTTATTCGGCCAGAAGCTACAGGCTACGGGAATGTCTATTTCGCAGAAAACATGCTGAAAACCAAAGGTGATACCATTAAAGGTAAAACTATTGTGGTTTCAGGATCAGGGAACGTAGCCCAATATGCTGTTGAAAAAGCAACCCAGCTTGGAGGAAAAGTGGTTACCATGAGTGACTCTTCCGGATATATCTATGATGAAACCGGAATTGATGCAGGTAAACTGGATCATATCATGGAGATCAAAAATGTGAAGCGTGGCAGGATCAAAGATTATTTAGATCAATATCCCGATGCTAAATATTTCGATGGTGAAACTCCATGGAATGTGAAGTGTGATATCGCGCTTCCTTGTGCTACTCAAAATGAATTACATGAGGAAGATGCAAGAGCTCTTGTTAAAAATGGTTGTAAGCTTGTTGGGGAAGGTGCAAACATGCCCTGTACTCCCGAAGCTATTGCAGTATTCCAGGAGAATAAGATCCTATTCTCACCTGGGAAAGCCTCAAACGCAGGTGGGGTAGCGACTTCAGGTCTTGAAATGTCTCAGAACTCTATGAGATACAACTGGACTGCCGAAGAAGTGGATACGAAGCTTAAGCAGATCATGAATGATATCCATGAGCAGTGTGTGAAGTATGGAACTGAAGATGGAAGTGATTACGTGGATTACGTAAGAGGAGCAAATATTGCCGGTTTCGTAAAGGTTGCCGATGCCATGTTAGCCCAGGGAGTAGTTTAACTATTCCTGAATATAATTTTGAAGAAGCCGCAGTTTTGCGGCTTTTTCTTTTTTTGACTTACATTTATTGCTTCGGAATAATACCTGCTAAAAATGCCATTTTTGAGAGGTATTGTTTCTTAAGTTTTTACTGCTGAAGATCCTTGTTATTAAATCCTAATGCTTCTGAAGCTAAAATTACACCGGTATTCATGTTGATCACCACCAAAGGAATTGTTTTTAGCGCCCTCAAATACGCAGAAGCCGATTTGATCGTGAAATGCTTTACTGAAAGAGCGGGCTTAAAGACCTATCTGCTTCGGGGAGTGCTCAAATCCAAAAAAGGAAAGCTGAAGGCATCCCTGTTTCAGCCTTTAACCCAACTGGAACTGGTGGCGAGTCATAAAGACAAAGGCACCCTGGAATACATTAAAGAAGCAAAGATCCATAGCCCTTACCAAAGCCTTCACACTAATGTGATCAAATCTACGGTGGTGATGTTCCTTGCCGAGGTGCTTCGGAATTCTGTCAGGGAAGAAGAAGCAAATATCGCCTTGTATGATTTTCTTGAAGAAAGCCTGGACTGGTTCGATTCGCATGAGAAAACTGTTAATTTTCATTTGTTGTTTTTGGTAAAGCTCACCCGCTATTTAGGATTTTATCCTGATGATTACCAGAAAGATGTACCGGTTTTTAATTTAGTGGAGGGTACATTCCAGGAAGTAGAAACGAATCCCGACTGTATTAATGATGAGAATGTAAGCCTTTTGCAGCGCCTGTTGGGCACAGACTTTGATGAACTTTCTGCATTAAAATTAAACCAGGCCGGCCGTTCTGGCTTTTTGTTGATGCTGTTGAGATATTACGAGATCCATTTGCAGGGCTTTCATAAGCCAAAGTCTTTAACGGTCCTAAATGAAATTTACAGTTAATGCGACTTTTTACAAGCCTAGCCTTGCTCCTTGTCTTTTCTTATTCCTCTGCCCAGAAGATCGTTGTGCTTGATAAAGAGACCAAACAGCCCATTTTTAATGTGGCTGTTTTTAATAAAGATAAATCTAAACATCTATTCACCGGATTTGACGGGGAAGCCGATCTCTCGCAGTTTTCTGCCGGGGAGATCATCTTTTTCAGGCATGTTTCCCACACAGAATTTCATGCCACCAAAAGGCTGATCCTGCAACAGCAAAACAAAGTATTCCTAGAGCCTTCCAGGAATGAACTCACGGAAGTAGTGCTTTCAGTCTCCCGTTTTGAACAGAACAGGAGAAAAGTTCCCCAAAAGGTGGTAAGCATCAATCAAAAAGAGATCCTGGCATCCAGCCCTCAAACTGCTGCGGACCTGTTGGAAAGCACCGGGCAGGTATTTGTTCAGAAGAGTCAGATGGGTGGCGGCAGTCCCATGATTCGGGGTTTCTCTACGAACCGGCTGTTGATCACTGTGGATGGGGTGCGAATGAATACGGCAATTTTTCGGGGTGGGAATCTCCAAAATGTTATTTCAATTGATCCCCTTACAATAGAAAGAACCGAAGTGGTATTAGGGCCGGGTGCTATTACTTTTGGAAGTGATGCCATAGGTGGGGTGATGAACTTTTACACCCTTACTCCGGCGTTTTCTGTAGCCAAAGGCGGAAATTTTTCAGGAAAGGCCTATACCCGCTACGCCACAGCCAACGAAGAAAAGACCGGACACTTGAGCCTGACTTACGGCAATAAAAAATGGGCATTTCTCTCCGGGGTGACATTCTCAGATTTTGGAGATATGCAAATGGGCAGTCATGGCCCTTCTGAATATTTGCGACCGGAATATGCGGTGAGAAGGGACGGGCAGGATCTCATAGTGGAAAATGAAGATCCTAAAGTGCAGAAACCAACGGGGTACGAACAACTCAACCTACTTCAAAAGATTCGCTTTAAGCCTACTGAGGAATATGATTTTTCGCTTGGGATCATCTATTCAACTACTTCAGATTTTCCAAGATATGACAGGCTTTACAGGAAAAAAAATGGCAATCTAAGAGCTGCAGAATGGTATTACGGGCCACAGGAATGGCTACAAACCAATTTTCAGCTCAACAAGGTGGGGAATGGAAAATTCTATAATGAATCCAAACTTACCGCGGCTTATCAGTTTTTTGAGGAAAGCCGCAATGATCGGAATTTTGGGGATGAGATTCTTTATCACACCAAAGAACAGGTGGACGCCTATTCAGTTAATCTGGACTTCGAAAAGGATTTTATCCGCACCAAATTATATTATGGGGGAGAATATGTTTTTAACCGGGTAAATTCTATGGGTAAGGAGACCAATATCCTAACCGGAAATGTCTTTCCCGGCACCTCAAGGTATCCCGATGATGCCACATGGCAATCACTTGCTGCCTATGGAAATCTACAATGGGAACTAAATCCGGAGCTGACGCTGCAAACCGGGGCGAGATATAATTTTATTCTGCTGAAGGCTTCTTTTGACGAAAGCATCTATGATTTCCCATTTTTGGACGCCGATTTAAAAACGGGAGCTCTCACCGGAAGCGCGGGATTAACCTGGCTCCAAAATGACATTTTAGGATGGCAGCTCAACCTTTCCACAGCATTTAGGGCACCGAATATCGATGATGTGGGGAAGATCTTTGACTCAGCCCCCGGCCTGGTGGTTGTTCCCAATCCAAATCTGGAACCGGAAAAGGCATACAACGCCGAGCTTGGTTTAAAACTAAATTTTGATCGTGTGGTGCAGTTTGATCTTGCCGGTTATTACACGCTGCTTCAGGATGCCCTCGTGCGTAGGGATTTCAACCTAAATGGAGAAACAACGATAGATTATCACGGGGAGCCAAGCCGGGTGCAGGCGATTCAGAACTCAGCAAAAGCATACGTCTATGGATTTGAAGCCGGGGCAAAAATCAGATTTTCAAACAGGTTAAAACTGACTTCGCAGGTGAGTCTTACAGAAGGCAAAGAGGAGCAGGATGACGGTACAACTGCAGCCTTGCGGCATGCCGCGCCTTTCTTTGGGAACGCCCACCTGGTATGGGAAAGTAAGGATTTGAGATTTGATCTTTTTGCAGAGTATAATGGGGAGATCAGTGCAGAAGAACTGGCGCCTTCAGAAAGAGATAAAGACTACCTGTACGCAATCAATGAAAATGGCGATCCCTATGCTCCCGAGTGGTATACACTTAACTTTAGCTCACAATACCAGTTGGCAAAAATGGTGTTGCTCACTGCCACTTTAGAAAATATTACCGATCAACGCTATCGCACCTATTCTTCGGGGATTGCTGCTGCAGGCCGTAACCTTATCCTGGCGGTGCAGTACTCCTTTTAGGCTAAGCTTCAGAAAATAACCCGGTTAGAAATGATAAAAATCAGGGTGATTTCAGGTTTTCCCTTTTTAAACCTTTCAATTTATTAAAATTCGTTATTTTCGCGCAACTATTTGAAAGACCCGAATGATGAGCGCAAAGTTCCCTGAATATAAAGGACTTGACCTGCCAAAAGTGGCAGAAGAAATTCTGCAGTATTGGAAGGAAAATGATGTTTTTGAAAAAAGCGTTAGTTCGCGGGAAGGTAAGGAGCCATTCATCTTTTTTGAAGGTCCGCCATCCGCAAACGGACTTCCGGGAATTCATCACGTAATGGCACGTGCCATTAAGGATATTTTTTGCCGCTATCAAACTCAAAAGGGATTCCAGGTCAAACGAAAGGCTGGCTGGGACACCCATGGATTGCCAATTGAACTGGGTGTTGAAAAGGAACTTGGAATTACCAAGGAGGACATCGGTAAGAAAATTAGTGTAGAGGAATATAACGAGGCCTGTAAAAATGCGGTAATGCGTTACACAGATGTGTGGAATGACCTTACCGAAAAAATGGGTTACTGGGTGGATATGGATGATCCCTACATCACCTATAAGTCTAAATACATGGAAACTGTATGGTGGCTGCTTTCCCAGATCTATAAAAAAGGTCTTATTTATAAAGGTTATACCATTCAGCCTTATTCTCCAAAAGCAGGAACCGGATTAAGTTCGCACGAGCTGAATCAACCGGGGACTTATCAGGACGTGACCGATACTACGGTAACGGCAATGTTTAAGGCTAAGAAAGAAACACTTCCCGATTTTCTTTCAGCAATAGAAGGAGAGATCTTTTTTATTGCGTGGACAACAACTCCATGGACCTTGCCTTCAAATACTGCCTTGACCGTAGGGCCAAAGATCGAGTATGTTACTGTACAGACCTATAATCAATATACCTTCCAGCCTATCACTGTGGTGGTAGCCAAAGATCTTGCTGAAAAGCAATTCGATAAGAAGTTCCAAAAAGTGGATTCCGAAGAGGCTTTACAAGCTTACAAAGAAGGGGATAAAAAAATCCCATTTTTGATAGGTAAGTCTTTCCGCGGAAGGGAACTGGAGAATGTAAAATACGAGCAGCTGCTGCCTTATGCTCTTCCTTATGAACATCCCGAAAATGCCTTTAGAGTTATTCTTGGGGATTTTGTTACCACCGAAGACGGTACCGGAATTGTTCATACGGCGCCTACTTTTGGTGCAGATGATGCCATGGTAGCCAGGCAGGCTACTCCTGAAGTTCCACCGCTATTGGTGAAAGATGAAAATGACAATCTTGTTCCGCTGGTAGACCTGCAGGGAAAATTCAGGCCTGAGCTGGGAGAGTTCGGGGGTAAATATGTCAAGAATGAATATTATGATGATGGTAAAGCCCCTGAAAAGTCGGTGGATGTTGAACTCGCCATCAAATTAAAAGAAGAGAACAGGGCTTTTAAAGTTGAAAAGTATGTTCACAGTTATCCTAACTGCTGGAGAACAGATAAGCCTATTTTATATTATCCACTGGATTCCTGGTTCATCAAGATCACCGAGGTTAAAGATCGTATGTATGAGCTCAACCAGCAGATCAACTGGAAACCTAAATCTACAGGAGAAGGAAGATTTGGCAACTGGCTGGCCAATGCAAATGACTGGAACCTTTCGAGATCCAGGTATTGGGGAATTCCGCTGCCAATATGGAGAAGTGAGGACGGCAAAGAAGAAAAGATCATTGGTTCCATTGAAGAACTAAAGCAGGAAATGAAAAAATCTGTGGAAGCAGGATTTATGAAAGCCGATCTTTTTGAAGAATTCCAGCCGGGGAACTTCAGCGATGAGAACTATGATAAGGTAGACCTGCACAAAAATGTGGTTGATGAGATTGTTTTGGTTTCAGCTTCAGGAAAATCCATGAAGCGTGAGGCCGATCTTATCGATGTATGGTTTGATTCGGGATCTATGCCTTATTCGCAGTGGCATTATCCTTTCGAAAATGCCGAAAAGGTAGAAAAAACCTGGCGTAAAGCCGATTTCATAGCCGAGGGCGTTGACCAGACCAGAGGATGGTTCTATACGCTTCACGCCATAGCTACCATGACCTTTGACGATGTAGCATACAAAAACGTAGTTTCTAACGGACTTGTACTCGACAAGAACGGACAGAAAATGTCCAAACGCCTTGGCAATGCCGTAGATCCCTTTGAAACCCTGGCGGCATTCGGTCCCGATGCTACCCGCTGGTACATGATCTCCAATGCCAACCCCTGGGACAATTTGAAATTCGATATTGAAGGTATTTCAGAAGTGCGCCGTAAATTCTTCGGAACACTTTACAACACTTATTCATTCTTTTCGTTATATGCAAACATTGACAACTTTAGCTATGCTGAAGCCGATGTGCCGCTTGAGGAAAGGCCTGAAATTGACAGGTGGATCCTGTCTGAATTACATACGCTCATAGAAAATGTTGATAAATTCTATGCAGATTATGAGCCCACTAAGGCAACGCGGGCAATTTCAGAATTCGTTCAGGAGAATTTGAGCAACTGGTATGTGAGATTGTGCCGAAGAAGATTCTGGAAGGGAGAATATGGCCCAGACAAGATCTCGGCTTATCAAACCCTTTATACCTGTCTGGAGACAGTAGCCAAATTAGGAGCTCCGGTTGCACCTTTCTTTATGGACAGGTTGTATAAAGATCTTAATGTTGCCACTCAAAAAGAGGAATTTGAATCGGTGCATTTAGCCTATTTCCCTAAACCGGACTCTAAGTTTGTTGACAAGGAACTGGAGCGGCAAATGCAGAAGGCACAAACTATTTCCTCCCTGGTACTTTCCCTAAGGAAAAAGGAGATGATCAAGGTAAGACAACCTTTGCAGAGAATTATGATCCCCGTGCTCGATGAGCAGCAAAAAAAGGAGATAAAGGCCGTAGCCGATCTTATAAAATCTGAAGTAAATGTCAAGGAGCTGGAGCTAATAGATGATGCTTCAGGCATCCTGGTTAAACAGATAAAACCTAACTTCAAAGTCCTTGGACCCCGCTTTGGAAAGGATATGAAGCTTATTGCTGCGAAGATCAACAGTTTCACTTCCGCAGACATTCAAATAATTGAGAGGGAAGGGAAAATTGAAGTTGACGTTAATGGGAAATTGCTTACATTAGAATCAGGCGATGTGGAGATCACTTCGCAGGATATTGAAGGATGGCTGGTAGCGAATTCAGGAAATATTACGGTAGCTCTTGATATCACTATTTCAGAAGAATTAAAGAGAGAAGGAATTGCAAGAGAATTGGTGAACAGAATTCAGAATTTTAGAAAGGATTCGGGATTTGAAGTAACCGATAAGATAGATGTGACCCTACAAAAGGATGGTACTGTCGAGGAGGCCGTCGAACAAAATATAGAATATATTAAAACCGAAACCCTCACTGCAAATCTCGACTTAGCAGAAGAAGTGAACAACGGACTGGAAGTTTCTTTTGATGAAGTGACCACAAGGTTGTTAATTAAAAAACATTAAGAACTATGTCAACAGAAGTAAAAGAACGCTACAGCGACGCAGAGCTGGCGGAATTCAGGACATTGATCCTTGCCAAAATCGAAAAGGCGAAGGAACAGCTGGAACTTTACAAGAGCGCCTACATGAATGACGGAAACAATGGTACAGATGATACCTCACCTACGTTCAAGGCCTTTGAAGAAGGCAGCGAGACGATGAGTAAAGAGGCGAATTCTCAATTGGCTATTCGGCAGGAGAAATTTATTCGTGATCTTAAAAATGCGCTTGTGCGTATTGAAAGCAAAACTTATGGGATTTGTAGGGTAACAGGGAAATTAATTGCCAAAGAAAGGCTTAAACTGGTACCGCATGCTACGTTGAGCATTGAAGCAAAAAATATGCAGCGATAACAAGTCTACATACTTATAAAACGCTCCTGCCATCGGTTTGGAGCGTTTTTTGTTTTGACAGAAACATGAAATTCTTTTTTTCTCTACTAATTCTACTGCTGGGCTTTACTGCTGCAGCTCAGAAGCATACCACTCATGTGATCGAGGCAGGAGATCTTGATAAGATCGTGCTCTCCAGTGATGAGATCTATAGTATCAAGATCAGCACGCATCCGGGTACAGAGATAAGGATTGTCACAGATACAGAAGGCGAATACTATAATGATATTAACCTTGATGTGGAAAGGCGGAATCAAACCCTGTTTTTGAAATCCAGGTTTAGGGAGATCCTGCAAAGCGGCTATGATAAGCTGAGCGCACATAAAGTGTTTTCCATGGAAGTTGAACTGGAGATCCCCGAAAATCTTGTGGTGGAGGTAAATTCCAATGTGGCTTCTGTTTTTCTTACAGGCTCTTATGAAAGTGTGTTGATCCAGTTGAAAACAGGCTCCTGTTACTTTGAAGATTTTGAAGGAGCGGCTGTAGTGAACACCTACGAAGGAAATATTCTTGGCAGCGCCCGTAATTTTACTTCTGAAGCAAATTCCCGTCATGGGCAGGTTGAAGTGCCCCAAAATTCCCATGGAATTCATAAAATGGTATTAACCAGCATCAACGGGGATATAAAGCTTACTGAAACTAAATAATATTAGTATTTTTGCCCCGTTCAAAAAATTCTAAATGTCCTTAAAACAAGCCTCTGCCATTATTGTTGTTATCCTGATCATAGATCAGGTCTCAAAATTCTATATCAAGACCAATTTTATGTTGGGGGATGAGATAAGGGTTTTTGAATGGTTCAGGATCTTGTTTGTTGAAAATAAGGGCATGGCGTGGGGAGCACAAATTCCCGGGGAATATGGAAAATTACTGCTCACAACTTTCAGGCTTATTGCCGTACCTTTTATAGGTTACTGGTTGTGGGATTCCATCAGGAAGAATGGTTCCAAAATTCTCATAACTGCAATTGCTTTGATATTTGCAGGAGCCGTGGGTAATATCATAGATTCCGTATTCTACGGTGTGATCTTCGATCACAGTTACAATCAGGTGGCAGAATTTATGCCCGAAGGTGGAGGTTATGCCCCTTTGTTATATGGGCATGTTGTGGATATGTTGTATTTCCCGCTGTGGTCCGGATATCTTCCGGAGTGGATCCCTTTTTGGGGAGGAGAATATTTTACCTTTTTTGAACCTGTCTTTAATATTGCAGATTCCGCTATAACTGTTGGTTTCTTCCTATTGATCATCTTTAACAAGAAGGTATTTCCTCATGAGGAAAAGGAAAAGAAGCATTCCGCAAAAGTGGAAAGTTAAGCTACATCTCTTTCAAAGATCTTCTCGAACCGTTTTAGTTCAATAGGTTTAATAAGGTAATCTGTGACCATGTTGAAGGATTTTGCCCTTTCCAGGTCACGGGGATCAATAGACGAACTCACCACATAGAGCGTAATTTTCTTATTGAAGCTATTCTTGATTTTAACAAATTCACTCAGGAATTCCCAACCGTCCATTACTGGCATATTAAGATCCAAAAAGATGATATCGGGCAGGCGCTCTTCACTTACATTTTCCAGAATTGCCTTAAAATAATCCAGGGCTTCTTTTCCATTTTTGAAGATGATAAGGTTCTGGGAAAGTTTCTTGATCTCGATGATCTTTTTAACCAGGTTGACGTAGATCTTGTCATCATCAATGATGCAGGCAAGCTCTATTGGATGATCCATAATATTTAGAATTTGATTTTAAAGGTCGTGCCAATATTTACCGTGCTGGTGACAGAAATGTTTCCACCCATTGCCTCTACCTGATTTTTTGTGATAAAAAGACCAATTCCATTGGCTTCGGGATGACGGTGAAAAGTCTTATACATTCCGAACATTTTATCTCCATGCTCATCCAGGTCGATCCCCATTCCATTGTCACTTACCTCCAGGAAATTCTCTCCATGCTCCTTATAGCTTTGGATATAAATAACGGGTCTCCTGCCTTTGAACTTATATTTTATGGCATTTGTAATCAAATTTAATAAAATACTCTCCAGATACTCCGAAATGTAGTTTATTTCGTTCAAGGCATCAAATTCGGCGATGATCTCCGCATTTTCCCGTTTAATTAATGAAGAAGTAGACGCAATTACCACATCCAGAGCATCTTTGAATTTTACGAGCTGTTTTTCTTTTGTTAGGTTGTTTTGCCGGGTCACCACCTCATTGAGATCTTTTATTGCTTCTTCAAGATTTTCTGAAATGTCATTTACATTGATGAGCAGGTCCAGTTTATCTTCGGAAGTTTTAGCTTCTCTCAGTAACTGTGATATAAGGCTAAGGTTACTGCTGTGTGACCGAAGCTGGTGTGACACAATATGTGCAAAATTGAAAAGCCTTGAATTTTGGGAGGCAATAATGTCCAGGGAATTCTGAAGATTGAGTTCGTTGGTCTTTTGTTCATCAATATCCTGGTAAACTCCCCTTATCCCAATGATCTCCTGCTCATTATTATAAACCGGTTTTCCCGTTGCTCTTACCCAAAACTCCCTGTTGTGCAGGGTTCGCATCTTGATCTCCACCTTAAAAGGGATCCCGAATTTGGAACACTTCTTAAACATGTTCTCCACCTTCCCATGATGCTCTGCTGCATAGAATCGCATTTTATCTTCTGGGTTCGGTTCATAATCCATTGGGCAATCCAGGATCTTTTTAGTGACATTGTCCCAATAAACGGCATTTGTGTTCACATCAAGGTACCAGCCGCCGGTTGAGGTCATCTCTGCTGTTTCCCGGTAGTAAAAGAAATTCTCTTCAATGGTATATTGATCCCTTTTCGCCTGGTGAATGTTTACAAACAGAAGTACGGCAGCATCAGAAAATCCTTTGTCCTTGCTTTTTAAGTTGCGGCACTCAAACCAGCGATATTTGCCGTTTTCCAGTTTAAGGCGTACTTCGGCAGTAAAAGGTTTAAAACGGGTGGTGAGGCCTTCAAAATGCTCTCTAAAGTCATATCGATAGTCCCTGTGCAAAATATTTTCAAGGAAAAACTCAAATTTATTGGGACCGGGATCGGGATTTCCTATGAGGTAGTTAAAATGCTGAGACCAGGAGATCTCTTTGGTGAGGAGGTTGATCTTCCAGTAAGCAACATCAAAATCTTCTAAAATACTGTTTAACTGGAGGTCGTTTAGCATTAAAGGGTTCCGTTAATTGCACTAAAAGTAATTGAAAACCTGATGGTTTACAAATTTTTAAAATCATATATTCTTTCCGGAGTTACACAGTAATCCAGGGGGACATCAAGAGGACTTACATCCTCTATCTCTTTTTCGGCTTCAAAAAAGGAAAGTCCTATCTTCAAAACATTAGGGGCACATTGGGATAGAAAACGATCATAAAAGCCTTTTCCGTAGCCTATTCGGTTTCCTTTTTCATCAAAAACGAGGAGTGGAACGAAAACAACATCAATTTTTTCTGCAGGAATTTCTATGCCTTCAACAGGTTCGGGAATTCCCCAATCATTTACTTTGATCACAGTGGAATCTGTAAGTAAAAAGTGTGATAACGTTCCGCTTTTAAAGTCGGCTTTTGAAAGCACAACGTTCTTATCCTTTCCCTGAAGTATGTGCAGGATCGCCTGTGTATCTACCTCTCGCTTTTCTGAAATACTTAAAAAAATATGGTAATAGGAATGTCTCCAGATAGGTAAGCCAATAAGATTATTGGCAATTTTCATACTGCCTTCTTCCACATCTTCAGGAGAAAGTTCTTCCCTGAATTTCTTATATCTAATCCTCAGCTGCTTCTTGTTCATAGGTTTCCTTTGAAACTGAAAGATGAAAGATTGCATCTCCCTGGTATACTATTGGAGATTCGTTCACATTGATGATATAGCCGGTGTTGGGTGCTTTTACCTTATGCCGCAGTTTCCCGTAGGGATCGGTAATAGTCGCGATATATTCTCCTTTTTCAACATGTTTGCCGCAAGGGATTTTTACATGCAATAGTCCGCTGTATTTGGCGCGCATCCAACTGCTGTACTCTATAAGTATAGTTTCCCCTATAGGATCAGGGATCTCGAATTTAGGTTTGAGCATTTCAAAATGTGCCAGGATCCTCATCACTCCTTCCACGCCGTGTTTAGCTATACTCTTATTGCTATCCCTGGATTTTCCACCTTCAAAAAGCAGTACCGGTTTTCCCTGTTTTGCACAGGTTTCTCTGTAGGATTTCGAAATGGTCCTGGAAACTATTGTGAAAGGAGCATTAAATATCCGGGCATAGTGCATTGCCATTTCTTCCCCTTTTTTGATCCTTATTTGGGGGGCATTAAATCTACTGGAACCTCCGGTGTGAAAGTCTATACAAAAATCGGCTACCGGAAGAATCTTCTGTACGAACTGGTATGCAAAACGACTCGCCAAAGATCCATTTTTGGAACCCGGGAAGACCCGGTTCAGGTCGCGGCCATCAGGAAATTCCCTGGTCATATTGAGGAAGCCAAAAACATTAATTATAGGAATGCAGATCACAGTACCTTTGGAAGGTTTATTGATCTCCTTTACAATTAACTGCCTTACTACCTCTACCCCGTTAATCTCATCTCCATGAATGCCTGCTGTGATAAGAACTACAGGTCCTGGTTTTTTGGAACGTTCAATAATAATTGGCACCTCCACATGAGTGGTAGTGTAAAGTTTTGCCATATTAAAATTGAGGGTGGCGCTTTTTCCGGGAGGTATCCTTTTGCCTAATAGTTCGAGAACATTGTGTTCATCTATAAATGCCATGCTTAAACGTTTCGTTCAATATAACGAATTATAGATTTAGCAATATCTTTTCCCGTGGCATGTTCAATGCCTTCAAGTCCCGGGGAAGAATTTACTTCCAGGATCAGGGGTCCGCGGGAACTTTGTAACATATCCACCCCGGCTACTCCAAGACCCATGGCCTTGGCAGCTTTGATGGCGGCATTTTCTTCCTCATCTGTAAGCTGGATGATCGAAGCCGATCCTCCTCTGTGCAGATTGGAACGGAATTCCCCTTCTTTTCCCTGTCTTTTCATGGCGCCCACGACGTGGCCGTCAACAATAAATGCCCGAATATCTGCTCCGCCGGCTTCTTTGATAAATTCCTGAACGATCACCCGCGCCTGCAACCCGTTAAAGGCTTCGATTACAGATTCGGCAGCGTTTTTGGTTTCGGCAAGGACAACCCCAAGCCCCTGGGTGCCTTCTAAAAGTTTAATGATCAAAGGAGCCCCGCCAACATGGTCAATAACTTCACCTACATCTTTCGAATAATTGGTAAAAACGGTTTTTGGAAGACCCAGTCTTGCCCTTGACAACACCTGTAGACTTCTTAATTTGTCCCGGCTTCTCACCAGCGATTGAGATTCGGTTGTGGAGAAAACGCCCATCATTTCAAACTGGCGTACTACCGCAGTTCCGTAGAAGGTGACAGAAGCACCAATCCTTGGGATCACGGCATCGGCATCTTCAATATGCCGGCCCTTATAATAAATGCTGGGATGTTTTTTTTCTATAATGAGGTCACATTTGAGTGGATCAATGACTTCTACCTCATGATGCCTTTTTTTTGCTGCCTCAATGAGACGTTGGGTGGAATAGAGGCTACTATTCCTGGATAAGATCTTAATGTTCATTCTTCTTTTTCTTATAAGAAAGATCGTAATATTCGGTATCAACTACGAACTTGCGGGTGATAAACCTGCGGCCCAAAAGTACAGGAAATCTCATTTCCTGCCGCGCAGATAATGAGAGAGAAATTTTTCTTGTTTTTCCAAACATAGTAATGGTCGTTTGGATCTGATATCTTTTTTGAACAATCCCATTGCTGCTCTTGACAAAAACAATATCATAATCTGTGAATTTGAACGTCCTCCCGTTGTACAGCGGGTGTTCATCATCCAAAAAAGTGCATTTTAGCACTCCTTTTTCTTCAACAATATGATCGCAGTGGATGGAGGAAGTGTAGGCGCCGGTATCGACTTTAACCGCAATGTCTTCGAGGTGCAGATCGGGGAAATCTGCCTTGTCAAAACGGCCAATGGTAATTTTTTCCATATTTGCAAGGTACTAAAAGCAGATTTTTAAAATCTTAAGTATTTCTGAAAATATATTTCCTCAACATCAGGAGGTTATTCCATAAACCACCTTTCATCTCCCCACAGATTTGCCTTTTAGAAAAATTTCTGTGCTCTTCAGGAGCAGGTGCTTTCATTTTTTCTGTAGGAATTCCGAATTTTTCTGAAAGCCTAAAATCATTTTTTTCTGACTTTTCCCTTCCGGAAATTAGTGAAAATTTAACATTTTTGAAGATGTAGGTTTCTGCCTTCAGCTTTTTATATTTTACCTTTGGAACAATGGAGGAAAGCAAACTGGAGCTGCAGATCAAAACGCTTCCGGAGAACCCGGGAGTCTATCAATATTTTGATAAAAACGGAAGGATCCTTTACGTGGGCAAGGCCAAAAACCTGAAAAAAAGGGTTGCTTCGTACTTCAACAAGAACAATGACAGCCATCGCATAAGGGTGATGGTAAAAAAGATCCAGGAGATAAGACATATCGTGGTTTCTTCGGAAACCGATGCGCTTTTACTGGAGAACAACCTCATCAAAAAGCATCAGCCCCGCTTTAATGTGATGCTGAAAGATGATAAGACCTATCCCTGGATCTGTATCAAAAATGAACGTTTTCCCCGGGTGTTCCCTACCCGAAAGCTGGTAAAGGACGGTAGTGAATACTATGGCCCCTATACCAGTTTTAAGACCATTCATACTTTGATGGATCTTATTAAAGGTCTTTATCCTTTACGTACCTGTAATTATGACCTTTCTGAAGAAAAGATCAGGAATGGGAAATATAAGGTCTGTCTTGAATACCATCTGGGCAATTGCCTGGGGCCTTGTGAAGCTTATGAATCTGAAGCTGACTATCAGAAAAAGATCGAAGCCATAAGACAGATCGTAAAAGGTAATTTTAAAGAGTCCTTACAGCAGTTTCGGCAGCAGATGAGGGAACATGCGGAAAGAATGGAATTCGAAGAAGCCCAGAAGATCAAGACAAAAATTGACATTTTGGAGAACTATCAGGCGAAGTCGACCGTGGTAAACCCAAAGATCAATAACGTGGATGTTTTTTCCATTGTGAGCGATGAAGGTTACGGCTATGTCAATTTTTTACAGCTGTCGCACGGAGCGATCATAAGGTCTCATACTATTGAAATGAAGAAGAAGTTGGGAGAAAGTGACAAGGAGTTGCTGGAGCTGGGAATTACCGAAATAAGGCAACGTTTTAATTCAATTACCCGGGAGATCTATGTTCCGTTTAAAGTTGAGGTGGGGGAGGATCTTAAAGTAACGGTGCCCAAGTTGGGGGACAAAAAGCAAATTGTAGACCTCTCCACCCGTAACGCAAAATATTTTAGACAGGAACGGTTTAAACAGATGAAGATCGTGGATCCGGACAGGCATGTGAACAGGGTAATGGCTCAAATGAAGCAGGATCTTCGGCTGCCCGAGGAACCGCGGCATATAGAATGTTTTGACAACTCGAATATACAGGGCACTAATCCTGTGGCGGCTTGCGTGGTTTTTAAAGATGGAAAACCCAGCAAAAAAGATTACCGCAAGTTCAATATTAAAACTGTGGAAGGTCCAAACGATTTTGCTTCTATGGAGGAAGTGGTCTTTAGAAGATACCGAAGATTATTGGAGGAAGGGGAGTCCTTGCCGCAGTTGATCATAGTGGATGGAGGTAAAGGCCAGTTATCTTCCGGAGTGAAGGCGCTGGAAACTCTGGGCCTTCGCGGGAAAATTGCTATAATCGGAATTGCTAAACGTCTGGAGGAGATATTTTATCCCGGGGATTCTATTCCGCTGTATTTAGACAAAAAATCTGAAACTTTAAAGATCATACAGCATCTAAGAAATGAAGCCCATCGGTTTGGGATCACCTTTCACCGGCAAAAACGAAGTAGTGTTGCTTTGAATACTGAGTTGGAAGAAATTCCGGGAATAGGGGAAAAGACGGTGGTGGAACTGCTAACAAATTTCAGGTCTTTAAAAAGGGTGAAAGAAGCTTCTCTGGAAAGCTTATCTTCGGTCATAGGAAAATCAAAGGCTTCCATTATCTATAATTATTATCATCCCGAAAATGCTTAAAAAAACCTTCCTTATTCTCCTCTTATTGATTACCCTGCCGGGACTTTCACAGGAGGAGGATCCTAAGGTGGGATTGGTTCTAAGTGGCGGTGGCGCCAAGGGTTTAGCTCATATAGGGGTGCTTAAAGTTCTGGAAGAAGCAGGGGTAAGGATAGACTATATAGGCGGGACCAGTATGGGCGCCATTATTGGTTCCCTTTATTCCGCAGGATATAGCGCACACCAGCTCGACAGCATATTCCAGAGGACCAATTTCAATATTCTTATCCAGGATGAATTGCCCCGGGCAGCAAAGACCTTCTATGAAAAAAGAGATTCTGAGAGATATGCCATCACCTTGCCTTTTGACAATTTTGACGTCTCGTTTCCGTCTGCGCTTTCACGTGGACAAAACGTGTATAATTTGATGTCTAAATTGACCCTGCACCTTAAAGATCAACAGGATTTCAGTGAAATGCCTATTCCGTTTTTTGCTGTAGCAACCGATGTTGAAACCGGAGAAGAGGTAATTCTTGACAGCGGTCATCTCCCGCAGGCGATATCGGCCAGTTCAGCTATCCCCAGTTTGTTTAATCCTGTATTGATAGATGGCAGGCTTCTTACAGATGGTGGGGTTGTAAATAATTATCCTGTAGAAGAACTGCGCAAACGGGGAGCAGAGTTGATCATAGGAGTTGATGTGCAGGATACGCTAATGGCAAGGGAAGAACTAAGATCGGTCTTTGAGATCCTTACCCAGGTGAGTAACTTTCGTACCATTGCAGATATGACCGAAAAGATTGAAAAAACAGATGTCTTTATTAAACCGGACATTACAGATTTTTCGGTAATGTCTTTTGAAAAAGGTGCAGAAATTATTCAAAGTGGGGAGCAGGCAGCGCGTTCACATATGGAAGTCTTGAAGGAAATTGCTGCAAAGCAATCCAAAAGCTCCAGGCAGGTGAGACTGGAACCCGGAGTGGACTCACTGTACATTACCAATTTGCGAATTGAGGGTAATAACTCTTATCCCCGGGCTTACGTGTTGGGGAAATTAAAACTGCAATTTCCTGCCACAGTTACTTACAAAGATCTTAGCCTTGGGATCAATAACCTTTCGGCGACTAAGAATTTTAACAGAATAAATTACAGGCTGGTGCCTCTTAATGAAGGTTATGTACTGGCGTTACAACTGGAGGAAAATCCAAACAAGACCTTGTTGAGGTTAGGACTTCACTACGATAATGTTTACCAAAGTGCGGCTTTGGTCAACCTTACCCATAAAAGATTATTATTCGCCAATGATGTTACCTCTCTTGATGTTGCCCTGGGAGATAACTTCAGGTATAACTTCAATTACTACATAGATAAAGGATTCTACTGGAGTTTTGGAATAAGGTCCAGGTTCAATAGTTTCAGTCAGGGTGTAGCATTCGATTTTGCCAGGGAAAATGCAGGAATTGACATTGGAGGAATAAATCAGCTTGAAATAGATTATGAGGATTTTACCAATCAGTTATACGTTGAAACCCTTTTTAAACAGGTTTTTTCCTTTGGAATAGGCCTGGAACATAAGTATCTTGACATCACTTCAGAAACCATCGGCACCCCAACGCCAGAGCAGCCAGCAACCGGAGTGTTTGATAAAAGTTCTTATTACGGCAGCTTCGGAAATCTCACTCTGGACAACCGGGATTATAAATATTTTCCCACCAAAGGAGTCTACTTTAACGGAGATTTTCACTGGTACCTGTTGTCATCGGACTTTAATGGGGTTTTTGAACCTTTTTCTGTAGCCAAAGGAGAGTTGGGTTATAATTTTTCACCTGTTCAAAAGCTAACTATGAAAATATCTTCTGAAGCGGGTTTTAGAATTGGCAGCCGGCAGAATAATATCTTCGACTTCTTCCTTGGTGGGTATGGAAATGATTTTATAAATAATTTCACCTCTTTCTATGGGTATCCTTACATCTCATTATCGGGAGACAGTTTTATCAAGGGTCTGGTGGAGCTGGATTATCGTTTTCTTCGGAAGAATCACCTTGTGCTAAGCGCAAATTTTGCCAATGTCGAAAATGACCTTTACAGCACAGGAGACTGGTTTACCTGGCCAGATTATTCCGGTTATGCAATAGGTTATGGGCTGGAAACCTTTCTGGGCCCGGTGGAAATAAAATATTCCATTTCTCCGGAACTGAAGGAAAGTCAGTGGTATTTTAGTTTGGGTTTCTGGTTTTAGGGCTCTCTTAACTGGTTTTCCCGTAAAAAATAGTGATATTTGTGTTTAGTCCTTTTAAAAGGGCGAATTACGAAAACGTTTTCATTAAAAGATAAAAAGATGCCTTTTTACCACACCCTCGGAAAAATTCCGCATAAAAGACACACCATCTTCAGGAAACCTGATGGAAGCCTCTATTATGAGCAGCTTTTTGGAACCATTGGTTTCGACGGAATGTATTCTAACATATACCACGAACAGCGGCCTACGCAGGTCAAAGAGATTAAAGACAGCTATGATGTAAGGCCTAAAATAGCTACTGAAAAAAATATTCAGTCCTATCGGCTTAAAGGCTTTCAGATCAAACCTGAAGCCGATTACCTGAAGAGCAGAAAAGTGGTTTTGACAAATTCTGATGTCGATATCACCCTGGCGGCCCCTCAGAAATCCACGGAAGATTATTTTTACAAAAATGCAGATTCAGATGAACTTTTGTTCATCCATAAGGGAAGCGGAAAACTGCGAACCCATCTGGGAAATCTGGATTTTAAATATGGAGATTATCTGATGATCCCCCGAGGGACCATCTATAAACTCGATTTTAATGATGAGAATAACCGCTTATTTATAGTAGAGTCCCGCCGACCAATTTATACTCCAAAAAGATATCGTAACTATTTTGGGCAGCTGTTGGAACATTCCCCTTTTTGTGAGCGGGATATCCGGCGGCCTTATGAGTTAGAGACGAATAACGAAAATGGCGAATTTCTAATTAAGATCAAAAAGCAGGGAAAGATCTTTGATATGGTCTATGCTTCACATCCTTTTGATGTAGTGGGTTATGACGGGTACAATTACCCTTATGCTTTTTCGATTCACGATTTTGAACCTATTACGGGGCGTATTCATCAGCCGCCACCGGTGCATCAAACTTTTGAAACAGATGCTTTTGTAGTGTGTTCCTTTGTGCCCAGGTTGTATGATTACCATCCTGAAAGTATTCCTGCACCATATAATCACAGCAACATTGACAGCGATGAGGTCCTGTATTATGTGGATGGTGATTTTATGAGCCGTAATGATATTGAAGAAGGACATATTTCCCTTCACCCTGCGGGTATTCCTCACGGTCCACATCCCGGGGCAGCAGAAAGGAGTATCGGAAAAACCAAAACAGACGAGCTTGCCGTTATGGTCGATACTTTTAAGCCGCTTATGGTGACCAAAGATGCCATGGATATTGCCGATGACACTTATTACCAATCCTGGCTGGAGCATTAATCCAAACTTTCCAAAAAGATTAACTTTGGATTCCGTTTAATTGAAATAGAAACAGATCGCAGTGCGACTTTAAAAAATAAAATTATGTCTACAGAAAACACCACACAAATAAAGAAAACTGTACCCCAGGCCGAAGATTTTCTTCCGCTTCTGGGAACAGATTACGTTGAATTATATGTTGGCAATGCAAAGCAAGCTGCTTTTTATTACCAACAAGCCTGGGGATTCCAGCCGGTAGCTTATTCCGGTCTGGAGTCTGGAAGTAAAGATAGGGTTTCATATGTTTTACAACAGGGAAAAATTCGATTGGTCCTTACCAGTCCTTTACAACCCGGAGGAGAGGTCAATGAACATATCGACAAACATGGTGACGGGGTAAAAGTTGTTGCCCTATGGGTTGACGATGCCCGTAAGAGCTATGAAGAAACTACCAAGAGAGGAGCAAAATCTTATTTTGAGCCAAGAGAGTTGAGCGACGAGCACGGTCATGTGGTTCTATCCGGAATCCATACCTATGGTGAGACAGTGCATATTTTTGTGGAAAGAAAGAATTACTCTGGTCCTTTTCTTCCCGGTTATAAAGAATACAAGCCCAATTTCAAAGTTAAAGATGTGGGATTGAAGTATATCGACCATATGGTTGGTAACGTTGGATGGAACGAAATGAACAAATGGTGTGAGTTCTATGCTAAAGTAATGGGCTTTGCTCAATTGGTGTCTTTTGATGATAAAGACATTTCTACAGACTATACAGCTCTGATGAGTAAAGTGATGAGCAATGGAAACGGAAGGATCAAATTTCCTATTAATGAGCCTGCTGAAGGAAAGAAGAAATCTCAGATAGAAGAATATATTGATTTCTACAACGGGGCAGGCGTTCAACATATCGCAGTAGCGACAGATAATATTATAGAGACTGTGACTGCTTTACGCGACCGCGGCGTGGAATTTCTTTATGTGCCCGAGGCTTATTATGACGATGTTCTTGACAGGGTGGGAGAGATCGATGAAGAACTGGAGCCGCTTAAGGAATTGGGAGTGTTAATAGACCGCGATGATGAGGGTTATCTTTTACAGATATTTACCAAACCTGTTTTAGATCGTCCAACCATGTTCTTTGAGATCATTCAGCGAAAAGGAGCACAATCCTTTGGGAAAGGAAATTTTAAAGCTCTTTTTGAAGCAATTGAAAGAGAGCAAACGTTGCGGGGAACCTTGTAATTTTAATTATTTTATTAATAAAATCGTAAACTGAAACTTAAAAATAAATTATTCCCAATTGTGTTTAGTTAAAGTTAATTTTTCTGTTGTTATAACAGGATTTATATAAGACTTTTGCACCGCAATTTTGGAGTGGTTACCAAAGTTGGAAAAAAAATTACTTTTTTTTCATAATTTAAGTTTTAGTTGGTTAATAAGATTAAAAACCCCGTCATTGTATTGACGGGGTTTTTTCGTTTTAATACCTTTGGAATAGAAATTGTAATTGTAAGCCTATAAAGAGTTAAACCTACTTAAACATGAAAAAAATATTCGCAGTTATAATTTCTCTTATAGCCCTTAATGTCTCTGCACAATCTCACCAGGCTTTCCAGGATGGGGAATGGTTTAGATTCAGAGTCCACTATGGAATGGTCAATGCGGGTTTTGCAACTCTTGAAGTAAAAGAAACTACCTTTAAAAACCAACCGGTTTATCACGTGGTAGGAAAAGGTAATTCTACTGGGATGGTGCATGTTTTCTTTAAAGTAGATGATAATTATGAATCTTTTATGCACAAGGAAACAGGAATGCCTCTCAGGTTTATTAGGCAAATTGATGAAGGAGGTCATACCAGAGATCTTTTAGTGGATTTTGACCATGAAAATGGTGCCGCACATGTTTTTAATCGTAAGCATAATGAACGCAATACTTATAAAATTCCGGCTAATGTTCAGGATATGATCTCTTCCTTTTATCATTTAAGGAATAATCTTGATGTAAAGGAACTGGAGGCAGGAGAAATGCACAGCATAAAAATGTTTTTAGACGATGAAATTCATGATTTCCAGTTAAAATTCCTTGGAAGGGAGGTAGTAAAAACAAAATTAGGTAATATTGCGGCACTAAAATTTCAGCCTTATGTTCTTGCAGGACGGGTATTTGAAAAGAAAGAGGGATTAACTATGTGGGTAAGCGATGACAAAAATCGTATGCCAATAAAAATTAAAGCCAATTTAGCAGTTGGATCTCTGGATGCAGATATTGATGCTTTTAAAGGTTTAAAACATCCCTTAAATATAATAATGGATTAACATGGAAGGAATACATCCCGAGATAGCCGAAAAGGTCCGGCAGCTGGAAGAAAAATTTAGAAATTCCGGTCAGGATCTGGGGTCTTATCTCGACGGCCTTCTGTATGACAAGTATTTGACTTATTGGGATTACATCAGTCTGGATACATTGTTAAGTCTTCAGAACACCAAAACCCATTTTCCCGACGAAGAGATCTTTATAGGGTACCACCAGATCACCGAACTTTATTTTAAGCTCATTCTCCACGAGCAAAAGCAGCTGGTAGAAGAAAAATCCCTTACAGCCGATTTTTTTATACAAAAACTCAACAGGATCATAAGGTACTTTCGCATTCAAACCAATTCTTTTGATGTGATGATCCGCGGCATGGAAAAGGACCAGTTTCTGAAGTTTAGAATGGCCCTGCTTCCGGCGAGCGGATTCCAGTCAGGGCAATTCAGAATGATCGAGATCTATTCAACCCCCCTGCACAACCTGGTACATCATGGCGATAGAGAAAACTTCCGTAGCAATAAGAATTTAGAAGAAGTTTATCAAAATATTTATTGGAAGAGAGGCGGTATTAGTACAGATACCGGAGAAAAAACACTCACTTTAAGACAGTTCGAGGAAAAATATGATGAAATTTTCCTACGGCTCGCAAAAAAATTAGAAGGGAAAACCTTGCTGGAACTGTATAATTCTCTTCCTGAGGGAGAAAAAAACAATAAAGACTTAATTGAGGCGTTGCGTAACCTGGATGTAGCAGTGAATGTGAATTGGTTGCTTGTGCATATAGGTGCGGCGCAAAGATATTTAATGCTAAAGAAAGGTGCTGTAAAAGCAACCGGTGGAACTAACTGGAAGGATTTTTTACCTCCTGGTTTTCAAAAAATTACATTTTTTCCTGAACTTTGGAGTACCCAAGAAATGAAGGATTGGGGAAAGCAATGGGTTGAAGAATTGATAACACATTAAAAAACATAAAGAGTGAAGAAATTTAGTTACCTGCTAATGTTGATGATGGCCTTAACGGCCTGCAATGACCAGCCGAAAAATGACGAAATAGCCGATAACATTAAAACGGAAAAACCTGAACCTGCCATAATCAATGAGTACGGGTTTATTCTGAATGACTATGAAGTGGTAAGAGATACCATACGCAATGGCGACAGTTTTGGGGTGATCCTTGGCACTCATGGGGTGGATCCAAATAAGATCTTCGAAATTGTGAATAAAGTACGTGACACTTTGAATCCGCGAAGAATTGTAGTGGGGAAACCTTATGTCATTTTAAAGGAAAGGGATTCTGCACAAACGCCAAAAGCCTTTATCTATGAAAATGACCTGGTGAATTATACCGTGGTTGATCTCAGAGACAGTATTAATGCCTATACCGCCAAAAAACCTGTAACTATTACCAAGAAAACTGTTGCGGGAATGATCAACTCCAGTCTTTCTGAAGCTATGGAGGATGCTGGTCTTAATTATCTCTTGGCTCATGAAATGAGCAATATTTATCAATGGAGTATAGATTTCTTCAGGCTTCAAAAAGGAGACCGGTTTAAGCTGGTTTATAATGAGAAGTACATTAATGATACTATCTATGCCGGTATCGAAAATATAGAAGCAGCAGTCTTTTATCATGAGGACAAACCTTATTATGCTTTTAATTTCATGGTGGATTCTGTAGCGGGTAGCAGAGATTACTATGATGAAAAAGCACGACCTTTACAAAGTTTCTTTTTGAAGGCTCCTTTAGATTTCTTCAGAATATCTTCCCGCTTTAGTCCAAACAGGTTCCATCCGGTGCAAAAACGCTGGAAAGCTCACAAAGGAACCGATTATGCCGCAGCTCATGGGACTCCTATAAAAAGTACCGCAAACGGGGTAGTTATTGCGTCTTCCTACACCGCAGGTAATGGAAATTATGTGAAGATCAAGCATAATGATACCTATACTACCCAATACCTTCACATGTCTAAACGCGCAGTTAGGCAGGGGGAAAGGGTAAAGCAGGGGGAAGTAATAGGGTACGTGGGAAGTACCGGGCTGGCAACAGGACCACACGTATGCTATCGCTTCTGGAAGAATGGGGTACAGGTTGATCCTTTCCGGCAGAACCTCCCTTCGGCGGAGCCTATTGAAGATAAATACATCCCTTCCTATTTTGCTACTATTGAACCGTTGAAGGATGAGTTAGGGCAGATAGAATTTAAAGAATCCATATAAAAAATGACCAATACCAACCCTACCCAAACTGAAAGCTGGAAAAAATTACAGGAGCATTATAATCGAATAAAAGATCTTGATCTAAAGCAGGAGTTTAAAAATGATCCTGCACGGGCCGAAGCTTTTACCCTTAACTGGGAGGATCTATATGTAGATTACAGCAAAAATCTTATCACTGCCGAAACCAAAGATCTGCTGTTGCAGCTTGCTGAAGAAGCAGGTTTAAAAGAAGCTATAAATGCTCTTTTTGAAGGAGAGACCATTAATAAGACCGAAGGTCGTGCTGTACTTCATACCGCTCTTAGGGATGAGCAGGACGCATTAATTAAGGTTGATGGTGAAAATGTAATACCTGAAGTTTTTGAGGTAAAGGAGAAGATCAAAAATTTTTGCTATTCTGTCATAACCGGTGCTAAAAAAGGCTATACAGGAAAAGCTTTTACCGATATTGTTAACATTGGAATCGGAGGTTCAGATCTTGGACCTGTGATGGTGGCCGAAGCTTTAGAACATTACAGGAATCATCTTAAAATACATTTTGTTTCTAATGTTGATGGAGATCACGTGCAGGAAGTGATCAAGGATCTCAATCCTGAAACCACTCTTTTTGTAATAGTTTCCAAATCTTTTTCCACCCAGGAAACCCTTACTAATTCCAATACTATTAGAAAGTGGTTTACCAGAAAAGCTCCTACAGAGGCAGTTGCGAAGCACTTTATTGCCGTGTCCAGCAATGTAAAGGCTGTGGAGGATTTTGGAATCGAAACCGAAAATATTTTCCCCATGTGGGATTGGGTTGGCGGTCGCTTTTCGCTTTGGAGTGCGGTAGGATTATCTATAGCTCTCGCGGTAGGTTATAATAATTTTGAAGCTTTGCTTGAAGGTGCCCGTAAAATGGACAGGCATTTTAAAGAAACTGATTTTAAAGATAATCTTCCTGTGCAACTGGCATTGCTTACGGTGTGGTACAACAACTTCTTTAAAGCTGAAACACAGGCAATCATTCCTTATACCCAATATCTTCACAGGTTTCCTGCCTATTTACAACAGGCAATTATGGAAAGCAACGGTAAGGGAGTGGATCGCAATGGGGATGAGGTAACCTATCAAACCGGAAACATAGTTTGGGGGGAGCCCGGGACCAATTCCCAGCATGCCTTCTTCCAGTTGATCCACCAGGGGACAAAGTTGATCCCCGCAGATTTTATTGGCTTCAGGAGATCTTTGCATAATGAACAGGATCACCACAATAAGTTGATGGCCAATTTCTTTGCACAGACAGAAGCGCTGTTGCAGGGGAAGAGTTCCCCGGAGGTAAGAAAGGAACTGGAATCTAAAAAAACACCGGCTTCTGAAGTGGAAAAACTTTTACCTTTTAAGGTCTTCAAGGGCAATCATCCCACCACCACTATTCTCATCGATCAATTAACTCCGGAAAGCCTTGGAAAGTTAATAGCACTATACGAGCATCAGATCTTCGTGCAGGGTATTATCTGGAACATATACAGTTATGATCAATGGGGCGTGGAATTGGGTAAGCAATTGGCTACAAATATTTTGAAAGAAATAGAGGAAAAGAAGGTTGCAGAGCATGATTCTTCTACTTCACAACTGTTAAAGTTTTATCTTCAACAATAACAGCAAGTTAGCTTTTTATTAAGATTTCGAGCAACCTCCTGAAGAACAGGGGGTTGTTTCATTTTGCAGACTGTTGAAAACGTCTTCCTTTTTGTGAAAAATTCTTAACCTTAAGTTAAAGGATATTTTTAAAGAAAGTTGTTCTTTTGCACCAACTTTTTAAACACAAACTAACAAATTACACAATGAGGAAATTTTTAGCATTAGCGTTTTTTTTAACGTCGGCTACAATTTTTGCACAAGGCGTCGTAACCGGTACGGTGATAGATGCTGACATGGAAGCCCCTTTACCCGGTGCTAACGTAAGGGTAGTGGGAACCAACAATGGAACGATCACCGATTTTGGTGGGGTTTTTAGTCTTGAAGTGGAGAAGGCAAGCGGCACTATTGAAATTAGCTACGTAGGTTTTGAAACTAAAAGAGTAGAATTTAAAGTAGCCAACGGTCAGACTGTTGATCTTGGAAGAATTCAATTTACTCCTGATGCAGATGCTCTTGACGAGATTGTGATCACTGCTTACTCTTTAGCTATTGATCGTAAAACTCCGGTTGCAGTTTCTACAATTAGGGCCGAAGAGATTGAGACTCAGCTTGGAAGCCAGGAGTTTCCTGAAATTCTAAAATCTACCCCGGGGGTTTATGCTCACAAAGGTGGTGGTGGTTTTGGAGATTCTGAAATCCGTTTGAGAGGATTTAACTCTGAGAATATTGCGGTGATGATCAATGGTATCCCAGTAAACGACATGGAAAATGGACGTGTTTACTGGTCAAACTGGGCAGGTCTTTCAGATGTTACCCGTTCTATGCAGGTTCAGCGTGGTCTTGGAGCTTCTAAGGTTGCTGTGCCTTCTATTGGGGGTACAATTAACATCGTTACAAAAAGTACCGATTCAGAAGAAGGTGGAAATCTTTTTTATGAAATGGGAACCTATAACCGTCAGAAAATCGGAGCAACAGTCTCTACAGGTTTACTGGATAATGGATGGGCAGCTACAATTTCTGCTTCTAAAACCACAGGTGACGGTTACGTAGATGCTACAGAATTTGAAGCTTATTCTTATTTCCTTAACATCGCAAAACAATTTAATGAAGATCACCAACTATCATTTACAGTATTTGGTGCTCCACAATATCACGGGCAACGTCAAAATGCCCATGAGATTTCAGTTTATGAAAGAAGCGAAAGAGGAGACAGATTCAATGGAGACTGGGGCTATCTTAATGGAGAGGTTAAGCACATTGAAGATAACTTCTACCACAAACCACAGATGAGCTTAAACCACTACTGGAACATTAGTGATGCTACAACACTTTCTACTGCACTTTATGCTTCATTTGGTACCGGAGGCGGTGGCGGATGGGCAGGAGTAAACAAGTTCGGACTTGATTCTGACTACAGAATCGGGGAACTTGGACCTATTGATCTTGACAGAATTGTAGATGAGAATGAAGCACGCGGAGCTCTTGGTTCAGAAACCTATTTAAGAGCCTCAAGAAATAATCACCAATGGTATGGTGCGCTTTCTACTTTAACTACAGAACTTTCAGAAGATATCACCTTTACTGGAGGAGCCGATCTTCGTTATTATGTAGGGGAACATTATACTGAGCTTACCGACCTTCTTGGAGGACGTTTTGCCATAGACAGGAGTAACGAAAACAATCCATTAAATATGGCTGAAGTTGGAGACAAGATCAGTTATTATGATGAAGGTTTTGTAAACTGGGCGGGTCTTTTTGCTCAGGCTGAATATTCAAGAAACGACCTTTCTGCCTTTATCTCTGTGGCTGCTTCAAACACCGGTTATAAGAGACTTGATTACTTCAGCTACCTTGATTCAGATCCTGAAAGAGAGACAGATTATCAAAACTTCTTTGGATACAGTGCTAAAGGGGGTGCTAACTATAACCTTACCGGAAATCACAACGTATTTGCTAACATTGGTTATTTTGAAAAGGCGCCAGATTTTGATGCTGTATTCCTAAACTTCAGGAATGATATCAATGCTGATGCAGAAAACCAAAAGATCTTTAGTGCGGAACTTGGATATGGATTTAGATCCACTAACCTGAGAGTTAACCTTAATGCTTACCGTACCCAGTGGAATGACAGAACTCTTCCAATTAGCTTCGAGCAACCTGATGGGACTGTAGGATTTGTTAACATTCTTGGAATTAATGCACTTCACCAGGGAGTTGAAATGGATGTTGATTTTCGTCCTTTTGAGAACCTAACCTTGACAGGTATGGCTTCTTTTGGTGACTGGAGATGGATGAACAACGTAACAGGAGTTGACATTATAGATGAGCAACAAGAAGTTGTAAGAACCATTGATGTTTATATCGAAGACCTTAAAGTTGGAGGTTCTGCACAAACTACTTTTGCTCTTGGAGCAGACTGGGATGTATTTGAAAATACCGGTCTTAGAGTAGATTGGACTTACAATGACAATCTTTATGCAGATTTTGATCCAAACTCAAAAACTTCCGAAGTAATAGTACCTGCCTGGGAAATTCCTGCTTATGGTCTTGTAGATTTTGGAGCTACCCATGGATTTGATCTTGCAGGTTTTGATGCACTATTAATTGCAAACCTTAACAACGTATTTGATACTGAATATGTATCTTTTGCAAGAGATGGAGGAACAGGGACTTACCAAAAATCCAGAGTGTATTATGGATGGGGAAGAAGTTTCACTGTTGGACTAAAACTTAACTTCTAAAAAAATTAAAATGAAAAAGTCAGTTTATTTTTTAATGACGATTGCAGCGGTACTATTGTCCGGCTGTGAACCTATGGAAGACATTCAGGAAGAAGTGAATGCTGCCATTGATGCTGAACCAAATTTTGGAACGGTTGAATATGTCCTTACAGAGGATGATTACACCACTTCTGTTGAAAAGGGCGGTTTAGGATTGGAGGATGAATTTTTCGCCTCTTTAGATGCTGCTAATGCTGCTATTCCAGCTTTTTTAAATGAACGTTTTCCTGTATTGGGTGAGGGATCTATTGCTAATGTCACTGTCGTTATTGAAAATCCTAACTTTGAGGTTACTAATTTCACAGAATATGAAGTTACCTCAGAAGAATATAAAGAACTTGGATTTAAATACGGCAACTTTGACAGCGCAGATGATATGGTTAAGTTCCTTGACTATAAATATCCTGATGCTGCCGAAGGTGATGCTGTAGAACTTACCTATGAATACTATGCAGGTAGTACCTCTACAAGAACAACTACTCATGTATATAATGGTGAGACCTGGATGGAAGTAGTTACTTTGACAAAAGAAGACTACACTGAAATGGGAGAGAGATTTCCAAACTTTTCTAACAGAGAAGATGCTATCGCAGATCTTTCTAATTTCCTTCGTTTGAGGTTTCCCTATGCACAGGAAGGTGATACAAAAACCGTAATGTATGCTCGTCACATTGGTGGTGGAAAGACTGTGAAAAATCTTGAGACTTTCACCTTTGACGGAACAAAATGGACAGCCCCTGGAGCACTTGTAGAGCAAACTCTCCAGTTTGGACACAACGGTACAACCTGGGAGCCAGATAATACGATCATATACAACTTTGCACCTGGTGATTACGCTGTGGTTGGTGATGCACTTCTAAGTGTGTATCCTGAGCCTGCAGCTAACGTGAAGCGTTATTCCAGCTTCGAGGTCCGTACAGGATATACTACAGCCTGGACAGATGAAATGTTTGTGGAAGCGGTAGGTATTATTCTTGACAGAATTGATCCAAATGCACCGGAAGGTCAAAAATATGTTGTTAATGTTACTACTTATTCAGGTTCTTATTCTACCCGATCTGTAAGTGTAATTAAGCAAGGTGGAGAATGGGTTGCTAACTAAATCCTTCTTCTAACAAATTTAGAAACCGCCCCAGAGAACCGGGGCGGTTTTTTTATGCAAAAAACATATCTTTACCCTAAAACCAATAACCATGTACGAAACAGTTCAATTCATTCATTCCTGGTGGGCATATCTGGTCCTCCTGGTGTTACTTATAACCGTTGTCCTCTCTCTTGTCGGACTTTTCAGTAAAAAGGATTACGGGGCAACAGAGTTTAGATTAGCGCTTTTTACTCTTATAACAAGCCATATCCAGCTCCTCATAGGAATTGTCTTGTATTTTGTTTCTCCTTATTTTCAGGCCCTGGGAGAAGTAGGCATGGGTGGCGTTATGAAAGATTCTACTCTACGTCTTTATCTTGTTGAACACCCGTTAATCATGATCATTTCGGTGATCCTTATCACTGTAGGTTATTCCAAACACAAGAAAAAGCTTACCTCACACCCTAAATTTAAAACCCTTTCGATTTTTTACAGCCTGGCATTGATCTTCGTTTTATCAAGAATCCCCTGGAGTGCCTGGTTTTAAAATTTTTCTTTGATTAGAAGAATAAATACCGGAAAATGGTCGCTGTAGCCACCGGTAAAGCCGGTGCTGCCAAAACTGCGGAATGGATATCCTTTATACTGCCCTTCCCGGGTGATCAAAAAAGGCTCGTCAAAAATATAGGCCCTGAAAAATGAGAATTTTTCAGGGTTTTTTTGTGTGAGGGTTTTTGAGACGAGGATCTGGTCAAAGAGGTTCCATGTATCCCGATATGCCGAACTTCCTGCTCCGCTCCTGAAGATTGAATGATAAGGATTGTAAAATTCGTCCAATCCCAGATCATCCCTTTTGGATTTTGCCCCCAGAACTTTGGACAAACTTTTACTAATGGGATCGTCATTAAAATCACCCATAACAATGATCCTGGAATAAGGATTGATCCTAAAAAGTGAATCTGAAATCCTCCGGGTCAACCTGGCTGCATTTTCTCGCTTATGGCTGCTTAATTTTTCTCCCCCGCTTCGCGAAGGCCAATGGTTTACCATTACATGTATTTCTTCTCCTTTTAGTAGTCCGGTGACTATTAACTGATCCCTTGTAAAATCTCTTTTAGAAGGAGTTTTCGGCTCATACAGTACAAGTTCGTGACTGGACCAATGTAAGGGGATGAAAAATGCCTTTTGATAGAGTAAGCCGACATCTATACCTCTTTCATCGGGCGAATCGAAGTGAATGATTCCATAATTGTAGGGTGCTAAAAGTGGTGTTTCTATCAGGTCTTCAAGAACCTTCCTGTTTTCGACTTCAGAAACTCCCAGTAAAGCGGGAGGAGCATTGGTTTGTTCCCTGCCAATCTCGTGGATTGCTAAAGCCATATTTTCCAGCTTTTTTCTATACAGCTCTTCTGTCCATTTATCCTTTCCGGCAGGAGTGCGATCATCATCGAAAATATTAGGATCATCATAGGTATCAAAAAGGTTCTCCAGATTGTAGAATGCAATGCTCACCACCTCATATTCCCGCTTTTCCTGACATGAAACCGAAGGAGAGTTCCAGAGAATTAAGGCTGAAAGGAGCAAAAAATATCTTTTTATAATCACCTGAATATTATTTAGTTAAATATGCTGCTGCACATCCTAAATATAGAATAATTTTTATATTATTGCCGGCTTAAATGCCTCCCCGCTAGACTGTTATGAGCATAATTTCTTTCGGGAGGAAATTTCCTGTTTTTTTATTTTTCTCAGCCACTGCTTTCGGGCAGTCGGTATCAGGAAAGGTCGTCGATGAGCTTTCAGGAAAACCGGTTCCGGGGGTCGTTGTGCTTATTTCAGGAACCACCACCCGGGGATTGTCAGACGCTGAAGGTGTTTTTCATATTTCTGAAGCACTTCCTCAGGGCGAGGCCGTAATTACCCTTTCCAAAAATGCCTATTTTGAAAAACATTTTCCTGTAAGGTTTGCTTCTGAAGCTATAGATCTCGGCTTGATCTTTCTAAAGCCAGACCTGCCTGAAATGCAACAGCAAAATAATATCATCAGCCTTGAAGATCATGAGCTGGACGAGGAAGACGGAAGTTTTGCAAATGTTGCCGGATTGCTGCAGGCGTCAAAGGATGTGTTTCTTAATGCGGCCGCTTTCGATTTTAGTTCCACCTTTTTCCGGCCACGTGGTTATGACAGTGAGTGGAGCAAAGTGCTCATCAACGGGGTTGAAATGAATAAATTCTTTAATGGCAGACCCTTGTGGAGCAATTGGGGCGGACTTAACGATGTTCAGAGAAACCAGGTCTTTACAATGGGCACTACTCCTTCAGAAGTTTCCTTTGGTGGCCCCGCCGGCACAACAAATATCATCATGAGAGCTTCACAGTACCCTCACGGCGGAAAATTTTCCTATGCCGTTGCTAACCGATCTTATACAGGCAAGGCTATGGGCAGCTATCATAGCGGGCTCCTCCCTTCCGGCTGGGCTTATTCTGTTTCGGTTGCAAGAAGATTTGCCGAAGAAAGCTTTATCGAAGGAACATTATATGACGCAAATTCCTTTTTTGCTTCCGTAGAAAGGAAATTCAGCGATAGCCATAGCCTCAACTTCACCGGATTTTACGCTCCCAATCGTCGTGGCAAGAATTCTCCCAATACACAAGAGATCTACGAATTGCGTGGTAACAGTTACAATTCCTATTGGGGATTTCAGGAGGGGGAGATAAGAAATTCCAGAGTGAGGGAAGTGGAGGAGCCGGTTTTAATGCTGAATCATTACTGGCGTATTAGCGAAAAATTAAAGCTTAATACAAATCTGGCTTATCAATTTGGAAAGACAGGGAACAGTAGGATCGATTATGGCGGAAGCAGAATTTTTACAGACAACAACGGGGAAACAATATTTATTGGCGGGGGTAGCAATCCGGATCCTGCTTACTACCAAAAACTTCCTTCTTATTTTTTAAGGTTTGAGGATAATCCCGATTATCAGTCGGCCTATCTGGCAGAACAGGATTTTATCCGGGACGGGCAGTTGGACTGGGAGAATCTTTATCTTGCCAACCAAACATCTGAAGCCGCGGGTGGGAATGCAATCTATGCTCTTTATGAAGACCGGACAGATGATCAACAAATTTCAGGAAATACAATTTTCAGGTACCATTGGAACAGCCGGGTCTCTCTCAATGGTGCGGTTCACCTAAGACATTTAAAAAGTGAAAATTTCGCTTCGGTTTTAGACCTTTTTGGTGCGCCTTATTTCCTGGATGTAGATGCTTTTTCTACCGGTTCTTCCGCTCAGAATGACCTGCGGCAGCCCAACAGATTAGTTGCCGAAAATGACATTTTTAAATACCATTATGAACTTTTCGCTACGAATGGCGGCGGATTCCTGCAGGCAGAATTCAGCAGCAAACGATTGGATGGTTATATTGCTGGCGAGGCTTCCGGAACTTCTTATCAAAGAAACGGACTATTTCAAAACGGAAACTTTCCTGAAAATTCTTTGGGGGAAAGCAAGGAATTGACTTTCGGGAACTACGGCATAAAATCAGGATTCACCTATAAGATCAATGGGAGACATTTACTTAACTTTAATGCGGCTCATCTTACAAAGCCGCCCAGCCTGCGGAATTCTTTTTCGAATACCCGTCAGAACAATGATGTGGTAAGGAATTTAAACAATGAGCAGGTTCTTACAGTAGATGCAGGTTATGTTATCCGTACGCCGTTTGCAAGGGGAAGAATTACCGGTTTTTATGGCATTTTTGAAGACGTTACCGAGATCTCCTTTTACTATGCTGACGGGCTTTCAGGCGCAGGTAGGGAAGCAACTACTGCTTTTGTTCAGGAAGTGCTCACCGGCATCGATAAGAGGCATATGGGAGTGGAATTTGGCCTGGAGGTGCCAATAACTTCTACTTTGAACTTTAAATCAGCAGGCTCTTTGGGGGAATATATTTACAGTTCCAATCCCAGGCTTTATTTAACTTCAGATGATTTTACTGAAGTGCGGGAGATGGGACTTGCAAATATTATTGACTACAGACTTCCGGGTGGTCCGCAGCAGGCGGCACAGATTGGATTTGAATATAGGGATCCGGCTTACTGGTGGATTTCGGCAACGGCTAATTTCTTTTCCAAAGCTTTTGTAGACATAGCTCCCCTCACCCGCACCAGGAATTTTTATACAGACAGGGACGGATTTCCGCTGCTTGCGTATGATGAAGCAACTGCTGCAAAACTGCTTCAGCAGGAAGAGTTTGATAGCTATATGCTGGTGAACATGGTTGGCGGAAAATCCTGGAGACTTAAAAACAGGTTTGTGGGTGTTTTTGCCAGCCTCAACAATGTCCTCAATTCCGAATATAAGACCGGAGGTTATGAACAGTCGCGTAATGTGAATTACACCCTGTTAAAAACAGATTTTGAACGGGAGAAAACTCTTTTTGCTCCCAAGTACTGGTTTGGCCCCGGCACTACATACTATGCTCACATTTATTATAGATTCTGAAGATGAAGAAGATTTTACCATTTTTGAGCCTGCTGTTTCTTGCAGCCTGTTCTCCCGAAGAAGAATTTGCGGTCCCTCAATCAGATCCCGGAAATGATCTTTCCTCTTTGATTAACACAGATCTCAATGCTGTTCTTGGGCTTTACTATCAAAACCCTGATGAGACCATCACCTTCGAAAAAGACTTAATTCTGGAAGCTTATGTTGTTTCCAGCGACGAGGCAGGAAACTTTTATAAGGAGCTGGTGGTACAGGATAAAAAAGAGGAGCCCCTGGCGGGAATCACCATCAAACTGAATATGACCTCTTATTACCAGTTCTATAACTTCGGAAGAAAAGTGCATATCAACCTGAAAGGACTTAGCCTTGGGATTTCACATGGAGTTCCGGCACTGGGAGTGGTTAATGGCAAAAATATCGAGAATATTCCGCAGTCAAGAATATCTTACCACATTACAAGAACTTCCGAAGTTGCTCACATCACGCCGAAGCTGATTCAGGCGGCCGACTTTTCTGACCAATTGGAGAACCTTTATGTAAGGATAAAGAATGTACAGTTCAATAAAATGCTGACTAACCCCGCAAATCCTTTTACCTATGCTTCCCAGGACAATGATGAATTCGATGGGGAAAGGCTGGTGGAGAGTTGTACAGGAGATTTTCCATTCATTCTTAGCACCAGCACCTATGCAGATTTTAATATGTTGAAACTGCCACAGGGCTCTGGCAGTTTGCAGGGAATTCTCACCCGGGATTACTATGATGATTTTTATACCATTTATCTCAATTCGCCCAAAGACGTGCAATTCGACAATAGTAACCGCTGTGATCCTGAAGAAGTAAATTGCGGAAAGGCTGTTGATACCGGAAGTAAAATTCTTTTTGAAGACGATTTTTCTTCTCAAAAGAACAACAAACCTGTAGACGGCAACGGGTGGAAAAATATAGTGCAGGAAGGTTCCAAACCCTGGGAAGCCTTTTCGGCAACAGGAGCAAATGCCTCCTTAGGGAAATCTGTAAGAATGAGACCGGGAGGATCTGGAGATGTTAGAAGCATTAGCTGGTTGATCACGCCAAAACTCAATTTCGACACAAATTCAGGTGAAGTTTTAAACTTCAAGTCCTCCACCAGTTTCGCTAACGGAAGTTTTATGGAAGTTCTCATCTCCACAGATTGGGATGGTGCTGAAGAAAACCTGCTAAAGGCAAAATGGCAAATCCTTTCCGCAGCCTACATAGCGCAGAATAATGACTTTTTTGGAGACTGGATCTCTTCAGGCCTTATAGATCTTTCCTGCGTTGAAGGCAAAGGATATATCGCCTTCAGGTACACCGGAAGTGATATGGCGTACTACAACGGGGTTTATGAACTGGATGATGTAGTGGTTTCTGCAGAATAATTTCCGCAGAAACCACTCTAAAATTAGTTTTCAACCATGCCTTCCAGCTTTAGAAGGAAAGCATATTCAAGGGCTACTTCTTTAAATCTTTCGAACCTTCCGGAAGCTCCGCCATGGCCGGCTTCCATGTTGGTGTCAAGAAGCAATAGGCTGTCACCCGTTTTTTTGTCTCTCAATTTTGCTACCCATTTTGCCGGTTCCCAATACTGGACCTGAGAATCGAAAAGGCCGGTAGTCACCAGCATATGAGGATATTCCTTTTCGGTGACGTTATCGTAAGGGGAATAAGACAGCATATAATCATAGCTGGCCTTGTTCTTTGGATTGCCCCATTCATCAAATTCATTGGTGGTAAGCGGAATTGTTTCGTCCATCATGGTTGAAATCACATCTACGAAAGGTACACCGGCAATAATTCCGTTAAATTTTTCAGGAGCCATGTTGGCAACTGCACCCATGAGTAAGCCTCCGGCGCTGCCTCCCTGTGCATAAAGATGATCTGCAGAAGTGTAATTGTTTTTTATAAGATGGTCTGCAACATCTATAAAGTCATTAAAGGTGTTTTTCTTTTTGAACATTTTCCCTTCTTCATACCATTCTCTTCCCATTTCCTGTCCACCCCGCACATGAGCCGTGGCAAAGATAAATCCGCGGTCAAGCAGACTAAGCCTGGCCGAATTGAAATAGGGGTCTGTAGAAGAACCATAAGAACCGTAAGCATATAACAGCAATGGTGTATCTGCACTTTTCTCTGTCGTCTTTTTATAAACTACCGTCACGGGAACCTTTACACCATCCCTGGCTTCTGCGAAAAAGCGTTCAGTCACGTAATCTGAAGGATCATGGCCTCCAACTACTTCCTGCACCTTTAATATATCTTTTTCACCTGTTTCCATATTGTATTCTATGGTGGAAATAGGCGTGGTAAAGGAAGAATACATATAACGAAGTTTGTTGGTATTGAATTCCGGATTTACAGACAAGAAAGCTACATATGCCGGTTCTTCGAATTCAAGATAATGCTCCTCTCCCGTTTTTTGGTCAATGATGCGCAAATGGGTGAGTGCGTTTCCTCGCTCATTCACAACCAGGTAGTTGTCAAATACTTCAATGCCCTGCAGCAAGACATTTTCCCGATGGGGAATCACCTCTTTCCAGTTCTGTTTTGCTGTAGCGCCTTCCGGGGTTTCCATTAACCTGAAGTTCTTGGCATCCAGGTTAGTGACCACATAAAATTTATCCTCGTAATGATCGATGCTATATTCAAGTCCTTCTTCCCGGGGAGTAAATTGTTTAAAATCACCATTAGGATCATCGGCTTTTAAGATGTGATAATCGCTGGTAAGGGTACTCCCGGTAAAAATCATGATGTATTCATCAGACTTACTTTTTCCCACGCCTATATAAAACGATGGGTCTTTTTCGTGGTAAACCAGCTCATCTTCTGCATGATCTTCTCCAAGAGTATGGCGGTAGATCTTTTCTGAAAGAAGGGAAACTTTGTTCTTTGTGGTGTAGAAAAATGTTTTATTGTCATTTGCCCATGCACCGCCGCCGGTAGTATTCTCCAGCTTATCATCCAAAAGTTCTCCTGTTTCGAGGTTAAGGAACTGGATGTGATAGACTCTTCGGCTTAAAGTATCCTCTCCAAAAGCGAGGATTTTGTTATCGGGACTTACTTCCAGACCCGTAACATTGTAGTAGTCGTGACCTGCAGCTCTTTCATTGGCGTTGATAAGGATCTCCTCCTTTGCATCCATGGTCCCTTTTTTTCTGGCATATATGGGATATTCCTTGCCCTCCTCATAGCGGGTGTAGTACCAGTAGCCATTTTTAAAATAGGGAACAGATTCATCTGTTTGTTTGATGCGGCCAACGATCTCCTTATAGAGTTTTTCCTGCAGGTCTTCTGTGTCTGCCATTACTGTTTGAGTATATTCATTTTCAGCATTAAGATAATCCAGCACTCTTTGGGTTTGTTCGTCCGGTGGTGTCTCCAGCTTTTGCTCATCCGTTAGTCGCATCCAGAAGTAAGGATCTTTCCTGGTGTGGCCATGGGCAACCAGTACCGAATCTTTTTGAAGGACATCAGGAGGTTGGGGATAATTGGAAGCCGAAACTTCACTTTGAACAACATCCTGGGCATTAATGCTCTGAAAGGCAAAAAAAAGACTCAGAAATAATAAATGAATTCTTTTCATATTTAATGAATTTGGAATAAGGAGAGGTTACTACTGCTAATTTGCAAATTTTTTTCCAATTTCCTACACGTTTAGGTTGTGACCTGCAGTTTGTAAGGGTTTTAAACTGAATCTTTCCCGTCTTCTAATAGTACTATTAAGGGTAAGCTTTACTGCGGAATTTTACGCTTTCAAAATATTATCTTTGCCGTAATTCTGAAGAATATGCAAAAAGAATTTTCTTTCCAGGTGCCACCTGAAACTGCCGCAAATGCTGAAGCTTTAAAGCAGTTTCTGTCCCGCCAATATGACCTGCCATTTAAGGATATCAATCATGTGGAGATCCTTAAAAGAAGCATTGATGCCCGGCAGCGGAATATCAAGGTTAACCTGAAGGTACAGGTGTTCCTGAAAGAAGATTTTAAAGAAGAAAAGATAACTCCTCCGGAATATCAAAATGTCTCCAATGCCGAAGAAATTATCATTGTGGGTGCCGGTCCCGCCGGACTTTTCGCTGCACTGCGGTGCATTGAGCTGGGGAAGAAACCCATAGTGCTAGAAAGAGGAAAGGATGTTCGCGCCCGCCGCAGGGATCTCAAAAAGCTGAACATTGAGCACGTTGTCAATGAGGATTCAAATTATTGTTTCGGAGAAGGCGGTGCCGGAACATATTCTGATGGGAAACTCTACACCCGAAGCAAAAAACGGGGTGATGTACAGCGTATCCTGGAATTGTTTGTTGCTTTTGGTGCCACAAAACAGATTATGGTGGAGGCACATCCTCATATTGGGACCAATAAATTACCGGCCATTATTCAGGAAATGACCAGAACTATTATTGAGCATGGAGGGGAGGTTTTGTTCAATTCGCGGGTAACAGATTTTACAGTTAAAGATGAAGAAATTCGGGGGGTGACACTACTGGACGGTAGAAAAATAGGAGCCAAAAAAGTCGTTTTAGCCACCGGTCATTCGGCCCGGGACATTTTTGAATTGCTGTATTCTAAAAACATCCATATAGAAGCCAAAGCTTTTGCGCTGGGGGTAAGGGTGGAGCATCCACAGGAATTAATTGACGAAATTCAATATTGCACGCCAAACCGCGGCGAATTTTTACCTCCTTCTTCTTACAGTATTGTAAAACAGGTCCAGGGCAGGGGGGTCTATTCTTTTTGTATGTGCCCCGGCGGAATTATAGCGCCCTGTGCTACTTCGCCCGGTGAGATTGTAACAAACGGCTGGTCTCCGAGTAAGAGGGACCAGGCTACCGCGAATTCGGGAATTGTGGTGGAAATAAGACCATCAGATTTTGCCATTTTTGGAGACTCGCCGTTGGCAGCCTTGCGGTTTCAACAGGAGGTGGAACAAAAAGCCTGGCGAGCAGGGGGAAAAACCCAAACAGCTCCGGCCCAGCGGCTGGTAGACTTCAGCAATGGGAAAGTTTCCGCAACTTTGCCGGTAACTTCCTATAAACCCGGAATTGCTTCAGTTGAGTTGGCAGAAGTGTTGCCCGGCTTTGTGTATAAAAGTCTACAGAATGGTTTCAGGGAATTTGGTAAAAGCATGAAAGGCTATTTTACCAATGAAGCTGTAGTGCATGCCACCGAATCCAGAACTTCATCTCCTGTGAGAATTCCGAGGAATCCTGCTACGCTTGAACACGTACAGATCAAAGGCCTTTATCCATGTGGCGAAGGTGCAGGTTATGCCGGCGGAATAGTTTCCGCAGCTATAGACGGTGAGAAATGTGCTGAAAAAGCCGTTTTGGCGATGGGATGATTTAGTTGGATGTACTTATTTGCCAAAAATTTTATTTTTCCGTATCCTCTTCCTCAAGGAGTAACCCAAAAGAGCCGGTAATTTCTATTTTTTGGGAAAGGTCATCATTATTATAAGCTATGATTTCGAAAGTTCCTTCCACTACATTTTCATCGGCATAGGTGATAATTATTTCACTGGGAGTGTCCATTTTTGATATGTCTTCCCAAAATTCACCATTGTCTTTCCAAAGATATGAATAGCCAACATCCTTTTTATTGGCTGTGGTATATGTTCCTTCCCCTTCATAAAAGCAAAAGTAAATGAATATATATCCATAATCTTTCTCATATCCATAGACACCGAGAGCGGGAATTCCTGACTCACGTCCCACACTTCTGCCGGCACTCATTGCTTCAGGGTCCAGAACTTCAAAATCTTTGCCTTGTACATCAGCTATGAAAAATTCTTCATAAACAACAGCATCTTCAACTTCAAGTTCCTCTTTAACTTCTTCTTCTTTTTGACAAGAAACGGCGAGAATAATTACCGCCAACACAAAATAGAAATTTGCCTTCATGATAAGGTATTTTAAAAGGTTTATAAATGAAGGGGGATAGTTTGTGTAGGGTAACTGGTTCAATATAAGCAAACTATCTCAAAGCAGCAATGGGTAAACGAAAAATAGCCTCCCGGATATAAAAGTCACCCGCGATGTGCCTGATAATGATGAAAAAAGAATTCTAATTTTCTTTATAATATGCTTCAGAAAAGGGATACACGATTTTATAAATAAAATCTTCTTTTAAACTTTTACAGCAGTCAAAAGGATGAAGAAAACTTCCGTTACTGCTATTATAACTAGGAATTCTAGTAGTTTATACAATTCCTAAAACTAATTTTCATCCCCCTCTTTTTCGATAAGAACTCCAAAAGAGCCTTTAAATTCTATAACATCTGTTGTGTCATCTATGTTATAGGCGACAACATTAAAGGTTCCTTCTACAATATTTTCATCTGCATAAGTGATTTCAATTTCACTGGGATTATTCATTTGAGGGAGATCTTCCCAGTAATTGTCCTCAGCGTCCCAAAAATAAGAATAGCCTACGTCTTTCTTATTTCCGGTAGTGTAGCTGCCTTTCCCTTCATAAAAACAAAAATAGATTCCCATTTCTCCCCAACCTTCTTCGTATCCCCATACGGAAAGTGCAGGAATTCCGGATTCAAATCCTACACTGCGATTTGCTTCCTTATATTCCGGATTTTCAATTTCAAATTTTTTCCCTGCTAATTCGCCTTTAAAGAATTCTTCATAAACGATAGCATCTTCAACCTCAAGTTCCTCTTTAACTTCTTCTTCTTTCTGACAAGAAACTGCGAGAATAATTACCGCCAACACAAAATAGTAATTTGCCTTCATGATAAGGTATTTTAAAAGGTTTATAAATGAAGGGGGATAGTTTGTGTAGGGTAACTGGTTCAATATAAGTAAATTATATAAAAACCGCAACAGGGGAATAAAAAAATACCTCCCGATCGTCCGGGAGGTATTTAATAATTATGAAAAAATAAATTTTATTTTTCTTTCTTATAAGCTTCAGCATAGGGAGACCAGATCTCATAAATGGGATCTCCTTTAGAGCTTTTTCCGCTATGGTGCCACTCGCCGTCCTTAACTTCATAGCCAAAATCCAGACTGGCTCCTACACGGCTGTCATCCCGGGAGAAGAATTCAATATTTTCTGTATACTTTCCATTTTCAGCAGAATAAGTGCCGCCTCCTGTGCCGGAGAATTCTTTGGTTTCTGAATTAAATGCGACCCATTGGAAACGATCGCCACCAAGGATCTTTATAGTTCTCCGATCGCCCGGTGTCATCCTGTTCATTTCATCGTTGCGTTTTCTTCCAGTGATCACCCAGTTGCCGGAAAGCTCATTGGTACTTGAAGAAACCCTTTCCCATGTCTGGGATTTTCCATCTTTCGTTTTAATGGTAAACATATCTTCTCCTTCAGAAATGGCGTATTGGACCTCTTTTCCTACCATGGACGTATCGGAAGTATTAAAATCATAGATCTCAACGTATCCGTTTTGCAGAATATATTCTCCACCCCCGGCTTCCAAAAATTTGTTTGTTCCTGTTTCTTTCTTTCCGTAGGCGAAGTAACCGTCTTCATAGATGCGGATAGTTTCCTCATTTGTCACAGGTTCTCCATTAACTTTGATTAGTTTCCAGGAGCCATCCAGTTCCTGCGCAGACAGGATTCCGAAGAAGAACAACAGAGGTAAAAGGAGCAGCTTTTTCATAGTCAGGAATTTAGATCTTTTAAAAATAGGAAATTTGATTATTCTTCTTCTTCATCTGTATAGGTGTCATACTCCGGGTACAAAAAGTTATTGTAAGGAAACCTTGTGATGTGGATCTGCCTCACGGCTTCATATACCTTCTTCTTAAATTCCTCCATATTCTCCTTGTTAAGGGCAGAAATAAAAAGCACATCCTCTCCCAAACGGTTCATCCAGGTGTTTTTCCATTCGGCCAGGGTATTGTGAGAGCTGGTTTTTTCGGTCATCAGGTCATCTTCCTCAATTTTTTCAGCTTTATAGGCATCGATCTTGTTGAATACCATAAGAGTTGGTTTTTCGGCACTTTTGATTTCAGCAAGGATCTGGTTTACCGAAGCAATGTGATCTTCAAACTGGGGGTGAGAAATATCAACCACATGCAGCAAAAGATCGGCCTCCCTTACTTCATCAAGGGTGGATTTAAAAGATTCCACAAGTTGAGTAGGTAACTTTCGAATAAATCCAACAGTATCTGTAAGCAGAAATGGAAGGTTTCTTATCACCACTTTTCTCACCGTTGTATCAAGGGTGGCAAAAAGTTTATTTTCAGCAAAAACTTCGCTTTTGCTAATCACGTTCATCAGAGTAGATTTACCCACGTTAGTATAACCTACCAGCGCAACTCTCACTAATTGACCGCGATTCCCACGCTGCACTTCCATTTGCCTGTCAATGGTCTCCAGCTTCTTTTTTAGAAGTGCGATCTTGTCCCGCACGATCCTACGGTCTGTCTCAATTTCGGTTTCACCCGGTCCCCTCATTCCAATTCCTCCACGCTGCCGCTCAAGGTGAGTCCACATCCCTGCAAGGCGTGGCAGCAAATATTCATACTGGGCAAGTTCTACCTGGGTGCGGGCATAGCTGGTGGTGGCACGCTGGGCAAAAATGTCAAGAATAAGCCCTGTTCGGTCAAGGACTTTACAATGCAGGATCCGTTCAATATTCTTTTGCTGGGCAGGTGAAAGTTCATCATCAAAGATTGCCGCACCAATTTCATGTTCTTCAACAAACGCACGTACATCTTCCATTTTCCCCGTTCCAATAAAAGTTTTGGGATTGGGGGCGTCCATTTTCTGGGTAAATCTTTTCATGACCTCTCCGCCGGCAGTGTAGGTCAAAAATTCAAGTTCGTCAAGGTATTCCTCTAATTTCTCTTCGCTCTGTTCCCGGGTGACGATTCCAATCAACACAGCTTTTTCGTATTCAATATCGTTTTTTTCTAACATATAAGTGGGCTATACTAACAAAGTTACATAAATAAGCAGGACATGCAGGGGCAGGTCAAAAAACTGCCTCTTAAACATTCCCTAAATTTAAGGCTACGGAAAAATTTCTTCTGAAAAAACCCTTTTAGAAAGTATAGGTCAATCCTGCTCCAAACACTTCCCGTATCTGGAAAGCTCCTACAGTATTATCATCGTAAATGGCCTGGAATATAAAATTAGCTGAAAGATATTTATTCACCGCCATATCAAGGTTGAGCAGGTAATCGATATCTACATTTCCGGGCTTGTCCAGATAATTGGAATACAGGCTTAGATTGTGCTCCATTGTAACATTGGTCATCACCTCGTATTTCAAAAAAGCACTTACAGATGCTCCAAGTTCAAATCTTGTACTCTCATTGAGATCTACACCATAATAGTCGCCGTCCACATAACCGGGTACTGAAGTGAAATCGGGATCCACAAAGATAAACCGTGCAGTTGCCGGTGCGAGATTGAACCAGAAATCTTCACTTTTTTTCCACATCATCCCGGGCCCGAATTGAAGATATGCGGGGGAAATAAAATGACTGGTTTCCTCACGCACCTCAAGACCGGTTACAGCATCTTTAGAATACACATATCCTTTGCTGAATTGCGTCCTGAAATTTGCAAAGAACGAGTAATACCAATTTGAATTTTCTAACTGCTTCCCGGCAATAGAATTGATTTCCAAACGGTCACTGGTCTTTCGGGTAAATTCATCCCCCTTAAGTTTTGTGAGGCCGTAATTAGCCAGGAATTTGTTGTCCCAGGTGAAATTCCCTTTACGGTAGTTAAGATTATAATCCAGGATTAAATTTGCAGCCATACTGGAAGTTCCACCCCCGGTCCATTCTTTGTTGAAAGCAGATTGATTGAAAAGGAGCTGAAATTTACCTTCAGAATTCCAACCGTCAGGTGGAGGAGTTTGTGCCGGTTCTTCCTGGGCGTTAACTATAAATCCAAATAATAAAAATGCTGAGAGTAATAGTTTCTTCATGAATTATTTTTTGAATAAAGGTACAGAGGAACATGCCTCTCCGTACATGATGCTTTTAGCTACGGGTTGTAATTTATTGATAAGCTGAAGATAGGCATTCTGAGGAACCGGCCTGCGGGAGCAACCTTTAATGATCACCGGTAGACCTTCATATTGAGAAACATCAAGATTCTGTAAGATTTCAGTATAAAGGATTGTCTCCAGCATCTCCAGATCTCCCACGACTACTTTTTTAGCAACAGGAGCGAGGTAGGTACTCAATAGCATATAGGCCCACCCCGGAATAACTGCATCACTGGAGCAGGTAAGAGCCATATATTTACCCTCATATTGAGACCAGTCATGTTTTTTAGCAGATTCTCTAAAATCCTTTTCCCTTAGCACAAATCCTTCGAGCAACCAGTCTTTGATATCAAATAGCGCACGCTCTCCCTGTGGATAATGATCCTCCAGATTAAAGGTGACAAGTTTGCTGTTCGCTACGCGGTTGATGATCTCTTCGGCCATAGATTTCTTGGATGTACCTTTTTAAGATTAGAGCATTCCCAGCTCCAGTTTGGCTTCTTCGCTCATTAGGTCCTGGGTCCATGGCGGGTCAAAAGTGATCTCTACTTCGCAATCCTTCACCTCATCCATAGATTTCACTTTTTCCTCTACCTCCATTGGCAGTGACTCTGCTACGGGACAGTTTGGAGTAGTAAGCGTCATTAGGATCCTTATCTCGTTATCTTCATTGACCATTACGTCATATATCAATCCTAATTCATATATATCAACGGGAATTTCGGGATCATAAATGGTCTTTAGGACCGTTACAATCTTTTCTCCCAAATGTTCAGAATTCTGTGCGTGTTCCATTTTAATTCAGTTGTGTTTGATATGCCACTGCATACATTTTTAGCTGTTTTATCATGCTTACCAGGCCATTGGCACGGGTAGGGGATAAATGTTCCTTTAATCCAATTTCATCAATGAAAGCTGTATCGGCATCAATGATATCTTTTGGGTGCTGATTGGAGTAGGCACGGATGAGGATCGCGATGATTCCCTTTGTAATTATCGCATCACTGTCTGCTGTAAAAATAAGTCTATCACCCTGAAGTTCGGCGTGCACCCAAACTTTGCTTTGGCAGCCTTTGATGAGGTTGTCTTCGATCTTATATTTGTCCTCGATGAGGGGTAGTGATTTTCCAAGTTCGATCATATGTTCATATCGCTGCATCCAGTCGTCAAACATTTCAAACTCATCTACGATCTCATTCTGTATTTCTTTAATGTTACTCACACTATTTCATTTTAGTTAAAGTGATAAGAGGTTCTTCTCCATCTGCAAGGATCAAAACTTCACTTCCATTGTACTGGACCCGGGAGGCATTTTCCAGGGAAGAAAGTATTTGCTTCTCGGCCTCCATTTTCCCTTCGCAGTATTTTCTGGTGTTCATAGGAACAGAAAAATCAAGCTGAAGTCCTTCCTGGTGGTAATTTGCAGAAAAATTGTTGCAGCCGGTAATTCCTGAAACACGGTTGCCTACAGGATCAAAGTTAAAGATCATTTCATTGCCGGTTATTCTTTTTCCCAGCAGGCCTATAATTTTATATTCCCCCTGGAGGGGATCATATGAATAAGCATCTACTGTATTTGCACAGGAAATTAGAAAGCACACCGCTATGACCATCAAAAGGGATCTCATAATCAGGATAACATGTTTTTGGCTCTTTTGACTGCTTCAATAAAAATATCTATCTCCTCCTTCGTATTGTAAAATGCGAAAGAAGCTCTTACTGTACCGGGAATTTTATAGTAATCCATAACAGGTTGAGCGCAGTGGTGCCCCGTGCGAACGGCAACTCCCAATTTATCGATTATGGTCCCGATGTCATACGGATGAAGATCACCAATATTGAAAGAAATTACCGCGGTCTTCTCTTCAGAAGTTCCATAAATTCTTAAGCCTTCAATTTCCAGAAGTTTTACAGTAGCATAATCGAGAAGCTCATGTTCGTAAGCTGCGATCTTCTCAAAACCTATCCCGTTCATGTAGTCTAAAGCAGCTCCAAAGGCAATTCCGCCACAAATATTTGGTGTGCCTGCCTCAAATTTATGCGGAAGATCTGCATAGGTGGTTTTTTCAAAGGTAACGGTGGAGATCATTTCTCCTCCTCCCTGGTAAGGCGGAAGTTTTTTTAACCATTCTTCCTTTCCGTATAGTACTCCAACCCCTGTCGGGCCGCACATCTTGTGAGCAGAAACCGTATAAAAATCCACATCCAACTCCTGAACATCGGCTTTAATATGCGGTGCTGCCTGTGCGCCATCTAAAAGAACAGCTGCACCTACCCCGTGTGCTTTTTCAATGATCTCCTTTACTGGATTCACAGTACCTAAAGCGTTGGAAACATGATTTACGAAAACCAGTTTGGTTTTTTCTGAAAGCAGGTTTTGAAATTCATTCATATTAAGTGTTCCGTTGTCATTCATAGGAATGACCTTTAGAACCGCTCCTGTCTTTTCGCAAAGCATTTGCCAGGGCACGATGTTGGAATGATGTTCTAAAGCCGAAACTATTACTTCTTCTCCTTCTTTTATTAATGCCGAAAATCCGCTGGCTACAAGATTGATCGCATGAGTGGTGCCGGCTGTAAAAATGATCTCATGCGACTTTGCCGCATTGAAATGTTTCCGGATCTTCAGCCTTGCCTGTTCATAAGCATCTGTGGCTTCCTGGGAAAGGCTATGAACTCCTCTGTGAATATTGGCATTGTACCGGCTGTAGTAATCTACAATGGTGTCAATCACTTGCTGCGGAGTCTGCGAGGTAGCTGCGTTATCAAAGTATACCAGGGGATAGCCATTAACCTTTCGGGAAAGGATCGGGAAATCTTTCCTGACGGTTTCTACATCAAATCCGGTTTCTGTGGAGGCAACTTTCATGAGATAAATTTACAGGCTGTAGCCTACATTTACGCCCAGTTTCTGAGCAATAATTTTAGTGATCCTCGCTTTTAATTCAGGAATTTTCACACTTTCCAAAACGTTATTGGCAAAGGCATACATCAATAAAGCTCTGGCCTCCTTTAAAGGAATTCCGCGGGAGCGTAGATAGAAAAGTGCATCATCGTCCAGCTGCCCTATTGTACACCCGTGGCTACATTTCACATCATCTGCAAAGATCTCCAGCTGTGGTTTGGAGTTAATAGTAGCCTTATCATCCAGTAAAATGTTGTTATTCGACTGGAATGCATTGGTCTTTTGTGCTTCCTTATTTACAATGATCTTTCCGTTAAAGACCCCTGTAGAAGCTTCAGCAAAAACTCCTTTATAATCCTGGTGGCTCTCGCAATTAGGTTCAATATGGTGAACCAAAGTATTGTGATCTACATGCTGCTTTCCGCCGATAACAGTAATACCTTTTAAAGTAGAATCTATACGTTCTCCTTTTTGATAGAAATTAAGGTTATTCCTGGTGAGATTTCCGCCGAAAGAAAATGTATGTACTGAGCAAAAACTTTCCCTGTGCTGCTCAATAAAAGTATTATCGATCAACGAAGCAGAATGGTTGTCATTTTGGATCTTGTAGTAATCCACAATGGCTCTTTTATCTGCATAGATTTCAGTTACCGAATTAGTCAACACCGGGTGATCTGTAAGGCTTTGATGTCTTTCAATGATCTGTACATGGGAATTCTCTCCCACGACTACCAGATTCCTTGGCTGTACCATCAATGCCGATTCATTTCCCGTAGAAAAATTGATCACCTGTATCGGCTTATCTGCCATCGTGTTCTTTGGGATATTGATAAAGGCACCTTCCCTTGAAAAAGCTGTATTTAATGAGGTAAGGCTTTCTTTTGGAGCAACGGTATTGAAATAATTATCGATGATAGGCTTATACTTCGAACTGTTCAAAGCTGAAGACATCAAACAGGCATCGATCTTTTCATGGGTTGTGGCAGAAAGGTGTGAGGAATAGATCCCGTCGATAAAAACGATCTTGTAAGTGTCGATATCATCGATGAAATATTTCTCTACATCCCGGTATTCTATAGTGTCTTCCTTTTTAGGGAATACTGTATAATCGTGCTTCAACACTTTATTTAAGGAAGTGTATTTCCAGGCTTCCTGCTTTTTGGTAGGGAAACCCATTTCCTCAAAGTCCTTTATTGCCTGGCTTCTAATCTCGTGGATGTCTGAATTCATGTCCACGTTCTCTTCAAAAGCCAGAAAAGAGGATAATAATTTATCTTTTAATTCCATTGTTCTTTTTTCTTGCTCCCCAAAAAGGGGAATTTCACAGGCATCTCCAAAACAGGAATTATGCGCCTACTTCTTCTTTGATCCAGTCGTAACCTTTTTCTTCCAGCTCGTAAGCCAGTTCTTTTCCTCCGGACTTCACGATCTTACCGTCAAGCATCACATGTACAAAGTCTGGGATAATATAATCCAGTAATCGCTGATAGTGAGTGATCACTAAAGTAGCATTATCGGGGCGCTTAAGTTTATTTACACCATTGGCAACAATACGCAGGGCATCGATATCCAAACCAGAATCTGTCTCGTCAAGAATGGAAAGTTTTGGCTCCAGCATGGCCATCTGGAAGATCTCATTTCTCTTCTTTTCTCCTCCCGAAAATCCTTCGTTAAGGGAACGCGAAAGGAATTTACGGTCGATCTCCAAAAGTTCAGATTTTTCACGGATTTTCTTCAGCATTTCGTTAGCGGGCATATCTTCAAGACCTTTGGCCTTACGATTTGCATTGATCACCGTTCTCATAAAGTTGGTAACGGTTACCCCGGGAATTTCTACCGGGTACTGGAATGAGAGGAAAACCCCTTTGTGAGCTCTTTCTTCTGCATCAAATTCTGTAAGTTCTTCCCCTTCAAAAATGATCTCTCCGCGGGTCACTTCATATTCTTCCTTTCCTGCAATTACCGAAGAAAGCGTACTTTTTCCGGAACCGTTAGGTCCCATAATAGCATGCACTTCCCCGGCATTTATTTCCAGATTGATGCCTTTTAATATTTTAAGGCCTTCTACTTTGGCGTGTAAATTCTTTATTTTAAGCATAGTTTCAATATTTCCTGAATTCTCAGGGTTTGTCTAAGTCTTTATTAACTTGAGGAGCGGCTTCAGTAGCCGGATCTGCAGTGATTTCCAAAATTTCACTTATTTTCACCACCTCTTCCCAGCCTTTGCCTCCGGGATTCCGAAGAACTTTTCCTCTTATTTTGACCGGGATCATGTGAAATTCATCTCTCTTTAAAGGAGCAATACTGTCGGCCAACCTCAGGCTTACCGAATCCAGCTCAACTCCGTAGATAAAATTTCGGCCCTTAAGCACTGCAGCATCTGCCAGGTAAATGAATTCTCCTTCAATGGTGGTGAGGCTGTCTTTTACAGCAACAGGGGTTGCTGTCACCTCTTCAGAAGAATTATTATCATCACAGGCGCTCAATAAAAGCAGACCTGTCAATACAGCAAATAACTGTTTTTTCATTCTCATTATCCTACCGATCCTTCAAGCGAAATCTCCAGCAGTTTTTGTGCTTCTACTGCAAATTCCATTGGTAATTTATTTAGTACTTCCTTGCTAAAACCATTCACGATCAAGGCGATCGCTTTTTCTGTATCGATCCCTCGCTGGTTACAGTAGAAGATCTGGTCTTCCCCGATCTTACTGGTAGTTGCCTCGTGTTCTACCCTGGCTGTTTTGTTTTTAGCTTCTATATAAGGGAAAGTATGTGCTCCACATTTATTGCCCATTAACAGGGAGTCACACTGAGAGAAATTCCTCGCGTTCTCTGCTTTAGCATTGATCTGTACAAGACCCCTATAGCTGTTCTGACTTCTTCCGGCAGAAATACCTTTAGAGATGATAGTACTTTTGGTGTTTTTTCCAATGTGGATCATTTTGGTTCCGGTGTCCGCCTGCTGGTAATCATTCGTCACAGCAATAGAATAGAATTCCCCTACCGAGTTATCCCCTTTCAGGATACAACTTGGATATTTCCACGTCACTGCCGATCCTGTTTCTACCTGTGTCCAGCTTATTTTTGCGTTTTTCTCGCAAATTCCACGTTTTGTTACGAAGTTATAAACTCCTCCTTTTCCTTCCTTATCTCCCGGATACCAGTTTTGAACAGTAGAGTATTTGATCTCTGCTCCGTCAAGTGCTATCAGCTCTACCACCGCGGCATGTAACTGATTCTCATCACGGGATGGCGCAGTACAACCTTCAAGATAACTTACATAGCTGCTTTCATCGGCCACTACAAGCGTTCTCTCAAACTGCCCGGTTCCTGCCTGATTTATTCTAAAATAGGTCGAAAGCTCCATTGGACAACGAACTCCCTTCGGAATGTAACAGAAGGAACCATCACTAAATACTGCCGAATTTAAAGCAGCGTAAAAATTATCTTTTTGGGGTACTACTGTTCCCAGATATTTTTTAACCAGCTCGGGGTGTTCCTGTATCGCTTCGCTGATAGAGCAAAAGATAATGCCTTTTTCTGCCAGTGTCTTTTTAAAAGTGGTGGTCACAGAAACTGAATCCATCACCACATCAACGGCCACTCCCGCAAGTTTTTTCTGTTCGTCAAGAGAGATCCCAAGTCTTTTAAAAGTATCCAGCAATTCGGGATCTACTTCATCAAGGCTATCGTATTTTGGCTTTTTTGAAGGGGCAGAATAGTAGGAAATGTTCTGAAAATTTGGTTTTTCATAATGAACATTCGCCCAATCCGGCTCTTTCATTTCAAGCCAGGCTCTAAAAGCTTCAAGACGCCAATTTGTCATCCACTCCGGTTCATTCTTCTTTTTTGAAATTGCCCTAACAATATCTTCATTAAGCCCAACTGGAAAAGTATCGGATTGAATATCGGTATAAAACCCATACTTATACTCCTTGCTGTCCAGCTCTTTCTTTAAATCATCTTCTGTATATGCCATCTTTCTTAATTCAAAATTTAAGGTTCAAAACTCAAAATTATTTGAATTTACTCCCTTTAAAATCACTTTGTTGAAGGTAGGTTCTAAAGCCTCCAATTTGTTTGCTCAGCATTTGAAGTTTATCATACTGTAAGTCAAATTCTTCTTTTGAAATATACTTCCTGTACAAAACACGATATAATTGTGATCTTGTTTCCCCACAAGAAGCTTTGGCAATGGATAAGAACTGAGCAAATTCCTTATTTCCATTTCTTTCAAAGCCTTCAGCTATATTGTCCATGATCGAGCCCGAAGAACCATTGATTTGATCATACAATCTGTAATCAGTTTTTAATCCACTCTTTTCTCTTATAAGATAAAGCTCCTGACAGATTTCTCTGGCCAGTTTCCAAATTTCTAAATCTTCAAATTTTGTAATACTACTCATTTACTAATCTTGAATTCTGAATTTTGAATCCTGAATTCATTTTCGCTCGTTAGAGCGAAAAAGACTCCCCGCATCCACAAGTTCTTTGCGCGTTTGGATTATTGAATACAAATCCTTTGCCATTGAGTCCTCCGGAATATTCAAGGATAGTTCCTGCCAAATAAAGCACGCTCTTTTTATCCACCACGATCTTCACGTCGTTATCCTCAAAAAGCTTATCGCCTTCTGTTCTGGATTGGTCGAACTTTAGTTCGTACGAAAGGCCCGAGCACCCGCCGCTCTTCACCCCTACCCGTACAAAGTCGCGCATGGCATCGTAACCGTCCTCCTGCATAAGGGCGGCAATTCTTTTTTTGGCGCTTTCACTTACCTTTATCATACCTTATAAAGATTTATTCTAAATTGTGTCTGCAAATATAATACAAACAATAGGTTTAGCATAGGAAATCCTATTAGAAAAAAGAATTCAAGTATTAGGATCTGCTATCTGCTCCAAGCCTTTAATAGCCACTGGTTTTTGAGGCTAAAGAATTGGTTTTCAGAAATTAGCCGAAAGTTGTCAACATTCTTTAACTCTCAAAAATGGTATTTTCGAGTCATCTTTCCCTAAATGAACTTATAAGCCTTAATTTTGCAAAAATTTATGCTGCATATTATGTTTGAAAACAGTGACCAAAGCAAAACAGATCTTTCAGAATTGGGAGAGTTTGGATTAATAGATCACCTCACTAAAAGTTTTAATATCACTCCTGAATTTACCCTGAAGGGAATTGGGGATGATGCCGCAGTACTCGATTTTAAAGAGGAAAAGGTTATCGTGACTACAGACCTTTTGGTCGAAGGAGTGCATTTTGACCTTTCTTATATGCCCCTGAAGCATCTGGGCTACAAAGCTGTCATGGTAAATCTTTCTGATGTTTACGCCATGAACGCTACTCCCCGTCAGATCACTGTTTCTATTGCAGTTTCTAACCGATTTCCCGTTGAAGCCCTGGAGGAGTTATATGCAGGAATTAAACTTGCTTCAAAACTCTACAAAGTAGATGTTGTGGGAGGAGATACCTCATCTTCAACTTCAGGATTGATCATAAGTGTTACAGCCCTGGGTGGGGCGAAAGAAGAGGAGGTCGTTTATAGAAGTGGTGCAAAAACCAATGACTTGCTGGTGGTTACCGGAGATCTTGGAGCCGCCTATATGGGACTGCAGGTTTTGGAGCGGGAAAAGCAGGTGTTCAAGGTGAATCCAAAGAACCAACCGGATCTGGATCCATATACTTATCTTATAGAACGCCAGCTTAAGCCGGAGGCCAGGAAGGATATTCCACCTTTGTTTAAAGCCCTTGAGGTGAAACCAACCTCGATGATCGATATAAGTGACGGCCTTTCTTCGGAAGTAATTCATCTGTGTAAAAATTCTAAAACCGGAGTAAATCTTTTTGAAGAAAAGATCCCTTTAGATCCTGCAGTAATTTCGGTTTGCGAGGAATTTCAGCTGGATAGCACCACCATCGCATTAAGCGGAGGGGAAGATTATGAGTTGCTGTTCACTATAGATCAGGGAGATTATGATAAGATAAAAGGTAACCCCAATTTTACAGTGATTGGCCACATGACCGAAGAGGCTGAAGGTATGCATTTAGTGACCCGTGCGAACCAAAAGATCCCATTGATCGCCCGTGGCTGGAATGCCATGGATAAAAAGGAAGATAAGAAGTAGACCTTCCAAAAAGAGGGAATTAAGAAGCTTTTGACAGTGCTTCTTTCTCATATTTTAACCTGGAACACCTGCGCCTGTAGAAGTTTGCCAGGAATTCATTGGTTTCTTTAAATTTAGGCGTCAGTCTCGCCATAAATCCCTGTGCGGTATCGGTCATCTCCACTCCGCAGCGGGTGCATTTGTATTCTTTAATGTGTTCGGTAATGTTCTGCGAAACTTCAAACCGGTGATCCAGAATCCCGCAGATCCAGGCTCCCGGAGAAAACAAAAGGGGCTTTTTGTTTTTCATCATAGAAGAATTTTGTAGGTTACAAAGCGAAAAGTATTAAAACTTAGCCAATTATCGATAAAAATCATTATTTATTCGACGAAATACACAATTTTATAAATTGAGATTTGTTTTCAATGTAGGAAAGATGGCCTCCTGAAAAGCTGATGAATGCAGTGTTAGTCCGGGATGCAATATCTTTAAGATCAGTGAGATTAACTAATGGATCTTCTTTCCCGGCGATTAAAAATTTATTGCCTTTATAGCCTTTTAATACCTCTGTTCTGTCTGTACGAATTTTCATTCCATTTAGAGCGGCCGTAATTCCATTCGTTGGAAAGTGGGAAGCTTCTTCGATCAACTCCTGCACTTCACTTGAGAACCTTTCAGAATTTGCCGGGGAAAGCAGGTTTTTAATGGCCATACTTACATAGGCCTGCTTGTTCTTCTTCACCAACTCTGCAGATCTGTCCCTATTCTCTTTCTTTTCTTCTGAATCTGCCTGCGGAGTTGAATTGAGCAGCATGAAGTCATTTACCAAATGCGGATACTTTTCCAAAAAAGCCAGTCCCACATAACCGCCCATGGAATGGCCTATAAAATTCGCTTTTTTGACACCTGTAGCCATGAGAACTTCATGTACAGCTTCGGCCATTAATTCCATGCTGTGCACTTCAGAAATAACTTCAGACCTTCCATGTCCCGGAAGATCCATAGTAATAATTTTTCCGTATCTCGAAAATTCCGGCAGGAACTCTTCCCAGATCTTTGCCGATTCCAGGAAGCCGTGCAACAGCAAAGTTGCCTCTCCTTCGCCGACTACAGAATAGTATATCTCTGCACCCCTAGAATTTATTGTCATAGAATTTGCAGTTTAAAGTGAATGGTTGTTAGTGTTCGCGAAATTTACCAACAACCATTAACCATTTCCGATTAGCTAAATCAGCTATTCATTATTTCTTCAATTTCATCAGCCTCAATAGGGATATTACGCATCAGGTTAAAAGGTTCGCCTTTTTCCTGAATTACCACATCGTCTTCCAGCCTAATTCCGAAGCCTTCAGCAGGAAGATAAATTCCGGGTTCTACTGTGAAAACCATGTTTGCCTGCATGGGCTCATACAGCAGTCCATAGTCATGAGTATCCAGCCCGATGTTGTGGGAGGTACCGTGCATAAAATATTTCTTGTATGCCGGCCATTCAGGATCTTCATTTTGAACATCGGCTTTATCCAGAAGTCCGAGACCAAGTAATTCCGAGGTCATTAATTTCCCCACTTCCTTATGATATTCAGCCCAATCTGCGCCGGGTACAAGCATCTTTGTAGCATCATTTTTGACCCTGTTTACAGCGTTGTAGACCTCTTTTTGGCGTTTAGTGTATCTTCCGGAAACAGGAATGGTACGGGAAAGATCACTGGCATAATTGGCATATTCTGCACCGGTGTCAAGCAAGATAAGCTCTCCTTCTTTACATTGCTGATTATTCTCAATGTAGTGGAGCACGTTGGCATTGCTTCCGCTGGCAATAATTGGGGTGTAGGCAAAACCTTTTGAGCGGTTCCTTATCATTTCGTGGTAATATTCGGCCTCAATCTCGTATTCCCAAACTCCGGGCTTAACGAATTTTAGAACCCTGCGGAAGGCTTTTTCTGTGATATCACATGCGGTTTGCATCAAATCCAGTTCGATGGGGTCCTTAACAGAACGCAACCGCTGAAGGATCGGGTTGCTCTTGGCTACTCTATGTGCCGGAAATTTTTCTTTACACCATTTGATAAAACGGTCTTCGCGGGTTTCGGTTTCCACATTGGCGCGGTAGTGTTCATTTGTGTTGAAATATACTGTCCCGCACTGGGTCATGACTTCAAAAAATACCTTTTCAAAATCCTTTAGCCAAAACACATTTTTAATACCTGAAGTTTCAAAGGCTTTTTCTTTGGTGAGCTTTTCTCCTTCCCAAACGGCGATATGATCATTGGTTTCGGTTAGAAAAAGCATTTCTCTGTGCTTTTCTGAAGGAGCATCGGGGAAAATCACCAGGATACTTTTATCCTGATCTACTCCGCTAAGGTAGAAGAGATCCCTTGCCTGTTGAAAAGGCATGGTGCTGTCTGCACCAATAGGATAGATATCGTTGGAATTAAATACCGCAAGGCTTTTCGGCTCCATTTTTTGAGCAAAATTTTTACGGTTTTTGATAAAAAGATTTTGGTCTATAGGATGGTATTTCATGTATGAATTTTTGCGTGTGCCACAAATTTAAAAAATTAAAGGGCAGGAGCTCTCAAAAACTCCCTAAATTCTCCACATAGCAAAAGGGATTCGGGTGTTATATTTTAAGCTGTCAGGAGTGATCCATTTCAGTTGAAAAAACACTCTTTAAATCCATTCTAAATAACAGGCATTAAAAGTATTAATCTTTGGTAATGACTGGAAAGCGCGTATTTTTGTGTTAAATCTTCATTAAAAACATTCTTATCAAATGAGTGGAATCCTCAAATCATCCATAGCAAGAAAAGTTGTTATGGCATTGTCAGGACTATTTTTGGTCCTGTTTTTACTCCAGCATTTTCTAATCAATTTCACTTCTGTTTTCAGCGCGACCACCTTCAATGAGGTCTCGCATTTTATGGGAAGCAATTTCTTTGTTCAATTCCTGTTACAGCCCATCCTGATCCTGGGAGTGATTATACATTTTGTTCTCGGTTTTGTGCTGGAGTACAACAACAGAAAAGCGAGGGTAAAAAAATATGTTCGTTTTAACGGTAGCGCCAATTCAACCTGGATGTCCAGAAATATGATCTGGACCGGGCTGGTAGTTCTCGCTTTCCTGGTACTGCATTTTTATGATTTCTGGTTTCCGGAGATCATACACAAGTACATCCAGGTGCATCCTGAAGATCCAACCAGGTACTATGGAGAAACAGTAGCGAAATTTACCGATCCGGTGAGAACTTTGTTATATGTTATTTCTTTCATCTTCCTGAGTCTTCACCTGTTACACGGTTTTTCGTCTTCATTCCAGTCTGTGGGTTGGCACGAGAAATTTTACAAAGGCATGAGAGGGGCAACAGTAGCCTTTTCAATTCTAATTCCGTTAGGGTTTATTTTTATTGCCGTTTATCATTACTTTAACCAAGTTTAAAAGGGAAGGATTATGTCAGTTTTAGATTCAAAAATACCAGAAGGGCCACTGGAACATAAGTGGAACAACTACAAAAACACCATCAACCTTGTTAACCCGGCCAATAAGCGTAACATCGATATTATTGTTGTGGGTACAGGTTTGGCAGGCGGTAGTGCCGCGGCCACTCTTGCCGAACTTGGTTACAATGTCAAAACTTTTTGTTACCAGGATTCTCCGCGTCGTGCACACTCGATTGCCGCGCAGGGAGGTATCAATGCTTCAAAGAATTACCAGGGTGACGGAGACTCAGATTACCGGCTTTTTTACGATACCGTAAAAGGAGGTGACTATCGTGCCCGTGAAGCCAACGTTTATCGTTTGGCCGAAGTTTCAGGCAATATTATCGACCAATGTGTAGCCCAGGGAGTTCCATTCGCACGTGAATATGGAGGACAACTTGATAACCGTTCCTTTGGAGGTGTGTTGGTTTCCCGTACTTTTTATGCAAAAGGACAAACAGGTCAGCAATTGCTTTTAGGAGCTTATTCTGCTATGAACAGGCAGATCAACCGCGGGAAGATCCAGTCCTATACCCGTCATGAAATGCTTGATGTGGTGATCGTGGGTGGTAAAGCCCGCGGGATCATCGCAAGAGATCTTGTGACCGGACAGATTGAAAGACACAGTGCGCATGCCGTGGTAATCGCTTCAGGTGGATACGGGAACGTGTTCTACCTTTCTACAAACGCAATGGGAAGTAATGCGACCGCTGCGTGGAAAGTCCACAAAAAAGGAGCATTTTTCGCCAACCCATGTTTTACGCAAATTCATCCTACCTGTATTCCTGTTTCGGGAGAGCACCAGTCTAAACTTACTTTGATGTCTGAATCTCTTCGGAATGACGGACGCATCTGGGTTCCGAAGAAACTGGAAGATGCCAAAGCTATCCGCGAAGGCAGATTGAAACCTACAGAATTGGCTGAAGAAGACAGGGATTATTATTTGGAAAGAAGATATCCTGCCTTTGGTAACCTGGTACCACGGGATGTGGCTTCCAGAGCTGCAAAAGAACGATGTGATGCCGGTTACGGAGTGAACAAAACAGGAGAAGCTGTATATCTTGACTTCGGAAGTGCTTTTATGCGCTACGGAAAAGAGGCAGTTGCCACTCAAAAAATTGAAAACGCGACTGAAGCTCAGATAAAAGAACTGGGGCAAAAAGTTGTAGAAGCAAAATATGGAAACCTCTTCCAGATGTATGAGAAGATCGTCGATGAGAATCCATATGAAACTCCAATGAAGATCTATCCGGCCGTACACTATACCATGGGAGGACTTTGGGTTGATTATAACCTGCAAACTACCGTTCCCGGCCTTTACGCCGCAGGAGAGGCTAACTTCTCCGATCACGGTGCCAACCGTCTTGGAGCTTCTGCCTTAATGCAGGGACTTGCCGATGGTTATTTTGTGCTTCCATATACCATGGGAGATTATCTGGCTGCGGATATTAGAACCGGGGCTATTCCAACAAATTCTCCTGAATTTGATGAAGCTGAAAACAAGGTGCGGGAGCAACTTGAAAAACTTATGAATACTAACGGCACCAAATCTGTCGACCATTTTCACAAGAGATTAGGTAAGATCATGTGGAATAAGGTAGGAATGTCCAGAAATGCCGTTCATCTTAAAGAAGCAATTGGAGAGATCAAGCAATTAAGGGAAGAATTCTGGAAAGATGTACGTATACCCGGAGAGATGAATGGGATGAATACCGAGCTTGAAAAAGCAGGTAGGGTGGCCGATTTCCTTGAATTAGGAGAGTTGTTCGCCAAGGATGCATTGCACAGGGAAGAATCCTGTGGAGGTCACTTTAGAGAAGAATACCAAACCGAAGAAGGAGAAGCACTAAGGGACGACGAGAACTTTATGTATGTGGCCGCCTGGGAATACACAGGAGAACCTGCAGATGCCATTCTTCATAAGGAAAATCTGGATTACGAGTATATCGAAGTTAAAACGCGTAGCTATAAATAGAATTGAGAAGTTTGTATTGAGAAATTAGAATTTCACCTCTCAATACTCCATACTCAATACTCAATACTATAACAAAATGAATCTTACACTTAAAATATGGCGTCAAAAAGATGCCAACGCCAAAGGAGGAATTGTCACTTACCAGTTAGGAGGCGTGGAACCCGATATGTCTTTTCTGGAGATGCTGGATGTTCTTAATCAGGATCTGATAGACAAAGGAGAAGAACCTGTTGTTTTTGATCATGATTGCCGGGAGGGTATTTGTGGTACCTGTAGCCTTCAGATCAATGGAGAACCTCATGGTCCCGATCGTCTTATCACTACCTGTCAATTGCACATGAGAATGTTCAAGGACGGCGATACCATTGTTATTGAGCCGTTCAGAGCTAAAGCTTTCCCTGTAATAAAGGATTTGATCGTCGACCGTTCCTCTTTTGAAAGAATTCAGCAGGCAGGGGGTTATGTTTCTGTAAATACTTCAGGAAACACCCAGGATGCCAATGCTATTCTGGTACCTAAGGATAAAGCTGATACTGCTTTTGATGCTGCAACCTGCATTGGTTGTGGGGCTTGTGTAGCGGCCTGTAAGAATGCAAGCGCAATGTTGTTCACCTCTGCAAAAGTGAGTCAGCTGGCTTTGCTTCCGCAGGGAGAGGTCGAGGCAGACCGACGTGTTCTTGCAATGGTTGAACAAATGGACAAAGAAGGTTTTGGAAACTGTACCAATACAGGAGCCTGTGAGATCGAATGTCCCAAAGGTATTTCGCTGGAGAACATCGCCAGGATGAACAGGGAATATCTGAGAGCAAGTACTAAATAACATTTTAGACACCTATATTTCTGAAGATCCCGGACTTTGCAGTCCGGGATCTTTTTTGCACCTTAATAAAAAAAGCAATGGCGACAGTCAATCATATCTTTTCCAAACTTCCGAAGCATAAAACCAGCATCTTTTCTGTGATGTCAAAAATGGCATTTGAACACGATGCTGTAAACCTTTCTCAGGGTTACCCCAATTTTGAGACAGATCAGCGGCTCAAGGATCTGGTGACGCAAGCTATGAATGAAGGCTATAACCAATACGCTCCTCTTGCGGGCATCGCTCCTTTACGGGAGCAAATTGTCAACAAGATCGAAAGCCTGCACGGGAAGAAATATGATAAGGACGCAGAGATCACAGTAACCGACGGTGCAACGCAGGCGCTGTTCCTTGCCATTACAGCTTTTGTGAATCCCGGAGATGAGGTAATTGTTCTAAAGCCTGCCTACGACTCCTATGAACCGGCTATAGAATTGAATGGGGGAGTGCCGGTGGCGTTACAGTTAAAGGGGAAAAATTATAAGCTGGATTTTGAGGAGATAAAACAAAAGATCAATGCAAAGACCAGGATGATCATTATCAACACGCCGCATAATCCCGGGGGAAATGTCTTCAGTAAAGCCGAAATGCAGCAACTGGAGCAGCTTTTGGAAGGGACAGATGTAATCCTTCTTAGCGATGAGGTGTATGAACATATTGTTTTTGATGATGCGAAACATTATAGTGCCTCCGCATTTCCTGAGCTTTCAAAAAGGGCAATTGTGTGTGCCTCTTTTGGAAAGACTTTTCACAACACCGGGTGGAAAATGGGATATTGTGTAGCTCCCGAAGCTTTGATGAAGGAAATATGGAAAGTGATGGAAGTAAATGTTTTTTGTGTGCATCATCCCACTCAACGGGCTTTTGCGGAATATCTTAGAACTCCGAAGCATTACCTGGAACTTGGTAAATTCTATCAGAAAAAGAGAGATAAGTTTCTTGATCTTATAAAAAACACCGCTTTTAAATTTAAGCCGGCAAAAGGAACTTATTTTCAGTTGCTGGATTATTCTGAAATAACAAATGAGCCCGACGTGGAATTTTCCCGCAGGCTCATTAAAGAATATGGAATAGCGAGTATTCCTGTTTCAGCATTTAATAAGGATAATCTGGATCACCGGCAGTTGAGGTTCTGCTTTGCAAAGACCGATGATACTCTTGAAAAAGCGGCAGAGATCCTTAAGAAAGTGAAGTAAATTGTGTTTCTTCAGCTTCTTCGTCTCTTTTCTTCAGCTTGTCATTGACGTAGCCACGCACTAATTCTGTAGTCACTCCAAAGACCACGTGGGCTATCAGTTCATGGATTTGTGTTTTCACCGGTACTTTTGCAGGGCTTTTATCAAGACCGAGTAAAGGCAAACTGGTCTCATGAGTAGAGGCCCAGGTAGTTGCTCCTAAAATTCCTCCATCAATCAAATTTACTTCGCCTTTATCTCTTTTTCCATATCCATAGATTGCACCTACGGTCGCACCTAAAGGGATATTTACCAGCTGCTCCACAATGGCTTCATTCTCCAGTTTAATAGGAGTTCCGGTAAGTTTGGTGGAAAACTGGTCCATCACTTTGATCTGTGCAGAGCGGTTATCTATTTTTCTAACTTCAAGAAATCTCTCAACGACAGATTTTACGGCACTTCCTGCGAGGCCGCCAATAAATCCGGATATAATTCCGCGGGATGTATTCGAGGGAAATGAATCTTTTTCAAAAAAGGAATTTAAGCTCATAGTTTTATTTTTTATCGATTAAAGCTATCTAACTTCTCCCGTCAATGCAACCATTTAACATGCATTTAGCAGGGGAAATAGGATTTTTCATAACTTTACATATGGCACAAAAATTAAGAACAGCCCTCCTTCAGGTTGACCTTTTCTGGGAGGATATTCAGAGAAATATTGAACTTTTTGAGAAGAAAATAAAAGAGCTCCCGCAGGAGGTGGATCTCATTATTCTTCCGGAAATGTTTTCTACCGGATTTTCAATGAACGCTAAAAATCTTGCTGAACCTGTCAAGGGACAAACTTTTGAATGGATGCGAAAAACAGCTGCAGAAAGAAATGCTGCTGTGACCGGAAGTATAATTGTTGCTGAAAACGGTAGTTTTTATAATCGTTTATATTTCGTTTATCCCGATGGTACCTTCAAGAAATACGATAAACGCCACACTTTTACCCTGGCCAGGGAAAATGAAACATATGCCTCGGGCAAGCAGCGGCTAATTGTTGAGTACAAAGGCTGGAGGATTTGTCCTTTGGTATGTTATGATCTGCGATTCCCTGTTTGGGCCCGAAATACAGAGGATTATGACCTGTTGATTTATGTCGCAAACTGGCCTGCTGCAAGAGTTGCTGCCTGGGATACGCTTTTAAAGGCGAGGGCTATTGAAAATATGAGCTACTGCATTGGCGTGAACCGGGTGGGCAAAGACGGAAATAATCTGGAATATGTGGGACATTCTGCCGCCTATGACTGCCTCGGAAAAATGATTTCTGAAGCTCATGATCCCGTTGAATTTACTGAAGTTGTAGAACTGGACAAGCAGTATTTAAAGGATACACGTTCCCAGCTGAAATTTCTCCAGGATCGCGACAAGTTTACGGTACAGATTGATTAGGTGCCGAAAGATTGACATCAAAAGTTTCAGAAACATCCCAGTTAGCCCGTACATCAAGGATGCCCGGGAAATATAAGACCGTTTCAGGTTGTCTTCTGCCAAGGAAACTACCGGTATCCCAGATCCTGTTTCCATTTCTATCGTAAATTAGCCTAAGCCTGTACTTTCCTGGTTTAATGTTTTGGAAGTTAATAGTTGTGTTGCCGGTGCTGTACTGTTCTGCCGTTATTTCACCTTTTTCAGTGGTTAATTGAACGATCACCGGGAAATTCTGCACTCCCTGCAGGTTGACAATAAGATTTCCAAGATCGGAAAGAGCGGGCGTTCTAAAGGATGATCTTATCGTGTCATTTTCTCTTCCGAAGAAATCTGTAAAAGCCCCCGGTAGTGCAGTGAGGCGGTAATTTTGACGCTCATCTTTCTTAAAAGAGATCTGATACTCATTTGTCCAGTTATTATAGGCCGCAGTGAAGTTTACCGGTAAAGTATCATTATCGGTGATCTTTACGAGAGAATCATTTATTGCAACGAGCGGAACGTTTGGAAGAATTTTGATGTCCTGGTGAAAACCAAGATTCGAAGCCGGTTCAAAAGTGAATTGCAAAGAATCCATTTTCATTGTTTTTAAGCGCGTCATCAAAGTATCCTGCCGGTTTGGAGTGCGGGCAATAAACCCAAAGGTGTCCCTTTCCAGGTTCGGCTTGTACCAGTAATGCAAAGTGTCCTTCGCAGGATCTTTAGTGATCATGGCTTCAAACTCTTCGGGTACATTTCGTGGTTCAATGGAAATACTGTCGGAGATTATGAGTCCGCGGTAGCCAAAAATGAGATGTTGCTGTGCTTTTTGAGAAGGTCTTTCAAATGAACCTGCAAGTAATTCCTGGAAAATAGAAAGGTCGAATTCTTCATCTGTAGGAATGGTGATATACTCATCTGCAAAAGCGATCTTGTCTGTCTCGGGTTCGTAGGTGTAATTGTTGTTGACGTCGCGTAAACCCACCAGTTGGTAAGTTCCCTGTTTGAGGTTGTTAAGCTGAAACGTTGTGCTGTCAAGAGTGCTGGTAACATACCTTGGCACTTCCTTATAGATCAGGGAATCGTTATAAGTGGAATCCACTTCATAAAGCGCAATGGTTATATAAGGATCTGGTGCCCCAAGAAGAGCATCCTGCACCCTACCTCTTATAGAAAGGGAGTCTATATAAGGTCCTGTCGAGAAAGCATAGGTGAAAAAGCTGAGAGGATTTCCTTCGTTGTTATCTGTAATACTGCTCCCAAAGTTAATGGTGTAGGTGGTTCGGGGCTGCAGGGTATCATTGATCCTTATACGAATAGATTTACTCGCAGTTCCCAAAGGTGTGATCTCAGGGCGGGGATCCATGGGCGGGGAAATAATGATTTGACGTTGAGGGTCATTAAGCTTTATGTATTCATTAAAGTAGATCCTGATTTCCCTTGAGTCGAAATTGGTGGTAAAATTTTCGGGTCTGGCCCTGATATATTCCGGCGGAATTTCGTCCAGCGGTCCGCCATCGGGGGTTCCCCTTTTTGCGCAGCTGGAGACAGCCAGTATGAGAGTCAGGAAAAAGAGGATTTTTAACCCGGTACTTTTCATGAAAACGAGATTTACTGCAAAGAAACAATTTATTCTTTTAATCCCGAAGCTGCTAATGGGTTACAGCCATTGTGGCAACGCTGATTTTTATTCCCGGCACTGTCAAAATTTTATGTGCACAGGCTTCCAGGGTGGCACCTGTAGTGACGAGATCATCAACCAAAAGCACATGAGCGTCCTTTAAGGCTTTTTCATTTTGCAGGATAAAGGTTTCTTCAAAAGTTCCCCAGCGGGCAAATCTTTTTTTTAGGGTTTGCGTTTGTGAAGCCGAAATTTTTAGCAGCACGTCATCCCGATAAGGAATCTCCAGAGCTTTAGCTATTTCCATTCCAAATTGCGCCACCTGGTTGAATCCTCTTTTTTTAAGTTTCTGCTTGTGAAGGGGAACAGGGATGACCATTGTGATCTCTTTCCATGCCGGCAACTCTTTTAATTCAGCTCCCAGCCAGGTGCCAAGGAAATTCCCTATTTCCTGGTGTCCGCGATATTTCAGGTTATGGATGAGCTTTTGTGTCACCCCTTTTTTCTCAAAAAGCAGGAGGGAAGTGGCATTTTCAACAGGAATTCTTCCGTAGAAGATCTTTTCCACAGGATTGTCCGTCTGTAGATGATGATCTGCAAGTGGCAATCCGTGTAAACAATTGGTGCAAAGGATTTTTTCGTTGCTGGTCAATGCCTTTTCGCAGCCGTAACACATTCTTGGATACAACAAGTCGAGGAAATCGTGAAACATTTGTTAACAAATTAGTTGTGGGCTGATTAAAACTCCTAAATTTACAAAGTAAACCGTTAAAAACCCTTTATTATGACAGACCAGAAAAGTAACAATGCCTTAAAGATCCTTACCGGGGTTCTGGCAGTAGCTTTGGTTGCATTAGGTATTTATACTATTAAATTTTATAACGAGGAAAAGGAAAATAAAGAACTGCTACAGCAGGAAAAAGCTGTAATAGAAGGAGAGTTAAATGACCTCATTGTCAAATATGATGAGGCCATTGCCGAAAATGAAGGCCTGGACCGTGACCTGGTAGCTGCCCGCGAAAGAATCGTAGTGCTTCGGGATTCTGTGCAGGACATGGAAGCCAATCTGGCTGTAATTGCCCGTTACAGGAAAGAGGTGAACAATCTAAAAGCCGAAAAAGAGCAATTATTCAGAGTGGTAGACAGTCTGAGCAATCAAAATCAAAGATTGATTACAGAGATTGACAGTACTAACAACGTGCTTCTTGAAAGAACCAGGATCTCTGATTCTCTGCAATCCCAAACCCGAACTATGGGCGCAAAGATCGACCGCGCTGCTCAGTTGAAAGTCAGCAACCTTAGGGGAGAAGGCGTCATTGAAAGAAACAGTGGCCGACTGGTAGAAAATGATCGTACCCGACGGGTAGACAAGATTAGAACCTGCTTCTCATTAACACCAAACGCGCTTGCCGAAGCCGGGGATAAAGATCTTTATGTTCAGGTGTATAATCCTAACAATGAACTTGTAGGGGACCAAATAGCAGTACAGCACGACGGTGGGGTGATGGTATATAGTGCTTCCACTCAGGTTTTTTACGAAAATGAAGAGCTGGATGTGTGTATCCTGGCGAACACAAATTCCGAAAAACTTATAGAAGGAAATTATAAAGTGATGGTATATGAGGGTACTAATTTGATTGGTGCTACCAGCTTTAGCCTTAGATAAATTTAAATTCTGAATTATTACAACCGCCCTGGCTTGAATCGGGGCGGTTTTTTTATTTTTGCGCTATGGCAAAACAAGAAGATCTTTTTAAAAATGTTATTTCCCATGCCAAAGAGTATGGGTACATCTTTGCTTCCTCCGAGATCTATGACGGCTTAAGTGCTGTTTATGACTACGGGCAAAACGGGGCAGAACTCAAAAAAAACATAAGGGAATACTGGTGGAAGAGCATGGTGCAGCTGCACCAGGAAATCGTAGGTATTGACGCTGCGATCCTCATGCATCCAACAACCTGGAAAGCTTCAGGGCACGTAGATGCCTTTAATGACCCCCTTATCGATAATAAGGACTCAAAAAAGCGTTATCGGGCAGATGTTCTGGTAGAAGATCATGCTGAAAAGATCCTGCAAAAAGCGCAAAAGGAGATCGAAAAAGCGCGTAAGCGTTTTGGAGAAGCTTTTGACGAGGAGCAGTTCGTCAATACCAATGACCGGGTACAACGTTATCTTTCTGAAAGAAAAGAGATCCTTGAGCGGCTGGGTCGCTCGCTTACCAATGAAGATCTTAAGGATGTAAAAGCCCTGATCGAGGAATTAGGGATCGCCGATCCTGAAACCGGTTCAAAAAACTGGACCGATGTCCGCCAGTTCAACCTCATGTTCGGGACTAAATTGGGAGCGTCTTCAGAAACAGCCTCCAATCTCTATTTAAGGCCCGAAACAGCACAGGGGATCTTTGTCAATTTTTCAAACGTGCAAAAAACCGGAAGGATGAAAATTCCTTTTGGGATTGCGCAGACAGGAAAAGCCTTCAGGAATGAAATTGTGGCGCGACAATTCATTTTCAGGATGCGGGAATTTGAGCAAATGGAAATGCAATATTTTGTTCGTCCCGGGGAAGAGTTGAAGTGGTATGAGCACTGGAAAGAGGTGCGTCAAAAATGGCATTTTTCGCTGGGATTGGGTGAAGAGAATTACCGTTTCCATGATCACGAAAAACTCGCACATTATGCAAATGCTGCGACCGATATCGAGTTCAATTTTCCTTTCGGATTTAAAGAACTGGAAGGTATTCACTCCAGGACAGATTTTGATCTAAAAGCCCATGAAGAACATTCAGGAAGGAAGCTGAGGTTCTATGATCCAGAACTGCAGGAAAATTACGTGCCTTACGTAATAGAAACTTCAATAGGACTGGACAGGATGTTCCTTGCAGTACTTTCGGCCTCTTTAAAAGAAGAAGAGCTGGAGGATGGAAGCAGCAGAACTGTATTAAAATTACCTGCTATTCTTGCTCCTTATAAGGCAGCTGTGCTACCGTTAGTGAAGAAGGATGGACTTCCGGAGCTTGCTCAGGAGATTATTGAAGAGCTTAAATGGGATTTCAATGTACAGTATGATGAAAAGGATGCCATTGGCCGCAGGTATCGTCGACAGGATGCAGCGGGAACACCCTTGTGTATTACCGTAGATCATGACTCTTTGGAAGACCGTACGGTTACAGTAAGATATCGCGACACCATGGAACAAAAACGTGTTCCGGTTTCTGAACTTTCTAAAGTTATTTCTGAAGAAACAGATTTTAAGCACTGGATGAAGAAGTAGCTTTTTTCTGTTTAAATTGAGTTAAAAAAGAGCAATTCTATTTGAATTGTTCTTTTTTTTGTTTCCACTCTTTGTAAATCCTTAAATTTATAGATTAAATTTTCCCTACATGGTAAAATATTACTTGCTCCCTGTTTTTTTGTTGATCTTCAGCATAGGACTTTATGGTCAGACCGATCCTGAAAAGGCCGGTCCCATCTTACAGGGAGTAGCGAAACCTATACAAACTGCACCATTATCTTCAAAAGATTTAATTCCCGCGACTACTTCTCCCAAGGAAGTAAATCCTAAAATGCGGACTTCCAATAAAGTGGTGCCGGGGAAAGGATATCCAAAGACCATGGATGCTGCATGGCAGCAGAAAATGGGAGAAATACCGGGCAAGGCGCTGGAACTATCCTTTGATGTGACAAATGTCTCACGCGTACCTACAGATCCTACCGGGGCTGTGGGGCCTAACCATTATGTGAATGCCTGGAATGCGGGCTTTGCCGTTCATGATAAACAGGGAAATCTTTTACTGCCGCATACAGATCTCGAATCCCTGGGAGGAGAATTTGTGGGAGAAAGAAGGGGAGATCCTATTGTTATTTATGATCAATTCGCCGACAGGTTTTTAATTACGCAATTTGCCGGTTGCCCTTATGAACCCGGCCGTGGTTGTCCCAGTAAAATTGATCCCACTAACGCCTTGCTGGTGGCTATTTCTAAAGGTCCGGACCCTGTTAATGACGGCTGGTATACTTATAGATTTCCTACCGGAACTTTTCCCGATTATCCTAAATTCTTTGTGTGGAGCGACGGATACTATGTGACAACAAATCAGGATCCCGAAGATGACGCTGTAGAAGAAGTCGTCTTCGTGTTGGAACGAGACAAGATGTTACAGGGAGCCGAGGCCAGGCATCTGGGATTTCCGCTTCCGGGGATAAGGATAAATGGTTTTTATAGTCCGGCGGCACTAAATGCTGTGGGAGATCAAATGCCGCCCCCGGGGAATATGCCAATAATTTATTTTCAGGATGATGCCTGGGCAGGAATAAATGTGGATCATCTTAAAATATGGCTGCTGAATGTTGACTGGAATAATCCTCAGAATTCGGTGATCACCGAATCCCAGGAGCTGGATCCATCACAGGGAGTCACCCCTTTTCATAGCACTTTTGACGGCGGAAGCGTAATGAATCTTTCGCAGGTAGGAAGTGCACCAGATGTTGATGCCTTACAGGGAGCAGTAATGTGGCCCACCTCTTACAGAAGGTTTGAAACACATAATTCTGTTGTATTCAACTTTGTGGTTGATGTAGATCCTTCACAAGTAGAACACGCTGGAATTCGCTGGTATGAGTTGCGACAGGCACCTGCAGGAGGTCCCTGGAGTGTTTACCAGGAAGGAACTTATGCACCCGATACAGATCACAGATGGTGTGGAAGTATTGGCATCGACAAACACGGGAATATTGGATTAGGTTTTACAGTCATGAATGACAATTTTGAAGACCTGCTCCTGCCTACTTTGAGGTATACAGGACGTTATGCAAATGACCCTTTGGGAATTATGACTTTTGAGGAGGAGACTATCGTTGAAAGCACAGTTCCCGACAATAGTTCAAGGTATGGAGACTATAGCCATACAAGTATTGACCCCGTAGACAACGAAACCTTCTGGTTCAACGGAGAGTATTTTCGTCCTGGTTCCCGTCTCAACAGGGTAGGAGTTTTCAAAATAGCACCTAAGTTCTCTATAGATGTGGGAGTGGCAGCGATAGTAAGTCCTAAATCATCTACGTTAGGAGAGGAAGAAGAGATCACTGTTGCTGTCCGAAATTTTGGAAGTGAATCTCAATCCAATTTTGAAGTATGGTATCAGGTCGGCAATGGTCCCAGAGTTACTGAGGTCTTTACAGGCTCTATCCCGTCTACAGCTCAGGTGGAATTTACTTTTTCTGAAACTGTTGATCTTTCTCAGGAAGGAGAGACTTATGAAATTTCTGCGGCAACAGATCTGGAGGGAGATTTAGAACCTTCAAATGATCTGCATTCCGTAGAAGTGACCAACCTGCCGCCTCGGGACATTGGGGTGACAGAAATACTTCACCCAATGTCCTCAACCTCCCTGGGGCAGGAAAATATTGTGGTTGCCCTTGAAAATTTTGGTGGGGAGCCGCAGTCAGGCTTTGAGGTAGGGTATATGCTTAATCAGGAAGAATGGGTGAGAGAGGTTTTTTCGGGTACTCTGGAGGTAGATGAAATTGAAGCCTTTACTTTTTCCAGGACGACCGATTTTTCTACGCAGCAAGGTTACCAGATCACAGCAGCTACTTTTCTTGAGGATGATTCAAATCCCGAGAATGATGAAACCGAAACCTTCATTGCACACCTTGATTGCATTCCTGAAGGTTCATCCTGTGCCTTTAACGACGGAATCAATAGCTTTTACCTTGAGGAGATCGTGAATGAGAATATCTACTGTACTAATGGATATTTAAACTTCATTGGATTTTCCACCCGGCTTGACAGGCAACTTGAAAGCCATAGAGTTGGAGTGCAGGCGCCTACCAGCAATGAATTTTCTATGTGGATAGATTTCAACGATAACGCAGTTTTCGAAGATTCAGAAAGGCTTGTGACCTCTGGAACATTTAGTTCCTCCAGTGTCACAACGGCCTTTGAATTTGAAATTCCGGAAGATGCGCCTCTTGGTGAACATTTACTGCGTGCCCGGGCAGGCGATGTAAGTTATGCCGGCGATCTTAATGATCCCTGTGATGTGATGGAATATGGAACTACCAACGATTATACAGTCATCATTGTTGATGGTGTGGAGGAGTCTGAACTTCAACAGGGGGAATTGATCATCACTTCTTCAGAAGAAGATATTTACGAGATCACTTTCGAAACTGCTTTTCAGAGTCCGCTTTGGCTAACCGTACATGATATGCTGGGGCAAAAGCTGGTGGAGAATCTAATCAGGAAAAATTTTAACAGCTATACCTATACCCTGGATATGTCTCATGTTGCTACCGGAGTTTACCTGGTGCGAATCGGAACCCGCGATGAAGGTAGGGTAGCACGAATTATTGTTCATTAATCCGGGATAAATCCTATTTCATTCCTTCTAAAAGCAGGACCAAAAATGCTATTTTTGGGCAGCATTAAAATTAGAAGGAATGAAGATCATCTCTTACAACGTCAACGGAATAAGAGCAGCAATTAAAAAAGGATTTATCGAATGGCTTGACAGCACAAATGCCGATGTTGTTTGCCTGCAGGAGATCAAAGCAACTCCCGAACAATTTGACCAGGAACCTTTTGAGAATTTGGGGTATAAATTCAATTCCTGGTTTCCGGCAGTAAAAAAAGGATATAGCGGCGTCGCCATTCTTAGTAAGATTGAGCCTAAAAATGTGATCTTTGGAACCGGTATAGATTATATGGATTTTGAGGGCCGAAACATTCGTGCAGATTTCGAAGATTTTTCAGTGATGAGCATGTATCTGCCGTCGGGAACCAACATCAAGAGACTCGATCATAAGCTGCAGTACATGGCCGATTTTCAGACTTACGTTGATGAGCTTAAACAGGAGCTTCCAAATCTTATTATTTGCGGGGATTATAATATATGCCATGAGGAGATAGATATTCATGATCCTGTAAGGCTTAAGAATACTTCAGGATTCCTCCCGGTAGAGCGGGAATGGCTCGGCAATTTCATGAAAAGCGGATTCGTGGATTCCTTCCGGGAATTTAATACTGATCCCGGACATTATTCCTGGTGGAGCTATCGTGCCGGTGCCCGCGGAAATAATAAAGGCTGGAGGATCGATTATCACCTGGTGAGTGAACCTTTACGAGAGAGGGTGAAACGGGCCGTGATCTTGCCCGATGCACAACATAGTGACCATTGCCCCGTTTTTATAGAAATTGAATAGTTCCACATTATAAACATCCTTTCATTTATGAAAAAGCATTTTATTTTGGCCGTCATCGGGAGTTCTGTATTTCTTTCTTCCTGCGTTAGCGCTAAGGTCTATAAGGATCTGGAAGATCGTCATGCACAACTTCAGGAGGAGAACCGGGAGTTATCGGCTAATTACGGAGACCTGCAAGCCAAAAACCAACAGAATGAAGCCGATCTTGCGGCCCTTCAAACCGAATACGAAAAAACAAAGGCTGAAAGAGATCGTCTTCAGCAGGAATATAACGCTACAAGCCAAAGCTATGAGAAGCTAAAGTCATCCTATGATGCTCTCGAAGCTAACAGTTCTTCGGCCCTTGCTGAAAATTCAAAAAGGAATAGGGAACTATTAGCAGAACTCGATGCTAAAGAAAAAGCTCTTGCTGCTGAAAAAGCCCGTCTTGAGAAACTGGAAAAGGATCTGGCTGCCCGTTCAAAAAGAGTAGATGAGCTCGAAAGTGTGATCGCTGCAAAAGATGCAAAAATGAATGCTCTCAAAAATGCCATTTCTAAGGCTCTAGTAAATTTTGAAGGTAAAGGTTTAACCGTGGAGCAAAGGGATGGCAAAGTCTATGTCTCCATGGAAAATAAACTGTTATTCAGCTCCGGAAGCTGGGCTGTTGGAGCTGAAGGTAAAAAGGCTGTGCAGCAACTGGCTACGGTCTTAGCTCAAAATCCTGATATCGCCGTGCTTATTGAAGGTCATACAGATAATGTGCCATACAACGGCAGCGGACAGCTTAACGACAACTGGGATCTTTCTACGAAAAGAGCTACTGCGATAGTACAGTTGCTTCAGGCAAGTGCTAATATTGATCCGCAGAACCTTACTGCTGCCGGCCGGGGAGAACATGCACCGGTTGCTTCTAACGAAACAGCAGAGGGAAAGGCGAAAAACCGTAGGATCGAGGTTATCCTTACTCCAAAACTGGATGAGATCAATAAACTGCTTCAGGAAATAGAATAAAAGAAGATTTTTATAAAGGCCGCGCCAGGCTCTTGTGAATGAAGAAGTTTTCGTTCCCGAGCCGGGTGTGGTACCAATCTGTAGTTTCTCCAAGATAGTTCAAGGTATCCTGCGCCTCAATTCGGGAAGCAATTTCAGCCTTTGTGGAAGGACCTTTTCTAAGATTGGCTGTGCCGGTTGTCAAAAGATAATCTGAGGCAGTTTCCGGAGGAGCTATCCCTTCAGGAGAAGGAGTTCTGTATACGTAAGGCAACGGATTTTGGGCTCCGCGATATCCTTTATAAATTCCGAAGTGAAGGTGTGGCGGAGTGGTGCGGGCGTTTCCGGTATTTCCTACCAGTCCCAGGGTGTCGCCGGGTGAAACCCGCTGTCCCGGAGATGCAATAATGCTGTCAAGATGGGCGTAATAAAGTGAGGTTCCACGTTTGCCATCCCGCAACCACACCTGTTTTCCTCCCAGGCCACGATTTCCGGTTCTGGATACGCGGCCACTGGTCGCAGCAATAACGGGAGTCCCTTTGGGGGCAAAAATGTCAATTCCTTCATGACTTCTCCTGCCGCCATCACGGGTCGCACCCCACAAACTTTGTACTGCTGAATTTCCTCGTCCCGCAACAGGAAACATATATACTGCTTCTTTGTAAATATTAATTCTGAAAGGGGAATTGGCAGAGATTTCAGGCTGAATAAGCAGTTTATATATGCCAGGTTCATCTATTTCCTGCCGCAGATGTTTGGAGTTAAATTCAGCCGCCGTTAAATGTTTATAAGTAGTTGCAGAATCTACTTCCTGCCGGAAAAGATCCAGGAAAACAAGAGTATTTAGAGAATCGGCATCTACTTCCACCTGAAGCCGCTCTCCCGGGTTTAGTGAGAAGTTATAGGAATAGACCTCCCGGTAGGCCGGAGAGAATTTACCTGCCTCGGCATATGGTAAAGCAATAGCTATACTGTCAAAAAGGGCATTGTCAAATGCTTCTTTCCATTGCGCCAGGGCTATGGGGTCCTGCTTAAGGTCCCGTACGTATTTTTCGCGGGCTGTTGGATTAGTAAAAACATCTTTTACTTTGGTCATTTTAGAGCAGGAAGTTGCAAAAATGAGAGCCAGAAGGATGAAAATAAAAAGGTGGAAAATTGGTTTTTTCTTGTTCACCCCTGATTATGGGCAGAAACTGTGCCAACAAACCTTCAAGAGCTTTTGCAGCAAAAGGAGTTTTTTAAAAGAAATAAGGGGGATCAGATTTTGAAATGATAAAATTTCACTCCTTTTACTGAAAATTCACTTTAAATAATGTTAAAAATAATTGCTGCTACTGGCTTATTAATAATTTTATTCAATAACCAAAACTTGAAGTTATGATCAAGATGTTAGCAGTTATCATGTTAATTGGAGGCGCAATTGCACTAATTATGGGTGTGCTTGGCATTTTTGGCAGTGTTGCCTTAATGTTTAGCCCATGGGCATTAGCCATTCTCGGCTTTGTATTTTTTATCGCCGGAATCTCCATGCTTAAATATCGAAAAGATACAGATGAAGTTGCTGCAGAACACAGGCAGTAATTAAATGCACTAAAAGCCGCTTCAAAAAGGAGCGGCTTTTTCGTTTTTAAGTACCCCGGGAAATTAAACTGGAACGGAGGTCTACAGGAACGGTGATTTCTACTGCAGGAAAAGTTTCATGATTATATCCGTTTGCAGGTCATTTCCCACCATGTAAGGATGGGTGCCGCTAAATTCGAAATGATTTCTTTTATAAAACTCCATAGCCCGGATATTCTTTTCCCAAACCCCCAGCCATAAATATCGCATCTTGCGTTGTATGGCCATTTCTATAACGGTATCAAGCATTTTTTGGCCAATCTTTCTATTTTGAAAATTTGGAGAAACATAAAGCCTCTCGAGTTCCATGGCATCTTCTTCCCTCAAATCGGTCTGTGCATCTCCTAAATTGATCTTGAAGTAACCAACTGTTTTTCCTTCCAGTTTTGTAAAATAGAATTCTGACAAAGGATTTGAAAGTTCTCTTTGTAAGTTTTCTTCTCCCATCACAGAATCCAGGTAGAGCGCGAGATCCTTTGGATTATTGTCTGCTCCAAAAGATTCATTAAAAGTTCTTCTGCTAATTTCAGTCAACTCCTGTAAATCGCCTGGAGAAAGTTTTGTGAAAATTACATTTTGAGAAGACATTTTTTTTCAAATTTATTTCATCCAAACAGGTAGCTCACCACATCCTCGACCTTGGCAACTTTTTGAATCTTAATGACAAAGTTGTTCTTGGGGATCTTGCTTTGTGCAGAAACCAGGATGCTGCTGAATCCTAATTTCTCGGCTTCCTGGATCCGTTGCTCTATGCGTGTTACCGGGCGCACTTCCCCTGCCAAACCAACTTCTGCAGCGAAACAAATATCCTTTGGAACCGCAATGTCTTCATTCGAAGACAAGATAGCCGCAACTACCGCAAGGTCCAAAGCAGGATCATCGACCGAAATTCCGCCGGTGATATTCAGGAAGACATCTTTCGCACCAAGCCTGAAGCCGGCACGTTTTTCAAGGACAGCCAGCAGCATATTCAGTCGCTTTGCATTATAACCTGTAGCCGATCGCTGAGGCGTACCATAAACTGCTGAACTCACCAGCGCCTGAATCTCGATCATTAGCGGGCGCATTCCTTCCAGGGTAGCCGCAATAGCAGTTCCGCTGAGGTCTTCCTCATTCTTGGAAATAAGAATTTCAGAAGGGTTGCTTACTTCCCTCAGGCCATTGCCAAGCATCTCGTAAATTCCGAGTTCATTGGTAGATCCAAACCTGTTCTTGTGAGCTCTAAGGATACGGTACACGTGGTTGCGGTCTCCCTCAAACTGCAGCACAGTATCAACCATATGTTCGAGCACCTTAGGCCCGGCAATACTTCCTTCTTTTGTAATATGACCAATGAGGATCACAGGAGTGGCGGTTTCTTTGGCGTATTTTATAAGTTCGGCAGTACATTCCCTTATTTGTGAAATGCTTCCGGGGCCGCTTTCTATGTAGTCGCTGTGCAGCGTTTGGATAGAATCAATAATGACAATTTCCGGCTCCAGTTTTTCGATCTGGCTAAAGATGTTCTGGGTCTTGGTTTCGGTGAGGATATAACAGTTGTTGGAGTCGGGGTTGATCCTTTGTGCCCGCATCTTGATTTGCTGCTGACTTTCCTCTCCGGAAACATAAAGGGTTTTAAACTTCAGGTTAAGAGAGATCTGCAGGAGTAGGGTGCTTTTTCCAATCCCGGGTTCCCCGCCAAGCAGGGTCAAAGAGCCGGGCACAATTCCACCGCCAAGGACCCGGTCCAGTTCAGCATTATTTGTATTAAGACGCTCTTCTTTAGACACTTCGATCTCTGAAATGCGCAATGGCTTAGCAACCTTTTTGACAGCAGCAGAGGCCGGAGATTTCCAGGTGGTTTTTTCCGCTTTTTCGAGAACTTCTTCAGCGAGGGTGTTCCATTCCTTGCATGAATTGCATTGCCCCTGCCATTTGCTGTGCTGGGCGCCACAGTTCTGACAATAAAAAGTTGTTTTTAATTTAGCCATTCAGATAAAAGCTTCAGAAATGAACAGCTAATAACCGAAATCTTCTTTAATTAATTCGGCTTTTTGAAGCATAAAATCTACGGTGACAAAAGCAACTTCTTCCTGCCCGTAAGCACTCTGGTAGGTGCGCATGGCTTTTTTCGATCGGCCGGTTGCCTCATAAGCGCGTGCGAGATAATAGGTGCCCAGGGCCGAAGTAGGATATTCCTTTCTGGCCAGTTCCCCCAGCTTCTCCAGCTCTTCCCATTTTTGAAGGAATTCCATGGCTTTGCCTACAGCCAGATAATCATTGATGCGGACTTTTTTATTTATTCCGAAGTTATTGTTGATCACGTCATATTTATCGATAAGGTAGTCATAGGGCGAGCCTTCCATCATCACGATCTCATCATATTCCTTGAGACCGATAGGTTTGTAAGACGCAAAAATGTGCTCCAGCGCCCTTGGTAGCGCCCGGCCTATTATGGTGTAATGAGTGGCAGCATCAATTTCTTCAAATTTATATTTCAGATGATCACTTGTAACCGAAGCCAGTTGCGTGTCAAGATCGTTTATGCCTTTTCGAAGGGTTGGGATATCATTGCTGCCAACAGCCAGGTAATACCATATGGGTTTTTCGATAACCGCAAATTTTTCGGTTAGCCTCGTAGCCATTTCCGGAGCCAGGTCCGGGCTGAAGTTGATATAAGCGTGAAAGAGCGGATCATCCTTAAAGAGGTAATAATTGAGGAAATTAGCAGTGATATCATGACCTGCAATAGCTACAAATTTCGAGGTGCGATAGTTTTCGTCCATGAACTTCAAAAGTTCCATTCCCAAAAATTCGAAAAATAAGGCGCCTCTTTTTTCCGGAAGGAAACGCTGCGAATCGTACATACTGTCCTCATCACGGCTGTCGATTTGATTAACACCTACTACGATGGCTTCGGGGATCTCATCCCAGTAGGAATAGTAATCAACATTACCGGCCATGGGTTCGAACAGGTAATCGCCGTCCAATACAATGATAAGCGGATAGGTTTTTTCGGTATTCTGCTCATAATTCCGCGGGAGCTGTATCTTTAATTCCCTTTCTGTACCAATCCTGGAAGATTTTATGGTCTTGTAAATGGTTTGTGCAGAAAGTAGGGGTGAGGTAAAAAGAATAAGAGTTAGAAAGTATAATTTCCTCATATGCAGTAGGTTTTTTCCTAGAGCAATATAAAAATTATTTCTTTTGATTGTAAAGAGGCAAAAATAATAGCGAAAGACCTCCCAGAATAATCACCATCAAAGTTTGAGACCCCCACATGATCCAGCCAAAAGCTTCCCCGGCCTGTTGATTGATCCCAAAAAGTAACAGCACTGCGCCCATGGCAATGGGATAGACGCCGATACCTCCATTGGTAGTAGAAATGGCAAATGAACCAACAATAAAGGCCGCCATGAATCCCGCAATTGTTAGAGATTCAGTTTCGGGCAAAGCATATTTGATCACATAGAACATGAGCAGGTACATAATCCAGATGAAAAAAGTATGTATTAAAAAACCTTTTTTGTGCTTCATCTTCAGGATACTTCTCATGCCTTCCAAAAGACCTATGGCAAAATCTCTGATTTTTACCATAAACGGATGGTTCGATCTTCTAATTAGGTTAAGGAAAGCAATTCCGAAGCCAAGAAGGAGCAGGAGTAACCCAAGAGAAATAAAAGGATTGATCTCGTTTTCGCTGAAGTAAAGAATAAGTCTTTCGGTTTGGATAAGGAATCCGAATAAGGTAATAAGCAGCAGCATAATAACGTCTGCAATTCTTTCAGAAACTATGGTCCCGAAAGCTTTATCGAACGGAATGTCTTCATAGGTAGAAACTGTTGCCGCCCTAAGAACTTCCCCCGATCTGGGAACGCCAAGATTGGCAAGATAGCCTCCCATCACTGCCATAAAACTGTTGGCGAACTGCGGGCGGAAACCCAGGGGTTCCAAAAGGTATTTCCAGCGATAGGCCCGGGAAAGATGGGAAAGAATCCCGAAAAAAACACTGAGCATTACCCACTCAAGTTCCGCCAGTTTAATGTTATTCCAAAGTTCTTCCCTTTCTTGAGGAGTGGCACTGCTCAAGGAATACCAGATCAAAAAAACTCCCAGCAAAAGGGGAAGGAAAGTTTTGGTGAACCTGAATAGCTTTTTCTTCAAGATCTAATTGAGGAGGTTGGTTTCTTCATTAGGGAAAACCAATGCGGGTTTAAAATTTTTTGCCTCTTCTATATCCATGATGGCATAGGTGATGAGGATCAAAATATCTCCCTTTGCGACCTTACGGGCAGCGGCACCATTAAGAGTGATCTCGCCACTGTTGCGGGGTCCGGGAATAGCATAGGTTTCCAGACGCTCTCCATTATTGTTGTTCACGATCTGCACCTTTTCTCCTTCAATTATATTTGCTGCCTCCATAAGATCTTCATCTATGGTAATGCTGCCAATATAATTAAGATCGGCTCCGGTGACTTTGACGCGATGGATTTTTGACTTTACAACGTGGATCTGCATAATGCTAATTTAAAGCTATATTATCTATTAACCTGATGTCGCCGGAATAAGCGGCGATAAATGCCCTGTATTTCTGATTATCTTCTTTCTCTTGCATGGTCATGAGAGTCTCCTCATCGGCGATCTCAAAATATTCCAGTTCCAGTGCATTGTTTTTTTTGAATTCTTCTGAAACCCAGCTATTTATCTCTAATGCACTTTTTGTGCCAAATTCCTGCTTAACCTTTTGAAGGACCTGGTAGATAAAGGCTGCATTTTGTCGTGCTTCGGGGCTTAACCTTTCATTGCGGGAGCTGCGGGCGAGTCCGTTGATCTCCCTGTCAATCGGGCAGCCAATTACCTCAACATTAAGTTGTTCCTTTTGTACCATTTTCTTTACGATCTGTAACTGCTGAAAGTCTTTTTCCCCAAAGAAAGCTTTGTCAGGTTCCACCATCTCGAACAGCTTTTTTACAATGGTGCCTACACCGTCAAAATGACCTGTACGAAACTTTCCTTCCATCTGATGCTCTAGTCCATCAAAGGAAAATTTTTCTGAAGAAACCGTATTTCCATACATTTCTGAAGCCGGGGGAGAAAAAATGATCACCTCTCCGCTTAACTGGGATATTCGTTCCACGTCCTGTGCAAGAGTCCGGGGATATTTCTCCAGATCGTCAGGATTATCAAATTGGGTAGGATTTACAAAGATGCTCACTACCACTTTATCACAGGTGGCAAGGGCTTGTTTTATAAGAGAAAGATGACCTGCATGAAGGGCTCCCATGGTAGGAACAAAACCTATGCTCAGATTGTCTTTTTTAAAAGCTGCAATCTGCTTTTTTAGCGCGTCCTTCTCCTTTAAAATCTGCATCTTATTCTAAAATTTACGGCGTGCAAACTTAATATAATACTGGCAATCTGCATAAAATTTTGTATTTTTGCGTGTTTTTATTTCACAACAGCATTAAAGTGATCCTATGAAAGATAAGAGGATATTGTACGTATCATCTGAAGTTATTCCATATTTACCCGAAACCGAAATTTCATCTATGTCTTTTGAAGCTCCCAGAATGGTGAACAACCATGGAGGTCAAATACGTATTTTTATGCCCCGTTTTGGAAATATAAATGAGCGTAGGCATCAATTGCACGAAGTGATAAGGCTTTCGGGAATGAATCTTGTTATCAATGATCTCGATATGCCGCTTATCATAAAAGTGGCCTCGATCCCAAAAGAAAGAATGCAGGTGTATTTCATTGATAACGAGGATTATTTTAAAAGGAAAGCCACTCTAACAGATGAAGAAGGAAATCTTTTTCCTGACAACGATGAAAGAGCTATTTTCTTTGCTAAAGGTGTGATAGAAACTGTAAAAAAACTAAACTGGTCTCCTAATATTATTCACGTGAACGGCTGGCTTTCTTCCATGCTGCCTCTGTATCTTAGGAATTATTACGGGAATGAACCTTTATTCAATAAAGCTAAAATTGTTACCTCTGTGTACAATCAGGACTTCGATGGTACGTTAGATAGCAACATGTACAAGAAGGTTTTATTTGACGGGTTGGAAAGTGAACAGGTAAAACACTTAAAAAAGCCAAACTACGTTAATCTTATGAAAACAGCAGTGGATAATTCTGATGCTGCTATAATTGCAGGAGATAATATTCCTGATGAACTAAAGAAATATTTAAGTAAACTTGCCAAGCCGGTGTTGGAATATAAGAACCGTGAGGAATTTGCCTCAGCTTACCAGGAATTCTACACAAAAGAGGTGCTGTCATAATTAGAAATAACTGAATGAATTTAAAGAATAGAATGTTGAAAATGACAACAGTAGCAGCTGTTGTTTTTTCTTTTATAGCTTGTGAAGACGATTTTGAAACCATTGGCAGCGATGTTATTGGCGAGCCAGGGTTCAATGCCGAACTTTATGATGAAGCAGAGATTACTGCCAGTACCTTTAAGTATGGTCCTGTTCAAACCAACAATACACAGTTGAACCTGCTAGGAGTGTATCAGGATCCTGTTTTCGGAACTCAGGAAGCCAGTGTGCTTACCAGTTTAATGCTCACCAATTCCAATCCTTCCTTCGGAAACGAGCCGGTATTGGATAGCGTGGTGCTGTCAATTCCATTTTTTTCCAGAGAAGTTTCGGTTGGTGATAGTACAGAATTTAAATTGGATTCCATCTATGGGGAAGGACCAATAAAACTTACCATAACCGAATCAAATTTTTATCTGAATAATTTCGATCCGGAAACCAATTTTGAAAAGTCCCAGAAGTATTATTCCAACATGGAGCCACGCATTTTAAGTAATCTTACTTCTAATGTGCTTTTAGAAGTTGGCAGCTTTAGCCCTTCTAATGAGCCTATTGTTGAATACTCTGTGGATTCTGCGGGAGAGGCCGACACTTTGTCCCTTGGTCCTGCAATACGTCTGCATCTTAATAAACAGTTTTTCCAGACTAAGATCCTTGATAAAGGCGGGTCTTCAGAATTACTTAATCAAAATAATTTTAAAGATTATTTTAGAGGGATCTATATCAATGCAGATCAGGTAAACAACGAAGGAACCATGATGCTGCTTAATTTGCTGCATGAAAATGCCGGGATTGTGCTCTATTATACCACCAACCTTCCCGATGTAAGAGATACCGATGATGATGGCGATGAGGAAGAGCTTGTGGAGGCCAGAAGATCTTATAAATTGAACTTCGGAACGCCAAAAGTCAATACATTCCAGCAGGAAATGCCCGATTTTACTGGGGAGGATGACCTTTACCTCAAGGGAGGAGAGGGCTCTATGGCTGTCATTGAACTTTTCTCCGGCCCCGATGCAGATGGAAACGGAGTTTCAGATCAACTGGAGGCGCTAAGAGAGATGGATTGGTTGATCAACGAAGCCAATTTGATTTTTCATGTGAACAGAGATCTTGCAGAAGACCTGGATGAACCGGAAAGGGTTTACATCTATGATCTTGATAACAACAGGGTTTTATATGATTATCAGCTCAACGCTATGCAAGAATCTAATCCTGTGAAACCTATTTCGGTGCACCTGCCTCCATTGACCCAAGATGAAAATGGGAACGGTCTTAGCTATAAAGTAAGGTTGACAAACCATATCAATAATATCGTTAATAAAGATTCCGCCAATGTGAGATTAGGATTGGCAGTTTCTCAAAACGTAAGTTTAACAACAAGTTCAGCTTTGTTGCAGCAAGATGAGGTTGTGAAAAGAGTGCCTGCAGCATCTGTAATTACCCCTGAAGCTACAGTTTTATATGGGCCAAATGCCGAAGATGTGGAAAAGAGGCTAAAATTGAATATTTATTACACAGAACCTAAGAATTAATTTATGTGCGGAATTGTAGGATATATTGGGTATAGAGACGCATACCCCATAGTTTTAAAGGGCCTTCAAAGGCTGGAGTACAGAGGATATGACAGTGCAGGAATCGCCTTGTATGATGATAAGGAATTAAAGGTAAGTAAAACCAAAGGTAAGGTTGCCGATCTTAAGGCAAAAATGGAGCAGGAAGTGGATACTTCCGGCACCCTGGGAATGGGCCACACCCGTTGGGCTACACATGGTGTGCCTAATGATGTGAATTCTCATCCGCATGTTTCCAACTCGGGTAACCTGGTGATCATTCATAACGGGATCATTGAGAATTATGAGACCCTAAAAAAGGAATTAACCGCAAGGGGTTACGTTTTCCATTCAGATACCGATACTGAGGTTTTGGTAAACCTGATTGAAGACGTAATCAAGAAAGAAAAAGTAAAACTTGGAAAGGCAGTTCAAATTGCACTTACCCAAACCGTGGGAGCTTATGCTATTGCGGTATTTGACAAGAAGAAACCTAATGAGATCGTTGTGGCGAGACTGGGAAGTCCGCTCGCGATTGGAGTTGGAAAAGATGAGTTTTTCATCGCTTCAGATGCTTCTCCTTTCATTGAATTCACCAATAATGCTATCTACCTGGAAGACGGAGAGATGGCAGTGGTAAGAAGAGATAAGGGTGTGAAAGTAAGAAAGATCAAAGATGACTCTTTGGTTGATCCTTACATCCAGGAGCTCCAATTAAACCTTGAGCAGATTGAAAAAAATAATTTCGATCATTTTATGCTGAAGGAGATCTATGAGCAGCCAAGTGCTATCACAGATACCTACCGCGGAAGATTACTTGCCGATGAAGGTATTATTAGAATGGCAGGAGTAGACGATAACCTGGAGCGTTTCCTTAACGCTAAAAGGATACTTATCGTTGCCTGCGGGACTTCGTGGCATGCAGGTTTGGTCGCCGAATATATATTTGAAGACCTGGCCCGTATCCCTGTAGAGGTAGAGTATGCATCGGAATTTCGTTACAGAAATCCAATCATAAACTCTGATGACGTGGTGATCGCTATTTCTCAAAGTGGAGAAACAGCCGATACTATGGCGGCGATTAAGCTGGCTAAAGAAAAAGGAGCCTTTGTTTTTGGAGTGTGTAATGTTGTAGGTTCTTCTATATCAAGAGAAACTCACGCAGGAGCCTATACTCACGCCGGCCCGGAAATTGGGGTGGCTTCAACAAAAGCCTTTACCACTCAGATCACCGTACTTACACTTATTGCTTTAAAATTAGCCAAGGCAAAAGGAAGTATCTCCAATACAGATTTCCATATGCATCTACAGGAACTGGAAACAATCCCGCAGAAGATAGAGGTGGCTTTGGAATCAAATGCTCACATAAAGGAAGTGGCTTTCAAATATAAAGATGCCCGCAATTGTTTATATCTTGGGCGTGGATTTAACTTCCCTGTTGCATTGGAAGGAGCGCTTAAACTGAAGGAGATATCTTATATTCATGCTGAAGGTTATCCTGCAGCCGAAATGAAACACGGACCTATTGCTCTAATTGATGAAGAGATGCCGGTGGTGGTCATCGCTACACGAAAAGGTCACTATGAGAAGGTGGTGAGCAACATTCAGGAGATTAAATCAAGACAGGGGAAAATTATAGGAATTGTAACAGAAGGGGATACCAGCGTTCGTGACCTTGCAGATCACGTTATCGAAATTCCTGACACTATAGAATCTCTTACTCCGCTGTTAACTACCATTCCATTACAGTTGCTTTCATACCACATTGCAGTAATGCTTGGTAAAAATGTGGACCAACCAAGGAATTTGGCAAAGTCTGTGACTGTCGAGTAGTTTTAAAATATAGAACCTTTAAAAAAAGCCGCTTTTTTAAAAGCGGCTTTTTTATTTTTTTTAGCAATTAAAGATGAGTGGTTTTCTAAGGAACATCCATTTGAGCTGGATACTATTCACACCACTCGATCGAATATATTTGAGGCTCGGAGCTAATATTTGAGATATTGGCAGAGAGATTAGAAAAGCAATACTCTTTTTCATCCCGGGTACGAAAAAATCTAATGCCCCATAAATATTCAGGAATATTATGAGGAACAGAACCGCTTTAAAAAAATATGTTTCTGCAGTTTTTGTCATTTCTGAGGATCTTCGGATTAAATATCCCGTATCAGGTTCTAAAAATAATCAATTAGCCAATTAAAAATCTTATAAAAGTGCCAAAAATGATATTTTGAAAGGGCATTTTTCCGAAGGAACCATTTCTAAGAAGACTTTCCTAAAAAAGTTATTATTTCTCTTATAGACTTTTATACAAAAAAACTATCTTTGCAGCCTGAAAAAGTGATTGGCTTTTATTCATTTTTAAAAGCTGACAGGTTCTTTTTTAGTTATTTATAAAAACACAATATAAAGGAATAGATAATGTCTAAAGTTACAGGTAAAGTTGCACAAGTTATCGGCCCTGTTGTTGACGTAAAGTTTGACGCAGAGAATGCTGAATTGCCAAGGATCTTTGATTCTCTTGAGATTACCAGGAAAGATGGATCAATATTGGTTCTTGAGGTTCAATCTCACATTGGTGAAGACACAGTAAGAACAGTTTCTATGGACTCTACCGATGGTTTGAGCCGTGGTGTAGAAGTGGTTGCAACTGGTGCTCCTATCCAGATGCCTATAGGAAAAGAGGTTTTTGGTCGTTTGTTCAATGTGATTGGCGATGCTATTGATGGTCTTGGAAACCTGCCTAAGGCAAATGAAAGCGGACTTCCAATTCACAGAGAGGCTCCAAAATTTGAAGACCTATCTGTTTCTACAGAAGTTCTGTTTACAGGGATCAAAGTTATTGACCTTATTGAGCCTTATGCAAAAGGAGGTAAAATTGGCCTTTTTGGAGGTGCAGGGGTTGGTAAGACTGTATTGATCCAGGAATTGATCAACAACATTGCAAAAGGTCACGGGGGTCTTTCCGTATTCGCAGGAGTAGGAGAAAGAACTCGTGAAGGAAATGACCTTTTAAGAGAGATGCTTGAATCCGGAATTATTAAATACGGAGACGATTTTATGCATTCTATGGAAGAAGGCGGATGGGATCTTGAAAAAGTTGATAAAACAGCTTTACTTGATTCAAAAGCAACTTTCGTTTTTGGACAGATGAACGAGCCACCTGGAGCACGTGCACGTGTTGCACTTTCCGGTCTTACCATTGCTGAATACTTCCGTGATGGAGCAGGAGAAGGACAGGGGAAAGACGTACTTTTCTTCGTAGATAACATCTTCCGTTTTACACAGGCAGGTTCTGAGGTGTCTGCACTTCTTGGACGTATGCCTTCTGCAGTAGGTTACCAGCCTACACTTGCAACAGAGATGGGTGCGATGCAGGAGCGTATTACTTCTACTAAAAATGGATCTATTACATCTGTTCAGGCGGTTTACGTACCTGCAGATGACTTGACTGACCCGGCACCGGCAACAACATTTGCCCACCTGGATGCTACCACAGTACTTTCACGTAAGATTGCCGAGCTAGGTATTTACCCGGCGGTAGATCCTTTGGATTCTACTTCAAGAATTCTTACTGCTGAAATTCTTGGTGCAGACCACTATAACTGTGCTCAAAGAGTAAAAGAATTACTACAGCGATATAAAGAACTTCAGGATATCATCGCCATCCTTGGTATGGAAGAACTTTCTGAAGAAGATAAACTTGCTGTATCACGTGCAAGACGTGTTCAGCGTTTCCTTTCTCAGCCGTTCCACGTAGCCGAGCAGTTTACAGGACTTAAAGGAGTACTTGTAGATATTAAAGAAACCATCAAAGGTTTCAACATGATCATGGATGGAGAACTGGATCACCTGCCTGAAGCTGCCTTCAACCTTAAAGGAACCATTGAAGAAGCTATCGAAGCCGGTGAGAAAATGTTAGCTGAAGCTTAATAGTATTGAGTAATGAGTAGTTAGTATTGAGATAAAGTCTCATCTCTAACTACTCAATACTCAATTCTCAATACTAAAGAAAAATATGTACTTAGAAATAGTTACTCCTGAAGCCGTTTTGCTAAGCGCAGAAGTTGATTCTCTGAGTGTTCCGGGTGTGGAGGGGCAGTTCCAGATGTTGAACAATCACGCTCCCATAGTTTCGGTGCTTACAAAAGGAGAGATCAAAGTTTTTACGCATTCACACCCTGTGAGTTCAGAAGATCTTTCTAAAAATTTCACAAGGGACGCAGGAGACAGCAAGATCCTTATCCTTCCTGTTGCAGGCGGAGTAGTGGAAATGAAAGACAATAAAGTTATAGTTCTGGCAGATTAAGCTGAAGACAAAATATTTTGAAAACCCGTTGCGAAAGCAACGGGTTTTTTGTTTTTGTAAAGGCGGGAGTCTATGCCGCTCCTCCAGAGCTCTATGGTCTGAGAAATGTTATGACCTATAAACATTTCGCTCCTTTGGAGCTATCCTGAAATGTTGGGCTAAAGCCCTGGGCAATTAATGGATTTAGCCTGTTTAAAAAATGAGCTTCAGAGAGGCGATATATTTATAGATAAAAGGCCTTGTATTAAAGTAAAGCTCCGGAGGAGCGGCATAATGAATTTCTCGATAAGGTTACCTATAAATTGCCACGGGCTTTAGCCCGTGGTCAAGATAAAATATGAAAAAGGGCTTTAGCCCAATCCTGCCTGCTAAAGGTGAAAAGATAAGCTCAATCTTAATTAATTATTTCCCCGACAACCAGTCTTCTCTCGCCTTCACAGCTTTTGAGGAAGCCTTTTTATCAATTGAGATCTGATATGTAGGATCCTGCTCCAGCTTAACCGATTTCAGTATTGTATTGCCAAACCGCTCTATCTCCAGGTTCCAGTTGTCCCCCACTTCGGAATTTTCAATCATTTCCTCCCAGGCTTCTTCGGATTTTATTTCTGTTCCATTTAAAGAAATGATCCTATCCCCCAGGTTAAGCCCTGCTTTGAAGGCGGGAGTATTCTTGCGGGGATTTTCGCTTATGTAAATGGTATCTTTATCAGCTTGGATTGAGGTTCCAAAAAAGGCCTTTTCAGAAGCCTTTTCTATTTTTAATCCCACCGTTTTGAACAGATTTTCGTAATCGGGCATTTTGCTGTTGTAGATGTATTTGCTGAAAAATTCTGAAGCAAGATCCTTTCCGGCGTAATCTGCCAGTGTGGTTTCCAGATCTTGAAGGGTGTAAGGATTTCCAGGTTTGCCATATTTCTCCCATAGGATCTCCATAAATTCATCAAGATTTTGCCCTTTTTGGCGCAGCTGTAGATCCAGGGCCAGTCCCAACATGCTTCCGTAGGAATAGTAAGAGATAAAAGTATTCTCCCGGTTCACGGGATCAACAGAGGTTGCAGCATCTACAAAAGGCGCCTGATAGCTCATTTCTACGGGATTAAAATATTCACGGGCAGGGGAATTCCAGACATAATTAAAAGAGCCGTTTAGGCCCTCTGCGTATTCTTCAGGAGTGATAATTCCGCTACGCACGAGGGTTAGGGGGGTGTAGTAGCTGGTAAAGCCTTCAGCAAACCAAAGGAGTCCGCTCATATCGGCTTCCCTAAAGTCAAATGGTTCCAGGTCCTGTGGTCGTATTCTCTCGACATTCCAGGCATGAAAGAATTCATGAGCCACGGTACCAATATTTCTCTTAATTCCGCCTTCGCCTAGAATCCGGGTGCTGGTAAGAATGGTGCTGTTACGATGTTCCATTCCATCTCCTGAGGCATGCGGCAGGTAACAGGCGATAAATACATACTCACCAAAATCAAATTTTGGAAGTTCCCCAAAAACCCTTTTTTGCTGCTCCACTATTTTTTTTACCTGCTCAAAATATTGATTGAATTCAGCTTCCGTGGCCGGACCGTGCAAGGCGAATTTGATTGTTTGACCATCGAGTTCAAATTCCCTTACGGCATGATCACTCAATTCCGTAGGGCTGTCCATGAAATAATAAAGACCTGGTGCAGAGTAGGTGTTATTTTTCTCGTGCTTAAGCTGAGTAGCAATTTTCCAGTCCGGGAAGGCTTCAGTTTCAAAAGTGACTTCTACGGGTCGCTCTTCATGACCTTCGGCATAGATAAAAGTGGCTGGAATATTCAAATGAGCGTGGCTTTGATCGATCTGTGAATAGGTCCCATCGGCACGATTTCCGAAGAGAGTGTACTCCAGATTGACTGTGCCGTCGTGGCCCTTAATCAGCCATGAGTAAGGATCGGGGCGGGTAATCCCCAGGGCTTCACCTTTAGAATTTGTCGCTTTTACTCCATAGACATTTTTAGCGAATTCGTGCAATGCATACCTGCCGGGGGAAGTTCGGCTCATACGAACAATTAGGCTGTCCTGTTCAATTTCAGGAAAATTGACTATGATTTTTGCCTCATGATGTTCGGCGTTAGAGAAGGAAATATTATAGGAATTTGTTTGGGCAAAGCCTAATGAAGTGAAGAACAGTAAAAAAATCAAAAAACGCATAGATATATTTTTTGAAGTAAAATAAGTAAAAATCTCACAATCGCTCCTGCCATTGCTGCTATTTGTGATGAGTAGTAGGAGCGGTGTGAGAAATTGTTCTTCATTAAACCTGCTGAAAATGAGATAATAAATTCTGCTGCTTCAGTAGCTTACGTTTTTCCCTTTTCCCAAACAGTTAAATTTTGCTCATTCTTTAATTATAAAATTTATTTCGGGATCAGAATTTCTGATGGGTAAAAAGGATTGAACATCTTTACAAGCTCACTTTTTCCTGCTATATTTGTTTTTCCAGTAATTTGAACGTTCCCTATGCTAACAGCCATACTTTCAGGTTTTGTCTTTTCTATTTTCCTGGTTTTTGCCGGGAAATTTTTAAAGGGAAAACTTGCGGTACTTTCTGCTCTGGTTCCTTTAGCCCTATTTGTTTATTTCCTCTCTTTTCTTCCACAGGTAGCAGCAGGAGAAGTGATAAGGCAGGAAATTGCCTGGGTGCCTTCTCTCGGCCTGGACCTCAATTTCTCACTTGACGGGCTGTCTTTGCTGTTTTCCTTATTAATCACAGGTATAGGGTTTTTAGTCTTCGCCTATACGGCCGAATATCTTAAAAATCACGACTACCTTGACAGGTTCTACGGATATCTGGGGATGTTCATGGGGGCTATGCTGGGCCTTGTGCTGAGCGATAATTTGCTCTCCATGTTCATTTTTTGGGAACTTACCAGTATAAGTTCCTTCTTTCTTATTGGTTTCAATAATACCAGTGAGGCCTCGCGAAAATCTGCTGTTTTGGCACTTGCCATTACCGGGTCGGGTGGATTCCTTTTGCTTGCCGGGGCACTGCTTTTAGGTAATGTTGCAGGATCGTATGACATAAGCGAAATGGTAGGGCTTAGTTCTAATATTATTTCGAGTGATTATTACATCTGGATCGTTATCCTCCTTTTTGGAGCTGCGTTCACAAAATCGGCACAATTTCCTTTCCACTTCTGGCTTCCGGGTGCGATGAAAGCACCCACGCCGGTGTCTACTTACCTACATTCTGCCACAATGGTCAAGGCAGGTATTTACCTGCTTTTAAGGTTTACACCTGTGCTGGGGGGAGAAGATATCTGGAATACAACTTTGATTACGGTGGGGGGGATCACCATGTTCTATGCAGCGGTTCACACTTTGTTTCGAACAGACCTTAAGGGAGTACTTGCGTACTCAACAATTTCGGTCCTGGGATTGCTCGTCTTCCTAATAGGTTTAGGAACCCAATATGCCTTAACGGCTGCTGCGGTCTATATTGTGGTCCATGCGCTTTATAAGGCGACTTTATTCCTTATCACCGGGATTATAGATCATGAAACAGGTACAAGAGATGTCACCCGGCTCTCCGGTCTTCGCAAGGTGATGATGCCGGTAGCAGTTGCCGGACTTTTAGCTGCTCTTTCCAGCGCCGGAATGCCTCCCTTTGTTGGCTTTATAGGAAAAGACCTGGTATACGAATCTACCCTTGAGATGGGAAATTGGGCTGTTTTCTTAACCGTACTCGCCATTGCAACAAATATTTTGGTGCTCTATGCGGGATTTGTGGCTGGAATAAAACCTTTCACCGGCCCCCTTCCCAATGATTTCAAAAAAGTACATCTTCCCGGTATACTTATGTGGATACCGCCTGTGATCCTGGCTTTGCTGGGAATCATAGTGGGAATATTTCCCGGGATCATCAATGACAGTATTATTGCCCCGGTTGTAAATGCCGTAGGGATGGAGGGCAGTGCAGTGCATCTCAAGTTGTGGCATGGATTTAACCTTGTCCTGGGCCTTAGTGCCATCACTCTTGCCACAGGGATCCTGTTATATGCAGTCTTTAAGCCTTCAGCAAAGAAAGAAAGGGGTATAGCCAGACTGGATTTTATTGCGCCTCTTACTCTTATTACCAACTTTGGTCATGGCTTTAAAGCTTTTTCTAATTGGTGGACAAGGATCTTTCAAAATGGCTTTTTACGCAATTATGTATCCACTATTATATTATTCCTTGTGGTCCTGGTTGGGTATTCCCTTTTTGCCGACCAGAATGAAATTCCTATTGACCTGTCCTCCTTTTCGAGGATGACCTACTATGAAATGATCATTATGGGAATCATGTTCCTGGCTATTCTTTTCGTTGTTGGTGCGAGATCGAGATTGACTGCGGTTGTTGCCATGGGAGTAGTGGGTTATGCAATTTGTTTAATGTTCGTGATCTATAGTGCGCCCGACCTTGCTATGACCCAATTTTCAATTGATACACTTACTGTGATCCTTTTTGTACTGGTGTTATCAAGTCTGCCGAAATATTTATCAATTTCAGATTACAGGATGAAAGCTGTAGATGGAATACTTTCAATTTCATTTGGAGTATTGATCACTTTTATCGCTCTTGAAGTTCTTGGAGAACCTGTAAACAAAGAGGTGAGTGATTTCTATGCAGAAAATGCCTATGTCCTGGCAAAAGGGAAGAACGTAGTTAATGTGATCCTGGTAGACTTCAGGGGGGTTGATACCTTAATGGAAATTTCGGTATTGACCATTGCCGCAATTGGGGTTTTCAGCTTGCTGAAATTGAGGTTAAGAAGAGATGACAGGGAATTAAAAGATTAAAGGATGAAAACAATAATACTACGTACCGCTTCTAATTATATGTTGCCGTTGCTATTGATATTTTCGGTGTTCATTCTTTTGCGCGGACATTATTTACCGGGAGGAGGATTTGTGGGTGGTTTAATAGCTTCCATAGCATTCGTATTGCATGCTTTTGCCAATGGCCTTGGTGACACCCGAAAATTATTGCATTTTCACCCGGGATTTTTGATGCCGACTGGCCTGGCGCTCTCTTTTCTTAGCGGGGTTTCACCGCTAATTTTTACCGGGGAGCCTTTCATGACGGGACTGTGGTATCCGGAGCATCTACCCATAGTGGGAAACCTTGGCTCGGCCTTATTTTTTGACATCGGAGTTTATCTGGTAGTACAGGGGGTGACCCTGACTATTATTTTCACCATTTCTGAATCCACTTAAAAATGGAGATATTATTAGCCATAATCATAGGTACTTTATATGCATCGGGCATCTACATGATCCTGCGGCGTAGCCTTGTAAAATTGATCATTGGGATCATCCTGCTTGGTAATGGTGCTAACCTGCTCATATTTTTATTGGGTCGCATCGCCAAAGGAGCGCCCCCGATAATTCCCGAAGATTCCAAAGTCTTTTTGGACGCTTATTCAGATCCGCTTCCGCAGGCACTTATATTAACCGCCATCGTGATAAGTTTTGGTCTACAATCTTTTGCAATAGTGCTTGTGAAAAGGGCACATAAGGTTGTAAAGACAGACGATCTCGATGAAATGAACGCAACAGACGAATACTCATGATGCCACAGCTAGTCATTTATCCCCTTATTGTTCAAATGCTTCTGGCCATTGTGCTCATGTTTGTATGGAGCAAAATTAGCTGGCAAAGGACCATTAGCATAGTAGGGAGCATTTTAAACCTGGGAATTGCTGTATGGCTTTTCTCTTCTGTATGGCAACATGGATCACATACTGTACAGGCAGGAAATTGGCAACCTCCTTTTGGAATTACTTTTGTCGCCGATACCTTTGCAGCTACCATGGTCCTGCTAACCGCTATTGCCGGGGTTGCAGTTTCCAGCTTTTCAGCAGGATCGGTTATTCCTGCCCGTCTGAAATTCGGATTTTTCCCCATTTTTCATTTTCTCCTGCTGGGACTAAATGGAGCTTTTTTAACAGGGGATATCTTTAACCTCTATGTTTGGTTTGAGATCATTATTATCACCTCTTTCGTACTATTAACCATTGGTGGTGAAAAGGCACAGCTGGAGGGGGCAGTGAAATATTTTACGCTAAATATTCTTGCTTCGATCATTTTCCTTACTGCAATAGCAGTTTTATACGGTCTAACCGGAAGCCTGAATATGGCCGACCTGGCAGCAAAAGTGGCTGCTGTCGAAAACCGAACGCTTGTGCAGGTGAATGCTCTGTTATTCCTGGTGGGCTTCGGAATTAAATCTGCAGTGTTTCCGTTGTACTTCTGGTTGCCGGCCTCTTATCACACACCTCCTTCCGCAGTATCGGCAATTTTTGGAGGACTTCTTACCAAGGTGGGAGTATACGCGCTAATGAGGGTTTTTACCCTGATCTTCGATGTTGATCCCTTCCTGGAGAACGTTCTGCTCGCTGTGGCGGTGCTAACATTATTTAGTGGGGCTGTGGGGGCTATAGTTCAGAAGAATATCCGAAAAATATTTTCCTACCTGGTGATCTGCCATATTGGATACATGATCGCCGGATTGGGAATGATGACCGAAATTGCAATAGCCGGGGCGGTATTCTATTTGATTCACGATATCACAGTAAAAACAAACCTGTTTATGATGAGCGGGGTGATTTATAAAATAAAGGCGAACCATAACATCAAAAAACTGGGAGATTTCTATGCAGATTATCCAAAAATGAGCTTATTATTTGCCATTCCGTTATTCTCACTGGTGGGAATTCCGCCACTCTCGGGATTTTGGCCAAAGCTATCTCTGATTAGTGCAGGATGGACCACAGAAAATTATATGGTCATTGGCGGAATTATTTTCGCCAGCTTTGTTACCTTATTTGTGATCGTTAAACTATGGGGGGAAGTGTTCTGGAAGACAGGTGAAAAATTACCCGAAACCCGGAATTTTCCGTATTTTAAGAAGCTTACAAAGATGAAGAAAACTCAGATGATGGCTCCAATCATATTTTTGTCCATCGTGAGTCTTTACTTAGGATTTGGAGCAGAGAATATCCAGGCGCTTTCAGAAAGAATTGCTTTTGAGCTTATGGATAATCAGGAATATATTAACGCAGTGCTTCGAAAATAAAAGGAGATGAAAAACAGATTTTTGGCAAATTTACTGCTTACCTTTATCTGGGTCGCCCTTACAGGAGGCTTCACCTTTGCCAATATCCTCTTTGGATTTATCCTGAGTTACTTCCTGCTGTTCGTGATCACCAGGGGAGCTTCCAAAGCAAGATATTTTAAACTGGTCCCCAAGTTGATCTCCTTCTTTTTCTATTTTCTGTACCAATTGATAAAAGCCAATGTGCAGGTAGCATGGGAGGTGGGAACTCCAAAATATCACATGACGCCCGGAATTGTTGGAGTGCCTTTAGATGTGACCTCAGACGGGCAGATCACCATGTTGGCCAACATGATCACGCTAACTCCGGGAACCCTGAGTTTAGATGTTTCTGAAGATAAAAAAGTGCTGTACGTTTACTCCATGTACATCACCAACAAAGAAGATTTTATAAGGGATATAAAGAACGGATTCGAAAAACGCATTTTAGAGATATCTTCATGACCTTAGATAACTATTTATATTATATCATTCTGCCGGTGCTATCGCTGTCAATACTGTTGGTATTCCTTAGGTTTTTTAGAGGTCCGTCCATCTCAGACCGGGTGATTGCAGTTGATTTGCTGGTGACGATAGGAATAGGAATTATTGCCATTTACAGCATCCTTACCCATCAACCCACCTTTCTTGATATTGCTTTAATTCTGGCGCTGATCGGCTTTTTGGCAACGGTGGCTTACTCATATTATATTCAGAAAAGAAAGAACAGATGATGACAGATACAATTATAGGTATAATAGCCACCCTCGGTACCCTGTTTGTGCTGCTTGCCGGAGTGGGTATTCTGCGTATGCCCGATACCTATCTTAGAATGGCAGTGACCACAAAAGCAGCTACTTTGGGAATAGGGTTGATCCTGGTCGCAGCGGCGGTATATTTTAACGATCTTTCCACCACCACCAGGGTTTTGGCAGTAATAATCTTTATCCTGCTAACTGCCCCTGTAGGAGCTCATCTTATTGGGAAGGCTTCCTATATTACCGGAGTTAAGATGTGGGAAAAGACTTTAATGGATGACCTGGAAGGAAAGTACAGAAAAACGGGAAAAAATATTAGTTCTCCCCGCAATATGGATCATCACCGGGACGAGCTTTAATCATCGATCTTATCTTCTTTATCGTGGCCAAAAAGTCTGGCTATAAACCGGTCCACCGGGTTAAAAACCACATTTACGAATACAATTATCGCTACTAAAAGAAAAAGTTCTTTGTATTGGCCTATTGCCGCAAGACAGCCGGCGCCGGCACTACACCATACGGTAGCTGCTGTAGTAAGACCTCTTACAATGGTGCCTTTATGAAGAATAACTCCTGCGCCAAGAAATCCAATTCCGGTTACCACCTGTCCAATCACCCTGGTAGTGTCTACATATTTTTCTCCTTCAAATGCCAGGGAAGTAAGAACGAATACAGCGGCCCCCAGGGAAACCAGGGCATTGGTCTTAAGACCTGCATTTTTATTATGGATTTCACGCTCCATACCAATAAAAAGTCCGGCAAGTAAGGCCGCGCCAATTCTAAACCCGAATTCCAGTAGCTCCATTTATATTCTTAATTTAGCCTTCGATGTCAAAGTTACCAATAAAAATAGGTAAAAGCCTTGAGAACAGAAAAGCCGGTGGGGCCTTTAGAGTATTAAAATCTTCTGAAGGCTTGTTGGATTTCTCTTCAAATGACTATCTCGGTTTCGCGGGAGATCAGTGGATATTCGAACGCAGCGATCAAATTCTTAAACAAAATTCGCTGCTGAAGAACGGCTCCGGAGGCTCCAGGTTGTTGACAGGGAATCATCAATTGTTTGCCCCGGGCGAAGATCTTATTGCAGCATATCACAAAGCTGAAGCTGCACTTATCTTCAATTCGGGTTATGATGCCAATGTGGGCTTTTTTTCGGCAGTACCCGGCCGGGGGGATTACATTTTTTACGATGAACTAATTCATGCGTCCATTCGTGACGGCATTGGCCTTAGTGCGGCTAAAGCTATAAAGTTCAGGCATAATGACGTGGGAGATCTTCAGGAAAAGATAAGGAGGCTCAAAAATGGCATTTCCGGAGAGGTTTATATTGTCACCGAATCTATCTTTTCCATGGATGGTGATTCACCAAACCTTACGCTGCTTGCTACTTATGCTGAAGAGAATAATTTTCACCTGGTCATTGACGAAGCTCATGCTGTAGGGATTTATAGAGCCGGAATAATTGCTGAACAAGGACTGCAGGAAAAGATCTTCGCCAGAATTGTCACTTTTGGCAAGGCATTGGGAACACACGGGGCTGCTGTGTTAGGTTCTAAGGACTTAAGGGACTATCTTATCAATTTTTCCCGAAGCTTCATCTACAGCACTGCCCTTGCCCCCCATTCGGTGGCTGCTGTCATCGCAGCATACGAGAACCTTAAGGGGGAAGGAATTTCTGAAATAGAAAAACTCCGGGAAAATATCAGGTTTTTCAAAGCTGAGGTGTCAAAAAAGGAATTCCGGGAGCAGTTTTTGGAAAGTGACTCGGCAATACATTGCTTTATAATTCCGGGGAATAAAGAGGTAAAAGCAGCTTCACAGTCTTTGGCAGCTGCAGGGTTTGATGTGCGGCCTATTCTTTCTCCCACCGTACCTGCAGGAAGGGAAAGGTTGCGCATTTGCCTTCATAGTTTCAACTCCAAAACAGAAATTGAGGATTTATTTAAGGCTTTAAAAATGCTAATATGAAACAAATTTTTTCCACGGTTGCCGTATTTCAATACTCGGCAGAAGCACAGATTATTAAAGGCCGACTGGAATCTGAAGGGATAAACTCCTTTTTGGTTGACAATCACACCATAGATACAGATCCTTTGGTGAGTAATGCTATCGGCGGAGTGAAGCTGAAAGTGAAAAAGGAAGATGAAGAAAAGGCGAGGCAGGTATTGGATGCAATAAGTAAATATTCTGTGAACGATGAAGGAGAACAGATCATCTGTCCCGAATGTAACAGCGATAAAGTCGAACTTTTTACCAATGTCAAAAGCCCCGGCTCTTTATTCTTTTTTGGGATCTCTTTTTTAGTGAATGCGTTGCCTATTGTTGTAAACCGGGAATACCAATGCGCGAATTGTAACAATAAATTTAAACACGATGAACCTTAAATACTTTATCACCGGCATAGGGACCGAAGTTGGTAAAACCATTGCCGCTGCTATTGTGACCGAAGCTCTAGAAGCAGATTACTGGAAACCAATACAGGCGGGCGACCTGGAAAAATCCGATACTCACAAGATCAAAAGCCTTATTTCGAATAAAAAGACAGTCTTTCACGAAAATGCCTATGCGCTAAAAACGCCTATGAGCCCTCATGCTGCGGCTGTGATCGACAATGTAAAGATCAGGGTTTCAGAAATTGAGGAACCTGGAACCAAAAATCATCTTGTCATCGAAGGCGCCGGCGGATTGCTGGTCCCTTTGAACGAAGTAGAAACCATTGCCGATCTTATTCAACGTGATCACCGGGTGATCCTGGTGTCAAGGCATTACCTGGGCAGCATCAATCATACGCTCCTGACTATTGAAGCGCTAAGAGCCAGAGATCTCAATTGCTTCGGAATCATTTTTAGCGGAGAGGAGCATCCTTCCTCAGAAAAGATCATTGCTGAAATGTCAGGGGTAGAAATACTCGGAAGGATTGATCAGGAACCTTATTTTGACAGAAATGTCATTTTAGAATACGCTGAAAAATTCAGAAATAAATTAACCGAAAATGAAGACTGAGACCCAGACCCTTTCGCAGAGGGATAGAAAACACCTGTGGCATCCTTTGACCCAGCACAAACTTGCAGGAGACATGTTGGCGATAGTTAGAGCAAAAGGTGCTTTGTTATACGATGAGTCCGGGAAAGAATACGTTGATGGAATATCCAGTTGGTATACTGCGGTTTATGGACATTGTAACGAATTCATTACCTCGAAAGTTGCAGCCCAAATGCAACAGCTGGACCAGGTGGTATTCAGCGGATTTACACATGAACCTGCAATTGCACTTTCAGAAGCATTGATACAGATCCTGCCTTCTAACCAGGAAAAACTTTTTTTTAGTGATAACGGCTCCACCGCGACCGAAGTCGGAATAAAAATGGCCCTACAGTACCATCACAATTTGGGGAATGACCGTAAGGTCCTGCTGGCTTTTGAAGAAGGTTTTCATGGAGACACTTTTGGTGCTATGTCAGTTTCAGGATTATCTGTTTATAACGGGGCTTTTGAAGATCATTTTTTGAAGGTGCTGCGCCTGCCCATTCCTGCCGGAGAAAATAATGCTGATGTTCTACTGAAGCTCCGGAATCTTATTGCTGAACACCAAATTGCCGGTTTCATTTTTGAACCTATGGTGCAGGGCGCCGCAGGAATGAAAATGTATAATGCCGAAGGTCTTAATGATCTCCTGAAGCTGTGCAGGGAAAATCACATCATCACTATCGCCGATGAGGTGATGACCGGCTTCGGCAAAACCGGAAAGAATTTCGCTTCAGAATTTCTTGAGGTGCAGCCTGATATCATCTGTATGTCCAAAGCCCTCACCGCCGGACTCCTGCCAATGGCGGTCACTTCCTGTAGCAGGAAGATCTATGATGCTTTTTATTCCGAAGAGCTCTCAAAAGGCCTTTTTCACGGCCATACCTATACCGCTAATCCGCTTGCCTGTACTGCAGCTCTTGCGGGGATTGAACTGCTGACATCGGCAGAAATGCAAGGGCATATTGAAAGAAACATTGCCTCTCATCAAATTTTTGCCGGGCAACTAAAACGGCATCCTAAAGTGAAAAATATGCGGCAGCTGGGAGTGATCCTCGCCTTTGAGCTGGATGTGGAAATGGAGCGTTACGGCAATCTGCGGAACAGGCTCTTTGCCCATTTTATGAAGGAGGGCGTATTTTTGAGGCCTTTGGGGAATACCATCTACATTTCAGCTCCCTATATTACCAGTGATGATCAGCTTCAGAAGATATACACCAGTATTGAGAAGGCTTTGGAAAAATTTTAAGCCTTAACTTTTTTTTGCAAAAAAGGAGAGCGTCATTTACCTATTTTAGAAGAAATTCTCTAAGATATGATGCATCCCGATACAGAGGTTCAATTTATTAATGAAGTGGTAGGCTACGGAGTAGTTGCAAAAAAATTTATCCCTAAAGGCACCATTACCTGGGTGCAGGATGCGCTTGACAGAGTGATCCATGCAGAGGAGGTGGAGAAAATGCACCCAAAGGTTCAGGAACAGGTAGACAAATATTGTTTCAGGAACAATAAGGGGCATCTAGTGCTATGTTGGGACCAGGCAAAATATGTGAATCACAGTTTCAATGCGAATTGCCTTTCCTCAGCTCATGATTTTGAACTGGCGGTAAGGGATATTCAACCCGGGGAACAACTTACAGACGATTACGGCTATCTCAACATTTCAGAACCCTTTAAAGCTATAGATGAAGGCACCGGAAGAGATACTGTTTACCCCGATGACCTGCTGAAATATCATGAAAAATGGGACCGGCAGTTAAATGATGCTTTTAAGGATTTTCAGAAGGTAGAACAACCTCTTATCAAACTGGTGCCCAAAGAAATCATAAGTAAGATCACCGGGCAGCTGGAGAAAAACGAACCTCTGGATTCCATTCTTAATCTGTACTATCACGAAAAATAACAGAAACCCTGTTCGTATTTAAGTTCCAGCCCTTATTTTTGCCGCAAACTTCCACTTTTGAAAACTTCGGTTTCTATTATTTCCATAGGCTCAGTTTCTGCATTGGGCTCAAATCATTCTGAGATATGGAGCAGATATTTGCAGAACTCACACCTGCTTCAAAAAAGCGATTTTGGGAAGGTTTCTGCCTGGGCAGGATTTCTTCCGCAGGAAATAAAAACTGAGATCAATAACCTGAGATCTCAATTCAGGAAAGTAGATGATTCGGTATTGTACGCGATATATGCTACCAGATTGGCAATGGAGAGAGCAGGATGGGAAAGAGGAGAGGATATAGGCATCAACATAGGAAGTTCAAGGGGTGCGACTACTTTGTTTGAGGAGCATTTCACCGAGTATCTCAAAACCGGAAAAGCACAAACCTTATCATCTCCCAATACTACTCTTGGAAATATTTCCTCCTGGGTGGCGCAGGATCTCAAGAGCAGGGGTCCAGAAATTTCACATTCGGTTACCTGTTCTACGGCGTTGCATGCGGTAATAAACGGGATTGCCTGGCTCTCTGCCGGCATGGCTAAGAAATTTATATCGGGTGGTAGCGAGGCGGCTCTCACGCCTTTTACAATGGCACAGATGGCAGCTATGAAAGTAATTGCTTCAAAGGAAAGACCGTATCCCTGCAGGGCACTTGATCTTCAAAAAAGGCAAAATTCGATGGTTTTAGGGGAGGGAGCTGCGGTTGTATGTTTGGAGGCAGGAGAAAGAAGGGATGCGCTGGCGCAAATCATCGGGATTGGTTATGCGACTGAGGAGCTGGATCATCCTGCATCTATTTCGGCTTCCGGAAATGCCTTTCAGCAGGCAATGAGAATGGCATTGGGTAATATTTCTCCGGAAGAAGTTGATGTGGTGGTGATGCATGCTCCCGGAACTGTAAAGGGAGACCTTTCAGAAATGGCAGCTGTAAAAGCCATTTTTGGAGAGGAACTTCCGGCGCTAACTACCAACAAATGGAAGGTAGGTCACACTTTTGGAGCTTCGGGCACCTTAAGTCTTGAACTGGCAGTATTAATGCTTCAGCAGCAAATATTTATTCCTGTCCCTTTTCTTTCCGAAGAGAAACTTCCGCAGAAACTGGAGAAGATCCTGATCAATGCTGTGGGGTTTGGAGGTAATGCAGTGAGTATTTTAATTGAGCGTTCTTTATAAAAACCTAATTGAGGCTAATAAACACCTACATTTTATTATTTTTGAATCTAAACATTTTTCAATGGCAATAAGACACGACTGGACGAAAGAAGAGATCCTGGAGATCTACAACAAACCTTTTATGGAACTGCTTTATGAAGCGGCGACTGTTCACAGGGAAAATCACGACCCAAATACTGTTCAGGTTTCGACCTTATTGTCCATTAAAACCGGGGGTTGTCCCGAAGATTGTGGGTACTGCCCTCAAGCTGCCCGATACCACACCAACCTGGAAGGTAATGATCTGATGAGCGTGAATCAGGTGAAAGCCCAGGCTTTACGCGCTAAAGAAGCAGGCAGCTCCAGAGTGTGTATGGGTGCTGCCTGGAGAAATGTGAAGGACGGACAGGAATTCGATGAGGTGCTGGAAATGGTTCGTACGATCAACAAATTGGAGATGGAAGTATGCTGCACCCTTGGAATGCTTACTGAAAATCAGGCTCAGCGCTTAGCCGAAGCCGGATTATATGCTTATAATCACAACCTTGATTCTTCGGAAGAATACTACAAAGAAGTGATCTCCACCCGTGGTTTTGAAGACCGCCTGAAGACCATTGACAACGTTCGAAAAACCAATGTTACCGTTTGCAGCGGTGGAATCATTGGAATGGGAGAGACCATAGAAGACCGCGCGGGAATGTTAGTGGCGCTGTCAAGATTAAACCCACAGCCGGAATCTGTGCCCATTAATGCATTGGTGCCGGTAGAAGGCACTCCACTGGCAGATCAGGAGCAGGTATCGATCTGGGAAATGGTGAGAATGGTAGCTACTACCCGAATTGTTATGCCCGAGACCCAGGTAAGACTTTCTGCAGGGAGAACGCAAATGAGCAGGGAAGGACAGGCGATGTGTTTCTTTGCTGGAGCTAACTCCATTTTTGCAGGAGATAAACTCCTAACCACTCCAAATCCCGATGTAAATGAAGATATGGAGATGTTCAGGGCTTTGGGATTAAATCCGCAGAAGCCATTCGTGAAAAAGTCACAACCTGAAACCGTGGCCGCAGAAGATTCTAAATTTCAGAATTTAGGAGAGAAGCCTAAATGGTCACGCCCGGGACATGTGATCGAAAGAAACCTGGAGGCGCAGAAAGCCCGGGCAAAAAGCTGAGCAAATCGGCAAAAGTAGCACCGGAAATTGATTAAAAGCAGATGAGTGATGAATGCAGGATTTCAATTAACTGATGTTCCCAGGATTGAGAGGATCTCAAAAGAGGATTTTTTTGAGCAGTATGTAAAGCCGCAAAAGCCGGTGGTCATTGACCATCTCATAGAAGACTGGCCGGCATATGAGAAATGGTCACTTGAATATATTCAGGAAAAAGCGGGAGAAAAGACGGTGCCGTTGTTTGACAGCAATGAAAAGATCTCCTCGAAGTACAAATTCAATGAGCCGCATAAGTACATGAAGATGCGGAATTATATTGATCTTATAAAGAAAGGGCCAACTTCTTACCGCATTTTTCTTTACCATCTTTTAAAAGAAGTACCTGCATTGCAAAAGGACTTCAGTTATCCCGATATAGGTCTGCGCCTGCTGAAACAGATCCCAATGCTGTTCTTTGGAGGTGAGGGATCAAAAGTGTTTATGCACTATGATATCGATTTTGCCAATATCCTTCATTTTCATTTCCACGGAAAAAAGCGCTGTATCATTTTTCCGCCTTCAGAAACGAAGTATCTGTACAAGGTGCCGCACGCTCTTATTTCCCGGGAGGATATAGACTTTTCACATCCGGACTATGAAAAATTCCCGGCCCTTAAGAATGCCAGTGGCTATGTTGCCGAACTTAATCATGGGGAGACACTCTATATGCCAGAAGGTTACTGGCATCAAATGACTTACCTCACTCCCGGCTTCTCGATGAGCCTTAGGGCAGCACCTCGACACTTGCCCAACCTGAGTAAAGCACTCTACAACCTTTTTTTTATGCGCCATTTTGATAACGCTATGAGAAAATGGAAAGGCCAGGACTGGATAGATTATAAAAACAGGCAGGCTGTTAAGAGAACAAACAGGAAAAATCATATCTCCTGACCTCTCCAACCTTTGTGAAGTTCATCTAAACTTATCCTAATTGGCAAAAATTAGTTTTTTGTTGCTTTGATAATCGTGATATTAAGGAGAATCAAAAAAATTGAAAATGAATAAAGAAGAGAACAAAAAAGTACAGGAGAAATTTGGTGAAGCAGTAAACAATGGAAATCTTGAAAAACTCCATGATCTCGTAGCTCAGGATGTAAAGGAACATGACCCGGCACCCAATCAGGGACCCGGTCCACAAGGTTATATAGATTTTTTCAGCATGATGAGAGAAGCTTTTCCCGATATGCATATAGAAGTGGAGAAAATGGTTGCAGATGAGGACAATGTGGCTTTTGCCTATACCCTAACAGGTACACACAAGGGAGAATTTATGGGATTAAAAGCAACGAACACACCAATTAAGGTGAGGGGAATGCAAATAAGCCGTTTTAAAGATGGCAAGATGGTAGAACGATGGGGTAGTAGTGATGAGCTGGGAATCCTAAAACAGTTAGGAACAGATTTTGAGATAAAGAAACATTAGGAAACCAATTCGTCAGATATTCCATGAACAAGAGTAGCCTCATACCCTTTTCTGAGCAGGTAATCACTCAATTTTTTTCTGAGTTTGAATTTATCCGGTTCAGAAAGGAGGGTGAGCTTCTTTTCAGCCAACAAATACAAGGTGCTTCTATAGTCGCTTTCCGGTATCTCTGTCATTGCGAGCCTAATAATAGGGGAGGAGATCTCCTTTGACTTTAACTCCTGCTTTATCTTTTGGCGTCCCCATTTTTTGATCCTGAACTTCCCCCTTACAAAGCTCCGAGCGAAACGCTCTTCATTCAGAAAATCCTCCTGCATAAGTTGAATAATAATCTGTTCCCTGGCTTCAGGGATCATGCGCATTTCAAGCAGCTTATCTTCCACCTCCTTTTGCGACCTGTCACGGTAGGCGCAGTATTGCATTAGCTTTAAAGTGGCTTCTTTAACGGTGTATGATTTACCGGATTCTTTATTCAAAATTCAGGATTCAAGGTTCAAAAATAGTATGTAAAATTAGATTTTTGGTAGGGAGATCTCAATACTGAATTCTCATATCTCATATCTCATATCTGAAATCTCAAATCTATAAATAAAAAAACGCCTCCCAAATTAATGAAAGGCGTCTCTTAATGTTATTGAATTTCTTCCCCGTCGTTGTCGTGAAAGTGGTATTCAAGATACGTGTAAGCATCTCTAGGTACTATTTTTACCCAGCGCTTATGGTCAAAGAACCATTTAGAGCGGGGTGATGGAAAACCTTTGGTTAAAAAGGCTGCTATAAAAGGATGTGCACTCAGGGTGATCTTTTTATAGTCTTTTTTTAGGAGTTTTTCCAGATCCTGGTTGATCCTGTTTACCAAAACAATAGGAGCTTCAATTTCTTCTCCCGTCTTGTTGGGATTTTCTTCCCTTGTTTTGATATTCATCTCTGGCCTTACTCGCTGTCTCGTAATTTGTACAAGACCAAACTTACTTGGCGGCAAAATCTTATGTTTTGCACGGTCGTCACTCATCTCTTCTTTAAGATGGTCATACAAAGCTTTTCTATTTTCGGCTTTGTTCATGTCTATGAAATCAACTACAATAATACCTCCCATATCGCGAAGGCGCAGTTGTCGGGCAATTTCAGTCGCACTAATGAGGTTAACCTCAAGTGCGGTATCCTCCTGGTTCTTGGATTTGTTCGAGCGATTCCCGCTGTTCACGTCAATAACGTGCATAGCTTCGGTGTGCTCTATAACCAGGTATGCTCCTTTATTCATGGAGACGGTGCGGCCAAAAGTAGTTTTAATTTGTCTTTCGATCCCAAATTTTTCAAAGATGGGGATGTTTGAGTCGTACAATTTTACAATGGATTCTTTCTTTGGAGCAATTTCGCTCACATAATCTTTAATTTGTGTGTATAAGGTCTCATCGTCTACACAAATAGAAGTAAAGGAATCATTGAATACATCTCTAAGAATAGAGGATGCACGGTTCAATTCTCCCAGTACTTTTGAGGGATGAGGTGCTTTATACAACTTTTTACACATTCCTGTCCAACGGCTCATTAAATTCTGAAGGTCGTTGTCCAGTTCTGCTACTTTTCTGCCTTCTGCTACGGTACGTACGATAATTCCAAAGCCTTTGGGTTTAATGCTTTTTACCAGTCGTTTAAGGCGGTCCTTTTCTTCTTTGCTTTCTATTTTTTGAGAAACAGAAACTCTGTTGGAAAAAGGTACCAATACGATATAACGGCCCGGGAGGGAAAGTTCTGAACTTATTCGGGGGCCTTTGGTGGAAATTGGCTCTTTTACTACCTGTACCAGTAGCGATTGATTTGATTTAAGGACATCGGCAATGCTTCCGTCCTTATCAATATCTTTTTCTAAAGGAAAATCCTTGAGGGAGTAATCCTTTAATTTACCTGTGCTTACACGTTTTATGAACTTAAGCAAGGAAAGCACCTGCGGGCCAAGGTCATGGTAATGCAAAAAAGCATCTTTGGTATAGCCTACATTTACAAAGCCGGCATTTAAGCCGGGAACAGTTTTTCGCACTTTTGCGAGGAAAATATCCCCAACGGCGAAATTACTGTCGTCTTCTTCCTTGTTGAGTTCTATTAGTTTTCCATCTTTTAATAAGGCAAAATCTACAGCAGAGGAACCGGTTCTAATAATTAACTCTTTGTTCACTCTAAATTGATTTTAATCCCGAGATTTCGGGATGGATTAAACAATAAAATTCACAGGGTTTTTAATAATCCTGAAGAAATTTAAATTCAAAAAAACCTGAACTTAAACCTCGATTTCAAAGAACGATTTAAATAAAAAAAGTAGTATGAAAACTACTTTTTCTTGTGACGGTTAGCTCTTCTTCTTTTTTTACGCTTGTGCGTAGCTACCTTATGTCTTTTTCTCTTTTTACCACTTGGCATAGTGTGACTTTTTAATTAATTAATTTATTGGATCTGCCCACGGGCAGTAGTTCTATTTAACCTCGACGTTGGATTTTACACCTTCAACAAATACTTTGGCCGGTTTGAAAGCCGGGATGTTATGTGCGGGGATCTTAATAGTCGTATTCTTCGAAATATTCCTTCCTGTCTTTTCAGCTCTTGTTTTGATGATAAAGCTTCCAAATCCTCTTAGGTAAACATTATCACCTGCCTCTAATGAAGTTTTTACCTCTTCCATAAAGGTTTCCACAGTAGCCTGAACATCTCCTTTTTCCATTCCTAATTTCTCGGAGATTTTTGCCACGATATCTGCTTTCGTCATTTTCGTATAATTTATTAAATTGGGGTTTGTAAATTTTCGAGGGGCAAATATATGAATTAAATCGGCAATTATTTAATCCTAATCCATTAAATAGTAAGAGAATAAAGAATTATTATTGCATCAAAGAAAATGCTTTAATGATTTTTGCTAAAAGATTGATCCTTTGGTATTTAGAGAACAAACGAGATTTACCCTGGAGAGCAACAAAAGACCCATATCAAATTTGGCTTAGTGAAATTATTCTTCAACAAACCCGTGTAGAACAGGGAAAACCGTACTATTTTAAATTTCTTAACGCCTTTCCCGATATTTTTTCGCTTGCAAATGCTTCCGAGGAGGAGGTGCTAAAACTATGGCAGGGCCTGGGCTACTATTCCCGTGCCCGTAATCTCCTTTTCACCGCAAAATATATAGCTTTTGAATTGGGAGGGGAGTTTCCTCAAACTCATAAGGAGCTGATCAAATTAAAAGGGGTTGGTGATTATACTGCCAGTGCCATTGCTTCAGTATGTTTTGATGAGGCCCAGGCTGCGGTAGACGGGAATGTATTTAGGGTTTTGGCTCGTATTTATGGAATTGAAACTCCCACAAATTCTTCCGCAGGAATAAAAGAATTCCGGAATTTGGCGCAGAATCTTATTTCTCGGGACGATCCCGCCAACTTTAATCAGGCGCTTATTGAATTTGGGTCCGAACAATGCAAGCCACGCAATCCTTTGTGTTCTACCTGTACTTTTGCTTCGGAATGTGTTGCATTTAACCAGAACAGAATTTCACAGCTTCCGGTGAAGCTTAAGAAGCTAAAGGTCCAAAAAAGGCATTTTAATTACCTGGTGTTTCTTTCTGAAAAAGGTGAAACAGTACTGGAGCAGCGAAGGGGAAAAGGGATCTGGGAAGGTCTGTATCAATTCCCTTTAGTAGAAACAACTGCTGAAGCTTCCGTAGAAAATCTTGTACAGGAGGAAGAATTTCAAAATTATTCTTTAGAAACAATAGATGGTCTCTCATTATATAATGACACGCCCATAGTCCATAAATTGACTCACCAGCACATCTTTACGAAATTCTGGATCTATAGTTGCCGGGAACTGCCCCAAAAGGGAATATCTTTTGAGGAAGCAAATAAATTTCCCGTGCCGGTTCTCATCGAAAATTTTATTGATACCTTTGATTTTTAGCTTTTTGGGGAAGCTCGCCAAAAATTGAATTTTTCAGAAGGAATTTCGAGAACAAATTTTTCCTATTTTAGAATGATAATTAAAACTGCAAAAGATGACCGGAACTCTCAATAAAGTAATGCTGATTGGCCATACAGGAGATGATGTGAAAATGCACTATTTTGAAGGAGGAGGATCTATTGGACGTTTTCCTTTGGCCACCAATGAAGTCTACACCAATAAAACCAGCGGGGAACGCGTAACTAACACCGAATGGCACAACGTGGTGGTAAGAAATAAAGCTGCGGAAATTTGTGAGAAATACCTCAAAAAAGGTGATAAGGTTTATATTGAGGGAAGGATCAAAACCCGGAAATGGCAGGATGATAAAGGTGTAGAAAGATATTCTACAGAAATTCACTGCACAGATTTCACATTTTTGACACCTAAAGATGCATCGGGAGCAGGAGATAATTCCGGCTCCGGTTACGGGCAACAGCAACAATCTCAAAGCAAGCCCCAGGCTACGGGCCAGTCCCGTCAAAATTCGGCGTCAAACCAATCCCAAAGCTTTACGCAGGAGGATGATGATGACCTGCCGTTCTAAGTTTAATTAAAACCACAACATTTGGATCCTGATCCTGCCAGTTTTATTTCCCTTTTTGCTGATAATCTCCCGCAACTCTTTGGAATAGTCGCGGCTCTATTATTGCTTTTTTCTTCTGCAATGGTTTCCGGTGCCGAAGTGGCATTATTCTCACTGACTCCGGCCGATTTTGAAGCTGAAGAATCTAAAAGGACAGTAAAAGAACAAATCGTTATAAGCCTCCTCGACAGGCCTAAGAAGCTGTTGGCAACCATTCTTGTAGCCAACAATATGATCAATATTGCCATCATCCTGTTGTTTGACAATCTCACAGATAAGGCCTTTGAAAGTATAGACACTGTTGTAATGGGAGTGGACCTGCAATTCCTTCTGGAAGTAGTGGTCGTGACTTTTCTTATCCTGCTTTTTGGCGAGATCCTGCCAAAGGTATATGCAAGTCGTAACAGGGTGGAATTTTCTCACTTTATGGCCTATCCTCTCAACGTTTTGGATAAGGTATTTTCTCCTTTAAGTATCCCGATGCGGGCGGTTACAATTAGTATTCACGAAAGATTAGGGAATCAAAAAGCCGGCTTAAGTGTTGACCAGCTGTCGCAGGCGCTTGAGTTGACCAGCCAGACAGATACCACTAAAGAAGAACACAAGATTCTCAAGGGAATCGTTTCCTTTGGGAATACCGATACTAAACAGGTGATGAAGCCGCGGATGGATATATTTGCTCTTAATGAGAATCAGCCCTACAGCGAGATCATTCCGGAAATAATCGAGAATGGATATTCCCGAATCCCGGTTTATAAGGAGAACATAGATAATGTGACAGGGATCCTGTATGTGAAGGATCTTTTGCCATTTTTAGAAGAGGAAGATTATGAATGGACCTCTCTATTAAGAGAACCTTACTTTGTACCCGAAAACAAAAAACTTGATGACCTGCTCAATGATTTTAAAAACAAGAAAAATCACCTGGCGATAGTAGTGGATGAATATGGAGGGACCAGCGGTTTGATCTCTTTAGAAGATATTATTGAAGAAATTGTAGGTGACATTAGCGATGAGTTCGACGATGAGGATCTTATTTTTTCAAAATTGGATGACAATAATTACGTTTTTGAAGGGAAGACGCCTTTAAAGGATTTTTACAGGGTTCTAAAACTTGAAAATCCGGTATTGTTCGAAGAGAACAGGGGAGAGGCCGAAACTCTGGCAGGATTCCTTCTGGAGATCTCAGGAAGTTTTCCGCGGAAGAATGAAGTGATCCTTTTTGATGCTTTTAGTTTCACTATTGAAGCTGTGGATAAAAAGCGGATCAAACAAATAAAAGTGAGCATCAACGAAGTATGAAAAATTTAATATTTTTTGCACTTTTTTTTACGCTCATTTCCTGTGGAGAAGAGGTGCAGCCAAAACCTGATGCCTATCTCGCCCTTGAATATCCGGAAACCGAATATGAATCCTTCAGCAGGGATTGTGGTTACAGCTTTGAAAAAAATAAATATGCAGTAGCAAAAAACCTTAGAGGTGGAAATAACTGTTGGATCAATCTTGATTATGAGGATCTAAAGGGCACTATTTTTATCACCTACCAACCGGTGAAGAATAACCTGGACTCCCTGCTGGCCGATGCTCAGAAGCTTCCGTTACGGCATACGATCAAGGCAGATGCCATTGAAGGTTCCCGTTATACCAATGATCTAAACCGCACCTATGGAATGTTTTATGAAGTTACGGGAGATGCCGCTTCCCAGGCACAATTCTACCTTACCGACAGTACGGATCATTTCCTAACGGGCTCGGTTTATTTTGAGACTCAACCCAATTTTGATTCCATTTTACCGGCTGCAGCTTATCTAAAAAAGGACATCCGGCACCTTATGGAAACAGTAAAATGGAGGGAGCAGCAATAGTGCGCGGGGTTTTATACTTTTGCGACCTAATTTTGCTGCCATGCCCAAACAACACCTTAAGTGGATCTACTTATGTCTTCTTGCTCTCGTATGGGGCAGTTCCTTTATCTTAATAAAGAAAGGCCTCGTTGGTCTTACCGCCTTACAGGTAGGATCCCTTCGAACTGTTTTTGCAGCACTTTTTCTCCTTGTGATAGGGTTTAGATCTTTAAAACATATCAAAGGCAAGCAGTGGAAATGGATAGCCTTTTCCGGCTTCTTCGGGACTTTCTTTCCGGCTTATCTTTTCTCCTTTGCAGAAACCGAGATCGATAGCGCAATAGTTTCTATCCTAAATTCAACAACTCCATTGCTATCCATGCTTGTAGGAATTGCCCTTTTTGAGGCTGCCTTTGTCAGGAAAAAGTTTATTGGAGTTATGGTGGGATTAGCAGGAACCACTGCCCTTATTTGGAGTGGAGCCTCTGTAAATCCCGATCAAAATTACTGGTATTCCCTGTTGGTGATCCTGGCTTCCCTTTTTTATGGGTTCAATGCAAATGTGATCAAGAAGCACCTGCAATCTTTACCTGCACTGGCCATTACCACCGGCAATTTTATGGTTATTGCTATTCCTGCACTAGTTGTACTTGCCACCACCGGATTCTTTTCAACTGAAGTTTTGGTAGCTCCCGAAGTTCCCCTAAGTCTATTTTATATCGCAATTTTAGGAGTTATTGGAACCGGGGCCGCCTTAATAGTTTTCAACAAATTGATACAGATCTCTGATCCTGTTTTTTCGACTTCAGTTACTTACCTGGTGCCGATAGTCGCCCTGAGTTGGGGATTTCTTGATGGGGAGAAGTTTACTTTCATACAAATATTGTCGGGGGTAATTATTATCGTTGGAGTGTTAATAGTGAATAGCAGAAAAAAAATTAAGTAAAACCATTTGGTATACTTTTAACTTTATATTAACTTCACTCTACTTTTTAATCTGAAAACCCTACTTCAATGAAAAAGAGACTATTTTTTGGCTTTGCCTTTTTTGTCGGACTTGCTTTAATGGTAGCCTGGCAATTTGCGGCAGCAGAACTTGCTGATCTTCAGAAAAATGTAAATCCTTCTCTTAAGAAGCATAACGTTGAAGTAGCAGATGCAGGTGCTGAGCAGAATTTGTTCATCTGAACAAAAGTTATTTCCTCTTCCTTAAGAAAATTCTAAAATTAACAGCCTTTTTTGAATTGGCTGTTATTCTTTTAGTAATAAAAAAACCGGCCTAAGCCGGTCTTTTTATTACTAAAACTAACTGTCATTCGAAATCTGCATCTGCAACTCCTTCGTTGACTTTAATTTCTGAAACTTCAAAATTAATTACCATAGGTCCCATGCTCTGGTTGATGCTGAATGGGAATTTTACGCCATTCACTTCACGGTAATCACTAAAAGTAGTAGGAACCGTCATGGTTTGTGGTCCCTGCTGAATAGTTTTTACCTGCTTTACTTTTAAGCCGGTTTCTTTGCTATAGTAGTTGGTAGTGTTGTCACTGATCTTTACGGCATATGCAGCCTCACCATCTACATCTTCAACTCCTGTTACAGTAGCATTTTCTGTAATCATTTCAGGAAAAGGATGTGCTTCAGCTTTAGCCGCAACAATTTGCTCTTCGGTGTAAGGGATCTTTTGTCCCTGAGCAGCTACAAAACCAGTGGCTCCATTAAAGATCTGTCTTTGCATTACATTTCCACCCATTCCAACTTCCGTAGAAGATTTTCCTGACGTGGTCACTTTAGACTCAAGATCCATTTTTTGTCCCTGGAAATCGGCCTGTGCGATCATATAAACTGAATTTACTTTTTCTACAGCTTCCTTGCCACCAATTGCTTTGATGTAGTCCTCGAATACCTTTGATGCCGTTACGTTTGGATCAACAGACTTATTGTAGTCTGGCTTATCAATAGGATTGGCATTTTTGTCAAAGTACTTTACAGGGATTTTCTTGCCGTTGTAGCTAAGTTTTTCCAATGCAGGAGCTACTTCACTTCCTTTACCTACTACCACAATACGGGCATTATCTGCCAAATAATATTTTTTAGCAACTCTCTGTATGTCCTCGGCAGTTACCTCATTGATCTTTTGAAGATAGGTTTGATAGAAATTTTCAGGAAGATCGTCAGTTTCGATATTTAAGGCATATTGAGCTATGGTAGAAGGACGCTCTAAAGCCAGTACGAAATCTCCCGTGTATTTAGCTTTGGCGTTGGCCAATTCTTCCTGGGAAACTTTCTCATTTCTAATCCTGTGTAATTCGTCAAGGAAGGCAACCACAGCAGAATCAGTCACAGCGTTACGAACGCTGGCGCTTGCTACAAAGCGGGCAACATATTTGTCGTCCCCTGTGCTGGAGTATGCTCCGTAAGTATATCCTTTGTCTTCGCGAAGGTTAAGGAACAATCTGGCTTCTCCACCTCCACCAAGGATCTTGTTGGCCATAAGTACAGGAAAATAATCCGGATCTCCTTTTGTAAGCTGAATAGTATTGGTAACCTGTACCTCACTTTGGACAGCATTCGGGAAATCAACAAAGTTAACAACGGTTTGATCGGGATTTTTTACTTCCGGAAGGTTGGTTTTTGGAAGCTCTCTTTTCTTCCAGGAGCTAAAATGTTTCTCAACAAGTTTCTTAACTTCGGGTGTCTTTACATCTCCAACAACTACTAAGTATGCATTTTGAGGCACGAAAAAATTCTGGTAGTACTGCTGCACATCTCCAAGAGATAATTTCTCTACACTTTCTTTAGTAGTGAATTCGCCATAAGGATGGTTTTTTCCATAGCTCAATGCACTGCTTATCCTACGCGCATTTGAAGCCACGTCTTTTTCACCACTTTTAAGGTTTTCAAGACTACGCTCCTTTTCTGTAGCAAATTGCTCCTGATTAAAATCAGGGTTCAAAGTTCCTTTTGCCATCAATTCAAGAACTCTTGGGAAGTACTTTGAGAGGGTGTTTGCTGAAGCTCCGCGGGAAAAGAAATTCACGCTGGCTCCTAAATAATCGATCTCTTCGTTGAACTTTTCTTTAGGAATATCCTTTGTTCCCTCTCCAAGCATTGAACCCATTAAAGAGGATACTCCTGCTTTTTCTCCTTCAAAATGAGGAGGATTGTCCATGGTAAGCGTCATGGACACTCTTGGTAATTTATGGTTTTCAACCACCAGAACCTTTAGACCGTTTTTTAGGGTGAAGGTTTCCGGTTTTCCAAGGTTGATCTCGGGAGCCGGGCCTGCTTCCGGCTGCTGGCTCCTGTCTATTTGCTGAGCATGAATTCCTGTAGTTGCAAGGAATAAAACTGCTAAGGCTACTATTTTGTTCTTCATCTTAATTTAAATTTTATTGTTCAGTTTCCTGCTTTGGAAGATATTCCAGTTCCAGGCGCTGATTTGGATTCAGGTATTTTTTTGCAACGTCACGAATTTCTTCCCTGGTAATAGATCTGTAGATGTCGATCTCTTCGTTGATAAGATCTGTATTGCCATAAAGTTGCTGGTAAGTAGCAAGAGAACTTGCAATTCCTGCAACACTGCTGTTGGAATTCACATACCTGTTCTCAAATTTATTCTGAAGCTTCTCAAATTCTCTCTGGCTGATTAATTCAGTCTGAAGTTTTGTGATCTCTTCATCAACTTCTGCAACCAAAGTATCAAGAGAGGTTTCTCCTAAAGGCAAACCAAAGATCACGTACTGGCCATAATCTTCCTGTGCCAGGTTAAAAGCACCAATTTGAAGAGCCTGCTTCTGGTCGTCAACCAGTTTCTTGTAAAGTCGTGATGATTTTCCGTCAGAAAGTACAGAGGAAACCATATCTAAAACATAAGCATCACGTTCTTTCATAGAAGGTGTTCTCCAGGCAAGGGCGATAGCCGGGATCTGGATGTTTGGATCGTGATAAGTTGCATGAAGAGTTTCAGTAATTGGCTCCTCAACAAATTTCTCTTTTTCAACAGGAGCTCCTTTTGGAATATCGCTAAAATATGCTTCGATCAGTTCTTTGGTCTTTTCGATCTCAATGTCTCCTGCAACTACAAGGGTAGCATTATTAGGAACATAGAATTTTTCATTAAAAGCACGGAATTCTTCCAGTGTAGCTGCATCAAGATGTTCCATAGACCCAATAGGAGACCATCTGTAAGGGTGCTTCGTGAAAAGGTTCTGCTTTACTGCGGTAAGAATGTTTCCATAAGGTGCGTTATCAATACGAAGTCTTTTTTCCTCTTTTACAACTTCGTTTTGAGTGTCAACTCCCTGTTGGTCGATCACGGGGTGAAGCATTCTTTCAGATTCCATCCAAAGACCCAGCTCCAATTGGTTAGAAGGGAAAATTTCGTAATAGTAAGTGCGGTCATCAGAAGTGTTGGCATTATTTGATCCTCCATTGGAAGAAACTATTTTAAACCATTCTCCTTTTCCGATGTTTTCAGTTCCTTCAAAAAGAAGATGTTCGAAAAAATGCGCAAATCCTGTTCTTTCAGGATTTTCATCTTTTGCCCCTACGTGGTACATTACAGATGTAGTTACAACGGGTGCCGTATTATCCTGGTGCAGGATAACATCTAGCCCGTTATCCAGGGTGTACTGGACAAATTCAACTTCCTGTGCCGTCCCGGTAACCCCAAGGAATAAAGCAAAGGCAGCTAATTTAAGTTTGTTGATCATTTTAAAAGGTTTTTATTTAATACAGAATATTAGTGTGGGAATGGCAGGTTTCGTTACACTATTTTCACCGGAAATATTTATAGAAGGGCCTCTAAGTCTAAATTAACAAGCTATTAAGGGTAATTTCCTCATAATTTTTGGAAATTTATACAAATTACTAAAACCAACTCCATGAAAAGATCCTCAGTGCCCTTAATGTATGGGATATTTATTGCCGTTGCGTTAATAGCGTATTTTTTACTGCTGTCGCTTTTCGACCTGCATAAAAATCCGGTTTATAGTGTCTTCAATTTAGTAATTACAGGGATTGGAATCTTTATGGCCATTAAAGCTTACAGGGATAAAAAGCAGTCTAAATTCAAATATCAAAAAGGTTTTATCGCGGGATTAACTACCGGTTTTATAGCTACTATTATTTTTACGGCTTTTTTTGCTATTTATGCGAGTGTCCTCAACCCCGGCTTTGAAGAAGAAGTGATCACCATGTGGGAAACCGATTGGTTTGTAAATATGGGTATGCTCGTTTTCACTGTAGCTCTTATGGGTTTTGCCACTTCCCTGGTAGTAACTCTTACCATCATGCAGCTCTATAAACCTTCATGGAATACCTCTGAAGGAAGAAAACACACATATTAAATAAAGCCTTTGCAAATTAATTAATTAGGAGTATATTTGCACCCGCCTTGAAAAAACTCGGGGCGAGAACGTAAAACCTTAATTAAAGACGCTATGTACGCAATTGTAGAGATAGCAGGGCAGCAATTTAAAGTTGCAAAAGACCAGAAGGTGTTTGTTCACAGGCTTGCAGGAGAAGAAGGAGACAGTGTTTCTTTCGATAAAGTTCTTCTTACAGGTGACGGTGACAACATTACTCTTGGCGCCCCCGCTATAGAAGGAGCTTTGGTTGACGCAAAGATCACCAGGCACCTTAAAGGAGACAAAGTAATTGTTTTCAAAAAGAAGAGAAGAAAAGGTTACCGTGTTAAGAATGGTCATCGCCAGGCACTAACAGAGATTTCTATTGAAGGAATTTCGGTTAACGGTAAAAAAGCAACTTCTGCTAAGAAAGAGGAGCCAAAATCTGACAAGAAAGAAGAGGCTGCAAACAATGATCTTAACAACAACACAGTTGCTGAACTAAGAGAAATGGCTAAAGAAAGAGGTCTTGAAGGATACTCTTCAATGAAAAAAGCCGAATTAATAGCTGCTTTAAGCTAGAAGTTTAACTGCTAAAAATAAAACAAAATGGCTCACAAAAAAGGAGTTGGTAGTTCCAAGAACGGTAGAGAATCTGAATCAAAACGCTTAGGTGTGAAGATCTTTGGAGGACAGGCTGCCATTGCAGGGAACATCATCGTTAGACAAAGAGGTACTGCTCACAATCCAGGTGAGAATGTGTATGCAGGAAAAGACCATACTTTACATGCCAGAGTAGACGGTATTGTAAAATTCACTAAAAAGAAGGACAACAAGTCTTACGTTTCTATCGAACCGTTCCAGGCTTAAGAAATTTTTCTATTAGATATTTGACCCTTTCGAATTTTATTCGGAAGGGTTTTTTTATTTTTATAGTAACCTAAAATTCAATACCATGGAGTTCATTAGCATTTATTCCACTCAAGATGATAATGAAATCTCCATCCTTGAAGATCTTTTTCGCAGGGAAGGATTGAAATATGAAGTACATACTGTGCCTGCGGGTGATCCCGGCAAACCCTTGCAAAAGAGGATCCTTGTGGCAGAAGATAATAGAGAAAAAGCCCGTGATTTGCTTGATCAAACCGGATTTCTTGCCGTTCCACATCACTCCCGTACCAGGCGCTTAAAATCTAAAAAATTAATTCTAATCTTTTTGGCTTTGCTCATTTTAGTCATAGTGGCAATAGTAATTACCTGGTTCATGAATGTAGAATAACCTTCTTCAATACTAATTTAGATAATAGATGAGCTATTCAACTATTTACCGCACTTCCAGGCAAAACCAGATCATTCTCATTAAAGGGATACTTGAGCAGAACAACCTTAATTATCGAATTCTGGAGGAATCCAATCCGGCCGACTTCCCTCCGGAAGTGAAAGTGCAGGTAAAGAATAGTGACGAATCAGTAGCGCTGGCTTTACTTAAGGAAAACGGATTTCTTTCTAATTCTGAAGACTCTCAAAGTTCTGTTTCCCTGGCCAAATTTTGGCTATGGCTGGTAATTGCGCTTCTAGCAATCATAACAGCATCCTTTTTCATTAATTTTTTCTTGAAGCCATGACCTCTTTCCGGGTTTAAATGCAAACAGGACTTATGGGTCTCTATTTTAACGGGAATCTCAAATTCTGCTTTTCTTTTTTTATTACCTTGATTGGTCTAACCTAAAACTAAAAAATATGAGAAAATTACTTTTATGTTCTGTTATGTCTCTGGCATTTTTAAGCACCAGCTGTCTGGGATCGTTCAATGCGTGGAATGGGCTTAGAGATTGGAACGAAAATGCTTCTGACAATAAGTTTGTCAATAATGCCATTTTTTGGGGTCTTAATATCATCCCTATCTATCCTCTGTTTTATGCAGGAGATGTTCTTATCTTCAACCTCGTTGAATTTTGGTCCGGATCCAATCCTATTGCAATGAACGAAGGAGAGGTTGAAAAACAACTTATTGAAAAGGATGGAGTGAAGTATGAAATGATCGCCACTAAGAATGAAATTAAAATTAAAGTTTTATCGGGCGAGAGAGAAGGCAATGAGCTAAAAATGGTCTTTGATCCTTCAGATAGCTCCTGGAATGCAGTAAAAGACGGGGAGAAGATCAAATTATCTTCTTATGAAGAAGGCTTCTACATTGTTTACTTACCCGATGGAGAAGAAGTAAGGATCAACAGTGATGTTTCCAAGGAAGAAGGTTTGGCAGTGCTTAATGGAAAAATTGCTCTTTACGAAGAATGTATGCTTGCCAGTACTAAATAAATCAAAAGGAATACCTGTTTTCAAAACCTTCGGAATTTCCGGAGGTTTTTTTATGTCGAATGCTTACAAAGATTTTATAACTTGAAAAGCAAATCCGTTAAAACTCCTGAAAATGAAATTCGTTACCATTTTTAATACTACTCATTCTTCAGAGATTGCAATAATCCGTAATCTCCTGGAAGAGCATGATATCCAATATATGGCACCGGATATGGCGACAGATAGTGCCGCTGGTCTGGCTGGACTCGGCATTACCGGCATGCGCATTCAGGTTCCCGAAGATCAACAGGAGCAGGCTCTCGCTGTACTCAAAGCCCACGGATTCTAATAAAAATTCCCCTCCAAAAATGTCATTTTCGAAGAGGAATTTTAATGGTATAGTATTTAATGGATAAGGATCAATGAGAATTTCACATCTCAAATCTCATATCTCACATCTAGTATCTATAATATTCAGGTTTAAACGGGCCTTCAACAGTTACGCCAATATATTTGGCTTGTTCCTGTGAAAGCTCTGTAAGCTCTACCCCAATTTTCTCAAGGTGAAGGGCAGCTACTTTTTCATCAAGATGTTTTGGTAGCATATAAACCTTATTCTCGTATTGATCTGTATTCTTCCAAAGCTCTATCTGCGCTAAGGTTTGGTTTGTAAAGGAGTTACTCATTACAAAACTTGGGTGACCTGTAGCACATCCAAGATTAACTAATCTACCTTCAGCAAGAAGGATGATGTCTTTTCCGTCGATGGTATATTTATCTACCTGAGGTTTGATCTCATTCTTGGTATTTCCGTAGTTCTCATTTAACCACGCAACCTGGATCTCGTTATCGAAGTGACCAATATTGGCAACAATGGTCTTATCCTTCATTGCTTTAAAGTGCTCCCCGCGTACGATATCTTTATTTCCGGTAGTGGTGATCACGATGTCTGCCTTTGGAAGCACAGTTTCAAGTTTCTTCACTTCAAATCCGTCCATGGCAGCCTGTAGTGCACAAATTGGATCGATCTCGGTAACGGTTACAATAGATCCCGCACCTCTAAAGGATGCAGCGGTACCTTTACCAACGTCTCCGTATCCACAAACCACAACTCTTTTGCCGGCCAGCATCACATCTGTCGCACGACGAATCGCATCTACAGCACTTTCTCTACACCCGTACTTGTTGTCGAATTTAGATTTGGTAACAGAGTCGTTTACGTTAATGGCAGGCATTGGAAGTGTTCCGTTTTTCATTCGCTCATAAAGCCTGTGAACACCTGTAGTGGTTTCTTCCGAAAGACCTTTTATACCTTCGGCAAGTTCAGGATATTTGTCCAGCACCATATTGGTAAGATCTCCTCCATCGTCAAGGATCATATTAAGCGGCTTACGATCTTCTCCAAAGAAAAGCGTTTGCTCGATACACCAGTCAAATTCTTCTGCATTCATTCCTTTCCACGCATAAACCGGAATACCTGCAGCAGCGATCGCCGCAGCGGCCTGGTCCTGAGTAGAGAAAATATTACAGGAGCTCCATGTAACTTCTGCGCCAAGAGCAACCAGAGTTTCAATAAGTACTGCAGTTTGGATGGTCATGTGAAGACATCCTGCTATGCGGGCGCCTTTTAAAGGCTGTTCTGCTCCATATTCCTCACGTAAAGCCATTAGCCCGGGCATTTCGGCCTCGGCCAGTTCTATTTCTTTTCTTCCCCATTCTGCAAGGGAAATATCTTTTACTTTATACTTTGTATAGGGTACCGTTTTCGTTGACATATTATTATCTTTGATTTTGCATTTTCAAGAATGCAAAAATACAGAATATCTAAGAGTTATATATGCCCCTTTACAAAAGAATAACAATAAATCCCGCGACTAATGTCCTCATTTGGAAGATAGAAGAGTCTTTTGACGAACTTAATGAGGGGATAGAGCTTACCGATGTTTGCCGGGAAAGAGTTGTAGGGATGAAAAGTGATATCCACAGGAGGGGATTCCTGAGTGTGCGGCATCTGCTTGCACAAGAGGGATATACAGACCGTGATCTTTATTACGATGATCTGGGTAAACCACATCTTAGAGATGGAAAATATATTTCCATAACGCATTCCTTTAGCTTTTCGGGCATTATCGTCAGTGATCGGGAGGTTGGGATCGATATTGAAATGCAGCGCGAAAAGATCCTGTTGATAGCTCATAAATTCACTCCAATAGAAGAATACAGGACATTGGCTAATAACGATGCCCTGATAAGAAAACTAACCATAGTTTGGGGCGCCAAAGAAGCAGTTTACAAATTATACGCCCAGCCAAAAGTGAGCTTTTTGCAACACATTAATATCACCGATTTTGATTTTGACGATCACAGAACAACAGGTAAGATCACTTTCAACGGCCACACGAGTTGGTATGAGTTTGAATTTCTGGAATTTGAAGGCTTCACCTGTGTTTATACCCTTAGAAAAGTAGAAACCCCTGCTTGATGAGGCACGTGCTGCGGAATCTACTTGAAGCCGAAAAAGCCGGAAAAAAACAACTGGCTGTACTGATAGATCCTGAAAAATTTGATCCTGAGACGGCTAAAGATTTTCTGCAGGAGCTACCATCTTTTACCACACATATTTTTATTGGAGGAAGCACAGTGACTTCCAACGAAATGGAGAGCTGTGTTAAAGCCATAAAAGCTGAAACTTCCCTGCCTCTGGTTCTGTTTCCGGGAGATCATCAGCAGATATCCAATTCTGCAGATGCGCTACTATTTCTCAGCCTGCTCTCGGGCAGAAATCCTGAATATCTCATTGGTCAGCAGGTGAGGTCTGTGGCTTTACTGAAAAATAGCGGTCTTGAAATCATTCCCACCGGTTATTTGCTCATCGATGGCGGAAGGGAATGTGCGGTGCAACGGGTGAGTGCAACTGCACCTTTATGTCAACAAGACCCCGAATATATCGTGGATACAGCCCTGGCAGGAAAGTATTCAGGAAAGCAACTCATTTACCTCGAAGCCGGCAGCGGAGCTATTCATCCTGTAGATCCCAAAATAATTTCAGTAGTAAAGGAGGCAACACAGATTTCGCTTATCGTGGGTGGCGGCATCAGAAATGCCCAACAATTAGAGGCAGCCTGGAACGCGGGTGCAGATCTGGTGGTGATTGGGACTGCGTTTGAACAAGGTCTGACTTTGTAACAGGCTTTTTTGTGGTAAGTTTCCACAGAAGTTGGGGAAAATCTCATTTTTTACCCTTAAAAAATTTCAGTTGTTTCTGAATTAAATCCTTACGTGGTGAGGCTTTTAAGCTTTCTCATCCAATCCGGTCCAATTATTTCAATTATTCTGTTATAACCATTACTAAAATAATTGATCATGAAAAGAATATTTTTTACCGCAGCAATTGCTGGAGTGATGTTTTGCACAGTAGGAACTGCCAACGCCCAGGTCTACGAAAATTCAGAAAGTGAAACTCCATTTGTTGAAGAACAACAAACAGTATATACTCAGATCAAAGAGCAGGATCTGCCACAGGAAGTGCGTCAGGCCTTAAAAAAAGATTACGAGGGGGCCACACTTTCTGAAGTTTATTCTTCCGAAAAAGATGGGGTAGTAACTTATAAACTTGTACTAAGTACGCCGGAAGGAGAAGAGAAGGACCTTTTTGCAGATGCTCAGGGGAACTGGGTACAGAAAGTTGACAGTGATCTGGAATAACAAATTAAACAAACTTCTAAAGATGGGTTTTCCGGTTTAGGGGTTTAGAAAGGTCTTCCAGGAAACTGGAAGGCCTTTTTTCTTGCTTAAAATTCCGGTTTTTAATATTTCTGCAAGTTTCCGGCTGATTCTTTTACCTTTGAAAAAAACAATTTATGCAGATTTCAGCAGAACTTGCACTTACCCCCTTGCAGGATGATTTTGAAGCTCCTGTTAAAGCTTTTATTAAAAAGTTGAGAAGTTCGGGATTAACCGTAATGGAAAATCCTTTGAGTACCCAGATCTATGGAGATTATGACAAGATCATGGAGTTTCTCACCGAAGAGGTAAAGGAGGCATTTCAGGCAACAGATCATGTGATCTTAACCATAAAACTGGTGAAAGGAAACCGAAGCGACTATGCAGCCGATTTTTGATTTCTTTTTTCAGCAGTATTCAGATTATCCTACTCTTTACATTATACTCGAGATCATTGCGGTGATCTTTGGATTCCTTTCCGTTTGGTATTCCAAACAGGAAAATATCCTGGTATATCCCACGGGCATCATTAGTACTGTCATTTTTGTCTATTTACTTTGGCAGTGGGAATTACTGGGAGACATGATGATCAATTTTTACTATTCTACCATGAGTATCTACGGCTGGTATGTTTGGACCAGAAAAGTAGATGCCGTGCACTTTATCCCTATTACAAAGACCACTCAGAAAGGGCATTTTTGGAGCTTCATAATTTTTATAGCTACCATGGCTTTTACATTTGGTGTCTATGATTATTTCGATAAATGGAATAGCTGGACCGCTTATGTTGATACGGTGACCACTGCAATTTTCTTCGTAGGAATGTGGCTCATGGCCCGGAAGAAACTTGAGAACTGGATCTATTGGATCATAGGGGATGTGATCTCAGTTCCACTTTATTTTTATAAAGGTCTTACTTTTACAAGTCTGCAATACCTGCTATTTACAATAATAGCCGTTTACGGATATAAAACATGGAAGCGAAGCTTGAGCAGCGGAGGTCACGTAACCTCCTGAAAATTGTACTTTTTGGACCGGAATCTACCGGCAAGACCACCCTGGCACAAATGCTTGCGGAACACTTTAATACAAGGTGGGTTCCCGAATACATGCGCGAATATCTCCAGGTAAAGTGGGATAAAGAGCAAAAAAGCTGTGAACCTCATGATCTTTTACCTATTGCAGTAGGACAAATGGCTCTCGAAAACAAGATGGCTGCTAAGGCTGATGAACTTCTTTTTTGTGACACCAATCTTCTTGAACTGGTGGTTTATTCCCGTGCCTACTATGACGAAATTGTTGACCCCAGCCTTCTTAAACCTGCGTTAAAGGCACAATATGATCTTTATTTTTTAACGTATATTGACGTTCCCTGGGTGGAAGATGATCTGCGTGACCGGCCCCTGCAAAGGGATCAAATGTTTGACAGATTCAAATCTACCCTTGAAAAAAATGATTTGCCGTACCGGTTGTTGCAGGGAAATTTGCAGCAACGCTTTGAAACGGCCGTAAAAATTATCGAAGAACTAAAAATTCAGAAAATTGAGCTTTAGCGAAAAGGATATCATTCAGATCCGGAATAAGGGAATTACTCCCGAAAAAGTAGAACAGCAAATAGGGATCTTTAAAAAAGGTAACGTCTTTGTAAATATTAGAGAGGCAGCCACAGTAAGAAACGGCATTCTTTCGATTTCTGAAGAGGAAAGGGAGGAACTCCTCAAATTTTTTGAGGCCCGGCAGGATGAGGTGGATATCCTAAAGTTCGTTCCGGCTTCGGGGGCTGCAACAAGGATGTTTAAAGCTTTTTATCAATTGCTGGATGAATTCGATCCCGAAAATGAATCTCTGGAAGACTATATCGATCGAAAGAATGACCAGAGCCTGGAAAGATTCTTTGGCCGGCTTAAAGATCTTCCGTTCTATAAGGAAGTAATGCAAAGAGCCACAGAAGCCACATCTGGATTTGATGAACTACCCCAGGACAGGAAAGATTACCTGTTCGTAAAATATATGCTGGAGGAGGATGGGCTGGATCTGGGAAATCAGCCAAAAGGGCTGGTGCCTTTTCATAGATATGAAGATCACCTTGCTACTGCTTTTGAAGAACATCTTGTAGAAGCTGTAGATTATGCTTCTGTTAATGGAGAAGTCAGGGTGCATTTTACAGTTGCTGAAGAACACCGGGAAAAATTTGAAGAGGAAGCCGAAAAGGTTATTCCCCGGCTGGAAAAGGAGACGGAAAACATTTTTGAAGTCAGTTATTCCTATCAGGATCCAAAAACAGATACTGTTGCCGTTACTTTAGAGGATGAACCCTTTAGAGATGAAAATGGAGAGATCTTTTTTAGGCCGGGAGGACATGGAGCACTAATCCAAAATTTGAACAAACAGGAAGCCGATTTAATTTTTATAAAGAATATAGATAATGTTGTCATTCCCCGAAACAGGGAGTTGCTCGCCACCTATAAAAAGATGTTGGGAGGCAAACTACTGCAGTTGCAGGAGAAGACCTTTAATTATTTAGAGAAACTTGAAGAAGGTGCGGGAAGTGATGAACTTCAGGAAATGGAACAGTTTCTTCAGAAAGATCTCAACGCAGGATCAAATATCAATTTTGAAGAGCTTAAAAAAGAAGAGAAAATTGAGGCTCTACAGAAATTACTGAACAGGCCTTTACGCGTCTGCGGAATGGTAAAAAATGAAGGCGAACCGGGAGGCGGACCTTTTTGGGTTACTCACAAGAATGGTGAAGTTTCCCTGCAGATCGTAGAAAGCTCCCAAATTGATCACGATAATTATCAGCAGAGTAAGATCGCCCAGGAAGCAACACATTTTAATCCGGTTGATGTGGTTTGTTCGTTTAAAGACTTCCGCGGAAATAAATTCGATCTGCACGAGTATGTGGATGAGGAGACAAGTTTCATTGCGAACAAAACCAGGGACGGGAAGGAACTAAAGGCCCTGGAGCTCCCCGGATTATGGAACGGAGGTATGGCCAGGTGGAATACCATTTTTGTGGAAGTTCCGGTTGAAACCTTTAATCCTGTAAAAACCGTTGCAGATCTTCTCAAACCTTCACACCAGGTTAAATAGGTGGATGAAAAACAACTCATACAGGAAGCCGAATATAAAGCGGTAAGAAGTTCGGGTGCCGGGGGACAAAATGTGAACAAGGTATCTTCAAAGGTGGAACTTCATTTTAAGCTTCAGGAATCTCAAGCCTTGAACGAAGAGGAAAAGCAGCGGGCGTTGAAGAAACTCAGCTCCCGCCTTACAAATTCAGGAGAATTGATCCTTCAGTGCGATGAATCCCGCAGTCAGCATAAAAATAAAGAGCTCGTAACTCAACGGTTTGTAGATCTTATTAAAACTTCCCTGGTAAAACCTAAACCCCGAAAAAAAACCAAAACTCCCAAAGCCGCAAAATTTAAAAGGCTTAGGGAAAAGAAACAGCTTTCCGAAAAAAAGGCTGCGAGGAAAGATCCGCTCAAATAGGATATCATTTTGTGAGGAAAAATTCTACAGAAAAATTGGGGAATACTACATAAATCCCACAAAATAAAATTCTGCTACTTCTTTAAAGGCCCTGAAAATAAGGCCTTTCTTTTTTTGGTTCAGTCTGGCGCATTTTTTTCTATAGTAGACATAGAACCAAATAAAAAATAAACCAAGTCACTTAAAAATTAAATTATGAAAAAGATTTGCCTTACCGTAGTAGCCGCATCAGCGATGTTATTTTCTGCCCAAACTTTATCTGCCCAGGAAGTTGCGCAGGCACAGGTAGAAGTTGAAGAAACTGTTGAGCAAAGAGCGCAGGATGATTATCTTCAAATTGAAATTCAGGAATTACCTGCAGAAGTTCAACAGGCCGTTGAACGGGATTTTGCGGGAGCTACAATTGCTGAAGCTTATGTAAAAGAAACAGAAGGAGAGCAGGAATTCAAACTTAAGGTTACAACTGCCGAAGGAGAGGAAAAAGAGCTTCATGCAGATGCACAGGGAAACTGGATCGATAAAGAAAAAAAGGATGAAGTAAACCAGTAATCCTTTCCACCGTTAATGGGAGATACCGACTCCCGGTGGCAGACCTCTTCATAGGAACATGTGTTATTAGAGAGTAGTATTTTCCTAAGCTTAACCAGTCCTAACAAGGTTCAAAGCAGGGAGCAATCCAGGAGATCTGAAAAAACGGAATTTAATTACACCGTAATGGTGAATTGAAAGAGGGAGCTAATATTTATAGCTCCCTTTTTTTATGCTTATTTTTTGTTTGTAAAGCTGTTTAAAGTTCTAATTTTGTCAATACTTAAGAAATACCTATGGCTAAAATTCTTTTAGTTGAAGATGACGTTGCTTTTTGCACCATGCTTAAAACTTTCCTCCTTAAAAAGGAGTGTGAAGTGGATGCCGTCTATACTGCAACAGAAGCTCTTAGCCTCGTCGGGAAAAACAGGTATGACGTGGTTATTTCTGATGTTCGATTACCCGATAAGGAAGGTTTAGAGATCCTGCAGGCTGTCAATAAGAAAGGTGAGAGAACGGGGGTGATCATGATGACCAGCTATGCGGAAATCAGTATGGCTGTAAATGCAATAAAAGAAGGCGCTTTGGATTATATCGCCAAGCCTTTCCATCCTGAAGTGATCATGAAGGCAATAAATGAGGCCCTTAAAAAGGAACAAAGTCCTTCCAAACCTTTGATTTCCAAAAAAGCTGAAAAAACTACTGCTGATACCTATATCAAAGGTGCCAGTGAAGCTTCTGCCAAGCTCAATAATTACATTGATCTTGTCGCCCCTACCAATATGTCTGTGCTTATTATGGGTGAAAGCGGAACCGGAAAGGAGCAGATAGCAAAAAGCATTCACGATAAGAGCAAACGTAGTGCAGCCCCGTTTGTCGCTGTGGATTGCGGCGCAATTCCCAGGGAGCTGGCTTCCAGCGAATTTTTTGGGCACGTAAAAGGATCTTTTACAGGAGCTGTAAACAATAAAACCGGACATTTTGAAGCTGCCAATGGAGGAACTCTATTTTTGGATGAAATAGGGAATCTTAATTATGAACTGCAGGTTCAGTTACTTCGGGCTTTACAGGAACGCAAGATCAAACCTGTGGGCAGCAATGAGGAGATACATGTAAACATTCGGGTGATCGCCGCTACAAATGAAGACCTCTTTGAAGCTGTCAAAAAAGGAGAATTCCGGGAAGATCTATATCACCGGTTAAATGAATTTTCCATTAAAGTTCCTGCACTAAAGGACCGGGAGGAGGATTTAATGATCTTTGCCAATTATTTTCTGGATAGCGCGAATAAGGAGCTTGAAAAAGACCTTTCGGGGTTTTCAGAAAAAACAATTGCGGCATTTAAAGCCTACCATTGGCCAGGGAACTTACGGGAGCTAAAGAATGTGGTAAAGCGCGCAGTACTTCTTTCTGAAGGAGAATATATATCCTCAGCCTGTCTGCCTTCAGAAGTGCTTTCGGCAAGGCATGAATCAAAACCTGAAGAAAATTACAGCCTTTTTAAGAACAAAAATGAACAGGAGTTGATTCTTGATGCTTTGGAAAAAACTCATGGGAATAAAAGTAAGGCTGCAAGATTGCTGTCCATTGATCGTAAGACACTTTACAACAAGTTAAAACAGTACGGTATTAATCTGTAATTTCCTGTTCCAATTTTCTAAGAAGTTCATCAACTTCGGCAACAAAGACCTGTACATCCACCTTTCCTTTTTCTTTTCCGTTGGCATTTTCAAGGGTCACCAGTTTTTGGATGAGATGGGGCACCTTTAATTGTCTGAACATAGGAAGCATTTTGTGAGCAACGGCAGAAACCTTCTTTTTTGCACCTTTTTTACTCGCGAGTTCCAAAGCCTCTAAATTGCTTCGGGTGCTGGTAATAAAGGCTGTTAAAATAGCATTCATGGCCTCTGGATCTTCACCCGCAAAATTTTTGATCTCGCTTAAAGAATAGCCTTTGTTAAGATCCATTGCTGCAGGTTGGGATGCAGGTTCTTTTTGTAATTGCAAGTGGAGCAAATCACTAATGATCTGTAATAGTTTTTGAGAAGAATACGGCTTTAGAAGGCTTCCGCTAAAACCTGATTGAAGATAATCTGAAGCACTAACATCTGGCTGGCCAGAAAGGGCAATAACAGGTAGATCCTTTAGCTTTAGATCCTCTCTAATGGTCCTCAGGAGTTCAAAACCATCCATTTTTGGCATCTGGATATCTGTAAGAATGAGATCGGGGCGTTGATTTTTAATTATTTTTAAAGCTGCTTTTCCATTGTGAGCAGTTTGGTAGTTCATTCCGGTACTTTTAATGAGTTCCTTAAGCAGCCCTAATTGTGCAGGTTCATCATCAACTATAAGTACCTTCTTACCTGCGGCATCTTTTAACTGAAGGCGGGGCTCTACTGCCGGCGCATGGTTATTTTCTGCGTAAGCCACAGGAATCTCCAGAAGAAAAGTACTGCCATGTCCTACCTCACTTTCCAGGCTTATCCTCCCCTGGAGTAAATCGGTGATTTTTTTACTGATTGCCAGCCCCAGTCCTGTTCCGCCATATCGTTTTTCGATGCTGCTGTCTTCCTGGGAAAATTCTTCAAAAACTTTTTCCTTCTGGGCTTCAGATATTCCAATTCCGGTATCTTTTACCTCGATGCAGAGTACAGGGTTGTGTTTTGCCTGTCTTAGCCATGCTTTAACTTCCACACTTCCCCTGGGTGTAAATTTACAGGCGTTGCTCACCAGATTAGTGAGGATTTGTTTTATTCTAAATGGATCTGTGATCACCCTCGTGTCCAGGTCGTCAGAAACATTGACTAACACTTCTACCTCTCTGGGTTTTTCGGGTGGTACTGCATTTTCAACAGTTTCTTCAATAAGATTCTTCGGATTAAAAGCCAGTTCTTCTACAGTCATTTTTCCGGCCTCTAAACGGGACAGATCCAGGAGGTCATTTACCAGGTGGAGGAGATAATCTGAAGATCTTTTTAACTGGGCGAGGTAGCGGTTCTGGGATTTGTTGAGATTGCTCTTTTCCAGCAGACCCGTGTAACCAATAACAGAATTAAGTGGAGATCGCAGATCATGAGTAACAGTATTCATGAATTGTTCGCGACTCTTCAATAAACTTTCGGCATAATTTTTTGCCCTCTCCAGTTCTAATCTGTACCGCTGGCTTTTTATTACATCCTGGGTGACCAGGAAAACGAAGGTGAGAATGACCAGCAGGCTGGCTGCGCCAAGAAATATGATGATCTTTGATGTTTCTTCAATAGTATCCTGCCAGGCTTCCACCTGATTAATTGAATTCAATCTTTCTTCGGTTTCAAGGGTTGAGAGTAGCCCCCTCAGTCTGTTGTTTAGCTGGATCTCATTGGTCAGGAGCTGGTCTTCCTGTTCCTTTAATGCCATTCTATATCTTCTTTCCTGCGTCTCCAGCTGGCCCAAAACCGTTTTTACCGAATTCACCAGCGAATCTACAGTGATAGCAGGCGGTTCGGGATTTTGTTCGTTGGCGTAATTTAAAAGTTTGATTAGCAGCTGCCGTTGGTGCGGAGCCATATCCCGGAAACGCCGGTTGTAATCCTGAGTTTCAAAATTTTCGTCTACGCGTTTTAATTCATCCAGAACCCGCGCGTAATAGCTATCTGTTTCTCCTCTTGCCCGCAGCTCCAGGAGTTCCTTTAGATTCCTGGATTTTTGGGATAACAGGACATTGATACTGTCAATCTCGCTGTCAAGGGAACTATCTGTCCTGTAATCCTGTAAAGAAGCCAGAGTGGTTTTTATAGAATCAATTTTGGCCGTATAGCCTTCAAGCCCTTCTAGATTTCCGGTTTGTATCAATTGCCGGCTCAGGCTTTCCGCCTCATACAATTTTGTTGCTGCTTCCCCCACCAGCAATAGCTTTTGGTTTCCCATGGTATTCCTTTCGGTCATGGTGGTGTAATTGATCACCTGGTTATAAATGAACCAAACAGCTAAGCCCATTAAAGCCGCAAGTACCAGATACCCGGCAAAAACCGTAAATGTTAGGGAGGATCTTTTCTTAGCCATAGATGAATTGAAATTATAAAAATATATGCTTTAAAATCTAATCCGTGAAAATTTAGGTTAAATCGAAAAAAAGCATTTAACTTTGCGTCATCTCAAAGGGGTGCTAACGCCTGTGAAAACAGGAGAAAGCTGAGATCATACCCAAGGAACCTGGGCAGGTAATGCTGCCAAGGGAAAGGTGCAAAATTTGCACCCACTAAGTATAGTACTCCTGTTAACCGCTTGTGGTTTTCAGGATTTTTTATTTTATAAACTACAGAATAACCGCCCCTTTTATTCGTAACAATGTATTACGAATGAAAAATGTCTTTTTACTATTTAGTTTTTTCTTTTTTGCCCTAAACGGCTTTTCACAGGAATTTCAGGTTTCAGGTATTGTGACAGATGGGAATTCGCCACTTTCCGGAGTTTTGGTGAGGGTAGAAAAAAGCTCAGAATTTACCCAAACAGATTCCGCGGGAAAATACGCTCTTCAACTTGAAGAAGGAGAGTACCAGCTAATCTTTTCCTTCGGAAATCAAAAAAGGATCAGCATTGATCTTTCTGAAGATATGATCTTAAACGTAGACATGAGTGACGCGCAGGAGGTGCTTAATGAGGTATTCCTTTCGGCTGTTCGTGTTACTGCCGATTCTCCTATCACCTTCAGTAATCTGAGCAATGAGGAGATCGAAGATCGTAACCTTGGCCAGGATATTCCGGCTTTGATGCAATACCTGCCCGGAGTTGTGATGACCAGCGATGCCGGAGCCGGTATTGGCTACAGCAGCATTCGCGTGCGGGGAACCGAATCCCGGGGCATCAATGTAACGATCAACGGGGTGCCTTATAATGACGCCGAAAGCCAGGGTACCTTTTGGGTAAACCTGGGAGATTTTGCATCTTCGGTAGAGAATCTGCAGCTTCAGCGGGGAGTAGGTACTTCAACCAATGGTGCCGGTGCCTTTGGAGCCAGTTTAAATATACTTACAGACAGGTATAGTTACGAACCTTCCGCAGAGATTGCCAACAGCTTTGGGTCTTATAATACCCGAAAGCATACGGTAAAATTCAGTACCGGGATCTTTGATGATCACTGGGAGTTTTCCGGAAGGGCTTCTGTCATCAAAAGCGACGGATACATAGACCGGGCCTCCACCGATCTAAAATCCTATTTTTTTCAAGGGTCCTACGTTGGGGAGACCAGCCTCATCAAAGCGCTAACCTTTGGTGGGAGCGAAGTCACGTACCAGGCCTGGGATGGGATAGATGCAGACCAATTAAAGGAGAATCGCAGGTTCAATCCGGCGGGAGCTTATGAAGATGAGGATGGAAATTTAGCATTTTACGATAACCATGTTGATGATTATAAGCAGGATCATTTCCAGTTGCTGTGGAATGAGCGGTATGACAAAGGATGGTCTTCAAATCTTGCTCTTCATTACACTTACGGCAGAGGTTTCTATGAGTCGTATCGTGCCGGAGAGGATCTCCTGGAGTACGGGATCGAACCTTTTACAGCAAATGGAGAAGAGATCACAGAAAGTGACCTGGTGACCAAAAAATGGCTGGTGAACGACTTTTATGGAACAACATTTAATGTGCAATATCAACAGGAGGGTCTCGAAGTAATAGCCGGAGGTGCCTGGAATAATTATGAAGGAGATCATTTTGGGGAGATCATCCATGCGCGCTTTGCCCCCACTTTGCCCCTGCAGCATTACTATGACAACCAGTCCCAAAAAAGCGATTTTAATGTCTTTTCTAAAGCCACCGTGGAGGTTTCCGAAAAACTGAGCCTTTATGGAGATCTTCAACTAAGAAGAATTCACTACGAAGTGGATGGGGTAGAGGAAGAAAATGTGCCTTTTATTGTTGATGATGCTCACACCTTTTTTAATCCAAAAGCCGGATTAACTTATAGATTTTCTAAAGCCGGCCGCCTTTACTTCTCCTTCGCCAGAGCACACCGGGAGCCGAACAGAACCGATTACGAAGCTGGAAATCCCGAACCCGAAGAATTGAACGACTATGAATTAGGCTGGAGATATGCTTCAGAAAAATTTCAGCTGAATTCCAATATTTATTACATGGATTACCGCAATCAACTTGTCCTCACTGGTGAACTTAATGATGTAGGATCTCCAATAAGGAGGAACAGCGGTAACAGCTACCGGTTAGGGTTGGAGCTGGATGCCGTGGTGATGTTGCATCCCAAGTTCAGCTGGCGACCGAATATTGCCATCAGCCGTAACAAAAATGATGAGTGGTTTGCACCTTGGGACGGGGAGCTTATTAACTTCGGAAAAACCGATATTTCCTATTCGCCGGATATTGTTGCCGGAAATATCCTGGAATACAGACCTGTTGATGGTCTGGAGCTTAAATTCCTTACAAAATATGTAGGGGAGCAGTATATGAGCAACCTTGAAAATGAAGCAGCTTTACTCGAAGATTACTGGGTACATGATCTTAACGTGCAATACACCTGGAGAAATGCACCATTATTTGAAACTGTAGTTTTCACAGGATTGATCAACAATATCTTTAGTGAAGAATATGTGTCAAACGGGTACTACTACACCTATGACTGGGATGGAACAACCTATGAAGGTGCAGGCTACTATCCGCAGGCAACCCGCAATTTCCTGGTGGGTGTGACGCTTAAATTTTAAAATTATAAGAGCATTAAAAAAAGCATTTTAGAAACCTCTCTAAAATGCCTTTTTTAATGCTGTAAAATTCTTGTCTCTTTAATTTGATACCCGCAGTACATTGCCAACCCTTTCCACCCGGTAAGGTTTTAGAGAATATTCTCCTTCCCCGGCTATTTGTTGTCCTGTAATAATAGTGTACTTATTGCCATCCCCACAGGAGCAAACAGCTTCGGTTCCTTCCACAGTAAGGGTAGAGCAGGGCTGCGGAACGTGGTTAGGGTCTGTGAGTTCAAAAGCCATGTACTGGTCATTGTTGAGGTTGAAGATCACAATTCCATTGATGCCGTAATTGCGGGTAACAAATTTATTTCCCGGGAAATTGAGTTGATTATATTCAGGAAGGCTTAGATCAAAATTTACTGAAAAGTTGAGGTGAGGCAGGTAAGGGTTGCGGCGAAGATCATCATCTGATGAACATCCCAAAAAAGTAAAAATCAGGAGAAAAAGGGCAAAAAATTGCTTCATAAAAGGTTTTTTCAAAGCTAAGAGATATAATTGTACTGGAGATTTTAATTTACTATATTTGTGTAAATCCCGTCGACGAATGGGATTTTTTCTATTTATATAAACGACTAAATTATGAGTAAAGTATCATATTATACCGCCGATGGTCTAAAAAAGCTCAGGGATGAACTTAACCACCTGAGAGACGTGGAGCGGCCAAAAGCTTCCCAGGCTATTGCCGAAGCGCGTGATAAAGGAGACCTTAGTGAGAATGCCGAATATGATGCAGCCAAAGAGGCGCAGGGCCTTCTTGAGATGAAAATTGCAAAAATGGAAGAAGTTTTTGCTAATGCCCGTCTTATTGATGAAACTCAATTGGATACATCAAAAGCACTGGTACATTCAACAGTAAAGATCAAGAACCTTACTAATAAGGCTGAGGTTAAATACAAACTTGTTGCCCAAAGTGAAGCCGATTTAAAATCGGGAAAAATATCTGTAGATAGTCCTATAGGCAAAGGCCTTTTAGGAAAGAAAGTTGGGGAAATTGCTGAAGTGCAGGTGCCTTCAGGAACCATTCAATTCGAGATCCTGGAGATCACCCGTGACTAGAGACTCAAAAATGCATTATAAAGATCCTTTCTTCGGAAGGGATTTTTTTTGCTTAGGTTTTAAGCTGAAAATCTTAACTTGTTACTTCAAAAATTCAATGCTATGCCAACACTTTTTACAAAGATCATCAACGGAGAGATTCCCGCCTATAAAGTCGCTGAAGACGATAGATTTTTAGCTTTTTTGGATATCCGCCCCAACACAAAAGGCCACACCCTTTGTATTCCCAAGGAGGAGGTAAACAAGATCTTTGACCTTGATGAAGAGACTTATATCGGTCTTATGGCCTTCTCCCGAAAAGTGGCCAAAGGTCTTGAAAAAGCGATTTCCTGTAAGCGGGTTGGAATGGCCGTGGTTGGGCTCGAAGTGCCGCACGTGCATGTTCACCTTATTCCGCTGAATAATATGGGAGATATGAACTTTGCGAACAGTGTTCCTTTTTCTGAAGAAGAATTCGAACAGATTGCCAAAGACATAAAGGCAAATATTTAGTGGATATTACAGAATATAAGCTTTCACTGGACCTGCGTATAGATTTTAGCGATCTGGATATGTACCGTCACGTGAACAACCTCACTTTTATCAGGTTTCTACAATCGGGACGGGTGAACTTTTGGGAAGCCGCCGGTCTGGCAAAATTGTTCGCAGAATCTAATAAAGGCGCCATCTTAGTTTCTACCCACTGCGACTTCAAAAAATCGCTTTTTTATCCCGGTACAGCTACCGTAAAAACCAAACTGGCTTACATTAAGAACAGCAGTTTTGGCCTGGATCAGCTTATTCTGAATGAAAAAGGAGAAGTATGTGCAGAAGGAAGGGATATTGCAGTGTTCTTCGACTTCGGTATAGATAAGGCCCTGCCTATTCCGCCGGAACTTAAAGAGGTTATGCAGCAGTATTAGCCTTGTGAAGCTGGATCTCGATGGTAGTTCCTTTGTTGATCTCGCTTTTTAGCACTCTGATCCTGCCGCTGTGGTATCTTTCTATGATCCTGCGGGCAAGGGAGAGACCAAGGCCCCACCCGCGTTTTTTGGTGGTATAGCCCGGTTCAAAGATCTGCTTATACTTGCTTTTTGGAATTCCTTTTCCGGTATCGCTGACAAAAAGATGGATATTTTTGCCATCCTGGGTCAATTTCAGCTTAAGTTCTCCTTTACCGCGCATGGCATCTATAGCGTTCTTCACCAGGTTTTCAATGGTCCAGCTGTACAACTGCGCATTCATGTTCACAAGGATTTTATCCTCCGGCAATTCGAGGTGAAATTTTACCAGCTTGGAACTCCTGGCTTTAAGGTAATCAAAAGATTCCCGCGTTTTTTCCACGATATCTTCAGGCTCCAAAGTAGGGGCAGAACCTATTTTTGAAAATCGTTCTGTTATTGTTTTTAGCCGGTCAACATCTTTCTGGATCTCCAGAATGTAAGAAGGATTGACATTTTCACTTTTTAAAATTTCTGTCCATCCAATTAATGAAGAAAGGGGAGTTCCAATTTGATGGGCTGTTTCTTTAGCCATTCCCGCCCATAATTTATTCTGTTCGCTGGAGCGGGTGGTTTTATAGAAAAAATAAACTACCGCGATAAAAAGAATGATAATGAGGATGAGGGCAAGGGGGTAATATTTTAGTTTGGTAAGCATGGGGGAATTTCCATAATAGACCTTATTGACCCTTCCTTCTCCCAGGTCCATTTCTATGGGTTCGTTGGTATTTTTAAGACTGCTGAGGTATTCCTGAAGTTTTTGCTCTTCAGATAATATCTCTTCAGGAATATTCATGGCATCAACAATATTTCCGTTCTCATCGACCAGAATGGTAGGAATACTGGAGTTGCTGTTGATGATCTCGAGATATAGATCAAGCCCGGTGTCTGTATCGACCTGGTCAAGATAAACCTGTGCCGAGGCCCAGATGTTCATCTTTATCCTTTCCTCCTCCTTGATCCGCTGAAAAAAAGCGATTGCATTCCAAATAATGAGGGAAACAATGATGAGGGAGGAAACTATGATAAACCAACGACGAAAGTTCCGTTTTTCTGAAAACCTCATTAGGGGCAAAGCTTTAAATGCGAATAAATATAAGCGTTTTAGTCCTATTTTTATTGTGCAGTGAATTTTTCATGTCCTGCCTGTTTCGTTACCTTTGTCAAAATCTTCAGAATGTTAACCATAGATCCCAAAGAAATACCTGTTTCACAGATGCACCAGTACCTTTTAGGTGCGGTGGGTCCAAGGCCTATTGCTTTTGCAAGTACTCTTGATGAGCAGGGCAGGCCAAATTTATCGCCATTTAGTTTCTTTAATGTTTTTAGTGCGAATCCGCCTATTCTTATTTTTTCTCCTGCGAGAAGGGGAAGGGATAATACCGTGAAACATACCTACAACAATGTGAAAGCAACAGGGGAGGTGGTAATCAACGTGGTGAACTATGATATGGTGCAGCAGGTCTCGCTTTCCAGTACAGAATATGCCGAAGGAGTGAACGAATTCAAAAAAGCAGGTTTTACGATGTTGCGGTCTGAAGTGGTAAGGCCTTTCAGAGTTAAAGAATCTCCGGTACAATTTGAATGCAGGATCAATGAAGTAGTGGAATTAGGGGAAGAAGGCGGTGCCGGAAATTTAGTGATTTGTGAGGTGCTAAAAATGCATATCCGCGAAGATATTTTAGACGAAAATGGTTATATTGATCAGCATAAAATCGACCTCGTAGCGCGTATGGGAGGCAACTGGTACACCCGGGCTACTCCAGGAATGTTCGAGGTGCCAAAACCGTTGCAGACGTTGGGAATTGGGATTGATTCTATTGCCGAAGAGATCAGGAACAGTAAGTACCTAACGGGAAATGACCTTGGCAGGCTTGGGAATGTTGAAAAATTACCAACGGCAGAAGAAGTAAAGAAACTTTTAGATGGAAATGGAGAGCTTTCTGATTTGATCAGGGAGAATAACGAAGAAAAGATCCACCTGAAAGCAAAAAGATATTTAGAGAACGACGATCCGGGGACTGCCTGGAAAATATTATTAGCAAAAAACGTATAGCATGGAAGTACAAGGTAAGATTAAGATGATTGGAGATACCCAGACCTTTGGGAGCAATGGGTTTAGAAAAAGAGAGGTAGTGGTAACCACAGAGGAGCAATATCCTCAGCATATCATGGTGGAATTTGTTCAGGACAAATGTGATCTTTTGAACAATTTTTCGGTAGGGCAGCCGGTGAAGATCGGGGTGAATCTACACGGAAGAGAGTGGGTGAATCCACAGGGAGAAACAAAGTATTTCAACTCTATCCAAGGGTGGAGAATCGAGAATCTTGCCGCTCAAAGTCAGGGTGGCGGACCTGTACCTCCTGCAGATCAATTTGAGCCTGCAAAAGACCTGAATGATGAAGATTACGACGATCTCCCATTCTAAAAAACAAAACTAAAAATGAAAGCCCGTCGCTAAAAGTGTCGGGCTTTTTATATTTTTCACACTTCAAACAAAGCATCAGGTTTTGCAATTTTTAAGCCCCAATGATCCATTTCCTTCAATAGAAGAAGCTTCCGAAGAGGGTTTGCTGGCCGTTGGAGGTGGTCTTTCTCCTCAACGTTTGCTCGATGCCTATTCCCGCGGAATCTTTCCCTGGTATGACAGCTCCCAGCCTGTGCTGTGGTGGAGCCCCGATCCCAGAATGGTCCTGTTCCCCGAAAACCTGAAAATTTCCGGGAGTATGAAACAGCTTCTGAAAAAAGAGGTTTTTAAGGTCACTTTTGACAAAGCTTTTTCCGAAGTGGTTGATCATTGTGCTAACATTAAAAGAGACGGGCAAAACGGAACCTGGATTACCAACGAAATGAAGCAGGCATACCTGCAATTGCATGAAATGGGGGTGGCACGATCTGTCGAAGTATGGCAGGGAGAGGAGCTGGTTGGAGGGCTCTACGGAATTTATCTAAAGGAAAAGAAGATCTTTTGCGGCGAAAGTATGTTTGCCAAAGTGAGCAATGCTTCTAAGTATGGTTTTATTCACCTGGTTCAAAAGCTGCAGGAGGAGGATCTTAGAATCATTGACTGCCAGATCTATACTCCGCACCTGGAGAGTCTTGGTGCCGAAGAAATATCCCGGACAGAATTCCTGAAATTTTTGAAATAATTAAAGCTGCAAATTTATACCCGAGAGAATATAGATCTCACTGGTAGGAGCGCCGGCATAATCTTCTCTTCTCAATTCCACTCCTGCACTAAGCTCTAGATTCTTAATTGAAGAATTCTCAAATTTAATAGTATACCGTTGATCGGCTTCAGGTTTAAAGTCTTTGATCATGCTATAAAGAAATTCGGTGGAAAGGCCTGCTGCAAAGTCTTCTCCCAGTGGTTGTGAGATGCCAATTCGATAGCGTAACCTAAAAATGGTATTCTCTCTGAATCTTTGTTCAAATCTAAACCGATGTGCGGGGGTTAAAAATGTACCTCTGTGTTTATAACCAAATTGCTGAATCATCCTGAATTCATCATGCCGGCTGTCATTAAATGTCTCCCGAAACCTGTACCGAAATCCAAGAGCTACCGAAGAATTTTCACCGGTTTTATATGAAGTAAATTGGTTTACTTCAAAATGTTGTTGCTCATTTTCATTGATCTGCTCGCCATCAAGCCGACTCTCAAAAAGGTAGCGGTTAGCAATGCCAAAACTAAAACCCCATTTGTTATCTGAAGGAAGATCTACAGAAAATTCAGGTTCCCATAAAAAGGATCTGGGGGTGGATTGTGCAGTTGCGGTATTCACGCTGCCAAAAAAAGCAGCTGCTAAAAAGAAGGTCGAAAAAAGCCATTTTTGGGCCATCTTATTTTAGTTTATTGAGATTTTTGTTTTACTTCCAGATGCCTGAAGCAACCGATAACGTGGTCGTTGACCATTCCTGTTGCCTGCATGTGTGCATACATTACCGTAGAACCAACAAATTTAAATCCTCTTTTTTTGAGGTCCTTGCTTAAAGCATCGCTAATTGCTGTGGTTGCCGGTACTTCACTTAGGGTCTTCCAACTGTTCTGCAAAGGATTGTTATCCACAAAACCCCAAATGTACCGAGCAAAAGATCCAAATTCCTGTTGCACTTTCATAAATGCCTGTGAATTGGACACGGTAGCCAGGATCTTCAACCGGTTTCTTATAATCCCGCTGTCCTGCATGAGGGCTTCTGTTTTTTCTTCGGAATATTCAGCGATCTTTTGATAATCAAAATTGTCAAAAGCCTTTCTGAAATTTTCCCTTTTCCGAAGCACAGTGATCCAGCTTAATCCCGCCTGAAAAGTCTCCAGGGTCAAAAATTCAAAAATAGCGGCATCATCTTTTAAAGGTACTCCCCACTCCAGGTCGTGATAAGCTTCATAAAGCTTATCTCCCACACACCAGCCACATCGGATCTTTGTCTCCATTAATTCTGAAAATTGTAGGTTATAGTTCCGGGTTGAGAATCTCTGCCGGGCTGCCTTGAAAAGCGTGCTTTAATAGCATATTCCTGTGCCATATCGGTCAAACATTCATTGCTGGTAGTTGATGCCGCTTTGTTGACAGATGTTTTTAAAACATTTCCCAAGGCATTCACAGTGATGTTTATAACTACTTTTCCCGATCTGTCACAGGTGTAAATAGGATTGGGAATATCAACAGCAGTGCGGCCGGTCAGAGAAAATGAAATGGAACTATTCCGCATGCTGCCTTTTTTAACCGATGTTTCCTTAGTTGTGTTATCTCCTTCGGAAGCTTTCTGTTTACGCTGTTCTTTATTGCTGTTTACAACCACATTTCCTTCTGAGGTTCTATTTGCCTCTTCTTCGGAAGCTTCCTGTTGGGCAGCATTTTTTTCAAAGATCTCTTCCAACCGCGATTCCACATTGCTTTTACTTTCCTGTTGGTTTTGGTTGTAAGCCTGGTGGGTTTCAAAAGCAGGCCTTGGAGGTTGCGGGGTCGGCGGTTCGGGATCTTCTGGTTGAGGTTGCTCTTCCGGAAGAGGTTCGGGACGCAAGTCGTTGAGTTCTATAAGCGTTTCCCTAATCTTTTTTGACTCGTTAGAGATATTAATGTTGTACATGGACAGGATCAATATCGAAAAGATAAGAACGGTAATGATCAGCGCCTTATGTCGGTCAAAAAAGTCCATTTTTAAGTCTCTTCTTCCCGCGAAAGATACTCATTTTCAAAAGAATCTATACTTAAAGCATCTTCAATCCGGTATTCTCCAATGCGGGTGCGCCGCAGGGACGATAGATATGCGCCGCTGCCTAATTCCTTTCCGAAGTCATGTGCCAGGCTGCGAATATAAGTGCCTTTGCTGCACACCACTCTAAAATGCACTTTTGGAAGCTCTACTTTGGTGATCTCAAATTCTGAAATATTTACCGTTCGGGTAGGGATGTGCACTTCTTCCCCGCTTCGGGCGTATTCGTACAGTCTTTTTCCGTCTTTTTTTAATGCTGAAAAAACAGGTGGCTGCTGCTGAATATCTCCTGAAAAAGCCTTTGTAGCGTGATGAATATCTTCCGAAGTGATATGATCTACAGGGAATTCCCGGTCAACTTCGGTTTCCATATCGTAGGATGGGGTTGTGGCGCCAAGTGTGAAAGTGCCGGTGTACTCCTTTTCCTGTCCCTGAAGGCTTTCAATAAGTTTAGTTGACTTCCCGGTACAAAGGATGAGCAAACCTGAAGCAAGCGGATCTAAAGTGCCTGCATGGCCCACCTTGATCTTTTTGATCCTGAAGTTTCTTTTTATAAGCCATCTAACCTTATTCACCAGCTGGAAGGAGGTCCAATCCGGCGGCTTGTCGAATAGGAGAATTTGTCCGGCTTTAAAATCTTCTTCAGTCATAGCTTTTAAGCGTAAGCATATTCATAGGCAATTGCAATCCCCCCTACTATAAAACAATAGATGGCGAAGTAGGATAGTTTGCTTTTTTTCACAAGGGTGATCATCCAGGTACAGGCAGCAAACCCTGCAACAAAGGCTGCTATAAAGCCGGCAATCAGCGGCATTGGTTCTATGGTGCTATTGGTGATCTCCCCGCTAAGAAGGTCTTTTGCGATCTTTCCGAAGATAAGAGGCACAACCATTAAAAATGAAAAACGGGCAGCCTTTCCCTTGTCATTTCCGAGTAAAACCGAAGTAGAAATAGTAGCTCCACTACGGGAAATCCCCGGGAGAATGGCTATGGCCTGTGCCACTCCTATAACAAAACTGTCTTTGTAACTCACGGGCTTTCCGGTATTTTTTGCTTTATCGGCCAACCACAGCAACAGGGAAGTGATCAACAGCATAAAACCTACAAAAGTGAGATCTCCGCCAAATAAGGCTTCCAGTTCTTCTTCAAACATGAGCCCTATAATAACCGCAGGGATCATAGAAAGGATAATCTTTACAGAAAATTGAGTTTCCTCATTCCATCTAAAGGAAAACAGCCCCCGGAATATCTCGGCTACATCTTTTCTAAACACAACAATAGTACTTAATGCGGTAGCGAAATGCAGCACCACAGTGACCATTAAGGATTCTTCGGGAATACTGTTGTCCCCAAGAAGGGCTTTTCCAATTTCAAGGTGTCCACTGGACGAAACAGGTAAAAATTCGGTTAGTCCCTGGATGATCCCCAGGAACACAGCATCAATAACTTCCATTTATTATTTTCGGGGGTTAAGAAGAATGGCGTAGACTTCTATTGCAAAGCCAATTAATACCAACGCAGGTGCCAGTCTAATTCTTCTAAAATTGTAGATCTCTTCATTAAAAACATTCGGATCGTCGCTACCGCCGCCGGCCATTAGAATAAAACCCAGTGCAATCACCGCCAGCCCAATACCCATGACTATATAATTCTTTTTCTCAAAAACGAAATTGAGGTCCTGTTTGTGTAGAGGTTTTTTGCTTTTGTTCATAGAATAGGATTTAGCCACAGATGCACAGATGTATTTTTATCTTGCCTCCAAAATTAGGGACAATAAAACTTTTTTCCTCCAAATGATCTCAATTTTATAATTAAAGTATAATTCTGTGGTGTATTAATTTATCTCCTTCAAAGTTTGCCAGGATGGCAAGCTTCAATTTAGAGATTTTTAGATAATTCAGACATTGCGCCATATGAGCATCATGAAGATGGCTAGCTGATTTCAATTCCAGAATTATTTTATCAAATACTACAAAATCTGCATAAAAATGATGAGGAAGAATGGAGTCTTTATAATGAACCTGGTATTTTTTCTCTCTCTCATAAGGAATTTCTCTGGCTTTTAATTCATATTCTACAGCATCAGAATAAACTACTTCAAGGAAACCACCTCCAAGTTCATTGTGAACGTCGAAAAGAACACCAATAATTTGATAGGTTAGATCTTTATAAAGAAATTCTCCCATAAATATCAGTGCATCTGTGGCTAAATTGATTGAGGATCTTACTAGTAATAAAGCTCATCCGTTTTAAGGTTCAGGAATCTTTGAGTGGCCAAAAATGTGCTAAACCAGGTGATAATGATTCCCATTAAAAATACTCCGATAAAAAGAGCGGCTAAAAGCGTCACATCATTGAGGAGTTCCAGTTCAGGGAAACTTTTGTTCATGTAATGAAGCACAAGACCCATTCCAAATAAAGCCAGTACAGCTCCTATCATTCCCAGCTTAACGCTTTGCCACACGAAAGGCCTTCTAATAAACCTTTTTGTAGCCCCCACCATTTGCATGGTCTTAATGGTAAATCTCTTGGAATAAACCGATAATCGTATAGAGCTATTGATCAACAACACTGCTATAAAAGTGAAAATGGCGCTGATCACCAGGATCCAAAAACTTATTTTTGTCACGTTCTCGTTCAAAAGGGAGATCAGCGGCTTATCATAAACCACTTCATCTACAAAACTTTTGGCGGTAAGTTCTTCGGCGATCTGGTCGATCTCTCCCGATGTAATATAATCTGCTTTAAAATAGACATCTATAGAATTCTGCAGCGGATTATACCCCAGGAACTCCATGAAATCCTCCCCAATTTCTTTACTATGTGCCTCGGCTGCCTCTTCTTTGGTCACATAGGTGGTGGATTTGGTATATTCGGCTAAAGCCAGACTTTTGTTGAGCTGTGTGATCTCGACTTCCTTGGCAGTATCTTTTAGATAGATAGTAAGTGCGATCTGTTCCTTAAAATGATCTGCGATCTTTTTAGTGTTGAGCACCAGCAGGCCCAACAATCCAAGTAAAAAAAGCACCAGCGCAATACTGATAACGACCGAAAAATAAGAGGAAATAAGACGTCTTTTTTGATACTTTTCAAAAGATGAACTCATAGGGCGGCTGCGTAAATTTGTGTAAAAGTAATAAAGTAAATGAATCCTTTTCTTTAAAACGACCAAACTTTTCACTTTCGTACATTAAACGTATTTTTGCGCTTCCCTTGAGATCTCAGGGGCTGTAATAACGTGATGCTGAATCTGTAAAATGAGGTACGACTTCAACCAAATTGAAAAAAAATGGCAGGAATACTGGGCAAAAAACCAGACTTTCAAGGCCGAAGATAATTCTGATAAACCAAAATATTACGTGCTTGACATGTTTCCGTATCCCTCGGGCGCCGGACTACACGTAGGCCACCCGCTGGGATACATAGCCAGTGATATCTATGCCCGATTTAAAAGGCACAAAGGTTTTAATGTGCTCCATCCTCAGGGTTATGACAGTTTTGGTCTTCCTGCAGAGCAGTATGCCATTCAAACCGGTCAACATCCCGCACTTACTACAGAAGCCAACATCAACAGGTACCGGGAGCAACTGGACCAGATTGGTTTTTCCTTTGACTGGAGCAGAGAAGTGCGCACCAGTGATCCTCAGTACTACAAATGGACACAGTGGATATTTATTCTGTTGTTTAAATCCTGGTATGACTATTCCGCAGATCGTGCCCGACCAATCTCCGAATTAGAGGATTTATTTTCTTCGGAAGGAAACCGGGATATAAAGGCTGCCTGTGATGAGGATACCGAAGCTTTTTCTGCTGCGGATTGGAATAATTTCTCTTCCGAAGAAAAACAGAGAATTCTTCTAAAATACCGTCTTACTTACCTGGCTGAAACTGAAGTAAACTGGTGCCCTCAGTTAGGAACTGTGCTGGCCAATGACGAAATCGTCAATGGAGTTTCAGAAAGAGGAGGATATCCGGTAGTTAGAAAAAAAATGACCCAATGGAGTATGAGGATCTCAGCTTACGCTGAAAGATTGCTGCAAGGGCTCAATGATATTGACTGGACCGAAAGTTTAAAAGAGAGTCAGCGTAACTGGATTGGAAAATCGGTGGGGGCACTTGTGGAGTTTAAAGTTCAAGGTTCAAGGTTTAAGGTTCCGGTATTTACCACTAGACCCGATACCATTTTCGGAGTGACTTTTATGACCCTGGCACCCGAACATGATTTGGTGGAGAAGATCACTAAGCCGGAGCAGAAAGCTCAAGTTGAAGCTTACGTCGAAGCATCGGCTAAAAGAAGTGAACGCGACCGCATGGCCGATGTGAAGACGATTAGCGGAGTTTTCACCGGGGCTTATGCAGAACATCCATTTACCAAAGAACCGGTTCCCATTTGGATTGGGGATTATGTTTTAGCGGGTTACGGGACGGGAGCTGTAATGGCAGTACCGTGCGGAGATCAACGGGATTATGATTTTGCCGGACATTTCGATATTCCAATTAAGAACATTTTTAAAGATGTCGATATTTCTGATGAGGCTTTTTCGGGGAAAGAAGGAACCGTAATAGCAAACTCAGACTTCCTTAACGGCCTTGAATATAAGACTGCGCTTAAAAAGGCCATTTCTGAACTGGAAAAGATCGGGCAGGGAAAAGGAAAAACAAATTACAGGTTGAGGGACGCTGTTTTTAGCAGGCAAAGATACTGGGGGGAGCCATTTCCGGTGTACTATGTAAATGGCCTGCCTCAAATGATCGAAAAAGAGCATTTGCCGCTTAGACTTCCCGAAGTGGAAAAATACCTTCCTACAGAAACCGGCGAACCGCCCCTTGGAAATGCCATCGAATGGGCATGGAATACTGCCAAAAATGAAGTGGTTCATAAAGATTTGATCGACCATAATGTTGTGTTTCCGCTGGAATTAAACACCATGCCCGGATGGGCAGGAAGTTCCTGGTATTTGTTCCGGTACATGGATCCTCACAATGAGGAGGAATTCGTTTCTGAAGCCGCGCAGCAATACTGGGAGAATGTAGACCTGTACATTGGGGGGAGCGAACATGCTACGGGACATCTTTTATACTCCAGATTCTGGACAAAATTTTTGAAAGACCGCGGCTTTCTTACGGTAGATGAACCTTTTAAAAAGTTGATCAACCAGGGAATGATCCTGGGAACTAGCGCATTTGTTTACAGGCTGGAGGGAGAAAATAAATTTGTTTCAAAACATCTTATCGGCGATCAAAGTGTACAACCCATTCATGCGGATGTCTCATTGGTAAATGCTTCAGATGAGCTGGATATTGAAGAATTTAAAAAATGGAGACCGGAATTTGCCGATGCTGAATTTGTAACTGAAGCCAATAAATACATCGTGGGCAGAGAGGTGGAGAAGATGTCAAAATCCAAATACAACGTGGTTAACCCCGATGACATTTGTGAGGATTATGGGGCCGATACCTTGAGAATGTATGAGATGTTCCTCGGTCCTCTTGAACAGGCTAAACCATGGAATACTGCAGGGATTACCGGAGTTCATAACTTCCTGAAAAAACTATGGAAGCTCTACCATGACGAGCATAATAACTTTGAAGTTAAAGATGGAAAGGCATCAGCCGAATCTTTAAAAACCCTGCACAAGACCATTAAAAAAGTGACAGAGGATATTGAGAATTTCAGCTTCAATACCTCCGTAAGTACCTTCATGATCTGTGTGAATGAACTTTCTGCTCAAAAATGCAATTTTAGAGAGGTATTAGAGCCTCTGGTGGTTCTTATCGCGCCTTATGCCCCTCATATTGCAGAAGAGCTTTGGCAGAAGCTGGGGCATGACACCTCAGTCACTACGGCAGTTTACCCTGTTTGTGAAGAAAAACATCTGGTAGAAAGCAATAAGGAATATCCTATTTCCTTTAATGGAAAAATGAGATTCACCCTGGAACTGCCGCTGGACATGACGCCACAGGAGATCGAACAAACGGTGATGGCTCATGAAAAAACACAGCAACAATTGCAGGGACGTACCCCTAAAAAGGTTATAATTGTGCCGGGAAAAATTGTAAATATCGTAGGATAATAATTTCGGTGAAGCCGCAGCAGCAGTGGAATAAGACAAAATTGCAGTTCCCTGTAAAAATGTAAATTGGCTGGATTTTTGTTATTGAACCTTGAACTAAAACAACTTTAGAAACTATGATGGGATATTATATCATCGCCGGGCTCATTTTTATAGTGAGTCTTTATGTTAGTAATAAACTTAAAAGTAAATTCAAGCACTATTCCAAGGTGCACCTGCAAAACGGGATGAGTGGCCGTGAGATCGCAGAAAAAATGTTGCGTGACAATGGGATCAATGATGTAAAGGTGATCTCTACCCCCGGGCAATTGACAGACCACTATAACCCTTCCAAGAAAACTGTGAACTTGAGTGAGGCGGTTTATACTCAAAGGAACGCTGCGGCAGCAGCTGTTGCTGCTCATGAGTGTGGGCACGCCATACAGCATGCAAAAGCTTATAGCTGGTTGCAGATGAGAAGCAAGTTGGTGCCGGTGGTGCAGGTGGCTTCTCAATTTTCCCAGTGGGCGATCTTTGGAGGTTTGATCCTTATGACTATGGTTTCTGTGGGCGTGGGACAAACCGTACTATTGGTGGGAATCATACTTTACGCAATGGGTACACTGTTCAGCTTTATCACCCTTCCTGTAGAATACGATGCCAGTAAGCGAGCTTTAGTATGGTTGGAGACTGAAAATATGCTGAATACCCAGGAACATAAAGCCGCAGAGGATTCACTAAAATGGGCAGCACGTACTTATGTAGTGGCAGCTGTAGGTTCTCTGGCTACTTTGCTATATTTTGTTAGCATCTATCTGGGGAGAGACTAAAAAAAGGCTTTTAAAAACAAGAAAAGGACGCCGCCGGCGTCCTTTTTTATTAAATAAGGTCTTTATTTATTCTCCGTGTTTTATCCTTTCGTCAATCAGTTTAAGAGCCAACCCGTCTGTACCCATAAGGTCAAACATTTCAAGGATCCTTCTAAACTGATTTTCTTCCTCCATTTGTTCCTGAATAAACCATTGTAGGAAATTTTCGGTTCCATAGTCCATCACTTTACGGCATTTGGTGACGATATTATGAATGGATTTTGAAATTTGAATCTCCTGGTCTAATGCAGTTTCAAAAATTTCCTGGAGAGAATTGAACTCGTGGTTAATATTGCTTACTTCAGGAGAATATGCAGTACCTCCGTTCTCGTTGATGAACTTGAAGATCTTAAGCATGTGTTCGCGTTCTTCATTTGACTGTTTATAGAAAAAATCTGCACTATAAACCAGTCCGTTATGGTCGCACCATGAAGCCATTGCGAGATAAGCTGCAGCGGAATGGGCCTCTTTAGCGATCTGCTCGTTTAAAAGGTCCATTACATCTACATTAATTCCTATTTTTTGCCGAACTATATCTTTCATAATTTTAATCTTTTTCTAAAATTACATAAAAGAAAGCTGCTTTCTCAGAAAGTAAGGGAATTTATACTTAATCTAAATCCAAGAGATTTAAGGAACTACCAGGGAATTTAATTCCAGGATGCCAAAAGTGGCTTTAAGAAGCTGCTTGAGGTCAATGATCTGTAAAGTATCAAAGACAAAGAGGTGCTCCCGGTTGCATAGGGTCAAAATCTCAATCCCGCTATAGTTCAAATCCTTATCAAAGTGAGAAGAGATATCTATGTTGTGCACCTTTTGCCTCAAAGCGAGCAACTGGCAAAAACTCAGTTTTACCCGTTTATGTCCAAAATCCACATAAAAACAGCGGCCCTGGTCGCACTGGTAAGAAGAATAATAATATGTTTTGTAAAGCAGGTTCATGCTGCCGACAAAAGTATTTCTTATTGAGACTTATTCCAAATAATAATCAGCAAAAAATCCTGAAGAATGACGAGGATCATCTTCAGGATTTAGAATTGCTTAATTTCCTACCTCTCCAAAGGGATTATAACCTAAATATTCTTTCTCTTCTTCTTTAAAAACAATCCCGTTCCCGGCAAGTTCTTTTAGAATAGGATCATAGACCTCTTTTGTAATAGGCAGTTGCACTCCCGGAGTGGAAATGGTTCCGTTAAGGATCTTCAAAGCGGCAATGGCAACAGGCAATCCTACCGTACGAGCCATCGCGGTGCGGATTTGATCCTGCCCGATATGTACCATAGTAGCATCGATTTGCTTCTTTTCTCCATCCAGTTCATAGCCAAACTTATGATACATAACGATCATATCCTTATCCTCTTCTGAAAGCGTCCATTTGTCCATTAATATCTTCTGAAGGATCTCTGCCGGAGTCACATTTTTGAGACCCACCTTTTTCTTTGGATTAAAAATATCAAGCTCCAGGAGTTTGTCCCACATGATGTCATCCTGATCGATCTTAAGGTTGTGCCTGAATTTCAGCTCTACTGAATCTGTAGGAGAGTAGGGAAGAAAAGAATTGGTAAAATCCCGGTAGCTCATATCCGCAGAATTCTCCATAATGTAACTGTCATCGGTCATTCCAAGTTGTACAAACATGTTCCATGCCCGGCTAAATCCTACACGTCTTATTGTTCCGCGGTAAAGGGTGAGAACATCATCCAATCCGTAAACGCTCTTGTATTTAAGAGAGTTTCGATTAGCGTAAACCTCAAATTTTCCATAGCCTTTCACCTCGATAAATTCAGTTCTTCTGAAAAGCCGGTTATACGGAATGTATTTGAATTTTCCTTCCTGAAGAAATTTGGCTACGCCTCCCTGTCCTGCAACTACTACATTTCTCGGGTTCCAGGTGAATTTATAGTTCCAGAGGTTTGTATCACTTTCGGGAGCTACCAGTCCGCCGGTAAATGATTCAAAAAGCAGCATTTTTCCGCCTTTTGCCCTTATCCTGTCGATCACCTGCATGGCACTCATGTGGTCGATCCCGGGATCCACTCCAATTTCATTCATAAAGACCAGGCCTTTTTTCTTCACCTCCTCATCGAGCTCCTGCATTTCATCACTCACATAGGAAGCGGTTACCATATTCTTTCCGTAGTTAAGGCAGTCTTTCGCCACTTCTATATGAAAACGTGCGGGCAACATAGAGATCACCAGGTCGGCCTCCTGAACTGCGGCCTGTCTTTCCTCTTTTTTAAAGATATCCAAAGCCATGGCTTTTGCCCGGGGATGGTCTCCCGCCAGTTTTGAGGCATTCTCCAGGACCAGATCGGCTATTTGAAGTTGTAAGTTTTCAGAATCAGATTTTTTAAGTAGATATTCAATAAGTACAGAAGTAGATTTACCTGCACCAACAATGAGTATTTTGCGCATAAGGAGTAAAATTGAGTATGTTTGTCATTTGTTTGGACAACGAATGTAAATAATTGGCAGCGGCTTTAAAAATATTGTATGAGCAGAAGTATATTAATTGCAGGAGGTTTTCTAGGAGTAATAGCGATTATTTTGGGTGCTTTTGCCGCCCATGGACTTAAACCATATTTAAGTGTGGAAAGCCTGCAAACATTTGAAACCGGGGTGAAATATCAAATGTATCATGCTTTATTCCTGCTACTCCTGGGGTCATTGCCCCTTGCTTCAGAAAAAGTTAAAAAGATATGCTTCTATTTAACAATTACCGGAGTGATATTTTTTTCAGGATCAATTTATCTTTTAGCTACCAATTCCATGACATCATTTGATTTTAGGCTGTTTGGTCCCATTACACCAATAGGAGGAACGTTAATGATCGCTGCATGGATTATGCTATTGATCAACTTTTTTAAGTTAAAAAAGAAATAAAAGGAAAACGCTGCCGCAGAATCTTTCTAAGATTTTCTACTTTTGTTCGCCTAAGTAACAATCACACGACAAAACTTTTTATGTTGGCTAAAAAACAATTTACGAAAACGATTGCGCTGGAACAGTATGGTATTAAGAATGCAGAGATCCATTACCAGCTTTCTCCGGAAGAACTTCATGAGATCACGATCGAAAAAGGACAGGGAGTAGAAGCTTCCTCTGGAGCTTTGGCTGTGAACACCGGAGAATTTACCGGAAGATCTCCAAAAGACAGGTTTATAGTTAAGGATGAGATCACTAAAGACAAAGTATGGTGGGGGGATATCAACCTCCCTTTTGATCCTGAAAAGTTTGATGCTCTTTACAACAAAGTAACCGACTATCTTTCCGGGAAAGAAATTTTTGCACGGGATTCTTATGCGTGTGCAGATGATGATTACAGGTTAAATATTCGGGTGATCAATGAATATCCATGGTCAAATCTTTTTGCCTATAACATGTTCCTTCGCCCGGAAGAGAGCGAACTTAAAGATTTTAAAGAGGACTGGCTGGTGGTTAACGCCCCCGGATTTATGGCAGATCCCGAAGTTGATGGAACAAGACAACACAACTTTGCAATTCTCAACTTTACGAGGAAAATTGCTCTAATTGGGGGGACAGGATACACAGGAGAGATAAAAAAGGGAATTTTTTCTGCTCTTAATTTCATTCTCCCTGTAGATAAAAACACATTACCAATGCACTGTTCTGCCAATGTGGGAGAGGAAGGTGATACTGCTATTTTCTTCGGATTGTCAGGTACCGGCAAAACAACTTTATCTGCAGATCCCGAAAGAAAATTGATTGGAGATGATGAGCACGGCTGGACCAAAGAAAACAGAGTATTCAATTTTGAAGGAGGTTGTTATGCGAAGGTGATCAACCTTACTGAAGAGAACGAACCCGACATCTACAGAGCAATTAAACCCGGAGCAATTCTTGAAAATGTGATTCTGGAAGAGGATGGGGACGTGGATTTTGAGGATACTTCGATCACGCAAAACACACGGGTGAGTTATCCTATTTATCATATTGATAATATTCAGGAACCTTCAATAGGCGAGAACCCAAAGAACATATTTTTCCTTACGGCTGATGCTTTTGGAGTATTGCCGCCTATTAGCAAACTTACTCCTGGCCAGGCTGCTTATCATTTTATAAGCGGTTATACCGCAAAGGTTGCGGGAACTGAAGCAGGTGTTGATGAGCCGGTGCCAAGTTTTTCTGCTTGCTTTGGAGCGCCATTCATGCCGCTGCATCCAACTAAATATGCAGAAATGCTTAGTGCAAAAATGAAGGAGAACAATGTAAATGTATGGCTGGTGAACACAGGATGGACCGGCGGACCTTATGGAGTTGGATCAAGAATGAAACTACGGTATACAAGGGAGATGATCTCCTCGGCTTTAGAAGGCAAACTTGAAAATGTAGAATTTACCGAACATCCGATTTTTGGTTTAAAGATGCCGGTGGAATGTGAAAACGTTCCTTCAGAAGTTCTTAACCCAAGAAACACCTGGAAGGATAAGGAAGCATACGATAAAAAAGCTGAGACTTTAGCAACTTCTTTTCAAAAGAACTTTGAAAAATTCGAGAAGCAGGCGAACGTCGAAATTTTATCGGGAGCTCCCAAGGCTTCTTAAAAGCTTCAGCTTAGACATAAAAAAAACCGGCTTCTGCCGGTTTTTTTACGTCTATTGAAAAGGCTTAATGAGCCTTTTTATTTTGTTCCTTAATATATTTTTCAAGCGCCATGGTCATTGACGGAGTTTCAGGAGTTGGCGCCTGTATGTTAACTACAAGCCCATGTTCTTTTGCGGCTTTCACCGTAGTATTTCCAAAAACAGCAATTTTAGTATCGTTTTGTTTAAAATCGGGAAAGTTTTCAAACAGGGATTTTATTCCGCTAGGGCTAAAGAAAACCAGAATATCATAAAAAACTTCTCTTAGGTGAGAAAGATCACTTACTACTGTCTTGTAAAAAACAGCTTTCTTCCAATCTACACCCAATTTATTAAGTGTCTTGGGCACGTCCGGCTTCAGCATATCTGAAGAAGGAAGAAGGAATTTCTCGGTTTTATATTTCTTGATAAGGGGAGATAATTCAGCAAAAGTTCTTTTTCCTACATAAATCTTCCGTTTTCTGTATACCACATACTTTTGAAGGTAATAGGCTACAGCTTCGCTTTGGCAAAAATACTTTAAGGTATCGGGCACCTTATATCTCATTTCTTCGGCAATCCTAAAGAAATGATCAACAGAATTTCTACTTGTAAGAATAATTGCAGTGTATTGTGATAAATCTACCTTTTGTTGTCTAACATCCTTGGAAGAAACTCCCTCTACATGTATAAAAGGAATGAAATCAATTTTAACTTTTTGCTTTTCTTCAAGGTCAAAATAAGGGGAATTTTCAACTTTAGGTTCGGGCTGAGAAACCAGAATTGTTTTCACTTTCATATACATTTTCTTTTATACACCTTGCAACTTGGTAACCAGCTTATATAAAATATAATAGGGCCCAATTTCAAGAGCGCAAAGATACAAAATAAAATAAAACGAATGGGTCAAAATGTACTGCCGGTTTTTGGCAAAAATACTTAAAAGGGTAATGAAATTCATTAGTAGGATCAATCCCAGAAAGATATAGAGGGCCAGCGAAGTTGGTTCCCACACATAAATAAACAATATCGTTACCGGGAGCATGACCATGGCCATGAAATTTCTATAGCTTAGCTTGTAAAAGAGGTAATAGTTGATCTTTTTGTTAACCGAAATAATATCGGCGAGTATCTTTTCAATTGAGAATTTTAAAAGGACGAAAGCAGTATAGGCTGTTATGATCCTAAGAAATAACACTCCCGGACGGGCGGGTGGGGTTTCATTGAAAGTGAGATAAAACAAATAAATGAACAATGCTGCCGAAATAGCATTTATGGTGAAAAAAATAATGTTGAAAGGATGAAAAAGATTAGCATTCTTTCCTTTTAAGAGTAAATATTTATCGGTGGCAAATAACATTACAAAATGAGCAAATCGCTGTGTAAAAGAATATTTTGCTACTACCAGTAAAATTAAAACCAGCAGCAGTAGAAGGGTGATCCAATCTTGAGAAACTGCATATCTTTCTATAGCTTCCAATAAATATTATTTTCTACAAAGGTATAATTAAAGCGATGAAAAGAAGCCTTAAAACTAAATTGTAAACTTTAAAATTAGTTACATTTGTCCAAAAGAATTTTATGCCAGATGGGATTGTTATAATACCCACCTATAACGAAAAAGAAAATATTGAGCGGATAATAAGAAACGTGTTTTCTCTTCAGCGCAATTTTCATATTTTGGTGGTGGATGATAACTCTCCCGATGGTACGGCGGCAATTGTAGAATCGCTGCAGCCAACCTTTAACGATCAGCTTTTTTTAATAAAACGAAAAGGGAAGTCGGGTCTTGGAACTGCTTATATAAAGGGTTTTCATTGGGTACTCGATAGGGAGTATAAATACATCTTTCAGATGGATGCCGATTTTTCTCACAATCCTAATGATCTCATCCGTCTTTATAATGAGTGCAAAAGGAGAGGGGCAGATGTAGCTGTAGGTTCCCGGTATAAAACAGGGGTAAATGTGGTGAACTGGCCAATGAGCAGAGTACTGCTCTCCTGGATGGCCTCAAAATATGTAAGGTTAATCACGGCTATGCCGGTAGAAGATACCACAGCAGGGTTCGTTTGCTATAAAAGAGAAGTTTTGGAAAGGATCCATCTGGATAAAATAAAATTTGTTGGCTACGCCTTTCAAATTGAAATGAAATTTAAAGCCTATTTGGCAAAATTCAACATTGTGGAGGTCCCTGTAATATTTACTGACAGAACACGGGGTACTTCTAAGATGAGTGGATCTATAATTTGGGAAGCTGTTTTTGGAGTTGTGAAAATGAAAATAAACAGTCTGTTTAATAAGATGACGATATAATGAAAAAGGTGCTAATTAAGAATGCGAAAATTGTCAATGAAGGTGAAATCTTCGAAGGGGATGTTTTTATTGAAGAGGGGATCATTACAGAGATAGCATCGAGTATAAGTGCCAAATCTCCCAATCTTAGCATTATAGATGCCGAGGGGAATTACCTGATGCCGGGTGTTATTGATGATCAGGTCCATTTCAGAGAACCGGGACTCACGCATAAAGAAACTATAGCAACGGGATCAAAAGCTGCAGTTGCCGGGGGAATTACTTCCTTCATTGAAATGCCAAATACTCAGCCGCAAACTACTACCATAGACCTGCTGGAAGAGAAATATAAGCTCGCTGCCAATACCTCCTATGCTAATTATGCCTTTATGTTTGGAGGCACCAATGATAACCTTGAAGAGATCAAAAAGATTGATCCTAAAAAAGTGCCGGCGTTAAAGCTTTTTTTGGGTTCTTCTACAGGGAACATGCTTGTTGACGACGAGCAAGTACTCGAAAAGATATTTAAGGAATCTCCTGTACTTATCGCAGCACATTGTGAGGATGAGAAAACAATTCAAAAGAATTTACAGGAGTGTGTGGAAAGATATGGAGATGATATTCCTATCGAACTACATCCAAAAATCAGGAGTGAAGAGGCTTGTTATTTATCCTCCTCAAAAGCTGTAGCCTTAGCTAAAAAAACGGGGGCACGCCTGCATGTCTTCCATTTATCAACTGCAAAGGAGCTTAAGCTTTTTGAAAATAAGAAACCTTTGAAGGATAAAAAGATCACTGCAGAAGTCTGTGTGCATCACCTTTGGTTTAATGACAGTGATTATGCGAAAAAGGGAACCTTTATAAAATGGAATCCAGCCGTTAAGACCAAAGAAGACCAGGATGCTCTGCTTAAAGCTCTTATAGAAGATAAGATTGATGTGATCGCGACAGATCATGCACCGCATACCAGGGAAGAGAAAAAAAATGTATATACCAAGGCCCCCAGTGGAGGTCCTTTAGTACAACATGCTTTACCTGCAATGTTACAAATGCATCACCAGGGAAAGATCTCTTTAGAAAAGATCGTGGAAAAGATGTGCCATAACCCGGCTATTCTCTTCGATATTGAAAAGCGTGGTTTTATAAGAGAAGGATACAAAGCAGATTTGGTTATTGTTGATCTTAATGCACCATGGGCGGTGCAACCGGGTAATACCCTCTATAAATGCGGATGGTCCCCTTTTGAAGGCATAACTTTCAAATCCCGCGTTACTCACACTTTTGTAAATGGAAATCTGGTTTACAAAAACTTTAATTTCAATCCATTTGTAAAGGCAGAGCGTCTTAAGTTTGACCGTTAAAATGAAAAAGCTAAGTTGGGCAATATTTCTTGCTTTGATCCTCAATTCTTGTCAGGATGTGGAGCGAATGGAGAGACCAAAGGATCTCATTCCTCAGGATAAAATGGTAGAGGTGCTTACAGAGCTTTCCCTGCTTCACGGGGCCCGCAGCTATAACAAGAAACTTTTGCAAGAAAAAGGGATTGCGCCTTATCCTTACCTCATGGAGAAATATGGGATCGATAGTACTCAATTGGTGCAAAGCAATAATTACTATGCCGAAAATTATCGGGAGTACAACGATATTTATGAAAGGGTAAAGCAAAGGCTTGAATTACTGCTAAAGGAATACGATTCTCTAAGGGAAATTGAGGAAAGGGAAAGGGATTCATTAAGGACCCTGGAGAGAGATTCTCTGGACCTTCCAATAGATTCCCTGCAACAGGATAGTTTACAACGAAGACTTCCCGGACCCATTTCCAGAAAGCTGAATTCTTTTAAAATTCAGGATTCTGTAGTGCAGAAGAGCATCAGGTAGTTTTGTCTTTCCTGTATGATTTTGCAGTCCGTTCAATAACTTCAGAAACAGGTTCAAACTGAAAATCAAGTTCAGCTTTTAATTTTTCTGCGGAATAAAATCTATGTTCAAAAAGGCTTTTTTGGGACCTCCTGTCCAGCTGCTTTTCCTTGTCTGAAAATATTCCTGAAGCTTCCTGCCAAACCCATCCCATTAGGACCATCCATTTTTTCAGTTTTTTTCCAGGTGCAGGTTTTTGGAGAGCTTTTGCAGTCAAAGAAAAAATTTCTTTAAAAGAATGATTTTCTGAAATTACGATATACTGTTCGTTTTTTACTGAAGAAGCCATTAGCTCCCGCATGCTCTTCACAACATCCCACACTCCCACGAATCCCGTGGTCTTCGGGAAGTAATGATCCAGTCCCGAATCCACTTTTTTGAAGATCTTGCCGCTGCCATTGTTCCAGAATCCCGGGCCAATAATTACACCCGGATTCACAATCACCACCGGGACGCCCTCCTGGCTTGCCCGCCACACCTCCATCTCGGCCCCATACTTAGTAATTGCGTACATATTGTGATTGAGTTCCTTGTTCCAGAAAGAAGCTTCTGTAATTTCTTTTTCTCCCGGTTTAAGATCAAATGTGGCAATAGAACTCACGAAACAGAGCTTATTGATCTCATTTTTGATGCAGAAGTTGACGACATTAGCAGTACCCTCGATGTTCACCTTTCTTAGCTCTGCATCCTTAGAAGTATCGAAGCTTACTAATGCCGCGCAGTGGTATACATAATCTACATTCTCAAAAACCTTTGTGAGAGAAGGAATATCGGTAATATCAGCTTTTACCCACTCAATGCGATTGAACAGATGTTCTGTTTCTTGAGAAGAATTGGTGTAGGAAAAGACATTTTTAACAGCCTTAAGACTTTCCTGGGTGCGGTAAATAGCCCGCGGCTTTTCCCCGTTCTTTACCAGGTCAAGCAATAAATGAGAACCCACTAAACCCGTGCCTCCGGTAACTAGAATCATGCTGTAAATATAGCCAAATCCACTTAGGAAAAATGCTGGTTTATGGTATCTTTACGGCTGTTTTTACTTCAAAAGATAAATCATGAACAAGAATTTTGTAGAAGAATTGACCTGGAGAGGGATGATCCATGACGTAATGCCCGGTACTGAAGAGCATCTGATGGAAGGACTTAGATCGGCTTATGTTGGAATAGATCCCACAGCCGATTCTTTACATATTGGACACCTGGTAGGGGTGATGATGCTGAAACATTTTCAGGAGGCGGGACATCGTCCTGTGGCCCTTGTTGGGGGAGCAACAGGAATGATAGGAGACCCTTCAGGAAAATCCAACGAACGTAACCTGCTGGACGAGGCCACGTTGCTGCAAAATCAACATGCTTTAAAAAAACAACTATCCAAGTTTCTTGACTTCGAAAGTGACGGTGAGAATGCCGCACTAATGGTGAATAACTATGACTGGATGAAAGAATTCAGTTTCCTCGATTTTATCCGGGATGTTGGTAAGCATATTACTGTGAATTACATGATGTCTAAAGACAGTGTCAAAAAGCGTCTTTCTTCAGATGCTTCGGAAGGGATGTCCTTTACAGAATTTACTTATCAGCTTGTGCAGGGATATGATTTTCTTCATTTGTACAGGGAGCTGGATTGCACATTGCAAATGGGTGGAAGCGACCAGTGGGGAAACATTACCACGGGAACAGAACTCATCCGAAGGATTGGCGACGGGAAAGGCTATGCACTTACCTGCCCATTGATCACTAAAGCCGATGGTACAAAATTCGGAAAAACAGAATCAGGAAACATCTGGCTTGATCCTGAACGTACTTCCCCATACAAGTTCTACCAGTACTGGCTCAACACCAGCGATGAAGATGCCGAAAGGTTTATCAAGATCTTTACATTCCTCCCAAAAAATGTAATTGAAGATCTTGTTAGCACTCATAAAGAAGCTCCGCATCTGCGTCAGCTTCAGCGAAAGCTTGCCGAAGAGATCACGGTGATGGTTCACTCCCGTGAAGATTATGATAATGCTGTAAAAGCTTCTGAAGTGCTTTTTGGAAAAAGTACTGCTCAAGATCTTAAGGATCTTAATGAAAACACCTTTTTGGATGTATTCGAAGGGGTTCCGCAGGCAAAGATCGACAGGGAAGATGTGGAGAATGGATTGGATATGATCGCAGCCCTTTCTGCAAAAACTGAATTCCTTAACTCCAACGGGGAAGCCAGAAGAGCTCTGAAAGAAAATTCTATCTCTGTAAATAAAGAGAAAGTTTCTGAAGACTATATGATCACTAAAAAGGACCTTTTAAATAACAAATATGTGATCATCAATAAAGGCAAAAGGAACACCTATATTTTACGGGTTGAGTAAAACAAAGATAACCCCCTTGCTTTGGAGGCGAAGGGGGCATCTAACTAACCAACCAATTATGAAAACATAATCTAACCGTACAGTAAGTCGACAGAAAATCAATTCCTTACAGCTTTATAAAATTTTTTTTGTTAAAAAACCATCAGGTTGCATCCCCTGATGTCGCTGTTGTCAAAACGGCCTAAAATTTCGGTTTTTCCGGCTCCCAAATTCTTACCCAAATCCTGAGTTGCAATAAAGGAACAGGAATTAAAATTCGCCAGGTCGATCACATTTATTCCGCCCGATTTTCCATCGGGAAGCAGGGTCAATGCATCTTCGGGATCCCGAATAAGAAGCTTCATCCAGGGAGGGCATTCAAAAATGCCATTTTTGACAGCGTATGCCTGGGACAGTAATTCGGTCATTCCATACTCACTGTGGATGTTTTCCACACCCAATCCCTGCTTCAGGATCTCATGAAGTTCTGCTCTTATCATCTCCTTTCTGCGGCCTTTCATGCCTCCGGTTTCCATTACAACAGTATGCTTTAGATTAAGGGAAAACTTCTCTGCCAGGTCCAGTAAAGCAAAAGAAACCCCTATGAGTAAAACTTTTTGTTGCTTCTGCTCCAGTTCATTAAGTTTTTGGGCCAGGGCCTCAAGGTCGTGAAGATAGAATCCGCTGGCGGGATTTTTGCTTTTTTTGATGAGGTCGTCAACCATGTAAATGAGAGATGAGCCTTTCCTTTCCAAGTAAGAGGGAAGTAATGCAAGAACCGCATAGTTTTCCACACTTCCGTAGAAATTTGTGAAGGCCCTGCGGAAACTTTCCTCATAAATTGCAAGATCAGTAACAAAATGCTTGCTTTTAACCTGTCCTGTAGTGCCGCTGCTGGTAAAAATGATCTCTTCGGAATCTTCCGAAGAAGTTATCCTATGGGATTTAAAGAATTCGATGGGAAGAAAAGGGATCTTTTCAAGCTTATCTACCTGCGCCGGACTACGGCCCAGGAGATCACAAAAATGTTTGTAAACCGGATTGTTGAAATACTGAAATTCAAATACCTGCAGAGATTTTTCTTCAAATTCCCCGGCAGTTGAAATGGAAAAAATGTCCTTTGGCTTGCGCATAACTTGTGGTGGCACAAAGGTACAGATTAATTAAAGTAAAAGAATGGAATGTTATCTTACAACAAGCTTTCTGGTAGCAGTGCTTTTGCCTTCCTGGATCTTCATAATGTAAATCCCTGGCTCAAGCGAGGATATATTAAGTTCATTTCCAACCAACTCGGCAGATAAAATGCTGTTGCCTAAAACATTGTAGATCTCTACTTTTTTAGCCTTGCCAGATTTGGTGTTGATATAAACCTTTTGTCCCGAAGCAGGATTTGGGAAGATAGAAAGACCTTCAATAGGGACTTCTTTTGCAGGAGGTTCCGGTTGAGATACCTGTGCAGCGGCAGGATTTGCAAACAGCAAAAGGCCGATTAATAAGAGGGGGTACAAGTAGAGTTGTTTCATTTTCAGCAAAGTATCAATTCAAAATTACAATAAAAAATTCAAAAACCACACCAAAAATTACTTTTCGAAACGTTAAACTAATAATTTTAAACAATAAAAACAAAAAGACTGCCGTTGGGCAGTCTTTTTATTCAGAATCAAAGCATTACAGTTTAGTGGCTAATTAAACTTTTTTACTGTGCCCAGTTGAATTGAGCAACATCTACCATTACACCGGCATCGTAAGTAGCGTGCAGGTCTGCATCCTCTCCCTCTATCTGTATTCCGGACAGATCTGTTCTTCCGTCTTCAGTGATATCTATATTTGTGTCATATCCTGAAAGGTAAAGCCCCGTAATTGTAGCTCCCGATTGTTTTTTGAATTGAAGTGCAGTACCCCCTGTAGTGGACACAGCTGTAAAGTTGGTGATCGTAGGATTGGCATTCGCACCATCGGCTTCAATTGCAGTTGAAAAATTTTCAATGGAATGTTTTACATAAACATTTTCAACAGTACCATCCCATCCTTCGGTCCAGTCCACAGCATCATCTTCGTTATTTTCAAGATAAAGATTAGTCACAGCAACCGAACCTCCAAAGAATTCAACTCCGTCATCGGCTCCGTTCATGATAGCCACATTCTGGATGCTGGTTCCTGAACCCACTCCGTACAGGGAAAGCCCGTTGTATTGAGATTCAGGATCAATTTGCGCACCCGCATCTTTGATCACCAGGTAATTAATCTTACCTGAATTATCGGCTGGATTATCGCCGCCGTAGATGATGCTTCCTACCTCGGCAATTGCATTGATCCCGGCTGTAGATTTAGCTTTACCGGCAATCACCAGTCCGCCCCAGCTTCCGGCCCCGCCACTTGCAGAAGACATCACTACCGGAGCAGCAGCTGTTCCCTGGATATCTATTTTTGCTCCTTGTTGTACTACGATATACACTCCGGTTGCGGGATTATCATCGCTATCTGTATTGGCGACTATCTTTGTGCCTGCAGGAATGGTAAGGGTGGTGCCGGCTTCCACAGAAAGAATCCCGCTAAGCCTGTAAGTTTCATTAGGGTTAAGGCGGACATCTTTATTTACGGTTCCCTGAAAATTCGCAGGGTCAATAGATTCCTCTCCGGGTTGTACTATTGGATCCATTGAATCATCATCGCTACAGCTGGTCACTCCTAAGCTCAATAGAGCGAAAAGCATTGCATAAATTGTTTTAGTTGCGTTTTTCATGTTGTTTTAATTTTAGATTTAGTTTGATTTATGTTTAAAATGAATATCCTATTCCAAGACTTAATACTGCCCCGGTGGTATAGGAGCGAATGCTTTGCACCTTTTCAATCCCTGTCGAACTGGGGCGTATAGCCTGTATCCTTTCAATTTCAGGGTTTAGCAGATTTTCCCCGCTGAGTTTAAAAGACCAGTGATCTCCGAAACCTTTACTAATGACAGCATCTAAAGTGACAAAGCCTTTTTCAATGATCTCATCATTATAAAATACATCGGGCTGAGTTTGAATTTCAGGCGCGCCTAAAGCATAGATCTTATCAGATGCATAATTGCCCACCAGGGTTATATTCCATGGGCTTTCAGATGCTGTAGACAGGCTGAGGGAACCGTTAAAGATCCAATCTGATGCACCCTGCAGGCCAACTTCTTCTTTGTTGTTATAGCGAAAGGTGCGTACAAAACTTCCATTTTCGTTATAAACATCTTTAAGGGTTTGGCTGTGCCACATCCTGGTTGCATTAAGACTCAGGTCAAGATCAATATCTGCCGGGTCTTCATTGTCTATAAGGCTGAGACGGGTTTCCAGCTCGATGCCATATATATTAGCTTCATCTCCGGCATTGAAATAGGATAACCTTCCCGCAGCCCCACGATCCAGAACTTTATTGATAGGATCCTGAATATTTTTATAGAATCCGGCAAAGGAAATTAATTGCCCGTTGCTGGGGAAGAACTCATATTTTAGATCCAGGTTGAGGTTCTTTGATGCTTCTAAAGCGGGATTACCCCGGGTGACCTGCCCGGTCTGTGAAACATATTCGAAGGGAGCCACCTCCTTAAATTCCGGCAGAGTAATAGTGCGGCTTCCGGCAAACCTGAGGTTAGACCTTTCAGAAGGGGAATACTTTATATTGACTGCGGGATAGAGATTGTTGTACTTCTTGTTTACATACTGAGGCAGAGTAGATGGGTAGTTATTTACTGCCCAGGCGACGTCCAGTTCATCCCGTTGATACCTTGCCCCCAGGTTGAAATTCCATTTGCCTATATCATAGTTTAAGGTTGCGAAACCGCTGTAAGATTGCAATTCGGCTTCATAGATCTCAGGATTAAGCCTGTTGATCCTTAAAATTCCGTTTTCAAAGTTTGCGGTAGTAAAAATACTGCTTAGATCATCCGGAGAGGGAGGATTCACGCTGTTCAAACTAGTTTCGGTTACACCAAAAAAGCGGGAATAGAAATCTCTTTGTTTGTTTCTGAAATTTCCACCTACTTCAAGAAACCTGGCAGTTTCGGGATCAGAAAATGTGATTTTGTCCCTTATAAGGCCGTTGAACTCTGCATCTTCGATTTGCTGGGTTGATTTTCTCTGCTGAAAACCTCCCGTACGCCCCAATTGTATAAATCCTTCCCCATCCAGGTTGAGTTCATTTCTAATGCGGTTAGGTTCCCCTGCATCTACTGTATTGTAACCCATTGCCCATTCAAGGTGATTATTGCTGTTGATCTTGTGTTTCCCATGAAACTGGTGTACAAAAAGACGGGTTTGGGTAATGTTCTGATCCCTGATGAACTGATTCAGGTCTTCAGCCGTGTTGGTTTCCTCAAATACCACCCCTTCGGCATTACGACCGCTTTCATAAACTTCATCTGTCAGTTTGTTGACGAATAAGCCTACGTATCTTACCTGATGATTGGAATTCAGATTTAGACTTGCATCCAGTAATCCGGTGGTATTGTCGGTTCTGCTGAATTCTTCAGCATCAGTGAAGTAATCATAAAGATTATTCGATCCATACTCTCTGAAAAGTCCTTTATTATACTCATAAGAGGTTGATTGTGATCCGGTGAATAACAATCTTAACCGGTCGCCAAAACCTTTTCCTGCGGTAAAGGAGTAACTTCTGTTTAAGGGCATTTCATCTTTTACAGGATCCCAACCCTGGTTATTCAGAGCATCTTGCAGCGGGATATCCCTGTTATAGAATCCCAGGGTGACATCACTGCGGTTGGCACTCAATTTAAAATTCTCATACCGGTCCAGCACATTCGTGTTAATACCTGCTTTTATTCCCAGCTCTAACTCAGATGCTCCGGAAAGGGCGCGGGAAGAAATATCAATGGTTCCCGAAGCCTGGTCTGCGGAATTAAAAGAAGACCATGTTTTGCTGATCCCCACATCCTGAATTACGCCTGTAGAGAACAATCCCAGGTCAATGTTCTTGCGCTCCACATCATCTGAAGGAATAGGTAAATTATTCATGGTGGTGTAGAGATACCTGTCTCCCAGGCCTCTTACAAAAATATCACCGGAGGCCTCACTGCCCGAAACTCCCGATATGCGGGTGGTAGCTTTGGCAACATCCGAAACTCCCATTTTTGCCAGTTCCTGAGCTCCTATGCTTTCCTTAATATTTACTGCCGACTTTTGCTCCAGCAACAAGGCAATTTTAGAATCCTTTCGGGATACAGTTGTAATAACGACCTCATTTAAAGCGGCTGCGCTGGCACCAAGTTCTGTATTGATTTCAGTAACTTTTCCTGCCGCGACTTCCACGTTGTTAATTTCCCGACTTTCATAACCAGTAAAGCTTATGGTTAGTGTGTACACTCCCGGCTTCACATCTTCTATTTTGAAAAGTCCGTTAAGGTCTGTAGTGGCACCTGAGCTGCTGCCTTTGATAATGACATTGGCAAAAGGTAAAGGTTCGCCGTTCATTTCCCTGTCTGTTAGTTTTCCGGCAATCATTCCCGATGGTGAAGGTCCCTGAGCAAGTAGTACAGTGGGAAAAAGGAGAGAAAAAATAAATATTAAAATGCTTCTCATTTTGTGTTTTAATTATATCGCAAAGAAAGGGGCACAATGTAACCGGAGAGTTACCCGGCTATTAAGGCTGGTTTATCCTAAGGTTAAGGCTTTTTGAAGCAAAGGTTATCTCAAGGTTAACAATGACATGCAGAGAAACAGAGCACAGTTTTTATCTTTACTTTTACAAAGAATTAGATGAAACCTTATGAAAAATAGCGATATCTGCATTTTATTGGTTGATGATGAACCCGATATCATCGAGATCATCAGGTACAATCTTGCTGCCGAAGGCTACTCTGTTATTACAGCCGAAAATGGGAAACAGGCCCTTAAAGAGGCTAAAAAGCACAAGCCCCATTTAATAGTCCTGGATGTGATGATGCCCGAAATGGACGGTATTGAAACCTGCTACCAAATGAGAAAGGAGCCGGAGCTTGCAGATACCATTATCACTTTTTTGACAGCCAGGGGAGAAGATTACTCCCACATGGCAGGTTTTGATGCCGGGGCCGATGACTATATTACCAAACCAATTAAACCTAAGGTGCTGGTGAGTAAGGTGAAAGCTTTGCTAAGGCGTCTTAATACCGATTCCTCCACAAAAGCAGAATTGATCACCCTTGGAGACCTGGAGATCAATAGGGAGGAATATAAGGTCACCAAAGCCGGAGAGATCATTCCCTTGCCAAGAAAAGAATTCGAACTTCTTTATCTTTTGGCTTCACAACCCGGAAGGGTTTTCCAGAGAGATGAGATCCTGGAAAGGGTTTGGGGAAACGAGGTAGTTGTGGGAGGCAGAACAATTGATGTACATATCCGAAAGCTACGGGAGAAAATAGGAGACGACAAAATTCAAACTATAAAGGGGGTAGGTTATAAATTCGTAGAATAATGGGAAAAAGCTTCAGGCGATCATACAAATTTGCAGTTAAGACCTCTCTCTATGTCACAATTTTTATGACATTGATTTCAGCTGTCTTTCTTATTGTGAACGACACCTATTCCGAAGCAGCCTTATTGATCTACGCGATTTGCTGCTTCCTTTTTTCATTTCTGGTGATCCAATACAGAGTGGAATTCTTTATCTATAAGAAGATCAAGAAGATCTACGAAAATGTTAGCATGCTTAATGCCTCTTCTCTCAAGCCAGATCATGTAACCACAGATATGGCTACCCTCTCCCAGGAGGTTCAAAAATTTGCTGAAGGTAAAAAACTGGAAATAGAAGCTTTAAAAGTACGGGACAGCTACCGCAAGGAATTTATGGGAAACATATCTCACGAGCTAAAAACTCCTCTTTTTACAGTGCAGGGTTATATTGAGACGCTCCTTGACGGGGCGATGAATGACAAAAAAGTACGACAGCAATATCTGGAAAGAGCAGCAAAAGGTGTAGAGAGACTGGTGTACATCGTGCGTGACCTGGATATGATCACAAAACTTGAAACCGGAGATCTCCGCCTGAAACAGGAAGCTTTTGACATTGTGGAACTAATTCAGAATGTATTCGATCTTTTAGAAATGAAAGCTGCCAAAAAGAATATAAGCCTGGTTTTCGAAACACCATATGCCCCTTTGATGGTTAAAGCCGATAAGGAGAGGATTCAGCAAGTTGTAACCAATCTTCTGGTAAATTCAATTAAATATGGTAAGAAAGATGGGACTACAGAGGTTTCCATACAGGAACATTCGAAAAAGAAAATTATTATCAAAGTGAGCGATAACGGAGAGGGGATCCAAAAAGAGCATATTCCACGGCTGTTTGAAAGGTTCTATCGTGTGGATAAAAGCGGCTCCAGGAAAGAAGGTGGGTCGGGATTAGGTTTAGCAATAGTTAAACATTTACTGGAGGCACATAAAGAAAGGATCTTTGTAACGAGCACTTTTGGAATGGGCAGCGAATTTTCATTTACGCTTAAAAAGGCTAAAAAGACGGCTGTAGTCACAGACAAATCCGGGGTCGTTTAACCCGGAAAAAGTTTCTACTTTCTTCAATTTTTCCAAATTAAAATCTTCCTGCTTACAGGAAGGGGCAAAACCAAGTTTTGACATTCTTTCTGCAAGATATTCCTGCTCAAACTGTCCGGGGGTGGGGATGAAAAAAGCCTTTTTTCCAAGCTTCGCCAAATCCATCAAAGTTGTGTAGCCAGACCTGGAAATGATCACCTTGCTGCTGTTAAGAGCTTCCTCCAGATCCTTCCCAAAAAGGTAATTTTTGATGGTCATGTTTGGAGAAGAAAATGCGGCGGCTTCCTCACTTATTTTTCCTCTTACAAAAAGGACCCTCTTTTCTGTTTGTTTCAACTCACGGAACAGGATATCTTCGAGCAGGCTGCGCTGAGGTTCGGGCCCCGAGAGCAGCACCATATAGTCATAGATCTGGGGCAATTCCCTTTTTTTAAACCTGCTAATGATTCCCATGTATTTCACAGCTTCTAAAGTAGATCTTGAGTGACCGAGGAATCCGCTGAGGTTTGGTTTTCCGGGGGCATCGGGTACCCAGCACTCGTCATATTTTCTAATGTATTGCTGATGCAGTCTGCTGCTTAAAAATGTAGTATTTCCTGAAAGTACGTTGAGTTGATGGGTAATAAAAACATTCGGAAGATGTTTATATATCACTCCAAACCTGCTGTCGGAAATTATTCCGTGGAGATTAAGCTTTTCCACCAGGATCTTTGTTGCCAGTTTTTCTTTTTTAATGTTCCTGAGGATGTGCGGACTGTCCAGAAGGAGTTTCCACTTGAGCAGGCTTCCACGGCTGGTATAGGTAATATTGTAGGAAGGTAATTCAAAACTGCGCAGGTGGGGAAATTCTTTTTTCAGCAATTCCAGCGCAGCCCCGTCTGATGCGAGGAAAGGCGTGTAACCTTTTTCTTCCAGTTTTTTTATAATTGGGATGCACCTGGTGGCGTGCCCCAACCCCCAGTTTATGGGCGCAACAAGAATCCTTCTGCTTCGCATAAAACAAATATAATTGAAAGGCCTGTGGGGGAATTTATTTAAATTTACCAAAATATTAAATATCCAGGTGGGAAGTAAGAATAAATTAAAACGGTTTAGAGAAAACGAAACATTTTCAAATGTAATACAGCCCACCAGGGAAGAAGTGCTGGAGGGAAATTTCCAGTATAAAGGCAGTTGGAGCAGTGATTTCTTCAAAAATGATAAACCTATCGTTCTGGAATTAGGTTGCGGAAAAGGAGAATACAGCGTTGGCCTTGCTCAGGCATATCCCGAAAAGAATTTCATTGGAATAGATATCAAAGGTGCCCGGTTTTGGAGAGGCGCTAAAACTGCTTTGGAAGAAGGCTTGCAAAATGTTGCGTTTATGAGAAGTCAGATAGAATTGGTAGACCTGCTTTTTGCTGAAAATGAGGTTGACGAGATCTGGATCACTTTTCCCGATCCGCAGATCAAGTATAAACGTACCAAACACCGCATGACCAATTCAGAATTCCTGCAGAAGTATAAAAAAATACTCAAACCTCAGGGCCTCATGAACCTAAAAACCGATAGTGAATTTATGCACGGTTATACACTAGGGCTGTTGCATGGCGAAGGTCATGAGGTGATACAGGCCAATCACGACGTGTACAAAAATGAATATTCACCTAAGGAGGTTATCGGGATACAGACTTTTTACGAAAAACAGTATCTTGAGCAGGGAAAACCTATAACTTACATTCAGTTTAGGATAAAATAATGCCTTTTGGAGGAAACTAAAATTTTCCTTATTACCTATTTCGCGGCTTTGCTGGGGGTGGTGCCTCCGGGGCTCGTCAATATGAGCGTTGCCAGAACTTCTCTACAAAGAGGACAGCAGAACGGGATGTATATGGCTGTAGGGGCTGCCGGCATCGTGCTGCTCCAGGCTACTATTGCTATTCAGCTTGCCCGCTACATTTTCAATAATGAGTACGTAAACAGCATATTGTTAAGAGCCGGTTTTGTGATCTTTTTGATCATGATGGTTTATTTTCTGGTGATGGCACAACATAAGCGCAAGGAAGTCGAAGTACATCCAACTTCGGGCATTCGCAGTGTCTTTAAAGGGATGATGATAGGGGCTCTCAATATCTTTCCTATCCCTTATTTTGTGGCTTTAGGAGCAGCTTTAAATGTGAATGGCAATGTTCAATATCACCTGCTTAATAATGCTGTTTTTGTACTGGCAGCAGGCCTGGGAACTTTTACCACGCTGTATCTATATGCGCTTTTCTTTGCCAAGATCGAATCTGAAGGTAATTTCTTTGCAAAATACTCCAATTACTTCATGGCCGGGCTCATGTTGGTGCTGGTGATCATCACCTTTATCAGGATCTTTAACAATGGCTGAAATTTCATTTTTTGACCGCGTATATGAGGTGGTAAAACAAATTCCTGAAGGTAGGGTGACCAGCTACGGGGCCATTGCCAATTTCCTGGGAGCTTCGGGCAGTGCGAGAATGGTGGGCTGGGCAATGAACAATGCTTCAAAAATGGAAGATATTCCGGCACATCGGGTAGTAAACAGGAACGGTTTACTTACGGGTAAGCATCACTTTCCGGGAACCCGACTTATGGAACAACTTTTAGAGGAGGAAGGGATTGCAATAAAGGAAGATAAGATCATTAATTTTCAGCAGCATTTCTGGGATCCTTCCGCAGAACTTCACGAAGAATAAAGTCCGAATCAAAATTGGGTAATACTTTCGTTATCTTAGCTTTTCAACTTATATTTGCATTTAGAATGAATCTACATAAGGTTCATTAAATTCAATTTTACAGCATGAAACTTAATCGGAAAGATATATTAAATGCTCTTGAGACCATTTCAGTTTCGGGAGAAGGTAAAAATATGGTTGAAAGTGGTGCGGTCCAGAATATTATGACCTTTGGAGATGAGGTGGTAGTGGATCTTTTGCTTACCACCCCGGCCTTACATATTAAAAAAAGGGCAGAAGTGGATGTAATGAAAGCCATTCATGAGCACGTGCATCAAAAAGCCAAGGTCAAGGTTAATATAAAAGTGCAGGCGCCGGATAAACCTGAGATCAAAGGAAAATCTATTCCGGGGATCAAAAATATTATCGCGGTGGCTTCAGGAAAAGGTGGGGTTGGTAAATCAACCGTTACCGCGAACCTTGCTGTTAGTCTCGCAAAAATGGGATTTAAGGTGGGTCTTCTGGATTCAGATATTTACGGACCTTCTATGCCCATGATGTTTGATGTGATCACGGAAAAACCGCTTTCTGTCAACGTTGACGGAAAATCGAAAATGAAGCCTGTCGAAAATCACGGGGTAAAGCTCCTTTCAATTGGGTTCTTTACACAACCCAATCAGGCCGTGATCTGGAGAGGGCCAATGGCAGCAAAGGCATTGAATCAAATGATCTTTGATGCCGCGTGGGGAGAATTGGATTTCCTATTAGTGGATCTTCCTCCGGGAACTGGAGATATTCATTTATCAATTATGCAATCCCTGCCAATCACGGGAGCTGTTGTGGTGAGTACGCCTCAAAATGTAGCTCTTGCCGATGCCCGTAAGGGAGTGGCAATGTTCCAGCAGGAGACCATTAATGTTCCTGTGCTGGGAATCATTGAGAATATGGCTTACTTTACGCCGGAAGAATTACCCGATAATAAATATTACATTTTTGGAAGGGAAGGCGCGAAGTTACTTGCTGAAGACCTGCAGGTGCCATTCCTTGGACAAATTCCGTTGGTGCAAAGTATCAGGGAGGCCGGAGATATAGGACATCCTGCTGCCTTGCAGGAAGGAACTCCACTGTCTGAAGCCTTTGAGGTGCTTACCCAGAATGTGGTACAGGAGACCGTAAGACGAAACACCAGTCTGCCTCCTACCGAAGCAATTAAAATCACCACTATGGCTGGCTGTAGTGCAGTTAATAAATAGTCATGACAAGCGAAGAAGTTAGGTTTAACGTGGAGAGGGCCTTAGAAGAGATAAGGCCATTCTTGAGGAATGATGGGGGAGATATCTCCCTTATCAGTATTGAAGATGACCGGCTGGTAAAGGTGCAGCTCGAAGGGGCGTGCGTAGGATGCAGCGTCAACACTATGACGTTAAAGTCGGGTGTTGAGATGACCATTAAGCGTTATGTGCCTCAAATCGAAACGGTGCTGAATATCGAAAAATAGCTTTTTCGGCACTTTCCAAAACAAGACGTAATGATTAAAACAGATATGTTGATTATCGGCGCTGGGCCTACGGGTCTTTTTGCCGTTTTTGAAGCAGGATTATTAAAATTAAAATGCCACCTTATCGATGCTTTACCGCAGCCGGGTGGCCAGTGCTCAGAGATCTACCCTAAAAAACCTATTTATGATATTCCGGCTTTTCCGGAAATCCTGGCAGGGGACCTGGTAGATAACCTTATGGAGCAGATCAAACCGTTTGAACCCGGTTTTACCCTTGGGGAACGCGCAGAAACTATTGAGAAGCTGGAAGACGGATCTTTTATAGTGACTACCAGTGAAGGTACAAAACATCAGGCCCCGGTGGTGGTAATCGCCGGCGGACTTGGTAGCTTTGAGCCAAGAAAGCCGCCTATTCCAAATATTGCAAAATACGAAAATAACGGAGTTTCCTATATGATACGCGAACCTGAAGACTTCAGGGATAAGCGGGTGGTAATAGCAGGTGGAGGAGATTCGGCTTTAGACTGGGCTATTTATCTTTCTGAAGTTGCTTCGGAAGTTTCCCTGGTTCACAGGAGAAATGAGTTCCGTGGAGCTTTGGATTCCGTAGAAAAAGTATCTGAACTCTCTAAAATAGGAAAGATCAACCTTATTACCGAAGCTGAAGTGGTAGGCCTTAAGGGAGACAACAAATTGGAGTCGGTGGTGATACGCCACGGCGGAAGTGCTTCCGAAGAAGAGATCAAAGAAACAGATCATTTTATTCCTCTTTTTGGATTATCGCCAAAGCTGGGACCTATAGCAAACTGGGGGCTGGAGATCGAGAAGAATGCGATCAAAGTTGATAACAGTTATGATTACCAGACCAATATCCCCGGAATTTATGCAATTGGAGATGTGAACACTTATCCGGGAAAATTAAAATTGATCCTTTGCGGATTTCACGAAGCAGCTATCATGTGTCAAAGCGCATACCAGCGTATCTATCCCGATAAGAAGTACGTCATGAAATATACTACCGTAAGTGGAGTGAACGGTTTTGACGGCAGCAAGAAAGAGGCGAAAAGAGAAGTAGTAAAAAGTATAAATTAATTTCAAATTAATCCAAACCTCACAGGATTTGAAAACCTGTGAGGTTTAATTTTTGAAAGATGTCAGATATTAAGATCACTATAATAGACCGCGAGGGAGAAGCGCATTTAGTAGATGCGCCTACAGATATGAACATGAACCTCATGGAAGTGATACGTTCTCATGAACTGGCGCCCGAAGGTACTATTGGCATCTGCGGCGGAATGGCCATGTGCGCTTCCTGCCAGTGCTATATGCTGAACAAGGAACACCTCCTGCCCGAAAAAGGTTATGAGGAAGAAGATATGCTGGACCAGGCATTCTTTGTGCAGGACAACAGCCGTTTGAGTTGCCAAATCCCTATTACAAAAGAACTGGAGGGGCTGGAAGTAAAGATATCTCCATATAACGCTGACTAAAAAGGCTTAATATTTGCCCTTTTTGGCAGGAAAGAAAAACAACAGGCATGAGCTTTAATGTTATTGTATTTTACTCCAATAAATCTAAAGATTACCTCAAGTTTGAGGGGGTTATCTCTAAAAAACCTGTGGAGTTAAAAAGCGAGTGCTGTGAGAAGTATTTGAAGGGAAAGCGATGTAAACGTTGCCCCTGTTTCGATCTTATGTAGCTTTCGCCTTCTGGTAAGCTTCAAGTTTTTGAGGTCCTTCAAGTACGATCCTTATTACCTTTAGAAAACCTTCTTCATTAATAGCTACCTGCCACTTTATAAGGCTGATAGCTCCTTCTTCGATTTCAATTCCTGTGATGGACCTGGGATGAACACAGCTGCCGTCATTGAAATAAGGAATTTCCCCCGGCCTTGGAAATCTGGGCCTGTGCGTGTGGCCGGTGATCATGAACTGGTCATTGTTCTCAACGATCCATTTCTTCGTTTTCCGTTCGATCTTGTTAAGCTCGATATTGTTTTTTGCAGGGCTGGTTGGATCGCCGATTCCGAATATCTGTAACTGCCTCCATAGAACCCTCACCAGGAAACGGTCGATCTTCCATATATAGTAATGCAGCCAGTCTGCCTGGTGCCCGTGAACCATAAAAATTTCCTGTCCGGTTTTTTGATGCTCAAGAATTAGAGCTTCAGGGAAAGTGATCCCCGGGAAAAGAGGTAATTCCTTTTCGGTGCCTGTGTCGCAATAGCTATAGAGGTGTTTTGCCACATAATCCTGATTGCTGTAAACCATGTCATGATTCCCCACAATGCGATAGAGTCGGCCTTCAGTAAAGAACAGGCGCATTAATTTGAAGACATCTTTATGAGCTTCAAAAATGGATTCAAAAGTTAGATTTTCCCACAATTCATCTCCGTCCCCCAGTTCACAGTAGGTAAAACCTTTCCTGTAATAATGTGAGAGGGCATGAAAATAACTGTTGCGATTGTTTGCAAAATCATCAGCAAAACTATTATTGCCGCGGTGGCAATCGCTAAAAATTATGATTTTTGAGTCATCATCAAATGGAATCCGGAGTGCAGTTCGGTATGCGTTGGTCAATCTGCTTCCGGATGCCATTCTATTCTTGCTTTTTTAGAGACTTATTGAAACGCAGGAATTCCCGTAATGTCTGCCCCCGTGATCAACAGGTGAATATCGTGAGTTCCTTCATACGTGATTACACTTTCGAGATTCATCATGTGGCGCATTATGCTATATTCGCCGGTAATTCCCATTCCACCCAGGATCTGTCTTGCTTCCCTGGCGATATTGATAGCCATAGCTACATTGTTTCTCTTTGCCATAGAAATTTGGGCTGAAGTTGCCGTGCCTTCGTTTCTCATAACGCCCAACCTCCATGCGAGCAGCTGAGCTTTAGTGATCTCTGTGATCATTTCGGCAAGCTTTTTTTGCTGTAGCTGGAAGCCGGCAATAGGTTTTCCAAACTGAATCCTCTCTTTGGCATAACGCAGCGCAGTGTCATAACAATCCATAGCGGCACCAATTGCTCCCCAGGCAATTCCGTAGCGGGCAGAATCAAGACATCCGAGAGGAGCTCCCAATCCGCTTTTTTCGGGCAGGAGGTTTTCCTTTGGAACTTTCATATTGTTGAAGACAAGTTCTCCTGTAGCGCTGGCACGTAGAGACCATTTGTTGTGAGTTTCGGGTGTTGAGAAACCTTCCATTCCGCGTTCCACGATAAGGCCATGAATTCTTCCTTCTTCATTTTTTGCCCACACCACTGCTATATCTGCAAATGGAGAATTAGAGATCCACAATTTTGCCCCGTTGAGCAGGTAATGATCTCCTTTGTCTTTAAAATTGGAAGTCATGCCCCCGGGATTGGATCCATGATCGGGTTCTGTAAGTCCAAAACAACCCATCATTTCACCGGAGGCAAGCTTAGGAAGATATTTTTTCTTCTGTTCCTCTGTTCCGTATTTGAAAATGGGATACATGACCAGGGAAGACTGAACTGAGGCTGTGGAGCGGATTCCGCTGTCGCCTCTTTCAATCTCCTGCATGATGAGTCCATAGGAGATCTGGTCGAGCCCGGCACCACCATATTCTTCAGGGATATAAGGACCAAAGGCACCAATTTCTGCAAGGCCGTTGATCAATTGCTTCGGAAATTCAGCTTTTTGAGCCGCTTCTTCTATTATTGGAGATACCTCACGCTTCACCCATTCCCGGGAAGCTTCACGTACCATTTTGTGTTCGTCACTAAGTAAATCATCAAGATTATAGTAATCTGGAGCCTGAAATTGGTCTGCTTTCATTATTTGGTGTTTTTGTATTTGTCTGGAAGAGTAAATTTAAGCAAACAGAAATTAGGGGCAAGCGGGAAAAGAAGATTAAAGACGGCTTTAATTTAAGGATTAAGAGTCCCAATAATTTAGACGCCTCCCAAATTCAGAAATTGGAAAATCTATTTTGAGAACAGTACAATTAAAAGTTTTGTCTTTGATTTAGGATTCTTAAGATCAATACAGTTTGATCTTTAATAATATAATGAATGGAATAATTGAAATGGTTAAATAAAATTATTCGTACTTCTTTGTACCTCATTTGAAAGGAAAATGGCGTTGCCTCAAGAAATTCTAATTGCTTTAGCAAATCGGCTCTAAAAGCCTTTTCCAGATCTTTGGTGCGGAAGTAGCAATCAGCTACACTTAATTCAACTTCGGCTTCTTTTGAGATCAGGACCTTATAAGCCATATTGTTTTTTGATCTCAGAAACAGGAGTAAACTCAACATCTCCTTTTGAAACTCTTTCCAGCATCTCGTCCATCATTTTTTGATATTTTGGAGAGGGAGTTGCTAATTTCTGAGCTTCATTTTGAAGTGTGGATTCCAGTAGATTTTTTAATGACCGATTCTGATTCTTCGCTTCGGCATTAAGAATTTCTAATGTTTCTTTGTCAAGGTCAATCAATTTTCGGACTTTCTCCATTGTTATATATAATATATATAAATATAGGATTTTTTTGGATTTGTACAATCCTTTTAGGGTTCCATTCCCTGAAAAAGTTCTTTAAAATAATCTACATCTTCAAATAAAAATCCTTCACCAGCTCAATGTATTCTGGAGTGTATTGATGTCTGGCGGTTTCGATCACGAGCTCATCAATTTTTGGCTTCCCTTCCAAAAATGACAATTCCAGCAGACTTCTTTTTACATGAGATTCCGGAGTGCCTTTTACACGGGTGATTCTCTGCGGAAACAAACTGAATCTTTCAGCCAGTTCAAGGAAGTTTTTTTCTTCTGAAGCCGGGATAACAACACTGAATTTCCCCTTTTTTGAGAGCAGGAGTGACACTCCTTCCAAAAGTTCCTCAAACGGAAGTGCTTCTGCAAACCGTGCCTGATCACGCTTCGCATCTCCCGAAGAATAGTCGGCAGAATAGAAAGGCGGATTAGATACAATAAGCTCGTATTTCTCCTCATCCTGCATTTCCTCTACAAATTCATCAAAGGCAGCATGATAGCAAAACAGTCTGTCGCCCCAAGCGCTGTTTTCGAAATTCTCCACTGCCTGCTCATAAGCATCCTCATCGATCTCTAAAGCATCTATAAGTTCAGCATGACTTCGTTGCGCCAGCATAAGAGCGATTAAGCCGGTGCCTGTTCCGATATCAAGAATAGAAAATGGCTGGTGCTCAAGTGAGGTCCAGGCACCAAGCAATACTCCGTCTGTGCCTACTTTCATGGCGGTGCGGTCCTGCTGAATGTTGAATTGTTTAAACTGAAAAATAGTAATGAGAATTTAGTAGTGAGTATTGAGCAAGGCTTAAAAAAGGAATTTTGAACCTTGAATTTTGAACCTTGAATCCTTAAAGGTAAAGATCGATCAATCCTTCAGGTGTCTTCACGTGAATGGTCTTATTCTTTTTATCCACTTTTAGAAGGAACTGGTCATTCATAGGGATAAGCACCTGTTTCCCGTCTTTTTCTATTTCAAAAAGGGCCTGGGTGGTGGTGTCGTTTACACCGGTGAGTGTTCCTACGGTTCCGTAGAGTTCGTCTTCTACTTTAAACCCAATGATCTCATGGAAATAGAATTGATCTTCACTAAGTTCGGGTAGGAGGTTTAGGGGAAGGTAGAGGTCGCACTTCATTAGATCTTCGGCGTCCTCTTCAGAATCTACCTCTTCAAACTTTACTCTTAGCAAATTGCTTTTTTGAAGGGAGCTTCTTTCAATAAAAAATGGAACCAGGTTATTGTCGTATTCGACAAAAACTGATTCCATTTCTAAATAACTTTCGGGTTCATCGGTATCGAGTTTGATCAATACCTCTCCCTTAAAACTGAATTTACTAACGATCCTGCCAAGATAGAAACACTCTTCTTTTGTCATTGCTCGTTAGAATGAAAATTTACGATCCTGACTGATCTTGTTTTTCTTCAGCGTTTGCTTCAGCAGCCGTAGCGTCATCTACTTCGTTTGCAGCAGCAGCTTCCTGGTCTTCGGTAGTTTCCTCAACTTCAGGTTGCGCAGCGGCAGCAGCTTCGGCCTCACGTTTTGCGTTCACTTCTTTTTCAGCCTCAAGAGCTTTAGCTTTAGCAGCCTCCTGCTCTTTGCTCAAATTCTCTTTTTTAGCGTCAACTCTTCCTTCTTTTTCCTCTACCCATGCATTGAATTTCTCATCTGCTTGTTCTTGAGTCAAAGCGCCTTTTCTTACACCACCTGCAAGGTGATTCTTAAGAAGTACTCCTTTGTAAGACAGGATAGCCTTTGCAGTTTCTGTTGGCTGTGCACCATTTTGTAACCATTTAACCGATTTGTCAACATTGATGTCAATAGTTGCAGGGTTAGTGGTTGGATTGTAAATTCCAAGTTTTTCAAGGAATCTACCATCTCTTTTTGCGCGGGAGTCCGCAGCAACGATCCAGAAAAAAGGCTTCCCTTTTTTACCGTGTCTTTGTAATCTGATCTTTACAGGCATAAAAATTAATTTGTGGGGTTCCCGACCCCGGTTATTAATGAGGGGGCAAAGATACTATTATTTTTTATTGTAAATTAAGTAGTTATAAAAATTTTGTCAGGCTCAATTTTCCAACAGATATTCTTTTCCTTCTTAAGGTTATTTACTTCGTTAAGTCTGTGCTAAACCCTGTTAAACATTGAATTATATCAGCGTTTCCACCTTATATTTAATCTGAAAAAGAAAAAAATTGTAACCAAAAAAACAAATGTTATGAGTAAGACAAAGGAAATGGCAGAAAAACTGAATGAACTGCTGGAGAAAAATTACGATTCCGAAAAAGGTTTTAAAAACGCCGCAGAAGATGTAAAGAATCCAAGATTAAAGACATTTTTTGAACAAAAAGCGAAGCAGCGCTACGATTTTGGCCATGAGTTAAAAACAGAGATCAAAAACCTGGGAGAGACTCCCGACAAAGGTTCCAGTTTTACGGGAGATGCTCACCGGGCGTGGATGGATCTTAAATCGGCCTTTACTTCAGATAAGGAAGAGGCTGTACTGGAAGAAGCTATAAGAGGAGAAAAAGCTGCGGTAGAGGATTATAATAAAGTAATCAATAATGCCGAGCTGCCACCTTCAACAGCCAATCTTCTTATCAAACAGCGCAATGCTATTGAACGTACATTAAATGAGGTCAAAGGTCTTGAAGAAGCATTTGACTAAGAATAACTGACAACCGAATACTGAACTCTTAAATAAAAGGGTGCCTGAAATATCATTTTTGGCACCCTTTTTTTCGTTGATAATTCCTTAAAACTTTCCTCTCTCAAACCTCAATTTATATTTATTTTTACCCATTCGAATTGCTTTGTAACTTTGCGCTGGCGCTATGGTCAGCTCAAAAACCCCTGAAAAACAACATTTTATGTACCTGATCTTCGATACTGAAACCACCGGACTTCCCAAGCGTTGGGACGCACCATTGACAGATAGCGATAATTGGCCGCGATGTATACAGATCGCGTGGCAGTTGCATGATGATATGGGTCGGTTGGTGGAGCATCAGGATTATCTGGTGCGGCCCGAAGGTTTTAATATTCCTTATGATGCCGAAAAGGTCCACGGGATTTCTACGGAACTGGCTTCGGAAGAAGGGATCACTCTTCAGGAAGTACTTGAAAAGTTCAACATTGCCCTTTCCCGCTCAAAATTTGTGGTGGGCCAGAATGTTGGTTTTGATGTAAATATCATGGGGGCTGAATTCCACAGGCTCGAAATGGAAAATAAATTGCAGGGGCTTCCGGTATTGGATACCTGTACAGAAGTCACTGCACAACTTTGCTGTCTTCCCGGGGGTCGCGGCGGGAAATATAAACTCCCTACGCTTACAGAACTTCACGAGATACTTTTTCATGAACCTTTTGCTGAAGCACATAATGCAACAGCAGATGTGGAGGCGACTACCCGTTGTTTTCTGGAGTTGATAAGGAAGCGTGTCTTCACTTCGGAAGAGCTGGACGTAAAACCCGGTTATTTCGAAAATTTTTCAGAAGCAAATCCGCAGCCTGTAAAGTTGATCGGGCTTAAGCACATTAACCTTAAGGAGGCTTCGGCTGCAATAAGGAAGAGACTTCAGAAGAAAGAAGATACCGGAATTTCTTCCGCAGAAATTAAGGAGAACCTGGAAAAACTTGATGAAGTAGCTTTTTCGCACCTTCATAACCACAGCCAGTTTTCTATATTGCAATCCACCATAAGTATCAAAGACCTTGTAAATGCGGCGGCAAAACAAAATATGCCGGCGGTTGCACTTACAGATCATGCGAACATGATGGGAGCTTTCCATTTTGTGAAAGAAGTAGGGGCATATAATAAAGGTATTAAGGCAAAGATCGCTGCAGCCGCCGCAGCCGGAGAAAAAGCTGAAGGGCGGGAGCTAAAAGCCATTATAGGCTGTGAATTCTTTGTGTGTGAAAACCATAAAGATAAATCCAGAAAAGATAACGGTTACCAGATCGTGTTGCTGGCGAAGAATAAGAAAGGTTACCATAACCTGGCAAAAATGTCTTCCATTGCTTACACCGAAGGATTTTACTACGTTCCCCGGATTGACAAAGAGGTCATCAAAAAATATAAGGAGGATATCATTGTTCTTACAGGGAACCTCTATGGAGAAGTGCCCGGAAAGATCCTTAACGTGGGAGAAAATCAGGCAGAAGAAGCTTTGCTCTGGTGGAAAGAGGAATTTGGAGAGGATCTTTATGTGGAATTGATGCGCCACAACCAGGAAGATGAGAACAGGGTGAATCCCGTACTTGTGGAGCTGGCAAAAAAGCATGAAGTGAAGCTGGTGGCTACCAACAATACCTATTATTGCGCCCAGGAAGATGCCAATGCGCACGATATTCTGTTGTGCGTAAAAGATGGTGAAAAGCAGGCGACGCCAATAGGTCGCGGAAGAGGTTATAGGTATGGACTGCCGAACAACGAATATTATTTCAAGTGCGGCGATGAAATGAAAGCCCTCTTTAAGGACCTGCCGGAAGCTATTTCCAATGTGCAGGAGGTGGTTGATAAGATCGAGCCTTACGAACTTGCAAGGGACGTTTTACTTCCTGCATTTACGATTCCTGAAGAATTCATTGTTGCCGAAGATGCTGTAGACGGTGGAAAAAGGGGAGAAAATGCTTATCTAAAGCATATCACCTTTGTGGGAGCTGAAAAGCGATATGGTGAGCTCACACCGGCCATTAAGGAGCGTCTTGATTTCGAGCTTTCAGTAATTGAGAATACCGGCTATCCCGGATATTTCCTTATTGTGGAAGATTTCATAAGGGAGGCCAGGAATATGGATGTATCGGTAGGGCCGGGAAGGGGATCGGCGGCAGGAAGTGCTGTAGCCTACTGCCTTGGGATCACCAATATTGACCCGATCAAATATGATCTGCTTTTTGAGAGGTTCTTAAATCCGGATAGGGTGAGTATGCCCGATATTGATATCGACTTCGATGATGAGGGCCGTAGTAGGGTTATGGACTACGTGATCAAGAAATACGGGGCAAACCAGGTGGCGCAGATCATCACCTATGGTACCATGGCTGCAAAGTCTTCGATTAGAGATACCGCGAGGGTTTTAGACCTTCCGCTTAATGAAGCCGACAGGATTGCGAAGCTAATTCCTAACACTAAGCTCTCCAAGATCTTCGGAATGGATGAGAAGGAATTGCGCAGCAGCTTTAGGAGTGAGGAACTGGATAAGGTAAATGAACTGCTTAATATTGCCGACGGGGATGACCTGGAGGCACAAACGGTGAACCAGGCACGAATCCTTGAAGGTTCAGTTAGAAATACGGGAATACATGCCTGTGGGGTGATCATAACTCCCAGCGACATAACGAATTTCGTTCCGGTCGCAGTTGCAAAAGATTCAGATCTCTATGTAACCCAGTTCGATAACTCGGTCGTAGAGAGTGCCGGACTTCTAAAAATGGACTTTTTGGGTCTTAAGACCCTTACTTTGATCAAGGATACGGTTAAGATCGTAAAGGGACGTCATGATATCGATCTTGATCCCGATAATTTTCCCCTGGACGATGAGAAAACCTATGAACTTTTCCAACGCGGAGAAACAGTAGGGATCTTCCAGTATGAATCTCCCGGGATGCAAAAGCATATGAAAGACCTCAAGCCTACGGTCTTTGATGATCTTATTGCAATGAACGCCTTATACAGGCCGGGACCAATGGAATATATTCCGAGTTTTATTGCACGGAAGCATGGGGAGGAAGAGATCGTTTACGACCTGCCCGATATGGAGGAATATCTTAAGGAAACCTACGGAATTACAGTCTACCAGGAGCAGGTGATGTTACTTTCACAGAAGCTTGCCGGGTTTACTAAAGGTGAAGCAGATGTGCTTCGGAAAGCGATGGGTAAAAAGATCTTTGCCCTGCTGGAAGAATTAAAGCCGAAATTCCTTGATGGCGGGGAAGCAAAAGGACATCCACGGGATGTGCTCGAGAAGGTATGGAAAGACTGGGAGGCTTTTGCCTCTTATGCTTTCAACAAATCGCACTCTACCTGTTATGCCTGGATCGCCTATCAAACAGCTTACCTTAAAGCGCATTATCCTGCCGAATACATGGCGGCGGTACTTTCCAATAATATGAATGACATTAAGCAGGTGACCTTCTTTATGGAAGAATGTAAGCGCATGAAGCTTAATGTACTTGGTCCCGATGTCAATGAATCTTACTACAAGTTCTCGGTTAACAAAGAGAATGCAGTTCGGTTTGGTATGGGGGCTATTAAAGGAGTTGGAGCAGGAGCTGTGGCTACTATAGTAGAAAACCGAAAAGAAAAAGGTCCTTACAGATCCATATTTGATATGGCAAAAAGGATCGACTTAAGGGCAGCGAATAAGAAAGCCTTTGAGAACCTGGCTTTGGCTGGAGGTTTCGACAGTTTTGGAGGCACCCATAGAGCCCAGTATTTTCATGACGAAGGCGACGGAATTACCTTTTTAGAGAAGGTAGTGAAGTATGCTGCTAAATTTCAGGAAAATGAAAATTCGGCACAGGTAAGTCTTTTTGGGGATGCCAGTGAAGTCCAAATACCGGAACCAATCGTTCCTCCATGTGAGGAGTGGGGAACGATGGAAAAACTCAAGAGAGAGCGTGAAGTGGTAGGGATCTATATCTCGGGACATCCACTTGATGATTTTAAAACCGAATTAAAATGTTTCTGTAATGCCGTCCTTTCAGATTTTTCAGACCTTAATGAAGTGGTGAATAAAGAACTCACTTTTGGAGGAGTGATAAGTGATGTGCAACATCGTACCAATAAACAGGGGCAGGGTTGGGCAAGTTTCATTGTAGAGGATTATTCAGATTCCTACGAATTCAGGATGTTCAAGGAAGAGTACCTTAAGTACAGGCATTTCCTTGTTCCCAATTCATTTGTTCACGTAAAGATCTTTGTGAGGGAAGGTTATCCAAACCGGGAAACCGGTAAAAAAGGAGATCCGCGAATGCAGTTCAATAACATACAGCTGTTGCATGATGTGATGGAAACCTATGCCAAGAAGTTGACCATTCAGCTCAACATCGATGAGCTGCAGGCAGATAAGATCGATGTGTTGCAGGATATTTTCAGGAACCATAGCGGAGAAAATAAGCTGAACTTCGTGGTGTATGAAATGAAAGAGAAGATCAAACTGCATATGCCAAGCCGCAAGCAAAAGATCCGTATCTCCCAGGAATTACTGAATGCCCTTGAAGAACAGCAGGTTCTTTATAAGCTGAATTAAACAATTTCTTTTATGTGATTAGAACGACCCTGAATTCCTTTTTCAGGGTTTTCTTTTTTCTTTAAAAGAGCACTTGAATAGTAAAACGATTTACTGCTTTTTTGATCACTGACCACTGACCACTGACCACTGATCACTGATCACTCCTTTCCAATTGGGTGATCTTCATACCAGTCTTCAAAAGTTTTTGTTGTGGTGTATTTGTTGGTAAGCACCTTGTACACGGTTAAGATCCACCAGGCCTGGCCAATCACTACGGTACTATAGACAATAGGGTGGGCAACATTAAAAAATACCATGACAGCCACTGCCACAAGGAGTAGGGTAGTAACTATTACATAAAAATGTGCCGATACTTTCATCTCCCTTAAATTAAGGAAGAATAAATTTATTTGAGTTAACGTACTACTAAATCAGTCATATTTGGCAGAAATTTGTCTTTTTGTTAAGAGATTCTTCACCAGCACCACACCTACTGTCAGTGGCAGGAAAATGCTTGCATAGGCAACCAATTTGAAGTAGTAGGATGGTAAGGGTAAACCCAGCCAAATTGCAGTCCCTTTATAAAAGATTAAAGCCTCAGTGACTAAAAACGCTGCAAAATAGACCCAGAAGATCCATTTTGGGAGCGTAAGAAGTTTTGCTTCAGTAAGCAGTGCAAAAAGAGCTATGCTTACAACTCCAAGAAATACCCAGTGCAGATATCCTATAACAAGATCAGGGAAATTGAAGGCCAGATTTGCAAACCACGGAATAGCCGAAAGCAGTTGCAAGAGGAGCTTTGCAACCAATAGTATTCCAACAATTTTTAAAAACACCTTCGTAAAAGTGGAAAAATCAAGTTGCTTCCAAAAAGGAGAAATGATCTGAAAGAATTTGGCAAAGGCTGAGACCTGTAAAATAGCGCCTATCCCGGCAAGCACATGGTAGCTCCAATGAGGTTCCACCCATAGAACCGAAAGAAAGAAGCTTAATATTACGGCAGCATTCACCTGCCAGAAAAAGCTTTTGAAATCCTTTTTTTGAGGCTTCAGGTTTTGTCTTTCTATGAAGTAGAAGAAGATTCCGCAGAGGGCAAGAATAAACCAGGCGTTGTATTGGAAATGCAGATAATAATAGATAGCCATTTTATACCAAATGCTGGTATTTCCAAGGGTTGCCATGATTCCGCCAAGGGCCCAGGGCCCAATGCTTGAAAAGACCATATACCATAATGCTGCCCTAATGAGTCGGAAGGAACCTGTTGTCCTGGAAATCGCCGGAGTTTTCTTAAGGATAAACCACGCCATAAAATAAGAGGCGATGAGGAAAAGCGTTGAAAAGGTAATAGAAAACAGGGCATAACCGGTAAAAGGGAAGGTAACCATCATTCCCACAAGAGTGATCTGTGTAAACCAGAAAATGCGTTTATAGGTCCTTCCGAAGCCTGCTTCAGAAAAGTACATTTTATAGATCAAAGTGGTGAGGGCAATATACACCCATCCTAATAGTGCAATATGCGAATGTGCATGCACTACATACCTGAAGTTTGCAGGTATGGGTAGCACGAAAAAAAAACGGAGAAATACACCAAATAACCCGACCAGAAAAAAATATAGCAGGGCCACATTGGTGTGGTTTTTTAAATTGATCATTGGTTAAAATTAGGAAAAAGAGAGGAGGCAAAAAACTGCATTTTCCAGACTTCCGTCTTTGGTGGAAATCTATTGCAATTCATTGCCTCCTTTTTCTTGCTCCGGTTAAGCTTCTACCTCTTCAAGCTTCCTTTCTTTTTCTGCCGGTAATTTTTTACGGCTATCCAGCGTGAAGACAAACCATACAAAGGCAATAAGACCTACGGCAAAAATAGTATCTCCCACTACTCTTAACCATCTAAGGGTATCCATTCCCGGTTGCTGCATAAATTCAGCTGAACGGGCGTACCACATTCCCTCATTTACACTGGCTACTGTTTGTAAAAGTCCAATAGGTAGGACGCTTAAAAGCACCATGAGAATTAAACCGATATTAATAGACCAGAAGGAGAAACTTAACAGCTTATCATTCCAAACCTGAACGCGGTAAAGGCTTCTAAGCACAAACAGCATCAATCCTATCCCTAACATTCCATAGACCCCGAATAAGGCAGTATGTGCATGAACGGCAGTTGTATTTAGGCCTTGCATGTAATAAAGAGCGATTGGAGGATTGATAATGAAACCAAAGATCCCTGCCCCCAGGAAGTTCCAGAATGCCACCGCCACCAGGCAGTAGATGGGCCACTTATAATCTTTGATCCATTTTGTCGCTTTACTTAATCGATAATTTTCATAAGCTTCAAAACCTATTAAAACAAGAGGTACTACTTCCAGTGCACTAAAAGTAGCTCCCAATGCCATTACCGCAGTTGGGGTTCCACTAAAATAAAGGTGATGAAAAGTTCCTAAAATACCACCACTTAAGAAGATCACAGTCGCTAATAAGACTCCCAAAGTAGCCGTACGGGTGCGTAAGAGTCCGAGTCTTACAAAAAGGAAGGCACCTACTACGGTTGCAAAAACTTCAAAGAAGCCTTCCACCCAAAGGTGCACCACCCACCAGCGCCAGTATTCTGCAATGGCAAGGTTGGTTTGTCTTCCCCACATGAGTCCGGCGGCATAAAAGAGTGCGATTGCTGCGGAAGATACCAGGAACATAAGCAGCAGGTTCTTTTCTGATGTTTTACTGCGGAGTACCGGTAGTAAAGGTCTTACCATAAGAGCCAACCAAAGGAATAATCCAACGAGCAGGAAGATCTGCCAAAAGCGGCCAAGGTCTACATATTCATAACCCTGATGCCCAAACCAGAAGTTTTCGACCAGTCCCAGCTTTTGCATAATTCCCATCCACTGTCCAATCATGGAACCTGCAACAATGATAAGAAGACAGATAAATAAAAAGTTCACTCCCAGTTTCTGAAATTTGGGATCCCGTCCCGAAACTGCCGGTGCAATATAGAGTCCTGTAGCGAGCCATGCGGTTGCGATCCACAGGATTCCGAGCTGTACGTGCCAGGTCCTGGAAATAGAGTATGGAAGGATATCAGCCAGATTAAATCCGTAGAAACCGTCTCCTTCTACGCCGTAGTGAGCTGTAACCACACCAAAGGTCACCTGAATTAGGATCAGGATGGAAACTATCCACAAATACTTCTTTACCGCCAACATAGATGGTGTGATCACCTGCCGCATCAATGGATCTTCCACAGGCATGTCCACATGTTCATCTTCTTTCATTTTAGCGTGGTAAAATACCATAACTCCAATTCCAAAGAGCAGCAGGATAATACTGAAACCGGTCCAGATCAACAGATCTCCGGTAGGTTTATTGCCAACAAGATCTTCGGGTGGCCAGTTATGGGTATAGGTGACGTTACTGCCGGGTCTTTCGGTGACCGTTGCCCAGGTGGCCCAGAAGAAGAATCCGCTCATTTGGCGCATCCGTGTTTCGTCTTTAATGGAATTTTTAGGAATGGCATAATGAGAACGTAACTCATCCAGTTCAGGATTTTCCATGAACAAGCCTTTGTAGTACGAATGCAAATACTCTACCGCCTGTGCTCTTATACGAGAAATGGTGATGACCCCGGTGGATTCATCATAGGTATTCTTCCGAAGCTCTTCCTGTAGCCTTCTTTCCAGGGAAGCCTGTTCTTCACTGCTCAATTCTTCATATGCTTTACCATGATCTTCCTGGGACCAGAGGTTGAGGATGTACAGCGATTCCCGATGTAGCCAGTCGGCAGTCCAGTCGGGAGCTGTATAGGCACCGTGGCCCCATATAGAACCTACTTCCTGGCCCCCCATGCTTTGCCATACATTCTGACCATCCAGTATATCCTGGCCTTCAAAAACAACTTCTCCCGTAGTGGTCACTACTTTTGCCGGTTGCGGCGGAGCTTTTTGATAGATCTCAAAACCGTAGTATCCTAGAATTGCAAAGGAAATGGAAGTAATTATAAAAAATGCGACCCAAAGTTTTCTTTCTTTAGTCATAGTTAGAAATATTAAAAGCCGGAAAGGGAACTTTTGGAACTGAATTTTTCAGATCGCTTTTTCCTTTTTCCGGCATTTTCCTGATTAGATATAATTTAATGTTTACTGGTTATTGCGTAGTTCTTTTTCCAGCATGAGCGATTTTGGAAAAAGGATGTTGTTCTCCAGGTGAATGTGGTGGTGTAAATCCTGCTCAAACTCGTCCAGTTTTGCATAGAAAGCTCTGTAGGTATTGCAGGCCCCCTGCGGCGGAGTATAATTGTTACTTAATTTAGCTATTCTGCGAAGCAATTCTCCTGCATCTTCATGTTCAGTTTCCATCATTTTGATTGGATTGTCCACTGTTCCAAAATGTGCTTCAGGAAGTTCTGTGCCTTCTTTTTTAGCTTTGACCATTTTCTTTACGAACGGAAACAGGATCAATTCTTCTTTTTTGCAGTGCGCGCTGAGTTCCCCTGCTACTTCTTTTACCAGTTCTTCGATCTCCAGTAATTCAGTATAATGATGGCCGTGTACCTGAGCTACTCTGGCCGAATATTGCAAAAGGAGGGGAATATTTTCTTCTACGTAAGAGTGATGAACGTTGACAATATGATCTGCAAGAAAGTCTAAATCCCAGCTGTTATAGTTGGTAGCACGGGAAGAAGTATTGTCAACATTAATCAGATCGTTTACCAGTAGGTCATAATCTGCATTATATTTTTTGCAGGCTTTGTCCAGAGTAATTCCTCCCCCACAGCAAAAGTCGATGCCGTATTTTTTGAAAATGTGTGCAGTTTTGATATTCTCCGTTACCATTTCTGCAACTGTTTTTGATTGTAGCTTTTCCATAATATTTTGATTAATAAAAGTTTCAAATTCAGTTACAAAGATGTGAGATTTAGAAGCGGTCTTTTATGAGTCAAGTCATAAAAGGACTGTTTTGTCTTATTAAATGAGTGAAACAAAAAAAACACCTCTTACACGGAGGTGTTTTTCTCTACTAAACCAAACTAAATAATAACTAAACTACAAACTATTTACCCGTGTAAAACCAGTAATGGCAGTTGGTTTATAAACGGAATATTTTCATCTTCCTCGTTCTTCAGGAACTTTTGACAAAGGTTGAGGTTTTTGGCTGCCAGCACGATCATATCTATGTCGCGGTTGGTGACCATCACCTTTTTAGGATTTTTTTCTTTAGAGGTATAATAGGTTTGTAACACCGGGATCCTGGGTGAAAATGCATCCTGTAAAAATTCCCTGTTCTCAATTTGCTCGAGGGAGGGTTCATGTTCATTTCCAAAGATCTCAAGGATCTTGACATTAGCCTTTGAAAGAGATGCGAGATTTAAAAGGGTACGAAGCACGTTGCTTCCGTAGTGGATCTTATAATCTGTTGGGAAAAGGATCTTTTTATGCTCTCTAAAAGAAGCATGTTCAGAAATGGCCAAAACAGGGCATTTCACCTTCATCATAACATCGGAAGTGTTGTTGCCAATTACGACTCCTTCCTTATTGGTTTTTCCTTTGGTGCCCATGAGAATGAGATCTATCTGTTTCTCTCTTACTTTCTCTCTTACGGCGTTAATTAGATAATCTACTTTAAAACAGATCTTGAAGTTATGTTCAGGATTTGTGCGAATGCTGTGCAGCCAGGAAAGTAACTTGTCAAAGTTATCCTTTACTGCCGGTGACATGGCAAGATACCCCGAGGTCATTTTATCTGCCGGAGTAGGTAGAACATGTAATAAATGAAAATTACATGGTGTATCTTTGAAAAACTGCAAGGCATACGCTGCGGCATTCCTGCTGTTCTCGGAAAAATCTGTGGGCAGTAGGATATTCATCATCTCACGTCAATTATACCCCGCAAAGATATAGACGATGCTCAGCAGAAAAAATGATGAAAATCAGGTTATGCAACCAAATTAGAAACTAAAAAGAGGATCATATGATCCTCTTTAATGCTTCCACATCAAGTAATTTGATGTTACGGCCTTCTATCTCCAGCAAGCCTTCCTTTTTAAAATCAGATAATGTTCGTATCAGGGTTTCAGAAGCCATACCCGCAACACTGGCGAGATCACTTCTGGAGATCCTGATACTCTGGGTGGGATGCCTCCTTATTTTTTGAGAAAACAATAGTATGGTACGGGCTGCCTTTTTTCTCACGGAGCCATAAGCCATCTCAAGCAACTGCTCTTTAATCCCCGAAATATTATCCCCCATTACATCAATTAATTCCAGAGTAATGTTGCTATTGTTCATTAGCAGGTTTTTCAATTCCTCTTTGGTCACAGCGTAAACGCGGGTGTCCTCCATGGCGGTTGCATATTCTGAATATGCATTGGCCTTGTGAAATGAAGTATTTCCGAAGAAATCTCCCTCCTTATATATGGAGGTGATCAATTCTTTGCCGTACTCATCCATGCGATGGCTCTTTACCACACCCCGGTCAACAAAGAAAAAATGATTGCTCTGTTTTCCCTCTTCATATATGACCTCCCCGGCTTTATAAGTTTGTTCATCGAATTTCTTAACCTCCTGCCTCAACTCCTGCAGAGAATTTATCTTTTGTTCAGGCTCAGCTGTAACAGCTGTTTTGCTGTTCTCATTGAGCTTGTTCAAAATAGCCACTTTTGCCAACCTGCTTTCGATAGCACTTATAAGTTCATCTTCTTCAAATGGTTTGGTGAGATAGTCGTCGGCACCAAGGTCCATTCCTTTACGAATATCCTTGTGTTCTGTTTTTGCTGAAAGGAAAATGAACGGGATTTGTTGCGTTTTTGGATCTTCAGCCAACCCCTGCAGCACTCCGTAGCCGTCCATTTCGGGCATCATGATGTCACATACTATGATATTCGGCAGCTCTTTTTTGGCTATAGCCAGGCCGGATTTGCCATTAGGGGCAGTGATCACGTCATAATCTGCCAGTTCTAAAAGTTCGGCTGTGTTTTCACGTACTACAGTGTCATCTTCTATTATGAGTACTTTTTTCATTCTTTTACAATAGGTAGTTCTACAATAAATTGAGTGCCTTCTGCTTCTTTGCTGTTAAAGCTAATGGTCCCGCCAAGATTTTCAAGATGTACCTTGGCAATATTAAGGCCTATTCCCGTCCCTTGATTTAGAAGGGCATTTTCTGCTCTAAAATATCTTTCAAATATATGTTTTTGATCTTTTGCGGGAATTCCTATCCCCTGGTCTGAAACCGTGAACTTGATCGTTTTGTCATTAACTTCCGATTCAAACTTGATGAGGGTATCTTCCGGAGAATATTTGATCGCATTGCTCAAAAGGTTTGAAAGCACAAGTTCCAGGATCTTTTCATCCTGGTGCAGGACAATGTGATCTATGTTCCTTGGATATTCTATGTTTTGCCCGCTTTTTAAAGTGACATTGGCATTGTAAACCACTTCGTTTACAAGTTTGCTAAGACTAAAGGTGGAGAATTTATAGTTTACCTTACCGCTTTCGAGCCTTTCAATAGATAAAAAATCATTAAGAATATTATCAAGGTAATGGACTTTGCTCTTAATGGTGTTAAGGTGTTTTTCCCTTTTTTCCTGTTGCTCTTCCAGTTTATATTTCCCTGCCAGGACCACAGATGTAAGAATGCCACTTAAAGGAGTTTTGAACTCGTGAGACACAAGGGAAAGAAATTTCGTTTTTAAATCACTTAATTCTTTCTCCTTCTGGAGCGCATTTTTGATCCTGTTCTCGGCTTCTTTTCTTCGTTTTACCTCAAGTTCCAGGGCCCGGTTGCTTTTCTGTAACTTTTCAATGCTCTCCTCCAGTTCTTTGGTTCTAATCTTTATTTTGCCCTCAAGTTCATTATTGAGTTCGGTGATTTGCTTTTGTGCTTCTTTTCTAACGGAAATGTCAATTATTAATGACATCACAAACTGCTCTTCTCCTATTTTAAAGGGGTTTAATCCTGCTTCTACAGGAAATTCCTCCCCATTCTTCTTAATGCCATAGAGATCTCTTCCATGGCCCATTTGCCTTTTTTCAGAATCCTGTAGAAAGCTTTTAAAATGAGAAGGATGTTTTGAGCGATATTTCTGCGGAATTAAAATGTTCAGGGATTTGCCTTTTAACTCTCCCCGCTCATATCCAAACATATGATCTGCAGCAAGGTTGCTACTTACAATGGTCTGAGATCTGTCCACAACTATAATTCCTTCTGAAGCGGCTTCAAAAAGCACGTTAAATACGTTCTCGTCTTTTTCAAACATTTGCAGGTATTGATTTCGGGCTATATTCAATGTATCATTTTTGAAATAAGGATCAAATTTAAACAATTTCAGCTAACCGAAACCGGTATAGAAAAACCCTTTTAGAAATGCCATTTTTAGACCTCTGTAAATTGAAAGGATCCGGAGAAATAATGTTCTCCGGATCCTTCATTGCGTCCTGCAGTTCGTATCCTTCATGCAGTTTTCACTCTCGCGGCTGCAGGATCACAATTTTCTTTAAGTTCCTTGTTCGTCTGCAGAAGAGACAAAATCTTTGTCGGCAGGTAAAAGATTGTTTGCGAGCTTTGTAACTCCCATAGCTATTAAGACCGCGGTAATAACAAAAAGCAGGAATTTCACCATGAGGCTATCCTCTAATACATTGCTGTAAAAGGTAAGGATGATCTCTATTGCGAGAAAAGCCATTTGAAAACTTGCTTTTAAAACCATACGATAATAATATGGCTCAAAGGTACATTTGTTGCAAGTTTTTTTTCGCAATAAATTCGGGTTTGACTCAAATTTAACGCGTGGTTTCCAAAAGGTTAAATTCTTTAGGTAAAAGATGCAGCTGCTATAGAGGTTTTATTTTTTAAGCTTAAAAGTAATGACAGGACTGTTGGCATGGTTTACAAGATCTTCACTTATGCTTCCGTTAAAAAAGTGGGACAATCCCTTTCGGCCATGGGTGGCTATCCCTACCAGGTCTGCATTTACCTTTCGGGCAAAATTTAAAATTCCTGTTTCAACGGAGTCATCATTATATACCTGAAATTCATTATTGGAAAAATTGAGATTTTCCATGTATTTTTCTAAGCGGTTTTCTATAGCTTCAGAAGTGATGAATTCATTTGCTGTATTGACGTACACCAGGAATAATCTGGCATTCATGAACTCGGCAAAATCCACCACTTTTTGGAAGGTGCTTTTTCCCTGCTCTTCCAGGTTTGTGGCAAACACAAAATTTTTAACTTCAAAAGTTGGATGCTCATTCTTGATAACCAGTACAGGGATTTCGGAAGTTCTAACCACCTTCTCTGTATTGGAACCAATAAACATTTCTTTGAAGCCTGATGCTCCCTGGGAACCCATAACAATAAAATCGCAGCCGTGTTTTTTGCTGCTGTCCATAATTCCATCAAAAGCCTGATTAAATTCTACCGTGTCATGTATTTTTAAACCTGACAGGTATGGTGCTGAAAGTAATTTAGTAAATTTCTTCTTGGCCAACTTCATAAAGAACAGAGCTTCTGGTAAATCGTTGCTTCGGGTCTCTCCCACCGGGTTACTCATATCTGCAGGAAGTTCTATCATGTGTAACAGATAGATCTCTGCATTATATTTTTTGGCCAGTTGAGCCGCTACTTTTAGTGCATTTTCGGCCTGTTCCGAAAAATCTGTTGGCACGAGGATTTTTTTCATAAGGTGACGGTAATATTTTAAGGTTGTTTCAGTTATAAATTTACAATTATTTTTTCATTGGAATTCTTGTTTTCGTTCTTCAAAAATATTACTATATTTGCACCGTTGAAGCGAAAAAAGAACAACGAGGGGACAGAAAGTCCCCTCTTTTTATAGCCGCAATCGGGAATGTTACGAGAGAAAGTAGAAAATTTACTGCAGGAAGCTTTCGAAGAAAATAATTCATTATTTTTAATTGAGCTCAATATCAATGACGCCAATCATATTACTGTGGTAATAGATGGCGACAATGGTGTTTCGGTTAATGACTGTATCGCGGTAAGTCGCAAGATTGAACACAACCTGGACAGGGAAGAAGAGGATTTTTCTCTGGATGTGGCTTCTGCGGGTGTTTCTACCCCGCTTGAGATGCCGAGACAATATCGCAAGAATATTGGAAGAACTCTTGCTGTGACAACGGTGGGGGGAGAAAAGATAGAAGGGGAGCTGACCAGTTTTGAGGATAATAAGCTTACTCTTAAATGGAAGGCCAGAGAGCCTAAACCTGTAGGTAAAGGAAAGGTTACTGTAAATAAAGAAGCTGTGTTGTCTCTTGAGGATGTGAAGGAGGCAAAAGTGATTATAACATTTTAACAGACAAAAGATATGGAAAATATCGCGTTGATAGAATCGTTTTCAGAATTCAAGGATGACAAGTCTATAGATAAGCCAACTTTAATGGCTATTCTTGAAGACGTATTGAGAAATGCTCTGAAAAAGAAGTATGGGGAAGATGATAACTTTGATATCATTGTAAACCCAGACAAGGGAGATCTTGAGATCTGGAGAAACCGTGTGGTGGTTGCCGACGGAGAAGTGGAGGATCCTAACCAGGAGATCTCTTTAACCGAAGCCCGTAAGATCGAGCCCGATTTTGAAGTGGGAGAAGATGTTTCTGAAGAAGTAAAATTGATCGACCTTGGACGTCGTTCTATTCTTTCTCTTCGTCAGAATCTTATTTCCAAGGTTCATGAACATGATAACACCAATATCTATAAGCACTTTAAAGATCTTGAAGGGGAGATCTATACTGCCGAAGTTCATCACATTCGTCACAGAGCAATAATCTTGCTTGACGATGAAGGTAACGAGATCATTTTACCTAAGGATAGACAGATTCCTTCAGATTTCTTCAGAAAAGGGGAAAATGTGAGAGGGATCATTGAAAGTGTGGAATTAAAAGGAAATAAGCCTGCTATTATCATGTCAAGAACTTCTCCTTTATTTTTGGAGAAACTTTTTGAGCAGGAGATTCCTGAAGTTTTTGACGGTCTTATTAATGTAAAGAAGGTAGTTAGGATACCAGGTGAAAAAGCAAAAGTAGCTGTAGATTCTTATGATGATCGTATTGACCCTGTTGGTGCCTGTGTGGGTATGAAAGGGTCAAGAATCCACAGTATTGTTCGCGAACTGGGGAATGAAAATATTGATGTGATCAATTATACCACCAATAATCAATTATTAATCACCCGTGCATTAAGTCCGGCAAAGATCACCTCTCTTAAGATAGATGAGGAAAACAAACGGGCAGAAGTTATGCTTAAACCCGAAGAAGTTTCCAAAGCAATTGGTCGTGGAGGTCATAATATAAGATTGGCAGGACAATTGACGGGTTATGAAATAGATGTTTTTAGAGAAGGCGTTGAAGAAGATGTTGAATTAAGAGAGTTTGCAGATGAGATCGATGATTGGGTTATCGAAGAATTTGCTAAAATTGGTCTTGATACGGCAAAAAGTATACTGGAGCAGGATGTAGATGATCTTGTTAAGAGAACCGATCTTGAAGAGGAGACAATTCGTGATGTGATGAGAGTTCTTAGAGAAGAATTTGAAGAAGAGAATAACAGTTAAGAATAAAAGAGGATAATTTAGAGGGCAATTTATGGCTGAAGCAAAAACAATGCGATTAAATAAGGTACTACGCGAATTTAATATTTCGCTTGATCGTGCTGTGGAATTTCTTAGTTCCCATGGTCACGAGATAGAAGCGCGTCCTACCACAAAGATATCGGGAGAGATTTATCAGGTGCTTTCTGATGAATTTCAAACCGATAAAAGTAAAAAGGTCGAAGCTAAGGAAGTAGGCGAAGAGAAGCGTAAAGAAAAGGAAAGCCTGCGTCTTGAGAGAGAGAAGGAGCTGGAAGATAAGCGTCGACAGGATGAAAAGCAGGAGGTGATAAGAGCTAAATCTAACCTGGAAGGCCCAAAACAGGTAGGAAAGATAGATCTTGATAAGCCAAAGCCTGCAGCACAAAAAACTGAAACTCCTCCGGCAGCAGAGACTAAAAAGCCTGAACAGCCACAGGCCGAAGTTCAAAAGCCGGAAGTTGCTGAAACTCCGGAGCCTAAAAAAGAAGAAGCTCCTAAAGCGCCCGAAAAGGAAACTCCTAAGCCTGTTGAAGCAAAAACAGAAAAACCTGAAGCTGTCCAGCCTAAGGAAGAGAAGCCCCAGGAAGCTACAGAAGCAGAAACTAAGCCTGAAGCTCCTAAAGAAGAAGAGTCTTCTACAGTAACTACAAAGTACCAGAAACTTAGCGGACCGAATTTCACAGGGGAGAAAATTGACCTTTCCCAGTTTAAGAAGCCGGTTAAGAAGCAGACCGAAAAAGATAAAAAAGCTGAAGAGGATAAGGATAAGCGCAAGAAACGCCGCCGTCGTATTAGCAAAGATGTGAAAGGTGCACCCGGACAAGGTGGTGCCGGAGCAAAAAATAATAAAGCAGGAGGAAAACGCACCCGTCCGGTAACCAAGGAGGAGCCTAGCGAAGAAGAAGTACAAAAGCAGGTACGTGAAACCCTTGAAAAATTACAGGGTAAATCCGGAAAAGGTCGTGGTGCCAAGTATCGTAGAAATAAGAGAGATTCTCACCGTCAAAGAACTGAGGATGCTCAGCTTGAAGATGAGAACAAGGTATTAAAGGTTACTGAATTCGTTACGGTAAGTGAAGTAGCTACCATGATGGATGTGCCGGTAACCCAGATCATCTCTGCCTGTATGTCTCTCGGAATGATGGTAACCATGAACCAGCGTCTCGATGCTGAAACATTGTCTATCGTAGCAGAAGAATTTGATTACGAAGTTGAGTTTGTTACTGCCGATCTTGATGAGCCTAAAGAAGTTGCTCCTGAAAATCCGGAAGATCTTAAACCAAGAGCTCCAATTGTGACCGTAATGGGTCATGTTGACCACGGTAAGACATCTTTGCTGGATTACATTCGTAAAGAAAATGTAATTGCAGGTGAGAGTGGAGGAATTACCCAGCACATTGGTGCCTATGGGGTGAAACTGGATAACGGTCAAAAAATAACATTTTTGGATACTCCGGGTCACGAAGCCTTTACCGCGATGCGGGCAAGGGGTGCGCAGGTTACCGACCTTGCCATTATTGTGATCGCAGCAGATGATGACGTGATGCCGCAAACAAAAGAGGCTATTTCTCACGCTCAGGCGGCGGGAGTGCCTATTGTTTTCGCTATCAACAAATCTGATCTTCCAACAGCGAATCCGGAAAAGATCAAAGAAAAACTCGCAGGTATGAACCTGTTGGTAGAAGATTGGGGTGGAAAGATCCAATCCCAGGATATCTCCGCCAAAACAGGAATGGGTGTAAAAGAGCTGCTTGAAAAAGTGCTTTTAGAAGCCGAAATCCTTGAACTGCAGGCTAATCCTGATAAACTTGCGACAGGAACTGTTGTTGAGGCATATCTGGATAAAGGTAGAGGTTATGTATCCACTATTCTGGTGCAGTCGGGAACTTTGAAAATAGGAGATTACGTTCTTGCCGGAAGAAATAGTGGTAAAGTTAAAGCCATGCAGGATGAACGTGGAAAAGATGTAAAAGAAGCAGGGCCTTCCACACCTGTGTCTATTCTTGGACTCGATGGCGCCCCTCAGGCGGGTGATAAGTTCAAGGTGATGACAGATGAGCGGGAGGCAAGAGATATTGCAGCAAAACGTACGCAGTTACAACGTGAGCAGTCTGTAAGGACTCAGCGTCACATCACTCTTGATGAAATTGGTCGTCGTATCGCTCTCGGTGAATTTAAAGAACTTAATATTATCCTTAAAGGTGATGTGGATGGTTCTGTGGAAGCGCTTACAGATTCCTTCCAGAAGTTATCTACTGAAGAAATTCAGGTGAATATCATTCATAAAGGAGTAGGTGCAATTACAGAAAGTGATGTGTTGCTTGCTTCGGCCTCAGATGCGATTATTATTGGATTTAACGTGAGACCTGCCGGAAATGCGCGAATGGTAGCAGAGAAGGAAGAGATAGATATCAGAACTTATTCGATCATCTACGATGCGATCAACGACCTTAAAGATGCGATGGAAGGAATGCTTTCTCCTGAAATGAAGGAAGAGATCACCGGAAATGCAGAGATCAGGGAGATCTTTAAAGTGTCCAAGATTGGAACCATTGCAGGGTGTATGGTAACAGACGGTAAGATCTACAGAAATTCTCAGATCAGGTTGATTAGAGATGGAGTAGTAGTTTACACTGGAGTGCTGGCATCGCTGAAGCGATTTAAAGACGATGTAAAAGAAGTTTCTAAAGGATATGACTGTGGATTGCAGATCAAGAATTACAATGACATTAATGTGGGTGACGTTGTAGAAGCATTCCAGGAAGTAGCCGTGAAGAAAAAACTTAAATAGGAATTATTTTCCACTAAAAAAGGGATGCAGCCGCATCCCTTTTTTTATTCCTGTTTTTTTTCTTCTATCTTTTTTCCGGCTTAAATCTGAAGGCGGAAGGAAATGTTTTTTTAATTTCTAGCAAAGCTCTGTCAGCTTCCAGGCTGTTCCTGAAATTTCCAACCCAAACTTTATAGTTGGGGGTTTCAAAAACAATTGTTGAAGGCCAATCGGGATACTGGGAGCGATAGTCTTTTATAACTTTACTGGCCTGATTATTATCCCCGGAAAACAACTGTATTCGATAGCGGTCTCCAATAATGCCATCCTTAACCATCTCTGTTTTCTTCTCTAGCAGCTCGGGAATAGCCTCATCCTGAATGATTGAAACCTGACCTTGCTGTGCTGTGCTGGATGTTACTGCTCCAATCACAAGGGCAGAAGCCAGAATTAAACTCTTTTTTTTGAACATTTCTTCTTAATTTTCTGAATTACAAAATTATAACTTTATCCCTTATTTCAGGCTTCAGCAGTTATTTAGAACAGTTATAAATTATTTCCCTGCCGTCTTAAATCGAACTTAAGTATTACTTTTGTCCGTAAATTTTTGGGTACTAAAACATGACATTTGTCACATTTTATTTGCTCTAAAAATCGTACCAAAAAGACGTTAATTCAACTTATAATATGAAAAAGGTGAAATACCGCCATTCAGCCGCCCGACTTGTTCTTTTAAGTGTATCCTTTATTTTCTCCATTAATGCTCATGTTATTGCGCAGGACTCACCACTTTCTGAGAATGAGGCCGATGTCCAGGAGACTGTTCAGGGACCAGAAGAATCTAATGTTGAGGCTGAAGCATCAGGTGGAGATGCTGCTGCAGGGAAGGAGCTTTTTAATACCCTTTGTGCTGCCTGTCACAAATTAGATGGAAATTCTATTGGACCTGCTTTAAGAGGGGTTGGAGAAAGAAGAGATTCTGAATGGTTGCACGAGTGGATCAAGAATTCCCAGGCGCTTATTGCTTCCGGTGATGAGCAGGCTGTAGCGATCTTCAATGAGTATAACCAGGTGGCGATGCCTCCTTTTCCTCAATTGAGCGATACAGATATTGATAACATTTTAGCTTATACTAACGCTCCCAAGGCTGTGCCTCAGGAAAAGCAGGTTGTAGGTGGTGATGCTGCGGCAACCGGTGGAGGTGGAAGCGGAGTTTCTACAGATGTTATCCTTGGTATTTTGGCGCTGGTGTTATTGATGCTGCTAGTGATCCTTTTCCTTGTAAACAAAACCTTAAGAAGATTTGCTGCGGCTAGCGGTGTAGAGCTTCCAGTGAGGGAAAAAAGAGCAGGGAAACCGATTTGGAAATCATTCGTGGAGAATCAATTTTTGGTAATCCTTACTTCAGTGATATTGGTTTTAGTGGGGTCTTATTTTGCCTATGGATACCTTATGCAGGTGGGTGTTGATCAGGGATATCAGCCAATTCAACCTATCCACTTCTCTCACAGGATACATGCGGGAGATAACCAGATAGAGTGTAAATTCTGTCACTCTTCTTCCAGAGTTTCTAAAACATCAGGAATTCCTTCTCTTAATGTTTGTATGAACTGTCACAAGTCAATTAGTGAAGTTGCAGAAAGTACTGCAACAGAAGAATATTCTAAAGAATTCTACGACGGCGAGATCGCAAAACTTTATGATGCTGTGGGTTGGGATGTCCAGAATCAGGCTTATACCGGAGAGACAGAGCCGGTGAAATGGGTGCGTATCCATAATCTGCCGGACTTTGCTTACTTCAACCACTCACAACACGTAGAGGTTGGAGGGATAGCTTGTCAAACCTGTCACGGTCCTGTTCAGGAAATGGAGATCATGTATCAAAATGCCCCGCTTACTATGGGATGGTGTATCAATTGTCACCGTGAGACCAACGTAAGGACCGCAGGAAATGAATACTATGAAAAGGTTCATGAAGAGCTTACAAAAAAATACGGCGTTGAAGAATTAACAGTTGCCGAAATGGGTGGAATTGAGTGTATGAAATGCCACTATTAATTAATTAAAGAAGTAATAACTAATATATGTCATCAAACAAGAAATACTGGAAAAGTGTTGAAGAGCTAAAACCAAACAGCTCAATTGTTGAGACACACAGTCATAAAGAATTTGTAGAGGAGATCCCTACAGATGAGTTCCTTGGCGACAAAGCTTCTCTTGAAGCTTCAACGACTTCCAGAAGGGACTTTTTAAAGTACGTAGGCTTTAGTACTGCAGCTGCTTCGTTGGCTGCCTGTGAAGGTCCGGTGATGAAATCTATCCCTTACGTGGTGCAGCCCGAGAGGATCGTTCCGGGTGTGGCTAATTACTACGCCACAACTATGGCCGATGGGTTTGATTTTTCAAGTGTACTGGTAAAGACACGTGAAGGTCGTCCTATTAAGATCGAACATAATACAATGGGAACTACCGGAGCAAATGCCAGGGTGCATGCATCGGTACTTTCTTTATATGACAATAAAAGACTTCAAAGGCCATTGGCAAATGGAGAAGTTGTTTCATGGGAACAATTTGATAGGGAAATAAAAGAAAAACTGAACGCTGTTGACGGGCAGATAGTGCTTTTAACCCAAACCTTTGCAAGTCCTTCTACTTCAAAAATTATCAATGAATTTTCTCAGCGCTATGGAAATGTGCGTCATGTAGTTTATGATACTGTTTCTGAAGATGCTGCTTTGGAAGCTTTCCAGGCACGTTACGGAAAAAGAGCACTTCCCAGCTATGATTTTTCAAAGGCCGAAACCATTGTTTCAATCGGAGCCGATTTCCTTGGAGATTGGGCCGGGGGAGGTTATGACGCGGCTTATGCAAAAGGACGTATTCCACAGGAAGGTAAAATGTCCCGTCATATTCAATTTGAATCAAGATTTACATTATCCGGCGCAAACGCAGATAAGAGGATTCCTCTTACGCTTTCTCAACAAAAAGCGGCACTTGCGGCTCTTCATGGATATGTAACCGGCGGTTCATCTTCAAACAATCTACCCGAAAATATTAGTCAGGCTCTGCAGAGTGCTGCAAAACAATTGCGTAGTTCCGGAAGCGGGGCAGTAGTTGTTTCCGGGATTCCTGATGTTGATGCACAATCTCTCGTGCTGTCTATTAATGAAGCTCTCGGTAGCCAGGTTATGGACACGGCAAATCCAAGAATGCTGAGACAGGGGAATGTGGCCCAGGTGAAGCAATTGGTAGCCGATATGAACGCCGGCCAGGTTGGAGCTCTTCTTATTGCGGGAGTTAATCCAGCTTATAGTTTGCCTTTTGCTAATGAATTTGTAGAAGGTCTTAAAAATGTGGATCTAAAGGTGGCTTTCTCCATGAAAAAGGATGAAACCGCGATGCTTAGTGATTATGTTGCTGCCACGCCTCATTATCTTGAGAGCTGGGGTGATGTTCAGTTCACTGCAAACAAGTTTGGTCTTATGCAGCCAACCATCAGGCCTTTATTCGATACAAGTCAATTTCAGGACGTTCTTTTAAGATGGTCCGATAATAATACATCATATTCAGATTACCTGAAGCAACTTTGGGAAGGTTCCATGGGTTCAACTCCATGGACAGATGCCCTGCATGACGGTGTATTTGAAGGAACTGCGCCCGGAGGAAACTCGGCAGTAACAGAAACTGCCGCCGCAGGAGCTGCAGGTGAAGGAGCAGTTGGAGCAGGTTCTTTTGATGACAGTTCGGCTGTAAGAAATTTATCTTCTGCCGCTGCGGGAGAAGGATTGGAGCTGGAGCTATATACTTCTGTAGCAATGGGAAGCGGAAACATGGCTAATAATCCATGGTTACAGGAATTACCGGATCCTATCACAAGAGCATCATGGGATAACTATCTTATGGTCTCCAGGATTGATGCTGAAGAGATGGGCCTTGAAAACGAGCATGTATCCAACGGAGCTCTCAACGGAAGCTACGTAAATCTAAAAGTAGGAGATACTGTGCTGGAAAGGGTGCCTGTGTTTATACAGCCGGGACAGGCAAGAGGAGTTGTATCCCTTGCATTAGGTTACGGTAAGAAAGAGGGAGTTCAGCGTGAAATGCAGGTAGGGGTTAATGCTTATCCGCTTTACAAGGATTTTAGCTCCTTTCAAAATGTTACTATAGAAAAAGCAGGAGGGATGCATGAATTTGCATGTCTTCAGCTTCATACTACCTTAATGGGTAGGGAAGATATCGTTAAAGAAACCACCCTTGAGATTTTCAATACTAAGGATGTCCATGTGTGGAATCACATGCCGCAGGTTTCTCTAAACCATGTTGAGACTCCGGTAACTTCACCGGATGTGGATCTTTGGGACGGTTTTGACAGATCTGTTGGGCATCATTTTAAGATGTCTATTGATCTTAATGCCTGTACAGGATGTGGAGCTTGTGTGATTGCGTGTCATGCAGAGAACAATGTTCCTGTAGTTGGTAAGGAAGAGGTGAGAAAGTACCGTGATATGCACTGGTTGCGTATTGACCGTTACTACTCTTCCGAAGATACCTTCCATGAGGATATCGAGAAGAAAGATAATATGAGTGGCCTTGGAGATTCTCTTGGTCAGTTTAAAGAACTTGAGGTAGCTTCAGATAATCCACAGGTGGTATTCCAGCCAATGCTTTGTCAGCATTGTAATCATGCGCCATGTGAAACTGTATGTCCGGTTGCTGCTACAATGCACGGTCGTCAGGGACAAAACCAAATGGTTTATAACAGATGTGTGGGAACAAGATATTGTGCGAACAACTGTCCTTATAAGGTAAGAAGGTTCAACTGGTTCTTATATGCGAAGAATGAGGAGTTCGATTACCACATGAACAATGACCTTGGTCGTATGGTATTGAATCCCGATGTTACTGTGCGTTCAAGAGGAGTTATGGAAAAATGTTCTTTCTGTATTCAACGTACTCAGAAGACCATTCTTGACGCAAAACGTGAAGGAAGGGCTATCGAAGATGGCGAATTCCAGACTGCATGTTCTGCAGCTTGTGATAAAGGAGCTATTGTATTTGGAGATGTCAATGATGAGAACAGTCGTATCGCTGCTTTAAGTGAAGATGACAGAATGTATCATGCTCTTGAATACGTGGGAACCAAACCTAATGTGATGTACCAAACGAAAGTTCGTAACACCACAGAAGCCTAAAAAAATAAATAGAATTAATTTACAATAAGCATATGTCTCATTACGAAGCACCCATTCGAAAGCCTTTAGTACTTGGCGATAAGACCTATCATGATGTTACGATAGATGTGGCCGCCCCTGTTGAAGGACGGGCAAATAAATCATGGTGGATTGTATTCTCTATTGCGCTTGTAGCTTTCCTTTGGGGATTGGGTTGTATTATCTATACCGTTTCCACAGGAATTGGAACCTGGGGACTTAACAGAACTGTAGGTTGGGCCTGGGATATCACCAACTTTGTTTGGTGGGTAGGTATTGGTCACGCCGGAACACTTATTTCGGCAGTACTTTTGCTTTTCCGCCAAAAATGGAGAATGGCGATTAACCGTTCGGCAGAGGCTATGACAATTTTCTCGGTAGTTCAGGCAGGATTGTTCCCAATCATTCACATGGGGCGTCCATGGCTTGCTTACTGGGTACTTCCTATCCCAAACCAGTTTGGTTCCCTTTGGGTGAACTTCAACTCTCCGCTGCTTTGGGACGTTTTTGCGATCTCTACCTATCTCTCTGTTTCATTGGTGTTCTGGTGGACAGGATTGCTTCCCGATTTTGCAATGATTCGTGATCGTGCAATAAAACCATTCCAAAAACACATTTATGGAATCCTGAGTTTTGGTTGGAGTGGACGTGCTAAAGACTGGCAACGTTTTGAAGAGGTGTCACTTGTTTTGGCAGGTTTGGCTACTCCTCTTGTACTTTCTGTACACACTATTGTATCCTTTGACTTTGCTACCTCGGTTATTCCCGGATGGCACACCACCATTTTCCCTCCATACTTCGTTGCAGGGGCGATTTTCTCAGGATTTGCTATGGTGAACACGCTGCTCATCATCATGAGAAAAGTGTCAAATCTCGAAGACTATATTACCATACAACACATCGAATTGATGAACATCGTAATTATGATTACAGGTTCTATCGTTGGTGTGGCTTATATTACAGAGTTATTTATGGCCTGGTACTCAGGAGTTGAGTACGAACAATATGCTTTCCTTAACAGGGCTACCGGTCCTTATGCCTGGGCTTACTGGGCGATGATGACCTGTAACGTATTCTCTCCGCAGTTCATGTGGTTCAAGAGACTTCGTACAAGTATTATGTTCTCATTCTTTATCTCTATTGTAGTGAACATTGGAATGTGGTTCGAGCGTTTCGTGATTATCGTTACCTCTTTGCATAGGGATTATCTTCCCTCTTCATGGACAATGTTCTCTCCTACTTTTGTTGATATCGGGATCTTTATTGGAACCATTGGATTCTTCTTTGTGTTATTCCTTCTTTATGCAAGAACCTTCCCTGTGATCGCACAGGCAGAGGTGAAGACAATTCTTAAGGCTTCAGGAGACAGGTATAAGAAATTACGTGAAGAGCACGGAGATCATGCAGATCATACCAATACCATTGTTAGAGAACCTGTTTCTAATGTTGAAGAAGGATGGATCAAAAGGGACGAATATGAAACCCGCAGGGAGCATGAACCTACAACTCATACCGAAAGCCTTACAGATTCAGAGATCGATAAAGACAAAATTGATGAAATGCTTCACCGCATAGGGGTGTACGATCCGGGAGCTAACCATGCCGATGATCTGCAGAAGCTCAACGGAGTGGGTCCTGTAATGGAACAAAAACTACATCAGGTGGGTATTTATACCTATGCACAGGTGAGCAATCTTACGTTTGAAGACTATGAACTGCTTGACAGGGTCATTGATAATTTCCCAACGAAAGAGAATCGTGGAGATTGGAACCAACAGGCAAACCAACTTAAAAAGAAATAATAATGGCATCTAAAGTTATACACGCTCTTTATACAGATGATGACTTGCTTTTACAGGCGGTGAGGCAAGTAAGAGAGGCTCGCTACAGCATTAGGGAGATTTACACACCTTTCCCTGTGCACGGTTTGGATAAAGCGATGGGTTTAGCGCCTACAAGGCTCGCTATCACCTCATTTATCTATGGGATCATTGGTTTGATCGTAGCAACTGCCATGATGAATTTCATTATGATCCAGGACTGGCCAATGGATATTGGAGGAAAACCTAGTTTTAGCTTTATTCAGAATATGCCTGCATTTGTACCTATTATGTTCGAGCTTACAGTATTTTTTGCAGCTCACCTTATGGTTTTTACTTTCTTTATGAGAAGTAAATTATGGCCTTTTAAAAAAGCGGAAAATCCTGACGTAAGAACTACAGATGACCACTTTCTTATGGAAGTGACTTTAGGGAATCATGATGCAAAGGAATTGACGGACTTTTTGTTCAACACCGGAGCTTCTGAAATTAAATTAATAGATAACAAATAAACCAATGGAAAGTTTATTTAAGAAATCCATATTCTTCATACTGGCATTGAGTGCTGTTTCCTGTGTGGAAAACTCAAAGCCTAACTACCAGTACATGCCTAATATGTATGAAACTGTGAGTTATGAACCTTATGGAGCATACGATGTGTTTGTAAACCAACAGGAAGCTAAATTACCTGTAGAGGGAACTGTTTCCAGAGGTTGGAAACCATATGATTACGAGAATAGTGCTGAAGGTTATGCTGCGGCTAAAGCCGAAAATCAGAATCCTCTGCCATATACCGAAGATAACTTAGCTACAGGAAAGGCTCTTTATACCATTTATTGTGCGGTTTGCCACGGTGATAAAGGTGACGGAAAGGGAATTTTAGTGCAAAGAGAAAAGATCCTGGGTATTCCGAGCTATGATGATGCCGGAAGGGCGATTACCGAAGGAAGTGTTTATCATGTACAATATTATGGTCTTAACGCCATGGGTTCATATGCCTCACAAACTTCCATTGAAGAACGTTGGATGATCACCCATTATGTGATGTCTTTAAAGGACCAGTTGGAAGGAAATCCTGCGCGTGAATTCGAAATGGAGAATGCAGAAAACCTGATGCCTCCGGTAAATGCCGAACAACCTATGGAAGTGAAGCAAGATGAATCGGAAGCAGAACCAATCGACGAAACCCAAGAATAACAGCACATTAGATATTATACAGTATGTACACGCTATCCAGTAAATTAAAATTATTTTCTATCATTCTAATGGTAGTAGGTCTTTTGGGCTTGATCTACGGATTCATTGCAGCGCCGGCTACTATTGACGAGGTAAGGGAAATGGTCGCACATGATGATCATGGTGAAGTTGTTGAAATGCCGCTTACCGGTCAAACCGAAGATGAAATAGAAGACGATGCTCAGGGTTTTGATTTTGTCCCATCAGAACATCAGGTAGAAACTGAACGTACCGATGAAGAAAAACATGCTATGGCCGAGGATGCTGAGCTTGTACACCTTGAACATTTACTGCACCAATTGCAGAATAAGCCATGGGCTGCTTTATATGTTTCGGCTTTCTTTTTCTTTATGATCGCCCTTGGAGTTCTTGCTTTTTATGCGGTTCAATATGCTGCGCAAGCCGGATGGTCTCCTGTACTTTTCAGAGTAATGGAGGGAATTACCTCTTACCTGTTGCCTGGAAGTATCATTATGTTCATCCTTTTAGCCCTTTCAGGTTTCCATATCAACCACCTTTTCGTGTGGATGGATCCCGATGTAGTAGCTCATGACGAGATCATTCAGAATAAAAGCGGATTCTTAAATGTGCCATTCTTCCTTATCAGGGCAGCGATATATATTGCCGGGTGGAATATCTTCAGGTATTTCATGAGAAGAAATTCTCTAAAACAGGATGATGCAACAGACAACTTCTGGTATAAAAAGAATTTCAAACTTGCAGCCGGATTTTTAGTATTCTTTATCGTAACCGAATCCATGATGTCCTGGGATTGGATCATGAGTTTAGATCCACACTGGTTTAGTACCCTTTTTGGCTGGTATGTTTTCTCCAGTATGTTTGTTTCAGGTATTACTGTGATCGCTCTTGTGACCATCTATCTTAAATCAAGAGGATTTTTACCCCTGGTTAATGACAGTCACATTCATGACCTTGCAAAGTTCATGTTCGGGATCAGTATTTTCTGGACTTATCTGTGGTTCTCACAGTTCATGCTTATCTGGTATTCAAATATTCCTGAAGAGGTAACTTATTTTGTTGCGAGAATTGAAGATTATGGTCTTGTTTTCTTCGGAATGGTAGCTCTAAACTTTATCTTCCCGCTATTGTTATTAATGAACAGCGACTTCAAACGTGTAAATTGGTTTGTGGTTATGACAGGGATTATTATTCTTGTTGGACATTACCTTGACGTATTTGTAATGGTAATGCCTGCAACGGTTGGGGAATCATGGTTTATAGGAGTGCCTGAATTAAGTGCGCTGGCTTTCTTTGCAGGATTGTTTATTTTTGTAGTATTCAGTTCTCTTACTAAAGCTCCGTTGATGGCGAAAAGAAATCCATTCATGAAGGAGAGTGAGCATTATCATTATTAAAAGATTGTTTAAAGAGAAATTATAAAATGACGGCATTTTTAGTAATTGTAGTAGTAGCATTATTTGCGATAACTTTCTGGCAACTCACGAAGATCTACCAGTTGTCCAGAAATACCAATACCCTGGACTCCTCACAAATCGCCAGTGATAAGGATAACAGGATACAGGGAAACCTGCTATTGGCTTTTGGAATTGCATTTTATATATTCATGTTGTACAACTTCTGGACGTTTGGAGACCGGGCTCTGCCTGCTGCTTCGTCAGAACATGGGGTGCAATATGACAACCTGTTATTGATCACCATGGCAGTGATCATGTTTGTGCAGGTGATCACCCAGGGATTACTTCACTATTTCGCTTTTAAATACAAGGGTAAAAAAGGGAATAAAGCCTTATTTTTTGCTGATAATGACAAACTGGAATTTGTCTGGACCATTATCCCGGTGATCGTTCTTGCAGGACTGATCATTTACGGACTTTTCACCTGGACAGATATCATGGACATCAATGAAGAAGATGATCCGATTGTAATCGAACTTTATGCCAAGCAATTCAGCTGGCAGGCGAGATATGCCGGAAAGGACAATGTCCTTGGAAAAGCTAATGTGAGGTTCATTGAAGGAGCTAATACCATGGGTGTTGATGAAAGTGATCCTTATGCCATGGATGATGTGATTACTGCCGAGATCCACCTTCCCGTAAACAGGCCGGTGCTATTTAAAATGAGATCTCAGGATGTACTTCATTCCGCATATTTCCCTCATTTTAGAGCCCAAATGAACGTGGTACCCGGTATGATCACTCAGTTCTCTTTTACTCCTACCATTACTACAGATGAGATTAATGATACCGAATACATGAGAGATAAGGTGGCAAGGATCAATGAGATAAGGAAAAGTGGGAATGAGGCCCGTATGGCAGCCGGAGAAGAACCTCTTGGTAACTATGAGCAATTCGAATACTACCTGTTATGTAACAAGATTTGCGGGGTTGCACATTACAATATGCAAATGAAAGTAGTTGTGGAATCCGAAGAAGATTTTAATGCCTGGATAGCAGAGCAAAAGGAGTACAGCCAAACTATGGAAACGGCTGCACCTGCAACAGAAGTAGCACAGGTAGAAAATTAATAAGTTTAAGATTAAAGAAATATGTCAGCAGTAGGACACGTACCAGTTAATGAACACGCTCATGATGATCACCACCATGAGGGTAACTTCTTTACGAAATACATATTCAGTATGGACCATAAGGTTATTGCAAAGCAATACCTTTTTACGGCACTTATTATGGGGATCATCGGGATTGCAATGTCCGTGTTCTTCCGTATGCAGATCGCCTGGCCTGCAGAATCTTTTAAGATATTCGAGATCTTCCTTGGAGATTGGGCTCCGGGAGGGGTAATGAGCCAGGATATTTATTTGGCCCTGGTTACCATGCATGGGACCATAATGGTTTTCTTCGTACTTACTCAGGGCTTGAGTGGTACTTTCAGTAACCTGTTGATCCCGCTTCAAATTGGAGCAAGGGATATGGCATCAGGATTTATGAACATGCTTTCTTATTGGTTGTTCTTCCTATCCTGTGTGATCATGATCGGTTCTTTATTTGTAGAAGCAGGTCCTGCATCTGCGGGATGGACCATATATCCGCCTTTAAGTGCATTGCCACAGGCAATTGGTGGTTCGGGCTTGGGAATGACGCTTTGGCTTGTTTCTATGGCCATCTTTATAGCCTCTTCTTTACTTGGTTCTCTTAACTACATTGTTACAGTTATCAACCTGAGAACAAAAGGGATGTCAATGACCCGCTTGCCATTGACCATATGGGCTCTTTTTGTAACCGCAATTATTGGGGTAGTATCTTTCCCGGTACTTTTATCGGCAGCTTTGATGCTTATTATGGATAGAAGTTTTGGAACTTCTTTCTTCCTTAGTGATATTTTCATTGGTGGAGAAGTATTGCATTATCAGGGTGGTTCTCCAATTTTGTTTGAACATTTATTCTGGTTCCTTGGACACCCCGAAGTTTATATCGTTATCCTTCCGGCCATGGGTATTGCATCAGAAATTCTTGCAACCAACGCCAGGAAACCAATTTTTGGATACCGTGCCATGATTGCATCCATACTGGGAATTGCTTTCCTTTCTACTATTGTTTGGGGTCACCACATGTTCGTATCGGGGATGAACCCGTTCCTTGGTTCTGTGTTTACTTTTACGACTTTATTGATCGCAATTCCTTCCGCAGTGAAAGCCTTTAACTGGATCACGACGATCTGGAAAGGGAATCTGCAGTTAAACCCATCAATGTTGTTTTCCATTGGTTTCGTTTCTACCTTCATCACAGGAGGTTTAACAGGAATTGTACTTGGAGACAGTACACTTGACATAAACGTGCATGATACATACTTCGTTGTGGCTCACTTCCACCTGGTAATGGGTATCTCTGCGCTTTACGGAATGTTCGCCGGGATCTATCACTGGTTCCCCAAGATGTTCGGTCGTATGATGAATAAAAATCTTGGATATGTTCACTTCTGGATCACTATCATTGGGGCCTACGGAGTTTTCTTCCCAATGCACTTTGTGGGAATGGCAGGTCTGCCAAGACGTTATTATGACAACACCGCATTCCCGTATTTTGATGACCTTTTAGAGATCAACGTATTGATCACAGTTTTTGCGATCATTACCGCGCTGGTACAACTGGTATTCCTTTACAACTTTATTCATTCCATAATCGCTGGGAAAAAGGCTACTGCAAACCCATGGAATTCCAATTCTCTGGAATGGACTACTCCGGTTGAGCCTATTCACGGTAACTGGCCTGGAGAGATACCAACTGTTTACCGTTGGCCTTATGACTACAGTAAAACGAATGAACAGGGAGAATACGTAATTGCAGGTCAGGATTTTGCGCCGCAGAATGTACCTCTTCAAAAAGGGGAAGAAGAGCTTAACCATTAAGTTCTGATTACCTCATATCTAAAAGCCTTTTCGCCCCCATGAAAAGGCTTTTTCTTTTATCTTTGTTTCTAAACATTAGTTTGTATGAACGAAAACCTTGATCCCACCGGAGAACATTTTTCTTCGGAAGAGATGGATATCGAGAGAGCTTTACGCCCCCTCGAATTTGATGATTTTGCAGGTCAGGATCAGGTGTTGGATAATTTAAAGGTTTTTGTAAAAGCTGCCAATCAGCGGGGAGAAGCTTTAGATCATACGCTTTTTCATGGGCCTCCCGGGTTAGGGAAAACAACTCTGGCACATATTCTTGCCAACGAACTCGGAGTGGGCATAAAAGTGACCTCAGGTCCTGTGCTCGATAAACCGGGAGATCTTGCCGGTTTGCTTACCAACCTGGACGAACGCGATGTGCTCTTTATTGATGAGATCCACCGGCTTAGCGCTGTGGTGGAGGAGTATCTTTACTCGGCCATGGAAGATTACAAGATCGATATCATGATCGAAACGGGCCCCAATGCCAGATCTGTGCAGATCAACCTGAACCCCTTTACTCTTATTGGTGCCACCACCCGCAGCGGATTACTAACAGCTCCTATGCGCGCCCGCTTCGGTATTTCCAGCCGACTCGAATACTATACCACAGAATTACTTTCAGATATTGTTCAGCGAAGTGCTCAGATCCTAAAAGTGCCCATTACCATGGAAGCTGCTATCGAGATCGCCGGCCGTAGCCGTGGTACACCTCGTATCGCTAATGCCCTTTTAAGAAGGGTGCGGGATTTTGCCCAGATCAAAGGCAACGGGAAGATCGATATTGAGATCGCCAGGTATAGCCTGAAAGCTTTAAATGTTGATGCCCACGGTCTTGATGAAATGGATAACAAGATCCTTACTACTATTATTGATAAGTTCAAAGGTGGGCCGGTAGGGTTAACTACGCTTGCCACGGCGGTGAGCGAAAGTGCCGAAACCATTGAAGAGGTTTATGAACCTTTCCTTATTCAGCAGGGATTCATTCAACGAACTCCCAGGGGGCGCGAAGTTACCGAAGCTGCCTATAAACATCTCGGTCGCGTGAGAGGGGGCATCCAGGGCGGATTGTTTTAGTGAATTTAACCCTACAGCTTCCCGAAAACCTATTAGGTCTTAAAGAAAAAAGATGAAAGGATTAAAAGGAATACCTAAAGTTTCCAGGCTTCAGTTTTATGCTAATGCCCGTAGAATTTTGGTGAATCCTTTGCCATTTCATCACGAGAGGTTCGAAGCATTGGGAGATACTTTTCAACTTGACGTAGGTTGGGGCAGAAGAGTGATCTTTTCACGTAATCCTTTATTCCTCCAATACGCTCTTCAGAAGAATCAAAAGAACTACAGGAAAACAGAGGTGCAAACTGAGGATATTGCAAAGTATTTAGGCGCCGGATTACTTACTGCAGAGGGTGAGCACTGGAAGCGCCAAAGAAAACTTTTACAGCCGGCCTTTCACAAAAAGCAACTCGTAAATCTTCTTTCCAGTATCAAAGCAGCGATAGAAGGGGAATTAGTTAAAATCGAAACCGAAAGATCATTTGATATCTTTCCTGTTTTTAATGATCTGGCCTTTCAAACTGTCGTGAAATCCTTATTCAGCAGCGCTGCTTCTCAAAGTGACATCAACAGGCTTCAATTCATCACAGAGGCTGCCCAAAAAATGGTTGTTCGCGAATTGCGTCAGCCCTATCTTGGTTGGTGGTTTAGCCTCAGCGGGAAAATAGATCAACACTTAAAACTTACAGGTGAGGCACGGGAAATCCTGAATTGCATTGTGGAAGAGCGCAAGAAAAGCGGAGTAAGACATGACGATCTATTGGATATGCTGCTCGATGCCCGATATGAGGATGGAGAGCCAATGACACGGGAGCAACTTCTCGATGAGATCCTTATTCTCTTTACCGCCGGTCATGAAACCAGCTCAAATGCACTTACTTTTACCGCACAATTGTTAGCAAAACATCCGCAGTATCAGGAAAAGATTTTAAGGGAGGTTCAAAAAGCCGAAACTGAAGCCTCGTCTTTGATGGAATTCATTCAAAAGTGCAGCTTTACACAGAACGTAGTTGAAGAATCCATGAGACTTTATCCTCCTGCTTATTTTATTGACAGGATGAATATTGAAGATGATGAGTTTGAAGACATGGAATTCCCAAAAGAAACCACGCTCTTATTTTCTGTCTACGAAATCCATCGCCATAAGAAGTTCTGGAAGGATCCTGAAAAATTTTTTCCCGAACGGTTTTCAGAAGCAGACCCGACAGAATTCTCTTCCCATTATTTTCCTTTTGGGGCAGGTCCCCGAAAGTGCATAGGTAATAATTTTGCCATGTACGAAATGATCATGGCTATAGCTGAACTGGTGAAAAAATTCAGAATAAAAGCTATTAATTCTGAAATTGAGATTAAGCCACTCATCACTTTAAAGCCCAAAAATGCTGTTTTGGAGTTTACTTCAAGGTAGATTTCAATTTTGCGTAAGCTGATCTTAAAAAATTAAATAATCTTAACTTTGTACGGTGGATAAGAAGTGCCAGTACAGTCAACTAATAAAAGCCGAAGCCAACCGCCTCGGCTTTCTTTCATGCGGAATTTCCAAAGCTGAGTTCCTTGAGGAGGAAGCGCCACGTTTGGAGGAATATCTTAAAAAACAAAGGCATGGGAAAATGTCATTTTTGGAGAACTATTTTGACAAGCGTTTAGACCCCACAAAACTGGTGGAAGGTTCGAAAAGTGTTATTTCACTGCTCCTCAATTATTATCCCGAAGAAACTCAACGCGAGGACACCTACAAGATCAGCAAGTATGCTTATGGAACAGACTATCATTTTGTCATAAAGGATAAGCTTAAAAGTTTGCTGGAATTCATTCAGCAGGAAATCGGGGAAGTAGAAGGCCGGGCCTTCGTAGATTCTGCACCGGTCATGGACAAGGCCTGGGCGGCTAAGGCCGGATTGGGCTGGGTGGGTAAGCATACCCTGCTGCTTTCCAAGCAAAAAGGCTCCTTCTTTTTTGTAGCCGAACTCATTGTTGATCTTGAGCTGGAATATGACACACCCGTTACAGACCACTGCGGAAGCTGCACTGCCTGTATTGACGCCTGTCCCACCAACGCCATTGTAGAACCATACAAAGTGGATGGCAGCAAATGCATATCCTACTTTACTATTGAGCTCAAAGATGAACTGCCGCAGGAGATGAAAGGCAAATTTGAAGATTGGGCCTTTGGCTGTGATATTTGCCAGGATGTTTGTCCCTGGAACCGGTTTTCCAAACCTCACAATGAACCGCTTTTTAATCCGCATCCCGAGCTGTTGAGCATGAGCAAAAAAGACTGGGAAGAGATCACTGAAGAGACCTTTAGAAAAGTTTTTAAAAAGTCGGCAGTTAAACGCACCAAATACAGCGGACTCACCCGCAACATCAGCTTTCTGAAGGAGGAGTAGATTCATTTTGTTCAGAGAGTTTTGTAACTTTCTGTCTCATTGAAAAACTATGGCCTCAAAAAAGCTTTTTTCAGCCCTTATTTGTTTTTGTCTTTCTTTCCCGGTTTTAGCACAGGAACTGCAGTTAAATGTAGAGGAAACCATGCCGCGCCTGCTGGTTCAGATAGATACAGACGGGGATAAAAAGATCACCATAGAAGATAAGCCAAAAATGCCTTTTTTGGTCCCTCTTTCAGCAGGGGATTCTGTGGCGATAGAGGAGGTTTACTTTCTCTCAAACCTGCTTCAGGAGTTGGCCATAGCCCGGGCTCAAGAAAAGGACAGCCTGCAGATCTCCCTGGATAGAATTAAAGAAGCTCCTGCCAACCGAATTTCCCGGCGGATTAAAGAACAGTTCTGGGATGATCTCACCCGTAGCATTGATCAGAAGGGGCTCAGGAAGATCCTGAAGGATTCCAAGGCCGAAGATAGTGTACAACGGCTGTACGTGCCGGCTTCAGATACTGTTGGGATCAAGTATTACAGACAGCTTCAGCAGGAATTTGAAAATCTGGAAGTAGTGATCCTTCCGAAGCAGATAAGTCCGCAATACGTGAAATCCATAAATGATCAACCGGGATTACTGGCTCTTAAGATTGAAAATGGTCGCGGAGTCCCTTTCGTAGTTCCCGGGGGTAGATTTAACGAAATGTATGGATGGGACAGCTATTTTGAAGGAGTAGGTTTGCTCCTCGACGGCCGTCTTGATCTTGCGAAAGCGATGGTGGATAATTTTGTGTACCAAATCAATCACTACGGAAAGATCCTCAACGCCAACCGTTCTTACTATCTCACCCGCACCCAACCTCCCTTCATGTCTTCATTTGTTCGCCAGGTTTACGAGGCTATGGATGAACAGGATGAAGCATGGTTAAGGAAGGCTCTGGACGCTGCAATTAAGGAATATGAAGAGGTGTGGATGGTAGAAGGCGAACGCTTGACAAAAACCGGCCTAAACCGGTACCTGGGCCAGGGAACAGGTATTCCGCCGGAGACCGAAAAAGGGCATTTTGAAGAGGTATTAAAGAAATATGCTGCTAAACATGATTTGCCCGTGGCCGAATTTGAAGCCGGCTATAAGTCGGGCGAAATTATAGACAAGGAACTGGATGAATATTTTGTGCATGATCGCAGTGTTAGGGAAAGCGGTCATGATACCTCCTGGCGCCTGGAAAATCGTGCTGCAAATTTAAATACTGTAGATCTCAATTCCCTGCTTTATAAATATGAAAAGGATTTTGAAGCTTTGATTGAGGAGTATTTTGACGGTAGTTACACGACAGCTTCGGGAAAAAAATATACTTCGGAATACTGGCATCAAAAAGCTGAAAAAAGGAAGCAATTGATGGATGAGTATCTATGGAATGAGAAGGCCGGCAGCTTCTTTGACTATGACTTTGTAAAGGAACAACAAACAGGATTTATTTCGGCTACTAATTTGTACCCGTTGTGGGCGGGATTGGCTTCAAAAGCACAGGCTGAACAAATGGTGAAAGAACTAAGAGAGCATTTGATGGCACCGGGAGGTATTCTATCAACAGCAAAAACTTCTGTAGAAAAAACCGCGACCAATAAGGTGCAGCGGCAATGGGATTATCCCAACGGCTGGGCTCCGCACCAGATGTTGCTGTGGCATGGTTTACTCAATTATGGATATGAAACAACCGCATATGAGCTCATCTATCGCTGGCTTTATATGATCACCAAAAATGCGGTGGATTACAACGGCACAATTCCCGAAAAATATGATGTGGTAGACCGCACCCACAAGGTCTACGCTGAATACGGAAACGTAGGTACGGAGTTCGATTATATTACGACCTCAGGCTTTGGGTGGATGAATGCTTCCTATCAGTTAGGCCTGGAATTGCTGCCGCCGGAATACAGAGAGAAGTTGAATGAGCTGGTGCCGCCGGAGAACATAAGCTTCGGGAAGTAAAGCCGCGATTTAACACGGCTCAATAGAGAGCATTAAAAAATGACCCACATCAGTACCCCATAAATCCTAAACTCTTACCTTTGTACGTCCTGAACAAACAGGGAATTATGAGGAACGAACGCAAAAGACGTGAGGCTTTAGTCTACCACGCAAAACCGCACCCGGGAAAGATCCAGGTGGTGCCTACCAAAAAATATTCTACCCAGCGCGACCTTTCTTTAGCCTACTCCCCGGGAGTGGCAGAACCCTGCCTGGAGATCCATAAAAATGTTGAAAACGTTTATAAATATACCACCAAGGGCAACCTGGTAGCGGTGATCTCTAACGGTACCGCGGTTCTTGGACTCGGGGATATTGGTCCCGAAGCCTCCAAACCCGTAATGGAAGGGAAAGGATTGCTGTTCAAGATCTTTGCCGACATTGATGTTTTTGATATTGAAGTGGACACGAAAGATGTTGATGCTTTTGTGAATACTGTAAAAAATATTGCCCCAACCTTCGGCGGAATCAACCTTGAAGACATCGCAGCTCCCGAAGCTTTTGAAATAGAAAGAAGGTTAAAGGCAGAACTGGATATCCCGGTGATGCACGATGACCAGCATGGTACTGCAATCATTTCTTCGGCAGCATTATTAAATGCCCTTGAACTTGCCAAAAAGAAGATCGATAAGGTTAAAGTAGTGATCTCGGGTGCTGGATCGGCGGCTATTGCCTGTGCAAACCTCTATGTATTACTCGGGGTGAAACTTGAGAATATTATCATGTTTGATGTTAAGGGAGTACTGCATTCGGGACGGGAGGACCTTTCAGATCTTCAGCAACGTTTCGCAATAAAGAAAAGATATGAGAACTTATCGGCAGCCATGGATGGTGCCGATGTATTCCTGGGGCTTTCAGTAGGGAACATTGTAACACCCGAAATGCTTAAGAAAATGGCAAAGCGACCTATCGTTTTCGCCATGGCAAACCCCGAACCGGAAATAGATTATGATCTTGCTGTATCCACCCGCAAGGACATCATTATGGCTACCGGTCGAAGCGATCATCCTAACCAGGTAAATAATGTACTGGGATTTCCGTTCATTTTTAGAGGTGCGCTGGATGTGCGAGCCACCAAGATCAACGAGGAAATGAAAATGGCAGCTGTAAAGGCACTAGCCAGGTTAGCCAAAGATCCGGTGCCCGAGCAGGTGAATATCGCTTACGGGGAGACCAAACTTATCTTTGGGAAGGATTATATTATACCCAAACCCTTTGATCCGCGTTTAATCTCTGTAGTTCCGCCTGCGGTGGCCAAAGCCGCTATGGAGTCTGGAGTTGCAAAAAATCCTATTCATGATTGGGATAAGTATGTTGATGAGCTGCTGGAGCGAATGGGGAATGACAATAAGATCACCCGTTTGCTCATGAACCGGGCAAAAATGAACCCCAAAAAAGTGGTTTTTGCAGAGGCAGATCATCTTGATGTGCTTAAAGCGGCACAGATTGTACATGACGAAGGCATCGCAAGTCCAATACTTTTAGGACAACGGGACGTGATCGAGGAGCTCATGCGGGAAATCGACTTTCATGCAGATGATGTGCCAATCATCGACAATAAATCTGCTGAAGAAAGCGGCCGCAGAAACCGATATGCAGAAGTGTATTGGAACACCAGGAAGCGCAAAGGTGTAACCCGCTATGACGCCGAACTGCTTATGCGGGAGCGAAATTATTTTGCAGCCATGATGGTGAATGAGGGTGATGCCGATGCGTTGATCTCAGGATACTCCAGGTCTTATCCTACGGTTTTAAAACCATTGCTGGAATTGATTGGAAAAGCAAACGGAGTCTCAAAAGTTGCCGCAACCAATTTAATGAACACCTCCCGAGGTCCCATTTTTATTAGTGACACCTCCGTAAACATAGATCCCACGGCTAAGGAGCTTGCAAAAATTGCTCAAATGACAGCCCGTACTGTTAGGTTGTTTGGGATGGAACCGGTGATCGCGATGATCTCCTATGGAAACTTTGGTTCCTCCAAGAATGAACGTGCAGAAAAGGTCAAAGATGCCGTTGCTTACCTGCACAGGTTCTATCCGGATCTTGTGGTGGATGGCGAAATGCAAACCGACTTTGCCCTTAACAGGGAAATGCTTCAGAAGAAATTTCCGTTTTCCAAGCTGGCAGGTAAGAAAGTAAACACCCTTGTATTTCCAAGTTTGGATTCGGGTAACAGCACCTACAAACTGCTCAAGGAACTCAATAAATCTGAATCTGTGGGGCCAATCCTTATGGGAATGAAAAAACCCGTACACGTTCTGCAGTTGGGAGCCAGCGTAGAGGAGATCGTGAATATGACTGCTGTCGCAGTGGTTGATGCTCAGGAAAAAGAGCGAAAAGCCCAACGCGACCAGTAGGAAACCCATCATAAAATTTTGAGGCGGAAACAGAGAAATTTGTTTCCGCTTTTTATTTCCAAGACCTCTCAAAAAGCCGTTTTTTGAAAGCTTATTTCATGGGTGTTATTTCTTATTTTTCTATCCTGTTTATTTTCTTACTTTTGGCTTACTAACCATCCTTATTCCATGATCTATAGCATTCAGGGCAGGCTCGTTGAAAAAAATCCTACAAATGTGGTGATCGATTGCAACGGGGTAAGCTACTTTATTCATATCTCCCTCCATACTTATTCTTTGATCCCTTCTCAAGAATCTCTCAGGCTTTTTACGCATCTGCAGGTGAAGGAGGATTCTCATACCTTATACGGATTTTGGGAAAAAAGCGAGCGGGAGATCTTCAGGTTATTGATCTCTGTGTCCGGAGTTGGAGCGAGCACTGCGCGAAGTATGCTGTCATCGCTGGAACCGCGGCAAATTATGGAAGCTATTGCGGCAGGTGATGTGGCGACGGTGCAGGGGATAAAAGGTATTGGAGCAAAGACTGCCCAACGGGTGATCATAGATCTTAAGGATAAGATCGTTAAAGTCTTTGGTATTGATGAAGTTTCAGCTCCAAAAAGCAATACAAATCGTGAAGAAGCGTTATCAGCATTAGAGACTCTTGGATATACCCGCAAGCAATCTGAAAAGGTGGTGGAAAGAATTGTTAGGGAAGAACCTGATGCTACGGTAGAATCTCTTATAAAGCAGGCACTTAAAAAATTATAATTCCTTGGGGCAGAACTATAGCCGTCGGTTTTGGCTTTCAAATTCTATTGCACTATTTTGTGCACTGGCATTCCCATTTCTTGCATCTGCCCAGGATACCTTAGTTTCTCAGGATACTACTAAGACAGGTTATTCCCTCGGAAAAATCCGATTACCCCAACCGGGAAGTATTGTTGCTTCCTATACCTATGATCCTATCCTGGACAGGTATATCTATACCGAAACCCTTGGGCCATTAAATATCACCGCACCCCTTATTCTAACACCCGAAGAATATCAGGAACTGGTGATCCGGGAAGAGATGCAACGATATTTCCAGGATAAAAGTGATGCGCTCTCGGGTAGAAAGGAAGGAACCGAAGAAGATCAGCGGGATCTTTTGCCGGGCTTTTACGTGAATTCAGATTTTTTTCAGAATATTTTTGGCGGGGGAGACATTGAACTTATTCCGCAGGGATCTGTGGCACTCGACCTGGGCATACTGTACTCAAAAAGGGATAATCCGGCCTTTTCGCCACGTAACAGAAGCACCTTTACTTTTGACTTCGATCAACGGATACAATTAAGTTTACTCGGAAACATAGGGGAGCGGCTTAAAGTAACAGCAAACTACGACACAGAATCCACATTTGATTTCCAGAACCAGCTGAAACTGGAATACACCCCTACCGAAGATGATATTATTCAGAAGATCGAAGTGGGAAATATCAATATGCCACTAAACTCTGCCCTGATCCAGGGAGCGCAAAGCCTTTTTGGAGTCAAGACACAGCTGCAGTTTGGGAAGACCACCATCACAGGAGTTTTTTCTGAACAGAAATCTGAAAGAAGAACAGTAAATGTTGAAGGTGGTGCTACGGTGCAGGAATTTGACAGGTTTGCCAATGAGTATGATGAGAACCGCCACTTCTTCCTTGCGCATTATTTTAGGGATCATTATGATGAAGCTCTTGAAAATTACCCTTTTATAAACTCCAACGTACAAATAACCCGGGTGCAGGTGTGGGTTACCAACAGAACAAATAATGTTCAGAACCTGACCGACACCCGCAACATTGTTGCCATTCAGGATCTGGGGGAATCTCCGGTTCCTGGAAATATAGGATTGGATAATCCACCGGCCGGATTTTTCAATCAGCCTCCGGGAGCGTATGCCGATAACCGGAACAACGACTTAAATCCTTTTGGGATTACAGGCCCTGAGGAATCTGTGCTTACACCTGCTATTCGGGATGTGGCGAGTGTACAGGCAGGTTTTGGAGGCTTACAGGTTTCAGAAGGAACAGATTATGTGAAGCTGGAAAATGCAAGGCAGTTAAGACCTTCGGAATATCGCCTTAACTCAAGATTGGGATATATCTCCCTAAACCAGCGACTGGCCAGCGATGAGATCCTTGCCGTGGCTTTTCAGTACACTGTTGGAGGAGAGGTTTACCAGGTAGGGGAATTCGCGAGTGATGGTATAGAGGCTTCCGGCGGAACGGGAATAGAAGCTTCGGTCTCTCAAAACCTGGTGGTGAAAATGCTTAAGAGTACAGTGACCAATGTGGATGAGCCGGTTTGGGACCTGATGATGAAAAACATTTACAACCTGGGGGCTTTCAATCTGGAAAGAGAGGATTTCAGGATGAATATTGTTTATACAGATCCTCAGCCATTGAATTATATCACCGGAGTTGACGGGGTGCCGCTTCCTGAAGATGTTGAACAAACTACCCTGTTACGGGTTTTTAATCTCGACAATCTGAATATCAATGGAGATCCGATTGCCACCGGCGATGGCTTCTTTGATTTCGTGCCGGGGATCACCATCAACGCTGAAACGGGAAATATCATTTTCACTTCTGTAGAGCCTTTTGGGGAGTATCTTTTCAACAAATTGGATCCAAACCCCAATGCAGGATCGGAGATCTATGAAATTCCGGAAACCTGGAATGCCAATCAGCAAAAATACGTTTTTAGAGCGCTTTATAACACAACCAAGACCCAGGCAGAGCAGCAGCAGGCAGAGAAAAACAAGTTTCAGTTAAGAGGTAGGTATAAATCTTCTAACGTAGAAGGAATTCCCATTGGGGCTTTTAATGTACCGCAGGGGTCTGTTACGGTTACGGCCGGAGGGAGAGTACTACAGGAAGGGGTGGATTATGTGGTGAATTACCAGTTTGGCCGGGTACAGATCCTTGATGAGGCCTTACTTGCTTCCAATATTCCCATCCAGGTATCCACTGAAAATAATGCCCTTTTTGGCCAGCAAACAAAGCGATTCACCGGGATCAATGTGGAGCATATGATCAATGAGAATTTTCTTGTTGGTGCCACTTACTTAAACCTTAACGAAAGGCCGCTTACCCAAAAATCGAACTACAGCTACGAGCCCATCAATAATACCATTCTTGGTTTCAACCTGAATTACTCTACAGAATTACCCTTTTTGACCCGTTGGGTGAACAGGCTTCCCAATATTGATACAGATGTGGTTTCCAATCTTTCTGTGCGTGGGGAGATGGCCTATTTAATTCCCGGGGCACCAAAAGGAAGTGAATTTGAGGGGCGGGCAACCACCTATGTTGACGATTTCGAGGCAGCACAGACTTCCATTGCTATAGATAATCCACTGGGGTGGGAACTTTCCAGTGTGCCGCTTGGTTTTGGCGGGGAGCTGGGTAATGGTGACCTTGCTACCAATTATAAAAGGGCAAAATTGGCCTGGTATAGTATAGATCCTGTCTTCTACGGGAGCAGCAGACCTTCGGGGATTACTGATGCCGATCTTTCCAGCTATGCGAGCCGCAGAGTTTTTCTTGACGAGATCTTTCCTAATGTTGATGTGGTGCAGGGGCAGTCACAGGTGCTGTATACCCTTGACCTCGCCTATTATCCAAATACCCGCGGCCCTTACAATTATAACCCGGTAGCAGCAGGAACCAACACCCTGCCAAATGCCGAAGAAAACTGGGCGGGGATTAGCCGTGCATTAAATTCCACCAATTTTGAGCAGAGCAATGTAGAGTACATAGAATTCTGGTTGATGGATCCGTTCATTTACCCTGAAAATTCCGGAAATGACGGAGGGAAACTGGTCTTTAACCTGGGGAATATTTCAGAAGATGTGGTCAAAGATGGCCGTAAACAATATGAGAATGGTCTTCCCGAAGACGGGGGGGTACAGAATACTACCATTACAGAATTTGGAAAAGTGCCTGCCAATCAATCTCTTATTTATGCTTTTAATACCGAAGGACAGGAGCGTCTAAATCAGGATATAGGTTACGACGGACTTTCGGATACAGAAGAAGCTGCAAGATTTTCCAATTTTGCAAACCTTCCTGATCCGGCCGCTGATAATTATGATTACTTTCTTAATGCTTCAGGAAGCATCCTGCAGCGTTACTTTGATTATAACGGAATTGAAGGTAATTCCCCGCCGGATGTTACAAATACTGACCGTGGAAATACTACTTTACCTACCGTAGAAGATCTCAACAGGGATAATACCATGAATACCGTAGACAGCTACTATGAGTATGAAGTGGAGCTCTTTCCGAACATGAATATCGATAACAGCGAGTATGTTACCGATGTAAAATCTTTCTCGACCACCCTTGCCAACGGACAGGAATTACCGGTAAGGTGGTTGCAGTTCAAAGTACCAATCTATGAGCCCACTGCTGCCCGTGGAGGGATTGGGGATTTCAGGTCTATCAGGTTCATGAGGATGTACCTAACGGGATTTGAAGATCCAACTGTACTTCGTTTTGGGACAATGGACCTGGTGCGTGGAGATTACCGAAGATATACCCAGACTCTCGATCCCGATAATTCTGATCCTGCTTTAGAAAATACCACTTTTACAGTGGCTTCTGTTAGCATTGAGGAAAATGAGAACCGCCAGCCTATACCTTATGTGCTGCCTCCGGGAGTTGACAGGGAAGAGCTGTTGAATAATAATACCAGGATAAGGCAGAACGAACAATCACTGGCCCTTTCAGTTTGTGATTTGGAACCACAGGACTCCCGCGGGGTTTACAAGAATTTTCAGCTTGATATGCGCCAGTACAAGAACCTGGAAATGTTCATTCATGCTGAAGCTGTGGTAAACCGGGTGGCCTGGAGTGAAGGGGAACTGGTAGCCTTTGTTAGGATTGGAACAGATTTCACAGACAACTTCTATCAGATCGAAATTCCGCTAAAACGTACCGATTTTGGTGCTGCCAGCGCTTCGGAAATCTGGCCCGAAGAGAACAGAATGAACCTGCCTTTAAAGCTGCTTCAGGAAGTAAAGGCAAAAGTAATTGGAGATCCGGGGTTTATTTCTACGGAATTGAATTTCTTTAGCGAAGAAGGAGAGCCCGTTGAGGCTGAAGATCCTTACAAAATAGGGCAACTACGTATAGGTATCAAGGGAAATCCAAGTTTCGGAAATGTAAGGATGTTGATGTTGGGTGTCAAAAATGGCCTTTCTGAGACTGCTTCCAGAGACCTTTGTGCAGAGGTATGGTTCAATGAGTTAAGACTTTCAGAATTGGATAATGAAGGAGGCTGGGCTGCTATAGTTAATATGGATGCCAATGTTGCAGATTTTGCCAACCTCTCTGCTACCGGAAGAAAAAGTACAGTGGGCTTCGGTTCTCTCGAGCAGGGTCCAAACCAAAGAAGTCGGGAAGACTTTTTACAATATGACGTGGTGAGCAACCTCAATATGGGGCAACTGCTCCCCAGAACCTGGGGCATAAGGATTCCTGTAAGCTACAGCTATGGAGAAGAATTGATCACTCCAAAATATGATCCCGAATTTTTGGACCTTGAGCTGGAAACGGTGCTTGATAATGCCGCGACAGAAGAAATTAGGGATGATCTACAAGAAAGAGCAGAAGACTTTACCCGCCGTCAAAGTATTAACGTGATTGGCCTGCGTAAAGAAAGAGTAGGAGAGGATTCTAAGCCGATGCCTTATGATGTGGAGAATCTCACACTTTCGGGAAGTTACAATCAGGTAGATCATCGGGATTTTGAGATCGAAGATGCCTTTGATCAAAATGTGAGGGTGGGAGCTACCTATGATTATACCTTTGCGCCACTTACGATAGAACCTTTGCAGAATGTGAAGGCGTTAGACAGTAGCGCCTATTTTGCCCTTTTAAGAGATCTCAACTTTAATGTCTTCCCTTCAAACATTACTGCCAGTTCTACCATTTTCAGACAGTATAATGAGCAGAAATTTAGAGAGATCAATTTGCCTCCGGGGTTCATCAATGGGATTCCCACATTATACCAGAGAAATTTTCTTTTTGACTGGCAATACACCATTAACTATAATTTTACGAAGAGCTTAAGGATGAATTTCGATTCCTCTACAAATCGTATCGTTCGTAATTATTTTGATGATGAAAATAATCCCGATACCACCACGGGGATCTGGGATGGCTTTTTTAATACGGGAATTCCCAACCAGCATTTCCAGTCCCTGCAGCTTAACTATGACCTGCCTTTTGCAAAGGTGCCTGCCCTGGAATTCATAAAAGCCACCTATTCCTATACCGGGAACTTCCAATGGGAGCGCGGTTCGGAAATTTATCAGACGCTGGAAAACGTACCTGATCTTGGAAATAGCGTCCAGAATTCAAATTCGCACCAGGTCAACGCCAATTTGGAAATGCAAACCCTTTATGATTATATAGGCTTAAAAAAACGTACTCGTGAGGGTGCGGGACAAACTATTGAAGAACGAAGCCGGGCAGTACCCACGCTTAATCAGAACAGAAATCAGACTCCGGAATCTGAAGAAGCTGCCAGGTTGAATGCAGGAGACAGGACCTATAATACTTTTGTGGGACTGTTAACCTCAATCCGGAGGATTCAACTTAACTATCAGGAGAACAACGGGATATACCTGCCGGGATACACCAATAGTATTGGCTTTTTGGGCACCTGGAAACCTACTGCAGGATTTACATTAGGAAGTCAGGAAGAAATAAGGTATCTGGCTGCGCGCAAAGGTTGGCTAACTTTATACCAGGAATTCAATCAGCAGTACACAGAAGTAGAAAATGAACAGCTGGGGATCAATGCCGAAGTGTCTTTGCTGCCCGACCTTACTATTGAAATTACTGCAGGGAGGATGTATTCAGAAACTTTTCAGGAGAACTATAGAGTAGTTGGAGATCAATATGTGCCGCTTACACCCGTGACCTTTGGGAACTTTAATATTTCCACGATTTTGCTTAGAACTGCTTTTAATCAAACTTCCGCAGAATCTTCTGCTACATTTCAGGACTTTAGAGAGAACAGGTTAGAGGTGGCAAGAAGATTAGCTTTGGCAAACGGAGTGGATCCCAATGAAACGGATGCCCAGGGATATCCAATAGGCTTTGGCAGGAACAGTCAGGATGTACTTTTGCCGGCTTTCCTCGCAGCCTATACAGGGGCAGATGCGGGAGATGTAGCGCTGGGAGCGTTTAGAGATTTTCCGCTGCCAAACTGGAATTTGAAATACACCGGGTTTATGAGAATGCCTTGGTTCAAAAAGAATTTCAAGAGATTTTCAGTAAATCATGGTTATTCAGCAGGATACACCATCAACCAGTTCCAAACCAATCTTGACTATGATCCTGCCAATGCAAGGGAGGTAGACCAGGCAGGAAATTTCAAAAGTGAAGTGCTTTATTCCAATGTGAATTTAACCGAACAGTTTAGCCCCCTGGTACGGGTGGATATGGAAATGACAAATTCCATAAAGATCCTTGCCGATGTACAGAAGGACAGGGCGCTTTCTTTAAGCTTTGACAATAACCTGCTCACCGAAATTAGCGGAAACCAATATACACTTGGCCTTGGTTACAGAATTAAGGATCTCAAGATAGACACTAAAGTTGGAGGCCGCACAAGGATCCTGAGCAGTGATCTTAATTTTAAAGCCGATATCTCTTACCGCCATAATGAAACGGTAATAAGGTATCTGGACCTGGAGAATAGCCAGGTAACTGCAGGGCAGGATATTTGGGCAATTAATTTTACCGCAGATTATGCACTTTCAAAGAACCTTACAGCGCTCATCTATTATGATCACAGTTTCTCGGAGTATGCAATTTCGACTGCTTACCCCCAAACCACTATTCGCTCGGGCATAACTTTAAGGTATAACTTCGGAAATTAAGACAGCCCCCCTTGATTGATAGAATTAAAAATTTAACTTTGCTATTCATAAAATTTTACCATGAAAATTCCAAACGATTTAAAGTACACCAATGATCACGAATGGGTGAGAATTGAAGGCGATGTGGCTACAGTAGGTATCACAGATTTTGCCCAGGGCGAACTTGGGGATATTGTTTATGTTGAAGTAGAAACCGTGGATGAAACTCTGGACAGGGAGGAGGTTTTTGGAACTGTAGAAGCAGTAAAAACAGTATCCGATCTTTTTTCACCACTTTCAGGAGAGATCATTGAATTTAACCAAAGTCTGGAGGATGAGCCCGAGAAGGTGAATTCAGATCCTTATGGAGAGGGCTGGATGGTAAAGATACGTTTCAGCGATGCTTCAGAGATCGATGATCTTTTGAGCGCAGAAGAATATGCTGAGGTTATTGAAGGGTAAACTACTCTTTTTAATCCCTGCACTGGTATATACCGGTTTAATTCTTTACCTTTCTCTCATTAATCTTTCAGATACCCCGGTGAGTAAGCTCGGGGTGAGTGACAAATTAATGCACAGTGGTGCATACTTTGGTTTGGGATTGTTGTGGATGCTCTACGGCATTTTTTCCTTTCGGGAGGAATATCTCTTTAGGCGAATTGTAGTTATTTCTGCAGCCTCAGTGGCTTTTGGCATTTTTATTGAGGTTCTTCAGGATACATTGACCACTTATCGCCAGCTTGATCTTTATGATGTTCTGGCGAATACCATTGGAGTACTCGCGGCTGCACTTTTAGTGTGGATACTAAAGAATTATCTCTTAAGCTTAAAAGCTAAGTTTAATTTAGATTTAATGAAAAAATAATTATTTTAGCCAACCTGTAATTAAAACGGAATTATGAAACCCAAAAAAAACCCAAAAGCTGATTTATCCAGGAGAAGCGTCCTGTTCTTCCAGATTGGAATGATCCTGATGCTTTTTATTACCTGGAGGGCGATTGAGTGGAAAACCTACGATAGGGAAGCTATAGATACCGGAATGGTGGATATGGATGCCCTGGAGGAGGAAGATGTGCCAATCACCGAGTTGAATACCCCACCGCCACCGCCACCACCGCCACCGCCACCAGCTCCCGAAATTATAGAGATCGTTGAGGATGAGGAGGAAGTTGAAGAGACTGTGATCGAATCTACCGAAACTAACCAGGAGGAGATCGTGGAAGTTGAAGAGGTAGAGGTTGTAGAAGAAGAAGAGGAAATTGGGGACGTTCCGTTTGCAGTTATTGAAGATGTGCCTATCTTCCCTGGCTGTGAAGGCGAAAGAAACAATGAAGCCCGTAAAAACTGTATGAGCGCAAAGATCCAGGAATTTGTGGATAGAAGGTTCAATACCGGTTTGGGTAGTGATCTTGGTCTGTCTGGAATCAACAGGATTTACGTACAGTTTAGAATTGAAAAGAATGGAAATGTAACAGTTCTTGGAGCCCGTGCTCCACACCCCCGCCTGCAGCAGGAAGCTGAGCGTGTAGTAAACATGCTTCCAAAAATGCAGCCAGGGAAACAAAGAGGGCAACCGGTAGGGGTACTTTATTCTCTGCCTATTGTTTTCAAAGTACAGGACTAAGTTTTTTAATATATAGTTTTAAGATCCCGCACCAATGGTGCGGGATTTTTTTTTGGCCTAAGAAAAAAATATAAAAATGCCGGAACTTTTGCAGGTGTAGTAGCTGTTCGGTCTGATTCTTGAATGTTCTTTAAAAGATTAACATAAAAGCTCTTATTGAGGCTGTTAATAGTTTTCGGATATAATTAATCTTTAAATATACAACCATGGAAAACAAAAAGAACAAGCAGGCAGACCTTTCAAAACGGAGCATTTTATTTTTTCAGGTGGGATTGATAGTCTCGCTTTTGCTGGTATGGCAGCTTATAGAATGGAAGGCAGATGGAAAAGAAGTATCGCAGGATACTACTATCCATATTGACCAATTTGAAGAAGATGAAATTCCCGTTACCAGGGTGGAGGAAGTAAAACCGCCTGAGCCGCCACAGATCCTGACAAAAGACGTGGAGGTGATCGATGATGAGCTCGATAAGGAAGAAACAGAAATCGCCCCTACAGAAGCTGATGACAAGGTTCTCGAGGTCCATGAAATAGAAATAGCAGATGAAGATGATGAAGAAATAAGGGAATATGATATGCTCTCTGTTGAAGTAGTTCCTGTTTTTCCGGGCTGTGAAACAGAAATCACCAATAAAGACCGGAGGGAATGTATGAGTGAAAAAGTGAATCAGCTGGTGGGACGTACTTTTAATGCTTCTTTGGGAGAAGATCTGGGTCTAAACGGAATTCATAGAATTTATGTGAGTTTTAAAATAGATAAAGATGGTAAAGTAAACATTATTGGTGCCCGCGGGCCGCATCCTAAATTGGAAGCCGAAGCCATTAGGGTGGTGGAGAAATTTCCCGACATGATCCCCGGGAAAATGGGAGGGAAGCCTGTGGGGGTAACCTATTCCTTACCTATTATTTTTAAAGTGCAGGATTAAATACCATTTCTGTACAAAAAGATTCCGCCCTGGTGCGGAATTTTTTTTTGCCCAGTCTAAAAGCATAAAAATATCTAAAAAAATGTATCTTTCCCCTGTAATCCATTCAGCCCTCTGCAGGATATGATAAAATTATTCCCGCTCCTCATCTTTCTTTTACCCTTCATTAGCTCATCCCAAACTTACAAAGGAGATCCCGAGAGATTTCCGCAGTTTTCCGAGTGTGAAAACGTAGACTTTGAGCGGGAAGAACAATGCTTTGCCACTACTTTAAAAGCTAAGGTGCTTGGGGAATTCAAATTGCCCGAAGCTGTTTTAAAGGATAATTATGAAGGGGAACTGGTAGTGCTCTTCGAGGTTACAAAAGAAGGAGTTTTTAAAAGTATTTATGTTGATGCTGCCTATCCTGAACTAAAGGAGGAAGTTAATCGCATTTTTGAAACCTTACCTAAGGTCTCTCCTGCTACTTATAATAGCAGGGCCATCGATATGCAGTTCCGCATGCCTGTGAAAATTCCGTTGGAAAGAAATTCAGTAGAAAGCGAATTTGTTTCCGGAAGTGTTGAAGCCATTGCTGCAGAAGTGTCTTCAGAAGAAAGTCTGCTCAAAGAACCTGTTATAGAAGAGTATGACCAGATCAAATCTCTTGAATTTGAGCATCCCCGCTTGCAAAGCGAGATCAATATTCCTCTTTCACATGAATTTTACAGCAGGTTTGAAGATGAGGTGAACCGGGTAGGTACTAATTTTCATTCCGCTTCTAAGCCGTTTCTGTTTTCTGAAGTGCAACCTTACTATGATTTTGAAGCAGAATTTACAGCTCTTCAAAAACCTGCAGAATCCTGGGTGGGCAGAAAATTATGGAATGAGCATCTCTTTACTTTTCAGGCCGAAGATTACTGGTTTACTGTAGATTTTGCTTTAGACCTGCAGGTGGGAAAAGACCTCGACAGCGATCTTGATGTGACCTATAACAATACCCGAGCAGCTATTTTCCAGGGAGGACTAGGAAAGAATTTTAATTTCTATTCCGTTGTTTATGAAAACCAGGGGAGATTTGCAGACTATTTTAACCACTACGCCGAATCGTTAAGACCCGGAAGTGAAGGAAGAGCGATCATCCCGGGACGGGGAATAGCAAAAAGTTTTATGGGGCAGGCATATGATTATCCTGTGGCAGAGGGCTACCTTTCCTTTAGTCCGGGCAAATATTTCAATCTGCAGTTTGGGCACGGCAAGAATTTTATAGGAGATGGTTACCGGTCGCTACTCTTGAGTGATGTTGCGGCACCTTACCCATTTTTCAAATTAAATACCACCTTCTGGAAAGTCAAGTATACCAACACCTGGATGTCCTTACGTGATGTGCGGCCCGAAGTGACCGGGGAAGGTTCTTACCGCACCAAGTTCATGGCTAATCATTACCTGAGCTACAATGTAACAAAGCGGTTAAATATTGGCTTTTTTGAATCGGTAATGTGGGAGAATGACAATAACAGGGGATTCGATCTAAATTATCTCAATCCGGTTATTTTTTACCGGGCGATCGAGTTCTCTACAGGGGCGCAGGCGGGGAATGCTATTATTGGCCTTACCGGAAAATATAAATGGAATGATCACTTCCTGAGCTACGGGCAATGGTTGATCGATGAATTCTCTTCTACAGATGTTTTTGGAGGAGAAGGCAGCTGGAAGAACAAACATGGCTTTCAATTGGGAACTAAATACTTTAATGCTTTTAATGTAGAGGATCTTTACCTGCAACTGGAATACAACCAGGTGCGCCCTTACACCTACTCCCATAATACGATCACCCTTAATTACGGACATAGCAATCAGTCCATGGCACATCTGTGGGGAGCGAATTTCAGGGAGCTGGTGGCTATAGCGCGTTACAACAGGGGTAGATATTACGGACATGTGAAAGCAATTTTAGGCGAGCGCGGATTTGATTTTAGCGACTCCGGCGCCTATTACGGCGGAAATATCTACCGGTCTGAAGAGGACCGGCCTTTTGAAACAGGAGTAGAAATTGGGCAGGGTAACAATACAGATTCCTTTTATGCTGAAACTGAGGTGGGATATATAGTAAATCCTGCTACCAATCTTAAATTCTTCGGAAGTTTTATCTATCGCAATTTTGATCCTCAGGTGACAACTCCGGCAAATTTTGACCAAACCACCTATTGGATAAACATTGGTCTTCGAACAGATATCTTCAACTGGTATTTCGATATGTAAGATTTAATCGGTTGAAAATCAATTTCAAATTTTTAACAGATATAAAATTTTAACGGTTGGTGTTTCTTGGTAAAAAACAATTAAGAAGTATCTTTGCGCCAAAATTCCCTTTTTGGAAAACACTCAAGTACATAATCCTTCAGTTTCCCTTGTAAGCGATCTTAAAGAAGTAACTAAAATGAGGCTGGCCCTTAGTGTGGTCTTTTCTTCTGTAGCCGGTTACTTCCTTGGGGCAGAAAGTATAGATCTGCTTACAGTGATCATGTTGTCTATTGGCGGCTACTGTTTGGTGGGTGCATCAAATGCCTATAACCAGATTCTTGAAAAAGATCTGGATGTATTGATGAAGAGGACCAGCAACCGGCCTGTGCCTTCAGGAAGAATGTCTGTCAATACTGCTTTTGTAATTGCCAGTGCACTTACTGTTACAGGTCTAGTGATCCTGTACCTTATTAATCCCAGGACAGCCATGTTTGGCGCCATAAGCATCTTTTTGTATGTGTGCATTTATACTCCTTTAAAGACAAAGACCCCTCTTTCGGTATTCGTGGGTGCCTTTCCCGGTGCCATACCGTTTATGCTGGGATGGGTTGCAGCCACAGGAAAATTTGGTATCGAACCCGGAACGCTTTTTATGATACAGTTTTTTTGGCAATTCCCTCACTTTTGGGCTTTAGGCTGGTGGCTTTATGATGACTATGCAAAAGGCGGCTTCTATATGTTGCCTACGGGAAAGAGAGACAAGGGTACTGCGGTTCAAATAGTGCTTTATACCATCTGGACTGTTATTGTTTCTTTGATCCCGGTAACAGGTATGACCGGAGCATTGTACATCACTCCGTTTTCTGCCGTACTGGTGTTAATGCTGGGGCTGGGAATGCTTTACTATGCAGTGCAATTATACCGCAACAGGGATGAAAGGTCTGCGAAAAAACTAATGTTTGCGAGTGTGTCCTATATCACTTTGCTGCAAATAATATATGTATTGGATAAATTGATTCGTGTATGGATTTAACACAGGGAACCGACAGCTATAAGCAAGGCCGGGCGAAAAAAATGATGCTTTGGTTCGGGATAATAAGTATGGCAATGATGTTTGCCGGGCTTACGAGTGCTTATGTGGTAAGTAAGTCCAGACCAGACTGGGTTGCAGAACTTGACCTGCCTTCAAGCTTCTTATGGAGTACCATAATCATACTGTTGAGTAGTATCACTCTTCATTTTGCCGAAAGGGCTATAAAAAAAGATAATCGATCCCTCACTACAACAGGATTACTGGCGACCTTAGGCCTAAGTGTGGTCTTTATTGTGCTGCAGTTTTACAGTTTTAATCAGCTGATTTCTGAAGGATTTTACTTTACCGGGAGTGAAAGTAATATTACCACCTCATTTATCTATATCGTTGTCCTTGCGCATCTTGCCCACCTGGCGGGAGGTATGATCGTGCTTTTGGTAATAATTTATAATCATTTTAAACAGAGGTACCATGCTGGGCAAACCCTTGGATTAGAACTTGGTGCTACCTACTGGCATTTTGTGGATGCCTTGTGGATCTACCTGTTTTTATTTTTATATTTCTTTAGATAAATAAAAAACCTATTTTTGCCCTTACATTAAATTTCAAAATCTTTCTATGGAAACTACTGTTGCTAGAACAGGTACTGAAGGACGAACCTGGGGCGGTGGAAATGAACCCTTGAAGGTAAGCTACGGTAAAATGATGATGTGGTTCTTCATCTTGTCCGATGCGCTTACTTTTTCCGGATTTCTTGCCTCTTACGGGTTTGCGAGATATAAATTCGCCGATAGCTGGCCTATCGCAGATGAGGTGTTTAATCACTTCCCGTTTTTACATGGGGTAGATGCTCCTATGTACTATGTGGCATTGATGACCTTCATCCTTATCTTTTCTTCTGTAACTATGGTTCTCGCAGTAGACGCAGGGCACCAAATGAAGAAAGGTAAAGTTACTTTCTACATGTTGCTTACCATCATTGGAGGTATTATTTTCCTTGGGTCACAAGCCTGGGAATGGAAGAACTTTATTACCGGAACCTACGGAGCTATTGAGACCAGGGGCGGGAATGTGCTTCAGGTTGTTAATAGTGACGGCGAAAGAGTAGCATTGGATGCATTCGTTACTGCTGCCCCCAAAGAAAGATTACAGCATGAGCGTACCAACGGACTTTGGTTTGTTGATGAGCCTACCATACCACGATATACTATTGAGGATGTGATTACAGGCTTTTCTGCAAATCCAAACCTGCACATAAGAACCCAGGAGCTTACTCCCACGGGAGAAAAGGTAGTCCTAACCAGACAGGCTTCCCTGGCCAAGCTGGAAAGTGATGGGATTGGGATCATAGAAGGGGCCAACCTGCAAAAGAATGAATACGGGAATCCACTTTTTGGAGACTTCTTTTTCTTTATTACAGGATTCCACGGTTTTCACGTATTAACAGGAGTATTTATCAATATCATCATCTTTTTCAATGTTCTTATTGGAACTTACGAAAGAAGGGGCCACTACGAAATGGTTGAGAAAGTGGGGCTATACTGGCACTTTGTGGATTTGGTATGGGTATTTGTTTTCACATTCTTCTATTTAGTATAATTCAGGAACAAAATGGCACACGATACTACACACGTACATAAATCGAACACTAAAAGGATCTGGACCGTATTCATCATCATGTCTGTGGTGACCCTGGTAGAAGTTTTTCTTGGGATCATAAAACCCGAATTTCTTACAGATACCTATTTTATAAGTCTGAAACTGCTTAACTGGATCTTCATCATCCTTACCATTGTAAAGGCGTATTACATTGCCTGGGCTTTCATGCACCTGGAAGGGGAAACAAAAGGTTTGAGAAGAGCGGTGGTATGGACATCTACTTTTTTGATCATCTACCTTGTATTCATTTTGCTTACAGAAGGAGATTACGTTTATGAGGTAATGCACCGGGGTAATATTGCCTGGGATTTTTAATAGTTAAAACATCGGGAAAGGCGGTTTTTAAGACCGCCTTTTTTTATTTTTGTGCACATCTTCCGGAGAGATCTTATGAAAAAATTTCTGGTAATTTTTGTTCTTTTTGCACTTCCATTGGTAGCTTATCTTTTTTTTGCTTCGGGAGTCAATAATTTTGCCCGCCTGCCTGTTCTTACTCAGGAAATCGCGCAGCTGGAATCCTTCCGCAGCCTTGAAAAAGATGAAGAGGAGCTTAGCTTCCGCGGAAATATCACCGTCCTGGGATTCCCCGGAGATGATCCTGAAGAATATCTTACCAATGCATATCATATTGCTGAAAAGGTGTACGATCCTTACGCCCAATTCAATGAATTTCAGCTGGTATCTGTGGTTCCGGAAGGAAATGAAGAAGAAGTAGAGCTTCTGAAGCAAAAGCTTTCCGAAGTTATAGATCTTAAAAAGTGGAAATTTGTAGAGGGTTCTCCCGAAGAGATCAGGGATCTGTTCAATAGCCTCAATACGAATCTTGATCTTTCTGAAGATCTGTCTACTCCTAATGTTTTCATTATCGACAAAGATGGAAAACTACGGGGCAGGGACAAGGATGATGACGGCAATGAGCTTTTTGGATATGACACCAACTCCATTTATGTGCTTAACAACAAAATGGATGATGATATTAAGGTGATCCTGGCAGAATACAGGCTGGAACTTAAAAAATATAACAAAGAAGCAGCAACAGAATAATGAAAAGATATTCTTATATAGGAATTGCTTTTGTGATCCTTATTTTTGGGATCATAGTCATTCCGGAAATCATCGAACGTATTCAGGATGACGAGACGGTTACTTCAAACAGGTCAGACGGGCAGGCCGAACGTGTCGCCGAAAGTCAGGAGTTGGCCTATATCATGGTCAATGAGGAGCGTAAAAAAGTTCCTCCCTTTGAATTTGTTGATCAACATGGAGATACCATTTCCAACAAGGATTATGAAGGTAAGGTTTATATAGCTGAGTTCTTCTTTTCCACCTGCCCTACCATTTGCCCTATTATGAAGGATAATCTTGTTAAGGTGCAAAATGAGTTTCTTGACAACAAGGACTTTGGGATTGCCTCATTCAGCATAGATCCGCAACATGACACTCCCGAAGTTTTGAAAGAGTATGCAGAGAGGAACAATGTAAAACATCCCAACTGGCATCTTTTGACAGGAGAAAGGGAAGCTATTTATGAACTGGCGAATTCCGGTTTTAATATCTATGCGGGAGAAGATCCTGCTGCCGAAGGCGGATTTGCCCATTCAGGTTATTTTGCGCTTGTTGACAAGGAAGGTTATATCAGGTCCCGAAAAGACAAATTTGGCAATCCCATCATTTACTATCGGGGTTCTGTGCCATATAATGCAAATGTGAAACCGGGTGAAGAAGAACCGCAAACAGATATTTTAATTGCAGATGCAAAAAGATTGGTCAATGAGGAGTAGAAAGGCAGATAAGGTCATTGTTCCGGCAATTCTCGTGATATCTATTGTTGTGCCAGTGCTGGTACTTATTCTTATGTACATGCCCGAGCGCTATGAGCTTTTAGGAACAAGGTTTAATAATTTTCCCCTTTTTCATGCAGTGCTGAATTTCTTCACTGCGCTTTTACTGGTCGCAGGCTATATCTCCATGCGCAGGAAGGAATTGCTGTGGCATCGTAATCTAATGATCTCTGCTTTTTTCCTTTCCACAGTTTTCCTTATTAGTTATGTGATCTCCAAGATAAGTAACGATCCCGTTCCCTATGGGGGAGAGGGAATCCTGCGATACCTGTACTTTTTTGTGTTGATCACCCATATTTTACTTTCTGCTATCATCGTTCCTCTGGTTTTGTTCACCATGTACCGTGGATTGACGGGAGAAGTTGAGAAGCACAGAAAGATCGCCCGCTATACTTTTCCTGTGTGGTTGTATGTGGCGGTCACGGGAGTTTTAGTATATTTATTCATGGCGCCATATTATTAGCATTATGAAGTTAAGGATCCTGCTTGTATTTATGCTTTTGTTGCTCATCTCCTTTGATGCCACGGCTCAATGTGCGATGTGTCGCGCTGTACTGGAGACCGAAGACGGCCAGTCTGCCGCCAAAGGTATCAATGACGGGATTGTTTACCTTATGGCTTTCCCTTATCTTCTTATGGCCGGGGTAGGATATTTCATCTGGAAATCCCGCAGAAAACGTCATTCTGAAGAATAACCCATACCCGTTATTGCCTACTCTTTTCTGAAGTTTTTTTAGAAGAATGTAACATTTTCCTTTTTTGCGAGTCTAATGTGTAATCCCCGTTTTTGTTAACCATATTACACAAATATGATCGAAATAAAAGACTTGCATAAATCCTATAAGACAGGAAGCAATTCCCTGCATGTACTAAAAGGTATTAATTTTAGTGTGGCAGAAGGGGAACTGGTTTCGATCATGGGATCATCGGGGTCCGGAAAATCCACTTTGCTCAACATTCTTGGAATGCTGGATGAAGCCGATTCAGGCACTTACACTCTGGATGGAGTGCCAATAAAAAACCTGAATGAAAAGATCGCGGCACGTTACCGCAATAAATTCCTGGGATTCATTTTTCAATCTTTCAATCTTATATCTTATAAATCGGCTGTAGATAATGTAGCCTTACCGCTTTATTATCAGGGATTGAAGCGAAAGGAGAGAATGGACCGCGCCATGGCCTACCTGGAAAAAGTGGGACTCACAGATTGGGCGCAGCACCTTCCCAATGAACTTTCGGGAGGACAAAAACAGCGCGTTGCAATCGCAAGAGCCTTGGCAAGTGACCCTAAAGTACTGTTGGCCGATGAGCCTACAGGAGCCTTGGATACCAAAACGTCTTATGAGGTGATGGATCTCATCCAGAAGATCAATGAAGAGGGAAGAACTATCCTTATTGTAACCCACGAACATGACATTGCAGAGATGACCAAAAGGATCGTGAACCTGAAGGATGGAGTAATAATCGACGATAATAAAGTAGATCAGATAAAGGCACTTCAGTATGTTTGATCTGGAACGTTGGGAGGAGATCTTTGATACCATCCGCAAAAATAAACTAAGAACTTTTCTTACGGGTCTCTCTGTAGCCTCCGGAATTTTCATTCTGGTGGTTTTATTGGGTATCGGGGAAGGAATGAGGAATGGTATATCCAAAGAATTCGAAGGAGATGCTGCAAATATTCTGTACATCTGGACCGGGCCCACTTCAGTAGAACATAAAGGTCTTAATCCCGGAAGAATAATACGACTGCGAAATTCCGATTTTCAAACCATTAGTCAGAAATATGAAGATGATCTTGAATTTAGGTCATCTGTCTACAGGATCTGGAATGGAATGGTGACCTATAAAAAGGAATCGGGTTCCTATCGCGTTGAGGGAGTACTGCCCGATTATCAATTCCTCGAGAACAGCAGCATGGTCAAGGGCCGCTATTTAAATTATACAGATCATGAAAATTACGAAAAAGTAGTAGTGATTGGAAACAGGGTGAGCAACGATCTTTTTAAAGGGGCTGAGCCTATTGGGAAATACATAGAAGTATCCGGAATAAATTTTAAGGTGGTAGGGGTTTTTACAGATCCCGGAGGAGAGCGGGAAGAGAACAGGGTCTATGTGCCGCTTTCTACGGGGCAAAGAGTGTTCAACGGCTCCAACTACATCAATAACATGGCTTTTACACTGGAAAAAGCCGATAATTTCGAAGCTGCCTTAGCCGCCTCTAATAAATTTTCTGCGGAAATCGATCAATTCCTGAAAGAGCAACACGTCGTAGCTCCCGAAGATACCCGCGCGATAACCATCAATAATTCCCTTGAAAACGCCAAACGTTTCTACGACCTCATGGATATGATCAAATTCTTCTTTTGGGGAGTAGGGATCTGCACCATCATCGCGGGAATTGTGGGGGTAAGCAATATCATGCTCATTATCGTTAAGGAACGTACGCGTGAGATTGGCGTAAGAAAGGCTTTAGGAGCCGAACCCTTGTCTATTGTTGGCATGGTGCTTCACGAATCCATTTTTGTGACCGCCATTGCAGGGCTTATAGGACTCATTAGCAGCCTTGCTCTACTTGAACTTGTTGGACCGATTATAGAGACAGAATTTATTGCGAATCCTGCCGTAGACTTTCGGGTGGCCCTAACCACGGTGATCATACTGATTGTTGCGGGAGCACTCGCCGGTTTTTTCCCGGCCTACAGGGCTGCCAGGATCAAACCCATTGTAGCACTTAGAGACGAATAATTATGTTCAGCAGAGATAACTGGGACGAAATACTTGAAGCTTTAAGCGCCAACTGGTTTAGGACGGTGCTCACGGCTTTCGGGGTGCTATGGGGGATCTTTATCCTCGTTATCCTGCTCGCTGCAGGTAAAGGCCTGGAGAACGGGGTAAAGCAGGGATTTGGTGGTATGGCAACCAATTCCATGTTCATGTGGAGTCAAACTACCTCTAAACCTTATAAAGGTTTGCCGCAGGGAAGACGTTTCAGTTTTAAAACGGGAGACGTGGAAGCTATCAAAGAACAGGTTCCGCATTTAAGATTCATATCGCCACGAAACCAATTAGGAGGTTTTGGAGGTGCAAACAATGTGGTGAGAGGCCTCAATACAGGTGCTTATAATGTGTATGGTGATTATCCCGAGATCATTCAGCAGGAGCCAATGGACATTACCTCAGGGAGGTTTATCAACCATTCAGACATAAAAGAAAAGAGAAAAGTTGCCGTAATCGGAGAGTCTGTACGTAGCGGGTTGTATGAACCGGGAGAAAAGGTACTGGGATCTTATATTAAGATAAGCGGAGTAAACTTTATGGTTATTGGCACCTATAAGAAAAAAGGCGGGGGCAATGGTAATGTGGAGGAGGCTCAAAAACAGATCTACGTACCCTTTACCGCATTTTCCCAGGCCTTTAACAGGGGTGAAGATGTAGGTTGGATGGCTATTACAGCAAATGATGATCATTCTATCACCAGTCTAAAGAATCAGGTCTTTGATGTGCTTAAGGACCGACATACCATACATCCTGAAGATGACCGCGCAGTAGGGCATTTTGACCTTTACGAGGAATTCAACAAGATCAATGGATTATTTGTGGCTTTAAAAGGAGTAGCCTATTTCGTGGGAATCCTTGTTCTGCTTTCGGGAATTATCGGGATTAGTAATATCATGTTGATCGTGGTGAAAGAACGCACCAATGAGATAGGGGTGCGGCGTGCGCTGGGGGCAACGCCCTGGGCGATAAGAGGGCAGATCCTCATGGAATCCATTTTTCTCACGATCATGTCGGGGATGGCGGGAATTGCAATGGCTACCGCTGTGATCTTTTTGGTGAATAACGCCCTTAGCGGGATGGACACTTCAGAAATGATGTTTCTCAACCCCAGTGTGGACCTTGGAGTAGTCATGACTGCCCTTGCCATCCTCGTGATCTCCGGATTACTCGCAGGATTGATCCCTGCGCAGAACGCTATAAGAATCAAGCCGGTTGATGCTTTAAGAACAGAATAAAAAATAAATTCAAATAAGTTAAACAGAATGAAAAGAGTTGTAACGATCCTAATCCTGGTTGTAATTGCAGTAGCCTTTAGTGGGGCATTGTATTATTTGTATTCCAAAAATCAGGAGGATCCCACTGTTTATGAAACCGAAAAGGCTTCAGAACAAACCATAGTAAAGAAGACGGTCGCTACGGGAAACATTGTTCCCAAGGAAGAGGTGCTCATCAAACCAAATATTTCAGGAATAATTGAGGAGATCTACATTGAAGCCGGGAACAGGGTAAAAGCCGGGGATCTTATTGCAAAGATCAGGGTTATTCCAAATGTTTCTTCTCTGCAAAGCGCCAAGGATGCTGTGCAAACTGCAAAGATCAATTTCGATAATGAGCGCACAAATTATGACCGTCAAAAGACTCTTTTTGAGAAGGGAGTAATTTCGGCCAATGAATTCCAGAATGCCGAGGTAGCTTATAAAAGGGCAGAGCAAAATTACCGTTCGGCTCAGCAGAATTATGAGATCGTACGTACAGGTACCACCAGTGGGCTTGGCAGTGCTGCAAACACCAACATACGCTCCACAGTAGAAGGAATGGTACTCGATGTGCCGGTGAAGGTGGGGAACCAGGTCATTGAAAGCAATAATTTTAATGATGGTACCACCATCGCTACCCTTGCCGATGTGAACCAAATGATCTTTGAAGGCAAGGTGGATGAAAGTGAAGTTGGGAAGATCAAAGAAGGTTTGCCGCTGGAGGTGACCGTTGGAGCGATCGAAAATAAATCCTTCAATGCCATGCTCGATTATATCGCACCCAAAGGAGTAGAGGAGAATGGCGCGATCCAGTTTGATATTGAAGGAACTCTTGATAAAGCCGACACTACTTTTATAAGAGCAGGATTAAGTGCTAACGCTTCAATTATTCTTGCACGTGCAGAAAATGTGCTCGCTATAAGAGAAGCTCTGGTGCAATTCGATCCTAAAACACAACAGCCTTTTGTGGAAGTGGCTACCGGCGACCAACAATTCGAACGAAGAGAGATCGAACTAGGTGTGAGCGACGGGATTTTTGTGGAGGTTAAAAAGGGCGTTGGCAAAGATGACAAGATCAAAGTTTGGAACCAGATAAAACCGGCAGGAATAGCCAACTAAACCTCCTTTAAGCCTCTGCTGTAACAATTAGGGCAATCAAAAGACTTATATTTTAGAACAACCATTATGAAAAGAATATTTTTAACTGCAGGTCTCCTCTCCTTTACCATTTTTGCCTCGGCACAGCAGGGAGAATGGACGCTTCAGGAATGTATTGAACGTGCTCTTGAACATAACATAACCATTAAACAAACCGAACTTGATGTAGAGCTGGCTGATATCGATATTTCCGACGCCTTCGGAAATTTTCTTCCGGGAGTAAATGCATCCGCTTCCAATTCCTGGAACACGGGGCTTACCCAGAATGTTACCACCGGAATACTCCAGACGCAAACCACCCGGAATTTTTCCGCAGGGGTTACAGCCGGTCTTAACCTCTTTGACGGGTTAAGGAACATTCGCCAGTACCAGTACGCTAAAATGGCAAAACTGGCCAGTGAATATTCACTGGAACAAATGAAAGATGATGTGGCACTTTTTGTAGCCAATGCTTATCTGGAAGTGTTGTTCAACAAGGAGAACCTAAAGGTCATCCAGGCTCAACATCAAATCACCCTGGAGCAACTTGAAAGAGCCGAAGCTTTGGTGGAGGCGGGATCATTACCCAAAGGGGACCTGCTGGAAATAAGAGCAACTTCGGCAAATGAAGTGCAGCGTATGATCGTTGCAGAAAACCAGATCAAGATCTCCCTGATCTCCCTGGCTCAACTACTGTTGATCAAGGATTATGAGAATTTTGATATTGCCGAAAGAGATTACGAGGTCTTTGGAAGTGAAGTACTTGAAGTACCTGTTTCTGAAGTGATAGAAGTAGCCGAAGAAGAGCGGTATGAGGTGAAGGTTGCCGAAATGAACCGCGAACTTGCCGAAAAACAACTTGATATCGCAAAAGGCGCCTACTGGCCAACCTTTGGAGCCTTTTTTAACTACAACACCAGGGAGTCCGGTGCAGGGCGGTTTATTGCAGCAGGCCTGGATCCCGATGAGCCTTACCGAGAAATAGGATTCGTGGAATCCACACAGGAGGTGGTAGTAGCTCCTAACATGGCTACAGAAATTGGAAATCCCCTTCCGTTTTTTGAGCAGCTACAGCTCAATGACGGGATATCATACGGGGTGCAACTGAACGTTCCCATTTTTAATGGCTTTGCTACCAGGAACCAGGTAAAAAAGAATAAAGTGAACGTATTGCGTTCAGAGTATCAATTGGAGCAGACAAAGCTGGATCTGGAAGCTAATGTATACCAGGCGTATACAGATGCCCGCGGAGCTTTAAAAGCTTACGAAGCTGCGCTAATCGCCCGTGAAGCTCAGGTGCAGGCATTTGATTATGCGACAGAGCGCTATAATGTAGGAATGACGAATGCTTTTGATTTTAGTCAGGCCTCTTTTAACCTCGAAAACGCCGAGAGCGAATTGGTAAGAGCAAAATACGATTACATCTTTAAATTAAAAGTGCTGGAACTTTATTTCGGCGTGCCCATCACAGATCTTAAATTCTAAAAAATGAAGAAAAAAACAATTTTTATAATTGCCGCAATTGCTTTAGTACTTATCATTTTGCTCGTGGTAGGTAAAAAAGCCGGCTGGTTTGGAAAATCAGGTAATTTTAAAGAAGTAGAGATCACGCAGGTTGAAAGAATAGATATCATTGAAAAAGTCTCTGCTACCGGAAAAATTCAGCCGGAAATAGAGGTGAAGCTTTCTTCGGAAGTTTCCGGGGAAATCATTGAACTTCCGGTTGTGGAAGGACAGCAGGTCGAAAAAGGAGATCTGCTGGTACGCATCAACCCCGAAATATACCAATCTAACCTGGAGCGCTCCCGTGCCGGGCTTCAGAATATAAGATCTGGCCTGGCGCAGGCGGAAGCTTCTTTAAAAGAAGCCGAAGCCAATTATGAACGTAACAAATCTCTTTTTGAGAAGGGGATCATTTCAAAAGCCGAATGGGACAGGATCATTTCTGCCTATGAAGTTGCCCAGGCAACCCGCCAGGCTGCTTTCTACAACGTGCGAAGTGCCGAAGCCAGTGTGAATGAAGCCCAGGAAAGTCTGGGAAGAACAAATATTTATGCTCCTATGTCCGGAACCATTTCTTCCCTTGATGCTGAATTAGGAGAGAGAGTGGTAGGGACGCAACAAATGGCAGGAACCGAGATTCTTCGGGTGGCAGACCTTAGCAACATGGAAGTTGAGGTGGATGTGAATGAAAATGACATTGTAAAGATCTCCATTGGAGATTCAACCCTGGTGGAAGTGGATGCCTATCTTAAAAAGGAATTCAAAGGCATAGTTACAGAAATTTCCAACTCGGCAAATGCAACTGCCACGGCAGACCAGGTGACCAACTTTAAGGTGAAAGTAAAGATCCTGAAGGAATCCTATGAGGACCTGCTGGAAGGAAAACCTTCAAATTATTCCCCTTTTAGACCGGGAATGACCGCCACGGTTGATATCATCACTAATCGCAGGAATGATGTCATAGGAGTGCCAATTAGTGCCGTGGTTGTTAAAACCGATACCAGTACCGCCAGGAAACCGGAAACCTCTGAAAAGGCTACAGATCAGCTTTTCGAAACCGTTTATGTAAAAGAGGGCGATGAGGCGAAAATGAGAGTGGTGAAAACCGGAATCCAGGATGACGCTAACATTGAGATCAAAGAGGGACTTAAAGAAGACGAAGAGGTGATCACGGGACCATACAACACGGTTACAAAATTGCTTAAGCCCGGAGATAAAGTGGAAGTGAAGACAGAAAAAGAATAATTGCATAACTTGCGCCGGTGATTTTATGTATTGAAACTGCTACCACAAACTGTTCTGTAGCAATCGGGAAAAAAGGGAAATTGCTGGCCTTAAAAGAGGACTACAGCAGCAGTTATTCACATGCCGAAAGGTTGCACCTTTTCATTGAAGAGATCCTGCGCGAAAATGATCTTGAGGCTAAGGATCTTTCGGCAATAGCCGTGAGCAAAGGTCCCGGTTCTTATACGGGACTTCGAATAGGTGTATCTGCAGCAAAAGGTCTTTGTTTTGCACTGGACCTTCCTTTGATCTCCATTCCTACTCTAAGATCTCTTGCCTTACAGGTGAAGCAGGAGAAAGACGGCTTTATTATTCCCCTTTTAGATGCCCGTAGAATGGAAGTATATACGGCAGGTTTTAATTCTGAAAATAAGAAGGTTTTTGACACCCGCGCAGAGATCCTAGTTCCCGATTCTTTTTCGGAATACCTGGAGAATGCAAATGTTGCTTTTATTGGGAGCGGGGTGGAGAAGTTCAGCAAAATCTGTGGCCACAAAAATGCCACTTTCATAAAGGACAAATTACCCTCGGCAGAACAAATGATCGCTTTGGCCGAAGAAAAATTTCAGAAAGGAAAATTTGAAGATGTAGCCTATTTCGAGCCGTATTATCTAAAAGATTTTCAGGCGGGCTAAAATTCAAGGTTTAAAATTCAAAGTTCAAAGTCAAAAGTGAATTAGTAATTCATAATTCGGAATTCTTATCAGACTTATAACCCGATCACCGATCTTTTACCTGTTGGCGCGGATTTGCAATCCGTGCCGGTTCTAAACATGATTTTTGGATTACCGCTATGCCTTTTGACTTTCTAATCACTTTGACTACTGCTGCCTACTTCCTGAACACTGATCACCGATCACTGCCCACTCTTTTCACTGTGATTGAAGAAATGTACATCGCGTTGCGGGAAAGGGATCGAAATTCCTGCTGCTTCAAGCCTGCATTTTGCTTCTTCAATGGTATACCAGTGACAGTCCCAGAAATGGTCCAGCTTAGCCCAGTACCTTACCGAAAGGTTGACGGAACTATCTGCAAGCTCTGTAACAACAACGGCAGGAGCAGGGTCCTCAAGAATGTTTTCCTGTTCCTTCAACAGTCCCATCAAGGTATCTTTTGCCAGTTTGATATTGCTGTCGTAAGAAATTCCTATGGTGATCGCATCCCTCCTGGTGGCTTCGGCAGAATAATTTACAATGTTTTCATTAGACAGTTCTCCATTGGGAATAATCGCCAGTTGATTTCCAAAGGTATTGAGCCTGGTATAGAACATGGAAATATCTTTTACAGTTCCAGATATCCCGTTAACCTCTATCCAGTCTCCCAGCTTAAAGGGCTTAAGCAACAAAATTAATACACCTCCGGCAAAATTTGACAGGGAGCCTTGCAATGCCAGGCCTATGGCTAAACCAGCAGCTCCTAAAATGGCAATAAATGAGGTGGTTTCAATACCTAACATCCCCACCACGCTAATGAGAAGCAGAACTATAAGGGCACCGTTGGTAAGATTGAGTAAAAATTTGGACAAAGCGGGATCGTGCCCTTTTTTCTCAAAGAATTTGCGCATGTAGCCTACTACTAGTTTAATAAGCCACCAACCAATTACTAACCAGAGAATAGCCCCAAGAAGATCAGGCAAAAAAGCAATAAATCGTTCTAAATACTCCTGCGAAACGTCTTTTAACTCGTTGATTTCCCTCATATTCAAAATTTGTGCAAAGATGAGGGTTTATGCCTTTTTTGGCAGGCCTGGAGGTGTTAAAATAATCTTAACGGAACAGCTTATGCAAACAAAAAGCTCCCCTATGGGGAGCCTTAGAACTAATTAAGAATACTATTTTTTAGGGATTAAGCCTCAACCTGAAAAGTTATCTTTACAATAACCCGGTAATCTGTAATGTTTTCTCCTTCCACATGTGCGGTTTGATCCTTGACATAAACAGACTTAATATTTTTAATGGTTTTTGCAGCGGTCTTTACCGCATTCTTCACGGCATCTTCCCAACTTTTGCTGGAGTTCGCCATAATTTCCACTACTTTCATTACTGCCATAATTTCTAATTTTTAGATGATTAAATTTGTTTTAACTGATTGATTATCAATTTACAAAACGAAAACTCCACATTTGGAAAAGAATTGTTAAACCTTAATAACTATGTAAAGAGGAGGAGGGGAATAATGATCACACGGTAAAGAAATTCAGGCGGGCCCTTTAAAGGTGTAATTCAAATAGGGAGGCAATCTCTAAAATTGATTTCAATTAAAGAAAATTTCCTTTTTCGTCAACTTTAATTCTGAGTACTTTTTTTCCGTTTTCAAGTTTTAATTTATATCTCTTTTCTGCACCTTCCTCGTCGTGGAAATTCACGAGATAAGCGTCTTTTGAGATTTTCCAGTCGGGATATTTTTCTTTGACTGCAGTTCGGACAGCTTGTGGAAGACCCACATTTTTATACCTTTCGATTGTCCTTATTAATTGACCATCCCTGTCATATGCCGCAAGTATGGTTCCTTCAGGTATAAAAAAGCTTACCTCATAAGTGTCATAGTCATCGCTGTATATTTCAGAAGAGCGAATGTCGAAATTGGCCACATGTTGTTCCAGATTTTTAACCGGTACAGCGACTTCCTCATTTGTTACGGCGTTAAGGTATTTATAGTTCACCGCCACCAATCTTACCTCTTTAAGAACCTCAGGTTTAGTGATCTGAGCGATCACCGGACTCATTATTCCAAATAAGAATAATCCTAAAAGTAACTTTTTCATGATTTCCAGGTTTTTAATTAATATTGTTTTTCTTTTATTATTTCCGAATCGGGGAATCTTCAATTTAATACTTTTAAATTACTGATACTATGACATTTATCAGTTTTCGATAAGTTCTTATGAGATTTTTAAAACAAAGGTTTCCCTGCTTTTCTTTAAATAATTCATATTTTGCATTAGCGCAAAATCATATTCCCCCATGGAAGATATTTATATTTTAATGCTGGTTGCATTGTTTGCACTTGCCATTACAGATCTTGTAGTGGGTGTAAGTAACGATGCTATCAATTTTTTAAGTTCGGCAATTGGTTCCAGGGCTTTTTCAATGCGAAAGATCCTCATCGTGGCCAGTATTGGAGTAGCAGTGGGAGCAATATTTTCCAGTGGCATTATGGAAGTGGCCCGAAAAGGTATCTTTCTCCCGGGGCAGTTCTATTTCGAGGAGATCATGATCATCTTTATGGCAGTGATGATCACCGATGTGCTGCTCCTGGATTTCTTCAATTCCCTTGGCCTTCCTACCTCTACCACAGTGTCCATTGTGTTTGAATTACTTGGTGCAGCCGTAAGTATGGCAGCCATAAAGATCTATAAGGATTCGGGAGATTATGGGGAGATCCTGAATTATATCAACACCTCCAAAGCCACCGAAATAATTATTGGGATCTTAATGGCCGTGGTCATTGCATTTATTATTGGAGCGGTGGTGCAGTATTTCTCACGCCTTATTTTCTCCTTTCAGTATGAACAAAAGATCAGATATGCCGGTGCTGTTTTTGGAGGAGTGTCTCTAACCGCTATTCTCTATTTTATCCTACTGAAGGGATTAAAATCTGTGACCTTTATTCCGGAAAGTTTTCTCGAATACATTGAAGAAAATACTTTTATCATTATTGGTGCAGGTTTAATTCTCTTTACTATTGTTTCACAACTGCTAATGAGCCTTTTAAAAATGAATATTTTAAAGGTCATTATCCTGATAGGTACGTTTTCCCTGGCCCTGGCCTTTGCGGGGAATGACCTGGTGAACTTTATAGGTGTTCCCATTGCAGCCTGGCAATCATTTGTTTTATGGCAGGATGCTTACCTCACCTCGGGTGCATTGCCATCGGAATTTTTAATGAGTGGCCTGCAGGGAGAAGTTTCTACTCCGCCATTCCTGTTATTGGGGGCAGGGGCGGTGATGGTGATCACGCTTTGGTTTTCCCGAAAGGCCCGTAACGTGGTCAAAACCGGAGTGAATCTCTCAAGACAGGGAGAGGTTTCAGAAAGATTTGATCCTAATTTTATTTCCCGTGGGATCGTAAGGTATTCCGTTTACATGGGGAATGTCCTGGAAGCGATCACCCCGGCAGTAGTAAGTAAAAAAATTGATGAAAAATTTCAGAACCAAAAATCCTTTACCAAAGATGATGAGGATACTCCTGCATTTGACCTGGTAAGGGCGTCTGTAAACCTGGTAGTGGCGGGAATACTGATCTCTATTGGTACCAGTTTAAAGCTTCCGCTATCTACCACCTATGTGACCTTTATGGTTGCCATGGGTACTTCTCTGGCCGACAGGGCCTGGGATAGAGAAAGTGCGGTTTACAGGGTGGCCGGCGTAGTCAATGTTGTAGGAGGTTGGTTTATTACTGCTCTGGTTGCTTTTTCGGCAGCAGCCCTATTTGCTTCTATTATCTATTTTGGAGGCATCATCGCTATAACCATTTTACTTGGTCTGGCCATCTTTAGTATAGCCCGTAGTTTTGTGATCCACACCCGCAAAGAAAAAGAGGAAGCCTTAAATAAACCTTTCCGAAGAAAAGAGCTTAGTACCATCAATGATATTGTTGTAGAAAGTTCCAAGAACATTTCCAGCATCATTGGAGGAGTTAACAAGATGTATTCAAAAACAGTAGAAAACCTTGGTTATTACGATAAATCAAAGCTTAAAAAGAACAAAAAGGCTATTAAAAAACTGGAGTCTGAAATCGATGAGCTTAAACGGAATGTCTTCTATTTTATTAAGACCATTGAAGAAAATTCTCTCGATTCCAACCGTTTTTACATACTTATTCTGGACTATCTGCAGGACATGGTACAGTCTATTGGTTATATCACCAGGAACAGCTACAACCATGTGAACAATAACCATAAGAATTTAAAGTTCAACCAGATCAAGGACCTTAAACGGGTGGATGAAAAGATTAAGAAACTCTTTGATGAAATAGAAGATATCTTTGAGCAACAGCAATTTTCACGTATTGAAAATGTATTGGCCGGAAAACAGGAACTTTTTAACGAGGTATCGCAGCTCATTGAGAAGCAGATCAAACGCATTCGAACAACAGAAAGCAGTCCCAAGAACTCTGAACTTTATTTCGGACTTCTACTGGAAACCCGTGATCTTGTAACCTCCACCATGAACCTGCTGGAACTTTACCGGGAATTCAATATTGCAGTGGAAACTACAAGTTTTCCAAAGCGGGAGTTGCCTGTTAAGTAGCAAGCCTTGGAAAACCACACTTTGTTTTAATACCCGCCTTAACGGGTTCGGTTCCTGTTGATAAACAACAGTATCTTCATGGGGGTGGAAAATGACTTCCGTAACCGGGGTTTGACAGCTAAGGCTTGTAGTGGCCATTAGAAAAAAGAGGAGAAGCGGTTTCATTGAAACTTATACTTTTACTTTAGCTCAACTAATATAAGGGAATTGGGAGATTCCTCCTGCTTGGAAAAACAGATCTTTAGAAATGGAACCGGGCTTCACTTTGGAACCCTGCGTTAAACATCAGGTGCAGATACCCTTTATCTTTCATCTTCTAATTGGCCAAACATTCCCTTCATAATAGCCCTTTGCATCTGAGTTTGTTGTTCTTTTTTTGATAAGATCAAATTTCCATTTTCAGTATTCGCGTCCAGTCCGGACAATTTTAAATAGGCTTCAATAGGGATGCTTTCGGTGCCCAGAACATAGGAATCAAAGAACTTAGTTTGATCCTTTCCGCTGAGTTGGGACATAAGCTTTTGAAGTTCTTCAAGGCTATAATGATCATTGGTATTTCCATATTTAACCCATAAACCGCGCATCAAATCATCCATGGATTTTGCATTGTTAGTGGCATCACGAATGATCAAATCCTGCGCGATACCCGCAAGCATACCGCCTCCGTATATCAAACCCCAGTGATCGTGCTTCTCTTCACCATTTGCCATGGCTATTTCCCCGAGACCTTCATCTTCCCGGTAGCGTTTGTAAAAAAAGTTGCTCAGGAAATCCAAATAAGATTCGTCTGTCAAAAAATTGACGTGGTGCAAGGCTTTCAAGGTGTAATAGTTGGTCAGGCCTTCCTTGAACCACTCCGCGTTTTCACTATTTGGGCTAAAAGATTTACCGTTCCAGAGGTGGAAGAATTCATGAGCGAAAATGAACCTTGAAATCGTTTTTGAAAATTGATCAGCACCTATTTGAATCAGGATACTAATGTTATTTCCTATAACTTCTCCATCTGTAACCGATGGATGTGAACTAATAACCACTACCATTTTTTTGAAAGGATCATCGGGTGAAGGCCTCGGGATGCCTCCCATAAGTTCAATATAATAATCCAAAACCCCTTCCGCGAGATCTTTAAAAATGGCTTCATCAGCAATGATTTCGTTACTGCCAAGCGCAAAGACAAACTCAAAATCCTCCCTTTTGAGAGTAAGTTCCTTATGTGTTCCGGCAAAGACCATTGCGTTGGCCAGTTCGGTGTTATTCATTACAAGATAGGAAGGAACAATATCCCGGTTATCGGCCCAGGGAGTGGTAACTTTCCAGTTTTCAGGCAGCTGAAAATCAACCTTGATATTTTTTCGTTTTTCTCCATTCATGATGAACAGGGTTCTTCCCGTAAAAAATATGCCCCTGTCGGTGTGATAGGCCACCCCGTCTATACCCCCGTCCCACTCGAAGTCTTCATGGTCCAAGTGCACATCATAGGTCAATACAATCTTTCCGTCAAGGGGGGAGTGGATCTTCCATTTGGCACCGGGGAGTTCTTCCAATGTGACCGGTTCCCCTTTTAAGTTTACAGCCTTCAAGTCATGGATGAAGGTCGCCCAACCTCTTTCCAGATCGTTGGCACCAGGATCCATGAACAGAATGCTGTCTCTAAGGTTAAGTTCAACCTTTACCTCAGCACTTTTTAAATTGTCCTTATCAAATGCAACTGTATAGATAACAGCTTCTTCGTTTTGAGCTTCTTTACAGGATAAAAAAAGTAAACCGGTTAATAAGATTGCGAAGATTTCTTTCATTGGGTTCGTTTCCAAAAAAGACCTGCCGTTATTCAAAATGTTACACCCGGCCTTATAAATTTTTTAATTGCGCCTGCACTTTTCTAATTCTTCTAAATCTTCGACGTGTTTTGCCATAGAATAATCCTCTTCGTCTGGTATTCGTTCATTTGGCCAATGATATCGTCTGCTATATACTATAGTGTGATAATATTTGGAAAAGTATTCCAATTGGTTGTTCCAGGTTCGGTAATCGCTTGCAGAACCGTGAACAAATACAAGTCTGTCTCCATTTCCATTCTCAACATAATTGAATTTGTAGTTGTTTAGATTTGCTTGTAACATACTTGAAACTTTTTCCTCAATATCTCATCTTTTTCGGTATTAACCGGGTTTTTGCCAGTATTAAGCTCAACGTGGGTGATATGGCCGTTAAGGGAGTGCGGGTGAATCACTTCAAGGTACACGAGACATTAAATCAAACTACAATCCTTCGCATAGCACTGAAACCCTTTGATTATACCACGTGTTATGTGCCGGCATTAATGCTCTATAAATTCTATTATCTTTTTTATCGTTTCATTAGAGTCTTTTCCAATCCAAAATAAATGCCCCCACTCATTATCTAATCCAATAAGTTTGGAATTGTTTATCATTTTGTTAGCATGTTCGGCATGTTCAAATGAAGCACTATTGTCATTCCTACTGTGTATTATTAAAGTGGGACATTGAATATTCGAAATGATTTCCCTTTCAATATTGTGTTCTATGTCAATTATAAAACCGGTTTTTGAATTATAGTGCCTTAAGGTCGCTAATAACTCATTCACATCCCCCTTATCTAATTTCTGAAGTTTATTTTTTGAAAACTGCGGGTGAAAATTATTTGCAATCATTTTGGGAAATATTCTCGAAAATATCCTTGTCATGCCCCATATGATTTTTTCCGTTTTTGGATTAAATAGTTTCTTTGCTGTTTTATAAACCTGTCCATTTTCATCTAACCATTTTTTTGATACAGCTGAAGCTAAAATTAATTTATCAACTCTTTCCGGGTATCGAGAAGCCAATTCAATGGAGGTCAATCCACCGGCGGATATTCCATATAATACTACTTTATCAATTTTCAAATAGTCCAATAATGCGATTAACAAATCGGCTGTCTTTCCTGGAGTAAATTTATCGTCGAGGGGAGTTTTTCCATATCCAGGACGGGAAGGTGTTATAAGCTGAAATTTATTTGTGTCAAATCCTTTATGAAATAGAGTCTCTTTGCAATTGGAATGTCCTCCATGCAGAAATAAAACAGGTTTTTCTTTTCCGACAATTGAGTATTCAACCTGTCCTTTATCAGTATCTATTATTTTTATTTCCATTAAAGTACATTATGCAATGACGTTCCTGTTGGTTGAACACAATGTCTCGTATAGGAACAGTGAGAGCTGTCTATCGTGCTTGTCCGTCGTGTTCGCCGTAGCTTTAGCGGAGGGGAAAGGACAATCAGACGCAGCAAGTACGCAGAGACTTTGGATTAGAAATAGATTTCAGCATTGTTTTTATAAAATGTTGCAAACCGTTTTATTTTAATATTTCAAACATTCTCTCGGACTGATTTCTTTCCCATTTCAATTCATCATTGTACCACACTTTTGTTACTATTTCATTGGAATTCTTCTTCTCGATTTCCGTTCTCAAAACATCAGAATCAGATTCAGAAAATTCTATTTTTGTCTCTGAATAGGTGTCTTCAACAATGGTAGAACTTGGGAATATTTTTAAAAAACTTCCTTCTTCTCTTTCTACGACAAAAATACCTTTCGGATGGTCCAGATTTCCCTTATAGTATTCTATCCACTCATCATTTATTTTATGATAGATGGTAATTTCGTCTGCGGTTAAGCCATCTTCAATTTCAAAAAGATTTTGCCCATCTTCATTTACATATTTTATAGAAACTTCTGTGTCTATAATTGTACAACAAATTTTCTCATCCTTTTCGGTAGAGCAAGCGGTGATGAGAGTTGCGGCAATTAGTAATAACACTTTTTTCATGGTTGTAAGTTTAGTTTTTGTTTTCATTAAAAGGGTACAACATTCACGTAAAAAAACAGTGCGAGCTGGAGAGCTTGATTGTTGGTCGCGTTACCTGTAGGTTCAGCGGAGGGGAAAGGACAATCCCCTGAGCAAGCAAGCACGGTCCCGATGCCTATCGGGATCTTTCACCCGCATTACGCTTATACATAGTTGGCGGTTCGTTTTTTAATTTTTCCGTTTGTAGTGGAGTTGCGTCAAGCCTGTTTCAAATGTTTTTGCTTTTACCAATTCAAGTATTTGTTCAGGTCGTCCGTCTTTAAATAATCTTGTACCATTCCCCAACAAAACAGGAACCACGGAAATAATAAATTCATCAATTAAGTCATTTTTTAATAGTTCATTAATTACTTCTGCACCACCATCACAATAGATGTTTTTCCCGTTTTCTGATTTGAGTTGCTCTACCAAATCGATTAAATTACCTGTGTAAAAAGTCGTTCTACCAACACTTGGTCTTGGGCTTCTTGTTATCACATATACGTCTCTTTGGCCATTGTCGTAAAATGATGAGCCAATTTCCTTAAGCACATAATCATAAGTTCTTCTACCAATAATCAAAGTGTCAATTGTATCTGTAAATTCGTTATAACCATAATCTTCACCTTCTTTTTCTACGAGTTTTAAGAAACTCAAGTCGTCATTAGGTTTTGCAATGTAGCCGTCTAAACTTGTGGCAATGAAAAGTGATAATTTTCGCATCTGTTTTAAATTTTTAATGTTTTGTCAAAATTAATTTTAGACAACCATTACATTCTGTAAAATAAAGAGGCCGCTTTTTCAACTTCTACTAATTTTTTTATGTCCATTTTGTTATTTCCAGGGTTTGGTCAAATTACTGGCAATGGTCCCGGTTAACGCAAGTGGCGGACCTGGAAACTCAATTTGTCGGATAAATTATCTATTTATAAGTAGTCAAAAATGGTATTTTAGAAGGGTTTCCCCATATTTGCCCGTTAAACCGATGTTGTCTGTTTGCCAACCTAATATTTTGTCATATCGAGATCTTCAAAATTTTCAATTTCAGTTAATCTTAATAAATCATCTATTTTTATATCGTAAGAGATTACTTCAAAGATTTCTTCTTCAACCGCAGGATCTTTAGTTGTGTTTTCGGATAATGTTTTTTCTTTTTTTAAGAAGTCTATTTTAGTTTGATAAAGCACTTTTGGTCCGTTACTTTCACTTGATTCATACCCAATTAGTTTAAATTCAGAATCCAGGTTTTTAAAGATATATTCCCAATAACCATATCTGCCGTGACCGTAATGAATTTTCAGCTTATTGTCCTCAATATTAATCCATAATTCTGGCGGCATATAAACTCCGCCATCTTCATTTTCTGATGAGAAGCAATCTTTATTTTCAACTACTTTTTCGTATTCATTGTCTTTGGTGAGAATTATGATAACTCCTCTTCTATTACGATCAATTACATCTCCAAATCTGTTTTTAACTATCTTCTCTTCCTTTGTATTTTTAATTATTAGTACATAATCCTTTCTGTCATCATTATTTAGGTCTCCACTATATTCCTCAAATAATACATATCCTTTGGGAATTAGATCGGCAGGTATATACTTTTGAGCACTACTAGGTTTGATACTAAAAAATATTAAAGCGCAGGTTAGTAAGATTGATTCTTTCATTTAACGGTTTTAAATATGCAAATTGCTTCCAACGTCCTATATAAAACAGTGCGAGCTGGCGAGCTTGATTGTCCGCAGGACAATCAGGCGTTGTAAACGAGCAGGGACTTTCGATTTGAGACAGGTTTTAGCATTGTTTTTATACAGCTTAAGTTTGATTTTCTAACTTTTACTCACTAACCAGAAAGAACAAAAGAGAGGAGTAAGGTTATGTTATATGTGGGAACCTTGAGATTCCGTCAACATTGAAAATCCCCTCTCTTTTCTACTTCAATTTCGTTCAGTTCTGTGAGACTTTGATCTCGATTTTAAGTTGTTGAAAGCAAAGTAGGTGTCCTTTCGTAATCAATTATCTATGAATAAATGTAGCCAAATTTATGGAGTAGACATCAGTAAAAATGTATTTGATGTTGTAGACTCTGAAGGAAATCATTCTCAATTCAAGAACGATGGTAATGGATTTAAAACCTTTCAAAAAGCTCTTCCTGCCGATGCTTTAGTTATAATGGAAGCTACAGGATATTATCATTACCGGTTGGCTCAGTTCCTTTATGAGCAAAGGGTAAAGGTCTCTGTAGTAAATCCATTTTCAGTTAAAAGATTTATCCAAATGAAACTTTTCAGAATAAAAACAGATAAATCTGATGCAAAAGCCATCTGTGAATATGCTACGATAAATGAAGTTCCTCTATATACTGCAAGGGATAAGAACCAGGCGGAATGTCTACAGCTCATGCGCCTGATCGATATTTACCTGAAACAAAGCACTGCCTTAAAGAATAAGCTGCACGGAGAGAAAACCCTGGGGAAACCTTCTAAAGCAGTATATCATTCTTTAAACCGCTCCTTAAAAGCTGTACAGAAGGAAATCCAGATCCTGGAGGACCGCCTGATGGAGATCGTCAAAGAAGAACAACAAAAACAATTGACCCTCCTCAAAAGCATTCCCGGAATGGGCAGTAAAACAGCCATTATGTTGATTGTCTTAACCGACGGATTTTCAAATTTTGAAAACGCCAGACAACTTTGCAGCTACACCGGGATTACGCCCAGCTTACGAGAATCAGGCATCAGTGTGAGAGGCCGTAGCCGGATAACAAAAATGGGAAATGCAAAGCTCAGGAATCTTTTGTTTATGTGCAGTTTTTCGGCTTGCAAACATAACAAAGCCTGTAGGGAGATCTATGAACGAATTGTAGCAAAAGGGAAAAGTAAAAAGTTAGCTCTAATCGCTGTATGTAACAAGCTATTGAAACAGGCATTTGCTATCGCTAAATCAGGCTTGCCTTATCAGGAAAATTTTGTCTCGAAATTAGCTTAGAGGACTTGTTTTTTAACTCAGTTCTTTGTTGTGCCAAGTGTTTGTTCTTCTTTAGGTCTAAGCAGTTTCGGAAAAATTGTTGCTCCGTAAATTAATCCAAGAATCCCTCCAGCAGTTACTGTTGAACCGTCAATCGCAATGTACCAGCCAATCCCAAGAGTCCAATAAAGACATATGAATCCGATAATCAGTCCGCCAAGGATGGAGTAAATTATTCTATTATAACCGAACAGGCGAAAAATCCGAAATAATCCGTAAACCAAAATCAGAGATCCGATGATATAAATTCCTAAAAACAGGATAAAATCTAAAACGAACTTTAATCCGTCCCAATCCACCAGGATTTCTCCTTTGTACCATCCGGGTCCGGGTCGGTCAGAGTATGGCAGATAACCTAATATTTGTGCTCCGACCATATAAAGGAATAATCCGCCGAGGATTATTAAAATTCCCCACAAAAGATGCTTTCCTAAGTTTTTAAATGTTGCCTTCATTCAGTTTACATTTGGCACAACGTCCCGTATAAAAAATAGTGCGAGCTGGCGATGGCTTGATTGTCCGCAGGACAATCAGGCGTTGCAAGCGAGCACGGACTTTCGAATTGGGACAGATTTGAGCATTTTTTTTATACAGTGTTGGCAAACGTGTTATTTTAAATCCCCACAATAAAAATCCAGAAAGTCAGAATACCGATTGTTATTGAGCCAAAAATATAGATCAGTGAAACTGTCCGCCACGATTTACTTAAGCTATAGTTTTTAACAAAGTCCTTATCATTTAATTTGGGATAAATGAAGGAGGAAGTTAAATAACAAATCCCAAAAATGGAGAGAAAAGTTATTTTATTCATCCGATTATCAATCATGGCCTGAACAGATAGCAAATTTAACAGCACGAGTACAGTAATACCATATCTTACACTCACCCACCAATTTTTGTATTTACTCCAGGTGTTGATGTAAAATTTAGCTATAACAATGAATAGATGTTCAAAGAAAATCATTGAGTCCGTTTAATCACTTTTTAATGGCTAAAACGCTGTGAGCTCTAATGATTTGCCACATGTTTGCCAACGTTCCCGGTTAACGCAAGTAGCGGACCTGGGAAACGATTATTGGTCGGTTAAGTTATCTTTTTAAAGGTAGTCAAAAATGTCATTTTGAGCGGTCTGCCGCTATTTGCTCGTTAACCGATGTTGCCACCAGTTTTTATTGCCTTTTCAATGATCTTTAAAAGTGATATAAATTTTTCAAATTGTTCTATGTCTTCAATACCATGTGCAGGAGTTAGAACAATCCGCGTGGGTTTTTTACTGTCCGTTCTGATGTAAACTTTTTCATTCATCAAACCATTTGTAAACTCAGCGTTTGATCCGAGCTGCATTATCAAGTTTCTTTCGCCAACGAACGTGAATTGTTTTCTTATCTGCTTAGGTAGATTTTCTTTGTTTTTGATGAAAACCAGATCCGTTATTCGATTCCATGTACTCTTAGGAAAGATTGTCAGATCCGTTAGATAATTTTTGTCCAGGTAAAGTGTGATCCGAAAAGGTTCTGCTACAGGTATTGCACCACCAACTGAGTCAATATTAACTCCGATCTTTGAGCCGTCAAATTCAATGAGTCCCGTTTTCGGCTGATAGAGGTATTTTCCTATAGGGCTGTTTACACTCTTTGGCTGTTCCTCCGAATAGTTTCCATTGTATTTTTTAGATAATTCTTCAATAATATTCATCGAATCGGAGGTTCTTTAAATTGGTGGCAACGTTCCCGGTTAACGCAAGTAGCGGACCTGGGAAACGATTATTGGTCGGTTAAGTTATCTTTTTAAAGGTAGTCAAAAATGTCATTTTGAGCGGTCTGCCGCTATTTGCTCGTTAACCGATGTTGCCACCAGTTTTTATTGCCTTTTCAATGATCTTTAAAAGTGATATAAATTTTTCAAATTGTTCTATGTCTTCAATACCATGTGCAGGAGTTAGAACAATCCGCGTGGGTTTTTTACTGTCCGTTCTGATGTAAACTTTTTCATTCATCAAACCATTTGTAAACTCAGCGTTTGATCCGAGCTGCATTATCAAGTTTCTTTCGCCAACGAACGTGAATTGTTTTCTTATCTGCTTAGGTAGATTTTCTTTGTTTTTGATGAAAACCAGATCCGTTATTCGATTCCATGTACTCTTAGGAAAGATTGTCAGATCCGTTAGATAATTTTTGTCCAGGTAAAGTGTGATCCGAAAAGGTTCTGCTACAGGTATTGCACCACCAACTGAGTCAATATTAACTCCGATCTTTGAGCCGTCAAATTCAATGAGTCCCGTTTTCGGCTGATAGAGGTATTTTCCTATAGGGCTGTTTACACTCTTTGGCTGTTCCTCCGAATAGTTTCCATTGTATTTTTTAGATAATTCTTCAATAATATTCATCGAATCGGAGGTTCTTTAAATTGGTGGCAACTCGTTATATGAAAACTAATATAGTTAATTATCCCTTAAAATGACGGGATAACAACAGGTTGTCATTGTTTTTATCAGAATTCAGCATTTCCTTCACAGTGACGTCAAGTGGGCTCTCGATCTTTAAAATGTCTTTGCGCGAAACGTGGGTGTAGATCATCGTGGTTTCCGGTTTTGAATGCCCCAGCAGTTCCTGGATGTACCGTAAATCAATTCCGTTTTCCAACATGTGCGTGGCATACGAATGCCTTAGGGTGTGCGGGGTGACTTTTTTCGTTATTCCGGCACGACGGCAGGAGTCTTGTAAAAAAGCCCTTATACTTTGTGCACTATAAGATCCGCCGGCCTGGCCTTCGGTGAAATAGACTTTTGGGCTATAGGTGGAAAGGTAATTCTTAAGCAGGGGTAGCATACTTTCGGCCAAAACTACTGCCCGGTCTTTGCGACCCTTCGCATTTTTGATAATGATCTGCCTGCGCAAAACGTCAATATGCTGCAATTTTAAATCGAGGAGTTCCCCAACACGTAAACCGCCCGAGTAGATCATGGCCAGGATAGCCCGATGCTTCAGGTTGCGGGTAGCCCGCAGTAATGAAATCACTTCTTCCTTGGAAAGTACCGTTGGCAAATACCTGCTCTTTTTAGGACGCTTGATTGCGGCTGTATCTATTTTTCCGCAGTCATAAAGCTCCAGGAAATGTTTTATCGCACTAATACACTGCCGGTGCGTGCTAGCGTAATTTTCCGCAGCAATCCTTTGTTCAATGAAAAGTTCAAGATCCCTGTGGCTAAGATCGGTTACGTTGCGGTCTCCCAGGAAATCCACCAACTTCAGAATAAAATTGTAGTAGGTGCGAACGCTGCTCTCGCTAAGCCGCTGCCCACGTAAATAGGCGACGTATTCATGTAGCATTTTCTTCTGCTCCCGACTAAATCTGGCACCAGGCTTTTCCTCCTGTTCTTGTGGCAGCCTAAAATGCTGCAATGCGGTATAGTCAATATAAAAGCCGGAAACTCTAATTTTGGAATAGAGCAGCTGCTTATTGGCCCGGTTCAAGGTAGTGATGTAGCAATTATGAGTGGCCGACCATTTTACGCCTTCTATGGAGGTGATAAGATCTTTAAGCGCCTGGTCAAACCTGAATCTTATTGCAATTTGCCACTCATCTTTGTGCAATAAGGGGGTGAGGTAAATTTTCTTCATCCTGCTGATTTTAAAGTAAATATAAATTAAAACCGATTCCGAAAATGTGCGTTTATTCCTGCTGTAGAATGCCTACGGATCTGCCCTTTCAAAAATTCCTCTTTTGGATTCTTACCCGAAAAAATGATATAAAAAAAGTCCCTTCAGGAAGAAAGGACTTTAAAAAATATTGTTTCAGAAGTTTTACCCGGAATCCTGTTGCCGGAGCTAATTTCTTATGAAGTTGACCTTCTCTGTACTTTTGGTGACTATAGAATCGATCCTGCTGCCTGTCTTGCGAACAATGGAATCAAGATCCCTGATCTTTTCTGTTTTTGCAGAAATCGTGGAATCCAGGTCCTCAACCTTGTCCAATCCGCTGTTTACGGCCGAATCCAGTTCTTCTGCGCGTTTATTGATATGATCTAACTGGTCTTCCACCCGGGAATTCATCTCCTGGCAACCTGTAAATAAACCGGTGGCCATAAGGATCAGAATTATTGCTATGTTCGTGTTGTTTTTCATCTTTTCTATATAGAAGTGAGCTGTTGCATTTATTTGGGGCTGTGACTGCTCCCTGCCCACTAAATACTGATTTCTAAAATTATCCGTTGATCGCCTCCACACGCTCTACACGCCCCTGAAGCATTTCCTTTAACATGGTTTCGATCCCGTTCTTAAGCGTAAAAGTAGAGGAAGGACATCCGCTGCAGGCGCCCTGAAGGATGACTTTCACCACCTTTTCGTCTTCATCATAGCTGTCAAAAAGGATATTTCCCCCGTCACTTGCTACTGCAGGTTTGATGTACTCGTCAAGAATGGCAACGATCTCCTTAGAGGTGTCATCGAGGTTGAGTTCCCTTACAGGTGCTTTTTCTTCGGCTATAGCAGGGGAGGGCTGCACGCTGTCTTCAGTAAGTACATCTTTCCCCTGTTCCAGGTATTCCCGAATGAATTCCCTGAGCACCTGGGTGATCTCTTCCCATTCGGCAATGTCATACTTCATGATAGAAAGATAGTTCTCATCAATGAAAACCTCCTTCACGAACGGAAAATGGAATAAAGCCTTAGCTAAAGGTGCATTTTTTGCATCATCAATATTTTTGAACTCCACGGTTTGCAGGACGAGTTTCTTGTTCGAAACAAATTTCATCACCGTAGGATTTGGCGTGCTCTCTGCATAAACGGTGACAGGGATCTTTTTTCCGGTTTCTTCTTCGGAAGGGGTCACTACCTGTCCGCCGCTGTTCAAAAAGGATTCGATTTGCTCTGCGATCTCCTGTTGTACATCCTTCCAGTGCACAATATTATATTTTTCAAGCGCCACAAAATTCTGCGCGATATAAACTGTCTTTACGAACGGAAGGTGAAATAATTGGCGGGCAAGGGGAGAGCGGTCAGCTTCTTCTATGTTATGAAATTCAAAGCTTTCGTGTTTGGTAAGGAAGGTATTGGCTTCAAACTTAACTATGGTTGGTTTGGCTGTAGGCTGAATATTTATAGTGATGTTCTGCATGACTGAAAATTTGCGCAAAAATACAACTTTATGTTGGTCTTTTGCAGCTTATTTAGAATGATTCAATGGGAAGGTAGAGGTGCGGAGTTGGAAGTGCGATTGGGGATTGGTTAATTAGTTAATTGGGGATTGGTTAATTAGAGAATTGTTTTAATCATTATAAAAAAGAAACCCAACCGACAACCGAGAACCGGAAACCGACAACCGACAACTGAGAACCGACAACCGACAACCGACAACCGACAACCGAGAACCGAGAACCGAGAACCGAGAACCGACAACTGAGAACCGACAACCGACAACTGAGAACCGACAACTGACAACCGACAACCGAGAACCGATAACCGACAACTGAGAATTCAGAACTCCAAATGCCTCACAATGAATCTCTCCCTTGGTTCGGGCAGGAGGTTTTTAAGGATTTCAGGATCAGCATTGGTAAAGAATTCCGGAGTTTTTTGCTGTTCATCTGTGAGCAGGCCAAGGCTTTGCAGCACATGTTTGGTTTGTTTTGCCACCGCCATGCCCGAATCTATAATGGTCACATGTTGCGGAAGGATCTTTTTTAAAGTGGGAATTAAATACGGATAATGACTGCAGCCAAGCACCAGGTAATCGATCCCGGCATCCAGCATAGGCTGCAACAACTGCCGGAGCATTTGCTCCACCCGGGGTGCGTCCTTTTGTCCTTTTTCGATCTGCTCCACCAGGCCTTTGCCCACTACTTCCACCACCCGGTTGTCTTTGGAATAAAGATCGGAGGTCTTCGCAAAAAGTGCACTTGTAAGAGTTCCTTTGGTCGCCAGGATCCCAATGCTTTTGGTCTTGGTATGTAAAGCTGCCGGTTTAATTGCGGGTTCAATTCCAATAAAAGGAATGGTGTAGGAAGATCTTAAATGCTGAATAGCATTCGTGGTAGCGGTATTACAGGCCACTACAATGATCTTGGCGCCCATTTGCAGCAGTTTCTCGGTATTCTTGACGCTGAGCCTTATAATTTCTTCTGCGGGTTTCTCCCCGTAAGGAGCATTGACGCTATCGGCGAGATAAATGGTATGCTCGAGGGGGAGTAATTCATGAATTTCTTTCCAGATCGAGGTTCCCCCAACACCCGAATCGAAAATACCTATAGGATTGTCTTTACTCATTCCTGTAAAAATAAAAACTGCGCATCAATGATGCGCAGTTTCTTAAATTTATTTTTGTTGAGGAATTAGATCCCAAGATCTTTCTTCACATCTGGCATAAGATCGTAACCATCTGCCATGATCACCCCTGTTCCGGTAGTGGAGTCAAGTACATAGTCAAATCCTTTTGCACGGGCTACTTTTTGAATAGTGGTACGAGCTTTTTCAAGTACAGGCTTTAGAAGCTCCATTTCTTTTTTCTGAAGTTCCTGCATTGCGTTTTGACGGTACTCTCCAATTGTTCTTTGAGTTTGCTGAAGCTCTGTAGCTCTCTTTTGGTTCTCTTCGTCTGTCTTTGTTTGTGCTTCGGCTTCATATCTCTTCATGGTATTCTGTGCTTCGGTTACCATGTCTTTGATCTCTGTATCGTAAGTCTTCTGAAGCTTTTCCAATTGATTCATTGCAGCTTTATATGACGGCATTTGTTCGATCAATTCCTGGGTTGCGATGTGAGCTACTTTTGTTTGTGCATTGGCAAAAGAAGTTGCTCCCAGGATTAAAGCTACAGCTATTAGAAGGGTCTTGAATTGTTTCATTGTTTTAAAATTGATTATTAATTGTTGAATTTTACTTGTTGTAGGTTCTATTTATATACTAATTATTCTCTTTGTTGTTCTGTTTCTCTTCCCGGGCTTTGGCTACGGAATCTTTTTTCCTTTCCCGTTCCTTCAGGATTTCTGCCTTGCGACGCTCAGCTTCTGCCTGTTTTGCAGCTCTTATGGAATCCCTGGTCTTGCGACGCTCCTCCAGTAAAGCTTCTCTCTCTTTTTTGCGTTGCTCTTGAAGTTGCTCTCTTTCTGAAAGTACAGCGTCTTCTTCAGCAGTCTTTGATTCTGCTCTTATCAACTCCCGCTTTTCCTGACGCGTCTCCAGTTCTTCCCGGTTTGAAGCTCTGGTAATGCTTCTCAAAACCTGGTCGCTTACGTCCAGTCTTTCCGCAGCATAAAGGGTAACCACATCTGCAGATTTGTCAAAAATAAGATCGTAATTCCTCGCTTTTGCGATCTCCTGCACGGCAACAAAAACCTGATCCTGAATTGGCTTTACCAATTGTAATTTTTGAGTGATCAGATCTCCGTTAGGCCCAAATCGCTTTTGCTGATAGTCAAGGATCTTCTTTTCTTCAAACCTTATCTCGTCTTCCCTGTCGGCGATCAATTCGCTGGTCAAAAGCGGTCTTTCGTTCGCCAGTTCCTGCTTCATGTTCTCTATTCTGGTCATTTCCTTCTCTATCTCCTGCTTCCATTGCTGAACTTTCTTTTCCAGCTGTGCCGAAGCTTCCTGATATTCCGGAACATTCTCCAGGATGTATTCCATATCAACATAACCAATTCTTACCGTTTGCTGTGCCTGCACCGCAAAACCGGTTAACATTACTAAAGCGAGGATAAGAATTGACTTTTTCATACTCGAAGTGGTTTATAGAAAATACCGTGCCAAATAATCTTTTTTAAAACTGCTGTCCAATAATAAAATGGGTTTCCCAGCCATTACGCTGGGTTTCCCCGGGTATTGGATCAAACCCATACCCAAAGTCAATACCCAATAACCCGAATGCAGGCATAAATATACGCAATCCTGCCCCGGCAGATCTGTTCAACTGGAAAGGATTATAATCCCTGAAGCCGTCATAAGATGCACCGGCTTCCAGGAAGGTCAGCGCAAATATTGATGCAGCAGGCTTCAAAGTTATAGGATATCTCAATTCCAAAGAATATTTGTTATAAATGGTAGCCCCGTCATTATCTGTTTCACGGCTCATTACGCCACGGTCAAGGGGAATAAGGGACTGGTTGGGATAACCTCTCATGGCAATAGCTTCCCGGCCGTCCATGCTGTAAGTTCCCATTCCGTCTCCTCCAAGGTAGAATCTTTCAAAAGGAGGTACCCCGCGGTCATTGTTATAAGCTCCAAGGAAGCCGTATTCTGCATGGGTACGAAGCACAATGCTGTTGCTGCCTCCAAAATTATATAAGGTATTATACCAGGTTCCGTTGAACTTGATCTTGTAAAATTCAAGCCACTTATACTTTTCCTGGTCGATCTTTGAAGGATCTCCCAGCGGAGTTTCTCCCGGTCTTAAAGGCCTGGTGGGAACTAATTGTCCCACGCTGTTATACTCACCCTGGCTAAGAACTCCAAATTCATTCTCTAACTGGAACTCCCTTTGATCGGCAAGATTGGCATAATCTACATCGTTGAAAAGAGAATACGGCGGAGTTACTTTTGCAATCACCTCAAACTTTGAACCTCCCATAGGGAAGATAGGGTTGCTAAAAGTGTTATCCCGTGTTAGTCCCAGGGTAAGGGAGAAGTTGTTGGAATATCCGTCTCCAAAAGTAAATAAGCCGGTGTTGTAATTGCTTAGGTTATAATGTTGAAAAGCGACTGCAGTGGATAGTACAAAGAAATCATCGGGCACGGTAAGCCTTTTTGCAAGTCCCAGGGTAATCCCCGAAATAGAGAATTTCTTGTCCTTGTCTGCTTCCCTGTTCCTGTAATCATAGGAATACTGCTCGGTATGTTGCAGGGATGTAGAAAGCCTTACAGGCTTTTTCCCGCCCCACCAGGGTTCAGAAAATGATAAACTGTAGGTTTGATAGTAAGTACTTGCCTGCGCTCGCAGGGATAAGGTTTGCCCGTCTCCCATTGGAAGAGGCTTATAAGCTTCTTTATCAAAAAGTCCGCTTAACGAGAAGTTGTTGAAGGAAAGCCCAAGGGTTCCAACAAATCCACCGCCACCGTAACCACCCTGCAGTTCGATCTGGCTGGCACCGGCTTCCACAACAGAATATTCAAGATCAACGGTTCCGCTGTTCTGGTCCACGTTCTTAAAGTCGGGAGAAAGGTTTTCAGCATCAAAGAAACCAAGCTGGCCAAGTTCCCTTACGGTTCTTACCACGGCTTCCTTGCTGTATTTATGTCCCGGTTTGGTCCTCATTTCCCTGTAGATCACGTGATCTTTGGTCTTATCATTTCCTACTACGGTGATTTCATCAAAATAAGCGACTTTTCCTTCCCTGATTCTTATTTCGAAATCAATGGTGTCATTGTAAACCTTAACTTCAACAGGATTGATGTTGGAGAATAGGTATCCGTTGTTCTGGTATAGGTTGGTAAGGTCATTGGCATCGGGCTTGGTATTATCGGCGATCTGCTTTTCAAGTAGCACCCCGTTGTACACATCTCCCTTGCTAATCCCAAGAATTCGCTGTAATTCCCTGTCGCTGTAAACGGAATTTCCAATGAATTCGATATTTCCAAAGTAATACCGGTTCCCTTCCTCAATATTCAGCTTAAGGGCAACATCATCTTCATCTATACGAATCAACGTATCTGAAATTATTCTTGCATCACGGAAACCCTTTTCCTTATAAACATTGACTAGTTTTTCTTTGTCTGCCTCATACTCTTCAGGAATAAATTTGGAACGCTTCCAGAACCTGAAGAATTTCTCCTCCTTTGTCTTTTTCAGGGCTCTTTTAAGACGGGCATCAGAAAGGGCATCGTTCCCAATAATTTCGATATCTTCAATCTTTACGCGCTCTCCCTTATCCACATTGATCACCATGTTCACCAGGTTGGTGTTTAGGGTATCTTCTACCGGCACTGTGTTAATGGCAACCTTGGTGTTTAAATATCCGTCCTCTCTAAAGGTGTTCTGAATATAATTTCGGGTAGTAGTCTCCAGGTTTTCGGTCACTCTCACTCCTTTATCAAGTTTATTTTCCTTGATAAGTTCTTCCTGCTTTTTCTTCTTTACTCCCTGAATTCTTACATTGGCCAGGGCAGGTACTTCCTGGATCTCCAGTTCCAGATTGGCAACGTCTCCTTCAATACTGGTCACGTAAATATTGATATCGCTAAAATGGCCAATGTCCCAAAGTTTTTTGAGGACTTTGGAGATCCTGTCTCCGGGAATGAAGATCTTTTCTCCCTTTTTAAGTCCTGTATAGGCAATTACGGTTTGTTCATTATAGGATATCGTACCCGTGACGTTGATCTCTCCTATAGTATATTCTTTGCCGTTTGCGAGTGGCAGGTCCTGTGCTGCTGAAGTAAAGTTTATAAAAAGGCTTAATGCTAAAAGTGCTAAAATATGCTTTGATGTAAAGGCACTAACTAAGTTGCTCACTTGTTTTTCCAAATCTTCGTTCTCTGTTTTGATAATTGTAAATGGCTTCATACAGGTCATTCTTCCTGAAATCGGGCCACAGTAATTCTGAAAAATATAATTCGGCATAAGCCATTTGCCATAAAAGGAAATTGCTGATGCGTTGTTCCCCGCTCGTCCTGATCATGAGATCAACGTCGGGTAAATTTCGGGTGTAAAGATGCTTATTTATAACCGATTCATCAATAGCTTTTGCGGAAATCTCACCGCCGGCTACTTTTTCTGAAATTTCTTTGACCATGCTGGTGATTTCCTCACGGGAGCCGTAGCTAAGGGCGAGGGTAAGGGTCATTCGGGAATTTCCCGCGGTTTGCTTGATCACCTCCTGCAATTCCCGTAAAGCTTTTTCGGGTAAATTCTCAAGGCATCCAATAGCGTTAAGCTTGATGTCGTTATCCTGCAGGGTCTTGATTTCCTTTTTTAAAGAGGAAACTAAAAGTTTCATCAAGGTGTCGACTTCCAGCTTTGGCCTGTTCCAGTTCTCGGTAGAAAAAGCATATAAAGTTAAATTTTTGACACCTATTTCGGCACTGCCTTCCACTACTTCCCGTACGGCTTTTGTGCCTTTTTCATGGCCTCTTATTCGCATCAATCCCTGCTTCTTTGCCCACCTGCCGTTACCATCCATGATGATGGCGATGTGACGGGGTAGTTTTGCAGGGTCGATCTTTTCCTTAAAGTCCATATTAATATTTGTTGAAACAGTCAGATCCCCGCCCAAAATTAATGGTGAGGTAAATTCCTGTAAAGACATACCAATCTGTGGTATTGCTGTTTCCAAAATTCCAGAGGTTGTAGTCGCCGTTCACTTCAGAGGGTTGACTACCGTCAAGATTATCTGTAAAGGTATAACGCGCTCCTATCTCTATTCCTCCGGAAAGGAAATTATTCAATGTTTGTTTATAGCCAAATACCATGGGAACAGAAAATTCCCAGTTATTGCCGGCTTCCTGCAGTTCGTTATTGGCAGGATTGGTATAGGCCTTGTTCTTTAGCATGTAATGGTTTGCAAAATAATAGCTGATTCCGGTGTAAAGATAAGGCGTAGATTGATAGGTGTTGGAGTGGAGGTCCCATTCCCAAAAGGTAAATTCAAGCCCCAGAGAAGCTTCGGCAATAGTATTTTTGAAGGAATATCCCCGTTGCTGTCTCCTGCCTTCATTAGACTTCGCATCATCGGCTTCCAGATTGGCATACATCAGGGAAAACCTGAAGGCATGCCTTTCACTGCGATTCCATTTTAGTAAACCTCCAAAAACTACGGTATTTGGATTGATATAGGTGGTATTTCCCACATCCCCAATGTAGTTTGCGCCTCCTATAAAAGGACCAATCTCAAAATTTTGGGAATATGTCTTGTTTGCACAGAATGCCATAAGAACCATAACAACAAGATACCTCATAGGTTTTCAAAAGTTTGCAAATATAACAATATTGTTTGCCCCACAACAATTTGAGCAGGTTTGTACCTTAGCATTAACAGATTTCGGGAGTTTTTATTGTTTAGTTGCGCTTATCTTCTCCCCATAAAAGCTTTTTCCGAAGCGTTTTCAGGAAGGTGTCTTCTGTGAATTCTATCATCTTTAACTTGAATGAAGCTTTTTGAATGGTTATCGTGGTATTGTTCTTTAAAGAAGCGATCCTGGAATCCATGGATACCAGGTAATCATCTGCCCGCCCCGACACCTTTAAGGTGATCTTCGTATTGTCTTTGATCACCAGCGGCCTCGCGTTTAGATTATGTGGAGCTATAGGTGTTATGACAAGAGCCTTTGTTGCCGGCGTTACCACGGGCCCGCCACAGCTTAAAGAATAGCCTGTAGATCCTGTAGGGGTTGAAACTATCAACCCGTCTGCCCAGTAAGCGGTGAGGTATTCTTCATCAAGCCATGTATCTATGGTGATCATGGAAGTGGTATTCTTTCGGCTTACGGCGATCTCATTAAGGGCATAGTGATTATCATACAGCTCTTCCACCTTTGGATTTGCCCTTATGCTTAAAAGGGAGCGCTGGGAGATCTTGTACTCGTTGTTGAGTAGCAGCTTGATGGTGTGCCTTATGTCTTCTTTATTTACCGTGGCCAGGAATCCAAGCCTTCCGGTATTTATTCCCAGGATGGGAATATCACGATTCCTTATAAAATTTACAGATTGTAAAATAGTACCGTCACCTCCCACGCTTATAAAAACATCATAGGAACCATCCAGCCTTTGAAAGGTATTGAAGTGATGAAAATCTTTTTTTATCTCGTTATTCTCATCGATAAGCCTTAGAAAATTCTCTTCTATGGCGACTTCAACATTCTCCTCGTCAAGCACGTTAAGCAGCTCCTCTATATATATGCCCGAATTTGCATGATAAAATTGCCCGTAGATCCCAACCTTCATTCTTAAATATTTAAATATTTATCCAGGTAGCGAGACCGGTCTTCAAGATTCGAGGAAAATGAGTCTTCATCATGTTGGGAAATGATCTCATAACCGTATCTCCTGAAGGTTTGAAAAAGGGCATTAAAAGGAGTGGTTCCCGTTTTAATGGTGATCTGTGCACGATCGTTTTCCATTCCCGAAATAAAAGCCCCCAGGACATGAGCCCCGTTAGATTCCACGATTTGGCAGATCTCACTAAAGGAGTAATCTTTCCTGCCTTTTTCAACCGTAAGAATTCCTCCCGGATGGTTGAGAAATGGGGATTCTGTAAAAATATTCATGATATCCTGCAGTTCCAGGTATCCCAAAAATTTATTTTCGGCATCCAGTACAGGCATTATGTTAGCATCGTTCTTGGAAAAAGTATGCAGTACATCGATCCAGTTATCATTTTGTCTCACATAGAACCCTTCCAGGGCATACTGGAATTCTTCGAGCTTCTTTTCAGGATCAAACATCCTGGCATCTCCAACGGGAATGCTGCCCATGTAAATTCCTTCATTTGTCACCGGAAGGTGGGAATATGGATTTCGGTTAAAGATCTCCAGGACTTCGGCTACTTTAGTGCCGAAATCCGGAATCTGGATTTCATTTAAGATATATGGAGTGATGTTCATAGCCCCGCGCATTTTCTGCAAATTAGGCAAAATAAAGTATTTTTATGCTTATTCAACTTCGTATTTTTGTTGAAAACACGAGCTATATATGACGAAATTAAGCGTAAACATTAATAAAATTGCTACCCTGAGAAACAGCCGGGGAGGAGATGTGCCAAATGTGGTGCAGGTAGCAAAGGATGCACAGAAATTTGGAGCCGAAGGGATTACCGTCCATCCCAGGCCAGATGAAAGACACATTAGATATCGGGATGTTTTAGACCTGCGGCCGGTGGTAAAAACAGAGTTCAATATTGAAGGAAATCCCGTAGAGAAATTCATAGATCTGGTGCTTAAAGTAAAACCTGAACAGGTGACCCTGGTGCCAGATGCCGAAGATGCCATTACTTCAAATGCAGGATGGGATACTCTAAAACACAGGGATTTTCTACAGGAGGTGATCGCCGAATTCAAGCGCAACAATATTAGAACCTCCATCTTTGTAGATCCCGATCCAAAAATGGTAGAGGCCGCAACAAATACAGGCACAGATCGTATTGAACTTTATACCGAGGAATACGCCAGGCAATATTCCAAAGGGAACAAAGCAGGCATAAGACCTTATGTAGAGTGTGCCGAAGTTGCTAATAAACTGGGTCTTGGCATCAACGCAGGTCATGACCTCTCCCTGGAAAATATCGAATACTTCAAGAAAAATATTCCGGGACTGCTGGAGGTGTCCATTGGGCACGCACTTATTGCAGAAGCCCTGTACCAGGGGTTGGAATATGTAATTAACCAATACCTTAGCTTACTCAGAGACTAATGAAATTACACTCACAAATAATTGGCGAAGGCCGTCCCATGCTTATCCTGCACGGATTTCTGGGGATGAGCGACAACTGGAAAACACTGGGAAATGATTTTGCTGAAGCAGGTTTCCAGGTGCATCTTATCGATCAGCGAAACCATGGGCGCAGCCCTCACAGTGATACCTTCAATTATCTCGAACTGGCAAAGGACATAAAGGAATATATAGATTCCCATCATCTTGAGAAAGTGATTTTAATAGGGCATTCCATGGGAGGCAAGACTGCCATGACTGCGGCTGCTCTTTTTCCGCATTTAATAGAGAAGTTGGTAGTGGTGGATATTGCGCCAAAATATTATGCTCCGCACCATCAAACCATTCTGGAAGGCCTGGCTGCAATAGATAATGCCTCCCTAACATCCCGGGGAGATGCAGATGAGCTGTTGTCGCAATATATAAAGGAAAAAGCGGTGAGAATGTTCCTGCTTAAGAACCTTTATTGGAAAACAAAAGAAAAACTTGGACTTCGGCTTAACCTGGAAGTGCTCACTTCACAGGTGGAAGAGTTAGGAAAAGCGCTTCCGGGAGAATATTCTTACAACAATCCCACGCTGTTTATTAAGGGAGAACGCTCAAATTATATAACTTCTGAAGATAAGGCACTTATAGAAAAACATTTTCCCAAGGCTACAATTGTTTCCATTCCTAAAGCCGGGCACTGGGTTCATGCCGAAAATAAAGATGAATTTTATCGAACTGTAATGAATTTTATATAACTTTCGTAAAATTTATTATGCACGCACAACAAACCAATGTTTTTATTGCATAATATGCATTTTATGCTATTTTTGAGCCATTGATCCTTTTATATTAATCTACACAATCTATTACAATCTATTATGAGAAAAATTTTATTGCTAACGGTGTTTGCGCTTGCAAGTGCCGTGACTTATGCCGGCGGTTATCGCGTAGGTGTACAGGGGCAGCGTGCGCTGGCTATGGGACACACCGGGGTTGCCGTTGTTAACAGTGCTGAGCTTGGGTTCTTTAACCCGGCCGGACTGGTACATCTTGAAAATCAACTTACCATCTCTGCCGGGGTGAGCGCAGTGTTTGCTGAAGTAGCCTGGCAAAATTCAGATACAGGAGATATTGCCCGTACAGATAATCCTGCAGGAACTCCTTTCTATTTTAATGCTTCTTACAAATTGAACGAGAACCTTGCCCTTGGCTTAAGTGTTTACACCCCTTACGGAAGTACCGTAAAATGGGAAGACGACTGGGCCGGATCTCACCTGGTAAATAATATTCAGCTGCAGGCGATCTATATTCAGCCGCTTGTTTCCTATAAAATAGCCGACTTTTTCAGTATTGGAGGTGGTCCTATCTTCGTGACGGGGTCTGTGAACTTTAACAGAAACCTTACCCGTACCCTTTCCGATATCGATGGAAATCGCTCCAATGTGACCATTGATGCTTCAGGAGTAACTGAATGGGGTTGGTCTGTAGGCGGACTTTTCACCTTTACTGAAGATCTTAGACTGGGAGTAAATTACCGATCAGAAATTATTATGCACGCCGAAGGTGGAGAAGCCGATTTTGAAAATATTCCAAATACGCCTCTGGCGCCATTTCAGGATACTACTTTTGACGCCGAACTTCCTCTTCCCGCCGAATTGACCGTAGGTTTATCTTACGAGTTGAATGAAAAATGGTTATTGGCCTTTGATTACAACAGAACTTTCTGGGGAGTGTACGAATCTCTTGATATCCAGTTCGCAAACGGAACAACTTCTACAAACCCACGCGCATACGAAGATTCAAGTACCTGGAGATTTGGAGCTCAGTATGAAGCTACAGACAAGCTTACTCTTCGTGCCGGATACTACTTTGATGAATCTCCCGTACAGGAAGGCTATTTTGCTCCCGAGACTCCAAGAAATGACTCCATGGGCTTCACCGCAGGTCTTTCACTTGACGTAACGTCAAGATTGGCCATTGATGCATCTTTCGCTTATATAAGATTTGATGAGGTTGATGCTTCTTATAACCATTACATTGATGAGAACGGGCAGAATGTTCCTTTTGGCGGGACTTACAAATCTGTTGCTTTCATCCCCGGTATAGGTGTAACTTATAAATTATAATAAAAGACATTTTTGAATATGAAAAACTATATTAAATATTTCGGAATTCTTGCTCTTGGGATGGTTGCCTGTGAGCCGGAATTTGAAAATCCGGTTGATGACCAGGATGCCTACACCAGCGGGGAAGCAGATTTTTCGAATTATGTAGCCCTTGGGAATTCTCTTACTGCAGGTTATGCAGATGGAACTCTGTACCTTTCGGGACAGCAAAATTCTTATCCCAACATCCTTGCTCAGCAATTTGCTAAAGTGCAGGAAACAAATGGCTTTACGCAACCTTTAGTTGCCGATAATAGCGGTGGATTACTTCTTAATGGCACCCAATTGCCGGGATATAATACCCGTTTGGTTTTAGGAGTTTCTGAAAGTGGGCCGGCACCAAGAAATTACGGTGGCGCTATAACTACAGACGTTAGTAATATCCTTACCGGACCCTTTAATAATATGGCGGTTCCGGGAGCAAAATCCTATGAGCTTCTTGCTCCGGGATACGGCAGCATGGAAGCTTTAATGCAGCAAAGGGCAAATCCTTATTTTGTGAGATTTGCTTCTGCTCCAAACACTACTGTTGTTGCTGACGCTATAGCCCAGGATCCTACTTTCTTTACTCTTTGGATCGGGAATAATGATGTATTCCTTTATGCAGTTTCCGGAGGTGTAGGGGTTGATCAAACAGGAAATCTGGATCCTTCCGAGTATGGTAGAAATGACATTTCAGATCCTCAGGTTTTTGCCGGAGCATATTCTCAAATAGTTTCTGAAATGGTTGAAGCAGGGGCAGAGGAAGGAGTTCTTTTAAATATTCCCGATGTAACTTCTGCTGCGTTTTTTAATACAGTGCCTAATAATGCACTTGTCTTAAATGCAGAGCAGGCTGCGGGACTTACCGGTTACTTCCAGGCTGTTGCAGGGATATTCACCCAATACCTTATGTCTCAACAAGTACCTGCTGCACAGGCGCAGGCAATTGCTTCCCAGTATGCGATTACCTTTAATGAAGGCCCAAACAGGTTTTTGATCGAAGTTCCTGTGACTCAAACCAATCCTTTGGGCTTCCGTCAAATGACCCAGGAAGAATTACTTCTGCTAACTATAAACCAGGCTGCCTTAAAACAACAGGGTTATGGGACTGCAGCTATTACTCCTCAGGTAATGGAAGTTTTGGGAATCCTTCAGGCTGGAGGTCAACCTACTCAGGAACAGGCTCAGTTGGTGCTCAATGCGGTTAACGCTATAGATGATAAAGATGCGCTTGATCAAAGCGAGATCCAGGCTATTGATGCAGCAACTGCAGCATACAATCAAACGATAAATCAGGTCGCTCAGGCTAATGATCTTGCCCTGGTTGATATGAACGCGCTGTCTATTAAAGTAAGCAATGAGGGAATTCCTTATGATGCAGGTACTCTTACGGGAGAATTTGCCGTGGGAGGACTTTTCTCTCTGGACGGGGTTCACTTTACTCCCCGGGGTTATGCTCTTGTAGCTAATGAAGTTATTAAAGCTATCAATAGTACTTATAATGCTACTGTTCCAAAAGTGAACATTGGGAACTACAAAACCATTACTCCGAGCAACGACTAGGACTTTTTATAAACTATGCTTAAAACGCCGGGTCTTCCCCGGCGTTTTTTCGTTCAAAATAGTATCTTAGATAAAAATCTTCTAACCATGACTTTTCTTTTACGCATTCTTCTTACAGCCGTAGTGGTAGTTTTTCTTGCGAATTTTCTTCCGGGTGTGACCGTTACAGGTTACTGGACAGCAATTGTGGTGGCCCTGGTTCTCGCGTTGCTCAATCTCATCGTAAAGCCTGTGCTGGTCCTGTTTACCCTGCCGGTGACCATTCTTACCTTAGGTCTTTTTTTAATTGTGATCAATGCCATCATCATTTTACTGGTTGACGCTTTTGTAGATGGTTTTGAGGTAAGTGGCTTTTGGATCGCAGTGCTGTTCAGTTTGCTCCTATCCATTTTTCAATCCCTGTTTTATTCCATTGCCGAAAGGAAATAAAGCCTGCTGAATTTCAGGTTTTTGAAACTTTGCTTGCTCTTAAAAAAGTTGTACTTTTGCAGACCAATTTTTATAAGCGCTTATAATGAATATAACGAGAGAGAATATTGACGAACTTAATGCCGTTCTTAAGGTAGATATCGCCAAAGAAGACTACAGCAACAAAGTTGAAAAGGTCCTGAAAGATTACCGTAAAAATGCAAATATCCCGGGCTTCCGTAAAGGTCATGTGCCCATGGGAATGGTGAAAAAACAGTATGGAAAAGCTGTTTTGGTAGATGAGGTAAATAAGCTGCTTCAGGATGCACTGAATAAATATCTTACCGAAGAAAAGCTTGATGTTCTTGGCAATCCGCTTCCTAAAGAACAGGATAATTTTGATTGGGATGCAGAGAATTACAGTTTCGAATTTGAACTGGGACTTTCTCCGCAGTTCGAGGTAAGCCTTGATAACGAAAAACCTATTACTCATTATAAGATCGTTGCCGGTGACGAGATGATCGACAATCAGGTGAAGACCCTTCAAAAGCAATATGGAAAACTTGTTTCCAAAGATGCTGCCGAAGAAGGTGACCAGCTAACCGGAACTTTCAAAAATGAAGAAGAAGGTATCGACGCTCACACTACCTTACCTCTTGAAAAGGTAAAAAACAAGAAGCCTTTCCTTGGAGCTAAAGCCGGTGACACTGTAAAAGTGAACACTAAAGGTCTTTTTGAGGACGATCATCAGTTGATGGATTTCTTAAAAGTGGAGCATGATAAAGCCCATGGTCTGGAAGTGGAAGTGGAATTCACTGTTGAAGAAGTGAACACTCAGGAACTTGCAGATCTTGATCAGGAATTATTTGATAAGCTCTTCGGAAAAGGAGAAGTTACTTCGGTCACCGAACTTAAGGATAAGATCAAAGAAGATGCTGCCAAGCAATTCGAGCAACAAAGTGACCAGCAACTGCTGAATGATGTTACTGAAATGTTGATCGAAAACACAAAATTCGACCTTCCGAAGGAATTCCTTCAAAAGTGGATCCAAACTGCAGGTGAAAAAGAACTTACGCCTGAAGAAGCCCGTGAAGAATACGAAAAAAGCGAAAAAGGACTAAGGTTCCAGTTGATCGAAGGGAAATTGATCCAGGAGCATAAGCTTGAGGTGAAATTCGAAGATCTTAAATCTTTCGCAAAAGACAGGATCAAAGAACAAATGGCACAGTTTGGCCAAATGAATCCTGAAGAAAAAGAGCTTGATGATATTGCTGCCCGTATCCTTTCACGCCAGGATGAGGTGAAGCGTCTTTCTGAACAATTGATGAACCAAAAACTGCTTGAACTTTACAAGGAGAAGGTCAATCTTGAGGAGAAGGAAGTAACTTATGAAGAATTTGTTAAAGAAGTTTACGAATAGAAATTTTCTTAATTAATACTTATATCTTTAAGGGCGTTAGACCAAATGCGGGATAACGCCTTTTTTGGCAACTAAGAGAGGGGTGCTCACCTCTTTATTTAACCCGAATAAAAACGAAAGAAATTCAATGGATTACGCAAAAGAATTTGAAAAATATGCTACCCGTCACCACGGGATCAACAGCAACTATTACGACAAGATCATAAGCAGCATGTATCCGCAGGGAATGACTCCCAACATCATTGAAGAAAGGCAAATGAATATTGCAATTTTTGATGTTTTTTCCCGACTAATGATGGACCGTATCATCTTTTTGGGAACAGGAATTAGCGATCAGGTGGCAAATATTATTCAGGCGCAGTTATTGTTTTTGGAGAGTACAGACTCTTCGAAGGACATCCAGATATATATTAATTCTCCCGGAGGAAGTGTTTACGCAGGCCTTGGGATCTATGACACCATGCAGTTCATTAAGCCAAACGTAGCTACAATTTGTACAGGAATGGCCGCCTCTATGGGAGCTGTATTGTTATGTGCCGGAGAAAAAGGAAAACGCAGCGGCTTGCCGCATTCCCGTGTAATGATCCACCAGCCACTGGGAGGAGCACAGGGACAGGCAAGTGATATTGAGATCACTGCCCGCGAAATTCTTATCCTAAAAAAGGAATTATATGAGATCATCGCAAAACATACCGGGCAATCCTATGAAAAGATCCATGAGGATAGTGACAGGGATTACTGGATGAAAGCCGATAAAGCTTTGGAATACGGAATGATAGATGAAATTTTGACGCGGGATTAATTCCCCGAAAAAAGAATGTACAGAGGCCTCAATTTGGGCTGAAATAAAAAATTTATGGCAAAAGAAGAATTAGAATGCTCCTTCTGCGGAAGGAAAAAGCCTGAAACTAACCTGCTCATTGCCGGGCTGGATGCTCATATCTGCGACCGCTGTATCGAGCAGGCCCATGGCATTGTTATAGAGGAATCAAGACAGGATGGCACAGGAGAACTTTCTTCAGAATTAAAACTGAGGAAACCGCAGGCTATAAAAGCGTTTTTAGATCAATATGTAATAGGACAGGAGCACACTAAAAAAGTTTTATCTGTTGCGGTTTATAACCATTATAAAAGATTGTTGCAACCGGTAAGCGATGATGATATCGAGATCCAGAAAAGTAACATCATTATGGTCGGGGAAACCGGAACCGGAAAAACCCTAATGGCTAAGACCATTGCCAAAATGCTTAATGTGCCTTTGGCCATTGTAGATGCAACGGTTCTTACCGAAGCAGGTTATGTGGGAGAAGATGTGGAAAGTATTTTAACCAGGTTATTGCAGGCCGCAGATTATAACCTGGAAAAAGCACAGCACGGGATTGTTTTTATAGATGAGATCGACAAGATCGCCCGTAAAAGTGACAATCCATCCATTACGCGTGATGTCTCGGGGGAAGGAGTGCAGCAGGCTTTGCTGAAGTTGCTTGAAGGAACCACCGTAAATGTGCCACCAAAAGGAGGCCGTAAGCATCCCGATCAAAAATTCATTGAAGTAGATACCGAAAATATTCTGTTCGTTACCGGAGGAGCTTTTGACGGGATCGAAAGGAATATAAGCAAAAGATTGAATATGCAGGCCGTAGGTTTTAGTGCTTCCAAGAGTGATGACGCTATTGAGCGGGAGAACCTGCTCAAGTATATTATTCCTAAAGACCTGAAAGATTTTGGATTGATCCCCGAGATCATTGGAAGGTTGCCGGTACTTACTCACATGAACCCGTTAGACAGGAGTACCCTAAGATCTATTTTGACCGAGCCAAAGAATGCAATTATCAAGCAGTATCAAAAACTGTTTGAAATGGATGATATTGATTTCACCATTACAGATGAAGCTCTGGACTTTATAGTAGAAAAGGCTATCGAATATAAACTTGGTGCCCGTGGGCTTCGCTCTCTTTGTGAAGCTATTTTAACCGATGCCATGTTCGAAATGCCCGAAGGTTCTGCGAACAAACTTGTAGTCGATAAAGAATACGCTGAAGAGAAACTGGATAAATCCGGAATTAAAAGATTGAAAGCAGTTTCTTAAAAGCTTGTCAGAAATACCATTTTAAAGCCACGCATTTGCGTGGCTTTTTGTTTTTTTGGAAAAGATGATATTAAAGACGCTGCTCCTTATTCCGTTATATTTCAGGGGGAATTGTTATTTTGGATGATCCAAAAGTCTTAACAGATAAATTTTTCCTCCTCAACCCAGAATCCATGATTAAAAACCTTCCCGCCGCCCGCTATATCATTAGTAGCCTTAACTTCCAAAGACTGTTTCTTTTTTTATGTCTTTATTTTGCTTTCGTGAGTATTCGGGCACAAGAGAAAATTCAGGAAAAAGAGCAGCCTCAATTAAAAGATTTCACCCAATTTGTGGATCCCATGATAGGCACTGCAAAAATGGGGCATACCTATCCAGGAGCAACAGTGCCTTTTGGAAGTGTGCAGCTAAGCCCCGATACAGATACGATTCCCTATGCTGTTAACGGTCGCTATAATCCGGAGGTCTATAAGTATTGCGCCGGATACCAATATGAAGATCCGACTATTGTAGGATTTAGTCACACGCATTTTAGTGGTACCGGGCATTCCGATCTTGGAGATTTCCTGCTGATGCCTACCACCGGAGAGCTGCAGCTTAACCCCGGCACCGAAGCCCATCCTGAAAGCGGCTACCGTTCAAGATTTTCGCACGATCGCGAAACCGCAGAACCGGGTTATTACAGTGTGATGCTGGATGATTATAATATTAAAGCCGAGATGACAGCTTCAACGCGGGTGGGAATTCACCGCTACAGCTTTCCAGAAGATGCAGCTGTTTCCCATCTTATTTTTGACCCGATGCACGGCATCTACAACTACGATGGCAAGAACGTCTGGACCTTTGTAAGGGTGGAAAATGATACGCTGGTGACGGGTTACAGGCAAACCACCGGCTGGGCCCGCACCCGTACGGTCTATTTTGCAATGGCATTTGATAAACCCATTCTGGAGTACGGGAGGGAACAATATGATAACCGGCCTTACAATGGCTTTTGGCGAAAATTCGATCAATCAAAGAATTTTCCCGATATCGCAGGGGAGAAGATCAGGATGTATTTTGATTTTGATACCAAAACAGATAAAGAGCTGCAGGTGAAATTTGCACTTTCCCCTGTTAGTACCCGTGGGGCAGTAGAAAATTTGAAAACAGAGATTCCACACTGGGATTTTGACCGGGTGAAGAAAGAGGCACGGGAGCTATGGAACAGGGAGCTTAACAAAATCGATATTGAACCCGCCGGGAAGCAGGAGAAAATCAATTTTTACACCGCCATGTACCATAGCTTTCTTGGTCCTACAGAATACATGGATGTGGACGGGCAATACAAAGGTCTGGATCAGAATATCCACGAGGCAAAAGATTTTGTAAATTATACCAGCTTTTCCCTCTGGGACACCTACCGGGCGCTGCATCCTCTCTTTAATATAGTGCAGCCAAAACGCAATGCAGATATGATCAAGTCAATGCTGGCCCATTATGATCAAAGTGTACATTCGATGTTGCCCATCTGGTCTCATTACGCCAATGAGAACTGGTGTATGATTGGATACCATAGCGCTTCGGTTATTGCAGATGCTATAGTGAAGAACAATGTTGATTTTGATACAGGTAGAGCATTGGAAGCTATGACAACTACGGCGAAAGTCGGTTACTACGACGCGCTGCAGTACTACATGGACCTTGGGTATGTACCGGAAGATAAAAACAGGGCTTCAGTTTCCAAAACCCTGGAATATGCCTATGACGACTGGGCCATTGCACAGGCCGCCAAAAAGCTGGGGGAAAATGCCATTTTTGAAGAATTTAGTGAGCGGGCCAAAAATTACAGGAATGTTTTTGACGCCAAATCAGGATTCATGCGGCCCCGTCTTAGCGACGGCAGATTTAAGAAGGAATTTGATCCCCTTGATACACATGGGCAGGGGTTCATTGAGGGTAATGCCTGGAACTATAGTTTGTATGTACCGCATGCTCCCGCGGAAATGATAGAGTTAATGGGGGGAAAGGAAAAATTTGAACAACGTCTGGATTCTCTGTTTACTATGGAATTGCCCGATGCTTATTTCGCCAATACCGAAGATATTTCCCGCGAAGGGATCATTGGCAACTACGTTCACGGCAACGAGCCATCTCATCATGTGGCTTATCTTTATAACTGGACAAATAGCCCATGGAAAGCTCACGATAAAATCAGGATGATCCTTAGGGATAAATACAAAACCGGGCCCGATGGCCTTAGCGGAAATGACGATTTTGGTCAAATGAGCGCCTGGTACATCTTCAGTAGTATGGGCTTCTATCCCGTCGCCCCCGGATCTACAAAATATGCATTGGGAAGCCCTTCTCTAAACAAAGCAGTCATTCACCTTGAGAATGGTAACCTGTTCCTCATTTCGGCTATTAATCAGACAAAAGAGAATGTTTATGTAGAAAAGACAGTATTGAACGGGAAAATCCTGAAGGATCCGTTTCTGGATCATCACGACATCATGAAAGGCGGAAAACTGGAGTTTTACATGACTTCAAAAATCCCCAATTTGAATTAACTTAAAAAGTCTCATTTTTGGAAAATTTTAATACATTAAATGACTTTATAATGTAAATTAGATAGAATGTAAAGTTTTGTAAATCAGCAAAAAATGGAAAAATTGAATCCCTACTTGAATTTTCCCGGCAATTGCGAAGAAGCCTTCAACTTCTATAAATCGGTTTTTGGAGGTGAGTTTGCCTATTTGGGTCGCTTTGCCGATATCCCTTCAGATGAAGGAATGGTCATCCCGGAACATAAACTGAATAAGATCATGCATATTGCCCTCCCCTTAGGTAAGGAATGCCTTTTAATGGGCAGTGATTGCGATGAAGGCTGGTGTCCCGAAGTAGTTGTGGGTAATAATGTTACCCTTTCCATCAACGTGGAAAGTCGCGAGCAGGCAGATAAATTGTTCGAAGGCCTTTGTAATGGCGGTAAGATCAATATGCAAATCGGCGACGTCTTTTGGGGCAGCTATTACGGCATGTGTACAGATAAATACGGGGTGACCTGGATGATCAATTATGTAAAGCCTGAAGGCAACTCCTAATCGTTTTAGCCGTAGCCCTGATTTATTGTGAAGTTGGTCACTTTTTAAATAATGCTTCATATGAAAATTAAATCCACCTCGCTTCTTAGTGATCTTTTGGAGCGTATTAGACAGAACCTGTCGGCTGTTGAAAAATTTAGGTCCTGCTCTTTTGAAGAGCTCAATTTTAGACCTGAGCCCGATTCCTGGAGTGTTCTGGAATGTATTGAGCATCTTAACTTCTACGGCAACTTTTACCTCCCCGAAATGGAAAAGCAGATCGCCAATTCCCCATATCCTGCAGAAGAATTCTTTAAAAGCGGATTTTTAGGGAACTATTTTGCTGAAAGTATGCTACCAAAGGACAGGCTTAAGAAAATGAAGACCCTTAAAAGTCAGAATCCCATTGGCAAGGTCCTGGACAAAAAGGTGCTCGACATTTTTGTAGACCATCAGCTTCAAATGATAAGCCTTTTGGATAAGGCTAAAAAGGTAAGTCTTACCAGGACCAAGACAGGGATCAGCATCACGAAATACCTGCGTTTGAGGCTGGGAGATACCATGAGGGTGGTCATATATCATAATCAGCGGCATATCAAACAGGGGCAGAACGTCTTGAAAATTCTTTCCATGGAAACCGCCGGCACAGAGAAAGTCAAAGTTTGAAGATCGTTTTAATTCTGAAGAAAAATTATAACGAAGTTCTAACGCTTTTGAGGAGGCAGGTTTGAATGAGAATTTTTAATTTGCTGATATCCAATAAAAAGAAGCTATGAAAGATTTAAAGATCAACACCGCTATCCAGATCTCCAAACCGGTAGATGTAGTTTACGAAGCTATTATCGATCCAAAAAAAATGTCTAACTATTTCATTTCTGAAGGTTCAGGAAGAATGGAGGAAGGGAAGACCCTGAAATGGAAATTCCCGGAATTTCCCGAAGAAGCAGAGGTCTGGGTTGTGGAGGTGACGCCGCTGGAATATGTTTCTTTTCAGTGGGAGGGTGCTAAGGGAAAAAAACTGCTGGTGGAGATCACTTTGTTGCCTATGCCGGGAGATAACACTCTGGTCAAAGTAACCGAAGAAGGAATGCCGGCCAATGAAGCCGGTATTAAATGGTTGGCTCAAAACACCGAAGGTTGGGCTAACTTCCTTGCCTCCCTTAAGGCCTACCTTGAATACGGGATCAACCTGAGAAAAGGTGCCTTTGATTTTATGAAAGAAGCTGCCGGAAAATAGAAATTTGCTATTAAAAAGTAAAGTAAAAGGGGCTCCAAAATGTCATTTTTGGAGCCCCTTTTATTCAAAAATTCAATTAGAATTTATAACCGAGAGACAACTGAAAACTCTGGTTCTTGATCTTCTCGAATTCCATCTCAATTTCTTCATCCTGATCTTCATAATCGCTGATGTCAGACAAGCCCAGATGATATCTTGCCTGCAGGAACAGATTTTGGTTGATTTCATACCCCAAACCAAAATTTAGACCGAAAGAAAGTTTTTTCAATTCATCCAGAACATCCTCAGTTCCGGACATATTCATTTCCATGTCCTCTTCAAAATTAGTGGATATATCATACTTGTTCTTGGCAGAAACAAGATATCCAATTTGAGGACCTGCCTGTAGACTTAGAGCCTCAGTGGCATAGAATTTAGCCATCACAGGAAGATTGATGTATCCAAGTTTTAATTCCTGGTCAGATTTTAAAAAGAATTCATCAAGCTGCATGTCAATTGAAGATTCGGCACCTTCCATAGAGTAGAGCAATTCAGGTTGTAGAGCAAACATTGGAGAAAGTTTGTATTCTGCTACTAAACCAACGTGAAAGCCAAACAGATAATCGGTTTCACCAACCTCGTTGCCTGTAAGGGTGGCATAATTTCCTCCGGCCTTAATTCCAAAATTTGCCTGTTGCGCCAGTGCAGTTGAGAAGCTCATGGCTGAAATGAAAATAACCAGAAATAGATTTTTTGTTTTCATAAGATTAGATGTTAGTGTTTTTAGTTTTATAGATTTAATTAGCCTATAGACTCCTAAACCAACATCTTGTTACAAAAAAATAAAAATAAAAAACCCGCTTCAGCAATGAAGCGGGTTTGTATATTCAAAAAAAGTCTAGACTCTAGGTTCTAATTTCTAGTCTCTCATGAAGCTTACATCATTCCGGGCATACCTCCACCCATTCCTTGTGGCATTCCGCCTCCACCGCTTTCTTCTTTGATATCAACCAAAGAACATTCGGTAGTAAGGATCATTCCGGCAACAGATGCAGCGTTCTCAAGAGCTACTCTGGTTACCTTCTTAGGGTCGATTATACCGGCGGTCATCATGTCAACATAAGTGTCTGTTTTGGCATCATAACCGTAGTTATCTTTTCCTTCAAGTACCTTATTGATCACTACAGAGCCTTCGCCTCCTGCGTTTTCTACGATTGTTCTTAGCGGAGCTTCAATAGCACGGCTCACGATTTGAATTCCTGTAGCTTCGTCTGCATTTAGGGATTCCAGGTTAGCAAGTACAGCTTTTGCGCGAACAAGAGCTACACCACCACCGGCAACGATTCCTTCCTCTACAGCCGCACGGGTTGCGTGAAGCGCATCGTCAACACGATCTTTCTTCTCTTTCATTTCAACTTCTGAAGCTGCACCAACGTAAAGTACGGCAACACCTCCGGCCAGTTTAGCCAGACGCTCCTGAAGTTTTTCCTTGTCATAATCTGAAGTAGTGCTCTCCATCTGAGATTTGATCTGGTTCACACGATCTTTGATCGCCTGGTTGTCTCCGGCACCGTTTACTACAGTTGTATTGTCTTTGTCGATAGCTACTTTTTCAGCAGTACCAAGCATATCTAGAGTTGCGTTCTCAAGAGTAAAACCTCTTTCTTCAGAAACTACAGTACCACCAGTAAGTATAGCGATATCTTCAAGCATTGCTTTTCTTCTGTCTCCAAATCCCGGTGCCTTAACAGCAGCGATCTTTAAAGAACCTCTCAATTTGTTCACTACAAGGGTAGCAAGAGCTTCGCCGTCAACATCTTCAGCAATGATCAAAAGTGGCTTTCCGCTTTGAGCAACAGGCTCAAGTACAGGAAGCAGGTCTTTCATTGAAGAGATCTTCTTGTCATAGATAAGGATATATGGATCTTCAAGATCTGCAGTCATTTTCTCGCTGTTGGTAACGAAGTAAGGAGAAAGGTATCCGCGGTCAAACTGCATTCCTTCTACAACATCCACGTGAGTTTCAGTTCCTTTTGCTTCTTCCACAGTGATCACTCCTTCTTTTCCAACTTTTCCGAAAGCCTGGGCGATAAGTTCCCCGATCTTGTCATCGTTGTTGGCAGAAATAGAAGCTACCTGCTTGATCTTTTCTGAAGAATCACCAACCTGCTGAGTTTGTTCTTTAAGGTTAGCAGTCAAAGCTTCAACAGCCTTGTCAATTCCTCTTTTAAGATCCATTGGGTTTGCACCGGCAGCAACGTTCTTAAGACCTTCTTTTACGATTGCCTGTGCAAGTACGGTTGCAGTAGTTGTACCGTCACCGGCTATATCATTGGTTTTGGAAGCTACTTCCTTCACCATTTGTGCTCCCATATTCTCAAGAGCATCTTCAAGTTCGATTTCTTTTGCAACGGTCACCCCATCTTTGGTCACTACAGGAGCTCCAAAAGATTTGCTGATGATCACGTTACGACCTTTTGGTCCTAATGTAACTTTTACCGCATTTGCTAATGCATCCACACCGCGCTTAATACCGTCGCGGGCTTCAATGTCAAATTTTATTTCTTTTGCCATTTTAATTTAATTTTTTTATCCCTCTCGCGGGAATGTGTTAGTGTTTTTAAATGATTGGGAGGAAACCGTCGGGAAGTGAATGGACGGTTAGACCACAGTAATTATACTATGGCAAGAATATCATCCTCTCTCATGATAAGGTAATCCTTACCTTCAAGCTTAAGTTCGGTACCTGCATATTTTCCGTAAAGAACGCTGTCTCCAACCTTAACGGTCATGTCATGGTCTTTTTTACCACCACCTACGGCTACTACTGTGCCTTTTTGTGGTTTTTCCTTTGCGGTTTCCGGAATGTAAATACCCGATGCAGTCTGAGTTTCGGCTGCCGCAGGCTCAACAAGTACTCTGTCTGAAAGAGGTTTAATGTTTAGTGCCATTTTACAAATGTATTTTAGTTAATTAATTCTTTTTTTGAACTGCCTTAAGGACGAAAATTGTGCCACTTGAAAAATGCTGACAAAAGCCAAAAAAAAATGCCAGCTTGTCATAAGCCGGCATTTATTATATGGTGTAATGTCGTTTACTCCTGTGGCGTATCTGCCGGAGGTTGAATAGGCGCAGGAACATTAGTTTCTACTTCAGGTTCGCCACCCATGATCTTTGATTCTCCAACACCGCTGCCATCCATAATAGTGACATTGGAAAGCAGGATAAGCACTAATAATAAGGTAGCCAAAGTCCATGTACTCTTATCAAGAAAGTCTGAAGTTTTTTGAACTCCTCCAATTTGATTTGCGCCTCCGCCAAATGCAGAAGAAAGTCCGCCACCCTTAGGATTTTGAACCATGATAACTACTACCAGCAAAAATGCTACTATGATGATTAATGCTAAAAAGATTGTAAACGTGCTCATTCTCTAACTGTTATTGTCTTGTAATTTTTCGATCGCCCGAATTTGGTCCGCAAAGAAACCACTTTTTTCCGGATTTTTCAAAATTAAAATTTTATATGCCTGTATGGCTTTTTTATAGTTTTTCTGTTCCAGGTAAACCCTTGCTAAAGTCTCTGTCATTAAGGCTTCAGGCGCGGTAAGATGCTCCTCGGCCAGGTTGATCTTTTTGGCAGATTTTGTCGGATTTATCTTTGGGCTCTTGGCAATGAATTCTTCTATTAGTTCAAACTTTCTGTTGCGGGGTTCTTCATCTTCTTCTTCTGAAGTGTTTTTCCTCCGTTTTACGGGTTTAGCCGAAGCCAGCTTCAACCATTCTGAAAAAGAATGATTTTCATTCCTGTCAAAAGATAAAGGTTTGCCTATTTCCAAAGTATTTTCCCCGCCTGAAGCTTTCTCCTCTTCCTCCCTGCTTCTAAAAAGTTCCGGATCAAATACCTGTTCAGACTCCCGATACTTCATTTTAAGAGCCTTGTCCAGCGACATGTTCTCGTCAGGGGTTGCTGCATTTTGCGGCTGATTATCCTTTTGGGATTGCTCCTTTATAGTTTCGGCGATCTGATTCTGGTTGAATTCTTCCGAAGTGATAAAGTCAAACAGCACTCCCCGGTCTGCTGTATGAGCAGCGGTTAATTTAAGCTCTTTATTATAATGTAGGCTGTTGAGATTTTTAAGGCCTTTTAGCCGAACGGCACGGGCCGCCTGGAAATAAGGATATTGTCGCAAAACCTCATGCAGAGCTTTAGTATGCTCAAAATTGAGGGTGGTGGGATCTTGCAGCAATGTGACTATTTCCTTCTGTTTCATTACCAGTTCGCTAAGGTGGCATTAAAAATATCCTGGGTGATACGGGTAAAGATCTCCTCCAGGGCGGTAGCTAAAACTGCACCCTGTAACTGCGCGTTTGCCGGATAATCATAATAAAAAGAGAATCTCCGGTCAAGATCCTTATCTGGATCAAGGGTGTTAAAGAATCTTACCTGTACCACGATTGTCAGCCGGTTTTGAGCGGCAGTACTCTCTGCCGTGGCACTCATTGGAGACACATAGTAATCTACGATCTCTCCTTCATAGACAAGATCTCCGTTTGAATCCGTAAGGTTGAGGTTCGTTTGGCTCTGAATAAGGTCCTGAAGCTGCAAGGTGAAGGTGCGGTCGATTCCCGGTTCCACAATGGGCGCGGCATTCTGGAAATAATTCACCTGAAAAGTTTCCGCGGCCCCTGTGTCGGCTCCCGAAAAAGAATAGATGCCACACGAAACTGAGGTGAACAGTAGGAGGGAGGCGAACAGCAATTGAAATTTCTTCATATATAAGGTGTCAAAAATGACATTTTAGAGGTCGTATTGTTTGATCTTTCTGTAAAGGGTGCGTTCGCTTATACCCAATTCATCGGCAGCTGCCTTGCGTTTTCCGTTATGGCGTTCCAGAGATTTTTTAATTAGCTCCAACTCCTTATCCTGCAGGGACAGCGTTTCTTCTTCCTCGATTTCTTCAGCAAAATAATATTTATCCTGCTTATCGGGCGTTTTTTGCTGCGGAATTTGAAGTACTTCCAGTTGTTCGTCTGTTATTTCTTCAGGAATGATCTCCTCTTCATCATTTCCGTAGATCTTTTTGATCAGGCTTTCATTCTCCTCTTTTACATTCTTATGCCCGTCATTCTCCATGAGCTCCAGGGTAAGCTTTTTGAGATCATTGAGGTCGCTCTTCATGTCGAAAAGCACCTTATAAAGGATCTCGCGTTCATTGCTGAAGTCGCTTTCCTTTTTCTTTTCTTCGATGACCGCAGGTAAATTGCTGCCTATGCCGGGAAGATATTCCCTTAAAATTATGGCATTGATATTTCGTTCCTGTTCCAGCACAGAGATCTGCTCTGCAATATTTCGCAGTTGCCGCACATTCCCGTTCCAGCGATACTTCTGAAGCAGCTCTACCGCGTCATCTTCCAACCTCACAGTAGGCATCTTGTATTTCATGGCAAAGTCTGCCGCAAACTTTCTAAAGAGCAGGTGAATATCGTCTTTACGCTCCCTTAGAGGAGGCAGGTAAATTTCGACGGTACTTAAACGATAATAAAGATCCTCCCTGAATTTTTCTTTTTTGATGGCTTCTGCCATGTTCAGGTTTGTGGCTGCAACAATACGAACATTGGTTTTTTGCACTTTTGAAGATCCAACTTTGATGAACTCTCCATTTTCCAGGACCCTCAGCAAACGCACCTGGGTGGTTAGAGGCAGTTCTCCCACTTCGTCAAGGAAGATCGTGCCGCCATCGGCTACTTCAAAATACCCGCTTCGGGTTTGGGTAGCTCCTGTAAAAGCACCTTTTTCGTGCCCAAAGAGTTCGCTGTCTATAGTGCCTTCCGGGATAGCACCACAGTTAACGGCAATATATTTCCCGTGTTTGCGATGGGATAAGGCATGGATGATCTTGGGGATGCTTTCTTTCCCAACCCCGCTTTCTCCGGTCACCAATACGGAAATATCTGTTGGAGCAACCTGCATGGCTTTCTCCACCGCCCGGTTTAATTTTTGATCATTCCCCAGAATACCGAACCGCTGTTTTATCGCCTGTATACTTTCCATCTATAAATTCAAGGTTCAAGGTTTAAAGTTCAAGGTTCAGTTACTGATCACTGAACACTGAGCACTGAATACTAATTGTTCTCACTTAATCCAACCGCTTCTCCTATTAAAGTAGCGCTGGTGCAATCGTTGATCTTTACATTCACGAAATCTCCCACCTTATAATTTTCTTTCGGAAATACAGCTACGGTATTCTGGCTGGTCCTTCCGCTCCAGTGGAGGTCAGATTTTTTAGATTCCTTTTCGATCAAAACTTCTACGGTCTTGCCGACGAATTGCTGTGTGCGGTAGTGACTATGTTTTTGCTGCAGGTTTACAATTTCGGTTAGCCTTCTTTTCTTCACTTCTTCGGGTACGTCATCTTCCAGCTTTCTTGCAGCCATAGTTCCAGGCCTTTCAGAATAGGCGAACATGAATCCAAAGTCATATTTTACATACTCCATTAAAGAGAGCGTATCCCGGTGATCCTCTTCTGTTTCAGTTGGGAATCCGGTGATCATGTCCTGAGAAATGGCACATTCGGGCATTAACCTTCTAATGTTGTCGATCAATTCAAAATATTCTTCCCTGGTGTGCAGGCGGTTCATCGCTTTTAAAATCCTGTCGCTTCCGCTTTGTACCGGTAAGTGAATGTATTTACAAATGTTCGGGTATTTTGCCATTGCCTCAATCACATCCAGCGTCATATCCTGCGGATTGGAAGTCGAGAACCTGATCCTCATTTTTGGATGGGCTTCAGCAACCATTCTTAATAGCGCCGCGAAGTTAGTAGCGGTGGCTTTTTGCATTTCAGAAGCATTTTTAAAATCCTTTTTGAGTCCGCCGCCGTACCATAGATAGCTGTCCACATTCTGTCCCAAAAGTGTGATTTCCTTGAAGCCTTTTTGAGCCAGATCATTCACTTCTTCCATAATGCTCTGCGGATCGCGGCTGCGTTCCCTTCCGCGGGTGAAAGGCACTACGCAAAATGTACACATGTTATCACAGCCACGGGTAATAGAAACAAAAGCTGAAACTCCGTTACTCTGAAGACGCACAGGAGAGATATCTCCGTAAGTTTCGTCTTTGGAAAGGATCACATTTACTGCATTTCTTCCTTCCTCAACTTCGTTGATGAGGTTGGGCAGATCTTTATAGGCATCGGGTCCCACTACAAGATCCACGATCTTTTCTTCTTCCAGGAACTGGGCTTTAAGCCGTTCGGCCATACAGCCCAATACGCCTACCTTCATTCCCGGATTTATTTTTTTAACCGCATTGTATTTTTCAAGTCTCTTTCGTACCGTTTGTTCGGCTTTATCGCGAATGGAACAGGTGTTAATAAGGACAAGGTCTGCCTCTTCAAGATTTTGAGTGGTGTCAAATCCTTCTTTGGCCAGAATGGAGGCCACGATCTCGCTGTCGCTAAAATTCATCTGGCAACCGTAGCTTTCGATCATCAGCTTCTTTCCGTTGCCCGTTTTAGGCTCCATCACCAGTGCATTTCCCTGCTGTTTTTCGTCTATTATCTTCTCCATAATTCAAAAAAGTACCATTAGGTAATTGAACGGGCAAAGATAAGATATTAGTTGAGTTATGACAAAGTGACAGGAGGAAATAATTCATTTTGGGAAGCTCTCAAAAAGGGCATTTTTGAAAATAAAAAACTGATATTTAAAAATTCCTATACTTTTGCAGAACTAAAAAAGATACTATGGCAAAGAATTTAGTGATTGTAGAGTCCCCCGCAAAAGCGAAGACCATTGAAAAATTCCTGGGCAAGGATTATATTGTTGCCTCGAGTTTTGGTCATATCGCCGATCTCCCCACCAAAGAGCTGGGAGTGGATACCGAGGGTGATTTTACTCCTAAATATATAGTGTCAAAAGATAAGAAGGAGGTCGTCAAAAAACTCAAAGCCTTAGCAAAGAGTGCCGACATGGTTTGGCTCGCGAGTGATGAGGACCGGGAAGGAGAAGCCATCGCCTGGCATTTGGCCGAAGAACTGAATCTTGATAAGAACAAAACCAAGAGAATTGTTTTTCACGAGATCACAAAATCTGCGATTTTAAAGGCTATTGAAAATCCGCGGGATATAGATTATAACCTGGTAAATGCACAGCAGGCACGAAGAGTACTTGATAGGTTGGTAGGCTACGAACTTTCTCCCGTGCTGTGGAGAAAAGTGAAAGGCGGACTTTCGGCCGGAAGGGTGCAATCGGTTTCTGTTAGGTTGATCGTTGAACGCGAGCGGGAAATTCAAGGTTTCAAGCCGGAAGCTTCTTTTAGAATAGATGCTGAATTCACTACGGAAGAAGGAAAGACCTTCAAGGCAAAACTTCCGAAGAACTTTGATACCAAAGCTGAAGCCGAACAATTCCTTTCAGAAAACCTGGGAGCTAATTTTAAGGTAGCCGACCTTACTACCAAGCCTGCCAGGAAATCTCCGGCGCCACCATTTACAACCTCTACGCTTCAGCAGGAAGCGGCAAGAAAATTATATTTTTCAGTAAGTAAGACCATGACCATGGCCCAGCGTCTTTATGAAGCGGGACATATTACTTATATGAGGACAGACAGTGTTAACCTCTCTGATGACGCAAGAAAAGGTGCCAAAAAAGAGATTTTAGACGCCTATGGGGAAAAGTACAGCAAAACGAGGCAGTTCAAAGGAAAAACTAAAGGCGCGCAGGAAGCTCATGAGGCAATTCGCCCTACCAATTTTGCAGCCCATTCCGTAAATGCAGACAGGGATGAGCAGCGGCTTTACGACTTGATATGGAAACGCGCTATCGCTTCTCAAATGAGCGATGCAGAACTGGAACGCACCAATGTAAAGATTGAAGCTGATAAGCATGATAAACAATTCACCGCAAGCGGGGAGGTGCTGAAATTTGATGGTTTTCTCAAGGTGTACCTGGAAGGTCGGGATGATGAAGATGAGGAATTACAGGAGCAGGAAGGAATGCTGCCGGCAATTAGGGTCAACGAAAAACTCGAAAATAATTATATAACTGCTACGGAAAGATTTACCCGGCCGCCTTACAGATACACTGAAGCTTCTTTGGTGAAAAAACTCGAAGAGTTGGGGATTGGCCGTCCATCCACTTATGCCCCGACTATTTCTACCATACAGAACAGGAACTACATAGAAAAAGGCTCAGTGGACGGTACCGACCGGAATTACGTACAGCTAACCCTGAAGGGAGAGAAAATAAATGAGAAAAAACTTACTGAAACTGTAGGTAGCGATAAAGGAAAGTTAGTGCCAACAGATGTTGGAATGGTGGTGAACGACTTTCTTGTCAATCATTTTTCAGGTATTCTGGATTATAATTTTACTGCCAAGGTAGAGCAGGATTTTGATGAAATAGCCGAAGGCAACGAGGAGTGGACCAAGATGATGAGGGATTTTTACAATGATTTTCATCCTCATGTAAAAGACGTAGCCGAAAATGCCGATCGTGAAGTTGGGGAAAGGATATTAGGAAAGGATCCTGCCACAGGAAAGCCTGTCAGCGTACGATTGGGGAAATTTGGACCAATGGTACAAATGGGATCTGTAGAAGACGAGGAAAAACCGAAATTTGCCAGCCTTTCTCCGGATCAGACCCTGGATTCTGTCACTTTTGAAGAGGCCATGGAGCTATTCAAGCTTCCGAAGGAATTAGGAGAATATAAAGGAGAGTCGGTAGAAGTGAATAACGGCCGTTTTGGACCCTACGTTCGCTACGGAAAGAAATTTGTATCCCTTGAAAAAGGGGAAGACCCGATAACGGTAACCATGGACCGTGCCCTGGAGCTTATTGAAGAGAAGGAAAAGGCAGATGCTCCTATTTATGAATATAAGAACCTTCCGGTGCAAAAAGGAGTTGGCCGTTTTGGTCCTTTCCTTAAATGGAACGACATGTTCATCAATGTGAACAAAAAATATGATTTCGATAACCTTTCCGCAGAAGATATTGAGGAGCTCATTGAAGATAAGATCAAAAAAGAGCGGGAAAAGGTGATCCATAACTGGGAAGAAGAAGGAATTAGAGTGGAGAAAGCCAGATGGGGCAGATCAAATATTTTAAAGGGAAAAACAAAAATAGAACTGCCTAAAACTGTTGACGCTGCAAAACTTAGCCTGGAAGAGGTGAAGGAGATCATTGAGAAGAAGGCGCCAAAAAAGAAGGCAGCAAAGAAAGCTACAGGCACAAAGAAAACCGCGGCCAAGAAAACTACCCGCAAAAAAACAGCTGCTAAAAAGAAGTAATTAATGGAATTGGATTTTTTTAGCCCTGTTAACAAGGAGTTGATAGCCGGTGCGGGCAATAAATTGGGATCAAATTTAGTGCTGCACCTTGAAGATAAAGCCTTTCCGGACCTGGAAGGTGTGAAAATTGCCATTTTTGGAGTACTGGAAGATCGTCTGGATGAAAACCGCAGCTCAGAACCCTTTGACTTTGACGGAATCCGGAAGGCATTTTATAATCTGTTCCCCGGGAACTGGCATTTCAGGATGGCCGATCTTGGAGATATCCATAAAGGGGAAACAGTTGAGGATACCTTTTATGCGGTAAAATCTGCAGTTGCCGAATGTCTCAAAAAAGGTATAATTCCAGTGGTGATTGGGGGGAGCCAGGATCTGTTATATGCACAATACCGGGCGTATGACGGGGTGGAGCAAATGGTCAATATGGTAAACATAGATTCCCGTTTTGACCTGGGAGATGCAGATAAACCTTTGAGCAACCGTTCTTATGTGGGAAAGATTGTCGTTACCAAGCCTTATAATCTTTTTAATTATTCCAGCCTGGGTTATCAAACCTACTTTAATTCCCAGGATGAGATCGAGTTAATGGACCGGTTGTTCTTTGATGCTTACCGGTTGGGAGAGGTGAGTAGTGATATTACTGTAGTAGAGCCTGTAATGAGAGACGCCAATTTAGTGGGAGTTGATCTGGGTGCTGTTAGCGGTGGAGCCTTAGGAAATTACAGATTGCAGTCTCCCAATGGTTTTGATGGAAAGGAAATCTGTGCTTTATCCCGTTATGCGGGCATAAGCGATAAGGTATCTTCCTTTGGGATCTATGAATACACTTCAGAATATAATTTTCCTGCTTCCAACATGTTGGTAGCCCAAATGATATGGTATTTTATTGAGGGAGTAAATTTTAGGAAAAATGAAAATACTATTTCTGCAAAAAAAGAGTTTATAAGATATCAGGTCCCTATTGATGATGAGATATTAGTATTTTATAAAAGCCCCGTGAGTGGTCGCTGGTGGATAGAAATTCCTTTTATTTCACCTGCAAATAATAAACTTAAAAGGCATACGTTATTACCTTGCACGCAAGGAGATTATCTGGATGCCTGTAATCAAATTATCCCCGAAAGGTGGTATAAAACAAAGAGGAAGAACGAAATTTAATATATTACAGACATCTGTAGCTCCTGCATTTTACCTAAATAAATTGTTTATTAGAAAATAAATAAATAGGTTTACTGCCTTGAAGCTATTATGTCCTAACTTTGAGAGATATTATGAGGAAACTTTTTTCGCTTATTGCTGTTATTTCTGTTTTGGCCTCTTGTGGCCGCGGTGATCAGGGGCAATTGGTAGGTGCGCAGGGAAAAAAATGGCATCCCGAAAAGCCTTTGGGTATGACTTTAATTCCCGGTGGGGCTTTTATCATGGGTAAAAGTGATGATGATATCGCTGCTTTGAACAATGCACCGCCAAAAACTGTAACGGTTCGTTCCTTTTACATGGACGAGACCGAAATTACCAATGCTGAGTATCGTCAATTTGTAAACTGGGTGAAAGATTCGGTTACCCGGATGAAGCTTGCCATTTTTGCTGAAGAAATCGGAGAAACTCCGGGGACAGGAGGAATAGGCGAGTTTGCTTTTGCAGACACCGAAGAGGCAGACATGACCCCGTACGAGAAGTACATGTACGACAACTACTATAGCCTTGGAGGTTATGAAGGTCGAAAGATCAATAAGCGTGTAGATATTATCTGGGACACCAGAGATTATCCCGATGAGTATTATGCCGAAGTTATGGATACCCTTTATATTCCTATTGAAGAGGCATATAACGGGCAACGTTCTTTTGATGTTAATCACTTAAAATTCAGATATACCTGGATGGATGTGGGGCAGGCTGCCAGAGCAGAGCCGGGACGTCGTGCCGATTTTATTAAAACTGAAGAGATCCAGATCTATCCGGATACTACTGTATGGATCAAAGATTTCAATTATTCCTATAATGAGCCAATGCACAATGACTACTTTTGGCATGATGCGTATGGCGATTATCCGGTGGTAGGTGTTAGCTGGAAACAGGCCCGTGCCTTTGCACAGTGGAGAACACTTTATCACAATGCCTACCGTAAGGAAAGAGGCAAACACAATGTAAATTCTTACCGACTTCCAACTGAGGCAGAATGGGAATATGCCGCCCGCGGCGGTCTTGAATCTGCCAGTTATCCATGGGGTGGTCCCTACACCAAAAATGACCGGGGTTGTTTTATGGCTAATTTTAAACCTTTAAGAGGAGATTATGCTGCAGACCAGGCGCTTTACACTGTAGAAGCCAAGTCTTACGAGCCAAACGATTATGGCCTTTATAACATGGCCGGTAACGTGGCAGAATGGGTTTTTTCTTCATATGATCCGGCTTCTTACGAATATTCTTCTTCCATGAACCCATCTGTAAACGATGAGACCAACATGAAGAAAGTGGTAAGAGGTGGTTCGTGGAAAGATGTGGCCTACTTCCTGCAGGTTAGCTCCCGCGATTATGAATATGCAGATTCTGCACGAAGCTATATTGGCTTTAGGACAGTTCAGGATTATTTGGGTACCGACCTTACCCTTAATCAAACAAGATAAAAAATCCCTATTTTTCACAACAACCTATTTAAAAAAGAAGAACTAAATTTTTAATTATTATGGCACAATCGAAGTCAAGTAAGAAGTTAATGAACATGGTGTACGGTCTAGGTGCATCTGTGGTTATCCTGGGAGCACTGTTTAAGATCATGCACTGGCCATTTGGTAACCTGATGCTTATCATCGGTCTTATCGTAGAAGCAATTGTATTCGCTGTTTCTGCATTTGAACCTGTAGATGATGAAGTGGACTGGTCTTTAGTGTACCCTGAATTGGCAGGTGGAGAACCAACCGCCAGAAACAATCAGGCTTTGATCAGTGAGAAGGAAACTGAAGGTATGTTATCTAAAAAACTTGATGAGATCCTTCGTGAAGCCAAGATCGATGCAAATCTTATGAGCAGTTTGGGAGACAGCATCCGTAATTTCGAAGGTGCCGCTAAAAATATTACTCCTACAGTAGATGCCATGGCTTCTCAAAAGAAGTACAGCGAAGAAATGAGCCTTGCTGCAAATCAGCTTGAGTCATTAAACAGCATATACAAAGTACAGGTTGAATCTGCTGCCCGCCAGGCAGAGGTGAATGAGGCCGTTGCTGAGAATGCAGGAAGATTGAACGACCAGATGGACGCACTTGCTTCTAATCTTTCTTCTCTAAACAGCGTGTATGGAGGAATGTTATCTGCTATGCATGTTAAGGCATAATTGCCTGCAATAGCAAAAATATTATTATAACAAACTAAAATTAGAGAATGGCGTCTGGAAAACAAACACCAAGACAGAAGATGATTAACCTGATGTATCTGGTTTTCATCGCGATGATGGCTCTTAACATGTCCAAAGAAGTGCTTACTGCTTTTGGAATGATCAACGAGAGTCTCGCCGAATCAAACGCTTCTGTTACTGAAAGAAATAATGCAGCAATTGCAGGATTGGCCACCAAGGCCGAAGAGCAGCCTGCAAAATATGTTCCCTTAAAAGAAAAGGCAGATCAAATCCACCAGCTAACTCAGGAGTTTACCACTTATGTGGAAAACCTTAAAGAAAAAGCACTGGAGGATAAAGAAGCCGAAGATCGCAATGATTACGAGGCAATGGACCAGTCTGCGAAATTAGATGAATATCTATTTTCCAGTGGTAAACCAAGCGAGAACGGGAAAGAATTTCTTGCCCAAATTGAAAGATATAGAGAAGGAGTAGCGAATATCCTGGGAGAAGAATACTCACAGATCGCTGCAGAAGTAAGAAGAGAGTTTAGTACAGAAGAGGTTGTTGACGGGGAAGGGGTAAAACGTCCCTGGTTAGCTTACAATTTTGAAGGTTTCCCTTTGATCGCTTCTATTACTAAATTGACCCAGATGCAGGGAGATGCAATGGCTAATGAGAATGATATACTTTCTACCATGCTTTCCGGGCAACTTATTAGTGAAGTTTCCTTAACTAACTATGAAGCTCTTGTAATTCCTGACAAAACCGCTTTTTTCAGCGGGGAGAACTTTACCGGAACTGTTGTTTTAGGAAGGGTAGATAATACCCTGCAATTTGACAAAGTTGTCATTAATGGCAAAGAAATTAAAAGCACTAAGGCCGGGCAGGTAAAACTAGAATTTCCTGCAGGTAATGTAGGTGAAAACCAAATTAAGGGTCAGCTTCAGTTTAAAGAAGGAGATTCTATTGTAACTATTGATGTGAACAAGAGCTATAGTGTAATTCCACGACCAAATTCCGCAGTGATTTCTGCAGATAAGATGAACGTGGTGTACCGCGGTGTAGCTAACCCAATGACTATATCCATTCCAGGAGTAGGAAGTGTTTCTGCTAACGCACCGGGTCTGAGACCAGCCGGTGGTGCCGGAAATTACATTATGGATGTAACTACGCTTCAGGCTCGTGAAGTAACCATCAACGTGAGTGGTGAACTTCCGGGAGGTGATAGGGTAAGTGACAGCAAAACCTTTAGGGTAAGAGATATTCCAAGACCTGTGGGAACTGTTAGAGGGGAAGACGGAACTGTAAGAATGCAGCGTCAAAACCTTGAGATCTCCACTATTGGTGCAGCTCTGCCCGACTTTGAATTCGATGTTGATCTGAGGGTTACAGGCTTTAAATTCCGGGTACCGGGACAACCAACAATTCAGGTTAGAGGACAAAAGCTTGATCAAAGTGCAATTGGAGCACTTAGAAGAGCAGGAAGAGGGGAAACCATCCAGATCTTTGATGTGGAGGCACAATTAGCAGGTAATTCAAGCTACAAGCTCAAGCAGGTATCTCCTGTCCTGGTTGAATTAACAAATTAAACATTAGAACATGAACTGGAACCGATTATTGCTAGGATTTTGTGGGTTGCTCGTTTCGGGGACATCTTTTGGCCAGACAAATATTTTAAATGCCAAATCACCAGATGAGATAGGAGCCCCAACGAAGGCAGAGATTACCTATGGAAAGAATGATCCATTAGAATATGGATATGTGGATGAGAGAGATGTGCTATGGGCAAAAACTACCTGGGAGGTTATAGATCTTGACGAAAGGGTGAATTTCCCTCTGTATTATCCCATAGATACTAATCAAATAGGAGGTTCAAGACGTTCCTTATATGATGTTTTGGTTGCCGGTATTAAAAGCGGTAAAATCAAGAACATCTATGCAGATTCTTATTTTAATGATAAGCGGACGTTAAAGGATATCTCTGCAGCACTTTCTAAGGTGGATACTACAGATCTTGGGATCGAGCAGTACAACGCAGGGGAAGAGATCGATCAGCAATACATTAGCCGAAGGGATATATCTTCTGCGGATATTGCTGAATATCACATCCGCGGATACTGGTACTTTGATAAGCGCCAGGCGGAATTAAAGTACAGGTTACTTGGAATCGCTCCTGTAGCACCCGATGTTAACTTTATTGACGAAGGAGGTGCAGAGGCACTTGTTGAATTATTTTGGGTTTGGTTCCCGGGAGCACGCGAGGTGCTAAATGAGGCTTATGCTTTCAATCCCGAGAATTCTTCCAATTCCTTCTCGTTCGATCATCTGCTGAATGCCCGCAGGTTTAATGCGACTATTTATGCCGAAGATAACGTGCAGGGGGATAGACAGGTGGATGACTACATTAGTAATAATGCCTTTATGCAGTTGCTGGAGTCTGAACGTATAAAAGAACAGATCAGGAACTTTGAACAGGATATGTGGAACTATTAAAGTTTCCTTTCTGAAATAACAAGAACGCCTTTCTCTGAAAGGCGTTTTTTTTATGACTAATTTTGCGTTATGAAAGATTACATTATTGTTGGGGCAGGCCTTAGCGGCACCTGCCTTGCCTACAGGCTCGAGAAATCCGGAAGATCCTTCGTGGTGTTCGATGACGGCAGCCAGGAAGCCTCAAAAGTAGCCGGCGGATTTATGAATCCTGTGATCCTGAAGCGGTTTACCCTCGCCTGGAAGGCCGATGAACATTTGGAAGCAGCCTATGCTTTTTATTCTGATATGGAAAGGCACCTGGAAAAACAATTTTTGAGTCCGCTGGAAGTCTACAGGAGATTCTCCTCTGTAGAAGAGCAGAACAACTGGTTTGCTGCAGCCGATAAACCTCGTTTAGCGCCTTTTCTTGATACTAAACTGGTGCCACAGGTGAATGATCACGTTCCCGGCAGGTTCTCCTTTGGGAGGGTCTTAAAAACTTCCCGGATAGATCCAAGATATTTACTGGATTCCTATGCTGAACATCTCGAGGAAAAGGGATGGTTCAAAAATGACTCTTTTGAGTATGATGAACTGCAGGTCTCGGCTTCAGGGGTTTCCTATAAAGGAATAGATGCCAAAAATGTGATTTTTTGTGAAGGCTTTGGGCTTCAGAAAAATCCTTTTTTTAATTACCTTCCCTTAAGGGGGAACAAGGGAGAATATATTATTATCAAAGCCCCAAAATTAGATCTCGAGGTGGGAGTAAAATCTTCGATTTTTATTTTTCCTGCAGGAGGCGATCATTATGCGGTTGGCGCCACTTACAGCAATACCGATAAAACTCCGGAGCCTACAACAGAAGCCAGAGAAGAGCTGGTAGAGAAACTTAAGGATTTGCTCGATGTAGAATTTGAAGTAGTGGACCAGGTGGCGGGATTAAGGCCTTCTACCATCGACAGGAGGCCATTGGTTGGAAGGCATCCTGAACATGAGCATCTCTATACCTGTAATGGGTTTGGAAGCAGGGGAATTTTGATTGCGCCTTCAATTTCTAAAGAACTGGTGGATTTTGTCGAAACAGGAAAAAGTCTCGATCCGGAAACGGATATTTCCCGATTTACCAAAAAGTGGTTTAAAAAATCTCAGGGTTTTGCTTTTCCGGGGTCATAGGAAAAGAAAAAATTCACCCATATATTTCTGCTCCATCGCACTATGACGGGCAAAAATATTAGAAGGGTAAGAACTATTGCAATAAAGGTATTGAGCAGGGAAAGGTTTAACAGCCAATAAGCTATAACAAAAGCTGCGGCAGCAAATGCTATACCTACAGCATAGCTCACATACATGGCACCAAAGAAGAAAGAGGGTTCCATTTTATATTTGGTACCACAATTGGAACATCTTTCGTGCATATCAAACAATTTAGAGATCTTATAGGGATTGGATTCCTTGTACATGCTTTCCTCCTGACATACAGGACAGGTACCGGTAAAAATGCTGTACAACTTATTACCTTTTAAAGATTTCACAGGGCTTTTTTAGACCCGTAAATTTAAGCATCTTTGCAAAAATTTTGAAGAAGAATGTTGAATATTCACAATTTGTCGGTCTCCTTTGGTGGAGAGTATTTATTTGAAGAGATCACCTTTAGGCTGGGAGCCGGTGACAGGGTGGGGCTTATAGGAAAGAACGGGGCCGGGAAATCGACCATGCTTAAGATCCTTGCACGCGAAATGGAACCGGATACGGGCCAGATTGCAGCCGATAAAGATCTTAAAATAGGATTTTTAAAGCAGGATATTGACTTTATTGAGGGAAGAACAGTCCTTGAAGAGTCGTACCAGGCATTCGAGGAGATCAAAAGACTTGAGAAAAAACTGGAGGAGATCAACCACCAGCTTGCCGAACGCACCGACTATGAAAGTGAGGCATATCATCAGCTCATGGTAGACCTTAATGATGTGCAGCACCAGTACGAGATTCATGGCGGGTATAACTATCAGGGAGAAACGGAAAGAATTCTCCAGGGTTTGGGTTTCAAACGCGAGGACTTTAATAAACTTACAGATACCTTTTCGGGAGGTTGGAGGATGAGGATAGAACTGGCGAAGCTCTTGCTTCAGCAAAATGACATCCTGTTGCTCGATGAGCCTACGAACCACCTTGATATCGAATCCATTATATGGCTGGAAGGATTTCTTAATAATTACCCCGGGGCAGTTGTGATCGTTTCTCACGACAAGATGTTCCTGGACAATGTGACCAACAGAACTATTGAGATCTCTCTGGGCCGAATCTATGACTTCAATAAACCTTATTCAAAATACCTGGTGTTAAGGCAGGAACTAAGAGAGCAGCAACTCGCTTCTCAAAAGAACCAGGAGAAACAAATTCAGCAGACAGAAAAGCTCATAGAGAAATTCCGTGCAAAGGCGTCAAAGGCCAGTATGGCACAGTCCCTTATCAAGAAGCTGGATAAGATAGACAGGATCGAGGTAGATGAGGATGATAATTCTGTAATGACCCTTAAATTTCCGGTATCGGTAGTTCCCGGAAAAGTGGTTGTGGAAGCTCATCATATTTCCAAAAACTACGGAAACAAAAATGTATTAAAGAATATTAACCTGCTCATTGAGCGGGATTCCAAAACTGCCTTTGTAGGGCAGAACGGTCAGGGGAAGTCAACGCTGGCAAAGATCATCGTGGGGGAATTAAGTCATGAGGGAACCCTTAAACTGGGCCACAATGTGCAAATAGGATATTTTGCCCAAAATCAAGCTGAATATCTTGATGGCTCTAAAACTGTTCTGGATACCATGATCGATGCCGCTAATGAAAGTAACAGGGCCAAGGTTAGGGATATTCTCGGGTCTTTTCTTTTTCGTGGAGATGAAGTGGAAAAATACGTTCGGGTACTTTCAGGAGGGGAGCGTAACCGCCTTGCTTTAGCTAAATTGATGTTACAGCCTTTCAATGTGCTGGTAATGGATGAGCCTACGAACCACCTTGATATCAAATCCAAGAACGTTTTAAAAGACGCTTTAAAAAGCTTTGAGGGAACTTTGATCCTGGTTTCTCACGATAGGGATTTCCTTCAGGGATTGACCAACAAGGTTTATGAATTCAAAGATCACAGGATCAAAGAATATTTAGGAGATATCGATTATTATCTTGATCAGCGGAAACTTGACGATATGCGGCAGGTGGAGAAGCGGGATGTGGAAAAGCAGGCGCCAAAGGAGAGTAATAAGGATTCTTACCAAAATCAGAAAAAGCTTAAATCCCTCAATAACAAACTCAGCAATATAGAAAGCAAGATCTCAAAGCTGGAAAAAGAAATTAAAGCTAAAGATGTAGAGCTGGCTACGAATTATGAAAAAAGTGTAGCTCAAAAGGACTTTTTGAACAAGTACCAGGAAAAGAAAAAAGAGCTTGAAAAGCTGATGAAAGATTGGGAAGAAGTACAGCTGGCTTTGGAGGAAAACGGATAAGATGCTGGAACACTTTTTTAATTGCCCTTACTGCGGAGAAGAAATTTCCATGCTGTTAGACCCTTCGGTTAGGCAACAGGTTTATGTAGAAGATTGCGAGGTTTGTTGTAATCCCATGGAGATCAGCGCAGAATTTACAAATGCAGAGCTGGTGTATTTTGAAGTACGGGAACTGGGACAGTAAAGGAGGCTTCTTTTAAATTTTTTGAAGAAAAATCTTTGGAGAAATGAAATTTGACAGTATATTTGCAGTCCAATATCGCGGGATAGAGCAGTAGGTAGCTCGTCGGGCTCATAACCCGAAGGTCACTGGTTCGAGTCCAGTTCCCGCTACTAGAACAGCCCTTCAGAAATGAAGGGCTTTTTTTATGCAGAGTATTATTAAATAGATGCCGGAATTATAACCCAATCAGCTTCTATAGCATTATTAGGTATACACTTAGTAGCAATTAGTGCAGAAAGATATTTCCAGCTCCTTAAAAAATATCCTGATCTAAAAGGGCATCACACATCAACTTTTCAGGAATTTCATTTCGCTTTTTGATCACTTTCTTAATCCCGATGTTCATTCCTTACATCTGTATTCCGGCCGGAATGTTGGTTAATATCCAGAAATAAAGAAGGCTCTTCAGGCATTTGAGGGGATTGATCTTATTGTGGAATTTTTAGACTCGACTTCCTCTCTCTTACACTACAACTTCACGAAATTATTCAGCATCTTCAAATTATCAAAGGCGTCACCCATGGTGTTATTAAAATATGCGTAAACAGATTTCCCTTCTTCAACCCATTCATTTAGCAGCAAAGCGTATTCCCTTAGAAAATCTTCGGAATAGCTGTCGCGATAGTTGCCGGTAGGACCATGGAACCGAAGATACAAAAAAGACGATTTTTGATCCCGCAACGGGGTTGCCGACTTTGGTATATCGTGAATTACCAGTGTCGCTTTGTGAAAATCCAAAAGCTCGTAGATCTCCTCCTCATACCATGAGTTATTGCGGAACTCTACAGCTATCTTCCAATCCTGTGCAGGATCAGATTCTTTAATGAAGCTTAAAAGGCGGTCCAATTGAAGGGCATATGCTCTCCCTATACCCGGAGGAAACTGAATCAGCAAACATCCTTTTTTGTCATTGACAGCATTAATGGATTCGAAAAATTCAATTATATCCTCCTTATTAAAATCCAGGTTTTTTGCGTGTGTAATTTCTTTCCACAATTTAAAAGTGAACCTGAAATTTTCCGGCACCGAATTACTCCAATTGGCTACTGTTGAAGCTCTGGGAATCTTGTAAAACGAACTATTGATTTCTATGCTGTTAAAATGGGAAGCATAATAAGTGAGTCTACTTGCATTTTCAAAGGGAGGCGGAAACAGGTATTTTGGTATGGGCAATTGTAGTCCGCTAAGGCCCGAATAAAGTTGATGCTGAAGATTGGAAACATCGCTCATTGGCTGTTGTTTTTCATTTCAGGATGATCTTTATTACTTTTTTTTCTGAACAGGTTATTCTTAAAGCTCTCCTGCTTCCGTATTTTAATTCATGCTATTCTCCCGGGTAGGGGTGGAAAATAGAATTCATCCGGATCTCAGAATACTTCAAATCCCTATTGGCTCCAAAAGTAAATTCACCTTCTTCATTCACCGGAAAGCCTTCGTCAATATGTTTGTCTATAACCTCTGACTCGTCGTTAGTAATAACCCAAAAAGTTTTTAATTCCCCCGAAGGAGTTTTCCTGGCCCTGATGTACTGGTGCCATTTTTTGCCCTGGGACCTGTAAATAAGATCTACTGCCATTTCAGATTTGAAACTTCCAATTTCAAAAGCCACAGGATTATGAGCATTTAGAGTACCAATGGAAGTTTTAGTGCCCCGCCTGGGAAAATCGGAAGGACTAATAGCTGTGTCTGTATAATCTCTGATGAGTCTTCTTTCAATCTCCAGATTTTTTATTGCATCCTTACCATTCAGGTTTATTAGCACGCTGGCTGCTGAATTATTCTTTCCCGGCATTACAGTGGCCTGGGGATAACTAAAGATACCTCTTGAGGTAAGCTCTTCAGAAAGCTGGTGGATCTTTTGTTCTAAACCGGAGATTTGCTCCTCCTTTTGTTGAATGGTGATGTCAAGAGCTTTTTCTGTCTCAAAGTGACCGGTCTGGATGCCCAGGTAAAAAGAAATTGTTGCAATAACGATGAGCAGTAAGGCCCAAATAACATCAGATTTAAATTTCATAGATGTAAGAAGAATCTTAAGGCAAGATAGGATTTTCTCCTGTTTTTCCCATTAACACCGCAGCCTTTTCGTTTTACGGGATTAATCTTTATCTTCTGAAAGGATTTTTTCAAATTTTACGCAACCTTTTGAATTTCCCGGGTCATGTATATAAGGAGCCGGTTTTTGTGTCAATGATCTATTGAGCAAAAACAGAAGTAGGGAAAATTTCAAATGGTTCCGGAGTATTGTTTGGGTTATTGTTAAAAGAGATTTCCCGGACAACTGAAAACCGGCTATTGGCCGGTTTTCTATTTTATATTTTTCACCCTCCTCTTCATAGACAATGGCATTCATTTTGCAGCATAAGGCAAAAAGGAGGTTATGTCGAAGCAGGATATTTTTAGGATTTTGAACAGCCCCAATATGAAATTGATAGTAATTTTCCTTTTCGCAGCTGTGGGCGGCATAGTCCTTATTCTTTCCCTTCCTAAATTATGGTTTTAAGAGCCTTCTATCTCCTTTTTTTCAAACCACCCGCTGTACATAATGTAATTACCGGCAGTCTTTTTCATGTTTAAAATTTGTTCTTCTGACAGCTTTTTTATTTTTTTTGCCGGGACCCCGGCATAGATATGTCCGGCTTCACAAACGGTATTTTCCAGAACCACTGCACCTGCAGCAATAATGCAATTCTTTTGCACGACTGCTTTATCCATAACAATGGCTCCCATGCCAATTAAAACATTGTCTTCAACCGTACACCCGTGAACGATCGCACGGTGGCCAATGGAAACATCGTTACCAATAGTAGTGGCAGCTTTTTGGTAGGTGCAATGGATCACCGCTCCATCCTGTATATTAGTCCTGTCCCCAATCCTTATTGCATTTACATCTCCGCGTACAACTGCCGTAAACCATACAGAGCACTGCGCTCCCATTTTGACGTCTCCCGTTATCGTGGCGTTTGGTGCTAAATAGCAATCTTTTCCAATTTCAGGATATTTATCTTTTACAGGTATAATTAAAGCCATGGATTTTTTTATAAAATTAAAGAATTGTCAGTAGCCTGTTAGGATTTTGTCTGAGATTATTTCCTGGATTTCAATAAAATTTCAGGCTTGTAAAATAGTTGCCTTCCGAAGAAAATTGGAAAAAAAAAGGCTATCCTGCTAAAAAAAGAATATGATTAAAACGCCTTTTTTGAGGCTAAAGGGCTATTACCTAAAGAGATTATATATAATACCTGCTGAAAAATTTTCAGCAATGAAAAGTTCATTCTCAGACAAAAACCTTAAAAGCCCTCCTCACTACTAAATCTCTCAGGTGTCTGAAGTTGATTTGCTGGAGAAAATTACGTATCTTCTTTTTCCTCAATTTTAGATTGAACTATGGAAACGACATTGCCGGAAAGCAGGTATAACATTGTACTGAATCTACCTGTAAAGATTAGCTATAGGGTTCTGGAAACCTATCTTCAAAAGAAACTCTTAGGTAAAGTTTTGAGTAAAGGAAAAGCAAATGGAAGCACTTCAGATACTGCCAGAATTCAAAAGATTGCCCTGGAAAGAAGCTCCCTTGAAGACTTTGATCTTGCAGTACACCTGCAGCTAAAAATGTTAACCACCTTTTTTAGAGATAAAGAGATAAAGATGGTGGTTCATCTTTCCCTTGCTTTTAGAGAACGGGAACAGGAGGTCCTGGTCCCACGATACAAACTGGAAGGAGAGAATAATGGGTGGCTTATAAATACAGCCGTCGAGACCCTTATCAACAATTTCCTATACTCCAAACTTAAAGAAAAAATGAAGTTTGACATAAGGCCTTTGGTTGCTCAAAAGCTTGAAGGGATTAATAAAAAGTTGGGGAATGGATTAGAGGTGGCAGACGGGATTAATATAAGCGGGAAAGTAAATGAATTTCGAATTAAAGAAGTGATCCCCGGGCAAAAGACTTTACTGGTTGCTGTTCATATCCTGGGTAATAATGTATTGAACATTCATAAAATTGATTTATAAAAAAAGATCCCACTTCTGCTATTTTTGGCAGCTGTGGGATCTTTATAATTTTATTTGAATTTACTCCTCGATTTGCTCTCCTTCAGGATTGTTATCAATAAGGTTCTTACGAATTTCATCGTGCGTATTCATCATTTCTTCATGCTCGCTTTTAATAGTGCTGTGGTCGTTTAAGATCTCATTGTGAACTTTTCTCATTTGCTCAATCTGAGCCTTCATCTCCTCACTGCTCAGGTTTCCAAAGTCACTTTTAAGATCTTTGTGTCCCTGCATCATTTTTTCATGTCCCGCAAGCAATCCTTCATGCTTTTTTAGAATCACTTCGTTCTGGGCCATTTGTTCAAAATAAGAAGAATCTGAAACCTTCATGGTTTCCAGCTGCTGGGAAAGTTCCCGGTGGCTTTGCTGCATTTTTTGATGGGTGGACTGGAATTCTGTATGAACCTGCTGTATGCTGTCATTTTCGGCCATTAGTTCATCCAATTCATTTGATAGGCTTTCTTTTTCGCTGTCTCCACATGCCACAAGTAAACTCATGCTGAAGATCAAGATCATAAATTTTTTCATTTTTAGTTGGTTTTGAAGGTTATTCCTATCAAAATTACGAAAGTGAGGGTGTAGTAGTTATAATTCTCTGTTAAAAGGAGCCGCATTTAAATCAGGGACAGCCTGGCCTGAACACTGAGCACTGATTACTGACCACTAAAATTACCTATCTTTGTAAAAAATTGAAGATGGCTCATAAAGCAGGTTTTGTAAACATTATTGGGAATCCTAACGTAGGGAAGTCTACTCTTATGAACGCTTTTGTGGGAGAGAAATTAAGTATCATCACCTCTAAAGCACAAACCACCCGCCACCGGATCCTTGGTATTGTTAACGGGGAAGATTTCCAGGTGATCCTTAGTGATACTCCGGGAATCATCAAGCCGGCATATCAGCTCCAGGAATCTATGATGGATTTTGTGAAGTCTGCCTTTGAAGATGCAGATGTCCTCATCTATATGGTGGAAATAGGGGAGAAGGAGCTTAAGGATGAGTCATTTTTTAATAAAATTGTACATTCCGAGATCCCGGTGCTGTTGCTTCTGAACAAGATCGACAAATCAAATCAGGAACAACTGGAAGAGCAGGTACAGCTTTGGCAGGAAAAAGTTCCAAATGCAGAAATTTTTCCGGTCTCTGCTCTTGAAGGTTTCAATGTGCCGCAGGTCTTCAACCGGATTGTTGAACTTCTGCCTGAATCTCCCGCCTTTTATCCTAAAGATACCCTTACCGATAAGCCTGAACGTTTTTTCGTAAATGAAATAATCCGTGAAAAGATTTTAATGCACTACAAAAAGGAAATCCCTTATAGTGTTGAGATCGATACCGAAGAATTCTTTGAAGAGGAGAACATCATTCGTATGCGCAGCGTGATCATGGTGGAAAGGGAGACTCAAAAAGGAATCATTATAGGACATAAAGGAGCAGCGCTTAAAAGAGTGGGCGTGGAAGCCCGTAAGGATCTCGAAAAATTCTTTGGGAAACAGGTGCACCTGGAGCTGTATGTCAAGGTAAATAAAAACTGGCGCAGTGATTCAAAGCAGTTAAGACGCTTTGGATATGGCGGAGACAACCGGTAAACTTCCTAAGGAATATTGAAAAATTTTACCGGCAGCAGTATTTTCTTCTGTTGCCGTTGTTTTCTTTTCTCCGGAATTTTTAAGAACTTATTTCTCTGTATTTGCTGAAAATTAGGTAGATATAAGTGCACGTCTATTGCATTAATTCCTGTAATTTTGCAGCCTTATTAAGAATACGAAATTATGAGCAGTATAGTAGCCATTGTAGGGAGACCTAATGTTGGAAAATCGACTTTTTTTAACCGTTTGATCCAGCGCCGGGAAGCCATTGTTGATTCGGTAAGCGGGGTGACCCGTGACCGTCACTACGGAAAAACCGATTGGAATGGACGAAATTTTTCCGTTATCGATACCGGGGGATATGTCCTTGGAAGTGATGATGTTTTTGAAGCTGAAATTGACAAGCAGGTAGAACTTGCCATTGGAGAGGCAGATGCTATTATTTTTATGGTAGACGTTGAAACCGGAGTTACTGCCATGGATGAAGATGTTGCACAATTACTGCGGAAGGTCAATAAACCAGTTTTCCTGGCAGTAAATAAAGTGGACAACTCCAAACGCCTTGAAAATGCGGTTGAATTCTATTCCTTAGGATTGGGAGAATATTTTCCTATTGCCAGTACCAGTGGGAGCGGGACAGGAGAGTTGCTGGATGCTTTGGTAGAAGCTCTTCCTGAAGATACTTACCAGGAAGAAGCTGAGTTGCCTCGTTTTGCAGTAGTAGGGCGTCCCAATGCGGGAAAATCCTCTTTTATTAATGCGCTCATTGGAGAAGACCGCTACATAGTAACAGATGTAGCAGGTACTACCCGGGATGCTATCGATACCCGATACAACAGGTTCGGGTTTGAATTCAATCTTGTAGATACTGCGGGGATTAGAAAAAAATCCAAGGTAAAGGAAGACCTGGAATTTTATTCGGTGATGAGGTCAGTTCGGGCCATTGAACATTGTGACGTATGTTTGGTTGTGATGGATGCCACACGCGGATTTGACGGGCAGGTTCAAAACATTTTCTGGCTGGCCCAGAGAAACCGGAAAGGAATTGTTCTTCTGGTGAATAAATGGGATCTTCTGGAAAAGGAAACCAATACCATGAAGGAATATGAAGCTAACATTCGACGGGAGATGGAGCCTTTTACAGATGTGCCTATTGTCTTTATGTCTGTCCTTACTAAGCAAAGGATCTTTAAGGCTATAGAAACGGCAGTCGAGGTGTATAACAACCGAAGCAAAAAGATCAAGACCAGTGAGCTTAATGAGGAGATGTTGCCACTTATTGAAGCCTATCCGCCGCCGGCCTATAAAGGAAAATATGTGAAGATCAAATTCTGTATGCAGTTACCCACTCCGCAGCCACAGTTTGCATTTTTCTGTAATCTTCCACAGTACGTGAAAGATCCATATAAAAGATTCATTGAAAATAAATTAAGGGAGAAATTCGATTTTTCAGGAGTGCCGGTTTCGGTTTATTTCAGGAAAAAATAAGAATTATTGTAACTTTTTCCCTTTTTGAGGGTCAAATAAATGCTGTTGCTCCAAAAGTGACAGCATTTTATTTTATATCCCCCTTATAATGAAGCATTTTTTTCTCCTTTTCCTTATTTTCCTTACTACCGGCTCCTGGGCCCAACAATTTTCTATTTCGGGTAAAGTTGTGGATGCCCAGACCAATGTGCCACTTGAATCGGCCACCTTGTTTGTGGAAAAGGTGCAGGATAGTAGCCTTGTTTCCTATACCATCTCAAATCAGGACGGTAATTTTATTATTGAAGGTTCCGGAAAAATGGATTCCCTGAGGCTGGTAAGTATCTTTAACGGTTATGCTTCCTTATCCCGAATGCTAAGTCTTGAACAAAGAAAGATCGAGCTTGGTCTTCTAAAAATGGAAATAGCCAACAATATTTTGGGAGAGGTGACCGTAGTTTCAGAAAGAGCGCCTGTCACGGTAAAAAAAGATACCCTCGAGTTCAATGCCGGCTCTTTCAACACCCGCCAGGACGCGAACCTTGAAGAGGTCATGAAAAAACTACCAGGTGTTGAAATTGATGCCCAGGGGAATATTACCGTGAATGGAAAACCTGTTTCCCGCATCCTGGTAAATGGAAAGGAATTCTTCGGAAATGATCCCAAGATCGCCACCAAAAACCTTCCGAAGGAGATCATTGATAAGATTCAGGTGGTAGATACCAAGACCAAATCTGAAGAATTTACAGGAAAGGCTGGAGATCCAGATGATAAGACCATTAATGTTACGATTAAGGAAGATAAGAACAAAGGATATTTTGCCCGTGCTACCGCCGGCGGTGGAACAGATGAGAGATATGAGCTCAGCGGAATAGGGAATTACTTTAAAGATGATCTTAGAATTAGCGCTCTTGCGAGTTCCAATAACATCAATAGTTCGGGCTTTAGTATGGATGAGGTATTCGACATGATGGGAAATCGTGGAAGATCAATAATGATAAGGAGTAACGGCAGTTTCGCTGTTAATGGAATGAATTTTGGCAGCGATAAGGGAATTACCAAAAGTGAAACCGCCGGATTAAATTTTACCAATGAGTGGAACAAGAAATACGAAGTTGCCGGGGATTATTTCTACGCAAAAAGCGATACAGAAACAGCCAGTGTAGTGGAAAGGGAAACTTTTTTGCCGGAAGGCAGTTTCTACACCGATATTGTTTCTGAAGCCAATATCATAAATCAAAATCACCGTGCTAATTTTAATTTTGAAGTGGAGCTGGATACCATGACCAGGATAGCAATACGTCCTGCAATTACCTTTAGTGACGGTTTTGCCCATAGAACAAGTGCTTCGGAAAGAATGGATAACTCCCGGGAATTGATCACCAATATAGTTGATAAGGAAGATATCTTAAGTAAAGAGTTTAGCAACAGGTTGAGCTTCACCAGGAAATTTGGGAAGAGAGGAGCTTATCTTGAAGCCTCCTTTGAAAACTCTAACCAACTGCGGGAAAGTGAAAACTTTTTTTATTCTGAACTTTTTGACACCGATGGAGATGTGCTTCAGGAAACCGGGATACAGGATCAATTCATTGATGACAGGAACACCACAGATGAATATGAGGCGGCCATTTCCCAGCGCTCTGTACTTGCAGAAAAGCTGTTCTTAGACCTTTCCTATGATTTTAGTACCCGGCAGATGAATAGTACCCGTAGCGTGTATGAATATGATGGGGAGACGAATAGTTATAACCTGTTTAATAATTTGCTTTCCAATGACTTCGAAGTTAAAAGTTTTAAGCATATTCCAAATGCAGGATTGAATTACGAAGGAAAGAAATTGCGGGCGAGTTTTGATATAGGGCTTTTAAATACTACTCTCAAAAATCAGAATTTTTTGGCCGATGTTGATTTTAAGAATAATTACAATGATCTTTTCCTTAGGACTAACGTACGCTATGAATTGGCTCGTGGGAAATCTGTATACGCGTATTACCAGAATGATACCCAAATTCCTTCTATTAGGGAATTGCAACCTGTACCCAACCTTACCGATCCCCTGAATATCTTTATAGGTAACCCAAAACTGGATCCCACATATTCCCATCGAATTAGCATGGGATACCAAAATTTTGATTTTGCGACCCGCAGTGGGATGAGCATCTATGCTTCCACCACTTTTTATGAAGATCAGGTGGTGCCATATAGTATTACAGAAGATCTGATTACCACCACTACTTACCGCAATCTCGACGGCGGAATTTCAAGTTACGCCGGAATTTCCCTGAGTAAACGTATCAAGAAAGAGGAACAGGAATTCAGCTACAGGTTCGGGTTGTATGGAAATTACAACCGCCAGATAGGCTTTTCCAATGGATTTAGGTATAGGGCAGACCGCTTTGGAGTCTATCCCTCAATTAGACTGGGTTATAACTATAATGACAAAATAGAGATCAACCCCCGGTATGAAATGAACTATAACCTGTCAAACTATGACATTAGCAATAGGAGAGAGGAAGAATACATTAACCATACTGTTGCCCTTGAAGCTACTACCTACTGGCCTAAAAATGTGGTTTTTGGGAATGATATTTCTTTTGTTTCCTATGGGAATGTAGCTCCGGGATTTGATCCTACCTCGGTATTATGGAATATGAGCCTTGGATACAAATTTCTGAATGATGACGCCACTCTTAAAGTAAAGGTGTATGACCTTTTAAACGAAAATGTAAGTACCCGGAGGACGATTGCGGAAGATTATGTTCAGGACACACGGGAGTTGATCCTGGAACAATATTTTATGCTAAGCTTCACGTATAAAATTAGCAGGTTTGGTGGAAAAGATCCGAACAAGGGTAAAGGCGGGTTCATGATGTTCTAATTAAGTATTGAGAACATAATTTTAAGGATTGTGATGGGTTTAATAATGCAGTTTTTAAACCCTTTTTTGTGAATTAAGGATTTGAAATTATTTCCACCTGTTGGAGCAAATTTGTAATCCGTGCCGTGGATAATTTAATTCCAGCCCACGCAAAAAATCAGAAAATTAGAATTTGGAAAGGAAATTTGGTGCTTCAGTTTACACTGCCCACTTTTACTGATCACTGATCACTGATCACTGATCACTGATCACTAAAAACTACCATCCACCCCCTGCGCCACCACCACCAAATCCGCCGCCGCCGAAGCCTCCTCCAAATCCGCCGCCGCCGCCAAAGCCTCCACCACCTCCGCCGAAGCTGCCGCCGCCAAATCCGCCACGGCCAAGGCTGCTAAGCACAAGGATGTCCAGAAGTCCGCCGCCACGGCGATATCCACCACGGCCGCCTCCGCGTTTATTGCGGGAACTTAAAACAATAAGGAAGAAAATAAAAATGATGGCAAGTACGATAAAGCGGGGTCCCACGCCTCCGCCGTCACCGGTAGGTCTGCTGCCCTGATAGGTGCCCGCCATGACCTGAAAAATGGCAGTTGTACCTGCATCTAAACCTGCGTAATAACTTCCTGCTCTAAATTCAGGAAGAATTACTTCATCAATAATTCTTTTTGAAAGGGCATCGGTAAGCGTGCTTTCAATTCCGTATCCGGTGGTGATCCAGATCTTTCTTTCGGCTTCAGCTAATAGGATCAGAATACCGTTATCCTGTTCTGCCTGTCCTATTCCCCAGTCATGTGCCCATTCTGCCGCATAGGTACCAATATATTCCCCATTTAAAGAGGCTATGGTGGCAATTACTATTTGTGTGGAAGTCGTATCGGCATAATTGATCAGTTTTCGCTCAAGGGCCTGTTCTTCTGAAGCACTTAAGACATCTGCGCCGTCATAGACACTCGTCTGCTCAGATGGTTTTGGCGGAATTTCCCTCTGTGCTAAAGCCGTAAATGCGGTACAAAGCAAAAGAATGAGTAAAAGGTAATTCCGCTGTAGATAGTTCATTATGTGGATATTTTATCCGAAAGTTCGTTGGTGTCTCCTTCTTCCCATGGGAAATGTGCCCGTAATTCTTTACCTGCCCGTAAAATGCCGTCGATCAAACCCTGCTTAAAATTGCCTTTTTTGAATTCTGAAGCAATAGCATCTTTGGTGGTTTCCCAAAAATCTTTTGGTACCACGGCATTGATGCCTTTGTCACCGTAGATGATGAACTTGCGATCGTCAATTGCGACATAGATGAGCACACCATTATCTTCCTTGGTGTTATCCATTTTGAGCAGGTGGAAGACTTCCATTGCTCTATCCCAGATCTCACCATTACTGGTTTTTTCAATATGCACGCGAATTTCTCCCGAAGTTTTTTTCTCGGCCCGCCTTATAGCGTCAACGACTTCTGCTTCTTCCTCTTCGGAAAGAAATTCTTCTATTTTTGACATTTTTGTTGCTTATTCAAAATCAAAGTCTACATCTGGCGCATCTTCTGCTCCGGGATCTGAAGCATAGCGTGGCATTTCATCGAAACCATACATTCCAACAATTACATTTGTTGGGAATTGTTTGATGTAGACGTTATAATTATTTACAGCTTCGTTATACCTGTTCCTTTCTACATTGATCCTGTTTTCGGTCCCTTCCAGCTGTGACTGTAGCTGCTGAAAGTTTTGTGTTGCCTTTAACTCAGGATATCTTTCAACCGTTACCAGCAGCCGCGATAGAGCAGAACTTACCTGTCCCTGTGCCTGCTGGAATTGCTGCATTTGTTCTTCAGTAATGTTATCGGCATCCACATTTACCGAAGTGGCTTTTGCTCTTGCCTCTATGACATCGGTAAGGGTTCCTCTTTCAAAATCAGCAGCGCCTTTTACGGTATTTACAAGATTCGGTATAAGATCGCTTCGACGTTGGTAGGCACTCTCCACCTGAGACCATGCAGTCTTTGCATTTTCCTGCTTTTCTACTGCATTGTTATATTTCCCTACCGTTAGTAGGTATAATCCAAGGATAATTGCCCCAATGATTAGAACGGGGACGAGCCATTTTTTCATATTATAATTCCTGTTTTAGTTTGATTAGTTGAGATCTTATATTCTCCAGTTTTCGAATCACATCAAAGTTAGATAATGTTTTTCGGCTTTTCTCTTCCTTTAGGTGGATTTTAGCACCTTCCAGGGTAAATCCCCTTTCCTTGACCAGGTGAAAGATCAGTTCCAGATTTTTAATGTCCTCTTTAGTGAACTTTCGGTTTCCTTTAGCGTTCTTTTTCGGCTTAATGGCATCAAATTCCTTCTCCCAAAATCTAATGAGGGAAGTGTTCACTCCAAAGGCTTCGGCCACCTCTCCAATTCCGTAGTACAGTTTATCTGGCAGGTTGACGTGCATTAATCCAGGGATTGGTTTTCAAGTTGTGATTGCTCAAGGATCTCATCATATTCTGCAGGAGAAAGATGTCCATAGTAGAAGTTAATCGGATTGATCTTTTCATCGTCCTTGAAGATTTCGTAATGCAGGTGAGGAGCCTGTGACCGGCCGGTACTTCCTACAAAACCAATTAGGTCTCCACGTTGTACTTTTTGACCTCTTCTCACGTTGTACTTGTACAAATGTGCATAGAGGCTCACGTAGCCAAAACCATGTTCAATTCTTATGTGATTACCGTACCCGCTTGATTTATTATCGGCTCTTTCCACTACACCATCTCCTGTTGCATATACAGGAGTGCCACGTGGTGCGGTAAAATCCATGCCGTAATGGAATTTCCGGATCTTAGTAAAAGGATCTGTCCTCCAGCCGTATCCGGAAGCCATTCTTTTTAGGTCTTCATTTTTAACCGGCATGATCGCAGGAATGGAAGCAAGCAGATTCTCTTTATCTTCGGCAAGGGCGACTATCTCGTCCAGAGAACGGGATTGCACCACCAGTCTTTTGGTGAGCATATCCAGTTTCTTATGACTGTCCATAATGAGTTTTGAGTTGTCAAATCCTTCCAGGTCCTTATAGCGGTTGACCCCTCCAAATCCCGCAAGTCGCTGTTCTTCGGGAATGGGGCTGGCTTCAAAATAGAGACGGTAAATATTGTTGTCACGGTCCTCCACATTGGCCAAAACATTCTCTACCTGCTCCATCTTTCGGTTGAGCAGGTTATATTGTAATTTCATGTTTTCGAGCTCTCTTGCAAGGGCTCTTTCCTTGGGAGTTTCAAGCTGCGGAATATTGAGATAGATCACCAGGAGAATAAAGCCTGCAAGGAAGGTTCCTAATACAGAAAGCGCCGCAATTCCAAGACGCCGGCCCTTCTTGCGCTCTATCTTTTTATAGGAAAGCGTCTCGCTGTCGTAATAATATTTAACCTTAGACATAAGTTAAATTATTCTATTTTTGCTTACTTAAAATTGTTGCAAAAACGGTGCAACAGTCAGCTTGAGAAACGAACAAATATAAAAATTGTTTTTCCGACAGCATAATATAAAAAATTTAACTTTTCATGAAGTCTCAGGAGATACGTTCAAAATTCCTCGAATTTTTTCAAAATAAAGCCCATAGCATTGTGCCATCAGCTCCTATGGTGGTGAAGGATGATCCTACCCTTATGTTCACCAATGCAGGGATGAACCAGTTCAAGGAGTTCTTTCTTGGCAACGGAATTCCCAAAAACCGTCGTATTGCCGATACCCAGAAATGCCTGCGCGTGAGCGGAAAACATAACGACCTGGAGGAGGTAGGGAAAGATACCTATCACCACACCATGTTCGAAATGCTCGGGAACTGGAGTTTTGGAGATTATTTTAAAAAGGAAGCAATCACCTGGGCCTGGGAATTACTAACCGAAGTTTATAAGCTCGACAAGGAAAACCTTTACGTTTCAGTTTTTGAAGGGAATGAGGAGGAAGATTTACCTTTAGATAAGGAAGCTCTTGACCTGTGGAAGGCTATTCTGCCCGAGGAACGTATTATCTACGGAAATAAAAAAGACAACTTCTGGGAAATGGGAGACCAGGGTCCCTGCGGACCTTCTTCTGAAATTCATGTGGACCTGCGTTCTGCTGAAGAAAAGGCGAAAGTGCCCGGGAGAGATCTGGTGAACAACGATCATCCTTTGGTTGTAGAGATATGGAACCTGGTTTTCATCCAGTTCAACCGGAAGGCCGATGGTTCCCTGGAGAAACTGCCTGAAAAACATGTGGATACAGGGATGGGCTTTGAGCGTTTGTGTATGGCGCTGCAGGGAGTAAAATCGAATTATGACACAGATGTGTTTACTCCGCTCATTAAAAAAATAAGCGAGACCACTGCCTCGGAATATGGAAAAGATGAAGAAACCGATATAGCCATTCGGGTAATTGCAGATCACGTGCGGGCGGTATCTTTCGCTATTGCCGACGGACAGTTGCCAAATAGTGGAGGAGCAGGATATGTTATCCGAAGAATCCTAAGAAGGGCTATTCGTTATGGATTCACCTTCCTAAACCAGAAAGAACCTTTCGTTTTTAAGCTTGTGGATACCCTGGCTAAACAAATGGGAGAAGCTTTCCCGGAATTACGCTCTCAGCAAAATCTTATTGAGAACGTGATAAGGGAGGAAGAAAATTCCTTTTTACGCACTCTGGATCAGGGATTGGTGCTGCTGGACCAGATCATGAACGAAAGCAAAGACAAAAATGTTTCGGGCAAAAAGGCCTTTGAATTATACGACACTTACGGATTTCCAATTGATCTGACAGCTTTGATCCTGAGTGAAAAAGGTTATACCCTGGATCAGAAAGGATTTGAGGAGGAACTTCAGAAGCAGAAAGACCGTTCAAGAAATGCCTCAAAAGTTACTTCGGGAGACTGGCAGGTGGTAAAAGAAGCAGAGACCGAAGGGTTTGTTGGCTATGACAGTCTTGAAGCCGAAGTGGAGATACTTCGCTACAGGAAAGTGGAATCTCAAAAAGAAGGTGAGCTCTACCAGCTGGTTTTCAGTAGAACTCCTTTTTATCCGGAAGGCGGTGGCCAGGTTGGGGATAAAGGAACCCTGCAGGCAAAAAACGGAAACGTAATCTATATTTTAGACACCCGTAAGGAAAACAACCTTATCATTCACCTCACCAAAGATTTGCCCGAAGATCTTTCGGGGACTTTTATTGCCAAAGTAAATGTTGCACAAAGAGCAAGAACAGCTGCAAATCATAGTGCCACTCATTTGCTGCATCAGGCGCTTCGGAAAATATTAGGGACACACGTGGAGCAGAAAGGTTCTATGGTGCAAAGCGATTACCTGCGTTTCGATTTTTCTCATTTCAGCAAGGTTTCTGCGGAAGAATTGCAGCAGGTGGAGGAGTTTGTAAATTCAAGAATTGCTGAAAGACTTCCCCTCGTCGACAACAGGGAGATGACTTATCAGGAAGCCATAAACGATGGTGCTATTGCCCTTTTTGGAGAGAAATACGGAGACAAGGTTCGTGCAGTTCGCTTTGGAGATTCTATGGAGCTCTGCGGCGGAACCCATGTGGGAAATACTGCCGATATCTGGCACTTTAAGATCATTTCTGAAGGTGCTGTAGCATCGGGTATCCGCAGGATAGAAGCCATTACCAATGAAGCTGCAAAGGAATATTTCACTGCGCAAACCGAAGCTTTTAGTGAGCTAAAGGCAGTGCTTAAAAATGCAAAGGATCCGGTCAAAGCGGTGGTCAACCTGCAGGAAGAGAATGCAGAGCTAAAAAAGCAGATTGAAGTTTTACTTCGTGACAAGGCTAAAAACCTGAAAGGGGATTTAAAGAATCAGATTAAAGAGATCAACGGGATCAATTTTTTAGCTCAAAAAGTTGATCTTGATATAGGCGGAATTAAAGACCTTTCCTTCCAACTGGGAGATGAAATGAACAATCTTTTCCTGCTTTTTGGTGCCCAACACGGGGAGAAGGCGGTGCTTTCCTGCTATATCTCTAAAGACCTTGTAAAGCAAAAAGATCTGCACGCAGGCAAAGTAGTGAAAGAACTTGGCCGCTATATACAAGGAGGCGGCGGCGGACAACCTTTTTACGCCACAGCCGGAGGAAAAAATCCTTCCGGATTGGATGAAGCGCTGCGGAAAGCTGAAGAGTTTGTAAAATAAGATTGTCAAATAACCCTTTCAGGATTCCAAACCCTGAAAGGGTTCAAACATCGTCCAAACCTGCAAGGTCTTTTTTGACCTTGTAGGTTTTTTTATTGTCGGAGGCTGCAAGCCTCTAACTTCATAGCCCGGAGCAACGCTCCGGGTCTTTTTGTTGTTGGGATCTATCAGCCTGTAAGGCTGAGACAAAAGTGGTGATGTAAAATGTGTATTTTAGCTCTTTATACTTATTAGACCTACAAGGTTTTTGAAAACCTTGCAGGTCTGGAATGATAAATCATTTAAAAAATGGAATTTCGAACTCCCGTTCCCATACAACCTCAAGAACCTAAAATAGCCCACTCCTCGAAAGTGCTGCTTATAGGTTCCTGTTTTGTGGAAAATATCGGGAAGAAACTGGAGTACTTTAAATTCCCGAACCTGCTCAATCCTTTCGGAATTCTATTTCATCCCGAAGCCATCCTTAACCTGCTAAAAAGGGTAAAATCAAACCATGTTTTTACCGAAGCTGACATTTTTTATCACAACGAAGCCTGGCACAGCTATGAAGCACATTCAGATCTTAATTCGGTAGAGAAGGAGGTGATCCTGGAGCAGCTGAATGCTGCCGTACAGGAAACATCGCAATTTTTGAGGTCGGCGACGCACGTAATCATTACGCCGGGTACTGCCTGGGGCTACAGGTTGAAAGAATCAGGAGAAATGGTAGCGAATTGTCATAAAATCCCGCAACAGAATTTCAGCAAAGAATTAACCAATGCTCAAAATGCCCTTATTGAGGCTGCAACAATTGTGAACGAGTTAAATCCTGAAGCGCAAATCATTTTTACAGTCTCCCCTGTAAGGCATCTAAAGGATGGTTTTATGGAAAATCAGCTGAGTAAGGCGAAATTAATAACTGCAGTACAGGAAATAGTGGCTATAAAAGCAAATTGCACTTATTTTCCGGCCTATGAGATCATGATGGATGAACTTCGGGATTACAGGTTCTATGCAGAAGACATGGTGCACCCGAATCTAACAGCTGTAAATTATATATGGCAGAAATTTCAGGAGGCGTGGATAGCTTCAGAAGCTTCCGCGGTAATGAAAGAAGTTGATACCATCCAAAAAGGACTTTTGCACAGGCCTTTTAATGAAGCTTCCGAAGCACATCAAAACTTCCGCAGAGATCTTCAGCAAAAAATTGAAAAACTGGAGGAAAAATTACCGCATATCAGATTTTAAGGTAAATCTTCACATTTTCTTCAAGAAAAGCCTTTACCAAATCCTTATTTTTAAAACATGAAGAAATATATTGTTGGCGCCCTCGTGGTTTTGATCATCTTCCTCACCTACCGGTATTTTGAGAACAGAAATGCAGAAAGGGATAGGCTGGAGGAGAGTACGGCCATGATCCAGCAACAGATCAAAAATGTTGGAAAGCTTGTAGTTACCGAGGGAACTTTTTCGCAGGTCTTTACCTATAATGACACCAGGAACAGGTTTTTTGATGTTTTGCCTGCCCGTAAAAAGGCTTTAATTGTAGTGAACACAAGGGCTACTGTTGCTTATGATCTGAGTAAACTTGAGATCGAATTGGATGAGGAGAACAAAACGGTGCATATTACCCATATTCCTAAAGAAGAGATCAATATATACCCGGATATCAAATATTACGACATCACCCAGGATTATCTCAACCAGTTTAGTGCCGAAGATTACAACAAGATCAAAACCCGCATTAACAAATCCATGCGGGAAAAGGTGGAGAAGTCCACGCTGAAATCAAATGCGCAAAACCGGCTGATAAGCGAGCTGCAAAAGATCTACATCCTTACCAGTACTCTTGGCTGGACTCTTACCTACAACAATGAAGAATTTGGTACTGCGCGTGATATGGAGGAGCTAAAACTTTAATTGGTCTTTACCAAACTGGGTTTTACCAACTCCAAACCATTATCGATGAGGTGAGCAACTTCGGGACGCCGCTGTTTCACATCTTCAAGATACTCCAGGACCTGCGCGGCAAGTTTCTCATCCTTACCGTTTACCAGCTCAAAGATCTCTACTGAAAGCAGCCAATCCCGTGGATGATACTTTTTCACAAGGTCAAAAGCCGCATCCAGAGAAAATTTAGTGTCTTTTCCCTGCCGAATATTCCTCACCGATTCATAAAGATTTTCCAGCTCCTGTCTCTCTGCAGTTTTCTTGCTTTTGATCGTTGTGGAAGAAGGAATGTGAGTGATGAGATCGAATGATTTTGCATCGGCAGGCCCGGCAAAAGCAGAGATGACTTCTTTTCCCACGGCCATATCATATTTACCCCATTCCGGCTTGAACAAAATTTCATCTTCATAGGTAACAGTACAATTCTTTAAGCTAATGAGGATGATCTTGCCTTGCAGGTTTCTTGTGCCGGTAATGATCTCACCACTGACTTTTATGCCGCCTTCGAATTCGAAATTTACCTGCTCACCCTCGTAAATGTCGTATGCCCTCAGGTCTCTTGGCCCCATATCCTCAATCGCCAGGTTGATGCCGGTGAGCCTTCCCACAGGAGAACCAAAACCATCGGGATGATTTTGAGTTCCGTGACCTACAAGTTCTTTTTCCCGTGAAGCCAATGCCGTTTTTCCCGTTGTCTGAAAATAAACCGGCTTAGCATGATGCTCTATGACGCGGGTAAAAGTTCCGGAAACCTGTACCCCGGTACTAAGCTCTATGGTGCCGATGTTTTTTGAATGGATCAACTTTTGTAAACCTTCCAGCCCGCCAACACGTAATGCCATTTTATTGGCAAATTCTTCAAGTACAGAACTCAGATGAGCAAAGTCCGGGGTGACATATAGCTGAGGCTGAGGTTTGGTAATGTCAAATTCCTGTTGTGCTGCCTCAATGCTATATGGGATCTTTTTTACTTTGTCGGTCATGCACCAGGTGCTTTCGCCAATTGAGGAGAGGAGTCCGGCGCCATAGATCTTCGGGTTCTCAACAGTTCCGATGAGTCCGTATTCTACGGTCCACCAGTGCAGGTTCCTTATTTGGGCCATTTCACTTTGTTCCCGCTGGTCATTTTGAAGTTCGTCCACTTTCTTTTCAGCAGCTTCTATTTCCTCCTGCGGAGTGTCTTCAGCTTCTTTAATTATGGAAAGGTGACGTATGGCTTCATAGATCTCATAATCTTTGGCACTGGAAATGGCTTTACAACCTATTTCCCCGAAGCGTCGGAGGTATTCGGCATATTCAGGGTTAGCAATAATGGGTGCGTGGCCTGCGCCTTCATGGATAATATCGGGCGCGGGAGTATATTCGATATGTTCAATTTGTCTGATGTCACTGGCGATCACCAGCACATTATATGCCTGGAACTCCATAAAGGCTGCGGGGGGAATAAAGCCATCCACCGCTACCGCAGCCCAGCCAATTTCCTTAAGGATCCTGTTCATCCCGTACATGTTGGGAATGTGATCTATGGAAATTCCGGTTTGCTTTAATCCATCCAGGTACGAGGAATGCGCTACTTTGCTAAGGTAGTCCACATTCTTGCGCATCACATATCTCCACACGGCCTGATTTATAGGCGTATAATCTGCGTAATTCTGGGGTTTTATAAATTGCTTCAGGTGGGCCGGAAGCCTGTCTATAATTTCGTTTGATTCAAATTCTTGTTCCATAACTCATGCAATATTGAACAGCTTTTAAAGATACAAAAATATCGTCATCCTAATCTTTTGACTCCCTTATGGTTAGCTTCTGTAAAATATAAGAAGCCGCTGAAATTGAGACTTCAGCGGCTTTTCATGGGGGGCTAAAAACTTAATTTAAAGAAGGGGGATATTTTTCCAGTATCTCTTCAACGATCTCGTTGATCCTTTCCTGTTTCTTGTCTACTTTGCTGGCGAGAGCGGCAGTACCCATTCCCTGCCAAACCAGTTCTTTTCTATCGGCATCTACAAGATCAATATAGAGAGTCCCTTCGGTAGTGCGATTGATGGTGTTAGCGCCAGCACCCCAATACCAGGGATGCCATCCCCAACCGTAACCGTAGCCGTAAGGATTATTGTAGATATTCACGTTTTCCTTTGTCTTAGTGAAAATACTCACCAGGATGTCCGGATTTTCAGATTTGGTAAGGCCTTTTTGTTGCATTTCCATATCTATTGCGCGTAGGATCCTCTTTTTATCAAGATCGGATATTTCAGCTTTATCAATTCCGGGTTTGAAAAAAGCATAAGTCTGGTATTGATTAAAGTTAGCTTCCCTGTCATAATCAGTTGCGACTTTAACCGAGCTACAGGAGGTCATGACCAATACCAGCAGGATCAAAACCGAGGTGAGTTTTAGTGATTTCATACTAAATAGGTTTTTAGGTTAAATTGTCCAGCAGACTGTCATCGACTATGTTCGGAATGGTAACTTTTAAACGGGGTTCTTTTTCCATTGCACGTTTAATGGCAAAAAGGGCACCCGGATTACGGCCCCAGGACCTTCTTGCGATACCGTTATTCACATCCCAGAACAACATGGCGTTGAGTCGTCTTTCTGACTCTCTATTACCCTCAAGAACCATACCGAACCCTCCGTTAATGACCTCTCCCCAACCAACTCCGCCGCCATTATGGATGCTCACCCAGGTGGCTCCTCTAAAGCTGTCTCCAATTACATTCTGAATGGCCATATCGGCGGTATAGCGGGAACCGTCGTAGATATTGGAGGTCTCCCGGTAAGGAGAATCGGTACCCGAAACATCATGATGATCCCTGCCTAAAATTACTGTTCCAATTTCCCCTTTTTCAATAGCTTTATTAAATGCTCTTGCAATTTCTATTCGTCCTTCGGCATCGGCATAAAGTATCCGCGCCTGGGAACCAACTACCAGTTTATTAGCTCTTGCCCCTTCTATCCATTTGATATTATCCTGCATTTGCTGCTGAACTTCCTCCGGGGCCTGTTCTTTCAACTTCTTAAGAACATCCCGCGCAAAAGAGTCGGTCTTCTCCAGGTCCTCTTCTTTTCCTGAAGCACATACCCAGCGGAAAGGTCCAAAGCCATAATCAAAGCACATAGGTCCCATGATATCCTGTACGTAACTGGGGTAGGCAAAATCCTTATCCTCTCCTGCTGTAGCCCCGCTTACAAAATTACCTTCTTCATCTTTATAGATCTTTGCCCCGGCACGGGAAGCTTCCAGTAAAAAAGCATTGCCGTAATCAAAGAAGTAGGTGCCTTTTTTGGTGTGGCGGTTAATGGCTTCGGTTTGCCTGCGCAAACTTTCCCTGACCTTTTCTTTAAATTTCTCCGGATTGGAACTCATCATTTCATTTGACTCTTCAAACCCTAAACCTGCCGGGTAATATCCTCCTGCCCATGGGTTATGCAGGGAAGTTTGATCACTGCCCAGGTCGATGTGAATATTTTCTTCATCAAATTTCTCCCACACATCCACCACATTTCCTAAATAGGCGAAAGAAATAGTTTTTGTAGCTGCTTTGGCTTCTGTCACTTTTTGTACCAGTTCATCCAGGTCTTCAACCACAACATCCACCCATCCCTGGGAGTGACGGGTTTCCACTGCTTTTGGATTCACTTCAGCGCAAACAGTGATGCAGCCGGCAATATTTCCGGCCTTGGGTTGTGCGCCGCTCATCCCCCCAAGCCCCGATGTCACGAAGAGGGAGCCCGCTCCTAAATCCCCGTTTTTGACACCCGTACCCTTTGGAGAAGTAGACTTTTGAGCAATTTTCCGCAATGCATTCAAAACTGTGATCGTGGTACCGTGAACGATTCCCTGCGGACCAATATACATATAGCTTCCCGCAGTCATTTGCCCGTACTGCGTAACGCCCAGCGCATTAAATTTTTCCCAGTCATCCTGTTTGGAATAGTTGGGGATCATCATGCCGTTGGTAACCACCACGCGGGGAGCATCTTTATGGGAAGGGAAAAGACCAAGAGGATGTCCGGAGTTCATCACCAGGGTTTGTTCTTCGGTCATTTCGGCCAGATATTTCATCACCAGGCGGTATTGTGCCCAATTCTGAAATACAGCTCCATTGCCGCCGTAGGTGATCAATTCGTGCGGATGCTGTGCCACCTTTGGATCCAGGTTGTTCTGGATCATGAGCATTATGCCTTTTGCCTGTTCACATTTTCCCGGATATTCAGAAATTGGCCGGGCGTACATCTCATAATCGGGCCGAAGGCGGTACATATAGATCCTGCCGTAGGTTTCCAGTTCCTTATGAAATTCAGGAAGGAGCTCCTCGTGTTGACTTTTATCAAAATACCTCAGCGCATTTCGCAGGGCCAGCTGCTTTTCTTCAGAAGAAAGTATGTCTTTGCGTTTTGGAGCGTGATTCACTGCAGGGTCATATTCTTTGACAGGAGGCAGAGTGGCGGGAATGCCTTCTAAAATGGCATTTTTGAAGTCCATATAGAATTATTTTTTCTGTTGGTTGGTTTTTTTGTTGAAGCCGTAAGGACAGTGGCGGCAGCCGCTTTCACAGCAGTAACCCCTTTTGAGGTGGTATTGTTCGGTAAAGCAGCGGTAACCTTCGGGAGTTATATAAAAGTCTCCTTCTTCGAGCGGGATTTTTTTCTTGAAAAAACTCATATCACAAAAATAGCATTTTCTTATCTTGCCCTCATGTTTGTGGTGGTAAATAAATTTATTCTTGCCAAACACTTTGACGGCGTGGTCCTGTGGCCATTCATTGTAGTGAAGCGAAAGGAGTTAAAGCGAAATCCCGTTTTTATGAATCACGAACGCATTCACCTTAGGCAACAGCTGGAGCTGCTTATCATCTTCTTCTTTATCTGGTATTTTTTCGAATATTTCATCAGGCTTATTAAGTACCGGGATTCTTATAAAGCCTATAGCCGTATTTGTTTTGAGCGGGAGGCATACGCAAGGGAAAGGGATCTGATTTATCTAAGGAAAAGACCTCTATGGAATTTCCGTAATTATCTCTAAGTCCGGTTTTCTACAGGATCTTTCAGATTTTCCAGCATGGTGGGAATTAATTCACTTACCGTAGGATGTATATGAACGGCATCCCGAATCACCTGATATGACGCTCCGGCGTACAACTGATCGAGAACCGTATGGATAAATTCGTCTGCTCCCGTGCCCAGGAAGGTCGCCCCGAGAATTTTATCTGTTTCAGCATCTATGAAGATTTTTAGCTTGCCAAAAGTTTCTCCCTTTTCCTTTGCCCTTGCTATTTGGCTCATAGGCATCTCTGCAACTTTTGCTTTAATACCTTTTTTCCTGATCTGTTTTTCGTTCAGACCCACGCGGGCCAGGGGCGGATCAATATAAGCTGCATAGCAAAGGTGTCGGTCAGAAAGTTTCCTTTTCCTTTCTTCAAAAAGCTGGGAATTTACAATTTGAAAATCATTATAAGCCGTGTGCGTAAAAGCTCCCTCTCTATTGCAATCTCCCAGCGCCCAAATATGTGAAACCGAAGTTTGGAGCCCGTCGTTTACTTTAATGAATCCGCTTTCATCCAATTCCACTCCAGTTTTTTCGAGGCCCAGGTCATCTGTATTCGGCACGCGTCCCACTGCCAGGAGAAGATGCGAAGTCATTATCTTTTTCGAACCTTCTTCACAATTATAAATCACCGCAATCCTTCCGCTCTCTTTCTCAGCCTTGATGCAATTGGAATTAAGCAATACCTTAATTCCACTGTTCTTAATGATCTCTGTAACGGCTTCCGCAATGTCATCGTCCTCTTTTTTCATTAATTGATCGCCCCGTTCCAGGATCGTGACTTTACTTCCAAAGCGGCTAAACATCTGCGCAAATTCCAGGCTCACATAGCCTCCGCCCACAATCACCAGCTCTTCCGGAATTTCTTCCAATTCAAGCATTGTACGGTTGGTGAGATAATCCACTGTTTTAAATTCTTCCGGAACTCTGGGCCTCCCACCAACATTGATAAAGATCTTTTCTGCGAAAAAATTTTCTCCATTGACTTCTATGCTGTGATCATCAAGAAAAGTTGCTTTGCCACGGATTAGGCTGATGTTTTTCTCTCCCTGAAGCATTTTTTCAAGACCTTGATGAGATTCAGAAACCAATTTATCCTTCCTGGCTTTGATCTTTTTCAGGTCTATCTGAACATCTCCTTCAATATAAATGCCATGCTCTTCGCTGTTCCTTGCCACAAAAGCCCTTCTGGCCGAAGCCACGTACGCTTTTGTCGGCGTGCAGCCGGTATTAACGCAGGTGCCGCCCAGATCACTTTTTTCAATGATGGCAACTTTTTGTCCTTTTCCCGCAAGGCTTGTGGCAAGAGGAGGGCCTGCCTGGCCTGTTCCTATAATGATGGCATCAAATTTTCTCATGTGTTCTAATTAATTTCAGAAATTAAAAATACTTTTTGACAAACGGTACTTGTTTCTTATAATTAGTTCCCAATCTTTGCAAGGTGAATCTCAGGTTTCAACAGTTTAGCTTCCGAAAAAAATGTCTCAGTCGGTAAATCTTTTTACCCATGCTCCAATAGTTCCCAACCGGTTTATTGCTGAAGTAAATGGAATCTCCATTCACCTTAAGCGGGAAGACCTGCTGCATCCTGAAGTTTCAGGAAATAAATTCCGGAAGCTCAAGTACAACATTGCTGAAGCTATCTCCCAAAAAAGGGAAATCCTGCTCACTTTCGGCGGGGCCTATTCCAATCATATTGCTGCCACAGCCGCTGCCGGAAAAATTTCAGGATTAAAGACAATTGGCGTTATAAGAGGAGAGGAGCTGGGAAAAGATCTCGAGAAGACGCTTCAGGAGAATCCTACCTTGAGATTCGCTCATGTCTGCGGTATGCGGTTTCATTTTATAAGTCGAAGCGATTACCGGCAAAAGACTTCCGAAGCATTCATTGAAGAGCTGCATGAGAAATTCGGAAATTTTTATCTGGTGCCCGAAGGGGGGACCAATGAGCTGGCGATAAAAGGTTGTGAGGAGATCCTGCTTCAGGGGGATGCGGAATTCGATGTGATCTCCTGTGCAGTGGGAACGGGAGGAACCATCAGCGGAATTATAAATTCTTCTGCGGAACATCAGCAAATATTGGGTTTTCCGGCGCTGAAAGGAGATTTTCTAAAGTCTGAAATTGAACGCTTCAGCAAAAAAAGTAATTGGGAACTTATACCAAATTACCATTTTGGAGGTTATGCTAAGGTGGACAGGGAGCTAATTGAATTCATGAATGACTTCCGAAGCAATTATGGGGTGTTGCTGGATCCTGTTTATACAGGGAAGATGATGTACGGGATTTTTCACCTGGCCAGGAAAGGATATTTTTTGAAAAATACTCGTATTTTAGCCATTCATACGGGAGGCCTGCAGGGGATTTCGGGTATGAATGAGGTGCTTAAAATGAAGAATTTACCCCCAATTTTGACGTAAGATGAGAGCTGTTTTTAAACTTTTTGCACTTTTAATGTTAATGTTCAGCGTCGCCTGTGGTACAGGTAAAAAGGCGCGGCAACAAACCACCAACAAGGAGAGGGATATTCCTGCAGTGGTTGATAAAAATGCTCCTGTAAAAGAAAAGACACAGGTGCCGTCCACTCCGAGGACCTACAGTGACAAAATCGAAGCATATATCCATGAATTTGCACCTATAGCCCGGGAAGAGATGGAACTTTATAAGATCCCTGCCAGTATTACGCTTGCCCAAGGAATTCTGGAAAGTGGGGCAGGAGAAGGGGAACTTACCCGTAAGGCAAATAACCATTTTGGGATCAAATGCCATGGCTGGAACGGCGGCAGTGTGTATCACGACGATGACCGCTCACAGGAATGTTTCCGAAAATATAAGGATCCGAAATATTCCTATCGCGATCATTCGCTCTTTCTCACCGAAAGAAAACGTTATGCAGCTCTTTTTGACCTGGATATTACCGATTATAAAGGTTGGGCACGTGGCCTGAGAGCCGCAGGTTATGCTACGGACAGGAAATATCCCGATAAGCTTATAAGTTTAATTGAGAGATATCAACTCTACCGTTATGACGGGGATTCGCCAGTTAGAGATGTCATAGCTTACTCTGAGCCGGAGCGGGAACGAATTTCAGCAGCCAGGGCTTATACCGTAAAGCAGGGGGATACTTTGTATTCCATTGCCAAAAGGCATAACCTATCGGTAGAACAACTGCAAAAAATGAACAATCTCAGGGACACTAATATTGGCATTGGACAAACTCTTTATGTGTCTCAATAAAACATTATTATGATCTATAAAAGAAGCAGCGAATTATTCACTGCAGCTAAAAAAGTAATTCCCGGCGGGGTGAATTCTCCTGTGAGAGCGTTTAGCGCCGTGGGGGGAGAACCAATTTTCATCAAAGAAGCTAAAGGGGCCTATCTGTTTGATGAAGATGGAAATAAATACATTGATTACATCAATTCCTGGGGGCCGCTAATTTTGGGTCATGCTTTTGATCCAGTGGTGAATGCGGTGGTGGAGAGGGCTAGGAAAGGAACTTCTTTTGGAACGCCTACTCAGCTGGAGACCACTATAGCTGAACTTGCTGTTTCCATGGTGCCTAATATTGACAAAATTCGCATGGTGAATTCGGGCACCGAGGCAACCATGAGTGCGGTACGTCTTGCCCGCGGCTTTAAGAATCGGGACAAGATCATCAAGTTCGCAGGCTGCTATCATGGACACAGTGATTCATTTTTGATCCAGGCGGGCAGCGGAGCAGTGACCTTTGGAACTCCTAATAGTCCTGGGGTGACGAAAGGAACTGCAAAAGATACTTTACTTGCCACTTACAATGATCTTGAGAATGTTCAGGATTTGCTCAATGCAAATAAGGGAGAGGTTGCCTGTATCATCCTTGAACCTGTGGCAGGGAACATGGGATGTATACCTCCAAAAAAGGGTTTTTTGGAAGGTCTTAGAAATTTGTGTGATGAGCATGATGTACTGTTGATCTTTGATGAGGTAATGACCGGCTTCAGGCTGGCCAAAGGAGGGGCACAGGAGATTTATGGTGTAAATGCCGACATCGTTTGCTTCGGAAAAGTGATTGGTGGAGGTTTGCCGGTAGGAGCCTTCGCCTCTCGCAATGAGATCATGGATTACCTTGCTCCAACAGGACCTGTTTATCAGGCCGGAACTCTTAGTGGAAATCCGCTGGCCATGGCCGCCGGACTTGCAATGCTACAGGAACTTAATGGAGATTCAGAAATTTATAAGAGGCTGGAGGAGAAAACGGCTTACCTTCATAAAGGGATCAATAATGTTCTTAACAGAAATGAGGTGGCCTTTACAATTAACCGGCAGGGTTCAATGATTTCAGTCCATTTCGGAGAAGAGCCGGTGACAGATTTTGAATCTGCCGCACGATCTGCAGGTAACGGGAAATTTAATAAATTCTTCCACGGTTTACTGGATCACGGGATCTATATTGCGCCCAGCGCATTTGAAACCTGGTTCATCACCGATGCACTTTCTTATAAAGATCTTGATGCTACCATAGAAGCTGTTCATCAGGTTTCGAAGGAGTTGTAATTTTCACTTCCGCTCCTGTCCAATTACAGGGAGTTAAAAATAGAAACCTAACAGGTACTCAAAACCTGTTAGGTTTTTTTTTGAGGTAATCTCATTATAAATTCAGAGAGGAATAAAAGGTTTTTACACGTACCGGAATTTTGTCCCAGCCTTAAAGGCTGGATTATGAGGGGTAGTACAAATTAAACCCGGGGCGTTTCCCCGGACTTTTGTTATAGGAGCCTTACAGGCTCCCAAAATTGCCTTTGAATTCAGGACTATTAGCTCCGGAGGAGCGGCATAGGACTTTGAGAAGTTAATAGAGTTTTTCACCCGGAAAAGGGTCCTGTAGTAAAATTTCATGTCTCAAATCTCAGATCTCAGATCTCAAATCTAACATCATTCATCTCCAGCAACTCCTCTACATAGGTCCGCTGGTTGGATAATCTCGGGATCTTGTGCTGTCCTCCTAATTTGTCATGTTTTTTTAACCAGTCATAGAACAGCTTTTCCCTTGCCTGGTGTACCTTAGGAGGGTTAAGGGTCATATTATTGAAACGCTTGGCTTCATAATCGCTGTTGATGCTCTTAAGATGAGTGTCTAAACAGGATGTGAAGAATTCATGATCCTGCGGCGGGATCTTGAATTCGATGATCCACTCATGCGCTCCTTTTTCCTTTTCTTTCATAAAAACGGGAGCGACGGTATAATCCACAATCTCGCAATCTGTTTGCTGCGCAGCTTTTTTTAAGGCTTCGTCTGCATTTTCGATGATCAATTCCTCCCCAAAAACATTGATGAAATGTTTGGTTCTTCCGGTTATCTTGATGCGGTATGGATCTAAAGAGGTGAAACGCACGGTGTCGCCGATCTTGTAACGCCATAGCCCTGCATTTGTGGTAATGAGGACGGCGTAATTTTTTCCCTTTTCAACTTCAGAGAGAGGAATCACCTTTTCTTCTGAAGTCCCAAAAGTATCCATGGGTATAAATTCATAGAACACACCATAGTCCAGCATCAACAATAACTCTTTGGAATCGTTGGAATCCTGAATAGCAAAAAATCCTTCCGAAGCATTATAGATCTCGTAATACCTGAAACTGCTCGATGGCAGGATCTTTTGGTATTGATCTGCATAGGGCGCAAAGTTCACTCCGCCGTGAAAGTAGACCTCCAGGTTTGGCCATATCTCGAACAGGTTTTCTCTTCCGGAGGCTTCCAAGGCATTGTTGAGCAGTACCAGCATCCATGAAGGTACTCCGGCAAGGCTGGTCACATTTTCCTTGATGGTTTCGTTGACAATGGCAGGCATCTTCACTTCCCAGTTGCTCATTAGAGATACCTCATTACTGGGAGTGCTGCTATATTCCGCCCAAAAAGGCATATTATCGATTAGTATTGCTGAAAGATCTCCAAATTGGGTTCCGTTACGGCTGTATAATTCTTTGCTGCCGCCAAGCCTCAGACTTTTTCCGTTAAAAAGTTTGGATTCGGGATTGTTGTTAAGGTACATACACAGCATGTCCTTTCCTGCGGCGTAATGACATTTTTCCAGAGAATCGTCACTTACAGGGATGAATTTACTTTTCGCATTGGTAGTGCCACTGGATTTAGCAAACCACTTGATGGGGGTAGGCCAAAAAATGTTGGTCTCTCCGCGGCGGCTTCGTTCAATTTGCGGTTCAAAATCCTCGTACTGCTGTAAAGGTACCCGGGATGCAAAATCTTCATAGGTGTTGATCGAGGCAAAGTTATATTTTCGGCCTATTTCTGTATTTTGAGCTTTGGAAATAAGCTTTTTAAGTAGCTCATACTGGACCTCGTGCGGATATTTAATGAACAATTCCATTTGATGGATGCGCTTCTTGAGGAACCAGGAAGCAACGGAATGAACTAACGGAATTGGCATTTTTTATTTTTATCTTTAGGCCTTTCAAAAAGCCGTGAAACCGGTTAAAATTAAAACTATTCTCAAAGCCTGCAAAATAAACTCAGGCCTTAAAAAATATCTTCTTTTATGACTTACGAGGGCGTCCTGACCAAAATGAAAACAGAGCTTGCCGAAAAGGTGCAGTATTATCTCATTTTTGAGCAGGATTTTATCAATATGAATCAGGTGCTGGATAAGAAACTGAGTATCAATTTTCTCAACTATCAATGTACGACCTGTCAAAAAAGGAAGAAGATCTTTGCGAACGGAGTTTGCTACAACTGCTTTATGGAGCGTCCCGAAAATGGTGAGTGGGTGATTCGGCCGGAATTGAGCAAGGCTCACCTGGATCAGGAAGACCGGGACCTGGAATTTGAAAAGAGAGCCCAGCTACAACCTCACGTTGTATACCTGGCAAACAGTAGCAATGTTAAGGTAGGGGTGACCAGGAAATCGGAAATTCCCACGCGGTGGATCGACCAGGGGGCTCATGAAGCTATTGAGATCGTCGAGGTGCCAAACCGGTATCTCGCAGGAATTACAGAAGTTGCTTTAAAAGAACATTTGCCCGACAAGACCAACTGGCGCAGTATGCTCACTAATGACCTAAAGGACCTGGATCTGGCGGCCATCCGCGAAGATATGAGGCAGTACCTGCCCCAAGAAGTAAAAGATTATTACCTGGCAAATTCGAAGGAGCTTGAGCTGAAATTTCCCGTAATTACTTATCCCCACAAGTGCAAAACTCTAAACCTTGCAAAAATGCCTTTTTATGAGGGAGTTTTAAAAGGTATCAAAGGTCAATATCTCATCTTTGAAGACGGAATGGTTTTCAACGTGCGGAAACACGAGGGCTTCAATGTTAATCTTTCTGTGATTTAACAAGGTGTAGCCGGGTGCAAAAAGCTTAAAACAATTTTACCCCTTCTACTGCTGATTTGTTGTATCCTTTTTCTTTTTCGATCCCAGGATTCCGCCGAGGATATCCCTTGCAGTTTCTTTTACGGCATCATTAGGTTTTGGTTTGGTAGCAGTCGAATCCCCGGGAGTGGTCGCAGTAGTATCCTTTTTTTGCTGCCTTCCTGAAATTATATCGCTAAGCACATCCCTTCCTTTTTCTTTCAACTGGTCTTTTTGAGTGTCAATAATGCTCTGGGTAAGATTATTTACCGCCTGCTGTACATTGAGATTCACATTAGGATTGCTGAAGCTTCCTGAAATACTTACAGGTAAGGCTACGGTCATATTTCCCTGCTCCTGTGCACTAAGCCGGGCAAGGGTAGTTCCTATCTGACTACCCAGGTACTTAGCCGGAATATCCAGGGCCACCTGGTAGTTCATATTCATATCGAACCCATGAGATCCTGAAGCTTTTCCTTTTATGCCTTTTATATTGAAATCAAAAGGCTGTACCTCTACCTGCCCATTGTTAAAGGTGAGTTTGGTCTTTAGGTCCTTCAGGTTTAGATCATTCAGGTCTATAAAATTGAGGCTTTCATTTAGTTTTGCCAGTAAAGGTGTTTGTCCCGGATTAACACGGGCGCCAAGGATCTCGGCTAAAGCATTTCCTGCAAGGGTTTGCAATTGAGGTGTGAGATCATCATTTAAATTTCCGCGCAGGTCAATATCTGTGGTCAATTGCCCCTGAAGTGCCTGGGCTATAGGTGCAAGATTCCTTAGCAGTTCCATATCATTGAAAGATTTAGCGATGTCAATGGACTTTAGATTAAGCTGCATAGTAAAATTAGGTACCGTTTGTTTTGTAGAAACAGTACCGTTAAGGAGGATATTTCCGCCGAAAATATTCGAGGAGACGTTGCTAAGGGTGGCGGTTTCATCCACAATGCGCAGGTTTCCGGTAGTATTTTCAAGAACAAGATTATCGTATAACACCCTATTAGCCACGAAATCCAGGTTAGCATCAAGAAAAGACGGGATCTTGATCGCCTCTTTTTCCGAAGCTGCCACAGTAGTGGTTTCGGCCTTTCCATCTTCGGCAGTTGTTTCTGCTTCCTTAACCATAAAATCGTTTACAGAAAAGGTGTTGGATCTCACATTGAAGTTTCCTTTGAGCTTTTGGTCTGTAAACAAGTAACCCATTAAATTCTGGATGGTACCATTCACCGCCAAATCAGTTTGCCCTGTGGTAGCAACAAAATCCTCCAGAGTTACAGTGGCAGGATTAAATTTCATTTGTGCAGTGGCCACTTTGATTTCGTTGGGAATTTCAGGAGAACTATACTTAAAATCCCTGATGATAGCGGTACCGCTGCTCTTCACATTTTGATACTGCTCATTTTCTACCGAATTCATGTCAAAGCTGGTAGTGACATCTGCGGTAACAATTCCGTTAAGATCCTGTTCCAGTTCCAAGGGATAGGCCTGGGTGATATTTGCCAGATTTATAGTGCCTTGAAGTGCCATATTGACCAGCATATTTTCAGTTAGGTTCCTGATGCTTCCGTTTGCTCTAAAAGCATCCCGATCGATCCTGAAATTGAGTTTGTCAATATTGACGTATGTATCTTCAGCAATGCCGGTCTCATTCATGACCACGGCAGCAATGGTGATATCTTCTACTGCTTTTGGCAGGTCGGGATATTTAAAAGAAGCATTATTGGAAGCAATATTAATCTGCATTTTTGGAATATAAGTTTCATCCACAATTCCGCGGATAAAGCCATCTACCACGAAATCTCCGCTGGTCTTTACATTTTCAATGTTTTTAGAATATTCTTCCGGAATTACCGCCAAGAAATTTTTAAAGGAAGAGGTGGGGGTTTTGAATTGCAGGTCCATCTCATTATTATCCTCATTCACCTGCACGTAACCGTCAAAAGTAAGCGGCAGTTGATTTATCAAGGCTTCATTCTCCAGGAAGGTGTAGCGCATCCTTTCCAGGTCCATTTCAAAATCGGCGTCCAGCTGCAGCTTGTTGCGGTTAAGATAATTGATGCTGTCCATCTCAAAACTAACAAGAGCAGTGGAGTAGGTGCTTAAAGTCGAAGTTTTAGCGGAAAAATCTCCGGTACCTTCATGATTGAGATCCTCTACGACGAGTCGCATGTTCGCAGCTCTGTCATCATAATTTACTCTGGAATTAGTGATCTCGTAATGCTCCACGTCAAAACTGAAGCCGCCGCCGGAAGAAGTAGTGGTAGAGAGTGTATCTTCAATGGCAATATCGTAGTTGTTGTTGCCCAGGGAATCCACTTTGATGTTAAGCAGCGTGTTCCTTATCTTTAGTACGTCGATCTTCTTGGGTTCATCGCCACCTTTAAAGAGTTCTTTAATTGACATTTGCAGGATTACCTCGTCGCTTATTGCCAAAGTATCTCCCTCAAAAGGGGCGTTATTGATGACGCTTATATTTTCTATCCCCAGGGTGGCATCGGGGAAATTCCTGAAGATACTCAGATCAATATCTGCAAAGGCCACCTGCGCATTCACATTTTTATTGATAGTGTCCTGCACCAGATCCTTAAGCTGCTTTTCAAAAAGAAAAGGAGCCAGGAATAGCAACAGGAGGATCACTCCTAATATAATTCCAAATATTTTTAAAAACTTTTTCATTACAGATATATTTTAAGTTCCATCCATTTTAAAATTAAGGTTTTATCCCTGGTTTTTGGGGAGGTTTACATTGTTGAAACTCTTTACCTCAAAGTTAAGAGTATGTTATTTTGTTTTGTTTAATTTGCTGTGAAATTACTTATTGCTGTCTTACTAAATTTTTCTTAACGACTCTTGAACCCTTTAAAAACAGTTTATATAGCCCTTGGAAGCAATGAGGGTGCCAGATTTGATTTTTTACAGGAAGCTGTTGAGAAAATTCAGCAAATAACAGGTGATGTAATTGCCATTTCGGGAGTTTATGAAACTCCTGCCTGGGGTTTTAAAGGTAATGCTTTTTTAAATGCCTGTGTCGCAGTAAAAAGCAGGTTTGCACCGGAGCTAATCCTGAAGCAGCTGCTTAATATCGAGCTCGATTTTGGAAGGGAAAGAGGTGCAGCCAAAGGCTATAGCGACAGGCCACTTGATCTTGATATTCTACTTATAGAAGATGAAGTGATCCAAACCCCGGATCTTATTATCCCTCATCCCGAACTTCAAAACCGAAATTTTGTATTGGCGCCGCTTGCCGATATTGCTTCGGAAATAAAGCACCCACTTAAAAAGGTAAAAATAAAGGAGCTTTTTGAAGCTTCAGAAAAAGAAGGAATTCGACTTCTTCCGGAAAAAATACAGCTTCCGAAGAAATTTTCCTTTTCAGGTCACAATTATATAGCTGTAGAAGGTAATATTGGTGCGGGAAAGACCAGTTTCTCTACTATGGTCTCACAGGATTTTAACGCCCGACTCATTCTGGAAAGGTTTAAAGACAATCCCTTCCTCCCTAAATTCTACGAAGACGGGCAGCGTTACGCTTTCCCTTTGGAAATGTCATTTTTGGCCGATCGTTATCAGCAGCTTTCTGATGATCTGGCCCAATACGACCTTTTTACCGAGTTTGTGATCTCAGATTATGACGTTTTTAAGTCACTGATCTTTGCAAAGATTACGCTGCATGATGACGAATATTCGTTATATCAAAAGCTCTTTCATCTTATGTATAAAGAGCTGGTAAAGCCCGATCTTTACGTTTATCTCTACCAGAACACCGATCGTTTGCTTGAAAACATTAAAAAAAGAGGCAGAGACTATGAACAGAATATTGAAGCCGATTACCTGGCGAACATCAACCGCAGCTATTTGTCCTTTATTAAGTCGCAACCGGGGCTGAACGTTAAGATCATCGATATTTCTGAATTGGATTTCGTAAATAACAGGAAAGATTATTTACAGCTGCTGGGAGAGATCATAGGATAGTTGAAAAAGTTGCGAGTTGCCAGTTGCGAGTTTTGCGCAGACACCCGCAGGCGGCGCAAAGGCCCCGACTATCGACCAACCTCTATTATAATGAATTTATCTTCGAAAATACATCCCACAGCACTACTCCAGCGCTTACGGCAATATTCAGGGAATGTTTGCTGCCAAGTTGGGGGATCTCAATCACGCCGTCGCTTGCGGAAACTATCTCTTGCTGCACGCCTTTGACTTCATTCCCAAAGACCAGGGCATATTTCTCATCTTTTTTGGGGCTAAAATCATATAGGAAAATCGCATTTTCGGCCTGTTCTACAGAATAAACCTTTGTTTTCTCCTGCTGTAACCGCTTTACCAGTTCCAGGGCATCTTCAGTATACTCCCAATCTACAGTATCTGTAGCTCCCAAAGCGGTTTTGTGAATGTCCTTATGGGGAGGTGTGGCAGTAATACCACAAAGCCAGATCTTCTCAATTAAGAAAGCGTCTGCTGTTCTAAAGACGGAGCCTATATTGTTGAGGCTTCTTATGTTATCTAAAATGATAATTACAGGAGTCTTTTCTGCCGACTTAAATTCTTCGGTAGATTTTCTGTCAAGTTCGCTGTTCTTAAGCTTACGTTTTTCCATTTGGCAAAAATAGAAAATTAAAAAGCCACTCTTGGGGAGGAGTGGCTTTTAAGCAGCAAATCTAATAATGGGGGAATTAATTAGAAGCTACTGCTCCAGTGCTTAAATTTCCATGGGCTCCCACTTCTGGAATGGAATTAGTGGATAAATTGTTTCCGTAAAAGTCATTTTCAACTGACTCCTCTGAGAATGAGATTCCGGCATCGATGGCAGGGGAATTGGTTTGTAATTTATAAGCTGAAAGGTTTGTAAGTGAGTTGCCAAAACCTATCGTTCCGCCTTCTCCGGGAGCCTGTAGCAGAGGGTCTGCCTCAATTCCTGCTTCGTTTCCGTTATAAATCTCATTTTGTGTAGTGCGGAAGGAAGCCAGGGATCCATAAGAAATTCCTTTATAGCTGATGTTGAAGGTGCCGGAAGTATGATAGAGATTTCCGAAGAAATTGGCATGGTACCCTGAAGGAACCTGTACCAAATCGGCGCCGTTTTCGGCTACCAGAATGTTGTTATGGAAATTGATGTTTTCGCTCATCGTTTGCCATTTCAGGAGTTTTATTGCAGCGGTAGCAGTGTTCGAAGCTTTTTCTTCGATATAAAGCGTGTTGTTATAGACAAAGATGTCTTTCATAGAAGCAGGTGATGCTCCGTTGAAGAGATAGATGCTTCCTCCATTGGTAGCTGCATCATTTTCACTCACGTTATATCTTACTTTAATATTGCGCATTGGTCGTGCTCCTCCAAACTGGCCTATAAGATAACCCGCTCCATAATTGTTATGAGAATAGTTATACTGCATAGTACCATTGGTTACCCCACCATCCAGATCAAAGCCGCCACCATCTTTTTTGGTGCCCGATTTCATTCCGTAAACTTCATTATATTGAATAGTTACATTGTCTGCATCCCAATACCAGATCCCTACCGGGCCTCCATTGGAATTGGCATTTAATTGACCGGAATTATAGGCTGTGGAATATTCTATCACTGAATTCTGAACGTCTGACAACATGATCCCATTGCCGGTGTGTTTTTCTGTTATCGCCGGATTTCCGGTAATGTTGAATACTTCACACTTGCGAACCACTATGTTTGAATGTGCATATCCGGTCTTAGAGGCGGAAAAATTTCCGTAGGAACCTATTCCAACATTCATGATGTCATAGACCCTGGCATTTTCGACCACCACATTTTTGAATCCCGAATTATTTACAGATTGATATTTCCATGAGCCAAAGACAATTCCGAAATCGCTGAAGCCATGAACCTCAACATTTTTCACTTCGGCGAAATCAAATTTCACATCTCCATCCAGATCGGTGTAAAACTGTATTCCTGAGTTTTTTTCACCAGGAGTACCTGAAACAATAAGGTTGTTGATCTTGAATCCGGCGGTGTTGTATATATCTATTCCATGAGCAGTTCCAGAAGAAATAGTAGCTCTTCCGGTTCCGTAAGATGAAACGGTAACAGCATTTGAACCTCCGTTAGCATCGTTGCTGTCGAATTTAAGGCTTCCGTTAAAAGTCTTTCCTCCTTCAAAAAGCACTGCATCCCCGGGTTTCACGGTAATGCTGTTTACTTTTTGAATAGTTTTCCAGGCATCATTTGGAGTTAATCCGGAATTATTATCATCTCCTGCAGCACTTACATAGTAGGTGTTGTTAGAACAGGTGTTATCACTTATAAATTCAGCTTCAATAACTCCGTTATTTGGGGAGTTAAAGGTAAGATTTCCCCAGAGGGTTGAGCAGGCATCGGCCTCAGTAGCGTCTGTAGTATACCGGTGGATCCCGGACCATTGAACCGGTTCTGTGGTGGCATTAGCGCCTCCTTTAAGGGTGCAAAAGGTGTAACGGCCATCTGTGGTACAGGCTTCTTCCACCACCAATTGAGCATTGATAAGGGAACCGAGCACTGCCTGAATCGTTAATCCTGTTTGTCCGTCTTTAGTGGTCAACAACATATTGAATACGCGGTCATTATTATTTAATGGAATGCCGTCTAAAGTTGAGGTTTGATTTTCGCAGTTGGTACATCTGTAAACGCCGGTTACAGGAGTAACTGGAGAGTCGGCAGTATGTTCTGCAACAACAACCGATCCCGATTGATCATTGATCACCACGTCTGCAACAATGGGAACATCATTTTCATCAAGATAAAAGCTGAATTCCATATCCTGGGAATAAAAGAAGACCTTAAAGTCTTCGGCCATCTTGTTGGTAGATTTGTTCGAAGTGAGGTTAGCTTTATAGGTCTCTCCGGTGTGAAGTGTTAAGAGGGCATTGCCTTCCAGGATCTCTTCGGAATTCTTTTCATCCCGTGTAAGGTGAATTTCAATTGTTCCCCTGTTACCGGAATGCTGACTGGCAAAAACACCTTTATAGAGGTGGGTTTCTTTATTAGCTTCAACAGGGGGGGTGGTTTCGAGATTAAGATCTTCAATTTCATCTTTTGTGCAGGAAAGCAATAAGATTGAAGACATAAAGAAAACCAAAATTCTTCCTTCAAAAAAGGTTAAGAAAAACTTAAGGTTTTGAGATACAGAATTTCCAGGAGTAAAATTTTTCTTCATAGTTCATTCATTTCACAAAGCAAATAAAGAACTAAATCAGTCAAACTGCAAAAAAATTCGATGAAATGCACAATTTATGTTTTTGAATGGCAGTAAGTTAGGTAGGAATATTCTTATCAAAATCTTCTTAACCTTTGTAGGAGCTGGATTTAAAAATTTTAGCTTTCTAAGAAAAAATTCTCCACAGGCTGTGGATAAAAGTTTGAAAATCAAGAAAGGGAAGATTATCTTTAAAGAAGGAGATGTTATATTTTTACCTTCACTAAAAATTACAGCGTGTCAAATAAAGCCGAAAAGAAGGAAACCCCATTAATGCAGCAATACAACAGGATCAAGAGGAAATATCCCGATGCCATGTTGTTGTTTCGTGTTGGGGATTTCTATGAGACTTTTGGAGAAGATGCAGTTAGGGCTGCACGTATACTTAACATTGTGCTTACCAATCGCAATAATGGAAGTGAACGCAGTGAATTGGCTGGATTTCCACATCACTCACTGAATACGTACCTGCCAAAACTAGTAAAGGCAGGAGAACGGGTGGCAATTTGTGATCAACTTGAGGATCCAAAACTTACCAAAAAAATAGTGAAGCGGGGGGTGACCGAGTTGGTGACGCCGGGAGTATCCATGAATGATGAAGTGCTGCAAAGCAAAAGCAACAATTTTCTTTGTGCAGTGCACTTCGGAAAAAAGGCTCTTGGAATTTCCTTTTTAGATGTTTCTACAGGAGAATTTCTTACTGCCGAGGGTTCCGAAGAATATATAGACAAGCTGCTTCAAAATTTCAGGCCGAGTGAAGTTTTAGTGCCTAAGCAGCGGAAGAAGGAATTTTTTAAAATTTTTGGGGAAGAGCAACATGTTTTTTTCCTGGAAGACTGGGTCTATAAAAAAGACTATGCCTATGAAACCTTAAATTCCCATTTCGGGACGAAATCCCTTAAAGGATTTGGAGTGGAGCATCTTGAAGATGGAGTGGTCGCAGCGGGAGCGGTGCTTTATTATCTTGGGGAAACTCAACATCACCGGCTACAGCATATCACCACTATTTCCCGCATTGCCGAAGAGGAGTATGTTTGGATGGATAGATTTACCATACGTAACCTCGAACTCTATAACTCACATGCTCAAAATGCAGTCACCTTACTTGATGTCATAGATCACACTATTTCTCCTATGGGTGGGAGAATGCTCAAGCGATGGCTGGCTCTGCCTCTTAAAAATGCCGATAAAATCAGAAAACGGCATCAGGTGGTGGAATATTTTTCAAAAGATCCCGAATTGCTTCGGGAGATGAGGAATCACATAAAAAAAATAAGCGATCTGGAGAGGCTAATTTCAAAAGTGGCAACAGGAAAGGTCTGTCCGCGGGAAGTAGTACAACTTAAAAACTCCCTGGAAGCAGTAATTCCCGTTAAAACCTTAGCTTCGGCTTCAAAGGATGAAGCGCTGCAGGTGTTGGGAGATACTCTGCAGGGCTGTGATCTTTTAAGAAGCAAGATAAAAGAAACCTTGTTTGAAGAGGCGCCGGTAAATATTGCCAAAGGAAATACGATTGCCCCGGGCTTTTCTGCCGAACTCGATGAGCTGCGAAAAATAGCATTTTCAGGGAAGGATTATCTCGATAAAATCATAGAAAGGGAAAGTGCCGCAACCGGAATAGGCTCTTTGAAGATCGGCAGCAATAATGTTTTTGGTTACTATATTGAAGTCAGGAATTCCCATAAGGATAAAGTGCCCCAGGATTGGACCCGAAAACAAACCCTGGTAAATGCCGAACGCTATATCACCCAGGAGCTAAAGGAGTATGAAGCGAAGATATTGGGGGCCGAAGAGAAAATCCTGCAGCTGGAACAGGAGATCTTTAATAGTCTTGTAGTGTGGATTGGAGACTACATTCAGCCGGTACAGCAAAATGCTGTTCTAATAGGGCAAATCGATTGCCTGTGCTCTTTTGCCCATCAGGCTGTTTCTAATAATTACTGTAAACCCGAAATAGATGATTCCTATGAATTGGAAATAAACAATGGCAGGCATCCTGTCATTGAGAAACAACTTCCAATTTCTGAATCTTATGTAGCTAATGACATATTCCTTGATAGAGAAAGCCAGCAAATCATTATGATCACAGGTCCTAATATGAGTGGTAAGTCTGCTATTCTACGTCAAACTGCCCTCATTGTCCTCTTAGCTCAAATGGGAAGTTTTGTACCTGCCGATGCCGTGAAAATCGGCCTGGTTGATAAGATCTTTACCAGGGTCGGGGCCAGTGATAATATCTCTATGGGAGAATCTACTTTTATGGTAGAAATGAATGAGACTGCGAGTATTTTAAATAACCTCTCTCAAAGAAGCCTTGTGCTCCTCGACGAAATTGGTCGAGGTACAAGTACCTATGACGGGATCTCTATTGCCTGGGCTATTACCGAATATCTGCATGAGCACCCGGCAAGGGCTAAGACCCTTTTTGCTACTCATTATCATGAGCTTAATGATATGAGTGAAACTTTTAAACGTATTAAGAACTTTAATGTCTCCGTAAAGGAGTTGCAAGACAACGTTCTGTTTTTACGAAAACTGGTGCCTGGAGGGAGTGAACACAGTTTTGGAATACATGTGGCAAGAATGGCGGGTATGCCGCAGCAGGTAATAAGACGGGCAAACAAAATTTTAGAAAAACTTGAAGCCTCACATGGCATGCAGGATAACAGCAAAAAATTAAAAAAATCGCTGGAGGAAGATATGCAACTGAGTTTCTTTAATCTGGATGATCCAATTCTGGAGGAGCTAAAGGAGGAGATCCTTCATACAGATATTGACACGCTTACCCCTGTAGAAGCCCTTATGAAATTAAATGAGATCAAGCGAATGCTTACCAGCAGGCAAAATGCCGGAATCGCATAGCTAAAGGTTTAAAAGGCACCAGGCTTTCAGAGGTCTTTTTTTACTGTTTATTTTTGCTAAAAAAATCTTTGCCAGTTTCAGAAATATATTAAATTTGCACCGCAATACTCACCAATGGTGGGACGTTCTTTAGAAATGCGAAAATAGCTCAGTTGGTAGAGCGCCACCTTGCCAAGGTGGAGGTCGCGGGTTCGAATCCCGTTTTTCGCTCTGAAAGCGAGAAAAACTTTCTTTGAGGTCGCGGGTTCCCCGAGGCTTCGGGGCCGTTTTTCGCTCGGCCAGAAATAAACCCCGGTCCCGGGGTTTTTATTTTACAATCCACGCTCGGATGGTGGAATTGGTAGACACGTTGGACTTAAAATCCAATGAACAGCAATGTTCGTGCGGGTTCAAGTCCCGCTCCGAGTACTTAGAAAACCTGCATAGTCCTTTCCCCCAAGGCTTTGCGGGTTTTTTTTATTTAATCTTCCGAACATATTCCGAACAAATCATTATTTACCTCTTTTTATGCGTTCGAGTATCAATTAAACCCGGTTTACTCCTTTGCTCTTTTTATCGGGTAAGAAAACTCTTTGTTGCCTTTTTTACGGTTTCCGAAAATTCCCTTTTACGGTTCCCGAAAATAGGTAACCCCCCCCTCAAATTTTCTTTTGGAGTAAAATATTTATTAGGTGGCGAAGTAGTTATTTAATTGCTCCAGGTGTTTTAACCCCTATTGCCCTAATGAAAAAACAACTGAAGATTAATTGTTTAATTTCTTAATTAAATCTTAAAATAAATTGTAAGTTTATTCTACTTGTTCGACTTATGTCAGAATAACCATCTCTTTCAATTGGATACCCCTCCTATCTGTTTGTCTGCGGAAAAAATATATCCAATTATGAAAGTAAATTTCTCTTTTCTTTTTAAGAACTCTAACAAGTGCTTTATTGTTCTTGTTTCCTTAGGTATTATTGTTGCCTTCCTGTACTTCTTCTGGCCTTTTTAAATTTTATAGTGAATTAATTCTTCACGCGCGTAGTTCCCGAAAACATAGGGTAATCTTAGGGTAATTTTTTTTTAAGGCTGTCTAATTTGTTTAATTCTCTTTTAGGTCGTTCAATTCGTTAAATTCCTGCTTTGCGTGTACAGGTCAAAAACAACCTTTTGAAAAACGTTTGATTAATCAAAAGAATAATTAAAAAAGATCATTAATGATTTTTCGCGCGTGCGTTATGACTGTAATAAAACCTTTGTTTGCTTTAATAGAGTTTAACCGGGTGCAATTCCTCGCGCGCGTGCGCGTACTGTTCGGATTTTAGAATAAGGTTATTTTTGCTCTAATCTATACGCGCGAACAGATAGCGAGATATTCTCTTTTTATGCGTTCGAGAAACAATTAACCTTGCAGTAAACTTGTACTAATTCAACGTTGTTACCTCGTTGTTTTAATGCACGAACAGATACCAATGAAGTATTTTAAATGTCAGGTTTTGTCAGGTTCTTACATGCGAACAGATACCCATATTTAACAGGTTGTATAATACGCGCGAACAGATAGGGAGATATTAAAAAGCCTGCACTAAATTGAAGTTTAGTAAAAGTGCTGAAGTTGCCGTTATTATTGCGGTTGATTGGTGTTTTCGGCTTTAAAGGATTTGAAGTATAACCGGGTGTTGATCTAACGCTAAATTGCCGTAATTATCGGTTATAATTGGATTTTTTTAAAGGGTTTTGCCTTTGAAGTTGGAGTACTTAAATAATCTTTTGCCAGTCTTAAAAGAGGTAATATTTATAATTTTATTAGTAGTAGTGTTATAAACTACTTGAACAAAAAAGAGATCAACGGCATACAATACTAACTTCTTGTTTTTCTGCTCCAGGTAATCTATAAAAGTGCCGTAATTGAAGGTAATATTATATTGCTCTTGCTCCGGTAACCCTTTGAATTCATAAAGAGTTATTTTCATCTTTTTTCTTATTCACTTTTACCATTAGAATTCTATATAGGTTTTCAAAACTTTCTTTTTCGAGGTGCTGCTCTGGAGTTACTTCTAAATACCGGGTTTCACTTTTTATAAATCCTTCTTCTACTTCTAAATCCTGCAACTGCTTTTTAACTTGGTTAATTATTACCCCTTTCCATTGCTCCGGAGATCCTCTGTAGGTGCAATGCCTTAGAAATAAATTTTCTGTGTGATCTTCTATTAAAGAGCATACGTTTAATTCAATTAGATATTTATTAAATCTTTTGCCAGTGTAATAAAATTCTAATTTAACTCCTTTAATTGCTTCTTTAATGGTCGGTGCTGTTTGTTTATCTTCTCTGGTTTTTTCCAGTAAAGGGGTATTATATAAATCCATTTAAATCTACTTCAGTTGCTCCACGTGAAATCTCAACTGTATTTCTTCATCTGTCTTTGAAGATCGGTAATAGTAATCTATAACCTCAACTTGCTTTTGTTCTTCAGGTATTGCAATTGTAACCTTTTTATTACTCTTGTTTTGGCATAAAAAAACAAGGTTGCCATTTATAATGTTTGTGGACTGAATAACTAAAACTTCAATTTCCTTGCCCTCCTTTGTATCTGTGGCAATGGTAATGGTATTTGGTTCGAAATAAATCTTTCGGTTTATATCTTCAATTTCACTTTTAAAGATCGAAGGAAATGTTTGTGTAAAGGGAGAGTAAAATACCTCTTGCCCTAAAAGGTAATAGGGTGCAAAGAATAATATAAAAAAAAAGGTTTTCACTTATTGAAGATAATAATAAACCAGATAATGACAGTATGTCGGTGCAATTCAGTAAAATACCTAAATAATTTTTTTTGCCTTTACTTTTACTATTCTTTTAATTTCTTACATTTATTCAAAAGGAATTCAAATCCCTACCTCAGAATTCCTCACACTAAACAATTATCTAACTTAATTTTATTTAAAATGAAAAGAGTTTTACTTTTTATTCCATTATGTTTTGTATTAATTATTCTGCAAAGTTGCGGATCACTTGCAACCTCTAATTCAGAACCAATTGTAAAGGTGGTGCCAGTAGAGAATGCTTCAAAAGATGATCTCTACGTACGCGCAAATAATTGGATGGTAGGGGCATTTAATAATGCGAAATCCGTTGTTCAATTTACCGATAAAGAATCAGGTACAATAACAGGCAAATATTATTTAAGTCCTGTAACAGCACCCAGCCAGTATGGTCCGGGGAGTGATGCTTATGCTCTTATTAATATTCAAGTTAAGGACAATGCAAGTAAAATAACTGTCACGCCTGAGTCTTTCCAGTATATGAAAGGGAATATGTATACTCTTTACAATGAAGAAAAGGCCCAAGCACAAATAGAGGCTTTGATTGCCTCTTTTGAAGAAGAAATACAGAAAAAAGAAAGTACTGAATGGTAGGAACTTAATGTTTCTTAATGTCATTTTTAGTTTCACAAATGCTCACAAGTGTGTGTGCAAAGGGGATTGTGTATATATAGATGTCAAATCGAAACATTATAAACATTTAAAAGGTCAAATAAGGTTTTAAAAATTCAGAAAATTTTGTGTGCCTGGTAGTATGTCTTTTTCATTTCCCTCAGATTGGGGAGGTGGGGGTAAGAGTGTTAAGATCAAACAACAATGGTTGTCCTGGCATATAAAGTTTCTCACGTTTTATCTTTTGAGTGTTATATCTGTTTCTAATATTATGTGCTATTTCTTTTATTTGGATGTCATGGTTTTCTTTACTCCATTGTCTTGAGAGATATTTTCTTTTTACCTGTTCATATACTTTACGATCGGTTTTGAAATAGTATCTCAAACCTGTGTGTGAGAGCAAAATACTTTCCTCTTTTTGCATGGAAATGTTCAACCCTGTGACTTTACAAACTTTCCTATTGAGGTTGATTTCTTGAGAGGTGCTAACTACCGATTCTAACTCTATATGTAAAGGGTTAATTTCGGTAGTTTCTTTATTTAATAAATCGGCTTTTGTTTTTATTAATTCTGCTATTCTGCATTTATAGTTATCCGGGTGTGATTGGGTTAATCTGTTGAGATTTGCCCTGTGATATTTTAGGCTTTCGTACGGCAAGTTTTCCCAGTAATTTGGATTGCTATATAGGTTTTCATATTTAGTGCCCTGTAAGGCTTTAAAATCATAAAATATAACGTTCTGCCATTGCTTTAAAAGTTCTGGAGTGAAATTTTCTAAACCGTATTTAAGAAGATCGGCAAGAGTCCTAATGCCTTTCTTGTTCAAATCGTGCATCTTCAAATATTTTATTTCGACTCTCATAACCTCATCTTCTATTTTAAAACCTTTTTTGATGTAGTGAGTTTTCTTGTCGTAGATTTTTAAAATATGTCTTTGGTGTCTTGCTTGAATATAATTACCCTCATCTTTGGTGAAGATCCATTTTAGACGGTCAGTTTTGTGTAATAGGCATTGTTTTAATATGCTTTTTGTCTTTCCAGGTGGTTTTATATTAACCCCGATTTCTAACTGTCTTAAAATGCAATTTTCAGGTTTAATATTAAATTTCTTCTGAAGATCGGCTAAGACTTGTTTAACCTCGACTATTCCAAAGTCATTAAAATTGTGCGCGCCTTTATTCCAGTATTTATGGAAACTTCCTTCAACTGTTATTCTTTGCTCCGGGTGTGCGGTTGTTGCTTCAAATATTTTAAATTCTAAACCTCTGAAGTATGCATTTTTATACTTCCCTAATTCCCCTGTTTTGCTGTTAACTTTATAATGAAAATCTAATAGAATGTTTTGCTCCAGGTGATCGGGTGCAATTCCTAAAAGATCATATTTTATAAAATCAATCAATTTATTATTTATATTTGGGTGTTGAGGTATGCGTTGCCGTATTATCGCAACATTTGAACACTTAAAGAGGGGCTATGCGCCCCTCTTTTTGGTTATTTAGAATCTTGTACTATGAGTGGTAGAACGTGTGTTAAATCGGCAGTAAAGAAATCTGGGAAGTAATGAATGATAACCTCTTCTGCATTTTTCGAGAACGAAAATAACATTAAGTTCTTTTTATCATGCTGGTCGCCTTTGTATACGAGTGGTTTAGAGGTTTTGAACAGTCCCGTAACTGCCGGTTTCTTCCACTTGTTGTCTTCTCTCAGATATAACCAGTAATCGGGTCTGCTTCTCGCAAAATCTCGGCTTTTACTTATATTGATCTTGTTGGAAAGTAGATTACTTCCATTTAAAACCTCCTGAAGTTCGTAATGTTTAACGGTGGCATATTTACCCACGTTAATTTCCTTGTATTTATATACTGTTGGGGGTGCTACTGTCATTTGTCCGGAGTTTAGAGTTCTTGGATTGCCTGTTCTACTTCCGAACGTTTGTAGTATATGCGGTTTCCTAAACCGTGCCTTTTGAGTTTTCCGGCTTTACCCCAGTTGTGAATCGTGGAAATGTCAACTTTAAGCAATTTTGCAACCTCTGAACGGCTTAGATACTCTTCCGGCTCTTTAGGTTTATATTGCTTTTTTAATTCTTCTAATTGCTGTTTTACCCCTTGAAGAATTGCATCTGTTAATTGCTCTGGGGTTGCGTTGTGAAGTTGTGTTACGTTGCTCATTGCAAACTGTTTTATAGATTAATACAGTGCAATGATATCGTCAGAAAGAGGAGTGTGTAAAAGATGTGCAAAACCAACTTTGCACAAACTTTATTTCATTAAATCTTTTAGGTAAGAATTTATTTCGTTTTCTCTAACCTTGTTAGGTCGCGTGCCATTAATTACATTGCGCACGTTACTAACATCATTTCCTAGTACGTAGGACATTAACTGATATTTTTCAGTATCAGAAATGTTCAACGTTCTTATTTTGGTTTCAAAATCTAAGACTTTATTTGCAATTAAAATCCGTTCTGTCAGGTTGAGTTTTTTGCCATTGAAGAGAAGGCTTTGGTTTGAAGGCAATGGTTTGAAATCTATCCTTTTATCTTCTTCATGGACTCCAACTCCTTCTAATGATTGAAGATCAACATAGAGACCTGCAAGTGCCATCGCTTCTATAAAGACTTCAATTTTATTGATTTTATCTTGATTTCCTTCTATTCTGGAATCCCATGTGTAGTCCTCATTCTCCAGCAGTTTAGGGTCTAACTTAATTAAATCTTCTGGCCAAAAAAGTGAGTCTAAAAAATTATAGCAAAGCCTTTCTATTCTTTCATCTTCTTCAATATCATCTAAAGAATTGTTTTTGTCTATTACCATTTCCCGCAAGTACAATGCAATATCGCCTTCATATTTTCCCAGTTGTTTTCTTACCTTTTTTAATTTCTCTGAAGTAAACTGATCTTTGTCTTGCTCCTTTTTTCGCAAAGCATAATTAAGGCGTAGATTATCCGCTTTACTGCTGATTTTAATCTCAATTTCACTTGCTATTATTTGGGCCATGATATGTAACCTGTCGAAAACAATGTGGGGTGGTCTATATACCATTTAAACAATTTTTATACGTTGCCATTGCTAATATAAAATAAAAAACCCCCTTGCCAGGTGCAATGGGTGTTGAGGTGTTTATTTATTGGTTTGACGCGTTTTTAATAACTTTTAACTGCGGTTCTTTGTCTTGGTGTATGGTTTCATAAAACTGCATAAAGAGATCGGCATTTAAGTCTTTATCTTCGCGCCTGTTGATATATTCTAAAAACATACTTTCTTTAGAGTGCCCCGTAATACCAATTAAAACGGCTGTTGGTATCTTCTTGTAATAATTGGTTGCAAATGATCTTCTAAAGGTGTGAGAGGTTATTAATTGCCATTTGAAATAAGTATCTGTTTTTTTGCGCCCGGTCTTTTTGTCAAACTTCTTGCCCTCTATTTTTTCCTCTAATTTGGCAAGTTTACATACCTGTTTTATATGTTTGTTTAACTTCTGTTGTGAGATCGGGTACGGAAAGTTATTTTCTACAATTTCAATAACGTGCGGTCCAATAATTCCGACTGTTACGGCTTTACCTGTTTTCTGTTGTTCAATATCAATATAAATGCGGTTTCCTTTGTATCGTAAATTGTCCGGGGTTAACCTCAACAAGTCGCCTGCTCTTTGTCCTATTTCACAACCTAATAACAACCATTTGCGCGCGTTTTCCTGTGCTTCGGTTTCTAGATTTGCGGTTCGTATTTGCTCCAATTCTTCAAAAGATAAGGTAACTATTAATCTTTCGCTGTTTTGCTCTTTAAACCCTGTTATTTGCTTTGCATAAGGGTTAACTTTTATTTCCAGTTTTTCGGCATCTAAACAAACGGTTTTAAGGTTGTCTAAAATCTTGCCCGCGTAATTTGTAGAATAGTTCTTTTTCTTCATTAACCAATTTGTAAAACGGTCAACAAAGGGTTTATTAATATCATGGAAATGGATCTTCTTTTTTAATTCCTTTTGATATTCCTCAACAACCTTTTTAAAGGTCTTATAACCTGTAACCCGGTTTTGGGATAGTCCGACTTTATTACTGCCTTTAATTTTCTTTGTATTGGCATTGTCAATAATGTACTGAATATGATTAACCATTAAATTTTGGTCGGTTTTCTTAACCCGGTTAAAACATTTATTTATGTTATCCTTTAACCAAAATAAGTCTATTAACTGCCCTTGCCCCTGTGCGTTGTTAACCTCATCATATATAAAGGTTTCTAATTTTGATAAGGCTGCAAAGGTTTTTTTATTGGTTTCAGAATTTTGTTTTGGTTTACTGGTAATCTTGCTCCAGTCTCTGGGGTTTACATTAAAACCTGTATTAGTTTCTAATTTAATGCCCCTGCCCATGGTTAAGGAAATATAAATAGAAGATTTTCCGCGTATTCTGTAAATAACTGTTGCCATAATTAGAAGTATTTGAACATTTGAACAAAACTAAATTACAACTTTTTTTGATCTTCCGAACATCTTCCGAACATCTTCTGAACACTATTCTATTTTATTCTATTCTATTAATATCTTTGTAACCTATTGATATTGTTGAGGTGTTTAATAAAACTGCAGGTTTATGTAGGTTTTATAGGGGTTGATAAAATAGTTAAAAATGATGGTTTCCGCTCCCGCTCCGAGTACAGAAACCCTCTTTATCTTATTGATTTAGAGGGTTTTTTGTTCTGAAAAATTACGGGTTTTCCCCCATAGCTATTCCCGTTTTCATCTGCTAATTTACTCTGTTTAAAATTCTGATATGCTCGACCAATCTTATAAATACTGGCGAACTTTAGTGCTCATCCTAAGCGTGGTCCTTGCTGTATATATCGTCCTGCGCTACACGGCCTGAATGATTTAAAGTAACTTATTTACCAAAGGGAAAAAGGGAGTAATTTTTTGATTTCTTTTAGAAAAAGGGATTTATAAAAAAGTATTTTAGCTTTTTCCCTTACTAATTCCAATTAATGAATCACTCCCAGGTGCCGCACACGGAAAATCCTGATAATATAAAGTTTGCCTCTTCTATAATAGATGCTCTTCCGCACCCAGTCCTCGTGATAGACCCGGAAGGAACTGTTAAAGCAGCAAATCAGGAATTCTACTCCCGGTTTGGGTTCAAAAGAAAAATGGTTTTAGGGGAAAATCTTCTTTTTTTTGAGGATAAGCTTTGGGATAGTCCGCAACTAAGGGAATTTATATCCCGCCTAAAGAGCTCACCAGAGGCGATGCCGCAATTTTATCTACTGCTGCCCTCTGCACTTAAGGAACAGATACCGATTAGCATTAGTGGGAAAAAAATTGATATTCCGGTAGGAGGAGATGACCTTTTTCTGCTTTCTTTCTCTACTGCCAAAGAAACGGGTAGTGAGATCACCTATAGAAAACTTCTCAACGAAATTCTTTCCGAAGCCCCTGCATTCATTTGTATTTTAAAAGGTCCCGAACATATTTTTGAAATTGCCAATGAAAAGTATCTGCAGTTGCTGAGCTACAGGGACATTATTGGAAAAAAAGTGCAAGATGCCCTGCCTGAAGTGGAAAACCAGGGGTTTATCACCATGTTAGATAATGTCTATCAATCGGGCAAACCCTTTGTTGGAGAAGAGATTTCTTTAAAACTCGAAGGAAGTAACTCGTCCGATCAAAAAATCTATCTGGATTTTGTCTATCAGCCTATGCATGATTCATCCGGAAAGGTTAACGGGATTTTTGTTCATGCAGTAGATGTAACCGAAAAAGTCCTCAATCGTAAAAAAATTGAGGAAAGTGAGAAGGAGCTTCGCAATTGGATAGATACTGTGCCGGTGATTATCTGGATTACAAATCAAAATGGAGAGGGATTTTATCTTAATAAAAACTGGTATAATTATACCGGGCAGGAGCTGGATGAATCTTTAGGAGCAGGATGGTTGAGGGCGGTACATGCCGAGGATTATCATAAAACTCTGGAGGAATTTGAAAAAGCGCACCGGGAACAAAAAGAATTCAATGTTTCTTACCGCCTTAAGACCAAAGAGGGGGAATACCGGTGGGTCATTGATAGAGGAAGACCAAAATACGGATCAAATGGGGAATTTCAGGGTCTTATTGGAAGTGTCATCGATGTGCATGAGGACAAGATAAAGGAACAGGTGATCATTGAAAAAGAACATCGTACCCGTTCTATTGTCGAAGAGGCCACTGTCGCCACAGCAATTTATTATGGCAAGGAAATGAAAATTGAGTTTGCCAATGATGCAATGATTGAAGTATGGGGAAAAGATCGTTCTGTAGTGGGAACTACCCTTAGGGAAGCTCTGCCGGAATTGGAAGGACAACCTTTCCATGAATTGTTGGAGAATGTATTCGACACCGGGGAAACCTATTGGGGAGAAGAAGATCGGGTAGATCTCATGCGAAATGGCAAAATGGAGACCGGCTTTTTTAATTTCACCTATAAGCCCCTGCGTGACGGGCAGGGTAATATCTATGGTATCCTTAATATGGCCGTAGATGTTTCGGACATGGTCAAATCCCGTAATTTATTAAAGGAAAGGGAGGAGCATTTTAGATTACTTGCCAATCTTATGCCCGAAAAAGTAATGAACACCAACGCAAAGGGGGAGGCGATCTACTTTAATAAAAATTGGCTGGATTACACGGGGCTCTCAAGAGAACAATTAAAATATTCCGGCTGGAAAGAGTTGCTCCATCCTGAAGACCGAAACCAGATTCAGACACACTGGCAGGAATCTTTAGAAATAGGAGCAGGATTTGAAACAGAAGTAAGAATAAAAAATAAAACCGGAAAATATCTGTGGCACTTAAACCGGGCCGAAGCAGTGAAGGATGAACAGGGGGAGATCAAAATGTGGATTAGTACCAATACCGAAATCCAGCGCCTTAAGGAAGAAGAAAAAAGAAAAGGAGATTTCCTAAAAATGGTAAGTCATGAACTAAAGACCCCAGTAACTTCCATTAAAGGTTATGTACAGCTACTCTTAAGTATGTTAAAGATGGTGGAGGATAAAATTCCCGCAGGTATTCCTCTCAAGCCTTCCCTGGAGCGAATAGATAATCAGGTGGTAAGATTGACCAGGCTCATTTCTGAAATGTTAGATCTTTCCAGACTTGAAGAGAATAAACTGGAATTAAGGACAAGTGTATTCGGTATCAATGAACTGGTAGAACAAACTGTACAGGATATTCAACTTACCAATACCCAGCATCAAATAAGAATTTTTCATGAGTGTCGTGCAGAGGTAAATGCCGACAGGGATAGAATAGGGCAGGTTTTAATCAATTTTATAACCAATGCTATCAAGTATTCTCCCGAAAACCGGGATATAGAAATACATATCGTAGCGGCAGGGACAAAAAAGGTGGGAGTAAGTGTTAGGGATAAAGGTATAGGCATTGATGAAGAATATCACCGAAAAATATTTAAAAGATTCTATAGAATAGGAGGGGTCAATGAGGAAACCTATTCAGGTTTTGGAATTGGTTTATATCTGGCTAATGAAATTATAGAGCGGCACAAGGGCAGCATAGAAATCAAAAGCCGGAAAGGAATAGGATCTGATTTTTGTTTTAAACTTTCTGCAATATCAATAGAAAATTAAGTTATGGAAAATAATAAAATTCTTGTTGTTGACGATGATTCCGGAATTGGCGAAATGCTGAAAACCCTGCTGGAATATTATAAGTATACAGTTACAGTTACCCCGAAGCCGGAAGAAACGGAAAGGCTAATTGTAGAAAACGATATTGATCTTGTTCTTTTGGACATGCTCATCTCAGGCGTCAATGGAACAGATGTGTGTGCAAGATTGCGCAACAACGAGGAGACAAAAGATACACCCGTGCTTATGATGTCTGCACTACATGACGCGGGAAAGAAATGCCGGGAAGCGGGTGCAAATGATTTTATAGCCAAACCATTTGAAATGGAAGATTTGATCGCCAAGATCAATGAAGTAATGGCTAATAAATAGTTATTTCGGGCTGAGTTTATTCTTCTCTTTGAGCACAGGTTCGGGATAGTCGGTTATGATCCCGTCTACCCCATAGTTTAACATATTTAAAATATCATTTTTCCTGTTTACAGTCCAGGGAACTACTTTTAATCCCCGGTTTTGTAAAGAGGTTACTGTTTGTGCATTTTTTAACTGCTTATAATATGGGCTTATATATTCGGGTTGTATAGTTAATTCCCTGAGGCCTTTTTCTATACCTTTCCTGTACAGCAGGTAGGAAACTTTAATATGGGGATACTTGTTTTGGATGGTATTGATAATGTTACTGTCAAAGGACATCAGGACGACCTGGTCCTCAAGATTTTTTTCCTTTACTATCTCCATGACCACAGCTGCAAACTCCTCCGGTTGTGGCTGAAAAATGTTATATTCCCCGGGATCTGATTTTATTTCCAGATAATATTTTACAGGTTCCAGATTCTGATGCTTTATAAATGCTTGCACAGTATCTAAAACCGAGGTCAATAATGGTTTATGAGTGTTAATTTGCCTCTGCTTGCGGAATTTAGCATTGGGCAACATTCCGAGAATATATTGTTGAATACTGTCATAAGGCATTTCGTATAGATTATAATCTCTTTCTCCATTCTTATTGATCCTTTTACCTTCAGGAGAGATCATATAAGACGCTTTCATATATGGTTCGTGAGAGACAACTACCTGATGATCTTTAGAAATAACCAGATCCATCTCCAAAGCATCGGCTCCCAGGGCAACAGCGCTAATAAATCCTTCGATGCTATTTTCGGGATAGGCTGAGACATGGCCCCTGTGTCCGATAACCTGAACGTTGGGGTTGGACAGTTCTGTGATGGATCTCATACAGGCAGTAGTTAAGAACAGTGGTAGTAAAAGGAAAAAAGCAGCTATTTTCATCGTTTACTTTCTCTCCTTAAGGTAAGGAATTATTAAAATAAAAGCCGCTCAACAGGAGCGGCTTATAAATGATTTTCAAATCAGATTTTACTGTTGAACCTGGTCGTCGGTCTCGTGAATTTCTTCATCGATCTCCTGTTCGACTTTCTCAGCTCCTTCTTCGATCTCTTCAGCGGCACGACGGGTTCCGTCTTCCACGTCCTCGCCAATTGCTTCAAGAGCATCTTCGGTCTTTTCCTGAGTGGTTTCCCTGCAGGAATAAGCAGTTAAAGTAAATACTGCGACCACAAAACTTAAAAACAGCTTTTTCATATCTTTTTCTTTTAATCTAAAAAAGCCATAAGAGAACTTATGGCTTGAAATTTTTTGAAGAAAAATGCCTACTGCATATCGTCAGTTTCGTGAATTTCTTCATCGATCTCCTGACCGGCTTCTTCACCAGCTTGCTCTATCTCGTCTCCTGTCTCTTCAAGACCTTCTTCGATGTCGTCTCCTGCCTCTTCAAGATCAGTTTCTACTTCTTCAATGTCAGTTTCTACATTTTCCTCAGTTGTTTCTCTACAAGAGTAGATAGAAAGAGTAAATGCAGCTACAAGTAATCCTAAAAATAATTTTTTCATGTTAGTATGTTTAATTAGTTAAAACAAATTTAAACTATTTTTTATATATCCAAAGAAGTCTTTGAAGAAAGTGCTGAGGCAGCCATGAAGAAAGCCTCTTTTTTATTTGTTTTTTAGGAGATAGTCTGAAATCATTAGTGTTGCCCCACGCTGTTCTTCAATAAGATCTGCCGCTGCCTTTCCCTTTCTTCTTCTGAAATCTTCATTCTGCAACAGCCTGTTTAAAACTTCGGCGGCCTCCTCCTTGCTTTTTACTGAAAACAATGCTCCGGCCTCTTTTAAAGCTGAGGCTTCCGGAAATTTGGAATAGTTTTTTCCAATGATCACAGGAATCCCAAAGGCAGCAGGCTCCAGCACATTATGAAGACCTGTGTCTCCCGCTGCGCCTCCTACATAAGCTATATCTGCATAGCTGTAGATGCGGGTGAGCAATCCAATGGTATCTATGACAAACACCTTGTAATCTTCTAATTTTTTATCTGCTTTATCTGAATAAAGGACTGTGGGTACCTTTACTTTCTCCTGCAGGTCCCTGATCTTTTCCTTTTTTAAAGTATGTGGTGCAATGATAAATTTCACTTCGTCTCCTGCTGCATTAAGGTAATCTACCAGCAGTTCTTCATCTTCGGGCCAGGTGCTGCCGGCAACCAAACAGAGCTTATCCTGCAGGAATTCTTCAATAAAAATGAGCCGGTTGTCTTGTTCCAGTTGTGCCGAGACGCGATCATAGCGGGTATCTCCACTTACTCTTGCATTTTCAAATCCTATACCCTGAAGCAATTCAAGGGAGCTTTTATTCTGCAGAAAGAAAAACTCAAGAGCCTCCAGGTATTTCTGCATCCATCTTCCGTAGGGCTTAAAAAACAGCTGATCTTCCCTAAATGCTCCGGAAATTAAAAGACTTCTGATATTCCTTTTTTGGAGCGTTCTCAATAAATTAGGCCAGAATTCATATTTTACGAACAGCACCCAATCGGGGTGCACCAGGTCAAGAAATCCTTCGGCATTTTTTTGGGTATCCAAAGGGAGATAAGTCACTACATCTGCCAGAGATCTATCTTTTTTTACTTCATAGCCCGAAGGGGAGAAAAAACTCAATACGATCTTATGTTTCGGAAAGATCTCTTTCAGCTTTAAGATCACGGGAACAGCCTGTTCATATTCCCCCAAAGAAGCTGCATGTATTAAAATGGTCTTGTCCTGTGGGGAAATTTCCGAAGCAAGTTTTTCAAAAAGCCCCCTTCTGCCTTCAGTAAAAAGCTTCAGTTTCTCATTGAACCTGCCCGACAGAGGTAATAGCTTTTCGGTAGTATTAACAAGGAAATTATAAAGGAAATGCAAAGCCGGTGATTTGAGTGCTAAATTAAGAAAAACCCATTGAGAAAGGTGGCATTCTTTGTATTTTCGTGCTTACAACTTTACGAGATGAAAAAAATACAAATGGTTGATCTTAAAGGTCAATATGAGAAGATAAAAGATACTGTAAATTATTCAATTTTAGAGGTTTTAGATACCACCGCCTTTATTAACGGGCCCGAGGTACAATCTTTCCAAAAAGAACTGGAAGAGTACCTGGATGTAAAACATGTCATCCCCTGCGCCAACGGAACAGACGCCCTGCAAATCGCAATGATGGGTCTGGGATTGAAACCCGGAGATGAAGTGATCACAGCCGACTTTACCTTTGCGGCAACTGTGGAAGTCATTGCACTGCTTCAGTTGACTCCGGTCCTGGTAGATGTGGAGCCCGATACCTTCAACATCGATCCGGAAGCTATCAGGAAAGCGATCACTCCAAAAACCAAAGCTATAGTTCCCGTACATCTTTTTGGACAATCGGCCAATATGGATGCCATCATGGAAATTGCGGAAGAGCATGGTTTATATGTAATTGAAGATAACGCCCAGGCTATAGGTGCCAATTATCATTTCAAAAATGGTAACACCAAAAAGGCAGGTGCCATAGGTCATGTGGCTTCCACATCCTTTTTTCCTTCTAAAAACCTTGGATGTTACGGTGATGGGGGAGCGATCTTCACCAATGATGATGAATTGGCACATACCATCCGCGGAATTGTAAACCATGGGATGTATGAGCGATATCACCATGATGTGGTGGGAGTGAATTCAAGGTTGGACAGTATACAGGCTGCGGTGCTGCGTGCTAAGCTTCCAAATCTAAACGAATACAATAAAGCGAGGCAGGAAGCTGCCCGCAAATATTCTGAAGCTTTTAAAGATGTGGAGGGAGTAATAGTGCCATTTACTGAAGGCGAAGCAGATACTCATGTCTATCACCAATACACCCTCAAAATTGCTAATGGAAAAAGAGATGCCCTGGCAAAACATCTTTTAGAAAAGGGAATTCCTTTCGGGGTCTATTATCCAATTCCACTTCACAGCCAAAAAGCCTATAAGGACGAACGCTACAATGAGGCCGATTTCCCGGTGACCAATCAATTGGTACAGGAAGTGATCTCCCTGCCTATGCATACAGAACTGGATGAGGAACAAATTGACTATATTACCAAGACAATAAAAGATTTTCTTAACCAATAATTCTCACATGAAAGTACTTTTGACGGCAATTTGCCTAATCTTCACATTTACTGCTGCTGCACAGGATATCTATATTCAAAGCGGAAATTTGATTGACACCAAATCAGGGAAGGTGCTTGGTAACCATACCATCATTGTTTCAGGCAATAAGATCAAAAGTGTGGAGAAAGGATTTGTACAGCCGGCAAAGACTTCAGACAGTCTCATTGACTTGCGGGATATGTATGTGCTTCCGGGTTTAACAGATATGCATGTGCATCTGGAAAGTGAGACCAATCCTTCCAAATACCTTGAGCGTTTCACCAACAATGAAGCCGATGATGCTTTTAATTCAGTAGGTTTTGCTGAAACTACCTTATTGGCAGGATTCACCACGGTTAGAGATCTGGGTGGTTCCGGTGTGAATATAGCTTTGCGTAATGCCATCAACAAAGGTAAAGTGAAGGGCCCCCGTATCTTTACTTCCGGAAAATCACTGGCGACCACAGGTGGTCACGCCGATCCTTCCAACGGAATGAACCGGGAATTAGCCGGAGATCCGGGTCCTAAAGAAGGAGTAGTGAACAGTGTGGAAGATGCCAAAAAAGCAGTTCGCCAGCGCTATAAAAATGGTGCAGATCTTATCAAGATCACCGCTACCGGCGGCGTGTTAAGTGTGGCGAAAAGTAGTTCCAATCCGCAGTTTACTCTTGAAGAGATTAAAGCTATTGTAGATATGGCTAAAGATTATGATTTTCATGTTGCTGCCCATGCCCATGGAGATGAAGGCATGCAGCGTGCAATAAAGGGAGGTGTGACTACAATTGAACACGGGACCCTTATGAGCGAAGCTACCATGGATCTTATGAAACAGCACGGTACCTATCTTGTTCCTACTATTACCGCCGGGAAAGAAGTGACCGAAAAATCTGAAATAAAAAACTATTATCCCGAACTCGTAGTGCCTAAGGCCCGGGAAATAGGTCCCAAGATCCAGAATACCTTTGGAAAAGCTTATAAAAGAGGAGTAAAAATAGCTTTTGGTACAGATGCCGGAGTTTTTGAACATGGGAAAAATGCCAAAGAATTTGGTTATATGGTAGAGGCAGGAATGCCGGCAATGGAAGCTATCCAGTCCGCAACTCTTGTTCCTGCACAGATCCTGAAGATGGAAAACGAACTGGGACAGATCGCTCCCGGGTTTTTTGCAGATATTATAGCCGTTAAAGAAGATCCTTCCAGGAACATAAAAACTCTTGAGGAAGTAGAATTTGTAATGAAGGAGGGGAAGGTTTATAAGAAATGAAACCTACTCCTCTAATCTAACCCACCGTTTTCAGCTTTACTATTTATTACTTGTAAGGGGTACAGTCAATACCTCCGAAAATAACATACCATCCGCATTCATTCCCTCAATGTATAAGTTTACATTGGGCTGTAATACGTTGAATATTTTGAGAATATTATGGCCATTTGGTTCAATAATAAAATCAGAATCCCAATGAATGACTCCATAGTCGCGAAAATTCTTATTGGAGTAAGAATTATATTTAGGAGAATAAAATTCTTTGTTAGTGCTAAATCCGTTCCCTGCGATAAGGGTTTTTACAGTTTCTGTTCTATCACGCCTTAGGCCACCTTTTCTGGTGGTGATCCTAATCGCTCCATTAAAGCCATTACCTCCCATTCCGTATCCCATTTTATTAATAACAATCGATTCAACTTCACTGGAATGTAAACCGTAAAGGATGCTATGGTCGGTACCTATCGGTGCACCGTTCCAGTAGAGGTATACATTCCGGTTACTGCTGCTAAGGGTAGAGCTCATCCGGTTTTTCACCTGAACTGTGCCATGGCCATGAGTTACTTCAAATCCTTTGGTAGAAAGATAGTCTGTAATAAACTGAAATCTGTTTGCCACTGCTTCAGTAATTTCAATTTCTTCACCAAACCCCTGAGACTCATAGCGATCTTTTTCTTTTTCCTGTTTTTCTGATTTGATCATAACAGTATCGAGGGCAATAGAGCCACCAAGGAAATTTTCGGGGATCGTAATTTTTTTCTCCGGGATAAAATATTTTTCCGAAGACTTGAAAGCAGTAGGATGATTTGAAGTGTCTTTTATAGGGAGGATCTTTGCTGTTAATGATGGTTTCGAAACTTTATCGTTCCTGGTATTCAATACGCCAAAAGATAATAAGGTGCTATCAATAATGAAAGCATTTTTAACAGAGAACCTGTCATTGTTCTGGAGCTCCACCATTTCAAAATATCCTGTGTTTTCAGATCTTATAAAAAGGTCATTTTCTTTCTTCCTCCTGCCAATCACGCTGCCTTCAATGGTGAATCCTATTTCCGGCCCGAACCTTTCCCCGGGTATACCGGATTTGTCCTCACTCCAGTCAAATTTACTCCACCCCTGGGTGAGTAAAAGTAAATCCAGGTCATAAGCCTTTCGGTTTTTATTGCCATCAGAGAAGTAATAAGAAGCTTCTTCAATATGTCCTTTTACATAGGGTTTCAATAAAAAAGCTGAAAGAATATTATGTTTGGGATGATATGCCTTAGTTTCAGAGGGAAGAACGGAAATACTTAAAGAAGCCTCACTGAGTAAAGGGGTAGATGAAGAAAGTTCAATAAAAAGCGAGTCCATTTGCAAGGCTCTTCTTTCGGAAACAATCCTGCCTCTCTTAATTTTATTGGAGTTAAAGATCTTACGCTCCAATACCGGTTGCAATTGTGGGTCGAAAACTGTAACCGTATTTACGCCTCCAAAAGAGTGATCTTTGCTAACAATTATATTAGCTTCCAGGTTGCTTTCTGTAAAACTGAAATTCAAGGTCTTCAGGTTTCCATCTTTATGTAAGGCAATAAGAAAATCTTTGTCTTTAATTGAATTTTGAGTAGCCTTATTAGTTCTTATGGTGAACAGGAAATGATCACCTCTATCAATGCTGACGAGTGAAAAACCTTGTTTTTCCGGCTCTGCTATTTCTTTCGAAATTTCTTCTCCCGTTTCGGTCTTTAAAACAACCCTATAATTTTTTTCCTTTTCAGGAGTAAAAAAGAATCTTGCCATTCCGAATTTATTGGAATCAAACCTGGTGATCTCATTTTGTCCTGAATCTAACAGTACAGCGTTTTGAAATCTGGCCCCTTCCCCTTTTTCATTTATAAGTTTTACACCAACAGAATTAATAGCTCCTGTTAAAAGAACTCCCCCTTCGGGTAATAACTGTAAATCACGCTCTTTTGTAACTAAAGGAGGTTCCTCATCCTGTCCAATTACGGTGAAGCCTTGTATGTAAGACTGGTCTTCCTCGAAGTTTTGCATATAAGCCGTAGAAGCCTTTAAAAAATAGTGTCCGGGTTTATATTTTTCAGGATCAAGATCCAGAAAAACCGATCCCTTTCCTTCCGATATAAAAACGATATGGGAGTCTATATACTCACCATTCTCGTCATACACCTGCACATTAAGATTGACCGTTTGCCGGTTTGGAAGGTCCAGTTTGTTATTGTAGACATAGGCAGAAAGCCAGAGATCCTCGTTGGGAACAACGGCAGTTTTATTAAGGTGGAGAAAAATTGTTTCCCTGTTTAAATCAAAATATGATTCATACTTTTTTTGAAGTTCTGCAATTCGGGGTGGAAGTTGGGCAAAAACGGAGATGCCGGAAAGCAACGCCACCACCACGAATAAACTGTAAAAGTTTTTCATGCAGTAAAGTTAATATTCCGGAAAGTAGGGAGGCCGAAATAGACGAGAGATTAATCTTGAAGACCGGAGTTATTCTAACCGGTACTTCATAGTTGTTCCAAATATAGGAAAAAACCTTTTCCTATTTGAAAACGTTTAAACCTTATACCGAATCTGCAGATTTTTACCTGATTCTCAAAAAAAATCTTTGTTGTCCTATAATACTGTAGTTTATAAATTCTAAAATTCAGCAGAACTTACCTGCGCATTTCTGTCGATCTTCTTTACCAAACCTTGTAAAACCTTTCCTGGGCCAACTTCAATAAACTCTGTAGCACCGTCTTTGATCATGTTCTGTACGCTCTGTGTCCATTTTACAGGTGCGGTCAATTGGAAGATGAGGTTTTTCTTTATTTCAGCAGGGTCTGTAACCGCGAAGGTGGAGACATTTTGATAAATGGGGCAAAGGGGTGTACGGAATTCTGTTTCCTTAATTGCTGCTGCAAGTTCTTCCCTTGCCGGCTCCATAAGGGGGGAATGGAAAGCGCCACCTACAGGAAGAACCATCGCCCTGCGGGCTCCTCTTTCTTTTAGCTCTTCACAGGCTTTTTCCACCGCTAAAACATCTCCTGAAATGACCAGTTGTCCCGGGCAATTATAATTTGCAGCTACCACAGTTCCTTTTATGTCGGCGCAAACTGCTTCTACCATTTCATCTTCCAGTCCTAACACGGCAGCCATCGTTGATTCTTCCAGCTCACAGGCTTTTTGCATTGCCAGGGCTCTTTTGGAAACCAGTTTTAAAGCATCTTCAAATTCTAAAACACCATTTGCTACCAGTGCCGATATTTCCCCAAGGGAATGCCCGGCTACCATATCAGGTTTAAATGAATCTCCTAAAACTTTCGAAAGGATCACCGAATGTAGAAAAATCGCCGGCTGCGTCACTTTGGTACGTTTAAGGTCTTCATCTGTTCCTTCAAACATCACCGTGGTTATGGAAAATCCGAGAATCTCGTTTGCTCGTTCAAATAATTCTTTAGCAAGGGGAGAGCTGTCGTAAAGATCTTTACCCATGCCTACAAATTGAGCGCCTTGTCCGGGAAAAATATATGCTTTCATATGTTTGGTTTAGAATTGCAAAATTAAGAAAATAAAAAAACCTTACAGGTTTGTGCTGTAAGGTTTCCGGGGCGGGTAAAACGCTTATAAATTTAATTTTCCTTTTTCACCAACATCCTGGTTTTCGCCTGTGAGGGCTCCTATCCCCATCTTTAGTAAAGTGACATATTTGTTAGTCTTGGAATCCCAATAGTAAGCCTCTGCCGGTTTTACTTTTATAGCGGTAAGATTTGGGTCATCTACACCGTCAAACCAGTTATCTGAAGTGGCGCTGTAGAGATCTTTAAGAACAGACTTGTCTTTGGTGATCTCTGCCTGGCCATAAACAGTGAGAAATTCGTTGTCATCTGGAGCACTGTATAATAAATGTATGTCTCCATTGATTTGCAGGTCCTTGTTATGGTCACTATGGGCCATACTTACGAACCAAATATTTCCTTTATCGTCAACTTTTTTAGTCCTCATGGGAACGGCATTGATAGGTCTTTTCTCAAGACCGGTTACCATCATGGCAACCTTAATGTCATCAACCATATCTCTTAGTCTGTCCCAGGATTCTTCTTTATTCAAATTTTCTGTGCTCATAGCTGTTTTTTTATTTAACTACTTAAATATAAATTAATTGAGCATGCTCTTCCACTAAAGAACTCCTAAAACAACGGGAAAGCCTGTTAAGATTATGAAAAGCGCAGAATTATTTCCTTTACCTGCGGAAAATAGCTGCGGCCAAAAATGTTGAGGTGGACCAGGAGGTAATAAAGTTGCCAGAGGCCAATCCTTTCCTGCCATTCCGGCTGCAACGGAAAGTTCGCCTCATACTCCTCGAAAACCTCTCCCGGAAATCCTCCAAACAGCTTCATCATCGCCAAATCCATCTCCCGTGGTCCATAACATACTGCAGGATCGATCAGGCATGGCAATCCGTCTATATTGATTAGATAATTGCCGCTCCACAGATCCCCATGTAACAAGGCCGGAGGTTCCTGCGGAATTGCTTTTAAAACATTCCTGTAAAAGCCTGAAAGGTTCCCTAATGAAAAACCATTTTTGGAAGTCATTTTCACCTGTGGTTCTAACCTCTGACTAATATAAAAATCGGCAGCGGTTTCCCTATGGTCATTGTACTGTGGCAGGCTGCCGATATAATTGTTGGATGAAAATCCGAAGGCTTCAGAAGTGTTCCTGTGTAAATTTGCCAGCTGTTTCCCGAATACCTTCCAAAAATCAGGTTTTTGAGCCCCTTCTTTTTTGTATTCCAGCAACAGGAAGGATAGTCCATTCGCTTCAGCACTACTATAGGTTTCAGGAATGTCAAAGGCTTCAGCATTTTTAAGAGTTTCGAGACCTGCTTTTTCCGCTGCGAACATGCCGGGAAATTTTTCTGCAGCATTGATCTTGATCACTCTTTTTCCTTCCGAAGTATTCAGTAAATAAACCCTGTTGATGCTGCCGCCGGCGAGAGAGCTGAAAGATTTTACCTTGAAACCAAGGGAATTTTCGAGATCATATATAAGCTGCTCATCTCTTTGCACGCTCATAGGTTAGGTAAGTAAAGGCATATTTATGGCGCTCGTCTGCAGGATGTTCTTCCTGGGAAACCAACTCCCATTCCTTTTCATCAATTTCAGGAAAAAAAGTATCTGCATCAAAGCTGCCATGAACGCGGGTAAGCTCTATAGCGTCTGCCTTTTCCATGGAAAGTTTGTAGATCTCCCCGCCGCCAATCACGAAAGGCTGTGGATCATCTTTAGCCACTTTAAGCGCATCTTCAAGCGAATGCACTACAACGGCACCCTGAGGAGTATAATCCTCTTTTCGGGTGATGATGATATGTTTTCGGTTAGGCAGCAAATTGGGAAAGGTTTCAAAAGTTTTGCGGCCCATAATTATAGCATGTCCTGTAGTGAGACTTTTAAACCTTTTAAAATCATCGGGCAAGTGCCAAACGAGGTCCTTGTCCTTTCCCAGTTCATTGTTCTCGCCTGCGGCGGCAATAAGAGTTACTTTTCCCATTTTCTAGGAGTTTATCGGTCTGTCAGGGTCAATAGGTCGGGGAGTGGTTGGCGGAATGTAAGGTTCATTCTTTTTTGGGAGTGGGTGCTCTCTTTCTACCTGCTTTTGAAGCTCTGCGATCTTGTGTTCCTGCTTTGCAACCAGGCGTTCTACCTGCTCATTTTCCCAGTCTTTTCCAAAGAATTTATTAGTGATAAACACATTGAAGACATGGATCAAAAGTATGGCCGCCCAGAAAATGATCGCCCATACGAACCAGTCAATTCCAAAAGGATTGATGTCTCTTCCAATTTCAAAAATGACATTAAGTAGAATTAACACCACAGAACCCAGCAGGAACACGATAAAATGCTGATAAAGCCTCTTTTTTTGCCTCGCCCTGGCCTGGGCGCGTTCGATTAACCTGCGCTGTTCGTGATCAATTTTTGACGAAGTATTGCTTTTTGAGGCCATTTTTACTGTATTTTAGAGATACATCTCAAATTTATCGATTTTCCGTCGGAATATTTCATGAACATGAAGAATTTTAAGAAACAGTTCCCACTCCTGGAACAATATACCTATCTCAATACAGCTGCTTCCGGACTTTTGTCTGATGATGTTTTGGAATTCCGGCAGGATCATGATCTCGATTTCCTGGTAGGGGGCAGTTTGTTTAGGGAGAAACGGGATGAGCTTTTCCTGAAGACGCGGAAAGCTGTTGGTGCTCTTTTTGGCTGTGCCGCCAACAGGGTCGCGCTCACTCCTAATTTTTCCTATGGTTTTAACCTGCTCATGGAAGGCATGGAGGCTTCTAAAAAGGTGCTTTTGCTGCGGAATGATTATCCTTCGGTAAACTGGGCAGTGGAATCCCGCGGATTTAAAATCTGCTATGCAGAAATCGATGGAAACCTGGAAGAAAATATTGCTGAAGCAGTAGAAAAGCACAAACCAGATATTTTCGCTTTTAGCCTGGTACAGTACATCAACGGAATAAAAATAGATCCCGATTTCCTTCTGAAGCTGAAGGAACAATACCCGGAACTGCTGCTTTTTGCTGATGGTACCCAGTATTGCGGAACCGAAAAATTTAATTTTGAAGCTTCAGCTTTGGATGTACTTGGGGCCAGTGCATATAAGTGGCTCAATGCCGGCTATGGAAATGCTTTCTTTCTCTTTAAAGAACATATGCAGGAGAAAATTGCTCCAAAAGGGCTGGAGCTAAAAGATCTTCAGGGTAAGAACAAGCCGCATAAGGGCAGTTTTATCGGTAAGTTTGAGCCCGGTCACCTGGACACGCTCAACTTCGGAAGTTTAAAAACCGCTATTGATTTGATTAACAACACAGGAATGGATGAAATAGAGCTCAGGATCAAAGACCTGGCGGCAGTTGCTAAAAAAGAACTTTCTGAACTTAACCTTTTGGAGCCTGCCGTAGTGAACCGGAAATTGCATTCTTCCATCTTTAATATCAAAGGTGATGAAAAGCTTTTTCAAAAGCTGCGGAGCAATAAGATCCTTTGTTCCATGAGGGGAGATGGAATCAGGGTTAGTTTTAACTATTTCAATTCTGTAGCCGATCTTGAAAAGTTGCTCAAAAACATAAACTAGTTCAATTTTGGTCCTTCAGGATAAACCCGAATAAGCAGACCTCCCAGGTTTCCAAAACCTGGGAGGTCTTTTGCAGCAGATCTAATCGGGCCTGGATCATCATCAGGCTGTAAGGTGGATACGAAATGTTGAAACCTCTTTTTCTTAACTATTACAACAAAAATATTCCTTCAGAATGCATTTCCTGCCTCATCACTTCCGGCCAGATGCTTACCTGTACTTCTCCAATATGTCTTTTCCTGAGCAGGAACATGCTCAACCGCGACTGTCCAATACCGCCCCCAATGGTTTGCGGAAGTTTCCCTGTCAGCAGTTGGCTGTGGTAAAAAAGTGCGTTTCTTGTTTCTGCTTTTCTGATTTTTAATTGTTTTTCCAGAACAGGAGCATCAACGCGAATACCCATGGAGGAGAGTTCAAAAGCCTTTTCCAGCACGGGGTTCCACACCAGGATATCTCCGTTGAGACCTTTTGTGGTAGCAGAGGTTGGGGAGCTCCAGTCATCATAGTCGGGAGCCCGGCCGTCGTGTGGTTCTCCGCCTTCAAGTTCCCCTCCTATCCCAATTAGAAAAACAGCCCCAAATTCCCTGGCAGCCATGTCTTCTCTTTGTTTCGGCGTAAGATGGGGATATTTTTGTTGAAGTTCTTCTGTATGCAAAAAGGTGATTTCCGAAGGAAGAATGGGAGAGATAAGAGGATATTGAGCAGCCAGGGCAGCTTCGGTAGTAAGTATGGCTTCATAGATACTGCTTACCTGTTGTTTCAGGAAATCCAGATGTCTTTCTTCAGGAGCCATCACTTTTTCCCAGTCCCACTGGTCTACCGAAATAGAGTGCATTGGCCCCAGCTCATCATCGGGGCGCAGCGCCTTCATATCCGTCACAATTCCGGAGCCGGGTTCCAATTCATATTCCCTTAGCCGTAACCTTTTCCATTTAGCAAGAGATTGCACCACCTCGGCGCGTTGTTCCTGCATCTCTTTAATGGGAAATCCTACGGGGCGTTCAATTCCGTTAAGGTCATCATTAATTCCGGTGCCATGGAGCACTACAGTGGGAGCGGCCACTTTGCTAAGGGAAAGCTTTGATTTAAGATGTTTTTCAAAGGTTGATTTTAAAAAATCCACAGCTTCTTCTGCGGCTAATCTTTGTGATAAGGGTTGAGCAATTGTTTTCATGTTTTAAGTTTTAGATGTTGTTTAAAAAAAAAATAAAAAAGCCTGCTTCCGGGAAGAAACAGGCTTATAAGCACAGAGTTCCTTTCCCCCGGGTGGCGGACCATTATTATTGATGTTATTATTTTGCAGTCGTTTCATATGCGTGTAAAAAAAAGCCTTTCCTGGTGTGGGAAAGGCTTTGAATATTGTTTAAGGGATCTTGTTATACAATAATAGCTTTCCGCAACCTGAGTCGATTCAGATTGTTATTGAAATTATTATTGTTGATATTGAAGATCACTTGTTCTTGCTTTTGTGAATTGTAAACTTAGTTCTTTTTTTCGATTTACAAAATTATTCTTTCACTTCCACACCATTCCAGAAGGCTACATAATTTTTAATTTTTTCAGCTTCAGCCTTTGGATGCGGGTAAAACCAAGCGGCATCGCCATTTTTCTCTTCTCCCACCTGCAAGTGAAAATAGGAAGCTCTGCCTTTCCAGCTACAGACTGTATGTTTATCGCTTAACTGAAAGAATTCTGAATTAATGGCTTCAGGAGGGAAATATTGATTTCCTTCTACTTCTATGGTGTTGTTGCTTTCGGCAATTACGGTATTATTCCAGATAGCTTTCATGTTCGGGAGATTTGAAAAAGGTAATTTTTAAAGGTATTTTCTTTATCGGCCCAGCTGCGACTGAGCTTAAGACCTGCTTCTTCCGCCAGCCAGGCTATGGAGGTGTCATCATATTTTTGAGAGACTTCGGTATGAATGGTTTCCCATTTCTGAAAATGAACTTCCAGATTGAGAGCATTTATCTGTACCGTATGTTCTTTGGTACTCACCAGGTAACTTTTTGCCGCCCCGGTCTCGGGGTTGTACAGCGGCCAGTGAACGAAGGCATCAAGATCAAAATCTGCTTCCAGTTCCCGGTTCATCCTCACCAGAAGGTTCTTGTTGAAAGCTTCGGTCACGCCGGCTTTGTCATTATACGCATCGAGGATCACCTGCGGATCCTTCTTTTGATCCACGCCCATAAAGAACATGTCTCCAGGATTCATGGCAGAAGCAATCTTCTTAAGGAAAGCTACTGCTTCTTCGGGAGTGAGATTTCCAATATTGGAACCCAGGAATAAAATGACCTTTTTGCGTTCCCGGTAATCTGCCAGGCGGTTTAGAACCATAGCATAGGTACCCTGTTGCGGGGAGACCTCCACTCCGGGAATTTCCTGTTCTAGGCTTTCGCTTAACTGGTCCAGTACATTTCTGCTTATATCTACCGGAAGGTATTTATAATCATAATTCTTTTCCTCAAAATGCCTTAGCAGCACCTTGGTCTTTTTCCCATCTCCTGCCCCAAGTTCTATAAGATCAAAACCTTCAAAAGAGGCAAATTCGTTTCCTATTTCTTCCCGGTTGCGCATAAGGATCTGGTATTCCTTTCCTGTAAGGTAATATTCCGGAAGGTCCATGATCTTTTGAAAGAGTTCATCTCCTTTCTCATCATAAAGGAACTTTGAACTTATCTTTTTTGGATAGGAGGTGAGGCCTTTAAAAACATCTTCGGCAAAAGGCGTTTTGAATTCCGGAGGTTTGGTTTGGTTCATATAGAAATGTTTTGCGCGCTCTGGTTAAAACCAAAGAAGGAAGCCGGGTGGCTTCCTTCAAATATAAAATATTATAATTCCCTTTTAGTTAAAGGAATACTAACATAGAACGCCCGCTATTGAGCACTTTTTTGCAATGTCATTGGAATAATAAAATAGGTTGATATTGCCTTATCTTCATTTTTAGCAGGTTCAAATTGAGGCAGTTTCTGCAATTTATCTATAATTTCACTGGCCAGATTGTCTGTCCCTCCATGAAATGCTATTCTGCTCACATTCCCTGTCTCGTTTAATACCAAACTCGTGGTGAACGCATAGAACCCCGGCTCTGTCACCTTATCCAAATTGATCCTTTTGCTCATCCAATCATGAATCTCCAGAGGAGTGCAATTTTCGTCTTCTTTTTTCCGACAGCGATGCCACATGGCTTTTGAGTCTGCGTTTGAATAATGAACAGCTTCTGAAGAAAAATTCTCTTTTTCCCAGAAGTGAAATGGAGTAATGAGATCAACGATCACATTTGTTTTTTGCCCATTATGTTCGCCGGGAGCAAAGGCAGGCATTTCTTTCAATCGTTCTGCAAGTTTTTTTCCTGTTTCTAAAGGAATACCTTTAATGGAAGCCCAACTTATCTGGCCCAGAGTGTCGATAATTACCTTAGTTGTTATTTCAGTTTTACCTGAAGTTCCTGTGGTAAGGGCACCTGCCGAGGTGATATTTCTGACCAAAAAGCTTTCGATCAAATTTGCTGTGCATAAAGCAGTACTTACTTTACAATCTGATGACAAGGGAGGTTTTTCCACTTTAGACAAATGAATAAAACCTCCCTGTGCTCCATTTTCCTGCGAAAATATTTCCGAAGAAAAGAGTAAGGCAATGACTAAAAAAATATTTTTCAAAGACCTGATTTTAGAAGGTGAAGGGAACTTTATATTTGATGGCAGTAGGCTTTCCTGCCAGTTCTCCCGGCTTCATTTGTGGAATGGCAAGAATGATCTTCTTTGCTTCTTCATTCAATGCTTTTTCCGGCCCTTCTACTTTGGTGATCACGGGTCTTCCTTCTTCATTGATCACAAAGGAAACCACAGATTTCCCCCTGATGATATTCCCTTCTGCATCGCGTGCATAACGGTAATGCTCCTTTAGATGCTGGGTAAGCTTTTCTTTAAAACAGGCTTTAGAAGATGCTTTTGAATTTTCACAGCCCGGCCAAACCGGTGGCACTTCTTTGGTGGTCATGGTATTCTTTGAGAAATTCACACCATCCTGTGCAAAAGAAGCAGCACCAGTGAAAAGGAACAGTATTAAAAATATTTTTTTCATCATTTAGGTTTTATCACCTAGAACTGATAGGTGGTTGTGAAATTCCGCGTATCGGGTTCTCCGTTTAGCGTACCCGGCTTCATGTCGGGAATTTTTTCAAGCATTTTTCTTGCCGCGGCGTTCACTTCTGGCTTCGGACCTTCTACAGATTTTACAACTACTTCTCCGTTTTCCGTGACATCAAAGGAAACCGTCACTTTTCCACGAATGTATTCATTGCCTTTCATGGGAAATTCGTAGTTGTTCCTTACGTGTTCTGCCAGTTTTTCGTTAAAACATTTTGATTGATCTTCAACTTCTTCGCATCCGGGCCAAACGGGTGAGGTTTGCTGTGCCTGTGCTGCTGCGATACCGCCGAATAAAAAACATGTGATAACAAGGAACTTCTTCATAGTGTTTAAAAAATTTTAGATTAAAAAAATTATACTGCGACCCGACCTTTTATGGCAGGATGCGGATCATAATTTTCCAATATAAAATCTTCAAACTTAAAATCAAAAATATTCTTCACCTCGGGGTTGAGTTTCATAGTAGGTAAAGGCCGGAAATCTCTCGATAACTGCAGGTTTACCTGCTCCAGGTGGTTGTTGTAAATATGGGCATCTCCAAAGGTATGGATAAAATCTCCGGGCTCATAGCCGCAAACCTGGGCCATCATCATAGTGAGGAGGGCATAGGACGCAATATTGAAAGGCACCCCAAGGAAGATGTCTGCACTACGCTGGTAAAGCTGACAGGATAATTTTCCATCGGCCACATAGAACTGAAAGAAGGCATGACAGGGGGGAAGGGCGGCTTTTCCGTTTGCTACATTTTCTGAAAAGCTTTTGGAAGTGTCGGGTAAAACTGAAGGATTCCAGGCAGTAACCAGCATTCGGCGACTGTTGGGATTCTTTTTAAGGGTCTCTACAATTTCCCTGATCTGGTCGATGTCTTCACTGTTCCAGTTACGCCATTGATGACCGTAAACCGGGCCAAGGTCTCCCTTTTCATCTGCCCATTCATTCCAGATGCGTACCCCGTTCTCCTGTAAATATTTGATGTTGGTATCACCGTTAAGAAACCACAGCAATTCATATATGATCGATTTAAGGTGGAGTTTTTTGGTGGTGACCATGGGAAAACCTTCGCTAAGGTCAAAACGCATCTGGTATCCAAACACACTTTTGGTGCCGGTGCCGGTGCGGTCCCCTTTTTCATTTCCATTTTCCAGAACATGCTTTATAAGGTCGTGGTACTGCTTCATGTTTTTAACTATTTGCTAATCTGCAAGGTTTTGGAAACCTTGCAGGTCGAAAAAGGATTTTTCAACTGATCTTCAGCTAAAATAGAAAACTAGTCCGATTAAAAAAGTTAATTAGGAAATTGAGTTTTTACAGACTTATTAACTATCGCATTTAGAATAAAGTATACCGATTTTTGAATTGAGTCCAACTCCTAAAAATCCTGACACCTGGCTTTTGGTTTCTGAATCCTTCAGGAGCTACAAATGCAAATTACCCAATGATCATTCCTGCAATAGTTGCCGAAAGCAGGGAAGCAATGGTACCGCCAATAAGGGCTTTCATTCCGAATTCAGATAAGGTCCTGCGCTGCCCGGGGGCCAGGGAGCCAATTCCCCTGATCTGTATTCCTATAGAGGCGAAATTTGCAAATCCGCACAGCATATAGGTGGCCATAATGATGGATTTTTCATAGGTAAGGCTCAAGGCATTCACCGGATTCTTTAGCTCTGCAAGCTGAATGTAACCTACAAATTCACTTGCTGCCAATTTGATACCCAGGAGCTGTCCCATGAGCATCATATCTTCGGTGGCGACTCCAATCAACCACATAAGTGGTGCGAAGACCAGTCCTAAAAGAGATTCCAGCGATAACTTGGCGTAAGGAGTATTTTCAGCCATTAATGCGTTTAAGGTGGTCCAGTCGCCAATCCACCCCAGCACGTAATTGATAAGGGCAATAAAAGCTATAAAAACCAACAGCATCGCTGCCACGTTTGCTGCGAGTTTTAGACCTTCCGTCGTACCGTTTGCAATGGCATCAAGAATATTGGAACCAATTTTTTCCGAAGAAACCTCTACGTTGGAATCAATTTCCTGTTGCTGCGGATAAAGGATCTTGGAAACTACGATAGCTCCGGGCGCTGCCATTACTGAAGCTGCCAACAGGTGCTTCGCAAATTCCAATCTTAACTGCGGGTCATCCCCTCCTAAAAAGCCGATGTAAGCAGCAAGCACTCCCCCGGCTACCGTGGCCATTCCACCTACCATTACAAGCAGTATTTCTGAACGCGTCATTCTCTCCAGGTAAGCCTTGATCATAAGTGGGGCTTCAGTTTGTCCTAAAAAGATATTTCCTGCCACACTTAAACTTTCGGGACCCGAAATGCCCATTAATTTTGTGAGTACCCATGCCATTCCTTTTACCACCACCTGGATCACTCCCAGGTAAAATAGTACAGAGGTTAGGGCAGAAAAGAAAATGATGGTTGGCAACACCTGGAAAAGAAAAATAAAGCCATAGCTGTTCACATCCATTAAGCCGCCTAAAAGAAATTCACTTCCTGCTGCGGTAAAATCGAGGATCAGGACAAAAATTCCCCCTACAAATTCAAATATATTCTGAACAACTTCTACCTGGAGAACTCCGATAGCGAGTAAAAGCTGGGCTGCAAGACCTACCAGCACTGTTTTCCAGTTGATGGCTCTTTTGTTGCTGCTGAAAAGGAATGCAAGCAAAATAAGTGATATCATTCCAATGGCACCTCTCCAAAAGCTTTCAAATGTAAAGCCTGCATTGGGGATCATTTGCTTTGCGGTTTCCACGGGAAGAACTTCCTCAATGGTTTGGGGAACTTCTGTTAAAGAGTATTGTGCATTACGGGAAGAAAGTACAAGTGTAGAATCTGTAAGAGTAGTGACTTTAAAATTCTGAATACTGTCCGGCGGAGTGTCATGAAAAAGAACCAGAACTTCATTTTGGAATACGTAATTCCCGGTGGCAGCAGGCGCTTCAGATTGGGTAAGCTTCAGTTGGAAACTTCCTTTGTCGAGTTTTAGATAATCATTCCCGGGAGAGACCTCAAAAAAGGCATTTTTGGTACTGTCTTCAACAGCTTCAAAGTTCCAGGTTTTAGAAATAGTTTGGGCAAAAGAGAAGGAAATTCCGAAGAAGATCAGGAACAGGCAGTACCAGATTTTATTCATAAAAGGGGGGAGTTATTTTCGCTTGGAGATCTCATCTCGAATGCGGGCCGCTTTTTCGTAATCTTCGCTCTTTACGGCCTGATCTAACATGTTATTGAGTTCGTTGAGAGATAATTTTTTATAATCCGGTCTGTCACTCTTAATTTCTACTTCGTTGGAAAATAGTTCGTCTACAATAATATTTTCCTTTTGCTGCTCTTCTTCTGCTTCTTTGCCTGCATCTCCCTTTAAATAGATCCCGGCCTTGTCTAAAATGTTCTTATAAGTGAAAATGGGAGCCTGGAACCTAAGGGCGAGTGCAATGGCATCGCTGGTCCTTGCATCAATGATCTCTTCGATCTTGTCACGTTCACATATAAGACTGGAATAGAATACCCCATCCACCAATTTATGGATGATCACCTGTTTTACAACGATTTCAAACCTGTCGGCGAAATTCTTAAATAGGTCATGGGTGAGGGGGCGGGGAGGTTTGATCTCTTTTTCAAGAGCAATTGCAATAGATTGTGCTTCAAAAGCTCCTATAACAATAGGAAGTTTGCGTTCTCCTTCCACCTCGCTGAGAATTAGGGCATACGCCCCATTCTGGGTTTGGCTGTAAGAAATTCCTTTGATGTTAAGGCGCACTAAACTCATACTTCTAAAATACAAAAAAAAGCTGTCTAAACGGGCAAAAAACCTACTTTAGACAGCCCTTTTAACGGCACGCAATTTATAAAAATTATGCGTTATTCGCCTTAAATTCCTTTAATTTTTCGGTGAGCTTTGGAACGATCTCAAAGGCATCTCCAACCACTCCGTAGTCCGCTGCCTTAAAGAAAGGAGCTTCGGGATCGTTATTGATCACCACCTTGGTTTTGGAGGCACTAACCCCTGCCAGGTGCTGAATTGCTCCAGAAATTCCTACCGCTATATAAAGGTTTGCCGCAACCGGTTTTCCTGTTTGGCCTACGTGCTCACTGTGCGGTCTCCAACCCATATCACTCACAGGTTTTGAACAGGCTGTTGCGGCCCCAAGGGTCTCAGCAAGTTCTTCCAGCATTCCCCAATTCTCGGGACCTTTCATTCCTCTTCCGCCACTTACAACGATCTCGGCATCGGCAATGGTTACTTTGTCTGCTGCTTTATCTACAGAAACTACGTTCACAGCAAAATCACCTTCTGTTAAAGAAGGAGAGAAATCCTCTTCGGTAGTTTGTGTCTGATTTTCCTTTAAGCCAAAAGCATTTTTTGAAAGACCAATGATCTTAACATCTGTAGATATAGTGGTGAAGCTAAATGCTTTATTTGTAAAAGCGGTTCTTTTCACCTGTAGCGGCTCTGTTCCTTCCGGAAGCGCCACCACATTTGAAGCATATCCTGCTTCCAGTTGTACTGCTAAGATGGGAGCCAAATATTTTGCATTAGCACTCTGGCTAAGCACAATTACTTTTGCGCCTTCTTTTTCGGCAGCTTGTTTGAGCGCATCGGCATAGGCTTTTGCGTTGAACTTCTGAAGTTTCTCATCGTTCACCTTAAGCAATTTGCTCACTCCGTAATTTCCAAGGTCACCTGCACTTTGTGCGCCGAAGGAAACGGCAGTGACCTCTGTCCCTAACATATCGGCCACTCCCTTAGCATAGGAAGCCACCTCAAATGCGGTCTTTTTAAATTTTCCTTCTTCTGATTCTGTATATACTAAAACTGACATATCTTTTTCTTTAAATTCCAATTATCAAATTCCAGATCCCAATCTGGAACCTTAAACCTTAATCTTAAAACCTTAGACCTTAGATCACCTTCGCCTCATTGTGAAGCAAATTCACCAACTCATCAAGATTATCGGGATCGATAAGCTTAATGTCTCCTTTTGGCTGTGGTTTTTCGAATTTCACTGCTTTAGAATGGGTTCCTGCTTCTACAGCTTCGACCACGTTAAGCGGCTTTTTACGTGCCTGCATGATCCCGCGCATGTTTGGAATACGAAGATCGCTTTCCTGTACGATTCCTTTTTGAGCACCTACTACCAGGGGTAGTCCGGTCTTTAAAGTTTCTTTACCGCCATCGATCTCTCGCACCACTGTAGCTTCAGTTCCTTCTACTTCCAGGCCTATACAGGTATTCACGAAATTAGCTCCTATAAGTTCAGCAAGCATTCCGGGAACCATTCCGCCATTATAATCTATAGATTCCCGACCGGCGATTATAAGATCATAACCTCCCTCGCGGGCTACCTTGGCAAGTTGTTTTGCAACATAGATACCATCTGTAGCGGGAGTATTCACTCTTATTGCATTATCGGCACCAATGGCCAGAGCTTTCCTTAAAGTAGGTTCTGTTTCGGCACCTCCAACATTTACCACGTCTACGCTGGCGCCTTGTTTTTCCTTGAACCACATGGCCCTGGTAAGGCCAAATTCGTCGTTTGGATTGATCACGAATTGAACCCCTGCTGTATCAAATTTGGTATCTCCTTCAGAAAAATTGATCTTCGAGGTAGTATCAGGTACGTGACTAATACACACTAATATTTTCATATATCTCGGAATTTTTTAAATAAAGTTTATAAATGGTTTACGAAGATATGAAAAACATGAGGAAAATTACTGTGCATGCATAAGAAATTTTTGTCCTGAAGTAGTCGGTAATCCTTTTTTGAATTACTATTTTTGTGGTTCGAAAATTTTAATCAAAAATTCATAATGAAGACAATCCAATTCAGGGAAGCAATTGCAGAGGCCATGAGCGAGGAGATGAGAAGGGATGAAACCATCTACCTTATGGGAGAAGAAGTTGCTGAATATAATGGAGCTTACAAAGCTTCAAAAGGAATGCTGGACGAATTTGGCCCGGACAGGGTGATAGATACTCCTATTTCAGAATTAGGTTTTTCGGGGATTGGTGTAGGTAGCGCCATGAATGGAAACCGCCCTATTATTGAATTCATGACCTTCAACTTTTCCCTGGTGGGAATTGACCAGATCATAAATAACGCTGCCAAAATGCGACAAATGAGCGGCGGGCAGTTCAATATACCTATAGTTTTCCGCGGACCTACAGCTTCAGCTGGTCAGTTGGGTGCAACGCACTCTCAGGCTTTTGAAAGCTGGTACGCTAATACTCCGGGACTAAAAGTGATCGTGCCTTCAAATCCTTATGATGCAAAAGGCCTTTTAAAGGCTGCTATTCGCGATGACGATCCTGTGATCTTTATGGAGTCTGAGCAAATGTACGGTGACAAGGGAGAAGTGCCCGAAGAAGAATACGTATTGCCTATCGGAAAAGCAGATATTAAAAGAGAAGGTACAGATGTTACAATTGTTTCCTTCGGAAAGATCATCAAACAGGCTTATAAGGCTGCTGAAGAATTGGAGAAAGAAGATATTTCCTGTGAGATCATCGACTTACGCACCATTCGCCCCATGGATCATGAAACTATCCTGGAATCGGTGAAAAAGACGAACAGGTTGGTAATTCTTGAAGAAGCCTGGCCATTTGGCAACGTGGCTACCGAGATCACCTATCAGGTACAGTCTCAGGCATTCGATTACCTTGATGCACCTATCGTGAAGATCAACACTGCCGATACTCCGGCGCCTTACTCTCCGGTTCTTTTGGAAGAGTGGTTGCCAAATCACAATGATGTGATCAAAGCAGTAAAGAAAGTAATGTATAAGGACTAAGACCTTTTTAGAAATAGCATAATAAAGCTTCCTTCGTGGAAGCTTTATTATTTTTAAGCCTTAAGGCCCAAGCCTAGCATCAAGGATCAAGCACCAAGCACCAAGCACCAAGCACCAAGCACCAAACCTCTCCATTGGATTTTGGATTTTGGGATCTGGAATTTGCCTCCGGCTTTTGTGAAAAAAACCATAAACTTTTGGGCAGGAGCAACTTCTTGAATACATGTTTCTTCGATAAACCGAAGGAAGTAGTATATTTGCCGCCCCTAAGAGAAAATAGAATAAACATATTATAATGAATAAAACATTTGACGTTCTTATCGAGATCCCAAAAGGGAGCCGAAACAAATACGAGTATGATTTTAAACTGAAGAAGGTGCGTTACGACAGGATGATCTTCTCCTCCATGATGTATCCTGCCGATTACGGATTTATTCCCGAAACCCTTGCCCTGGATGGCGATCCTCTTGATGTGCTTGTCCTGGTTACAGAGTCTACCTTTCCCGGTTGTGTAATGGAAGTAAAAGCCATCGGAGTTTTCCATATGGCCGATGAAAAAGGGCCCGATGAGAAAGTGATCTGTGTTCCCGTTTCAGATCCTATCTGGAACAGGTTGAACGATCTAAGTGATGTGAATGGTCACCTAATTAAGGAGATCGAGCACTTCTTCCAGGTTTATAAGGATCTTGAACAAAAGAAAGTAGATGTAGAAGGTTGGGGAGATGTAAAGGAAGCAGACCAGATCATTGCCGACTGTATTCAGAGGTATAAGGACAGTAACGGCGAAAAAGGTAATTTTTCGATCCAGTAATTTTCCTCAAAACAAATTTTTAAGGCAGCTGTTCCATGAATAGCTGCCTTTTCTTTTTTAAGCTACTCAACATCGGGAGGAAAATTGAGAGAATGCTCTAAAAACCGTTGTGGAGGAGACTTTTATTACTTTTTACCACTTATTTGATAAAGGTCATATTTAGTGAGCCATAATTTCCCCTCTTTTGCTAACTTTAGCACCGCAAATTAATTTTAACAAAAAATTATGGAATCATTGATGATTTGGTTGCCGGCTATTCTGGCGATCATTGGGCTCATTTTTATGTGGGCAAAACGCACCTGGGTTTTAAAACAGGATGCGGGAGATGGAAAAATGAAAGATATTTCCTCTCATATTTATGAAGGAGCTTTGGCTTTTCTTAATGCCGAATACAAGATCCTTACTATTTTCGTTATTGTGGCCAGTATCCTGCTGGCAGGGATCTCCTTCATAGTTCCTACCACACATATTTTAATTGTTGTAGCCTTTATTTTTGGGGCTATTTTTTCGGCTTTTGCCGGAAATATCGGAATGCGCATTGCAACCCAAACCAACGTTCGAACCACCCAGGCAGCGAGAACCAGTCTGCCACAGGCACTAAAAGTGTCATTTGGAGGAGGAACCGTAATGGGTCTTGGAGTTGCCGGTCTTGCCGTTCTTGGTTTAACCACCTTCTTTATCATCTTTTTCCATTTTTTTATGGGTGGTGAGTGGACCGATGTTCACCAGATGACTATTGTCCTTGAAACTCTTGCAGGCTTCTCTCTTGGAGCTGAATCTATTGCACTTTTCGCCCGTGTGGGTGGGGGTATCTATACCAAAGCTGCCGATGTAGGGGCCGACCTTGTTGGGAAGGTGGAAGCCGGTATTCCTGAAGACGATCCACGTAACCCTGCCACTATTGCCGATAACGTAGGTGATAACGTGGGAGATGTTGCGGGAATGGGAGCAGACCTCTTCGGAAGTTATGTGGCTACCGTTCTTGCAGCCATGGTTCTGGGTAATTATGTGATCAAGGATATGGGCGGAGATATAATTTCTGAAGGTTTTGGCGGAATTGGACCAATCCTGTTGCCAATGGCGATCGCCGGTTTCGGAATTATCTTCTCTATAGTTGGTACTTTACTGGTAAAGATCAGCAGTAATTCGGCTAAAGAAGCAGAAGTACAATCAGCACTTAACCGTGGTAACTGGATCTCTATCGTACTTGTGGCGATCTCTTCTTTCTTCCTGGTGACCTGGATGTTGCCTGAAACCATGCAAATGGAATTCTTCGGGGAAGGGCCGCAGCAGATCTCTTCGATGAGAGTATTTTATGCCACTTTAGTTGGTTTGGTCGTAGGAGGAGTGATCTCTGCCGTGACCGAATATTATACAGGACTTGGTAAGAAACCGGTACTTTCTATCGTACAAAATTCAAGCACCGGTGCCGGAACTAATATCATCGCCGGACTTGCTACCGGGATGATCTCTACTTTTTATTCTGTGCTTCTGTTCGCACTTGCTATCTGGGCTTCCTATGCCTTTGCAGGTTTCTACGGAGTAGCACTTGCAGCATCGGCCATGATGGCTACCACTGCAATGCAGCTGGCCATTGATGCCTTTGGACCTATCGCCGATAACGCGGGAGGAATTGCCGAAATGAGCGAATTGCCTTCAGAAGTTAGAGAAAGAACAGATATTCTGGATTCTGTAGGGAACACCACGGCTGCGACCGGGAAAGGTTTTGCGATCGCTTCTGCAGCGCTTACTTCCCTTGCACTTTTTGCGGCTTACGTAACATTTACAGGGATCGATGGGATCAACATCTTTAAAGCCCCTGTTTTAGCAATGCTATTCATTGGAGGTATGATCCCTGTGGTATTCTCTGCCCTTGCCATGCAATCTGTAGGGAAAGCTGCGATGGATATGGTAAATGAAGTTCGTCGCCAGTTCCGTGAGATTCCCGGAATTATGGAAGGAACCGGAAAACCTCAATATGACAAATGTGTGGAGATCTCTACAAAAGCTGCCTTAAGGGAAATGCTTCTGCCGGGGCTTCTTACTATCGGCTTCCCCATCATCATTGTACTTGTCCCAATGGGACTTGGTTATGAGAACCGTCTTATTGCAGAAATGCTTGGAGGTTATATGGCCGGGGTGACCGTGAGTGGAGTGCTTTGGGCAATTTTCCAGAACAATGCCGGTGGAGCATGGGATAACGCAAAGAAATCTTTCGAAGCCGGAGTAATGATTAACGGCGAGATGACCTACAAAGGATCTGAAGCCCACAAGGCTGCCGTAACCGGAGATACCGTAGGAGATCCTTTTAAAGATACTTCCGGGCCGTCTATGAACATCCTTATCAAGCTAACCTGTTTGATTGGATTAGTGATCGCTCCAATATTGGGTCAGGATATGGCGGTAGCCACCACTCCGGAGGTTGAAGAGGTGACCATTATTCAGGAAGAGGCAGAGGTGAAGTCTTCTGCTCAGTTTTCAGAAGACAAGTCTGAAGTTTTAACTACTGCGGAAAAAATAGCTTTGACTGTTTCAGAATTAGAGACTTTAGAAGAACAACAGGCAGCTGAATTAGCAGCTCAAAAAGAGTAATCCTGAAAGAAATTTCCTAAATTATTTTTAAAATCCCCTGTATTTGCAGGGGATTTTTGTTTTTCAGTGTAACTTCACTCAAGTTTAAAAAATGACGTTTTAACGACCTTTTCATGCGTATCCTTTCCAGGCTAAAAAACCATCTCACCGCAAAACCAGAGGTCAAGCTGGCCACCTACCGCAGTTATGGTACGGCCAGTCACCTTTACCTGCTGGGGCGTGCAATTGATGATGATAAACTGAAGATGCATGAGGATCAATCCTTCTTCAGGACCCTTGCCAATACGTACAAACAATTTGACAGCTACGAGATCGCAGATACAGAGATCGCCCTTGTGCTGCCAAATAAGGTCACGCTTACTACCAAAACCAATGCTGAAGGTTATTTCCTTTTTGATAAAACGATCTCTCTCAACCTGAAGGAATTTGCAGATGATGAGGGCTGGGTAAAGCTGAAAACCCACTTTGTAAATGAGGTGCCGAACAGCATCATCAATAATGACAATGAATTCGATGCCGAATTGCTAATTCCGCCGGTTAAAGCCAGCTACGGAGTAATAAGTGACATTGACGATACCATTTTACATACCGGAGTAACTTCGTTTTTAAAATGGAGAGTGATCAAAAATTCGCTTTTTAAGCACGCCTATAAAAGGATCTCTTTGGAAGGAGCACCAAAATTCTATCGTGATCTGCACGACGGGAAAAAGGGGCATGAACAAAATCCCATCATCTACCTGAGTAATAGTCCATGGAATCTTTACGAATACCTCAAGCTGTTCCTGGAGGTTAATGACTTTCCTAAAGGGCCAATCTTGCTGCGTGATTTTAGGACTCCGTTTGATAAAACCTTACGTCCCGAAAAGCAGCATAAGCAAAAGGAGATCATCAACATCCTTAAGACTTATCCGCACCTTAATTTCATCCTCATTGGCGACAGCGGCGAACATGATCCCGCTATTTATACAGAAATCGCTGCCCAATACCCGGACCGTGTCCTGGCCATTTACCTGCGAAGTGTAAAACACAAACGACAAATGAGACGGGTAAGAAGTATTGTGGATAATTTTAAAACCGTTCCGGTTATCATGGTCGAAACCTCTAAACAAGCCGAAGAACATGCGAGGGAAATTGGGTTTATAAATTAGGAGTTATGAGTTCAGAGTGATGAGTTCCCTGTTGCGGTTTTTAAGTTCACTGCTACAATTTGCCTATTTTAGGTTCCAAGTTGCAGGTTTTCTAACCCCGCTTTGGAATTTACCGTTACTGAACTCTGATCACTGATCACTAATTATCTCTCCTGGTAAACGGCACAAACCTTACCGGCAGCAGCTCTTTGCTTGTGATCTTTCCATTCTTTTTCTTTTCAATAAGTTTAAGGTGTTGATTGGCAGAAGGGCCAACGGGGATCACCATTTTACCTCCTGTTTTGAGTTGTTCTATGAGCCTTGGCGGAATCTCCTCAGGAGCTGCAGTCACAATTATTGCATCAAAAGGCGCATGTTCCTCCCAGCCGTGGTAACCGTCGCCAATCTTGTAAAAAATATTCTTATAACCCATTCCCGTCAGGGTTTTTTCAGCCTTTTTACCGAGTGCTTCAACAGTTTCAATAGTGTACACTTCATCAACAATTTCTGCAAGTACGGCTGCCTGATAGCCGGAACCGGTTCCTATTTCCAGCACCTTCATTCCGGGTTCAGGTTGAATGGCCTGGGTCATAAAGGCAACAATAAAGGGTTGGGAAATGGTTTGTCCGCTGCCAATGGGTAGGGGCCGGTCTTCATACGCATGTTTCTGCACGTCCTTTGGGACCATAAGATGCCTTTCCACGCTTCGCATGGCTTCCAATACCGCCTTATTCTTTATTCCTCTCGGAATCAACTGATTTTTCACAAGATTCTCCCTTTGTTGCTGGAATCTATCCTGACTGGAAGAGGACCAAAAAAAGAGCAGAATAAAACTCCAGAAAAACATACTGGCTTTCATGAGTATTTTCTGTTTAAGATAATGAAAATCAATGCAATAAGCAATTTACAATGACCAATAAATAGCAAACAATGAGTGGTGTATCGTCTTTGCGAGGGAGCCGCCAGGCGACCGAAGCAATCTCCTGATGGTTTAGACGGATTCAACTGTTTAATGAAAAGACCAGGGAATAATTTTTTATCCACGGCCCACTATCCACCCGGGAAATTGGTAATACGGAGATTCCGGAGGTGCCTGATGAAAATTTAATTCCTCAATACTCAATACTCAATACACACTACTCAATACTCACACTCAATACTCAATACTTAATACTCCCTACTTAAAAAGCCCATGCAATTCCCCATCCACTCTTGTAATGATATTTCCAAGATCTTCGGGATTGTCCACGAAGTTGATGTTATCCACATCAATGATGAGCAGGTTGCCTTTGTTGTAGTTATGCACCCAGGCTTCATAACGTTCGTTGAGTCGGCTTAAGTAATCGATGGAAATGGAATTCTCATAATCCCGGCCACGTTTGTGGATCTGGGAAACCAGATTGGGAATGCTGCTGCGCAGGTAGATCAAAAGATCGGGACCTTTAACTACGCTTTCCATCAGGTCAAACAGGGATTTGTAGTTTTCATAATCCCGATTGGTCATAAGGCCCATTGCATGCAGGTTGGGAGCAAAGATGTGCGCATCCTCGTAAATAGTTCTATCCTGAATAATAGCTTTTCCGCTCTCGCGAATATCGAGGATCTGACGGAACCTACTGTTCAAAAAATAGATCTGCAGGTTAAAGGACCAACGTTCCATTTTATTGTAGAAGTCCTCGAGGTACGGATTTTCCAGTACATCTTCGTATTGTGCTTCCCAGTTAAAATGTTTCGCTAGTAATTTGGTGAGGGTCGTTTTTCCCGCCCCTATGTTTCCCGCAATGGCTACGTGCATGTTAGAGATTTTTGGCTGTTGGTGACGGAGCAGTGAAAACTCCGCTGGTAAATATAATGGATTTTGATTTTTTAATAAAAGTTAAATTAGGGAATAGTGATTGGGAAACGGTTAATTTAGGAATGGTTAATTGGAGATTGGTTAAATGGGGAAAGGCGATAAAGCTCGGAACCTGTTTTTGTTAATATGAAGACCATAAGAGCAATGACTAATGGCTAAAGGCTAAAAGCAAATGGCCTTTAAAACTCTACCATAAGCCTTCAAATGCCTCTTTTGCAGAACATTCCTCACATTTCGAATACATCCACACACAATCGATGAAGTCGGTGATCATGTGAAATGCCAGCCCGATCATCACCAGCCGAATGATCTTGTGCTTTATAAACATCGCTCCCAGGAAATAGAATGGGATCGCATATTCTGAATGCAGGTAATGGAATCGGATGCTGCACCGGCCGGGAGAAAAGATAGGTGTCACGAGTAAATGGTCCAGATCAACCAGCATAGTAGCCAGCAGGATCAACCAGTACTTCTTCCAGTTGGTTTTATCGTACCAGTAAGCGATGGCACCAATGAAGATGAAGTGGAGGAAGTAATGTGTAATTGTTTGCAACAATGGTTCAAAGTTTAATGTCTAAAGTTCAAGGTCAGATCTATTCAAAATTCAAAATTCAGGATTCAGAATTGGCTGCAAAGTTACATTTTATTCTATGCAGGATCGGCAATTAGAATAGGTTGGGCTAAAGCCTTTTGTTCTTGCTATTTTTAATCCTCCGGCTAAAGCCGGAGGCAATTCATTTATCATAATAATTATTAAACAGTCATGAATTGCCCGCACCTTCAGGTGCGGGATCAATAATGAAGATAATCCCGGGCTTTAGCCCAAGGAAAGATCCCTCCCTCAAATATGGGTCACCCCTCCGGGGCTTTTAAATTTTACCTCTTTTTCCGGCTCCCTTAAGGGCAGGGGTAAAACGGAAAAAAAGAAAAAGCCGAAACCCAAAGGGTTCCAGCTTTTTAAATCTGCTCTAGTCTAGACTCTAGTTTCTAGCCTCCTCCCGCGCTAGAGTAAGTCTCACATCTCACAGCGCAGCGATCTAAGATCCAACAGCGCCAGCGGTCTCATTAATGAGCCATACACCCATGCCCCGTGCTCTCCTCATGCCATCCCAAAGAAGGATTGTAGCGGTTGTTCTCCCAGTAAAATGGTAACCTTTCCTTTGGCTCGTTTCCAATCTCGTTCATGGTTTCAGCGTCATAGAGCCTTCCGTTTACCATGGTATAAATGATGGTATTGGTATTCTTAATATCCTCCAGCGGATTCTCTTCCATCACAATAAGATCGGCCAGTTTTCCTTCTTCAAGGGAACCTATCTCGCTGCCCAGTCCTATGTATTCTGCAGAGTTGATGGTAGCAGTCTTTAGGGCTTCCATGTTGCTCATGCCGCCCATCTGTATCAACCAAAGCTCCCAGTGTGCTCCAAGCCCCTGAATTTGTCCATGGGCACCCATATTCACTTTTACGCCTTCATCAGAAAGTTGTTTGGCAGTTTCTGAAACCAATATTGGTCCCTGCTCATATTCTTCTTCAGGCAAAGTCGTGCGGTGCCTTGAGCGGGAATCAATTACTGACCTCGGAGTGAAATTCAGCAGTTTTTCATTTTCCCAAACATTGGTCTTGTCATAGAAATAATACTCTCCGTTAATTCCGCCGTAGTTGACGATGAGTGTGGGAGTGTAGCCGGTGTTGCTGTTGCCCCAAAGGGTAAGCACATCTTTATAAACCGGCGCCACGGGAATGTTGTGCTCAATCCCGGTATGCCCGTCCACGATCATGTTCATGTTATGCAAAAAGGTACTTCCCCCTTCGGGCACCACGTTCATATCGAGTTCTTTTGCTGCCTGCATCACCTGCTGGCGTTGCTCACGGCGCGGCTGATTGTAACTCTTCACTGATGTCGCCCCAAAAGCCTTGGTCCTTCTCAAAGCCGAACGTGCATCTTCCAGGCTGTTGATCTCTGCTTTAAAATCCCCTTCGGCCCCGTACAGGATGATCCCCGTGGAGTAGAGGCGTGGACCAACCATTTCCCCGCTTTTGATCAATTCGGCCATTCCAAAAACGGTTTCACTTAAAGCCGAAGGATCATGTGCAGTAGTCACTCCGTAAGCAAGGTTGGCAAATGCCGGCCAGTGCTGCTGCGGAGTCAATCCATATCTAAAGGCGCCAATGTGAGCATGTGCATCCACCATTCCGGGCATGATGGTTTTTCCGGCTACGTCGTAAACCTTCGCGTTTTTCGGAACATTCACTTCAGCAGCTGTTCCTATCTGCACGATCTTGTTACCTTCGATCACAATACTTCCGTTCTCGATCACCTTATCGCCGTCCATGGTAATGATGCGCGCATTGGTGAAAGCGATCTGTCCCTTCGGAACATCTGTCTTCACCTGCAGCCCGATCTTGGTTCCCTCTTCAGTAATGGGCGGAATGGAATCTACAGAATTCTCTAAAAAGGTGAAACGCTGAGTGATCTTATTGGTAAAGTATTCATCTCCCAATGTCCAGTGTACATTCTGGCTGTCGTTCGACCAGTGCAGGTTGATCCCCGCATCTTTCGCCAGCTGACTCACCGGGAGGGTTTTGCTTTCAGGCCCTATTTCCACAGCTTTTCCGGTCATAACAAGCGGAGCAACGTAAGCTTTGTGCAGGTTGCTAAAGGCTACCCATTTATTGTCGGGACTTGGAACAAGGCGTCCGCCGTATTTGGATTCGATGTGGGTGCGCTCGTCCTTTCCGTTGAGGTCGATACTCTTCAGGGATTTGGTAAGGTTTCCGAATAAATACCCGCCTGTTTGGAACAGGATACGGTCATCATTGGTGTTGAACATGGCAAACTCGCCTTCATCGTGGATCTTTTTCATATTTTCTCCGGAAGCCTTCATCAGGTAAATTCCGGGGTTCTTGGTGAAGGTCCTTCCCAGGTCAGAGTTTCCGCCTTCCTTGTTGAAGACGATCATGCTGCCGTCACTGGAGAAAGATGGGTTCCTGAAAATGCCTTTTTCGGCAGTCAGTTTTTTTGAATTTCTGCCGTTAAGGCTAATAGATCTTACTGCGCCCATATTGTTATCGCTCCAGGTCACATATACGATGCTCTTTCCGTCGGGAGAGAAACTGGGTTCGAATTCAAATTCTTCAGCATCGGTGATGCGCTGCGGAGTTCCGTTAGGAAGGTTTTTCTTCCACAGGTAACCCACGGCATTAAAGACCAAGGTCTTTCCGTCGGGGGATGTCACCGCATGACGGATCACTTTCGGATTAAATTCATCTGTATGCACCTGGTGATCGGTGTGGTGGCTTTCAGCTATTTTGATGGTGGTGTCGACGTTGAAAGGTATTTCTGAAACATTGGTGTTGTCAATGTTCACTTTTTTGATCTTTCCTTCTGCCCACATCACAATGTCTTTGTTGTTCGGCATCCAGCTGAAACCGGGATATACCCCGAAGATCGCCCATGCCTCCTGTTGATCTTTGCTCAACTGGTCGTATACCGGCCATTCCTCACCCGTTTCCAGGTCGTGGATGAACAGTACAGATTTTGTGCGCACCCGCTTTACAAAAGCCAGCTTTTTTCCGTCAGGGGATACCTGCGGTCTTGCAGCACCACCGGGCCCGCCGGTTACTCGGTCGATCTCTCCGGTTTTAAAGTCGTAGCGATTGATCACATAGATCTGCTTGTTGGGATCTTTGTTGTATTGGAAAAATCCGCCGGGATACTCATCCTGGCTGTAATAAAGATAACGGCCATCGGAGGAAATACTGGGTTCGTTCATATCCTGTTGCTCGTTCTTCTTTTCCACGAGCTGGATCCCTGCTTTTCCTGCGCCTAAATGGTACATCCACATTTCCCCGGCACCAAGGGAGCGGCCGGAGGTAAAATGCTTACGGGCCACGATCGCGTTCCCGTCAGGCATCCACTCGGCGTTGTTGAGCAGCCTGAAGTTTTCATGGGTAAGTTGTTTTGCGTTCTTGCCGTTTGCATCCATGATCCAGATGTTATCCCCGCCACCTGCATCGCTGGTATAGGAGATGCTTTTTCCATCTGGGCTAAACCGTGGCTGTACGTCATAAGCCATCCCGCTGGTAAGCGCGGTAGCCTTTCCACCACTTATCGGCATGATGTACAGATCCCCTAAAAGGTCAAAAACGATCTGCTTTCCATCGGGGCTTACGTCCAGGTTCATCCAGGTACCTTCATCGGTATTGAGGGGAACTTCCTTGATATTCCAGTCGTCGGTATAGGGGTCGTTGACATTCCATTTTTTGTCATCTTTCTTTTCTTCTTCCTGCGCAAATACTAAGGAGGTTGACATTAGCAGTAGCAATGCCAGTAGCGATTTATGGATCATAGATAAATTTTTGAAAATTTTAAGAGCGCTAAATATAAGGAGTTTTCGGAGATTAAATATTCCTGCGGAAGGTTTGCAATAATTGATTCCCGGGTTTTAAAATAGCGCGGAAAATCATTTCTGGGTTTCAACGGAATTATCTGCAGTTGGTCTTCAATCCTCCAAATCTTTTAAAAAAATTAGGAATATTTCATATTTTCGGAAGCCGAATGTCCCGCTTTTTCTTCCCTGCCACACGCGGAAGCAAAGAAACCGACTTTCGAAATATGAAAAAAACGCTGTTGATCTTATTTACCCTTTTTGGCCTCACCCGGGTGCAGGCTCAATTTATTTCTGACGAGGCGATTGAAGTTTCTGTAGGCTATGGCCTTAGCGTGCCTTATGATGAGGTGGGCTTCTACGGCACAGGCTATTTTGCACAGGGGGAATATGTGCTGGGCATCAATGAGTGGGTGGATCTTCGGCCTTATGCAGGATATATCTTCACAGAAATGAATGAAAGCTTTGGTGGCCCCATCAAACCCGAAGATAAAGCAACAGTTAACGCATTCCTCTTTGGCGGCAAAGCGAGGTTGACACTCCCGACTGAGTGGGTTGCTCCTTACCTGGAACTGGGAGTAGGGAGTACCGTGGGTACTTTTGAAACTGTCACCGCCAAAAGGAAATTTGAAAAAAGCGGAATTTTTTTACATTTTCCCGTCTCCGTTGGATTTGAATTAGGCCCCGACCACAATGTGACTCTGGAACTCACGGGGTTTCTTCATAACAGTCCGGCGCAGGTTACGGGGGCGGTTGCCATAGGCTTGTCTTTCCCTGTTGGGTATTATAGATAACAACTTTTAAAGATGTAGAGCAAACCGCCAAAATTTCAGTTACTACCGATACTCTGGAAGAAGCCAAAAAACTGTTCGCCGGTTTTTTATTTGAAGGGGGAAATGTGGAAGTGCCCAATGATGACAGGAGCGGGGGTTCCTTCTTTGCGATGTTTAGAGATAAATTCGGTATTGAGTGGGTGGTAAGGCTTGATTCCGCTAAAAAGGAGTGAGAAAAAATCTTTAATAGTCTATTTATGCAGATAAAGAAAGGGACTCCATAAATGGCATTTTTGACTACCTTTATTAAAACCTCTTAAATCTGATCATATGAAATTGGGAGCATTCTCTGTTAGTCTTAGTGTAAAGGACCTGGAAAAATCCAGGCAATTCTATGAAGACCTGGGATTTCATGTTTTTGCTGGAAGCGCCGATAAAAATTATTTCATCCTGAAAAACGGGAACGCCCTTATTGGAATTTTTAACGGGATGTTTGAAGGTAATATTCTCACTTTTAATCCCGGGTGGGATGAAGATGCCCGAAACCTGGAAGAGTTTTCTGATATCAGGGAAATTCAGAAACAGCTAAAAAACAAAAACCTGAATCTGCTATCTGAGGCTGATGAGAATAGTTCGGGTCCTGCCAGTCTTATGCTCACCGACCCCGATGGGAATATGATCCTGCTGGATCAGCATCGATAAAAAATGGCCAATGGCAAAGCTATACCTAAGTCTGAAGTAAGATCTAATACTGCATTCCCATTCCAAATCACCTTTCAAAAGTGCCATTTTTGACACCTCTAATAGAACTCAGCTCTTCCGCAGAAATCTTAAGAAGCAAATAAATATTTCCCTTTTTTCGCTGCACCCGTACATACTATCCTGATTTTCAAATAAAATATTTAACTTGATCAGCGAATCTGGTCAAAGTCTGCATCCCTACCTCCGCAACCGGCCGGTCCTATTGCATTTTTACTGAACTAATCAATCCATCATTCATGAAAAGGTATTTTGTACCCCTGTTGTTATTTTCTGCACTTTTTCTTGCTGCTTCATGTGAACCCGAAGGTCCGGCCGACAAAGAACCGGAGCCTCCCGTGGCCGAAGATATCATTGAAATTCCTGATGAGCATTTTAAACATTTGCTGGTAAATACTAATTCTATCGACACCAACGGAGACCAGGAGGGTGACAGCGATATCGACCTGAATAATGACGGGGAGATCCAGAGAAGTGAAGCAGAAGCAGTTCAAGGATTACTTCTTCATTTTGATTATACAACCATTGAAAGGTATGTGGATCTTTCGGGAATAGAACACTTTATTAATGTTACAAGTCTCACGGTGACAGGAAAAGGAGGAATATACGATATTAATAAACCAGATCCCAAATTGCTTACCTATGACTTTACAGCACTAAAAAAGCTGGAGTTCCTCCAGGTCAATCATCTCGCATCAAATTATTTTGAAAAATTTGATCTAAGGGGTTTAACTAATCTCGTAGAATTGGATCTATCTCACAATAGGCCTACCTGGTATGGTGATGATGAAGATTACAAGGAGCCTTACAATTTTATTGAGGTAAAGATGCAAGGGTTGAACAGGTTGAAAAAAATGAGCTTCCTCAACAGTTTTTTATATGTGGATTTCTGTGAGGTGCCGGCGTTACAAATTTTGGATATGTGGTACCTGGAGGGAGGAGAGCCCGAGACCTTTGATTTTCATTGTTTGACAAAACTTGAATGGCTCAACATTTCTGAAAACCACATTGATAACCTGATCCTCAAAAATTCCTCTGTACTTACCACCCTTCTGGTCCGGGACATTGGAAGCGCTCCTAATTCATATCTGCCACATGTTGAATATATCTGTATTGATGATATTTCGGAGGAGTTCGAGCAGATCGCTACGCTAAGAGATGAAAATACGGTAGTGGTGACCGATTGTAGTTTTTAGGACTTTCACCTAAACTATTTGAGATTGAAAAATAGCTTTTGGTGAGAAGGGTTTATTTCGGAAGAATTTTAAACGGGTGAGATACGAATTTTAGAAAGAATTCTATCTTTAAGATCCTAATCCCTTATCTATGGGAGAAACTGCACCGGCTCCAAAAACACAGTTCGCACCCGGGAATCTTCTGATTCTTATTGGGTTTGTAATGCTGAAATTTTTTCTCCAGTATCAGCTTATACATCCCGTTTATGAGTTGCACCGGGATGAGTTTCTTCACCTGGATTTGGGCCATCATCTCGCCGGAGGCTATGCTTCAGTTCCGCCATTTACTGCCTGGATCTCCAGGATCATCTTTCTCCTGGGGAATTCCGTTTTTTGGGTAAAGTTCTTTCCTGCTTTGTTTGGCGCATTGACCATGGTGGTAGTATGGGAAGCCATACGGGAATTGAAAGGAAATCTTTTCGCCCTGGTTTTGGGTGCGACAGGTGTGCTCCTCTCTGCGATCCTAAGGCTGAACACGCTCTACCAGCCTAATTCTTTTGATATTCTCTGCTGGACTACGCTTTACTTTATCATTATTAAATATTTTAATTCTGAACAGCCAAAATGGCTTTTTTGGGGAGCTTTTATTTTTGCTCTGGGTTTTTTAAACAAGTATAATATAGTTTTTTTGGTGCTGGGCTTTTTACCCGCTGTTCTGCTGACAGGGCAAAGAAAGATCTTCAGAAAGAAAAAACTTTACCTGTCTCTTTTGCTCGCGTTGGTTCTGATATTACCCAATCTCCTGTGGCAGTATAACAATGATTTTCCGGTTGTGGATCACATGCGAAATCTGGCCGAGATGCAATTAGTCAACGTAAGCAGGAAAGACTTTTTAGTCACCCAGATCCTGTTCTTTCTTGGTTCTCTCCTCACAAACATTGCAGGTTTATATGCATTGATCAAATATGAACCCTTTAAGAAATTCCGATCGTTCTTATGGGCATTTTTTCTAACTCTGGCGGTCTTTTTATATTTCCAGGCAAAACCTTATTACGCCATAGGTCTGTATCCGGTTTACATTGCATTTGGTGCGGTTTATCTTGAGAAAATTCTGAAGGGAGGCTGGAAAAGATATCTCAGACCGGTAGTAATAGGCATTCCTGTTGTAGTATTCATCCCCATGTTTGGGGTAGTATTTCCGAATAAAGCTCCTGAAGAAATCATCGCAAATTCTGAAAAATACAAAGAGCTGGGCATGCTTCGATGGGAGGATGGAAAAGATCATGAAATTCCCCAGGATTTTGCCGATATGTTAGGCTGGAAAGAACTGGCCCGAAAAGTCGATTCCGTTTATAGGAATATACCCGAAAAAGAACAAACTCTTGTCTTTGCAGACAATTACGGGCAGGCCGGAGCCATCAATTTTTATACTGACGAAGGGATAAAGGCCGTTTCTTTTAGTGCAGATTATATTAACTGGTTCAATTTAGATCGTCCTTACTTCAATCTAATCAGGATCAGAGATTATGAGGAGGGAGAGGATGATTTACCCGAGGCAGCTTTCTTTGAAAAAGTAATACTTGCCGATTCTATAACCCATCCCTATGCACGGGAACACAAAACCCGGATATATTTTCTGGAAGGTGCTAAGTTCGATATGAATCAAAAAATTAAAGAGGAAATTGCTAAAGAAAAAAACCTGTAATATTTTCTTTAGTAATGCTGCTTCAAAATGGCATTTTTGAAGCCTTATCTGATATCCGATAAAAAATACCTCCTTATAACCAGGTTTTTGAAACCGCTTTAACCCCGAGATCTTCCGGGGAGACCTTATAAAGCAGATTTCAATTCACCCTTAAACAGCGGCACCGGCACATATTATCCTGGTTTTTAAATAAAATAACTAAATTGATCAGCGAATCGGGTTAAAGTCTGCATCCCTACCTCCGCGACCGGCCGTAATTTAATTTATTAACTCAAGGATCTTATTATTTTACCCCCATTTCTAAACCTTCCAAAAATGAGAAATTTTTTATGCCTTCTGCCTTTATGCCTGTTGTGCCTTGGTTGTATTGGAGACCAAATCAAACGCCCGCTCAATCCTGAAGAGCCGGGGGAGGAGAAAGGCAAATTTCTTGCCGTTGCCACTCTTCCGGTGCATATTGACAGTACCAGTTACCTAATTCACCCGGTGGGGAAAATTGAGGTAAGGGAAGAATACTATGGATCAGACAGTCATAATTCTGGAAGCCCGGTTAGCGGAGACAGTTTCTATGGGAACTTTTCCAATCTGAGGTTTCAGGAGCTTAATTCCGAAGCATTTACTGCGCTCACAGCTCAAAATATAAGAATACGGTCTGTTCATTTTCTGCGCGAGATCTTTGATAATACAGGAAAACAGTTGCTCCTCTACAATGTTGTGGACACAGACACCAATAGCGATGAAAAATTAACTTCCGAAGACCGGGAAGCGCTTTATATCAGCACGATTAATGGCGGAAATTTTAAAAAGATCAGCCCTTTAAATCAGGTGGTGCTCGGGTTCCGGGTGGTACCGGCAATGAAGCGTCTCTATTTTAGAAGCCTTCAGGATACGAATGACAATGGCCAACCCGATGCAGAAGAAAAGTTGCACTATTTTTATGTGGATCTTGCTTCCGAAGCATTAAAAGTCACAGAATACTTTCCGGTAGGAGCATAGCAGAAATGACAATCACGAAAGCAGGAATATATTTTGTTGGTCTTGTGGCTACCATGTTGACCAGCGCAATTGCAGCACTATATCTCCTGGATCTGTTTGAAAATGATCTTACTGAAGAGGGTTTTAAACATCTATTCGGGTTAATTACCTGGCTTGCCCCCCTCACTGCCTACGCCATAATGTTTAAAATTTCAGGATTTAAGTTGAGTCTACGCGCTGCACCTGAAAAAATAAGCGCTTTAAAGCATGAATTTCTCGTTTATGTACTGTTTATCGCTATAGGATTGGAATTAATTGAGCGGCCTCTTTTCGATTTGGAAAAGATCTGGAATTTTTACCTTTTGGAAAAAGCCGAACCATACCACTTTCCTGAGGCAGACAGGTTTATATTCTACGAGGGCATCTTTGCCATTCTTTTAGCACCGGTACTCGAAGAATTGTTCTTTAGAAAATACCTTTTTGGAGAGTTGCTGAAAAGATATTCAGTGACGACAGCTATGCTTATTTCCAGCCTTTGTTTCTCACTTTTGCATATATCCAGCTTGCGCAATTTACTGCCCGCCTTCCTTCTTGGAATGATCGCCTGTATCATTTATAAAAGAACCGGAAATATTTTTTACACAATTTTCCTGCATAGTCTTGCTAATATTTTATGGTTTTCACTTCAGTATCTGGGAGAACCATTTTACAACTGGATTTTTGGACTCAAATACAATTATATTTTTTGGATGATGTTCCTCTTGGGAATAGTTATTACCTATTTCGCTATGAGTAAGATTAAAAACGTCAGCAGCAATTTTGATTAGGAATACTTCTTGAAAATTTCATTTTTAGAATGGATGTCAAGATCACCTACAGCCCGAATTTTGTTTTTTATCCCTGAGAAAGTTTATCTTAGGGAGCACCTAATCTTTTTTCTAATTTGAAAACCCGGAGCAAGAACGATGTTTTCACTTACCGCAGGATCAGACGGGTAATTGGATACCTGGGTTTTGCGCTTCCTATTCTCCTGGTAGGACTCTCTTTTATTCCCTTTTTTAAGACGGAAGTGCAGCCGTCAATCAGCGATTATTATTACACCAATCTTCGCGACATTTTCACCGGTACTCTTGCTGCGGTTGGTTTGTTCATGATCTCTTATAAAGGGCACTGGAATGCATCACTTTTGAAGAATGACCAGCTGCTTACCAATATTGCAGGCATCATGGCCGTGGGAGTGTCTCTTGTGCCCGTTGCACCTGAAACCGACCTACAAAATATTTTTACCCTCTTCCCTTATCAGTTTTCGTGGTTAGGTTGGTTGCATTACATTTTTGCTGCCTTACTTTTCCTTGCGTTCGCATTGATCTCCATTAATGTTTTTACCATAGGGCAGAACAAAGCTGAAGATATACCCGTGAGCACCTTCAACGAAAACCATATCTATATTTTTTGCGGCAGCGCTATTATTGTGCTGATGGTTTTAATCCCTGTTTCTGAAGTGTATTATCTTTTCAACTATTCAACATTGATACTGGAAGCTCTTATCCTTTTCTTCTTTGGAACCGCATGGTTGATCAAAGGTAGGGCATTGGGAGATGAAGGCAAGATTGGAGAGAAAGTGTATCGGGAACATAACCGGGTTCCTTGAACCGGAGTCTCCCAGTCTGAAAACTCAATTTTTTACCAATTGATTTTTTCCGGTTACATTTTTGCACCAGGGGATAGGTTCCGCAAGATCATCACTCCGGTTACCTTTGCAATAGCTATAACCGGCTAACGATGAGCAGGATTTGTTCTGAATCGAATTTTTAAAACGGAAGATTTTTCAGATCTACATTTCCACCAGAAATGATGATTCCCACTTTTTTACCTTCGAATTTTTCTTTCTCTCTCAGCACTGCGGCAAGTGCCGTGGCACTCGAAGGTTCAACTACGATCTTCATGCGTTCCCAAATTAGCTTTAAGGCAGAGATGATCTCTTCTTCCTCCACCCTGATTATTTCAGAGACCAGCTCCTGTATGATCGGGAAATTTTTATCGCCAAGTTGGGTTTTCAGGCCATCGGCAATAGTGTTTGCCGATTCATTTTCTTCGATCTTTCCGCTCTGCAGGGAGCGAAAGGCATCATCTGCTTCAAAAGGTTCGGCGCCAATGGTTTTACAATTCTTTCCGAAGTAATGTACGGCAAGTGCTGTTCCGGCAATGAGTCCGCCACCGCCAACCGGCGTTACTATCAGCTCGAGATCCGGATAATCTTCCAACAACTCCATAGCTGCGGTGCCCTGCCCATAGATCACATCCAGGTCGTTAGACGGATGTATAAAAGTGGCTCCGGTCTCATCTATGATCTTTTCGGCTGCCTTCTCTCTTGCATCAAGGGTGGGAAGGCATTCGGTGATCCTTCCCCCATAACCTTTTACCGCTTCTTTCTTCACTTGCGGTGCTGTCGACGGCATCACAATGTAGGCAGGAATCCCAATACTCCTGGCCGACAGGGATATGGCCTGGGCGAAATTTCCGGAGGAATGCGTTACCACGCCTTTTTCCTGTTGCTTCCGGGAAAGATTTAAAATTGCATTAGTCGCTCCCCGCATTTTAAAAGCTCCCATTCGCTGGAAGTTTTCGCATTTAAAGAACAAACCAGCTCCCGATATTTCATCAAGGAGTTTTGAAGTGATCACAGGAGTTTTGTGGATAAACGGCCTTATACGCTCGTGAACAGCAGAAAGTTCTTGTTTGTTAATCATTAAATTTTAGGTTATTTAAGCAATAACAAGATAAAAACAACCTGTAGATTAATCGCAAAACAGCTGCGGAAATTAGTACCCAAAAACTATATTTCAATTATTTAATCTACATTGCTTTAACTTTTGCTATCAAAAATTAAAAGGCAACTCCGACTGCCCTCGGGAAAAAATAGTAAGGGCCCTTTGCCTGCATAATAATTATGATATGAAGAACAGTTTTATTCCTTTCGTATTTGGCCTGCTCTTTTTATTTTCTGCCAATATAACTCTAGCGCAGGGAGAATTTAATCTCACAGGAGGAGCGGGAACTCCCGAGATGGTAAATGTGGGCTTTAGAATACAGCTGGATCAATATCAATATGGATTAAGCATTGGAACCAGTCCGGGTTACAAGAATGAGAATTTTAATGCTTCGGCTGACTTCTACTACCATTTCGCGGGAAGATCTCAACAAACCGATTTGCCACCCTGGTACGGAAAAGCCGGAATTACTTATATGCACAGTGAAGGGGAGTGGGAAAAACGGATGAACCTGCTGTTTGTTCCGAGACTGGGGAGAGAATTCAATGTTACTCCGCAGTTTGGTGTAGCCCTCGAGGCCGGGCTAATGTTAATGCTTGTGGACAGGAACACGGCAAAAAAGGAGAGGACAGATGCCGTAACAGGCGATCTCGACCTTATTGGCTCCGGATTTATCTTACCCTCTGCCGGACTCAAAATTTTCTACAGGCTCGGGCAATGAACTAAACACTTATCAATTAGCAATGGTCATTTAACATTAGCTCTTCGGGGAGCTGAAATCTGGGGGAAACAAAGAAATTGAATCCCAAATTACGAGCACTAAATTCCAAATATAATTCGAAGATATGAGGATTCGAATTTATTCTACGACACCTTTTCGGCCTTTGCGGGGATTAATTCTTCATACTTCTAACTTCGTACTTCTAACTTCGTACCTCTAACTTCGTACTTCTAACGTCGTACTTCTAACTTCCATTTCGTACTTCTAATTTCATTTTTTATCTTGGGAAACTTAAATCCCATTGACCCATGATAAAAAAATTACCGATGTACGGGCTGTTGCTCGCGGTAGGTGTAAGTTGCCAGACGCAGCAAATCGTCACCGACTCCCCAAAAGATGTCGCAAAAAAACCAGGACAAATGAAATCCGATATTAAACCCTATAACGAGGTGATCACTTCGGAAGCCAAAAGCGATCAAGGTCTTTTTACCTCACATTTTGTTGGAGATAAACTCTATTTCGAGGTTCCGCTGGAGCTGCTTGAAAAAGATATGCTGCTGGTGAGCCGTATTGCAGGAGTTCCTGCAGGCTTTGGTGGTGGGTACGTTAACGCCGGCTCCAAAGTAAACGAACAGGTAGTGCGCTGGTCAAAGCGGGGAGATCATATTGATATGAAGGTGATCAGTTTTGAGAATGAGAGCGAGGAAGGATCTCCAATTTATCAATCGGTGCAGGCGAACAATTTCTTTCCAATCCTCTTCAGCGCTAAAATTTCGGCTTATAATGACAACAAAACTTCCGCAGTAATTGAAGTGAGTGACCTTTTCACAGAGGAAGTTGCCGCTATAAACGGTGTTTCTCCCGAGCTTCGGAAACAGTACAAAGTTAAAAAGCTGGATAAATCAAGATCTTACATCCAGTCGGCTCATGCATATCCAAAGAATGTTGAGGTGAAGCATGTGATGACCTATGAGGCGGAAGAACCACCCGCAAGAGAACAGGCCGGGACCATTTCAATGTTGATGAACCAGTCTATGATCCTGCTTCCGGAAGATAAGATGCAGCCCCGCCTGGCCGATCATCGCGTAGGTTGGTTTACTACCCGCAAATATGATTACAATTCCCAGGCGCTTAAAGCCGATGATTACGAGATCATCAACCGATGGAGACTTGTACCTAAAGATATGGAAGCATATAAAAGGGGCGAACTTGTTGAACCGGTAAAACCCATTGTTTGGTATCTGGACCCTGCAACGCCTGAAAAATGGAGGCCTTACTTCAAGCAGGGAATAGAAGACTGGAATGTAGCTTTTGAAGCTGCAGGTTTCAAAAATGCAGTAATTGCCAAAGATCCACCTACTAAAGAAGAAGATCCTGAATTCAGTCCCGAAGACGTGCGTTATTCTGTAGTGCGATATGTGGCAAGCACTACCCGGAATGCAATGGGACCTTCGGTGACCGATCCCCGTACCGGAGAGATCATAGAAAGTGACATTATTTGGTATCATAACCACCTGCGTTCATACCGTAACAGGTTTATGATAGAAGCAGGGGCACAAAATCCTGCAGCCCGTTCCCTGGAAACACCCGAAGAAGAGATAGGCGAGATGATGCGTATGGTGATCGCCCACGAAGTAGGCCATGCCCTTGGTTTACCGCACAACATGAAAGCGAGTTCGGCTTATCCTACAGATTCTTTACGGGATCCTGGATTCACCCAAAAATATGGGCTTACCCCTTCCATTATGGATTATGCCCGGGTGAATTATGTGGCGCAGCCGGGAGATGAAGGAGTGAGATATATCAGGATGATGGGACCTTATGATCTTTATGCCATCAACTGGGGTTACAGGTATATCCCGGGAAAATCTGCACAGGAAGAAAAACAGATCCTGAGCAACTGGATCCTGGAAAAGGCAGGAGATCCTGTTTACGAATTTGGAAGTGGTTATCGTGGCATAGATCCGCAGTCTCAAAGGGAAAGCCTTGGGGATGACCAGATCAAAGCCAGCGAATATGGCCTTGCAAACCTCAAAAAGGTTGTACCCAATTTAGTAAAGTGGACCTCAAAAGATAACCAGGACTATGATGACCTGGAGGAAGTTTACCGTGAATTGGGCGGCATGTGGAGAGGCTACATTAGCCATGTGATAAGCAATGTGGGCGGAATCTACGAAACCCGAAAAACAGCCGACCAGGAGGGAACGGTTTACACCCATGTGCCCCGTGAAAAACAAGAGGCTGCAATTGCTTTTTTAAATGAACATGCTTTTACCACACCGCACTGGTTACTGAATGAAGAGTTACTGGGAAGGATACAGGCTTCGGGTAGTATAGAGAACATTCAGGGGCTGCAGGGAAGATCTCTGGACAACCTGCTGGATAAAGAACGCCTGGAACGTATGTTCACCAATGAACAGATCAACGGTAAAGAAGCTTATTCTCCGGTAGAAATGATGGATGACCTTAGAAAAGGCATTTTTAGTGAACTATACAAGGGAACTAAAGCAGATGCTTACCGCAGGAACATTCAGCGTTCTTACGTAGATACTGCTGCAGAGTATATACAAAATCTGGAGAAAGAAGAACCGGGAGAGGTCACTTCTACCGATATTATAGCGCTAATGCGTGGAGAACTGGAACAGCTAAGGAGAGACCTGAGGGCCGGAAGCTCCAGATCTAATGATAAATTAACTGTTTATCACTGGAAAGACCTGCTGGCAAGAATTGATGCTGCCCTTGATGTAGATGCATAATTTTTTATCAGGCTCACCTGATATTTTACAAAAGCCCTGCTGTAGAGTGGGGCTTTTTGTTTATGCCTACTGAATAAATTTATTTATTAACTACTGATTATCAAATAATTAGATTATTTTTATTAGGATGAATTTTATGTGCTATGAAAAAGGGAAGTATAATTTTGATGATCCTGTCGCTTGTCCTCTTCTCATGTAAGAACAGGCAAACGGCTGAAGAGGAGATACTGGTGGGTGAAAAGGTGAGTTCATCTTACGGCTGTGCCCCTAAAACTGTCGATATCGAGTGGTACCAAAAAGATAACGTTGCCCCACTCTTAGATGGCCTTGACGTTTTACATTATCCTATTTCTACAGATAATCCCAAAGTTCAGCAATATTTCGACCAGGGGCTGGTATTGTCCTACGGCTTCAATCATGCCGAGGCGGCCAGGTCTTTCTACTACGCCAGCAAACTTGATCCTGAGTGCGCAATGTGCTACTGGGGCTTCGCCTATGTGCTGGGGCCTAACTACAATGCCGGGATGGAACCCGATAATTATAAGAGAGCATATGAAGCAATTCAGAAAGCTAAAGAACTTGCGGGCAACGCGACTCAAAAGGAGAAGGACCTTATTAATGCCCTTTTAAAAAGGTATGTGGAAGAACCGGTGGAGGACAGGCGGAGCCTGGATGTCGAATATTCTGCAGCCATGAAGGAGCTGTTTGAGAAATACAGGGAAGATCCGGAGATCGCCGCACTTTATGCCGAATCGGTAATGGATCTGTACCCCTGGGATCTATACGATAAGAACGGAGAGCCTAAAGAATGGACCCCAACAGTAATTGCCCTTTTAGAAAAGGTAATGAAGGATTATCCCGATCATCCCGGAGCTCATCATTTTTACATTCACGCCACCGAAGCTTCTAATTCCCCTGAACGTGCTCTTGGCAGTGCTGAAAAATTTGATGCAGGTCTGGTGCCGGGAGCAGGTCACCTTATTCACATGCCATCGCACACTTATATTCAAACAGGAGATTACCACAAAGGCAGCCTTGCAAATCTAAAAGCGGTGGAGGTAGATAGCGCTTATGTGACCACCTGTCATGCCCAGGGGGTATATCCGTTGGCGTATTATCCGCACAACTATCATTTCCTTGCGGCTACGGCTACTCTGGAAGGCAATAAAGAACGTGCCTTTACAGGGGCCTACAAACTCGCCGAAAAGATCCACCCCGAGGTGATGAAGGAGCAGGGATGGACCACCCTGCAGCATTTTTATATGATCCCTTATTTTGTGGAGGTGAAATTCGGTGAATGGGATAAGATCCTGGAAAGGGATTTGCAGGACACCCTGCTTTATCCCCGGGCAATTTCCCGTTATGCCCGCGGAATGGCTTACCTCGGAAAAAAGAATTTACCAAAGGCCAAAGCCGAACTTCAGGAACTGGAAAAACTGGCAAAGGATGAACGCCTGCAGGAGATGAGCATCTGGGGGATCAATTCTATGGGGGACATAGTGGATATCGCACGAAAAGTATTGAAAGGAGAGATCCTCGCTTCAGAAGGAAAATATGACCAGAGCATCAGTTTGCTTTCCGAAGCTGTTCGTCTGGAAGATCATCTGAACTTTCAGGAGCCGCCGGATTGGTTCTTCTCTGTTCGACACACTCTAGGTGCTGTGCAGATCGAAGCGGGGAAATATTCAGATGCTATCAGGACCCTGGAAAAGGATCTTGAGGTGCTGCCTAAAAACGGCTGGGCTCAGCATGGACTTAAGCTCGCTTATGAACACATGAACGACCGCGAGATGGTGGAACAACTGGAGGGAGATATCCAAAGATCCTGGGCCACTGCAGATGTGAAAATTAAAACTTCCAGGATAAAATAAAAGCATCGGGTTACCCTCTGCTGCGGTTTATTTTGACGCTAAACTAGTCTTCATCAATAGGGATTGCTAAAAGGGGAATATTTACCTTTTTCAGCAGCTTTAATGAAACACTTTCCTGCAGCAGGTTGTGTAAAAAACTATGCTTGTGCGTCCCTACAATCAACAGGTCAGATTCCAGCTTCTGTGCTTCCTCAAGTACTGCTTCTACGGTAGAACCCTGGATGAGTAATGCTTCTTTTTCAATGGTATCATTCAAGAAAGTGTCACAGTACATTTGCAGGTTTCGGTGTTCCTCCCGGAACTCTTCTGCCTTAAAATCCCTGATGTATTGTGGACCCGGTTCATAACCTACAAAGTCGGGATCGGGTTCCGCCACATGCAGCACCCAAACCTTGGCATCAAACTTTTCAGCCAAACCTTCGGCATATCCCAGCAGTTCCCCAACAGCGTCATTAAAATCAATAGCTACGAGTATGTTCTTTAATTCTTTCATGATGTCAATTTGTTGTTTATGGTTTGTTGTTTTTAGAAGGGTCATTTAAATATTTTTTCTGACCACTGATCACTGCTCACTGAACACTGAACACTGAACACTAATATTCTTTCTCTCTGTCAACCACATTATTCAATTCCTTTCCCTGTTTAATTCTTTCATAGTTTTCAAGGATCTGGGGCACCACAGTCGATGGATTAGTAACACTGGCGATGTGTGGGGTGATACGAATTTTTTCATGTTTCCAGAAAGGATGATCTTCAGGTAAAGGTTCTTTTCGGAAAACATCAAGACTCGCCCCCGAAAGATGTCCCGAATCTATCATTTCCAGCAGATCTTCCTCTACCAGGTGCGGACCCCGTGCAACATTGATCACATAAGCGCCTTGAGGTAACCTTTCAAAAAGGCGTTTATTAAGGATGTTTTCAGTTTCAGATGTCAACGGTAGTAGACACAGTAAAACATTAGATTGCTCAAGAAAATCCTGTAGTTGATCATCCCCATGAAAGGTAGTAACTCCCAGGATCTCTTTTTGAGAGCGGGACCAGCCGGTGACATTGAATTTATTCCGGATAAGTTTTTCGGCCACGCCTACTGCCAGTACGCCCATTCCCATGATCCCTACCTGCACCTCTTCTGGTCGAAGATATTTTACAGGCTTCCACTCTTTGCTGCAATAGTGATGGGAAAGGTTCCGCAGGTGGTCCAGGATCAGGGAAAGAACGAACACGCTCATATCTTTTGTAAGCTGTTCGTCAATTACTCTGGTGATCTTGATGTGCTGCGGAATATCGGGATCGTTGATGATATGATCAATGCCTGCACCCATAGAGGCGATGGCTTTTAAATTGGGATAATTCTTATAGATCCCGTGCGGATGTTTCCAGGAAAGAGCGAACTCCACTTTGGAAGGATCGGCCACCTCGGGAAAAACCTCCAGGTCGAGGTCCGGGTCTTGTTCTTTTAGTGCCTGTACCCAGGCTTTGGGATCTCTTTGGGAGCTTACGATTAGAAATGACATTGGTTAGTTAATTTTCTGGTTAAGAGACTAGATGCTAGAAACTAGAACCTAGACTTTTTTATTTTCTATTTTAATCATTTTCTGACTCGTGACCACTCCTATTAATCTGCCAACTTTTTACTGCGGACTGCATACGTAGTCTTGATTCCTGGCTCTGGAAGCGAAGCGGTCCAGTCTCCTAATTCACAAACGCACTATAACCGGTGATCGCTCTTCCCACAATAAGGGAATTGATCTCCTTGGTGCCTTCATAGCTGTATATAGCTTCGGCATCGGCGACGAACCTTGCAACATCGTATTCCAGCAGAATACCGTTACCGCCCATAACTTCCCGGGCCCGACTTACCACATCCCGCATTCTCATACTGGTAAAGACTTTTGCCATGGAAGCATGTTCATCTTTCAGGAGATCCTGGTCCTGTAGTTCAGATAATCTAAAACACAGGGTTTGCATAGCCGTAAGGTTTGAAAGCATCTCCACCAGATGATTCTGGATCAGTTGGTAGGAAGCAATAGGTCTTCCAAATTGCTCTCTTTTCTTGGTATATTTTAAAGCACTTTCGTAGGCACCCCGGGCACATCCTACAGCCTGCCAGGCTACCCCTGCGCGGGTCATCTTCAGCACCTTTGCGGTATCTCTAAAAGATTCTGCTTTTTTAAGACGGTCGCTGTCGGGTATTTTACAATCCGTCAGGGTAATGAGAGCATTCTGTACAATTCGCAGCGCCATTTTGTCTTCCATTTTTTCAGCTTTAAAGCCGGGATTTCCTTTCCTCACTAAAAATCCTTTCACCTGATTTGAATCTTCATCCCGCGCCCAGATCACTATAACATCGGCAAAAGTGGCATTCCCAATCCATTTTTTCTGTCCGTTGATCACCCAGTGCTCTCCATCAAACCTGCAGGTGGTTTCCAATCCGCCGGCGACCCCGCTACCTACGTTTGGTTCGGTTAATCCGAAAGCACCAATAGCCTCCAGTTTTTGCATTTTTGGCAACCATTCCTGCTTTTGTTCCTCACTTCCGCAGAGGTAGATGGACCCCATGGCTAGGCCGCTATGTACGCCAAAAAAGGTGGATATAGAAACATCAACCCGCGCGATCTCCTGGGCAATGACGCCTTCCATTAGAAATGGCAAATTAGGGCAGCCGTAACCTTCGTAAGGAATTCCGGCGATATTAAGTTTTTTGAACATTTCGATGACCTCAAAAGGGAATTTAGCACGATTCCAATGGTCATTGATCAATGGCCGCACCTCGTCTTCCATTAGATTGCGCACCTTAAGTTGCAGTTCACGCTGCTCTTCGGTTAGCTTGAGGTCCAGGTTGTAAAAATCCCCATCAATAGGTGGAAGGTCATGCTGACCTTTGCGGCGCTTTGTCTTGAGCATTTTCATGAGACCTTTAAGCTGATTCTCATCTAAATTTCCCAGGGTTTTCATAGCTTCCGAAAGATCAATTTGCTGATTGATCTTTGTCAGTTGGTCCAGGTCGATGTTTTTTAAGAGGTTGATGGTATTTCTAACTTTTCCGAAGAAGGCCATATTTTTTAGGTTTTTCTAAAAATAGGTATTAAAGAAATGGCAACTTGTTAAAGCTTTCTCAAACAACCATCAGTATAGAGTAAATAGTACTGAGTATAGAGATTTTTTCCGGAGCAGGAGACAAGGTTTGCAGGAACGGGAATACCTCCATAGAAAATCATCCAAAAATTTAAATTAACTTTCCAGTTATAATTTTTAAACAGCAAAAAAAATGGGATTATTCTCCTCCTTAATGGGCAATGCAGGAGCCGTAGATAAAGAAAAATTACGCGCAGATTACGGACAACTTTTAACGCCAAATGAGCAGATCGAGGTAGGCTTTAAACTGATAAGGGACACCTTTATTTTTACGGATAAAAGGCTGATCCTCGTCGATAAGCAAGGGCTAACCGGCCGTAAATCCGAATATTTATCTGTCACATATAAAAGCATTTCGAGATTCAGCATTGAAACTGCCGGAACCTTTGACCTGGATGCAGAACTAAAGATCTGGATCTCCAGTGAACAACAACCTAGTATTTCCAGGAGGTTCAATAAATCTGTCAATGTTTATGAGGTACAGCAACTGCTGGCCACTTATGTTCTAAAATAACCGGTGCTTATAAAATCCGTGAGACAATAAAAAACCCGGAATAAATCCGGGTTTTTTATTTGTACTTCTTAAATACATAGTAGTAAATACTCAATATTCAATACTCAATACTCAATACTCATTACTCAATACTCACTACCAGTACCTAAATTTCAAATTCTTTCTTAATCTCTTCCACTTTGTTGATCTCCTCCCAGGTGAACAAGTTCACCTCTACAGTTTTTTCTCCGTTATAAGGACTTTTAAAGACTTTTCTCTCGGTACGGGGCTCCTTCCCAAAGTGACCATAAGCCGAAGTTTCACGATAGATAGGATTTCTCAAGCCAAGTCTTTCTTCAATGGCTGCGGGTCTCATGTCAAAGATTTTCAATACTTTTTTTGCAATCTCGCCGTGGCTTAGATCTACTTTTTTGGTGCCGTAAGTTTCCACGAGCAGGGAAGTAGGTTCCACTACTCCAATTGCATAGGAAACCTGGATCAATACTTCATCAGCCACTCCTGCAGCCACAAGATTTTTGGCAATATGTCTGGCCGCATAGGCAGCCGATCTGTCCACCTTACTCGGATCTTTTCCCGAAAACGCACCTCCACCATGGGCTCCTTTTCCACCGTAGGTATCCACGATGATCTTTCTTCCCGTAAGGCCGGTATCCCCGTGAGGTCCGCCAATCACAAACTTTCCTGTTGGGTTGATATGATATTTTATCTTGTCGTTGAACAACTTTTGAACATATTCCGGCAGCTGTGCCTGCACTCTGGGGATTAGGATCTCAAGAATGTCTTTTTTGATCTTGTCCAGCATTCGTGTGTCTTCTTCGTCGAACTCGTCGTGCTGGGTAGAAACAACGATAGAATCAATGCGCTGCGGAATATTGTCGTCGCTATACTCTATAGTTACCTGGCTTTTTGAATCTGGTCGCAGGTATGTGATTTCATTATTCTCGCGGCGTAATTTTGCCAGCTCAATAAGGATCTTGTGAGAAATATCCAGCGCCAGCGGCATATAATTTTCGGTTTCCTTAGTAGCATAACCAAACATCATTCCCTGGTCGCCGGCACCCTGTTCTTCCTTATTGCCGCGATCCACTCCCTGGTTAATGTCCTGGGATTGTTCGTGTATCAAAGAGATCACGCCGCAGGAATCGCCGCTGAATTTATATGCACCTTTAGTGTAACCAATGTCGTTGATCACATCGCGGGCGATGGTTTGCACATCGAGGTAGGTATCGCTCTTCACCTCTCCGGCAAGCACCACCTGTCCGGTAGTTACCAGGGTTTCGCAGGCAACTTTGGATTCAGGATCAAAAGCAAGGAAATTATCTAAAAGGGTATCGCTAATCTGGTCTGCAACTTTATCGGGGTGGCCTTCAGAAACACTTTCTGAAGTAAATAAATATGGCATGCTTCGTCTTTTTTAAAAGATTAATTTCAGGAGAAATTTGACGTGAAGCGCTAGAGGAGTTTTTCACTGCTTTAGCATTTTTAAGGGTTGCAATCAGTCAAATTTTTCCCTGAATTTTATTGAGGAACAAATGTATAAAAATAGTTTTAAACCCACCGCATAATCTTATTTTTAAGAATAATTTGGGCGCTCCGGCCCTCCCTCCCGGGCGGGCCGTCAGGCTTTCGCGGGTCGCTTCCCGCTGCCTCCCGGCATCAGGAGAGCTCCAACAACCGCTCAATCCCTAGCGCGAAGTTCAATGAACAATGAGCAATTAACAATGATCAGGTAACAGTGAAGTGCAATTCTGCCTTCTCGGCAGAGACTTTGAGGCCTTAGCGGGAACTTATGATTATTTGTAGTCCTTCACCGATGACGCAGATTTGCAATCCGTGCCGGGGAAGCTTGAGATGACCTTTGAATTAAACCTTTAAGAATTGTCGATTCTCTCACCAATTCGCGAAATCTTTACGGCCTTAAGGAAAAACGCCAATCGCCTGAAAATATTAGTGAATTCCTGGCAATATTTCTTTGCTGGCCCCGAAATTCCTCAAGAAATCAAATTAATCCGAAATTTATTTGTTCCTTAAATTTTTCTGTCGTTAACTTTGCTTCATACCAAAACAAGAAATGAACCAGGTGATTTGTAATATGATGTGTATGATGTGGAAAACTTCCGCAGCGCGTCCTATTGCATGAATCTGAAAAAGATAAATTCGCAAAAAGCCGCTGCCACCGCAGCGGCTTTTTTGTTGGAGTAAATTTTGAATAACAGTAGATGCCAAAAATGGCATTTTTGAGTCCTCATAAAATTCAGAGGACCCGAGAGTCAAAAAATAAAAACATGAAAAATTACAAAGCAGTAGCAAAGATGATGATGTGTTGCATGATGTGCATGATGTGCGCACCACCCCGCTATTGCCAAAAAATTAGGATCTAGTTAGTTATATATTCAGTTACTAAAAATCCCTTTGGCAAGCCGGCTAAAGGGATTTTTTCTTTTTAAACAATTGGCAATTAACAATTAGCAATGATCAGTAAAGAAGCACCAGGCACCAAATTCCTAATTCCAATTTGGGGGAAGAGGTAAGACTTTGAAGCATTCGTGAATTCGTGGCCTTTTTAACCCGCAACTCGCAACCCGCAACAATAAACAATGAACAATAAACAATTAAACCTTAAACCTTAAACCTTAAACCTTAAAAAGATGAGTACACAACAAAATTTCTCGACCAAAGCGCTCCATGCAGGACATAATGTCACAGCAAACGGAGGAACAAGAGCAGTGCCTATTTATCAAACCACCTCTTACGTCTTTAAAGATTCAGATCACGCAGCGAACCTCTTTTCGCTTGCAGAACCCGGATTCATTTACACCCGACTCAATAATCCAACGAACGATGTGTTGGAACAGCGACTGGCAGCACTGGAAGGTGGTATCGGGGCTGTAGTGACAGCATCGGGCACAGCAGCCATTAGTACTACCTTGCTTACCCTTCTCAAAGCCGGAGATCATATTGTCGCTTCCAGCAGCCTCTACGGCGGAACTTACAACCTGCTTAGCGTTACTTTACCACGCCTTGGCATCACCACCACCTTTGTAGATCCGCAGAACGCTGAAAATTTCTCTAAAGCTGTGAAAGAAAACACCCGTGCAGTTTTTGTAGAGTCCTTAGGCAATCCAAAACTTGACGTGCTTGACCTGGAGGCGATCTCTGCAGTCGCTAAAGAACATAAAGTTCCTTTTATAGTTGATAATACTGTAGCGACTTCTGCTCTAGTTAAACCAATTAACCATGGTGCCGACCTGGTGATCCATTCCTTAACCAAATACATTGGAGGCAACGGAACCTCTCTCGGCGGTGTGATCATCGACGCCGGTAAATTTGACTGGAGCAACGGCAAGTTCCCTGAATTCACTGAGCCTTCTCCGGGGTACCACGGCCTCGTCTATTATGATGTTTTAAAAGAAGCGGCCTTTATAGCAAAAATACGGATCGAAGGCCTTCGGGACCTTGGTGCAGCGCTGAGTCCGTTCAATGCTTTTCAGATCCTGCAGGGACTGGAAACACTGGAGATAAGGATCAAAAAGCACAGCGAAAATGCTTTGGCTTTGGCCAAATGGCTGCAGCAAAAAGAGGAGGTAAGCTGGGTGAACTATCCGGGGCTGGAGAGCAGTGAGTATTATAACCTGGCGCAAAAATATCTTCCAAAAGGACAAAGCGGCGTGGTGACCTTTGGTGTGAAGGGCGGCTATGAAGCAGCAAAAGTGCTGGTAGATGAAACCAAGCTCTTCTCTCTTCTTGCCAACATTGGAGATACAAAATCTCTTATCATCCATCCCGGCAGCACTACCCATCAGCAGCTCAGTGATGAACAACAGGAATCTACGGGAGTAACCAAGGACCTGGTAAGATTGTCTGTCGGGTTGGAAGATCTTGAAGATCTAAAGAACGATCTGGAACAGGCGCTGGCACAAGTGAATTCAGGAAAGAAACTAAAAACGGTCTGAAATCTTATCCGGAGCAGGAGAACCTTTCTGCTGTTCCGGAAAACTTTTAAAATATGTTACAGGAAATTCTAATCCCCAACTTTAAAAATTCTGCTGGAAACCGGCAGGATGTAAAGGTTTACTACCAGGTTTTTGGCAGGAAGTTAGGCTATGGCCCGGTGGTGCTGGTAAATCACGCCCTTACCGGCAATGCTGAGGTTTCAGGAGAAGGTGGATGGTGGAAAGAACTGGTGGGAGAAGGGAGATGCATAAATACCAACATTTTCACTGTACTATGTTTGAATATTCCGGGAAATGGGGCAGGAGGTAAAGAGGACGTTTTCTATAATTATAAGGACTTCACACTTGCCGACATTGCCCGTATATATGCCAGAGTACTCGCTAAATTGAAGATCAGGAGCCTTTTTGCTGCTATTGGCGGATCTATAGGGGGAGCATTGGGTTGGCAACTTGCTGCCCTTAAGCCCCACCTTATCAAAAATCTAATTCCTATAGCCACAGATCTCAAAGCTACAGATTGGCTGCTGGCGCATTGTAAAGTGCAGGAGCAGATCCTGGAAAATTCAGCTGAACCTTTACGTGATGCCCGCATGCATGCCATGACCTTCTATCGCCATCCGCTTTCCCTTTCAGAAAAATTCCGGAGAAAGAAAAATAGCGACAATGGCCGTTTTGAGGTGGAAAACTGGCTTGAGCATCATGGAAGAAAACTTGAAAGCAGATTTGAATTGCAAGCTTATAAATTTATGAATCACCTGCTGACTACCATAGATATTTCAGGTTGTGTTGCGGAAGCTTCAGTTGTGGCAACCGACATCGAAAGCAATATTCATCTGGTCTCTATTGATTCTGACTTGTTCTTTTTTCCGCAGGAGATCCGGGAAACATACCGGCAGCTTTCTGAAGTAAAGGAAAATATCAATTACTCCGAGATCATCTCCATCCATGGACACGACGCTTTTCTTATAGAGTTCGAACAACTCGAAAATATCCTGAATCCCATTTTTAAATTTGAAACTATTAAACATGAAAAAGATAAACTTAGTCCTGTTTGGGACAGGTAACGTAGGAAGTAAACTGGTACACCAGGTCCTGCAGGCACGAAAGATTCTTCAGGAGAAGGAAGGCCTCGAAATCAATATTCCGGTCATTGCGAATTCCACTATTGCCTTCTTCCAAAAGGAGAATCAGCAGCCGTCGTGGGAAACCGACCTGGAAAAGTTCGGTTTTCCATATAAACTTAATGATATTCTGGAGTATGTGCGACAGCAGAACTATGAAAACCTGATTGCCGTCGATGCCACGGCCAGCGAGGAATTTGTAGATCACTATTTCAGCCTCATTGAATCCGGGTTCCATATTGTTGCTGCTAACAAAGTAGCAAATACCCGCTCCTCTCAATTCTATCTGGAGCTGCGGAAAAAGCTTCGGGAGCATCATAAATTTTTTTTCTATGAAACCAACGTAGGCGCAGGGTTGCCAATTGTAGAAACCCTTCGGAGCTTCCACCGTTCCAATGAGAGGGTAACAAAGGTAAGAGGGGTATTTTCAGGTTCCCTCAGCTATATTTTCAATACCTATTGTGCCGAAGAAAAAGCATTTTCCGAAGTGCTTTCCGAAGCCGGTGTCAAAGGTTTCACAGAACCCGATCCGCGTGTGGACCTTTCGGGAAAGGATGTGGCCAGAAAGCTGTTGATCCTTGGCCGGGAACTGGGGCTGGAAAAGGAATTTGAAGAGATCACGATTCAGGATCTGGTGCCGCCACATCTTAACGGGCAGTCCACGCTGAAGAATTTTCACGAAAAAAAGAAGGATCTGGATCCAATTTTTCTGAAGCTAAAAAAAGAACTGAAGCAGGATGAAGTCATTAGACATGTAGGCGAGTTGGACCTGCAAACCGGGATCCTGGATGTAAAACTGGTGACCGAAAAAAGAACTTCGGCTCTTGGAAGCCTTCAAAATGCCGACTCTTCTTTTGAGATCTTCACCGAGTCCTATGGAGAGCAGCCTTTAGTCATTAAAGGAGCAGGGGCAGGAGCCGCAGTGACGGCACGCGGAGTTCTTACAGATTTAATTAAATTAGCGGAAAAATTACCCTCATGAAGATCCATCTTAAAAGGCTTAACGAAAACTATCACTTTGAAACCGTGAACGAGCGCGGCAACGTAATTCACCTCGATAACAAGAGTGAACCGAACCCACAGGGGGCAAGCCCAATGGAATTGCTACTCATGGGAATTGCCGGTTGCAGCGGAATTGACATAGTGATGATCCTCAAAAAACAACAACTTGAGTTGACAAATCTGGAGATGGATGTTGAAGGTTTTAGAGTTGATGGTGCCGTTCCCAATGTTTTTACCAGAATTCACCTAAAGATCACTATTGACGGGGAAATTCCTGAAAACAAAGCAAAAAGAGCAGTAGATCTTTCCCTGGAAAAGTACTGTTCAGTTGCAAAAATGCTGGAGAAAACCGCCGAGATCACTACCGAGGTCATTCTTAACGGTTCTCCGGTAAAGAAATAATTCCGGCGCTCGTCCCCCATGCGAAAACTGCTGCTCCTCTTTTTAATTTGCCTTAGCCAGACTGCTTTTTCACAAGAGAAGCATTATTCTATAGAGGCGAATTATTTCTACGGCAGCATCTGGGAGCACAACCCGAATATTTCGCATTTGATCACGGAACATCCTTACGGACTGCTCTTGCACTTCAACCGGAAAACGTACGGAGATCAGGCCTGGGAGCGGCGGTACAATTATCCAAATGTAGGATTTTCACTTTCTTATCAGGATCTCAAAAATGAACATCTGGGAGAGAATTTCGGAGCCTATGCGCACCTTGGATTCTATTTTCTGAAGCGACACCTTTTGCTGAAGGTTGGACAAGGTCTGGCAGTGACTACGAATCCTTATCATCCGGATGATAATTACCGAAACAATGCCTACGGCTCCCGCATCCTCAGTTCCACGATCTTCACCGGAAATCTGCAGTTCGATAACCTGATTGGTGGCTTGGGCTTCCAGACCGGTCTTTCGCTTATCCATTATTCCAACGCAGATTTCAAGTCTCCCAACAGCTCCACCAACACCCTGGCCTGGAGCGCCGGATTAAATTATGATCTGAATCACGGCATCCAGAGACAATTTATTCCCAAGGATCCAAAAATGCCATTTTCGGCACCCTTTAGGTATAACCTGGTGTTGCGCGGCGGAGTAAATACTACCGGAGTCATAGGATCTGAATCCTATCCTTTTTTAACTTTGTCGGCGTATGCAGATAAAGCCCTAAATCACAAAAGCACGCTGCAGGCAGGGACAGAACTGTTCCTTTCAAGGGCCATGGAGGAATATATCTATTTCCATTCTGTTGCCTTTCCTTTGGATGGTTCTGCCGGAGATGAAGACGCGAAGCGGGTAGGGATCTTCGCGGGACATCAGCTGACTTTTAGGAAGCTTAGCCTCATAACGCATTTGGGATATTATGTTTACTATCCCTACGACAAATACGTGGATAGAATTTACAATAGAGTAGGTCTGCAAAGAGAGATCTGGAATGACCTTTTTGGATCGGTTACCGTCCGCTCACATGGAGCCAATGCCGAAGCAGTAGAATTCTCAATAGGATATCGCTTATGAAACAGCTGCTGAAAAAATATCTGCCTGTTTTGCCCTTTTTGGTACTCCTGTTTCTGGTGAGCTGTGATACAGAAGACGCGCCCGATTGTTTCCAAACCGCCGGAAGCATGATCGAAAAGGAATTTCAGGTTGAGGAATTTGACGAGCTCATCGTGTATGAAGGGATCAATCTTTTTATTGAGCAGGGAGGCGAACATAAAGTGATGGTCAGGACAGGCGAAAACCTGATCAATGAGATCTCTGCTGAGGTTGTTGACGGCCGATTAATTCTACGAAATGACAATGGCTGTAATTTCGTTCGCGATTACAATATTACTGACATCCGCGTCACCGTCCCCGATCTCAGCTGGTTGCAGAATTCGGGAAACAGGGTGATAAAAAGTGTCGGAGAATTACATTTTCCAAATATCTGGCTCCGCAGCCTCAATCAGGAAAGAGCGAAGGGAGTTTATACAGTAGGGGATTTTGACCTGCATTTGGTATCAGATCATGTGCGGGTGACGGGGGATGATTTTTCTAATTTCTTTCTCCGTGGCAGCACAGATTATCTCAACCTGTACATCGCTAATGGCGACGGCAGGGTAGAGGCACAGGATTTAATTGCAGGTACCGTGGAGATCCAGCATCGGGGAACGAATAAGTTAATTGTGAATCCGCAGCAGGTGCTAAAAGGAGAGATAAGGAGTACCGGAGATGCCATTTCAGTAAACCGTCCGCCGGTGGTGGAGGTAGAGGTGTTTTATACGGGAAAATTGATCTTTAAATGACTTTAAAGATCGGCACGGATCACAGATCCGCGCCAACAATAAAAAGATAGCGCGGATTTGCAATCCGCGACGAGATTTGTTGAAACCTGCAAAGGTCTTGTTTTGACCTTGTAGGTATATCTGAAAAAAAATAGACCTACAAGGTTTTTGAAACCTGTTAGGTTTACACTCCAAAAAGGAAAGACCTACAAGGTTTTGAAAACCTTGCAGGTCTGTGGATAAAACCCTGAAAGGGTTGATGTAAACTACTACTTTTCCAGCGTCAGTTCAGAAAATAAGCTTTCAAGGTTTTTATTCTTTCTGTTCAGCTGTAAGGTCTTTAGACCGTTATCATGAGCAAAGTCAAAGACCGTGGAGCGCATATCTTTATCTGTTTCGAAATAAAGTTCATAAACAAAACCTACCGGATTTTTGATCTGCATAAGATGGGGCAGGCGCTGCAAAGCCACTTCCTCAATGCGGTAATCGAATTCCACTTCTATGATCTGTACCTGTTCCTCACGCAGGTCTTCCAGGTGCTTATCGGCTACTATTTTTCCTTTGTTGATGATGATAACCCGTTCACAAAGGGCTTCGACTTCCCGCATGATGTGTGTAGAGAACAAAATGGTTTTCTCCTTTCCTATATTTTTGATTAGCTCCCTTATCTCCACCAGTTGGTTTGGATCGAGTCCTGTAGTGGGCTCATCAAGAATAAGCACTTCAGGATCGTGTAAAAGGGCATTTGCCAGGCCCACTCTTTGTCGGTATCCCTTGGAAAGTTGATCGATCTTTTTATTGGCTTCGGGTAAAAGTCCAGTTTGAAGAATTACTTCTTCAATTCGCATTTTTGGTACTTTATAAATGAGCGCATTGAATTCCAGATATTCCCTTACATACATATCGGTATAAAGAGCATTGTGTTCGGGTAAATATCCGGTGCTTCTCTGTGCTTCCAGCATTGCTTCAGAAAGTGCAAAGCCATTCACGCCTGCTTCTCCCGAGGATGGCTGCAAATAGCCGGTTAGGATCTTCATCAAAGTTGACTTACCAGCACCATTGGGACCAAGAAAGCCTACAATTTCTCCTTTTTGAATAGAAAAGGAAACTTCATCGAGCGCTTTTTGCTCCCCGTAGAATTTAGAGATCTTATCAACGTGAATAGACATAGCAGGTTTTTTATCAAAAATAAGGATTCTAATTTTCCCGAAGTGAAAAACTTGTGGTGTGAAAAAAATGAAAAATTTATACGCGGTTTCGATTTTAATGCTACTTTAGCAGTTCACACATTTTACAATGCAAAACATTAGCTGGAGCGCCTGGTATTATTTTTATTTCTATTCAAGAGATAGAATCGGGAGCGCCATGTAATTATGTAAAAGATAAAATAACTGGATCCCGATGGTAACATCGGGATCTTTTTTTTTGATGCTATGAGAGAAAAAGTTGCTATTCAGGGAATAGAAGGATCTTTTCACCACCAGGTGGCACGGGAATACTTCGGAAAGGATGTACAGGTAGATGAATGTATGTCTTTTGGAGACGTGGTAAGAAGTCTCACCCGTGGGGAGTCGGGTAGGGCAGTAATGGCGATAGAGAACTCTATTGCAGGCTCAATTTTACCGAACTACGCGCTCATTGACGAGAACAACCTGAAGATCATCGGGGAGCATTATATTCCTATTCAGATGAACCTGATGGCGGTGCCCGGCCGAAAGATCGAAGACATAAAAAAAGTATATTCTCATCCCATGGCTTTGCTGCAGTGCAAGGAATTCTTCAGCAATTATCCTCACATAAGACTGATAGAAGATGCAGATACAGCTTCAGTGGCTAAAAGGATCTCAGAAAATAATTCCCAGCATTCCGCAGCTGTGGCGAGCAAGACTGCAGCCGAGCTTTTTGGTCTGGAGATCATTGCAGCCGATATCCACACCATTAAGAGCAATACCACCAGATTTCTGGTGCTTTCGGCGGAAGAAGAAAAAGGCATTAAAAACCTTAGCTCCAATAAGGCATCGATTAAATTTGTAATGGAAAGCAAAGAAGGAAGTCTGGTAAGCGCATTGAATATCCTTCGCGACTTTAACCTTGATATGACCAAGATCCAAAGTGTTCCTGTCATAGAAATGCCATGGAAATATGCTTTTTTTATAGATGTAGTATTTGATGATCCCAAAAGGTTTCGTCGTGCCATGGAAATTCTGGAGGTAATGACCGAAACATTAAAAATCCTCGGCATCTATCAAAATGGATTGGCAGCTGTGGCAGCAGCACCTGCTAAAGCAACCGCTTCTCAGTTATAAAAAATAAATTTGCAAAACCGGGAGACCTCCTGAAGAGCCTTCCGCAATTATAAGATTCAAAAATGGAAAATAAAAAAGAGCTTAGAACCTGGCTTGATAATTTTGGATTGGAACATCCATTAGTGATTGCCGGTCCCTGTAGTGCTGAGACCGAAGAGCAAGTGCTTAAGATCGCGCACCAGTTAAAAGATACAGACGCCACAGTATTAAGAGCAGGAATCTGGAAACCGAGAACCCGCCCGGGGAATTTCGAAGGAGTTGGCGCTTTAGGATTGAAATGGCTTCAGAAAGCGAAAGAAGAAACCGGAATGTTAACTACGACTGAAGTTGCTAATCCCAACCATGTGGATCTCGCGTTGAAGCACGATATTGATATCTTGTGGATTGGTGCCCGTACTACGGTTTCTCCTTTTATCATCCAGGAGATCGCCGATGCCCTTAAAGGAACCGACAAGGTTGTCCTGGTGAAAAATCCGGTTAACCCCGATCTTTCCCTGTGGCTGGGAGCGGTAGAAAGGTTCTACACCAGCGACATCAAAAACCTGGGGGTGATCCATCGTGGATTTTCCACCTATGAGAAGACCAGGTACAGGAACAATCCGGAATGGCAGATCCCTATCGACCTGCAGACAAAATTTCCCGATCTGCCTTTGATCCTGGATCCTTCCCACATCGCAGGAAACAGGACCTCCATTTTCGATCTTTGTCAGACGGCTCTGGATCTTAACTATGACGGCCTGATGGTGGAAACACATTTTGATCCTGACAATGCATGGAGCGATGCCCAACAACAAATCACACCTGCCACCCTGGTGCAGGTCATGAAAGATCTGAGAATTAGGAAAGAGGTTTCTGAAAGTGAAGAATTTCAGACAAAACTAAAAAGTCTAAGAGCCATGATCGATATTGCCGATACTCAGCTGCTGGACGTGCTTAGCCGAAGAATGAAAATTGCCGATGAAATAGGAAAAGCGAAAAAAGAACAAAATGTGGCGATTCTTCAAAATCAGCGCTGGAGTCAGATCCTGGATAAAATGACAGCAGAAGGGGAGCAAAACGGTTTAAGTGAAGAGTTTATCATGCGCATTTTTAAAGCCATTCACCAGGAATCGATCAATCACCAGGAAGAGGTGATGAAAAAGTCATAAAAAAACCCCGGCATCGCTGTCGGGGTTTTTTGAAAGTTATTAAAAAATCAGGATCAGGATCTTTTGGTGTAGGCAAGACGTCTGGAAGCTTTTCTCATCAAGGTGTTGATCAAACTGTCTGTGCTACTGCCAAGGCTGCCTGCAACACGTTTGTTGTAGTTCCAAAGCAAAGTGCCATCCTGCCCGTTATTTACACTCATGTTAATGGTGGCAGAGTTCGTTTGCCCCCAAAAGCCTACCAATAATCCTAATGCTATCGAAGCACCTTCAGACATTGGTTTATCGGTCTCAAATCTTCCGGTGATCACTGCATCTACTTCCAGGATGCCGGCAAGCTCCTCAGGAGTCAGCAGGGAGGGATTAATCACTTCATGCTTCTGAAGTAAAGCATTTGTCTTTTTAGGATCCTGAACATTCAGTTTCAGTTTTCCCTTTTTTTGCCTCTGAAGGAACCAGGTGAACATCGACTGCTGAATAGCAAGACCTTCTCCTTTTTGCATTTCGGCCAATTGTTCCGGAGTGATCTCCTTCATTTGCTTGGGCCTGAGAGATACGTAAGCATCAAAAGGGACAATAGCAATGGTCTTATGATCTTTTGCTATTTCATCAAATTGTGGGTGCACAAATAGCTTTGTTTGTGCAGTGGCAACGGCTCCAATTCCCAAAAAGAATAGGGTAATGAAGAATTTAAATGTAATTTTGCTCATATTGTTTTAAGGTGAAAATTCAGGATCTAAATGTAAATCAATATTTTAACCGTCAAAAAGAAATATTGGGAAATTATTAACAAAATTAATGACTGGAACTGTATATAAATCTACCGGAAGCTGGTATCAGGTCAAAGCCGATGACGGCAGGTTCTATAAGTGCCGTATCAAAGGGAAATTCAGGATCAAGGGAATAAAAAGCACCAATCCTGTAGCCGTGGGTGACCGGGTGATTTTTGATCTGGAAAATCCTCAGGATGAGGAACAGAATGGGGTGATAACGGGAATTAAAGACCGTGACAATTACATCATCAGGAAATCGGTAAATCTGTCAAAACAAACCCATATAATAGCTTCCAACATTGATCAGGCTTTTTTACTAATTACTCTGAACAATCCGCCAACTTTCACTGTTTTTATAGATAGGTTTCTGGTAACTGCAGAAGCCTATGACATCAAGGTGATCCTGCTGTTCAACAAGATCGACACCTATAATGAAGATGAGCTGGCCGAGGTGAAATTTCTGGCCGCGATGTATCGCCAAATCGGATATCAATGCATAGGAATATCGGCAAAGAACGGGAAGAACGTGGAGCAGGTGAAGGAGCTTATGCATGACAAGACCAGTATGATCTCAGGACACAGCGGTACAGGAAAATCTACTTTGATAAATGCCATAGAACCAGGGTTGGAATTAAAAACCCGTGAAATTTCAGATCTCTATAAACAGGGCCAGCATACCACTACTTTTGCTGAGATGTATGATCTTAGCTTTGGAGCAAGGATCATTGATACCCCGGGTATTAAGGGTTTTGGAGTGGTAGACATTGAAAAAGAGGAATTAGGAAATTACTTCCCTGAATTCTTTGCCAGAAAACAGGACTGTAAGTTTTATAACTGTCTGCACCTCGAGGAGCCTAAGTGTGCAGTCAAGGAGGCACTCGAAGCAGGAGAAATTCCCTGGTCCCGCTATAAGAGTTATGTGCAGATCCTAAAAGGCGAAGATGATCAGCAATACCGTATGGATAATTTTGTTCAGGAATGAGGGCAGTCATACAGAGGGTTTCAGAGGCTTCAGTGACTATAGAAGGTGTCAAAAGGGCTGAAATCGGCTCTGGTTTATTGATCCTGCTTGGGATAGAAGATGCAGATTCCGATGAAGATATTACGTGGATTTCAAAAAAGATCGCAAACATGCGCATCTTCAATGATTATGACGGGGTGATGAATGAATCTCTGCTCGACCGGAATGAGGATGCCATTGTGGTGAGCCAGTTTACTCTGCATGCGAGCACAAAAAAGGGAAACCGTCCAAGCTATATTAAGGCAGCTAAGCCCGATGTTGCTATTCCGCTGTACGAGAAGTTTGTAAGGCAGCTTGAAAACGACCTTGGAAAAAAGGTAGGCACCGGGGAATTTGGTGCAGACATGAAAGTTGCACTTATAAATGACGGCCCGGTTACAATTTTAATAGATTCTAAAAATAGATGTTAAAAAAGGTTAAATTTTTATTACATTAGCCTTACAAACCATCTATCCCAAGAAATGCAGAGGATATTTATCTTTCTTGCCCTGTGCTGTTCAGTAGGGCTTTCGGCACAGGACCTCCACCTTTCTTTCTTATCGATCAACGATTCCCTCACCAGGCATGCCAATGCGGTGGTGAGGGAAGAAATCGTGGAAATTGAAATAGCGGCCATAGATAAGCTGTATATCCACACCAAAAGGATCGTGACGGTGCTCAATGAGCATGGGAATCGTTACGCCTTCGTGGGAGATTCCTACGATAAAAGCAGCAAAATAAACAATCAAAAAGCTGTTGTTTATGATGCGATGGGGAATGAGATTAAGGTAGTGAAAAAAAGGGATTTTGAGGATCGCAGCCTCGTGGCTTCGGGAACCTTGTATAATGATAACAGGCTGAGCTACTTTGACTATACTCCCAGGGCCTATCCCTTCACTATCGTTTACGAAAGTATTATAGAAAAGGAAAACACCATTTTCCTTAACGATTGGGAACCTGTAGGAGAGCATAATTTGAGTGTGGAAAGATCCAGTTATTCGATAAAAAATCGTGCAGGAATTAATCTGCGTACAAGGGAGAATAATTTTGAGGGAGCAAATATTAGCAAAGAAGGCACAGAGCTGGAACCGGTTTATATTTTAAAAGATTTTCCTGCTGTAGACTATGAAAAACTTAGCCCTTCGCTTGAAAAGATAACACCAAGAGTACAGGTGGCCCTTGACCGTTTTAGTCTTGTGGGTGTTGAAGGAAGTGCTGCAACCTGGGAAGAGCTGGGGAAATGGCAATATGAAAATTTACTGAAAGACCGGAACGAGCTGCCGGAGACTACTGTTGAAAAAGTAAAAAAACTAACTGCCGGGGCAAAATCAGACGTGGAAAAAGCGAAGCTGATTTATGAATATGTTCAGGAAAATTCACGATATATTAGTGTCCAGCTGGGAATTGGCGGCTGGTCTCCCGCACCGGCTTCAGAAGTTGACCAGTTAAAATACGGTGACTGTAAAGGACTTACCAACTACACCAAAGCCTTATTGGATTCTCAGAATATACCATCTTATTATGCAGTGGTAATCGCCGGGGAGGAACAGGAGGATTTGGAGCCTTCTTTTGCCTCGATGCAGGGCAATCATGTAATTCTCAACCTGCCACAGGCAGGTGAAGATGAAGATGTATGGCTGGAGTGCACGAGTCAGACTCTTCCTTTTAATTATCTGGGAGATTTTACTGATAATAGAAATGTGCTGCTGGTAAAACCTGAAGGTGGGGAAATCGTGAGGACGAAAAGCTATTCGACTTCAGAAAACCTAAGGGAAAGCAGCAGCAGGATTGCTCTAAACGAAGACGGAAGTTTCTCGGCGGCGATAGAACGAAGGAGTTATGGAGTTCCCTACGGGAACATCTATGGAATTTCAACTGCCCTGGCAAAAGATCAGGAGCTATACTACAAAAAGTTACTCAAACACCTTCGTAGCCTGAATATTTCCAAAGTAGCCTTTAATAATGACAGGGAGAAACAGGTGTTTACCGAAACTCTGAACCTTAGCGGAGAAGGCTACGGCTCAAAGACAGGCAAGATAATGCTGCTGCCCTTAAATTTTTTCAGGGCTTCAACTTATGATCTGCCCAGGCTTGAGGAACGCAGGCAGGCCCTGGAAATCTCCCGCGGACTCAGTTTTAAAGATCATGTCGAGCTCCGGCTCCCGGAGGCTTTTGAGCTGGAGGCACTTCCAGACAATTTTAAGTTGCAAAACGAATTCGGGTCTTTCAGTTTCACTGTGGTTGAGACTGAAAAAGAAGGGGAACAGGTATTGGTGGCCGAGAGGTTCTACAGTATTAACGAAGGCACCTGGCCGGCCGAAAAATATGATGATTTCAGGGACTTCATCAATACCATTAACTCATTTAGTAACCTCAAGGCTGTGATCATTGCAGCTAAAATACATAACTGATCATGAAATTTTTAATCTTCAGCTTCTGTATACTGCTATGCAGTTTGCAGTCGCATGCCCAGGACTTCAAATTTGGCCACGTCTCAAAAGAAGAGGTGATGGAAAAGGTTCATCCAAAGGACGAAGAAGCCGGTGCTGCCGTTTTGTACAGAAAAGTTAGTACCTATTATGAATATAACGGAAACTCTGGGTTTACATTAGTTACAGATGTACATGAACGAATCAAGATATACAACAAAGACGGTTTTGAATGGGCAAATCAGGAAATTGTCTATTACCAGAATTCGGGGGATAAGGAAAAGATTTCCGGTTTAAAAGCTTACACCTATAATCTCATCGAAGGAAAGTTGGAGGAGGAAAAACTGCGTAAAGAGAATATTTTTGAAGAGGAGATCAATAAGTATCGTCTCAAAACTAAATTTGCCATGCCGGCGGTTACAGAAGGAAGCGTAATTGAATATGAGTACAGTATACGGTCCCCTTTCCTTACCAGTATAGATGATATAACCTTACAATACACCATACCAATCAATAAACTGGAGGTTAGCGTAAAGGTGCCGGAGTTTCTAGGTTACAAGAAACACTTTAATCCCAAGGCTGCAGTCCTTTTTCAAATCAAAGAAGGCAGAGAACCTTTCCGCTATAGCAGAACCTATAATGAGCGTTCCGGGCAAAAGGTTGTCACATATTCTTCAAAGACGGCCAACGTGGAATACATGCAAAACCTGTATGAGATAAATGCAGATGATATCCCTTCCCTCAAAACCGAACCGCATGTGGATTATCTTCAAAATTATGCCGCGGTTTTAAAGTGGGAGTTGCAGTACACGAAGTTTCCCCGATCCAGTATCGAAAACTTTTCCCAAACCTGGGAGGGTGTAGCTAAAAGCATTTATGATGATACTTTTAGTAAAGAATTGAACAGGGACGGGTTTTTTAAAGATGAAATTGATAAACTTCTTGCGGGAGGACAAGACAATTATTCAAAAGCTCTGTTGATCTATTCTTTTGTAAAGGAAAGGTTGAAGTGGAATGGTTACGTCGGCTTCATCCCCGAAAATGGTACTAAATCTGCATACAAAGATGGGGCTGGAAATATTGGGGATATAAACCTCCTGCTCACTGCTATTTTAAAATACGCGGGCTTAAAAGCAGATCCTGTTTTACTGAGTACTCAGGACAATGGAATTCCCATATATCCTACCCGTGAAGGATTCAATTATGTTGTTTCGCTCGTCGAGCTGCCGGGAGGAAGTTTCCTCCTGGATGCTTCAGACATGTATGCTAATTTTGGTGAGCTTCCTAAAAGAGCGCGGAACTGGCAGGGAAGAGTTCTAAGGGAGGATGGAACATCAGGCTGGGTAAGCCTTATGCCTGCTTCTCAATCCGAAGAGCAGTTGAACCTGAATATCACTGTTATGGCCGATGGCACTCTAAAGGGTAAAAATATCAGTCTCTTTTCCGGCTTGTTTGCCAAAGAATACAGGGATAGTTACCTGGATCTAAATTCAGATGATTATGTTCAGATTCTGGAGAAAAACAAAGGGAATATTAAAATTGAAAATCTGGAGAAAGAGAATGAGAAAGAGCTCGGGGAAAAGCTGAAGGAGGTTTATGAATTCGAGCTTTCTGATGCTGCCGAATTAATTGGGGACAAAATACTTTTGAAACCCCTGTTGTTTACGGCCATGGATGAAAACCCTTTTAAAGCAGACGACAGGATTTATCCCATTTTCTTTGATTATCCATCAAAGCAGGTAAAAGTGGTAAATATTCTTCTGCCCGAAGGCTTTGCGGTCGAGACTTTACCTGAACCTTCCATAACGACTTTCAATAATGGCGCGTGTAATTACCGTATCACTATGGTGCAAAACGGGAATTTTTTAAGGATTGAATCTGTATTTGATTTAAAGACTATAATTTATAATCCGCAGGATTACACCAACCTGAAGAAATTCTTCAGTTATATTGTAGAAAAGGAAACAGAACCTATTGTTTTAACCAAGGTTTAAATAAAAGCCTGCCCTGTTAAAAATTAAAGCTGAATTACCTGGTCCAGTGGTCCAGGTTATCTCTTATTGTCCTTATTCAGAAAAGGAAAAAGGTTGGTCTTGGGACCCCGGAAGGTCATGGAGAAAATTTTCTTCCCGAAACCTTGCCTATGATTTGAACAATGGCACTGGAACTTCTAAATTTGCGAAGTACACAGAAACAGGATCGATGTCTGTATGTGACGGAAACGATCTAAAGTAATTATCCTCTTAAAATATAAAGTATGGATCTGCAGCATGCACAAAAATCCGTAGATGAATGGATCAAAGAACACGGCGTTCGTTACTTCAATGAGCTAACAAATATGGCTCAGCTTACCGAGGAGGTAGGGGAAGTAGCCCGTATCATTGCCCGCCGTTATGGGGAGCAGAGCGAAAAAGAGAGCGATAAGGAAAAAGACCTCGGGGAGGAACTGGCAGATGTGGTTTTTGTGGTGCTGTGTCTCGCTAACCAAACGGGTATTAACCTCCAGGAGGCTTTTGATAAAAAGCTTAATCTAAAGACTCAGCGCGATAAGTATAGGCACAAGAATAACGAAAAACTTCAATAGCATGCGCATTTTAGAAGACATTAAAAACCCCGAATATTGGATCAAAGTTTTGCAGTTGGGAACTATTTTCTTCGTCATTTTCGTCGGACTTTCTTTGATCATTTCTCATTTTAGACAGATTGTTTCAGGAGATTTTGCCGCGATCTATCAGGATGAATTTTCTGATGGAAAATGGGTTGAATATTTTCTAATTAAACTCGTGATTAGCCTGGTTTATGCAATGTATATGACCAGCAGGCGAAGGAATTTCAGGCCACAATAATGGATCTGCGGCTCTCCACTCATTCCAAAGATCTCTTCGGAACTATAGCAGTTACCGGCTCAAAAAGTGAATCAAACCGATTGCTTATTCTGCAGGCACAGTTTCCCCGGATAGAGGTGAAAAATCTCTCGAACAGCGATGACACCCGGGTTTTACAAAAAGCACTGGCTTCTTCTGAAGATTTGGTGGATATCCATCACGCCGGTACTGCCATGCGCTTTCTTACCGCCTGTTTTGCAGCAAGAGAAGGAAGGGAAGTGGTGCTAACCGGAAGCCACAGGATGCAGGAACGGCCAATTGGGATTCTTGTCGATGCCTTGCGGAATTTGGGTGCTGATGTTCATTATGAAAAAGAGGAAGGTTATCCGCCGTTACGTATAAGAGGACGTAAGCTGCTGAAAAAAGAGGTGAAGGTGCAGGCGAACATCAGCAGCCAGTATATATCGGCTTTGATGCTGATTGCTCCTTCCTTACCTAAAGGTCTTGAAATCCATCTACAGGGAAAGGTGACTTCTGTACCTTATATTCTGATGACCCTGGAACTCCTAATGCAGTGTGGGATCTCCGGGAAATTTGAAAACAATATCATTTCAGTTTCTCAACAATTCTCTGTGCCTGAAACTGAGATCACCGTAGAATCCGATTGGAGTTCTGCGTCTTACTTCTACAGCATTGCCGCCTTAAGTGAGTCGGCAGAGCTGAGACTAACTTCGTATAGAGAAGAAAGCCTGCAGGGTGACAGGATCGTAGCGGATATCTACCAAAAATTAGGTGTAGAAACTACTTTTTTGAAAGGGGAGATAAAGCTGGAGAAGATTCCTGCTCAGCTTCCGGAAAAACTCGAACTTGATCTGGCGAACAGCCCTGATCTTGCCCAGACAATTGCTGTCACCTGCTTCGGCCTGGGAGTGGGACTTAAAATGACCGGCCTGCATACTTTAAGGATCAAGGAAACAGACAGGCTTCAGGCTTTAAAAACTGAATTGGAAAAGTTAGGGGGAGAAGTTGGAATTTCAGCCGATTCGCTGTGGCTTTCAGCTTCCGAAGAAATAAAGACCGATGTTGCGATCAATACCTATAATGACCACCGTATGGCCCTGGCATTTGCTCCCCTTGCTCTAATAACTCCTATTGTGATCAAAGATGCAGAAGTGGTGAGCAAATCTTTTCCTGAGTACTGGGAAAACCTGCAGCAACTAAAATTTTCCGTAGAAGATTGGGATAAAGGTTAAGTATTTTTCAAAAGAACCGGGTGTGTGGCCGCGTCAATTAACAGATTTCTTAAATAAACCCGCATTTACTTGACAACGCCTATCCCGAGGTCGTATATTTGCAACTTCAAAAAATCTATCTTATATGGGAATGAAATTATCGCACTTCAATTTTGATCTGCCGCCGGAACTTTTAGCCGAATATCCTTCAGAAAACAGGGATGAAGCACGCCTAATGGTTTTAAACCGCAAAGATCAAACTATTGAGCACAAACAATTCAAGGATCTTATCGATTATTTTGAACCAAATGACGTAATGGTATTGAACAATACCAAGGTTTTTCCTGCACGTTTGTTTGGAAATAAGGAGAAGACCGGTGCCCGTATCGAAGTGTTTTTGTTGAGGGAATTAAATGCTGAAACCCGTTTATGGGATGTGCTGGTAGATCCTGCCAGAAAAATAAGGATAGGGAACAAACTCTATTTTGGAGAGGATGAAAGCCTTGTTGCTGAAGTCATTGACAACACTACTTCCCGCGGAAGAACTTTACGTTTCCTTTACGACGGTTCTTACGAGGAATTTCGTGATAAACTTACTGAACTAGGGGAAACTCCGCTGCCAAAATACATCAAAAGAGAAGTGCAGCCCGAAGATAAGGAGCGTTACCAAACGATCTATGCAAAATCTGAAGGGGCTGTTGCAGCGCCAACTGCCGGACTTCACTTTTCAAAGCACCTTTTAAAAAGACTTGAGATCAAAGGAATTGATTTTGCCGAGGTTACCTTGCATGTTGGTCTTGGAACCTTTAGCCCCGTTGAGGTAGAAGATCTTTCCAAGCATAAAATGGATAGCGAAGAAGCCTTTATCGAGAAAAAAGCTGTGGATACCATTAACAAGGCAATTTCTGAAAAACGTAAAGTTTGTGCAGTAGGTACAACCGTGATGCGTTCTTTGGAAAGTTCGGTTTCTTCGAACAGGACGCTTAATGAATTCAGTGGATGGACCAATAAGTTCATTTTTCCTCCATATGATTTTAGTATAGCAAACTGTATGATCACCAATTTCCACACGCCAAAATCCACTTTGTTGATGATGGTTTCTGCATTCGCAGGTCATGACTTCATGAAAAAAGCATATGCGGAAGCAGTGAAGGAAAAATATAAATTCTATACCTACGGAGACGCGATGTTGATACTTTAAGCAGGCAGTGCGCAGTTTGCAGTAGGCAGTTTTATAACAAACCTCACAGGTCTCAAAGATCTGTGAGGTTTTTCTTTTTCACGTGATGCTGAACTTGTTTCAGCATCCTCTTTAATTAGTCTTTGAAAAAATTGATAATCCTTTCTATCGAAACATACGTGTTCCATTAGGAGATCTTCTTCGTTTAGGAGGCTTACTAGTTAAAATGACTAAAAGAATTGTGACTAAGAAATAGAATATACCAATAATACAATACTTCAGAATCTTTACTACTGCTTTGAAAAAGGTGAGAATGTTTTTCTTAGTAAAGAGTAATTTAAAATAGGTCATAAATAAAAGTACAAATATTGAAGAAATCTTTCTTTAAAAATTTGGCTAACCTTCTGACTTTCAAAAATGGCCTTATATACAAGTACTAAAAATCACAATTACTTCGTACTTTTGCAGCGTGAAAGAAAAGAAGAAAGACATACGGGCATTAACCAAAGAGCAACTTCAGCAATTCTTTGTTTCCCAGGGAGATAAATCCTTCCGTGGAACTCAGGTGTATGAATGGCTTTGGGGAAAAGGTGCTCATTCCTTTGAAGATATGACCAATATTTCGAAGGAAACGCGTCAAATGCTGAATGAAAATTTCGTGATCAACCACATTCGGGTGGACCAGATGCAGCGAAGTAGCGACGGCACCATTAAAAATGCAGTTAAGCTGCATGATGATCTTACCGTAGAATCTGTGTTGATCCCTACCAAATCGCGTACCACAGCCTGTGTTTCTTCCCAGGTTGGATGTAGCCTGGATTGCAAATTCTGTGCTACCGCAAAACTGAAGCGCATGCGAAACCTTAATCCTGATGAAATATACGATCAGGTGGTGGCCATTGATAATGAAAGCAGGTTGTATTTTGACAAGCCGCTTTCGAATATCGTCTTCATGGGAATGGGGGAGCCGCTAATGAACTACAACAATGTTTTAAAAGCAATAGAAAAGATCACCTCTCCCGAAGGTTTGGGCATGTCGCCAAAGCGGATTACCGTTTCCACTTCAGGGGTGCCGAAAATGATAAAAAGACTGGCCGATGAGGAAGTGAAATTTAAACTGGCGGTTTCTTTACATTCGGCTATTGATGAGGTGCGAACTTCTATTATGCCATTTAATGCGACCTTCCCTTTAAATGATCTGCGGGAGGCGCTGGAGTATTGGTACGCCAAAACCAAAAGCCGTATTACCTACGAATATGTGGTTTGGAAAGGCATTAATGATTCAAAGAAAGATGTAGATGCTCTGGTGAGGTTCTGCAGGTATGTACCCTGTAAGGTGAACCTTATTGAATATAATGATATTGGCGATGAAACCTTTAGGCAGGCACCTTCAGAAACTACCAATATGTATGTTGATCAACTGGAGAGAAGCGGCATTACAGTTACAGTGCGTCGCTCCCGTGGAAAAGACATTGATGCAGCCTGCGGTCAGCTGGCAAATAAATCTTCAGAAGTTAGCGCTTAAGCTCCCAAAAAGGGAAAATATGAGAGGGTTAAAAATTTAATCTTTTAACTATCTTAGCTGCCCTTATGAAGGTGATTTCAAAAATTAAACTTCCGGTAGAGACTGAGATGGAACTTTTCGAAAAGAAGTTCACGCAGTCCATGTCTTCCAAGGTTGCTCTTCTAAATCGTATCACTCACTTTATCGTCAACCGCAAGGGGAAGCAAATGCGTCCCATGTTCGTTTTTCTTGTCGCCAAAATGGTATCTGATGGGAAGGTGAATGAACGTACTTACAGGGGAGCTTCGGTTATCGAATTGATCCATACCGCCACTCTCGTTCATGATGATGTTGTAGATGATTCTAACCGTCGTCGCGGCTTCTTTTCCATCAATGCGCTCTGGAAGAATAAGATCGCAGTTCTGGTAGGAGATTATTTGCTTTCCAAAGGTCTTTTACTTTCAATTGACAATAATGATTTTGATCTTCTCAAGATCATTTCTGTCGCTGTTAGAGAGATGAGCGAAGGCGAATTGTTACAGATAGAAAAAGCACGCCGTCTGGATATTACTGAAGATATTTATTACGAGATCATAAGGCAAAAAACGGCTACTTTGATTGCAGCATGTTGTAGCCTGGGGGCTGCTTCAGTAAAGCCCGATTCTCCTGAGGTCGAAAAAATGCGGAATTTTGGAGAACTTATTGGAATGGCTTTCCAGATCAAGGATGACCTGTTCGATTATGGCAATGAGCGGATAGGCAAACCCACCGGTATAGATATTAAGGAGCAGAAAATGACCCTGCCACTAATACATGTCCTTAACCAGGTTTCTGATAAGGAAAAAGCCTGGGTAATAAATTCCGTGAAAAATCATAATAAAGACAGTAAACGGGTGAGAGAGGTCATCAACTTTGTAAAAGCAAAAGGGGGTCTCGATTATGCCGTTACCCGTATGAAGCAATTTCAGCAGGAGGCACTCGCCCTGCTCGATCAATATCCTGATTCTCCTTATAAGGATTCACTTATTTTAATGGTTAATTACGTTATAGAACGTAAAAAGTAAGAGGCCTTTTAAATTTCTTCGCAGCTTTCTCTGTATTTCCCCTCCTAAATCCCTAATTTCTCTAAAATTATTACTTTTAGGGTTTAAGATTATTCGTCCACCACCTGCTCAATTGGTTTCTTGTCTATGGGAAAGTCATTTTATATATTATTGATAATCATGGTTTTTGGGTTATTGTCGGCTACTTCACAAGAACTTTCCCCACCTATACATAATTATTCATCCCTAGTGTATAAGGCAGCGAGCCAAAACTGGGATATTGCCCTCGATAAACAAGGGATTGTTTATGCTGCCAACCATGAAGGATTATTAACCTTTGACGGGCAGAGGTGGGAGTTGTTTCCTCTTTATAGTCGGTCAATAATTAGATCTGTACTGCCATTGGGGGACAGGATTTATACCGGGGCCTATAAAGAGTTTGGTTACTGGAAAAGGGATAGCAAGGGAGATATGTGTTATACCTCTCTGATTTCTCTTTTAGGGGATCACGAGCTACAGAGTGAAGAGTTTTGGGAAATCATTCCTTTTAAAGAAGATATTTATTTCAGATCCTTTGGAGCCATCTATAAGTATGACGGGAAATCCATTGTGCCCGTTAAAAGAATCAATATCAACCAAATGGAAGTCTATGATAGTCAATTGGTTATAGGTGTTGGCGGGACGGGTCTGTTTTTTCTGAAAGAAGATGGCGAGCTGGAACCTCTTCCTAATCAGGAAATTCTTAAGGGGGAATCAATAAGAGAATTGATAATCCATCGTGACCAATTACTCATAGGTGTAAAGGATGGGCTTTATTTATTCAATGGAGAGGATGTGGTAAGACTTCAAAATCAGGCTCTGGATGAAGCCCTGGAACTATATGAGTTAAACCATGTGTTGTCGTTATCTCCTGATGAATTATTAATTGGTACTCTTAAAAACGGGATTATATATTTCAAGGAGCAATCAGATAAAATTTCAATGTATAATCGAAAGGATGGCTTACAGAATAACACCGTGCTTTCCATGGCAGGGAAAAACGGAAAGGTGTGGCTGGGATTAGATAATGGAATAGACCTGGTTGAGGTGGATTCTTCGGTTAGCTTTTTTACCGATGAAAGTGGAGAGCTGGGCTCTGTCTATGACCTTGTTTTCTACAAAGATCAACTTTTTGTGGCAACCAATACCGGCGTTTTTAAGCAGGAGAATGGAGAAATGAAGTTGTTAAAGGGTGCTGAGGGACATTCGTGGAATTTGCAGATACACGATAACGTCCTTTATAGCAACCACAATAATGGGACCTACAAAATTGTGAATGATGAGTTCATTCCTGTGGACCAGAGAACTGGAAGTTTTGAGATAGTCAATCTAAGGGAGGATAAATTTCTTATAGCCAATTATACCGGAGTTGATTTATACAATAAGTCAACAGGAGTGGTAAAGCGCCTTAACGGAATTAATTTTCCGGTAAAAAAGCTCCTGCTTGAAAACCCGGTTACTTTGTGGGCTACAGACGCCTATGAAGGCATATATAGAATTTCGCTGTCTAAAAAGGGAGATAGCACAACCGTAGTCAAAAAGATCCCTACGGGTACGAATGGGGGAGATTATAATGCAGCAGTTCATATGGTTAACGGTCAGATCCTGGCGCTTGCCAACGGGAAATGGTCCAGATACAATCCTTTTAGGGAAAAATTTGAAGATTTTCCTGAATGGCGGATTTTTGAGAATAACAGACTGCTGGGACAGGATGGAGAGCAATTTTGGTTTATCAATTCAGAAGAAAATGTGCTGGAAATAACAGATCTAAAGGAGAATAGAATATTGGTTCCTGCAGAATTGCTCAATAACCGCACGGTAAAGAACAATGAGCAGGTTCTCATGGTGAATGACTCCATTTTTTACATTACTCTTCACGACGGCTATGCAAAGCTGAATCTACACCAATTCAAAGCTGCTACACATACAGAGCAAATCACGGCTCCCATCATTCAGAAATTGTACGACGCTAACAGATATTATGATTTGGACCAGTTACCTCATATCCCAAATAGGGGTGCAAAAGAGGTGACGATCTTAGCCGGTTTACCGTCGTCTGATGCCGTTGCACTTAATTATGAATTGAAAGCCGGGAATAATTCCAGTATTAGAGGAAGAGTGCAGAACGGGAAGATACAATTTCAAAATTTACCTTATTATTCATATGATCTCAAGCTTACCGCACTTAATTCGCAAAAGGAAGTTGCAGCTCTTGGGAGCTTTAAGTTCATTGTGGACCCTCCGTGGTACCTGAAAACTCATATGAAAGTGTTATATGTTTTTCTTTTCTTGCTCCTCACCCTGACGGTTTACGGGGTCAATAGGATGAAGCTTCAAAAGCATCGTAAGCTACTACGGCAAAAATATCAAAGAGAGCATGAAGAACGAATGAACAGGATTGAAAAGGAGCAGCTGCTAAGCGAAATAGACTTAAAGAGAAAGGAACTTGCCAATTCCACTTTAATGGCAGCCAAGAAAAATGAAGTGCTGATGCAGATCCAGGGGGAATTGAATAAGGACAAGGATAAATTTTCGAATCAGTATCGCTTAAAGCACATTATGAATAAGATCAATGCTGCAGTAAAGAACAATGATGAGTGGAAGGTCTTTGAAACTAACTTTAATGAACTTCATGAGGACTTCTTTAAGGTTTTGCTGTCAAAATATCCGAAATTGAGCAATAGGGATTTAAAATTATGCGCATACCTCAAAATGAATCTTACTTCCAAGGAAATTGCTCCCTTAATGGGGATTAGTGTGAGGGGAGTGGAAGTGCACAGGTACAGATTGCGCAAGAAGATCAATGTAGATAAAGAGGATAATCTTACCAACTGGTTAATAGCAAATTTCTGAGGGAATAGGGCATCTTTAGGCCTTAAAAGGACTACATCATTACTACATCATTAAAAATTTTAACACTCTGAATGATACTTCAAATCGGGTTTAATGTTTTTAAAATGAGTAAATTACGGGATGAAGACTGTTGATGTAGCAATTGTGTACTACATCGTTTTCGTGAATTAGAGTCAGTAAAGTACTTTAACTAACAATTTGTAAACGATTTACCACATGAAAATTAAACTACTAGCGCTATTTGCATTGCTCCTTACGACGGTGGCTTATGCTCAGCAACCAAAAACAATTACGGGAACTGTGGTTGACCCAGATGGGATGCCCTTACCCGGAGCAGAAGTCAAGGTCATTGGAAAGGAAATTTTTGACATTACAGATTTTGACGGAAAATTTACTCTTGAGGGAGTGGTGGAAGGAGACACCTTCCGTATAACATTTTTGGGATTCCAGCCGCAGGAGTTACCTGTAGTGGATGCCGATGATTATGCCATTACCCTCGAAACAGATGCTGCAACTCTTGATGAAGTTGTGGTTGTCGGTTACGGTACACAACGTAAGGCCGACCTCACAGGTTCTATTGTAAGTATCCAGGCAGAGGAGATCGAAAAGACTCCTACCTCAAATGTGATGCAATCTTTACAGGGTAAGGTTGCGGGGGTGCAGATCACTGCCATTGGTTCTCCAGGTGACTCTCCAAATGTTAGGGTGCGTGGACTGGGAACTTATACCAGTGGAACCAACGTACTTTATGTGGTTGACGGTGCCCTATATGACAATATCGATTTTCTGAGTACCAAAGATATCAAGTCTATCAATGTTTTAAAGGATGCTTCTTCTTCAGCTATTTATGGTGTAAGAGCCGCCAACGGGGTTATCATCATTGAAACCAAGTCTGGACGACGCAACCAAAAGCCACAATTTGAATATGACGGTTACACGGGTATTCAAAGGGCGCAGGATATCGTACAAATGGCCAATGCCGAACAATTTACCACCATGGCTTATGAGTCTGGTTCTACGGCCGACATTCAGTTTGTTTTGAATGCCATGCAAAGGTTTGGCCGCAGTAGAATAAATCCAAATATTCCAGCTGTGAATACCGATTGGTATGATGAGATTTTAAGAGAGGGAATTATTCAAAGCCATAGTGTGGGAGTTTCAGGAGGCGGAGAAAGCGTTACCTATTCTGTAGGAACTAACTACTTCTCACAGGAAGGTATCCTGGATATGAAGAACGAATATGAAAGATTCAATATCCGTTCTAAAATGGATGTGGATATTACTGACAGGTTCAAAACAGGGGTTAACCTTGTATTTAGTAACGCTACCAAGTACGCTCCCGAAAATGCAGCCTGGTTTAATGCTTACTTTGCTGTCCCTATTCTTCCCATTATTGATCCTTCTAATACAGATGCTACTCCAATACAATATGCCAATGCACGAAGCCTTGGATATAGAAGTCCTCAAAACCCCTTCCCGGTTATGGATTTCAATGAAAACAGGATCAAAATAAGAAAGTTACTGGCTACACTTGATTTTCAGTATGACATAATTGAAGATAAGCTGGATTTTAAAACCACTTACAGTCATAACTTAACTGCTCTGGAAGAGAGGTACGTTACCTTACCTTATAATCTTGGATTTACAACAGAGGTGCAATCGGCAATTCGCAGGGCTAATAACACTTTCTCAAATCAATACTGGGATAACGTATTAACCTATCAGGATCAGATTGGGGAGCACAGATTCACAGCCATGGCAGGAACCTCTTTTAGAGATGAGGCTTCAAATAATTTTTCGGCTACAGGACGAAATATTGCAGGGATAAGATTTGAGTCCAGTTGGTATCTTGATTTTGCCGATCCGGAATCTTTTAATGATAATGTAAGTGAAATTGGCCGCAGGTTTTACGGAATGTCTTACTTCGGAAGGATTTCATATAATTACTTAGACAGGTATTTACTTTATGGAACATTCAGAGCAGACGGTTCTTCGAAATTCACTCTGGATCCATGGGGATATTTTCCATCTGTAGGTATTGGTTGGGTGCTTTCTGAAGAAGCATTTATGGATAACGTGGGAGTTGTCGATTTCCTGAAGTTCAGAGCTGCCTGGGGTAAACTTGGGAATGACAATGTTGCAGCCAGTGCAGGTTCAAATACCATTACTGTAGTTTCTGTTCCCTTTGGAGATCAACCGCGAACCGGGATTACCTCTACAAGTGTATTCTCTAATAATACCTGGGAAGTCATTGAGGAGATGAACTTTGGTGTGGATCTGGAACTTCTTGAGAACAGACTTGCAGTTACCGCAGATTACTATATAAGAGATACAGAAAACGCTATTCTGCCAGTATATATTCCTATAGTTGACCGCAGCGTTGACCGAAATTCAGGAGTGATAAGAAACCAGGGTCTGGAACTCAGCGCTAATTACAGTGGCTCAATTGGAAATGATTTTCAGTTTTCTGTAGGTGCTAATTTTACCACTTTGGAGAATGAAGCTACAGAAATAGAAGACCAACGTGGTTATCTTGACGCCGGTTCAGCAGAATTCAGGCAAAGAACTATAGAAGGCGGTCCTCTTTTTGCATTTTACGGGTATGAAAGATTGGGAGTTTATCAAAATCAGGCCCAGATCGATGCAGACCCTATTGCTGTAGCTAATAATCTTGTTCCGGGAGATTTAATTTACCGGGATCAAAACGGAGACGGAGCTATTAATGATGAGGACAGGGTGATCCTTGGATCCTTTTTACCTGATATCACTTACGGAGGAAACATCGCAATGAATTATAAGGCATTTGATTTCTCAATGAACTTTTACGGACAGGCAGGTAACAAGATCCTTAACAGAAGAAGAGGGGAGATTATTTTCACCAATGATACCAATATGGATGCAGATCTTGCCGTGAACAGATGGCATGGGGAAGGGACAAGTAATATTTACCCTTCTTCCGCAGGAATGCGAAAGGCCTGGAACCAGCGGTTAAGTAACTTCTGGGTTGAAGACGGTGATTTTTTCAGGATCCAGAATATCCAGTTTGGATACACTATGGATAATGAAAACATGCCCTGGACCAGGGTTTATTTGACTGCTGAAAGACCATTCTCTTTCTTCGACTACAATGGATTTACCCCTGAAGTGTCCGATGGAGTAGACAGACAAACTTACCCCGTACCTTCTATATATACAGTAGGAGTTAATGTGAAATTTTAATTTACAGACGAAATGAAAATCTCAAAAAATATATTTATCCGCCTCTCCGCACTGGCCTTCGCGCTGGTGTTAAGTTCATGTTCCGATAAATTGGACTCTCAGGAGGGACAGCTTAATACAGGAGACATTGACTATACCGATGCCAGCCAAATGGTCGAACCTTTAATTGGAGCATATTCAGAAATAAGTTCCCTCGGTTGGGAAGAGCCTTTACTTCTGGGAGTAAGAGGTGATGATGTGAATGCGGGAGGTCTTGGTGACCAGCCTCTTTATGCCGAGACCGATCTCTTTAATTATAACAAGGATTTCTGGATGTACAATCAGGTGTGGAATTCTCATTATAATGATGTAATCAATATGAACACGGCCATTCTCCAGATCGAGAACTTTATGGAGTTTGCCAATGAAGCAGATTTTGAACGTGGGCAGCAATATGTTGCAGAAATTCAGGTGATCAGAGCCTGGCTTCACCTGAACCTGGCCAGGACCTGGGAAGATATTTTCATCATCACTTCAAACCAACCCGAAGCTGAACTTGAGCAAGGTGTGGCTACAAAAGAAGAGGTAATGCAGTTTATCTCAGATCAAATGGATGAGGCTATACCTCATCTGCCGGATATGAGACCTAATCAGCGTCCCGATCTTACCGGAGGAATTACAAGGTACACTGCATATGCATTGAAGGCAATGGCACAACAGGAGCTTCAAAATTATCAGGGAGTGGCAGATGCTACAGGAGCAATCATAAGTTCAGGTCTTTTTTCTCTGTACCCCGATTTCTACCAACTCTTTAAAAAGCCGGGGGAATTGAGCAATGAAAGTCTATGGGAATTACAATATTCAGATTATGGAACGGCATCTGGAGGAGAATTCTACCATAATTACGACCCTTTTGGTCCGCAAAACTGGACCCCGGCAAGGGCAAATGCCTCCTCAGGATGGGGATTCTATGAACCCAGCATGAAATTTATTGGTTTTATGCTGGACAGGAATGAAACTGTTAGGCTGCAAACCAGCGTTTTATTTACCCCTGACGGAATTAATGCTATCAGAGCGGAAGGTTATACCGTACCCGGATTTGTGAGTAATGTTACTCCTTCCGGAGATGTGATCAATAACTATGTAAGGGCAGATTTTGCCAGTGGTAAACATTACCTGCCAAGCATTCAGTTAACGGAAGGCCGCAACAGTTATGGAGGAGGTAAAAATTTTATCATAATAAGATATGCCGAAATCCTTTTAATGTATGCTGAAGCTCTTACAAGAGGTGCGAGTGGAACTGCAATGACGGCTACAGAAGCTGTTAATCTGGTTAGGGAAAGAGCAGATATGCCTGCGCTGTCCGGCGTGACTACACAGGATGTGCTGGATGAGAAATTTGCCGAACTCGCTATGGAATGGGGTATTCGTTACTATGATATGATTCGTCTGGACAACTATAATGAACTGAGCTATGACGGCAGAACTTTCACTGCCGCTGATGAATATTTACCTTATCCACAGGCACAGGTGGATGCATTGCCCCTGGAGGCGACAGAGGTAGATAGAAATACTGCCATGAACAATGTACTTTCAACCTTAAACCGGTAAAAAATGAAAAGCTTTAAATTAAATTATATAAGTATTCTTGCTTTCCTGTTCATTCTTGCAGGCTGTGAGCGCGAAGGAATTGATCCCATAACCAAAATTGAACCCGGACAGGATGAGGGAGCGCCAGAAATTAATATTAAATATCCGCAGGAAGGCACGGTGATCAATGAACCAAAAGAATTGTCGAACATCACCATTGATTTGGAGGTTGAAGATGATATTGAGCTTCAGGAAATAGTGGTGCTTGTTAATGGAGAACAGGTGGCTACCTTTTCCGACTTTACCGACTATAGGATAGCTCTCAAAAAGGTCACTTTTGAAGGACTTCCCATTGGGGAACATACTGTTACTGTAAGAGCAACAGATATGGAGGGAAAGCAGAGCGAGAAAACAGTAAATTTCTCTAAGGAACCTCCCTATTCGCCCATGTTCGAAAATGAGATCTTCTATATGCCGTTTAACAAGGACTTCATGGAACTCATTGGCCTTGAAACTCCTTCTCAGACAGGAAATCCTGGATTTTCTGATGATGCGCAGGAAGGTACGGGTTCCTATAAAGGTGCGGCAGATTCCTACCTCACCATTCCTTTGCCTGAATTAGGGGATGAATTTAGCATCGCCTTCTGGTACAAATTGGATCCAAGTGTGGGTAGAGCCGGAATATTAACAGCTACAGATGACAGTGATCGCAATCAAGGATTCCGTCTCTTCAGGGAAGCTGCAGGTGCCGATGCTCAGGTAATAAAATTTAATGCAGGCACCGGCGATAGTGATATTTGGAATGATGGGGGGAATATCTCTAGTGTGGAGCCAGAATGGACGCATATTACCTTGACAGTTTCGCCATCAGGAACAGCAATTTATTTTAATGGCGTTTTAGAAAGAGCCACGGTGCTCAACAATGTTACTATAGACTGGACAGGGGTTGAAAATTTAGTAATAGGCTCAGGTTTAAATTTTAGCGGCTGGGGACATAACTCAGATCCAAGCCTCATAGATGAACTTCGGATTTTTGATGCGGCCTTAACCGCGGAAGAGGTAAGTATGATGGTTAATCCGCCTTCCGAAGAAATTTCTCTTTACCTTCCATTTGACGGGGATTACGTCGAGCAAGCCACCGGACGCAACATTACCGTGGTAGGTTCTCCCTCATTTGCAGGAGAAGGAAAGGTAGGTACTAATGCATACGCAGGGGCTGAAGGGGCTTATTTAACCTTTCCTTCAAATGGTCTTTTAACTGATGAATTCTCAACAACCTTCTGGTATAAAGTAAACGCTTCCCCCAACAGGGCTGGAATAATTTCCATAAGTGCACCAAATGAAGCTGATCCTAATAAAAATAACCTGACAAAAGGTTTTCAATTATTTAGAGAAGGTAGCGCTGAAAGTCAACGTATTAAAGCCAGTGTTGGAAATGGAGAAGGTAATAACTGGAATGACGGCGGACTTATAGATGCTACCACGGGCGAATGGGTGCATATAGCTTTTGTTATAACAGCTACCAAGAGCAGGATCTACATCAATGGAGACCTGGTGAATGAAGCAAATGTTACGGGCGGAGTGGATTGGACAGGCGCCGATCTTGTTTCTGTTATGTCTGGCGCTCCCCGTTTTGTGGAATGGAACCATTTATCTGATACCAGCTACATCGACGACCTGCGTTTTTACAGAGTAGCCTTAACAGAGGAAGAAATAGAAGCCGATATGGCTCAATAAAAAATGAAGCTTAAACAGTCCTCAAAAAGGCATTTTTGAGGACTGTTATTTCCCCTAATTTAAAAACGTAGAAAGATGAAAAGTCTGATAAAATACTTTTCGGTGCTGAATATTGTGGTGCTTTTCCTGGCCTGTTCAGATGATTCAGGCCCCGGATATCAGGAACCCTACATTCCTGATCCCGGAAACGGAGAAGAACCGGCACCCCAACTTTCTGATGAAGAACTCCTGGACCTGGTGCAGGAACAGACTTTTCAATATTTCTGGGATTTTGCCGAATCAAATTCCGGTATGGCCAGAGAACGGTCTCAGGACGATGCTTATGGCGGCTTGTCTCCACGATTGGTGACCACAGGAGGTACTGGTCTTGGCCTGGCTTCCTTTCCCGCTGCAGTTGAAAGAGGCTGGATCAGTAGAAATGATGCGGTTCAAAGACTGGATAAGATTCTCAACTTTTTAGAAGATGTGCCCACCTACCACGGAGTTTTTTCTCACTGGTACAATGGTGAGACTGCTCAAACTATTGCTTTTAGCACCATGGATGATGGAGGAGACCTGGTAGAAACTGCATTACTAATGCAGGGGCTATTGATCAACAGGCAATACTTTTCAGGAGATGGGGAAGAAGAAAGTGCTATCCGTGAAAGGATAAGCGATTTATGGGAAGCAGTGGAATGGTCGTGGTATACAAATGGCCAAAATGTACTCTACTGGCATTGGTCCCCCACTTACAATTTTCAAATGAACCTGCCTGTCAAAGGCTGGAACGAGGCCCTTATTGTCTATGTTTTGGCGGCCTCTTCCCCAACTTTTCCAATAGGAAAGGGAGTTTATGATGCAGGTTGGGCTTCAAACGGGAATATGGTCACCAACAGGAACCATTACAATATCCAAATGCCGCTCGGTCCATCCTACGGAGGTCCCCTCTTCTTTGCACATTATTCCTTTTTAGGACTTAATCCTAACGGACTTGAGGATCAATATGCCAATTACCGGGAACAGAACGAAGCACATGCATTGATACATTATAATTACGCCCTCGCTAATCCTAAGAACTTCGAAGGCTATGGTGAAAATGCCTGGGGGCTTACTGCAAGTGACAGCTATGAAGGCTATTCGGCTCACAGTCCCACCAATGACCTGGGGGTCATAGCACCCACGGCAGCACTCTCCTCCTTTCCTTATACTCCCGAAGAGTCCATGCAGGCACTTCGCTACTATTATGAAGAATTGGGAGATGAACTGTGGGGACCTTATGGTTTCTATGATGCTTTTTCTGAAGAAAGGAATTGGTTTGCCGATGGATATTTAGCTATTGATCAGGGACCCATCATTGGAATGATAGAGAATTACAGGACCGGTTTACTTTGGAACCTGTTTATGAGCAATGAGGAAGTTTTGGCCGGTTTGGAAAAATTAGGATTTAGTTACAGTACCCCATAAATCTTTAAATACATGAAACTTTTATACAGGACTCTTTTTCTTTGTATGCTTTTCCCTTTCGGAAGTTGCAAAAATGCTGAAGAGACTGCACTGATTTTGACCGAAGAACCTCCAATCTCCCAAACCATTAGCGATGATGAACTGCTGGACCTGGTTCAGAAGCAAACCCTGAAATATTTCTGGGACTATGCCGAACCTAATTCGGGTATGGCCAGGGAGCGATTTCACCCCGATGGAGATTATCCAAAGAACGATGCTCATGTAGTAACTACCGGAGGCACCGGCTTTGGCCTGATGTCAATTGTTGTGGGAATCGAAAGAGAATTTATTCCGCGGGATTCGGCTGTTGTAAGGCTAAACAAGATAGCAGATTTTCTTGCCGGCACTACCCGTTTCCATGGTGCCTGGCCCCACTGGATCAATGGCGAGACAGGAGAAACGCAGGCTTTTAGTGCAAAAGATAATGGGGGAGACCTGGTGGAGACTTCTTTTTTAGCCCAGGGATTCCTGGTGGTAAGGGAATACCTAAAGAATGGAAATCCAGAAGAACAGGCCGTAGCTCAGAAATATAATGCGTTGTGGAAAGGCATTGAATGGAACTGGTACACCAACAAAAAAAATGGACTTTTTTGGCACTGGTCGCCTAATTATCAATGGGAAATGAACTTTATGATCCAGGGCTATAATGAGTGCCTCATTACCTACGTGATGGCCGCAGCCTCCCCAGATCATGCCATTGAGCCGGAAGTTTACCATGAAGGATGGGCAAGAAGCGGGAATATCAAATCCTATGGAGAATCTTATGATCTCCCGCTTATCCTTAAGCATAACACCAGGGGAAATAAAGGAGGCCCCTTGTTCTGGGCGCATTATTCTTATTTAGGTCTCAATCCAACAGGCCTCGAGGATAAATATGCTAACTATTGGGATCTAAATCGCAATCACTCCCTTATTAATTACCGCTACTGCCAGGAGAACCCAAAAGACTATGAAACTTATAATGAGAATTCCTGGGGCTTAACTGCCAGTTATACCCGCCGGGAAGATGGAAGTATAGGATATACGGCCCATTCCCCCGATAATGACCGCGGAGTAGTTTCTCCCACTGCTGCAGTAAGTTCTCTGCCTTATACTCCCGAAGAATCAATGCGCGCCATCCGGCATTTCTATGAAGACCAACACGATCTATTATGGGGTCCTGCAGGATTTTACGATGCCTACAGTCTGGTAGGTGAACCCTGGGTAGCCGATCGTTATCTGGCTATCGACCAGGGACCGCAGGTGGTTATGATTGAAAATTATCGCACCGGTCTCATCTGGGATCTGTTCATGCAGGCACCGGAGGTGAAGAGCGGACTTAAAAAACTTGGCTTTACCTATGAAAAATAAAATCCTGTTCATATTGGCATTTTTAACACTCCAGTTTTCTGTGGAAGCACAGGACCGGGAGCTATTCGAACGCGAGAATTTTATTTCTGAAGGAGATACGCTTCGATATCGTATTCTTTATCCGGAAGGTTTTAAGAAGAACAAAAAGTACCCTCTCATCCTGTTCCTGCATGGAGCGGGAGAAAGGGGCGATGACAATGCTGCACAATTAACCCACGGAAGTGATCTTTTCCTAAAGCCGGAAGTCAGAAAAAAGTTTCCTGCAATTGTCATTTTTCCACAGGCTCCAAAAGAAGATTATTGGGCTAAAGTGGAAGTGGATCGAGAAGTAAAGCCGTTTGAATTTAATTTTAAGGAGGAGGAAGGGCCTACAACATCCCTACAGTTGGTCATGGCCCTTCTGAATTCTGTTTCTGCCAAAAAATATGTGGATAAAAACAGGATCTATGTGGGCGGCTTATCTATGGGAGGTATGGGTACCTATGAGATCATTTACCGCCAACCCGAAATGTTCGCGGCAGCCTTTGCTATTTGCGGCGGAGCAGATCCGGCAATTGTGAAGGAATATCCCGTGGGTTTTCCTATCTGGATCTTCCATGGAGAAAAAGATGACGTTGTTCCTCCCGCCTGGTCCAAAACTATGGCACGGGAGATCAACTCACATGGAGGAAATGCCAAATTATCCCTATACCCAAATGATAACCACAACAGCTGGGATTCGGCCTTTTCGGAACCTTATCTTTTGCCCTGGTTATGGGCCCAGAGAAAAAATGAACGAAATCATAAATGAAAAAGATCAAGCATATATCCACATTAGTAGCTCTGTTTTTCTGCTTTTTCACTTACGCGCAGGAAGTAGTGCCGGAGACCTATATCAATCCGCTGGACATCGACTATACCTACATGGTCTATAATTCCAGTAAAAATATCTCCTATCGCTCGGGTGCAGATCCTGCCGTGATTGAATTCCGCGGGGAATACTATATGTTCGTTACGCGTTCATTTGGCTACTGGCATTCTAAAGACCTGATTAACTGGGAGTTCATCAAGCCTAAGCAATGGTTCTTTGAAGGTTCCAATGCGCCAACGGCTTTCAACTACAAGGATTCCCTGGTCTATTTTGCCGGTGACCCTGCAGGATATGGAAGTATTTTATATACCGATGATCCAAAAAGCGGAAATTGGACACCCACAGCTTCAATCACCAGTAATATTCAGGATTCCGAGTTGTTCATTGATGATGATGGGAAAGCTTATCTGTACTGGGGTTCATCCAATGTACATCCGCTAAAAGTAAAGATGCTGGACAAGGATGATCGTTTTCTTGAAACAGGCGTGGAAATGGAATTGATCAATCTTGTGGAAGAAGAGCACGGGTGGGAACGTTTCGGTGAAAATAATTTTCATCCCACTTTAAAGGAAGGTTACATGGAAGGGGCTTCCATGACCAAACATGATGGGAAATATTACCTTCAATATGCGGCCCCGGGAACCCAATTCAACGTGTATGCTGATGCTGCGTACATTGGAGAAACTCCTCTCGGCCCGTTTAAATACATGAAGAACAATCCCTATAGTTTTAAACCCGGAGGTTTTGCCAATGGGGCAGGCCATGGAATTACCGTGAAGCAAACCAATGGTCAGTACTGGCATTTTGCGACTATGGCCCTGGCTTCTAATTCCCACTGGGAGCGTCGCCTCGCGATGTGGCCCACTTATTTTGATGATGAAGGCCTCATGTATACCAACACCAGCTACGGGGATTATCCTTTGCATTCACCCGATCATCCTACCAAAGCCGGACTTCACACGGGATGGATGTTGCTGTCATATAAAGGAAATACTACTGTTTCTTCTTCCCGGATGCAGGTTAGGAAAAGCACATCTACAGATGGGGATTATGACATAGAGGAGATGCCTTTGGAAAGAAACAGCGAAGGGAAGATCATTTCAAAAGTGCTGACCGATGAAAGCCCAAAATCCTTTTGGGTCGCTGAAGCCAATGATGAGGAGCAGTGGGTTGAAATTGAAATGCTGGCTCCGGGAGACATTTATGCCGTACAACTTAATTTTCATGATCAGGATGCAGGTATTTACACTCGTACCGAGGGGTTAAGACATAGATTCATTCTAGAGGTATCCAATGATGGAAAGAACTGGAAAACCCTTGTAGACAGAAGTAACAGTTTTGAAGATGCTCCCAATGCTTACCTGCCTTTAAATCAACCTGTGAGAGGTAAATATGTGCGCTACAACAATGTGGAGGTTCCGGGGAATAACCTGGCCTTATCAGAGATCAGGGTGTTTGGTAAAGGTTTGGGAAAAAAGCCTTCTAAAGTGAAGGGTTTCCAGGTTGACCGGCAGAAAGACAGAAGGGATGCCGCCTTTAAGTGGGAGCCGGTGAAAGGAGCCCAGGGGTACAACATTCGCTGGGGAATAGCTCCGGATAAATTATACCAGTCATGGTTGATCTACGGCGAAAATGAACATTTTATGCGCAACCTTGACCGGGGTACTAAATATTACTTCAATATTGAAGCATTCAATCAAAATGGAATTTCAGAAAGAACTGAAATTCAGGAAGTGGAATAAGAAAAGCCAGTTATAATTTTAAAGAATAAAAAATGAAAAATTTCAATCTATCCGTCGTATTTCTGCTTTTTCTGGGGCTTTCGGGCCTTCAGGCACAGGAAAGAATTCCGCAGGTGGAAGCCCTGCTGGAAAAAATGACTTTAGAAGAGAAAATAGGACAGCTCAACCTACTCACCCCGGGTGGGGGAATAGCCACAGGATCTGTGGTGAGTGAAGACGTGGAAGCCAAGATCAAAGCCGGAAATGTAGGAGGGGTCTTCGGAGTTTCAAGTCCGGAGAGGGTAAGACAGGCCCAGGAGCTGGCGGTAAAGAATTCCCGCCTGGGAATCCCACTGCTTATTGGATCTGATGTTATTCACGGTTATAAAACCACTTTTCCTATTCCGTTGGGGCTTTCTTCCAGCTGGGATATGGAATTAATTAAGGAAACAGCAAAAGTGGCGGCAAAAGAAGCTACTGCCGATGGGATCAACTGGAATTTTTCGCCAATGGTCGACATTTCGCGCGACCCAAGATGGGGCCGTGTAGCCGAAGGGGCAGGGGAAGATGCTTATCTCGGTTCACAGATTGCCCGTGCAATGGTGCAGGGTTACCAGCAGGACGATCTCACCGAGCCTCATACCATGATGGCGACTGTTAAACACCTTGCGCTGTACGGTGCACCCGAAGGAGGGAGGGATTATAACCGCGTGGATATGAGCCGCACCAAGATGTTCAACGAATATTTGCCGCCTTACAAAGCGGCTGTAGATGCCGGGGTAGGAAGTGTAATGACTTCTTTCAATGACATTGATGGAGTGCCTGCAACAGGGAACAAGTGGTTGCTCACAGACCTGCTTAGGGAGCGATGGGGCTTTGACGGGTTTGTGGTATCCGATTATACTTCAGTTAATGAAATGATAGCTCACGGAATGGGAGACCTTCAGGATGTATCGGCCATGGCGCTAAAAGCAGGTTTGGATATGGACATGGTGGGAGAAGGATTTTTGACAACGCTGAAGAAATCTGTGGAAGAAGGAAGAGTTTCTGAAGAAGAGATCACCACTGCGGCCCGCAGAATTCTGGAAGCAAAACATAAACTGGGACTTCTTGATGATCCTTATAAATATTCTGATGCCAGCAGGCCCGAAAAAGATATTCTAACAGAAGAAAACCGTCAGCTGGCGCGTCGTGCAGCCACTCAGTCTTTCGTGTTTCTGAAAGATCATAACAACATACTTCCGGTGTCCAAAAGGGCAAAAATCGCCCTCATTGGTCCGCTGGCGAACGACCAGTCAAACATGCTTGGTACGTGGGCTCCTACCGGAGATTTTAAGTTATCTGTTCCTGTACTTGAAGGTTTTAAAAATGTAGCGCCAAATGCACAAATCACTTATGCTAAAGGTGCAAACATTACTAACGACAGCGTATTTGCTAAAAAGGTGAATGTTTTTGGTCCTAAAGTGGAAATTTCCGATCGCTCCCCCGATGAATTGCTTCAGGAAGCATTGAGAGTGGCAAAAGCATCAGATGTTGTTATTGCCGTGGTTGGGGAAGCCAGTGAGATGAGTGGGGAAGCTGCCAGCCGTACCAATATTCAGATCCCGGAGAGTCAAAAAAGACTTATCAGAGAACTTGTTGCCACAGGAAAACCTGTTGCCCTTGTTCTAATGAGCGGTCGCCCGCTTGATATTTCAGAAGAAATGGAACTGCCGGTAAGCATTTTACAGGCCTGGCACCCCGGAGTGGAAGCCGGGAACGCAATTGCCGATGTTGTTTTTGGAGATGTAAATCCTTCAGGAAAGCTTACCATGAGCTGGCCAAGAAATGTGGGACAGATCCCGGTTTATTACGGATCCAGAATTACCGGAAGACCTGCTCCCACAGAGGAATTTCAGAAATTTAAAACGAACTATCTCGATGTACCCAATTCTCCGCTTTTACCTTTTGGACATGGTTTAAGCTATACCACTTTCCAGTATTCAAAGATCAAAGCACACAGCGAAACGCTGCGTCCGGGAGACAGTTTGATGATTAGTACCACTGTTACCAATACCGGTGAAAGGGCAGGGCAGGAAGTAGTGCAGCTTTATATTCATGACAAGGTTAGAAGTCTTACTCCGCCAAAAAAGCAACTTATTGCCTTTGAAAAAATAGTGCTGCAACCAGGGGAATCAAAAACTGTAAAATTTTCTGTGACTGTAGAAGATCTAAAATTTTATAATGGGCAGCTCGAATATGTAGCTGAACCCGGAGAATTCGAATTCTTTGTTGGCGGCACCTCAGATTGTGAGATGCAGGGAAGCTTTACACTGTTAGAATAAAGAAGTCTTGAAAACTTGCTAAAAGTTCAATATACTCATTGCTTAAAATACAACTGAATGTTCACTTAAATTATATCCTATGAAACCTCTAACCTCCTATTCCAAAATTCTGTATTCAATATTTTTACTATTGTTCCTGGCGAGTCCCTTGCTGAGTTGTAGTAGTGATGATGACTTGCAAGAGCCCAAAAGACCCTTAGCGATTGACCTGGAATTTGCCCGTATTAAGGTAGGGCAGGATCTGGTTTTAAAGCCAAGACTTGATATAAATACTTTACAGGATTACACCTGGGAGGTTTCAGATTCAAGTGTGGTAGTTGTGTCTTCGGTTTCAAGAAGCTATGAAGCTACTGTTACAGCTGTGGGGGAAGGAACAGCTACCGTCACAGTACGATCTGAAGATGGTGCTGAGGAGGCTTCAACAACCATTGAAACATACATGATCCAGGAAACGGAGGTTGAATTGCCGGAAAGTATAACGGCTTATACCCAATCCAAGGTTAGCATAAAACCCAAATTCAACCTTGTGGATGTGCCCAGCCGAACATATACCTGGACTGCTGATCCCGGTGATATCATTTCCTTTGAAACGGATCCTGAGACCTATGAAATTGAAATTCAGGGGTTAACTGTTGGAACTACCGAACTTACAATAACTTCGGATGATGGGGAGGTCGTAGGCTCTACAACAGTAACAGTAGAAAATGAAAATGATGGTGTTCTCAAGATTCTGGCCATAGGAAATAGTTTCTCTGAAGATGCTATTGAATATTACTTACACGGATTGGCAAAGGCAGCCGGTGAAGACATAGTAATCGGGAATCTCTATATTGGAGGTGCAGAGCTCTCACAGCACGTGGCAAATGCAACTGCAAATGCCGAAAGCTATAGTTACAGGAAAATTGGGGTTTCCGGAAATAAAAGTACTACTGCAGATGTGTCTATAGCTTCGGCCCTGGCCGATGAGAACTGGGATTATATCAGTTTTCAGCAGGTAAGTCAATACTCAGGCCAGTACGAAACCTTTGTTGAGGATTTGCCGGCTCTATACAACTATGTTGAAGAGCAGGTGGATAACGAAAATGTTAAGTACCTGCTTCATCAAACCTGGGCTTATGCTCAAAACTCGACTCATTCGGGATTCGTCAATTACAACAATGACCAAATGACCATGTATGAGGCTATTGTTGATGCTTATGACCAGGCTATGAACCTGATACCTGCTTTTGCAGTAGTTCCATCGGGTACGGCTATTCAAAATGCAAGAACGAGCTACCTTGGAGATAATTTCAACAGGGATGGTTATCACCTTAATGAAATTGGCCGCTATACTGCAGCCAGCACCTGGTTTGAAGTTTTATTTTCACAAAGTGTGGTAGGTAATTCCTATACGCCTGAAGCATTTGCACCCATTGAAATTGAGATCGCACAGCATGCGGCTCATGAAGCTGTGGAATCTCCCGGGGAAATCACTGAGCTTACCGAATACCAGAGTGCCGGCGGTAATGGGATCATTGAGGATGATGTATATATCAACTTCGGAAATTCTTCTACTACGGCAGGATGGAATACTTTAAGCAGTTTTCTAGAGGATGCAACGGTGCCAAACCTCACCTACGCCAACAATGAATTCACAGGGATAGAGCTGGCTGTTGAAAGTAGATTTAATGGGATAAATACCAATGGCGAAAAAGTCACAACTACAGATTTCGATATGCCTGAAGGAGTATCTGGTACTTCCTTTTTTGGAAATGCAAAAGCAGAATGGGCCGGAATGCTCATTGAGAAAGGAGTTCTTAAATTAACTGGATTTGAAGGGGATCAAACCTACGAATTTTGCTTTTTTGGCTCCAGAACTGCAACCGATAACAGGGAAACCCAGTATACCGTAATAGGTGAAAATACTGAAACCGCTTCTTTGGACGCCGCCAGCAACACAGATGAAATTGCATGTGTTACCGGAATTAAAGCTAACAGTAACGGAGAGATTATCATTGAAGTTACAGCCGGCCCTAATAATACCAATAACAACGGCTTCTTCTACCTTAACGCGATGAGGATAAGCCCGGCGGAATAGAAGTGTAATGAAATAGAGAGCATAGCCGTCAAAATATCATTTTATGACGGCTTGTTCTATTTCTTCTGAAGAAGAATTATACAGAACCAAAAAATAGAATAGATGAAGTTTCAATTTCATTCCATTTTCCTGTTGGTAATTACCATGCTTACGATTTCCTGTAATAAGGGTCAAAAAGAGGCACAATCGAAGGAGGCAAAAAGGCCGAATATCGTATTCATAATGACCGATGATCATGCTGCACAGGCCATTAGCGCCTACGGTCATCCCCTCAGTAAATTGGCACCTACGCCAAATATCGATCGCATAGCAAAGAATGGAGCAAAGTTCAACACCAACTTCTGCACCAACTCCATCTGCGGACCCAGTCGTGCCGTGATCCTTACCGGAAAGCACAGCCACCTTAACGGTTTCAGGATGAACGGGGAGGTTTTTGACGGATCCCAACCTACCTTACCAAAATATTTAAAAGAAGTCGGCTACCAAACCGCCCTTTTTGGGAAGTGGCATCTGCACGGTCTACCCGAAGGATTTGATGAATGGAACATTTTGGTGGATCAGGGCAATTACTATAATCCCGACTTTATCAGGGAAGGCGACACTACCAGAATTGAAGGCTATGCCACAGATATTGTTACCCAAATGGGTCTCGACTGGCTCAAAAGAAACGCCGGGAAAGAGGAGCCTTTTTTGTTGATGGTTCAGCATAAAGCCCCGCACCGTAACTGGATGCCCGCCTTAAGACACCTTACCTTGTATGATAGCGTACAGTTCCCGCTGCCCGAAACCTACTTTATTGAACATGAAGGTTCCATAGCTTCACAGGAGCAGTTGCAAACCATCTATGATGATATGTATGAAGGGCATGATCTTAAATTAAGCGTGAAAAAAGGGAGTGATTCCCTGGCTCATAACCCTTGGACCAGTGATTTTAACCGCATGACTGCTGAGCAAAGAAGAATATGGGACAATGCCTATCGACCCAAAAATGATGCTTTTCATGAAGCCAATCTAAAAGGGAAAGAGCTGGCAGAATGGAAAGGTCAGCGGTACTTGAGAGATTATCTTGCCACCGTAGCCTCTGTGGATGAAGGAGTGGGCAAGATCCTCGATTATCTGGAGGAGAATGGTCTAATGGAAAATACGATCATCGTTTACACTACAGATCAGGGATTTTATTTGGGCGAAAAAGGTTTTTTTGACAAGCGCTTCATGTATGAAGAATCTCTTGCTATGCCACTTTTAGTGCAGTATCCAAAAGAGATCCCTGCCGGTATAGAGATCGATGCCTTAACTCAAAATCTTGATTTTGCACCTACTTTCCTCGATTTTGCGGGGGCAGAAATTCCTGCAGAGATGCAGGGAAAATCTTTAAGAGGTCTTCTAGCTGAAGGCGAAAGCGGTAAGGATTTTAGAAATGCAATTTATTACCACTATTATGATTTTCCGGCATTCCACATGGTGAAACGTCACTACGGCGTAAGGACAGACAGATATAAGCTCATGCATTTCTACGATGATATCGATCAATGGGAGATGTATGACCTGCAGGAAGATCCGCGGGAGATCAAGAATATCTATGACCATCCCGATTATGCCGAAGTTCAAAAGGAGCTGCATGAGACATTAATTTCTCTGCAGGAGCAGTACCAGGTGACCGAAAAGGAATTCGAGCAGACACCGCCAGAAAGGGTAGAACGTGCCTACCGCAACTTCGCCCGCCTGGCAGATGACGATGTGCGGAATTATGAAGGTTACGTAAGGAAATATGGCTCAGGGAAGGTGCCGAAGAATGTAAAATAAAGACCGCTGCGCTGCAGGAAATAAGAGCCAAGACAAACTTTGAAGCACCAATTTTACCAACACCAAATTCCAAAATAGTTAATTAGTGATAAGTTAATTGGAGATTGGGGCCTATTTGATCCGCGAGATCTGTGAGATCTGCGGGAAACCTTCAGGATTGCTTTAGCAATGTTTTAAAAAATCTCTGCGGCCTTTGCGAACCTTTTGTGGACTTTGTGTGAAATTTGAAAGACAGAAAGATTCTAACTTCTTCCTTCTAAAATCGTACTTCAAAAAGATTCTTCACTTCGCTGCCGCTCGTCCTGAATGACAAAATTTTCCTGACCACTGATCACCGACCACTGATCACTATTCCAACATCTCCGGGGTAGCTATGGTTCTAAACCCAAGATGTTCATGTGAAGAATCCAGGGAATTTTGCATCCTTGCTGAAGGTCTGAAACTGGCGCAGTAGGAAACGTGGCAAAGGAAAGAACCACCTTTGATGACCTTTTCTGGCACCTGTGGGTTGTGCGAGTTGTAAGGTGCTTTTGCACCTGAAGGATTTAGCAGAGTTCCTTTTTCCAGGGACTCAGTGTAATATTTGGTGTTGTACCAGTCTGAGGTGTATTCCCAAACATTTCCTGTCATTTCATAAAGCCCGTAATCGTTGGGTGGGAAACTTTTCACGGGAGCCACACGTTCATAACCATCAGCCAGATTGTTCTCAGTTGGGAAAATTCCGGTCCACGTATTGGCTTTTTCTTTTATTAAAGTTTCATCATCACCCCATCCAAAAATGGCATTTTTGGCACCTCCTTTTGCGGCATATTCCCACTCAGCTTCAGTGGGCAACCTTCTTCCGGCCCATTCGGCATAAGCAACCGCATCCTCATAAGCGATGTGCACTACAGGATAGTCCTCTTTTCCTTCCAGGTTGGAATCAGGTCCGGCGGGATGTTTCCAGTTGGCCCCAATTTTCCATTCCCACCACTGTGAGAAGTCATAGAGATTCGGCACCTTTTTTCCCGGTTTTTTGAAGACCAGCGAGCCGGGTTGTAAAATGGAGTCATGGGGTTTTGGAGTGCCGGGAGGAAGCTGTTTTTTCATCTCTTCCCAATCTATTTCCCTTTCGGCTACTGTTACATAGCCTGTTTCATTGACAAATTTCTCAAACTCCTTGTTCGTCACTTCAGTAACATCCATAAAGAAGCCTTCTACAGCGACGGGATGGGCAGGTTTTTCGTGATCAAGTGCCATTGGGTCATTTTTTACCGCTCCCATGCTAAATTCACCTCCGGGGATCCATACCATTCCTTTCGGAACTTCCAGCTCGGCGGGTTTTTCCACCATAACTGAAGTTTCTTTTTTACAACTCGCCATCAGCATAAGCAACAGAAAAAATAATGGCTTCTTCATTACAGCTTCTCAAGTTTAATGGCTGAAAGTAGTGACTTACCTGCATTTTCAGCAAACTTCACGGTTATTCCATCTTTGGAATTTACTTTATATGTAATGCTGATCGCCCTGATCTTCCCATAATCCCGCGCCGGATTAAGATCTTGCTGTACCGGCTCTTCGTTGATCAGGATATCAAAACTGCGGACGCTCTCCTTGATTTTTTCTTCTGAAGATGAAAGGTTATAAATGAGTGCTTCCGAAGCATTGAATTGAGGTTCGGCCAGCATAACCGTCAGCAGGTAAATACCTTCTTCCACATCAAATTTATAGGCCTCAATTCCTTCCCTCATGGTCTGGAAAAGCGGATCATTTTCAGTTCCCTGTATGTCTGAAGCAGTACCCTGGATCTTATTTTTATCCTTTTGAAATACCTCTCCACCAATATAACCAAAGCTATTTTCGCGGTAAGGTTGATCGGCGATCCAGACTTCTCCCGTAACAGGATCTTTATACTGAACATGGGCTCCCACGTTCACAAGGATGGCTTTTTCATCAATTTTATCTAAAAGATTCTCCCGAAAATGCACCTCGAATACCCGGGAGTGAGAAACATCTCCGGCAGTAGCTGTTACTTTATTCTTTCCTTCGGGCAATGGTATCTCAAAAATGGCAATTCCGTCTTTGGTTTCTGCGGAATAAGTTTTGTCTCCGCTGCTAAGAGTTACCTGTGGGGCATTGGAGAAAACCGTGATCTCCACCTGTTCATCAGAATGAATATAACGATCTGTAAAGTTCTTTCCTGCTACATAGACCATAGGTTCTTTAAGTAGCCGCGCCTGATAGTAGTAGTAAATATCCTTTTTGCTGCGGTCAAAATTGACAAGGCCTTTTTGATTGATGTACGGCATTGCATCCTGCCTGAAGGAGGATCCAAAATCGGCAAAGTTCCAGGCTGCCATTCCAAAGACATAATCCCGCTCCAGAACCTGGTTAAGATAACTCCGGTGCAGCTTTAACTGGTAGGCTTCACTGTAATCCCATGGCTGCGGATCTGTGGTTTGTATTCTTGCGTCGGCACCGGGGCCATATTCTGAAATGAAGAGTGGCCTGTTGGGATAACGTTGGTGTTGATCGTCCAGAAATTTCCCAAAGCTTTCCAGGCCGGGTGAATACCAGCCAAAATAAAGGTTCCAGCCTATGACATCGGGAATATCGGCAATCCCGCTGGTATTGTACAATTCGTTTTCGTGCAGGGCCATCACGGTGAGTCGGTCAGGATCCAATTCCTTGGTTAGCTTTTCAAGTTTTTCGGCCAGTTCTACAGAGGTTTTGATCTTTGCTGCCTTTTCGGGCTCGGTCATTTTGTTGTTGAAAACGAGCCTTATGAAGATCTCGTTCATATGTCCCCACATGATCACCGAAGGATGGTTGAAGAACTGTTTGATCTGTTCCCGTTGCATTTTTAAAGAAACATTGTGGTAAGCATCAGAAGCCGTTACATCATTGATCACCGGCACTTCACTCCAAACCAATAGTCCAAGCTCATCGCAGATCCTGTACACCTCAGGATCCTGCGGATAATGTGCCGTGCGGATGAAATTTGCACCCATTTCCTTGATCATCTGGTAATCCTTCTGGTGGAGACGATCGGGGAGTGCATTCCCTAATCCCTGGAAATCCTGGTGCCGGTTGGCACCTATGAGTTTTATGGGTTCCCCATTCAGGAAGAAGCCTTTTTCAGGATCCACTTCAAACCAGCGAAAGCCGAAATTAGAGTTTAACACATCCTGTACTTTACCTTCCGAGATAAGTCTGATCTCTGCCCTGTAGAGGTTGGGAGCTGCAGGAGACCAAAGTTTCGGAGATATGATGTCGCCTTCAAAAGTGACTTCCACAACTTCTCCGGTCTTTATCCTGCTCTTATTTTTTAAAAGCTTTACTGAATTTCCCTGCGGATCAAAGATCTCAGCTTCTACTGTCACTGCTTCTCTTTTGGCGGAGCTATTCTTAATGCTGCTTTCAATCAAGATCCTGCCATTTTCCGCAGATACTTCAGGAGTTCTGATCAAGAAATTGCTTGTTGCCTCATTTGCAGTCTCAAAATGCAGTTTTGGAGTGGTAATTAGCCATAGGTCCCGGTAAATTCCGCCGTAGAAATTGAAGTCGGCATCTAGCGGAGGAATATCAACATTATGGCTGTTGTCAACAACAATCCTGATCTGGTTTTCGGTGCCCGGAACTAATGCTTCGGTGAGATCGAAAACAAACCCGGTATAGCCGCCGCGATGTTCGCCGACTAGCCGATCGTTAACAAATAATGTTGTAACCTGATTGCTGCCTTCAAACTTCAGAAATACCTGCCTGTTGTCCCATTTTTGAGGCGCAAATAAAGTTTTGGTATAGGTTCCTTCTCCGCGGAAATATTCCTTGCCATCCTTGAATGGATCTTCAGCATTCCAGGTATGGGGAAGGTCCACGATCTTTTCGGCATGTGCTTCCGAAGAAAATTTCCAGGCAGAATTTAAAGTCTGTACCTGTCGCTGGGCATAGGTAAGGCAGCTCGAAAGCAGAACAGCCAGAATTAAATATTTTTTGAGATGCATCACAGAAAAATTTAAGGTTGTTGAGGTAAGACCGGCTGTGTCCATGCCACTTCCACATCTCCTTCCCGGTAAGGATTCTCCTTAGGCTTACTGGATACGATCTTGGCCCTTACAAAAAGGATATTTTCAGGGAGTTTATAAGTGGCACTTGTGCCTTCCACAGTTTTTAAAATTTCGCTATTCATTTTGCCCTTTTTCGCACCAATGAACTGGATCTTATATTCCACACCTTTTTCAGGTTCTATCTTCACGGTCAACTCATTTTCAACAAAGCCCACTTCTTTCAATACTACCCCGGTAGTGGAATAGAAATTTCCGGCTTCCATATTCTTAATTAAGCTGTGTGGGTGCAGTTCACGTGCTTTGACCATCACCCAGCCACGACCGACATTGCTGTAACGGCTGCCAAATTTGTGGTAGTGGTGACTGTCATCTGTTGCGAGTCCGTACAGCAGGGGCTTTCCCGCCTGGACGTAAGCGATATTCACCTGGTCCCACATCTCCTCTGTACTGTTGTGGATGCTGTCGCCGTAGTTGTTCACGTAGGGATGTCCATTAAAGACCTCAAAAAATCTTTCCCCATCGATCTGGATGATATCTTCGGCTGTGATAGCGTAGGTAAAATTGGGATGGTTGAGATGTTGAAGAATAGGTTCCCCCGTGCGTTTACTCTGCTCTTTGATCGCGTTCAGGTTGTTCTGTATGAGTTCGACGATAGTGTTTCCCTCCACAGGCTGCAATTCTTCCTGAATATTGATCGCCCCCATGTGCACTGCTTTTTTTCCCAGGTAGGCAGTGACTTCTTCGGCCTTAAAAATGAGAAACTCCTCTTCCTTTTCGAACAGCGGCCTGAATTCCTCCAGGGTTTTCAGTTTTACATGGGTTCCTGCGGAATCCTTCCGGTACTCCACCCAATCTTCGCCGTATTTGTCCAGGTAATCTATGAAAGCTTTTTGATAAAGGGAATCTTTGGGGATCGTCTTCCATTTTTCACCTTCGGCAATGATGTTGTGGTCAGACAAGGCCAGGAAATCGTAACCGTTGTCCTTATACCAATCCATGATCATTTCAGGAAATTCATCTCCATCACTCCAGTAGGAATGGGTGTGGAGATTTCCCTTGTAATATTTCTCCTGGGCAGAAGCTGCATTAAAAGTGAGTAAGAGAAAAGATAATAATGTTATGAAGTAGGGTTTCATGAGCTATTTTTATTTTAATACCTCTATTTGCAATTGTTCTCCATGCAGAAAAACTCGGTTGAAGAAGTCAAAAACTATATCTAAATATTTGAAGGGCATGCCTGAATGCTCATGCCTGCCGCCTTCAAAAGCATAGAGCAGAAAAGACTTGTCCAGTTTCTTCAGTTTTTCAGCAATTGTTTTGGAGCCATCCAGCATCAGGTAACCCGGTGCATCAGGATCACAAAAGTGGTGAGGGGCGGTAGCAAAGGGCACCAGATTATCATCGGTCCCATGGAAGAAAACTGCCGGAACAGCATTTTCTTTTGTGATATAACGGGCGTCGACCACAGCTCCTGCTAGAGAGAAAACCCCGGCAAAATCTATGTCCTCATATTTTTCCGGATCTTCAAACATGAGTCGGTCGTTATACACTGCGTTAAGAACAGCCTCAGCCCCGGCGCTGCTGCCACCCACGATCACCCTCCCGGGATCTATGCGGTATTCGTCCTTTTTGTTCAGCATGAACTGCACGGCATCCATAAAATCTTCAGCAGCTTTTTGAAAGGTCTCAATTTTCCCGGAAGCTTCATAGTCGCACCCAAAAGACTTGTCTTTCCGCGTAAGCCGGTAGGTGATCTGTACCGCGACATAACCCTTCCGGGCCGCTGCATGTGCAAATTTCACTTCCGCATCATTTTTTCTGGTGCCACCGGCAAATCCGCCGCCGTGCATAAAGATGATCACAGGACGAAGCTGCGCAGTGTCATTAAGCGGCTGATAAACATCCAGCCTGAGCTCTTCCCCATCTTTGACAGCATAAGTTTCAGTTATACTTTCTCCTACCTCAAAAAGATCTTCTGTAAAGCCTTCTTGTGCTTGTGAGAGTGTGCTAATGCTAAAAAAGAAGAGGAAGAAAAAGAGTCTCATTTCACAATGATTTTTAGTCGGGTAAGATAAACTTTTTTCGAGGTTTTTCAAGGCTTCAGAAAGGGAAAGTGCCCGGTTTCAAATTCATTTGGAAAGAAATTTTTTAAAAAAGATCTCCCCTCAGGCAACCTTTTGTAAATTTCCTTCGTCTATGTTAATAGAAGGCCTTTTGAAAAGCTAAGCAGGTGAAAGTAATTCAACTCTTTAAAAATGATTCTCTTTTGATCAAACGTGCAGCCGCGGGCAACCGGCAGGCGCAGCGTAAGATCTATGAGAAACATTCGGGGAAGATGCTAAGCGTGTGCCGGCAATATGTGAAGGACCTTCAGCATGCCGAGGAAGTGATGCTCAACGGATTTTTCAAGGTGTTCACGCACCTGGAGGATTTTCGGGATGAGGGCAGCTTTGAGGGCTGGATGCGCAGGATCATGGTAAGGGAAGCAATTTCCTTTTTAAGAACCGATAAGCGCTCCATGTTTGCTGAAGATGAGGTGCCCGAAAAAGGGGATTTTTCCTACTCCTTTACATCCGACTTTAATGCGGCGCACATCCAGGAGTTGATCGATGGTTTGCCGGAAGGGTACAGAATGGTGTTTTTAATGTACGCTGTTGAAGGATACAAACATCATGAAATAGCCAAAATGCTGAACATTACAGAAGGAACTTCTAAATCACAGCTGTTCAAAGCAAGGAAAATGCTGCAGGAAAAGCTGGAACAGGAAAACAAGACAGAATATGGAACCGGAAAAATTTGAAAATAGGGTAAAAAAGGTGCTTGGGGAGCGGGAGATCAAACCTTCTGCCGCCGGGTGGGAAAAGCTGGAGCAAAGGCTTAATAAAAACAGGAAAAAGCGACCATTCTTGCTATGGATGAGCTCCGCTGCAGCCATTGCTGCCATCTTCTTCGTGTTGGGGAGCTATTTTAATTCTCCAATGCCTTCAGAAGAACCACAAATCGTTGAGGAACCCGTGCAGGAACCGGTTCTGGAAAAAAAGCAGGATGAGCCTGAAATGATCCGGGTAGCTGTTTCTGAAGAAAAAAAGGAAATAAAAGAGGATAAAAGACTTTCCGCAGAAAGAGGTGTCAAAAATGCCATTTTTGAAGCTCCTGTCTCTAAACCTTCCGCAGAAATTGCTGAAGTTTCCGAAGAAGCTTCCGAAGAACCTGAAGCAGTAACCGAAAAATTTCCCGGTCTTCTTGAAGAGATCCAGACAGAACTGGCCGCCGGAGAAATTCCGCAGGACGTGAGTGAACACGAGATCGAAGCCTTGTTGTTGCTCGCTACCGCCGAGCTGGAAGCTGATCCTGTCTATTCAGTGAATCCCGATGAGCTGCTTGACCAGGTGGAATACGAGCTGGACCAGTCCTTTAGGCAAAAAGTATTCGAAGTGGTCAAAGAAGGCCTGCTCAAGGCAAAAACTGCTGTAGCCAGCGATTTCTAGATAATTAATTTTCATCAATCAATCATTAAACGGGTTTCCCGAAGGAAGCTTTTAACCAAAAATCAAAATCATGAAAAAATTTACCATTTTAATGCTGCTCTTTTTCTTCTCATTTGCCGTAGTACCTGCGGTAGCCCAGGAAAAAACAAACCGGGAGAAGATCGAAAAACTCGAGGAGCAAAAGCAACAGATCATCAATGAAGAAAAAGAGGCCCTCAAAAAAGAGGTAGAGGCGATCAATCGCAGGGCAGAGGCTAAGGAGATAGACTGGGAAGAGGCCGAAAAATTAAAAAGTGAAGCGGCAAAAAAACATGCCCTCAATATTAGGAACAGGGTGGCGATCATTGATAACCAGATCGCACTGCTCAACAGGGAAGAAGGTGACGGGGAGTTCGTATGGGAAGATGAGGAAGAAGAGGAAGATGATGATCACTGGTACAACAAAAGCCGTTACAGTCGTACATCCACTCATCTTGTTGTCGCTACAGGGTTCAACAATGCCTTAGGAGAAGATCAATCGATCAATGATTCAGACTTTAAGGTAGGGGGAAGCCGGTTTTTTGAGATAGGGATTGCCTGGAGGACCCGTGTCTTTGAAAGGTCCAATTTTCTGAGATTTCGCTATGGATTTTCATTTCAGTTTAACGGATTAAAACCCACAGAGAACCGATATTTCGTAGACGAAGATGGTTTGACCCTGCTTGAGGAATATCCGATAAATTTGGATAAATCAAAATTTAGAATGGACAACCTGGTGTTTCCTGTTCATTTCGAATTTGGTCCTTCAAAAAAAGTAGAATCTTCGCGTAGCGTATGGTTTTCGACTCACAATAAGTTCAAGGTTGGATTAGGTGGTTACGCCGGTATTAACCTGGGGGAACGTCAAAAGCTTAAGTACGAAGTCGACGGAGATAAGGAAAAGCTTAAGCTTAAGGGAGACTACAACACTAATGAATTTATTTATGGGCTTAGCGGTTATGTTGGTTTCGGCGGAACTTCACTTTACGTAAAGTATGACCTGAATCCTATTTTTAAAGATCCTAACCCCGAACTTCATAATATTTCTGTGGGATTACGATTTGATGCGGATTAGAATTGGCCTTTTTCATATTTCCAGGAGCCTTCTAAAAATAGCTTTTAGAAGGCTCTTCTTTTATGTACATTTGAAAAATTTTCTGCATTAAAATTTGATCTCCAAATCTACCATAGATCGTGTTTTTGAAGCCTCCCGGGTAGAGGAGGTGTTAGGCGACTTTGTCAATCTCAAAAAGTCCGGCAGCAACTACAAAGGTTTGAGTCCTTTTAGTGACGAACGCACCCCGAGTTTTATGGTGTCTCCCGTGAAGCAGATCTGGAAGGATTTCTCCAGCGGAAAAGGTGGAAATGTGGTTGCATTTCTAATGGAACATGAACATTTTACTTACCCCGAAGCCATTAAATACCTGGCAAAGAAATATAATATTGAGATAGAGGAGACAGAGCAGAGTCAGGAGCAAAAGGAGCAGGCAGATGAGCGCGAAAGTATGTATCTGGTATCTGAGTTTGCTGCAAAATACTTTCAAAACAATCTGCACAAAAATGAACTGGGTAAGGCCATTGGGCTAAGCTACTTCAAGGAGCGTGGCTTTACCGATGAAATCATTCAAAAATTTGGTTTGGGATATTGCCTTGATGACTGGAATGCCTTTACCACTGAAGCTTTAAAAAAGGGATATAAGCTGGATTATCTCGAGAAAACAGGGCTCACTATCGTAAAAGAGGATAAACATTTCGATAGGTTCAAAGGCAGGGTGATGTTTCCTATCCATTCCATGAGCGGCAGAGTGCTCGGTTTCGGGGGAAGGATCCTCACCAACGACAAAAAAGCTGCAAAATATCTCAACAGCCCCGAAAGTGAGATCTATCATAAAAGCAAGGTGCTATATGGTATTTATTATGCGAAGCAGGCCATAGCGAAGGAGGATAATTGCTTTCTAGTGGAGGGATATACAGATGTGATCCAATTCAACCAGGCCGGAATTGAGAATGTGGTTTCTTCGTCGGGAACTGCACTTACGCCAGAGCAGATTAGGTTGATAAACCGACTCACCAAAAATATCACGGTTCTTTTTGACAGTGATGCTGCGGGACAGCGGGCTTCCATTAGGGGAATCGATCTTATCCTGGAGCAGGGAATGAACGTGAAAGTTTGTGCCTTTCCGGAAGGAGAGGATCCCGACAGTTTTGCAAAAAAGAATTCCGAAGAAGACATCAGGCTTTATCTTCAGGAGAACTCCAAGGATTTCATCAATTATAAGGCTTCTCTACTTATGGAGGAGGCGAAGAATGATCCGGTGAAGAAGGCGGGATTAATCAGGGACATGGTGAGCAGTATTTCGAAAATTCCTGATAATATTCAACAGGAAGTTTATGTGCAGGAGACTTCCCGCATCATGGATATTTCTGAAGAAGTGCTTTTCACGACCCTGGCACAAATGAGCGGCAGGCAAACCGGAAAGGCAGCTCCCAAAAAGACACAGCAATTTGAGGTGGTAAGGGATGATCCCGCGACTCCACAGGTCAAGGTGGATGAGCTCTACATCCTGGAGCGTACAATAATAAGTTTACTGCTTCACTACGGAATGGTGGAAGAAGATTTCGAGGACCTGGTGGTTAAGGTTGATGATAAGGGGGAATTTTCCCTCGAGCCGGAACTGGTACGGGCAAAGGTTTATGAAAAGGTTTTTTTGGATCTTCAGGAAGATGAGGTGGCTTTTGCCAATGAACATTTCCAGAGGATCTACCAGCAGGTGATCAATAAATATAATGAAGAGGATGAGTTCTCCCTGGAGACCTTTATTAATGGATTACCCCCTGAAAATGCTTCCGAAGTCACCAGTATCCTCATGGATGAGGAACAGTATGTTCTTCATGACTGGGAGAGGATGGAGATCTTTGTAAAAGGTAAAAAAGAAAGTATTGGCCGGCTGGTCAATGAAACCATCCTGGCTCTGCGGCGGTATCTGGTTAATCAAAAGATCAACGAGCTTAACAGAGAGATAAAAGAAGTGCCTCCCGAGGAATCCCCGGGAATCCTTCAGGATATTATGGATTACATCTCCTTAAAAAAGATACTTTCAAGCAAGCTCAACCGGGTTATGTAGTAGTTCTAATTTGCAACAGGCGCGATTGATTGATAAGATCGGCCAGGTTGTCAACCCGTAGTTTTTTAAGTAATCTCGTCTTATAGGTACTAACTGTTTTTTCGTTGATGTCTAAAGCTTCGGCGATATCTTTGTTTCTTTTTCCGGTGGAAAGCAGGTTTAGTACCTCAATTTCCCTCGTAGATAGTTTTTTGTAGCGGGAAACCAGATTGTTGGATCTGGTAGTTCCGGAATTGATCTTTTCGCTGATCTCCTTGTTGAGGTAGATCCCGCCTCTTGCAACCTGGTGAACAGCTTCCTTAAGAATGTCTGTAGATGCCGTTTTTGAAAGATATGCAGCAGCTCCGGCCTTTATGGCATTAAGCGCATACATTTCTTCGGGATGGCAGCTAAGAATAAGGATCTTGGTGCCCGGATTTTCAGCTTTTATGGTTCTCAGGGCGGTAATGCCGTTAATGTCTGGCAGGTCGATTTCAAGGATCACCACATCCGGATTTTTGCTCTTAAGAGCCTTAAATAAATCCTTTCCGTTTGTTACTTTTCCTACTACTTCATATACCCCTTCCTTCTCCAGGAGAGAAGAGATCCCCATTCTTGTGATGGGGTGATGGTCTGCAATTAGAATTTTTGTCATTGTTTGAATTTTAGCACAAAGAATTTCATTTGTGAGGGTCTTGTAAAATTCTGATTGTAAGTTTTTAATACACTTAACAGGGGAGAATGAAAAGGTAATGCGGAAATTTCTGTATAAATAATTTTTTCGATTAAAAGCATTTATTTCAGATGAACTGGAATCTCACACACCGGGATTGGCTGCATTTTATGCAGATTTGCGCGGTGGCGGGATTTATATATTCCTATTACTTCTTTCTCTCGTCCTGAAAAATCTTCTTCTGTTTTTCCTTCCTCAACCATTTTCATGGCCCATTCCAATTCGTCATAGCTCGCTCCTATCTGGTCTTCATCACTGCGACTGTCGCCAAAGAGCCCATCTGTAGGGGCAGCTGTAACTATACTATTGATCACATTAAGTTCTTTTGCGATCTCATATACTTCACTTTTCATTAAATCTGCAATGGGACTAAGATCCACACCGCCATCACCATATTTTGTAAAAAAGCCTACCCCAAAATCCTCTACCTTATTTCCTGTCCCGGCCACCAGGTATTTGTGAAGACCTGCGAAATAATAGAGCGTGGTCATTCTTAACCGCGCCCGTACATTAGCCAGAGACAGGTCCAGATTTGGACTTTCTCCCACCTCTGGTACTGCCTTTTTAAAAGTGTCAAAAGTTTTGGTGAGGTTTACCTCTACGTTACTTACGTTTGCAAATTTTTTCTTTAATCCTTCTATGTGTTGTTGACCCCGGGTTACTTGTGCAGCCGCCTGATGGATTGGAAGTTCCACACATAAGGTCCTTAATCCTGTTTTTGCACAAAGGGCCGATACTACAGCCGAGTCAATACCTCCACTTATTCCAACAACAAAACCATTCATTTTCGCATTCGCAGCATAATCTTTCAACCAGTCCACAATATGGTCGATCACTTGTTTAGTTTGCATATTTATTGGTCAATTTGTATTGGAAATAATATCTTTGTTAACAAATATAACCCTTCAACCTATTTTCAGGAAATAGCGCGCGTTAAACCCTTCTTAATTTGCATATGCTTAATAAATTCGCCTTTCTAATTCTTATTTTTAGCTTTATCTCATGTGCAGAAGAGGATAAAAAAGAGGAGGAGATTTCAAAGATTCCAGTCGAGTTAGAGGTGGAAAGATTTGACCGCCGCTTTGCAAACGCTACAGCCGATAGTCTTCCTGCTCTAAAAAGGGATTTTTCCTTTCTTTTTCCGCGGCAATACCCGGATATACTTTGGGTGGAGAAAATGAATGATAGCATTCAGCTGGAATTGAATCAAGCGGTTGCTGAAGAATTTCCAAAGTTTGAGGAAACAAAGGAGGAGCTCGAGCGGCTATTTCAGCATATAAAATACTACTTCCCTGAAAAAAAAGTTCCCAGGGTGATCACGTTAACCTCTGATGTGGATTACCGAAACCAGGTGGTTTATGCTGACTCCCTTCTGCTGATTGGGCTTGATACCTATCTGGGGCGCGAACATCCGTTATATATGGGGATGCAGGATTATATTAAAAAGCATTTGCAAAAGGACCAGATTACTGCCGATGTTGCTGAAGCTTTTGCGCAAACCGTTGTACCCCGACCCACATCAAGGAGCTTTCTCATGCACATGATCTACTACGGAAAGATTCTGGCGCTTCAGGATCGCCTGATTCCCTTTAAGACTGATGCGCAGAAAATGAGCTACCTGCCCGAAGAAATGGAATGGGCCGAAAGTAATGAAGAGCAGATTTGGCGTTATTTTGTGGAGCGGGAGCTGTTGTACTCTTCAGATTCCGATCTGCAAACAAGATTTCTTTTTCCGGCGCCTTTCTCGAAATTTTATCTGGAGCTGGATGCTGAAGCTCCACCGCGGTTAGGGCAGTATATAGGATGGCAGATCGTGCGGCAGTATATTCAAAAGAATGATGTTACTGTCCAAGAAATGATCAATGCCGATGCAGAAACAATTTTTAAACAATCAAATTATAAACCCATAAAGTAATGGCTATAGCTAAGAAATCAAATATCAATATCAATGTATCTCTTGACGAAAACCGGGTGCCCGAAGAACTGCACTGGAGTGCCGAAGATGGCGGGGTTGAAAACCAGGAAGCCAAGGCGATGCTCTTGTCTATGTGGGATGGGGAGCAAAAGGAAACCCTTAAGATCGATCTCTGGACCAAGGATATGCCTCTTGATGATATGAAGATGTTCTTCCATCAAACTCTGGTGACTATGAGCGACACCTTTTATCGTGCGACCCAGGATGAAAAAATGAGGGATACCATGAAAGATTTCTGTGAATTTTTTGCAGAAAAGATGGAGATCAAGAAGGAATAGTTTTCTTTATAGTGTAAGGGTCAGTCAGCAGTAGGAAGTTAATAAGACTGCTGAAATTGTCTTGTCAGGGTTGAGCAGTTTTCAAGACGGCTCAGCGTGACATTTCTTCTAATCCTAATGCTGTGGAAGAAAGCCTTCGTTAATACTCTGAATAAAAGCCAGCACCTCCTCTTTTCCGAGTCCGCTGGAAGAGGAGGTGACAAAGTATTGCGGCATCTCAGTCCAGGTTTGGAGCATTTCTGCCTTGTAATCATTGATGTTCCTTTCCAAAGCCTTTGGTTTCATCTTATCTGCTTTTGTAAAGATGATACAAAAAGGCACCTGGTGCTCTCCCAGCCAGGTCATGAATTCCAAATCGATGGGTTGTGGTTTATGCCGACTATCAATAAGCACAAAAGCGCAGAGCATCTGCTCCCGTTTTTCAAAATAGGCGGTAATAAATTTTTGAAAGGTTTTTTTCTCCCTTTTGGACACCCGGGCATATCCATAACCCGGGAGATCTACAAGATACCAGCTCTGGTTGATCAAAAAATGATTGATTAGCTGTGTTTTTCCGGGTCTTCCGGAAGTCTTTGCAAGATCTTTTCTGTTGGTAAGGGAATTGATGAGAGAGGACTTGCCAACATTACTGCGGCCAATAAAAGCATACTCAGGCAATTTTGAATCCGGACATTTGGAAACATCAGAATTGCTGATCACAAATTCGGCCGACTTGATTTTCATGTGCGCGTTTTAGTACTGCCTGGCGGTCAACCACCGGTACAGGATCTCATTAAAAGCATCTGGGTGTTCCATCATTGCCGCATGGCCACATTTCTCGATCCAATACAGATCAGAATCGGGCAACAGGCGATGAAAATCCTCGGCTACTTCGGGAGGGGTAACATTATCATTTCTTCCCCAAATGATGCAGGTGGGGGTTTTCATCTTAGGCAGATCCTTTGACATGTTGTGACGAATGGCGCTTTTGGCAATCGCCAGAGTCTTGATCAGTTTGTTGCGATCATTCACGGTCTCAAAAACGTCATCCACAATTTCTTTTGTAGCGATCTTGGGGTCATAAAACACATTTTCGGCTTTCTTACGAATGTATTCGTAATCTCCCCTTTTAGGATAGCTTTCTCCCATGGCACTTTCGTAAAGGCCGGAGCTGCCGGTGATCACCAGAGCCTTAACTGATTCCGGATATAATTTTGTGCACAAAAGGGCAATATGTCCGCCAAGGGAATTCCCTAACAGAATAATTTCTTTATAGCCTTTCTGATCAACAAATTCTTTTAGATACTTTGCAAAAGTGGCAACACTTGTCTTTAAAAGAGAAAGCTCGTAAAGTGGTAATTGAAGTAAAACTACTTTATAGCCGTGTTTCGGGAAAAAATCAAGAACACCTTCAAAATTGCTCAATCCGCCCATTAACCCATGGAGAATAATAATCGGGGTTCCTTCCCCTTCCTCCACAAATTTAAACTTTCCTTCTTCCCTTAAATTATTTTCCATTGATGCCTTTGCTGTTAGCTTCGCAAATATAGTGATTTCCCTACAAGTATATAGATTTTGCGGAAGCTGCCATAATTTTTACTTAAGCAAATTTCACATTTCTTCCACGGATCCTGAAAAATAAAAGCAAATTTTTTTAACAATTTTTCTTTACAACTAAAAGTGCTTCAAGTAGTTGGTTTATGGGGTGGTTGTGGGGGAAGAAGTAGATAATTTATCAACAATGTGGTAAAAAGTGGTAAAATGTGGTTTAAATTTCAATATATTTGAATCGTAAACAACTGCAGTGGTAATACTCATAGGAACATATGAATGTAAGGTAGATGCCAAGGGTCGGCTAATGGTGCCGGCGCCTATGAAGAAGCAGCTCCTGCCTGTTCTGGAGAAGGGTTTTGTGTTGAAACGCTCGGTCTTCAATCCCTGTTTGGAGCTGTATCCCATGGAGCAGTGGAACAAGGAAATGGAGAAGATTGGGGAGCTCAACCAATATGTAAAGGAGAATGTGGATTTTATAAGAATGTTTACAGCAGGTGTTAAAATTGTGGAGGTAGATACCAATGGGCGATTATTGATCCCTAAGGATCTTGTGAGAGTGGCAAAAATAGAAAAAGAAGTCGTGCTTCAGTCTTCTATTGGGAAGGTGGAGATATGGGATAAGGAGTTGTACGAGAAATCTATTGATACTCCTGCGGAAGAATTTGCTGCACTTGCCGAGCGTGTAATGGGAAACAAAAGAAATGCAAATGAGTTACCATAATCCGGTCTTGTTGGAAGAAACGGTTGAGGGGCTGAATATTCAGCCTTCGGGCGTTTACGTGGATATCACATTTGGAGGCGGAGGACATTCGCAGGAAATCCTAAACCGGCTGGGGCCGAAAGGAAAACTCTTTGCATTCGATCAGGATAAAGATGCCCTTGCCAACAAGATAGAAGATGAACGGTTTACGCTCATCAATGAAAATTTCAGGTTCATCAAACGCTTTTTGAGATTCTACGGAATCCGGAAAGTGGATGGAATCCTGGGGGACTTCGGCGTTTCTTCCCACCAGTTTGATGTGGCTGAAAGAGGTTTTTCCACCCGGTTCGAATCCAGGTTGGACATGAGGATGAACCAGCAAAGTTCATTAAGTGCTTACGAGGTTGTCAATAACTACGAGGAAAAACAACTTCGGGATGTGCTGGCCCAGTATGGCGAATTAAGAAGTGCTCCCAAGATTGCCCGTACCATTATCTCTGCCCGTAAAGAAGGTGAGATCGCTACGAGTGAAAGACTAAAGGAAGTTTTGCAGCCTTTTTTGCCTGTAGGCAGAGAGCATAAGGTTCTGGCTCAGGTGTATCAGGCTATAAGAATTGAAGTGAACCAGGAGATCGAGGCTTTGAAGGAGTTTTTATTACAGACAGAAGGTCTTTTAAATCCGGGAGGAAGGTTAAGTCTAATCTCTTACCATTCCCTTGAAGACCGGTTGGTTAAAAGATACATACGCAGTGGTATGTTTGAAGGGGAGCCTGAAAAGGATTTCTACGGAAATATTTCTGTACCCTTTCAAAAAGTGGGAAAAATGATCGTGCCTTCTGCAGAAGAAATTAGAAGGAATAATCGTGCCCGCAGCGCAAGGTTGAGAATAGCGGAAAGGATAGAGCAATGAAAGAGAGCTTTTACGACATTCTAAAGGGAAAGTTTCTAATAAGCAATGATGCTTTTAAGAACTGGCGTTTTATTCTCTTTTGCACCCTGCTGGCAATCTTTATGATTGGCAGTTCACATAGTGCAGAGCAAAAGGTGCATGAGATTGCCCGGCTAAATGATGAGGTTTTGGAGTTAAGGACTCAATTCCTTGACGGCAGGTCAAACCTTATGAAAATAAAGATGGAATCTACCATCACCCGGAGAATGGCAACAAGTGGCATCAAGCCCTCAGACGTTCCTCCAACGAAAATTGTAGTCAAAGAAAAACAGTAACGGCAAATGGCCACCACCGAAAAGAAAATATTGTATCGCATCTACTTCGTAGCCGCCTGCATGTTCTTATTCGCAACTGCGGTGGGGGTAAAACTGCTTAATATTCAGATCGTAGAGGGAGAGAAATATCAAAAGATAGCTGAAGAGCGTACCTACCGCAATTTCGTAATTCCGGCTAACCGAGGGAATCTATATGATACTAACGGAAACCTTCTTGCAACCTCAATTCCAAAGTATGACATTAGGTTTGACGCGGTAACCGTTTCAGATAAACATTTCCAGGAAAATGTTGGGCCTCTGGCTGAAGAGCTTTCCCGAATGTTTGGTCAGTCTTCATCCCATTGGGCGCAAAAGCTGCGTACGGCCCGTGCAAATAAACACAGGTATTTATTGATCGCCCGAAACCTCGGGTATTCTCAATATATAAGAGTGAAGAATTTTCCCATGTTTAAACTGGGGTCAAACCGCGGTGGGATCATCGTAGAGCAACGTACGGTTAGGGAGCATCCTCTGGGAAGTATGGCCGAAAGAACCGTGGGTTATGAAAGACAGGATGACAGCGGCTATTATACCCGTGTGGGGCTGGAAGGAGCCTTTGGGCCTTATTTAAGAGGAAAAGAAGGAAAGCGGCTTAAGCAGAGAATAGCCAAAGGCCAGTGGAAACCAATTAGCGACAACAACGAGGTGGAGCCAAAAGATGGCTATGATCTCATTTCTACCATAGATGTAAAGATACAGGATATTGCACATCATGCGCTTTTAAAGCAGCTTGAAAAATATGAAGCCGATCATGGCTCTGTGGTGGTAATGGAAACTGCGACCGGCGAGATCAAGGCGATTTCAAATCTTGGCCGTACTTCTCAGGGAACCTATTTTGAGAAACTCAATTATGCCGTTGGGGAATCGCATGAACCCGGATCCACATTTAAGCTTATGGCTATGGTCGTGGCACTTGAGGATAAGGTGATCGATACCAGTACTGTGGTTGATACAGAGAACGGGCAGATCACCATTTACCGTCGAAGAGTACGCGACTCCAAACATGGCGGCTACGGAAAGATCTCTGCAGGCAAAGCTTTTGAAGTTTCCTCAAACGTAGGGATAGTAAAATTGATCTATGAGAATTATAAAGACCAGCCTCAAAAATTTGTTGACGGACTTAAAGAGATGCATTTGGATGAAGGTCTTGATCTTGCTATAAAGGGAGAAGGCACACCATATATTCCTACTCCCGGAGACAAAACCTGGAGCGGACTTTCCTTACCGTGGATGGCCTATGGCTACGGAAGTATCCAGATCACACCATTGCAAACGCTAACTTTTTATAATGCAATTGCCAACGGTGGGGAAATGGTGAAGCCACGCTTCATAAAAGAAGTTAAGGAGTGGGACAAGACCATTGAAAAATTTGAAAAGAAGGTGATCGATCCTTCTATTTGTAGTCCTGAAACTGTGGCGAAAGTGACAGAAATGCTTAAGAATGTAGTGGAACGCGGTACCGGAAAAAGCCTTTATGAGCCTAATTTTTCTATGGCCGGCAAAACCGGAACCGCTCAAACTGAATACTGGAAAGAAGGCTGGGCTCAGAACCCGCAGTACATTTCTTCTTTTGTAGGCTTTTTCCCTGTAGAAAATCCTAAATATTCCTGCATTGTAGTGATCCATAAACCTAATAATAAAACAGGCTATTATGGTGCCGATGTAAGTGGTCCGGTTTTCAAGAGGATTGCCCAAAAGATTTTTACAGATACCCCGGTGCTTGATGAATTTGAAACTTTGGAAGCTACTAATCCTGCGATCGAAAAGAATTACGAGAAATATTATGCTGTTGCCAGAAACCTGAAGGAGGTAATGCCAGATCTTACCGGAATGCCGGCTATGGATGCAGTTTCCCTGCTTGAGAACCTTGGAGTAAAATATGAACTTTCCGGCAATGGAGAGGTGAGTCAGCAATCGGTGAAACCCGGTACTAAAATTCAGGAAGATCAGGTAATAAAACTAAAGTTAAGTTGATCTATTTAAAAGACATATTATACAGGGTTTCCCTGGAGGCAGTGGTTGGTAATACCACCCTGGCTGTAAATGACATACATTTTGACTCGCGAAAAGTGGGTTTCAATGATGTATTTGTTGCGGTGCGTGGAACTCAAACCGATGGGCATGAGTATATTAATAAAGCGGTTGAGCAGGGAGCACTTGCAATAGTATGCGAGGAGATGCCGCAGCAAACCGTAAACGGCATTACCTATGTAAAAGTGAAAAATGCCCAGCAGGCTCTGGCTTATATGGCCGACAATTTCTACGGTAATCCCTCTGCAAATTTAAAATTGGTCGGCGTAACCGGAACCAATGGAAAGACAACTGTAGCTTCATTATTGTACCAGCTTTTTACCAAAGCAGGTTTTAAAGTCGGACTTCTTTCTACCGTGCAAGTGATGGTGGCTGAAGACAAATTTCCTGCGACGCATACCACTCCAGATTCCCTTACCATCAACAGCTATCTTCAAAAAATGAATGAAGCGGGAGTGGAGTATTGTTTTATGGAAGTAAGTTCCCATGGGATCGCACAACATCGCACTACCGGACTGAAATTCGCCGGCGGAATCTTTACTAATCTCACTCACGAGCACCTTGATTATCATAACAGCTTCGCAGAATACAGAGATGTCAAAAAAGCCTTTTTTGACCAGCTTCCTGCTTCCGCTTTTGCGTTGACCAATGTGGATGACAAGAATGGAACGGTGATGTTGCAGAACACAAAAGCAAAAAAATATACCTACGCATTAAAATCCGTAGCCGATTATAAGGCGAATATCCTGGAGAACGGCTTCGGCGGAATGCTACTGAAGATCAATGAGCATGAGGTATGGACAAAACTGATAGGTAATTTCAATGCCTATAACGTTCTGGCGATCTACGCAGCTTCAGAATTATTGGGATTGACCACGTTGGAAAGCCTTAAGTATATCAGTGAACTTAACGCAGTAAGCGGCCGCTTTCAATATTATATTTCCGAAGGAAAGATCACCGCAATAGTAGATTACGCACATACGCCGGATGCTTTGCAAAATGTACTGGAGACCATCAACAGCATCCGTACTAAAAATGAGGAATTGATCACTGTTGTGGGTTGTGGCGGAGATCGTGACCGGTCTAAAAGGCCTAAAATGGGGCATATTGCTTCGGCTTTGAGCACCAAAGTGATCTTCACCAGCGATAATCCAAGGACCGAAGACCCCGATAAGATCATCGAAGAAGTGGAAGGCGGGGTAGAACCTCAGAATTTTAAGAAGGTCATGTCGATCAGCAGCAGGCTTCAGGCCATAAAAACTGCCTGCCAGTTGGCAAATCCAAATGATATTATCCTTATCGCAGGTAAAGGTCATGAAACCTACCAGGAGATCAATGGTGTGAGGAAGGATTTTGATGATTTCAAGATCGTAAGTGAAACTCTAAAAGAATTGAAGAAATAATATCCCGGCAGGGAAAATAAAGCATATGTTATACCACCTGTTCGAATATCTTGAAGACGCTTATACCTTTCCGGGGGAGAGACTTTACCAGTATATCTCCTTTAGATCGGCTGTGGCTATAATTCTTTCTTTGGGAATTTCGACCATTTACGGTAAGAGGATCATCAATTATCTTCAAAAGAAGCAGATTGGCGAAAGCGTAAGAGATCTTGGTCTGGAAGGGCAAACTCAGAAGGCGGGTACCCCGACAATGGGAGGCATAATTATCATTATTGCCACACTTATACCTGTGCTGCTGGTCGCCAAGCTGGACAACATTTATGTCATCCTGTTGATCGTTACTACCCTATGGATGGGAATAATTGGATTTTTGGATGATTACATTAAAACCTTCCGAAAAGATAAGGAAGGCTTAAAAGGTATTTTTAAAGTAATTGGCCAGGTGGGTCTTGGGATCATCGTTGGTGCGACGCTATATTTTCATCCTGGGATCACTATTAATGAGAATCCGCAGCTGCCAGGCAATGCTCAGGCGGTAGAGTTGATCTCTTCGGCGGAAAATCCGGTAACAACCTCTGCGGAAGAAAAGTCTACCAAAACGACCATTCCGTTTGTCAAAAATAATGAGTTCGATTATGCCAGTTTGATCACCTGGATCAATCCTGACTATGCAAAATATGCGTGGTTGATCTTTATACCAATTGTGATCTTTATAGTAACTGCTGTTTCCAATGGTGCTAATCTCACCGATGGAATCGATGGACTGGCAGCAGGGACCTCAACAATAATTGTACTTACCCTTGGAATCTTTGCCTGGGTTTCGGGTAACATAATTTTTTCAGACTACCTAAATGTGATGTATATCCCCAGGACAGGGGAGATGACCATCTATATTTCAGCTTTTGCGGGAGCCTTGGTAGGATTCCTTTGGTACAACACTTTTCCGGCCCAGGTCTTTATGGGAGATACAGGAAGTTTGACCATAGGAGGTATCATCGCGGTACTTGCCCTGGCTACAAGAAAAGAATTGTTGATCCCTATCCTGTGCGGAGTTTTCCTGATAGAAAACCTTTCGGTAGTGATGCAGGTGGGATGGTTTAAATATACCCGCAAAAAATACGGGGAAGGAAGAAGGATCTTTCTGATGTCGCCTTTACATCATCATTTTCAAAAGGCAGGATTTCATGAAAGCAAAATTGTCGTTAGGTTCTGGATCATTGGGATCTTCCTGGCGATTGTAACTGTAGTAACCCTCAAGATTCGATAATGAGCGCAGGAGCAGCAAATAGCGGAAGAGAGCATCGAAATTTCCTCGTCATCCTTGGCGGTGGAGAAAGCGGTGTCGGTACTGCCATCCTTGGAAAGAAGGAAGGCTTTCGCACATTTGTTTCAGACAGGGGTAAGATTGCAGATAAATTCCGGCTTCAGCTGGAAGAACACGGGATAGAATGGGAAGATGAAAAACATTCCGAAGAAAAAATTCTCAAAGCCGACCTGGTCATGAAAAGTCCGGGAATTCCTGACGATACCCCCCTCGTCAGTCGGTTAAGAGAAAAAGGAATTCCGGTAATCTCTGAAATTGAGTTTGCCTATACCTATACCAACGCAGTGCTGGTAGGAATTACCGGCAGCAATGGGAAAACCACTACCACCATGCTTACGCACCACCTCTTGAAAGAGGGCGGTCTCAATGTGGGAATGGCCGGCAATGTGGGGCAAAGTTTTGCCAAACAGGTAGCCGAAACCAACGCAGATCATTACGTCTTGGAGCTAAGCAGTTTTCAGTTGGACGGGATAGAGAATTTTTGTCCCCACATCGCAGTATTAACCAATATTACCCCAGATCATCTTGACCGCTATAAGTATGATTTTAACCGGTATATCGCAAGTAAATTCCGGATTGTAAAGAACCAAACAGAGAAAGACTATTTCATATATGATGCCGATGATCCTGTGATCATGAAATGGCTGCAGGAAAATCCAATCCAGTCCCAAAAATTGCCTTTTTCCCTCCGGGAGGAATTCGAAAAAGGAGCTTTTATAAAAGATGAACAAATTATTATTCGTACAGATAATTCAGAATTGACCATGCCAACATCAAATTTAACCCTAGAAGGAAAACACAACGCCAAGAATGCGATGGCTGCAGCTACTGTTGCACAATTATTACGCATAAGAAAAGAAACAATAAGACAGAGCATGGAAAGTTTTCAGGGGGTGGAACACCGGCTTGAAAAGGTGCTTAAGATCAACAATGTTCAATACATCAATGATTCAAAAGCCACTAACGTGAACGCCACTTACTATGCCCTGGAAAGCATGGAATCTGAAACCGTATGGATCGTTGGAGGGGTGGATAAAGGCAATGAATATTCAGATCTGCTTCCACTGGTCAATGAAAAAGTAAAGGCGATCGTTTGCCTGGGAATCAATAACGAGCCTATCCTCAATGCCTTCGGGAATTGTGTGGATACCATTGTGGAAACCCGCTCTATGGAAGATGCCGTAAACCAGGCTTATAAACTGGCTGAAAAAGGAGATACAGTATTGCTTTCTCCGGCTTGTGCAAGTTTTGATCTGTTTCAGAATTACGAAGACAGGGGGAGACAATTCAAAGAAGCAGTAAGAAAGCTGTAAAAATATAAAAGGTCAAAAAGGAGAATTCATGACAGAATTTTTTTCAAGGATAAAAGGTGATAAAACTATCTGGGCTGCGGCCGGGTTGCTGGCGATTTTTTCGTTCCTGCCCGTGTACAGTGCCAGTAGTAACCTGGCGTACCTTTACGGTGACGGAAGCACGTTCCCGTACCTGGTAAACCACTTCATCTACCTTTTCCTTGGCTTCGTGATCATGTTTTTCGTACATAAAGTTCCCTACCATTATTTTGTTGGCCTATCGATACTGGTGTTACCCATTTTAGTTCTGCTGCTAGCCTTTACAGTTTCGCAGGGAATGGTGATAGACGGGGCCAACGCAAGTCGCTGGGTTACCATTCCATTTTTAAATAAAACCTTTCAAACCTCCACGTTAGCATCGGTCGTACTGCTCACTTATGTAGCGAGATATATGGCGAAAATGAAGGATAAACCTTTCACTTTTAAGCAATCCATCATCCCTCTCTGGCTGCCTGTGGCACTAGTGTTGGGCTTGATCTTGCCGGCCAATTTTTCTACTACGGCTATTTTATTTGCCATGGTGCTGCTGGTAGTTTTTATTGGAGGTTATCCCTTGAAGTATCTGGCCGCTATCCTTGGCGCCGGAATTATCTTCCTGTCAATATTTATGCTGACAGCAAAGGCTTTTCCGGGGTTGTTTCCCAACCGGGTTGATACCTGGATAAGCAGAGTCGAAAACTTTTCAAATGATGAAGTTACTGAAGCCGATTACCAGATAGAAAAAGCCAAGATCGCAATTGCGAGTGGCGGAGTAACAGGGCAGGGAATTGGAAAGAGCGTGCAGCGTAACTTCCTGCCGCAGTCTTCTTCAGATTTTATTTATGCGATAATTATTGAGGAAATGGGCCTTATTGGCGGCCTTGGAGTAATGAGTGTTTATTTGCTGCTGTTCTTTAGGATCATAATTGTTGCAACCAAGGCTAATTCAATTTTTGGAAAACTGCTGGTCATAGGTGTTGGCCTGCCAATTGTTTTTCAGGCGTTGGTAAACATGGCGGTAGCTGTGGAGTTATTCCCGGTAACGGGGCAAAACCTGCCTTTAATCAGTAGCGGGGGATCCTCGATCTGGATGACCTGCCTGGCATTGGGAATGGTGTTAAGTGTTAGTGCCAAACGGGAAGAAGAGCTGCAACAACAAAGAGAGGAAAGATTGGGAGATGCAGATAATCCATTAGAAATTTTAAGCGAGGCAATATGACAAATCAGCTACGGGTAATTATATCAGGCGGCGGCACGGGAGGGCACATCTTCCCGGCGATCTCTATTGCCAATGAGTTGAAATTGCGGTACCCTACCTGCGAGATCCTTTTTGTAGGGGCCGAAGATCGCATGGAAATGCAAAAAGTTCCCGAAGCCGGTTACAAGATCGAAGGCCTTTGGATAAGCGGAATTCAGCGCAGGCTTACTGCTAAAAACCTGCTTTTTCCGGTTAAGCTTGTTAAGAGCTTGTGGAAAGCTCGGGATATTATTAAAAAATTTCAACCCGATGTGGTGATCGGGACCGGCGGATTCGCCAGCGGACCTTTACTGCAAATGGCAAACAGGGAAAATATCCCCACTTTGATCCAGGAGCAGAATTCATATCCTGGCATCACTAATAAATTACTGGCAAAAGGTGCAAATACTATTTGTACTGCCTACCCGGATATGGAGCGGTTCTTTCCATCAGAAAAGATCGTGCTTACAGGAAATCCTGTACGGCAGGACCTGCTTGATGTAAGCTCCAAAAGGGAGGAAGCCTTGGCTTTCTTCGGAATTGATCCTGCAAAAAAGACCGTGCTGGTGCTTGGCGGAAGCTTGGGTGCCCGTAAGATAAACCAGTTGGTCGAGGAAAACCTGAAGGAATTTGCCAAACATGATTTGCAGCTCCTCTGGCAAACGGGAAGCCTCTATTTTGAAGAGTACAGCAAATATGCCGAAAAAGAAAACATTCAGACTTTCGCATTTTTGAAGCGGATGGACCTTGCCTATGCAGCTGCCGATATTATTATATCCCGGGCCGGAGCCGGAACGGTATCAGAATTGTGCATTGTAGGGAAACCGGTGGTGTTCATTCCGTCACCTAATGTTGCTGAAGATCACCAAACGAAAAATGCCATGGCGGTAGCCGAAAGTGATGCTGCCATCGTGCTTTCAGAAAGTCATTTGGAACAGGGCTTCAGGTCGATCTTTTTTCCATTGGTGGAGACAGACGAAAAAATGAAAAGTCTGGCCAGAAATATCAAAAAACTTGAAAAGCCATTTGCAACGGCTAATATCGTGAACGAAGTAGAAAAGTTGCTTAAAACAAGAAGATAGTGAGCCATTACGAGCACATAAAGAACATATATTTCATAGGCATTGGCGGCATAGGCATGAGTGCCCTGGCCCGCTATTTTAATGCTGAAGGGAAGAATGTTTCAGGATATGATCGTACTGCAACCGAACTCACAAGAAAACTAGAGGCTGAAGGTATTGAGGTGATCACTTCAGACAAAGTGGAAGATCTGCCGTTGGAAATTCTGGAAGACAGAGAAAGCCTCATCGTTTACACCCCCGCCATTCCGCAGGAGCATCCTCAATACCTACATTTTACAGCCGACAGTTATACCATGGAAAAACGTTCTGTGGTACTGGGGAATCTTACCAAGGGCCATTTTACCCTGGCAGTTGCAGGAACACACGGTAAAACTACCACCAGCAGCATGTTGGCGCATTTGCTTAAAGCAAGCGGAAGTAAAATAACCGCATTTTTGGGAGGAATAGCAGAGAATTTTAATTCGAACCTGCTCCTTGATGGAAATGAGGCCATGGTCGTGGAAGCCGATGAATTTGACAGATCATTTTTGCGACTGGCACCAAACATTGCTGCTATCACCTCAATGGATGCAGATCACCTGGATATCTATGGAGATGATAATACTATCAAGGCCTCTTTTAAGGAATTTGCCTCCCTGGTACCGGAAGATGGCAAACTGTTTTATGCCAATGGTCTGCCACTTGATGGTATCTCAATAGGAATTGATGATGATGCAGATATTGCTGCCGTTAACATAAGCGTCAAAAACGGCAGTTATCACTTCGATCTCAAAACACAGAAAGGAACCTACAATGGCTTTGAACTAAGCCTTCCGGGAAAACATAACTTACAAAATGCAGTCACAGCCCTTGCAATGGCAATGGAATTCGGTGCCCCCCCCGAATTGCTTGCCGGGGCTTTGGCTTCGTTTAAAGGGGTGCACAGGAGATTTTCCTATCGCATCAAGATGGAAGACCTTGTTTTGATCGACGATTATGCCCATCATCCTGCAGAAATTGCAGCAGTGCATCAGGCGGTGAGCGAAATGCATCCGGGGAAGCGCGTGCTGGCGGTTTTTCAGCCGCATCTTTTTAGCAGAACAAAGGATTTTGCTGAAGGTTTTGCAGAAAGCCTCAGCCTGTTCGATGAATTGCTGCTGCTTGATATTTATCCGGCGAGGGAGAAACCTATTGATGGAGTAACTTCAGAATGGCTCCTGAAGCTGGTCAAAAATGATAAAAAACAGCTGGTTCAAAAAGAGCAGCTTTCTGCAGTGATCAAAAGCAAAAATGCTGAGGTTGTTGTACTTATGGGAGCCGGTGACATAGGGGAAGAAGTAGAGAAAATCAGGAAAAATCTGACAGGTGAAAATTAACTGGAATTACATAAAGATCTTTTTGCTCCTTGGCGTGGTGTTCTTTTTATTTGCATTCGCTGAAAAGCGCAACAGCACGAGAATTCTTTCCGATGTAAATCTTCATTTCACCAACAATGAAAACCTGTATCTCACTGAAGAAGCGGTTAATAAATTGTTAATACAAAATGAGGTAAGGGTTAAGAGCATAGGTAAAGAAGCTTTAGATTTGAATAGGGTGGAGACCCTGCTGGAGGCTCATGAGATGGTTGAAAACGCTGAAGTCTTTCTTACTGTTGATGGAAAATTGGGGGCAGAGATTACACAAAGGAAACCTTTGGCCAGAGTCCTGGCAAGTGCGCCATTTTACCTTGACAGACACGGATTTAAAATGCCGCTTTCAGAATATTATTCGGCAAGGGTGCCTCTGGTAACGGGGGTGAGAGAAGACCAGTTGAAAGAAGTATATCCATTGATGGATTTTATCACCAAGGATGAATTCCTCACGCGGCACGTTACCGGTCTTCATCGGTTGCCAAACGGGAAGTATCAAATTCACCTGAGGCAGCTCGATTTTGTGCTGATGTTTGGAGAGGTGAAGGATATTGAATTGAAGTTTAAAAATTTTAAAGCTTTTTATCAAAAGGCGCTAAAGGATAAAAAGCTTGACGCATATGAAAAAGTGGATCTACAATTTGGCGACCAGGTTGTGTGCACTAAAAAATAAAGTATGGAACAAAACGACATCGCAGTAGGCTTAGATATTGGAACTACTAAGATCGTAGCCATGATTGGCCGTAAAAATGATTACGGGAAAATGGAGATCATTGGCATTGGAAAGGCAAAGAGCCTTGGGGTACACCGTGGGGTGGTAAATAATATTACACAAACAATCCAGTCTATCCAGCAGGCGATACAGGAGGCTGAAGCAGATAGTGGAATGAAAATAAAAGATGTGGTGGTAGGTATTGCCGGCCAGCACATACGCAGTTTACAACATAGTGATTATATCACGCGTCCTAATCCCGATGAGGTGATCGATGCCAGTGATATTGAGACCCTTTGCAACCAGGTGCATAAGCTGGTAATGCTTCCGGGTGAGGAGATCATCCACGTGTTGCCGCAGGAATTTAAGGTTGACGGGCAGGCAGAGATCAAAGAACCCATAGGAATGTACGGGGGAAGGCTGGAAGCGAATTTCCACGTGGTAGTAGGACAGGTTTCCTCCATTAGAAATGTGGGAAGATGTGTGAAAAGTGCAGGATTGGAATTATCGGCTGTTACTTTGGAACCTTTGGCTTCTGCAAATGCAGTTTTAAGCCAGGAAGAAAAAGAGGCCGGAGTTGCCCTGGTAGATATTGGAGGCGGAACAACAGACCTCGCCATCTTCAAAGACGGAATTATTCGTCACACTGCCGTAATTCCTTTTGGTGGCGGGGTGATCACCGAAGATATCAAGGAAGGCTGTTCGATCATTGAAAAGCAGGCAGAATTACTGAAAGTGAAATTTGGATCGGCATGGCCGGGAGAGAATAAGGATAACGAAATCGTTTCCATACCCGGACTTCGTGGAAGAGAACCCAAAGAGATCACTTTAAAGAACCTTTCCAAGATCATCCACGCGAGAGTTGTGGAGATCATTGATCAGGTTTACCTGGAGATCAAGAACTACGGCCATGAAGAGCAAAAGAAAAAGCTGATCGCGGGGATCGTACTAACAGGAGGGGGTGCACAGTTGAAGCACATCAAGCAGTTAGTTGAGTATATCACCGGGATGGATACCAGGATTGGTTATCCAAACGAACATTTAGCCGGTGACAGCGATTCAGAAACTACCAGCCCGGTTTATGCTACGGCAGTAGGATTGGTGTTGAACAGTCTGGAGATCAACCTTAAATCTCCGGCAAAAGAAGAAGAGGCAGCAGCTACCGAAGAAATTCGGCAGGAAAGTGAAACGCCAGCCGCTACACCTTCCGAAGAAGAATATCAGCGTGAGGAGCAAACGACTATCAGTCAGCCGCGCAAGACAATATTTGAGAAATGGTTTGAAAAGTTCAAGGATTTTTTAGACAACGCCGAGTAGAAAAATCGGCGAAGAAATAACTATGAAAAAGAAAGATAAAAGAAGTACAAAACCAGTAAAACAGAATTTATGAGCAGCACAGAATTCGGAAACATCACATTCGATCTCCCCAAGAATCAATCGAACGTTATAAAAGTTATTGGTGTAGGTGGAGGAGGAAGTAACGCGATCAACCACATGTTCCAGCAAGGGATCAAGGGGGTTGATTTCGTGATTTGTAACACAGATGCACAAGCCCTTGAAAACAGCCCCGTTCCAAACAAAATTCAGTTGGGAGTTAGAGAAACTGAAGGTCTGGGAGCCGGCGCCGATCCTGAAGTCGGTCGCAAAGCAGCAGAGGAAAGTTTTGACGAGATAAGAGCACTTTTAGACACCAATACCAAAATGGTATTTATCACTGCCGGAATGGGTGGGGGTACAGGTACAGGAGCTGCGCCAATCATCGCCAAACAGGCAAAAGATATGGGGATACTTACGGTGGGGATCGTAACTATTCCATTTCAGTTTGAAGGAAAAACAAGATGTGAACAGGCCCAACACGGAGTAGAAAATCTTCGGAAGCAGGTGGATTCACTTATTGTGATCAATAATAATAAACTTAGAGAGGTTTACGGAAACCTTGGCTTTAAAGCCGGATTTTCCAAGGCAGACGAAGTTCTTGCTACAGCTTCCAGAGGAATTGCCGAAGTAATTACTCATCACTATACCCAAAACATTGACTTACGTGATGCTAAGACCGTTCTTAGCAATAGTGGTACAGCTATTATGGGATCTGCACAGGCTTCCGGTGGAAACCGTGCTCAGGATGCCATTATTAAAGCTCTTGATTCTCCACTTCTTAACGATAATAAGATCACCGGTGCCAAAAATGTGTTGCTGCTTATCATTTCCGGTTCCGAAGAGATCACTATTGATGAGATTGGGGAAATTTCAGATCATATCCAGGCAGAAGCCGGCCACAGCGCCAACATCATAATGGGTGTAGGTGAAGACGAAAGCCTTGATGACGCCATTTCTGTAACCATAATTGCTACGGGTTTTGACGTGGAGCAACAAAATGAGATCGTAAATACCGAAGCCAAAAAGATCATCCACACCCTGGAGGATGAGCAAAAAGCCGAACACGAACTTTCTCCAAAGAAAACATCTTCGGTTTTTGACGGTCCTGCCCCTGCACAGGAAAATAAAATTGTCCACACCCTGTCTTTAGAGGAGGAAGAGGAGATCGAAGAAGAGCCGGAGAGTAACTATCCTTCGGAAGCTGTAAAAAATATGGATGTTGTTTATGAGGAGGTGAAGCCTGCTAAAGAACCTGACTTCATTATTACAGATAGTACTAAAGAAATAGAGGTAAGAGAGCCTGAAGTTGTAAATCCTGAACCCAGGGAACAACAGTTCATGTTCACTTTTGATATGCCCAGGAATGCACCTTCTTCAGAAAGAGAGGAGCCAAAAAGAGAACAGCCACAGCCAAAGCATGAAGAAAACGCGCAGGCTCAGAGAGAAGAAAAGATCGTGCACAGGCTCACCGAAGAAATGGATGAACCGGTAAAGAAAACAGAACTTAGTCCTCAAAACAGGAATACTCATAACGGGGTTACACGATACTCGTTAGATGATTATATGCAGGTAGAAGAAATGCTGAAAAATTCCAAGCCTGTTGCAAAGCAAAAGCCGGAATTTGAACCGGAACTTAAGAAACCGGCTCCGGCACCTGCACCTGCACCGGCACCAGCACCAGCTCCGGCGCCTGTTGCCAAAACTGCTCCTAAACCTGAAGAAGTTAAACCTTCACATGACGAGGAGATGGATCCTTTCAATGTACCCATCAGTGAGAGTCTCATAAAAAGATCTGCTGAACGAAAGGCGAAAATGAAAGAATTCAATTATAAATTCAGAAATCATCCTTCTAAGGTTGATGAATATGAGAGACAACCGGCCTATAAAAGACAGGGCATAGATTTGGATAGTTCACGCCCTGGAGAAGGAAAATTGTCCCGTACTACTTTAGGTACAGGGGATGATGATGAAATAAGATTCAGGACTAATAATTCTTTTTTACACGATAATGTAGATTAGGCCCTCCGGCCCCTCAATTTTTAACCCGAAGCCAGCCCCCCGGTTTCGGGTTTTTTTATTTAAAAATTCTGGGTTCTAAATTTCAATCTATGAAGAGCTAAAAAAGGTAATCTTGAAGAGGCGAATCTATTGATGAAAGATATTCAGCACAATTTGGAATTAATAGACAGTCATGGAAAGCGGGCCGATGCCATTTTGAAAGGAATGTTGCATCATAGTCGCGCCAGTACAGGTAAAAAAGAGCCGGTAGATCCAATAAACTTATAGAAGATTCCCTTAGACTGGCTTATCACGGTTTTAAAAACAAACACAAGGGGTTTGATGTTGAGATTGTCACGACCTATGAAAAGGATTTGGGAAAGATAAATGCTGTTCCTCAGGATTTGGGGCGGGTTCTCATAAATTTGTTCACGCATGCTTTTTATGCTGTACTTGCCCGGCGAGCGAGTGCTGCGGTTAACGAGGAGAATTATCGACCTGTTGTTTCTGTTCAAACGAAAGAGTTGGAAACACAAGCAGAAGTTAGGGTTTCAGATAACGGCACCGGAATTCCAAAAGATATAAGGCACAAGATCTTTCAGCCTTTCTTTAGTACGAAACCTTCTGGTGAAGGAACCGGCCTGGGCCTGTCACTATCATTTGATATTGTGAAGACGCATGGAGGAGAAATTAATTTTGATACTGAAGAAGGAAGAGGTTCGAGCTTTGGTATTTTGCTCCCATTGATAAGGGAACCTGAAGAAAAGGAAGTTGTTTCTAAAAGGTCTGAAAAGAACTAAAATTTCACCTCAGTTTTGTGGTGCTTCGTTTTCCTGCCTATCTTCGCAGTGATCAAAATTTCATACAGATGAGTTTACAAGATAAGGTAATGGCCGAAATGAAGGATGCTATGCGCGCGAAAGACAGTAATAAACTGGAAGCTTTAAGAGCCGTAAAAAGTGCGATCCTTCTTGCACAAACAGATGCTTCAGGACGAGACGGTCTCAGCGAGGACGAGGAGCTAAAATTGTTGCAACGGCTGGTAAAACAACGTAAGGAAAGTGCTGCAATATACAAGGAGCAGGGGAGAGAAGACCTGGCACAGCCTGAGCTCGACCAGGCGGCAGTCATTGAAGGCTTTCTTCCGGAGCAAATGAGCGAAGAGGAAATCGAAGCTGAAGTAGAAAAGATCATCACCCAAACCGGTGCCAGCGGGATGCAGGATATGGGAAAAGTTATGGGAGTGGCTTCCAAAGAACTGGCGGGGAGAGCAGACGGTAAAACTATTTCGACAATAGTGCGAAAAAAGCTGGCTTAAGAATAGTGAATCGCTATAATCGTCTTAAAGACGGGTTAAAATATTATTTCTGAGGCTTAAATTGTTATAAAATTTATTCATAGGGCTTTTAACGGTTGTATATTCGTGGATTGTTTTGAAAAGAACCTTTGTTTTAAAGGGATTCAATTAATTAAAAATGAATAATATGAAAAGATCAATAATGATTTTAGCCGTTTCCTCAATGATATTTTCAACAGCAATTTCCTGTAAGAATGCTGAAGAAAATAATTCCGAGACCATTGAAATGACCGGGGAAGCTACCATGAATGAAATGGATGACAGCATGAGCGAGGTGGACACTACCATGAGCAGTGACAAGGAATTGGAAGATACAGATCTTGTGGAATCCGGAACTTATACAGGAACCGCACTGGTAGTAGATGCTGAACAGAATGAAGTTTATGTTCAATTGAATGATACCACAACTATTGAACTTTACTTCTCAAATGAGACCCAAATTATGCGTGACGGGCAAACTGTAGCTTTTGATGCGCTTCAAAAAGGTCAAAAAATTGAAGTAGAAGTAGAAAGAAGTGGAGAATCCCTGAAGCCGCTAAAGGTTTCCATCATGGGGAACTCGTAAAAATGAAATAGTAAAATAAAAAATCCGCAGTGAGAGCTGCGGATTTTTTTTGTTCCTGCCGGAAAATTTACACGGGATTGATTTTAAAATCTATACCTGTAGGAAACATTCAGTAAGAATTGTGTTCCGGTATTCTCACCAGTGATCTCCTCCTGGAGTATCCCTGCACCTGCCTGGAACAGGTGATAAGTTGCTAAAGAGAAATTCACCCCTGCCTGTCCAAAATAGGTTTTGAGGCCCGGTTGTTCCAATTTCCGAGTAATTAGAAAACGTTCGTCGGGGGAAATCCCACTGCCGCCTTTCAGAAACAAGTAGTTCTTATCCTGTTGGTTGATGTCAGTAAATAAAGGCACTGAAAAATAAAATAGTCGCCCGGTATTTTCAGAGAAATTGGTTATCGGGGTTAAAACTTTTTATGTAAATTGCGCCTTCTTAAAAGGCCCCGTGGCGCAACTGAATAGCGCATCAGATTTCGGCTCTGAGGGTTGGGGGTTTGAATCCCTCCGGGGTCACTTAAAGCAGAAAGTCCGCAGCGAAAGCTGCGGACTTTTTTGTTTCCCGAAAAGGTTGAGCTTGCTCGTACCTTTGAAGGGAAATAAAAAACCGATCCGGCGATAGCCGGGGCGGACTTTCTATTTTCAGGCGGGAGCTCAAGGGAAAGGGCGCAGCCAATTCTTATGGAACCGCTTTGACAGTAAAGCAGGTTAAGAGTGAATAATTGATTTTGCAAATCAAATTAATACTTATCCTGATCTTTAAGCAGCTTTTTAAGGTTCTTATTATGTCCATATAGAACCATAATGTCGTTCTTGTACATAACAGTTTTTGCTGAAGCCACACCCTGCACGTTCGAAACATCTTTGTTTGTGCCCAATTCATTTTTTTCCCGGGTGATCTTTATTGTTGTGAGAACAATGATGTCATACTTTCTTTTGAGCCCAATCTCTTCAAGAGTCTTCCCGTCAAAGGCATCAGGCACTTCTGTTTCTATGATACTGTAATCCCTGTTTACTTCAAAGGAATCTACAACTCCCTGAAGATTTAGTTTTTTAGACCATCTTTCGGCGGTTTCCTCTTCGGGATGTATGATCTCATCCACGCCCATTGCTTCCAGGACCATCTCCTGTAAAGGAGAAACAGCCCGGCTTATAAGCCTTTTTACATGCAGCTGCTTCATTAGCGCAGTTGCCATGATATTCGCTCCTTTGTCTTCTCCAATTCCCACAATAACAATATCTGTGTCTTTAAGTGGCAAACTTGAAACCGCGGTAATATCTGTAGAATCAAGATTTACAGCGTGAGTGATCTTGTCTTTTATCGCTTCGACCTTGCTCATGTTGACATCTACTCCAATAACTTCATTGCCCATTTTTGTAAGTTTTTCGGCAAGAGAGGCACCAAAATTTCCCAGTCCTATGATGATGTATTTCATATTCTAATTCATTAGTATTTCTTCCTGTGGATATCTGTAACTCAGGTATTTCACCCTTCTCAGGAGGGCAATTAAAATAGTAAGCATACTTACTCTCCCAATAAACATTGTAGCTATAATCACCACTTTTGATGCCGAACTTAACTCCGGGGTTATGCCAATACTAAGTCCCACTGTACTATAGGCGGAAAAACACTCGAAAGCAATACTTAAAAGCGTTTTTTCTTCATCAAAAGAAGCGATCAGGAAGATCGAGGTCCCTATCACCATTAGTGATAGGGAAATGATGGCAAAAGCTCTTCTTATAGAAAGATCTGAAATTTCCCTGCGGAATACTTCAACCCGGTTTTTCCCTCTGCCCAGGCTCAAAAAGTTAAGCGTAGTCAGGGCAAATGTGCTGGTTTTAATACCACCCCCTGTAGATCCGGGGGAAGCTCCAATCCACATAAGTATAAATACGATCATAATAGTGGGAAAGTTAAGTGCGCTGGTATCTACAGAATTAAATCCCGCAGTTCTGGGAGTAGCGGCACCAAATAAGGATACCACAAGTTTTCCGAATCCGGTATGTTCCGCTAGCGTGTTGTCATACTCAAAGAAGTAAAATAATACCGTTCCTACTACGAGTAATATTGATGTAGTAGCCAAAACAATTCTTGTGTTGAGACTAATGACCCAAGGGGTGTAGACTGAATTGGCCGGATGTTTCCACTTGGCATATTGGTTCCTGAAGTAGTAGGTGAAATATTTATAAACATTAAATAGAATAGGAAAACCTATTCCTCCAAGAATAAAAAGGGAGACGATGATCAACTGAAGCGGATAATTAAACCGGAATTCAGGTTCGTACAAGCTATTCTCGAGAGTAGAAAATCCTGCGTTGCAGAATCCCGAAATGCTATGAAAGATGGAGAAGAATACCTGATTGAAAAAACCGCGGACTATTCCCGGTTCCAGACTTATAAAGATGAATAAGGCTCCAACTAATTCTATGGCAAAGGTAAGAAGAACAATCTTTTTTAAGACACTAAAAACTTCTCCTATCTTTTCAGAATTGGTCATATCCTTTAGCATGATCTGATGCTCATAAGAACTTTTGCCCCTGAAGAAATAAGAGAAATAGCTGGCAAAAGTCATGATCCCCAAACCTCCCATTTGTATTAAAATAAGGATGATGGTTTGTCCAAGGTTAGTGAAATAGGTTCCTGTGTCGACTACAATAAGGCCGGTCACGCAAACTGCACTGGTTGCAGTAAAAAGTGCATTTAATGCCGAGATCCCTTCATGAGTGGCACGCGGAAGCATAAGGAGAAGTGTTCCTACTAAGATCATTCCCAGAAAACTTGCAATGAACAACTGTGCCGGATTTAGTAACTCCCTGTTGAAATTTATACGCCTAGCCGAAAATTCCCTTATAAAATAGATGAGCAATGCAAGATAAAGCCACCCCATATTGTTGAAGAAGCTTAAAAAGGGAAAAGTTTCCAGCAGGAGATCCAGTTTTATTAAGACCAGCAGGAGATTAAGGATGAAAATAGTACCGTCAAAGAAGCGAACCTTAACAGGGAATTTTTCTTTCGATATTGTATATCTCACCAGGATCGTAGTACTACCAATGAGTAAGGCTATTAAATAGAAGTCGGTAAGATAGAGTTCAGTTTCAGATCTGTGAGTAAAGCCGATGTCAAAGATGATCAGGCAAACTGCAAAAAGACTTAACCAAAAGGAGAATTTCTGTAGGCTGGCAAGCCTTTGTTCGATTTTCTCCCATTTTTGATGTTTAGGGAAGTTCAATGGTCAAATTATAAATTACCGGTTCTGTAGAAATGATCCATTAGCAGGACCAAAAGAAAAAGGAGAACAAGCATAATAATCACCGGCCATTTAAGGTGGCGAAAGGAATTTGAACCCGTTGGTGTTTTACTCTTTTTCTTTTCCATCTATAAAAGAACAAAGTTAGGCTGGAAAGTATAAGGAGAGTGTAAGGATTAGAAGCAGGCCATAAAGATTTTATAAAGATTATAAAAATCTGTAGCCAACCCCGCTTTCGGTTATGAAGTGCTCCGGATGGTTAGGGTCTTTTTCCAGCTTTTTTCGAAGCTGCGCGATAAAAACCCGTAAATACTGTGTCTCAGTCTGGGCACCAAGGCCCCAAATGCTTTTGAGTAAATACTGGTGTGTAAGTACTTTTCCCTGGTTTTTTGCAAGAAGCACTAAAAGATTATATTCCGTAGAAGTTAGTTTTACGATCTCCTTCTCCCTAAGTACGGTTCGGGAAGTGAGGTCCACTTCAAGATCCCCGGAAGTTATGACCTGCTGCACCTCCACATGTTGCGTAAGCCGAATGGAAGAGCGTATTCTGGCTAATAGTTCCCCCGTTCGAAAGGGTTTGGTTAAATAATCTGTAGCGCCACTGTCAAGTGCATTGATAATATCCTCTTCAGAATCAATAACGGAAAGGATTATGATAGGTTTTTCATACCACGTACGAAGCTCGTGCAATACTTCATGTCCACTTTTATCGGGTAGACCGAGGTCCAATATGATCAATTCAGGAGAATGATTGGCGGCGAGATTAATACCTTCAATGCCGTTGGAGGCAAGCACCACTTTATATTCGTGACTTTCCAGAATGATCTTTAACAGCTTTCTGATCTGTGGTTCATCGTCAACAACAAGGATTTCCTGTTTATTCATCATCTTTGGTCGTTAAAGTAGCCATTTCGGCAGGAATTTCAATAATAAACTTCGCTCCTCCTGTAGTAAGATTTTCCAAAGTGATAGTTCCGTTATGTGCTCTTACAAATCCTTGTGCTATAGAAAGGCCTAAGCCCGTTCCTCCGGTAGCCGTGTGAGGCAGCCTATAGAATTTTTCAAAGACCCGCTCCAGTTTATCTTCCGGAAACCCGGGGCCGGTGTCAGATATTTCTACTTTAAATCCTTTCTGCACTCGCATTAGATTTATTGTAATGGTAGTTCCGGCAGGGGAGTATTCAATGGCATTATGTATTATATTATGAAATACCTGCTCCATAAGAACACCATCTATTTTAAACAGAGGGATCTCTTCTGAAGAATTAAAAAAAAATAGGATGTGATTCTTTCCGGTTTCGCTCAATGACCCCATGAATTATTTCCTTAAGATCATACCAGTCAAGCTGAAGTTTAAAAAATTCTGATTCGAGCCTGCTCATGCTCAAAAGGTTGTTGACCTGCCGGTGAAGCCTGTTGCCGGCCAAATCAATTTCATGATAAAGGTCGGATTTGTTGACTTCAGAAATTTTATCAGAATTTGTCTTTAGGGTGTCAATTGCCCCAATAATTGTGGAAATTGGGGTTTTAAGTTCATGGGAAAGTGAATTAAGAAGAGTGTTGTATAAGTGAAGTGTTTTTTCCCGTGCCTTCCGTTGCCTGGCTACAGCTTCGACCTTGCGGAGCCTGGAGGTAAAAACTGCATTCATAACAGCTATAACAAAATACATAAGGAAGAGCAAAGCGTCCTGAGGGGTGGTGATATTAAATGTTGCTCGCGGCTGAATAAAAAGAAAATTCCAGATAAAGGCACTTGCTATTGCAGCTATAACAATTGGCAAAGTCTCCAGGAACATGGCCAGGATAGACACCACCAGAAGCAAAATGAGGGCGACAACATGATAACCAATGATGTCAATAAACAGGTAGCAAATGAGCGAAAAGAACAAAATAGACCCCAGCCCAATAATATATTGCAGGGGTTGACTATGTTCAATCTTTTTTAAAAGCTCCACCGGCTAATTTTCTCCAAAGATAAACATGCCGGTGATTTTTAGGAAAGATTAATGAAGGAGTTGACTAAAAGTATGCCAGATTATCTTACTATAAAACCAAGTAATACTAAGAAAATAAAAAGCGCAGCTACCAGTAGATTGTCTGACCAGGCTTCAATGATCGATACCTTGTCTTTGTCATTTTCAGATTTTTTTGAAGTGCTCATCTTTTGAATTTTTAAGGTTCGAATCCGTTTTCTAAATATTTTCTAAACAGAAGGAGCATCTAATATAAAAATTTTTAGAATTCTTACAAATTAGTTGTTGTTAAATCTCTGAACTTGAGAAATTTTGTTCTCGAATTCTGACCAATAAATTTAACATTTAAAACGGGATGCTCTGTTAAATCCAGGTCATGAGCTACAGGAAAGCATAGAGCACCCGGCTTTTGTTTCTGCCCATTGAGGACGTTTTTTGACCAATTCTTCAAATCCTTGTCCTGCATACGGAGCCTGCATCGCCTTTTGAAGTTTTTCGAACAAGCTGTTGTCCCCCTTTTCCAGCCCTTCTATGGCCTCATGCAGGAGGTAATTTCTAAGGATTATTCGTGGATTGTTCCTGTTCATAAGGTTGCGTGAAGCTTCGGGGGATGTGTTATTGGTTTTTCGCCTTTTTGCATAATCAGTGATCAGTTTTGTGAAAAGGTCCTCTTCAACGGGTTTCAAATCATGGTAGAAAGAAGGGGCGAAATGCTGAAGAATATTTTCAGGAGTAATTTCTGAAGGAAGGTCTGCCAGTAACCTGTAGAAGATCGTCATGTCCGGCTGGATTCCCGAAAGCGCTTTTTCAAAATCAGAAATAAGTTCCTTTTCCTCTTTTCCAACCTGGTCCAATCCTAACTTTCTGCCCATCATTCCGTAGTAATGATCCCAGAAATGTTTTTCATAGGTGCTCAAAACCTCTTCCAGACCTTCGGTTTCTTCAAAGAGCAAAGAAATGGCGTTTGCGAGTCTGCCCAGGTTCCAGTAACCTATAGAAGGTTGGTTCCCGAAGGCATAGCGGCGCCCGGGAAGGTCAGTGGTGTTGGGGGTAAAATTGTGATCATAATTATCAAGAAAAGAATACGGCCCGTAATCTATGGTGAGGCCAAGAATTGACATGTTGTCTGTATTCATAACTCCATGAACAAAACCAACCCGCTGCCACTCGCTCATCAAAAAAGCGGTTTTTTCGACTACTTCTGCAAACCATTTAAGGATTCGGTTCTCTTCCGTCAAATGCGGAAAATATCGGTCAATGGTCCAGTTAATTAACTGTTCCAATTGCACCCTGTCCTGCTGGGCAGCCAGGAGTTCAAAGTTTCCGAAGCGCAGAAATGAAGGTGCTACACGGGTAACGATCGCGCCCGGTTCAAAGGCAGGATTACCATTGTAGAACATGTCCCTGAGTATTTGGTCACCTGTTGCAACAAGGGCAAGAGCACGGGTTGTGGGAATGCCCAGGTGATGCATAGCCTCACTCATCAAATACTCTCTAACAGAGGATCTTAAAACTGCCCGCCCGTCGGCATGACGGGAATATGCTGTAGGACCGGCTCCTTTTAACTGAAGTTCAAAAATGCCCTTTTTAGAACTCCATTCTCCCAGATTGATCGCACGGCCGTCACCTAACTGTCCTGCCCAATTCCCAAATTGATGCCCAGCATAGCAGGAAGCATAAGGCCTCATACTTTTTGTAACGCGATTTCCCGCAAGGATCTCAAGATCTTCAGGGGAAGGATAGGTTATTTCCAGTTCTTCAGCGAGATTCTTGGACCATGACAGCAATTGAGGTGCAGAAACAGGAGTGGGTTGAGCCTTACTGTAAAGTTTTCCGGGAGTTTGTCGTGGAGTGCGATCGCCACTATCATCTCCTTCAAAGGCTTCAGTAAAGGCATTGCCAAATTCCTTCTTGTGTAGTGCAGTCATAGCAGATCTTTTATTTTCAAGTTACAAAACTTTAGAAGCATTTCCACGGAAGAGGTTTCCCCAAAAATTACTTACAACTTCTTCTTTTTCAGCCGGAGTACGTCAGAAATTTCTTTAGAAAATTAACAACTGCTTAGCCAATAGGAGTAAAATAAGTTAAACCTAAATTAAAGTACATCTATGGCAGGAAGAACTGAATTATTTTTAGAAAAAAATTGAAAAGGACAAAGTTATGGTATCATACCAAAGCAGAAACCAAATACAGGATCATTTACTGAATTTAATACCACATCAAATTGAGGAATGCAAAAAATGCGATGAATTACCTGCGTCCCTTGCAGAGTTTATAAAACATAATTATCAGGCAAAATTTGTTTGCTACGATAAGGCCAGTGGATGCATTGAAGTGGGTGTTGAAAAACAGGAATTCACTAATTCCTATCCCGAGATTAAAGTGCATAGGATCCCTCTGGAGAAAGCAGTTTCGCAGCTTAAAAAGACCTTTAGAAATTCAGACCTTGACCTCAAGTTTTATGGTAGATTACTTGCCGGCCAGGGTTCTACAACCCGAATTGAGGATGTAGTACTGGTATAATAAGACCATCTGTTTAAATATATAGCCTTCTGAAGTTTTTCGGAAGGCTTTTTTTGTTCAAGGTTTTATCTTTGCCCAAATAACTTCAGAAGAAATCCATGACAACGACTGCATTCATTCTTGCCCGCACCACCCTTTCGGAAAAAAGTGTTCAAAACACCCTGCAACTGCTGGCAGAAGATGCAACCATTCCTTTTATTTCGCGCTACAGGAAGGAAATGACAGGCAATCTTGATGAGGTGCAGATCGCAGATATCCTCAAGTTTAAAACCGAATTTGAAGAACTTGAGAAGCGTAAAAAAGCAGTCTTGAAAGCTATTGCTGAACAGGAAGCTTTAACACCTGAACTGGAAGCAAAAATTACAGGTGCTAAAGATCTTGTTCAACTGGAGGACCTTTACCTTCCATTCAAAAAGAAGCGAAAGACAAAGGCCGATATCGCGCGCGAACTGGGATTGGAACCCCTTGCGAAAATGCTGATGGCTCAAAACTCGCCAAACATTAAAACTGCTGCGGAAAGATTTGTAGCTAAGCAGGTTACTTCTGCTCAAGAAGCCCTTAGCGGGGCTAAAGATATTGCTGCAGAATGGATCAATGAAAATCAGGCAGTAAGAACCCGGCTGCGGAAGCTGTTTCAGCAAAAGGCAATGATCTCCTCCAAGGTGGTGAAAAAGAAGGCTGAAGAGGAGGAGGCGCAGAAATATCAAAATTATTTTGAATGGGAGGAGAAACTGAAGTTTATTCCTTCCCACCGGCTGTTGGCCATTCTTCGCGCAGAAAAAGAAGGCTTTGTGAGGGTGAAAATTGAGGTGGAGCAGGAAGAGGTGGTAAGGATCGTGAATGGATTCGTTCTGAAGCCTCAACGCAATTCCAGTACTCCATACTTAGAAGAAGCTGTTGAAGATGCCTTAAAAAGGCTGCTTTTACCTGCTCTCTCCAATGAAGCAGTGGCGGCAGCCAAAGAAAAAGCCGATGAGGATGCTATTAAGGTCTTTGCCGATAATCTTCGCCAGTTGCTGCTTGCACCGCCATTAGGCTCCAAAAGAATTCTGGCACTTGATCCCGGCTTTAAATCTGGTTGCAAATTAGTTTGCTTGGATGAGAAAGGAGAGCTGCAGCACAATGAGACCATCTATCCGCATCCGCCGCAAAAAGAGATAGCTATGGCTTCAAAAAAGGTGAAATCCCTGGTCAATGCCTATAATATCGAAGCTATCGCCATAGGAAACGGGACTGCCTCCAGAGAAACGGAATTCTTCATTAAAAACATACGTTTTGACAGGGATGTACAGGTGTTTGTTGTAAATGAAGCAGGGGCTTCGGTGTATTCGGCTTCCAAAATAGCACGGGCAGAATTTCCCACTTTTGACGTCACAGTACGGGGTGCGGTTTCTATTGGCCGCCGCCTTGCAGATCCCTTGGCCGAATTGGTGAAGATCGATCCAAAAGCGATTGGAGTAGGTCAATATCAACATGATGTGGATCAAACAAAGCTAAAGAATGAACTGGATCGTGTGGTGGAGAGCTGTGTTAATTCAATAGGAGTGAACCTTAACACCGCAAGTGCCCCGCTGTTGAGCTATGTCTCCGGAATTGGACCTGCTTTAGCTGAAAATATAATAGCTTATCGAAGCGAAAACGGGGAATTCTCCTCCCGGCCGGAGCTGCTGAAGGTTTCGCGGTTGGGAGCCAAGGCTTTTGAACAAGCCGCAGGATTCCTCAGGATCCCTGCTTCTGAAAATCCGCTGGACAATTCTGCCGTCCATCCCGAAAGTTACTCCCTGGTTGAAAAAATGGCAGGTGATCTTAAGGTGCCGCTGAAGGAACTCGTGGGCAACAAAGAGCTCATTTCCAAAATTACTCCTGAAAATTACATTTCTGACGCTGTAGGATTACCAACAATTAATGATATTCTTAGGGAACTTGAAAAACCGGGAGTAGATCCCCGGAAGTCAGCCAAAGTTTTTGAGTTTGATCCCAATGTAAAAACTATTAAGGATCTCCAGCCCGGGATGAAGCTGCCGGGAATCGTCAATAACATCACCAATTTTGGTTGTTTTGTGGATATCGGCATCAAAGAAAGTGGACTCTTACATATCTCAAAATTGAAAAATGAATTCGTGAGTGATGTAAATTCGGTCGTAAAATTACATCAGCACGTACAGGTAACCGTGATGGAGGTGGATGAGGCCAGGAAGAGGATACAATTGTCGATGATTGATTGAAGTTAGATTTTTGAAGGACGAAGGTAGAAGTGGGGGTCTGGGGACAGCGATCAGTGATCAGGAATAGATAATTATTTTAAATTTTGCGTAATTTTCTTTCAAGCCATGTACCTGAGAACTGCTCTCTCAATAAGGCATTAGGGAACTGGAAACCCGCTACTATGAATCTAAAACTTTTATAAATTCCTCAGCAGCCTCTGCTGCTGACTTTAGCATTTTTAAGCTTTGAAAAATGATCTCTAAAACCCACTTTCTTGTAGGTGTTTCTTATAAATATTAGCATCATTATTTATTATTTTTCAATCAATTAGACTCTTTATCGATGGAGTTTTACTCTTGATAGAAATTATCCCTATCTTCTTCTACAGTTGTAAAAAATGACTTTAATTAGCTCTCCCGTACTGGTGCTGTTTTAACAAATCTGTTAAGGATTTGATAAAGTGCGTGAGACATACTTTCCCCCTCAAGTAGTGTAAAAGCTATCCATCCCTACCTGGATATCTCCATAATTTGTTCATTTTTAATACTTATTGATATGCGTGAATTTTTACTCCAATTTACCGGAGCAACACGGTTATGGCTGTTGCTAATGATCTTAACGCTTTCGGCAACGACGGTGGTGGGGCAGACGGTTTTGACCGACAAAGGGGATTATTACCCGGGTGATGTTCTCGAAATTTCCGGTTTTAACTGGGAGGTCGGAGAAACAGTTGAACTTAAAATCATTGAAGAATCACCAAATGTGGGTGAATACGTTTTGTATGCTCAGGCGGACTCTAATGGAAATATCTACAACGACGAATTTATATTTGATTGGAGTCACTTTGGAGTTTCTTTTCAACTGACTGCAACAGGATTAAGTTCAGGCAGTACGGATACTGTGTTTTTTACTGATGCTCCTATTGTACAATCTCTTATAGTAAATAACCAAAGTCCAAGTTGCGTCGTTAACCCTATTTCAGTAGTGTATGATGTACAGGTAGGGAGAACAAATCAGGGAGCCAATAACTCTCAAGCAATTTCTCTTTCTGTAACAAATCTTCCTTCTGGTCTAACTGCAAAGTTTTTCTCAAATAGTACTTTTTCCTCTGAGATTACCTCTGTTGCTTTAGACAAGAATGAATCTGCCAATATTAAATTGCGGATTTCAGGAACCGCTATGGTTGGAAGTTCTCCTAATTTTACTGTCTGGGCATCTGCAAGCCAGAATGATTATTTAATACAAAATGCTGGTTTTACAGTTTCTAATTTTGGTATTAATTCACAACCAGTAAGTTCTTCACTAACTTATGGGCAAAATACAAGTTTTTCAATTGGGGCTGTTGGTGCTGTGAGTTATCAATGGCAGGTCAATACAGGCGGTGGATTCACCAATATTACTGACAATTCTATTTATTCCGGAACGGGTACAGCTACTTTAAATGTGGCAAAGCCTGGAGTGGAAATGAGTGGTTATCAATACAGAGCTGTAGTAATCGGGAATTGTGGGGCGCCTGCAGAAAGTAATGCTGCTACTTTGGAGATTAATAAAAAAGAAATAACAGGTTCTTTTATTGCTGAAGATAAAGTCTATGATGGAAGTACTAGTGCCACTATAACAGGCAGGTCTTTAACAGGTGTAATTGGTAGTGATGCTGTTTCATTGACCGGTGGTACAGCTGCTTTTACAGGTAAGAATATTGGTGCTGGTAAAACAGTTACTGCCTCAGATTTGTACTTGGATGGGGTTGATGCTGATAACTACAGCCTTACTTCGGTTGAAACTGCCACAGCGGATATTACTGCCAGGGCTCTTGTTTTGAGCAATTTTGTTGCCGATGATAAAACCTATAATGGAACTACTTCAGCAACCGGAGATGGTTTTGATGATGACCGTGTAGCGGGTGATGAGCTAACTTTCAGTTATGATGTTGCCTTTGCAGACAAGAATGTTGCTACTGGTAAAGATGTAAACTTCAGCAGTATTGTGATCTCCGGTGGAGCCGATCAAAACAACTACAGTCTTTCGACCACATTGGGAACAGCTACAGCTGATATTACTGCCAGGGCTCTTGTTTTGAGCAATTTTGTTGCCGATGATAAGACCTATGATGGAAATACTTCAGTAACCGGAGATGATTTTGATGATGACCGTGTGGCGGGTGATGAGCTAACTTTCAGTTATGATGTTGCCTTTGCAGACAAGAATGTTGCTACTGGTAAAGATGTAAACTTCAGCAGTATTGTGATCTCCGGTGGAGCCGATCAAAACAACTACAGTCTTTCGACCACATCGGGAACAGCTACAGCTGATATTACTGCCAGGGCACTTTTTCTAAGTAATTTCATTGCAGATGATAAAAACTACGATGGAACTACTTCAGTAACCGGAGATGGTTTTGATGATGACCGTGTAGCAAACGATGAATTGGAATTCACCTATAATGTTGCCTTTGTGGACAAGAATGTTGCTACTGGTAAAGATGTGAACTTCAGCAATATTTCCATCTCCGGTGGAGCCGATCAAAACAACTACAGCCTTGCAGCAATTTCTGGAAATACAACGGCAGATATTACTGCTTTGGCTATCACCGGAAACTTCACTGCCAATGACAAGGTTTATGATGGTGACGCTGTTGCCGAAGTTGTTGACCAGACATTGAATGGTGCTGTTGTTGGCGATGATGTTTCCTTAACCGGAGGATCCGCTGCTTTTGCAGATAAGAATGTTGGAGTTGATAAAGTAGTCACTGCCTCAGATATGTTCCTGGATGGAGATGATGCTGGTAACTATAGCCTGACTTCCATTGAAACTACAACGGCAGATATTATTGCTTTGGCTATCACCGGAAACTTCACCGCCAATGACAAGGTTTACGATGGTGACGCTGTTGCCGAAGTTGTTGACCAGACATTGAATGGTGCTGTTGTTGGCGATGATGTTTCCTTATCCCGAGGATCCGCTGCTTTTGTAGATAAGAATGTTGGAGTTGATAAAGTAGTCATTGCTTCAGGTATGGTACTATCAGGAGACGATGCTGATAACTACAGCCTTACTTCGGTTGGAACTACCACTGCAGATATTACTGCTTTGGCTATCACCGGAAACTTCACTGCTAATGACAAAGTTTATGATGGTGACGCTGTTGCCGAAGTTGTTGACCAGACATTGAATGGTGCTGTTGGTGGCGATGATGTTTCCTTAACCGGAGGATCCGCTGCTTTTGCAGATAAGAATGTTGGAGTTGATAAAGTAGTCACCGCTTCAGGTATGGTATTATCAGGAGATGATGCTGGTAACTACAGCCTGACTTCTGTTGGAACTACTACGGCAGATATTACTGCTTTGGCTATCACCGGAAACTTCACTGCCAATGACAAGGTTTATGATGGTTACGCTGTTGCCGAAGTTGTTGACCAGACATTGAATGGTGCTGTTGTTGGCGATGATGTTTCCTTAACCGGAGGATCCGCTGCTTTTGCAGACAAGAATGTTGGAGTTGGTAAGGTAGTCACTGCTTCAGGTATGGTATTATCAGGAGATGATGCTGGTAACTACAACCTGACTTCGGTTGGAACTACCACTGCAGATATTACAGCCAGGGCTCTTGTTCTAAGTAATTTTGTTGCAGACAGCAAGACTTACGATGGAACTACTTCAGTAACCGGAGATGGTTTTGGAGATGACCGTGTAAGTGGAGATGACCTGGAATTTGGTTATTCCGTAGCCTTTGAGGACGAAAATGTTGATACAGGCAAGGATGTAAGCTTCACTTCCATTGTGATCAGTGGAGGAGCAGATGCAAATAACTATAGTCTGTCTACAACCAGTGGAACTGCCAAAGCGGATATTTCTGCCAGGGCTCTGGTTCTAAGCAATTTTGTTGCAGACAGCAAGACTTACGATGGAACTACTTCAGTAACCGGAGATGGTTTTGATGATAACCGTGTAACTGGAGATGACCTGGAATTTGATTATTCAGTAGCCTTTGAAGACAAGAATGTTAATACAGGAAAGGATGTAAACTACACTTCCATTGTGATCAGTGGAGGTGCAGATGCCAATAACTATAGTCTGTCTACCATCAATGGAACTGCCACTGCAGATATCACTGCAAAAGACCTGGTAGTATTAGCCAGCGGCATTAATAAGACTTACGATGGAACAACAAATGCCACTGTGAATCTTTCTACTGATGCGCTTACGGATGATGCTGTAACTGCTGATTATACTTCAGCCAGCTTTGCTGATGCTAATGTAGCTGATGGAATTGAAGTTTCTGTATCGGGTATTACGATCAGTGGTGATGATGCAGGTAACTATAACCTGACCAACAACACAGCGACAACCAGTGCGAATATTTCTTCACGTTCAATTATTATCACTCCAGTTGCATATCAATCCAAATTCTGCGGTCAGGACGATCCAACATTTACCTACACCCCGAGCGAAACACTAATAGAAGGTAATTCGTTTACAGGTTCATTGGGAAGAGAAGAAGGTGAGGGAGTTGGTTTCTATACCTATATATTGGGAGATTTAAGTGCCGGGGGTAATTACTCTCTAAACTTAGGAGCATCTGATAAATTTGAGATCAAAGGAGTAACCATCGACGCCAGTGCAAGCAGCAATCCGGTTGCCATTGGTTCAACTGCTACTTTAAGAGCAACAGTACAAGATTTAAATGAAGTACCAGTAGAAGGTGTGGTAGTGAAGTTCTACTTTGATAATGAACTCACATCATCAAAAATCGCGTGGACAGATGTAAATGGAGTCGCCATTTTGTCAAATGTGTCTGTTCCGGATGTCAAAGTCTATAAAGTAACAGCCGTTGCCGGTGGAGGATGTTCCGAATCTGTAGCTTACTTACCTGTTTATGATCCAAGTGCCGGATTTGTAACCGGGGGAGGTTGGATCTGGTCGCCTGCCGGGGCCTATGTTGCAGATGCAACACTGGAAGGTAAAGCCAACTTTGGATTTGTGGCTAAGTATAAAAAAGGTAAGACAGCGACTAATGAAGTAGAGGGAAATACCGAATTCCAGTTTAAGGCAGGTGAACTTAACTTTAAAAGTCAGCTTCACGAATCTGGTTCTCTGGTGATTTCCGGCGGTAAGGCAACTTATCGCGGACAGGGAACCATAAATGGTACAGGCTCTTACAAATTCACCCTGGTAGCTTTCGACGGGAACTGGAACAATGGTACTACTTCAGACAGGTTCCGGATAAAAATTTGGGGAGAACAAGGGGTAGTGTATGACAACGGCTTAGGAGCTGATGAAAACTCTAATGAAGCTTCTATCTTAGGAGGTGGTTCCATCGTTATACATGAAGTTAAAGGTGGCGGCAGTCAAAAAGCTCAACAAGAAGCCACTGTAGCCCAAACCTTCGAACCTGTGGTGGAGATCCTGACTTCCATGAGTGTTTCTCCAAACCCGGTAAGTACAGAAGCTTTAGTTAGATTCACATTTAATACAGATGCAAGCGCGATGGTAGAGGTCTTTGACTTCAGTAATCGTAAGGTAGCAGGCCTTTTCAATGGAAAAGTGACAGCAAACCAGGTGAATGAAGTTACCTTGAACAGGGACGGACTCCCCGGGGGCAGTTACTTTGTGAAAGTTAGTGCCAGCAATGGTCAAATCTTTACCAAACAAATAATTATAGATTAATATAGATGAATTACTAATATTTGGATTAGTAGTTAGAAGCAGAAAGCTCCGGAGAAATTCAGGGCTTTCTTATTTTAAGCCGGCAGTAAGCAGTACCTAGTATGCAGTCGCGCCTAAAAAAATTATCCTCTAAAAGTTGGTTCTAAGGAAATTTTAAAAAATAAAAGAGATTCCTCAGTCGCGAAAAAGCTCCTTCGAAACAACAAAAAGAATGGAAAAGTGGCAATGGAAAAGGGGAAAAGCTAAAAGCTAACGGCCAACAATAGCTAAAAGCCTAATAACCTGAACTCCTAACTCTTAACAATATCCTCCACAATCATTTTCGCATGCACCCGGGAGTTCTCTATAAACCATTTATGAGTTTCCATTCCGCCGCAAATGACTCCTGCTAGGTAGATTCCTTTGACGTTTGACTCCATGGTTTCTGAATTGTAGTGCGGGATCTTTCTTCCGTCGTCAGAGAGTTCAATGCCCATTCTCCTCAAAAATTCGAAATTAGGACGGTATCCTGTGAGGAGAAGCACCCAATCGTTCTCTATGGTTTGATCTCCTTCTTTCGAGGTGATGACCACTTCTCTTTCCTTTATCTCTTTAATTTCGGCATTGAATACTGCTTGAATGCTACCCTCATCAATCCTGTTATCAATATCGGGTTTAACCCAATATTTCACGCGCTCCCCAATTGCCGGCCCGCGAACCACCATAGTGACATCCCCGCCTTTGCGGTAGATCTCTAAGGCGGCATCTACGGCCGAATTGCTGGCGCCAACAACTATGGTCTTCTGAGTGGCATAGAAATGGGGATCTCTATAATAATGAGCCACTTTTGGCAGGTCCTCGCCGGGAACATTCAGGTAATTCGGGATATCATAAAAACCGGTGGCAATAATAACATTTTTAGAAGTGTAGGTGGCTTTTGAAGTGGTTATGATGTGTTGACCGCTTTCAGTTTCTACTCTTTCTGCCTTCTCAAAAAGGTTAATTTTAAGATGGTTTGAAGTGACTATTCGTCTATAGTACTCTAAAGCTTCCTGTTTATGTGGTTTGGGATTAGTGCTGATAAAAGGGATCTCGTCGAGTTCCAGTTTTTCTGAAGTCGAAAAGAAGGTCATGTTCGACGGATAATTATAAAGAGAATTTACGAGTGTTCCCTTTTCTAAAATTACATATTTGAGCCCTTTCTTTTTTGCCTCCAGGGCACATGCGATTCCAATAGGTCCACCGCCTACAATAATTATATCAAATATTTCTTCCTGCTTATTGATTGACAAGATCTTTTAGTTCTTTTATGGTTTGGGTGGGATTCTCGGCTTTAAAAACAAAACTTCCTGCGACCAGTACATCGGCTCCTGCTTCCACTAGTTGAGCGGCATTCTTATTGGTTACTCCACCGTCAACTTCAATAAGGGTAGAGGCGTTGTTGCGCTTGATGATCTCCTTAAGCTGTCGTACCTTTTTATAGGTGTTCTCAATGAAGCTCTGCCCGCCAAAACCGGGATTCACACTCATCATGCAAACCAGATCAATATCTTTAATGGTGTCTTCCAGCAGACTTACATTAGTGTGGGGGTTTATTGCGACCCCTGCTTTCATTCCTTCAGCTTTAATAGCTTGCAGGGTACGATGTAAGTGGGTGCAGGCTTCGTAATGAACTGACAAAATATTGGCGCCCAGGGCTGCAAATTCCTTGATGTACCTGTCGGGATCGATGATCATAAGATGTACATCAATGGTCTTTTTGGCATGCCTTTTAATGGCATCAAGTACCGGCATACCGTAGGATATATTCGGAACGAAAACGCCATCCATGATATCAATATGAAACCAGTCGGCTTCGCTGTTGTTGATCATTTCAATATCACGCTGTAGATTTCCAAAGTCGGCAGCCAGAACAGAGGGGGCAATAAGTGTGTTTTTCATAGTGTCTTTGTTGCTCTGCAAAAGTAACAAGAATTATGCTAACCTCTTTCCGGCAGGAATCTCTAAAAATCCTGTAGGAGGATTTTGTATCTTTAGAATAATAGTCAACCTAAAAGAGAAGTTTATGGAAGTAGAAGAAAAAAGTAAAAAAAGGAATTACGGAAAAATGGGATGTTTTATTGCAGTTATATTCCTGGTGATTATCATAATTTTGGTTGCTACAGGAATAATTAACTATTCCTGGGAATAATGTAAAGAGATTGAGAACCTATATAAAAGGTGAACCCGGAGTAATCAGCTCCGGGTTCTTCATCAATCAATCAAAAAACGAACAGTAATCAGCTGTTGCTTCTTTACCGGGTGTTATCCCAGGTATGTTTTTAAGATCTTGCTTCTGGAGGTGTGTTTCAACCTTCTTATCGCCTTTTCTTTAATTTGTCTTACTCTTTCTCTTGTCAGATCAAAAGTCTCGCCAATTTCTTCAAGAGTCATTGGATGCTGGTCTCCAAGGCCAAAATAAAGACGGATCACATCGGCTTCACGCGGAGTAAGCGTCTCAAGTGCACGCTCGATCTCTGTACGTAAAGATTCATGTAATAACTCTCTATCGGGGTTTGGAGATTCTCCCGAACGAAGTACATCGTAAAGGTTGGAATCTTCACCTTCTACCAAAGGAGCATCCATGGATACGTGACGGCCGGAATTCTTCATGGATTCCTTCACGTCATTAATGGTCATGTCCAGTTCTTTCGCAATTTCCTCTGCACTTGGTGGACGCTCATGTGACTGCTCAAGGAAAGCAAAAGTTTTGTTGATCTTGTTTATTGAGCCAATCTTGTTCAACGGAAGTCGAACAATACGTGATTGCTCTGCCAAAGCCTGAAGTATAGACTGGCGAATCCACCAAACGGCATAGGATATGAATTTGAAACCACGGGTCTCATCAAATCGTTTGGCAGCTTTTATTAATCCTAAATTACCTTCATTAATAAGGTCGGGAAGGGTCAATCCCTGATTTTGATATTGCTTTGCCACAGATACCACAAAACGAAGGTTTGCCTTTGTTAGTTTCTCCAGAGCACGGTCATCACCCGCTTTAATTCGTTGCGCCAACTCCACCTCTTCATCGGCGGTAATTAGGTCAACTTTACCAATTTCTTGCAAATACTTATCCAGCGAAGCAGTTTCACGGTTTGTTACCTGCTTCGTAATCTTAAGTTGTCTCATCTATCGTCTCCTTGGATTTTAATTAGAATAACTCTTGTAGTAGTTATACGTAAGAAGGGTTGAAAATGTTACAAGATTTAAAGATAATGAAAAACTTTTTTCTTCCGGCGTTTTTTTACAGGTTTTCCCTGCCGCCAAATTAGAAAGCCGGTGATAGATAAAAAGGGTCCCGAAAGACCTACTAAACAGTACAATATTTTGGTCCAGATGCCGCCATATTGCCCAAAATGAAGCGGGATAAGAGTGCTGGAAAGTTTGGTTTTAAGATCTGCTTCCTGAACCCGGGTTACTCCCGTAATTTCTCCTGAATTAAAATTTGCCCTAATGCTGTTGTAGAATTCAGAGTAATAAAATGCATCGTCATCAAAAAGGCCATAAACCGTGAGACTTCCTTCTGAATTTAGGGGAAGCCTTATGTATGTGGGGGTAAAGTCAGGAAATTGCTGCTCAATTTGGATTAGCAGGTGCTCAACCGGCGCATCAACAGCAGGGGTTTGAGGCGCGGCGGGAGGTTTCAATCCCGAAGCAGCTACGGTCCAGGCAAGAAATATACCGGTGATGACCAGAACCAGGTTGAACAACAATGCCCAGGTGCCAATAATTCGATGCAAAGAGGAGTAGAGCGTGCGTTTTGTCTTCAGGTTCAAACGGGTGCTGCAAAATAGCGTCTTAATGACGCTTTTCCGGTAGAGATAGATCCCGGTTAATAAGGAAAACAAAAAGATGATGCCAATGACGAATACCAAAATCCTTCCGGCAGGACCGGCCTGGAATGAGTAATGGAACTTCAGCAACCAACGCGTAAAAGTGGTCAATTCGTTGATCTCTTTAATAATCTCTCCCGTAGAAGGATGTACGAAAACAAATAGCCGCTCCGTTGGTTTCCGAAGATTGAAGATCAGAGCCTCATTTTCTTCAAAATGCATCAGGCGGGTGTCCCAATCGGGATATCGTTCCTGAATAGCCTTTATTCCTCTATCGATGTTTCGACCACTGTAATCCTGTATTTTTGAATATTCCTTCCACTGATAATCTTCAATATCATGCTGAAACACCAGGATCGCGCCTGAAATTCCCATGATCACGAGGAAAAGCCCGACGATAAATCCGGCGTAGGAATGATATTTTAGGATATCCCTGTTATTCATATGGAAAAGGCAGCTATGTTTGACATAGCTGCCCTATTTTATTTTATAACTGAACTTTAAGAGCCAGGTTCATTCGGGCTCCGTTTCCTTTTATGTAATTGTCGGGTCTTGCATCCCATTGAGAAATAGGCAGGTAATAATCTTCATTTAGAAGGTTCTGTACCCCAAGGCTAAGTCCGGTATTTGTTGATAGCTGATAATTTGCTGTTAAGTTAACAAGATTGAAAGCATCAACAGGACCTTGTCCATAAACATAGGTGCCGTTGGCTCGGGGGTCGAATTTTTTTCTTTCTCCGCTGTAGATGTGAGACAGACGAAGATTGAGTTTGTTCGATAAACCATAATTGAGATAAGAAGCTATTTTAACAGGAGGAATACGATCCCCATTCATATAACGATCGTAAGAGCCATCATCACCTGAATCTAACTTGCCTTCTATGTAAGATACAGAGGTGCCAAAAGTGAGATTTTCAAGCAGCTTTGTGTCCAGAGCGAGTTCATAACCATACACTTTTTCAGGCTGACGTGCGATCTGGAAAATTCCATTTACTTCGAGGTAAGTAGCACCCAGTTCCGAAGTGCTTATAAAGTAGGCTCCGCTAAGGGAAGTATTTCCGAAGTAGCTGTTAAAACCAACTTCATAATTGTTTGCAATAACAGCTTCAGAAGCTATTTGTCCTACAGTGTTCTCTGTTGCACTACGCAACGTACGGCCAAGATCGGCAATAGAGAAACTTTGAGAAAAGCTTACAAAAGGCTTAAACAGTTCCCAGCGGTTGTATCGCAAACCGGCGTTAAAGGTTGTAGCATCATATTTTAATTCTCCACCTTCCACAGGAACGTTTCCTTGTGGAGTACCTCCATTAGGCACTATGTAAATTGTGGTATAATCAGGAATGTCAATATTGATGTTCTCAAACCTGATTCCGGCCTTAAGAACAAAATCCTGGTATAGAGCTTTAAATTGAGCGTATGGCGCAAAGTTCTTCATGTCAACTTCCGGAACCCAAAGACGGCCATCCACCAGGTGCTGAGAAGTGACGTCGTTCAAAATGTCAATTCCATAAAGAATATCTCCTGAAATCTCCGAACCTAAAGCATACGGAGTTCTAAAATTAGCTCTTAGACCCATTTTGTCCGATTCGATCATGGATTGACCTCCGTCATAACCGGTTTCGGCGTTGAAGAAGAAAGGAGAAAAAGCATATACGGTTTTAAAATCCTGGAAATAAAGGTTCGCGTTAAAATCTGTTTCGCCAAACAACCTGTAAACATTATAGGTAAGCTGGCCGTTGTGATTGTAGCGGTTTCCCTGGTCAACACCGGGTTCTTCTCCAATTACCCCAATAGCCGGACGCTCTCCATAGACCCCCGGGAGGTTGGTATATTCACTGTCCTGATTGCTGCTGAAGTAGTTATACATCAACTCAAGATCATGATCAAAGGCAAGTTTATAATTCAATTTCCCGAAGAAATTGTATTGATTTGTTTCTCCTAGACCATAGGAAGGAGAAATAACTTCTGCGTTAGCGTCTCTGAAAATTCCGGTTTGACCAAAGCTTCCGTTGGCGACATAGCCAAGTTTGCCTGTTTGGCCGGAGAATGTTTGGGATAATTTTGAGCTTAAGGTATGTTCGGGATTGACAAGAGATAAGCCGCTACTCAATTCAGTAGTGCTTTCAAGTTTTCCGGTGGCTTTTGGTTTTTTGGTGATATAATTGATGATCCCGCCATCGGCACCATTACCATAAATGGCAGTTGCACCCTTAATGATCTCAATTCTTTCGATTACATTAGGATCTATGGTGTTTACATCGCGGCTTCCGTTGCGCAGGGGAGTAGATTGTGGGATCCCGTCGATAAGCACGAGCATGTTCCTGCCCCTAAGTGTTTGTCCTGTACTGCTTGTTTGGCTGGTACTAAGGGCAAGTCCTGGTACCTCATTCATTACATCGGCAATAGAGTTACTGGTAAGATTAAGGCGCTGGATCTCCCGCTGACCCAAAACTGAAACTGAAGAAGGAACTTCATCAAGCGTCTCTACCCGACGATTGGTGGTGATCATCACTTCGGCCAAAGTTTTCAGTTCTTCTTCAAGCTGAATATTGAGGATCCTGATCTCTCCCGCTGAAAGGTTGATCTTTTCAACAGCTGTAGTATATCCGGGAGAGGAAACAGTCAGCGTGTAACTTCCTGGAGTAAGATCTAAAATATTAAATTTTCCGTTAACGTCTGTAGTGGTTGTTTTACCTGGTTCTTCAAGGCTAACGACGGCGTAGGGGACTTCTTCATTCTGTGCTCCTGAAACAGTTCCTTTAATGGCAGCTGTTTGAGCTGAAGCCATTACTCCCAGCAGCATAAAACAAAGAAGATTAAAAATTCTCATTGGTTTTTATTTGGATTGATTAAAAATAAGGTGCAAATGTAGATTCAATCTAAATAAGTACAAAGAAAATTTCACAAAAATTCTCGGGAAAGTGCTAAGACATTGAGATTCAGCAAAAAAAAAGCCCCACCGGGAAGGCAGGGCTTTAGCTAACATTTTATGTCAGAAAATTAATTCCTGTCATTTCTGTCTCTGTTTCCTCTTGATCGATCATCGCGGCCACGGTTGTCACGGCTGTCTCTTCTACCGCCGTCACGGTTGTTGTCACGATTACTATCTCTTGGAGGTCTGGGAGAATAACCTTCAGGCTTCTCTAAAATAGCCTTTCTGGAGACTTTAGGCTTTCTTGTCTTTGGATCAATACCCAGGTATTTAACCTCAAATACGTCGCCCATTTTCACAACATCAGAAACATTTTCTGTACGTTCCCACGCAAGTTCAGAAACATGTAAAAGAACTTCATTGCCTTTTGCCTGAGTATATTCAACTACAGCTCCAAAATCAAGCATCTTGACAACTTTAACTTCGTATACTTTTCCAACTTCAGGTTTAAAAGTAATAGCCTTTATACGCTTTTTGACTTCGTCGATCATTTCCTGATTTACACCAAGAATTTCGATCACACCCATTTCTTCAACCTCTTCTATCACAATGGTAGTTCCGGTTTCCTTCTGCATTTCCTGGATCACTTTTCCACCAGGTCCAATAACAGCACCAATGAACTCTCCGGGAATCTCCACTTTTTCCATTTTTGGAGCATGAGCTTTCACATTTGCATTTGGTTGTGCAATTGTTTCAGTCAATTTATCCAGAATGTGAAGACGTCCATCTCTTGCCTGTTTTAGTGCCTTTACAAGGATCTCATATGGTAAACCTTTTACCTTGATATCCATTTGACATGCAGTGATACCATCTGCAGTTCCGGTTACTTTGAAATCCATGTCTCCCAGGTGATCTTCGTCTCCAAGAATGTCTGAAAGTACTGCGTAGCGATCTCCGTCAGAGATCAATCCCATTGCAATACCAGATACCGGCTTCTTCATTTGAATCCCTGCATCCATCAATGCCATAGTACCGGCACAAACAGTCGCCATAGAAGAAGAACCATTAGATTCCAGTACTTCAGAAACAATTCTGATAGTATACGGGCAATCCTCAGGTATCATATTTTTAAGACCTCTTTGAGCCAGGTTTCCGTGACCAATCTCTCTTCGGGAAGTCCCGCGAATAGGATAAGCCTCACCTGTACTAAAAGGAGGGAAATTATAATGCAAATAGAAAGTTTCCTCACCCTGGTGGGTAGGCATATCGATCATGTTGGCCTCTCTCGAAGTACCTAAGGTTACTGTGGCAAGTGCCTGAGTTTCCCCTCTTGTGAAGATTGAAGATCCATGAACAGATGGGAGATAGTCGATCTCGCACCAGATAGGACGAATTTCATTGGTTTTTCTACCGTCAAGTCGTAAACCTTCAGCCAGGGTCAATTCCCTTACGGCTTCTTTTTCAACCTTGTTGAAGTAGCTCTTAATAAGATCTTTCTTTTCCTCAAGTTCCTCTTCAGAAAACATTTCAAGAACTTCATCCTTTACTGCTGAAAATGCATCGCTACGCTCATGTTTGCTGTGAGCACCTTTCGCGATGTCATAAATTTTTTGATAAGCAGCTTCTCGAACTTTGGCAAAAAGATCTTCATCAGATTCAGCAACAGCATATTCCCTTACCTGTTTTCTTCCAACAGTATCGGCTAATTTATTCTGAGCCTCGATCTGTTTTTTAATGGCTTCATGAGCGAATTTAATAGCTTCGGCCATTTCTTCTTCACTGATCTCTTTCATTTCACCTTCTACCATCATTACAGAATCGGCAGAAGCTCCAATGATCATATCAATGTCAGATTCTGCAAGCTGGCTGCGGCTTGGATTGATCACGAATTCTCCGTTGATCCTTCCTACACGGGCTTCAGAAATTGCCGTTTCAAATGGAATATCTGAAAGCTGGATCGCTGCTGAAGCTGCCAATCCTGCAAGAGCATCGGGCATTACTTCCTCATCGTGAGACATCAGCTGGATCATCACCTGGGTTTCATAACGATAGTCTGATGGGAAAAGCGGACGCAATACACGGTCAACGATCCTCATTACAAGAACTTCACCGTCGCTTGGGCGTGCTTCTCTCTTGAAGAATCCACCAGGGTACCTACCTGCGGCTGCAAATTTTTCTCTGTAATCTACTGTTAACGGGAAAAAGTCGGCTGTACTTTTGGTGTAGTTGGAAACTACCGTACAAAGCAACATGGCATCACCCATTTGAACAACAACAGAACCATGGGCCTGTTTTGCTAATTTACCGGTCTCGATAGAAATGGTTCTACCATCTCCAAGCTCGATGACCTCTTTAAAAGTCTTTGGAATCATAAATTTTTTAATTCTACTTCCTGCTCATTGCAGGTTGGTTAAACAATGGTCTCCCGTTAAGTCTGAACGGGACAGGTTGTGTTGTTGTTGTGGGTTGTGAAGACCAATGAAAAACTGCCTTTTGTTTTCTCACTAACTGAGTCAAAAAACACAGGTGACAAAAATGAGCTTTTTAAACAAAATTATTTCAGGTAAAAATTACACAGAATTTTTCCGGAAACAGAAAAATCAAGGATAAATTTTTTAAAAAGCTGTTTCTTTCGAAGAATGGTATAAAAAAAGGGGCCGCAAGAGCCCCTTTTTTCTTATTTTCTTAATCCTAATTCTTTAACGATCGCACGATATCTCAAGATATCCTTCTTCATTAAATAATCCAGCAGGCTCCTTCTCTTACCTACCAATTTTACCAGTGACCGCTCTGTATTAAAATCCTGACGATTGTTCTTTAAGTGCTGAGTCAAATGTTCAATACGGTGAGTGAACAATGCGATCTGTCCTTCGGCTGATCCTGTATCGTTCTTCCCTTTACCGTGTTTTGCAAAAAGTTCTTCTTTTGCTTCTTTAGTCAAATACATTCCAATATTAATTTTAATGATTTTTATGTATTGGCAGTTTTTCTGCCAGGGCGCAAATATAATATATTATAAAATATTAGCAGGCTAATTTTTTACTTTTCTGATTACCAGCTAAAAATGGCTTTTTTTAAGCCCTTATTGGCTGATTAAGAATGAGATCAATATATTGATTCACTTTGTTCTTAAGTTCAGATCTCTTCGTGATAAAATCCAGGAACCCATGTTCTTTAAGGAACTCTGAAGTCTGGAAGTCTTCAGGAAGATCTTTACCTGTGGTGTCTTTCACTACACGTGGGCCCGCAAAGCCAATTAACGCTCCGGGTTCAGCAATATTAATGTCGCCCAGCATGGCAAATGAAGCTGTAGTTCCTCCTGTAGTAGGATCTGTACACAGGGAAATGTATGGGATGCCGGCATCTGCAAGTTGGGCAAGCTTTGCCGAGGTTTTTGCCAGCTGCATAAGTGAGTACGCTGCTTCCATCATCCTGGCGCCCCCAGATTTAGAGATGACCATCAAAGGGATCTTGTGTTCCAAAGCATAATCTGCCGCACGTGAGATCTTTTCTCCCACTACAGAGCCCATTGAACCTCCAATAAAGGCAAAATCCATACAGGCTATAACCAGATCTTTACCTTTGGATTTTCCAACGGCTGTACGAACAGCATCTTTTAAACCTGTTTTTTTCTGAGCATCCTCAAGCCTGTCTGTGTATTTTTTTGTGTCTTCAAACTCTAAAGGATCACGGGAAGAAAGATTTTTATCAAGCTCTGTGTACTTATTATCGTCAAAGAGGATCTTAAAGTACTCATTGCTGCCTATTCTTACATGGTAACCGTCTTCGGGACTCACATAAAAATTCTTCTCCAGCTGCTCTGCATCAACTATTTTTCCGGTTGGAGATTTGTACCACAATCCTTTTGGTACATCCTTTTTATCTTCGGTTGCAGTTTGTATACCTTTTTGTGTTCTTCTAAACCAGGCCATATTGTATAGGGATTAAAAAAGAAAGGCCGCAAAAATAACATTTTTGAGGCCTTTGCAATAGGTTTAAAGTGTATTAATATTATTTAGGTCTTCAAAGGCCTTTTTAAGACGGGCTTTAAAGGTTAATTCTCCCTCACGAATCCATTTTCTTGGGTCGTAATGTTTCTTGTTAGGGACATCTGCGCCTTCAGGATTTCCTATCTGGGATTTTAGATAATCTGCTTTTTCGCCCATATAGTCACGAATTCCTTCCAGGTAAGCATACTGAAGATCGGTATCAATGTTCATCTTAATCACTCCATAGGTGATTGCCTCCCGAATTTCTTCAACAGTTGAACCACTCCCGCCGTGAAAAACGAAATCAATAGTGTTTTTCCCAACTCCATATTTTTCGGAAATAAAATCCTGAGAATTTTTCAGAATTACAGGAGTGAGTTTTACGTTTCCGGGTTTGTAGACACCGTGAACATTACCAAAAGCTGCAGCAATGGTGAATTGGTCACTCACTTTGCTTAACTCTTCATAAGCATAGGCTACTTCATTGGGTTGGGTGTAAAGTTTGGAAGAATCAACATCTGTATTGTCTACACCGTCTTCTTCTCCTCCGGTTACTCCAAGTTCTATTTCCAGAGTCATTCCCATTTTGCTCATGCGCTCCAGATACTTTTTGCAGGTTTGGATATTTTCTTCAAGAGACTCTTCAGAAAGGTCAAGCATATGGGAGCTGTAAAGAGGCTTTCCAAATTGCTCGTAATGTTTTTCACTTGCGTCCAGCATTCCATCCACCCAGCCGGTAAGTTTTTTTGCGCAATGGTCTGTATGAAGGATCACAGTTGCGCCATAGGCTTCCGCCAATTCATGAACGTGCTTTGCACCCGCAATAGCTCCTGCAATAGCGGCTTTTTCATCTTTATTAGAAAGGCCTTTCCCGGCATTGAACTGTGCGCCGCCGTTGGAAAATTGGATAATTACCGGGGAATTTAATTCTGCTGCAGTTTCTAAAACAGCGTTTATTGTACTTGACCCAATGACGTTAACCGCCGGTAAGGCAAAGTTCTTGCTTTTGGCATATTTAAATATTTCCTGAACCTCTTTTCCAGTGGCTACTCCGGGTTTTATATTATGACTCATGATTTGTTATTTAGGCTAACAAAAATAAGAAAAATAGTCGGGTTAAAAAGGATAATTGATCCCTACATTAAATACAGCTTTTGAAAGATTGTAGCCTTTAAACCAGCGGTTCCCGGCTTCCAGGGCCGGATCGTAGGTTTTAAATCCGACATCAAACCTCAGGACGAAGAAGTCGAAATCGTATCTTAGTCCCATACCTGTACCTACTGCCAACTCTTCGAGATCTGCCAGACTTGTAAAAGTGGATGCTTCTTCTTCAACAACATCAAAAACATTCCAGATATTGCCTGCATCAACAAAGAGGGCGCTATTCAAATCTCCAAAAAGATTGAACCTGTATTCTGCACTTAATGCGATCTTCAAATTGGCCTCATTAAATTCATTTCGGCCACCGCTGCTTCCGGGGCCAAGGGAGTATGGTTGCCAGGCCCGGTTATCATTTGGTCCCCCCGCAAAAAAGGAACGGATGAAAGGAATACTGTTGGAATTCCCATAAGGAACAGCTATTCCGCCAAAGGTGCGGATGGCAACTACATTTCCTCTTTCCAGGTCCCAATGTTTAATATAATCTATTTCAGTCTTTACGTACTGAGAAAAATTAACTCCAAAAATGCTGTACCTGCCGCTTTCATCTTCTTCCACGACTCCCAACTTAGAGATTGCAGAAAGTATATTCCCTGCGGTTTCCAGCTTTACACGTAACCGTGAAAAGTCCTCGTCATAAATATTTTCTTTTTTATTGAGAATATAAGAGAAGTTAGTCGACGAAATGAGGTTGTCTTCGGTGAGCCTGTTCTTTCGCTCTCTTATGTCATTAAGGACCTGGGTTTGATTGCCGGTAAGACTGTTAATTTCACCCAGGCTTGCGGCCCTTAGGAACATATTGGCACCTTCGGGAATTGTAAGGAACCGGTCTCCGGTTCCATCTAATTCAAAATAAAGATCCGGAAAATCCACATTTTCAGCCGTGGCAACCTGGTTAAGTTCAATATAAGAGTTGCGGTAGACATTGAAATAATTTGCAGTATTTAAATTTCTTACATACTGCACATTTACCAGGTCCATCAAATAGGTGAGCTGCTCATTTGGCAACCAGCGATAATTCATAACTGCTGTAAAGCTTTGTTTGTCTAAGCCTATATTGGTTTGAGTACTTGCACCCACTCCCAGCGTTGTGAAAGGGTACATGTATTTGGGGATGAAACGATCGGTTGAAAATGGGAAAAGAATTCGGGGTAGGGTGAGATCCACATCTACTCCCAGTTCAGTAATGTCAAAGAACCTGTCGGAATCATTAGCTGCATCTTTTGAGGAACCTATGCTTCCGCGGCCGGAGATCTCCAGGATCTCTGCACCTCTAAATACATTCCGGATCAACAGGGAACCACCAAATCCGATTCCGAATTTCTGAATGTTACTCTGTGATAGATCAAATTCGAACCCAAGAGAATATTTTTGCCTCGGGGTGAGAAAAACATTTGCAATAAGATTAGTTCCAGTGGAATCCGAAGGGTCCTCCATGTACTGAATATTTGGATACCTGAAAATCCTCAATTGATTGATCCTATTGTAGGTGAGGGTTCGGTCAGCATCAGAATATATGGATTCAGGAGTGATAAAGATGGCATTGGTGAGCGCATTGGGGCGGAATTTTAATTTTTCAAAACTATAGAGGTCATAACCTTCATTGGAGGCAGTATCTGTAATAGGCAGGCTGCGATTTTCATATTTGTAATCAGGAAAAATATTCACCTTGCTTATTTTGTGAACCTTGAATGGAATTCGGGTGTCTACCCCGTCAACGTTGGCTTCCCTGTTTTGTATAATAAGAGCGGTATTAACCTTATTGCCGGTATTTATTGTGTCGGCTTCGAAGCTTATATATTCCTGTTCAAAATGATAGAGTCCATTGTTCCGGAATAGTTGCGTTAGCCGTTCCCGTTCTGCTCCGTAATCCTGAGTTTTATACTGTACTCCCGGTACTATAGCAGATCCTGCTTTGTGAGCCTTATAAATAGAATCGGCAACAATGGAAGCAATTCTGGTGGTGATTGAATCCACAAAATAGGGTTCCCTGGGGGTGACAAAATAATTGACCTTTGCTCTTTTTCTTTTCGTTGGAATGATCTCATAGCTGGTTTTTGCATTGAACCACCCGTTGTTCCAGTACCAGGCCTTTAGTCTTTCGGCAGAACGCTGACTTTGATCTTCACTTACAATGGCGGGAGGTTCGCCCGATTCTTTAAGCCATTCATTAATGTTCACGTAAATATTTCCCAGTCGAACCACCTGTTTTTCAGATAGCAGGTCGATCAGCTTTTCTTCTCTGTTCGGGGTGGCATGAAGCCAATTCAAAAACGTAGTATCGGGATCAGGTTTTGCCAGGTTGTAGAGATACAACTGCAGGGGAAGACCTAAAAATCTGGTATTCGGCTCCTGGTAAAGTTGGTTGTAAATATTGCGTTGAGAAATTTCTTCTCCGTCAACATAAATAGTGTTGTCGGTTAGTAGCCTTTGATCATCTTCAACTCTTTTTACAGCGTTACAGGAAAGGAGAAAACAAGCGGTTAAAAGAATTAATGATATTTTTGCCCAAATATGTCTCAAGTAGCCTTTTTAATGAGCTCAAAAATACAACTTTGGTATGTTTAGCAAAAGCCAAATTAAACTTATAAAAAGCCTGTCACAAAAAAAATTCAGGATAAAAGAAGAGCTGTTTGTAATAGAGGGCAAAAAAGGCATTTTTGAACTGCTCGATTCACAGCTAAAACTGCATTCTCTTTATACCACAGAGGATATTTTCGAAGCACCAGGGGAGAGGAGTGTTTTTATTTCTGAAGCTGAATTAAAAAAGATCAGTAACCTAAGCACACCTCAGACTGCTCTTGCTGTTTTTCACATTCCGAAGCAGGGAAAACCTGAAGCAAAAGGCTTGCAGGTAGCTCTTGATGGGATCAAGGACCCCGGCAATCTTGGTACTATCATCAGGATGTGTGACTGGTTTGGAGTAGAGCAGTTAATTTGTTCCCGCGGAACTGTAGATTGCTATAATCCAAAGGTGGTGCAGGCTACAATGGGTTCCATTGCAAGGGTGCAGATTCATTATGTGGACCTTCCGGAATTTTTAGCTGAAGCAAATAAAAATACCCCGGTATTTGGAGCATTTTTAGAAGGTGAAAATGTCTATACACAGGCACTTTCAGCTGAAGGGATCTTGGTTATGGGTAATGAAGCAAATGGGATTTCTTCTGAAATAGAAAAACTGGTCACCCAAAAACTGGCGATTCCTCAGTTTGGAAGCAGTCAAAAAACTGAAAGCCTGAATGTAGCCACTGCAACTGCGATCTTCCTCAGTGAATTCAGAAGGAGAACGCTTACTGAAAAGTAAAATTCAGGAACAATCCGCGCGAAGACATTTTATCCACATTTCCCGAATAGAAATTGTTTGGATTGTCATCTCTAACGAATTCATCATTAATTGCAAAAACTCCCCGAATCGAAGGGGTAAATTTAAAATAGTATAGATAAAGGTCTATTCCAAATCCTATTTCGTAATAGTAATTATTTGTGGTCATCCGAAATTGACCGTCATCATTATCGTCAGGGTTATTCTCGTTACTGGAAAGGTTGATGGAGGTCGAAACACCACCAACTACAAAAGGTTTGAAATTGTTGATGCGGGTCGTTGAGAACTTCAATAAAAGCGGAACATGAACAAAGGTAGAATTGATCTCCCTAAAGGTTTTTTGATCGGCTTTGGTAAATTGAAAGTTGATGCGGTTAAAAGAAACTCCGGGTTCGAGGCGAAGGTCCAGGTGTTCCCCAAGTCTCATATTCCCTATCATTCCAACATTAAAACCAATAGTTCGATCTACAGAGAAATCTTTGCCTGTAGCCGGACTGGCTATGTAATTCTTATAATCAATGTCAAAATCGTAGGTATTGAATCCCAGGAAATATCCCCAGGAAAACCTTTGCTTATCAAAATTTGGGCTATTGATCACTTTTTCTCCGCCAAAAAGCTGTGCCTGTGCAGGAAGAGCACAAAACAGCACCAGTGCCAGGATAAGATATTTCTTCATATACTTACTTTGATGCAGCATAAATTGTAGCTACTCCCATAGTTTGAGGTTTATGCTGTACATCTATAAACCCAATATTTCTCAAAATATTGTTGAGCTTTTCTCCATAGGGAAAAGCAGCAGCGCTTTCACTTAAATAACTGTAAGCTACCTTATCTTTTGAAAACAACTTTCCTATAAGTGGTAGTAAATATTTGGAGTAGATGCCGTACCCTTGTTTGTACGGGAATCTGGTAGGTACAGAAGTCTCTAAAATGACAAAAATCCCTCCCGGTTTTAAGACCCGTAGAATTTCTGATAGTCCTTTTTCAAGATTTTCAAAATTCCTTACTCCGAAAGCTACGGTAATGGCGTCAAAACGATCGTCTTCAAAAGGAAGTGCTTCAGAATCTCCCTGGATCATTTCTATTTTTCCTGAAAGGTTTTCTTCATTGATCTTTTTACGACCCACAGCAAGCATACCTTCAGATAGGTCAAGGCCAATTATTTCTTTAGCTCCTGTTTTGGCCAAACTAATGGCAAGATCCCCTGTGCCGGTAGCAATATCTAAAACGGATTCCGGATTAGTCTCAGATACCATTTGAACCACTTTCTTCCTCCATTTGACGTCGATTCCAAAAGAAATAACTCTGTTCAAACCGTCATAATTTGTGGAGATAGTGTCGAACATCTGTTCCACCTGTTTCTTTTTGTCGAGTTGAGAATCTTTATAAGGAGTGATCTTTTTAGCCATGAAAGCAGAAAATTTTTGCCAAAGATACAAGATTATCCCCCAAAAGCTGAAGCGTGTAAGATAAATAGTTAAAGGGTATTTTGTTTTGGTTGAGGTAAATACTTTAACTTTGTCCCTCTTGAACTTACACGTCCCATATGAAAATAATCATTGCCGGTGCCGGTGAGGTAGGATTTCATTTAGCAAAATTGTTGTCTTTTGAATCACAGGACATCACCTTGATCGATAACAATAGAGAGCACCTGCTCTATGCAGATGCACATCTGGATATTCGCACTTTGAGAGGGGACGCTACTTCAATTGCTGTTCTAAAAGATGCCCAGGTCAAATATTGCGATCTGGTGATAGGAGTGACCAGCAGTGAAACCACCAATATTACCGTATGCGTACTGGCAAAACAATTAGGTGCCAAGCGTACTATTGCCAGAATTGCCAATACTGAATTTTTGGAAAATAAGGAGGAAATTGGTTTCACCCAATTTGGTATAGACGAACTAATTTCTCCCGAAGCGCTAGCAGCCCGTGAAATTGAGTTGTTGCTCAATCAATCGGCTTTTAACGACAGCTATGAGTTCGAAGAAGGAGCGCTAACCATGGTAGGATTAACGCTTACGGAATCTGCTGCTTTTGTAGGGAAGTCTGTAAAAGAAACAGCCAGGATCTTCCCGGGAATACATTTTATGCCTATTGCAATGAGGCGAAGGGATACTACAGAAACTATTATTCCAAGAGGTAACACTTCTTTTAAGGATGGAGACCAGGTGTATTTTGTGACCACGCGGGGAGGCGTAAATGATCTCTATAAACTTACCGGGAAAAAGAGGCAGCAAATGAAGAACGTGATGATCCTGGGGGGAAGTAAAATTGGAAGAAAAGCCTCCATGGATCTTTGCAAAAAGAAGATGAATGTGAAGCTCATTGAAAGTGATAAAGATACCGCCTTTGACCTTGCCGATGAACTACCTAAAGCCCTCATTATTCATGGGGACGGCCGCAATGTTGAATTGTTGGAAGAGGAAAGCATTCAGGATATGGATGCGTTTATTGCCGTTACGGGAAATTCTGAAACCAATATTATGACCTGCCTTGTGGCAAAGTCCAAAAATGTAAAGAGGACAATTGCTTTGGTGGAAAACATGGATTATTTTCAGCTGAGCCATTCCATAGGTATTGACACGCTTATCAATAAAAAATTATTGGCTGCGAGTAATATTTTTAGATATATAAGAAAAGGGGAAGTTGTGGCGATGACCCGTCTTAGCAATATGGACGCAGAGCTGCTGGAATTTATAGTAAAGCCCTCGTCAAAAGTTTCAAATAAAAGAATTGTGGATCTGGAGTTTCCAAGATCGGCGATTATTGGTGGTGCTATTCGCAACGGGGTTGGGCAAATTGCGCTTGGAAATTATAAAATTCTCCCCGGCGACCGAATTGTAATTTGTTGTTTGCCTCATGCTATTCAGAAAGTTGAAAAATTGTTCCTGTAATGCCAAGACTTAATAAGCCCATTATAAGTCATATTATGGGGGTGCTCCTGGTGTGTAATGGAGGTTTTATGCTAACAGCTGCCGTCGTTAGCTTCTATTATAACGATGGGGTGACCCTTGAGATCCTTGCGGCTGCCTTGATCACTATGGGCGTTGGAGCATTAGCCATGCTACTCACCCGGGGACATAAGCGGGAGGTGAAAAAGAGAGACGGCTATCTCATAGTTACCCTTGGATGGATCTTTATGGCTCTTAGCGGAACGCTTCCGTATGTAATAAGCCAAAGCATCCCCTCCTTTACAAATGCTTTTTTTGAGACCATGTCGGGTTACACCACGACGGGAGCTTCAATTTTAAATGATATTGAATCAATTCCCAGGGGGCTTTTATTTTGGCGAAGTCTTACCCATTGGATAGGAGGGATGGGAATTATTGTTCTTGCCATTGCAATTTTGCCATTACTGGGAATTGGGGGAATGCAGTTATTTGCTGCGGAAGCGCCCGGACCAAGTGCCGATAAACTTAAACCCAGGATCACCGATACCGCTAAAAGGCTATGGTTCATCTATGTAGGACTAACCTTTGCTGAAACTATCCTGTTATACCTTGCAGGAATGGGCTTATTTGATGCCGTAAATCATTCCTTAAGCACGCTTTCTACGGGAGGATTCTCAACTAAAAATGCAAGTATAGCATATTGGAATGATAATCCGCTGGTGCAGCATATCATAAGCTTATTCATGTTTTTGGCCGGTACTAATTTTGTTATCAGCTATTTTGGTTTCAAAGGCAGGTTCAACAAAGTGTTGCGTGATGAAGAATTCAAATGGTATTCTTATTTTATAATTGGATTTACAATAATTGCCACGCTTATTGTTTACTATAAAGCAGATCCCTCCCTTTCGTCCATTGAACACCCTATGGTGCTGGGGGAATTTGAGAGCGCCTTCAGGCATTCTTTGTTCCAGATCCTTGCTATTGTTACCACGACCGGTTTCGTTACTGCCGATTATACCATGTGGACTCCGTTTCTCACAGTTTTCTTTTTCGGGCTTTTCTTTTTGGGAGGATCTGCCGGTTCAACTGCGGGTGGGGTGAAAGTAATGCGGCACGTGATCATGATTAGGAATGGTTTGATTGAATTTAAAAGAACCCTGCATCCCAATGCAGTTCTTCCTGTTCACTACAATGGAAAAAGCATCAGTAAAAAAATCGTTTTCAACATCCTGGGCTTCTTTATTCTTTATATGCTGTCCTTTATTATAGGGGCGGTAGTACTTGCTTCAATGGGGCTTGACTTCGAGACTTCCATTGGAGGTGCAGCTTCATCACTGGGAAATATTGGTCCTGCCTTCGGAATCCTGGGTCCGGTAAATAACTTCGACGCCTTGCCTGATGCAGCTAAGTGGTGGTGCGGCTTTCTTATGCTTATAGGAAGGCTTGAACTTTTCACCGTACTAATCTTACTTACGCCTTTCTTCTGGAGAAACCGTTAGTTAAGAGGTCAGTCATCAGTAATTAGTAATCAGTGGTCAGTAAAATTTATTGTTCTTCAGCAACTATACCCATTCGTGGAGGTTAGATACAGAGAAAACTATTCGCTAATTTGAGGCTATCAGGAGAAGACAAATAAAAATCCCCATTCCGGGCGGAATGGGGATCGAAAAATATCATTATTGAAGCCTATTCAGAAAGGGCATTTTTGATCCGCTTCATGGCTTCTTCTATTTCGGTTTCACTGGCTGCGTAAGAGAACCTGATGCAATTAGGACTACCAAAAGCGTCTCCGGTTACAGTGGCCACAAGAGCCTTTTCCAAAAGGAACATGGAAAAATCTGTAGCATCTTTGATTTCATAACCATTGATGGTCTTTCCAAAGAAGTAAGACACATCCGGGAAAACATAAAAAGCGCCTTCGGGCTCGGTAATAGCAAAACCGGGAATTTCGGACATGAGATCAATAATCAATTTTCTCCTGCTTTTAAATCTGTCGATCATGTATTGGATCTTGCTCACGGGAGCTTCCAGAGCAGTGATCACTGCACGCTGTGCTATACAATTTGCGCCGCTGGTGATCTGGCCCTGCATCTTGTTACAGGCGCGGGCAATTTCGGCAGGAGCACCAATATAACCAATTCTCCAACCGGTCATTGCAAAGGCTTTTGATACCCCGTTTACTGTTACCACACGGTCGTACATATCCTCAAACTGAGCCATAGAGGCGTGTTCTCCAACAAAGTTGATGTGCTCGTAAATTTCGTCACTTACTACTATAATATCCGGATGTTTTACCAGCACATCAGCTAAAGCACGTAATTCGTCCCTGCTGTACACCATCCCGCTGGGATTGGAAGGAGAACTGTACCAAAGCATGCGGGTTTTAGGAGTAATGGCAGCTTCAAGCTGCTGCGGAGTCATCTTAAAATCAGATTCCACAGAGGTAGGAACTTCGACGGGTACTCCTTCTGCCAGCTTCACAATTTCGGCATAGCTTACCCAATAAGGACAAGGTAAGATCACTTCATCCCCTGGATTCAACATCACCATTGCAACATTGGCTAAAGATTGTTTGGCTCCCGTAGATACTACAACCTGTGACCTGTCATATGTGAGGCCATTGTCTCGTTTAAATTTATGGATAATCGCATCCTTTAATTCCACATAACCGTCAACCGGAGTATAGGAATTGTAGTTGTCATTGATGGCTTGAATTGCGGCCTCTTTAATAAAATCGGGAGTATTAAAATCGGGTTCACCCAGGCTTAAGCCTATAATGTCTTTTCCTTCTGCCTTTAGCTCACGGGTTTTGGCTGCCATGGCCAAAGTTTGTGAGGTAGACATGCTTTTAATACGGTCAGATAAATGATACATGTGAAAAAGGTTGATTGTTTATGCTGAAATTGCCGGCTTCATTCCCATTTCCTTCAAGTGACGGAAATGTGCGGCAATGGCAGCCCTGGTTGTTTTGTATTCATTGTAAGGTAGCTGACATTCCTGTGCAGTCTCGCGTACAATTTTCGAAATTTTGCTGTAGTGAATGTGGCTGATGTTTGGGAAAATATGGTGCTCCACCTGATGGTTCAAGCCACCGGTAAACCAGTTTATGAATCTGCTCCTGGTGGAAAAATTTACCGTGGTAAATAATTGATGGATTGCCCAGGTATTTTTCATCGATCCCGTACTATCAGGAAGCGGCATCTGGGTTTTTTCAACCACATGAGCCAGCTGAAATACTACACTTAAGATCAAACCCGCTGTGTAATGCATGATGAAGAAACCAAGGAGGATCTTCCACCAGGCTATAGAAAGAATCAACATGGGAATCACGATCCAGATTGACAGGTAAATGAGCTTGGTAATAGCAAGAATACTCCACTGCTTTACCGGATTTGGCATTTTTCCGTAGGAAAGCTGGCGGGAAAGGTATCTTTTGGTTTGTTTGAAATCTGTGGTAAGAGCCCAATTGAAGGTTAGGAGTCCGTAGAGAAAAATTGAGTAATAATGTTGGAACCTGTGGAATTTCTCCCATTTTGCATGCTTACTGAATCTTATGATCCTACCTGCATCCAGATCTTCGTCATGACCATGAATATTAGTATAGGTATGGTGCAGCACATTATGCTGTACCTGCCAGTTGTAAACATTTCCTGCAAGTATATAAATGGTTCCCCCCATTAGTTTATTAATCCAGCTTTTTGAGGAATAGGTGCCATGGTTCCCGTCGTGCATAATATTCATGCCTACTCCGGCCATTCCTGTTCCCATCACAACGGTAAGGAGTAACATCCACCATTGAGAAATGTCAAGAGTAAGGATGAGGAAATATGGAGTAAGAAAAAGGGAAAACATGACGACCGCTTTAAGGTGCAGCTTCCAGTTTCCGGTTTTGGAAAGATTGTTTTCTTTAAAATAGGAATTAACCCTGCTATTCAATGTGCGAAAGAATTTGGCTGAATCTGTGCGGGAAAATCGTACGGTAGATGTATTCATTAACTGTAATAAAATTGAACTACAAAGGTATGAGATTAAATTCTCTAAAGCTATTGCTTTGGAAAATACTGCTTTAAATTAACTACTTTTGCTGAAAATTTGAAAATTGGAACTTCTCGAAAAATATTTTCCCGATCTTACTAAGGATCAAAAGAATAAGTTCGCAAATCTACAGGATCTTTACAAAGACTGGAATTTAAAGATCAATGTGGTTTCACGAAAAGACATTGATGAACTTTACCTGCGTCACGTATTGCATTCTTTGGGCATTGCCAAAGTGCAGCGATTTTTACCCGGCTCTTCCATCCTTGACGTTGGAACTGGCGGAGGTTTCCCCGGAATTCCATTAGCCATTCTTCATCCCGAAACTAATTTCCATCTGGTAGACAGCATTGGGAAAAAAATAAAAGTGGTGAATGAAGTAATGGAAGGTCTAAGGCTTAAAAATGTCCATACTACAAATGCAAGAGTAGAGGAGGTGCCTGGGCATTATGATTTTATTGTAAGCCGTGCAGTTGCGGCCATGCCTACTTTTGTGCACTGGACAACAGGTAAGATTGCCAAAGAAAGCAATCATGAACTTAAGAACGGGATTCTGTATTTAAAAGGCGGGGACCTGTCTGAAGAACTGGCTACTTATAAAAGAGCAAAGATCTATGATCTTCAGGATTATTTTGAGGAAGATTTTTTTGAGACCAAGAAAGTGGTCCACCTTCCCCTGAAGTTTAAAAAGTAACTTATAAAAAAGAGCCGGATTAAATCCGGCTCTTTTGTTCTTATTCTACAATAAATTTTAGGGATCGGGAGGTATCCTTGAGATGCACCTTTATATAATAAACTCCTGTGCTTGGCACTTCAATAGGAAGTTCCGTGAAGTTTTGAACGGGTAGATTTCCGAAGGTGACAAGTTCCTGTCCTAAAGAGTTGTATAAAACAGCTTTTTTAAGAGGCAGCATTCCGGAGTTTTTAATGATCACATGCCCCTCCCTGTTGGAGTACAGCAATTCAATATCTGCAGGTGGTGTAGGTTGAGGCTGGTCTGGTTTAGTTATATCAGTACCGTCACCGTCACCGTCACCGTCTCCTTCCCCGTTACCGTTGTCACCGTCACCATCATTGCCATCTTCATCCCCGCCATCTTCACCACTTCCATCTTCACCTTCTTCGCCTGGAGTTTCCTCACCGGTTTCAGGATCTTCATCTTTACTAAAGACGATCGAATAACGTTGGTGGATATTACCTTTTTCAATCGTGGCAGTAAAGTCTCCGTCCCGAAGATTGAAGTAAGTATTCGTCTGGCTGTCCTTTACAAAAATGGCAAATTCATCTCCAATATTTTCAAGTTCATCGATCTTGATCACAAATTTACCGCCATCGGCTGTTTTTAGACCTAAAGGAAGAACTCTGTCCGCATTAAAATCCGGTACCCCCTGTATCACAAGTTCTACCTGCTCATTCATCAACCAATACATATCCTCGATATTGTTGTCAATAAGTGGAGCATCAAAACCAAGGTCAAAACCGTTCGATGTTCTGGCATCTGCAGTAACCAGTATCTGCCTGTGGTAGCCTTTTGGAGACTGGAATTTGAGCCAAATGCGTTGACGTTCTTCAGAAGCCTTATTTGTGCTCTTTCCTTTTTTATCACTTCCGAAGAAGATCACATCATCTCTCCCATTTGCCTTGTCGATACCTTCCCGTTTGTAGGTCCTCTGACCATTATTAAATACCAGGGTTTTGCGACCTGTGGTTTGCAGAACATCTTCACCCGGATTTATTACCGTATTAACGAAGAACGCCTGGCCTACAGGAATAAAATTCCCCGGACGTTTACTTCCGGTTCTGGAAGGATCGCTGTTGTCTATCCGGCTGTCAACAGATGAAGCCGGTTCTACAGAACCTCCTAAGTTAAAAGCTGCATATCCTCCGATATAATGCTCAAGATAATGGTCTGTTTTTGCAAAATGATCCCAGAAATAAAGTGTTCCGTTAAAGGCACTGTTAGCAGGATTTGAAGCTATTACATTATCTTCTATAAATTTGTTTGCATCAATTGAAGACGGGTAGGGGTTACCAACTAAATAGTTTTCTCCTTCTGAAGTTGTATTAATATTTAAACTGATCTCTCCATTGTTGGGTAAACCCACAAAAGTATAATTCTGAAGGTCTGTATTTCCAGCCCAGCCAGAAGTTCCTTTCATACTATAACCTTCGCCAACAGCCATTGTGCCTGTGTGGCCAATATGTTCCCAGGAAAAATAATTATTGGCAGTACCATGGAATTTATGCAGCCAGTAATTACTAATTTTTCGCGGATCACTGTAGTTTCCATCTGCGAAATGGTATTGCGTACCGAACACCAATTCCCTAAAGGTAGTGATAGTACCATCTTTCATTGTTCCTTTAACCGAGTATTTGGCGTTTATTCCGGGACTCACAGGAGAAGTCCAGTAATTATAAGTATAACTGCTGGCAGTTCCCTGCTGGTCACGTTCCAGGTATCCTTTACTGGCAACGTCTAAAATACTGCCAATATCCTGAAGTAGTTGGGATTCACCCACAAGATCTATTACGCCGTTAAGAAGCAGGTAATGACTTATGCTAAGCGATTGACCTGAATTTGTTTCATTTTGAGGTCCGGAAGGGTTAGCAATAGTGAGACGCTTGGTTTCGGTTTCAGAAAGTAAGCCAAGGACCCTGATGTCTTTCGCCTGGCTGGTAATGTTATGTTTGGTCACTACTATGTTCCAGTCGATCATACTTGCGCCATCCACTCCTCTGCTGTTTGGATGATCCCATACCGCCGGTCGCAGCCATGTATTGTCGGCTATCCATTGCCCGTCTTTTGCTGAATAATAGGGCAGGGGAGCAGTATTCTCCTGAAGGGTCTTGATATTAACCATTTTACCATGGTAAGCATTGGGGGCTTTATCAAGGGTGGTTCCGTTAGTGATTTCTGATACTATGAGTGGGTAATAGGCGATGAGATCCTGATTAAAATTCAGAGGGCCCGGAGCATCCATTGGCAGGATCATCCCGCGAAGAGGACTGGAACCTACTTTAAGTCTTTGGTTCATCAGGAATTTTACCTGGTCCAATAGTAAAGGCTCCTTCCAGATCCTTAGCTCCTCGATCCAGCCGTGAAAATAGTTTTCAGGGGCAGAAGTGGCAGAGTTTGCTGAAGCTCCAATTATAACAGGGGCTGATATCGAAGTAGGTACTCCCGGTGCACCGGTAGAGGTCTTAATCCCATCAACATACAATCCTGCGTCATCACCTCCAACAATAACTGCCAGGTGATACCAGCGGTCTGTTCCTATAGGATAACTTGAAACTATTGAACTTCCGTTCCAACGGAATTTAGGGATGTTATTCTCAACTATTAAATCGAATCCTCCGGAAGCTAAGGCTGAATTATCTCTTTTTGACAGGACTGTTTTAATTCCGGAAGTTTTTCCCGGATCCTGCTTCACCCAGGCTTCTATTGTAAAGCCTGACGAAGGAAGATCAAATTTGTCGCCAATGACTACATGGTCATTCACTCCGTCAAAATCGAGGGTACTGCAACTACTTAGGGAAATTTTCACATCATCTGAGGCGCCGCACGGAACTGTCCATCTTAAGGTATAGGTTCCCACATTACCAGAAAATCTGGAATTTGGGTCATTGACATTATCTATTACTCCTCCTGCGGGACCATTCACTATGCTCCACGTGCCCTGTGGTTCAGGTTCTCCTTCGGTGACCACGGGATCGAAAACGGCAGCCAAAAAGGTGGTTAAGTTTCCGCATTCTAAAACCTGATCTGGTCCGGCATTGGCCGTAATTTCTGCAGGTTGAGCGATTTCTACATCTATAAAGGCTTCACAACCATTGGCATCTAATACTCTGACCAAGTATGTGCCTGCGGAAAGGTTGGTAGCAGTAGCAGTTGTTTGTCCAATTCCTTCCCAGATGTAGATATAAGGATCGCCGGTAACATTGGGAGTTCCACCCGTTGCAAGAACAGTAGCGGTTCCGTCACTCCCGCCAAAGCAGGTAATTTCAGTTTGAGCAGTGATTTCTAATGCCAGAGTATTCGCAGGCTGTTTAATTTCAACTTCAGCAGTGGTAAAATCTTCATTTCCGTCGTTCACGATCACCTTATATCTTCCGGCAGGAAGACCGGTAAAACTGTTAGAAGGTTGAGATGTGCGAATTACTGACTGGTCTACTGCAGAAATTAATTTGTAAGTATAGTTGCCGGAACCTCCGGATGCTCTTGCATTGATAATTCCGGTCTCACCTCCGTTACAAAGAAGTTCATTTGGAAAGGCTACTGCGTAAAGTGGGGAAGTAACAGTAGCTTCATTATTAGTGGAATAACATTTTGGATGATTTCCATTACCCTGGGTCGCACCACATTCTCTGTTCACATTGTTTTGGAATGTGAGGTAAATTCCTTCAATTTTTACAGCATCTCCACATTCATAATCAATAGCGAAGGTTTTGGCGATATCTGGTATAGCCTGTTTTTGGAAAAAACATCCCTCCACCTTATAATGTTGAGTCGTTTCGGAATTGATTTTCTTAACTGAATAGATCAATTCTATATAGAGGGAATACCTTTCTGAATTGGTAGGGAAATCTATGTATATAAATTTTTCAGGAACAGAACTACAATTACTTGAAGTAATGGGATTTTGGTTGCTGTCACCAATAAAATAGTTGTCCAGCCCCAGGTCGTTTGATCCACAGGTGTCAGAAAAGCAACCTGCAACGTTTTGTATTACCGATTGCGTAAAAGTCCTTCCTTTTGCATCTGTAACTGTAAGAGTAATTAGTTTTTCTTCGGCACTGGAATAGTGTACCGTATGACGGCCTTCTCCCACCGCTGTAGCCGGAGTAGCATCTTTACCAAAATTCCATGAATAAGAATATGGTGGAGAACCTCCTCTTGCTGTGCGATTCTCTACTTCAAAGTAAGAGGTTCTAATTACACTTCCGGTTTCACAAATTGATATAGGTACAATATTGGCTTCAAGAGAGTCTACGATGATAACCTCTTTCGTCGCTGTACATCCATTTGCATCAGTAACCGTAACTGAGTAGGTGCCTGCTGCCAGTCCTTGTGCAGTTTGTCCGGTAAGGTTATTTGACCATTTAAAAGAATAATTTGGGGTTCCGCCGGTAATCTGTACAGTAGCTGTACCTGTCGCGGTACCATAGGAGGTGGTTTCTGTCGTTAAAAACCCTGTGATCTTCAATTCTGTGGGTTGAGAAACAGTAACTGTTCTTTGGGCTGAACATCCGTTAGCATCTGTTATAGTCACACTATGATTGCCTGGAGGAAGTCCGGTTGCAGTTTGAGTCGTCTGGCCATTACTCCATCTGAAAGTATATCCAGGAGTACCACCTTTTGCTTCTGCATAAGCAGTACCATTATTCTGTCCATAACAACCTGAGGTAGTTTTAACATTAACTACTTCAATAAAAGTGGCAGGCTCATTAATGGTTATTTGCAGAGTTTCAGTTTCACATCCGTTAGCGTCAAAGGCTTTTACTGAATAAGTACCAGCAGATAGATCGGTCTTTGTGTCCCCGGCTCCAAGACTGCCCCAATCATAGGTATAGGGAGCTACTCCACCTGAAGCTTCCACCGTTATTGCTCCGGTTGCATTTCCATTACAGAGCACATGCAGCACTTCTACAGGTGCTATTTCAACAGGATCAATGGTGATCTTTTGAGTAGCTGTGGTAGTATTTCCAGCCGAGTCTTTAAAAATCCATGTAATTGCTCCGGAAGTAGTGAACGTGAGAGATTGGTTTGTAGTAGCTGTTATTACATTATCACAGTTGTCACTGGTTGTGGGAGCTTCAAAAGTATACTCACACCCCCATAAGATGTCTTCAAGTTGAGGCACTTCTGGAGCTTCTTTATCTTCAACCGTTATTTTTTGGACCACAGGTTCAGCTGCATTACCATTAGCATCAGTTACATTCCACGTGATGGTGGTTGTGCCTACAGGATACGTAGTATTTAAGGGTTGACCATCGTCTCTTGTTCCTGTAGGAGTACCAACAGAACAGTTATCTGAAGCAGTAGCCTGAGGTACTGAAACTCCTGCATAACATTGTCCGGCCGTATTGGGTACAGAGATATCAGCAGCGGCAGTGATGACCGGTTTTTCCTGATCACTTATAGTGATATCTAATGAAGCTGTTGCAGTATTACCTGAAGCATCAACTACAGTATAGGTGATAGTGCTTTTACCGATGTTGAAGTTACTGTTTCCAATTTGCCCAGTTCCTGAACCTGTTGTTGCTCCGGCGATGCTCCAGCTTAAACTGCTTCCGCTACAGTTATCACTGAAGATAGCATCGGGAATGGCTATTGAAGCTGTACATTGTCCTGCATCTGTGGTTTCAGAAATGGCACTTCCCAGACTGATTTTTGGATCTTCCTCATCCGTAACCTCTACAGCCAGAGTTTGAGAAACAGTATTATTGGCCGCATCAGTCACCATATAAGTAATGGTGCTTGTGCCGATATTAAATGTATGGTTTCCGATTTGCCCGTTTCCTGAACCTGTTGTTGCTCCGGCAATGCTCCAGCTTATACTGCTTCCGCTACAGTTATCACTGAAGGTAGCATTGGGAATGGCTATTGAAGCTGTACATTGCCCTGAGTCTGTGATTTCAGAAATAGCATTTCCAAGACTAATTTTTGGATCTTCCTCATCCGTAACCTCTACAGCCAGAGTTTGAGAAATAGTATTATTTGCTGCATCAGTCACCGTATAAGTAATGGTGCTTGTGCCGATATTAAAGGTTTGGGTTCCGATTTGCCCGTTTCCTGAACCTGTAGTTGCTCCTGTGATGCTCCAGCTTATACTGCTTCCGCTACAGTTATCACTGAAGGTAGCATTGGGAATGGCTATTGAAGCTGTACATTGCCCTGAGTCTGTGGTTTCAGAAATGGCACTTCCCAGACTGATTTTTGGATCTTCCTCATCCGTAACCTCTACAGCCAAAGTTTGAGAAACAGTATTATTGGCCGCATCGGTCACCGTATAAGTAATGGTGCTTGTGCCAATATTAAATGTATGGGTTCCGATTTGCCCGTTTCCTGAACCTGTTGTTGCTCCTGCAATGTTCCAGCTTAAGCTGCTTCCGCTGCAGTTATCGCTGAAGGTAGCATCGGGAATGGCTATTGAAGCTGTACATTGCCCTGCATCTGTGGTTTGAGAAATGGCATTTCCAAGACTAATTTTTGGATCTTCCTCATCCTTAACCTCTACAGCCAGAGTTTGAGAAACAGTATTATTGGCCGCATCAGTCACCGTATAAGTAATGGTGCTTGTGCCGATATTAAAGGTTTGGGTTCCGACTTGTCCATTTCCTGAGCCTGTTGTTGCTCCGGTGATGCTCCAGCTTAAGCTGCTTCCACTACAGTTATCGCTGAAGGAAGCATCGGGAATGGCTGTTGAAGCTGAACATTGCCCTGCATCTGTGATTTCAGAAATAGCATTTCCAAGACTGATTTTTGGATCTTCCTCATCCTTAACCTCTACAGCCAGAGTTTGAGAAACAGTATTATTGGCCGCATCAGTCACCGTATAATTAATGGTGCTTGTGCCGATATTGAAGGTGTGGGTTCCGATTTGCCCGTTTCCTGCTCCTGTTGTTGCTCCGGTAATGCTCCAGCTTAAGCTGCTTCCGCTGCAGTTATCGCTGAAGGTAGTATCGGGAATGGCTATTGAAGCTGTACATTGCCCTGCATCTGTGGTTTGAGAAATGGCATTTCCAAGACTGATTTTTGGATCTTCTTCGTCTGTAACAACTACATCCATAGAGTCGGTGACAGAAGTAGCTTCCCCCGTGGCAGTGAATATTATTGTAGTCGTTCCAATTTTAAAGCTGTGAGTTCCCACTTGCCCATTCCCTGTGCCTGTTGTGGCACCGGTCATTTCCCAGGAAAGACTATCCCCCGTAAATGTTGCCTCGTCAATTGCAATACTGGCTGTACACGTACCGGTATCAGTTTTAACTGATAGATCAGCCGGAGCTGAAATTGTAGGATTTTGACTACTTTCAAAATAGTTCAGCGAAAAGATTCCCATAGGGGATTCGAACCACTTTATGTGCAATTCTGCCTGGTCTTTGGGATATTCATAGGTTTCCAAAGCCGGGTAATTCCAATAGGAAGCAAGTGCTGAAGTCAGCAATATAAAGATTCCGGGAAGTTTCAGAGAGGTAAAAATTTTCTCCATAGGCCTAATAATTAGAAACTTAATCAGCCTCAAAAGTAGGAAAAAAAATGACCTTTAGATAATTTTAAGAAAAATTTAAACGTTTAAATGTAAAATTTCATGGATGAAAGGCTTCTGAAAATGAGTACGAAAGGTCCTAGAATATAAAAAAAGCCCCTCTTTTGAGGAGCTTTTCTTTAAGGAATTATTTGTAGCTATTCGAGGATGACCTTTCGGGTAATAATTCCACCTTCATAATGTACTTTGACTATGTACACTCCTGCAGCGAATCTCTTCACAGGTAATTCCACTTCTTTCTCTGAAGGCACATTATAATAAACATGTACCTGTTGTCCCAGCATATTGTTCAGGTAAACTCTGTCAACTTCCAGTAATTCTGGATTCCTGAGCAGCACGTTTCGGGTACCTGTGACATAAAGCACCTCAAAAGGTCCTTCTTCAATAATGGGAACGTCGGGTTCTTCTATCTGGGTTTTATCCTGGAACACCAGCTTAAACCTGTCGGTAAAAGTTCCGGCTTCAGATTCTGTTTCATATGGCTCTGCTCTCAAATCGTGTACCACCTGATTTAAACTGTCTGCCAAATAAATATTCATCTCATCTGGAATGTTATCCAGATCATCAATGGAAATGCTTAAAGCACCTTTTTGTTCCACATTGATTCCAAGATCCAGCACGCGCTCAATATTAAAATCAGGTACCCCTTGGATCACGAACTGATATTTGTTAAAATACCAGTACATGTCTTCCACATTCTCATCTATCATAGGGGCATCAAATCCCAAGTCGAAATTTTCAGTTGCCCTTTGATCAGCAGTCACCAAAATTTGACGGTGATAGCCTTTTGGAGACTTGAACTTAAGCCATATCTTGTTTTGTTCTACTTCCTGGGAGGAGCTGTTATTAGTAGTCGATGTAGCTGCTCTTTTTTTCTCCTGGGAGTGGAAGACGGAACCTCCATTGTCCTGATTTTCTAATACAAATGCTCTCTGGCTATTCTTAAAAATAACGGGACCTCCAGTAACATCAGGAAGGCCTGCATCCTGCATAGCACCTACCAGTGATGGATCTAACATAGTATTAACGAAAAACGCTTGTCCAACAGGAATGAATTGTTGAGGGACTTGTCCTCCATCCTCATCAGTGGCATTAATTCTTTCATCTACAGCTGCCGCTAAAACTCCGCCTGAAAGATTATAGGCTGCGTAACCTCCAATATATTCCTGCAAATAATGGGTCTGGTTCGCAAAATGGGACCAGAAATAAACGGTTCCATTAAAGACATTAGTATTGCCTCCACCAACAACGTTGAGGTTATCATTTATGAATTTATTCGCATCAATTGCAGAAGGATAAGGGTTTCCTATTAAATAATTCTGTTCCGGTCCTGTACTTCCAGGAGTAATGTCTCCATTGTTAGGTAATCCTCGGAAGGTATAATTTTGTGAATCCAGAATTCCTGCAGTCCCTGCTGTCCCTTTCATACTATAACCTTCACCAGCGTTCATTTTGCCTGTACTTCCAATATGATCCCAGGTGAAGTAGTCATTAGCAGTTCCGTGGAACTTATGCAGCCAATATTCACTGACTTTTCGAGGTGTAGCAGGCCCTCCGTCAGCATGAGCATAGGCGGCACCAAAATCGAGGGACTGTGGAGTTTGGGAGGAACCATCCATCATTACAGCTCCAACAGAATATGCTGAATTACTACCGTCTGGTCCTACAGGTGATACCCAATAATTATAATTGTAGCTACTCGCCGTACCCTGCTGATCTCTATCCAGATGTCCTCCACTACTTGCGTCAACGATACTTCCCATTGGTTGAAGCAATTGAGATTGCCCGTTTAGATCTATAATACCGTTGAGTAGGAGATAGTGAGAAAGGAATAATTGGTTACCACTTCCTCCGCCACCGGTCCAGGTAGGAGGATTTTGCCCCTCCATATCTAATGCGTTGACTTCAGAAATTAGTCCCAGCAGTTTTATATCTCTACTACCGGAGGTAATATTGTGGGAAGTCCTAACGATGTTCCACTCAATTTCTCCGGTGTGTGGTGGATCCCAAACGTCAGGTCGTAACCAGGTAGCATCGGTTCCCCAAACTCCATTGTTGCCGGAATAATAAGGAAGTGGTGCGGTGTTTTCCTGGTTCGTTTCCATATTCATCAATCTACCCGGAACTTTTGTAGTTGCGCGATCCGGAGTCAGACCATTTGCAGGCATGTCTTCAGCTAAATAGACAACGGGACTTACATCTAATGGTTCTGGGTCAGCAGATATAAGCCTGTAATATCCTGCAAGATCTGAATAGGTAAGTCCGTCGGGCACCTCCATAGGGATCTGCTCACCCATTTTTGCTCCATTAGAAATAAGACGCTGATTCATCATAAACCTGATCTGCTCCTCATTTAATTCTTTACTCCAGATTCTTACCTCTTCTATCCATCCGGAATAGTGATTTTTAGCTTCTTTTGCTGAGGGATCCCATTTGGCCCCAATAATTGTTCTATTACCTCCATGACCGTTAAGACTTACGGTACCTGAAGAGATACCATCGACCCACAACTGTCCAGTATTTGAAACCGCAATGTGATACCATCTGGTGCCGGGGGTTATTTTGGTGGAAAGATCAGACATAGTGAGTTCGAAACCGCGTCCACTTATAATTGTACCTGCTGCCGGATTAGTATTACCCGATCCATCAGGAAGTGGTCGTGCGAAAGGTCTTATCCATGCCTCCATAAAGAAGCTACCCTGGTAATTATTTCCCAAATCCACATAATCATCTACTCCATCGAAGTCCAGCGCAGTACAATCATTAATGTCAATGGTTACATCTGTGTATATCGGTGGGCAGGTTTCATTCGTCAAATCGTCATCAGCGGAGCGGTTAAGAGCCCATCTTAGAGTATATGAGCCAAACATCCCCGGAGAAAAAATTGCCTGAGGATCATTCACTGCTGGGGTAGTGCTGTCTCCGTTGGTAAAATGAGCTTCAGAAAAAGTATATCCGGTAGGGCCTGTTACTACTTCCCAGCGGGCAGAGTAATCATCTCTGGTTGGAAATTCCGTAACTAAAGTTGAGGTGCTATTTACTATCTCTCCATTTAATTGAACATTGTTACTTCCGCAGCTACCGGCAACTGCCGAGGCAGTCGAAGTATATTGATCAAAAACAAATACACTTATTGTTTTCCAGTTTTCGACTACAGGGCATTGTTGTCCTGTGCTATCAAAGGTGAGTCTTGTACGAATTTCGAAGTCATTCCATCCTACCAGTTTTGGCGCCCATTGTTCAGAATTATCTGTTCCAATTACAATTGGATTTTCAGGATCTGTATAATCTGTCCAGGTGAGATCTACATTTGTAGGTTCAACCGGAAGGCTAATAGCATCTACTGCCCAAACATCTCCTGCCTTTTTTCCTTCATATCTAAACCTAATTCTAAGGTTGGGCATACTGGCATAATCTGTTAGATCCAAAACTATTTTATTCTTGTCTCTATTGCCGGGAGCATCATCTCCAAAGCTATCATAGAACCCACTTGATCCATCAGTAGCATTAGTAGCTATAAGTTCAAACAAGGGCACTGGATTGTAAGTTGCGCCTCCATCCGTTGAGATATCCACGTAAATAGCAGACCCCGGAGCAAGATTATACGCCTGGTCAAAAGTAAGAACAGGGTCTTCCACGGCAAAAAGGTTAAATACTGAAGTTTCCATGGTGGATTCATTCGGACCCGAGACTATCGCAAAACCTTTATTTCCTTCATTGCCAGCGCTTGAATCCCAGTTCTGAGTGTAGAGTGAGCCAGTATTAAGATTAGAGGTAGTTAAAGGCAAAGGATTTGTTCTTAGCCATATTGCAGCAACACCATTATCAGCACTGGAGTCAAAATTGGATTCCACACCGTTTTTATCCTTAATTCTCCATCCCTTATTTGTTATGGATGAGAAGTCGAAACTTCCTCCTTCTTCAAATCCTGGGCCAGAGCCGTATCCTGTACTACCACTCAGTGTAACCAGTTCTCCAATACAAACGACTCCAGGAGTCACTGTAACAGGGTTAGGAGCAATGTCTGAAGATACTATTCCTAAAGTTGCATTTTGAGAAATGGCGTTTGGTGTACAGGCACCGCTTGTGATCTCCACCTCAAAAATGGTGGATTGATTAATCCCCAGGCTTCTTATCAACTCTGGACTCAAAGTAGTGCCTGTGAAATATTCCTCTCCTTCCATTACATAGGACCAGTTTGTAGCAGAACCTTCTTTATATCTCCAACGGATGATTTCACCTTCCTGTCCAGTTAAACTTAAGGGGATATTATAATCGGGTCCGGGGTTAGAACAGGTTTCAATGGTTCTGCCAAAGCCAGCAAAAGCTAACTCTCCTCCAATCGGCACCGGATCAACAGAAACTGAAATTTCTGTTGAAGGAACTTCGGCACAAACACCATTTTTTACGATAGCTCTAAAGGTTGTGGTTCCGGAAATATTCTGAAAATCTAAAGTTTCAGAGGTGCCAGCAATTGATGTCCAATTAATTCCATCGATAGAACTTTCCCATCTCTGGATTTCTCCTTTAAAATCTGCTACTGTAAGTGTGCCCTCGTTTTGTGTCTCACAAACAGAAGAAGGACCAGAAACATTTCCTCCCTCAGTAGGCTCTTCTACCTTTATAGTAATTACATTTTGATTAACACAGCCATTGTCATCAGTGCCAACAACTTTATATTCAAAGGTGCCGGCACTCTCTCCCAAAATAGTAATTTCACTGGTGTTTCCTATTTCATTTTCGCCATCATACCAGATATAACTGTTTGCTCCGGAAGCTACTAATTTTATTTCGCTGCCTTTACAAAATTCTGCAGAGTAACCTTCAGCAACAGCTATGTTGACATTAGGGAGTTCATTTATAATAATATCCACTTTAGTGCGATCACTTTCACACCCGGTACTGGTTAAAGTTTGACTTACCCAGTAAGAGGTCAGTTTTGCTTCGCTGGTATTTGCTGTTGGTGCAGAACTCAATGCCGTAGTTGAAGCTTCTGAGTCATACCAATTTATGGTAGATCCTTCAGTAGGAGTTATTGAGATAGGATCTGTGACTGTTTCATTAAAACAGTAGCTGAATTGAATAGTTTCTGTTGCTATAGGTGCAGGTTTATCGTATACTGTTACAACAAGCTCTGTTTTATCACTTTCACAGCTATTGGGCTGTTTTTGACTTACCCAGTATGAGGTTTGGCCGGAAGTATCTGTATTAGGAGTGATTGAAGTGCCCAAATAAATATATTCATCGGTAGCAGTATCGTGGGTATACCATAGCAGCTCATTTTCTTCACTAGCCTTAGTTGCAGTTAAAGCCGAGGGAGTTTCATTAAGACAATATTCCACGGCTGTTGTAACAGGTGGACCGGGTCTGGGATTTACTCTAAAAGTGAAACTTTTTGAAGTTGCCTCCGGACAAGTAAAAGATTCCGGACCATTTATTCTTACAGCATAAACCCCATCATCTGAAACATCAATATTTTGAATAGTGAGAACTCCGGTATAAACTCCATTTTCTCCTTCGGGCCCTGTTGCTTCCATCACATATTTACCAGAAGTGGGATTTATCTCCACACCATCCTTTATCCATTGAAAAATCAATTCAGCGCCATTGGCATGTGCCTCGTACTCAAAAGACATTGTGGTCACATCATTTTCACATATGGTAATATCTTCGGCGGGTTTTATAATGATAATGTCTTCATCTATGTTTAAGGTGACAGGGTCAGAAGTTTCTGAAGAACATACAGCATTACTACTGCTAACAACTACATGATATTCGCCTGCATTTGCTGAAGTTGCATTGTTAAATGATAAAATCGAATTTGTCTCTCCATTTATTTTGACAAAAGTACCTCCTGCATCTTTTTTATACCACTGATATATAAGATCATCACCTGTAGCAACTACTTCAAATGAAGCAGGATTGCTTGAGCATGTTCCGAAGTTCACAGGTTGTGTGGTAATTATTACCTTCTCAAAAATTTCAATTTTTGTGGTAGCTTCCACAACAGCACAACCATCATCAGCAGTATCTTTGGTGTAGGTGACTGTATGTATCCCCGCTGTGCTGTTTTGCGGGTTTATATTTCCTTCAGCGTCTATGTCCAGTCCGTTTGTAGCGGTAAATACACCACCGCTATAATCACCGGCTGTACTGCCAAATTTTACCGGGTAAACAGTTGCATCCGAATTACAAAAAGGAGTGTCATAACTAATTGAAACTTGTGGCAACTGAGTAATTTTTACTTCGGTGTTGACCACTACTTCATCGCAACCTGATGTTGCCGGGATAGTGTAATTAACAACGTAAGTTCCCGGACTAGTTCCCTGACCGGTTATATTACCGGTTTCAGGATCAATATTTAATCCTCCGGGGGAGGAGGAAAATGTACCACCTTCATAAGCCCCCACTCCGTTAGTAAAATTAACAACTTGTGGTGTAGCATCAGAGGTACAAAACGGTCCTGCATAGCTTATTTCTACAAAAGGAGTTTCAGTAATTGAAATTTCTGTTGTTGCTGTCACTTCATTACAACCGCCAGTGGCAGGAGTAGTATAAGTTATAGTATAAATACCTACACTGCTTGCTCCAGGATTGATTGCACCTGTAGAGGAATCAATGGACAATCCCGTTTTATCTACGGTGTAGTTTCCTCCTGAAAAAGCATCTGTACCTTCCAGCAAAGGTTGTTTTTCGGAGGTTTCGTCCATACAAAATGGAGCATCTGGATAGGTAAAAGTAGTTACTGTTGGGGCTTTAGTGATAACTACTTCGGTTGTGGCCTGAACAGGAGAACATCCTCCGGCCGTTGGAGTTTCATAAGTCACGGTATAGGTGCCGGCCGTACTACTGCTTGCAGTAATAGCACCCGTGCCGGAATCAATGGATAATCCTTCCGGACTGGCAGTGAAAGATCCTCCGGTAAAACTATCAGTTCCGGTTAGAGTTACTGTTTTTGCAACAGAATCTGACGTGCAGAATGGAGTGCCGGAATAAGTAATAGAAGCTGTTGGTTGTTTAGTGATGGTCACTTGTGTAGTTGTAGTCACTGGAGTACAACCACCGCCTTCTGGCGTAGAATAAGTAACAGTATAGGTTCCGGGAGTACTGGAGGAAGGAGTAATGGCCCCTGAAGCACTGTCAATACTTAATCCTGGAGTGGAGGAATATGTTCCACCGGTGTAGGCCTCGGTTCCTGTTAAAGTTGGACTTTGTCCCGTAGTAAGGGAGGTACAAAAAGGTGCTCCGGAATAAGTTATTGACGCTGTAGGCTTAGGGGTCACCGTTACAGTGGTGGAACCTGTTAAGGCTTTGGAACAGGCAGGTGTATCTAGATTTATTGCACTTACTAAAGAATATGTCGCATTGGCGGTTAGGGCGGCTGTGGTCACATCGGCGGATCCTGAAGCTCCTATGTCAACCGTCGCAGTTGAATTATTAGGCAATTTATAGGTAACTCTACTGTTTGGAGTACCGGTGAAAGTTAAGACAGAAGTGGTCCCACTACAAATTGGACCGGTGGAGGAAATTGCTGCAGTAGGAAGATCTTTAAAGTTTATAAGCATTTCGTCAACTCCTGTTCCGCATGATGGACTATTGCCAGTGGTAATTTTAGGAATAGTCATTGTTATTTTAACCTGCCCAAGCTGATAATCTGCCGCTGAAGGGGTGTAATTCACTGTGAAATCACCCTTTTTATTACTTGGAACATTTTGAAAAGTACCTGTCCCACTTGTTTTAAAGGTTGGGCTTAAATTTGAATTTCCAAAATTCATTGTTCCCTGAAGGGACAGCTGAGGGATTGAGTTCACTATTTTACAAACTGTTAGGTCCGGTCCTATGTTTGCTACGATGTAATTATCTAAAAATATATCTTGTGAAGTACTTACAGCACTTTTGCCACAGATATTGGTTGCTTCAACTTTGACTGTTGTAGGACTGGCATAAGTTTGAGCTGCGGTTATATTTACTGTTATAGATGAGGTGTTTGCTCCAGAAGTTATCTCCCAACCTGCAGGAAGTATCCAGTTATACCCAGTGGCTCCGCTCACAGGGGTTACGCTGAATGTTTGATTGTTCACCGGCGGACAAATGGCTGTAGAAGGCAAACTTGTCGAAATAGCACCTGGTGTTGCAGGTGCTCCGGAAACAGAGTTTACTACAAAATTTGCTGACGGAGAACTATCTCCACAGGTATTTTTAGCCATAACCGAAATATTACCGCTTGATGAGGTAGCACTTACGGTAATAGAGTTGGAACCGGTTCCAGATGTAATACTCCACCCTGAAGGAAGGGTCCATATATAATCTGTCGCATTGGTAATGGCAGGTATAGAATAAACCAGGTTGGTCGCTGTAGAACAAACCTCGGCCGGTCCTGTGATAGTTCCGCTCATAACAGGAGCAGGCTTATCAACAGAAACAGCAAAACTTGCTGCAGGCCCGGTTCCGCAATCATTTTTTGCCTTGACCGTGATAGTACCGCTGCCGGATTGAGCAGTTGTTACTGTTATTTCCTCTGTAGTACTATTACCAGTCCATCCACTTGGTAAAGTCCATATGTATTCTGTTGCTCCGTCTATGGGAGTAATAGAGTAGGTTTCAGATGTGCCGGGACAAACTATGTCTGATCCAAATATTGATGCCGGAGTTGGAGGAGTACCCGGTTTTACGGTCACAGCAAAAGTTTGAACCACACTGGTACCACAGTCGTTAATCGCTTTTACAGTAATGTCACCATTGGTTGTACCGGTAGTAACAGTGATAGAATTAGTCGTGCTTGTACCCGTCCAGCTGGTATCGGGTAAGGTCCATTCATAAGAGGTGGCACCTGTTACTGCATTAATAGCATAGGTCTCAGATACTCCCGGACAAACAGCTGCTGTTCCTGAAATTGTTCCCGGTTGAGCCGGAGTTCCAGCCTTGACGGAAACAGCCAAAGTTTTAGCTGTACTTGTACCGCAGTCATTTTTTGCCTGGACTGAAATGTTCCCTGAGCCCGATGCACCTGTAGTTACGTTAATAGAATTTGTTGTGCTAGTTCCAGACCATCCGCCTGGCAAAGTCCAAATATATTCTGTGGCCTCAGGCACAGCTCCAATAGAATATGTTTGTGAAACCCCGGGACAAACTGCTGTTTCTCCGGTTATATTTCCAGGTACAGCCGGGGTGCCTGCTTTTACTGTAATATCTATGGTTTGAGCTTCACCAACCCCACAATCATTAACTGCTTTAACAGAGACTGTGCCGCCTGAAGTTCCTGCAGTTGCGGTAATAGAAGTGGAAGAACTGCTTCCTGTCCACCCGGAAGGAAGTGTCCATTGATAGGATGAGGCGCCTGTTACAGCAGCAATTGAATAAGTTTGAGATGTTCCCGGACAAATTGTTGATCCAGGGGTGGTTATAGCAGCCGGAGTTGCAGGTATTCCCGCACGAACAGTAATTTGGTTCGAAGTTATTTCATCTGTAGAAGAAGTAACGCATTCCAAACTACTGGTTAAAACAACTCTGATTTGGTCCCCATTAGTTAAACTTGTTGAAGTAAAAGTATTTGATGAACCAGATTGAAGAGGTGTAGTGTTATTATTGAGGAAAAAATCATACTGCGGACTAGTACCCCCATTGGTATTGGAAGCAGTGAAGATAACAGAATCGCCTGGACAAATTGAAGACTTATTGGCTGATATAGTAACCGTCGGAGTTTTGTTGGAATTAACGGTCATTGTATATGCACTACTGGTTGTAGAACAGGTCGTAGAATCGGTAGAAGTGACAGTTACTGTAACTTTATCACCATTAGATAAAGCCGATGTTGTAAACTCAGGGCTGTTGGTTCCGGCATTGGCGCCATCAACTTTCCATTGAAAACTGAAAGTTCCTGACCCCCCGTTTGGGTTAGCTGTAAAAGTTACTTCTGTGTCTGCACAAATGGTATTGCCTGCTGAAGAAGAAATCGATACAGAAGTTGGACACTGCCCCCACCCCAATGCAGAGGTCAGTAGTAAAGCCCAAAAAGTTAGTACTTTTAAGAGTAGTTTTTTAACCATAAGTAGCAGTATTAAGAGTAGGGGGACTCAACCGACTCCGTAAGGAGCCGTTTAACAAGCTAAGTTAAGATTAAAAAATGGTAAACTACTGATTTTTAGATAAGTGTAACTAATAACCCGATGAAATACACATTTTAAGAAGATATTGTGATAAAAGAAATCTAACTGCCAGAAATTTTATCATAAAAAAAGGAGCCAAAAGTTAAAGTTTTTACACTTCTTTAACTTTCAGCCCCTCTAAAATTCATTTTTAGGTGCCTTGTAAGAAAATTCCAGCACCTCATTTTTAAGATTTTAACCTATTTTCCAAGGAATGGATAACGGTAATCTGTCGGAGTTACAAAGGTCTCCTTGATCGTTCTCGGAGAGATCCAACGGTACAGATTTAATATTGATCCTGCCTTGTCATTGGTTCCGCTGCCACGGGCACCTCCAAAGGGCTGCTGACCAACTACCGCACCGGTAGGCTTGTCGTTGATGTAGAAGTTTCCGGCGGCATTTTGTAATGCCTGGGTTGCTTCTGCAGCTGCGTAACGATCTTGTGAAAGAATCGCCCCGGTCAGGGCATATTCAGAATCATCTACCAACTTAAGGGTTTCGCTCCATTGATCATCTTCGTAAAGATAAACGGTAACTACTGGTCCAAAAAGTTCAGTACACATGGTGCTGTATTTAGGATTATCGGTAAGTATAACCGTTGGCTCGATGAACCAGCCTTTGGATTTATCGTAATTACCACCTACCACGATCTCTGCATCAGCATCATTTTTGGCAGCATCAATAAATTTGGCCAGCTTGTCAAAAGAAGCTTCATGGATCACCGCAGTGATAAAATTGCTCATATCTTCAGGAGATCCCATTTTAAAGGATTTTATATCCTCCACCAAATATTTCTTCACTTCTTCCCACATGCTCTTTGGGATATAAACTCTCGAAGCAGCACTACATTTTTGACCCTGGAATTCGAATGCTCCTCGTGAAATAGCTGTTGCTACCTGTTTTGGTCTGGCACTTGGATGTGCAATGATGAAATCCTTACCACCGGTTTCTCCAACAATTCTTGGATAGGATCTATAGTTGTCGATATTGTTTCCAATCTGTTTCCACAGATGTTTGAAAACGGTAGTACTTCCCGTGAAATGGAGTCCGGCGAAATCTCTGTGCGAAATCACCACATCAGAGATCATTTTTGGATCTCCCATCACCATATTGATCACCCCATCAGGCAATCCGGCTTCCTTGAAAACTTCCATGATCACCTGGGCAGAATATACCTGGGAGTCACTTGGCTTCCACACCGCCACATTCCCCATTAAAGCGGGTGCAGATGGCAGGTTTCCGGCGATAGCGGTGAAGTTGAAAGGAGTCACTGCGTAAACAAATCCTTCAAGCGGACGGTATTCTAACCTGTTCCAGGCATCAGCCGTAGATTCCGGCTGCTCTTCGTAGATGCGGGTCATGTATTCCACATTGAAACGCAAAAAGTCGATGAGCTCACACGCGGAATCAATTTCAGCCTGAAAAATATTTTTCGACTGCCCAATCATAGTGGCAGCATTGATCTTATAGCGGTAAGGCCCTGCGATGAGTTCGGCGGCTTTTAAAAACACGGCAGCACGCTGTTCCCATGCAAGATTGGCCCATTTTTCACGAGCTTCCAAAGCTGCATTAATAGCCTTTTCAACATGCTCTTTTGAAGCTTTATGATAATCACCCAGGTGATGTTTGTGGTCGTGCGGCGGATTCATGGGGGCAGTATCACCCGTTTTGATCTCCTCACTTCCTATATAAAGGGGTACTTCAATTTTGCGGTTGTACATTTCTTTATAAGCCTTTAAAACGGCCTCTCTTTCGGGGGTTCCCGGAGCATATGATTTGATTGGTTCATTTACTGCCTGTGGAACCTGGAATACACCTTTTCCCATACTTTTTTCAGATTTTTTTGATTTCTAAATGAGTGGTCGTAAAGGTAAAAAAATTAAAAGAATTTTACTTCCTACATTTTTTCCTGAACTTTACTCAAAATCAGCAGCTAAACGGTTAAATTTCTTAATCATTTCATAAAATGTGCACAGTAACCATTACTCCTTTAAAAGCCGAAAATTCCTTCGTCCTTACCTCCAACAGGGATGAAGCGCCGGGGCGGGAAACCCTTCCGCCAAAGCTCTATAATGAAGAGGGGCTAAAAATGGCATTTCCGAAGGATGTTCTTGCCGGTGGAACCTGGCTGGGTATTAGTGAACAAAAACGCGTGATTTGCCTGCTGAACGGTGAGTTTAAAAAACATGTGCGAAAATTGCCCTATGGAAAGAGCAGGGGAGTGGTGGTTAAAGAACTCCTTGCTGCCCCCGAATTTACTGAAGCTTCGGAAAAAGTTGATCTTTCTGAAGTCGAACCCTTCACCATAATAGCTGCCGACTGGCGTAAGCAGCTTTTCTTTGCTGAATTTGTATGGGACGGAAGCCGGAAACATTATAAAGAACTTCTCCTGAAGCCGCAGATCTGGTCCTCCAGCCCATTGTATTCTCCCAAAATGAAGCAGCTTCGGGAAGATTGGTTTGAGGAGCTTCAGAAGCAACAGGAATTAAGTCCGGAAAGCCTCTTGAAATTCCACTTTTCCGCAGGAAAGGGGGATAAAAATTCCGGAGTCATCATGGACCGCGGATTTGTAAAAACTAAGAGCATCTCCCAGATCGTCATTTTTGAAGGGAAAGCAGAATTCTTTTATTATGACCTTGTAACCCGCAAAGAGTCCGAAATAAGTTTCAACTTTTAAAGGGATTAAAAAAAGATGATTAATATTTAAAAGTAAAAGTCCGGCCTTTAGACCGGACTTTTACAAGAGGTTTAAGGGAATTTTAATCCAGTTCTGTTAAAGCATTTTCAAATAAATAATCTCCGAGTTCCCTTCCGTTTTCTTCACCCACTTCAATAGCCTGTCTAAAGTCATAACCAATGTAAAGGCCATAGATACCTTTTTCATGTGCTATTTGAGAGAAGCTGGTCATTTGCCGTTCTACTCCCGGCAATGTTTGACTGGTTATTGTGAGATTCACTTGGTCGGTACCAAAATATGCCTCATAGATCTCGGCAGCAGCTCCTGCTGCATAGGAATGGGATGAAGGGAACTGTGGATTTGGCGGAGTGGGTACAGCAGAAAAAGTGGTCCAGTTGACATCTCCTGCGGTTGCCTCGACTCCGTCTGAATCCCCGGCTCTTATTGCAGTTATAGGCCTCCAGAAATCGAAATGGAATTTCTCTTCAAAAGAGGCAATATATGCATCTATAGTTGCCATTTGAATAAGAGCTATCAGTTTTGCTGCTTCCCAACCATCAAGATCCTTTTGTGCAATCAAATCTCTGGTGATCTTGTTCAACATTCCTGAAGAAGTCTGTAGCCAGAACAACCCGATTTCTGTTTGTTCTGCAGTTCTTGCAGGACAGCTGTTACAACCCAGCATTTTTGTCTCGTTATAATCGGCAATATATTCAGCAGAATTTAATGGATAAGGACCTTCATCCATAAACTGATCGCTGGATTCGATACCAAAAGGAGTCAATTCTCCCATGTTAGCTCCAAATACGGCATTATTGGGCCATGGACCTGTCGCAACCATCCAGGGCATATAATTCGCCTGATATTCTCCCGGTGCGGTTCCTCCTGAATAACTGGACCACCACAAAGCAATATCTCCTGATCTTTTTGCCAAAACTGCAGCCGCGGCAGCTTTACCAATTTTAATCCCTTCCGTTTTTAGATCGGAATCAGGAATTCCAGCTAACATGGTGCTTAAAAGTTCGTCAGCCGCCGCAGTGGCAGGAGGATACAACTGTACAAGCATATCTCTTGCCGCCTGGGAAACAGCTGCATCTGCAATGACATGGATATTTTCTGAAGTAATTCCTGCAGCATCAACTTCTGAGTTATCTAAAGCATAGGTTTCATATTTTGGTACTACATTATTTAGAGCATCGTGAATAGCAAGGGTGATCATTGCGTATGCTTTCACTTCCAGGGGCTGTGGGATCTCCTGGTTAATTGAGGCAGCTACTAATTCATTCCAGCGAAGAACGGCCTCACTGCTATAGGCTTCAGTCACTCTATCATCATCAAAAAGATCGGGTGCATCTTCACCACCGCAACCTTCTCTAAAATGGTAATAATCATTTGCTTCCCCTCCGACAAAGAGATCTCTTACATCTTCGTCTGTTATTACGCCGGAACGAATTACTTCTTCAGTGATCTCTCCATAAGCGTCAGAATTTAGGAGGGAAATTTCAAAGTAATATTCATCTTCTCCGGCAGTATCGGGTAAAGCCATGCAAACCGTACTTCCGGCATAATCGCCGTCACTATTTAAAGCTACATCATTGGTGAGGTTCGAATAGATCTGAGCTCCCGGTGCACCGTTTATGTACCTCCAAACATCAACACTAAAAACAGCGGGATAATGTCGACCCGTATCATCACAATAGTTCCCAAAAATGCAAAAATCGATCACCTCGGTTGGACTAAGATCAAAGAACAGGTACCCGTATTCATTGACAAACCTGTCGTCAAAACATAATACATCAACCTCTACATATTTTTTGACACCTGCCGCGAGATCTATCGTCATAGGTAAGGGATCATCTACAAAATTTAAAAAGGCACCTTCGGCAGGTGCTACCCAAATAAGATCTCCGGCCGCATTATGTACAGCAAAATATTCCAGCGTATACTGGCCCGGTGAAAGTTCCAGTTCGGGAACTTCCATTGTAAAGTCTTGGTTGGGAGCCAGGTTTACTCTAAAGGGAGAGGCTTCAGTCCCCACAATAGCGGCACCATCCTGGGAAAGAATGATCATTACATAAGCAGGATCATCATTGGTACATTCCGGCAGGTCTTCAAGAGCTTGTTTGGCAGTTGAATTGGCCGTAAAATCATTTAAAACAGGACCAAAGGAAAGGACCGCTGTTTCATTTTCGTTGAGAGTGTTCTCATCCTTGCTACATGAAGTGGTGAGCAAGAGGCAGGAGGTAATCAATACCAGGTAACATTGAATTCTTTTCATACTTTACAGATTAAAAATTGGTCAGGAGTCATCTACATTTTCTTTTCAGAAAAAGTCATTGTCAAAATTTTTCAACTTTTGGGGAGCATTAAATAAATGGAGGAAAGGGAAGGGGGAGTTAATTCGGAGAAATTCATCTAAAGTTACTCAATTTAAAACATTGAGGTATAGGTGAATACACCCATTTTTATTCCTAAAAAATAAAAGAATTTGAAAATTTGAGAATTTGGAAATTTGTTCATTTTGAAGATGCCCAAGCCTGCTAACGATAATTTGAGAATTTGAGGATTTGAAGATGAAGTAAAGTTGGGATTACTAAATTCTCAACCGCTATCAGGGTTTACAACCGTTGACAGGGTTTTTCAATTTAGCGCTTTACATGTATACCAAGAGAAGTTCTCCTGGCAGAGCGCAATAATACTTAAAGGGAAAATATAAAATCCTGAATCTTAAATTTTGAATCAATTCAGCGCAAAAGGGGCACTAAGTTTAAAGGAAGGAATGGCTACTCTAAATTTCCTGGTGGAGGTGAAATTGATCATGTTGTAAAACCCGCTCATGGAGCCAAAAGGAGAGGTGAGTAAGCATCCGCTTTTGTAAGTATGGGATTCTCCCGGTTTGATTACCGGTTTTTTGCCGATTACGCCTTCGCCTTCAACGATCTCAGTACGGTTAAGGGCGTCCTTGATCTTCCAGAACCTGGAAGTGAGCTGGACGGAATCCTTGCTTTGATTTTCAATGGTTATTTGATACCCAAAGGCGAAGTGGACCCTGTAATTCTTATAAAAGGTTCCTTCAAAATTTGTTTCAATTGAGATCTTTATGCCTCTGGTAACTTGTTGTATCATCCTAGTAAATCGCAAAAGATGCCAGTACCGAAAAAGTAGCAGCGATTAAGGCTAAAATAAAGAATATAATATTTATAATAATAAACTTTAAAAGGGTTTTAACTCTTGACTGGCAATAAAATGTGCGGAAGGCACGGTAAAGATAATACCCGAAAATAAAAGTAGCGATCCAGGTTGGTGCAGCGGTGTCAAAAATGGCATTTATGGAAATGGCTATCCCATATAATACAAACCAGGTGGTTTGGTTATGAAAGGTGAAGATGAGGTGCTCCATGTAGGTAAAAGGCCTTCGCAGGTACAGGAGCCATATGAAGAGTGCAAAAACCGGCAGGTAAAAGAAAATGATAAAAGGTAGTTTTCCGTAGAAATAATTCCAGAAGAGATTCCCGTCTGAACTGAACCTTTCTACATCCACAGTCTTTTTATAGAACCATTGATTAAAGGCAGAATTCTTATAATTCAGGCTATCGAGCGCTACCCTGGAATTCATCATTTCGGTCCTTTTGTAGTGGTCTGAAAAAACTTCCCACCGTGTGGTAAACCTCTTAGAAAAACTCATAGTGTCTAAAGCGGCTTCGGGTACATAAGTGGGTGTATCTGAAGCAGAGGTGTCAATACTTTGAGGCGGGAGGATGAGATCGAGTTGAGGATTTTCGATCCGTTGCTGTGCAATTAGGGAATCTGCCTGCTTAAGTTCTTCTGTGGTGGGTTTAGAATCAATATTTACCGGAGGTTCAATCTCATGGGTGAAACTCCAGAGAAGAAAAAATATGATGGAGGCACTAAGATAGAACCGGTATGGATTGGCATAGCGTACCCTCTTGCCTTCAATGTAATCTTTCGATATCTTACCCGGTTTAAAAAGCAGTACTCCTAAGGTCCTGTAAAAGCGCGAGTCATAGGCGAAGATTCCTGCAAAGAACTCATTGAAAAAGTCGTTAAAAGCGAGTTTTTTGGTGCTGTTTAACTGGCTGCAGTTGGGGCAATACTGTTCGCTGATGTCCAGGGGATGATAACAGTTGAGGCAAAATGTACTGCGGTATTTCAGCTTGTGCCGTTCAGAACGGATAACCGGCAAATTCTTATCCCTTTCCATAGATAAACTTCAGAATCTAATTCATTATATTAAGAGAAGTAGCCTGGCCCATGCCAATGATCCTGGTATATCTTCCGCCGGGAGGCAGGTAATAGATGAGCACGGTGTACTCATTCTCCGTACTCACAAAATTCCCACTTATAAAACCTTCGTCCAGAATTCCCTCATTCCGCAGAAAAACATATTTATAATCATAAAAGCCCTGTTTAAAAAGGCGGGCGGTTTCATAATTTCCGGTTTCAAAATTGTAATTGAGCCGGGTGGTTTCATCAAGCTGAAAATTATTGAATTCCCCGAACAGGTGGACTTCACCATCTTCAAAAGGCTCTGGGGTTGCCAGGGCAAAATGCGTCCAAACGTAATCGGCTTCTATATCATCGTTTTCTGCCTGATAATTTCTCACTACAAATTTCCCATTGATGTCGGGGTTGTAGGTGTAAGGCTGAAAAGCTCTAATCTGGTCCCTGAATAGATAATGATGGTACAGCTCCTGCACATCGATATAACGGATCTTTACTGTAGCCGCCCTAAGGTCTTTGCTGTCGAAGTTGAGGTATTCATTCCCTGCCCAAAATGAGGTTAGCTGATCATATTTGTAAATAAGGGAGGTGCCCACGTGGTACTGCGGCCTCACATTAAAAATGGCAGTTTTTAGGTTGTTGTTCTGCAGGATCACCGCCCATACCGATTCTTCGGGAGTGCGAATGATGAAATCGGGAGAATTAACTTCAAAGTTTACAACCTGCCGGGTTTGAATAAATTTGACTTCCCGGGATTTTCTTACGGTTACTTCTACGGAAGTCAGGGGTTCATATACCATGAACTTTCGGGAAAACACCAGCTCTTTTTCCTCGTTAAATACTTTAAGTAGATAATTTCCGCTTACCTTTAAGCCGCGGGTATCAGTATTAGGGATTTCAAGTTCATAATGAGAAAATAACTGAAGTGTATTAAAGGAGTTTTGGTAATCTGTAATGCGGACGTTATCAAAGCCTTCAAGAAATTCGGTTTTTAATAATTCCGATGGCGTCCAGTCATAATTGAAATGTTCGATTGTGTAATAGTAATTGGCTTCATCCCCAATAACATCATCAAATTCAAGATAAAGCGGTTCTCCCAGCCGAATGATTGGAACTCCGCTATATTCCGAAGCACCCAGAAATATTACTGTACGAATATAGTTGGGTGGCGGCGTCTCAATAACTCCCTGCCCGGTTAGGGTGTGAGTGGCGATAAAAAGATAAAAGGAGAGGGTAAATATAGCCTTCATGCATGAAAATAAATTTAAAGATACTGAAAAACTGATTACCATCATTATTTCCTCACTTTAACAATTAGGGGGAGGAATTATTTTACTTTTAATTGGGAAGTATGGGTGGGAAATGAGTAAATTTGCCCGATTTTAAATGAAATTTTAACACTTCATCCTATGTCCAATGACATTCGAATAAACAAAGGATTGACGCTTCGCCTTAAGGGGGAAGCCGAGAAAGTCCTTGTTGATGCGTCCCGCTTTAAAACTTACGCTGTTAAACCGCCAGATTTTCATGCGGTGATCCCAAAGATGGTTGTAAAAGAAGGGGCAAAAGTACAAGCAGGTGATGAGCTTTTCTTTTCCAAATATACAGGAGAGGTACGATTCACATCCCCGGTTAGCGGAACTTTAAAGGAGATTAAAAGGGGAGAAAAACGCCGTATTCTTGAGGTGGTGATCGAAGCAGATGCTTCAGATTCCTATCGTGAATTCGGCACCATGGATCCACTTTCTGCCGATGCAGATGCTGTAAAAGCAAGAATTCTTGAGAGCGGTGGTGGAGCTTTTCTAAACCAACGCCCTTATGATATTCCTGCCGATCCAAAGGATACGCCTAAAGCTATTTTCGTTTCGGCTTTAAATACCGCCCCACTTTCTGCAGATGTTGAATTTATTCTTAAAGATCGTCTGGATGCTTTTCAGGCAGGACTTAATGCGCTTTCAAGGTTGACTCCCGGAAAAGTACATGTTTCTGTTCCAGGTAATGGCGCCGGTACTTTTAGTGGTCTTCAAAATGTAGAGATCCACAAGGTTTTTGGGCCACATCCAGCTGCCAATGTTGGAGTGCAGATCCACAAGATCGACCCGATTAATGCCGGGGAAAGAGTTTGGACCATAAAACCGGAAGATGTCGCGAATATTGGAGATCTTTTCCTAACCGGAAGATTTACAGCTGTTCGTACAGTTGCTGTATGCGGAAGTGAAGCTAAGGATAGAAAATACTACAGAACCATAATTGGAGCTCCTGTTGCAGAACTTATTGGAGATGTTTCAACAAAAGATGTAAGGATCATTTCGGGAGATGTACTTACAGGAACCCAGGTGAACAGGGATCAATATCTCGGATTCTTTCCCAATGAATTAACCCTTATTCCTGAAGGTAACCAGTATCGTATGTTTGGTTGGCTGCCTTTTACCTATAATAATATTCCTTCTAATTCCCGAACCTCCCTAACCTGGATGTTTCCTAAAAGGAAATACGAGGTGAATACCAACCTTCATGGGGAGGAGAGAGCTCTTGTGGTTACAGGGGAAATGGAAGAGGTTTTGCCAATGGATCTTTTTCCTATGCAGTTATTGAAGGCCTGCATGGGTGCCGATATCGAAAAAATGGAAAATCTTGGGATCTATGAAGTAGCTCCTGAAGATTTTGCGCTGATAGATTACGTGAATACTTCAAAAATAGAGGCACAAGAAATAATACGATTAGGGCTGGATCTTATGATCACCGAAGTAGGATAAACTATTTACTATGGAATGGATTAGACAAAAATTAGATAAATTTAAAGAGCCCTTTGCAAAAGGGAAGAAACTTGAGAAGTATTCCCCGGCGATCAACGCTTTGGATACTTTTCTTTATACTCCAAATCATACCACCCAAAAAGGAGCTCATATTAGGGATGCTGTAGATTTAAAAAGAGTGATGATCACTGTGGTTATTGCTCTTATTCCGGTACTGCTTTTCAGTATGTGGAATACGGGATACCAGTACCTGAAGCAAATTCAGCCCGAAGTTGATTTCTGGGATGCTTTTGGACATGGAGCTTTGGAGATCCTGCCAATGATCGTGGTATCTTATGCGGTGGGACTTGGAATCGAATTCGCCTTTGCCATTTTTAGAGGGCATGAAGTAAACGAAGGTTACCTGGTAACAGGACTTTTGATCCCAATGATCATGCCTGTTGGTTTACCTCTTTGGATGCTTGCTATCTCTGTTGTTTTTGCGGTGATCATTGGAAAAGAGGCTTTTGGGGGAACGGGAATGAACATTCTTAACCCTGCGCTTACAGCGCGTGCTTTTGCCTTCTTTGCTTACCCGACATACATGTCTGGAAACCAGGTGTGGGTAATGAATGCTGCTAAAGTTGATGGGGTATCGGGAGAAACTATTTTAGGAACTCTTGCAGCCGGCCAGCCTGTAGAATATGACAGCATGGATATGTTCATGGGTCTTATTCCCGGATCGGTTTCAGAAACCTCTGCGGTATTATGCCTATTGGGCGCTTTGTTCCTCATCTTTACGAAAGTAGGTAGCTGGAGGATCATGTTGAGTGCCGTCATAGGCGCAGCTGCAATGGGATTGATCTTTAATGCTCTTCCTATGATGGGTGTTGAAGGAAATGCTTTGACAAACTTCCCATGGTATAACCACCTTATAGTGGGAGGTCTTGCCTTTGGTATCGTTTATATGGCAACAGATCCTGTATCTGCATCGCAAACTTTAAAAGGGAAATGGATCTACGGATTTTTAATAGGATTCTTTTCTGTAATGATCAGGGTATTTAACCCGGCTTATCCCGAAGGAGTGATGCTTGCAATTCTTTTGATGAACGTATTTGCACCAACCATCGATCATTATGTGATCCAGGCAAATATTAAGCGAAGATTGAAAAGAAAGAATGAGGGTATTAACGCACAAATTAATACGGCAGTTTAGTTATGGAAGAGAAAGCAGTAAATAAGACGAATTCCAATTCCTATACATTCATCTTTGCTATAGTAATGGTGATTGTGGTGGGAGTGGTACTGGCCTTTGCGGCTACTTCTTTGCAGCCAATGCAATATGAGAATGCCCGCCAGGAGAAAATGCAGAACATTCTTGCCACTGTAGGTGTCCAAACCGACAGGGCAGGGGCAGAAGCCTTGTTCAACGAATATATTAAGGAGCAGATCGTTCTTAATAATGAAGGTCAGGAAAAAGAAGGTGTCAATGCCTTTGACGTGGATCTTGCAAAAGAGATCAAACGTACTCCCGAAGAACAGAACTTCCCGCTATATATAGCCGAGGTAGAAGGGGAGACCTATTATATTATTCCGCTTAGAGGAGCAGGTCTTTGGAATGCTATTTTTGGATACATTTCCTTACAGGAGGATGTGAACACCATCAAAGGTGCAGTGTTCGATCACCTTGGGGAAACTCCGGGGCTGGGTGCCGAAATTACCCAGGAATGGTTCAGGCAGCGTTTTACCGATGAGAAGATATTTAATGATAATGGAGAGCTTATTGGCGTTTCTGTTGTAAAAGGAAATACCAGTACATCAAAAGATGATAATAAGGTAGACGCTATTTCCGGGGCAACGATCACGGGAGACGGTGTTAGTGATATGATCTCTGAAAGGTTGAAACATTACCTGCCTTATTTCAAGAGCAAAACTGAAGTAAACGTTGCAAATAATTAAGAATTATGGCACAGGAAAAAAATAACAAACCTGAGCATAGCGCTGAGGTGGACCAGGAAAAGAAAGATGCAATGATCCTCTTCCTTTCAGATTCAGAGGAAAAGGAGCATTTCTTATCAAAAGCAAACAGGAAGTTACTTACAGATCCTTTAGATGATGACAACCCAATTACCGTACAGGTACTGGGGATATGTTCGGCACTTGCGATCACCGTTCAGCTGGAACCGGCAATTGTTATGGCAATTGCGGTAATGGCAGTAATGGCTTTTAGTAACATGATCATTTCAGCCTTAAGGAACATGATTCCAAACAGGATCAGGATTATCGTACAGCTGGTAGTTGTGGCTTCATTGGTGGCACTTGTTGATCAGGTGTTAAGAGCGTATGCCTATGACGTGAGTAAGCAGCTTTCGGTATTCATCGGACTTATCATTACCAACTGTATTGTGATGGGGCGGCTTGAAGCCTTCGCTCTTGGAAACGGAGTTTACAAATCCTTCCTTGACGGAATCGGGAACGCAGCAGGATATGGTCTTATCCTTATCATTGTAGCTTTCTTTAGAGAACTTCTTGGAGCCGGAAAATTATTCGGATACGAGGTTCTTGGACATAAAGGGGCAACTCTTGCAGAATCAACCGGGCTATACGCTTTTGGTTATGAAAATAATGGATTGATGCTTCTTTCACCTATGGCCCTTATTGTAGTAGGTATTATTATCTGGGTACAAAGGGCAAGGAACAGAAAATTAATTGAAGCCTAATCTGTAAACAACAAAATATTCGACTATGGATTATATAAATTTATTCGTACAGAGCATCTTCATCGAGAATATGATCTTTGCATACTTCCTGGGAATGTGCTCGTACCTTGCAGTATCCAAAACAGTTAAAACAGGAGTTGGATTAGGTGCCGCGGTGATCTTCGTTTTGTCTATTACTGTACCTATTAACTTCTTACTCGATAAATATCTTTTAAGACCTGGAGCACTAAGCTGGCTTAACGAAGAATACGCCAGCATTGACCTTAGTTTCTTAAGTTTTATCATGTTCATTGCAGTAATTGCTGCGATGGTACAGCTGGTAGAAATGGTAGTTGAGAAATTCGCCCCTGCACTTTATGGAGCACTTGGGATCTTCCTTCCTTTGATCGCGGTAAACTGTGCAATTCTTGGAGGAGCATTGTTCATGCAACAAAAGGATTTCCCGGGAATTGGATATGCCGCTACTTACGGTCTGGGAAGTGGGATCGGTTGGTTCCTTGCGATCCTAGGTATTGCTGCCATTAGAGAAAAGATCACTTATTCAAATGTTCCTGCTCCCTTGAAAGGATTGGGGATCACCTTTATCATCACCGGGCTTATGGCCCTGGGATTCATGAGTTTCATGGGAATTAAATTATAGAGAGAAGTAATGGAAGTAATCGTAGCAAGTGTAATTGTATTTTTAGTCCTTATTTTAATTCTGGTTGCTGTTCTTTTGGGAGCAAAGGCTAAATTAATGCCATCGGGACCGGTAACGATCAACATTAATAATGAAAAGGATCTTGAAGTAGGATCGGGAGGAACTCTTCTTTCTACTCTTGGTGAAAATAAACTGTTCCTGCCATCTGCCTGTGGTGGAGGTGGAACCTGTATACAGTGTAAATGTATTGTTTCTGAAGGAGGGGGGACTATCCTTCCTACTGAAGAGCCCCACTTTACCCGTAAGGAAATTGCCGACGGATGGCGTCTTGGATGTCAGGTGAAGGTGAAGCAGGATATGAAGATCACTATTCCTGAAGAAGTCTTTGGAATTAAAAAATGGACGGCAACTGTAGTAAGTAACTATAACGTGGCATCTTTTATCAAGGAATTCGTTGTTGAAATTCCTGAAGATATGGACTACAAAGCCGGTGGATATATTCAGATCGAAATTCCTAAGTGTGAAGTAAAATATTCCGATATGGATATTGAAGCTCACCCTGAAGAACACCCGGGAGAACCCGATAAGTTCAAACTGGAGTGGGATAAATTCAACCTGTGGCCTTTGGTAATGAAAAACCCTGAGATCGTGGAAAGAGCGTACTCTATGGCTTCTTACCCTGCTGAAGGAAGAAGGATCATGCTTAACGTTCGTGTTGCGACTCCGCCATGGGACCGTGCAAAGAATGACTGGATGTCTGTAAACCCAGGTATCGCTTCTTCTTATATCTTTAATCAGAAAAAAGGAGATAAGGTAACTATATCAGGGCCTTATGGAGAATTCTTTATCAACCACAGCGATGCCGAAATGCTTTACGTAGGTGGTGGTGCCGGGATGGCTCCAATGCGTTCTCACCTGTATCACCTTTTCAGAACCCTTAAGACAGGACGAAAAGTGACTTACTGGTATGGTGGACGTTCAAAAAGAGAACTTTTCTATACTGAACATTTTAGAGCTCTGGAAAGAGATTTCCCTAACTTTAAATTCTACATCGCCCTTTCTGAACCTCTTGAAGAAGACAATTGGAAAGTAAAAGATGGAATTGAAGGAGAAGGAGATGGATTTGTGGGCTTCATTCACCAGGTGGTGATCGATAATTATCTGAGCCATCACGATGAACCGGAAGAAATAGAATTCTACTTCTGTGGACCACCATTAATGAACAAAGCTGTTGAAAAAATGGCCGAAGACTTTGGGGTACCGCCAGAAAATGTAAGATTTGATGACTTTGGAGGATAATCTAAAGCAAATTATAGATAAAACAGCTGCCTTTTGGCAGCTGTTTTTGTTTAAGTTTGAACATCTTTTCAAAAAATGAGGTAATTTTGTGCCTATGCCGCAATTGACAGATCAGGAATTACATAATTTGGCGATGAACATCGTGGGAAAGGACCTGGAAGATCAGGGATATGAATTTCTTGGAGTGAATAGTGATTTCAAGAAAGATCCGCAGTTCGTTGCTCTTAAAGACAAGAAGCTGCACTTTGTAATTGTGAGGGCGATAGAATATCCATACGACCCGCGGGAGGTGGATATGATCTTCCTGGAATCGGTCAAACAACATGCTCTAAAATTTGAAGCCAGGACCTTTTATGCCGGAGTTGGCCTGGCCAATTCCAAAGATTATGAACTACCTGTATCAAGTTCAGAAGATTACGTTGTAAATTACCCCGGATTAAAAGAGATCTAAAAATGACATTTTTGAGACCCGTTATTGTTCCTATCTTTTCTGTTTTATTATTTATTTCCTGCAACCCTGGACCCGAAGAAAGATCGGCAGGGGGAGAAGCTCTGGGAACTACCTATAATATTAAGTACTATGCTCCCAAGGATCTCAAGCTGAACAAGGCTTTAGACTCTATTTTTGAGAGAGTGAACAGCTCCATGAGCACCTACAGGGAATCCTCCGATATTTCCCGTCTTAACCGTGGCGACAGTACAGTAGTAGTGGATTCTCTTTTCAGGGAGGTATATCTGTTAGCTGAAGAAGTTTACCAGGAAAGCAATGGCTATTTTGATCCTACTGTGGGTGATTTGGTCAATCAATATGGCTTTGGTCCTGAAACAGGTCCCAAGATCATAGATTCGGTGACCATTGATTCCCTTATGCAATATGTAGGTTTTGATAAGCTGCAACTAAAGGGTAATAAGGTCATTAAAGCAAGCCCCGAAGTTTACCTGGATTTTAATGCTATTGCCAAAGGTTATGCTATAGATCTTGTTGGTCATTATTTGGATTCGAAGGGAGTTGAAGACTATCTGATAGAAGTTGGAGGTGAATTGCTGGCAAAAGGCATGAACCGTTCTAAGGAAGCTTATTGGACAGTAGGTATAGATGATCCCCAGCAACAGGAGGAAAGAGTTTTAACTGCTGCAGTAGAACTTAAAGATCGTGCTATGGCCACCTCCGGCAATTACCGGAAGCACCGTCTTGATCCTCAAACCAATACCATGTTCGTGCATACGATCAATCCCCTTACCGGCTTTGCGCAAAAAAGCGATCTACTCAGTGTAACTGTCCTTGCCGAAAATTGTGCCTTAGCCGATGCTTATGCTACCGCATTTATGGCAATGGGATATGACCTTTCAAAAATGATGCTTTCCCGGGTGGAGAATATTGATGTTTATTTTATTTATGCTGCGCTTGATGGCGAAATGAAAGAGTTTGTCACACCTGGCTTTAAAGAGGTGATGACAAATTTGTAATTTTCAGTGCTCAGTGCCTCGTGAGTAGAAGTTAGGAGTGGGCAGGGGAAATAAAAAAGTTGACATTTTCAAACATCCGGGAAAAATTTCGTCAGTTGTTTAAATTTCGATTACAATTTGTAATTCAGGTCCCGATGGCGCGGATTTGTAATCGGTGCCGGGTATTTTTTTTCACCGCAACCCGCAACCCACAACTATTAACCAATCCCCAATTAACTAATCAACCAAAGACTTCCTCGCCACCGGAATGATCTCTCCTATGGCCAGCCTGTATCTATCGACAAAACCTGGATCCATTCGGGAAGTAAGATCCACTTCTTCCACTTGAAAGCCGGTTTTCCTTAGCTGCTCAAAAAAATCTCTTCCATACACTCTTACATGGTCGTACTGACCAAAGATCTTTGCTCTTTCCTTTGGGTCTGTAATTGAATTATCTTCAAAGGTCTTCTCACGCTGCAGGTCTTGCGGAATTTGAAGAATAGCTGTACCTCCGGGTCCTAAAATACGGTAAAGTTCAGCCATTGCTTTATGGTCGTCCGGGATATGCTCCAGCACGTGATTGCATAGAATAAAATCAAAGGTATTATCCTCAAACGGAAGATTGCAAATATCAGCTTTTACATCGGCCAGGGGAGAATTGAGATCGGTCGTGGTGTAGTTAAGATTTTTCAGCTTTTTAAACCGGGAATAGAAAGCCTGTTCCGGCGCAAAGTGAAGCACTTTATGAGGAGCGGTAAAAAAATCTGTATGTTCCTTCAGGTAGAGCCACAATAACCGGTGCCGTTCCAGGGAAAGGGTAGAAGGGGAGAGCACATTCTCCCGCTGTTGTTCGTACCCGTAAGGGAGGAATTTCCTGAAGCTTCGGCCATCGATGGGATCTGTGTATTTATTTCCGCGGAGCGTGAGCAGGAAAAGGGGTTTAATATAATAGCTCAGCCTGATGAGCAAAGGCCGGGGAATCCTGTTCAGAAAAAACCTGAAAGCTTTTCCTATCATACTTTAATATCTCCCCAATTTTCTCCCGACTTTATGCGGTAGAGCTGCATTTCAGAAACGCCGAATTGCTTTGCCAGCACCCTTATCCTGGTCCTTCGGTTTGGATCCAGAAGTTTTTTCTTGAGCACGGTGGCCTGGGCATAGGTGAGCTTGGAATAACATTTTATTGTTCCCAACTTACGCTTCAGCTTATTCTCCTTCACCTGCGGATTGTTCTGCTGGTGTGCTACCCATTCGGTTTTGGTGACCCAGGCAAGATTACTTACTTTATTTTCAGTTTTGATGTAATTCTTATGGATTACATACTCTTCATTTTCCTTCCGCGGAAGAAAAAGTTCGGCAACTACCCGATGAATATAGGAAGCTTGTTTTTTGCCATTTTTGAGATTGGCAACAAAGGTGAGAAAGCCTTGCGATTTTCCGCCTTTTAAAAGATCTCCTTCAGGATTTTTCACATAGCTCACCACGCGGCCGTAATTGGACACGGCGTATTTGAAGCGGGGCTGCCAGGTATCCTTATAATAAGGAAGCCATTTCTCCTGTCGAAAATTTTTAATCATTTATTTTAAGGTATGAGCTATAAATTCTTCCTCCTCGTCACTGCTTATTCCCAAAGCTTCATAAATGTAGCTAAAAGTGGACAATAGTTCAGGTTTGCCATCAATTAATGCGACATCATGCTCAAAATGAGCGCTGGGCTTGTTATCGGCAGTGAGAATGGTCCATCCATCACGAAGTTGTTTGATGCGATGCGTACCTGCATTTATCATGGGTTCTATGGCGACAACCATTCCTTCAACAAATTTCTTTCCGCGGCCGCGTTTTCCGTAGTTAGGCATTTCCGGATCTTCGTGCATTTTTGCACCAAGACCATGACCAACTAATTCTCTCACCACACCAAAACCATTTTTTTCGGCATGCTGCTGAATTGCAAATCCTACGTCGCCCACACGATTACCTATCTTGAATTCCCTAATTCCATGATAGAGGCATTCCTTTGTTACTTTCAGCAACTTCTGGGTTTCAGCATCTATTTCGCCTATGGCAAAGGTATAGGCATGATCTCCGTAAAAGCCGTTTTTAAGAGCTCCACAATCTATAGAGATAATGTCTCCTTCTTTTAGAGGTTCGTCATTAGGAATTCCATGAACTACCTGTGCATTGGGGCTCATACAGAGAGAATTCGGGAAATCATACATTCCCAAAAAACCGGGTTCGGCACCATGGTCCCGAATAAATTCTTCGGCAAGCTTATCCAGTTTGAGAGTGGTGATTCCGGGTTTCACTTCTTTCGCCAGCATCCCCAGGGTTTTAGAAACTATGAGGGCACTCTCGCGCATTAATTCGATCTCTTCCCGTGACTTTTGTATGATCATGATAACTTTTTAAATATGTTCAAAAGACCTTTGGTTTTTTCGGGAGTGTTTACTTTCGCGCCATTAGAACCGGCTAATTGATGATAGATCTCTCCCCATGGCGGCAAACCATTGATATTGCGGTCATCTATAAAAATATCGGCAAGGATCTTTCTGCTCATAAGGCCGTCATATTCCTCTTCCGGATAACTCTTATTCACCGCGTAAAATTTTATTCCTTTATTTTCACAATAATCCACTGCCTCATCCAGCTTTACGCCGCATCTGTAGGTCCAGAGAATGAGCTGATGTCCTTCCTGCTGCAGTTTTTTCAGTGTTTCAAATGCAAACAGTATAGGTTTTCCAATTTGAGGATATCTGTTTTCAACAAGCGTTCCGTCAAAATCTACTGCTATGGTCAATAATTTGGGCATAATGCAAAAATAATAGAAACAGCATTAAAATGGCTTCTAGTTTTGGTAAGAATGTTCGTATTCCTGCCCCGAAACAATTTTTGCTACGTCTTTTTCAAGTTCATCCTGTGGATATTCTACAAAACGTCCTACTTCTTCTCCGTCTTTAAAGAAGATAATCGTGGGGACGTAGATCACATCAAACTCCTTTTGACTCCCATCGGGTAAGGTTTTGTCTTCTTGTACTGCAGTAACTTCAAGCCTGTCCAGATCATAATTGCTTAAATCCAGAAGCTTATAGAACTTTGGTACTTCCAGCTGACTATCGGCGCACCAGGTACCCATGAACATCTTAATATCGTAATCATTGATGTTTTCCTGAATTGTCTTCAGAGCTTTTTGATCGGGTTTGTAGGACTGGTACATGGGATCGAACCAGGCCGAATGCGGCGCCTGTTGCAGATCATTTTTATCAATACTACCAATGAGCAGGTCGTTTTGTTCTTCTACCGGTGGGGCTTTAGTTTGGGTAGTTTTAGCTTTATTTTGTTGGGAACTTCCGCAGTTGGTTGCTGTGATCAACAGCATGAGGTACATTAAGAATTTCATAAATTATATAAGAGGTTTTTGAGTCATTAATTCCGGTTTTTCGATTCCCATGAGTTTTAAAATCGTAGGAGCTATGTCTCCTAAAATGCCATCCTTGATGGTCTTTACATCTTTGTCTATTAAAATACAGGGTACAGGATTAGTGGTATGTGCTGTATTTGGGCTGCCATCTTCGTTGATCATGAATTCGCTGTTCCCATGATCTGCAATTACCAGAACGCTGTAGTCATTTTCTACCGCAGCTTCAATAACTTCTTTTGCACATTGATCAACAGTTTCGCAAGCTTTTACGGCGGCTTCAAAAACCCCTGTATGTCCTACCATATCAGGGTTTGCAAAATTAAGACAGATAAAATCGGCCGATTTTTTCTTAATTTCAGGCACAATTTCAGCAGTTACTTCAAAAGCGCTCATTTCCGGTTTCAGGTCATAAGTGGCCACTTTTGGAGAGTTTACCATAATTCTTCTTTCTCCTTTAAAAGGTTTTTCCCTTCCGCCGGAAAAAAAGAAAGTAACATGAGGATATTTTTCTGTTTCTGCAATCCTGATCTGAGATTTCCCTTCATGTTCCAGTACCTCCCCAAGGGTGGCTTTAATGTCATCTTTGCTGAATACTACATTGATGTTGTTAAAGCTCTCATCATAACGGGTCATGGTCACGTAATATAGAGGCAAAGCCTTCATTCCCTGCTCTTCAAGGTTCCGCTGGGTTAATACATCTGTAAGCTGTCGGCCGCGGTCTGTCCTGAAGTTGAAAAAGATCACTACTTCCTCCTTTTTAAGGGTAGCCACGGGATTTCCGGCAGCATCGGTCATAACGATAGGCTTGATGAATTCATCGGTGACTCCTTCGTCATAGCTTTTTTGAATAGCTTCAGGAGCATTGGTGGTTTTTTCTCCTTTTCCGTTGACAACGAGATCATAAGCCACCTTTGTTCTCTCCCAACGTTTATCCCGGTCCATTGCATAGTAGCGGCCTACAATAGAAGCCAGTTTGGAACCGGTTTTTTCCAGGTGCACTTGCAGGTCTTCAATGAAACCCTTTCCGGAATTTGGATCTACATCCCGTCCATCTGTAAAGGCGTGGACGTATTTTTCTGAAATTCCAAACTCATCAGCAGCGGTAAGTAAACCTTTAAGATGATTGATATGAGAATGGACTCCTCCATCGCTAACCAACCCCATAAAGTGTATAGGTTTATTGTTCTCTTTTGCGTAGTTAAATGCCTGTTCCAGTACAGGTTCCTTTCCCAGAGAATTATTTTGAACAGCCAGATTGATCTTTGCCAGGTCCTGATACACAATTCTTCCTGCCCCAAGATTCATATGACCCACTTCACTATTACCCATTTGACCTTCGGGTAAACCAACATTCATCCCGTCTGTACGCAGGCGACTGTGAGGATACTGATTATATAAAGAATCTATGAAAGGTGTATTTGCAGCATCGACGGCAGATCTTGAAGGATCTTTGCTAATCCCCCAGCCATCCAGGATCATTAAAATTACTTTTTTATTCATGCTTAGTAAATTTTAGGCAAAGATATGAAATATGCCCGCCTTAAGAGGATTAAGAAAATGCTTGTGAAAATGTCAAACGGGGGAAAGAGACGTCTAGACAAAATTTTAACACTACACATTTTTATTCGTACAATATTTTATCAATTTTTGAGTTTTTAAATCAGCTGGAGGAGAATGTTAAATATCTCATTTTAACAGTATTAATAGTCTGTTTCCTGTTTTTGGTATGACCTTTGAAACTTTATTGGCAACTAACTATTTAACAAAAAGATATGATAAACAAAATAATTTTAATGGCAGGTTTTATAACTGCCTCTTTTGCCTTTACTACTTACGAACCTACTGCCAATCCTACCTCTACCGATTTAACAGAAGTTAAGCCCACTCTAAAGGCTGAACCTACAGCCGAAGAAAAAATTAACCTTTTATATGAGGAATTTGTCACTTTAAATGCAAATATGCCTTCCCAGGTTTCCTTCACCTATGCTCTCACCGGTTATAACAAGCTTGAAGCCGAAAAGAAGATAGAGAACAATTTATTGACTATTGTAGATTTTAGCCTTCCTTCTACAGAAAAAAGGATGTGGATCCTGGACATGGATAAAAATGAGGTGATCTACCATACTTATGTTTCTCACGGAAAGAACACCGGTGGAAACATGGCTACCAACTTTTCTAATACACCCAATTCCCTGCAGAGTTCCCTTGGATTTTATGTAACAGCCGAAACTTATTACGGTAAAAACGGACTTTCCCTGTTCATTGACGGCATGGAAAAGGAATTCAATTCTAAAGCGAGAGAACGCTATGTAGTCATTCACGGCGCCGACTATGCTAAAGAAGAGTCCATCAAAAGACTTGGAAGATTAGGCAGAAGCTATGGATGCCCTGCCGTACCTACCGAAGTTTCTAAAGAAATCATCAACACCATAAAAGGAGGATCTGCTTTATTTATCTATCACAACAGTGATAATTATATTGCAAATTCAACTTATCTCAAGACGCAGTCAGCATAAACTATTTTCTTACCAGTTTTGAATAGATCTTTTCATCAAGATCATAGACATCATTAGTAAATACAGTTTCACCACCGGCCCTCCAGGCTGTCCAATAGAAATGATGGACCTGGATGGGCCGGTCCACTTTTACAATAGTGGTCTCACCAGACCCGACGATCTTTTCAATTTTATCCCTGGTCCATTCACTTTGATTCTCTACCACATACGCGGCCAGGTCTAATGCATTTTCCACTCTTACACAACCCGAACTTTCTGCTCTGTCTGTTTGGCTAAAAAGGCTTTTAGCAGGAGTGTCATGCAGATAGATCAAATATTTATTAGGGTACATGATCTTTACCCGGCCAAGAGGATTTGAAGGTCCTGCTCTTTGTGTAAAAGTGTAACTTTTTGCAGCCTCACTGTTCCAGTTTACAGAAGAAGGATTTACCGCTTCCCCGTTAGGTCCGGTAAGTGCCATGTTATTTCGCTGCAAATAAGAGGGATCAGCTGCCATTTTTGGAAGAACATCCTGGGATTTGATTGTAGGGGGGACCGTCCAGGTGGGATTGATCACCAGGTGGTCAATAGTATCTGAAAATATCGGGGTTTGACGTTCCTTAGCACCGGCAATAACGTTATGCTGTCTCACCGTATCGCCGTCTTTAACTACGGCAAGTTTAAAATTAGGAATATTGACCATAATATAATGCTCTCCCAGGTCCCGTGGATACCAGCGCCATCTTTCAAGATTTGCAAGGATCTGCTTGTAACGGTCTTTAGGACTCTTATTTAATTCTGAAATTGTGGAATTCCCAATGATCCCATCTGTCTGTATGCTTTTACTCTGCTGAAATTTCTTAACGGCTTCCACCAAAACTTCAGAATAGGTGCTGTCCAGGGCGGTGGTATCCACCTCCACCTGAAGCGTCTTTAATCTTTTTGCAATTGCCGGAATCCTTCCATCCTTGTCTCCCGGATTGATCAATTCGCCTTCGGGGATTTTATTTATCACCCCATTTTCTTCTTTTAGTTTCTCGTATTCGGCAAGGCTTGTCTTAAGATCGCGATAGACCTGATGATTTGGTTTAAGGCCTTCTAAGACTTCTTCAAAATTTCCTTTTTCAATAGTATTTTTCAGAAGGGAAGCAAGATCTTTTTCCTCCTTTTTCACACCCCAGAATTCATTGAGTTCCCTGGGATCCAGTTTTCCGTAGTAGAGATGGCGGGCATAAGTAAGGAAAGCGTCGGAAAGCAACAGGTCCAGCCGTGCCGCCTCATCTTCATCAAGATCTCCTGCCGAAAGCAGCCGGTCAATTTCTTCGCCGTGGTAATCCTCAAAGTTGAGGCCTTCCAGATCTGCCCCGGCCAGGCTATTGTAAAATGAAAAGATATGTTCCCCGTTCCTCCAGAGAGATTCGTAGTTTCTTTCACTGTAGATCTTTTCCAGTAAACCGCCTTCAAAAATGTCATTTTTAGAAGAGATCTCTGTTTTGATGCCGTCGGGAGTGGCTTCAGCAATATTTTCGGAAGCATTATCCGATGAAGCCTGGGTACCCGGTTCATTGCTGTCACCCTTACAGGCGCCAAGGCTTAAAAAGATGAGGAGCAGGGGGTAAAAAAAATTCTTTTTCATAACGGTTTATAATTTTTTGTGCATCACAATATGCATGCACACGTTTGGGATCATAAAAGGATTCCCTATTGCCTGGTAACCATATTTCTTATAGAAGCCAATTGCCACTTCTCTGGCGTTAAACCACAATAATATTTCGGGGTCTTTACTTTTGAGCAGCTTTTCGCCTTTAAGCAGAAGTTCTTCTCCTATGTTTTTTCCACGATGATTTGGTAAAACAGCCATTCCTCTTAGCTGATACTGAACAGCGGCTTCAAAAAAGTTATTTTTGCGGGAGACATAGGTAGCTACCCCTAGGATCTTCCCGGCATCAAAATAACCCAGGTGAAAGGTGTCGGGTTCGAGATCTCCTTCAAAAAAGACTTCCCTGGCAGGTCTTCCCGGCCGCAGCACCTGTTGCCGTACCGGGTAAGTTTCTTCTGCTGAGATTTTCCGGATCAAAAAATGGGCTGATTAAGCCTCTGTGGCCTGTACCTCCCGATACTCTTCATGTCGCTTGAACTGGGCGGCAGCATACCTGCAAAGTGGATCGATCTTAAGATCTTTTTCTTTAGCATATTCCACACTATGCTTGACTAAACTGCTGGCCAAACCTTCTCCTTCATATTCAGGATTGGTTTCGGTATGATCTAGGGTCATGATGTTATTATCCTGCCGGGTATAGGTGAGTTCAGCAATAATATCGCCGTCTTTCTCAATGAAGAACATACCTTTCCCGTCTGTTTCTTTTTGCTGAATTTCTTTGTTCATGGTTATTGTTTTTTGAGGATATTGTCAACGATTCCGTATTCGACAGATTCCGATGCATCCATCCAATAGTCACGGTTGAAATCTTTTAGAACGCGCTCGTAATCCTGTCCGCAATTTTCTGCCAGGATCCGGGCACTAAGATCTTTGATCTTGAGGATCTCTGCTGCCTGAATTTCAATATTGGAAGCTTGCCCCTGTGCGCCACCACTTGGCTGATGGATCATCACCTTAGCATGAGGTTGAATGAATCTGCGGCCTTTGGTGCCGGCAGATAACAAAATGGATCCCATTGAAGCGGCAAGGCCTGTACATATGGTGGAAACCGGGCTGTTTAAACCGAGCATGGTATCATAAATTGCAAATCCTGAAGTAACATAACCTCCCGGACTGCTTATATAAAATTGTATCTCTTCGTCTCCGGTTGCATCCAGGTAAAGCATTCTTTCAATAAGGTGCTTTGCTGATTTCTCATTTACCGTACCCCATAGAAAGATCTTTCTTTCATTTAGAAGGGAACGGTCAATTTGATCCTGAATTTTACCGGCTTTATCTGTGTCTTTCATGGTAATTTTTAAGTATTAAGTAGCTAAAAATATGACTATTTTTGCAGAAAAGAAGTGGATGAAGCTTGCATTTAACAAGATTTTAAAGGAGGAAATTCCGCAGATCCTGCCCCTTATCCAGCAGTTGATGGGTAATACATTTTCCAATGAGATCCTCACTCAACGCTTTGGAGAAATGTTCAACCAAAATTATGAATGCTTCGGAATTTTTCTTGAGGAGGAAATGGTAGGAGTCTTTGGGATGTGGTTTATGACCCGTCACTATGCCGGCCGCTCCTGTGAACCCGATCATATTTTCATAAAAGACGAGCACCGCAACAAGGGAATAGGGAAGAAGCTGTTTGAATTCATCTATGCCTATGCTGAAAAAAGAGGTTGCGAAACATCAGAATTGAACAGCTACGTAAGCAACTACCGCAGCCACAAATTTTATTTAAATGAAGGCTACGAGATCAAAGGCTATCATTTTCTGAAAAAGCTGTAAAAATATTTTGAGCAATAAAAACTTTCCATATATATTTGCAGAGCAATACCAACGCGGGAGTAGCTCAGTTGGTAGAGCGTCAGCCTTCCAAGCTGAATGTCGCCGGTTCGAACCCGGTCTCCCGCTCAAAGCCTCGTCGATAGACGGGGCTTTTTTTTTGCGGGAGATCGGGTGAGAAGTTTATCCCGAGTCCCGAGGCTTCGGGGTCGAGGGGAACCCGGTTTCCCGTTCCATGACTTGTCGATAGACGGGGCTTTTTTGTTGAAACCTCACAGGTCTTGGAGACCTGTGAGGTTTTCTCAGATTTTGGTTTCTCGTTTGTCCCGTCAGGGACAAAATCTGGGTAGAAAAAATCTCACCTTCAAATTATTGTACCGTAGGGACAACCTATAAGTGTAGGGAATCTATCCAGGAAAGGCGGCTATGATATCTCAAGGAACCCTTTCAGAGTTTAAACTCTGAAAGGATCTAAACGACATGTCATTCCACCCTTCTTACAAAACGTTAATTTTTTCTTACTGGCACCCTTGGAATGTTGTTTACTTCGATCCTGCACATTTTTATGGGTCTTCTCACTTCTGAAGAAGCTGCGGCTTCCTCATTTTGGGTGATGTATCCAATCTTCGCCGGATTCCTTATTTCGGGAACTTTTATTATGATGAAAAGAAAAGCTGCCGTCAAAGAATAATTTTCCGTTAATTTGGGCCGCAAATTTTGCAGCCCATGAAAATTAAAGCCCTAGCTAATCTCCCGGTGGAAGAGGTGATCACCTGCTTCCTTACCGCTTTTGAAAACTATTACGTAAAACTTCCGGCAGACGTAGAATACTGGAAAAATCGTTTCACTATTGCCAGGGTTGACTGGAGTCTGTCCTTTGGAATGTTTGAGGAAGAAAAACTTGTAGGTTTTATCATTAACGGGATCGATAACCATAACGGCAAATTAACTGCCTACAATACCGGCACGGGTATCCTTCCGGAATATCGGGGAAAGGCCATAGTCGATAAATTATACGCTCATGCCATTCCCCGGCTGAAGGAAAAGGGGATTGAAAAGTGCCTTTTGGAGGTGATCTGTGAAAATGAGAAAGCAATAAAGGTTTATGAGCGCATTGGCTTTAGGATCACCAGAACCTTAAAAACTTTTAGCGGAAATCTGCCAAAAACAAACTCGGAAAATATTCTTCAAAAATGGGATTTTTCAGAAGTATTGAAAAGTGGACTTTACCGCCCGCAGCATTATTCCTGGGATAATTCTGCAGGGGCGATCCAATTATTGGGGGACAAGGTGAAGACTTATGCTTTTGGAGAGGCCGCCGGACCGGAAGCTTTCATTTCTATTGACGATGCGGGGAATATCATTCAGCTGGAGAGTAGAACCGGAAATTATGACGCACTACTGTCGGCTGCGGGAGAGCTTTTACAGGAAGTGAAACTGAAAAATGTGGATGCTGAAAGGGAACAGCTTATAAATACCCTTCAAAAATGGCATTTTTCAAACCCCGTGAATCAATTTGAGATGGAAATGTCTATTTAAACTGTAACATCTTAGGAGTTTGCTGGTTTATAAGGTATGAAAACAGCTAAAAAAACCCGCACATTTCTTTCCCTCAGCTTTCTTTTTTCCTGGCTGGTATGGGGAGGAATGCTCATGTTCCCAATTTCAGCCCAATTTTTTATTCCCCTGCTTTTTCTCGGAGCATTTGGACCATCGCTGGTAGCAATCTATATGGTGCAGACTTCCCGGGATAGTAGAGTTATAAAAGGTTTTTGGTTAAGGGTGGTGGACATTCGAAGAATTGGTTGGAAATGGCTGCTTTTGATTTTCCTGATCTTCCCTTTGATCCTCCTGGTGGGATACAGTTTTTTATTCCTCCTGGGGGAAGAGCTGCCCAATTTTTCTTCCTATTTCTCCGGATTAGTTGATTTTGAAGCTGTGGCTTTCTTCCTGATCTTTATGATGCTCGGCGGCCCACTGGCAGAAGAATTAGGCTGGCGAGGATACATTCTGGATCCGCTCCAGGAGAAATGGGGAAGGTTAGGAGGAAGTATTATGGTGGGTTCCTTTTGGGTGTTATGGCACCTGCCTCTTTTTTTCATTGAAGGTACATCTCAATTTGAAAAAGGGTTTGGAATCACCTTCTGGAGTTGGGCGCTTCAGATCATGGTACTTTCAGTGATCTTTACATGGGTTTACAATCATACTCAAAAAAGTATTCTCGCGGCTGTACTGCTACATTTTATGGCCAATTTTGCTTATCCGCTGGACCTGGATGTAAAAGGGGAGGTCGTCTTTTCGCTGGTAAGGTTGCTTGTGACTCTTCCTATCATTCTCTCCTGGTATAAAGGTTCTCCTGCAAAAGAAAAGATAGTGGCGCGGTTTAATCTCTCCTGAAGTTCAGATCTTTTATGAGGTCCACTTGTCGATTTTCCAAAGAATCCACAAGGCGGTTGCGGTGATTGGCACCCACGAGCAGAAGTATCTTTTTTCCGGGATTTTCTTCCACAAGTTGCAGCGCATTGAGGGTGATCTGCAGATCCCGTCGATTATTAAAAACCGGATAGGCAGCGTATGGACTGTTTCCAAACAGGCTGTCTTCGATTTGATACTGCAGGCCGGTGATACTGTCATATTCCCCTTTTAAAAATTCTTCTGCGGAATAATTAAGTGCCATTCTTCGCTGTTCTTCCTGGATTTCTGGGATTTTGGTCTTTTCGTAAGATGCTACAAAAGTTGAATCCAGCCTCATGTCCTGTGTAAGTCGTTTGATGCTGTACATTTCAGAAACAGTGTCCGAAAACATTTTCCTGCTCACAGTTATATTTCTGGTTTCTTCATTGTAATAATCGATCCCTCTCACTTTTCCGGGAAAGGAATCCCGTACCATGATCATTTCCAGCGGATAAAAAAGGTCAAGGGAATCTGTAGATAAATTAAAATCTTCGGGCCTTATTTCCACCCCAATCACATCGGGCTCATAACTCTTAACCAGCTGCAGCAGGTCATCGTAGGTATAATTTTCATTGACTTCATGTGCTCCGTGAATGGTGGGTAGTACAAGTACCTGCGTTTCCTGCTCTGTTGTACAGGAAAAACTCAATACAGTGAGGAGCAGAAGGAAGGGAAATAGGTTTTTCATTTCAGCATTTTTAAAGCAGCTTCAAGAGCTTCATCTTTCCCGGCAAGATAGGTCTTAAGAGTTGGTTTTATTTCAACATCGGGGGAAATGCCAATGCCAACAAATTCCTCACCACCGGGTAATGCATCTCTTTTCGCACAAACAATTCCAAGGCCTCCAAAAGGAAGCTGATACATGAGGGGTTGTCCGGTGCTGCCGCCTGTGGTTTGACCTATCACCGTACCCCTCTTGATATGTTTGAAGGAAGAAAGAAAATCTTCTGCAGCTGAATAAGTATCAGGGCCGGCGAGCACGATAACTTTCCCTTCAAAAGTGGGTTTTTTGTAAGGCTTCCAGTCATAGGAATTTATCTCAAGCTTGTCCGGGTCGCCACCCCAGGCACGTTGTACAGGAGTATAATGTCTTATAACAAACTTACCCGTTGGAAATGGCTTGGAGGTAAGATAACCGATCAATTCAAATCCGTTATTTCCGTTTCCTCCCCCATTGTTGCGAATATCTATGATGAGATTTTTGGGAAGCTGTGTCTGGAAAAGGCTGTCATAGAACTTCACCACTTCAGGATCGTTGAAGGTATTGATGGTTAGCAATCCTGTGGATTTATTCAGAGGCCTGTAAGTGTAACCTTCCGAAGCCGGGAATAACTGATTTCTGCTTTCTCTCCGGAAACTCTGAGTAATTTTTTTTCCGGCAGGACTTTCCAGTTCCAGCAGCAACGGTTCCTTCAGACTTCCGTGGGTAAGGAAATAGGAGTAGAGCCTGGCGGTTAGATCGTGAGGCGTGCTGGCAGAAACGTAGGGAGCCACATGTTCTTCAGCATAAGTAGTGGCCGGCATTCCGTTGATCTTATTAATGATGGTTCGCGGTTGCAGGAGTTGATATTCCGGCTTATCGCTTTTAAGCTGGGTAATCACCACCCGTCCATCAATAATTTGGGTCCTTACAGGGAGAGCTGCCATAAATTCGTTCCACAATTCCTTCGGAGGCACAATAAGCGTATGACCGTCGTTTAAATGTGTGTAAAATTTCTTCAGGATCGAATAGTATTCCTTCCGGTCTTTGCTTGCCATCACCCTGGGAATATAAGCTTTGTAGATACTGTCCCAGTTTACCGTCGGGATAAGGTCAAAGTTGGCGAAGTTAAATTTAGCTTCGGCCCAGGCATTGCTTAAACCGGTAATTTTAGTTTCCAGAGTAAGGCTGTCGCCATAGGCGAGCTTTTCAAAATGTGCTTTGTATGCCATTTTATAGGCCCCGGAATCAAACTGCTGCGCCTTCATAAATCCGAAGCAAAAGCAACCTAACAGAAATAAAATATATTTTTTCATTAACTTGAATATAACCGATCAAAAATACTAAAAAGGAGCATTGTTGCTGAAGCTGCTGTTAAAATTGTTTTAAAAACCAATTATGTCTAAACCGGAAAATTTACTTCCTCTTGAAGGTGAAGCTTATTACTTCGGAAAAATTTTTTCTGAAGCTCAGGCTGAAGTTCACTTTAAGAACCTTCTAGAACAGGTGCAATGGCAATACGACGAGGTAATGATCTATGGAAAAAGGATCGTGACCCAGAGAAAAACTGCCTGGTATGGGAAGGAGGAATATGAATATACCTATTCAAAAATGACAAAAAAGGCAAGGCTTTGGATTCCGGAATTGCTTCCGGTAAAACAGAAGGTAGAGGAGGTGACAGGTCTTACCTTCAACTCCTGCCTTCTTAATCTGTATCGAAGCGGAGAGGAAGGCATGTCGTGGCACAGCGATGCGGAAGCCGAGCTTGGAAAACATCCGGCAATTGCTTCAGTAAGCCTTGGGGTGCAAAGAAAATTTGTGTTGAAGCATAAAGCTTCCGCAGAAAAAATCGAACTGCAGCTGGAGCCCGGAAGCCTGTTGCTCATGGCTGGGGAAACTCAGCAACACTGGCAGCACAGCCTTCCGAAGACAAAAAAAGTGAAAGAACCCCGGATCAACCTTACTTTTCGCAATATTAAAAAATGGAAAACCCGGTAAGCGTGGTAAGACGCTCCAAAGAAGCCATACCTAAAGCGGAATTTCCCTTGGGATTCAACGGTGGACTCCAAACTGTGACTGCAAAACGTTCGGGATGGACCGCGACAATTCCGCCGCCAACCCCACTCTTTCCGGGGAGCCCTACTTCAAAACTAAATTCCCCTGCTTCATCATAAAATCCGCAGGTCTGCATGAGTGCATTGATCCTTTTCACCTGTCTTCCGGTAAGGAATTCCCGGTCTGAACCCATTACCTTTCCGTCATTGGCAAAAATGATAAAAGCATTGGAAAGATCCCGGCACGACATGGAGATGGAGCATTGATGGAAATAAAAATCCAGCACGTCCTCGACTGAATTTTCAATGTTCCCAAAAGATTTTAGATAGTTCACCATTGCGTAGTTGCGATAACCCTCAGATCTTTCGGAAGCTGCTACCACAGGATCAAAATCGATACTGGTATCCCCGGTGATCTCGTGTAAAAATGCAAGAAGTGCTGCTTTTGGATTAGTGAAATTTGAGACCAGTACGTCTGCAACCACCATAGCCCCTGCATTTATGTATGGATTTCTGGGAATACCCGAGTCATTTTCCAGTTGGGATAGGGAATTGAAGGGGTCACCCGACGGTTCCACTCCCACGCGGTTCCATAGTTGATCTCCCACCACCTTCATGGCCAGGGAAAGAGTAAACACCTTGGAAATTGACTGTATGGAAAATCTCTCGTTGCTATCCCCAAAACAGTAATTATTGCCATTGAGGTCATAGAGGTGCATCCCATATTTATCTGCAGGCACCTTGGCCAGTTCCGGAATATATGATGCAACTTTCCCGGACCGGGGTTTGTCGGCGAATTCCTGACCTATCTGGTTGAGGATCTTCTGGTAATCGACATTATGCGAGGTCATTGAGCAGGGTTTCGGGTTCTACTTCATAGGCTTCCAGTCCGGCTTCAAAAATGCGGGCCAAAGGTTCTCCCTTTAACTTAATGTTATTTCCTTTCACCTCCAGCCAACTCCCCTCGCGCAGTCCTACAACCGGAGGGGTATTAAATTGATGGAATTCCCTGATCCTGGTTTCCCGCGTCTCTCCCTTATGAGTTGAATCCGGATCGGGATCGAGGTAATGCGGATTGATATTAAAAGGCACCATTCCCAGAGTTTTGAATGATGGAGGATAAACAATGGGCATATCATTGGTAGTTTTCATGGTTAGCCCCGCAATGTTAGTGCCCGCGCTGGTCCCGAGGTAGGGAATACCTGTTTTGAGTACCTCCTGGAGTAGCTGAAGAAGATCAAAGTGATAGAGCTGCTGCACCAGTAAAAAAGTATTTCCACCCCCGGTAAATATACCCTCCGCCTTTTTTATAGCTTCTGAAGGAGAATCAAATTGATGAATGCCTTTTACCGCAAGCCCTATCTTTTCAAAGGCTTTTTGGGCACTCTGAGTATATTCATCATGGGTGATGCCGCCAGGCCTGGCGTAAGGGATGAACAAAATTTCATTACAATCTGAAAAATGAGAATTTAAAACTGGGGTAAGATACTCCAGATATTCCTGGCCATGGAGGGTAGAAGTACTGGCAAGAATCAGGTTTTTCATAGGGTCGAATTAGTTTACCTGTAAAATTACTAAATCTGGAACAGGCAGTTTTTAAAATTGAGCTAATTCTGGAGGGATTCAAAATTCAGGATTCAAAATTCAGGATTTAGAGACCGTATTTCTGTTTGCTGTTTCCGGTTTCCGGTTACCGGGCTCTCTTGTTGGGGCCTCGAGAAAACCTTAAAGTCTGCTGACTTGAGTAGTATTAATTCCATTCTAAAAGCCATTTCCTAATCCCTAATTCCCATTTTTCCAATCCCCAATTAACCAATCCCCATCCCACCTTTAACTAAAGTTTAGTCGGCAATTAGATTTTTATAAAGAATTGATTTTGTTTCTTTAAGAAAAGCAGCATCATGAAAAGTCTTCTCTACATTACAATTTTCTTTTTTTCGGTAAGTCTGATTGCCCAGGAGCGGTTAGCCATCAGCGGAAAGATCACTCCGCCACTGGGAGAAGATCCCCAGGGCATTTCTATAATTAACCGTACTGCAAAGTCGGCCACTATTTCCAATGAAGCCGGAAATTTTAATATTAGAGTGGCTGCGGGAGATACACTGGATTTTGCTGCTTTACAATATCAGGATTTTTCGGTTGTAATTGATAAGGGGGTAGTAGAAAACCAACAGCTCAATGTATTTATTTCTGAATCTGTAACCGAGTTGCCGGAAGTCGTGGTGACTCCTTATGATCTATCCGGGAATGTTGAGGTTGACGTGGCACGAATTCCTGTAGCGGAAATTAATCTTCCCACGCAATCGGCAGCCGAGATCAATTCTTACGAGTATACTTTTCGACCCGATTCTCTTACTTCACCGGCAAATGCGGCGATGAGGGAAGCTATGATCTATAACGGAACTAATTTTGCCAACATTTTCAGGAACATCTTTACCACCCGAAGCGTCATGACCAATATAGGTGGAAATGAAGACCTGGATGAACAGGTACTACAGCTTTATGATGATGACTTTTTCAGGGAGAATTTAAATATTGAGAAAGATAATATTTATGAATTCATCTATTTTGCTGAAGATAATGGTCTTTCTCCACAAATGCTGAAGGAAGAAAACGAGCTGCAACTTATTGATTTTCTTGTAAAACAGAGTCAACGTTACAGGGAGAAAAAGGCAGATAATAAGTGATCAGTGATCAGTGAGCAGTGAGCAGTGTTCAGGGAAAAATGTGGCCGAGGGGTAGTGAATTAAGTTCAAACTCTAAATACCAATCTGTACTGTAGGGCCAAATGATTGGTAGAAACATTCTCAACACAAGATAGAAATCCCATAGGGACGAGATTTAGGTTAAAGCACAAATGAGAATATCCTGGCAGCCTTAGTGTAAAATATTTCCTACATTTTCCCGTTATTGATCCTGGATGAAGAACCTGCTGCTTCTAATTTTTCTGATAATTACCACATGTTCGGCTGCTCAGTCATTTGGGGAGGTGGAGATTGAAGGTACTATAAAAGTTCCTGCGGAAGCCGATCTTCAGGGAATTACGATCTATAATAAAAACTCCGGAAAGGGGAGTGTGTCATCAGAAAAAGGCAACTTCAGTATCTACGCAAAGTTAAATGACTCCTTATATTTTTCGGCACTTCAGTATAAAGATCTGCTCTTCGTTATAGATGAGCAGACTTTAAAGAGCAGGACTTTGAATGTGGAAATTATAGAAAATATTAATGATTTACCCGAAGTTGTCGTGAAACCTCATGAACTCACAGGGAATTTGGATGTGGATGCCGGAAATATTGAAACAATCAAATTGGATCTACCCTCAATGACCGCGGCTTCTATTAATGATTATGAGTATGAATGGAGGCAGGACGGACAATCTGCCGTGACAAATGTTGGTATGCCTGGACCGGGATTGACCAACGGAGCTGATCCATTAGCCATAATCGGTGGTATAGTCGGGATGATCTTTCCTCCAAAAAAGGCAAAAGAACGCCCTCCTTCTCCGCTGAACCAAAGAGGAATGATCAATCTTGAAAAGGAAATAAGAAGCCGCTACGATAATGAGTTTTTTGAAGAGGTATTGGATATTCAAATCCGGCAAATCAGCAATTTTATTACCTATTTAAATGCTTTAGGATTTCCTTCCAGGCTTCTGGATAAAGAAAAGGAGATGGATCTAATTGAGTTCCTGCTGGAGCAGAGCGCGAAGTTCAATGCCAAGTGAACAATTAGCAATAAACAATTATCAATAAACAATCACTAATGAGCAGTGAGCCTTGAACCAAATTCCAGGGATCACACTTCAAATTCCAATTTGTGCAATGTCTTGTCTCTAGACTATAGTCTCTAGGTTCTATAGAGAAATGTCACCCTGAGCGCTCAACCAGAGAGAGGGCTGGTCGAAGGGCTTTGATGTACAGAACCAATTAGTGGGCATTAACCAGTTTCAACCAAATTTCCCCGCCCTCCCGGACGTGAAAATAGCTCAACCTGACAACTGTTAAAAAAGTCTTGTCTCTAGACTCTAGACTCTAGGTTCTATAGAGAAATGTCACCCTGAGCGCTCGACCAGAAGGAGAGCTGGTCGAAGGGCATTGGGGTGCATAAGCTAATTGATGGTACTAATTCGTTTATTTTTAAAAGTCGGCACGGGTACAAATCCGCGCCAACAGGACAAGAATCAAAGTCTTGGTTCTAGTTTCTTGATTCTTGTTTCTTCCGGAATTAAACCTTCTCCTCCTGCTGCAGTCTAAGAATTATGTCTGTGGAACAGTCTTTGTTTAAACAGAAGTGACTTCAGACTTACACTACATGAAAAAGACATACTTAATTTTTCTGGCTTTGTTGCCTTTACTTGCTTTCACTACTGTGCACAAATTTTACGTAAGTGCGACAGATATCAAGTATAATGAAGAACAGCGGGCGCTTCAGATCATTTCGCATGTGTTTACAGATGATATGGAAGATCTTTTGCAAAAGCGCTACAACAAAGAGATCTATCTTACCAAAGAAGAGGAGCATTCCGCAGCAGATCAATTTGTGGAGCGATACTTTCAGGATAAATTGAGCATCAGCGTTAATGGTAAGCAGAGGACCTTAAATTATATAGGAAAAGAATATGATAAGGATCAACTGCTTGTATATTTAGAAGTGGAAGATGTGGAACCTGTGAAAAATATAGCTGTGGAGAATTCGGTCTTGACTGATATTTTTCCGGAGCAAAAAAATGTTGTTAAGGTGGATTATGGCGGCAAGATCAAAAGTCTGTTGTTAATGAGGGACCACCCGGAAGGAACATTAAATTTCAGCAATTAAATTGCAAAACTTCAGAATTCAATTATTTTTAGCAACCTAAACTTAAATTATATCTATGAGATCTATTAAAACTGCCCTTGCGGCTTTTTTCATTTTGTTCTCTGCCGGCGTTTTTGCCCAGGAAACAGAACAACAAACCGAGCAGAGGGAAGGGGGACACATCAATGAAAATAAATTCCGTCAACTTTACCAGGAATTTTCTACCCCTAACCAGTACCGCACGGGTAGCGGTGCTCCCGGCCCTGCCTATTATCAAAATGAGGCCGATTATAAAATGGATATCGAGCTTGATGATAAGACTCAGAAGCTAACCGGCCGCGAAACCATTACCTATCACAATAATTCCCCCGATGATCTCGAATACCTGTGGGTGCAGTTGGATCAAAATATCCGCACCAAAGAATCTGTGGCTAAGCTAAAGGACGGCAATGGAATTGCCCCGGTGGCGCAACCAGGAAATTTCGTGGATGAATATATGCAGGAGCCTTTTGACGGAGGTTTTAATATTACAGAGGTGAGTGCCAATGGGCAGCCACTGAAGACTTTTATCAACCAAACTATGATGAGAGTGGATCTTCCGCAGCCATTAAAGGCAGGAGAAAAGTTCACTTTTGACATTGCATGGTGGTATAATGTCAATAATCACGTGACTGACAGAGCGCGGTCGGGTTATGAGCATTTTCCGAAAGACGGTAACAACGCTTACGTAATTGCACAGTTCTTTCCAAGAATGGCAGTTTATAATGATGTAGAAGGCTGGCAGAATTACCAGTTTTGGGGGAATGGGGAGTTTGCACTTCCGTTTGGAGATTACGAAGTGAATATTACTGTACCTGCAGACCATGTGCTTGATGGAACCGGGGAATTGGTAAACCGCAAGGAAGTTTTTTCAAAGGAAATGATGCGTCGCTATGAGCAGGCTAAAAAATCTTACGACAAGCCGGTAATGATCGTAACCCAGGAAGAAGCTGAAGCTGCTGAAAAAGGTTTTTCTGACAAGAAAAAGACCTGGAAACTGAAAGCTGAAATGGTAAGGGATTTTGCATTCGCTACTTCCCGAAAATTCATCTGGGATATGATGGCTGTTGACCTGGGAGAAAAAGATGTAATGGCTGTTTCTTTATATCCAAAAGAAGGTAATCCGCTTTGGGAAGATTTTTCTACTAAAGTGGTTGCTCATACTTTAAAATCTTATTCAGATCACACTTTTACCTACCCTTACCCGAAATCCATTTCGGTACATGCCAAGAACCAAGGAATGGAATATCCTATGATCTCCTGGAACTATGGAAGGCCTAATGAGGACGGAACTTATAGCGACCGTGTGAAGTACGGAATGATGAGCGTGATCATCCATGAAGTAGGGCACAACTTTTTCCCTATGATCGTGAATTCAGATGAGCGCCAGTGGGGCTGGATGGATGAAGGTCTTGATACTTTCATGCAATATGTGGCCGAGCAGGAGTATGGTGATAAATATCCTGAGGATATTGCGCCGCACACTAAATATCCTTCCAGAAGAGGAGAGCCTGCAAGAATTGTGGATTATATGAAGGGTGATCAATCATTTATTTCCCCCATCATGTCAAATCCAGAAAATGTATATCAGTTAGGGAACAATGCCTACGGAAAGCCGGCTACTGCACTAAATATCCTTCGCGAAACTGTGATGGGAAGAGAGCTGTTTGATCATGCCTTTAAAACTTATGCTCAGAGATGGATGTTTAAACACCCTACCCCTGAAGATTTTTTCAGAACAATGGAAGATGCGTCTGCCGTTGATCTTGACTGGTTCTGGAGAGGCTGGTTCTATACTACCGACTTTGTAGATATAGGCGTGGAGGAAGTGAAAAAATATTATGTGACCGATAAGCCTACGAAAGAAGGAACTGAACTGCTGAAGCGTTACGGCGTGGAAGATCCATCTTCCATGGATGTGCTTTACGTGGTAGAAGAAGGCGGTGAAGAGTACAATGAGAGCATGAAAGGCAAGACTCCTGCTGAAAATGCACCTACATTGAATGAATACCTGATGGACAATTTTACTCCGCAGCAAAGAGCAGAGATGAAGATGCCGAAGTATTTTTACCAGGTAACCTTCAATAAACCGGGTGGACTTGTAATGCCTATCATTGTGGAATACACTTATGCCGATGGCAGTACTGAAAAAGTGACTTATCCTGTACAGATCTGGAGAAAGAATGACACACAGGTTAGCAGAGCTTTGGCAACAGACAAAGAGATCACAAAGATCGTGGTTGATCCCGATCTTGAAACTGCCGATGTTGATACCAGCAACAATTCATGGCCACAGGCTGCTGAAGCAGATAAGTTTCAGGAATTCAAAGAGAAAACCCAGCAGTAAAACCTTGCCGCCTGTGGCGGTGTCGTCTCCGGACCACCCCGTCAGGCTATCGCCTGCCACCCCTCCTTAAAAAAGGAGGGGAGCCGGTTGGGGTTCAAAACACCTGAAGGTGTTTTCTCCTCCCTTTGGGAGGAGGCTCCGGAATTAAATTTAAAGAAAACCCTCTTTTAGAGGGTTTTTTTTGTGCTCATCCTCCCCCCGCCCTCTCCAAAGGAGGGGAGCTGATTGGAATTAAAATTTGGCCCTTATTTGAAGTAGCCAGTAGTACAGATTTTGGTTGCCATTTCGAGCCGAAAATCTGCCGAAGGCAGTGGTGCCAAAGGCACCTCAGAAGTTCCCCTCCTTAATAAGGAGGGGTGGCTGCCGCAGGCAGACGGGGTGGTCCGGAGACAAATCCCTCCGCAGGAGGTGCGCAGCAGCCGAAAAAACAACTTGGGCAACAAAGCAGGCCTGGTTCTCTTTTTTCCTTATCTCCCAATCCTTCCGAAGAAGGGGAGATAGTTGGATTCCAATTTTCGCTCTTATTTGTAGTAGACTAATAGTATTCATATAAGTTGACTTTTCGGGCAGAAACCTGCCGAAGGCAGTGGTGCCAAAGGCACCTCAGAAGTTCCCCTCCTTAATAAGGAGGGGTGGCTGCCGCAGGCAGACGGGGTGGTCCGGAGACAAATCCCTCCGCAGGAGGTGCGCAGCTGTTGAAAACATGTCTTTTTCTTCCTAAAAACTTCTTGAAAAAGAAGGATTTGCAGCCAAGACAGAATTAACAAGCCCCTTTTTCTTCTGAATAGAAATCTGAGTATATTTGTAGTCTTATGCAAACACTTCCTCTTTTTATCAGTGGTGCCGAGATGGCGTTCATCATGTTTGTGCTGGTGATGGTTTTTGGTGCAGATAAAATTCCGGAGATAGCCCGTGGTTTGGGAAAAGGTATGCGCAGCATCAAAAATGCCACTAACGATATTAAATCTGAGGTCATGCGCAGTGCAGAAAAACACGGCATGGATACTTCCATGGGGAATGATGTGAAGAAGGAGATCGACAAAGTCAAGGAAGAGATCGAGGAGATAACCGGTTCGGTGAAACGCAGGTTTTAGCCATTAGCTTATAGCTTTTGGTCTTTGGCTTTCAACTTCATAAAATTAAGGTTATTACATCTGTTATTTTTATCTCTACCATTCCTGCTTTCCACCCCCAAATTCTAATTTTTTGGATGTTACACTGAGCCCGAATGCGGTAGCAGGAGGAAAAGTCGAAGTGCTTTTGGATTTGAATCGTTACGTTTTTGTAAGATTGTTTACACAGAAAAATAGCTTTATAGCGAAAGAAGCAATCTGCTTCTTTCAATAATTGAAACATCCTTTTTATTATACCCCGTCACGGATTGCAAATCCGCGCCATCTTTTAGTCTCGATGATTTTATCCGTTAGAGGTTCAGCCGGGGAGGACCAAATTCTAAACAATAATTGTAGCAGAAAAAGTATAAATTCTAGTCTTTCGTCTCTAGGCTCCAGATTCTCAAAAATTGTATTTTTGACCTCTCAATACTCAATACTCACTTCTCAATACTAACAACATGCATTTCCTGCCACAAGCCATCGATGATTACGTAGTTCAACACTCATCTAAAGAACCCGAATTGCTGCAGCAACTCAACCGGGAAACTAATCAGAAGGTATTACAGCCACGAATGTTAAGCGGACATTACCAGGGGCGGCTGCTGAGTATGCTGTCGAAGCTGATCAATCCAAAAAATATTCTGGAAATAGGTACCTATACCGGGTATTCGGCACTTTGTTTGGCAGAAGGCATGAGGTCGGACGGAATCCTTCACACCATCGATATCAACGAAGAGCTAATAGATCTTCAAAAAAGGTATTTTGAAGCCTCTCCCCGGAAAGAGCAGATCGTGCAGCATCTTGGAGATGCTACAGAGATCATTCCCTCTCTAAAAGAGGATTTCGACCTGGTGTTTATTGATGCAGATAAGCCGAATTATCCTGTTTACTTTCAACAGATCATGGAAAAGCTGCGGCCGGGAGGAGTGATCCTATCGGATAATGTTCTTTGGAGCGGAAAAGTAGTAGAACCCGTGCAGGAAGATGATGAATCTACCAAAGCCTTGTTGGAATACAACCGGTTGTTGGTTGAAGATGACAGGCTGGAGACGGTGATGTTACCGGTGAGGGATGGGTTGACTATTTCGAGGAGAATACGGTGATGTAGTAATGAAGTAACGGAGTGATGAAGTAAAGCTTCAACTTTTTCCCGTTTTGCCCCAGCCCTAAAGGGAGCCGGGAAAAGGTCCTATTTACTCGTAGTGTGAAACAAATTAAATTTAGGTAAAACTAATTCTCACCCTTTAGGGAGGGGCAAAAGAATTAGTTTTTCTTTTTCCGGTTGCCCCTCCCGATAGCTATCGGGACTAAAGGGAGCCGGAAAAAGGGATAGTCTTAATTTTTTCTTCTAGTGTTTTTAGAACTGTTTCCATGTTCTCCATTACCTCCTGATTTGTGAAACGGATGATATCCAGCCCCTGAAAACTGAGCAGATCTGTGCGTATTTCGTCTTTCTTCTGTTGGTCTTCTTTTTCATGATAACCTCCATCTAATTCTATAATCAATTTTAGCCTATGCGAATAGAAGTCGGCAATGAAATGATATATAGGATGTTGTCTCCTGAAATGATATTTTTTATAGGGATCACAATTTAATTTCTCCCACAGAACTTTTTCTGCCTCTGTAGGATTGTGGCGAAGATACTCTGCCCGCTTAAAGATCTCAGATCGAGCACCTTTCCACATGCTATTATCATGATATGGATTATCTTTCTTCACCACAATAAATTTAGGAAAAACTAATTCTCACCCTTTAGGGAGGGGCAAAAGAATTAGTTTTTCTTTTTCCGGTGGCACCGGACCTAAAGTGAACCGGAAAAAGGGATAGTCATGCAAATAAGGAAAAAATACCATCATGAGGTCTCGACTCCGATCGACCATTCATTGAAATTAATTCGTTCCAAAAAACGTATTTTTGAGCCAAACTTTCAGAAATGACTTTTGAAAATACTCTTCAATACGCCCAGCAACTCGATCAACAAGACCCTCTTAAAAACTTCCGCAATAAATTCCACTTCCCAAAAGTCAACGGCAAAAAAGTGATCTACTTTACCGGGAATTCATTGGGTTTGCAGCCTAAGAATGCAAAGAAATATGTTGATGAGGTGATGACCGATTGGGCGGAGTTGGCTGTGGAGGGACACTTTCAGGCAGAGAAGGCCTGGTGGGATTACCACGAGCGGTTTTCAGAAAAACTGGCACCTATAGTAGGTGCAATGCCTTCTGAAATTACTGTGATGAATACTCTCACAGTAAACCTGCATCTGTTAATGGTTTCTTTTTACCGACCTACCAAAGAGTGCTATAAGATTATCATGGAGGAAAAAGCCTTTCCCAGTGATCAATACATGATCGCGAGTCAGGTGCGGTTTCATGGTCTGGATCCTAAGGAGGTTATTGTTGAAGTCAAAAAGAGGGAGGGGGAGCATCATTTCAGAACTGAGGATATTTTGGCAAAGATCAGGGAAGTAGGAGAGGAGTGTGCCCTGGTCTTGATGGGCGGAGTGAATTATTATAACGGGCAGGTCCTGGATATGCAAACCATCACTAAAATCGGGAAAGAAGCCGGAGCTTATGTAGGTTGGGACCTTGCCCATGCTGCGGGAAATGTGGAGTTGAAGTTACATGAATGGGATGTCGATTTCGCTGCCTGGTGCAGTTATAAATATATGAATTCCGGTCCCGGAAATGCATCGGGATGTTTTGTTCATGAACAGTACCATGATCAAAAAGATATACCCCGATTCGAAGGTTGGTGGGGACACAACAAAGAGAGACGTTTCCTCATGGAACCCGAATTCCAACCTGAACCCAGCGCTAATGCCTGGCAGATTAGCAATGCACCCATACTTGCTTTAGCCCCTTACCTGGCGTCGCTCGAATATTTTGAGGAAGTTGGTATGCCTGCATTAATTGAAAAGCGCAACAAAATCGTTGCTTACCTTGAGTACATTCTTCAGGAAGTTGAAGAAGAAGTCGGCGGCAACTTTGAGGTCATCACACCACAGGAAAGGGGAACACAGCTATCAGTCTTCCTGCACGGACAGGGGAAGGAACTTTTTCACTACCTAATGAAGAACGGGGTGATCACCGACTGGCGGGAACCTAATGTGATCCGGCTGGCACCGGCACCGTTTTATTGCTCTTTTGAAAATATGTATGAGTTTGGGCAGGTGTTGAAGGGATATTTTTCTGAAAGCCAATAAATTAGAGCCAAGACTTTTTAATTTTCAATGATCAGGGAACAGTTAACAATAATTAAGTTCGTTTTCTACTGATCACCGTACACGGGAACAAAAGCCAAAAGACGAAAAAATGAGATTGCTCAACGTGCCTTCTTTCTGCCGAAAAAAACTCTGTTGAGATGATAAGAAGAAACCGCAACCAGGAATATATTCAGCAGTATGTAATAGCAAGTCGGTATTTAGGGATTTGAGTGTAACCGAATAAACCGACAACCGACAACTGATAACGGAAAAAGCCAAAAGCTAAAGGCTAAAGGCCAAAAGCTTTTTCTCACTACTCAATACTAGCTACTCCACACTCACATCAGTAAAAAACAGCTCAAAACTCCCATCCTTACTCCTGTGCATCTGTGCGATATTGATTCCGCTGAAATCCTTGTAATCTTCCCAGGTGGCGGGGAAAGGATTTTCCCTGCTGCCGCCGGAGAGATATACCCACTCCCTGATGATATGATCGTCTCCGAAATAAACTTCGTACTGGTCTCCCGGAGTATAACCGGCTCCGCCGGGATAAGTCACAGTGACCCGCTGCATTTGTTCGCCGCTGATAGGAGCTGTGGCTTCTTCTGTATGCTCCCATTCCATCTCATCCCATGCCAGGTGGAAAGGGAAGAGTAGCCAGTACTGATCATTAATGAACCGCTGATCTGTCTTTTCATTAGCCGCAGCTTCTGTTTTGTGGTTATAGGTTACTGTACTGTCAGGAGTAGTGAGAGTGACCATATTAGTTTTAGGTTGCCAGGTCCAGGCCCTGCTGGTCCTTAAAGTGTCATTGACTCTTACATTGAAGGTATAGCGGAGTTCCTTTACATCTTCCCAGTTTTCAAAACCATTAGCATTCGCTATTTTTTGGACTATGGTTTGTTCTTGTTGTGTATCTGTGCAGGAAAGGAGTAGGGAAATTAGAAACAGGAGGAGAGTATATTTTTTCATGGGTTGGAATTAGATTAATAAAGATAGCAAAACTGGGATGAGTTGCTGACAAGAATCTTAAATCCTGAATTTTGAACCCGAAATCTTTCTCGCAAAGCGCGCAAAGGCCTCAAAATAAAAAAAGCTAAAAGCTAACAGCCAACAACCAAAAGCTTTCAAGATCACTGAGCACTGCCAACTTTTTTCCCGGTTCCTCCCGAACCTTCAAGATAGGGCAAGGGCAAAACAGGAAAAAGTTTCGGAGAGGCTGTACATTACCTATTCCGTTTCACGAGAAGGAGATTGCTTCAGTCGCAGAAAAGCTCCTTCGCAAAGACGTAAGAAAGCCATAGGCCAAAAGCCAAGAGCTAATAGCTTTTTGGGCAACTACCAATATTTGAATCCCGAAAAAAGGGGAGAGGATCTAGCAGTGATCTTTCCGTTTTTCGAGGAGGAGATTGCTTCAATCGCAGAGAAGCTCCTTCGCAAAGACGTAAAAAAGCCAATGGCCAAAAGCCAAGAGCTAATAGCTTTTTAAACCCGCACCAATTGAACCTGCATCCTGTAACAACCTTGAACTTTAAACCTTGAACCCGAAACGGCCGCAGGCCCTAAAGCGCTTTCACGCTCATCCCTCCATCTGCCACTATGGTTTGTCCGGTGATGAAAGAGGAGTTGTCCATAGCTAAAAATGCAATTACCGAAGCTATTTCCTCAGGTTCGGCGATGCGGTTGAGCGGAGTGCGGCGGAGGATCATTTCCTTGCGCTCCCCCTCCAAAATGTTTTCGGTGAGCGGAGTGCGGGTGTACCAGGGAGAGACGGCATTTACACGAATGTTATCCCGGGCCCATTCTACCGCCAGACTTCTCGTTTGCTGCAGTAGGCCGGCTTTGGCCATGGCATAAGGTGTTCCTGTGCCTACGTCCTGCGTGGCGGCGGAGGATGCGACATTAATGATCTTTCCGTTGCCCGATTTCTTTAGGTAAGGATACAATTCTCTTGCAAGGAGAAAGGGTGACATGAGATTAGTCTCAACCACTTGCCGGTATTCCTGTTCAGAAAAGTCCATGGCTTTTTTCCGGATGTTGATTCCGGCGTTATTTACCAGGATAGTCACTGCTTTCCAATTGTTTTCTGCCCAATTGGCGATCTTGTGTCTGTCTTCAGCAACGGTAACATCGGCTACTATTCCTTTTACAGAGTGCCCGGCTGCCGTAAATTCATCTTCTACTCTTAAAATGTCATCTGCATTCCGGCCGGTGTAAAGCACGTCGGCTCCGAGTTTTAGAAATTCTGAAACCGTCGCGCGCCCGATTCCTTTAGAGCCGCCGGTGATAATTGCTGTTTGTCCTTTTAAGTTCCACATTTTTTGATTTGTTATTAGTTAATTGGTGAATTGGTGATTAGTTGATTGGTGTTGAGTTAAATGGAGACAGATAAATTCATTTTTCTATTCCTGATTTCTAATTCATAATTCCTATTCTCCAATCCCTACTCTCCTTGATTTCTAAGGTACTTAATATATCCATTAATCAGTTTTATACAGGATTCAGTTTGGAGGCGGATGTTTTGCAGGTTTTTATCTGAGATGTAATTCCAACCTTTTGCTTCCAGGCTGTGATCCAATACCTCTGCTACTGAGCCGCGGGCATTCAGAAGAAATTTGATGTTTTCTTTATAATGATATCTTCCCCAACCTTCAGCAATATTTGCTGTAGCTGATCTTGAAGCTCGCAATAATTGGGTATACAATTCGAATCGTTCCGTTTTTGGCAAAGAAGGAAGTATTATGGTTCTGATGTAAATTTTTAGTTCATTACATACCTGCCAACATTGTAGCTTTTCAAAATTCTCAGCCATTTGTTTTTAAATAATTGGTTAACTGGTGATTGGTTAATTGGGGAGTGGTTAATTGGGATTGGTTAGGTTTTTTATTTTCCCTAATCCCTAATCCCTAATCCCTAATCCCTAATCCCTAATCCCTAATCCCTAATCCCTAATCCCTAATCCCTAATCCCCCCACTTCGTACTTCTAACTTCGTCTTTCTAACTTCATTAAATTGAAAAGCCGCCCCAAACACAAACAAGAAAAAATTATTAAACCATTCCAAAATCTGGTAGATCTAGAAAAATTCTTGTTGGTATTTAATGGAGCGGCCCTCTATTCAATGGCCTGCAAGTTTCCCTTTACAGGCTTCTTCCTGTCAAAAGTTTGTAAATGATCAAAATTACTGCGATCACGATCAGGATGTGAATGATGCTTCCAAGGTCAGGAAAGGCAAAATAGCCAATCAACCATCCAATGATCAGTAAAACGATAATAAGCCATACTAAATCTCTCATAATTGTTAGTTTGTGCAGCATTTTAGGCTGCTGGTTAAATTTTTTGGTTGTGCTTTCACAGTAAAACCGAAAACTTTTCGGGTTTCCAAAGCCTTTACTGCCGATTATCTAATAAATGTACAAAAGCTTTCGTATTGCAATTCCTACTTTAACGGAGGTTTAACGGGAGCCGCGCAGCGGCTTACTTATGATTAGGATTTAAAATTCAGGATTATTTCAATCTTCTTCTCCTCCTTTATAAACTTAACTGCTCCTGGAAGGAGGATGTGGAGTATGAGGGAAAATTGCAGCAGAAAAAAACATAAGACCTTCCTCCCTGCAGTCAGGTTCAGCGTGACTTTCTTAGGCAACAGCGTGTTTCACGGCAAAATTTAAAAATTCAAAACCGGTATCTGAACTCACAACTCATAACTGACAACTGATAACTGACAACTGATAACTCATAACTTTCTCACTACTCACTACTCACTACTCAATACTCAATACTATAAAGCATTCTTCGTCACCCACAGTTTCCATCCTATAATTGCCTTCTGAAGTTTTGTGGCTTTGGCAAGATCCAGCTGTTGTTTACTGTAACTGGGTAAGAGTTTTTTGTTGAGTTTTGAAAGCTGTCTGAAAAATTTCTTTTTCATAAGGGTTGGTTGATTTCTAATAAAGGTAAGAAATAAAAAACTCTGGCCGGGGCTTTAGTCCGCGGTCAGAGTTGATCCAATCTAAGGAAGTGCATTTTGCTGGTAGTGCAGACTTTCTTAATCTGGCTAATTATGTTTTTTTAGAGTTATTTCTATTGCTCCCGCTTTAGCTTTCTCCCCATACTTCTCAATAGCCTCATTCCCCTTAAGTACGGTAACAGATTTAATATTTTCAGGGGCGATAGCCTTGGGTTCGAAATCTTTGTCGGCGATTTTTCCGTCGATGACATATAAAGGTTTGGACGCATCAGGATCTGCATTGCCCACATCTCTTACAGATAGCCCTGTCGACTCTTCAAATCTTACTTTGGTAACTTCTAAAGTCGTGGGATTTGCCTTTGCTTCAGAAGATGATTTTTCCTCGTTGCCGGCTTCATTGGACTTCAGGTAAATTTCTATCACCCCGTGTTTCCCGGCTTCTCCATATTTCTCAACTGCGGTCTCGTCCTTAAGGACCTTTATATTATCTATAGAAGAAGTTGCAATAGAACCGGCATCAAAATTCGGTTCCATTTTTTTCCCGTCTACTACCATTAAAGGGGTTACTTCCTGAAAGCTGTGAATTTTTACATCTTTATTTTCCAGGTGCATTGCAGGAATATCATCAGATTTAAATTCAGGATCATGTTTAAAAAATTTTTGGTCAGGATTAGTTTTTGTATCAACAGAGGTTTCTGTTTTCTTCTCTAATTCCTGAGCAACAGTCTTAACATTAAAAAAGAAGATAAATACGGCAAGAAAGGGCAGCACAAGGCTTAGTTTCCAGATATTCAATTTTTGAGGAGTGTTTTTGTTTAACATCATAATACGTTTTTTAATTAAGGATTGGTAGAAATGATTGGTGAGCGCCAGTTGAAACCCGGCAGTACAAATTTTTAGAAGTGCTTGCTGATATTCCTTTTTTGACACCTGTGCGTGGATCACTTCCTGGTCGGCCAGGTATTCCAGATTCTGAACCATGCTTTTGCTGTACAGCCGACACAAGGGGTTGAACCAAAGAACATACATACATAAGCTGCTAAAAAGTTGATCCAGGGAATGCCATTGACGCACATGTGCCTGCTCGTGCTTCAGAATAATATCCAGTTCTCCCGGGCTGTGTTGGGCGGGATCTAAGACTATGTATCTAAAAAAGGAAAAAGGTTGGAAAATTCCCGGTTTCTGAATTAGAGTGTAATTTTTAGTTCGTACCGATTTGTTGGTGTAGATCAGCTTCAGAAGGGAAACGAGTTCCAAAAAGAACTTCAGCAGAAAGAATGTGAGACCAATTAAATAAAAGATTCCTGCGACTTGCCACCAATCCACGGCACCGGATTGCACCACCGGCAAATCAGGGAACTGGCCGGAAAAACTTTCGGATAGCTGCGTGGCTGATTTTTCTGCTACAATATTTCTCGTGATTTGAAGGGAAGGCAGGAGCAGGGAAGTGATAATGCCGGCAAGCAAATAGAAACGGTTGGCCCAAAAACTGGTGTCGTTCCTCAACAGCAGGTAATAGCCGACATAAAACAGGCTAATCAACCCAGAGCTTTTCAAAAGATAAATGATCAGTTCCTGCATTACTTCTTCTTTTCTATGAGTTCCAGGATCTCCCGTAATTCTTCTGCGCTGATTTTTTCTTCCCTGGCAAAAAAGGAGACGACATTTTTATAGGAGTTGTCAAAAAATCTATTGGTGGCCATTTTCATGAACTGCTTTCTGTAATCTTCTTTTGACACCACAGGAAAGTACTGATGCGTTTTTCCATAGGCTTTGTGACCCACGTACCCTTTATCCTCCAGATTTCGAATGATGGTTGATACCGTATTGTAATGCAGGCTCTCGTCGGGAATCTCTGCAATTACTTCTTTTACAAAAGCCTTTTTCAGGTCCCACAGGATCCTCATGATCTCTTCTTCTTTATTGGTGAGTTTTTCCATGGATGATTTGGAATTAAATATTTTCTGAAAACAAACATAACTATAAAATTCGTTTAATAACTATTTTTATAGTTATTTTTTACATTTTACTTCTTCAGGGATTATTACTGCCACTGCCAATGGTCATTTCCGGCATTAAACAAGAATCTCCTATCTTCGCGAAAAAAATTTAATGAGCGTTATCTTTATTATTATTGGTTTTGTTTTATTGGTCGTGGGAGGTGAATTTCTGGTAAGGTCTTCTGTTGCAATTTCCTTAAAACTGGACCTTTCCCGAATGGTGATAGGTCTAACCGTGGTCTCCTTCGCCACCTCGGCACCAGAATTACTGGTGAGCCTGCAGGCAGCTCTTAATGGATATTCAGATATGTCTCTGGGCAATGTAATAGGTTCCAATATCGCCAATATAGGTCTGGTGTTGGGTATTACAGCAATGATCTCTCCTTTACTAATTGATAGGGACTTTATAAGGTTCAACTGGCCTATAATGATGCTTTTTTCGATTGCGCTCTACTTTTTCCTTTCTTCAGAACATGTGCTCTCCACTATGGAGGGGATCCTTTTGCTGTTGGCGATCTTGATTTACCTGGTGTTCCTCATTCGACGTGCGCGCAATAAACCCGAGGAACTGGCAGAAGAGATCGATCCCAACCTTAAAGTAGCCTCCTCTTTTAAAACGATCCTCTGGCTTGTCATAGGAGGACTGGCCTTGTACTTTGGGTCTGAACTGCTTGTGGATGGCGCTGTGGATTTAGCTTCGGCATTTGGAATAAGTGAAAGGGTAATATCAGTTACCATGATTGCAGTAGGAACAAGTATTCCTGAATTGGCTGCTTCGGTCATTGCAGCGGTGAAAAAAGAAAAAGCTCTTTCTCTTGGAAACTTAATAGGATCCAATATTTTTAATATCGCATCTGTTTTGGGGATCACAGCTATTATTCAACCGGTGGCTGTAAAGTCTAATGAGATCCTTACCAATGATATTTTTTGGATGGTGGGAATTGCCTTTGTACTTATCCCGCTGGCCTACCTGCCAACAAAATATTCTCTGGGAAGGTTAAAAGGTTTTCTTTTGGTTGGAGCTTATGCTTTTTTTGTGAGCCAGGCGCTATTGGGCTAAAAAATAGGGGGTGTTCATAATTAAAATATAATTTTTAATAAACCTACCCTAAAATTTTAGGGGGTGTATTAAAAAAACAAATATATTTGTTGCCGTTAAACCATTAAAAAATTCTCATGGCAACTTTAAGATTTCAGGCACTCAAGGAAACCCTCAACAGGAAACCTATCCCCATTGAAGAAAAAGAGCGGCGCTCGGAACTCTTCGGAAGAAATGTTTTTACCGAAAGCGTAATGCGACAGTTTCTAACTAAAGAGGCCTTTCAAAGTGTCATGGAAGCTAATGCCACCGGAAAAAAGATCGACCGCTCTATAGCCGATCATATTTCCACCGGAATGAAAGAATGGGCGATCACCAAAGGAGTTACACATTACACTCATTGGTTTCAGCCTCTTACAGGGACTACTGCCGAAAAGCATGATGCATTTTTTGAAACCATCGGAGATGGACTTGCAATCGAAAAGTTCGGCGGCGGACAATTAGTTCAGCAGGAACCAGACGCCTCCAGCTTTCCGCACGGAGGGATAAGGAATACTTTTGAAGCTCGTGGTTATACGGCCTGGGATCCTACATCTCCGGCTTTTATTTATGGGACTACCCTATGTATTCCCAGCGTTTTTGTTTCCTATACAGGGGACGCACTTGATTTTAAAACACCGCTCTTAAGAGCCCTGCATGCTGTAGATCAGGCTGCGACAGATGTGGCTAAATACTTTGACAAGAATGTAAATAAAGTACAGGCGACCCTCGGTTGGGAACAGGAATATTTCCTTATCGACTCGGCTTTGGCGGCCTCCAGGCCCGATCTTCAGCTTGCGGGAAGAACCCTGTTAGGGCATTCGCCTGCTAAGGGTCAGCAATTGGATGATCATTACTTTGGTTCAATTCCTTCACGGGTCCTTTCTTATATGAGAGACCTTGAAAAAGAATCGATGCTCCTGGGAATCCCGGTGAAAACACGTCACAATGAGGTGGCACCAAATCAATTTGAGCTTGCACCCATTTTTGAAGAGGCAAACCTTGCTGTAGATCATAACTCTTTGCTTATGGATATTATGCACAAGGTGGCCGAGCGTCATAATTTCGTGGTCTTGTTCCATGAGAAACCTTTTGCAGGCATCAACGGAAGCGGGAAACATAACAACTGGTCCTTAAGTACAGATACCGGAGTAAACCTTTTAGGTCCGGGTAGTACCCCTATGAAGAACCTTCAGTTTTTAACCTTTTTCATCAATACCATTAAAGCCGTACACGATAACGAGGAACTGCTAAGAGCAACTATTGCAAGTGCGTCAAACGACTTTAGGCTTGGTGCCAACGAAGCGCCTCCTGCTATAATTTCCACTTTTATCGGTTCTCAGTTAACTGAAGTTCTTGACGAGCTGGAAAAGGTGACCGACGGAAAACTTTCTCCTGCGGAAAAAACCGAACTAAAACTGAATGTGGTTGGGAAAATTCCTGAAATTCTGCTGGACAATACAGACAGAAACAGGACCTCTTCCTTTGCTTTCACCGGAAATAAATTTGAATTCCGCGCCGTTGGATCGACTGCAAACTGTGCCGAACCTATGACCGCTTTGAATTCCATCGTTGCCAAGCAACTGCGGGATTTTAAAAAGGAGGTAGATAGCCTTATCAAAGGCAAAAAAATGAAGAAAGACGACGCTATTTTTAACGTCCTTAGAGAATACATCAAGGATTCAAAAAATATTCGTTTTGAAGGAGATGGATATTCAGATGAATGGGAAAAAGAAGCCGCAAAACGTGGTCTTAGCAACAACCGAAACACGCCTGAAGCCCTTAAAGCCCTTATAAAAAAGGAAACTGTTGAAATGTACAAGGAGCTGGGGGTGATGAACGATGTGGAGATTAAAGCCCGTTACGAAATTCAGCTTGAAGAATACATAATGAGAGTACAGATCGAAAGTCGGATTCTTGGTGACATTGCCCGTAACCACGTGATCCCTACGGCTATTCGTTACCAGAATATTTTGATCAAGAACGTACGTGGATTAAAAGACATTTTTGGAGATGATTTTAAAATGCACTCGAAGGAACAGCTGGAAATCACCAAAGAAATTTCTGTGCATATTGAGAAGATCAATTCCGGAATTACCGATATGATCGAGGCACGTAAAAAGGCAAATAAACTGGAAGAGGCCGAAGAAAAAGCCTTTGCCTATTGCAACGAGGTGAAGCCTTTCTTTGAAGTGATCCGTTACCATTGCGATAAGCTGGAGCTGTTGATCGATGATGAGATCTGGCCATTGACCAAGTACAGGGAATTATTGTTTACCCGTTAATCCTGTCAAAAATGACATTTTTAAAGCCACTCTTTTTTCAAGGTGGCTTTATTTTTTCTAATCTGAAGGCTGAAAAATTTAAACTAATTATCTTTGAACCTCAAATCCAAAAGCATGAGTGAGGAAATAAGTAAACGATATGCCGGCCGCGGAGTTTCTGCCGGAAAAGAGGACGTTCACAACGCCATCAAAAATGTTGATAAAGGACTTTTTCCCAAGGCATTCTGTAAGATTGTCCCCGATCATCTTACCGGCGACGAAGATTACTGCCTCATCATGCATGCCGACGGTGCCGGAACAAAATCTTCCCTTGCATACATGTACTGGAAGGAAACCGGGGATTTGAGTGTTTGGAAAGGGATTGCCCAGGACGCGCTCATAATGAACATCGACGACCTCCTATGTGTCGGCGCAGTAGATAACATTATGCTTTCCTCTACCATTGGCCGTAACAAGAATGTCGTGCCGGGGGAGGTGATCTCTGCAATTATTAACGGGACCGAAGAATTGCTTTCAGACCTTAAAAACTTCGGAATAAATATTCACTCCACCGGGGGCGAAACTGCCGATGTTGGCGACCTCGTTCGTACCATTATTGTTGATTCTACCGTTACCGCCCGCATGAAGCGCATTGAAGTGATCGATAACGCTAACATTAAACCCGGAAACGTGATCGTAGGACTGGCTTCTTTTGGACAGGCGACCTACGAAAAGGAGTATAATGGCGGCATGGGCAGCAACGGACTCACCTCTGCGCGTCACGATGTCTTCGGAAAAAGTCTGGCAGAAAAATTTCCTGAAAGTTTTGATCCTTCAGTACCTGAAGCCCTTGTGTACAGCGGTTCAAAAACCCTGACCGATGAAGTGGCAGAGAGTCCGCTGAACGCGGGTAAACTGGTGCTTTCCCCTACACGAACCTACGCCCCAATCATTAAAAAGATCCTTGAAAAGTATTCTAAAAATGACATTTTTGGAATGGTACACTGCAGCGGTGGTGCGCAGACCAAAGTTTTACATTTTGTGGACAAGCTGCATGTGATCAAGGATGATTTTTTTGAGGTTCCGCCGCTTTTCAGACTCATTCAGCAGGAAAGCAAAACCGATTGGAAGGAAATGTACCAGGTATTCAACATGGGCCATCGTATGGAGTTGTATGTAGATCAAGCCATTGCTGAAGATTTGATCGCAATTTCAAAATCCTTCAATGTGGATGCGAAGATCGTGGGCAGGGTAGAGGCTTCCGAAGAGAAAAAACTGACCATCAAAAGTGAATTCGGGGAATTTGAATACCGCTAAGGCTGTTTTTCCCGCTACTTTTGGTCTGCTGAAGGAAATATCAGGAAAAGCAGATTTTCAGATCATCAACGCTTTTAAAAATACCATTCTCAGCTTCGGAAGCAAAGCCGATGCGGAAGAACTTCTGCAGCATTTTCTTCAAAACCCCACAGATCCTTATGCCGGAGACCTGCTTGAAATTGTAGGCAGGTGGGGAGATTCCACTCATGCCGAAAAGATCTTCAGATCCTCAATCTCTGATGGTCGGCTGCAGGAAAATTATCCTGAAATCGTACTGGAGATTTTAGGCCAACTTGGATATGAGCCCGCAAAACCTTTGCTGGCGCATTATGCTTTTAATTCCACCGAATATTATTTGAACAAAGCGGCTGTACTGGGTCTGCTTAATTTTGACTGCAAAGAATATCGGGAAGAGATCCGTAATAGTATTGTGAAGGTGCTCGATAAAAACCTGTTTCCGGAATATCTTCCTGCTCTCATTTGCAAACTGGAGAATAGGGCGGAACTTCTGGAGCAGCTCTACCAATCTGGGGCAACCATCATTTCTACCGATTGTAATGCAGGGATTTTTCTGAGTTTTTCTCTTTGTGGCGAAGAAGGAAAAAGTTACTTCAAAAATGCTCTTTTTGATCCTAACTGGGAAGCATTCTATAATGCCGCCCGCACCATTGTACAGGGAATGGACTATTTGAATATCACTTTTGAGGAGTTGATGAAGGATGCGATGGACATACATGATGAGAAGCAGCTGCAGTATTATATGCTGGTGATCATTTCTCTCCTGGAGATCAAAGTCGATTCTTACGAACCTAAAGGCGAAAGTTTCCAAAAGCTCTACCGCGACCTCATTGCCACCGGCCACCTCACCACCCTCGCAGAAAAAGCCGGGCAACTCCCCGATGCAGAGAAAGTGGAAAAGCTTTTGATCTTGAGGATGAAGGAGGAAATTTTGTTAGGGAATAAGAGGTGATAGAAATATTTTTCTCGCAAAGAGCGCAAAGAATTTCGCAAAGGACGCAAAGAAGTTAACTAGAAAAGTTCTTCCGATTTTTTTAATCAAGCCACAAGATTTTCTATTAGTTCAAGCAATTTTTTCTAATTTAAAGGAATGACAGAAAATGAGCTCTCATATAGGATTATTGGTTCTGCTCTTGAATTGCACCGTAAAATAGGACCTGGTTTGCTGGAATCAGCATATGAAAATGCATTAGCTTTTGATCTTCGCAAGGCTGGTTTTGATGTTCAGCAACAGGTACCCATGCCTTTTTTGTATAAAGAAGTAAAAATGGATGTTGGATATAGGATTGATCTCTGGGTGAATAATAAGGTTATAATCGAAATCAAATCTGTTGAGAATTTGGCGCCTGTTCATTTCTCACAATTACTTACTTATTTAAAACTTTCCGGATTAAAGCTTGGACTTCTAATGAATTTTAATACGAAATCTCTTAAAGAGGGAATTCATAGGATTGTCAATGATCTGTAGACTCTTCGCGTCCTTTGCGTTTTAGACTTTGCGCTCTTTGCGTGGAATAAGATCGAGTTCTTTTATTAATTTCAGCTTCGGCTCTATATATCTTTTACAAAAAGGAGCTTCAGGATTTCTCTTGTAGTAATTTTGAATGGATTCTCTTGAAGCTTCAAACTTCCGAAAGGCCAACACCTGCGTCACCAATTTTTTCTCAAATTTTTTCTGAAGTTTTACAAGTAAACTTTTTATCTCCTTTTCCTCTTCCGCAGAGAAGAAATAGACCGCACTCCGGTATTTTTTCCTGAAGGAATGATCTGAAGTCGAATTGTGGGTATGAAGATGTATCTCCAAAAGCCTCTCCAAATTCACCTTTTTTGGGAGGTAGTGAACAATAACAGCTTCAGAAAGAGTATCGGCGGGAGCTTCAGAAGCAATATACCCCTGCTCAACTTTTACAACACCCTCCACCTGCTGAAAGATCGCTTCCGTACACCAGTGACAGCCTCCGCCCAACCCGATTTTTTTCATCTTCTCCATGCCAATCAAAATAATGAAAATCAGAAGAATCTCTTACCTTTTGTTCTTCTTTGTGTTCTTGCTTTTTTCCCGGTGATCTTTGTGTGAAACAGGGAAAATTTTCTATTCCGTTCCCGCTTAAGAATTTTTTACTCCCTTATAAATCCTTTACAGGAATCCAATGGATTTATTGTAAATTTGCCACTTTAAGGAGATGATATGATCGAGAAATTAAATATTGTGAAGCAGCGTTTTGACGAGGTGAATGACCTGATCATTCAACCCTCTGTAATAGCAGATCAAAAGCGCTATATCGAGCTGAACAAAGAATACAAGGAGCTTAAGAAACTCATGGAGGTTCGCGCCGAATACCTGAGTCTTGTTGAAAATAAGAAGGAAGCCGAAGAGATCATTGCCGATGGCAGTGACCCCGAGATGACCGATATGGCCAAAATGCAGCTGGAAGAGGCCAAGGAGAAGATCCCGGGGATGGAGGAGAAGATCAGGATGATGCTTGTTCCTAAAGATCCTGAGGATGCCAAGAACGTGGTGATGGAGATCCGTGCCGGTACCGGTGGGGATGAGGCCAGTATTTTCGCCGGAGACCTTTACCGCATGTATACCAAATATATTGAAAGCCGTGGCTGGAAACACCAGATCGTGGATTTTAGCGAAGGTACCAGCGGCGGATTCAAAGAGATCATCTTTGACGTGACCGGAGAGGATGTCTACGGAACTCTAAAGTTTGAAGCGGGAGTACACCGTGTGCAGCGGGTACCTCAAACCGAAACCCAGGGACGCGTGCACACCTCTGCCGCAACAGTAATGGTGCTGCCGGAGGCTGAAGAGTTCGACGTCGAGATCGATCCTAAAGACGTGAGAATTGACTACTTCTGTTCTTCAGGTCCGGGTGGACAGTCGGTGAACACTACATATTCCGCGGTACGATTGACTCACCTTCCAACCGGTTTGGTGGCGCAGTGTCAGGATCAAAAATCCCAACACAAGAATAAGGAGAAGGCATTCCGCGTGTTGAGGTCAAGGCTTTATGAGCAGGAACTTGCCAAGAAGATGGAAGCAGATGCTGCTAAGAGAAACTCCATGGTTTCCAGCGGAGACAGGAGTGCAAAGATCCGTACCTATAATTATGCCCAGGGCCGGGTGACCGATCACAGGATAGGACTTACGCTTTACGATCTTGGAAACATCATCAATGGTGATATTCAAAAGATCATCGACGAACTTCAACTTGTTGAAAACACCGAAAAACTGAAAGAGAATTCAGACGTTTTTTAAATCATAAAAAATTCAAAGCTGCCGCACTCCGGCAGCTTTTTTATTTCCAGCCCATGACCACTTCTCAGCTTACCGAACAGATCCATCTTAAAAAATCCTTCCTGTGCATTGGACTCGATGTGGACATCGACAAAATTCCGAAGCACCTTTTAAAAGAAGAAGATCCCATATTTGCTTTTAATAAAGCCATTATTGATGCCACACATCAGCTGGTTGTGGCATACAAACCCAATCTTGCCTTCTATGAGGCGCAGGGGATCAAAGGATTCCAGGCTTTAAAAAAGACCATTGATTACCTTAATGAGAATCATCCTGAGATCTTTACTATTGCAGATGCCAAGCGTGGCGATATTGGCAATACTTCGGGCATGTATGCAAAAGCCTTTTTTGAGGACCTTAATTTTGATTCGGTCACAGTGGCGCCATACATGGGAAAGGATTCCGTGGAGCCATTTTTGGCTTATGAGAATAAACACACGATTTTACTTGCGCTGACTTCTAACGAAGGAGCTTTTGATTTCCAGACGCAGAGCTTTGATGGGGAGGAACTTTATAAGAAAGTAATTAAGACTTCTAAAGACTGGAATAACGGCCAAAACCTGATGTATGTAGTGGGTGCGACAAAAGCTGAACATCTCAGGGAGATCCGTCACCTCATTCCGGAAAGTTTTTTGTTGGTTCCTGGAGTGGGAGCTCAGGGAGGCAGCCTGGAAGAAGTGTGTAAATTTGGTATGAACAGGAAGGTGGGGCTGCTGGTCAATGCATCCCGTGCCGTTATCTATGCTTCGGAAGATGAAAATTTTGCTGAAGCCGCTGCAACTGAAGCTAAAAAACTTCAGCAGGAAATGGCCAGCTATCTTTAAAAGCAGCTGCTGAAGTAAGAGCTTCAAAAATGCCTTTTTTGACACTTCTTTTTGTCTATGAAAGTATTTAGGGACCAGTTAAACCGAAAGATAGAAGTGAAGGGGACTCCCCGACGCATCGTTTCTCTGGTGCCGAGTCAGACGGAATTATTGGTAGATCTCGGTCTTAGAGAGCAAATATTTGGAGTCACGAAATTTTGTGTGCATCCCCGGGACCTGCGGAAGGAGAAAAAAATAGTAGGCGGCACCAAAAAAGTGCATTTCGACAGGATTGCTGCCCTGAAACCTGATATTATTCTTTGTAATAAGGAAGAGAATACAGAAGAAATGGTGACAGAGCTGGAAAAGATCGCTCCTGTTCATGTTTCTGATATAAAATCTATAGATGATTCCCTGGAGCTCATTTTTCAGTATGGAGAAATCTTCGGAGTGACTGCAAAAGCTTCAGAAATAGCAGAGAAAATCACATTATTAAGAAGTCAATTTCAGGAGGATATGCACAATCTTCCGGTACGGAAGGTGGCTTATTTTATCTGGAAAGATCCATGGATGGTGGCAGGAAAAGATACTTTTATAGATCACCTTCTTCAGCTTAATAAACTACAGAATGTATTTTCCGAAGAAGATTCCAGGTATCCTGAGATCAATTTGGGGGATTTGGGGCAAAAAAAGGTGGATTTATTGCTCTTGTCAACAGAGCCGTATCCTTTTAAGGAGGATCATGTACAGGCGTTGAGAAATGAGGTGGGAAAGGCTCGGGTCCAAATCGTGGACGGGGAATATTTTAGCTGGTACGGCTCGCGTCTAACGGCGGCGTTTACTTACTTCAGGCAACTTCAGGAAAATTTTTCCTGAGTCTTCTCCATCCGGCGGATCTCCTGTAAGATCTTGCATGCCTTCTCGTTGAGCAGATCGCTTCTGGTTTTATCTACCAGGGCAAGCTCAAAAGACCGGCGCATCAGGAAACAATATTTCTCCTGAAGCCTTTCCATTGCAGACCGGGGTTCAAATAGTCGGAACATATGCTTTGTGTTATTGAGACAAAGATATCCTGCCTGTTTTCGAACTTTTCCTAACCTGAAGTTAACATTCTTATAAATGTTCGCCATTTACCTACAGCTCTTGTTAAAAACTTATAAGATGTAGGACACTTCTGTAGATTCTACTATGGTTAAGACAGTAATTCAATTGTTTATAACCGTAAATATTGAATATTGAATATTGAATTTTCGACCTTAAACCTTAAACCTTAAACCTTAAACCTTAAACCTTAAACCTTAAACCTTAAACCTTGTTAGTCTTGTAGCGCAAATACCCTTTTCAACAGATCTGTGGTTCGGGAGGCGAAGTTGTTTCGTATTTCCTTTTCTTCCACGGCGATCATTGTAAAGACACCTTCCAAAGCCTGCTGTGTGACATAATCTGCAAGATCTGGATTTACATCTGTGGATAAGGGCAGGGCATTGTAGCGGTTGATGATGTTGGTCCAAACCTGCGTCGCACCCACCCGGTCTAGAGAGGTAGTGATTACCGGATTGAATTTGGCGTAAAGCGGATCTGTGGTTTTTTGGGACAGGTAGGTCGTAGCGGCGGTGTCGTTCCCCAGCAAAATATTTTTAGCATCGGTAAAAGTGATCTCCTTTACTGCATTCACAAAAATAGGTGTTGCTTCTTTCACTGCATCTTCGGCAGCACGATTGAGCACTTTCAGGCCTTCATCGGCCAGGTTACTCATGCCCAGGTCGCGTAGGGTTTTATCTACTTTCTGCAATTCGGGAGGTAAACCTATCCGCACAAGTTCATTGCTCCAGAAGCCATTTTCTTCAGTAAGTTTTGTGACCTGTTTTTCTATTCCAAAGTCAAGTGCCTGGCGTAAACCGGCAGCGATTTGGGTATTGGTCATGGCCGGGCCTTCCTGTGGCAGGGAATCGGCAATTTGTTGTAATTCTGCACAACCCATAAACAAAGGCACAATGGCCAGGAGTAAAAATTTCTTCATGCTTCAAGTTTTAACAAAGGTATCTATATATGGCGAATGAAAATCATAAACAAAAGTTATCCTGCTGCTGATGATCTTCAGCAATAGTGCCAAATTGGATTGGCCATTGAATAAACCACGAAAAATGGCAACTTCGTTTCTAAATTCGTAAATTGCACGCCCTAAAACGTTTTCGAAATAATGGAACAACAAGCTCCTTATAAACCCAAGAATAAAGTAAGAATTGTCACTGCAGCTTCTCTTTTTGATGGCCATGATGCTGCCATCAATATTATGCGCCGTATCATTCAGTCCACGGGAGTGGAGGTGATTCACCTGGGCCACGACCGCAGTGTGGAAGAAGTGGTGAATTGCGCCATACAGGAAGATGCCAACGCTATTGCCATGACCTCATACCAGGGAGGGCACACCGAATATTTTAAATATATGCATGACCTCCTGCAGGAGAAAGGTGCGGGACATATCAAGATCTTTGGCGGCGGCGGCGGAGTAATCCTGCCCGAGGAGATCAAAGAACTTCAGGATTACGGGATCACCAGGATCTATGCACCCGATGATGGCCGGGAAATGGGCCTGCAGGGCATGATCAATGATCTTGTACAACAATCAGATTATCCTTTGGGCGACAACCTGAACGGGGAAGTAAGTCAGCTGGCCGAAAAGAAACCGGGAGCGATAGCGAGGGTGATCTCTGCTGCGGAAAATTTTCCGGAAGTAGCCAAAGACACCCTTGATAAGATACATTCAGAAAATAAGGAGCGTGAAATTCCGGTTCTTGGTATTACCGGGACGGGTGGTGCAGGAAAGTCATCTTTGGTAGATGAATTCGTGCGTCGTTACCTTATCGATTTCCCTGAAAAGACGATCGGGATCATTTCTGTTGACCCTTCTAAAAAGAAGACCGGCGGTGCTCTTTTAGGAGATCGTATCAGGATGAACGCCATCAATAATCCGAGGGTGTACATGCGCTCTTTGGCAACCCGACAATCAAATCTTGCCCTTTCCAAATATGTTGCTGAAGCCATTCAGGTGCTTAAAGCGGCAAATTATGATCTTATTGTTTTAGAAACTTCGGGGATCGGGCAATCTGATACCGAAATTTTAGAGCACTCAGATGTTTCGCTATATGTAATGACACCGGAATTTGGTGCGGCTACGCAGTTGGAAAAGATCGATATGCTCGATTTCGCCGATCTTGTAGCGATCAATAAATTCGACAAACGGGGAGCGCTTGATGCCTTGCGGGATGTGAAAAAGCAATATCAGCGGAATCATGGGCTGTGGCATGAAAATCCGGATAATCTTCCCGTTTATGGAACAATTGCTTCCCAATTTAATGATCCGGGGATGAACACGCTTTACAAAAAGATCATGGATAAGATCGATGAGAAAGCCGGTGGTCATTTTAACTCTACTTTCAACATCTCTAAGGAGATGAGCGAGAAGATCTTTGTGATCCCTCCTAGCAGGACGCGCTATTTATCTGAAATTTCAGAAAACAATCGCTCCTACGATGAAAAAGCTGCTGCGCAGGCAGAAGTGGCTCAAAAGCTCTACGGAATTTACAAGACCATTGAATCAGTTTCAGGAGTAAAGCTGGGGCTGAACCAGTACGGACTTGATGAGGATGGCTTCAAGGACGCCTCAACTTCAGAAAATGAAGACCTGCTAAACCTTCTAAAAAAAGAATTTGACCGGGTAAAAATGGATCTCGACCCCTATAACTGGGAGATCATTACCGGCTGGGATGATAAAGTCAATAAGTATAAAGATCCAATCTATTCATTTAAGGTGCGTGATAAGGAGATCAAGATCGAAACCCACACTGAATCTTTATCACATACGCAGATCCCAAAAGTGGCACTTCCAAAATATCAGGCCTGGGGTGACATTTTAAGATGGTGCCTGCAGGAAAATGTGCCGGGGGAATTTCCATATACTGCAGGGCTATATCCTTTCAAGCGACAGGGAGAGGATCCAACCCGGATGTTCGCCGGGGAAGGCTCGCCGGAGCGTACTAACCGCCGCTTCCATTATGTGAGTATGGGCTTACCGGCCAAAAGGCTTTCCACCGCCTTCGATTCTGTTACCCTCTACGGAAATGATCCCGATCATCGTCCCGACATCTATGGAAAGATCGGAAATGCAGGGGTATCCATATGCTGCCTGGATGATGCTAAAAAGTTGTATTCAGGCTTTGATCTTGCCGATCCTATGACTTCGGTGAGTATGACCATTAATGGTCCCGCGCCGATGCTGCTCGGGTTTTTTATGAATGCGGCTATAGACCAGCAGTGCGAAAAATACATTAAGGAGAACGGCCTTGAAAAAGAAGTGCAGGAAAAGATCGACAAGATCTATTCCGAAAAAGGAATGGGGCAGCCAAAATACCGCGGCGAGTTACCTGAAGGGAACGATGGCCTTGGATTGATGTTGCTTGGCGTAACCGGAGATCAGGTGCTTCCTGCCGATATTTATGAGGATATCAAGAAGAGGACCCTAAGCCAGGTGCGGGGAACCGTACAGGCCGATATCTTAAAGGAAGATCAGGCGCAGAATACCTGTATTTTTTCAACGGAATTCGCGTTGAGGTTGATGGGAGACGTGCAGGAATATTTCATTCGTGAAAATGTGCGGAACTTCTATTCAGTTTCGATTTCAGGTTACCATATCGCCGAAGCAGGAGCCAATCCAATTACCCAACTGGCACTAACCCTTGCCAACGGATTCACTTATGTAGAATACTACCTGAGCCGAGGAATGGACATCAACAAGTTCGGGCCTAACCTGTCGTTCTTCTTCTCTAACGGAATCGATCCTGAATATGCTGTTATTGGAAGAGTAGCGAGAAAGATCTGGAGTAAGGCGCTTAAGTATAAGTACGGAGCAAATCCGCGGGCGCAGATGTTGAAATATCACATCCAGACCTCCGGAAGATCTTTACACGCGCAGGAGATAGATTTCAATGATATTAGAACAACGCTTCAGGCGCTCTACGCGATCTATGATAACTGTAACTCCCTTCACACTAACGCATATGATGAGGCGATCACTACGCCGACAGAAGCTTCTGTAAGAAGAGCGATGGCCATTCAGTTGATCATCAATAAAGAGCTGGGGCTCACCAAGAATGAAAATCCAATTCAGGGATCGTTTATTATAGAAGAGCTTACAGATCTTGTAGAAGAAGCCGTACTTCTTGAATTTGATCGCATCACCGAGAGAGGTGGCGTACTGGGAGCTATGGAAACCATGTACCAGAGAAGTAAGATCCAGGAGGAGAGTCTCTATTATGAGACCCTGAAACACAATGGAGATTTCCCTATTATTGGAGTAAATACCTTCCTGAGTTCTACCGGTTCACCAACAGTAACTCCCGGAGAAGTGATAAGAGCTACGGAAGAGGAAAAACAGAACCAGATCAAAACTTTACAGGACCTGCATGAGGCCAAAAAGGAACTGGAGCATGAAACTCTGGAAAAGGTGAAAAATGCCGCCATTCAAAATGAGAATATTTTTGAGGTCTTAATGGAAGCCACGAAGGTGTGCTCTCTGGGCCAGATCACCACAGCCTTGTTTGAAGTAGGAGGGCAGTATCGAAGAAATATGTAAGCAGAGAGCCAGTTTTCACTTTTGTGAAAGCTGTGCGAATCGCTTATCCCGATGAGCGGCAGCGATATCGGGATCTTATTTTCACAAAACTTGTTCGTTGTGTGAAAGCTGTGTGAATCGCTTATCCCGAGAGGCGCAGCCGACTCGGGATCTTTTCTTTTGGAGAGTTTTCAACCGAAGGGCGGAGAAAAAGGTGCAGGCTGCTTATCCCGATAAGCGATAGCGATATCGGGATCTTTTTTTCACAAATCTTGTTCGCTGTGTGAAAGCTGTGCGAATCGCTTATCCCGAGAGGCGCAGCCGACTCGGGAACCTTAAAAAATAAACCTCACAGGTTATTAAAACCTTTGAGGTTTTTTCCTTTTTTGAAGCCTCAACTCTTTCAGAGTTTCAAACTCTGAAAGGGTTCTTAATCTCAATCCTCCTCATCAAAAGGATTGTCAAAGGGAATATCATCATCTGGATCCTTATCATCATAATTCACTCCCGGCGGATTGAACAACCCCCAACGGTCGATGATATAATTCCATTGATCAAAGGTTTTTACCCATTCGGCAAAAAGTATCCTGAATTTCTCTATTTCCTCCCTGAGCATCTCCAGGTACTCCACCTCTTTAAAACCTTCTATTAAAAATCCGTTGCAGCCCACATAGATCTCCCGGGCGCATTTTCTGATAATGGCAGCATTTTCCATCTTGATGTCGTAAAGATCCACGCCCTCTGCACCGGCTATCTTTGGTGCCAGCTGCAGTGCATCTGCATACATGTTTTGGGCAATAGTAGTGGTGAACTCGTTCTCTTCGGGGACAAGCTGTACAATCCTATCTACAATATTAAGGATCTCCAATGCCTTTTTATACAAAGGCATTGATTCCAGTTTTTCTTTTCTCATCCTTTGAGCCTAAGACAGTCTTTCTTTATCTTTCTCTGTAATGCCGTGGTCCTGCTGCACTTTCCATTTTTCGTAGGTGACAAGATCATCGCTCACCAGCTTTAAACATGCGGCAATTACACCCGCATCATCCAGAAATCCGGCAACAGGAATAAAATCGGGGATAAGGTCGAGCGGCATAAGGACGTAAAGAAGGGCACCTGCCACAGCGGCGATGGTTTTCCATGGCACCTGCCGGTAATTTCCGCTCCAATAGTCACGTATAAGCCCAAACATACTTTTGGCGCGATCAAGATACCCGCTTATACTGTCGTTATTTCTGAATTTGTCTTCGATCTTTTGTTCCTTGGCCAGTACCTTTTCCAGGTCTTTATCTGTTACTTTTTCTGCCTGGTCGTGCAATGCCTTATTGGCCTTTTCGGGGCTGATCTCTTTCATTTGTGTCGTATTTTTTATTTATCTCTGTTTAATTGTCCTAAGCGTCTAAAAATATTTTCCATATTGAATTGAGAAGCGCTTTTGATGCGAAATAATTCTTCCCATTCTAAAGGAGTGGCTATTCCCGCTTCTTCTGTTGCCCTTAATGAATAAGGACAAACTGCTGTTTGTGCGTAGGCATTCCGCAAAAAATCCACGAAGATCTTTCCTTCCCGCTTATTCTTCCTTATTTGGGTAGTAAAAAGGTCGGGGCGCAGCCTTTCCGCCTCTTCAGCTATTTCTTTGGTTTCTTCCTTTACATCATCAAAATCTTTTCCGCGTCTTACAGTATAGTATAAATGTAAGCCGCTTTTTCCGCTGGTCATAACAGAGGGGTCAATATTTTTATTTCTTAGAAGATCCCGTAGCTCAGTGGCGGCTTCCTTGATCATATCAAAGTTTGCTTCGGAAGGATCCAGATCAAAGACCACCTTGTCCGGCTGCCGCATTTTATCTTTCCGGCTTAACCAGATGTGAAAAACAATAGTGCCCTGGTTTGCAAGGTAGACCAGGCTTTTTACGTCATTACAAAGAATTTGGGTATTTGTGCCCTCTTCAGTTTCAACTTCAACGGTCCTGATAAAATCCGGAAAATATTCCGAAGCATTTTTCTGATAGAATCCGTTTTCATTTATACCATTTGGAAACCTGTGCAAGGTGAGGGGGCGGTCTTTTAAAAAAGGCAACATATGCGGGGAGATCCTCTCATAATACTGCACCATATCTCCTTTAGTGATCTTTTTCTGCGGAAAAAGCATTTTATCGGGATGAGAAATCTCTACTCCTGCTATTTCCATACCTTAGTCGGTTTCAGATTCGTTTTTGGCGATTTGCTTCAGGGTCCTTCCCGAAACTACGCTTTTTGACTGGGTACTCACGGGGTTGCGACGTGCATCGGCTTCGGCATCATCCTGTTTCATCAACAGCCAGTTGCCTTTCATCTTTCCGCCTTTCATTTCAACGAGATTGTAGCCGCCTTTTAATTTTTTTCCGTGGAGAACAACTTCAATGCTGCCATTTTTAAAGCTTTCTTCCAGAGAAATGATATTCCCGTTTTCATCTTTTTTATTACTTGCAATGGTTCCTTTATCCCAGATCATTACTGTGCCGCCGCCATACTCTCCCTGGGGAATGGTGCCTTCAAAATCGGCATATGCCAGGGGATGATCCTCTGTTGGAATTGCCATTCGCTTTACTGAAGGGTCTGTGCTGGGACCTTTAGGAACCGACCAGGATTTTAAGGTATTGTCGATCTCCAGCCTAAAATCGTAGTGAAGATTGGTGGCATCATGTTTCTGAATCACAAAAATAGGATCCTTATTTCCCTTTTTTGAAGGTGCATCTTTAGGCTCCCTGGTTTTGCTGAAATCTCTTTTTTCGTTGTAACTCTTCATGGAATTTTTTCTTCCTGACCGGAAAAAATACAAAAATTGCACCTGTAGCTTCGTTAAAGAAGTCTCAAAACTTCTGGTTTTGTGAAGGAATGGAGAAAGGGAGCATGACTATTTTTGCAGCTGATTTATTTTAGATACTTTTACCGCTTTAATCTAAAAACAACAGGAATTTATAATGGAGGGAATCTGGGTATTTGCCATTGCCGTTTTTACCGGGTTTATTGCCATCAATAATCCTGTGGGCAATGTGCCCATTTTTCTTAGCCTTACCCGCCAGGCAGATAGACCCACAAAAAAAGTGATCTCGCGAAAAGCCACTTTTACGGCCTTTATTATAGTGTCGGGTTTTATCATTTTAGGTAAGTATATTTTTGATTTCTTTGGACTGACCATACCTGCCTTTAAGATCACCGGGGGAATTCTTGTCTTTTTTGTAGGTTTTGAAATGATAAGGGCACAGGTCTCCAGTATCGATAACCAGAAGGAAGTGAACTTCAATGAAGAGATCTCCATTTCTCCCCTTGGAATTCCAATTCTTGCGGGGCCGGGGACGATTGTTACCGCAATGAACTTCACTACCACAGCCTCCTATCTTCAACTGGGAATTATTCTGGTCATGTTCGCCCTTGTTATGTATCTTAATCATTTAGCCTTTCTCTCCAGTGAATACCTTGTGCGGTACATTGGCGCCAATAAGATCGTGGTGGTAGAGAAGATAATGGGTTTGATCATTGCAATTATTGGAGTTAACATGCTGATAGAGGGGATACATATAGCCTTTATGGAATAAAATAAATAATAAATTGATTTATAGTAGGTTATCATTTTTATAGTTGTACCTTCGCCATCAATTTAATTTTATATAATGAATAAAGGTACAGTTAAGTTCTTTAACGAATCAAAAGGTTACGGATTTATTAAAGACGAAGAATCAAATGATGAGTATTTCGTACATGCTAATGGTCTTGTAGACGAGATTAGACAAGATGACGAAGTTACTTTCGACCTTGAAGAAGGTAGAAAAGGTGTAAATGCAGTAAACGTAAGACAAGCTTAGTCTTAATTTTTGATATTTATATTCTTAAGCCTCACAGCAATGTGAGGCTTTTTTATTTGCCGATATTCCATTCCGGAATAAATTTTCATGCTATAGATCCCTGTTAATTGTTTATTATCCAATGATTTTCCATTTTGGAATTTTTCTTACCTTAATTCCATGAAAAAACTGATCTTTTTTTTATTCCTGACCCTTCATATGTCGGCTCAGGAATTTTCTGTGCGCAAAGGGGTGGTAGTAGATGACCTGAAGGTGGCCGATACCCTTACAGAAACCTATTCGCTTTATCTTCCCACCACATATGAGAATGGCAGGACCTGGCCCACTTTGTTTGTTTTTGACTCCCGGGGCCGCGGGAGAACTGCAGCACAACTTTTAAAGGGTACTGCCGAACGACAAGGCTATATTGTAGTTTCCTCCAATGATATAAAAAGGGAGAATACCCTGGAGGAAAATGTTATGGTTGCTGCACGTTTGCTGCAACAGGTGACCAAAAAACTTCCTGTTGATCTCAGCCAGGTTTCAACTTTAGGTTCAATGGCGGGAGCCAAAGCCGCCAGTTCTATTCCGCTGATCTTCGATAATATACATGGGGCTGTTGCTGTAGGCGATCATTGGGTGAATTTCAACCTGCTGGACCAGAAGAAAAGTTTCAACTTCATTGGAATAGTGGGAGATGAACAATATTCTGCAATGGGGATGGGGATGACCACCGATGGTCTTTCTGAATTAAAATTCCCCTCCCAACTCTATACGTATGATGGAGGAGAAGACTGGCCTGCCGCAGATATTCTCGACAGTGCCGTCGGTGCCCTTACTCTGGATGCCATGCGAAAAGAAAAGAGGCCGGTGGACCGTCAATTAATTCAGCAACTGTATGAGCAGGACCTGGGATGGGTGAATAAGCTTATGAGTCAGAATCAATTGCTGAATGCTCAAAACTTGCTGGAGGTAATGGAAGAAAAATATGATGGATTTGTAAATGCAACTGAAATAAAGGCAAAACAAAATCAGCTTTCCCGGTCCCGAAATTATATTGTTCAAAAAAGAGAACAGCAAACGATTAACCAAAAAGAAAGCAGGCTGTTAGACGATTTTGTCTATTACCTGGAGGAAGATATACGTACCGCAAATTTTGAAAACCTGGGCTGGTGGAATTTCCAGAAGAAACAGTTGGATTCCCTGGGACAAAAGCAAAATGGGGAGGCAAAAATGGCATTAAGGCTCAAAGGTTTTATCCAGGAATATATACGGCTAAAACGAAATGAGTTCCAGGAAAACCGCACTCCCCTGGAAAGCAGAATGCTTGCTAATATGCTGCAAACAATTTTTGATCCGCAGGCATTTGATGCCTACCGCAATATTATTTCATTAAGTGCTCAGGATAACGATTATCAAACCGCCTATTTCTACCTGGAAGAGATGTTGAAGCATGGCTACAAGGATATGGATGCACTGTATGACATTGAAGGAACTTTGGGGTTAAGGCTCACGCCGGATTATAACAATATCATCGAAAATTATCTCGGAAAGGCAAAATTCCATGAGGACCATAATTAAAGCCCCGTCAAAAATGCAATTTTTGACCCTTTTCCTTTTGGTTTGTTTTAGTATTGGTGCGGCCGCCCAGGAGGTCAGGGATACAGCAGTTGCTGCTTTTCAGAAACACCTTAATGCTGAATTCAAGGATCCTGAAAAATCCCCCCTACCTGAAAAGGAACTTAAAAGTTTTAAAACTCTTGACTTTTTTCCTGCAGCACCCCAATTTACAGTGGAGGCTGAATTTGTCAGGACTCCAAATGAAGTTCCATTTGAAATGTTTACCACCACAAACAGAAAACCGGTTTATGTAAAGTTTGGGGAGGTGTATTTTAAACTTGATGGAAAAGAATTTAAATTAAATATCTATCAAAGTCAAGACCTTTCCCGGAAGGAAGAGTATAAGGATTATCTGTTTTTACCTTTTACAGACCTAACCAATGGAGAGACTTCCTATTCGGGTGGGAGGTATCTGGATATGAAGATTCCGGAAAGCAGTAAGGTAGTTCTGGATTTCAATAAGGCTTATAATCCTTACTGTGCCTACAGTGGGGAATATTCCTGTCCTATTGTTCCGCAGGAAAATCATCTTGAAATTGCCATAACTGCCGGGGTAAAGGCATATGAAAAACATTAAATGTTACGGGAGAGCCAAAGTCCTGCAAGAACGGCGGCTATTCCCAGGAAAATACTCCCTGCGGAATAAATTCCGAAGTTGAGGTAATCGCCTGACTTCAACAGCGCCTGATTCTCATAACTAAATGCCGAAAAGGTGGTAAATCCTCCGCAGAAACCCGTTGCAAGGAGTAGAGTGGTGTTGGGAGAAAGATATTCCTCTTTAAGTCCCAGGCCCAGAAATAGACCTATCAATAAACTCCCAATTATATTTACCAGCAAAGTCCCCAAAGGAAGGGTGGTGACCGGATTAAGGTTTTTTGAGATCACAAATCTCAACACACTTCCTGCCCCGCCGCCAAGAAAAACCAGTAGTGCCTGTTTCATTACTCTACCGGAATGTAAATTTCGGTAACCCATAAAGCAGGGTTGTCTACTTCGGTAATATCCGTAATAAAAATCTCGAATGGCTGCCCCTGGGGGTTAACCATCAGGTTGTTTTCTTCAATGTAACGGTAGGTTTTTTCCCAGGCTTCCGAAGCATTTTTGTGATGTCCCTTCAAGGTTGTTTTCACCACTTTTTGTGGCTCCAGATATCCATTAAGGATCTCACTTCCCGAGGGGGTGATCACCTGGCTGGGAGTAGGAACTCCTGTTGAAAAAATGGTGGTGCCGTTGCGGTCATCACGTTGATTATAGATGATCAATGGCTTACCGCTAATGGAGATATTGTTCTGTTCCATAAAGATCCTCACCTGCTTGACCATATCGGCAGCTTTGGTGTTCACTTCACTCATTTTTGAAGCTGTGGTAGTAAACATATAGTAACCTCCGCCATGTTGGGTCACACCCTGCACATTTATGGAATAGGCTTCCATTTTTCTTATCACATTCTGCTCAAGGTTTTCCAGGCTTTGTTGGAATATGGGTTGAAAAAGTTCCGCGAGATCTTCGTCCTGTACCGTAAAGGCAAGTTTTTCTTTAAAACTCTGCTCCCCTTGCAATCGCCATGTAACTTTGGTTTGTTCTCCCTCGGGTTCGAAATTCCAGGTCACCTTACCGTCGGTTTCTCCAATGATGGTTTGCATGATGAGTTCCTGCTCAATATTGCTGTAGGGAATTACCGAGGTATTTTGAATTCTACCATCCCTAATTTCATCTGCCTGCCAGGTAATTCCTCCTCCTTCCCTCGCTCCGTCACCGGTTATCTTCATTTCCATGCCTTCAATCTCCTGCCATGCGTTCCAGGTCCTCCAGTTCTCAAGATCTGCCACTTCTCTAAAAAGCAACGGGGCAGGAGCATTGATCACTTTGCTGGATGTGATTTCATATTTTCCGTCTTTTGTTGCCACATAAATGGAACCTGCAATAAAAATGATAAGGAACAGGAAAAGCAGGTACTTAATGATCTTCATATCCGGGAGGTTTGGTTAATTATTACCGCTAAGATAATAATTTGCTTGATGCTAATTCTTACATTTGTTAATTATTGAAAAGCTGCTAAAAAACGAACCGTTTTTGAGGTGAAAGTGATTCAATATTTATATAAACCCTTAATTCTTGAAAATGAAAATTAAAAGTTACCTGATGCTGTTAATGGCATCAACAATTTTATTTTCCTGTGCAGACACTGCGGTAGTAAACCCCACTGAGACAGGAGAAGTTACACAAACTTCAGATTTTGATTACCAGGTAGATGAATTTGCCGATATCAAGGTATTACGCTACCAGATCCCTGGCTGGGAAGATCTAAGCCTAAAAGAGCAAAAACTTGTGTATTACCTTGTGCAGGCCGGACTTAGCGGAAGGGATATCATTTGGGACCAAAATTATCGTCACAACCTGAAGATAAGGGAAGCTCTGGAAAATATCTACACCACTTACCAGGGCGATAAATCTTCCGAAGATTGGAAGAATTTTGAGACCTATCTTAAGCGGGTATGGTTCTCTAACGGGATCCACCATCATTATTCTATGGACAAGCTAAAGCCAGGTTTCAGCAAGGCATATTTTGACACCTTATTGGATGAGACCGGGACAGAACTTACCGGGGAGGCTTATGAAGTGATTTTCAATGACAAGGATTCTAAGAAAGTTAATCTTGATGAATCTAAAGGATTAGTGGAAGGTTCTGCAGTAAACTTCTATGGGGAAGGGATCACAGCAAAAGATGTGGAAGAATTCTATGCTACAAAAAAATCTCCGGACCCCAACAGACCTCTTGCATATGGATTGAATTCCAAACTTGTAAAAGAGAACGGACAGATCGTAGAGAAAGTTTACAAAAGCGGAGGCATGTATGGTCCTGCTATAGACAAGATTACCTTTTGGCTGGAAAAAGCTAAGGGTGTAGCTGAAAATGAGGAACAGGCGAAGGCACTTGGTCTTTTGATCGACTATTACAAGAGTGGAGATCTAAAAACCTGGGATGAATATAATATTGCATGGGTACAGGCTACCAAAGGGAATATCGATTACATCAACAGTTTTATTGAAGTGTATAATGATCCTCTTGGCTATACCGGTTCTTACGAAAACATCGTGCAGATCAAGGATTTTGATATGAGCGAGAAAATGAGCGTTCTTGAGGATAATGTACAGTGGTTCGAAGATAATGCACCTTTAATGGAAGAGCATAAAAAAGATTCAGTGGTTGGGGTTACATATAAGACTGTGATCGTTGCCGGGGAATCCGGAGATGCATCACCTGCTACTCCAATAGGTGTGAATTTGCCTAATTCAAACTGGATAAGAAAAGAATACGGAAGTAAATCTGTATCTCTTGGAAACATTATTGAAGCTTACAACAATGCCGGTAGTACCGGAAGATTGCAAGAGTTCGCTCATGACGAAGAGGAAGTTGCTCTTGAAAAGGAATATGGTGAACTGGCAGATAAACTGCATACTGCCCTGCATGAAGTAGTAGGGCACGCTTCGGGGCAGATCAATCCCGGAGTAGGCGAAACAAAGGAAACACTTAAAAGCTATGCTTCTACCATGGAAGAAGGACGTGCCGACCTAGTGGGACTGTATTATCTTATGGATCCAAAACTTGAAGAACTTGGGCTGGTAGATGATTATGAAAAACTGGGAAAAGCAGCCTATGATGGTTACATCAGAAATGGATTGATGACTCAGCTAATAAGATTGGAGCCGGGAGCAAATATTGAAGAAGCTCACATGAGAAACCGTCAGTGGGTAAGTGCATGGGTTTTTGAAAAAGGTCGTGAAAGAAATATTATTGAAAAAGTGACCAGAGATGGGAAGACCTATTTTAATATTACAGATTATGCTGCCCTGCGTGACCTTTTTGGAGAGTTGCTTAAGGAAACCCAGAGGATCAAGTCTGAAGGAGATTATGAAGCAGCAAAGAATCTGGTAGAGAATTACGGAGTAAAAGTAGATCAGAATATTCATAAAGAAGTGCTGGAGAGAAATGTTCAATTTAAATCTGCTCCTTACAGCGGATTCGTAAATCCTGTGCTGGTACCGGAAACAGATGAAAGTGGAGAGATCATTTCCATTCGTGTAGAGCAGCCTGTTTCTTTTGAAGAACAAATGCTTGACTATTCTGAAAATTATGATGTTCTTCCTCTGGAGAACTAGTATTGAAGACAGTTAACAAGAAACCGCCATTCTTTTCAGAATGGCGGTTTTTTTTGCTCCTGGGTTAGCCTTTTAAGTAAAGCTTCATCAGGAATAAAAGGAGGATAAAAGCTATAAATCCAAGCAGGATGTAAAAAGTGCCTTTATAGTACTTGCGGTGAAGTTTCAGGTCTTTACGGTAACTAAAAAAGATAACCGCTACAAAAACCACAAAAAACAATCCGGCGAATATTAACTGTCCGGTGCTAAACATTTTTTAATTTTAGGCAAATTTACAGGTTTAAAATGAGAAAAAGCTTACAGGCAGTACAGGAGTTTCATCGGGCTTTTGGTCTTGGTATTGCCCCGAAACCCACGGGAGATCTTTCTTCGGAAAAAGTGCAATTGCGATATGAACTAATGAAGGAAGAAAACGAGGAATATCTGGAAGCGGCAAAAGAAGGTAACCTTGTAGAAATTGCCGATGCTCTGGGAGATATGCTTTACATCCTTTGCGGCACTATCATAGAACACGGGATGCAGGACAAAATCACCCAGGTTTTTGAGGAGATACAACGCAGCAACATGAGCAAACTTGGAGAAGACGGGAAGCCGGTTTACCGTGAAGACGGAAAAGTCCTTAAGGGCCCAAATTTTTCTAAACCCGAATTGGAAAAGATCTTTATTCAAGGGTAAAAAAAGAAACGAACAGGATTATTATTTATTTATATTTTCTATTAGCCTTCAGCCCATGGATTCCCAACCCGAAACCTAATGCTCAGACCCGGAACTCAAATACAATTTAGGTCTTGAATCCTGACGCTTGGTTCCTGCCTCACTTTTTTATTATCTTGTAAAGATGAGACCAATATATTTCACCCTGATAGCATTGATTTTCTTTTCCTGCCGCAATGCTGCCGAGAAGGAGCAGGAGGAGACAACCTCAGAAGCACCCGAACCCAAAATGACAGCATCAACTAAAAACTATACCTCTCAAAAATGGCATTTTTCAGCAGAGATCCCGGAGGGATTTGAGATCTTTGAAGGAGAGCTGCCGGGAGAGTCGCCGGTAATCAACTTTTTTGATCCCGAAATTGAAGAAGAGCCACCTTTTGCCATTCACAATGATGCCGAAGATGCCTATATAGCTGTTCTGCCAAAAGGATTTGGAGTGGATGCTCCCGGTGGTCCCAGAAGGTCATTTAAAGAGTGGAAGGGAGATTTGCCATTGTCATTTCAGGCAGATCCGGAATCTTCTTATGCGTATTTGTTGGAGAATGGGGAACCATGGGCAATAAGTGTGAGGTTTCAAACGCCACCTCCGGGCTGGAATGAATACGGAAGCATCTATGTGTTTTATGAGGTAAATAATTTTAGGGCAGAATGCTTCAGCAGCAATACGGGAGAGGAAGTCGATATGAAGGAGTGTAATCCTATGGAGGGAGATGCGATGAAATTTTACGGAGAAGTTTCCGAAGAAAAAAGGAGTGCCTTAAATGACATTTTAGAGAGTCTGTATTTTACAGATCCCAACCGGGAACGAAGGGAGATCGAAGAATTGATAAAGGTGGAACAGCCGCAGGAAAATAGTACTGTTTCTTCCCCTTTAAAAATCTCCGGTAAAGCAAGGGGATATTGGTTCTTTGAAGCTTCAGCTCCCGTGAGACTCGTAAGCGAAAGCGGTAAAGTACTTGCGGAAAAATACATTTCTGCCACAGATGACTGGATGACCGAGGATTGGGTGCCGTTTGAAGCCGAACTTGAATTTAAAACAAAAGAAAAGCGCGGCTATTTGATCTTTAACCGCGCCAATGCTTCAGGAAAACCGGAACATGACAGAGTAATGCGTATTCCGGTTGTTTTCAATTAATCTTTTTCGACCAACATTCTCCAGCCAAATTTATCTTCGGCTTTATTATATTGGATCTCCATTAGTTTTTTCTTGAAGAAGGTCGCATAGGAATCCTCCTGATCCTGTAATTCGAATTTTTCACCTTTATTGCCAAATCCTTTTACAGGGTTTATGGTAGCAGCAGTACCGGCGCCAAAAATCTCTTTTAGCTCTCCCTTTTTCGCTGCTTCCACGATTTCGGCAACTTTAACGCGTCTTACTTCTACCGGGATATTGTATTCTTCGGCCAGGGCAATTACACTTCTTCGGGTAACCCCGTCCAGGATCCTGTCGCTGGTTGGAGCTGTCAACAATTTTTCACCTACCCTAAAAAAGATATTCATGGTACCTGCTTCTTCGAGGTATTCATGGGTACTGGCATCTGTCCAGACGATCTGTTGGTAACCCTGCTCCTTGGCAAGATTGGTAGGATAGAATTGAGCACCGTAATTTCCGGCAGCTTTGGCGTAACCCACGCCACCATCGGCAGCACGACTATATTTATCTGCAAAGAACACCCGTACCTCTCCACTGTAGTAAGCCTTTGCGGGGGAACAAATGATCATGAATTTATATGTTTTGGAAGGAGAAGCTGAAACCCCGGGCTCTGTTGCAATAACAAAAGGCCTTATGTACAGAGAATTACCAAAACCTTTTTTGATCCAATCTCTATCAAGGTTAAGCAGGGTCTTTAAACCTTCCAGGAATACTTCTTTAGGAAACTCAGGGATCGCCAGTCTTTTAGAAGAAATATTGAACCTTTCAATATTTGCTTCGGGACGAAATAACCACACCTGGTCCTCGTCATCTTTAAAAGCCTTCATTCCTTCAAAAATAGCCTGCCCGTAATGGAAAACTTTTGCTGAAGGATCCAGCTGAATAGGACCATAAGGTTTAATAACCGGATTTTGCCATTGACCATCTTTAAAGTCACATTCCATCATATGGTCTGCAAAGACATTACCGAAGATCAGATTTTCAAAATCCACCGAATCGATTCTTGAAGCTTTTGCTTCAACTACATCGATTGCGAGAGGTACATTTTTCATGTTCGAATATTTGCTGCAAATTTACCGAAATAAATACAGGTTCTAAAGGTGTGATTTAACTAATTTAATCTTAATTTCAATTTTCTAAACCTTTAACAGGAACATAATGAGGAATCTTAATTATTTACTGCTATTGTCTTTATTAATGATAAGTTTTGCCGGTTTTTCTCAGGAAAAAAATACCGGTAAACAGGACGCTTACTTTTCTGTGGGTGAGGACGTTGAGGTGGCTAATATTCTTTCTGCTCAGCAGATGCAGGAAAGATATCAGGGTCTTAAAACCGGAGATACTTTAAACGTGACTTTTAAGGCAGATGTGACTTCGGTTTGTAAGAATAAAGGTTGCTGGATGAAAGTGGCGTTGGAGGACGGCCGGGAGGTAATGGTAAAATTTAAAGATTATGCCTTCTTTGTTCCTAAATATATTGAAAACAAAGAGGTAATCATGGAAGGCAAAGCTTATGTAACCGAAATGTCTGTTGAAGATCGCAGACATTATGCCGAAGACGCAGGGAAGTCGGCAGCTGAAGTGAGCGCCATTAATGAACCTGAAATTACTCTCTCCTTTCTGGCAAACGGGGTGAAGATCAAAAATTGATTTGAAAAGGGAAATCATCAAAACTGCCGATGGCTCGGCCACCATTTATCTGCCAGAGTGGAATGAACACTATCATTCCAAGCACGGTGCTGTGCAGGAGGCGTTGCATGTTTTTATAAGAACCGGCCTTTTCTATTATCAGGAAAAAAATCACCCAGAGGATATTTCAATTTTGGAAATAGGCTTCGGGACAGGATTGAATGCATTGCTTACTTTTTTTGAAGCTGAAAGGATCCCTGTGAAGATTGCCTATACGGGAATTGAAGCTTATCCCGTTTCTAATGAAGAGTTGCAGGCTTTGGATTATGCCGCTGCTATTACTGAAGATAATGCTTCGGAAGTTTTTAAAAAGATACACAAAGCCGACTGGGAAAAAAGCAGTGTAATTTCTCCATTTTTCGACCTTAAGAAAGAGAAGAAATTCTTCAGTGAAATTGCTGCAACATCAACATATGATCTTATTTATTTTGATGCTTTTGGTCCGCGGGTTCAACCGGATCTGTGGAGTGAAGAAGTTTTCGAAAATATGTACAGCGCCTTGAAACCAGGGGGAGTGCTTGTCACTTATTCGGCAAAAGGAAGTGTGAGAAGGGCAATGCAGGCGGCAGGTTTTGAGGTGGAAAGATTACCCGGTCCTCCCGGAAAGAGGGAAATGTTACGGGCAACTAAGCTCAAACAGGTGTAAATCCTGTTAAAGCTTTAATAAACGGGCAGCATTAAAGTTGAGAATCCTGTAAATTATAAAATAAAATGCGCATTCTTATCACCGGAGCCACTGGGCTGGTAGGTTCTGAAATCACACGGCTGCTTCACGAAAAGGGGATCAATATCAACTATCTCACTACCAGTAGATCCAAGATCGAAAAAAGCGACAACTATAAAGGATTTTATTGGAATCCCTCAAAAGGGGAAATTGATACCAAGTGCCTGGAAGGAGTAGGGGCGATCATCAATTTGGCCGGGGCAAGCGTATTTCAGCCATGGACGGCATCCAATAAAAAGAAAATATTAAACAGCCGTATCGATTCTCTTAACCTGCTCTATAAAACATTAGAGGAAAATGATCATGAGGTAGGGCAATTAGCATCGGCCAGTGCAATTGGTATATATCCCAGCTCTACCCAAAAAATGCATTATGAGGAGGAGAAGGAAGTGGCAGATAATTTCCTGGGAGAGGTCTCAGAAAAATGGGAGGTTGCGGCACAAAAATTTTCAAATTTAGGCGTGCGGGTGGCCATTGTGCGTATTGGAATAGTCCTGGCTCGTGATGGTGGCGCTTTACCACAAATTGCCCGTCCCGTGAAATATAATGTGGGAACTGCCCTGGGCTCCGGTAAACAGTGGCAATCGTGGATTCATGTGACAGATCTTGCCCGTTTATTCTTATTCCTTATCTCTAATGGTGCAAAAGGAGTATTCAATGGGGTGGCACCGAATCCCGTGACCAATGAAGATCTCACCCGGGAAGTGGCCGCGGTATTGGATAAAAAAATTTGGTTGCCAAAAGTGCCGGGATTCGCTCTAAAACTTGTGATGGGCGAAATGTCTACGGTGGTTTTAGGGAGTCAACTGGTGAGCAGTAAAAAAGTAGAAGAGGAGGGATTTAATTTTCAGTTTATTAATCTAAGGCAGGCAATAAGGGATATCTACAAATAAAAAAAACCGGCTTTTAGCCGGTTTTTTAAAGATCATAAGACAGTCGGGATATTACTGCGCTCTTTTTGCAGTAACCTTAATTGTTAGTTCCATTTCGTCACTGATGAAATTGTCACCAAGGTTGTCAAATACAGATTTAGATCCGTAGTTCACACCCCAATTTGTTCTGTCGATAGTAAAAGTTTCACTTTCAAGAGTGATCTCCTCCTCGTCGATATCCGTACTTACAGGAAACTGAATGTTCTTGGTAGAATCCTTAAGAGTAAGATTACCCTGAAGCATTTTTTGTCCGTTTTCTTCAGTCACTCCGGTGATCTCAAAAGACGCAGTAGGATATTCCTTTACATTAAAAAAATCTGTTTCTTTTCCTTCAACTGTTCCTTTAAGGTGGTTTTCCAAAGAAGTACGGTCTTTATCGTCCATTCCTTCATCGGTAACCTCAATGGAATTCATATCGATGGTCACGCTTCCACTGGTAATTTCTTCCTGGGTAGCGCTAAGAGTTCCATCCTGGATAGCAATAGTTCCTTTGTGCTCTCCTGTAGGTTTGGTACCTCTCCATTCGATGGTTGAAGCGGTAGTATCAATTTCATAGGTAACCGCCTCTTCTGTGGCTACAGCAGCTTCCTGCGCTTCGCCTGGTTCTACTTTATTTGATTTATCATCCTTACAGGCAACACTACCTAAAGTGACTCCTGCTACAACTACAAAGTTTAAAACTCTTTTTTTCATGGGTATTTATTTTATTAATGCGCAAAATTATGGTTTTAACATTTCTATTTTCCCAAATGTTTATTAAAAGTTTCTGGTGACAAATTGGCATTTAAGGTTTCTTGGCAGTACTTTTGCCAGTTGTCTCACAGAATTAAAATTTGGATCAAATGAGCGAAAAAGAGCAGAATCAGGAAAATATATCTAACGAAGAAAGTATAAAAGATCAGGTAGAGGAAATACTTGATGAGGCCATAGAAGAAGCAGACTCAAAAGACGCTGCGGGCGATAAATCCTCTTCCGGAAATGAGCAGCCCGATGAAAAGGAACAGCTTAAGGCAGATCTGGAAAAGGAAAAAGATAAGTTCCTGCGGCTATTTGCCGAATTTGAGAATTACAAACGTCGCACCAGCAAGGAGCGTGTAGAAATGTTCAAGACTGCCAGTCAGGACGTCATAGTGTCAATGCTTCCGGTTCTGGATGATTTTGATCGGGCTTTAGGAGAACTTAAAAAAGCCAAGGATAAAGAGCTGCTTAAAGGAGTGGAACTTATTAGCAATAAATTCCGAAGCACTCTTAGATCAAAAGGGCTGGAGGAGATTGAGGTGAAAGAGGGAGATACCTTTGACGCAGAGGTACATGAAGCTATTACGCAAATTCCTGCCCCAAAAGATAAATTAAAAGGCAAGATTGTTGACGTAGTAGAAACGGGTTATAAACTGGGCGATAGAATAATTCGCTACCCTAAAGTTGTTACAGGGAAATAGTTAAACCCTTTCATACCACAAGACAAAAGCAATGAAACAGGATTATTACGAAATACTAGGAATAAGTAAGAACGCGAGTACGGCCGAGATTAAAAAGGCATACCGGAAAAAAGCTATTGAATTTCATCCGGATAAAAATCCGGGAGACGCCAAGGCAGAAGAAATGTTTAAAAAAGCTGCCGAAGCTTATGAAGTTCTAAGCAACGAAGATAAGCGGGCACGTTATGACCGCTTTGGTCACCAGGCATTCGAGAACGGCGGCTTTGGCGGCGGTGGAGGTATGAACATGGATGACATCTTTAGCCAGTTTGGAGACATTTTTGGCGGTGCCTTTGGCGGTGGTGGTGGATTCTCCGGCTTTGGCGGCTTTGGTGGCGGTGGCCAGCGCAGAATGAAGGGTAGTAACCTGAGAATTCGCGTGGCACTAACTCTTGAAGAGATCGCCAACGGGGTAGAGAAAAAGATAAAAGTAAAACGTAAAGTCCAGGCTGCGGGTACAACCTATAAAACCTGTTCTACCTGTAATGGAACTGGACAGATAACCCGCATCACCAATACAATTTTAGGAAGGATGCAAACTGCATCTCCATGTACCACCTGTGGCGGTAGCGGGCAGATGATCGATAAGAGACCTGCCGATGCCGATGCACAAGGCCTGGTGATGAGTGAAGAGACTGTGTCTATTAAGATCCCTGCCGGGGTTGTTGAAGGAATGCAACTAAAGGTGTCAGGTAAGGGTAATGATGCCCCGGGAAATGGAGTGCCGGGAGATCTCCTGGTTGCCATAGAAGAAAAAGAGCACCCATTCCTTCAGAGAGAAGGAGACAATCTTCATTATGACCTTTATATAAGTCTTTCTGAAGCTGTCTTGGGATCTTCAAAAGAAATTGAAACAGTTTCCGGAAAAGTCCGGATTAAGGTCGATGAAGGAGTGCAATCCGGAAAGATCCTTCGTCTTCGCGGCAAAGGAGTTCCAAATATTAACGGCTACGGAAGAGGAGATCTTTTGGTGCACGTAAATGTTTGGACCCCAAAAACCTTAAGCAGGGAACAAAGAGAATTTTTTGAGCGTATGGCTACAGATGAACACTTCCAGCCAAAGCCCGAAAAATCGGATAAATCGTTTTTTGAAAAAGTTAAAGATATGTTTACATAATTTGTAATTGTTAAAAATTTTTGCATATATTTGAGCATCACTAATTCAGGTTAGTGATAAATTTTTCTTTTTCATAGCAATTTTTTTCCCATCCTTAAGCAATTAAGGGTGGGTTTTGCTTTTAAAGAGGCACAGTCTTCCTGTCAAATGGGAATCTTAAAATCTTCCCAATTTCCGGAAGGCTTTTTCCTAATTTCTATCTTTATACAAACCTTATTTATGAATAACCTCCTGGTGGCCGAAAATATTTCTAAACAATTTGGCACCTTTACAGCACTTAATAATATCTCTTTGGAAATTCCGGAAGGCAGTATCTTTGGTCTCCTTGGACCAAATGGCGCTGGAAAAACCACTTTTATAAGGATCATCAACCAAATAACAATGCCCGATAGCGGCAGGATGCTGCTGGATGGTCACCCGCTGCGTCCCGATGATATTCAACACATAGGTTATCTTCCCGAGGAACGGGGTTTATACAAGTCTATGAAAGTAGGGGAGCAGGCACTTTACCTGGCACAGCTGAAAGGTCTTTCCAAAGCCGAAGCCAAAGAGCGACTGCAATATTGGTTTGAAAGGTTACAGATCCAGGATTGGTGGGGTAAAAAAATTCAGGAGTTGTCCAAAGGGATGGCTCAAAAAGTCCAATTTGTAGTTACTGTACTTCACCGTCCAAAACTACTCATATTTGACGAGCCCTTCAGTGGCTTTGACCCTGTCAATGCTAACCTGATAAAGGAGGAGATACTACAATTAAGAAAAGAAGGGGCAACAATTTTGTTTTCAACCCACCGTATGGAAAGTGTCGAGGAAATGTGTGATTATATGGCGCTCATTCACCGTGGCAATAAATTGCTTGACGGGCAGGTGAACGATATTAAGCGCAGGTATAAATCCAATACCTTTGAGGTAGGACTTGTAAGTTCTGATGCCGAAGCCCTTCGGAAGGAACTGGAGACGAAGTTCAGGATCTCTGATACCGAATTCAAAAGTATCAATGATGATCTAAAGTTGCAGATCCAGATAGATCCAAATGATTCTCCCAATGACCTTTTGATCTACCTTACAGGCAAGGCGCAGGTCAACCATTTTGTGGAGGTGATCCCTTCAGTAAATGATATCTTTATAAAAACTGTCACTACCAATGCGTAACCTCAAGCTTATTATTAAAAGAGAATACCTCGCACGGGTGAGGAATAAATCCTTTGTGGTAATGACCTTTTTAAGTCCCCTTATTTTCGTGGGGATGATTGTGCTTATCGCTTACCTCGTGAATCTAAATTCAGATGTGCAAAGGGTAGTGGCGATCAATGATGAGAGCGGGCAGTTTGTCAATGAGTTTAAAGATTCCGATGAGGTAAAATTTATCGATCTGTCTTCCGTAGAAACAGAGGCAGCGAAAGGAATAGTAAAAGAAAAAGAATATTACGGGCTGCTCCATATTTCAGAATTTGCAGAAAATACTATTCCTGAAATCCAGTTTTTTGCAAAGGAAGCTCCTGCATTCGGTTTTCTCGATCGAATAGAACGCACCATAGCCGATAAACTTACCAATAGACAACTGCTGGACCGCGGTATTGATGTAGATCTTATAGAGGCCTCACAGGCAAAAGTGGAAATCGGGATCCAGAATTTTTCAGGAGAACGCACCTCGAAAATGTCGACCTATGTAAAAATGTTTTTTGGTGGTGCGGCCGGTTATCTTTTGATGATGTTCATTATTATCTATGGCAATATGGTAATGCGCAGTGTAATCGAGGAAAAGACAAACCGTATTATTGAAATCATCATTTCCTCGGTAAAACCCATTCACCTGATGCTGGGGAAGATCCTGGGAACTTCCCTCGCCGGAATTACCCAGTTTGTGATCTGGGTGATCCTGGGTGGCGTAATGCTTACTCTGGTTTCTATGATCGCAGGTGTGGACATGTCTGCCATGCAGGGGCCACAACAGCAGGCCATCGAGCAGATGAGTGATAACGAGCTGCAGCAACTGGTCATGGATATTGCCAGGCTACCTATGTTACTATTGCTGGTGAGCTTCCTGGTCTATTTTATTGGCGGCTATTTTCTTTATAGTGCTATTTATGCTGCCATAGGGGCGGCTGTAGATAACGAGACAGATACCCAACAATTTATGCTTCCTGTGATCCTGCCGCTTATGCTGGGAATCTACGTGGGATTTTTTGCTGTCATAGAAAATCCGCATGGAGTGGTTTCAACAGTCTTTTCGATGATCCCGCTTACCTCTCCCATTGTAATGCTTATGAGAATACCTTTTGGAGTGCCCTGGTGGGAACTTGCCATTTCTTTTAGTCTTTTAGTCTTAACCATTGCGGGAGTAGTTTGGGTGGCAGCGAAGATCTACAGAGTAGGAATACTAATGTACGGGAAGAAGCCCGGATATAAGGAATTATATAAATGGCTTAAATATTAAGAAATTTTTGAGAAGGTTCGGCAGAGAGTATTCTTTACTTTACTTAGTAAAACCGAAAAAATGAGAACTATCCCCTATTTCCTGTTTTTCGCCCTTCTGTTCATATCGGCCGAAAACCTGCAGGCACAGTCGACAGACCTGGCAAGAATAGAATACACATATTTTCCGCAGTCGGATTCAGATAATTCCTTCCGCAGATTCAGAACCTTTGTCAATTTTCCTATTAAGATAGGTGGAGAAGACAGGTATTTGGTGCCGGGAGTGGAATATGAGAACATCAATTTCAAGTTTAAAGATGCCACCCCGTTTGACAAAAATGGGGAACTTGATAGATATCAATCCTTTACTCTTAGCCTGGGTTATACTTTTAAGACGGGAAATGACTGGAGGTTTGCCGCTACCGTAGGTGGGATGCTGGCTTCGAATTTTGAAGAAGGCAAAGCAATAAAAGATGATTTTCTTTATACAGGTTCAGCTTTTATGATCAAAGACAAAACCGGGGAGGGAGAAGCCTTAAAGCCATGGAGGCTTGTTCTTGGATTGCATTATTCTACCACCTCGGGATATCCTTTTCCACTACCGGTGATCAATTATTACCGGGAGATCTCCCCAAAATGGTCATATTCTGCCGGAGTTCCTAAATCCAACCTTAAATACTCCTTTAACGAAAAGCATCATCTTCAGGCATTTGCCACTTTAGACGGATTTTATGCCAATGTTCAGGAAAACAGAACTCTCAGCACAACCGGCCAGGTAGCCGAAAATATTTCAATGACTATCGTTTTAGCCGGCCTGGGTTATGAATACAATTTCACCAAACATTTAGTATATTACCTCTATGCCGGCCATACCTTGATGAACGATATTCGGCTAAGGGATGATAACAGGGATGACGTCTATATAATTAATGACACCAATACCTTTTATGGCCGTAGCGGTCTAAAATTTAAAATATAACAGCATGCCGAAAATTTTATTGATAGAGGACGAAGCAGCCATTAGAAGGGTATTGATCAAGATCCTTACCGAAGAAAATAAGGCTTATGAAGTAGATGAAGCTACCGACGGACTTGAAGGAATAGAAAAAATTAAAGAGCAGGAATACGATCTTATTTTGTGCGATATAAAGATGCCAAAGATGGACGGGGTGGAAGTGCTGGAAGCAGTAAAAAAGCTGAAGCCCGAAATTCCCATGGTGATGATCTCGGGTCATGGCGATCTTGACACTGCAGTTAATACCATGAGACTGGGAGCTTTCGATTATATCTCCAAACCGCCAGATCTTAACCGCCTACTGAATACTGTGAGAAACGCCTTAGATCGTAAGGAGCTGGTAGTGGAAAATTCCCGACTTAAGAAGAAGGTTGGGAAAAACCTTGAAATGGTTGGAGAATCTGAAGCCATTTCCCGCATCAAAGATATTATTGAAAAAGTCGCACCTACAGATGCGAGGGTTCTTATCACAGGACCAAATGGTACCGGGAAAGAACTGGTAGCTCACTGGCTGCATCAAAAGAGTGATCGCTCTGCAGGCCCAATGATCGAGGTGAATTGTGCGGCGATTCCTTCAGAATTAATCGAGAGTGAACTCTTTGGTCATGTAAAAGGTGCCTTCACTTCTGCTGCTAAAGACCGTGCGGGAAAATTTGAAGCCGCAAACGGAGGGACTATTTTCCTGGATGAGGTGGGGGATATGAGTCTTTCTGCCCAGGCAAAGGTGCTGCGTGCCCTTCAGGAAAGTAAGATCTCCAGGGTTGGAAGTGATAAAGATATTAAGGTTGACGTGCGGGTAATTGCTGCGACCAATAAAGATCTTAAAAAGGAGATCGAAGACAAGAAGTTCAGAGAAGATCTCTATCACAGGCTGGCAGTGATCCTTATCAAGGTCCCCGGACTTAACGAACGAAAGGACGATATTCCGCTACTTGTAAATTTCTTTGCTGAAAAAATTTCTGAAGAACAGGGAATCAATAAGAAATCCTTTACCGATGATGCGCTCGAACTGCTGAAGGAATACAACTGGACCGGAAATATCCGGGAACTTAGAAACGTGGTGGAGCGACTTATTATTCTTGGCGGACAGGAAGTGAGCGAAGAAGATGTAAGATTATTCGCGAGTAAATAGTATTGAGTAGTTAGTAGTGAGTATTGAGTAGTGAGTAAAGGAAATTGTCTACCCACATAAACCGATGGAGAAAAGAAAGTTTCTGATTTTAATCTTTACTGCCACCTTCCAACTCCTGATCACTGACCACTGATTCCTGAACACTAATCTTTAGCCGGTGGAGAGTACCTTAAAAAGTACATTTTATCTCCGCTTGGGTGATTCCATTCATTGAACATTTCAAAACCGTAGCGCTGGTACGCTAAGCTGATCCGTCGGTTACGGGTTTCGGCATAAATTGGAAGCTGCAGGTCTTTGGCAATGACAAAAAACTGGTTTTTCATATCATACGCAGTTTTGGCATCATCACTTCCGCGGGCGTCAGTCAGAATTCCCCAAAACCAGCAGTATAGATAATCCCCCTCCTTTGGTCGCTGTGCCTTTACATACTCCTGCACCTTCATGGCCTTGAGGCCTTTCTTTATTCCGGTAACGTTCCAGGCCAATTTGAGATCGGTGATGAGATCTTTCCAGAAGTTCTTGTCTTTGCTGTTGGTGCGAAAAAGAATAGCAATACCTTTTCCATCTTCAGAAGTGATCAAAGCATCCTTTTCAATAGCCTTTTCCACCATATATTTTGCGAGGTAATGAAAACGCTGATTACTTTTAGAATCGTCTTTTACAATTTCCATGGAGGTAGGGATCTCCTGAAGTAAAATGGCTACGTTCCTGATGATTTGCTGCTTATCCAAAGGGCTTAAATTTTGCCGAAAGATAAAAAATTGACTGCAGTTAAGCCCCTCCGGTGGATTAAAAAATGTCACTCCAAGATACCGGAGAAAAAAACATGTGAAATTTGCCATTTTTGAAGGTGCTTAAAAATGGTTTTTTACATTTGTTTTTTAAACATACCCAACATGAAAAAAATAGCTGCCCTTCTACTCATAATGCTTAGCCTTTCTATTCAGGCTCAAAATAATTTTCAGGAAGATTCTCTGGCGCTACGAAAGATATACGACCTGGCTTTGCTCCAGGGGCAAAGTTATGCATGGCTGGATCATCTTTCCAACAAGATTGGCGGCCGCTTGTCGGGATCTGTGAGTGCACAGCAGGCAGTGGATTATACCAAAGCCGAATTGGAGGCGCTAGGCCTGGACCGGGTTTGGTTGCAACCGGTGATGGTGCCAAAATGGACTCGTGGTAATGCGGAATATGCTTATGTGCAGACCCAGGGAGGACCTACAAATACAGTGAATATTTTAGCTTTGGGAGGATCTGTAGCAACTCCTGAAACCGGTTTACGTGCAAATGTGATCGAAGTACAGGGAATAGAAGATATAGCCCGCTATGGAAAAGAGCAAATTCAGGGGAAGATAGTTTTCTTCAACCGGCCAATGCCTGCCGATCTAATTCATACCTTTTCTGCCTATGGTGCCTGTGTGGACCAGCGTTATTCTGGTGCAGCCGAAGCGGCAAAATTTGGAGCTTCCGGAGTTATTGTAAGATCCCTTTCTCACAAAATCGATGAGCATCCGCATACCGGGTCCATGAGCTATGGGGATTTGCCGAATGAAAAAAGAATCCCGGCAGCAGCAATAAGTACAAAAGATGCAGAATATTTGAGCAGCATGCTTAAGCTAAATAAAGATTTGGACTTTTACTTCAAAACAAGCAGCCGCAATTATGAAGATGTGGAATCCTATAATGTGATAGGAGAGATCAAAGGGAGCGAGCGCCCAGATGAGTATATTGTTGTTGGTGGTCATCTTGATTCCTGGGATGTAGGGGATGGCGCTCATGATGACGGTGCCGGAGTGGTACAATCCATGGAAGTGCTAAGGCTAATGAAAGAAGCAGGAATAAAGCCAAAAAGAACACTTCGGGTAGTGCTTTTTATGAACGAAGAAAATGGCCTTAGAGGCGGAAATAAATATGCCGAAGAAGCCAAAAAGAACAATGAAAGTCACATTTTTGCCCTGGAAAGCGATGCCGGCGGATTTACCCCGAGAGGGTTTTCCATTGATGCCCGGCAATCACAATTCGAAAAGATCCAAAGCTGGGAACCTCTTTTCAAGCCCTATCTTATCCATTACTTTGAAAAAGGCGGTAGTGGTGCCGATATCAGTCCGTTAAAGAATGGTGATATAGTATTAGCAGGATTGCGTCCCGATTCTCAGCGTTACTTTGATTATCATCACGCTGCTACAGATACCTTTGAAGCCGTGAATAAAAGAGAACTGGAGCTGGGAGCCGCAACCATGGCTTCGCTGATCTACCTGGTAGATAAGTATGGATTTGATAACATTCAAACTGAGGAACCTACCTTAAGTAATTGAAAAAATTGGCTCCGGCCGAATGAATATTTATAGCCCCGGATTTTAATCCGGGGTTTTCAATTTTGTACCCTTAGGGACTAAATCCGGGTAGATAAAAAGTATCCTTCCTCATCACCCGGGCCTTTAGGTACGGAATATTGATTCTGCAACCCGTTGGTTTCCCGCCGATGAAGCAGATTTCTCGGAAACATGTCCTCAAAAAATCTGAACCCTTAATTCACGATCCGGAACGGATTAACTTCCTATCTTTGCGCCTTAAATTTCCACAGGTGCAAATTTCTGCCTATACACGAGAATTTGGTAAAAATCTCAACATTGCCTATCCGGTGATGCTGGGACAGTTGGGGCATGTCATGGTGGCACTGGTGGACAACATCATGGTAGGTCAGTTGGGAGCCGCGCCTCTGGCTGCAGTTTCCCTGGGAAACAGTCTGGTGTTCATTGCGCTTTCTTTGGGTATAGGATTTTCTTTTGCCATTACTCCCTTAATCGCGGAAGCTGACGGCGCGGGAGATATAGAAACCGGAAAAAGCTATTTTCACCATGGGATCATCATGTGCGGTATCAACGGGATCTTTCTTTTTATCGTGCTTTTGCTGGCAAAACCGATCTTATACCATCTCGATCAACCTCCCGAGGTAGTAGACCTTGCCATTCCATACCTGGAGATCGTTGCTTTTTCGATGATTCCCCTGATGTTGTTCCAGGCGTACAAGCAGTTTGCCGACGGGCTTTCCCAAACCCGCTATGCCATGTACGCCACCTTAATAGCAAACGTGGTAAACGTGCTTTTCAATTACCTGTTGATCTACGGGATCTGGATCTTTCCACGGCTGGAGTTGCAGGGTGCAGCGTTGGGAACTCTCATCTCCAGATTTTTTATGCTCTGGTTTATCTGGGAGATCCTTAGGCGAAAGAAAAAGTTTAAACAATATTTTATCTGGTCAAAAAAAGAGTTTCTCAAATTGCCAATTTTTAAAAGGTTATTTGCCCTCGGCTTCCCTACGGCGTTACAGATGCTGTTTGAAGTTGCTATTTTTACCGCTACGGTCTTTCTTGCAGGAACTTTGGGGACAAATCCGCAGGCTGCAAACCAAATCGCGCTTAACCTGGCCTCTATGACCTTCATGGTAGCCGTTGGTCTGGGAGTGACGGCAACCATACGGGTAGGAAACCAAAAAGGGAAATTCAATTTTAAGGAACTGCGGCGGATCGCTTTTTCAACATTTTTACTGGTGTTCCTCATTGAAGCGGTATTTGCAGTTGGATTTATTGTTTTTAAAGATTGGTTGCCCACCATTTACATTGACAATATTGAAGTGATCCTGCTGGCCGCTCAACTGCTTATTGTGGCTGCTCTTTTCCAGCTAAGCGACGGGATGCAGGTAGTGATCCTGGGAGCTTTGAGAGGGCTTCAGGATGTAAAGATTCCAACGGTAATTTGTTTTATAGCTTACTGGATCATTGGCTTTCCCGTATCTTTTTTCCTCGGAAAGGAAGACGTGCTGGGCAGCATGGGCATCTGGTATGGATTGCTCGCCGGCTTAACAGCTTCGGCGGTAATGTTGTATATTCGATTCAATTATTTAAGTAAAAAGCTGTTGCTTTCTTCGGAAGCTTCAGCATAAAATTTATCATAATTCACTATGGATTTTCCCAAATTCCTCCTTGGCGATAACACAGATTATCCCGATGCAATATTTATTGTCCACACAGAATTCCCGCGTTTCATTCTCAATCTCGGAAATGATGAGGTAGAATGGCTGGAAGATTTTGAACCTGCAGATGAAAAAGAACTGGAAGCCGAAGCCGAAAGCCTCATCCAACAGGCCACCGACTTCTATGACCGGGAGATCTCGCGATACGAAGACTAGAGAAAATGGAGCAGCTGGTAGAACTGGACCGGGAATTATTTTTGTTTCTCAACAACCTTGGCAACCCTGCCTGGGATGATTTTTGGAATTTTATTACCAACAAGTTCGCTTCCATTCCTTTTTATGCACTGCTGGTTTTTTTTCTTTACAGGGCCTTAGGCTGGAAAAAGACTTTGCTTTGCCTCGTACTTATCGCGGCAGTGATCACCAGTACAGACCAGCTGTCTAATCTTTTTAAACATTTTTTCGAACGTCCCCGTCCCTGCAGGCAGGAAGGGGTGATGGAATATGCCCGTTTTGTGGCCGTCCGCTGTGGGCGGTATGGCTATTTTTCTGCCCACGCCGCCAGTTCGGCAGCATTGGTGTTGTTTCTTGGGATGATCCTACGGAATTACTGGAAAAATATTTTTTCCGTGCTTATAGTTTGGGGCCTGTTGGTCTCCTACAGCCGAATTTACATTGGGGTACATTATCCCGGAGACATCCTTACAGGCTGGATCTTCGGAATTCTAATAGGCTTCCTGTTCTACCGGCTTTTCCTGTTTTTACTGAAAAAGTATTTTAATCCTTCTTCTGAAGCAGGTAAAACAGCCTGATGAGTCGGTCCTTATAGCCATCTGCTTCCGGATTGACATAGTTGAGGTCATATCTTGCTGAAGACAGTACCTCAAAATCCCCTTTTAGAGTGTCTATGAAAGCGGAATCTTTTTCCTGAAGAATAATGCCAAATCTTTCTTCTGAAGCCAATACAGGATCTTCTATATGTAACTTCGGAATGGGTTTCCCGTACTCCCAGATGATCTCGGGAGTTTCAGCATTATATTCGTACACCTGAAAGTTTTCAGCTTCAGCAAATTCCCGAAGCTCCCCAAAATTCCTGAATTTCGGATTGCTCAGCAGGGCATTTGAAAGCGGAAATCCAAAGACCATAATTCCGCAGATAAAAGCAACAGTGAGGTAGAAGACAGGCGGGTATTTAAGCTTTTTCAGAAAATAAAAAATGGCAATTCCAATGCCTGCAAGAACAATGGAGGTTAAAAGATACCAATTTTGATGCCCCTGAAAGTCAAGAATCCACCAGGCTGCAACTGGAAAAGCAATACCTATTGTGGCAATGAGACCGTGGTTAAAAACGACAGGCCATTTTTCTTTTTTTGAAAGTTCCTTAAAGCTTCTAAAAAGGTATTCTATATAAAAGCTGGTGTTCAATGCCAGCGGAATAAGTACCGGCAGGAGATAGCGGGACTTTTTTTCGGGAATTAAAGAGAGTAAAATAACTGCTGCCAGGGTCCAGAAAAAGGCAAAATCATAGGCTTTTCGGTTGACTACCCTGGTTTTGAGATAGGGATATAACAGCGCGACAAACGCTGGAATTGTCCAGATCCCGCTTTGGGTAAAGAAGCTCCAGTAGTAATAAAAAGGCCTTACATTATAATTGGTCCATCTGGTGGCTTCCCGGGAAGTGATCTCCAGGAATGAAACTGGGTCTGCAAGCCTTACATAAACAAACCACCAGCTACTCAGGAATCCTGCAAGCACCAGGAAGATCAGGAATTCTTTCCACTTATTTCTGAAGCCTCTATAGCCATAGGTAAAGCCGTAAGCGATAAGAAAAGGCAGGAGCAAAGCGTACAGGGAAACGGGACCTTTGCTCATAAAAGAGGCGCCGAAGAAAAGGGCGGCAAAAATGGCATTTTTGAGCAGATTCTTTTTGCTGCTGAAAAAATTCCAGAGGAAATAGATTGCAACCATCATGAAGGAATGGGTGAAAATATCCCATTGCCCGTTGCGACCCATGAAAATAATGTAGAATGAACTGCCCAGGATAAGAGTTGCCAAAAATGATTGCTTCAGGCTTAATTCCAACTTCGGAATGAACCTGTAGAAGATGTATAAAAGAAGGAGGGTCACCAGCGCAGCCGGAAGTCGTAGTGCAAAAAGGCTTTGTATTCCGAAGATCCCGGCGCTTATGGCCGTAAGCCAGGTAGGCAGTGGGGGTTTTTCATATCTCGCCTCGGCATTCATCGTGGTGAGGAGCCAGTTGTTGTCCACCAGCATTTCCCGGGCGGTGATAAAATTCCGGGCTTCCATAATATTCACGTAGATAAGGTCGAGGTGTGCCAGGAAGATCAAGGCCCAAACAAGGAGGATGTAGAACAGGTATTTTCTGTCTTCAGTCATCGCTTCTTCTTATAAGGATCATATTTCTAACATAGATCACGCTCCCCACCATATGCCCCAGAAAAAGAACCGGATCTTTCCTGAGCACGGCATAGATCAGGATCAAAACAGCTCCTGCAAAACTCAGGAGCCAGAATCCCAGGGGTAGAACAGATCTTTTTATTCTTTCAGAATAGATCCATTGGTAAACAAACCTTAAGGTGAACACTACCTGTGCGGCAGATCCCAGGATTAATAACCACAATGGGATCTTTTCGTTAAAAAACAGGTTTTGGACGTCATAGGTGTCGTTGTTATAGGAATAAATGAACAACATGACCGGAAAAAGGAACAGGAACAGCTGGAGCAGTCGGGACATTTTTCTCCATTCTCCCTGCAATTGCATATTTCTAATGTAGATGAAATAAGTTAGCGCCTGCCCCAGCATGATCGAAAAGTCATGGCGTAAGTAGCCATAGACAAAGAGCAAAAAAGATGCGAACAGGGACACCTTCCAGAAATTGGAAGGGGTGAGAACTTTTTTTTGTTTTTCAGAGGCTATCCATTGTAGAAGAAGTCTGGCCGAGAAGAGTAACTGCGCCGTAAATCCAATGGTATAGATCTGCCAGTTACTCATGTTTTTCGGCTAACTTATAATTGATGTAATTCTTTCGCATCCATAAATATGCAAAACAATCCACTAAAGGCCCTACGAGCCGGTTTAACAGGTGAAACTTTGCTTTACCTGCAATTCGGGGGTAATGCCTCACCGGGACCTGTTTGATCTTTCCGTTTTGCAGCAGGATCATAGCAGGAAGGAACCGGTGTAATCCTTTAAACATGGGAATTCTTTTGGCATAGTCTGCTTTTACAACCTTGAGCGGGCAACCTGTATCATCCATCCCATCATGGGTAAAACTGCGCCTTATAACATTGGCGACTACCGAAGAAAGGTTTTTTATGAAGGAATCTTTTCTGTTGGTGCGTACTCCAGTTACCAAATCAAATTCTCCTATATGCTCCAGCAACAGGTCAAAATCTGCGGGATCTGTTTGCAGATCGGAATCTATATAACCTATCAGGGAAGTTTCGGCATGATCAAACCCGGCTTTAATAGCACTACTTAGCCCATAGTTGCGGTCAAAGGAGATGTATTTAAAATCGTTATTTCTCCGGGAAATTTCCTGGACCAGTTGCAGGCTTCCATCTGTAGAGCCGTCCTCCACGAAAAGGATGCAGGTCTTCACCGGTGCAGTTTTTAGGTAGTTCTCCAGTTCCTGTTCCACTCTTAACAGGTTGGGTTCTTCATTAAAGAGAGGGACCACGATGGTAAATTCGTATTCCATTGAAGTAGATATGCAAAACAAAGGTAAACATATTCCTTTTCCTGAAAGGCAGTGGATTAAAAAGCCTTTTTAAAAAAAAATACTTGTTACTTTGTAAGAACAATTTACCGGAATTTCTTCGGAAAAAATCTTTTTAAGATGAAAATACTGGTGACGGGCGCGGCCGGATTCATAGGTTCTCATGCTGCGGAACGTTTGCAACAGGAGGGTTATGAGGTAGCCGGGGCCGATAATTTTTCAGATTATTATGATGTTTCCTTAAAGCAGAAGAATGCCGACGCCCTTCGTAAAAAAGGAATCGAAGTTGTAAGAATAGATCTGCGTGATGCTTCAGCTTATGAAAACCTGGGGAGAGATTTTCAATTTATTCTACATTTCGCCGGACAACCCGGTATTTCTTCTGAAAATTATTTTGAAGATTACTTTAGTAATAATGTGATCGCAACCCAACTGCTGCTGAATTTTGCTGAAGAGAATCAGGATCTCAGACACTTTTTCTATATCTCCACTTCATCTGTCTATGGGTTGGAGGCGACATTTCCTGAAACTGTTGCCCCAAAACCGGCTTCCTGGTACGGAGTTTCAAAACTGGCAGGGGAGCAACTCGTCCTTGCTAAGAGCAGGTCTAATGAAATGAAAGCTTCTTCGTTAAGATTGTTTTCCGTCTACGGGCCGCGGGAAAGACCCGAAAAGCTGTACACCAAACTTATCGCCTGCGGGGTAAAAGATGAGGTTTTTCCCATTTTTGAAGGAAGTGAGAAGCACCTTAGAAGTTTTACCTATGTGGGAGATATTGTTGACGGAATAGTAAAAGCAGTTCAAAAGCATGGAATTCTTGACGGAGAGATCATCAACCTGGGTGCCGATGAGGAACATAAGACCCAGGAGGGCATCGACATTGTGGAGGAGCTCCTGGGAAAAAAGATCCAATTAGAAGTTAAACCCCGACGTCAGGGAGATCAATCCCGCACCCTGGCAAATATTCAAAAAGCACAGAAGTTACTGGATTATAACCCAAAAACCAGCCTCAAAGAAGGTCTACGGCTGCAGGTGGAATGGTATAAAGAAAATCAGTAACGCGCATTTCTATTTATAAAGTTTTACCTAATCCCTGTATTTTGAAAGTAGTAAGGCTGCAGCTTCAAAAGGGGTAGTCTCATTTTTTTCTATAGCCTCCAATTGCTTCGGAAGCAGTTTCTTTATCTCCGGATCCTGATAAAACCTGTTCTTTAGATGCTCATTGATGGTTTGCAGCAGCCAGAATTTATTCTGATTTTGCCTTTTTTGACTGAAGTGGCCCGTCTCTTTTACCAGCTGTTCGTATTCCACGATCAACTGCCACACCTCCTTTATTCCTGTCTTTTCTGTGGCGCTGGTAAGAAGCACTTTTGGGGTCCAGCCACTTTCCTTCGCCGGATAAAGATGTAGGGCTCTCCGGAATTCAGATCTGGCTTTTTCAGCCGGCTTCAGGTTTTCTCCATCGGCTTTATTAATGACAATAGCATCGGCCATTTCCATGATGCCTCGCTTAATTCCCTGCAGTTCATCCCCGGCACCGGCCAATTTCAGCAGCAAAAAGAAATCGGTCATACTATGGACTGTGGTTTCGCTTTGCCCAACGCCAACGGTCTCTATGAGCAGGGTATCAAATCCTGCAGCCTCGCATAAAATGATGGTTTCACGTGTGGTTTTCGCCACGCCTCCAAGGGAATCTCCCGAAGGAGAAGGGCGAATGAAGGCATTTTCATGATTGACCAGGGTTTCCATCCGGGTCTTATCGCCAAGAATACTTCCGCCGGTAACGCTGCTGGTAGGATCTACTGCCAGGACTGCCACTTTTTTACCATGATCTGCCAGGAAGGTGCCAAAGGCTTCAATAAAAGTACTTTTTCCAACACCCGGTACACCGGTGATTCCGATTCGAATAGATTTGTTGGCATAAGGCAGGCAATTTTCTACCAGTGCTGCAGCTTTTTCTCCATGTAAAGGCTGCCTGCTTTCAATTAAAGTTATGCCCTGGCTTAAGGCCCTTTTATTGCCGGCAAGGATCTCCCGCGTTAGTTCTTCTATTACAATCTCTTTTTTTCGGGAACTCCTGACCCTTTGTGCTGCCCCCGGATTAATTCCCGAGGCGGGACGGGTGCCTTCAGCTTCATTTAATGCCGATTTCTTAGTCAAATCTTAATATTATTATCAGGTGGGATCTTATTTGTATATTGAAAACTAATTTAGATAAAATAAACATCATTATGAAGACATTGTATACCGGAACGGCAACAACAACCGGCGGGAGAGAAGGCCATGTAACCAGTGATGACGGAATACTGGACCTGGACCTAAGCGTACCTAAGAGCATGGGAGGTAAGGGAGAGGAAAAAACCAACCCCGAACAGCTTTTTGCTGCGGGCTATTCTGCCTGCTATGGCAGCGCCTTACAGGTGGTTGCAAAAAAACATAAAATAGATCTGGGAGACTTTTCTGTAACTGCATCTGTAGATCTGGGAAAAACAGAGGAGGATGAGCTTCAGCTTTCTGTGATCCTTGACTCCTATATTCCCGGAGTAGATGTGGAGACAGGAGAAATGTTGGTAAATGAGGCACACGAGATATGCCCTTATTCAAGAGCTACCCGTGATAACATTGACGTTACGCTCAACCTGATGCTTGATGACGAGGAAGAGTAATTTAGTGATCAGTGAACGGTGATCAGTGATCAGAAAATTGTTAGAATAAAGAGGCTTCGGGAGAAGCCTTTTTTTTATATCCCAATCTTCCTGAAAAGAGCATTTTTCCTGCTGCACTTTTTTTCTCAAGAATTGATCAAGATTTTCTGGAATTTGGGATTTGGTGCTTGTCCATTGAAGCTTGAAAACTCATTTCTTATTATTAACTAAATTTATTTGTCAAAAAAGAATTCTTTTTTGCAACACGACAAATTTTCTGTCGTCTTTAAAGTGAAACCCAACCAAACTGAAGTTATTTTGATACAACATCAATTAATAGAGGCTTGCAAACACAATGACCGCAGGGCCCAGCTAAAGCTCTACAACAAGTATTGCGACGGCATGTACTATGTGGCTCAAAGGTTTATCAACGACCCGTTTGAAGCTGAAGATGCGATGCAGGAGGCATTTATTAAAGCCTTTACGAAACTGCATCAGTTCACAGGCGAAGTGTCTTTTGGCGCATGGCTAAAAAGGATCGTGATCAATAAATGTTTAGACAAGTTAAAAGCTAAACGCCTGGAATTAATTGCCATTAATGAACAGGTACTGGGGACGGTAGAGGAGGAGGAAAATTGGTCTGTTGAGGATGGAATTGGAATTGAAGAGGTGAAGAAAACCATGGAAGAACTACCGGAAAAATATAAAGTTCCATTGATGTTGTACCTCATTGAAGGATATGATCATGACGAAATTTCAGAAATATTAAATATCTCTCAGGTTGCATCAAGGACACTGGTGCATCGAGGAAAGAAAAAATTACAGGAAGAACTAAAACATAAAAGACATGGCACAGGATATTAGAAAGATGTTTCAGGAAGACACCACCCTGCCTTCCAACCCCCCTAAAGGACATCAAAAAAGATTTGAGGCCAGGCTGGAGGAGGCCCTTCCGCAGGAAAATAAAAAGGATTCCGGAAGAATGTTCTACTTTCTTAGAATTGCCGCTGTACTAGTGGTGGTGCTCGGAATAAGCTTTTTCTTTCTGAACAGAGAGAGCGAAATGGGAGGGGAACAGTTCACAGATGCCCCGGTAAAAACTGAAAAAGAATCTGCGGAGGAAATTCCGGTAACGAAGGAATACCAGTTAAGCGATGTTTCTCCCGAGTTCAAGAAAATTGAGGATTATTACCTGGCCAGTCTTAATATGGAACTTGCAAAGCTGGACGTAAACGATTCCAACAAAGAGCTTATAGATTCTTTTATGACGCAGCTCGCAGGATTGGACAGGGAATATCAAAAATTGAATGCCGAAATAAATGAAACAGGTTTGACAGAAGGTACGATAGAAGCGATGGTCTCGAATCTACAGCTTAGACTGGACCTGCTGTATAAACTGAAAAATAAAATAAACGATATCAATCAATCTAAAATCAAAGAAAATGAAAATCATAGAGCTTAAATATCTGGTGCTGGCGCTGTTGTGTGCAGGCACTACGATAGCACAGACCAGCAAATTCGACAAGACCTTTAAGACCAATAAAGATGTTACAGTACACATAGATGCACGACATACACAGGTTTTGGTTGAGTATTGGGATAAAAATGAAGTACAGGTCTCTGCTTTTTTAGAAGGTGGACAAAAAGATAATTCCAACGAGGCCTTGATGAAATGGAAGCTTGATGTTGATGCAAATGCTTCCGAAGTCAGGATCAATTCGACCGGGGCACCTGGACATCCGGGAGATTTCAACATGGCGGGGCTGCAGGCTCCTCTTGCTAAACTTCCCGAAATGATAGCTCCATTAACCGAAATGATTGGTCCCATGCTGGAAAATCTTTCAGGACAACCCCTGCCGCCGGAATTCTTTGCGAGTATGAGCGAGGTAAAATTCGATTACCAGGAATATCAGAAAGATGGCGAAAAATACCTTCAGAAGTTTGAGAAGAAAATGGAAAAGAACTTCGGAAAAGATTTTGAGAAGGCTATGGAAGAATGGGCTGCCAATTTCGAAAAAGATTCTGCCAAATGGAAAAAGCAGGAATTAAAAATGGAAGCCTGGAGCAAAGACTTTGAGAAGGATATGGAAGCCTGGGGAGAAAAATTCGGTAAGGATATGGAGAAATGGGGAGAGGAATTTGGTAAGGAAATGGAAGCCTGGGCCGCAAATATTGAAAGACAGGCAGAGTCACAGCCGGGTAACGGCAAGAAAAGAGTGATCATCATCAAAGATGGTTCTTCAGCGAAAAAGGTGCTTAAGGTGAAAATGCCAGGATCCGGTCAGCTTAAGCTTGACGTGCGATATGGAGAAGTGAAACTGGCGGGAAACACCAACAATCTTAGGGGGAATATTTCCCATTCAAAATTCAGTGCTGCAGGCATTAACGGAAAGAATACAAATTTAAAAGTGGCCTATACCCCTGTGGCTGTAAAGACCTGGAATTATGGGGTGCTTAATGCAGCCTATGTACAGGATCTAAGGATCGATAAAGCCCTGAGTATAAAATTGGATTCCAATTCCAGTGACGTACATATTGGGGAATTAAGTGAGAATGGGATCCTTGCAGGAAGTTTTGGGGAGCTGAAGATCGACAAACTGGCTTCGAATTTTAAAAGCCTGGACATCACTCTTGAAAACAGTGATCTGGAACTGGATTTACCTGAATCTTCCTACAATATTACTTATAACGGCACCAATAGCGAAGTCAATTATCCAAAGGGATTAAAGCTTAGCACCAGCAGTAACTATGATAACCAAAAACTCAAGGGTTACAACGGCAGTCAAAATTCAGGAGGTACTATAAATATTCATGCAAAGTTCAGCGATGTTCTGCTGAAGTAGTTATTTTTGGCAAAAAACAATGCCCGAAAACACATTTTTGACCGGCCTCACCACAAGGTTTACTCCTGTGATCGATGCCGGTTTTTCTTTGGACACCTACCAGCATGTAGATCTTTCCATCAATAACCCTGAACTCTCTCAGGCACAACTTGATTCGCCTGAAGCTTTTCAGCAATACCTGAATGATTTTCTTCGGAAGCAGGGAAAACAGGTAGCCTTTGGAGGTTACAATGAACATCGCGGATTGTACAAGCGCAGCGGATTATTTTCGGCTGCTGAAGATGAGGAGTTGATCCGAAATATTCACCTGGGCCTGGACATCTGGGCACCTGCAGGGACAGCAGTTCTGGCAGTGCTGGAAGGAAGAATTCATAGTTTTAAAAACAATGATAATTTTGGAGATTATGGACCTACGATTATTATTGAACATGAGGTGGATGAGGAAAAGTTCTATACGCTTTACGGACATCTTCAGAAAAACTCCCTGCAGGGTTTATATATAGGGAAGCAGGTAGGGCAGGGGGAACAAATTGCAGCTCTTGGTGATGCCGGTGAAAATGGTAATTATGCCCCTCATTTACATTTTCAGATCATTTATGATATGGAAGGCAAAGAAGGTGATTACCCCGGAGTTACCAATAAAAAGGATTTGAATCATTTTCTCCAAAATTGCCCGGATCCTGATTTGTTGGTGAAGGTTAGGTAATTCAATCTAAAATGAAGCCCTGTAGGGGCGGTAGGTTGATAGGATCCCGTCAGGGATGATAAATTGGTACAATCCCATAGGGGCGGCAGATCGGTAGCATGAGAGATCTCGGTATTGGATTATGAGTTCCGTAGGAACGATAGAAGGTTTTCAAAAGGGGAACATGACCTTTAGGTAGTGGGCTGAGAAGCAGTTGTCCCTTTAGGGACAGCATATCGGTAGAAAAATATTTCAGGTTCGAATTCCGTGCCTTTAGGTACGGCATGTAAAATCATTCTATAGGTTTAAAAACAAAACGTTCATCAAAATCCACCATATGTGTTTTTAAAAGTGCCAGGTATTCCTCCTGAAAGGTCATTTTTTGATGATGCTTTTCCTGATTTTGGATATATCTAATCACATCTGGTAACTGCGATTTAGAATAAGAGAAAGCACCATACCCCGCTTGCCAAGAAAATCTTCCCATTATAAATTTCTTGTTATTAATCCATTTCGAAGAATCTTGTTTTACCTGCTTCATCAGATCTGAAAGAGATTGGCTGGGGCGCATTCCGATTAGAATGTGGATATGGTCCTTCATTCCATTTATTTGAAGCACTTTGTGTTCATGGTTTTGAATTATACCCGTAATGTATTTGAAAAGTTCATCCTTAAATTTCTGCTGAATTAAACTCTGTCGGTTTTGTACGGCAAAAACTACCTGGATGTGAATTTGCGTGTATGTATTTGCCATAGAATAATTGGATTCCGTACCTAAAGGCACGGATGGTTTTAATATTATTAATTTCTACCTGTATGATGTCCTTAGCAGGACATAAATTTTTACTAACCAGAATCTCTTTATTCTGATGCCAGCCGTAATACAATTTTATCCGTTTTACAATTTAATTCTGAACGCAAATCAAGTCACACCCCCTTTACCCGCTCCATGTTCTCCGGATCTTTAATGGGGACTCGCACCAGGGTTTTATCCCAGGCGAAATTGAGATGTGTGAACCCCTGCTTTTCATTAAAAAAGATGGTGAACTGCTCCACCGGGTTTTTTAGATTTCTTACGGGAGCTTCTATAGTTAGAACATCATATTCAGGAAGGCGGGAGGGAATTCCGTCTGCCGTAATTCCCCAGGGATACATTTCTGAATTAAAGATTATTTTCCAGGATTTTTCCATAGGAATAGTCCAAATAGTATAGGTCCCTTTGGGAAGGAGAGAGCCATCTACTAAAATATCCTTTGAAGTAAAAAAGGTAGTGGCCTCATTAGCACCTGTTCGCCAGACCTCATTGTAAGGGACGAGTCCGCCGAAGATCAGCCGGTCTTTTTTATAAGGCCGGTTATAGAAAACTTCGAGTACGAGATCGCCGCTACTGTATTCTACGGTATCTTCGGGACTAAATGATTTAGTGTTATTCTTATAGATGATGTAAGAAAGCATGATCACCGCTATCGCGATCCCCATGCCCAGTAATGTCCTTTTCAATGTAAGCATGGTCTAATTTAATCAATTTCCAGGCCGTATCATGAACTTTCAAAAATGACATTTCGGGATTCTATTTCCGGGAAAAACAATAGCCCCTATAAGGGGCTGATAATGGTTCAGATAAGTAAATAATTCCATTACATGGCCTTAAGTTTGCGAACCCGTGGCCTGTTCTGTGGATCCAGCGCCTGTTCCCCGGATTCAAATCTCTGACATTTTTCAATGGCTTCGGTAATTACCTTTTTCTGTTTTTTCAGGATGTTTAAAACATCCTTTGGCAGTTGCTTTTGCTCAAGAAGCTCATTGTAAAGTTCGAGATTCTCTTCATCCTTTTTTCTGCATTTTTTCAGCAGTTTTAGGGGCCGACTTTTGGTAAGAGCTTTCTTCTCTTCTCTCCAGTCGCGGTCAAGATGACCTTTTTGGACCCATTCCTTGGCAGGTTCTACGCCCGCCTGTACAAGTTGTTCTGAAATTTCATAGCTAAAGCGGTTCCTGTTTACAGTTTCGTGGTTGAAAAATCGCTTCAACTCCACTTGCTGTACGTCTTCGCCCGCATTATAATAAATACGTTCTGCTTCAAAACTTTCTGAAAGCAGCCAGTTCAACTTTTTAAATTTAGAGAAACGATCTTCCATAGACATGCGTTTTTAGAGTATGATTCGAAGATAATCACGCCAAAGCCATCACATCTGCCAAGCAATTGTTAAAACGCTGATTTTTAATAGAATATTCAGTAAAATTTAAGAATTGAAATTAAAACCTTAAGAATCTGTAGGTATAGAAAATTCTTACTTCTACAGGAAAAGCTTTTCCAGAACATCACCGACAAAATAAGCAAGAGTTGCTGCAATCCCTCCAAGGAATAAGGTTTCAAAGATCCCGACGAAGATATTCTTCTCTGTCACAAAACTTTTGAAACTGCCTACTATCGCAAGTGCTACCGCCGTCAGGATACAGGAGTAGAGAAAAAGATCTTTTTGAATGGCAGGCCCTGAACCTACAAAAACATAGGAGAGTAGGGGAACCGCGCCAACTATCAGGAAGCTTATAAAAGTCATTCCGGCAGTCTTGTATGGAGTCTTATCGCTTTTCACCATTTCCAGTTCTTCTTTCATCATGGTATCCACCCACACATCTTTATCGGCAGTGATCACCCCCACAACCTGCTCCAGCAATTCTCCCTGAAATCCCTTAGCGGCATAGATTTCTCTTATTTCCTGCACTTCCTTTTCTCTCAGGTTTTCTACTTCCCAGTACTCAACCTGCCGGTGGCGCTCATAAGCGTCCCTTTCAGCTTTAGTGGAGAAAAAATTCCCTACAGACATGGAGAAACCGTCAGCAATCAGGTTGGCCAGGCCCAGAATGATCACAACTGAAATTCCGAGGCTGGCACCTTCGGCTCCTGCGACAACGGCAAAGGTGGTGATGGCTCCGTCAATTCCGCCGTAAACGAATTCAGATATATAGTCTTTATTAAAAAAGAGAATTTTGCCGCCGGAATGGAGTTGTTTTTCCTGCATGTGGAGTATTATTAAATATAATTATTGGGGACCGTGAGGTTCCCTACCGGTTTCCAGTTCATTTTCGATCTCCACATTCACATCCTCTTTGTACCTGTTTCCTTTGATCTCATTATGCCGTTGGATTGGAAAATCATAATCTTTCTTTTGTGCTTTTTCAACGGAAGCAGTCTTTAAACGGTTCTTAGTTAACTACCTGTAAGGAGTAGTGCCTTTTACCTGATGCGGATTAGGAACTTTTCGCCGGAGAATAAGTGCAGCGATAGCTGCTGTTATTAAGCCGGTAATTGCTGCCCATACCATACTTTGGATAATGTAATTTTTCAGGTTAAAATAGGTATCGGCTTCTTCCCTTGTCATTTCACCGGCTTGAACGGAATACTCCGTGATATTTCTGAAATATTCCGGAGTGATCACCTGGCTTATGAGCAGTTGTACAAAAGGGGAGAGGATCACAATCCCCAAGGTTAGAATAGCTCCCGCTTTAAAACCTTCTTTCCAGCTCATGAAACCATTATGAAAATTTTTACGCTTGTCATAAAGAGCAAACAGGTAGATCCCAATGGCTACAATTGCGAAAAAGCTGGTGTAGAAAGCATGCTCGGAGATATACTCATCATGCAGCCCGAATAATTTTTCTCCAATCATCCAAAGGATCATGACTACCGAAAAAATTATGGCCCATTTGATTTCAATGCGATACTTGCTCATGACGCTCAGGTTAGTGATCTAAATTTAACGAAAAAAGTCTTATTAAAATAAGTCGTTAAAAAAGAGGCTGAATTTAGGATACACTTCCTTCTGAGCTTTCAGGTTTACTCGATAAAAATGCAATTTGAAGAGATGCTAAAATTTATACAGTCTCACATAAATATTTACCTATCAACCTGTCCTTAGTCTTAGGGAGTTTTAAGGTTAAAAAAATTCTGAAGGGATGCTGAAATAAATTCAGCATGACGGTGTTCCCTCTTTAATAAGATGAGATACAGGAATAAATTTAGCGGCGCAGGTTATTCTAAAAAGTAAAAGGTCTGAAAAGCAATTTTGCCTTCAGACCTTTTTAATAAAAATATACTTACCACTGATCACACCCCTCTCCATTTTGTAAGAGGAGAAATATTTGTGTTCTGATTTAGCGGTTATTCATCAACAAGCACCCAATCCCCTTTATCAAGAAGCGGGATAGCTTGTTTGAACTTCATGCTTTTATTCTCACCGGACATCACATTTTTAATAGTGACTTTATCATTGCGCCCTATTTTTGGCCGTTCCCTGGTAATGGTTTCTGTCACCTGCGGGCGTCGCTGCTGAGTTTGACCAGCCGCTCTGCTTTGTGCAGCTCTCTCGTCCATATTTGGGATTTCTTCTTTCGACGTTTCAACCTGTTCTTTTCTTCTGGTTTGTCTTGCTTCCCTAATTTGATCGGGGTTAGGTGCAGGAAGTTCTCCTTTGAAAAGGAAAGAGATCACATCCTTATTTACCTGGTCAAGCATAACCTTGAACAGTTCAAAGGCTTCAAACTTATAGATCAATAAAGGATCCTTCTGCTCGTGTACCGCCAACTGAACGCTCTGCTTCAGCTCATCCATTTTTCTTAAATGGGTTTTCCAAGCGTCGTCTATAATGGCTAAACTGATGTTCTTTTCAAAGTCGGTAATAAGCTGTTTACCTTCAGTTTCATAAGCTTTCTGAAGATTTGTGACCACTTGCAGGGATTTAACCCCATCGGTAAATGGTACCGCTATACGTTCGAAATTATTGCCTTTATCTTCCCAAACCTGCTTGATCACCGGATAAGCAGCTTCAGCATTATGCTTCATCTTCTCACGGTAATGCTTATACGCAGCTTCATAGACCACGTTGGCAACCTTCTGGAAATCCATTTTTTCAAATTCCTCTTTAGTTACAGGAGAACTCATGGAGAAATAGCGGATCAGTTCAAATTCAAAATTCTTATAGTCGTTCGCAAGTTTATTGGTTTCCGCAATATTTTCCGAAGTATCATAGATCATATTGGCGATATCCACACGAAGTCTTTCTCCAAACAAGGCATGATAGCGACGTTTGTAAACAACCTCACGCTGAGCGTTCATCACATCATCATATTCCAGCAGCCTTTTACGTACTCCAAAGTTGTTCTCTTCTACTTTTTTCTGGGCCCGCTCGATAGATTTTGAGATCATGGAATGCTGGATCACTTCACCTTCTTCAAGACCCATACGGTCCATAAGTTTTGCGATCTTTTCGGAACCAAAGAGACGCATTAGGTTATCTTCAAGAGATACATAGAACTGTGAACTTCCCGGATCTCCCTGCCGTCCTGCACGACCTCTTAACTGCCGGTCAACGCGTCGGGAATCATGGCGTTCGGTACCTACAATGGCAAGACCGCCGGCTTCTTTCACTTCTTTGGATAATTTAATATCAGTACCACGACCCGCCATGTTAGTAGCAATGGTCACAACGCCTGAATTACCTGCTTCGGCAACTATATCGGCTTCTTTTTTATGCAGTTTCGCGTTAAGTACATTATGAGGTACTTTGCGAAGCGTAAGCATACGGCTAAGCAATTCTGAAATTTCTACGGAAGTCGTACCAATGAGCACCGGCCTTCCCGCACGGGAAAGTTCAGTTACATGGTCAATCACCGCGTTATATTTTTCTCTTTTGGTCTTATAAACCAGATCCTCCTTATCTGCTCTTGCAATAGGACGGTTCGTTGGAATTTCGACAACATCGAGTTTATAGATCTCCCAGAATTCCCCGGCTTCGGTCACTGCCGTACCCGTCATTCCTGAGAGTTTGCTATACATCCTGAAGTAGTTCTGTAAGGTAACCGTTGCAAAGGTCTGGGTGGCATCTTCGATCTTTACGTTTTCCTTAGCTTCGATCGCCTGGTGGAGACCGTCGCTGTAGCGACGTCCTTCCATAATACGACCGGTTTGCTCATCCACGATCTTCACCTTGTTATCCATCACCACATATTCTGTATCTTTTTCAAACAGGGTGTATGCTTTCAACAGCTGACGCATGGTATGGATACGTTCACTCTTTACACTATAATCACGGAAAAGTTCTTCTTTCTTTTCGGCTTCATCTTCTTTAGAAAGGCCTTCATTTTCAATCTTAGCGATCTCCATCCCAATTTCGGGCAACACAAAGAAATCGGGATCATCCTTTCCGGAAAGGAATTCAATTCCTTTATCGGTAAGATCGATCTGGTTGTTCTTTTCTTCGATCACAAAATACAGCTCTGCATCAACCGTAGGCATTTCCCGGTTGTTATCGGCCATATATTTGTTTTCAGTTTTTTGAAGGAGAGCTTTTACGCCTTCCTCACTCAAAAATTTAATAAGAGCTTTGTTCTTTGGAAGTCCGCGGTAGACGCGTAGTAATTGTAGTCCCCCTTCTTCAGTATTACCGGCAGCAATAAGTTTTTTGGCTTCAGCTAAAACTCCGGTAAGGTATTTTCGTTGTACATCAACGATATTGGCAATAGCAGGTTTTAACTGGTCGAACTCGTGAACATCCCCCTTAGGAATTGGTCCTGAGATGATCAGCGGTGTCCTTGCATCATCGATCAATACAGAATCCACCTCATCCACTATAGCATAATTATGAAAACGCTGCACAAGGTCGTCCGGGGAGTGAGACATATTATCGCGCAGGTAATCAAAACCGAATTCATTGTTGGTTCCGTAGGTGATATCTGCGTTATAGGCTTTTCTTCGCGCTGCGGAATTTGGTCTGTGGTAATCTATACAGTCAACGGTAAGGCCGTGAAACTGAAACAAAGGTGCCATCCAGGCACTATCCCTTTTTGCAAGGTAATCGTTTACTGTAACCAGGTGCACACCTTTTCCGGTAAGAGCATTGAGGTACATTGGTAATGTAGCCACAAGCGTTTTACCTTCCCCTGTTTGCATCTCTGCAATTTTTCCCTGGTGCATGGCAACCCCACCAATGAGCTGTACATCGTAATGTACCATATCCCAGGTTACAGGTTTTCCTGCAGCATCCCAGGAGTTGTTCCAAATTGCAAAATCTCCGTCAAGATTGACGTAATCTTTCTCGGCAGAAATTTCCCTGTCAAAAGCATTGGCAGTTACTTTTAATTGCTGATTGTTCTTAAAGCGTTTTGCAGTTTCTTTTATAGTCGCAAAAGCTTCCGGAAGTATATCATTCAATACCCCTTCAGAAATCTCATAGGATCTTTCTTTAAGTGCATCTATTTCAGAATAAATATCTTCTTTCCTCGTGATATCTTCGGTTTCCTCAGCTTCCGCGGTAAGGGCGGCGATCTGTTCATTTACCTCCTTAAGGGCCTCCTGAATTCTGGTTTTAAAAGCGGTGGTTTTCGCTCGAAGTTCGTCCAGACTATAGGCTTCGAACTCTTTTTCAAGGGCAAGGATCTTATCAACGACAGGCTGAATTTCTTTTATGTCTTTTTTAGACTTGTCGCCAACAAAAACTTTCAATACGGTATCTAAAAAACTCATATGTTTTTGTGGTTTTAATAAATCAAAGTTACGCAAAAAAAAAGCCTCAATTCTGAGACTTTTTTCTGTGTTTATCTTTGTATGCGTTTAATATTCATCTTCATTCCAGAGGTAATCCTCATCTGTAGGATAATCCGGCCAGATCTCCTCAATTGAATCATAGGAATCACCCTCATCTTCAATTGCCTGAAGGTTTTCAACGACCTCCAGTGGGGCACCCGTCCTGATGGCGTAGTCAATTAACTCATCTTTTGTGGCGGGCCATGGGGCATCACTAAGGTAGGATGCTAATTCTAATGTCCAATACATTGGTTAATCGGTTTATAATTTCTGCAAAAATAATTTTTTTGACGAGATAGTCAAGAAAAAAATCACTTTTTTATCAATAATTTAAAAGAACGTAGGCTTCAACTGTAAAGCCTTGTATTTAAAGGGCTTTTAGGGAAGTAGTGGTTCGTAAGATCATGATTCCTTTTGGGGGATCCATTGGATCTCATTTGCCTGCAAATCTTGAGACAACTTTCGTGCCAGCACAAACAAGTAGTCACTTAGGCGGTTGAGGTACTGTAATACGGTATCTTCAAAGGGTTCAATTTCATATAAGGCAGTTGCAAGACGTTCGGCGCGGCGGCAGACGCAGCGGGCAATGTGACAAACTGACACGGTTTGATGACCACCCGGAAGCACAAAGTGTGTCATAGGCGGCAGCTCTTCGTTCATTTTGTCCATTTCCTGCTCCAGCAGCTCAATGTCTTCAATGGAAACCTTTGGGATTTCCAGGCGTTGTTTTCCACTTTTAAGGACCGCTTTTTCGGGATCTGTAGCCAAAGTGGAACCAATGGTGAAGAGTCGGTCCTGTATTCTCAAAAGGATCTCATGGCTGTGTTCATCAATTTGCTGATCCCTTAACATGCCCAGGTGGGAATTAAGTTCATCTACAGTGCCATAGCTTTCAATACGAATATGATGTTTGGAAACGCGGGTACCGCCAAAAAGTGCAGTAGTACCTTTGTCCCCGGTCTTGGTATATATCTTCATAGTTTCTCTTTAAGCTTCCTCTGCGGAAGGGTGCCTAAAATAGGAAAAAATTTGTGTTTAATATAAGAGGTGGAGGTTCGAAAATGTTGCAGGTTTGGTTTCAGGTTGTGAAGGTTGGGGGTCTCGGGTTGGAAAAAGTGGTGCCGGGATCCTGTTGCCGGTTGCCGCGCCCCCGCAACTTAAAATTACGCAATGCTTCATGGTGGTTGCGAGTGAAGAGTGCCGGTTGGAAAAACTGTTGCCGGTTTCCCGTTGCCAGTCCTCATCCCTTCGTACTTCTAAAATCCTACTTCTAATTTCTTAATTCATACTTCTACTCGCCAATATTAACTTCGGGAGGGGAATTATTTCTTCTGTTGAATTTTCCACGGATCCTGTCACTGAGCGAACGACGCCATTCCAGCTCCTTTTTTCTTCTTTTACGACTTCTTAGCCACAGGAAAAATGAGACGCAAATGCATAACAGTGCGAGGTAGAGGAAAATTTCGTTGGTCCAGGAGATTTCCATGGCAACACGGTTTTAAAGTGGAATATAATTTACCTAAAAAACCTGATATGCGGAAGGGGAAGGAGTGTTAAAAACTAGATAATTATGTATCAATATTTTTTCTTTCTCTCGTTGTATCGTTTCCTGAAGCTCCTGTTCCTGCTATTGTTCCGGTTCTTCTTCGACTGATTTCTGTTCCAAAAAAAAATGCCAGGAATACCACGATTAGGATGATGTATAGGAGTATATCGCTGTCAAAAAAAGACATTTATCGAGAAGTTAGATGTGATAATTTTTTGCAAGTAGATTGAAAACTTAGAAGTCCGAAAAAGGGTCTTTTTGTCAGTTTCCAATTGCAAATTTTCAATGAAAGTAGAATTTAAAAGTCGTACTTCTAACTTCGTACTTCCACATTCATTTCCTTCCTTTCGTCACTTTCGATTATTCCGTCCCTGAGGCGTATGATTCGGTGGGCGTGGCGGGCAATATCTTCTTCGTGGGTCACCAGGATCACTGTGTTTCCTGCGGCATGGATCTCATCGAACAGGTTCATGATCTCCACGGAGGTCTTTGAATCCAGGTTTCCCGTTGGTTCATCGGCAAGAATAATGGATGGATTATTGACCAACGCCCGTCCCACAGCAACTCTTTGCCTCTGACCTCCCGAAAGCTGATTGGGTTTATGGTCCATCCTGTCTGCAAGTCCCACATCGGCAAGTACTTTTTCTGCTCGTTCCTTCCGCTCAGCTTTTGAGGCTCCGGCGTAGATCATGGGTAAGGCTACATTGTCCAAAGCGGTGGTGCGGGGGAGAAGGTTGAACGTCTGGAATACAAATCCGATTTCCTTGTTTCGGATCTCGGCAAGTTCGTCGTCACTCATTTGGCTTACATCCTTTCCATTGAGGATATATTGTCCCGAAGTTGGTGTATCCAAACACCCTAACAGGTTCATCAGGGTTGATTTTCCCGATCCCGACGGACCCATAAAGGCGACATATTCCCCTTTTTCAATATCCAGGTCTATGCCTTTTAAAACTTTTACTATTTCCTGCCCCAGGAAAAAATCCCTGGTAATTTGCCTGATCTTGATTACGCTGCTCATATAAAGTCTGAATTCACAAAGTTAGACGCAAGGTAGGGGAGTTTGTTACAATCTGTTCAATTAACAATTAGCAATTATCAATTAGCAATGAACATAATCGAATTGAAGATTTGTTCGTGCTCATTCGATATCCACACATTGTCAGGCTGAGCTATTTCTACAGCCGGCAGGTGTAGAAATTTGGTCGAAGCCGGTTTTTATTATAATGATGGAGCTCGTCACGGCTCACAGATCCGCGCCAACTGCTTTGAATTATTGTTTCCTGTACTAAAGCTTGTGAAGTGGTCCCCTCCTACGGAGGGAGCCTGTCCTGAACTTGTTTCAGGATGGCCGCAGGTCGGAGTGGGGAGAAATAAAAATTTTTCGCGCTTCCTTGCACCGGCCCTGAAGGGAGGAAGCGCACAAAAACATTTGAGGAGCAAAATATTCCTAAAAAAAGAAGCCAAAGGCCGATAGCTAATAGCCAACGGCTTTATTTTGCTCCGAGTGTCAAGGGAGTGGACACCCCGACCGCGGCAATCTCATGATGGGTAGCAGAATTAGGAAAAGGAGGAAAGAATGACGTGAAAAGTTCATGGAGAAGGAGATTACTTCGTCGCCTTGTCTGCTTCTCGCAAAGACGGAAAAAAGCTAATGGCCAAGGGCTAACAGCCAACAGCTTTTTTTACTCCAAGTGTAATTGCAAGGGAGGGGACACCCCGACTGCGGCAATCTCTGATGGGTAGCAGAATTAAGAAAAGAAAGAAAGAAGGTCATGAAAAACTCCTGAAGTGGCAGATTGCTTCGTCGCCTTGTCGGCTTCTCGCAAAGACAGAAAAAAAGCTAATGGCCAATAGCCAACAGCTTGTTCACATTCTGATCACAAAATGTTCCTTTTCCTGTTCTCTTCTGAAAAAGACCAGCCCCCACTGAAAAGTATCTATAGTGACTTTTACCCGTGGGTGGGCTTTAATTTCTTCCCAGGCTTCTTCCATGCCTTTAGACCAGTGGATGTCGTCCAGGATCATGACGGAGTCATTATGGACTGTGGGAAGTAGTTTTTTGAAATAAGTTAGAGTAGCCTCTTTTTGATGGTTACCGTCAACGAATAGTAGGTCAAAGTTATGAGTTAAGAGTTCAGAGTTATCTGTTGCGGGTTGTGATTTGTGAGTATTGAGTATTGAGAAATGAGTCGGCACGGATTGTAAATCCGCGCCATCGGACTTTTTGGGATTTGGGATTTGGGAATTGGAATTTGTTTTTGCACTTTCCTTCAGAAAATCTTCAAATCTCCCAACCTTTAGCTGAATATTTTTAAGGTTGAATTCTTCAAATTTCTCCTTTGCTATCGCAGCTGTTTCCGGGCACCCTTCAATTGTGGTGATCTTTACTCTATTTCCTGCTGCCATTGCTGCCGTACCTAGTCCCAGGGAAGACCCAAGTTCAAGAGCACTGTCTACCTCCAGATACCTCACCAGCCGATTCAGGAGTCGGGCGCGTTTGGGGGAAATCCCTGCGGTTTTTGCCATTTTTGACACCTTTCTTTCCTCAGATCTGAACACTCTGCTTCCTGCTCCGAAATCCTTTATATGAATAGTTCTTTTGTCTTTCAGCAGAGATTTGCGGTAATCTTTCAGAATTCTATAAGCGGAATATTTCTTCCTGTCGTTAAAGCATCTTGTCACAAGACTGTATACAAAAGGTGAATGCACTCCATGCTGATTTGTGGAGCGGAAAAGGAACTTTATGTAAGCCATTACAATGAACAATGAACTATTATCAATTAACAATTAACACGGCTAATAATTATCTGATTAATTAATCCCTAATTAACCAATCCCATTACTCCATCTTCGCCCCAAGCTCAAACCACCGCTCCGTCTTTTGCACTATCTCGTCTTCGATTTTGCTCAACTCCTTGGAAGCCTTTTCAATCTCCTCCGGATTTAGATCCTGCAGGAATTTTTTTTGCACCTCTTCCTTTTTCTTTTCAAGATTGTGGATCTCTTTCTCGAGCTTGTTGTACTCTTTCTGCTCATTATAGGTGAGTCCGGCACTAGTGCTGCTTTCTTTTTTCCAGGCTTTTTTATCGGTTGAAGCTTCAGGTTTTTCAGAAGGTTCAGAAACAGAGCTGGCTTCATACTCCCGGTAATCGGAGTAATTTCCGGGGAAATCTTCAATTTCGGCTTTTCCTTTGAATACAAAGAGGTGATCTACGATCTTATCCATGAAATACCTGTCGTGAGAAACCACTACCAGGCAGCCCGGGAAATCGAGCAGGAAGTTCTCCAGCACGTTCAGGGTTACAATGTCAAGGTCGTTGGTAGGCTCATCCAGGATGAGGAAGTTGGGATTCTGAATGAGAACGGTACACAGGTACAATCTTTTCTTTTCCCCGCCACTCAGCTTTTCCACGTAATCATATTGCTTCTTGCGGTCAAAAAGGAAGCGCTCAAGGAGTTGCTGAGCAGAGATCTGTCTCCCTTTCTTCAGCGGAATATAATCCCCAAATTCCCTTATCACATCGATCACCTTTTGACCTTCCTTGACCTCGATTCCTCTTTGGGTGTAATAACCGAACTTAATAGTCTCGCCTATGGTGATCTTTCCGGAGTCGGGTTCAATGCCACCGGTAAGGATGTTCAGAAAAGTGGATTTTCCGGTCCCGTTTTTTCCAATGATCCCAATGCGGTCTCCCGGTTGGAAATTATAGTTGAATTTATCAAGCAGTGTAAGATCTCCAAAGCTTTTCGAGACATTGTGGAATTCGACTATCTTATTCCCGAGGCGCTCCATATTGATCTCCAGCTGTACCTCGTGGTCATTTCGACGCTTGGAAGCACGGTCTTTTATTTCAAAGAAATCGTCGATGCGCGACTTTGACTTTGTAGTACGGGCTTTTGGCTGCCGGCGCATCCAGTCCAGTTCCTTTTTGAAAAGCTGCTTGGCCTTGTCTGTATTCGTTTGTTCTAAAGCAATGCGTTCATCCTTTTTGCTTAGGTAGTAGGAGTAATTGCCTTTGTAAGTATAGAGATTGCCGTCCTCGAGTTCTACGATCTCGTTACACACCCTTTCTAGGAAGTAGCGGTCGTGCGTTACCATAAATATTGTGAAATTTTCCTTGCGGAAGAACTCTTCCAGCCACTCGATCATATCCAGATCCAGGTGGTTGGTAGGTTCATCCATTATAATGAGATTGGGTTTGTTGAGGATCATGGAGGCCAGGGCGAGGCGTTTTTTTTGTCCGCCACTAAGACTGCCCACTTTTGCGTGCAGGTCCTCCAGTTTCAGTTTAAAGAGGATCTGTTTGTAGGTCGTCTCAAAATCCCAGGCCTGGTGCGCATCCATCTGCTCAAATGCCTGTTGGTACGCATCGGCATCATCAGGATTTTCAAGGGCCTTTTCATAGCGCTCTATCACCTTGAGGATCTCATTGTCTGAAGCGAAAATAGTCTGCTCAACCGTTAAGTTTGGATCGAGGTTGGGTTCCTGCGGAAGAAATGCAGTGGTGATGTCCTTGCGGTAAACCACATTCCCGGCATCGGGAGTATCGGCACCCGAAAGGATGTTTAGCAGGGAAGTTTTCCCCGTTCCATTTTTCGCCACAAATCCCACCTTATCCCCTTCATTGATCCCGAAAGAAAGATTTCTGAACAGCTCCCTTTCGCCATAGGCCTTGGCTACATTTTCAACAGATAAATAATTCACGCAGTTATTTTTGGCAAAAGTAGGTATTTCAATGATCAATTAGCAATGAACATTTAACAGGAGTAAATTCCTAATTACAAGCACCAAATTCCAAAAAACTTCATTAATAGTGTCCCCTCCTTTGGAGGGAGCCTGTCCTGAACTTGTTTCAGGAGGGCCGCAGGTTGGGGTGGGGGTATGGATGCCCGCAGGTCGGGTGGGGGTCGAACAAAATGATAAGAGGAAAAATTTTGTATCCGCGCTTCTTTGCCCCTTCCGATAGCTATCGGGACTAAAGGGAGGCGCTATGATGCGGGAGGTCAATTTCCACCGTCTTTGCGAGGGAGGGGGGCAGCCCGACCGCGGCAATCTCCTGATGAGAACACGAATTTGTCTCCGTATCCGCGCTATTTTGCCCCTCCCAATAGCCATCGGGATTAAAGGAGGAAGTGCTAAGAATTTTTCTGCAGTTCGTTCGACTGGTTATTTTAATAATTATTTCAAGAACAGAGGCTTTAACTTCCTCCGTCGAACAGAAAAACGAATGGCTATTAGCTAAAGGCTAAAAACTAACAGTCAACAGCCAACAGCTAACAGAAAATTAGGGAACCACAAGACCGACCATTATAAAAACTTATATTTGTTTTCAGTTAATTAATATCTGTAACAGCATCGAAACTACAACTTCTCAAAAAACCGCACTCATCACCGGCATCACCGGGCAGGATGGGGCTTATTTAGCAGAACTTCTACTGGAAAAAGGATATGTGGTACATGGGATCAAGAGGAGATCCAGTCTTTTTAATACAGAAAGGGTAGATCATCTGTACCAGGATCCGCATGAAAAGGATATTCGGTTTAAACTTCATTACGGGGATCTTAGCGATTCGATGAATCTTACGCGGATCATCCAGGAAGTGCAGCCCGATGAGATCTATAACCTCGGCGCCATGTCTCATGTAAAGGTGAGCTTTGATACCCCGGAATATACAGCCAACGTTGACGGACTTGGCACCCTGAGAATTTTAGAGGCGGTGAGGCTGTTGGGTCTTACAAAGAAGACAAAGGTCTACCAGGCATCGACTTCAGAATTATATGGGTTGGTGCAACAGGTGCCGCAGACGGAGAAAACTCCGTTCTATCCCCGAAGCCCTTATGGAGTGGCGAAATTATACGCTTATTGGATCACTGTTAACTACCGGGAAGCCTATGACATGTTCGCTTGCAATGGTATCTTGTTTAACCACGAATCCCCCTTAAGGGGAGAAACTTTTGTCACCCGAAAGATCACCCGGGCAGTAGCCCGAATTGCTTTGGGGATGCAGGAAGTTTTTTTCCTGGGAAATCTGGATGCGCAAAGGGACTGGGGACATGCCAGGGATTATGTAGAAGCTATGTGGCTTATGCTGCAGCAGGACAGGCCGGATGATTATGTGATCGCTACAGGAAAAACTACTTCCGTAAGAGAGCTGGTGCGGATGGCTTTTAGCTGCGTGGGTATCACCCTGGAATTTACTGGAAAGGGAGAAAGGGAAGTGGCAAAAGTAGTGGAGTGTAACAATTCCGATTTTCAGGTAGCCCCGGGAACTATTGTGCTTCAGGTTGATCCGAAGTATCATCGACCTACAGAGGTGGATCTGTTAATTGGTGATGCTTCCAAATGTAGGAAAGAATTGGGTTGGGAACCTAAACATAGTCTGCAGGATCTTGTAGAGGAGATGGTGACAGCAGATGTGGAACTCTTCCGCAGAGAAAAGTACCTGAGAGACGGCGGACATAGGACGCTGAATTATAATGGAGAATGAAAATAAGTGTTCAGTGTTCGGTGCTCAGTGATCAGTAAGTAAAAAATTCCAGGCACCAAATCCCAAATTCTAAGGCTTCAAAAAACAACCATAAACAGTAACATTAAATTGGGCGAGTGGAAAAAGATTCAAGAATATACGTAGCGGGACATACCGGGATGGTGGGTTCGGCCTTGGTCAGGAAGCTTAAGCAGGAAGGTTTCAAAAACCTAATTTTTCGAACCTCTTCCGAATTGGATCTTACTGAACAGCAGGCTGTAAAAAACTTTTTTGAAGAGGAAAGACCCGATTATGTTTTTCTGGCAGCAGCTAAGGTTGGAGGGATCATGGCTAACAATACTTACAGGGGGCAATTCCTGTATGAGAACCTCATGATCCAGAACAATGTGATCCACCAAAGCTATGTCTATGGTGTCAAAAAGTTGCTTTTCCTGGCTTCTTCCTGTATCTATCCCAAAATGGCTCCGCAGCCAATAAAAGAAGAATACCTGCTCACCGGCAAGTTGGAACCTACGAATGAGCCTTATGCCATAGCCAAGATCGCCGGACTTAAAATGTGTGAGAATTATAATCGGCAGTACGGTCGTGATTTTATTTCGGTAATGCCCACCAACCTTTACGGACCCAATGATAATTATGATCCTGAAACCGCTCACGTCCTGCCGGCGTTGCTGGGTAAATTTCATGAAGCTAAAGAGCAAAATAAACCCTCAGTAGAAGTATGGGGTACAGGTGCTCCAAAAAGGGAATTTTTACATGTTGATGACCTGGCTGAAGCTTGTCTGCATCTCATGCAAACCTACAGCGGAAACGTCAGTGTCAACATAGGAACTGGAGAGGATATTTCTATTAAAGATCTGGCAGATTTGATTAAGAAGACTACCAGCTACTCCGGAGAAATTTCCTGGGACACCACAAAGCCCGACGGCACTCCAAGAAAACTGCTGGATGTTGCGCTGATCCACAGCCTGGGATGGAAACATTCAATTTCTCTGAAGGAGGGGATAAGAACAGTTTATGGGGAGAGATTCCTCTAGATAAAGCACCAAATTCTAAATTCTAGGCACCAAGTAGAATTTAGAATTAACAACCCATATTTCAGTAGATAGTCCATAGTTAGGAGTAGGAGTAGTGAGTAGTGATTTTATAATTTACCCGCGCTTCTCTGCCCCTCCCGATTGCTATCGGGACTAAAGGGTGGAAGCGCCAGAGTGAATATCAGATGCCGGAATAATAATAAAATGTAATCCGCAATACGCATTTCACAACCGGCAACAGGCAACGGTTGACCGGCAACTGTTCGAAAGCCTGCAACCTGCAACCTTTTAGGCTAAGAGCTTTTTTGCCAATTTAACTGCTACTAATCACTGCCTACTGCATACTGAGTTGAACACTTCACAAAATAAATTTCTATCTTCCCCGTTAGATTAGAGCAAATTTATTGGAGGTATTTAAAAATTTCCTTTTTATTTGTATACCAATTGAAGCACAACCAGACCTTATGAAAAAATATTTTTTTGCCCTCCTGTTTATATTCATGACTTTTTCCGGTTTTTCCCAGACCACATTCGAATATGGCCTCAAAGGAGGAATAAACTATTCCATGGGCGGAGAAATTAGAGGAAGTAAATCAAATGCCAACTATTGGGGTGAAACGGTTCAGGGTGTTGGAGGAATAGGTTATCATGGTGGAATATTTGGACAGGTGAACTTTGGCAAGTTTTTTATTAGACCCGAAGTAGTTTACAGTTCACTTACCCAGGAATTCGAAATACCACTGAGGGAGGATAATACTGAATACTCGGTTCAAACTTTTACAATTCCCTTATTGCTGGGATATAATATTTATGGTCCTCTTGATGTTTATGCAGGTCCGGTTTATTCAAATGTACTGGATGCAAAAATATATGGAGAACAAAACGATCAACTTATTGTTGTTCAAAATACCCCTATTAATGCCCAGGCCGGGGTAAAGGTGGAAGTTGGTAGGTTTGGAATTGACGTGAGATATGAACATTCTCTTTCTACTGCTGAGCGGCAGGACATAGATCTTGATAATAATCTATTTGGGGGTCCCAATGGAGGAGCTAATAAAGGCTGGTTTAATGACGCCAGATTAAACCAGGTAATCGTGAGCATTATATTTAAAATCGGCGGACCCGGTCTGAACGAAAGGAGACGGAGAGCCTGTTATTAGAAAAAGTTTGCACTAGGCAGTTTTTAGTGGCAGTTCAAACCAGGTAAGGAGGTGTATTAGGATTATAATTAGGTTAAAATTTTCTCCAGTTCTCGCTTTGATATTTCCGGTGCAACCGTTATTCTCTCCAGACAAAGTTTAAAGTTTTCATCGACGATTTTTTGATCCCAGTTCATTTCTTCTATGGGATCATTGAATGAAAAATAGGTGAAGCCGATATAAGCTTCACATGTTTCCTCAACCACCGGGATAGCACCACAAAGAATGGCTTCAAAGAATCTATAAGTCCATACACTGTTACCGCTGGGGCATAGTACAAATTTTGAATTTGCTAAAGTCCGATAGTATTCCTCATCCCAGGCTTTATCGGGAAATTTTCTCCCTTTCCCGGAGGGTATGATTCTTAATTCTCTATTATAACTAATTTCAATTTCAGGTAAACCAAGCAGGAGACGGAAATGATTTTTTATTTTGGGTAAATATTCTTTGTGACTGTGAATACTCTGTTTAATTCCCCATTTTTCGCTAATCCAATGCTCTAATTCTTTTTTTCGCTTATAACTCATCCATCCTGTGAAGACAAATCTATACGTGCGTTCCCCCTTCCATAGAGATTTGCAATAGGTTACTATGGAGTGAGGAAAAATTAGTGTTCTGGTAATATTTCCTATACTGACTTTTGGTGTTTTATGATCAATCTTTACAAGATTGGCAATTGGAAAATCATCCTCTGATCCTGTGCCTACGGAAAAATTAAATTTTTTCTCAAGAGGTTCTAACTTAAATTTTTCTGATGGTTTTACATTTATCTTATGACCGGTTTCAGCAATGGCATGAATTAAACGCAGCTCCTGTAGGAGCTTTATCTCAGTTTCAAATAATATATTCTTTACTTCCATTCTTTAAGGTAGGTTTTCAAAAATAGAATAATGTCCCGATATCACAACATTCTAAAGAACCGGGGTTATAATGATAGCAGGAACAACAATACTATACATTTATTTTATTATTAACATTCAACACCTATATTTGTCTTTACCTATTAGTCCCAAATGAGTTACAGGCAGTTAATTTTTATTCTAAGTGTTTTGCTTTTTGTTTCTTCCTGTGTCCCCACTAAAAGATTAATGTATCTGCAGGAAGATGGTGCGGCGACAGACAGTATTATTACAGTGGAGCGAATTCAAAAACCATATCGCATACAGGTGAATGATCTGCTGAGTATCAGAGTAAAGGCACTTGATCAGGAACTAGTGGGGATGTTCAATCCAATTGGAGAAGATAATCCGACTGCCACCGGGGAGGAAAGACTTTATTATGACGGCTTTCTGGTTGATGCCCACGGAAACATCAGAGTACCAACTTTGGGGGAGGTGAACGTTTTGGGATTTACTGTAGATGAGGTTAGAGAGAAGATCGAAAAAGCTCTTTTAGAAAGTTATTTTAGGGAACAGGCAAACATATTCGTAACTGTTAAACTGGCTGGGATAAGATATACGACCATAGGAGAAATAGGATCCGGAAGTCAGGTGATCTACAAAGAGCAGGTGACTATCATGGAAGCCATTGCACAGGCCGGAGATATTAATGAATTTGGTGATCGCACAGATGTGGTGATCGTGAGACAGTACCCGGGAGGGGAGAAGCGGCACCATATAGATCTTACCACTATAGATGCAATGCGGTCTCCGTATTATTATATTCAGCCAAATGACCTGATTATTGTAAATCCGCTACCTCAAAAAGCATTAGGCTTTGGTACAACCGGGATGGAAGCATTAGGTACTATTACGAGTCTTTTGGCATTTGTGACCACAACAATTTTATTAATTACCCGATGATGTATGGCACATGAAGATGATCACATAACAGACATTGGCTCTACCTTTGACTTCAAGGGTTTTATTCTTAAGGTGCTGAGTTATTGGCAACTTATACTACTTTCTATTGCCATTAGCCTTGGAGTTGCCTATTACAACAATGTTCGGAAGTTGCCCGTATATCGCTTGGATAATTCCATAAGTATAAAAGACGACCAAAACCCTTTTTTTACCACTAACACCAGCCTCACCTTTAATTGGGGTGGAACTTCAGATAAGGTGAATACAGCGATCACAATTTTAAAATCCCGTTCTCATAATGAAGAAGTGGTTGAACGTTTACAGTATTATATAAATTACCTGGAGGATGGAGAGTACCAAAGAGTTAATGCATACGGCAACACTCCTTTTAAGGTGGTAGCAGATACAGCCGGATTTCAGGCGTTGAACACAACTTTTGAAATACGCTTTAAAGATCCGGAAACTTTTTCGTTGAGTACTAACTTTTCCGGCGGGAAATCAACAACCTATAATTATGCTACGCAGGAGTACCTGCAGGTTGAGGTAGAACAGGGAAGATTCAGCAGGGACTACAAATTAGGTGACCAGGTTGTTTTACCTTTCTTTAGCGGTAGTTTTTTACCGACCGGTATTGAGCCTGTTGTTGGGAAGCCATTTTATGTAAGTTTTGAGAATTTTGACAGGGTGGTGAACAGGTGGAAAGGGATCTCTGTTAATGCCCAGGGCCAGGGTGCATCTGTATTAAACCTAGCTCTAACTGGAAATAACAAAGCAGAGATAGTGGATTACCTCAATGGATCGGTAAAAGTTTTGAGTCAAAACATGCTGGAGCGGAAGAATCTCTTTGCAACAAAAACCATTCGTTTTATAGATAGCAGCCTTTCTGTTAAATCCCTGGAACTTCAAAATGTTGAAGAAGAATTGAACAGGTTCAGAAATGAGAACCAGATCATTGACCTAAGCGCTGAGACGGGGCAACTTAATAGCCGGCTCCAGGGATTGGACGTACGTAAGGAAGAAGTTCAAAGAGAATTGGCCTACTATGAAATTCTGGAGGATTATCTGAAAACCCGGAGTGACTACTCAGAAGTTCCTGCGCCCTCTGTTGCGGGCATTTCTGAAGGTAGCATTGTTGGTGGTGTAAGTCGAATTCTTACCCTGGCAGAGGAACGCAGGAAATATGAGTATTCCTTACAGCAAAATTCCCCTGTATTTGATAACATAGATCGGCAAATAAACGCGGTTAAAGCAGTTTTGCTCGAAAATCTTAGTTCCTCCCAAAGCCTTTTGCGAAGAGAGCTGCAGGAAATCAATAGAGATGTGGCTCTGGCGGAAGCTGAGATAAGAAAGTTACCCCAGGAGCAGCAGGATCTTCTGAAGATTGAGAGGAAATACTCCTTAAGTGAAAAAACTTATAACCTCTTTCTTGAAAAACGTAGCGAAGCAGGATTGATAAAGGCAGCCAATGTGAGCGATGTAATGGTAATTGATATGGCCAAAGATACGGGAGGAGGTAAAATTGGACCAAATACACAACTCAACTATGTGATGGCTTTAATGGTGGGTGGCATGATCCCGCTCACATTTGTATTCCTGTTGGTATTTCTCAATACTAATGTTCATAATGCACAGGAGGTGACACGGCTATCTCCAATTCCAATTCTCGGTATGATAGGTAGAAGCAGGATGGATACCAACCTTGCAGTATTTAATAGACCGAAATCTGCAATTGCAGAAGGATTCAGGGGGTTGAGGTCCAGTCTTCAATTTATGTACAAAAAGCAGGGAGTAACTGGTTCAAAGACTGTTCTGATAACATCCTCAGTTTCGGGAGAGGGAAAAACCTTTTGCGCCATGAACCTGGCCACTGTGTTCGCGCTGAGTGAAAAGAAAACCGTCTTGGTAGGTGCCGATTTACGAAAGCCCAAGATCTTTGATGATTTTAAGATCAACAATGACGTGGGGGTCGTAAATTATCTCATCGGGCAGGAGACGCTTGATTACATTATTCAGCCGAGTATGGTGCCACATCTTGATGTGATCACTGCCGGACCTATACCGCCAAACCCTTCCGAGCTTTTAATGAACGAGCAGATGGAGGTACTTATGAATGAGCTGAAGGAGCGATATGATTATATTATTATGGATACTCCGCCTGTAGGAGTAGTTGCAGATGCCCTGAATCTTGTAAAATATGCAGACGCAACTTTGTACCTGATACGTCAGGATTACACTAAACGCGGAATGCTGGAGGTCATCAATGAGAAGTATAGAAAAGGTGAGATAAAGAACATCAGCTTCGTACTTAACCATTTCGTTCATCGGGCCAAATATGGCTACGGCTATGGCTACGGCTATGGCTACGGGTATGGTTATGGGTATGGGCAATACGGAAAAGGCTACGGTGAAAAGAGTAATAAAAGGAATAACCTGAAAAGGAAGTGGGCAGAATTTAAAAGAAATTTTGAATAATTAAGCCTGGAATAGAGAAATTTGTAGAAGAGAGGATTATTTTTCCCTGAAGAAATGAAAAAATATATTCTGAAAGCGCCTACCCTTCTGATTTCTGAAGCTTCCCCTAATCTTGTAAGAATATCTATTATTTTCAAAATCTTTTAGAAAAGAGGAAAGGCTTGACTTATCAGTTTTCAGGTTGTGATGATATTCAATATAGTGATTCTTCACCTTACTTATGGTTGAGGTTTCCACCAGATCTTTAACAATCAGGCTTTCTGCGCCCTCAACATCCATTTTCACTAAGTCTACAGAGTCTAATTCTTTTAAGAAGGTAGATAATCTCATTGTTTGGACCTCCAACATTTGTTTCCCTCCGCGGTCGCTCCTTATAAACGCACTGGCGGTTCCAATATCTTCAGGAATAAAAAATGGTATAGCTTTTTCTTCACTATACAAGGCTGCTTCATATGTCTCTACACCGGTAATATTATTTGCTCTAATATTCTGAGTCAGCAGTTTAAAGGAATATGGATTTGGTTCAAACCCATAATTCTACACTTGGGTAGAATTTTTTTAAAATACAAAACAGAGATTCCAATATTTGCACCGCAATCAATTATCAAAGGTTTTTTTAATGTAGTTCGGAATGAGTACTCACCGGCAATAAAAATTTCATTCACCAAATAAAATAAAGTGGAATGGCGGTAGGCATAGATTTTATAACCCTGTATTTTTTCAGAAATGATTGTTTTTTTTTTTTTTGGTATTTGTGATTTTTTGTGTAGTCGATTTAGGGCCAGAAATAAAGATACTTTCTCTAAAAATTTGTGAGTTAATTTTGACTTTAGAAAGCTTCTTTAAAAATTGTCAACAATAAATTTCATCATTTTTTCGATGCTATGTTTAAATGTATATGGGACATTCTGTTATCTTGAAAATTTTGGAACTCATATTTCTGAAAACCAGATCTACCCAAGAAAATAATTGCTTTTTAAGCATCTTACTTAATATTTGTAACACAAAATTCCAAGGACAGTCTTATTGAAATCAATTTCAATGAAACAGTTTTTATAGCCTTCACAATGGTCCGATCCTCTGTAAGTGATAAAAACGTTGCATTTTACTGAAAATTAGCATACTGATTAAAAGATAATTTTGAAATCGAAAATGTAACTAAGGCGCTAATAGATAGGATTGTGTAATAGAAATATAGATGCTAAACACCAAAGCAATTATTAGATCTGGATAACTCAGCTTTATTATTAAGTTTGATTTGGGGAATTGGTGTTTTGCTGACTTTTTGAATCTTCTAAATTCTGCCGGGAATAACAACCCACGGGATGACTAAAAATGAGAGCTGAAATTTAAAAGCTTCTAAAAAAGCTTTTAAATAAAATCAAAATCTTGCCCACACTGGAGATTTTGACTAGCCAGGGATTTTCCTAGTCTTTTAGAAATTATTCAATATATACGTTTCTCAAAAATGAACTTATTCAGAAAACGTTTTCTAACCATGTTTGAGTAGCCTAGAAATAGCTTGTCTCTTCTATTTAAAACAGGATTTGTTTTCTTAAAAGAAGAAATTACATCAATAAATTTACCTAATACAACTTCATTGGTGAACTCTTTTGGTATTTCATTTCCCTTAAAATATGGCTCTTTTAGATAAATTTTATATATGTTCTCGTTTTGATCAATTTCTTTAATTGCATCAATGGCATTATTGAAATTGTCATAATCATGTACATTCACAAAACTTTTTGGATTAAAATCGGTGTCCACCTTAGGGTTTCCCCAATATATAGGAATTGAATTAACTTTCATAGGTTCAAAAATTTTCTCTGTAGTATAGCCAGGATAAGAAGAATTTTCAAAGGCTAAAGTGAATTTGTACGGCTCTATAAAGTGGAACCGGTTTTTGACCCGAGATCCAATATTGTTGAGAAATTTACCTCCCGAATCTACTTTTTTGTATTCTGATAGAAGATGAAAAAATTGATTTCTCTCTTTTCCCCGGGGATTACTTACCAACATATTGCAAAACTTATTCTTTTCGGAAGAAATCTGATCAATATTTTTTTCCTCAATTAATTTCTCCACATTGCCGTAGAGGATAAATAATGGAAGCCTATAATTATTCCCTTTAGCCTCACTATAATCAAAACTGAAACTGAAATCACATTCGTTGTAATTTGGACGAACATTCTCAGGGGCAAAAAATATCTTATGACAATTATATTTTAAAAAATTGAAGCTATAACAGGAATAAATAAGTACCTCTGGATCCTCAACAATTTGAACATCATAATACTTTCTTAATAAATTTATAAAATAATTATCGTGCTTATTAAATCCTGGCCAAAAGTCAGAAAAGTTTAATTTTAAGGTGTTCATTATCACTATTGGTTTAATATAAATAATAAAGGTAATATTCTTTTATATCTTGTTTGAGTAGTTTAAAGGGAATTGATTTGGTTCAAAAGCTATTATCCTGCAGTTTGGCAATATTTTCTTAAAGCACAAGATTGGGATACCAATATTTGCCCCACAATCAAATATCTTCGAATTCTTCTTGAGACTATTAAAGGAGTATTCACCAGCAATGAAAATCTCATTTATTAAGAAATTTAAAGTGAATAGCTATAGGCTGGTATTATTTATATCCCATTATAGTTTCCGTAATGTGAGCTCCTGTTTGTGATAAATCATACTTTTTCTCCAGGCGATTCAGAACCATGGATAATGATGCTATTTCTGAAAATATTTCGGATAATTCAGACTTTATAAAATTTTTATACAAAAGGTTAATTTTATTTTTTATCACTTTTTTTGCTAAAATCACCTTAATATTTTTTCCTTTCGTAAAATTAGCAGCTAAAAATTGTCACCTAAAAACTTAGGTACTCATCCTGTTGAATTCTTCTGTTTTATTTCATTCATAACAAGATGGTCTTACATAGGTTCACTCCAATATAATCTGCACACGGAAATTGTCTATATTTGGCAAAATTTCGGTTTGTTTTTCAATAACAACCTGCCTGTTATGCCATTATTTAAAATATCAACCCCTACGTTTCTGTTGAAGGACAAGGTTTAAAACTAAATAAATTTTTCTTATTAGAATATAAATATCAGTTGATATGAAGGTGAACTTTATTGTTGTCGGAGGACAAAAGTGTGGTACAACTGCTGTTCATAAATTTATGAAACATCATCCTCAAGTAAAAACTTCCAATCCTAAGGAAACAGATTTTTTTAATTATAGGCACGTGTATGAAAAAGGTTTTAATTATTACCATTCACATTTTGGAAAGGATAACTCTCTGAAAAGATCAATTAAAGATTGGTATAGAAATGTCAAATTTATGGAATCATCTCCAACTTATCTGACTGATGAAGATATAACCGAAACAGCTAAAAGAATCTATACCTATAATCCTAAAATAAAATTGATCTGTTTAGTGCGTAATCCAACAGATAGAGCATTTAGTGCGTGGAATATGTATAGAAAAAGATATTTCGAAAAAGGTGATGAATGGTGGTTTGAATGGATGAAAAATAAAACAGGCAGAAAACCTTTAGCTATTTCCCGAACTAAAAAAGAGTATCAGGATTTTAACCTTTATGTTGAAAACGAATTGGCTGTTATTAATAAAAATCAGAAAATAGCATGTGATATTATTAAGATGGGGGAGTATTATAAGGGGATTAAAATTTTCCAAAGGTTCTTTGGTGATAATTTTCTTGTTATTAAGAATGAAGATTTAAAAAAAAATACTTCAGAAAAGTTAATCGAAATTGCTGAGTTTTTTAAAATCCAGAGTTTTGATTGGGAAAGATTTCATAACGTAGAAATTTTTAAAGGAAATTATATAGAAACTATGCCTGTTGAAACTGAAAAAATGCTTAATTCTCTTTATTCGAATGCAAATGAAGAATTGTTTAAGTTAACGGGCATTAGTTACTAAAATCTGTTACCTCCTTAAACGAAAATTTGAAAATATTTCCAATTAATACATAAATTTTGGTCATCAGGTGAAAAAATTATTAAAAAAATGCAGGAAAAGAGTTATTTAATCTTCCTTCTAACAGAAATTAAGCATTAATAAAATGTATTAAATTAATTATCTAAAAGTTTAAGGTGTGAGTAAACTATGGATGCGGAAAGTTGCGAAAAAGATTTTTAGGGATACTAAATATTATCTATGGTATAACACTTTCCAAAAAAGTTTAATTTGTACCAAAAGAAAAAATGCTGGACAAATCTTACTGTTTAACAATAATTTTTTTTATCATCATGGTAGAGCCTTTTATGATTCCTATAGAGAAATTTTTCAGAAAAAAATTTATCAATTTAAACCAGTAAGTAAAAATCCCACTATCATTGATTGTGGAGCTAATATGGGTTTAAGCACTTTATTTTTTTCTAAGTATTACCCAGATGCAATGGTCATAGCTTTTGAACCAGATTCCTATGTGTTTCCTTTTCTTAAAAAAAACATGAAATCCCAAATCCTGGAGAATGTTCATTTAGAAGAGAAGGCTGTATGGATTAGTGAATCCTCTTTGGATTTTTATACGGATAAAGGTTTGGGAGGGCGTCTAAACAAGGAATATTCAGGGCAAAAATCCACTCGGGTAGAAACAGTAAGGTTAAAAGAAATCCTCACCAAGAAGATCGACATGCTAAAATTAGACATTGAGGGTTCGGAATTTGATGTTTTGAAGGATTGTGAAGAAAAATTATATCTTGTTGATCATATCTTTATTGAATATCATAGCACATATAATGAGGGTCAACATCTAGATGATATTTTAAATCTTTTAAAGCAAAGTGGATTTAGGTATCATTTAAAAGAATCTTTTTCCAGAAATAAACCTTTTGTAGATCATACACTCTCATGTGAGAAGTTTGATCTTGCCATTAATATTTTTGGCTACAGAAATTGAATGACTTATCAAGATGATAACCATAATCATTTCTTCTGTTAAAGATGGTCTGTTTTTCTCATTAGAAGAAAACATAAAAAAAACTATTGGTAATATTACTTATGAAATCATAAGAATTAACAACCCAGGAATAATGAGCATTGGGGTTGCTTATAACAAAGGTGCTAAAAAAGCTAAGTTTAACCATTTGTTGTTTATCCACGAAGATATAAAATTTCTTCAAAATAATTGGGGGTTGGAGTTACTACAGATTCATAATTCCAATGAAAATATTGGTATCATTGGTTTAGCTGGGGGAACTAAAAAATTTTTATTACCAACTGGTTTCGAATCAGGAATCTACCAACTTAAACATAATTTTATACCACGGAATGAAAAGCAAGCAACCAATTTTTTTTCAAAAAATGAATTAAGACAAGTTAAAACCTTAGATGGAGTATTTTTAAGTCTGACCAGGAAGAGATGGGAAGAATTAAAATTTAGTGAAGAAATAGAAGGTTTTCATTTTTATGATTTAGACATTTCTTTAAGAGCTTCTGAAAATTTCGAGAATTTTGTAACTTCAAGAATTCCAATAATTCATTACTCCTTAGGCAAATTTGATAATATGTGGATTAGGTCATCAATAAATTTTCATAAAAGAAAATACCATTTTGATATCTGCAATTCTCAGGAGAAAAGTGTAGTTCGAAATTTTTGGTATAAAAGACTCTTAAGGGAGGAAATAAGTTTTGTAAACAGAGTTTATTACAGTTTTAATTTAGGTATAGACAGAGCAAGCATTAAAAATTTTTTAAAATTTCTTTTTTGGAATTTTATATCCTTAACGGGGAGGGATTGAAGTAATTTTTTTGATTTTTTTTACTATAAGAGGGTAATTAGAAAACTTTTATACGTATAATAATTTTGTGATTAGATATTCTAGAATATCAATATGAAGATGATTTATTAATTTCAAGTTTTTGGGGAAAGTTAGTAACCAAGTACATTATCGAATAACGCCTAAGAGAAAACTCCTAGACCTAAATTTCCCAGAGATATGGAAGTACAGGGATCTCTTATTTCTTTTTGTTAGACGCGATATAATTACAGTTTATAAGCAAACCATTCTTGGTCCGCTATGGTATTTAATTCAGCCATTATTAACCGCATTAACCTTTACCCTGGTTTTCAATAATATTGCAGAAATTCCTACTGGTAAGGTTCCTCCATTCCTGTTCAATCTGGTTGGGATCACCGCTTGGAATTATTTCTCTCAGTGTCTAACTGGTACTTCAAATATCTTTCGGGCAAATGCGGAAATTTTTGGCAAGGTTTATTTCCCACGTATAATAACCCCAATTGCCAGCGTTATTACAATGCTTTTTAAATTTGGCATTCAGCTGGGTATAGTGATAGTCGTGTATATTTTTTTACTTTCCGGGGGGTTTCATATTCATCCAAATTTAAAATTATTCTTATTACCTGTTTATATCCTAATAATGGCTTTATCAGGCTTGGGTTTAGGCTTGATTGTTTCATCAGTGACTATAAAATACAGGGATTTTGGTTTCTTAGTAGGATTCGCAGTCTCTTTATTATTATATATTTCAGCAGTTCCTTATCCGCTTAAAGAAGTGGAAAATAAAATTCCTGAATATGCATGGATTGTTAATTACAATCCATTAGCCCATGTGATGGAGGGCTTTAGATATATTATTCTGAACACCGGAACATTTAACTGGGCCTGGTTCGTATTTAGTTTTGTCTTTTCAATAATTTTATTTTTGACCGGTTTAGTTTTATTTAATAGGTCTGAAAAGATATTTATTGACACTGTTTAAATACCAGAATATTACGGGTAAGCCTATAATCAAGAAGAGACTCAAAATTTTTAAATGAAATCTATTTTAATAGCAGAAAATATCTCAAAGCAATACCGTCTGGGTGTGATAGGTACCGGTAATATTAGACATGATCTAAAACGTTGGTGGTATCTTAAAAGAGGAAAAGAAGATCCCTTTATTAAAATTGGAGAGAAGAACAGGCAGGACACGAAGGCTTCCGGTGATTACGTATGGGCATTAAAGGATATAAATTTTGAAGTAAAACCTGGAGAGATCCTGGGGATTATTGGAAAGAACGGTGCAGGTAAATCCACTTTATTAAAGATCCTTTCCAGGATCACTGCGCCCACCACGGGATCTATTGAGGTAAGAGGTCGAATTTCTTCACTATTGGAAGTTGGTACAGGTTTTCACAGGGAGCTTACGGGTAGAGAAAACATATTTATGAACGGCGCGGTTTTAGGGATGACTAAACGTGAAATTAAAACCAAGCTTGATGAAATTATTGATTTTTCGGGTTGTGAACGTTATATAGATACTCCGGTTAAGAGATACAGTAGCGGTATGACCGTGAGATTGGGCTTTGCGGTTGCCGCGCATTTAGAACCTGATATCCTGGTGGTAGATGAAGTGCTGGCCGTGGGGGATGCCGAGTTTCAAAAGAAAGCTATTGGAAAAATGAATACCCTTTCCAGTGATTCGGGGCGAACCATCCTCTTTGTGAGCCATAATATGGATGCCGTGAAAAGCTTATGCCAACGGGGTCTGGTGCTGCACAATGGTGAAGTCGATTTTGCAGGCGAGGCCAGGGAAAGTGTTGATCATTATCTTTCTAATTACAGGAGAATACCGCAGATTCAAAATAAAATAAATGAGTCTCATAGGCGGCATAAAAATTCCAGAGCCTTAGAGCTTTTGAGTATAAGTTCATCCCATAATGATCTTCACACAAGAAGCAGGATGTGTTTTGATGTACTGATACGGAAGAACAAGAATATCACCTTTCCAGTTTGCCTGACCGGTACCATCATGAACTTTTCAGATATGGAAATTGGTTCTTTTTTCTCTGAAGAGATTTATGTTCATCAGGAGGAAAGTACCATAAATTTAACGATTGCAGATCATAACCTGGCACCGGGCTCTTATTATATTAACCTGACCATCTCAAAAGGAAGCCTGAAAAATGCCCACTTATCTGAAGTAGATCATGCCTTTGAAGCCATTAGTTTTGAGATAGAAATGAAGGAAAGGAATGAATATTTTGTGAACTGGAAAAAAAACTGGGGACAAATTTATTTTCCTTCAGAAGTGAAATTGAAAACCGATATATAAAGGGAAAAAGAATAATATTATCGTGCTATTAATGTGTGTTATAAGAAATCATGAGAAATAATATCGCAATAGTAATTCCTGTTTTTAATGATTGGGAATGTATTGAACATTTAATCCACAATATAAATATTGCACTGGCAGGAAAGTTTGAGGCTATCCATTTAGTCTTTATAAATGACTGTTCTACTGAATTACCTTCCAAGTCATTAGAAATTCCTGGATATATGACTTATTCAAAGGTTGATCTCGCTACAAACGTTGGTCATCAAAGGGCTATCCTGATTGGCCTATGTTATTGTTTTGAACAGGCAATTGATACTGAATATATAATTGTTATGGATTCTGATGGAGAAGATAATCCGAAATATATTAGTCAATTTCTGGACAAAGTGAATTCATCTGGTAAGGATCAAATAATATTCGCAAAGAGGTCAAAACGTTCAGAAAATTTGTCTTTTAAGCTATTCTATTTTTTGTATAAACTATTATTTAGAATATTGACAGGTTCCTCGATTTCTTTTGGAAATTTCAGTTGTGTCCCAAATTCTCTATTATCCAAAATTTGCAACAATCCAAGTTTTTGGAATCATTATTCTGCATCGGTAATGAAAGCTAAGCTGCCATATAGTATCATCTCTACAGAAAGAGGTAAACGGTATTCCGGGCATTCGAAAATGAATTATAACAGCTTAATTCTTCATGGACTAAGTTCACTGTCTGTTTATATCGAGTCGGTTATAATCAGGGTACTTAAGTTAAGTTTTATAGTTTTTGTATTCTTAATTTTTATAAGTATTCTCGTGATATATGTTAAGTATAGTTCGGAATACGCAATTCCAGGATGGGCTACCAATGTATTTGGATTTATTCTCAATTTACTAATTACAGTGGTACTGTTCAATTTACTAATTATTCTTACCCACCTGCACAACCGAAATAAACCTATTTCCAAACCTATTGATTTTTACAAATCCTATATTGTTACACAAAAACCGTGAATGATTTTAATTACAAGGGTGATGAATTAGACATCTTTAAAGATGCCGTAAACTGGAAAAAGTATTGGTTCAATTCAATCAGTAAATTTATTTCAGGAGATGTACTTGAAGTAGGTGCGGGAATAGGTATTAATACTAACCTAATCCTCCAAAGTCATTCTAATATAAGAAGTCTCTTATCTATTGAACCAGACAAATCAATGGCAGATCAAATCTTAAGTAATTTGACGCTGGGTTCTTCAAAAGTGACAGTACTTAATCAATATTTACAGGATTTTTCCCCTGATAAAAGATTTGATACCATTATATACATTGATGTTATCGAACATATAGAAGATGATGCTGGAGAACTTAGAAGGGCAAAATTACATCTAAAAGATGGAGGTATTTTAATCATTCTGGTTCCTTCCTATAATTTTTTAATTAGTCCTTTTGATGAAGCCATTGGGCACTACAGAAGATATAATAAAAAAATGATCGTTAACACCATACCCGATGGATTGACAATGCTAAGATTATTCTACCTGGACTCTGTAGGAGTATGCGCATCCTTGTTAAACAAGTTTGTTTTAAAACAATCTTATCCTACTAGAGAACAAATTTTAAAATATGACAAGATGATCGTGCCTTTATCAAAAGTAATTGACCCGCTGATCTTTCATTCCGTAGGAAAATCATTGGTAGGGGTATGGAAAAAATAGATCGCAATTTTATTTATAAGTGGGTCAAAAAAGCCTTTTATCTTGTCGTTATTGGACTAGTGTTTCTGATTTTTTTAGCTATTTTTTTTCGATCTGATTTAAGGGGAGTTGAATCTAATGTAATTTATTCGGTTCAATTGGCTCTGGAAGATAATGGATTACTATACAGTTCTCCTGAAGCACCTCCTTTCAATATAACTCAGTACTCCCCATTGTATTATATTCTAAGCGATGTGATTATTACCTCGTTGTTTATTGAGGCAGATGAATATTTTATAATTCGCGTTGTCACGAGAACCATATCAGTATTGTTACTGCTTTTATCATTTTTAGTGGTAAGAGACATTCTCCGAAAATTTATTGGGTTTAAGAAGAATGCGAGTCTAATTATTGCCTTAGCTTTTTTCGTAATTAGTTTTCCCTGGTTTAATATTTCAAGGCCTGATGTTTTGGTCCTGTTATTTTTTTCTTTGTCTGTTCGAAGTGTAATGTTGTACCAAAAAGATGGCAACAAAACGAATACAGCAATTCTGTTAGGAATTTTTCTCGCTCTGGGTATTCTGTCGAAATTAACGATGGGACTTTATATAATGGCCTTTGGATTTTATATGATAATAGCAAAACAATGGAGACTGGCATTCTTTTCAGCTATTTCATGCGTACTGTCGTTGTTCTTAATGTCTGCAATAATTCAACTATTAGGTTACGATTTATCATATCTTCACGAAAATATAATCCAGGGTGTCAATAATGGTATTTCCATTAATTTAGCATGGGAGACATCTTACAAGCCATATTTATTATACTTCGGTTTGTTTTCCCTAATTTTTATCCTATTTGTTATCATTTATTTGAAGAATTGGAAATACGAAAAAACAGATACTGATTTACTTTTTCTTATTACACTAAGTTGTTCCGTTGCTGTTTTCTCTTTTTTCTCGGCATTGAAAGTTGGTTCGGCAATTAACTACTTTAATGAGCTCTTACTGTGTTTAATTCTTTTTACCATATCTTTCTTGAAAAGTTATCATATAATTAAAAAGAAATTATACCTGATTGGCTTTATGGTTTTTGGTGTTTCCATTGGAATCACTCATTTTTTTAATTATGGACCAAGATTAATGAACAATTTTGTTCATTTGACTTCTGGTAATGAACAGGAGGGTGATATTTCAGAAATAATAGGTTTCTTAAATTCAAACCTGGGGAGCGGCTATTTTTATTCTGATAACATAGATATTGCTCAGTCTTTTCCCAATAGATCAGTATTATTTCCAACTCCAATTCATCTTATAACATACAAGCGGGAAGTTTACGACTATTCTGTATTGAAAAAATGGGCGAAAGAAAACCTCAGGTTCATCATTATTCATCCTAACAGAACAAATTTATATGGTATTGATATAAAGAAGCATTATTCCTTGAAAATTAAATACCGCAATTATTACCTTTATGAATTAATCTCTAACACACAAAAATGAACTTTCTATATAAAAAGTTTATCCAAAGCTTGCTGTAAGAATTACAAGCATTTAAGTTTATTTAAATTTGTCTTTTTAGGGCAAAAACAAAACTTTTACCTTCGGGGTTTTAATTAATATTTTTTAAATGACAGAAAATGAAGAGGGATGGCTTTATGAGATTTCTCCAAAGCGTAAGATCATAGATCTGAATTTTAAAGAAATATGGCGTTATCGCGATTTACTTATACTTTTTGTAAAAAGAAATATTGTAACCGTCTATAAGCAGACCATCCTGGGGCCTCTGTGGTATTTTATCCAGCCATTATTTACAGCTATAACTTTTACTTTAGTTTTTAACAATATAGCCAAAGTTCCTACTGGCGAAATACCACCATTTTTGTTTAATCTAACCGGGATTACCGCATGGAACTATTTTTCCCAATGTTTAACCGGTACTTCCAATACCTTTAAATCTAACGCAGCTATATTTGGCAAGGTATATTTCCCAAGGGTTATAATGCCTCTTTCCAATGTAATTACTAATCTCTTTAAGTTTGGGATACAGTTAGGGGTTTTACTTATCGCTTATCTGTATGTGCTTTATACAGGAATTAAGGTTACACCTAATACTAACTTATTACTGTTTCCCATATATATATTAATGATGGCCACAATGGGATTGGGATTAGGAATGATCATTTCTGCTTTCACCACTAAATATAGAGATTTGTCTGTTTTAGTAGGTTTCGCCACATCCCTTTTATTATACATATCTGCGGTGCCTTATCCTCTCGCTGAAGTACAAAAGGAAATGCCGGAATATGCCTGGATTGTACAGTACAATCCTTTAACTCATATTATTGAAGGTTTCCGGTATATGCTGCTGGATACAGGTATCTTTAGCTGGAATTCTTTTTTTTATACATTGGCCATATCTTTTGGTCTGTTTTTCATAGGCCTTGTATTTTTTAACAGGACTGAAAAGAATTTTATAGATACTGTTTAAACTTATTGATTTAATATTCTAATTTCAGAGGATGTCCACCATTTTAAAAGCTCAAAATATATCCAAACAATATAGACTGGGACTCGTGGGAACCGGAAGTCTAAAGCACGATCTCAATAGGTGGTGGCATAAAATTAATGGTAAAGAGGACCCTTATCTGAAAATGGGAGCCGTAAATTATCGCGACAAGAAAGCTACTGAAGAATATATTTGGGCGCTAAGAGATATTAATTATGAAGTGAAAACGGGAGAAGTTTTAGGCCTTATTGGGCAGAACGGAGCGGGTAAGTCTACATTGTTAAAGATTTTATCCAGGGTTACTTCCCCAACTACCGGTACCATAAAAACAAAGGGTCGCATTGCATCTCTCCTGGAAGTAGGTACAGGTTTTCACGGTGAACTTACCGGAAGAGAGAATATATACATGAACGGCGCGGTTTTGGGAATGACCAAACAGGAGATAAACAGGAAAATTGATGAGATTATTGATTTTTCTGGTTGTGAAATGTACATCGACACTCCTATTAAAAGATACAGTAGTGGAATGACTGTTCGACTAGGTTTTGCCGTTGCAGCCCATCTTGAGCCGGAGATCCTTGTGGTTGATGAAGTACTTGCGGTGGGAGATGCAGAATTTCAGAAAAAAGCTATCGGAAAAATGCAGGATCTTTCCAGAGGACAGGGGAGAACTGTACTTTTTGTAAGCCATAATATGGCTAGCATTCAAAGCTTATGCACAAGAACAATTGTTTTAGAGAATGGAGGGATGAGTTTTGGGGGAAATACTAATGATGCAATTAACTTCTATTTAAATAGTAAAAATTCTGTAATAACTGAAAATTTTCAGGATAGAATAGATCGCGAAGGAAATGGGAAATTGGAATTTATTGATTATTCATTAACTGATGAAAAGAATAAAAGGCTTACTTCATTATATAGTGGTCAGAAAGTCATTTTTAAATTAAAATGTAGATCAAGAAGCCAAAATCTTCAAAATTTAAAAGTGTCATTTACCGTTTATAAAAAAAATGGTGAATTGTTGGCCACGTTTATGTCTCAGCTTACCAATGAATCTTTCAGTTTAAAAAACTCAAATGAAATTATCTTTGGATGTATAATAGAGAAACTACCTTTTATGGGAGGGAAGTACAACTGCAGCATTATAGTGTGGGAAAATGAAAATATAGCTGATTACTTGCAAAATGCTTTCGAAATTGAAGTAATTGATGGAGATTTTTTTGGTAAGGGTAAAATTGTTCCGAAAAGTCATGTTAGTGTTTTAGTAAATCATCACTGGTATTTGCCATCCAATTTCTAATAGATTTTCGATGAAGAGGAGGATTAAAGGGTTGCTTAAAAAAGTAAGAAGTCAAATTCAAAAATTTTATAATAAGTACAAACAGAATTATAGGTTACTTAGATATAAAAATTATCTTAACCATAATCAAAAGCTGAACGTTGGTTCTGGTAAAACAGAGTCTAATGGAGGATGGTTTTATTGTGATAAGGATATTTTGGATATTACCATGGAGCAAAGCTGGAAAAGACTATTAGGCAAAACTCGTCTAAAGAATATTTTTGCGGAACATGTATGGGAGCACCTGACGGAAGAAGAAGCCCGTGCTGCAAACTATAATTGTTATATATTCTTAAGAGGAAAGGGTAAACTCAGGCTCGCAGTTCCTGATGGATTTCATCCTTCAAAAGATTACTTAAACCATGTTAAACCTAACGGTACGGGTATTGGCTCTGAAGACCATAAAGTTTTATATGATTATATAACCCTTTCTTCCAGGCTCCGGAAAGTAGGATTTAAGGTAAACTTGATAGAATATTGGGACGAGAATGGAAATTTTCATTCCAATAAATGGAATATCGAAGATGGTAAAGTAAATCGTTCAAAAGAATTTGATAAAAGAAATATAGATGGCAAGCTAAATTACACTTCTTTAATTGTGGATGCTGTAAAAACATGAATTTAGCACCTGTAATAATATTTGTCTATAATCGTCCCTGGCATACCCGGCAGGTGCTCGAATCTTTAAAAGCCAATACTCTTGCCGGTAATAGTAAGCTATATATTTTTAGTGACGGAGCGAAAAAGAATGCTGGTCATAATGAAATTTCCTGGATTCAGGAAGTAAGGGAGCTAATACGTGAAGACAATTGGTGTGGAGAAGTAGAAATTATTGAAAGAGAGCAGAACTTAGGATTGGCCCAGTCTGTCATAAGTGGGGTTTCTGAAATTATCTCTGACCATGGTAAAGTAATTGTCCTGGAAGATGACTTGATACTAGGTAAGTACTTTCTGGAGTTTCTAAACGACGGTTTAAATGAATATGATACCCAGAAAGAAATTTATGGAATTTCAGGTTATAAATTTCAATCTATAAAAAAAATCCAGGAATCCACATTTTTTTTGCCATTAATGAGTTCCTGGGGGTATGGAACCTGGGCAGACAGATGGAATAGTATCAACTTTAGTGCTAGAGCATTACAGGCAGAGATTAATTCAAGACATATTGGCAAAGAGCTGGACTTTGGAAATATTCCCTTTTATAACATGTTGCAGGATCAAGTAAAAGGCAAGATTGATTCCTGGGCAATTTGCTTTTATGCTTCCATGTTTTTAAAAAAAGGAGTTTTTCTTTTCCCCAATACCTCTTTGCTCAGAAATATTGGCTTCGATGGTACCGGGATCCATTCCGGCTCTTCAATACCTTCCCATTATAATAGCTCTGAGAAACCTGATGAAAAAATAGAGGTTAAAAGAAAAGCAGTTATACTGGAGGGGGATATAGTAGAAAATATTAAGAAAGGTACTTATCATTCTGAAGTAAAAAGGGATGGGGGGATCATGGGATTTTTGAAACGAAGAATGCCGCCGGAATTTATTCAGTTCGCCCGCCGGAAATTAAATCGTGAAATTAAGCATCCAAAGAATGAATACCAATTTCCCCGCTATACAAGGACTAAGAAGCAGGTTTTAGGGAAGGAGTTTGATATACCCGATCTGGCTTCATTCAATTTTATGTACAGGGAGATTTTCGTACATGAAATCTATAAGTTTTATACAGGAAAGAAAGCCCCATATATAATTGACGGGGGAGCCAACATAGGTCTTTCTACCACTTATTTCAAAAAACTATATCCTCATTCAAAAATAATTGCCTTTGAACCTGATCCTGAAATTTTTGAATTTCTTAGGGTAAATATTGACAAATTCAATTATAAAGAAGTAAACCTGGTCAACAAAGGTTTATGGGATAAGGAAGGAGAATTGGATTTCTGGTCTGAAGGAGCAGATGGTGGGCTATTTACAAAAGTCGATAGTTCAAATAAGGCTTCTGTCAAAATAGAAACAGTTTCTTTAAAGAGATTTTTAAACCAGGAAGTAGATTTGTTGAAATTAGATATAGAGGGGGCAGAAACAGTAGTGCTAAAGGATATACAACATAATCTGGATAAAGTGAAGCGTATTTTCATTGAGTACCATTCCTTTAAGGATAAACCCCAGAATTTAGATGAAGTTTTAAATATTTTGATCTCTGCAGGATTCAGATTTCATATTAACTCCCCGGGTATTTCGAGCAAATCTCCTTTTGTGAAATTGAACACCTATAATAATATGGATATGCAATTAAATATTTATGCTTTCAAAATATATTGAATTTGAAGATCTTACTTGTAAATACATTCGACAGGGGTGGAGCAGCCAATTCATGTAAAAGGTTACATCTTGCTCTACTGAATGGGGGTGTGCATTCTAAAGTTCTATTAAAACATAAGCAGAACAACTGGCCGGAAAGCTACGAGTTTGACCAAATTGAGCCAAAATTCTCCTTAAAGCATAAGATTAAAAGAAAAATAAGAAGCCTGGCGCAGGAATTAAAGAAATTTAAGCCTGGTAAAGTTATAGATCATAACGCCGAACTTTTACAAAGCAGACCCAAAGGACTGGAAATGTTTAGTTTTCCTGAAACCCCATATGATATAACTAATTCTCCCTTATACAATGAGGGAGATATAATTAATTTGCATTGGGTAGCGAATTTCATGGATTATGAATCTTTCTTTAAAAAGAATTCAAAACCAGTAGTATGGACTTTACATGATATGAGTCCTTTTACGGGAGGTGAACATTATGAAGAAGAATTTTATGGCATTAGTGATTCCGGACTTCCTTTAAAAAGAAAATATTCAGAAGAAGAACTGTCTGTTATAAATAAAAATGTTGAATACAAAAAAAAGGCAGTATCTCTGGTAGAGAATTTAACTTTGGTCGCTCCATCAAAATGGCTGGCCGAAAAGGCAAGAAAAAGTGAAATCTTTAAGGGGAGGCCAGTTTATCATTTACCATATGGACTGGATCAGGATCTTTTTTATCCAAAAGATAAATTTTCATCCAGAAAAAAATTTAATATACCTGGAGAAAAGAAAGTGATTTTATTTGTTTCAGACTCCATACAAAATAACAGAAAGGGTTTTATTTTTCTTAAAAAAGCAATAGAACAATTAAATAGGACTGATTTAGTTCTTTGTGCTGTGGGAAGCAATGCCGATAGGTCGGTTAATAAACATATGGTAGATTTAGGAGAAATAAAAGATGAAAAAGAAATGAGCTCTGCATATTCGGCAGCCGATGTTTTTGTTATTCCCTCTTTAATGGATAATCTGCCAAATACAGTTTTGGAATCTCTTATGTGTGGCACTCCTGTCCTTGGTTTTCCTGTTGGAGGAATACCGGAAATGATACAGGAAGGAATCAATGGAATGCTAACCAAAGAAATTAGCGTCTCCTCTTTGTCTAAAACTATTAATTTATTTTTGGATTCAATAGAGAGCTTTGATAGAAAACAGATAAGAAAAGATGCAGTTGAAAAGTATGGGCTTCAGGTCCAAGCTAATAATTATATCCGGCTTTTTCAGGAAATTTTAAAAGACGAGAAATTAAAATAAAAGTTGAAAAATAAGAACCGATAAGGTGGGGCGGGTTATAGATAATTCTTTTCAAAGATGATAATGTACATAGGATTAAATGCCGAAAATCTTCTTATAGTACAGTAAAATTGCTTTGTTTGAAACTATTTTTAAAGTCTATAATCCAGCATTTGTTAATTAAATAAACCTTGATCCAACCCAAACCAACTATAAGCGTTATCATTCCCACCTACAACTCGGGTGCAACTCTGTCCATAGCCCTGGCCAGTATTAAAAGACAGGTGTTTAAGGATTTAGAGGTTCTGATAATAGATGGAGTGTCTACAGATAACACTCTAGAAATTGCACAAAAATATAAATCGCATTTTCAAGTTCTCACTGTGGTTTCCGAACCTGATAAAGGAATATATGATGCCATGAACAAAGGAATCAGTTTAGCTAAAGGGGAATGGCTTTTTTTTATGGGAAGTGATGACTCACTCTTTAGTGCACATGTTCTAGAAAAGATTTTTTCTCTTCGAGCAGCTCAAACACATGATGTGATTTATGGAAATGTCCAATCCACAAGGTTTGCTCATCCATATGATGGAGAATTTTCATATTACAAACTGGCCACTAAGAACATTTGTCACCAATCCATCTTTTTTAGAAGAAGTGTTTTTCAAAAAATAGGTAAGTTTAATCTCAAATATAAAATTTGGGCAGATTGGGATCATAATATCCGGTGGTTCTATTCTTCACGTATTAAGAAGTACTATACTGATGCAACTATTGCGTATTATGCTGATGGAGGTTTAAGCTCACTTAATGAAGATGTACTTTTTATTAAGCGGAAAAATTTAAAATTGCTTATTCATGGTTTTACAAAATTACCTCCTGCAGCCAGGAGGGATATTTGTAATCTCGCCATAGAAGAATCCCAAAAGAAAAAATCGGTTGTTTTGCCTGGATTTTTAAAAGTGGTAAGGTTTATTCTTAGGATCCATAAGTTCATTTCCCATAAATTCATTTCCCATAAATTCAAAAAGTAAATATTCCTTCAGTGAAAAACCTTCCCTTGGTATCCATTTGTATTCCCACCTTTAATGGGGAAAAATATATTTTAGAAGCGCTGGAATCAGCAATCGCCCAGACGTATACGAATCTGGAAATTATCATTTCAGATGATGCTTCAACAGATAATACGCTTAAGTGCATAAAAAAAATTAAGCAAAAAACGGATATCCCTATCCATATATATCATCATCGACCTTCGGGAATAGGGGCTAACTGGAATAATTGCATAAAAAATGCCAGTGGGGAATATATTAAGTTTCTATTTCAGGACGACATTCTTTATCCAACCTGCGTGGAAGAACTGGTTAATGTCTTGACCAGTGACGAAAAAGTAGGACTGGTTGCCTGTAAACGATCCATCCTGGTAGAAGGAGAAGCTTCTGCAGAGACAGAGAGATGGAAAAGTAATTTTGGAAATCTTCAGGAGGGAATTGAGCTGAATACCAAAGAATCTTATACTTTGGATTTTGCGTTTTTAAAGGATGAAAAATTCATAAAAAATAACAAGGTGGGAGAACCTTCCACAGTATTGTTTTCACGTGCTCTGGTAAAGAAAGTAGGTCTTTTTAGAGAAGACCTGATACAGGTTTTAGATATTGAATTTTACTACCGCATATTAAAACACCGAAAGATCCTTATTGTAGACAAGGAATTAGTTGCCTTCAGGATTCATCCTGCTCAGGCTACGAATGTCAATAAAAACAAGATCTCGAAAGATTACGAAAAGTATTACCGGCTCTTGTACAGGAATTTTTTCTGGTACCTGGATTATAAAACCCAAAAGAAGCTTATAAAGCGATTCCATCCCATAGGCAAATTATATCATTATCTTCGTCGGTAAGTATAGAGGTTCCCTAAATTGGGGATCCAAATCAAACAACGGTATGTGCAGCTTTCCTTTGGTTTCAGTGATTATCCCCAATTACAATCATGCTGATTTTTTAAGGCAAAGAATTGAGAGTGTTTTAAAACAGACTTATTCTAATTTCGAGGTTTTTTTACTTGACGATGGTTCTACGGATGGAAGTCTGGAGATTCTAAATCAGTACGAAGAGTATCCGAGGGTGAAGGCGGTAATTTCGAACGGGAAGAATACAGGATCGGTCTTTAGACAATGGGTTAAAGGGATTAATCTTGCTACAGGAAAATATCTATGGATTGCAGAAAGTGATGACTTCGCTCACGAAACTTTTCTGGAAGAAACTGTAAAACTGGCAGAAGAACATGATAATGCCGGATTAGTTTTTACTGATTCATTTAATATAGATGAGCATGGAAATGTGAAAGGAAAAGTGTCCGAACGCCACACCCTCATTTCCTCAATAGAACAGGAATTCTACTGGTTTGACGATCATACTAAGGTCCCAGACTATTTTATAGATAATATGTTGATCTTAAATGCGAGTTCTGTTCTTTTTGATCTAAAGAAGCTTAGAGAGAGGGTTGATCTTGAACAATTAGAGCAATATAAAAACACTGGTGACCAGTTTGCCTATATTGCGCTATACCTCAAACACAAAATGATCTATCTTAACAGGCCTTTAAATTACAGACGAATCCATGGAAGAAATACAACAGCACTAAATTTTGAAAACGGAATTATATATAAGGAAAGAATAGATATTATAAATTATTTTTTTTCAGCACTAATGAAGTTTCCCGCATCCAAGCAAGCTTTTAATAATTATCTAAGGCAAAATTTCCTGAAGGTTACTGATTTTGGCTTGTTTCAGGAAATTGAAAAGCTTTTGAACAGATTTTATAAGGCCGGATATTTATCTTTTCAAAAATATCTTCTGTTGAAATTGTATACCTTAATTACCAGAATTGCTCCTAAACAGCATCCCTATAAATTTCGTTATAAAATTAAAAAGGTCCTGAGAAACAAATGAATCCCTTAGTATCCATTATTGTACCTACCTACAACAGATGCGCTTTTCTGGGGGAGACAATGGATTCTATTTTGGTTCAGCAATATTCGAACTGGGAGTGTATAATTGTAGATGATGGCTCCACGGATTATACCAAAGAACTAGTTGATTTTTATTGTAGTAAGGATGAACGCATAAAGTATTTTAAAAGACCTGATTCATTAACAAATGGAGCTAACAATTGTAGGAATTATGGGTTTGCAATGAGTATAGGTGACTATATTAACTGGTTTGATGATGACGATGTGATGTTGCCAGATTTTCTTTCTGAACGCACTCCCTACATGAACCAAGGAGTGGAGGTATTGATCTGTTCCTTTTTTCCTGTTGATCCATTGCTGAGCAGGAAAGCGGCAGTGTCCTTAAAAAAATCTTTTAGTTTGTTTAGGAGTTATGCACTATATGAACTCAAGTTGGTAACTAACTCCGTTCTGTTTAACAGGAAAATTTTTAAAGACAAAATTTTGTTTGTACCTGGTCTGAAATATGGAGATGAAACTGAACTGTTTCTTAGGATCTTTTATAGGGAACCTGAACCTTCTCATATTATTATCAATAAGCCTTTATTTCTTTACCGCCAACACGATGCAAGTAAAACAAAGCAGAATGAAAAGCCTGATCCTGCTTTTAGGTTCTCTGTTATGTATGTCGCTCTTCAAAATCTTTCTCGTGGCATTGAAAGGAAAGATACTGAGCTTATAAATTTTTATTATAAAAAACTTGTGTCGATGTTTTTTAGATCGCTGGATACGAGACAAATGTCAAACTCAGTACATGTATTAGGTGAATTAGTACCGTTAGTTCGAAGGATTAATTTTGCACTAAGTTTAGAGCTACTGTTTTGGGGTAGGATCTTTATCTTTATTGGGAAGGGCTCTTATAAAATTGAAAAAAGATTAAAACATTTTTTTGATTAACTTCATTGGACATCAGATTAATTGTCTATTCCTCTATTTAACTTAAACTCCGGCTTCCTCCTTTGCCGTTATCAGTATATTTGTTTTATGAGAATATCAATTCTTCACCCCTTTACTCCTGAGGTAGTAGGATTAAATGAAAAGAATCTGCCAACTATTCATAGTCAGCCCCATTTGAAGGCTTTACAAATTCTTTCAAAAGAGAGAAATTTTGAATGTTCGATGGAATATTTCACCTCAAGATCACGTGCATACTCTTTAAAAATAGAAGATGTCATCTATAGGTTTTACCCGGTAACTTATAAGTGGAGTGGGGATCATAAAAAATGGAAGAAACAAAGCTCTACCTCCTGTTTAAGGTATTATAATAAAAACACACCTGATGTCACCATTATCAATATGTCGGGCCATTCAAGTCCTTTTTCTTATGAGTTATCCAAGATAATTAAAAGCAGGGATAAAGTGTATATCGCCATGTTGGGAGGACAGCATTACAGTGATAATGAAAGAAACAGGGACTATTATAAAAATGCACATCATATTCTGGTTCATACGCTTTTACAGAAAAGGGAGATGCTGAAACTTGATCTGTTTAAAGATGTAGATATTCATATTTTTCCATTGGGTGTGGATAGTTCTGTATTTACTCCCGTGGAAAAATGTAATAAATCTCCTTACTTATTATATGTCGGAAGAATTTTGGAGTTAAAAAGAACACATTTCGCGTTGGAAGCTTTAAAAAAATTGGTTGAGAATGGCTTTTTAAATGCTCAATTAGATATTATTGGCCCCGTTAGTTCTAAGGTTTATTTTGTTCAATTAAAGGAGTTGGTATTAAAGCTTCAGCTGGAAAAGAATGTACATTTCTTAGGGGAAATGGAACATTTGGAATTGGTAAGTCATTATCAAGGAGCCGATTTGTTGATGCTTCCCAGCAAGAGCGAATCCTTTGGAATGGTTATGGTTGAGGCTATGGCCTGCGGAACTCCTGTGGCTGCAATGAGTTCTTCGGGTGGTCCAGGAGAAATCATTGAGCACGGACAAGATGGAATTATAGCTTCTCCTGAAAATTATGGGGAAGAGATACTTCAATATTTTAAGAAGAAGGAGAAACAAATTTATTTGTCTAAAAGAGCAAGGGAAAAGGTGGAGCGGTCTTTCAGTATTCAGGCAACATACAAAGCTTTAGAAAATTCTGTAGATTCAGTTTACCATACTAAAGCCTGAACTCATATCTTTTATACCCTCGACATAATAGAAACAAAATAAACTCTCTTGAACCTGATCCATATTCACCATCGTTCCCAAAACCATGCAGGTAAATCTGGTTATAGCAGGTTGACTGATTATATGCCTGTAACCTCCATTTATGGAAATACCCGATTACCTTATTATGTGGCTAAACTAGTGAGTAAGCCTCATTCCAACAAAAGAGGTTTGTACAATGCCGGGAGCGTCTGGAAGGAAGCAGAATTATTGGATCATTTGCGAAGGAGCAGGAAGGAAAGCTCTGTAGTTCATTACCTTAATGCAGAAAGGGATGTACGTTATTTCGTCAAATTCAGGAAGTTCTTCCCGGTTACAAAGTTTTACGGCACATTTCACAAGCCGCCGGAGGTATTATATCAAACTATAACAGACTTTAAAATATTGCAGAACCTTCATGGGGCTATTGCAGTTGGAGAGAACCAGGTTGAATTTCTGAAAGAAAAGTTACGACTGCAGAACATTGCTTTTATTCCACATGGAGTGGATACTGGATTTTTTACACCAGATCCAGTAAAGAAAGAATCAAACACCATTATCTTTGTAGGTAACCATCTCAGAGATTTTGATGCTTTTAATTTTTGTATTCCCAGGATTGCAGAAAAAGTAAAGGGTTTAAAGGTGCATGTAGTGCTTCCTAAAGATCACCAAAACAGGATTACACCTCATAAAAGCATTTCAATTCACTCAAATGTGGGGGATCAGGAATTAAAACAATTGTATAATCTTTCTTCCTTACTCTTTTTACCCCTCAAAAATGTTACTGCCTGTAATTCCTTACTGGAAGGGTTGGCCTGTGGCCTCCCAATAGTGAGCACAGATGTAGGCGGAAATAGATCATACATGGAGGGAACAAAAAATGTATTGCTACCAAAAGGGGAGAATATTGCTTATATTGATGCCATAGTCCACCTGTTAAGTACACCTGAAACTTTACTGGAAATGGCCATTTCTTCCCGCGAAAAAGCACTCAGACTAAGCTGGGAGAAAATTGCTCAGAAGGTGACAGCTTTTTATGAAGATTTATCAAAGGGATAGAAATGAAGCAAAACATAGATGAGGTTCTTAAAGCCAATGACAGGCAAAAGGAATTTTATAATTCTACACGGGAGGCCAAAAAGAGTCTGCCCACCAGGCTGTGGTTCAGTTTGCGAAACAAGTTTCTGGATCCTTTCAGAAGGACTTTTAATATTAAATCCCGGGTATATGAGCAACACAAGGTATGGCTTGGCGATCTTAGTGATAAAAAGATCCTGGACCTGGGATGTCTTAGGGGAAACGCGCTTTCCCTTTACATGGCAAAAAATGCCAAAGAATACATTGGCATTGATCTTAGCGACAGAGCTATTGAGGACCTAAATAAAAAATTAAGAAAAGCAGATTGCCCAAGAGCAAAAGCAATTGCAGTTGATTTCCTGTCCTCAGATTTTAAAGAGAAAGACTTTGATATTATATATGCCTATGGAGTTTTGCATCATTTTGAGAATCTTGAGATCTTAATGGAAAGAATCAAGCAGAAATTGAAAATTGGTGGTACAGTGATATCCTATGATCCCTTAGATACAAGTGCACCTGTGAAAGTACTGAGAAAATTATACAGGCCTTTTCAAAGTGATAAAGACTGGGAATGGCCTTTCACTAAAAAGACAATGAAAGAATTCGAGCGGCACTTTAAAATTGAGGAAGTGAGGGGAATCCTGGGTAAAAGTAAATATGGTCTTTTAATTAACCTGCTGCCTTTAAAAGCTGCGTATAAAGAGAAAACAATTAAAAAACTCATTGAAAATGACTGGAATGCACAGGATCCCGAGCAGGTTTACCATTGTATGCAGGTGACAATGTTGTTTCGAAATACCTAATTGAATATTCTTCTAAACAGTAACAAGCAAATGTTTGAGAGGCCTCTGGTATCTGTAATACTTCCAAACTATAATCACGCTGCATATCTGCAGGAGCGGTTGGATAGTATTCTAAATCAAACTTATAGAAACTTTGAACTGATCATTCTCGATGATGCTTCCACTGATCAAAGTCTTGAAATATTTGAAAAATACCGGGATCACGAAAAGGTAACGCAATTTCTGGTTAATGAAATAAATACGGGAAGTCCTTTTGTGCAGTGGAAAAAAGGCCTGGAACTCGCCCGGGGGGAAATCATCTGGATCGCTGAAAGTGATGATAGGTGTGAAAGTAATTTTCTTGAAACCCAGGTTCAGCAGCTAGAAGGTGCCGGTATAAGTGTTGCAAAGACCCTTAAATTTAATCAGGAAGGAATTCAGGGGGGAATCCAGCATCCTGTATTTAAAGAAAATGCATCGATAATGGGAAATGAACAGATCTTATTTTGTCCGGTTCTAAATGTAAGTGCAATTGTTTTTAGAGCTCCTGCATTAGAAGAAATAGCAAGGTCACAATTTTCCACATTTCAGCTCATTGGAGATCGTGTTTTTTATTTTGAGTTTTTCCAGCATGAATCAGTTATTGATAATAAGGAAACAACAGCATATTTTAGAAAGGAAACTTCAGGGCTTTCTAATCTTAAAGAAAAGGATCTGGATTATTTGACCAGGTATTTCGAGGAACACGTAAGATTTATTCGTTTGGCTGCAAAAAAGGAAAAAGGAGCCCTGGATCAAAAGGTTAATCCTTATATTCATCGGTTTTTCAAAAGGGTAAGAAACCGCGTTTCAAGAAAAAGGAAATTATCCCTTGATTATTTTAGACTCTATTGCTGTTATCAAAGTGAATTAATTAAAACAAAAATTCTTTCCTGATGAAGATTGCATTAATTCTCACTGTAAGAAACGAAGAGCGTCTCTTAAGGAGTAATCTTTTGTATCACCACGCCATAGGAGTAGAGAAGGTGTATGTTTATTTTGATAACACTACAGACAATGGGAGAGACAATATTCAGGATTTGCACTTTGTAGAAATGAGCGATTCTGTTTCTGCCGATAATTTGCTTCAATATTCTTATCTGGAAAAGTTTACGAGACAGGCAGATGAACATCATACTGCCCGGCAATGCCTTAATGCTTTTGATGCATCAATTAAAGCAGAAAAAGATGGTTTTGAATGGCTAATATCCCTCGATGCTGATGAATTAATAGCAACCGGAACAGAGAAAATTTCTAATCTTAAAGATTTTTTCTCCCAAATCAGTGTCGACTTTAATGCGGTAAAATTCCCGGTGAAGGAAGTTTTGCAGGCAAAGAAGAATTATCACAACGTTTTCGCAGAAGAGACTCGTTTTAAATCTCAACCCAGATTTAAAAGATATTTCCAAAATATTTTTAAAAAATTCTATAATCCATTTACCAGCAGGCATGAGAAGTATATTTATTGGTATGGTCATCAAATGGGTAAAATGGCAATTCGCCTGAATAAAGGCTTAACTCCATTTAATGTTCATCGCTTTATCGATCACGAAGGTGAAAAGCCTAACACGTTAGTCAAGGGAATGTTATTGCATTATCACTCCTATGATGCCAAAGATTTTATAAAAAAGTACGAGAATTTTGATTCCCACCCCAAAACTTATCTCTCCGGGAGAAAGGTAGAGAAGTTGAAAATGTTTTTGATTTCGGTAGTAAATCATTGTGGGAAGGATAATAAGGAGCTTGAGGATTACTTCGAAAAAAATCTTATGTTTCAGGAAAAGGAAATCCGAAAAATGCAGAGGAATAGGGTTTATCTGATCTTTAGAAGGGAAGTACCTGTTTTAACCGAAATCACTTCTGTTCAGAATGTCTTTCAAAATTTGATAAAGTAATGCCTTTAAAAATTGTAGTATTTGAAGGTAGTTTGCAGCCCCCGGTCTTTATAAGAAGATTAATGGAAGGTTTAGCTGAAGAGGGACATAGTATTTACCTCCTGCACTTTGGAGGAAACATAAGTCCATCCAAAGAAAATTTAAAATATCTTTCTCTTGGAAGTAGTCAAAATAACATTCAGTTAATTTTTCAAAGCCTTAAAATTGCTTTTGATTATAACATTTTTGCAACTTTTTTCACTTTTAAAAAAATTGTTCTCGGCAATAGAAAAAACCTGCAAAAGAGGAATTTAAAGGTTCTGCTCAATGAATTAGAACCGGACATTATTCATGTTCAATGGCCGGCTCTTCTGGAGGTGTTGGAAGAGGTGATAAATGAGGGAAAATATCCCGTTGTTCTTAGTCAGCGGGGATATCAGATAAACGTAAAGCCATTTGTTAATAATAGCTATTTTCAAAAACTGAGCTCTATCTTCCCTAAATTATCAGGCTTTCATTCCGTCTCTAAGGCCATATCTCAGGAGGGAGATAAGATATGGAATTCACCTGCAAAGTTAGATGAAGTTGTTTACACAGGACTGGACCTTCAAGGTTTTCAATTTCAGGAAAATTATTCCAGAAATGAGAAGCTGAAACTTATTACAGTAGGCAGGCCACACTGGAAAAAAGGTTTACACGATGCAATCCATGCCTGCGCAATCCTGTTTAAAAAAGATGTTGAATTTGAAATAACTATTATAGGAGGTAAGGGTAATGAGGAAATCCTATTTTTGACAAATATGTACAAACTGGAGGAGAGGGTGAATATTTTAGGAAAACTACCTCAGAAGAAGGTTTACGAGCTTATGACAGAAGCTGATCTACTCATCGTTTCAAGTTTGGAAGAAGGGATACCTAATGTATTGGTGGAAGCGATGGTCCTTGGAATTCCGGTAATTAGCACTTCCTGTGGGGGTGTTGAGGAACTTATAGCTCATGACAGGGAGGGATGGGTCGTGCCTACACGGGATCCGGCGGCTTTAGCAGGACAAATCGAATTATTTACCACCTTGCCTGAAGAATCAATTGAAATTGTTCGAAAAGCTGCAAGGGAAAAAGTGGAGAACCAGCATTCCAGTAATCAGATGATCCGGGGTATGGAAAGCTTATATAAAAAAGTTTTACAAAGGAGTAAAATATGAAGGAGATTAGCACCGGCATTATTCCTGTTTTTCCTTCCTTTTATAAGGTGAAGGATGCCCCCTCTGAGCCGGATCTTAAAGCCATTTGTATATTTGCAGCTATCGGCTTTTTTCTGGATCAGGATACCTATTGGAAAGATGAAAAAGTAATGAGGCCCGGCACCATTACTTCACTGGATGATCATGGTTGCTTAATAAATAGCGCTTCCCGTTTCGAATGGTATTACCAGCCCCGGCAAATTAGCTTTGAGCAGGCTTTAGCTGAATTTACAAGCTTATTTGAACACATTGTAAAAGATCAGGTGCAGGATTCCCCCGTGATCCTTCCCTTGTCAGGAGGACTGGATAGCAGGAGTCAGGCATTGGCCTTACTGAGGTTAAGAAATGAAGTTTCGAGCTATAGTTATTCTTTTTCCGGTGGGTACCCCGAAAGTAAAATAGCGAGGAAAGTTGCAGAAGTTTGCAAATTCCCATTTAAGGAATTTCAAATTCCTGCAGGTTATCTGTGGCAGGAGCTCGATGAGCTTGCACAGATCAATAAATGCTTTTCTGAATTCACACATCCACGGCAAATGGCGGTGCTGCCGGAATTAAAGAATATGCATGGAATATTTTCCCTTGGGCACTGGGGAGATGTATTATTCGACAAAGGGGCTCCGGAAGATTTAACAGAAAAAGATGAGGTATCTCACCTGTTAAAAGGCGTGGTAAAGAAAAGCGGAATGGAACTGGCGGTTTCTCTTTGGGAAGCCTGGGGTCTTGAAGGCCGCTTTGAGGTATATATTAAAGAAAGAATATCAGATTTACTTTCAGCTATCAAAATAGAAAACTCCAGTGCGAGGATAAGAGCTTTTAAATCTATGTACTGGGCCCCCCGGTGGACCTCAACCAATCTTGCAATTTTTGCCAGTGCGAATCCTGTAAGTCTGCCTTATTATGATGACAGAATGTGTGAATTCATCTGTGAAATACCTGAAGCTTATCTCGCAAACCGGCGTTTACAGCTTGCTTATATAAAACAGCATAAGGACCTGGGAAAAATTACATGGGAAGCTCATAAACCTTTTAATTTAAATAATTACCCCTTTAATAAAGTACCTTATAATTTGCCCTATAGAGTCATAAGTAAAGTTCAAAGGGAATCTGCTGCCCTGGTTGGAAAAAAATATATACAGCGTAATTGGGAACTGCAATTCCTGGGAAGTAAAAATGAGCAGAATTTGCTTAACTATCTTTATGAAGATTCATTTAAGGAATTTATCCCTCCAACAATAGTCAAAGAATTTTATAAGAAATTCAAAGAGGAGGATGGGGTGCAATTCTCCCATTCAGTAAGTACCTTGCTGACTTTATCAGTTTGGAATAAAAAATTCAATCATGGAACGGCGAATTAAGATCTTATTTACCATTCCTAATTTTGATACTGCCGGTAGCGGCAAGGTGGTGTATGATCTGGTCAAAGGCCTGGATAAGAACAGGTTTGAAATTTGCATAGCCTGTGAACATAACGGAGGTGATTTTTTTAAGGAAGTAGAGAAGCTGAACGTTCCTAATATTATTATGAATACGAATGTCGATTACCGGCCATATATTACATTAATTAAAAGACTGCAGCCTGTAATCGCTTTTTTTAAAGAAAATCATTTTGACCTTATCCACTCCTGGCACTGGAGTAGTGACTGGACCGAAGCCCTGGCAGCAAAATTGGCCGGTGTGAAATGGATCTATACCAAGAAAGCGATGAGTTGGGGTAACAGACACTGGAAAATACGAAGTTTTATGGCTAATTACATAATCACCATAAATCATGAAATGCGGGATTATTTTGCTTACAAAAAATCCCAACAGCTTATCCCAATTGGTATTGACACCGGTTATTACAATCCGGGCATCTTCAGATCAACAAAAAAAGAAGAAAATCAAACTTTTAAAATTGTCACAGTGGCCAATCTTGTTCCTGTCAAGGGAATTGAAATTTTGATTAAGGCAGTACATCTACTTGATGATAAGATGGTAAGGTTAACGATAGTGGGAAACGACAGGGATCCTTATTCAGAAAAATTACGACAACTTACAGGTCAGTTAGATCTTGAGCAGCAAGTGGAATTCAAAGGGAAACAGAAAGACGTGAGGCCTTTTATTACCGAAGCTGACGTATATGTTATTCCAACCCTGGATGAGGGAAGGAAAGAAGGAATGCCAATGGCTTTGGTGGAAGCGATGAGTATGGGTATCCCTGTGCTGGGATCTGCTATTTCAGGAATTAATTTTGTCCTGAAAGATTTCCCCGAGCTTATGTTCGAAGCCTCTAATGAGAAAGAACTTGCCAAAAAATTAAGGGAATTAAAAGGTAGTGGGGAAATTTACAGAAAGGAATTAGGTCACACATTAAGAAATTATACGGTGGAACATTTTTCTATGGATCAGTTTATTCAGGATCATGAAAAACTATATGTAAAGCTTTGCTCTTAATTTGAAAAACAGGTACAATAAACATATAATAATAGTGGGTTCTGCCAGAAGCGGTACGAGTTGGCTGGCTGAAACCATTGCAGCGCAGCATCGGTATCGTCTGTTATTTGAACCGGAACATGAATTTAATACGGAACTCGGAAAGCTGATCTGTGATAAGGACCTTAATTCCCGTAATATTTCTCCTCTTACTGAAAATTATTTCAAAAAGATTTTTTTAAATCAGGTGGATAATGACTGGATAGCCCAATGCAGTAACAGGAAATTTAAAAGACATCTCTGGCCTTTGATCCCAAAAAAGATCATCGTCAAATTTGTTCGTGCAAACCTGGCTGCACATTTCATGAATGAGCATTTTCAAATTCCCCTGATTCACATACTCCGGAATCCTTATGACGTTATTCATTCCCAGCAAAGGGTGAGATTTTCCTGGCTTTATGATCTCAGCCATTTTCTGAAGCAGGAAGAATTGGTGGAACTGGTATACTCAAAATTTAAGGTCAATTTAAATGAAGTTGATAAATATTCTGAGATTGAAGTTCTTGCCATACGATGGTGCCTGGAAAATGTAATTCCGATTCAGGTAAGAGAACCTTATTCTTATAAATCCAAAATTGTTTACCATGAACATTTGAGAAGCGACATGGATAATTTTCTTGAACTGTGTGAGTATTTTGGGCTGCAGCCAATTAATGATCTTTCCAAAAAATATAGCTTACCCTCAAGCAAAACCCACCCCGGTAGTGAGATAAGAGGTTCGGTTATAAATCAGGCAAAATTTTCACCACAGCAATACAGGGAAATTAATGGTATCCTTGATAAATTTAAATGTGAGCTTTATCAAAGACAAACCTCTTAATATGACCATAGGGATCGTACTTGCAAAACCACCGGGATATACCGAAACATTTTTCAGGTCAAAGATCAAGGGGCTGCAGGAAAAAGGATTAAAAGTAAATATATACTGTCAGGAGAATAAAATTGGTTTTGATCTATGCCCGGTATATTCCAGGCCACCTCTATCCAAAAGCCCTGCATTTCAGATTTTTCATACGCTTTTCACTTACATCGGACTGGTAGGTTCTCTTAATAATGTCCGGAGATTTATAGGTTTAGAAAAGAAGGAAGGCACGACTTTATCTAAAATCCTGAAAAAAATATATTTGAATTCCCACATGCTGAAGGCAGAGGTGGACTGGCTGCATTTTGGTTTTGCCACCATGGCGTTGGAGCGGGAGTTGGTGGCAGAAGCTATTGGAGCTAAAATGGCAGTAAGTTTCCGGGGCTTTGATATTGACGTATACCCATTAAAAAATTCCGGGTGTTATCAATTACTTTGGAAAAAGGTCGATAAGGTACATGCTATTTCTGAATACCTTCTCAATCAAGCGATCCATCTGGGCTTACCTAAAGAAAAACCGGCTGAGATTATACATCCGGCCGTGAACCCGGTGATGCTTCAAAATTCTCCCAGGTTTAGGAGTAAAAATGAAAAATTAAAACTCATAACCGTTGCAAGATTACATTGGATCAAAGGCATAGATCTACTAATAGCTGCAGCAGAAATTTTGAGAGAAAAAAATATTGAATTTGAATGGTTAATTGCTGGAGCCGGGGATAAAAAGGAAGAGGAGCGTTACCGATTTCATGTATATGAAAAAAAGCTGGAGAAACATGTTATTTTTTTAGGAGCTCTTCCCCATGCACAGACGATTCAAAATATTAATGATGCAGATATTTATGTGCAAACAAGTTTAAGCGAAGGATTCTGTAACGCAGTTTTAGAAGCTCAGGCCCTGGGAAAGATATGTATTGCCTTTTCTGTAGGAGGCCTTCCTGAAAATATTGTGAATGAAAAATCCGGATTTTTGGTAGATACTCTTTCAGCAGAGGAACTGGCGGTCAAAATAACAGAGGTGCTGGCATTCCCTGAATCCATACTATTGGATTATTCAGAATATGCAGTTCGGAGGGTGAAAAATAATTTTTCCACTGATATGCAAAATACCTTATTCCAGAGATTTTATGAATAATCTAAAGAGAATTAGTCAGAGGTATAAAGAGTTCAGGAGCCATCCCCTTACCCGCAAAAATGCAGTGGCAGCCTTAGGGCGCTACTTGTTATTCCATATAAGGAACAGGTTTAAGCAGGAACAAACGATATCCTGGATCGAGGGACTAAAATTTTATGCCAGAAAGGGTGATGCAGGCTTAGTTGCTAATATTTATTACGGACTGTATGAATTCGAGGAATCAATCTTTTTGAGGCATTTCATGAAGAAAGATGATCTCTTTTTGGATATAGGAGCAAATTTAGGGCATTATTCTATGCTCCTTTCCGGTCTTACCAAATGCAGGTCAATTGCTGTAGAGCCGGTTCCTCAAACTTTCAGACAACTGTGTCGTAATATTAAATTAAACCGTCTGGAACACTTAATACAACCCTTAAACCTTGGTATTTCAAATTCGGAGGATAATTTATTTTTTTCAACTGACCGAAATACTATGGACAGAATTGTTTCTGATTCTTACGCTAACTCTGTCCAGGTCAAGGTTACCACTATAGATCAATTATTAAAAAATGAAATCCCGGATGCCATTAAACTGGATGTTGAGGGATATGAATATTTTGCTCTAAAAGGAGCAAATAAAATATTGAGATCTGAAAAACTTAATGTGCTGATAATGGAACTTAACGGATCTGGGAAAAGGTATGGTTTTGATGATAAGGATATTTTTAAGGAAATTGTCGAAATGGGTTTTACTCCTTATGCTTATAATTATATTACCAGAAGCTTAATAGTCCTTAATTCCTACAACAAAGAAAAATTCAATACAATTTTCATCAGGGATGAAGAAGCGGTTCAAAACAGGGTTTTGAGAAGTAAAGCGATTAAAATTAAAAAACACGAATTTTAATTTTTTTATATAATATCTATAGAATACCTGTTAAAAAAGTTGAACATATTTACCATCATTACAAAAAGATCAACAGTTACCATATTAAAAATATTATGGAATTGACTATGGAAATGAAGATCGCGAAAATATTTTACCCCAAGGAGCTTTATGATCCCGGTTATCGTGGCCATATGTTTCCTCTTCTTAAGCCTTTTTTGAAAAATATAGGATATTCCGATTCGGAACGAATAAGTTTATATGGAATATCTTCAAGTGATATTTCTTTTGTTGAGGATCCCATACTAGCGGATATTTTAATACTTCCCATGTCCTGGAATTACTATGTACTTACCGGGAACAGGGAGTCTGCATTAAAATTTATTGATCACTTTAGCCAATTGGGCAAAAAAATTTTTATTTATAATGCCGGGGATATAGGTCTTAAAATCCCGTTTTTTCCAAATGTCCTAATATTCAGACTGGCAGTTAATAAAAGCCCCAGGAAGGACAATGAGATAGTTATTCCACCGTTTATACAGGATCCTCTAAAAACTTTTTACAGTTCCCGCAAGATATTTATGAGAACCTATGCTGATCAACCCAAAGTAGGGTTTTGTGGTTTTGCTAAAACATCAAGAGTAGATGCAGCAATTGAACTGATGAAAATTGAACTTCAAAATATATTGTCTCTCCTGGATCTGAGAATTGAAGAGCCACAACAATTCCTCTCGAGTTCTTACTTTAGAGGTAGAGTTCTGGGTATTCTTAAAAAATCTCCCGGGATTAAAACAAATTTTATAGTTAGAAAGAATTATAGAGCAGGTATAATGCACGATATTTCCCATAACACCGTAATAGAATTTTTTAATAATATTAAAGACTCAGACTACGTTTTTTGCGCGAGGGGATCAGGGAATTTTTCTGTGCGGTTTTATGAAACCCTGGCTATGGGAAGAATTCCTGTTTATGTAAATACCAACGGAGGTTTGCCACTGGATAACCAGATTGAATGGAAGGATCATGTGGTGTGGGTAGAAAAGAGCGAAATAAATTATATAGGAGAAAAGATCAATCATTTTCATAAAAAAATGGATTCGGGGGCGTTTCAGAAACTGTTGATCAATAACAGGAAACTATGGGAGGAACGCTTAACTCTTGGGACATATTTTAAAACTATATTAGCTACAGAAATTTCGTGGAATGGGAATGAAGAGTAAAGTGTTTGTCATAGGATTCCATAAAACAGGCACAACCTCGCTTGAAACAGCACTGGAAAATTTGGGTTACCGGGTCTATGGAGGCGATAAGAATCTTTTGAAGTTTGATGATAGTAAGGATCTGAAGGAATATATCCATAGAGCATTGCAAGATTGGGATGCAGTGCAGGATATGCCCTGGCCTCTGTTCTATAAAGAATTGCACGATCTTTATCCCGATGCAAAATTCATTATGACCCTAAGAGAAACCGAAGGCTGGATAAATAGTGTTGTAAGGCACTGGGGAAGCATTAGGGTGCCATTGCATAGAAAGATCTATAATGTTCCCTGTGCTGAAGGATTCGAGGAAACCTACAAAAGGATCTATACCGGCCATAATAAGAAGGTTTTAGATTTCTTTCAAAATAAACCCAATTTTTTGGTTATGGAACAAGGAAAGAATTTCGATTATAAAACCTTGTGTGATTTTCTAAGTTTGGGGATCCCTCCTGAAGAATTTCCTCATAGTAGAAAAAATACCAGGTTACGGGCAAAAATTAAATTATACCGGGATCTGAGATCCTTTTACTGGAATAAAAAGAATAACTGGAAGTAATGAAGATTTTATTTCTTTTTACCTACAACAAAGGATTACTCTCTGATTTTTTCATGGACTTAGGTCAACAGCTAATTGAAGATGGTCATGAAGTAAAGGTATATTCTTTAAAAGAACACCCGGGAAGATATAAGGTTGGAAGTATAGAAATTATTGTAGAAAAAAAAGGAGGTTATGGAAGCGACTATTTTAGAATTTTTAGATCCATAAATGAAATTTCTCCCGATGTTATTATTTCCAATTTTAGTTATGCTAATCCCTCCATGTTAGCCGGTAAAATTTTGAAAATAAAAAGAAATATTGTCTGGGTACACTCTTTAAAAAAACACGGTGATCCGGGACATTATGTAATTATGATAAAGAGGCAGTTCTATAAACTTGCCGACAAGATCATAGTCAATTCCTGTATTCTTGAGAAAGAGCTAAAGGAGGTTTTTCACGTTAAAGGGTCAAAAATTATCCCTATACCTTTTTGGTCAAATATTCAGGAGGTTAAACCAAACCTGATCGCAATAGGAGAAACAAGCGATCAATTTTTAATAGGTTGCCCCGGAAGATTTACAATAATTAAAAATCAGCAGGTAATTATAACGGCTCTTGCCTCGGCAAAAGCTAATGCTTCGAAAGAGCTGAAATTTTATTTGGCGGGAGATGGACCTAACCGCAAAAACCTGGAAATGCAGGTGAGCAAACTCAACCTTGGAGAGGAAGTGAACTTTTTAGGTGTTTTGTCAGCAGGCCAGATGGTGGATTTTTATAAAAAAATGGATCTGATCGTTTTACCTAGTCTTTTTGAATCTTTTGGATTGGTTTTTATTGAAGCACTTTCTTTAGGTATACCTGTTCTTGTATCAGATAGATTTGGGGCCCTTGATTTTGTGAATAAAGAAAACAAGGATGTCAAAGAGATTCTTTTCGATCCTGAAGATCCTGAAGCGTTAGCTAATAAAATTTCTGATATTGTAGGTCAGAAAAGAATAGACCGGGATTTTTATAAAACCTTGTATACAGAACATTTTAAAAAAGAGAAAATATACCGGGAAGTTCTCGACGTTCTAATAGAATAAGAAATTTCAGGAATGGCAAAAGGGAAATATTCTTTTTTTAAAACTACCTATCTTATTTTTCACCGGTTATATCTTGATCAGGTAAATAATTGGAGGAAATTGAAGGCCAAAATTTTTAACCAAAGAATAATTTATTCTTATTATGCCCGCATCAATAATTTTGGAGATAGCTTTAACAGAGATCTTGTTAATTATTTTGATGCAGAATTAATTTATGTTGTTCCCGAAAAAAGTCAAACCGTTTTCACAGGATCGATTCTTGGAAACTTTAAAAGAGAATATTCAGGATATATACTTGGTGCAGGTTTTATTTCGGAAAGATATGTAAGAAATTCTAATCAATGGAAAATAAGAATAATCAGAGGACCCCTGAGCGGAAAAAGATGTGATGCCCCCTCTGAAGTTTTATATGCTGATCCGGGAATACTTGCTTCTAAAATATACCCATGTCAGGAGAAGAAAAAGTTTAAATTGGGAATAGTCCCCCATAAAAGAGATATAGATTTTATTAAACATTTATCTTGTGTTGCTGAAACTAAGATCATAGATCCGAGAGATCATCCATTTAAGGTAGCCAAACAGATTAAGCAATGTCGTTTTATAGCTTCCTCTTCCCTTCACGGACTTATTTTTGCCGATTCATTCAGAATTCCGAATATTCACCTTCGGTTAGGAGACAGGCCGGTTGGCGGCATTTTTAAGTTTTGCGATTATTACCTGGGAATGGATGTTGATCCTGAACATCTTGATTATAGGCCGGATTTATCTGTAGAGGAGATCATTGGAAGGTGTAAACTAAGATATACTGAAAATTATCTAGTTGAAAAACAGCAGGAAATTGAAAGAATTTATAATTCAGTTTTTTCCGAAATCAGTCAAAAATAAAATGTTCTCTCTCAGAAAATTATGATGTTCCAATTCCTGAAATATCTTCAACCGACACATTACTTCCAGTTATACCGAAAGGATGGAACTTCGATCTTCCCTGTTGTTTCCCATCTGCCCGAGAGAGTATTGGAACAGATCCTTCCCGATCAGGATTTCATTAGTTCCTCTGCCGCTGAATATGACAGATCCTGGCGGGCTGTAAAATTTGGGTATACAGGTCCAGCTCCAACATATTCAAAGTTTAAAGAAATCCCTCTGGAGGATGAATATCGTTTTCTCAGAAAATATTTTCACCCGGTTTGGGCGGTGTATGTTTTTCTCCTACGAGTGCTGACTTTCAAAAACATCGTTAAAGAGGTCATTGCCTGGAGACGGAGTAGCAGTAAAAAAAGGATAACAAATTTTTCCATCCTAAATAACGATTTGGAATGGGACAATTACCAATCTTCTCTGGTAAAGGAAAATCCGCTCGTTAGTGTTATTATTCCCACTTTAAATCGCTATGAATACCTGGGGGATGTCTTATCTGATTTTGAGAGACAGGATTATAAAAATTTCGAAATTATTATTGTTGATCAATCACAACCCTTTAGGGAGGATTTCTATTCAGATTTTCGGCTGCAGATCAAGGTGCTGAAACAGAGGGAAAAAGCGCTGTGGCTCGCCCGCAACAGGGCGGTAGAGGAGGCCAAAGCCAATATTGTTGCATTTTCTGAAGATGATGTGCGAATACCTACAGACTGGTTAAGCAGTCATTTGGTTTGTCTGGATTTTTTCGATGCAGATATTTCAGCCGGGGTTTTTTTCCCGGAGGGAGCGGAGATTCCTCAAGACCGATCATTTTTTGCGATTGCCTCGCAATTTGCTTCCGGAAACGCAATGCTCTACAAACACATTTTTAAAAAAACAGGTCTGTTCGACAGGCAGTTCGAAAAGCAGAGAATGGGGGATGGGGAATTTGGTTTAAGAGCTTTTCTTTTTGGCTTTAGAAGTATTTCCAATCCTTATGCTTACTGTACTGATCTTAAAGCGCATAGTGGAGGATTAAGAGAACTGGGTAGTTGGGATTCTTTCCGACCCAAAAATTTATTTTCTCCCAGACCTGTTCCCAGTGTCTTATACTATTACAGGAAATATTTTGGTACAAAAAGAAGCATTCTAGCTCTGCTAAAATCAGTACCGCCTTCTATAATACCTTATCGGTACAGAAATGAAAGAAAATTTGTAGTGTTTGGAGCATTTATCTCTCTACTTTTGTTTCCATTGGTCTTGCTTCAGGTTTTGATTTCCTGGAGACTGGCAACTAAAAAATTAGAGCAAGGAGCACGAATTCATGAGTTTAAGTAAAATTTCCATATTTACTTCCGAATTTCCACCTCAGCCCGGCGGTATTGGAAATCATTCCTATAATCTTGCTCAGGGTTTGGCAGATCACGGGTATACTGTTACTGTTCTTACTGACAGACGTTCAGCAAAAGGAGAAGAAGAAAGTAAGTTTGATGCTGCTCTCGAGTTCCAGGTGATAAGAATTCCGAGAAAAAAGCTGATGATTTTAAGTTATTTGCACAGAATAAAAATGGCTTTTTATCTGGCGGGTAGGAGTGAAGTGATTTTGGCTTCAGGCAAATTTCAATTGTGGTTAGGAGCATTGTTATCATTTTGTAAGAAGAAAAAAAATATTGCCATAGTCCATGGAAGTGAGCTTTTACTACCACATAAAGGTTTACGGAGCTTTACAGAATTTTCTTTAAGACGTTTTGATAAAGTAATTTCTGTTAGTAACTTCACAAAATCCCTGCTTAAACTTTCATCTTTAAAAGAAGTACATGTTATCCATAATGGTTTTCGTCTTTTTTGTTCCCCGATGGAAAATAGTAGATCTGAAACCGGGCCTATTCTGATCACCGTTGGGAATGTAACTCAAAGAAAGGGACAACAGAATGTTATTAAAACTCTTCCCCGCCTTCTTGAGAAATATCCCGATCTTAGATATTATATAGTAGGTATTCCTAGTGAAATAGAGAAGTTACAAAACCTGGCAAGAGAACTTGAGGTCGAAAAGGCAGTTGTTTTCTGTGGTGCTGTGAGTGAAGCTGAAAAATGTACCTTGCTTGGAAAAGCTGATATTTTCATGATGTTAAGTGAAAATACGGAAGAGGGTGATGTAGAAGGATTTGGTATTGCCATACTTGAAGCCAATTCTCTTGGTATTCCATCCGTAGGTTCGAAAGGATGCGGAATTGAAGAAGCTGTTCAGGATGGTTTTTCAGGATTGGTGGTTAATAAAAGCAATACGGAAGAAGTATTTGCAGCAGTTAATAGAATTCTCGAGGATTATCAGGAATATAGTTCTAACGCTATGGAGTGGGCCCAGAAGTTCCGTTGGGAAAACGTGGTAGGGAAATATATACAAATACTGGAAGAATGACCCTAGCAATTATTTCACATACTGCTCACTACAGAACATCCGATGGACGCATTGTGGGATGGGGACCAACAGTGGCTGAAATCGATCATCTGTCATTAATTTTCAAAAAGATCTATCATGTTGCCTTTCTACATGATGAAAATGCTCCTCGCAGCGCGGTTCCCTACCAGTCTAACAAGGTGGAATTTGTACCTCTGCCGCCTTCCGGAGGAAATTCTCTAAAAGAAAAATGGACGGTTTTAAGCCAATTGAGGAAAACAATAGGTATTGTATCAGGGGTATTGAAAAAATCAGATATATTTCAGTTTCGGGCCCCGACCGGAATAGGTATCTATCTTATCCCTTACCTAACCATGAAATATAAGAAGAAGGGCTGGTTCAAATATGCCGGTAATTGGCAACAAAAAAATCCTCCCTTCGGGTATGCCTTGCAACGCTGGATGTTAAAGCAGCAGAGTCGTAAGGTTACTGTGAATGGTTCCTGGCCAGATCAGGCTGAGAACATTGTTCCTTTTGAAAACCCCTGTTTAACTCAACAGAATAGGGAATTAGGAAAGAGCATAATTGAACAAAAAACAATTACAGAGGGTGCCAATATATGTTTTGTAGGAAGCCTGACTGAAAAGAAAGGTTTCGATATTTTCATGTCTGCTTTGGTAGATCTCAGACTAAAATTTAACCAGGTGCATATCGTAGGAGATGGGCAATTAAAAGAGAAATATGAACAAATGATCCCCGGAATTGTCTTTCACGGTTTTCAACCAAGAGAAAAGGTACATGTAATTCTTTCAAAGTGTCACTTTATTGTTCTGCCTTCTCTAAGTGAGGGTTTCCCAAAGGTGATAGCTGAAGGAATGAATTATGGGTGTGTACCTATAGTTTCAGATGTCTCCTGCATTGGACAAATAATTAAAGATGGAGAAAACGGATTTTTAATAATGCCGATAACTAAAGAAAGATTATTTTCCATTTTGAAAAAAAGCTTCTTGCTGAAGAACGAAGATTACAGGGAAATTGTGAAACGGAATTATATGTTGTCCTACCAATTTACTTTTAATTCTTTTTTAAACGAAGTTCAGGAAAAAATTTTGCAGAAGGAGGTAATGGGTTATGGGGAGCATATTAAATTATAATTATTTTACACTTGTGCTGCTTCATGTAGCCCTGGGATTTGTAGTGTTTTTATACAGACCTTTGGCTGCTTTGATTCTTCCGGTAGTTTTGGTAATGCTTATTTTGCTGGTCATAAATAACCGCAATAGAAATAACGAGGCCTTAATGGCTGCTGCCTACATGGCCGGGGGCGAAGTTTTTTTTCGGATGACCCATGCAACGGTTTTTTGGGAAACAGGAAAGTATTCAGTTATTCTATTTTTGTTGATTGGAATGTTCTATAAAGGTGCATCAGCGAAAACTATTCCCTATTGGATTTACCTCCTTCTTCTGTTTCCGGCTATTTTTGTTGCGTCTCAGTCTATGGATAGTACTTTAGGTGAATTTAGAAGATCTGTAGCTTTTAATTTGAGTGGTCCTGTTTGTCTTGGTATATCTGCACTCTATTGTTATTACAAAAAAATATCTAAAAAGGAATTTAATTTAGTGCTTTTAATGCTGGTGCTGCCTTTGGTGTCAAATATGGTTTATTTGTATTTCCGTACCCCAAGTGTGGGGGAAACCTTGATGTATGGTACCAACTCAAATTTTGCAACTTCCGGGGGCTACGGCCCCAACCAAATTGCTACAGTATTAGGATTAGGTGCAGTTATACTTTTTATGCGCCTTTTCACTATTAAGAATAAATTTATAAATGTGGTTGACTTGATCCTTTTTGCTTTGATGAGTTACAGGGCCCTTGTTACCTTTTCAAGAGGAGGCGTTGTAACGGCTATTATTTGTATAGTAGCTTTTGTGCTTCTTTTTTACTACAAGCAAAACGCACACGAAAGAAGTGGAATTCTCTTTAAGTTAGGGATGTTGGGAATAGCAGCATTATTGGTAGTTGGTTACACTGCTAGAGAGACACAGGGGCTAATTGTGAACAGGTATACCGGTCGTGACGCTTCAGGAGAGCTAAAAGATGATATTACTACAGGAAGGGTGGAGTTATTTGTAACTGAATTGGAGGGTTTTTATAATAATCCCTTTATAGGTATTGGAGTGGATAGAGGAAAAAAATTCAGAGGTTGGGCAGTAGCTTCTCACAATGAATTAAGTCGTCTCTTATCGGAACACGGCATGTTTGGTATTTTTGCGATCCTTATTCTTATATTTGTGCCTTTATTGTTTTGGCTGAAATTTAAAAATAATTACTACTTTTTAGCCTTTGTCGCCTTTTGGTTCCTCACCATAAATCATTCGGCCATGAGGATCGCCCTACCGGCTTTTGTGTATGGACTGGCCCTTTTATACATTGTGGAGGACAAGAAGAAACCAGGGAAAATAAAACGCCTTGAAGCAAAAACGGCCGGTACGGCTATAGAATAGTTGATGAAAAAAAGAATTCTTTATATAGGTAACAATCTATCCAATCCTACTTTTACCGCTACCTATATTTCTTTTTTCAGCGAAGTATTGAAGCAGGAGGGATATTGGGTGAAAACGGCCTCTGCTAAAGATAATAAGGCGCTGCGCCTGGTGGAAATGCTTTCGCTTATTTGGAGTCATCGTAAGGATACCGATGTGGTGCTTATCGATACCTATGGCGCCCAAAATTTTTATTATGCCTACAGCATTGGTAAGCTGTGTCAGCAGTTAAAACTGCCTTATATACCTATCTTACACGGAGGAAACCTAAAGGAACGGCTGGACAAAACTCCAAACCTTACAAAGTCTCTCTTCGGTAACGCCCGACTAAATGTAGCGCCCTCTCATTTTTTATATGATATTTTTGTTGATCACGGGTTTACCAATTCCCGTATCATTCCAAATTCCATCACTCTGGAAAATTATCCTTTTAAGGAGAGGAAGACTTTTAAACCAAATTTCCTTTGGGTCCGCAGATTTCAGGAGCGCTATAATCCCATGATGGCAGTAAAGGTTTTTGAACAGATATATCGCAAACATCCGGAGGCAAAAATGTGCATGGTAGGACCTGAGAAGGACGGTTCAATGGAAAAGTGCATGGAATACGCAGCACAACACCATTTACCCGTGGAATTCCCGGGAAAGATGAAAAAGAGGGATTGGGCAGCTCTTTCTGTTGACTACGACTTCTTTATTAATTCTACCGATGTTGATAATACGCCTATAAGTGTTATAGAAGCCATGGCTCTTGGACTTCCCGTCATCTCCACAGACGTTGGTGGCATGCCTTACCTCATAGAAAACGGCAAAGATGGCATCCTAGTCCCGCAAAACGATGTCCCCGCTATGGTCGCTGCCATAGAAGAACTGCTTGAGAACTCTCAAAAGTGTCAGCAAATTGCACAAGCCGCTTATGAGAAGGTCAAACAGTTCGACTGGGAAATTGTGAAGGAGGAGTGGATTTCTGTTTTGAATGGATAAGGTATGATGTAACTCAAATTCATTCTTTCTTCTGCCCACCGACCTTTAGAGCGGGGGCAAGAGAATGAATTTTAACAAATTGCATGTTCTTTTTTGCATCGCCCAAAAAAGAACCAAAAAAGTCTAGGCTTACGAAAATGTTGCTAATATTTTCATTCGGAGCCTAAATTTTAGGAACTCGCGGGAAAAATTTCTTTTAAAACTATAAATCATTACGCTCAAACAGCCTAAAATTTTACTCCCGATAGCTATCGGGATCATTTCAATTTTCACGCAAAATTTTCGATAGGCCGTTTTAAATCCAAAACTATTATTAGTAATTACTTAATGGACATTGGTTTGATAGAACGCTTTTCCCTGCTCCCTTTAGGGTTGGGGTAAAACGGGAAAAGAAGCAAATGGTCCAAAATTATCATTTAATAAAAAACTCCTTCCACCTTTCCTTAAGACGGTCAGAGCTCAGGGTGAAATTCTACTAAAATTATATACTTTTACTCAAACATTTTAAGCAGATCCTGAAAAACCTAATCTACATAGGTAACAAATTATACACCAGCGGCGGCACTCCCACCTCCATCGACACTCTGGCACCACTACTCAGAGAAGAAGGATTTAATGTAAAAACAGCCTCTTCAAAAAAGAACAAACTATTTCGCATTGTGGAAATGCTCTTGCTGGTTTACAGGTACAGAAAAACTGCAGACTACGTCCTTATCGATACTTACAGCACTCAAAATTTCTGGTATGCTTATGCAGTCGGCCGACTATGTCAAAAGCTTAATCTAAAATATATTCCCATACTTCATGGGGGAGAATTACCGAATAGACTGGAAAGCTCGCCCGAAGCATCAAAAAAGCTCTTTGGGAAGGCTTTTCTAAATGTGGCTCCTTCGCTATACATGAAAACTATTTTTCAGCAGGCAGGATTTACAAACGTGAGATATATACCTAACAGCATAAACCTGAAAGATTATCAATACAAAGAACGAAATGAGCTTCGGCCAAAACTTTTGTGGGTACGTGCCTTTGCAGAGATCTATAATCCGCTGCTGGCAATAAAGGTGTTGGAACTCCTGCTGCCTGAATATCCGGATGCCGAACTCTGCATGATAGGCCCAAAGAAAGATGACTCCTGGAAGGATTGTATTCGCTATGCTAAACTACACCGGCTGCCGGTTCGCTTTCCCGGTCGCTTATCAAGAGAAGATTGGACAGCCTTTGCTGCCGATTTTGACATTTTTCTAAACACGACAAATATCGACAACAACCCCGTAAGCGTAGTTGAGGCTATGGCTCTCGGTATGCCCGTGATTTCTACAAAGGCCGGCGGACTCCCATACCTCATTTCTGCCGACATAGACGGGGTGCTGGTCCCACCCAAAGATCCGGAACGTATGGCTGTTTCCGTCAACAACCTCCTCCGGGATCCACATCGTTCCCTGGAAAGAACAGTTGCAGCAAGAAATAAAGTAGAGGCTTTTGATTGGGAGAGAGTGAAATTGATGTGGTTAGAGATATTGCGTACTTAGTTTGAAGCATGAGGGATTAAGAAGTAGGAAACAGAGACATAAAGGGTACAGAATTTAAATTATTATCTATACTTTTAACCCAATTTTATTTTATTAACATAACGCACCTGTTCTATCATTTTTCTTGTAACAAGAAAACTGGACAGAAGACAAAACTCCTTCTTTATAAAGTAACGTGATGAAATCCGACTTTGCTGTAATAGTTCCTCTGGCCAATGAATCTTCAGATTTTCATCCATTTGTCTCCTCTCTGACTGAAGTATTAGATGGATTAGGAACTGGAACAATATATTTCATCGTTGATAAAGTTTCTCGGGATAACACTCTGGAATTATGTATGACACTTTCACGAAGTGATGTCAGATTTATCACAGTCTGGGCTCCCGAAAATAAAAATGTTGTTGATGCTTATTTGAGAGGTTATAGAGAAGCATTAAATAATGGGCATCAAATTATTATTGAAATGGATGCCGGCCTTTCTCACGATCCAAAAGCTTTACCAATGTTCTTAAGAGTCTTAAATGAAGGAAATGAATGTGCGTTTGGGAGTCGATTTATTAATGGTGGTTCAATATGTGATTCTACATGGAAACGTAGCTTCTTGTCCAAATTCGGAACTATTTTATCCAATGTTCTTTTAGGTACAAAATTATATGATATGACCTCAGGTTATCAGGGTTTTCATGCACATATTGTAAACAGATTTGTTGATTACAAATTACTATCGAAAGCTCATTTCTATCAAACAGAATTGCGTTATTTATTACGGAAAAGCAGGTATGCGGAGATTCCAATACATTATCGTGCTCCTTCTCCAAGTGTTTCGCAGAAGGCGATTAAAAATTCCTTTCAAGTATTACTTCATTATTTTTTCTTACGCTTAAGGTTTAAAACTCCTGTGGTTTAATGAAGCTGCAGAATATTCCTGGGCATTAAGATTTGAAATATCAGATTATGGATAAAACCTTTTTAATAATTACCTCCATTGCAGATGACAGAAATTCTGTCCTAAGAACCTTTGCTGATGAAACTTATAAAAATGATGTTGGATACATTGTGATAGGAGATACAAAAAGCCCGGAAGATTTTAAGCTGGAAGGCTGTGATTTTTACTCTCTTAAGAGACAAGAATCCTTGCCATATTCACTTGCTGAAATTTTACCATTAAGGCACTATTCAAGGAAAAATCTAGGTTATTTAATAGCAATTTCTAAAGGTGCTAAGAAAATAATTGAAACTGATGATGACAATTTTCCTCTGGAAGATTTTTGGATAAACAGAAGCCGAAGTGTGCCTGCGTATTTATTAGAGAATGAAGGATGGGTTAATGTTTATAAATTTTTTACAAAAGCTAATATATGGCCAAGGGGGTTTCCATTAGAAAAGATTAAAAATAAATTACCGGAGTTGACCACAAGAAATTTAATTGACTGTCCCATTCAGCAGGGATTGGCGGATGAGAATCCAGATGTGGATGCCATATTTAGACTTACTTGTTCTTTGCCATTAACTTTTAATAAATTTCACAATGTAGCTTTGGGAAAGCATACATTTTGTCCCTTCAACAGTCAGAATACTACATGGTTCAAAGAAGCTTTTCCCTTATTATATTTACCCTCCTTTTGTAGTTTTCGAATGACAGACATTTGGCGCTCTTTTGTGGCTCAAAGAATTGCCTGGACTTGTGGATGGCCGGTTTTATTCCACCAGAGTACTGTTCGACAAGAAAGGAATAATCATGACCTCATGAAAGATTTTCAAGATGAAATTATAGGCTATACGAAAAACTTAGAAATAGGTAAATGTTTGAATGACCTGAACCTTAAAGAAGGAAAAGAACACATTGCCGAAAATATGAATACGTGTTACAAAGAGTTAGTTCGATTAGGCTTTGTTGGCGAAAAGGAACTTGACCTGTTACATAGTTGGTTAGAGGATATTAAATCTTAATTAGCATTGTTATCCATGAAGGTAAAATACTCCAGAACCTTAATTCTTAATTGTTATTACTTTCTTTTTTCTTTTTTCCTGATCTATCTACTAATCCAGAAAATTAGATTGGGTTATAGTAAAGAGAGCTGGCAAATTACCGAGTTCTTGATTAATTACCAGGGAGGTTTTGTAAGGAGGGGATTACTCGGAGAAATAATTCTTAAATTAAATTCATGTTGTGGATTAGACCCATATAGTGCTATCATAACTCTGAGTCTAATTTCTTTTATTCTTTTAATAGGTTTCTTTGTAATTAAGCTGAAAAAAGGGGGATACACTTTATTTTTCCTGCCTTTCGTTATTTTTCTAGGGAATCCAATTATTCATGATTTCTGGGTAAGAAAGGATATTCTCTTAGTGCTTATTTTTATTCTAATAATTCATCTAATCACAAGAAGAACTAGACCAAACTTAATATTTGTTAATCTTTCTTTAGTAGTAGGTATCTTAATCCACGAGTCTATTGCTTTTTTTGGATTTCCGATTATATTTTTATTGCTTTATTCCAAAAAGAAATCCTTCTGGACTTCTGTATTATTTTTATTTCCCTCTTTGCTGGTCTTCTTTCTTGTTTTATATTATAAGGGTTCATTTTATATTTCTCAAAAAATCTGGGACTCATGGAAAGCTATTTCTTTTCCACATGAGTCTGCTGAAAAATTAAATATTCCAGCAGCAATTGATGGTTTGTCCTGGTCCTTGAAGCAGGGTCTTTTATTCAGTTACCACACTTTACGCAACTTTCAAGATGGTATTTATGCTCCCATAGGATGGATTGTAATTATTGTTGTAATCTATTTCATTTTAAGCAATACTGACAAGTTGAACATTAAATTATTGGGTTACCAGGGGTATAATGTCTTTTCTAAAACAATTATCTCCAATCTCTTGCTTCTTCAATTTATTTCCGTTGTTCCTTTATTTATTCTTGGTTGGGACTATGGGAGATGGATATTTCTGTGGGTCACATCATCTTTTGCTGTTTATTTAATCCTGTCCCAAAGGGAATTGAATCAGCTATTCCCTCAAGTTATTTCTAATGCTACCAGAAAAATAAACTTACTCTTAACACAAGTTTTTAAAGGAACTTCTATACTTTTGCTATGTCTTTTAATTGGTTTTCCGGCACATTCATGGAGCCTTACCTCCACTATTAATTCCAGTTCCTTTATAATTGTTTTAAAATTTATCTCAAGAGTAATAGAATTAATATTTACAGTTTCAGGAATATAATTTATCCCATCCCATTCTTCTCGGCACCCACAATATTGAAGGAGGGGTGAGAAAAATGAAACAATGACAATAAACAATGAATCCTTGAATCCCTCCCGCTTGCGCGGATTTGCGGTGACTAGGGCAAGCAAGTCGATTAAACCTCCTTCAAGGTGCACCGTAGGCAGTATTAATTCTGCAGTTGGTGATCAGTGGATCATTAATTCAATGTCTAAAATAGGCCGGAGTGAATCCTGAATTTTGAATCTTGAATCCCTCCCGCTGGCGCGGATTTGCAATCCGTGACGAGGGCGAACTGGAATTTGGTGTTTGGAATTTTTTTACCCTTAAACCTTCCCCTTATATTTCCATTTGATCCCGCATCCCACACTCGGCCTCTGCGGACCGGGAACAGGACGGCTATTGAGGACGGCGTCCAGGGCTTCTCTAAGGTCTCTTCCGTTGGTGGAATGGCCGTTACCCGGGCGGGAGCTGTCAAGCTGTCCGTGATAGACCAGTATTTCTTCCCCGTCAAAAAGGTAAAAATCGGGGGTGCATTCGGCTTTGTAATTCCGCGCTACCTCCTGGGTGCGGTCGTAAAGGTAGGGGAAGGTGAAATTATGTTTCCTCGCAAATTTCCACATAAGATCCGGATGATCTTCGGGATACTGCTCCACATCATTGCTGCTGATGGCCACAAAACTAAATCCCAGTACCCTATAATCATTTGCCACCCTTACAATCTCATCTACCACGTGCTTCACGTAGGGGCAGTGGTTGCAGAGAAACATGATCACGGTTCCCCGTTCTCCCTGCACTTCGGCCAGGGAATACAGGTTTGCCGTAACCGAATCGGGTAATTCAAAATCTATGAGTTTTGAACCCAGCGGTAGATTATTGGAAGCGATTTCTGCCATTCTTAAAAGTTATTTTAGAGCTCTGAAAATACAAATTTCCTTCGGATTTTTCCTGAAATTCCTATCTTGTTGCTGCTAATCCTGAAGAAATTATGAAAACACTTGATCAATGGTTTTCGGAATATGCGGTAAGCCATCAAAACCATACCAATCAACTCATCCATTATATTTGTGTTCCGGCCATCTTCTTTTCTATTGTCGGCCTCTTAATGAGTATTCCGCCCGGTCCGCTGGTAAAAGTTTTTCCAATGTATATTCCGTTTTTGGAGAACTGGGCAGTAGTAGCGCTGCTCCTGGTATTACTCTTCTACATGAGGCTTTCCATTTCTATGGGAATTAAGATCCTCATCTTCGCCACGCTTTGTATTGCCGGGAATTATTACCTGGCTAAGCTGGTCCCACTATGGATGATCTCCCTTTTAATCTTTGTAATAGCCTGGATCGGCCAGTTCTACGGACATAAGATCGAAGGTCAAAAACCTTCTTTTTTAAAGGATATTCAATTCCTGCTCATTGGTCCGGCGTGGGTGATTAAAAAGGTGTTTGGGTGAGATAGTAGTGAGTAGTTAGTAATGAGTATTGAGAAGGTAGATTTTAGAAGTACGAAGTTAGAAGTGTAAAATACCCAAAACTTTTTCGGCACCTCCCGATCCTTCGGAATACGGGAGGGGAAAACCGAAAATGTTTCCCGCTGATCTCGCAGAATTTCGCAGAATTTTTGACTGATTAGCTCCCTCTCCTTTGGAGAGGGCGGGGGGAGATGATGAATTTTGAATCCCTTTCCGATGGCGCGGATTTGCAATCCGTGACGAGGGCGAAGCAAATCTTATATAGCCCCCTTGGGGAGGGTTGGGGGGGGATGAACAGAATTTTTAACTTTGTTTCCACACCAATAACCAACAGCCCAATTAACCAATTAACTAATCCCCAATTAACCAATGAACCAAATAACCTGGAATGACTTCGAAAAAGTAGAAATGCGGGTGGGAACCATTATTGAAGTTTCAGACTTTCCCGAAGCGCGGAATCCGGCGTATCAGCTCAGGATCGACTTTGGTCCTGAAATCGGCATCCTCAAATCTTCGGCGCAGATCACCCGGCGTTATAGTATTAATGATTTGCAGGACAGGCAGGTAATTGCCGTAATAAATTTTCCGAAGAAACAGATCGCTAGTTTTATGAGTGAATGCCTGGTACTGGGGGCTGTAGGTGCTAAAAATGATATTGTGCTGCTCAATACCGATTTTCCGGTGGAAAACGGGTTGAGAATTGGTTAATGAATTTGCTCCAGCTTTTGTAAATTTGGGGCCATGAAAACTGCGGCAGTTTTACTTTCCTTTCTGGTAATCTTTCTTAATGCTGTTCCCTGCTGTTGGGACTCATGTGACGAGCAAATTTCCATAGGAGAAACTTCTGAAAGCGATGACTCCTGCTCTCCCTTTCTAAGCTGTGGCAGTTGCGCAGGTTTTGTGCAAAATCAATTATCTCCTGAACTTCCTTATTTTTCCGGCATCTATAAACCTCTTAATGAACAGCTGGAAGTAAAATTTCAATCAGATTTGTCGTTCGACATCTGGCAACCTCCCAAAAAAGTGTAATAACTATCAATTTTTCCGAAGTTATATGACTACGGAACTTCTTTATTCACTTTAAACAATAAAAATGTACATAAGATTATTATCGTTTTTAGCCCTGGTGCTAATTTCTGCAGTTTCAACTGCTCAAAATCAATTCGAGGCTCAGGTTTTTGATGCCGAAACCAATACCCCGCTCTATGGGGTCAATGCTTTTGTAAAAGGAACTACAATTGGAGCTACGGCCAATATGGAAGGAATGATCAAAATTGATGGCATTCCTGATGGAAAACAAATATTAGTGTTCAGCTATGTGGGCTTTGCACAAGAGGAATTGCAGCTTACTTTTCCTTTGGAAGATACCTCTCTTCGTACCATTTATCTTGCTCCTGAAGGGGAACATATGGATGAGGTGATCATCTCGGCCACCCGTTCCCGCCGAACTATCGCCGATCTTCCAACCCGTGTTGAAGTGATCTCGGGTGAAGAATTGGGCGAAAAAGGAAATATGAAACCCGGGGATATTCGCATGTTGCTGAATGAAACAACCGGGATCCAAACCCAGCAGACTTCTGCAACTTCCTATAATTCCAGTATCCGCATTCAGGGACTGGACGGGAAATATACACAGCTGCTGAAGGACGGATATCCTTTATATTCCGGTTTTTCGGGAGGATTAAGTCTGCTGCAAATCGTGCCACTTGACCTGCAACAGGTGGAGGTGGTGAAGGGAGCTTCCTCGACGCTTTATGGTGGCGGAGCTATCGCCGGGCTGGTTAACCTGGTTTCGAAAACTCCGGGGGAAGAGCGGGAAATTAATTTTCTGCTGAATGGTACCTCTGCTCTTGGCCTTGATGCAAGCGGATTCTATTCCGATAAATTCCGCAACTTTGGAACTACGGTCTTTGCATCTTATAATTACAGCGATCCTTACGATCCTTCAGACATTGGACTTACAGCAATTCCGGAAGTGAACAGGGTGACAGTGAATCCTAAGTTGTTTTATTACCCTTCCGAAGCTGCTACTCTTGAAATTGGGGTGAATACAGTCATTGAAGAAAGAACAGGCGGGAATATCGCATTTTTGGAAGGAGAGAATGTGACAGACCCATATTTTGAGAGAAATAATACGGAAAGGATCACTACCCGCGCCGGATATTCTCAGGATTTTGAAAATGGCAATTTCTTAAGTATCAAGAATAGCTTTAGTTTCTTTGAACGAAAGATTGAGATCCCTGATTACACCTTTTCCGGAGACCAACTGGCTTCATTTACCGAGCTGGCCTATAATTTCGGAACGGAAAATCTGGAGTGGATAGCCGGACTCAACCTGGTTTCCGATCGTTTTGAGCAGGAACCGCTTGAAAATACTGAAGTTGTAGATTACAACCACATCACCTATGGAGCATTTTTGCAGAATAACTGGCGCCTGTCTCACAAATTCAGCCTTGAAACCGGTTTACGTACAGATTACCAGAATGAATATGGCTGGTTTGTACTGCCTCGGATTTCTGCGATGTTTAATATTTCTGATGCCATTACCACCAGGATTGGCGGCGGACTCGGCTATAAAACTCCCACAATTTTTACTGAAGATGCTGAAAGGATACAGTTTAGGAACGTGTTGCCTATAGACGTTTCAGCAACTGAAGCTGAACGTTCGATCGGTGCAAATTTTGACATCAACTACCGCACAGATCTTTTTGAGATGATCGAGTTCAGTGTGAATACCCTCTTCTTTTACACCCGCGTTAATGATCCTCTCATTTTGGGACAGAGCTTTGAAAATACACCAACTCCGGTTTATGAATACCGGCAGCCTGAGGGGTATCTGGACACGCAGGGACTGGAAGCAAATTTCCGGTTTAGCTACGGAAATTTCAAACTCTTCACAGGATATACTCTGGCCGATGTAAACCGGCATTACGACGGAGAGACTTTTGAGATGCCGCTTGTTGCCCAACACAGGCTGAATAATGTGCTGGTTTACGAGATCCATGATAAGCTGATGATTGGTCTTGAGGGCTATTACTTCGGAAAACAAAAACTGGAAGGTGACCTAACCGGACAGGATTACTGGATCTTTGGTTTAATGACTGAGAAGAAATGGGAGAATTTCTCCCTCTTCCTGAATTTTGAGAATTTCACAGATACCCGGCAATCACGATTTGACAGCATCTACACCGGCTCCATTTCGAATCCGCAGTTCAGGGATATCTATGCACCGGTGGATGGTTTTGTAGTGAATGGGGGGATAAAGATCAATCTTTAATTATTGCAGATTTCCAGTGACCCTTTGCTTATTTCAAGTTGTGAGTTGTCAGTTGTGAGTTGCCTTTTTTGCTAAAAATTATTCATCTGAGCGTCCCCTCCTCCGGAGGGGTGCCCAGGGGGCGGGGTGGGATGGGAAGCCAATTTCCTTATCCTGTATTTTCACTATTGTAAGAGAGTTTGTTGGCTGAGCAACCATGTCAGGAACAGTTTTTTAAAATAAAAGTTTTCAAATTCTCCAACACCTGTTCAACATCCATCATGACTTCAGAAGAAGTGGTTTTCCAAACCTGAAGTCCCAGATCTTTGAAATATTTCTCACGTCGCTCATCATACTCTACCTTCTCGTTGTGACTGGAGCCGTTAATTTCTATAATCAAACCAAGGCCTTTTATATAAAAATCAACTATATAATTTCCAATTACTCTCTGCCTGTCAAAATCAATGTTGTAAAATTTTCCTTTATGAACCTGTTGCCAAAATACTATTTCGGGCTTATTACCCATTTTACGTAAGGATCTTGCTCGGTTTCTCAAATTTTTATTTACTTCCAGGTAAGAAATTTGTCTTCGTTTAATTGGTGTGGAATCTATGATAGTGAGAATTGGAGGCTTACCCACCCCGGCCTGCGGCCACCCCTCCGAGGGAGGGGACTGTTCAAATGATGCTTTGTAGTTCTTACCGGCCATTGTTAAAAATAATAAATTTTGATAACGAATTTTTCAAGCTGACAGGTAAAAATGGATTTTCATGAATTGCCTCCGGCTTAAGCCTAATTTTTCTATTCTCCTTTATTGATTGAAAGGAGTGAACTTGGTGTGTGTAACTTCGACATTCTAGCTTCGTATTTCTATCTTAGTATTTATGGAAATTTCATTATACAATAAAAGGTTGCACTATGCCCTTATCCTTAGCTTCATCACCATTGGGTATAATCTTCTTGAAGGGATCGTTTCTACCTTCTATGGTGCCAGTGATGAAACGCTTGCACTTTTTGGATTTGGATTGGACAGTTTTGTGGAAGTGCTTTCGGGAATAGGAATAGCACATATGATCTACAGGATGAAAAGAAATCCTGTAGTGGAAAGAGACAGCTTTGAAATAACGGCATTGAAAGTTACCGGTACAGCCCTGTATATCCTCACCGCCGGATTAGTTATTGGAGCGATCCTCGCAGTGATCAACAAGTCTGAACCCGACACCACCCTGGCAGGGATCATCATTGCTGTATTGTCTATTCTCACGATGTACTTTTTGTACCGTGAAAAAATAAAGGTAGGAAATCAGCTGGATAGTAAGCCCATCATTTCCGACGCCAAATGCACCAAGACCTGCTTTTATCTTTCCTTTATTCTTTTGGCTTCAAGCCTGCTTTATGAACTGTGGCAGATCCCTTATGTTGACGCCCTGGGTAGTCTTGGGATTGCCTGGTATGCCTGGAAAGAGGGCAGGGAAGCCTTTGAAAATGCAAGATCCAAAAGTTTGAGTCGTAGCAGTGATTGTTGTTAATGAGTATTGAGTATAGAGAATTGAGTATTTAGATTAGTGTCAACAGAATCGTTGGGCTAAAGCCCTTTCCTTTAATTATCTCTAACCAGTGGCTAAAGCCACTGGTAATTCAATATTTGATAAAAAATTTGAATTGCCTCCGGCCGAAGCCGGAGGTTCTGAAAAGACTTAAAAATATTGGGCTTTAGCCAAAAAAAAGGAGAGGTTCCAAAAATCACATTTTTGGAACCTCTCCTTTTTATTCTCAATACTCAATACTAACTTCTCAATACTACATCACATTTCTTCCCCAAAGAACACAGCATTCATCAATAGCTTATTAGTGCCATACCAAAAAGCCCTGAAGTTAGTATTATCCGTGAAAAGGATCACATTTCCTCTTCCCATACTGTTATGCTTAAACGGAACTGTGCCGGGAAGGAGCTCCAGGTTTTCTTCACTGATGTACCCGCTTAAAAGTGGTTTCTCTGTGTATTGCAGCGGATTCTTATAACTTGTAGAATCGGCTTCTATAAAGATAGTGGTGTCTCTAAAAAGCGGAATTTTGTTATTCTTATATCCAAAGTTGATTGGATGAGAGCGATCCTGTTTTGCTTCAAAAATAGCTCCGCCAATTCCCTGCGCACCTCTAAAATCCTGTCGCTGCTCAAAAGTGACATTTTTCGCCTGCACTTCATTCTCCTTGAATTCAATCTCCATGAATTCATTTTTATCCAGCCAGCTGGCAGCATTTTTATAACCTATAAGGGTGCCGCCGTCGTGGACCCATTCCTTTAATTTTTTGGCTTCTCCTTCTCCCAAAGCTTTGCCACCCCATTGGTTTGGAAGGATAATATCGGTATACCTGCTTAGATCGGCTCCTGAGAAATTTGAAAGATCCAGTTTGGTGATCTTCATATCATATTGCTGGTCGAACAGGTGCCAGATCTCTCCCGCATCATAAGGTGTGATTCCGTTGCCTACAATAAGTGCTACTTCCTGTGGTTCAAGGGCACGAAACTCGTTGCTACCCAAATTCACCCCCCCGGTAAGTCCGGTGTCTGCAGCTGAAATTTCCACATGGGTATCTTTGGAGAGTTGCTTTAGAAAGTTATAGATCTCGTCTGCATTCATTTTCTGATTCTGCGCAGGGATCATGATGGTGCCGTAATCGTAGTTGCGGTTGCCAAGATTGAACTGCTGCATGGCTACTTTAGCCCTTAGGCCTTTATTCAGGATCTTGTTCAATGCTTTGGGAGCTTCGAAGGCATGCCACTCCATGAGGTAAGCGTACCCGCTCTTTTCAGGTGCAGACCCGGTAGGTTTTGTAAGGCTGTCAATGGGTTCCCCTGCATATTTCATCGCGACATCACTGCTGAAGTCGAGATTGAAAGCCAGCGGGAAAGACCATGCAGAGATATCATAGAACAAACTATCCTGAAATTCGGTTCTTCTTTCAAACATTGCTTCTACAAGTCGGTGCTGTCGCTGCTGTTTAGGAACCAGGTAGCTGCTTCCGGGTTCAAAGGTTTCTCCGTTTAAACTGAATTTCTCTTTCACTTCATGCAGTTCCACCTGGTGGCGCTGCAGGATCTCAGCCAGCTTGTAAGCCGAAGTTGCATCTTTGGAATTTCCGAAGACATAAGCGCCTTTTCCCGCCTCTTTGCGTGCATTCTGATAAAAATTCCGCTGATAATCCAGCAGCTTTACACGCATCTTCTTTGCGGCTTCCAAAGTGGAAAGAGCAGCGGTGAATTGATTTTTAATGGTGAAAGGAAAGGTAAGGATCCCGTTATCGGTTTCCTGTGCATGTCCGCGGGAGCTGCCTTGCTCAAACAAGATCCCGATGCTTCCCTGGATATCGGGGAAAGTAGATCCTTTTCCATAGTAAAAATCGTCGTAATTCTCTTCGGTATAGTAAAGAGAACCTATGTCATCAAAGGCTGCAGCGTGATAAGTGCCGATTTCCTTTGTCAATTCCTGATTCAAGGCAGGAGTAAGAGGATGAGTTCTTGACGGAATACCGGGCTGAAAGAAAAAGGAGGAATTGGAGCCCATTTCATGATGATCGGTCAATATGTTGGGATACCATTTATGGAAGGTTTTTATTCTGGCGCGGCTTTCGGGCAGCTGTACAGGCAGCCAGTCCCGGTTCATATCAAACCAGTAGTGATTTGTTCTGCCGCCCGGCCACACTTCATCGTACTCGCGATCCTGGGGATCGGGGTTGATATTTTCGCTTTTATGGATGTTGGCCCAGTTCGCGAAACGCTGCAGCCCATCGGGATTGAACACAGGATCAAAAAGAATTATGGTATTGTCGAGCAGCTCCTCGATTTCGGGTCCTTCAGCAGCAGCTAAATGGTAAGCAGCAAGAATAGCGGCATTGGCACCGCTGGCTTCATTCCCGTGGATGGAGAAGCCCTGGTTTACCACAATAGGCATCTGGGAAATATCTAAATTTTCAGATCCGGCTTTGGTCAGAGAAAGATGCTGTTCCCTTATTTGTTCCAGATTTTCATGATTCTCTTCCGCAGTAATGGTAAGCAACACCAGCGGCCTTTTTTCATAGGTGAAACCCCTGTTTTCAATGCTGATCCGTGGAGAAGCTTCGGCCAGGATATACATATAGATCAGAATTTGATCATGGCTGGCATGCCATTCCCCGGGAATGTAGTCGAGTACGTCCTGAGGGGTGGGAATATTTTTGTTGTAGGTGACATCCTGAGGCAGATAATAGGAAAGGTCAAGCTCAAGCTCTTCCTGGGCAAAGGCCGGCAGGCTTAGCAAAAAACCAAGGGCAAATAAAAGAGATTTCATAAAAGGCATTTTTTAGCACCCCAATATAAAAAAACCGTCCCAATTGCTCGGGACGGTTTTTTTATGGAGTATATTTTCAATTATATATCTTCAAAACTGATATCGGTAAAGGCAGCAGCAGAAGGAGCAGCGGCAGTTGCAGACTGCGGCTCGGTTTCTTCCTCATATTCCTTCTTGAAATTCTTCTGGTGACGCTCGCTGATCACTTCCTCACCTTTTTCATTAAGAATGTAATCGGTCATCTCCTGCAGGATTTCATTAAAACCGATAAAATCTTCTTTGTAAAGGTAGATCTTGTGCTTTTTGTAGTGGAAAGATCCGTCTTCATTGGTGAATTTTTTACTCTCGGTAATCGTCAGGTAATAATCGTTTGCCTTAGTCGCCCTAACATCAAAGAAATAGGTGCGTCTCCCGGCTCTCAAGACCTTGGAAAAAATCTCTTCTTTTTCAATCGTTCCATTGTCGCTCATAATCAATTTATCTTTTACGGTTTGTAAATCATAGGTTCAAAAATCTAAAAAAAATTAACATTCTACAACAAATTTTTACATTTCTTTTTCACTGAGCTGTTTGAGGTAGAGCTCCCGGTAATATCCCTCGGTGTTAAGCAATTGCTGGTGCGTCCCGCGTTGTACTACCTGCCCGTCTTCAAGAATGATGATCTTATCGGCATTTTTTACCGATGAGATCCTGTGACTAACGATGATCGTCGTCTTATTTTTACTGATCCTGAAGAGGTTATTCAGAATTTCCTCCTCCGTTTCTGTATCTACTGCGGAAAGTGAATCGTCAAAAAGAAGAATTTTTGGATCGTGCACTATCGCCCGGGCAATTGATACCCGCTGTTTTTGTCCGCCGGAAAGGGTAATTCCTCTTTCCCCAAGCACAGTGTCATAACCTTTGCTGAAGCCTTCAATATTCCTGTGCACAGCGGCATTTTTGGCGGCGGTGATGATCTCCTCATCGGTAGCATCAGCTTTCCCAAATTTTATATTATTCCTGATGGAGTCGCTAAAGAGGAAAGCATCCTGCGGCACGTAGCCAATGCTTTCCCGGAGTTCTTTCAGGTTCATGGTTTTGATGTCCTTGCCATCAATGCTTATCTCTCCCTGCTCCACGTCATATAACCTTCCAATTAATTCCAGGATCGTAGATTTCCCCGAACCTGTTTTTCCTATGATCGCCAGGGTTTCTCCGGATTCTACTTCGAAACCTACATTTTTGAGGGCGGTGATATTCGTATCTTCGTAGGTGAAGGTGACATTTTTGAAAGCTATGGAACCCTGCACATCTTCAGGCGTTGTCGAGGGATTTTGAATTTGTGGTACCTCCTTCAGAAACTCGTTTATACGTTTTTGGGAAGCTGCGGCCTGCTGAACGATGGACGTCACCCAACCTACAGTGGCCACCGGCCAGGTAAGCATGTTCACATAGAGCAGGAATTCAACTATGATCCCGAGTTCGGCTATTTCGCCGCTAATGAATTTTTTCCCACCTATATAGATCACCAGGATATTACTGGCACCAATAAGCAAGACCATGAGTGGAAAAAAGAAAGCCTGCACCTTCACCAGATCAATATTCTTCTCTTTATTTTCATTGGACAAGGTGACGAAAGAAGCCCCTGTTTGAGGTTCCAGTCCGTAGGATTTGATCACTGATATTCCGCTAAAGCTCTCTTGTGTAAAAGTGTTTAGCTTGGAAAGGTATTGCTGCACGATGGTACTCTTCTTGTTGATCGCCACACTCAGCTTGTAAATGGCAAAAGAGAGGATGGGCAGGGGAGCGATCACATACAGGGTAAGCTCCGGTGCCTGCAGGAACATGTACGGGATCACCACAATAAACAGGATCCCGGTTTGAATGCTGTACATAAAGGCCGGTCCCGCATACATACGCACCTTGGAAACATCTTCGCTAATGCGGTTCATGAGGTCCCCGGTTCGGTTCTTTTTGTAAAAGTTAAGGGACAGCTCCTGGTATTTCTGGAAGACTTCGTTCTTGAGGTCGTATTCAATATGCCGGGAGACCACAATGATCGCCTGTCGCATCAGGAAGGTGAAAAGTCCTGCAAGGAGGGTGGCGCCAAGGATGATGAGGATATTGGTCATCAATTCAGAGCGCAGCGCAGCTTCCGAAGTCACTTCTCCATTCACCCATCTTTCTATGGCACTGGTGGATTCACCTATGTACCGCGGAGTGACTAGCGCAAATACCCTGGCGATGATGGTAATAAAGATCCCGCCTATGAGGTGCCATTTATATTTATAGAAGTATTTATTTAGATGCTTTAATTCTTTCATACTGGTAAACAACTTCAAAATATTTTCGATTTCTTATTTTTGGAGGTGCAAAAGGTTTAGAAATTGAAATATTATTTACTTTTGCCATACAATTTTTCGATAACCGAAATTTTTTAAATTAAAAAACTTATGACAGTGGATGTTCTAAAGGCAAATGAACTTAAAAAAGCCGCTCCGGTCTTTGGGCAGCTTTCTTTTGATGACCATGAACAAGTGGTTTTTTGCAACGACAAAGATACAGGATTAAAGGCAATTATCGGGATCCATAACACAGTTTTGGGACCTGCTTTAGGTGGAACGCGCATGTGGAACTACCAGAGTGAATGGGATGCCGTTAATGATGTACTGCGCCTTTCCCGCGGAATGACTTTTAAAAGTGCTGTCACCGGTCTCAATCTGGGAGGTGGTAAAGCTGTCATTATTGGCGATGCAAAAACTCAGAAAACGCCTGAACTTATGCGTAGGTTCGGAGAATTTGTCCACTCTTTAAGCGGAAAATATATTACTGCTGAAGATGTAGGGATGGAAACTGCCGACATGGATACCGTGCGGGAAGTGACTCCTTATGTTACCGGAATTTCAGAAAGCAAGGGAGGCGCGGGTAACCCTTCTCCCATTACTGCTTACGGGGTTTTTATGGGGATGAAAGCTGCAGCGAAGTATAGGTACGGTAGCGATGACCTGCAGGGAAAACGCGTTCTTGTACAGGGAATCGGTCATGTTGGTGAATCTCTTGTAGACCACCTCACCAAAGAAGGTGCACAGGTGATCATTAGTGATATAAATCAGCAGAAACTAACAGAGATCCGCGATAGATATAACGCCACGATCTATGGTGGTGCCGATGTATATGCCGCAGATGTTGATATCTATGCGCCATGTGCTCTTGGAGCTACGATTAACGATGACACCATTGAGCGCTTTAAAGTGGATATTATCGCAGGAGCTGCAAACAATCAGCTGGCAGATGACAGGAGACACGGATTAGTTCTTAGGGAAAAGAACATCGTTTATGCTCCCGACTTTCTGATCAACGCGGGAGGGATCATCAATGTTTACGCAGAACTCGAAGGCTACGGAAAGAAGGAGATCATGGAAAAGACCGAGAATATCTACAATACTACCCTTGAAATCCTTAACTCGGCTGAAGTTAATGATATTTCAACGCATGAAGCTGCACTTAAGGTGGCACAGCAGAGAATTGCAGACAGAAAAAATAGTAAATAACCCCAGCGGTTTTTTAATTTAATAGTATTTTTGCCGGGCGAAAGGAAAAGACCTTTCGCCCTAATTTTTTAAAGTTCTTTTACAGCTATGTTGACCAGAAGACATATCAGGGTTAAAGTAATGCAGTCGTTGTACGCGTATTCACAGAGTGAAAATGATAATCTTAATCTTGAAGAGAAATTCCTTCTCAAGAGCATGGATGAGATGTATGACCTGTATCTTTTAATGCTTGATTTATTTGTAGAGATTAAGGATCATGTAGAGGATTACCTGGAGAAAGCCCAGCAAAAACATTTGCCTTCTGAAGAAGATGTTGATCCTAACAGGAAATTCGTTAACAATGAATTGATCGCTCTGCTTAGTGATAATGAGGCATTACGGGCAGCATTGGAAACCCGTAAGCTTAATAACTGGAAGTATGACGATGAATATGTGGAGATCCTGTGGTCTGAGATCAGGAAAAGTGACATCTTCCGGAATTACATGTCTACCCGAACTTCAACTTTTAAAGAGGATAAAGATTTTTTGATTTCCATCTTTAAAGAAGTTATTGCTCCCAACGAAAAACTTTACGATTATCTTGAAGACAGGAAGATCACCTGGATCGATGACCTGCCGCTTGTCAATACCGCAATAGTAAAAATGTTGCAAAAAGCAACTCCCGGGAAGGAGCAGGCACTTACCAGGCTTTTTAAAAGTAATGAGGACAAAGAGTATGGCATTCAGCTTTTCAGGAAGACCTTGCTTAATGATGACAGTTTAGCAGCCGAAATGGAGGGGAAGACACCTAATTGGGATAAGGAAAGAATTGCAGGTCTCGATACTATTTTGATCAAAATGGCCATCTGTGAATTCCTGAAGTTCCCATCAATTCCGGTAAAGGTCACTATTAACGAATATTTAGAAATTGCCAAGGAATACAGTACCCCTAAAAGTAGTATTTTTATCAACGGTATCCTTGATAAACTCTCTAAGGAGTACAGGGAGAACGGCAAACTGAACAAAATGGGCAGGGGTCTTATGTAGTCCTGTAAATTTTCTTAATTTTATCCACTTTAACTATAAATTGTAAATCATGAAAAAAGGAATCTTATTATTAGCGCTGGTTGCTGCGTTTAATTTCACCTCCTGCAAGGACAATGCAGCAGACAAAGTACAGGCAGAAAACGTAGAAGAAGCTGCAGTGCGTGATGCACAGGCCACTGTTTATCCTGAGATCAGCTTCGAAGAAACAGAGCATGACTTTGGAACTATCGCACAGGGAACTAACGTAGAGCACACCTTTACTTTTACAAATACAGGGAAAGCTCCATTGGTGATCACTAACGCTACCAGTTCTTGCGGATGTACTGTTCCAACCTGGACCAAAGATCCTATCGCTCCGGGAGAAACAGGAGAAATGGTAGTGAAATTCAACGGTTCCGGACAAAATCAGGTAACTAAAACAGTAAATATTACTGCCAATACAGAGACCGGAAAAGAACAATTAAAAATTAAAGCTTTCGTAGAGCCTAAAGCACAGTCTTAGGACCCTGCATAGCATAGACCCATATGGATCAATTAACCCAGTTTGCCCCAATTATTTTAATGTTTGTAGTGGTGTATTTCTTTATGATACGCCCTCAAATGAAACGTGCTAAACAAGAAAAACAATTCGCATCCGAACTTAAGAGAGGTGACAGGATTGTAACAAAAAGCGGAATGCACGGTAAAATAATTGATTTCAGCGAAAAACAAAACGCAGTAATTATAGAAACCGGAGCAGGAAAGATCACTTTTGACAGGTCTTCCATTTCTATGGAGATGAGCCGAAAACTGAATGAACCTGTAAAGGAAACAAAATAGATCCCAAAGGATCAACATTAAAAAGCCCTGCGCGATCGCGTGGGGCTTTTTTTTTGTTGTCGCACCTGCGGTGCTGCCAACCTATGGCTCCTAACGGAGCTTTATTTGATCCTGCCAACCTAAAAGTCTTTTATTTAACCTCGTAGGTTTTACTATAAAAAGTGACCTACAAGGTTTTGAAAACCTTGCAGGTCTGGGGTTGATGCTTTTCCTTAAATCAAAGGGGGGAATTCCTAATGGCTGAAACCTTGTTCTGAAACCTGCGATCAAAAAAACCTCACAGGTCTTCAAGACCTATGAGGTTTGGTTGTAGTAACCCTTTCAGGGTTCCGAACCCTGAAAGGGTTTTTTCAACAATTTTTATACTTGTCATGTAATCCGCTGCCGGCCTGGATCATGGGAATGATCTTTTCCAAACGACTCATTTTTGTACTGTCTCTTTTAGCTTCTCTAATATATTCGCAATATTCCCGTTGTTTACCGGGAGTTAGGTTCTTAAAAGCCGATGCTAACTCGGAGTTTTTGGAAAATTCTGTCAATAGCTCTTCCGGCACTTCTACCTCTTTATTTTTAACCGGTTTTATCTCTTTTCCTTCCTTCTGGTTCTGTATAGCTTCTTCAACATACTTCCGCAGCTGCGACAGGGGGATATTTTGACCTTTTTCAAACCGCACCTGGCGTAAGGCTTTGGTTTTCCCTTCCTGTGCATTCTCAAGAAGTGCCGTATTCTCTCTTAGAAGTGCTCCCTGGAAAAACCAGATAGCGGCGTGGTGCTTAAATGCCGCAAGGCCTAATACATTTTTGCCGTCCACCGTATACACTGGAGCTCCCCATTTAATTGTCTCCTCTACATCTGTAGTGAGGATCATCTCCCTAAGTTCCCTTAGCTCGCTTTCCCAGTCGGGATGTTTTGCAATATATTCTTCTGCTGACTTTACCGCCATGAGTTGGTTAATTAGTTAGAGGTTATTAGCTAATTGGTACGTCTTGGAATAACCCTTTCATGGTATAAAACCCTGAAAGGTTCAAATTCATCAACAAAACAATCGGCGCGGATTTTCAATCCGTGCCGTCATTTATCTTACTTAATCCTGAATCTTTAATTCTGAATTTTGAATCCCGGAAGCCGTAAGCTCTGCAATTTTTACTATTACCTCCACCGCTTTCTGCATGCTCTCAACAGGCACATATTCATATTTTCCGTGAAAATTATGTCCGCCGGCGAAGATGTTTGGGCAGGGGAGTCCTTTGAAGCTTAATTGTGCGCCATCGGTTCCGCCACGTATAGGTTTGATGATGGGCGTAACATCTACTTGTTTCATCGCCTCTTCAGCAATATTTACAATATGCATTACCGGTTCCACCTTTTCACGCATGTTGAAATATTGATCTTTGATCTCCACCGTCACGCAATCTCTTTCATACTGGTTGCAGATCTCTCCGGCAAGATCCTGCATCATTTGTTTCCTGGCCTCAAAATGCTCCCGGTCATGATCCCGTATGATATAATGTAAGGTAGTTTCCTCCACATCTCCTTCAATGGCGTTGAGGTGGAAAAAGCCCTGACGATCTTCGGTATGCTCCGGAGTTTCCAAACGCGGTAGGGAATTGATGAAATCCATGGCGATATACATGCTGTTGATCATCTTGTCCTTTGCATATCCCGGATGCACGCTTTTTCCGCTGACCTTAACAACGGCACCTGCAGCGTTGAAGTTTTCGAATTCCAGTTCTCCTACCTGGCTGCCATCCATGGTATAAGCCCATTCGGCCCCGAATTTTTCTACGTCAAATTTATGTGCCCCTCGTCCTATTTCTTCATCGGGCGTAAAACAAATACGGATCTTCCCATGCTTTACCTGCGGATTGTTCAGCAGATATTTCATTGCCTCCATAATTTCAGTAATACCGGCTTTATCATCGGCGCCTAAAAGGGTATTTCCGTCGGTAGTTATTAAGGTTTGGCCTTCATACTGAAGCAGATCGCTGAAATAATCCGGAGACAGGATGATATTCTTTTCTTTGTTCAGAATTATGTCTTTTCCGTCGTAGTTCTCAATGATCTGCGGATTCACATTTGTTCCTGAAAAATCGGGAGTCGTATCAAAATGTGATACGAAACCAATTACCGGCACCTCATGCTCCACATTGGAAGGGAGCGTGGCCATTACATAAGCATTTTCATCAATAGTTACTTCCTGCATTCCCATCTCCTGCAGCTCCTCCCGAAGTTTATTTGCCAAATCCCATTGTTTTTCTGTACTGGGGGTGGTATCACTGGTTTCATCGCTTTGCGTATCTATTTTCACATAGCTTAAAAAGCGATCTATTATTGCTTCTTTATTGGTCATTTTTGCTGAAGTTTTCCCAAAAATAGCGATATAAAAAGTAGCTTCAAAACCTTTTGACTTTTCCTGCTATTTTATGTCGCATTGTGTTAATTTTGTTCAAAACCTGCTTCATGTACGAAAAAATAATTAGGCCGCTTCTTTTTAATATTGATCCCGAAAAGGTGCATTATTTCACATTTTCTGCACTTCGCAAGCTGTTCCTGCTACCCGGAAGCCAAAAACTTGTTCGGGAGAAATTTGTAGTAGAGGATAAGCGGTTGGAACGGGAAGTCTTCGGAATTAAATTCCCAAATCCTGTGGGACTGGCTGCAGGTTTTGATAAAGATGCAAAGCTATACAAAGAACTTTCGAATTTTGGATTCGGTTTTATAGAAATTGGAACTCTTACCCCCAAGCCGCAGCCGGGAAATGAAAAGAAAAGACTCTTCAGGTTAAGGGAAGACAAGGCCATTATCAACAGGATGGGCTTCAATAATGGAGGTGTGGTTGAGGCGGTTGAGAGACTTAAAAAGAATGATGGGGTCATAATTGGCGGAAACATTGGAAAAAACAAAGTCACTCCCAATGAAAATGCCGTAGATGATTACATGATCTGCTTTAATGCCCTTTTTGAGCATGTAGATTATTTTGTGGTGAATGTGAGTTCTCCCAACACACCCAATCTAAGGGAGCTGCAGGACAAGGAACCGCTTACCAGGCTTTTGAACACTTTACAGCAGGAAAACCTGAAGCGACCTGCTCCCAAACCTATCCTCCTTAAAATAGCACCAGATCTTACGGATTCTCAACTGCTCGATATCATAGATATCATCAAAGACACCGGGATTGCAGGGGTAATTGCAACAAACACAACAATTTCAAGGGAAGGATTGACTTCCCCGGATCAAATGGAGGCCGGCGGCCTCAGTGGTAAACCTCTTACAAAGCGTGCCACAGAGGTGATCAGATTCCTTTCCGAAAAAAGCAACAAAGCTTTTCCGATCATTGGGGTGGGAGGGATCATGTCTCCCGAAGATGCCATTGAAAAACTGGAAGCGGGTGCAAGCCTGGTGCAGCTGTACACGGGATTTATTTATGAAGGACCACAATTGGTGAAAAAGATCAATAAGGAAATTTTAAAACGCTCATAGTGGCCGGGGAACTTATAGCATTTCTTGCAGCAGCCATGCTGCTTACGATTTCTCCCGGCCCCGATATTATTTATGTTCTGGTGCAGGGAATGACCAACGGCAAGAAGCATGGCATAGTTACTACCCTGGGACTGGTATCGGGAATTATTATTCATACCAGTTTAGTGGCATTTGGCGTTTCAGCCATTATAAGGCAGTCTGAAAATTTATTCTTTTTCATTAAAATCTTAGGTGCGGGATACTTGTTCTACCTGGCCTGGCAAGTCTTTAAAAGTGATCCTTCCATCCATGTCGATAAACCTGCAACCGAACAAAAGAAGGAGCTGACTTCCCTTTATAAAAAAGGATTTTTAATGAACGTTTTAAATCCTAAAGTTGCCATCTTCTTCCTTGCCTTTTTTCCCGGCTTTCTCTGGGATCCTGAAGGAAATACCATTTACCAGTTCTATATCCTTGGTTTTTTATTTATGCTGCAGGCCTTTCTCATTTTTTCTGCAGTTGCCATCCTCGCCGGCAAGATCTCTGTTTACCTGCAAAAACATCCCGCTTCAGGTTTGGTTTTTAAATGGTTGCAGGTAATTGTGTTTGTAGGAATAGGGATATTTATATTAGTATAGAGTAGTTAGTAGTTAGTATTGAGTATTGAGAAAAAGCTGTTAGCTTTTGGCTGTTGGCCGTTAGCTTAAGGCCTCATTGGCGCGGATTTGTAATCCGTGCCGTGTCTCAAAAATATTTAGTGCTGACCTCCCGGATTTTGGCAGAAGAATTTTGAATTTTAAATCTTGAATCTTGAATCTTGAATCTTGAATCCGGAATCCTTGCAATCCGTGCCGATGTTCAAAACATATCTCTATTCTCATATCTCAATTCTAAATTCTATATTTGGCCTATGGGGAACATTAAGATCATTGAATGTCCACGGGACGCGATGCAGGGAATAAAAACCTTTATTCCTACAGAACAAAAAGTTCAGTACATACAATCTCTTTTGCGCTGCGGATTCGATACCATTGACTTCGGAAGTTTTGTTTCTCCCAAAGCCATTCCGCAAATGGCAGATACGGCCGAAGTACTCTCCCGGCTTGATCTTTCCCGCACTCAAAGCAAGCTGCTGGCTATTGTTGCCAATACTCGCGGGGCGCAGGATGCAGCTCAACATCCCGAAATTCAGTATCTGGGATACCCGTTTTCCATTTCGGAAAATTTCCAGATGCGAAACACTCACAAAACTATTGCTGAATCTGTGGAAACGCTGCAGGAGATCCTGGATATTGCCGGAAGAACGAATAAGGAAGTCGTCGCATATCTCTCCATGGGTTTTGGAAATCCTTATGGAGATCCGTGGGATGTGGAGATTGTGGGGGAGTGGACAGAAAAACTTTCAGGAATGGGAGTGAAGATCCTTTCCCTTTCAGATACCATTGGCAGCTCTACTCCTGAGGTCATTGAGTACCTTTTTTCCAACCTGATCCCAAAATATCCTGAAATAGAATTTGGGGCACATCTACATACTACTCCCACAAAATGGTTTGAAAAAGTGGATGCGGCTTATAGATCCGGCTGTAAAAGATTTGATGGGGCTATACAGGGTTTTGGAGGCTGCCCAATGGCCAAGGATGAACTCACAGGAAATATGCCTACCGAAAAGTTACTATCTTATTTTACTTCCAAAAAGAGCGATACGAATGTGAAAATGATGAGTTTCGAAGCTTCTCACAACGAGGCCACGAAGATCTTCAGCATCTATCATTAGAATTACCAATACTTTCTTCATTTGGTATCAAAAAAAAGTATTTAAAATTGGTCTAAATAAATGTGTTAAAAATATTCACAGTTCTATATTTGCAGCACTATTTTAAATCAGTCTAAATAAACCACCGATGAAAAAACTATTACTCTCGGTAGCTTTGGCAGCTACTTCATTAAATTCTTTTGCACAAACCGAGCAGGATTCTATCACTTTTGACCCCCAATATCAATTAAACTCTGCACAACGCGTGCTTTCGGCCAATAAAGATGCTGTTACCCTTGGAGCTTATGGAGAGATCACTTATAATCAACCTGAAGGTGACAACGGGGAACTGGATGTACAACGTCTTGTGATGTTGTTGGGTTACCAGTTCAATGATGAGGTTCAGTTCTTTACTGAAATAGAATTTGAACATGTCGAAGAAGTCTATGTTGAGCAGGCATTTGTGAATTATAATTTTGCCAGGAACATTAATTTTCGTGCTGGTTTAATGTTAGTGCCTATGGGTATTATTAACGAATATCACGAGCCAACTACTTTCAATGGCGTGGAGCGTCCTGCAATTGCCGGTTCCATCATTCCAACTACCTGGAGAGAGATTGGTCTTGGTCTTACGGGAAGGATCAACTCGGCCAACCTTACCTATCAGGCATATGTTTTCAACGGCTTTAAATCTACCGATGCAAGTGGTAAAGGCCTTATTGGTGGCAGCAGCGGACTTCGCGGAGGTCGCCAAAAAGGAATTCAGTCCACAGTCAATACTCCCAATCTTTCTGCTAAAGTTGAATACTACGGAATTTTAGGAATGAGACTCGGTCTAGCCGGATATTTTGGAAGAACCCAGGCTGCAGACGAAGTGGATATGCTTGATGGAGCAGATGTAGGCATGTCTATGGTAGGTTTGGATGCGCGCTATGTGTACAAACGTTTTACTGCCAGGGGAGAATATATTTACGCTTCCTTAAGCGATACTGAAGCATATAACGACCTTACCGGAAGAGACCTTGGAAGTGCTCTTTCAGGATGGTATGCTGAAGCTGCCTACAACCTGCTGCCGTTGATGAACAAACAGAAACTGTTTGCATTTGCACGATATGAGGATTACGACACTCATGCAGCCACCGAAGGTGACCTTGTTGAGAATCCTGCTTATGACCGCAATGATATAACTCTTGGGTTGAGCTATCATATTGTACCAGGAGTAGTATTTAAAGGGGATTATCAGATTAAGGATAATGCTGTTGAAGGCTATGAAGCAAAAAACCAACTGAACTTCGGAATAGGAGTTTGGTTCTAAACAGGAGATGAAAAACGCTGAAAGTTGGGAGACCTTCTCCCGGCTTTCGGCGTTATTCAAATCTGTTATAATTAATTAAATTTGCAAAATGATCCAGAAATTTTTCATCACGATCCTTCTAATAATACCTTTAACCGGAATAATTTTCAATTCCGATGGTTTGGGAAAAAGAGTAGATCGTGAAATAGAGGATGAGTTTCAGGTGAACTCCTTTGAACATCAAGGAGTACACATTAGAAAGGAACTCCAGGAAAAATTGCCTTCAGAAATATCTGAAGAGAATTTCTTCCGGCTTAAGAGTGGAGAGAAAATCCTTGGATATGCATACCTGGATAAAGCACCCAGTAAAACTGCTGAATTTGATTACCTGGTCATCCTGAACAAAGATCTTTCTATAGCACGTACCAAAGTTTTAGTGTACAGGGAGGAATATGGAGGAGAAATTGGAAGCAAAAGATGGCTTAGGCAATTTGTGGGAAAATCCAAACCTTCAGAATTAAATAATATCGCTGCAATTTCCGGGGCTACCATTTCGGTACGTTCAATGAAAATGGCTGTGAAAGATCTATTGGAAAGTATTGAGATCTTAAAAGAAAATAAGGTTCTTTAATGCGGTACAACGGTCTTCTTTTAAGCCTTCCGAAGGAAATTAAATCCTTTCTTGCTGTTTTTGTGGTAGTACTTTCAGTTGGCTATGCTACAGGACTTTTGTTTGTAGGGCAAACAGAAACTACAACTCCAGAGGGTATTGAGGAAAATTATCTTGGGAATGAGGATGATCCTGATGCCGCGGTGATGAAGTTTGAAAAAGGAGAACGGGAGATGCTCACCATCATACACACCCATATCCTCTCAATGTCCTTTATTTTCTTCTTATTAGGAAGCATACTTTTATTTGCAGAATTACCTAAAAAACTGAAATTTTTTCTAATCCTGGAACCCTTCTTCTCCATTTTACTCACCTTTGGAGGGATCTATTTTGTCTGGAAAGGCATAGAATGGGTAAAATACCTGGTGCTAGTTTCAGGTATTCTAATGACTTTTTGTTTTGCAGCATCAGCGGTCATAGTGCTTTACCAGCTGCTCTTCAAAAAGGGGAATTAGAATTAATTTCATATAGTTAACTTCCCAAAAATGTTATTTCCCGTTTAGGTTTTTGACCCTCTAAAACTCTGCTTTTTCGGCCAGAACCCTGTATAATTCCAGGAATGGCAAATAATTAGTAAAACTAATTGTCTGCTTGTAATTTATAGTCTGTATATTTGCACGCAATTAAATCTTAATTGCCATGATCGCACACAACTCCAGGATACTGGGCGAAGGACTCACCTACGATGATGTACTTTTAGTCCCTGCCTTTTCAGAAGTCCTACCTCGCGAGGTCAACATCCAGTCAAAATTTACACGCAACATTACCCTCAACGTGCCTATAGTTTCCGCAGCTATGGATACGGTGACCGAATCCCGTATGGCAATTGCAATTGCGAGGGAAGGAGGAATTGGTGTGCTTCATAAAAATATGACTATTGAAGAACAGGCCCTTAAAGTGCGAAAGGTCAAACGTGCAGAAAGTGGAATGATCATAGATCCGGTAACTCTTCCCATTACTGCAAAGGTGAGAGATGCCAAAGAAAATATGCGGGAGCATAGCATTGGTGGAATTCCCATTGTAGATGAGGATGGGAAGCTCCTGGGAATTGTGACCAATCGTGACCTGCGGTTTGAAAAGAATAACAACCGGCCAATTTCGGAAGTAATGACTTCTGAAAATCTTGTCACAGTAGCCGAAGGTACCTCTCTGGAGGAGGCCGAAGGCATTTTACAGCAAAACAAGATCGAAAAGTTGCCGGTGGTGAATAAAGAAGATAAGCTGGTAGGTTTGATCACCTTTAGAGATATCACGAAACTTACCCAAAAACCCATTGCCAATAAAGATACTTACGGAAGGCTTCGAGTTGCAGCCGCCATCGGCGTGACCGGAGATGCAGTTGAAAGAGCTGAAGCCTTGGTGAATGCAGGAGTCGATGCTATTGTAATCGATACGGCTCACGGCCATACCCGCGGAGTGGTTACGGTTCTTAAAGAGGTGAAAAAGAAATTTCCCGATCTGGAAGTTGTGGTGGGGAACATCGCAACTCCCGAAGCTGCAAAATATCTTGTAGAAGCGGGTGCCGATGCCGTGAAGGTGGGAATCGGTCCCGGGTCTATTTGTACAACAAGAGTGGTAGCAGGAGTAGGTTTTCCACAATTCTCTGCTGTGCTTGAAGTGGCAGCAGCCATTAAAGGCAGCGGAGTACCGGTGATTGCCGATGGAGGTATCAGGTACACCGGGGATATCCCGAAAGCTATTGCCGCCGGAGCAGATTCTGTGATGCTGGGATCTTTGCTTGCCGGAACCAAAGAATCTCCGGGAGAAACCATTATCTACGAAGGAAGAAAATTCAAATCCTACCGCGGAATGGGATCTGTGGAGGCTATGAAACAAGGTTCTAAAGACCGGTATTTCCAGGATGTGGAGGATGATATCAAAAAATTAGTGCCCGAAGGAATTGTAGGACGGGTACCATATAAAGGAGATCTTTACGAAAGCATCCATCAATTCATCGGCGGATTAAAAGCCGGAATGGGATATTGTGGTGCCAAAGATGTGGAAACGCTTCAGGAGTCGGCAAAATTTATTAAGATCACTGCTTCAGGAATCAATGAAAGCCACCCGCACGACGTAACCATAACAAAAGAATCTCCGAATTACAGTAGATAGTCTTTGAAGAGCCAAGAGCCAAGAGACTAGAACCAAGACGTTTTTGAGTTGGCAGTGCTTAGCAGGCAGTCGGCGGTTGAAAATGGAATTGATTCGGCACGGATTGCAAATCCGCGCCAACTCCGTTTTTGTTCCGTAGGGACCAAAAATCGGTAGCCGTAAAACAAAATTTCGTAGGGGCAAAATATAGATTCTGTAGTTCTTCAGCAGGTTGAATAGACTTGGCCTCAGAAAGAATGAGTAAATTAAAAAGGGTCTCAAAAATGTTATTTTTGGAGACCCTTTATTTTACATAAATTGTTGGTAACTGGTAACTGAAAACTTCTGACCACTGACCACCGACCACTGACCACTAAAATTATTCCTTTACTGCAATCCCAAGCTTCTTCAAGACCTTCATAGTAATATCAAATTCTTCGGCTGAAAAAGCAAGGCTGGTTCCGCCGGCATGGAAGATCTGGGTAAAATTTTCCTCATTGACCACCTCCAGCATCGCTGCATTGATCTTTTCGTAAATCGGCTGCGTTAATTCATTACGCTTCATTTGCATCATAACGCCGGCTTTTTGTCTAAAGCCCTTAATGTCGTTTTCGAGACCAATGATCTCGCTCTCTTTTGCTTTTTTATCCTCTTCAGAAAAAGTTGTGTTATTGGCCTGGTAATCCTTTACCAGAGTTTCATATTTGGCAACATTGGTCTCCAGTTCTTTTTGAAGCTCCTGGTTGTAGGTCTGAATTCCTTCATTGACGCCAGTCATTTCGGGCATCTGATTGAGAATGTATTCGGCATCTATGGTTCCTATTTTGGATTGTGCCATCGCCGAAAAGCTCACCATGGCTAAACTGAAAATTAAAAAGTATTTTTTCATGATTTCGTTTTGATTTCCGCAAATATAAAGGAGCAGAGGTATTTATGAAGATTTTAATAATATAAATTTAATCTTTCGGCTCATATAGCTGCCCACGGTGTGGTTTTAGAGCATCTCTTACAGGAGGCATTTCAGCATCTGTAACCACGAGATAGGCAATGGAATGGGCCGGAGAGAGTTCCTCCACTTTTACGATATTCATGGAAAGATCGTTCATCCGAATGAAATCTTTTAGATGTGCGGCATGATGGCGGGCGGTAATATTGGCATCGGGCCCTTTGAAATCCCAGATGAGTTTTAGTTTTCTTTCTTCGGTCATAGAATATTTTTAGCTTCTGCAGAGAAGGGAAATATTAGCTTTTTTGAATAATCCTCAAAAATATAATTTTTCCCGCTCTTAATCGTTTTTACAGGAGGTTGGTAAACAGGCAGGAATTCTTATTTTTGCCAATCTATAATACCTTAAGTTACATTGAGAATTAGAAAAGGAATTGTCGTTTTGCTGCTGCTATTTATTTTTGCAGGTTGCGGTTTTTTAAACGAACCCGAAGAAAAAGAAGTTGTTGCAAGGGTGAACGACTCCTATTTATACAGGGAAGATGTGGCTAAGCTCATTTCTGAAAATACCTCTCCGGATGATAGTACTCTCCTGGTAAATAATTTCATCAATCGCTGGGCTACTCAAAAACTTTTACTTGACAGGGCCAGAGTCAATTTAAGCAGTGAACAACAGGCGGAATTTGACAGGTTGGTACAGAACTACAAAAATGAACTTTATGCCAAGGCTTATACCGATGCTATTGTTGCGCGGGAGCTGGACACAAACATAAGCAGGGCTGCAGCCGAAGCCTATTATGAGGAGCACGGAGAGAATTTTCTACTGAATGAAAATCTTGTAAAACTGCGCTATATCAATATTACAAAGAACAATAATGACTTTGAAAATATTAAAACCCTTTTTCGCCGGTTCAATGATGAAGACAAGCAGGCTTTGCTTGACATGGCCATTCATTTCAATTCCTATTCTCTAAATGATTCGGTATGGGTAAAAACCAAGCAGGTTTATGATAAGATAAGACCTTTGAACCCGCAGGATTTTCCTGATTTTCTAAAAAATAAGAATTTTTTGCAACTTGAAGATTCATTAGGAGTATATTTGATCTCTGTTGAAGATGTTAAATTACGCAACGAACAAGCTCCCTTGGAATACTCTTTGCCGGGCATAAAACAGATCCTGCTTAACCGACGAAAACTGGAGCTTATTAAAAAATTAGAAAAAGACATTACACAAGATGCTATTAAAAATGACAATTTTGAGATATATAAATAATTTTTCCCCAATCCTTTTCTTCACCTTACTTGCGGGGTCATTACAGGCCCAGGAGGTGATCGTTACAGACAGTACTTCCATTGATATAGAATCTGACATTAAAACTGAGATCCAGGACCGCACAGGGAAATTTAAAGTGGACGGGGTTGCCGCAGTAGTTGGGGATTACGTTGTTTTAGAAAGTGATATTGACAAAATGTATTTGGAATTGCAAAGTCAGGGCGTGTCTACCGCAGATGTTACCAACTGCAATTTGGCAGGAAGGTTAATGGAAGACAAACTTTATGCTCACCATGCGGTACAGGATAGCATTATTGTTCCCGATGCCGAGATCAATGCACGTATTGACCAACAACTGGCATACATGGTGCAACAGGTGGGAAGCCTTGAAAAAGTGCTGGAATTTTACAAAAGAGAGGATGAAGCCGAATTTAGAAGTGAATTGTTCGAGATCGTAAAACAGAACGAACTGGCTTCTAAAATGCAAATGCAAATCGTAGAAGGAGTAGAGATCACTCCGGAAGAAGTTAGAGCTTTCTTTACAAGCATTCCTGAAGAAGAGCGCCCGGTTTTTGGAGATGAGGTTGAGATCGCCCAGATCGTAGTTAAGCCCGAAATTCCGCAGCAGGAGAAAGATGAGATCATTGCTCGTTTAAATGAAATGAGGGCAGATGTTCTTGAAAATGGTGCAAGTTTCGCTACCAAAGCGGTGCTATATTCAGACGATACTTCTTCCAGGTCATCAGGAGGTAAAGTTTCCTTATCACGAAATGATCCTTTTGTAAAGGAATTTAAAGATGCAGCCTTTTCTTTACAGGAAGGAGAAGTAAGTAAACCATTTTCTACCATATACGGTTACCACATTCTTACAGTAGATAAAATCCGTGGTCAGCAGGTTGATGTGCGGCACATCCTTCTAATTCCGGATGTTAGTGAAGAAACCAAGCAAAAAGCCTTAGAGGAGATCCAGAAAGTAAGAGAAAGGATCAACAATAAGGAGATCACTTTTGCTGAAGCTGCGAAGGAAGTTTCAGATGAAGCAGAAACAAGAGAGAGTGGCGGAAAACTGATCAATCCTACTACAGGAGATACCAGATTCGAACTTACCAAAATAGATCCTCTTTTGTATGAGCAGGTGGTGAGTCTTGAAAAGGGACAGGTTTCAAATGTGCTCACAGATCAGGATAATACAGGAAGACCTTTTTACAAGATCATCACGGTGATTAATCGCTACCCGGAACATGAGGCCAATTATGCCCAGGATTATAATAAAATCAGGGAGCTGGCACTAAGAGATAAGCAGCTTAAAGCCATTGAAAAATGGCAAAAAGAGAAGATCAGTGAAACTTATGTACGGGTGAATGGACAGTATCGTGATTGCGAGTATACAAGTAACTGGTTAAAAAAGTAATTTTGAAGTAAAGCAAAAGTATGTCAGACGTTGAGGCGGTAAAAAATCTGGTCACCCGGCACCAAGAACTAAGGCAGGAAATAGCCAAAAGGATCATTGGGCAGCAGGAAATAGTAGACCAAATTCTTTTGTCGGTCTTTTCGGGAGGGCATTCTTTGCTTATAGGTGTTCCCGGCCTGGCGAAGACTTTAATGGTCAATACCATTGCCAAAGCCTTGGGGCTTAACTTTAAAAGAATCCAATTCACTCCCGACCTTATGCCGAGTGATATTCTGGGATCTGAGATCCTGGATGAAAACCGGCACTTTAAATTCATTAAAGGTCCTGTCTTCGGAAATATAATTCTTGCAGACGAGATCAACCGAACCCCTCCCAAAACCCAGGCAGCTCTACTTGAGGCTATGCAGGAGCGGGCAGTGACGGTTGCGGGTCAACATTATAAACTCGATCTGCCTTACTTTGTGCTCGCAACTCAAAATCCAATTGAGCAGGAGGGAACTTATCCTTTACCCGAAGCTCAGCTTGACAGGTTCATGTTTGCAATCAAACTCGAGTATCCTTCTTTTGAGGAGGAGATACAGGTAGTAAAAAGAACAACTTCAGACGAGGTGGTAGAGATTAATCCTTTGTTTTCTGCAAAAGAGATCGTCGATTTTCAGCATTTGGTAAGACGTATTCCCGTTGCCGATAACGTGGTGGAATATGCCGTGGATCTTGTCGGTAAAACTCGGCCTGCAGGAGATCGTGCCACGCCAATGGTAAAAGAATATGTCGACTGGGGTGCCGGACCAAGAGCCTCTCAAAATCTCATTTTAGGAGCTAAAGCTAATGCCGCTGTTCACGGAAAATTCTCTCCGGATATTGAAGATGTTCAGGCCGTAGCTTTTGGAATTTTACGCCACAGGGTGATCAAAAATTATAAAGCCGAAGCCGAAGGGATTTCTGAAGAAGAGATCATCAAAAGCTTATTTTAAATCTCCCTTATTTTTCTGCAGTTCCTGTTTTTTAGCTGAAATTTTCAGCTACTAATTGTTTCTTCGTTCTCGGATTCCTTAAGTGAACTTTAATCAGGAGTAAAATTCAGGGCTCTCTTTTACTAATTTCTTATTCTGAAGCTCCATTTATAGGATGTACTTAATTTTATCCCGCTAATTTTACGGAATTATTAAATTATCTTCAGGGAAATATCTGCTTTGGTTATGATTTTTTAATTCCTGAGAGAATTCGTAATTTTGCATCACTTTCAGACAAAATAAATTTCTTATATATGGCATACGATATTGATATGATCAGGAAGGTTTATGACCAAATGGGAGAGCGTGTGAATGCTGCCCGTGAGGTTGCCGGTAAACCTTTAACGCTTTCAGAAAAAATCCTTTATTCGCATTTATGGGATGGGAAACCTACCCAAAAATACACCCGTGGAAAAGATTACGTAGAATTTGCACCGGACAGAATTGCCTGCCAGGATGCCACGGCTCAAATGGCCCTCTTGCAGTTCATGCAGGCAGGAAAGAAAACTGTAGCAGTGCCAACTACTGTTCACTGTGATCACCTTATCCAGGCTAAACTGGGAGCTCAATTCGATCTTCCAAGTGCCAAAAAATCCAGTGATGAGGTCTTTGATTTTCTTGAATCTGTTTCCAATAAATACGGGATTGGCTTCTGGAAACCAGGTGCCGGGATCATTCACCAGGTAGTTCTTGAAAATTATGCTTTTCCGGGGGGAATGATGATCGGAACCGATTCTCATACAGTGAACGCCGGCGGACTTGGAATGGTTGCCATAGGTGTTGGTGGTGCAGATGCGGTAGATGTAATGGCCGGAATGGCATGGGAACTTAAATTCCCTAAACTTATTGGAGTAAAACTTACCGGGAAACTTTCCGGATGGACCGCTCCCAAGGATGTGATCTTAAAAGTGGCCGGAATCCTTACCGTAAAAGGAGGAACAGGGGCAATTATTGAGTACTTTGGAGAAGGAGCCCAATCTATGTCGGCTACCGGAAAAGGTACTATTTGTAACATGGGTGCCGAGATTGGAGCTACAACTTCAACTTTTGGATATGATGCTTCCATGGAACGTTACCTGCGCGCCACGAATAGAGCAGATGTTGCAGATGCAGCTAATGAAGTAAAAGAACATCTTACTGGAGACGCCGAAGTTTACGCAAATCCTGAACAATATTTTGATGAGGTAATAGAGATCAATCTTTCTGAATTGAAGCCTCACCTTAATGGTCCTTTCACTCCGGATCTTGCTACTCCAATTTCTGAAATGGGAGAGAAAGCAAGAGCTAATGACTGGCCAATCAATGTTGATTGGGGACTCATTGGATCATGTACCAATTCTTCTTACGAGGATCTAACCCGTGCGGCTTCAATTGCCAAACAGGCGGTTGATAAAAAAGTAAAAGCAAAATCAGATTTCGGGATCAATCCCGGGTCTGAGACTATTCGTTATACTGCAGAAAGAGACGGTTTATTGCAGATCTTCGAGGATCTTGATGCCACTATTTTCTCCAATGCCTGCGGACCATGTATAGGTCAATGGGATCGAAGTGACCGTAAAGGAGAGGAAAAGAATACCATAGTACATTCCTTTAACCGTAACTTCTCAAAAAGAGCAGATGGAAATCCTAATACCCACGCATTTGTAGGTTCTCCAGAAATGGTAGCAGCAATTGCAATTTCCGGAAGGCTGGATTTTGATCCTACCACAGATACTTTACTAAATGAAGATGGGGAATACGTAAAACTGGATGAACCCACAGGAATTGAGTTGCCGCCAAAAGGTTTTGATGTAGAGGATCCGGGATATCTTGCACCTACCGAAGATGGATCTTCCGTTGAGGTAAAAGTTAATCCTGATTCTGAACGACTTCAATTGCTGGAGCCATTTGAGCCATGGGATGGTAAGAACATCATTGGGGCTAAATTGCTGATCAAAGCTTTTGGAAAATGTACCACAGACCATATTTCCATGGCGGGACCATGGTTGCGTTTTAGAGGGCATTTGGATAACATTTCCAATAACTGTCTAATTGGCGCAGTCAATGCATTCAACATGAAGACCAATTTCGTGAAAAACCAGATCACCGGCGACTACGACGGAGTTCCTGCCACTCAGAGGAAATATAAGGCTGCTGGTATTCCTACTGTTGTTGTGGGAGACCATAACTATGGGGAAGGATCTTCAAGAGAGCACGCGGCTATGGAGCCACGTCACTTAGGAGTGAAGGTGGTACTTGTAAAATCCTTTGCAAGGATCCACGAAACGAACCTGAAGAAACAGGGAATGCTGGGTATTACTTTTGAAAATGAGAGCGATTATGATCTTATCCAGGAGGATGATACCTTTAACTTTATCGATCTTGAAAACTTTTCGCCAGACAAGCAGCTGACTATTGAAATAGTCCATGCAGATGGTTCCAAAGATGTAATAAAAGCAAATCATACCTACAACCTGCCACAAATTGAATGGTTTAGGGAAGGTTCTGCTTTAAATCTTATCAAAAAGGAGAATGCTGCTGCCTAAGTAGCTTCAAATAGAATGAAGTACGAGCTCCTGCCTGTGCGGGAGCTTTTTTTGGTCTTACCAACCAACTTCCTGTAAAGAGACTTAGGGAAAAAATTCTTTAGAAACCCCACAGGAGCGGCATATTTTAATTATCAGGCGTTGATGGAGAGTTACCCAGCATTATGGGGTTAGAGCGTGCAGGAGAGAACTTCTGAACTTCTGCCGTAAGATTTTACGGAACTATTCCAGTACTGCCCAAAAAACAAAGACTGTCTAAAAAGACAGCCTTTTTTAAAAGTAGATGAGAAACCCCGGCATTCCTGCCGGAGTATTCAATCAAGTAATTTTTGCCCCCCAGTAAAAATTACTATACTCTCATCTATTATGGTAAGGATTCCAGCTTACGCTTCTGTTTTAACAAAACATCTAAGGTTGTAGATGGAATATCCTGATTATAAAGAGTTTCGTAATACAATTTAATGTTTTTTTTCTCTTTTTCATAACATGCTTTCAAATTTAATTTATTGAAAGTGTTTCTGGCGAGATAATCCAGTTTTAAAAATACGGGTAAAAAGTTGAGAACTGCACTTCCCACCTTAGATGCGTTGATGGAATTTTTTATATTGAAAAGCAGTCTTCTAAGCTCCAGCTTTGTCTTCTCTCTTATCTCAATGAGTTTTGCCACATTCTCTGCCATCTCTCTGTCTTCCTGTCTTAGGTCATAGTAGATGACATAATACATCTGCAAAAGATGATCATTGGAGAGATCGAGTTTTAGAAGTTGTGTGTAAAGCTGAAATTGCATCTGTGAGTATAAATAAAGTGAACCAACAGGATAAAAATAAACTTTATTTCTTCTCGTGAATTGCCTAAATATATGATTAACAGAAATTTAGCTTTTGTGTAAGAAGGTGGGTAAGAAACGTGAAATTTTTAACGAAAAGAAGAAGCTTAGGAAAAAACTATAGTGGAATTGGATTTTGAAGAAGTGCCCAGAGCGGGACTTGAACCCGCACGCCCTAATGGACACATGGCCCTCAACCATGCCTGTCTACCAATTCCAGCACCTGGGCATTTATTCAGAATTCTTTAAGAAACAGGTTGCTCTTGCAGTAGTCTAAATGAAATTGTGACCTGGCTGGGACTCGAACCCAGGACCCTCTCCTTAAAAGGGAGATGCTCTACCAACTGAGCTACCAGGTCAATATAAAAAAGAACTCTAAAAGTGATCTGGCTGGGATTCGAACCCAGGACCCTCTCCTTAAAAGGGAGATGCTCTACCAGCTGAGCTACCAGATCTGCCTTATTGCATTTTTGCTAATGCGGGTGCAAATATACCCACATTAATTTATTTTTCAAGAACAAATTGATATAAATTTGTTCATCATTTAAAAGGTGGGGTAAAACTGCTTATAAATCATTGAATTAAGGCATGAAAATTATTTTAGCAGGCTACATGGGTTCGGGTAAATCTGTAGTGGGACAGGAGCTCTCAGGCAAAATGGACCTTAAATTTCTTGACCTGGATGCCGAAATAAGGAAACAGGAGAATCTAACAATTGCCGAAATTTTTGCCGAAAAAGGAGAAATATATTTCCGAAGGAAGGAGGCCCGGGTACTTGAATATCTTCTGGAGCAGGAGGAGAGTTTTATTCTTGCCCTGGGTGGGGGCACTCCCTGTTATGGAAAAAACCTGCAGCTCATAAAGAATTCCGCAGGAGCTACTCTCATATATTTAAAAACCGGCCTGCTTCAGCTTAAACAAAGATTGCTTTCCGAAAGAGAACACCGGCCACTTATAAAAGATCTGGGTTCTCCTGAAGTTCTTGAGGATTTTATTCGGAAACACCTTTTTGAGAGAACCTTTTATTATAACCAAAGTGACTTAATTATTTCTACAGACGACAAAAGTGTTTTAGAAATTACTTCAGAAATAGTTGACAAGCTAAATTAGCTCTACGCTGTCGTCTCCTTCCTTAAAATGCACCTTTACCGTTTCATGTAAAGAGGTCGACAAGGAGATGCCTTTAAAATCAGCTTTGACGGGATATTTTTTGTGGCTGCGATCTACCAGGACGGCAGTTTTAAATCTTTTAAGCGGCACATCGAGAAAATGCCTAACTCCATAGATCAGGGTAGTTCCGGAATTCAGTACATCATCGATAAGCACCAGGGATTTATTCTGATATTCCTCCGAGGTCATACCGGTGGAAATCTTTTCCAGGGGGTTCTTTTTGTTGATCTTTACTTCGCACAGCAAGACATCAAGATCTGAAATGTTATTAAGTTCACTCTGTAATCGTTTAGCTAATGTAAACCCACTTTTGGAGATCCCGGCCAGCACGATCTGTTTCTCATCTACATTGCTTTCATATATCTGGTAAGCAATTCGTTTTATCTTATGCTTAATTTGGTCGTGATCAAGAATGGGAATAGAAGTTTTCTCCATGGTGGTTTTTTTCAAAGATAACAAACAGGCTTTTATTTTTTAATCTTTTTGATCTTCCTCATTATCCTCTGGATCGAACCAATCGTCCAGTTCTCTCCGATCTTTTTTGGTAGGTCTTCCGGTTCCTTTTTTGCGGTAATAATCCTGGGAGTATTTAAGCAGTTCCAGTTTTTCGAATTCTTCCTTTGGAGTAATATCATTGATGTACAGGTTCACGAGTTTTGCTCCTACACGGCTTTTCGGAAGGTCAAGCACTTCGATCTGGTAATTGATCTGGTTCTTTCTAACCGTGAGCTTATCTGTTGGATAAACTTCCCGGGAAGGTTTAACGATCGCGTCATTCACCCGTACTTTACCCTGTTTACATGCTTCTGTGGCAATGCTTCGGGTTTTGTGATACCGCACACACCATAAAAACTTATCTACTCTCATATAATCTGCAGTAAAAATGTATCATTCTTCAGCAAAAATACAAGAATATTGTATCTTGCGGCCCTAAAATACCTTTTGATGAATTTGAAGAAATTTTTGTTTTTGCCTGTTCTTGCAGCTGCATTTTTAATATCCTGTGATAAAGATGATGATGGATCGGCAGAACCTGAACCACCAAGAGATAGGGGAGAGCAGGAAACTGCAGACCAGGCAGCACTTGATGCTTATCTTGAGACTCATTTTTATAACTATGAGGATTTTGAAAATCCACCGGCAGATTTTAATTATCAGATAGAGATCGATACGATCAATGCTGCCAATGCAGATAAAACGCCTCTAAGCCAATCTCCACTTTTGGAAGCCAAGACTTATACTTTTGAAGACGTGGAGTATACCATTTATCTTCTAAAGGTTAGGGAAGGTGCCGAAGATCAATATCAGCCAAAATTCTCTGATTCTACCTTTGTTTCTTACAGAGGGTCTTTGCTAAATCGTAGAATGTTCGATGCTTCGGTAAATCCTGTATGGTTCGATCTTACCCGTACCATTCCCGGATTTTCACAATCCCTATCTGAGTTTAGAGGAGCTTCGGGCTTTGAAGTGCAGCCGGATAATACGATCAATTGGAATAATGACTATGGTATTGGTGCCGTATTCCTGCCTTCAGGTTTGGGATATTTCAACACTCCACAGGCTTCGATTCCTTCCTACAGTCCGTTGGTTTTTACCTTTAGACTCTATGGTGCTAATGAAGCCGATCATGACAATGATGGAATTCCCTCGTGGATGGAAGATCTTGATGAAGATGAACAGGTAAACAATGATGACACAGACGGAAACTTAGTTCCTAATTATATGGATGCCGATGATGACGGGGATTTTGTACCTACCAAAGAAGAGATTGTAATAAACGAAGACGGCAGTCTCACCTTCCCTGATACCGATGGGGATGGAACTCCTGATTATCTCGACAGCGACAGTTAATCATGTTAGCTAAAAAATAAAAGCCCCGAAAAGGGGCTTTTTTAATGCTTATATTTATACTAAAGATCCAGGGAAAGGCTGAAAATTACCTGACTCGGCCGTGTGTCCACTCTTGTTGGTCCACTGTTACTCCCATCCAGCGTCATAAATTCTGCTTCGTTTTCTTTTAGGGCTCTTTCGTATCTCACGTCCAATCCTATCTTTCCGAGCTGGATTCCCGCTCCCAGTTGTGCGCCAATGGTGAACTCATCTTTTACATCGCCCAGTTCAAAACCTTCAAAGTCATTGTCAACTATATATTGAAGACTTGGCCCGGCAAACAATTTCACGGGACCAAAAACTTTTGTGCCTACCAGGATGGGAAGATCTATTTTTGAAACGTTGTAATCTGCTTCTTCCTGGTTGAATTGGTAGGAACTTTTTGTAGTGGTATACACCAGCTCCGGCCTTAGAGAAAATCCAAGGATATTCATCTGATAAAAAACACCAAAGTGATATCCCATTTTACTTTCTCCACCTTCTATGATGTCTTCGCCGGCATTTGTAAAATCAGTATAGGTCATTTCTCCGTTGTCGGCATAATTGAGTCCGCCCTTTACTCCAAATCCACTTTGGGCCATTGCTGCGGAAGTGATACAAAACATTAAGAGCACTACGTACTTTTTCATAATAGGTTTTTTAAGTTCATGATCTATAGAACGGTTTCCTTCGAAAAATATTTCTAAAAAGAAAAGCCTCTCTAAAAATTGCTTTTTTGAGAGGCCTTATCTTTCAGGGAACAAAAATTATTTTCTTTTGATCACTTTTTCTGAAGCTTTTACGATTGCTGCGGCGTTTAAACCATACTTCTCCATAAGTTGTTCGGGAGTTCCACTTTCCCCGAAGGTATCCATCGTGGCAACAAACTCCTGTGGAGCAGGCTGGTGCTGTACAAGAGTACGCGCTACACTCTCTCCAAGGCCGCCAAGGAAGTTATGCTCTTCGGCGGTCACCACACAACCTGTTTTTCCCACTGAAGCCAGGATAGCAGCTTCATCAAGAGGCTTGATGGTGTGAATGTTGATCACTTCAGCAGAAATACCTTTTTCCTCAAGTTGTTCAGCCGCTTGAAGCGCTTCCCAAACCAGATGTCCGGTAGCGATAATGGTCACATCCTTACCTTCATTCAGAAGTACAGCTTTTCCAATCTCGAACTTTTGATCTTCAGGCGTGAAATTGGCAACTTTTGGTCTTCCGAAGCGAAGGTAAACAGGTCCGTGATGTTCTGCGATGGCAATGGTCGCTGCTTTCGTCTGGTTATAATCGCAGGTGTTGATCACTGTCATTCCCGGCAACATTTTCATCAACCCGATGTCCTCAAGGATCTGGTGGGTTGCCCCGTCTTCCCCTAAAGTGAGACCGGCATGCGAGGCGCAAATTTTGACATTTTTGTCACTATAGGCAATGGATTGCCTTATCTGGTCATAAACCCTTCCGGTAGAGAAATTGGCAAAAGTTCCCGTAAATGGAATTTTTCCGCCAATGGTCATTCCGGCTGCAATGCCCATCATGTTTGCTTCGGCAATTCCTACCTGGAAAAAACGCTCGGGATGATTCTTCTCGAAATCTCCCATTTTTAAAGATCCGGTAAGATCGGCACAAAGGGCTACCACGTTAGGATTGGTTTTTCCCAGTTCGGTAAGGCCGTCTCCAAAACCCGAACGGGTGTCTTTACTTCCTGTATTTGTATATTTTTTCATAAGCCTCCCCCGTTCCCTCCAAAGGAGGGGAGTTCGGGTATATTTTTAATTAGTAATAATTTTCATTTTTTCTCGATTCAACTCCTCCCCTTCGGAGAGGAAGGGTGGGGCTAGTAGTCGCCTAAGGTTTCAGGATTTTGAGCCAGGGCTTTTTCCAGCTGCTCATCGTTAGGGGCAACTCCGTGCCATTTGTGACTGCCCATCATGAAGTCAACGCCGTGACCCATTTCGGTAGTCATTATAACGGCCACAGGTTTTCCTTTTCCGGTACGACCCTTGGCTTCCTTAAGAGCTTCACGAACCTGAGAAATATCATTCCCATTTTCCAGTTCCAAAACATCCCATCCAAAAGCCTCAAATTTTTCTACCAGGTTACCCATAGGTAAAACATCATCTGTACAGCCATCGATTTGCTGGTGATTCCTATCTACAGTGGCAATAAGATTATCTACTTTTTTTGCCGCTGCATACATAATAGCTTCCCAGTTTTGTCCCTCCTGCAGTTCGCCATCTCCGTGCAATGAATACACTAAATGATCATCGCCGTTAAGTTTCTTGGTGTTTGCGGCACCTATAGCTACTGAAAGTCCCTGACCGAGAGAGCCTGAAGCTACTCTTACTCCCGGTAGACCTTCATGAGTAGTAGGGTGTCCCTGCAGACGGGAATCAATAAGCCTGAAGGTGCTGAGTTCCTCTACTGGAAAATATCCGCTGCGGGCAAGTACGCTGTAAAAAACAGGAGAGATATGGCCATTGGAAAGGAAGAACAGGTCTTCGCCTTTTCCGTCCATATCAAATCCTTCTTTGCGATCCATCACTTCCTGGTAAAGGACGCTTATAAATTCGGCGCAGCCTAAAGAACCTCCGGGATGACCCGAATTAACTTTATGAACCTGCCTTACAATGTCCCTTCTCACCTGGGTGACAAAATCTTCTAGTTGTTGTGTGTTTGACATCTGGGTTTTGATTAAATGTGTTGCAAAAATACTATTTTATAAAAGCTTTGGAAATCAACCAGCCCCAATTCTTATCAAAAGCTGTTAACAGTGGGAAAGTTGGAGATTAGTTATTGGAGAATGATTAATTTGTTAGAGAGGTAATTGGACTCGGGAAGTACTATTTTTTCCCGATGATTACACAGATCTTCGCTGTTGATGGCGCGGATTTGCAATCCGTGCCGAGATATTTCTTTTTGGAATTTGTTGCTTGTAATTTAATACAAAGGTCTCGACTCCGCTCGACCTGACATTGAAAAAGCTTTTGAAATTACGTGTGTTTTGGATTTAGTGCTTAACTATTTCCCGCTGATTACGCAGATCTTCGCTGATGATGGCGCGGACTTGCAATCCGTGCCGGGATATTTCTTTTTGGAATTTGGTGCTTGTAATTTAATACAAAGGTCTCGACTCCGCTCGACCTGACATTGAAAAAGCTTTTGAAATTATGTGTGTTTTGGATTTAGTGCTTAACTATTTCCCGCTGATTACAGAGATCTTCGCTGATGGTGGCGCGGATTTGCAATCCGTGTCGGGATATTTATTTTTGGAATTTGGTGCTTGTAATTTAATACCAAGGTCTCGACTCCGCTCGACCTGACATCGAAAAAATTTCTGATCACTGACCATTGGCCTCTGACCACTAAAAATAGCTATCTTTGCGCCCATTAAAATCTTCTATGAAATTTGAATTAGCAGTTACAGATCCGGGCAGCAGTGCAAGGGCCGGAGTGATAACTACAGATCACGGAATTATTGAAACTCCCATCTTTATGCCGGTGGGAACTATAGCTACAGTAAAAGGAATAAGCCAAAAGGATCTTAAGGAACAGGTAGACCCGGATATTATCCTGGGGAACACTTATCATCTTTACCTTCGGCCGCAAACAGAAATTTTAAAAAAGGCAGGCGGACTTCACAAATTCATGAACTGGGACCGGAATATCCTTACCGATAGTGGCGGATACCAGGTGTATTCCCTTTCTGAAAGACGAAAGATCAAAGAAGAAGGGGTGCGGTTCAAATCGCATATCGACGGCTCCTATCACAACTTCACGCCCGAGAACGTAATGGAAATTCAGCGGGCTATCGGGGCCGATATTATTATGGCTTTTGATGAATGTACGCCTTACCCGTGCGACTACAGGTATGCAAAAAATTCTATGCATCGCACACACCGGTGGCTTGACAGGTGTATCACTCATTTTGAAAAAACTCCGCCCTTATATGGTTATTCTCAGGCGCTATTTCCAATTGTTCAGGGAAGTACCTATAAAGATCTGAGGAAGGAATCTGCGGAATATATAGCTTCCGCCGGAGCAGAAGGAAACGCCATTGGAGGACTTTCAGTTGGAGAACCGGCTGAAGAAATGTATGCCATGACAGAGATCGTGACCAATATTCTTCCGAAGGAAAAACCCCGCTACCTCATGGGAGTGGGAACTCCGATTAATATTCTGGAAAATATAGCTCTGGGAGTTGATATGTTTGACTGTGTGATGCCTACCCGGAATGCAAGAAACGGAATGTTATTCACATCGCACGGAACCATTAACATCAAGAACAAGAAGTGGGAAGACGATTTTTCTCCTATAGATGAAGCTGCCAATACCTATGTGGATACATATTATACCAAAGCTTACTTGAAACACCTTTTTTCGGTAAATGAACTGCTTGGCAAACAAATTGCAACCATGCACAATCTCGGATTTTACCTCTGGTTGGTTCGTGAAGCGAGAAAACATATCTTAGCCGGGGATTTTTCCTCCTGGAAAAATGTGATGGTAAAGCAAATGAACAATCGTCTCTAAGTTGAAGATCCTTGACTGGTACATATTAAAGCGTTACCTGGGAACATTCGTAATGATGTTGTTCCTGTTTATTCCTATAGGGATCACCATCAACATTGCAGAAAAGATCGACAAGATCCTGGAGAATGAGGTGCCTTTTTGGGAGGTAGTAAATTACTATATAGATTTTACGGTTTACTTCGCCAATTTGCTGTTTCCGCTGTTCCTGTTTCTGTCGGTGATCTGGTTCACCTCAAAACTGGCGCAAAACACCGAAATCATTGCATTTTTGAGTAGTGGAGTAAGCTTTTGGAGGTTTCTGCGGCCTTATCTCATTGGTTCCACTGTTGTTTCCCTGGGAGCTTTGGTGATGGGCATGTACCTGGCGCCAAATGCCAGCAAAGGTTTCAATGAATTTAAGTACACCTATCTCAAACGCGGAGCCGAAGTTCAGGAAACAAGCGATGTTTACAGGCAAATTAATGATAAGGAGTACATCTATGCTTCGCATTTCCAGCCACGGCTTAACACGGCAAGAAATTTTACGCTGGAACATTTTGAAGGCAATGAACTAAAATTCAAAATAAGTGCCTCCCGGTTGAAACTCAACGAGGAGGATTCTACCTACACTCTTACTAATTTTAATAAGAGGATCATAGGAGAAGAAGGGGATGAACTTATTACTGAAATAAGTTTAGATACGGTACTTCCCTTCGAATTTGAGGATCTTACTCCGGTTTCCTATATGGCCGAAACCCTGAACTATCAGGAGCTTCGGGATTTTATTGCACAGGAAAAAAGGAGAGGTTCCGGAAATATTAATCGTTACCAGGTGGTAGCATACAAACGCTGGAGTTTACCGGTTTCAGCATATATTCTTACAGTGATCGCGGTGGCTGTTTCTTCCATGAAACGGCGGGGCGGAATGGGAGTAAACCTGGCCCTGGGAATTACCCTGGCATTTGTCTTTATCTTTATGGACAAGGTCTTTGGAACCATCGCCGAACAAAGTACTTTTTCTCCCTTGCTTGCTGTGTGGTTCCCCAATATTTTCTTTGGGATATTAGCTATTTACCTGCTCTGGAATGCCAAACGATAAATTAAGAAGTTATCTCCATTTTCACGTCATCGTGTTCATTTGGGGATTTACAGCTGTGCTGGGCGCTTTGATCACCCTCGATGCAGTGCCGCTGGTATGGTACCGTATGCTGCTTGCCAGCGGATTCATCTACCTGTGGATCAAATTCAGGAAAAAAAAATTGCGTCTCGCACCCAAAAGAGTAATGGTGATGTTGATCGCCGGGGTCGTTATCGCAGCACATTGGCTCACCTTTTTTGGAGCAATTAAGGTCTCCAATGTTTCCATTACACTGGCTTTACTTTCTACAGGAGCATTTTTCACTTCCTTTCTGGAACCTATCTTTTACAAACGAAAAGTAATATGGTATGAGATCCTTTTTGGTCTGGTGGTGATCTGCGGGCTTTATATCATCTTTAAAGTAGAGACCGAGTATTTAGCCGGGATCCTCCTCGCTTTGCTTTCAGCTTTTCTTTCCGCAGTATTTTCTTTGATCAACGGGAAACTGGCTCAAAAGGAAGATGCTTCGGTAATCTCATTTTACGAATTACTTACCGGTACCGCGGCAATCACAATTTACCTTCTTATCATTACCTTCTCCGGAAGTAATACTGCAGGTTTTAGTAATAAATTCTTTGATGTTTCGGCTATGGACTGGACCTATCTGCTCATCCTGGCTTCAGTCTGTACCGCCTACGCTTTTATAGCTTCCGTGGCAGTGATGAAACACCTTAGTCCATACACCATTATGCTAACGATCAACCTGGAGCCGGTTTACGGAATCTTGCTGGCCTTTTGGATCTTTGGCAGCGAAGAAGCAATGAACCCTGAATTTTACTATGGTGCAGCGATCATTCTGTCTACGGTGATCCTTAACGGCTTTCTCAAGACGCGCAGAAAATTCAAAAAACAACCGAAAGCTACCTTTTAAGTTTCTTATATTTGTAAGCTAATTTTAAACAACCCATAACTCATTATGGAATATTTAGACTTTGAATTACCTATAAAGGAGTTGGAAGAACAATACCAAAAGGCTTGCGCCATAGGTAAGGAAAGCGAGGTCGATGTTTCGGCCACCTGTCGCCAAATTGAAAAAAGACTTAACGAGACAAAAAAGGAAATATATAAGAATCTAACTGCCTGGCAACGGGTGCAGCTCTCCAGGCATCCAAACCGTCCTTATACATTAGACTATATCAACGCCATTTGCGGGGACACCTTCCTGGAACTTCATGGCGATCGCAATGTGAAGGATGACAAAGCTATGATTGGCGGCCTTGGAAAGATAGGTGATCAAAGTTATATGTTCGTAGGGCAGCAAAAAGGTTATAATACCAAGACCCGTCAATACCGAAACTTTGGAATGGCAAATCCGGAAGGCTACCGTAAGGCGCTGCGTCTTATGAAATCTGCAGAAAAGTTTGGAATTCCTGTGGTTACTTTTGTAGATACTCCCGGGGCTTATCCCGGCCTTGAAGCCGAAGAACGTGGACAGGGAGAGGCTATTGCCAGAAACATTCTGGAGATGACCCGTCTAAAAGTGCCAATTATCGTAGTGATCATTGGAGAAGGTGCCAGTGGAGGAGCTTTGGGAATTGGAGTGGGAGATAAAGTGCTTATGCTTGAGAATACCTGGTATTCTGTAATTTCTCCTGAATCCTGTTCTTCAATTCTTTGGAGAAGCTGGGAATTCAAGGAAAAAGCTGCCGATGCTCTAAAACTTACTGCCAAAGACATGAAAAAGCAGAAGCTCATTGACGAGATCGTTAAGGAGCCGCTTGGAGGTGCACACAGTAACAGGGAAATGACTTTTGAAACTGTGAAGAATGCCATTTCTGAAGCTTATGGTGAATTTAAAAACTTATCACCAGCAGATTTGGTCAAAAACCGGATGGAAAAATATGCTCAAATGGGAGTGTTTAAAGGTTAAACTCCTTATATATAAGATTTGAAAAAATCCGAAGGGTCGCTCTTCGGATTTTTTTGGCCTTATCAACAAATTATTAAAGTTTTCAACAGTTAAAATGTTCATAAACTGTGGACTAAGTCAGCCGGTTCGCAGCAAGGTACTAAACTCTATTTTTCTACATTCGTAACATGGAAAAAGCCAAAGCCCCCCAAAATTATAATTACAGTCCCGGGAATGTGATAAGTCTCGAGAAAGGAAAAGTTCCGCCACAAGCCGTTGATTTAGAGGAAGTTGTACTTGGCGCAATGATGATCGACAAACGAGGGGTTGATGAAATTATTGATATTTTACATCCGGAGGTATTCTATAAAAATGCGCATCAGCATATCTTCGAAGCGATTTTTAAGCTTTTTGAGAATTCAGAACCTGTCGACTTATTAACGGTTTCGAATCAATTAAGGAAAGATCAGAAGCTGGAGCAGGTGGGAGGTGATTTCTACCTGGTTCAGCTTACCCAAAAGGTGTCTTCTTCTGCACATATTGAGTTCCATGCAAGGATCATTCTTCAAAAATATATTCAGCGAAGTCTTATAAAAATTTCAAACGAGATCATTGAAGAGTCCTATGACGAAACTACCGATGTTTTTGACCTTTTAGACACCGCAGAATCCAAACTTTACGAAGTCACGCAAGGGAATATCAAAAGATCTTCAGAGACCGCTCAGGACCTTGTTATGCAGGCGAAGAAAAAGATCCAGGAGATCTCTAACAAGTCGGGGCTTTCCGGAATTCCTTCAGGATTTGAAAAACTTGATAAATTGACCTCGGGATGGCAACCGAGTGACCTTATTATTGTCGCAGCGCGTCCGGGTATGGGTAAAACCGCCCTAACGCTGTCCATGGCACGAAATATTTCTGTAGGCCAGAACATTCCGGTAGCATTCTTTTCTCTGGAGATGTCTTCTGTACAGTTGATCACCCGATTGATCTCTTCAGAAACCGGACTTTCTTCAGAAAAACTCCGTACAGGAAACCTGGAAAAGCACGAATGGGAACAGCTTAACGTAAAAGTGAAAGGTCTTGAAAAAGCGCCTTTATTTATAGACGATACCCCGTCTCTTTCCATCTTTGACCTTAGAGCTAAAGCAAGAAGGCTCGCTTCACAACATGGAATTAGATTGATCGTAATTGATTACCTGCAGTTAATGACTGCCGGCGGAAGCCAAAAAGGCGGAAACCGTGAACAGGAGATCTCTACCATTTCACGAAACCTTAAGGCACTTGCCAAAGAATTGAACGTGCCGGTGATCGCACTTTCGCAGTTATCCCGTGCCGTGGAGACAAGGGGAGGTTCAAAAAGGCCACTTTTGAGTGACCTTAGGGAATCGGGGGCAATTGAGCAGGATGCCGATATTGTATCCTTCATTTACCGTCCCGAATACTATAAGATAGAGGAGTGGGATGATGAAGAACGCTCTCCAACAGACGGGCAGGCAGAATTCATTGTTGCTAAGCACCGTAACGGGGGATTAGAGAATATTAGGTTGAAATTCGTTGGACATTTAGGTAAATTCGATAACTTAGATGATTTCGATTCTCCGTCTGAATTCCATTCAAAAATGAACGATGATGATGCCGGAGATTTTGGCTTCAACACCAGCCACTTCCCCAGTGCCGATGAAGCCTTTGGAAGCTCAATGAATGATGATTTTAACAATGACGACAGCGACGTGCCTTTCTAAAAACGCAATTTTTCTTCTGATTTTCTTCGGAAAATCTTTTACTGAACCTATTAAAAAAGCCGGAAAGAACTCATTCTTTTCCGGCTTTTTTATGCTCTTGTTTTTCCTGCTTTCTCTTCCCGCAATGGCATCCCAGGTGCTCATTCCCATGGATGCTGAAACCCAGCGGAATCATCTTAAAGCTTATGGAATAACCTATTGGATGCTTGAAAAAGAAGTAAAGGTACAATGGCTTTTAAATTATCGCGGCGGATCCTTTCTGCTGCCAGATTCTGAAGAACTGCGGCGCGAATGCCAGATTCGTGGAGTCTCTTTTGAGGTAATAAGTGATCAAAAAACCGAAGAGATCCTGGAAGAAATTTCCAGTCCGGCAAAAAATATGGAGGCGGTCCTGCTGGAAAAGGCACCAAAAATTGCGGTTTATTCTCCCCAGGGCAATAAGCCATGGGATGATGCCGTAACCATGGTGCTTACTTATGCCGAGATTCCTTACGAGACCATCTATGATGAAGAAGTACTTAATGATGCTTTACTGCTCTTTGATTGGCTTCATTTACATCACGAAGATTTTACCGGGCAGTATGGAAAGTTTTACCGCAGCTACCGTACGGCCCCATGGTATATTGAAGATAAAAAACAGGCGGAAGCTTTAGCGGCAAGTTTGGGGTATGATAAGGTTTCTGAAGAAAAACTTGATGTTGCCCTAAAAATAAGAGATTACGTGGTGGGTGGCGGATTTATGTTCGCCATGTGTAGCGCAACCGACAGCTTTGATATCGCTCTTTCTGCCGAAGGTGTAGATATCGCAGAACCTATGTTTGACGGCGATCCCAGTGATGCAGACTACCAGAGCAGACTTAATTTTGAGAAGAGCTTTGCCTTTGAAAATTTTATCCTGGAAAGAAATCCTATGGTTTATGAATTTTCTTCAATAGATATGACTAATAAGCGACAGGTTTCAATGGATGTGGATTATTTTACACTTATGGAATATTCGGCAAAATGGGATCCCATACCTACCATGCTAACCCAGAATCATACCATGCTGGTTAAAGGATTTATGGGACAAACCACAGCTTATGATCCTGCGACCATAAAACCTACTGTACTGGTCATGGGAGAAAGCAAGATCAACGGCGAAGCAAAATATATCCACGGAATTAAAGGCAACGGATTTTTCACATTTTACGGAGGTCATGATCCCGAAGACTATCAGCACATGGTAGGGGATCCCAAGACCGAGCTGCAATTGCATCCCACATCCCCGGGTTACAGGCTCATCCTCAATAATGTGCTCTTCCCGGCTGCAAAGAAACAGAAGCAAAAAACATAGGTGCTATGCACCTATACCTTTGTAAAGACGGACCATGGTCCGGCTCTAACACGATCAACCAATCCAATATCTCCTCCCTTGTCATATGAGAATCGACTCCCATCAACATTTCTGGAAATTTGATCCACAAACATACTCTTGGATTACAGATGAAATGGCCGTATTAAAAAAGGATTATACTCCCGAAGATTTGCGGCCACTACTCAAAGAAAACGGATTTTCCGGCTGTATTGCAGTGCAGGCAGACCAATCTGAAGCTGAAACAGAAAAGCTTCTGAAGATGGCAGAACAGTATAGCTTTATCAAAGGAGTGGTGGGATGGATAGATCTCACTTCGCCCGATGTGGAGGAGCGGTTGAAATACTTCTCTAAAAACCCTTTTTTGAAAGGAATTCGTAACACCGTCTGGGATGAAAAAGGTGAATTTATGACCTCTCCGGAATTTCAGCGGGGAATAGGATTGCTGGCTAATCTCGGACTAAGCTATGATATTCTGGCATTTGATTACCAGCTTAGATCTGCCGTTGAACTCGTGGAGGCATTCCCGAGACAAAAATTTGTACTGGATCATATGGGAAAACCTAAGATCTTTGGAAAACCCGAGAAGGAATGGATAAGTAACATCCGTCAATTAGGGGAATTGGCAAATGTATGGTGTAAGATTTCGGGATTAGTGACTGAAACCAAAAACTTCAGCTGGAAACCTACTGATCTTTTTCCTTTTATGGAAGTGGCGTATGAAGCCTTTGGAGCGGACCGCCTCATTTTTGGATCAGATTGGCCGGTATGCCTTTCCGCAGCAGGTTATAAGGAAGTAATTGCGATAGTTGAAGAATTTTTCCGCAGCGTTTCAAAAGAAGAAAAAGAGAAGATCTTTGGGAAGAATGCCGTGAATTTTTATAATTTGAAGTAAGAAAGAACAGAGGTGTCAAAAACGGGAAATTTGAATTGCATATTTCAAAAGGAGATCAAACTTTCGGCCAAATCAAGAGGCTTTCATTTAATTACTGATGAAGTTCTCCGCCAACTTCCGGAGCTAAAGGAAATTTCTGTGGGATTTCTTCATGTCTTCATCAAACATACTTCCGCCGGAATTACCATCAACGAAAATGCAGATCCCACGGTTAGGGAAGATTTTGAAAGTCATTTTGATAAAATGGTGCCGGAGGATCAGCCATACTACAGGCATACCTTAGAGGGTAGCGATGACATGCCGGCTCATATAAAGGCTGCATTGATGGGGAATTCCCTTCAGATCCCCATTACAAATGGAAAATTAAACCTTGGTACCTGGCAAGGCATCTATTTAGGAGAACACCGCAATCAAGGTGGCAGCAGGAAATTGGTCCTGACGATTTACGGAGAGAGAAAATAGGGAAACTGAGACAGGGATCTGTAAAGTTCCATATACCTTGCAGGTCTGTGTGAAAAGTTATCCCAGGCACATGTGTATTTCCTCATCAAAATTTCAGCAAAAAAAATCCCGCTCTTTCGAACGGGATCCTTTATAAGTGAGATAACAGTTTAATTTATTTTACTTTTTTGACGATAGCTTCAAACGCATCGGGATGGTTCATCGCAAGATCGGCTAAAACCTTACGGTTTAATTCGATCCCTGCGGCTTTTACTTTCCCCATGAATTGTGAATAAGACATTCCGTGTAGACGGGCACCTGCATTAATACGGATGATCCATAGTGAACGGAAATTTCTTTTCTTGGTCTTACGGTCTCTGTAAGCATATAACATTGCTTTGTCAACCGCGTTTTTAGCTACTGTCCAAACGTTCTTACGACGTCCAAAGTAACCTTTTGCTTGCTTAAGAACCTTTTTTCTTCTGGCTCTCTTCGCAACTGAATTTACTGATCTTGGCATATTTTTAAATTTTTTTGTAGCAGGCGGTCGTTGACACTTTTAACCGAAAGTTTAATTTCTAACTTCTAAATTCGTACTTCCAGTTGCCTTACTCCAGGGTTATTAAATTTGGTAAACCATCAAAGGTTCAATTACTTTAAACGTAACTGAAGTTTGATATTATTCTCGTCGGCCTCATGCACCAAAGTGCTGTGAGTCAACGCAAGCTTTTGCTTCTTAGTCTTCTTTGTTAAAATGTGACTCTTGTAAGCATGCTTTCTTTTGATCTTTCCGGTACCGGTAAGCTTGAAACGCTTCTTGGCACTGGATTTTGTTTTCATCTTAGGCATTCTGTCCTTCTTTTTAATTATCTCACTTATTATTGTAATTCGTAATTAGCTGTTTGAAGCCATCACGAAATTATTTCGATTTGGTTTTCTTGGGAGAAAGGAACATAGTCATACGTTTTCCTTCCAGCTTAGGCATTTGCTCTACCTTTCCAAGTTCTTCAAGATCTGTAGCAAGGCGCAGTAACAGGATCTCTCCCTGCTCCTTAAATACAATAGAACGTCCTTTAAAGAAAACGAAAGCCTTTAATTTTGCTCCGTCTTTGAGGAATTTCTCTGCATTCCTTTTCTTAAACTCATAGTCGTGATCGTCTGTATTAGGACCAAAACGTATCTCTTTTACAACCACCTGGGTGGCTTTGGCCTTTAATGCCTTATCACGTTTTTTCTGTTCATAGAGAAACTTTTTATAGTCCATTACTTTTGCAACGGGAGGATTGGCATTGGGAGAGATCTCCACAAGGTCCAGCTCCTGCTCCTCGGCAATGGCTAATGCTTTTCTGGTTGGGTAAACACCCATTTCCACGTTGTCGCCTACAAGGCGAACTTCTTCCGCACGGATTTTTCCGTTAATTCTGTGCGGATCTTCTTTGATTTCTCTAAGAGGTCTTTTGGTTCTTTTTCTACGTATTGCTATGGCTCAAAAATTTTGGTTAAACTTCAAATGATTGTAAAGTACTATTTACTTCTTTTTTAATTAATTGGGCAAAGTCTTCGACAGACATGCTGCCAAGATCACCTTCCCCATGTTTACGTACAGAAACTGTTCCGTTATTTTCTTCCTGTTCCCCTACGATCAACATGTACGGAATCTTGCTTACCTCGGCTTCCCTGATCTTCTTACCAATAGTTTCACTTCGGTTGTCTGCAAGGGCGCGAATTTCGTTATTTTCCAGCAAAGTTAAAACTTTTTGGCTGTATTTTTCGTATTTCTCACTGAGAGAGAGAATAATAGCCTGTTCGGGCATCAGCCACAACGGGAAATTACCTGCAGTATGCTCTAAGAGTATGGCTACAAAGCGTTCCATACTTCCAAAAGGAGCACGGTGGATCATCACCGGGCGATGCATTTCGTTATCACTTCCTTTATAGGTAAGATTGAAACGTTCCGGTAAATTGTAATCTACCTGTATTGTTCCCAACTGCCATTGTCTTCCCAGAGCATCCTTTACCATGAAATCCAGTTTGGGGCCATAAAAGGCGGCTTCTCCGGTTTCGATCACATAATTAAGGCCTTTTTCTATCGCTGCATTTATAATAGCGTTCTCTGCTTTCTCCCAGTTTTCGTCAGATCCTATGTATTTGGTTTTGTTCTCAGGATCTCTTAAAGACACTTGTGCAGTGAAATTTTCAAATCCCAAAGAATTGAATACATATAAGGTAAGGTCTATCACCTTCTTAAATTCAGAATCCAGCTGGTCTGGCGTACAGAAAATGTGGGCATCATCCTGAGTGAAGCCGCGAACACGGGTAAGTCCATGTAATTCGCCGCTCTGCTCGTAGCGATAAACAGTTCCAAATTCCGCAAAGCGCTTTGGAAGATCTTTGTAGCTCCAGTGGCCATTGTTGTAGATCTCACAGTGGTGAGGGCAATTCATAGGCTTCAGCAAAAATTCTTCTCCTTCATTAGGAGTTTTAATCGGCTGAAAGCTGTCTTCCCCGTATTTTTCATAGTGACCCGAAGTCACATATAATTCTTTATGACCGATATGTGGCGTAACCACCATTTCATATCCGGCTCTTTTCTGGGCTTTTTTCAGAAAATTTTCCAGGCGCTCTCTTAAAGCAGCACCCTTTGGTAGCCATAAGGGCAATCCCTGACCAACTTTTTGTGAAAAGGTGAATAATTCCAATTCCTTTCCAAGTTTTCTATGGTCTCTCTTTTTTGCTTCTTCCAAGAGTTCCAGATATTCCTTAAGATCTTTCTGCTTCGGAAATGAAATGCCGTATACCCTTGTCAACTGTGGATTCTTTTCATTACCTCTCCAGTAGGCTCCGGCCACGCTCATTATTTTTACGGCTTTAATAGAACCGGTATTGGGTAGATGTCCGCCGCGGCAAAGGTCGGTGAAGGTGTCGTGGTCACAGAAAGTGATGGTTCCGTCCTCAAGGTTTTCAATAAGTTCAACTTTGAACGGATTGTTTTCACGTCTATAGTAACCTAATGCTTCTTCCTTTGGTACTGAACGCATGTTGAAGTCATGTTTTCCGCGGACGATCTCCAGCATACGATCCTCGATCTTTTTGAAATCACTGTCAGATATCTTCTGCGCTCCAAAATCCACATCGTAATAGAAGCCGTTCTCGATTGCCGGACCGATGGTTAGTTTCGCTCCCGGATAAAGATCTTGAATTGCCTGCGCCATCACGTGAGAAGAGGAGTGCCAAAAAGCCTTTTTTCCCTCCTCGTCATTCCATGTATATAAGGTAAGGCTGCCATCGGTAGTAAGAGGTGTGGAAACTTCAACCGTGGTATCATTAAATTTTGCCGAAATGACATTCCGCGCAAGACCTTCACTAATACTTTTGGCAACCTCCATAGGAGTAGTTCCCTTTTCGAATTCCTTTATACTGCCATCCGGCAACGTAATCTTTATCATAAAACTTTAATTAAGGCTGCAAAGATAACAGGTTATGCTTTGCTTTACAATACTATTATATATGACTAGTAATTTTTTGGGCGTTTCCCCTCCACAGTCTTTGGCTTAGGTGAGGCGGGCTATACACTTCAATCTTTTTGTTTGTCCCTCACAAAAAGGATTTTTGCTGCTACCTGCCTGCCGTAGCTTCAGCGTAGGCAGGTCCCTAACGCGAAAAAGAAACCCAGCCAGGGATTGGAACCTGGGGAGGGTTGGAAATTTAACATCTCTCAAAAATATCATTTCCAACACCTTATCTTATGTGGCTCTAAAAATGTCAAAAAAAACTTAAAAAACTTTTGCAGGAGACTTGCACAAATGGAATCCGATCGTATATTTGCAGCCGCTTTGAGAAACAACAACAGGTCTTTGGACCGGGAGTTGTAAGCCCAGTAGGGCAGGAGCTTCAAAGCAAATACGTTCTCTGAAAAAAGTTTAAAATTTTGTTTGTTTTGTACCGGAAAAAGGTTGTAGATTTGCATCCCTGTTCTGAATAGAAAGCTTTCCAGGAAGCTTCGAAAAAAAATAAAATTTTTTCTTGCAGGTTTTAAAATCGGTTGTATATTTGCAGCCGCTTAAAACAGGAGCGAAGTTCACAAATTATACTGAAAAGGAATCCCGGGTAGGGCACAGGTAGAAAAGGTTCAACTCCTTTTATTTCAACAAGACGATCCTTCCAAAAAT
>NZ_OCMF01000002.1 GCF_900215295.1 Salinimicrobium sediminis | reverse complement strand
TAAAAAATTCTGAGTGAAAATAGTGTACCTAAGTTCAGCTCCCTTTTCTTAATTAAACTTGTAATAAATTTACTAATACAAGTCTAAAGGAGTGAATTGAGACTGCGGTAGCAGGATCAATTAGTATCGAGAACGACGGATTGGTTAATACCTCTGTTCTCGATACAATTTCTTTCTCCGCTGTCGCTAAAAAAGAAATCCCTCGAACCGACGGCAGGAATCCTAACAACAACCGGAATCCGGACTGCAGCAAACACCCTGAGACTGGAGATCAACCATTTTAAGTTTCGGCTTGTCTTTTTTAGCTCCAGGTTCCTCGGCGTACACTGTAATACTAAAAATGCCTGTTTCCCCTTTCTTAAAGTCTTTAATCTCTTCTTCACTCAGATATTTTTCCAAAATATCGTCGGGAATAGTGATAGGTTTTTCCTTCTGAAGGCTGATATTCTCAAAACCCGCTCCTTTAATATACTGCAGGTAATCCCCTTTTTGGATGGCACCGGCCACGCAACCGGCATACATCTCTGCGTCCTCGCGTAGAGCTTCGGGTAATTCTCCCACTAAAACAATATCGGAAATGCTGAAGTGTCCTCCCGGTTTTAAAACCCTGAAGATCTCATTGATCACTTTAGGTTTGTCGGGTACAAGATTGAGAACACAGTTACTCACGACGACATCTGCAGTGTTATCATTAACAGGCATGTTATCTATGTCTCCTTCCCTGAACTCCACGTTGTTGAATCCCAGTTTTTCGGCATTCGTACGGGCTTTTTTGATCATTGTGGGGGTAAAATCAATCCCTATCACTTTACCTTCGGCACCGGTTTCATGGCGGGCTACAAAGCAGTCATTACCGGCTCCCGATCCCAAATCAATAACGGTGTCACCTTTTTTAATTCCTGCATAGTGAGTAGGGAGGCCACAACCAAGACCAAGGTCGGCATCTTCCAGATACCCCTCTGTGCCCGTGTAATCGTCCATCATTATATTATATACCTTGTTGGAAGGCGTAGTGGCACCGCAGCAGGAAGCAGCATTTTCTACCTTCCCCTGCTCCGCAATTCTGGAATATCTCTCTCTTACGGAATCTTTAAGTTCTTTCTCAGTTTTCATATGTGGTAAAATTTATTAATCGTAAAATTACGATTAAATTTTTTATTCCTGAATAGTTGCGTAGGAATTTTTAAAAACGAGTACTCAAAATTTTACAGCTTTCTCTTTTGATTACCTACGTGAGCTATAGTCCTGAATATTACTTTCCTAATAAAAAGTTAATTCATACATTTGGACCGCTTCCCCTACGGCAACTTTTTGAATCTGAAAATTTTATACAATGGAAAAAGTTATTGTTGCTGTTCTTACTGCTGTAATGTGTTATATAATGAATTTATGAATTGGGGAAATAATTATTTCTTTTTCCTTAAGCTAAAAAATATCTTTTCTGAAGCAAAATAAGGTTTTGGAGACTCGCATTAATTGTATAAAACCTTAGTAGAATGATGATTGGAGAAAAAGCCTGTTTTCTCTTTGAAAATTCTAAATAAGCTGTTTAATTTGCATTCTCGATCGGGGGTGTGGTCCCGGGGAGTCGGAAGTAGATAGTAAAGCTGTTTCCTTTTTAAAACCACTATTTCGGGATGTGGCGCAGTCCGGTAGCGTATACGTCTGGGGGGCGTAGGGTCGCAGGTTCAAATCCTGTCATCCCGACAAGCACAAAAGTGATGCGAGAGCATCACTTTTCTTGTTTAAAGTGGCACGCAAAGCTTGCTTTGCAGTGCAGGCTTTAAACAAGAAAAGCTGACGGCCTTAGCCGGCAGAGCTTTTGTATTTCCAGCAATGGATGTAATTAGGATTCTTTAAATCCTGTACCCTTCGGGTAAAATCCAAATTGCAAGCTCCAAAATCCAATTACTGCTTCCGGCAATACTTTTGTATTTCCAGCTCCGGATGTTATAAGGATTCTTCACATCCTGTACCCTTCGGGTAATTAAAATTACAAGCACCAAATTCTAAATCCGCCCGCCCCGAGATAATGGTAGTCATTATTAACAATTCGCCCGCTTAACAATATTTTATCAAAAAATAGATTTGTTTTTAAATTCCTAAGCCTAAATTAAAAGCTCAAGGAAAAATGGAATGAATCTTAAAGTTGAAACCTTCACTCTTTGCGCGCTGCTATTCACTGTAGCAGCCATTATGAATTCTGTTTATGCCCAGGAAGATCCCGAAGTAGATATTGGCGGCGCATTGCGTTTCAATTACAACCTTTCCTCCTGGAAAACGGAACAGAAAAACCGGGGCGGGGATTTTGGGTATGACATGTTCCGTATTAATGCAAATGCAGCTTACAAAGGGATCTACCTCAATGCCGAATATCGTTTTTACTCCGAAGCTTTTGGCGGTGGAATGCTGAAACAGGGCTGGTTTGGATACCGCTTCAGCGAAAAAGATGAGCTACAGCTGGGACTTACCCAGGTGCCTTTTGGAATTCAGCAGTATAATTCCAATAACTGGTTCTTCAATCTTTCATATTATGTTGGTCTCGAGGACGATCATGATATGGGGATAAAATACATTCACCTGGGAGAGAACATAGAATATCATTTAGCTTTCTTCAAGAATGCCGAGGAATTGCGCTTCGGAAATGATACGGAAATTTCCCATAGCAGATATTCCTATGATGTGGCAGGGAGGAATAAGGAGGTCAACCAGTTCAATGGGAAATTCGTCTTTAAATTTGGGGGAAATGTGCTGCAGAGGATTGGAGTTTCCGGACAATATGGTAGCCTCTATAACCTTGACACCGAAGAGAAGGGAGACCATTACGGACTTGCCTTGCATTACGAAGCAACCTATAAGGACTGGAATCTCAAGGGTGAAGCTATGAACATCGCTCACAATCCTGAAAACACCTTGGGCAGTTCCGGAGAAGTAATTTTAATGGCGGCCTATGGTGCACCTTATGAAGTTGCTGCAGATTTTAATATGTACACTTTAACCCTTGCCCGCAATGTTCCTGTAGACTGGGGACCTGTATCGGCTTTACAATTCTATAATGATTTTGGATACATGCAGAAGAAGGAAGATGATTTTGAAGATTCGGCTATGAATGTGACCGGCGTACTTCTAACAGCAGGGAATATCTACACTTATATAGATTATGCCGCCGGCCTGAATCATTCCTGGTTGGGGGGCAATTATATTGATGATTTCAGCCGTGGCACTCCCGGCGCGAAATGGGAGGCGAGATTCAATATTAATATTGGATATTATTTTTAATCGACTATTAAAACATACTGAGAAAAACCACTTATGGCTAAAAAAATTGTAAGAAGCGACGAGCGAAAATCGATCATGGGATTGGATGTTAATGGTCCGGTGTTTTTTACCTCTACCATTTTCATCATTATCAGTATTGCACTCACTCTCATCTTCAAAGAGCAGGCAGAAAATTACTTTACTGAAATTCAGAATTTTATTTCCAACACAGTCGGTTGGTTTTTTGTGCTGTGTGTAAATGTTTTCTTGATCTTCGTAATCTATCTTGCCTTCAGCAAATATGGCGATATAAGGATAGGCGGAAAAGATGCCCGGCCCGAGTTTAAAACCCTTTCGTGGTTCGCGATGCTTTTTAGTGCGGGAATGGGAATTGGCTTGTTGTTTTGGAGTATTGCTGAGCCGGTAACGCATTTTATGAATCCGCCGCTTGCAGAGGGTGGAACTCCCCTGGCAGCGCAGGAGGCGATGAATTTCACCTTTTTGCACTGGGGCTTTCACGCCTGGGGTGTTTACGCGCTTGTGGGACTTTCGCTGGCTTATTTCACCTATTCCCACGGACTACCCTTGACCATTCGTTCTGTTTTTTACCCTGTCATGGGGGATAAGATCTATGGGAAATGGGGAGACCTCATCGATATTTTTGCTGTTCTGGCGACGCTTTTCGGTTTGGCGACCTCCCTGGGATTGGGAGTTCAGCAGATCGCGGCCGGACTCGCTCACGTGTTTGGCCTTAGTAGCGGAATCGTCACCCAGGTTACCCTTATTGCCGGGATTACCCTTATCGCAACAGCTTCAGTAGTATTGGGAGTGGATAAAGGCGTAAAGTTTTTGAGTGAATGGAACATGAGGATAGCAGTGCTTTTGCTGGTTTTGGTGGTCCTGCTGGGACCTACCATTTTCATTTTTCAGTCATTCGTGCAGAACACCGGTAACTATTTTTACAGTTTTCTGCAAATCTCGACATGGACAGAAAGTTATACAGGGAATAACTGGCAAAACGCCTGGACAGTTTTCTACTGGGGCTGGTGGATCGCCTGGTCTCCTTTTGTGGGAATGTTCATTGCCAGAATTTCAAAGGGGAGAAGCATAAGGGAATTTATTTCAGGTGTACTTATAGTGCCTTCACTAATCACTTTTTTCTGGATCACTGCCTTCGGAAGCACCTCAATTCAGCAGGCATTAGTTGGAAATGAAACAGTTCTAAACGCAGTTGATGATAATGTTGCCACGGCGCTTTTTGTTTTTCTTGAAGATTATCCCTTTGCAGTAGTGCTGAATGTTATAGGAGTGATCCTAATTGCCGGATTTTTTGTTACCTCTTCAGATTCTGGTTCCCTGGTCGTGGACAGTCTTACTTCTGGAGGAAAGATCGATGCTCCTGTGGGGCAAAGGATATTCTGGGCAGTTGCCGAAGGTACCGTTGCAGCAGTTCTTTTAATAGGTGGTGGTTTACAGGCCTTGCAAACCGCGTCTATAGCCACAGGACTTCCGTTCGCTTTTATTCTCCTGTTCATGTGTTATTCCCTGTACACTGCTCTAAAAGATGAACATCAACAGGCTGAAGAACGGCAGGCCCAGAAAGAATGGGAAAGCTATGAAGAAAAGGTAGCCGATATTATTAAAAAACGCAGTACCGGAAAATCAAAACCTAATCTCTAATCCACTTTAAAATGAAAAATTACAAGAATATACTGGTTGCCCTGGATCTTTCAGACCTGGATGAAGTGCTCATAAAATATGCATCCTTTATTGCTCACCGCCTTAGAGCAGAAAAGGTCTATTTTGTTCATAACATCAAGAAATATGAGATTTCAGAACTCTTTGAAGAACAACTTAAAGATGTTAATCTTGACCAGGTTATTGGAGATGAACTTAATGATAAAGTTCAGGAGCATTTTACGGCTGAAGTAGATTGGGAAGTTTTAATTTCTGAAGACCCCTACAGCGAATCCCTCATTAAGTATGTGGTGGATAAATATGCTGTCCAACTTGCCATTGTGGGCAATAAAAAACACGAGAAAGGCACCGGATTGGTGAGCGGAAAACTTCTGAGGTTACTTAGGTGTGATATCTTAGCAGTACCGCGTGCAGCTAAGCCGAAGATCGAACTCATCTGGGCAGGAACCGACCTTTCCCCCGAATCCCGAAAAGTTTTTAATGTAACCAAAATATTACAGGAGTCCGGTGGAGCTTCTCTCAAATTGGTTCATGTTTACAGTGTACCGGTGCAATTCTCCCCTTATGTCTCTCCGGAATCTATGGCTCCCAAAGTAGAAAAACATGTGCAGGAGAAAATTAATAAGTTCATAAAGAAAATAGATTATTCTGAACCAATTGAACCTCTGGTTTTCCTGGGAAGGGAATCAGGGGCTGCGCAGAAGATCATAGCGAACATTCAAAAATCGGAAGCAGACCTGCTCGTGATTTCAGATAAAGGCGGCAATACTTTTTCCCCTTTTGCAGTGGGAAGTGTTACAGAAGAATTATTCAATGCTAATTTTGGAGTACCTCTGTGGGTGGCAAAATAGAATCTAGAGTGGAACCCGGGGGAAGTTGTGGATTTCTTTTTCCTCCCCATCTTTTACATTAATGACTCTACTCGGTTTATACTTTTCAGCTACCTCCTTTGCTTTACTACAAGCCTCCTCTTCATTTTCGAAAGCTTCCACGAATTCCTGATCATGATTGAGGACATGCCATTGATTTTTTTCAGCATTCCACTGCACCCTGAAGATTCTTTCCGTAACAGCAAACTTTTTGTTTTGCATGAGATCCAGAATTATTTTCCCATCGCTGTAGTTTCCATCAGGATAAGGCATGGGGAATAGTGCAAAGAAGATGTAGTACAGGGAGAAATAAGTGAATTGGTAAGTGAACATGTTGGTCTCTATCAGCTGTTCCTCTACAAGGATCATTACAGCCAATACCCCAAGGAAATTAAAAAGACTTCCTCCCCCAAAAATGAGGATATTGCTCCATCTTTGGTTAATCTTGAGATTCTCGAAAGTGCACATCCCATACCAGAAGTAGTATTTACGTACCTCGATCATCTTCCACTTAAAAATGGGTTTTCCGGTACCAACACTTACCTTGATGTTCTTACCACCCATAAGCCAGGCGAAAAACACATGTCCCCCTTCATGTAATATCGAAATCAGCGGCATCACCAGGAAAAAGGCCAGAAAAAATTTAGGAAGATCGCTAATACCAAACATGAATATTTTCTATTATAAGATTCTTAGCAATAGGATTAGTCTTCAACTCCTTAGCCAGTCATGGGGGATATTTAAATTAGGCTTCTCTAAATCATTTATTCTTCAGAAAAATTTCAATTTCAAGCACCAAATTCTAAATCAGTCAGCCGGCAGAGCTTTTTTCCAGGAATGGATGCAATTAAGGATTCATAAATCTTGAGTTTAGGTACCAAAATCCACGAAACTTAAATATCAAAACTTCAGGTGGTAACCTGTGGACTATGTAATTTCCAAATCCAAACGGGTACCCCACAAGGAAATGTTCAAAGACAGTGATTACGTTCACGAACAACTTGATAGATTAATTTTCGCACTGGAAGCTTTTAGAGAGGGAGATATTTCTGTGAGGCTTTCCAAAGAGCGCAATGATAAATTCGCCGATCTCGCAGAAGCTTACAACTCGATGGTTGAAATGATTGGAGGGGTAAGTACAGAGGTGTCGCGTATCTCGAGGGTAGGAGGTATTGAAGGTAACCTGGATGCCCGGGCAGAATTTAAGGCTTCTACCGGGGTGTGGAAGGATATGATCGACAACATTAACATTCTTATTGAGGCTATTGCAAAGCCGGTACTTGAAGTAAGCCGAATTCTAAACAGTATTGCAGCAGGAAAACTGGAAGATAAATTTAGCTTAACTGTTACAGGAGATTTTCGGGCCATGGCCGACGTAATTAACCGAACGCTGGGAAGTCTTAATATCTTTGCTGAACAGGTAACCCAGGTGGCCCGGGAGGTGGGTGTTGAAGGAAAATTAGGGGGACAGGCTAGTGTACCTAACGTTTCAGGAACCTGGAAAGACCTTACCGATAACGTAAACCAAATGGCAAGTAATCTTACCGAGCAGGTGAGGGAAATTGCACGTGTAACCACTGCGGTTGCAGATGGAGATCTATCAAGGAAAATTACAGAAGAAGGAAAGGGTGGAGAAGTACTGGGACTGTCCACAACCATTAACAGGATGGTGGACTCCCTGAATATTTTTGCTGCCGAGGTAACCAATGTGGCCCGGGAAGTGGGGGTAGAAGGAAAATTGGGAGGACAGGCAGATGTGCCTGATGTTGCAGGAACCTGGAAGGATCTTACTGTGAACGTAAATACCATGGCTTCCAATCTTACAGCCCAGGTACGGGAGATCGCCGGAGTAGCAACTTCGGTTGCGAATGGTGACCTTTCCAAAAAGATCTCGATCAACGTAAAAGGGGAGATCGCAGAACTTAAAGACACCATCAACCAGATGGTGGACTCCCTGAATATTTTCTCTGATGAGGTAACCCGTGTGGCACGGGAAGTAGGAACGGAAGGAAAACTGGGAGGGCAGGCGAAAGTGCCCGATGTGGCCGGAACCTGGAAAGATCTTACCGATAATGTAAATACCATGGCAAACAACCTGACCAATCAGGTACGGGAAATTGCTTCGGTAACCACTGCGGTAGCACAGGGGGACCTTTCACAAAAGATTACTGAAGAAGGAAAAGGAGGAGAAGTACTTGTCCTCTCGAACACAATTAACAGCATGGTGGATTCCCTGACGCTCTTTGCGGCCGAGGTAACACGTGTAGCACGGGAGGTAGGTACCGAAGGAAAACTGGGAGGACAGGCTACTGTACCAAGTGCTGCGGGTACCTGGAAGGATCTTACCGACAATGTTAATATCATGGTGAGCAACGTGACCACCCAGGTAAGGGAAATCGCAAACGTAGCTACCGCGGTGGCAGATGGGGATTTGTCACAAAAAATTACCATCGATGTAAAAGGGGAAATCGCGGAACTGAAGGAAACCATTAACCAGATGGTGGACTCCCTGAACATTTTCTCTGATGAGGTAACCCGTGTGGCCCGGGAGGTGGGTACCGAAGGTATTCTTGGTGGTCAGGCGATGGTGCCCGATGTCGCCGGTACCTGGAAAGACCTTACTGACAATGTGAATTACATGGCATCAAACCTTACCACGCAGGTACGGGAGATCGCTAACGTGGCAACTGCCGTGGCAAAAGGAGATCTTGCACAAAAAATTGCTATTGAGGCCAAAGGAGAGATTGCAGAATTAAAAGAAACCATCAATACAATGGTGGATTCCCTGAACATTTTCTCTGATGAGGTAACCCGTGTGGCAAGAGAAGTAGGTACGGAAGGTATTCTGGGAGGCCAGGCCCAGGTGCCAAATGTTGGAGGTGCTTGGTGGGAATTGACCGAGAACGTAAATACGATGGCTTCCAACCTTACCACTCAGGTAAGGGAGATTGCTTCAGTTACGAAAGCGGTAGCGAACGGGGATCTTTCCAAAAAGATTTCCGAAGAAGAAAAAGGAGGGGAAGTACTGGAACTTTCTACCATTATTAATACGATGGTGGATTCCCTTAACATTCTGTCCAACGAGGTAACCCGTGTGGCGCGTGAGGTAGGTACCGAAGGGATGCTGGGAGGACAGGCAGAAGTGCCCAACGTTGCAGGTGCCTGGTTAGATCTTACCGGGAATGTGAATACCATGGCAAGTAACCTTACCAGCCAGGTGCGGGAGATCGCAAATGTAGCAACGGCGGTTGCGAATGGTGACCTTTCCCAAAAAATTACAATTGATGTAAAAGGCGAAATAGCCGAATTAAAAGATACCATCAACCAGATGGTGGACTCCCTGAACGTTTTCGCGGCAGAGGTAACCCGTGTGGCACGTGAGGTGGGAACAGAAGGTATGCTGGGCGGGCAGGCAAAAGTGCCAAACGTCGCAGGAACCTGGAAAGGATTGACCGATAATGTGAACACCATGGCAAGTAACCTTACCACCCAGGTACGGGAAATTGCTTCCGTAACCACTGCAGTGGCAAACGGGGATCTTTCCCAGAAAATTTCTGAGCAGGGGAAAGGAGGTGAGGTACTTGAACTTTCCACCACCATTAACATCATGGTGGATGCACTTAACATATTTGCAGATGAGGTAACCAACGTGGCACGTGAGGTAGGAACTGAAGGAATCTTGGGAGGTCAGGCCGAAGTACCTAACGTGGCAGGATCCTGGAAAGATCTTACAGATAATGTGAACCAGATGGCGAGTAACCTTACCTCTCAGGTACGGGATATCGCGGGAGTATCCACCGCACTTGCACGAGGGGACTTCTCGAGGAAGATCGATGTGGAAGTTAAGGGAGAGGTGCAGGAACTTAAGAATAACATCAATGCGATGGTAGACTCCTTTACCACTATTGTTAAGGCGGCCAACACTATTGCTGAAGGGAACTTCTCTATCGAGATGCCGCTGAGATCTGAGGCCGATCAATTAGGTATCGCCCTTAACTCTATGACCGAAAACCTGAAGCGCATTTCTGAAGAGAATGAAAATGAAGCCTGGATCAAAACAGGACAGGCCGGGCTTAACGACAGGATGAGGGGAGAACAGGACCTGCTTACCCTTTCTAAAAATATTATTTCTTATCTCACAAAATATCTTGACGGGCAAGTTGGGGTCATTTATCTGGCCGAAAGATTTGAGGACAAGAAACATTTGAGAATGACCGGCTCCTATGCCTTTACCAGACGCAAATCTTTAAAAACAACCTTTGAATTTGGAGAGGGATTAGTAGGACAGGCCGCATTGGAAAAAGAAGTGATCGTTATTTCAGGAATACCATCCGATTATATTAGTGTCTCTTCGGGACTGGGAGAAGAAAAACCCCGACATATTCTGGTACAGCCATTTATGATAGATGGGGAAGTAAAAGGGGTGATAGAAATTGGATCCTTTGAGTCATTCAATGACAATCAGCTCGAATTGATGCGCTCCGTAGGAGAAAACATAGCAATTACTACAAACTCTGCCCTGGATAGAGAGAAAATGAAAGACCTGCTGGAAGAGTCGCAGCGACAGTCTGAAGAGCTTCTTAAACAACAGGAAAAACTCAAGATCCAGAGTAAGGAACTTCAAATGGCCAATGATGATCTTGAATCAAAGACGAAAGATCTTGAGATGCAAAAGGAGGATCTGCAGTACAGCAGGGTTGAGGTGGAACGAAAAGCAAAGGAACTGGAACTTGCCAGTAAGTATAAGTCAGAATTCCTGGCTAATATGTCTCATGAATTGAGAACGCCGCTTAATAGCCTTCTTATTCTTTCAAAAGATCTTAGCGATAACAGTAAAGGAAATTTATACAAAGACCAGCAAAAGTCGGCCAGTATAATTTATGAAGGTGGTTTAAGCCTATTGAATCTGATTAATGATATTCTTGATCTTTCAAAAGTTGAGGCCGGAAAACTTCAGATACACCCTGAGGAGGTAACGGTAGAGAACCTGGTCAATAATCTTAAGGATCAGTTCAAACCTTTGGCAAAATCCAAGAAACTTAAATTTACCATCCAGGCTAACTCGAATGCTCCAAAACAAATTATTACAGATGGGCAGCGGTTAGAACAGATCATAAAAAATCTTATTTCCAACGCCATAAAATTTACAGAAAAAGGTTCAGTAGAAGTCTCTATCTGTAAACCTCATGAAGGGGTGAAATTTCAGGAAATTTCTTTACCGGTATCAGAGGTTCTTGAGGTTTCAGTGAAAGATACAGGAATAGGTATTCCTGAAACCAAAAGGAAGATGATCTTTGAAGCTTTCCAACAGGCAGAAGGGGGTACCAGCCGTCAATATGGAGGTACAGGCCTTGGCTTGACGATCTCGAGGGAACTTTCAAGATTGCTTGGAGGTGAGATCCATATCAAAAGTACCGAGGGGAAAGGAAGTGTCTTTAAGGTTTATATTCCGGTCGACCTTACCAGCGCCCCAATAAAGGAAATGGAAGATGCCATGTCCTCTTACAGCGAGGCAGGATTTCCAAAGACGAGGAATTTAGACGCAATGGATGCTGCTGAAAATGGATCCGTTATTAACGAGGATGTTGTTCTTGCCGATGACAGGGAGCATATTAAAGTTTCTGATGCTTCGGTTTTGATCTTAGGAGGTGATATCTTCTTTGCGGAAATAGTAAAAGGAATTCTTCAGAAACAAGGCTTTAAATTTCTTTTTGCCATGGATGGGAAAGATGGATTAAGGCTAGCCGAACAATTTCAGCCAAACGGAATTTTACTGGATGATCAACTGAGAGATATGAAAGGCCTCGTTGTTCTTGATCATCTTAAATTCAATTTGAAGACCAGGCATATTCCGGTATTCTTATTTGCAGGGGAAGATCTTAGACGTGAGGCTTTAGGCAGGGGAGCAATGGGCTTTAATCTAAAACCGGTACCATTTAAAGTTCTGGAAAATGCACTTCAGAAAGTTAAAAAACTACAGTCTTCTTCGACCAAAAAGTTGTTGATCATTGAAGGGGAGGAGGACTCTCAGCAAAAAATTAAGAGTATCATAGAAAGCAAGGAGATGACTATTTCTATAGCTGCTTCGGGTAAAGATGGTCTCTCACAGCTCAAGTCAGAAAATTTCGATTGTATGATCTTAAATCCAAACCTTCCGGATATTAGCGGCCTGGAACTTCTCAAAAAGATGGACTCATTAAAGAAAGAAGATACTATACCCGTGGTTGTATTTACGGGTAGAGAACTTTCAAAAAAGGATGCAAAAGTGTTGCATAGTTTTACAGACAGGCTTTTAATTAAGGGGGCAGCTACTCCGGAACAACTGCTTGATGAGGTTTCTTTAATGTTACACAGTGAAGAAGGGAGGCTCTCCTCCCGACAGAAAAAAATGTTGACAGAATTACACGATCCTAAAAATCTTCTGAAAGGTAAAAAGGTACTGTTGGTGGATGATGATGAACGCAACTCCTATGCACTTTCTAAAACACTCATGGATGCAGGAATGAAAGTGGTCTTTGCAGATAACGGAAAAGTAGCCATAGAGAAAATTGAGCAGGAAAAGGATATTGATATCGTGTTGATGGATGTGATGATGCCGGTCATGGATGGCTATGAGGCAACTTCCAAAATACGGGATAATGAAGCTTATGAAAATTTACCAATTATTTCCTTAACAGCTAAGGCGATGCCCGAAGACAAGGCAAAAAGCCTGGAGGCCGGGGCCAATGATTATCTCACCAAACCTGTTAATGTCAATAAACTTATTAGCCTTATGCATTTGTGGTTATATCGCAATTAGCGCATAGCTGGGAGATACCGGCTTTTGACCAGATTTTTGTTATTAAGATTAGGCGAAAGATTTTTAAGGATTTTTCGCCTAATTGCTTTTTTGGGAATCAAGTTTGAAGCTTTGTTTCTTCTGAAGGAATTCTGACACTGCAACTTAAAATCTGCAGGGGTTCTTACTCTTTTTAAAACCCCAATACTTTAATATCGGATCATTTATATGATTTACCTCATAAGACAGGGGAAATAAATAAGATATATTTGTCCTAATCGCTAATTCCTATGTCAGAACAAGATAACCATCCATCTACAAAAGCAAGGTCCGGGGCTTCGAAAGAACCTGTCAAGATCTGCAATGTATGTGGAGATCTGAGAAATGAACCTGGCAAAAAAGAATTATTGAACTCCCACAAATCCATGGAAAATAAAAAACCTATTAAACGTCATGAAGCTCTAAAACCCCTAAGCCGGGATCATCATCACGGTTTGTTGTTGTGCTGGAAATTGAGGCAGGGTTTCAAATTCCAGGTGGAACCACGGCGCATGAAGAAATACACCAATTGGTTTAAAACAAAATATTTATATCCCCATTTTGAAGCGGAAGAAGAATTTGTATTCCCTGTCCTGGAGGAGGAAGATCCAATGGTGAAAAAAGCGCTTGCGGAACACCGCCGGTTGCGCAGGCTTTTTGATGATGAATCTGAAATAACAAAATCCCTTAGTCTTATAGAAGAGGAGTTGGATGCCCACATTAGATTTGAAGAGCGAATTCTTTTCAATGAGGTGCAGAAAATTGCTTCCCCAAAGGAATTTGAGGAGATTGAGAAAAGACATCATGCGGTACCATTTTCCGATGATTTGTGGGAAGATCATTTTTGGGAGCAAAAAAAGAAATAATATACTACCATGAGGTCAACACCAGTTGAAACAAATGCATTAAAGACGCTTTCATTGGAACACCTTCAGGTACTTCAGGTTTGTGAGAACATAAGGATTGGCTTGAAAAAGAATGTTGAAAAGGACCGGATAAGACGTTATACAAATTGGTTTAAGCAGGAATACCTGGATCTGCATTTCGACCTTGAAGAGCAGCATATTTTTCCCCTTTTGGGAAGTAATGTAAGAGTAAAAAAGGCGCTGGCGAATCACAGGCGCATCAACAAATTACTTAGCTGTGATTGTGATAATGAAAGGGTTTTAAATCTGCTGGAAGAAGAGCTAAGCACTTACATCAGGTTCGAAGAGCGCGTTCTTTACAAAGAAATAGCATTACACGCGACTCCCGAAGATCTGGTGCATATAGAAAAGCTGCATGATAGAATCAGCTTTTCTGAAGATGAGTGGCAGGATAAGTTCTGGCTTCCTTAGAAGATCAATTCTATCTCTAAATTAGAAAAAGGGCCGTGACAAAAATTACCAGACCTCCCAACATCATCAGGAGGGTGTAAGGCAGGATTTCCCGGGCTTTAAGCCTGGTAATGGCCAGTAGAGGTAATGCCCAAAAAGGTTGTAACATATTGGTGAGCTGGTCTCCATAGGCAAAGGCCATTATTGCTTTGTTTAGAGGAACACCTAATTGTAATGCGCTTTCAATGACCACAGGTCCCTGCACTGCCCATTGACCCCCTCCGCTGGGAACAAAGATGTTAACCAGTCCTGCACTGAAAAAGGTAAATACCGGCAGACTTACTTCTGAAGCTATTCCCACAAAGAACAGTGCTATTTCATTGACCATTCCCGTTTCTCTCATGATCCCCATCACTCCGAAGTAGAGCGGAAACTGGATCAATATCGCTCCTGCGCCCAAAATTGCCTCGTCCAGAGCATTTACAAAAGAAACAAAAGATCTGTGCGTAAGGATGCAAAGCCCCAGCATAAGAAAGTTGAGCATATTAGGAGTAAGATTTCCTTCGCTCAGGTTGCCATAGTAGCTTGCAAAAAAGGCAGCAATTAACAGCAATCCAAAAATTGTTTTTAGCAGGGGAGAATGGTCAAGTTTTTCTGCTCCGGAAATAATTTTTGAGTCTTTTATATCTTTTTCCTTCGGAAGATCAACTTTTTCAGTCTTCGTGACTTTAGAAATTACATATAAAATTACCGGGATCACGAGGAGTAGAATGGCAAAGATGAGCAGGTTCCAGGAGGAAAAGATCGTAGTTTCAGTAGAAATATATTCAGGAAGTCGAGCGGCAATGTCTGCGTTTCCGGCTCCGGGAAAGAGACTTTGTAGATGCCCTTTTTCAGCAGCTTTTAAAGAGGCGCTTCCACTTATTCCTCCATGCCACACCATGAGTCCTGAATAACCTGCAGCTCCAATCAGGGGATAATTAATTTCAAAATCTCTTTCTCTTGCAGCTTCTGCAACTTTCCTGGCCATAATGGCTCCAAAGATTAATCCAAGGCCCCAGTTAAAAAAAGCTACCATCATTGTTGAGATGGATACAATTAATACAGCACTTGTATTTCCCTTAACAATAGAAGTGAGGCGGGAGGTTAGTTTAGCTACCGGCCTGCTGAGCACCAGAATATGACCAAGGACCAGGATGAGCATCATTTGTACAGCAAAAACCAGTAAACCTGAATCCCACATTCCGGTTTGCCAGTAATCCAGAATATTTACTGCTCCTGAAAAACCTGAATTTCCGGTAAATAAAAAAGCTAACGCCATAGTGAACAGGGTTAGCAAGACCGCTAAGGTAAAAGGGGAGGGAATAAATCGCCTGAATCCTGATTCGATGAGCCGGGAAATATTCATACCCTCAAATATGAGGAAAAAGTTTGAATAGCTTAATAAGAGACGTTGTTAGGTGAAATTTTAAATTCGGGACAGATAAACCATGGCAGCCTCCGGAGCAAATTTTTGCTGAGGTTTCCAGGAATGGAAAAATTTATTCCTATTCCTCCCGGATTAGGTTTTTTAGTTGAGCAGACATTTCGGGAGTGGCTTCTACTCCGTGCACCTCCCGCGCATGTTGCGCAGCCTGTCCCATTACTTCTTCATCAGAATTTCCTCTTATAACGCCATCACAATCATAGCCGGCGTCGCGACAATGTAAAGTTTTCATAACTTCTATTTTAAAAATGAAGTTACTTCAGCTTTTGGTTCAAAGCCAATAGGGGAAATCTTGTAATTGTTATCTTAAGAGTCTTCGGGTGATAAAATTGGTTCTTCTAAAGTAGCTGCTGTGAGCGGCGCCCAAATTGAGAATTGTAGTATAAAATCCCGTAAATACGAAAAGGAACTGGTAAGCCGGTCCTGTATATAAAGAATTGAGCAGGTAAAGAGAAGTTCCTACTGCCAGAATCGTACAGAAGAAGGAAAGCCATTCATCATGAGCTACTTTTAACTTGTCCAGCAAAAGACGAAGCAAGGGATTTTTTTCCTCGTAAGGACCTTCGGGACGATAAGATGAAATATAAGAAGCCAGAAACTTGGAGGCTATGATTTCGATAGAAATGAGGGCAATAAGTAGCTCCATAAATGGATTAAATGATTGTTCCTTAGGCAGCTAATGTAAGCCAATAAATTTATTTAGCAAGTTTTTTGACAAAATTTTTGGTTATTAAACCAAAAATTTATGTAGATCATCGGATTTAGCATACTTTACGGAATAAAATTGTAGGTTAATTCTTACATTGTGATATTGATTTTTTTTGAATTAGTTCCTCTATCCAAGTATTTTTGCAGGGAATATATGAGATGAAGAAACCTTTAAAGATCAGATTTTATCCTTCCCTAGAGGAGAAGCTAAATATTATCACCCATGCAGTGGGATTGGCTTTAAGTATCCTGGGATTACTTTTGCTCCTTTTAAAAGCAACAAAATTTGACAGCACTAAACTCTTGATCAGTTTTGTCATTTTTGGATCATCACTTATTCTGTTATATTCCGCATCAACACTTTACCACAGCACCCGGGATCTGCGCAAGCGCTTCATCTATAAAATCTTCGATCATATAGCGATCTTCATCCTAATTGCCGGCACCTATACCCCTTTTGCTTTAATTACACTACGAGGTCAAACCGGATGGATCATTCTTGCAGTGGTTTGGGGAATTGCCCTTTTTGGCACTATTCTCAAACTCTTTTTTACCGGGAGGTTCAAGATCCTGTCAACTTTGCTATATGTAGGCATGGGATGGGTGATCATTTTTGCCATAAAACCTTTGAATGAGAATCTTTCTTCGCAAGGTTTATACTGGTTAATGGGTGGAGGACTGGCTTATACTATAGGAGCCATTTTATATAATATTAGCAGGATTAAATTCAATCATGCCATCTTTCATTTTTTTGTGCTTTTAGGAAGTTACTGCCATTTTATGGCGATCTACAATCACGTTCAAGTATAAGTCGTGGAAGTGTGGTGCGAATTTTGCTCCACTACTATAAAAATAATACCTTTAAAAGATATGAAAAAGCTAATGTTTGTTTTACTCTTTTCGATAGTAAGCTTACCTGGATTTGCTCAGGAGGAACCTCAAATAAAAGTTTTGGAACCTGCGGAATTCAAGCAGCAGATAACCGAGGATTCTATTCAATTCATAGATGTTCGTACTCCCGAAGAATATAAAGCAGGTTCAATAGAAGGAGCAGAGAATATTGATTTTCTTGCAGATGATTTTTTCAAAAACATGGAAAAGTTTGATAAGGAAGAACCTTTATATCTCTATTGCCGCAGTGGTAACCGCAGTGCAAAGGCTTCAGCCAGGCTTTCAGAAATGGGTTTTAAACAAATCATTGATCTAAAAGGAGGCTATAAGGCCTGGAAAGATTTTGCGGAAAAGTAAACATACAAGAAAAATAAAGGAAGATCTTATTACACGCGACTGGCTGGCGATAGACCGCACCCGCATGGCTAACGAAAGGACTTTCCTTGCTTACCTCCGCACATTTATTGTTGTGCTGAGTTCGGGAGTGGCAATATTGAGAGTTGAGGTCCTGCAAGACATGATCGATTTGGGGATCTTCCTTCTAGCCATTGCTCCAATAATTTTTATCATAGGCCTCGCAAGGTTCCTTTACGTGCGCAGGCATATCAGGAAATATTATACCGTTAAAATGAAAAGTGGGAGAGGAATAGACCTTACTACCCAAAGAGTTTGATCATCCTGGGAGAAGAGATGAACCACAGTACAAATCCGCTCAAGACAGTGATAAGGCCGAGCAGGGAAAAAGCCCGGAGCACGGTGGTATTGAAGTCGTCCCGGGTATCATAATCCATGGTGTGGGTCATCCACAGAAAATCAAACCAGCGCCAGTCCCTGTACCGAACAGATTTAAAAGTGCCGTCTAAAGCAGAGACATAAGCTTTTATATTCTTAGGACCGGCATAGGAAATTACAAAAGCAGGAAGCGTTCCGCCCCTGTATTCGTGATGGTCACCTGTGGAGGTAATTCGTTCAACAGCGGAAATTTTTAAGGTATCCATCATATACTTACCGGCAATTTGCACCGCTTCAGCTTCGGTGATCTCCTTCTTTTCCCTTCCACTTCTGGCATGAATAAGCTTCTCCCCATTGAGCCAATAGTATGGTTCTCCCGCAATATCCTTTAGTTCTACCGAATGTATCTCTTCTTCAGCAGCTATATCAGTCAAGCCTGATAGACCTGAAAAAGAAGTAGGGTGTACATGGATTTTTCTAAAATGATCCCCGTGAATCTCATCAATATCTGTCCAGCTAAAGTACATTCCACTAATGGTCCACATGAGGAATTGCAATCCGAGGAAAATTCCCAGATATCGATGGGCTTTCCTGATCCATCCTGCAGTTTTACGTCTTACAATGGGCATTATTTTTTGCTAAAATTTTTACAAGTATAATAATTCTTGCTGCAGAGGCTGCCCTGTGAAAGCATTTTTAGCTAAAAAATGTTCTGCGGAATTCCCCTTTTAGGAACCATATCTATCGCATCTTTAAGAATAAGGATCGAAGTCTGCACCATATTTCTCAGTTCGAAAAAAGGCACAGTTCCGGAATTGAAAGGCGGGTAATTTTCGAGCATGTCCTGCAGGAGCTGCAGTTGTTCAAAGGCTTCGGTCTTTTCTTTTTTTGAAGCGGCCTGGAGGAGTTCATAGGTCATGATCTCATTGAGACGTTGTTTTAAACTCAAAATGATCTCCCCGTCGCATTCTTCTTCTTCCCTTAAAAGAAAGTTTTGCTTTTTTATACTGGGTTCTGCTATGGAATCAAGTTCTTCAATTACCACTTTTGAGGCTTCATGAGAAAATACCAAAGCTTCCAGAAGTGAATTAGAAGCTAACCTGTTCGCACCATGTAGCCCGGTATGTGCGCATTCCCCGGAAGCAAAGAGATTTTTAATGGAGGTTCTTGCCTGTTGATCCACCTGTATTCCCCCACATTGATAATGTGCCGCAGGGACTACCGGAATCAAATGGATTCTGGTATCAATCCCCAAACTGCTGCAGTAGGAAACAATGGTAGGAAATTCACTTTTAAAGGTCCTGTGATCCAGGTGCCTGCAGTCAAGGAAAACGTGCTTCTCGCCGGAATTTTTCAGCTCTTTTACAATAGCTTCAGAAACTACATCTCTCGTTGCAAGTTCTCCTCTTGCGTCGGACTTAAAGACAAACCTGTTCCCTTTTTGGTTTACAAGATAAGCCCCAAAGCCGCGAACAGCTTCAGATATAAGGAACAAAGGATGTTTGTTTTCTTCAAAAAGTGCTGTAGGATGAAACTGAATATAATTCATGTTCTTCACCTCTGCACCGGCGCGCCAGGCCATAGCCACTCCGTCTCCTGTGGCTACAGAAGGATTAGTGGTATTCCCAAAAAGAACTCCGCTGCCACCGGTTGCCAAAAATGTGATTTTTGAAGCGATCTTATGTAGCTGCCCTGTTTTCTTGTCCAGCACCTTTACTCCTGTGCATGTACCTTCAGATGGATCTGTTTCAAGATCGGTAACAAAGAAATGGTCATTGAAGCTGATGTTCTTTAAAGCTGATGCCTTCGCCACTAATTTCCGCTGAATTTCCCAACCCGTCAGGTCTCTATGGTGTACAATGCGACGACGGGAATGGCCGCCTTCCAGACCCAACTCGAATTTTCCCGATCCCGAGGCGTCAAAAGAAGTGCCCCACCCGATCAATTCCAGAAGCCTTTCCGGAGCCTGGGAAATTACCATTTTCACAACCTCAGGATCATTAAGATTTCGTCCCGCTTTCAAAGTATCCTGGATGTGCAGCTCGAAACTGTCCTGTGTTTTGTCAAGTACAACAGCAATACCTCCCTGGGCCTGGGCGGTATTTGAAATATTACGGTCTTCTTTTGTGATCACCATGATGGAAACCTCAGGCCTCGCTTCAGCTACTTTTATGGCAAAGGTCAAACCTGCAACTCCCGATCCTATTACAATTATATCTGTTCTCATCTTCCTTAGGATAGTTGAAGCATTCGTTCAATGGGAATTAATGCCTTATGCATAATATCTTCGGAAAGTGTGATTTCCGGATCTTCTTTTTCCAGGCAATTGTACAGCTTCTGCAGGGTATTCATTTTCATAAAAGCACATTCACTGCAGGCACAGGTATTATCTTCTTTTGCCGGGGCGGGGATCAAAATTTTCTCCGGAACATCTTTTTGCATCTGGTGCAGGATTCCCGCTTCAGTAGCAACTATAAAGGTATGATTAGGACTCTGCTTCACATAGTTCAACATCCCGGAAGTGGATCCTACATAATTTGCCACTTTTAAAATGTGAGCTTCAGATTCTGGATGGGCGATGATCTTTGCTTGAGGGTGGGCTTTATAAAGTTCCAGCAGCTTATCGAGAGAGAAAGCTTCATGTACGATACAGGCGCCATCCCACAGGAGCATTTTTCTGCCGGTCTTTTCGATTAGATATTTTCCAAGATTCTTGTCGGGCGCAAAAATGATGGGTTTATCTGGAGGAATAGCATTGATGATCCTTTCAGCATTAGAGGAGGTACAGACGATATCACTCAAGGTTTTGATCTCTGCCGAACAGTTGATGTAGGTCACCACCACATGATCGGGGTATTTTTGCTTTAGTTCCCTGAAAGCCTCCGGCGGACAACTTTCGGCAAGGGAGCAGCCTGCTTTAAGATCGGGTAATAATACCTTTTTTGAAGGGTTAAGGATCTTGGCAGTTTCTGCCATAAAATGCACTCCGGCAAAAACAATGATATCTGCAGTGGTTTGTGCGGCTTTTTTTGCCAGTTCAAGAGAATCTCCAATAAAATCTGCTACCTCTTGGATTTCGGGTTCCTGGTAGTAGTGAGCCAGAATTACTGCATTTTTTTCTTTTTTTAAACGGATGACCTGTTCCTGTAAATCTGATTTTTGCAGGGTGGTTATAGACATAGAATCTTTATTTTTTAAATTTTAAGAAAGGTGTCACCGGAGACGAGGCCGCTGGTAAGATCTCCCAGGCTGGTGTTTTCAATGATCTGTCTCAAATCGCTCCTAACAGGTTTGAACCTGGAATGAAAAGGGCAGGGGTGGTCTTCGGAACAATCATGTAATCCAAGGCTGCACCGGGTATAAACCTTATCTCCATCAATCGCCAGCACGATCTGTGATACCTTGATCTTGGGTAGCTGTTCCGGAAGAATATGAAATCCTCCATGAGCTCCTTTTGTAGATACTACCACTCCGCTTCGGGATAGCTTCTGAAGGGTCTTTGCAGTAAAAGCTTCAGGTGAATCGATCTCCCTTGCAATATCTTTGAGACTTGAGCGTCTTCCACTTTGGGATTCCGAAGCAATATAGATCGCAGCTCTTATAGCATACTCACAGGCTTTTGAAAACATCTTGTTCGATTTGAGGATTACCGCTCAAAATTAAAGACCTCTTAGTCCTTATTTTATGACCTTGGTCACTATCAGCGGTAAAACTCAAAAAAAAACCTTCCGAAGGGAAGGTTTTTAAATTTTTCAGCAGCTATACATTAATATTTTACTAGATCGCTGAATTGCTGGTTAAGCTGCACAATGTTTAAGCTTTGATTAAAGTTCTCCTCTACTTTTACCAGGTTTTGCTTGAGAACATCTATTGTGTTCTGGATCTTTTGAGGATCCCCTATATTCTTGCTGTTATTGAGGGTTTTTTCAAGAGCTTTTTGATAGGAATCGTAGATCGAGATATACTCCTTCCCAAGAGATTCTATCTCATCTCTTATGAATTTTGCCTGGTTGAGCGTGTAATTAGGGTAGAGTAGGCGGTCGTCATTTAAGTGGCGGTTGTAATTTTTAGGATCGGAATTGATTATTTTGTCCACTTTTGCCTCCACCATACTCTTATTAAAGTACTTGTTGATAAGATCATTGTTGTTCTGGTTTTGAACATTGGGATCTGTATTGATGGTATTGGGATTAAGCGTATTGATCCTATCGGTAATATACTGGTTAAGGAGCAGGTTCAAAGCATTCTTCCTGATGTCCAGGTTTGCAAGGTTCTGATCAAATTCTGCCTGGGCTTTTGCCAGCCCTTCATAGTGAACAATATAAACTTTTAAAGAGTTCTTTAGGTCCTGCACTTCTGTTAGGGAAATATCTTTGCCGGTTATTGCAGTTCCTGCCACAAGGTCGATCACAGATCTTATAGACTCCACTACCGGGATCGCTGTTGTCACCGCTTCGGTAAGGGGAGAGGAAATAATGTCGTTGACAAATCCAATAAATTTGTCTGATCTTACTCCGTTGAGTTTTTTGTTGCCTCTTATGATCTTTTCCTTTAGCAAAGCTTCTACTTCTCCCGAAAGAGAAAAACCCAGGTCTTTATTATCCGGATTATTTAAGGATGCGATCTTGCTGTGAAAATCTGAAGTAGCGTCGAGTTGTTTTATGGCATTAAGACTCACATTTGCGGCAATAACGAAATCGGCGGTACGCACTATTTTGTTACGCCTTTGAGCCAGCTGCTGTTGCTGGGAAAATAATTCTTTATCGGTTAATTGTTTGATGACTTCGTTATTGGATTTCACCAGCTCATTGAAATTGTTGTATTCTTTTTCAAGATGATTGATCTTTCCTGCCAAACGGGTTATGGTATCCTGGGATTTGAGGACTTCATAGTAGCGGATGTATAGTTGATCAACAGAATCTTGTAAAGACTGGCTGTGGCTTTGCAGGGGCAGTGCCAACAGGAATAATAGGAAAAAACTTTTCTTCATAGATTTTTAAAATTGGGGGCCAAGATAAATAATTTTCTATACCATAAAACGAATGGTATCTTGATTTGGTGTATGGTAATTAATTGAATCCGGGGACATTGTAGTAATCCCCCGGGTTCCTGACTCAAATTATTTTCTCGGAAGCTAATTTTAAAGGGGCCATGTAAGAACCTTATCTTGAGGGTAAAAAAAAGTTTCCGGCAGAAGTTACTGCGGGAAACTTTTTTCTCTGATTGGATATTAAAAATATGCCCGGAAGAGCAATATTTCGTCCGGGTTACCTGACAGGTTGGTCCATCATTTGACGTAATTCGGAAGCAAATGCGCTATCTCTTTGCATCATGATCTGCACATGCTGCAACATGCGTTGACGCATTTGTGGAGTGGGACGCATAGTGGAATCGCGTTCGATTCCCATCATCATACCCTGCATCAGGGAATCCCGCATTTGTGGATTATTTCTCATCATGCGGTGCATCCGGTCGCCACCATACATTCTTTTGGTCATCCCGGGATTATTGCTGAAATTTTCCATGGCCATTTCATTTTCTCCCATGTCATTCATGAATTCTGAAAGCAGCTGCTCATCACTTAGGATTTGCTCGTAAATTTCTTCCCTGGCTTCAGGATTGGCGGATAAATCGGGTACTCTTTCTTCATCTTCATCACAGGAAGTGAAGATGGAAAATATGAGTAGTAAACTCATAAATCCTGCAAGTTGTAAAATTGATCTTTTCATAATTTAAAGTTTGGTTGATATTTGGATCATGTTCCGTCCATTTTCATAATTTAGAAGGACAAAACCTTGGTTGTTATGAAATTAATACAAAATTCCCGGGAAAAAGAGCTTCTTAAGGTATCCTTAACTAATTGCAGATGAAGTTAACTCTCAGGTCTTTAGTGCTAATTCTGGGCCCTCTCGTTTACCTGGTGCTCCAGATCCTCGAAGGTCCTTCCTCAATGTCTCCTGCTGCCTGGGATGTACTTTGCGTAACTATTTGGATGGCACTATGGTGGGTGACAGAGGCTGTTCCCATCCCGGTGACAGCCTTGTTGCCCATTTTGCTGTTCCCACTTACCGGGGCCCTTGATATTGCTTCGACCACCGCAGCCTATGGAGATAAATATGTATTTCTCTATTTGGGAGGTTTCTTACTGGCTATTGCAATTGAAAAATGGGACCTTCATCGTCGTATCGCGCTCAATATTATTAATCTCATTGGAACCAATATTAAATTTATCATTCTTGGTTTTATGGTGGCCACTGCTTTTCTTTCTATGTGGATTTCCAATACTGCTACCTCAGTAATGATGCTGCCTATTGGCGCTGCAATAATAAGCCAGTTAAAGGATAATCCTGAAACAGAAGAGAACGAAAATGCCCTTTTTGGTAAGGCATTGATGCTCGCGATAGCATACAGCGCTTCCATTGGAGGGATCGCTACATTAATAGGAACTCCTCCCAACCTGGTTTTTGCAGGGATAGTTCAAAAGTTATATGGCATTGAAATCACTTTCCTGCAATGGATAAAGCTGGGGCTTCCAATCTCTGTGTTGCTGCTGGCCATCTGCTGGAAATACCTCACCCGTTTTGCCTTTAATTTTAAGGGAATGACCCTTGCCGGCGGAAAAGCTGAAATCTTAAGACTAAAAAATGATCTGGGAAAGATCAGCCGGCAGGAAAAAACGGTTCTTATCGTTTTCATTCTAACAGCAGTCGCCTGGATTACCCGCTCATTTCTTCTTCAGCCGATCGTTCCTTTTATTGATGACACCATTATTGCGATAGGAGCGGGAATCGTCCTTTTCCTGCTGCCTTCTGGAAAAGAAGGTGGAAGGATCCTGATATGGGAAGACGCGGTGAAGGTACCCTGGGGAATTATTATTCTCTTTGGGGGCGGAATGGCTTTAGCAAAGGCTTTTGGAGAGACAGGGCTGGCAGTGTGGATAGGAGAGCAGTTAACCGATCTGGAAAATCTTCCCCTGATCCTGTTGGTCCTGGTTCTAGTTGCCGCTGTGAATTTCCTTACCGAAGTGACTTCCAATCTGGCTACAACTGCAATGCTTTTACCCATTTTGGCGCCTATGGCAATAGCCATGGAAATTCATCCTTATTTTTTGCTGGTGGCCGCAACCCTCGCTGCTTCCTGTGCTTTTATGTTACCTGTAGCCACCCCACCTAATGCCGTGGTTTTTGGCTCCGGTCATTTGCAGATAAAAGATATGGTTAGGGCAGGGGTATGGATGAACATATTTTCTATTCTAATCATCACCCTGATCATTTATTTCCTGCTTCCTGTTATCTGGAAAATAAAGGTCGACGAAATCCCGGCTGTATTTAATTAGATTGGGGAAGACTGAGAGATAGAAACCGGCTTTCTCCTGATTTGATTCTTTTCTGTTTTAATTCCCCGGGTAAATTTCTGGCTAGTGCTGAGGTTTTTCTGTTGATGTTTCTTTCTCCGGGACCCCGGTTTCAAAAGGGTTATTTGGATCATTACTCCATTCGAACCAGCCGCCGTCATAAACCGAAACTTTTGGCCAGCCCAATAACCAGGCATTGAACCAGGCTTCACTGCCTCGCCATCCTGTACCGCAGTAGAAAGCAAGATGTTTATCAGGAGTAATACCATTTTGCTTCCAGTTCTCAATGACTTCATGAAATTCCCTGGTGGTGTGATCTACATTCCTGTAGTTTTCCATATGGTATGCATCACTCCCACAGTCGGCAAAAATAGCTCCGGGTATTCGTCCTTTAGCTTCTATGTAATTGTAGCCGCTTACCTCACCAATATATTCGGGATAGCTACGCACACATACCAGTTCGGCATCCTGGGCGGCGATCATGGTTTTAGCTTCGGGCACATCTACAGCCAACTCAGGCTTTGCCGGAATTACAGCTCCAAAATTCCCGACCGGCTGTTTTGGAACATCTTCTGTACTTACTTCAAAACCTGCATCTTCCCAAGATTGAAAGCCGCCATTGAGTACCCGCACGTCTTTGACCCCGGCATACATCATGATAAAAGCATTCCTTATCGCACCTATGTCACCGGCAGCACTGCCCGGAAATTCGTCATCATTATCTGGAAACATAAATTTTCCATAGAGTACTACTGTGGTATCGGCAGTTATTCCATGTTCTTCCAGGGCTTTCTTTAGCTCTTCGGGACTACGGCGGTTCCAGGTTTCGGGAGATTCCAGCGCATTGGTGTCCATATCAATTGCCCCGGGAATATGTCCGCTCAAATAGGCATCGCGGTTGCGGTAATGGGCATGAACCAAAACGAATTTATCGTTGTCGTATTCCGCGGGTTTTCTTCCGGAAATAAGGTCCTGCACCCACTGCGCCGGAACCAGTTGCCGGTATCGGGAAAGCTGTTCCATGGGCAGCGTATCATCTTTCGTCCACTCCTCCAAAAAGTAGTTATAAACTTCTATTTTTGTATGATCTGCTTTTTCGAAACTTTCGGCCACCTTTTGAGCTTCTTCGGGCGTATAGCCGTAGATGATCAATTCCCGGGAAGGATCAATTTCCTTATGCCGCACGATCTCGATCCAATCCATATAACCTGCCCATTTGGCCGGCAGCGATTTCGCTCCTTTAATATGGCCGCCTCGCGGCTCATTATGGAGTCTCCACCCATTATAGGCGTCAACAGGACGCACATCTATAACCAATGCGCCTTTTTTTTGTTTATCTAAAAGTTCCTGAGCGGTTACCTCCCTGAATTTTGTCATCTTTTTTCTGAATTTCGGGTAAAAAAAGAACTTCCTAAGAAGCTCTTAATATTTCATTTTTCCGAAGATACTTAAATTCGATTTTTTCTGAAGGCTGCAGGGGCTTAAGAAATTCCTAAATCTTCCTGAAGCTGAAGATTTCGCCTACTGGTCCAGCTCTTTTTTATACGACCTTTTGTGTTCCACCCCATTTTCTATTTCTGTCCTGCCTACCTCAATCGTTATTTTTTGGTAATGATCCAGGTTACTGATACCGCTTTCAACAGCTTCACGAATTTCATCTGTCAATCGGTAGAAGCCAATTCCATTTTTAGGGAGGGAATCAGGAACAATTTTAATGTTCAGAGTGTGAAAATCTTTTTCACCGGTCTTTGTAGTTTTGGATGAGGTAATGTTGATCTCTTCCGCGGGAATAATGGCCGAAATCCTGTTTTTCAATGTTTCTTCTTCCACAGAAAATTCGGGCGCGATGGTCACCATATGTTCTTTGGTCTCCACTCTTGTAATTTTTTCCACGCATGAGGTCAGGGAAATGCTTAGCAACAGCAGTGGCAGTAATTGTATAGGTTTCATTAGTTTTATTTTATTAAAAAGTATGTATCCATAGATTACCTATGCCGGTATTACCTTAAAGAACAATAAAGATGAATCAATACCGGCTCCAGCAATCATTTTATACTGTCTTCAATTAGTGTTATCATGGAAAGATAAGTTACACCGTTTTTATTCTAAGCGGAATTTTTACAGAAAATACTTTTCTGCCGGGAAAGATTCAGAAAAATACAATATTAAGAAGGTTTAATTCGTGATGTGTCAAATATAAATTCTTGTATTGCTAAAGGTTCCCGGTCTTCCAGAAAAACCTTAGTTTTGGAATGATTTCAACAAATTCGGCATGAAGAACAACAGGCATTTTATAATTGATTTCGACAGTACATTCACCCAGGTGGAGGCTCTTGATATCCTGGGGGAAATTTCCCTGCAGGACCATCCTGAAAAAGAAAAACGTCTTAAAAAGCTTTCCGACCTGACCAACAGCGGGATGGCCGGTGACCTTTCCTTTAGAGAATCCCTGGAACAGCGGCTGGCGCTTCTAAATGCTGAAGAAAAACACCTGGAGCTTTTGGTCAACAGGCTTAGAAGCAAAGTTTCCACCAGCTTTATTCGTAACAGGGAGTTCTTCAATGAAAACCACGAGAATATTTACATTATTTCCAATGGTTTTAAGGAGTTCATAGTTCCCATTGTTTCAGAATTTGGTATTAAAGAAGAAAATGTTTTTGCCAATACCTTTCGTCCCGATTCACAGGGAAAACTGAATGCCTTTGATACAGATAATGTGCTTTCTTCCAACAATGGAAAGGTTGAAATGCTAAAAGGTCTGGATCTGCAGGGGGATGTGTACGTCATAGGAGATGGTTATACAGATTATGAAATCAAAGCTGCCGGTCTCGCCAATAAATTTTATGCTTTTACAGAAAATGTAGAACGCGACAACGTTCTGCAAAAAGCCGATCATATTACGCCAAGCCTTGATGAATTTTTATACCTGCACAAAATGAATAAAGCCATTTCTTATCCTAAGAACCGGATAAAGGTCCTCCTGTTGGAAAATGTACATGAAGATGCCGTGAAGATCATGAAAAATGAGGGCTATAATGTAACTGTTATTCCCGGGGCCCTTGATGAAGAGGAGCTGGCAGAAGAGATCAAAGAAATTTCGGTATTAGGGATCCGCTCAAAGACCCAGCTTACAAAAAAGGTTCTTGAAAATGCCAACCGTCTCATTGCAGTAGGTGCTTTTTGCATTGGTACCAACCAGATCGATCTTGATGAATGTCTAAAAAAGGGAATTGCCGTATTTAATGCGCCTTTCAGCAATACCCGTTCTGTGGTAGAATTGGCCATTGGGGAGATCATCTTTTTGATGCGCGGCCTCCCCGATAAAATTGGGGAGATGCATGCGGGTACCTGGAATAAATCGGCCACCGGGAGTAGGGAAGTCCGCGGAAAAAAGCTGGGTATTGTTGGCTACGGAAATATAGGCGCACAGCTTTCGGTGGTTGCTGAAGCCATAGGATTCGATGTGTACTACTATGATTTAATGGAAAAGCTGGCGTTGGGAAATGCTACCAAATGTAAAAGTCTGGAGGAACTTCTAAAAATAAGTGATATTGTGACTCTGCACGTAGACGGTCGCAAGGAAAATCACAATTTTATAGGAGAAAGAGAGTTGGACCTCATGAAGGAGGGTGCTATTTTCCTAAACCTTAGCCGCGGGCATGTAGTCGACCTGCAGGCGTTGAAAGGGCATCTGGAATCCGGAAAGATCCAGGGTGCAGGGATAGATGTTTTCCCTAAGGAACCCAAGACCAATGAGGAGGTTTTTGAATCTGAATTAAGAGGTCTCAAAAATGTCATTTTAACACCCCATATTGGCGGAAGCACCGAAGAAGCTCAGGTGAACATTGGGAATTTTGTGCCCGGTAAGATCATTGAGTACATTAACACCGGAAGCACCACCAACAGCGTTAACTTCCCTAATCTGCAGTTGCCTATTCTGGAAAATGCCCACAGGTTGATCCATATTCACCATAATAAACCGGGGATCATCGCTCATATCAACAACGTGCTTTCAGAACATGATTGCAACATCGTCGGGCAATATCTAAAAACCAATGAAACTATAGGTTACGTGATCACCGATATCAACAAAGCCTATAACGAAGAGGTTATCGAGGAGATGAAAGGTATTGAAGGGACCATTAGGTTTAGAGTACTTTATTAAAGGATTAAGGTTTAAGGAGTAGCGTTTGTTTAATCGCCGGTTGCGAGTTGCGGGGTTGCCTGTTGCCGGTTTCGGGTTGCGGGTTGCGAGTTGCTATTTGGGAAAATGTTGCAAGTTCCAGGTTGCAGGTTTTTTTTCTGCTGCGGTTTCATATTTTTTCGAAGATTAAAATTTTTGCCCACCGACCACTGATCACTGATCACTGACCACTAACCACTGATCACTTCAAAATATCTCACATCTCATATCTCATATCTAACATCTAGTAAACCTGATCCAGATCATATTCTGCTAACGGCAGGTTCTTCATCTTTGAGGTTTTGCCTTTGAAAACCAATAGCTATGACATATGATCTAACACCCCACCGGTTTCACATCCCGGTGATGGGGATTGCCTTTACGATTGATACGCCAATAAAGGTTGCGTCCTATGGGATCACCTCGGCCCTGTCTATCATAGAGGACAATCTCGTCGAAATGATGAGAAAATATTATTACCAGCAAAATGAGGAGCCTTATATTCCGATTGAAAAGCACGAGGAGAATTACCGCGTGCGCCGGATCACCGATTATCTCAACCTGGTAAACCGAAACGTGCAGACAAAATTCGAAAAGCTGAAGGAATCCGCTTTTGAAAAAGGTTCTGAAATCGTGAAATATTTTGAGATGTTACCAGAAGAAAGTGGTCTCAAGGAAAAATACCATCAATTCCTGGAAGCACATGGCGAAGCCAAAGCCGAACTTGAAAATTTTCTCCGTACACACATTCGCCCCGGCGGGATTGAGGTGAACATCATGACCAAGGTCGACAAGAATAATTACGACAAAGGAGGAGAGATCCTGCCTGATGGTTCTGATGCCCTGGGTGCTTTAAAAGCCTATGCCGAGAGTGACCTTGAAAATTCTGCCTTGATCTTTTCTGCAGGAATGAATCCCAGGTTGTTCAATTACCTTGAGAATTTTAAAGAGTTTGATGCTTCCGCCCCGGGAGTTTTTAAAAAGAAAGTGATCATCAAAGTAAGCGATTATCGTTCGGCTTTGATCCAGGGAAAATATCTGGCAAAAAAGGGAATCTGGGTAAGTGAATTCCGGATAGAATCTGGTCTCAACTGCGGCGGGCATGCCTTTGCTACCCAGGGTTTTCTATTGGGTCCCATCCTGGAAGAATTCAAAAATAAAAAAGATGAGCTGGCAAATGAGCTTTTCAGTTTGTATAACCCGGCCATACAAGCGAGGGGAGAGGCAGGATTTGAAAAACCACACCCCATCAATGTGACCGTGCAGGGAGGGATTGGTACTGCTGCAGAGCAAAAACTCCTTTACGGGTATTATGGTGTGAACGGCACAGGTTGGGGAACACCGTTCCTCTTATGTCCCGAGGCTACCACGGTAGATGAAAACACTCTTGATCTTTTGGTAAAAAGTAAGGAAAATGATGTGGTATTAAGTAAAGCTTCGCCGTTGGGGGTAAGATTTAATTACCTTAAAGGTACAACCGCAGAAATAGAGAGACAGCAAAGAATAGACAAAGGAAAACCCGGAAGCCCGTGTACTGAAAAATACCTGGTCTCCAATACCGAATTTACCAAAGAACCTATCTGTACAGCCTCCAGAAAATACCAGAAGCTTAAACTGGAACAATTGGCAGCCGCCGATCTGCCTAAGGAGGAATATGACCTGCAGGTGGATGACCTGCTGAGCAAGGAATGCCTGTGCATTGGCCTTAGTAATTCTGCCGGATTGAACTACAAGGTGCCGGTCGTGGAAAAACTGGACGCAGTGACCATCTGCCCCGGACCCAACATCGTTAATTTTAAAAAGGTGGCAAGCCTGCAGGAAATGACAGATCATATTTACGGACGCAAAGCATTGCCCGGAGAATCAAATCGTCCTCACATGTTCCTTAAGGAGCTGCAGCTTTATGTGGACTATTTGAAAGAAGAAATTAAAAACACTTTTCAACCGGTTCCCAGAGATATTAAAGGCTGGAAAGGCTTTTGTTCCAACTTACTGGAGGGAATTTCTCATTATCGGCAACTGCTGGAGCAGGAGCTGGTAGAGAAAAAAGAAGCTTTTGCACAAGGTTTGCAGCAAATGGAATCCGCAATTACAGAGATTCAGAAGCGATTTGAATTGAAGTAGAACAAAAATATAGCCCTCAAAAAACCATTTTTGAGGGCTATATTTTTTTAAACCTTAAACCTTGAACCTTGAACCATTACATGGGTGGCGGTGGAGGAACCTCATCTTCCTGAAGATCGGGAATTGAGGTACTTTCCAAAAATGAGATCATCTCAGGAGCGGTGTTCACCACTTTCTTCATGACCCCGTTCTCATCTACGATGATATGTGTCGGAAAAACCGACAGGCCTAATTTTTCTTTAATGAATTGCCCTGTATCAGGTACAATACGGTATTGAAAGTCCATTGTGGTGACAAATTTTTCCAGGTCTTGTTGAGGATCTGTTGAAAGGCTAAGGAAAACCACATCTTCACGATCCCGGTATTTTTCTACCAGTTGATTAAGTTGCGGCATTTCCTCGATACAAGGTTTACAGGCAATGAACCAGGTCTTCACCACTACAGTTTTTCCTTTTAGTTTATCTTTTGAATAAGTTTTTCCTTCCAGGTCTGTAAATTCAAAGTCGGGAAATTCCTTTCCTTCCATCATAAAATGACGGTATTCGGGGTAAGTATCTGCTGTTATGGTGACACCAATATTCTCGTCTGACTCTTCATCAAGCTTGAAAAGCCGGTAAGTATCTTCCGAAGTATTGGATTTTATTTCCATCGCAATAAAATCACCGGTGAGCAGAGCCTCTAAAAATACCTTTTTGGCAATGGTATCTCCGGTCTGGTCCAGCGGCAAAAATTCTGAAGCTAAATGGATATTTGATTTATGATACCGGTACCATTTTGCCTGATCTTTTTTAATTGATGAAAAAATAAGATCGGTTTCGGTCATCTTTTTTTTCTCTTCCTCACAGGAAACCAGAAAGAGAAACAAAAGTGTGGTGGAATAAAAAAACAGTCGGGAACAATTTTTTTTCATGCGAAAAGCAATTTTTGAAGATGGGCATAAAGATAAGGGATTTTGTAGAAGAGAAGGTGTTGAATGCCGCTGCTACTATTTGCCCGGGCATTCTCCTTATCTTTACGTAGCTGTTTAATCTTTAAAGCTTTTTTATGGCGATTCCTAAAAAGGATAAAATTTTTGTGGGGCTTCAGTTGTTGCTTTTCATAGCCTATTTATTGGAAGTCGAAATGTTGATGTTCAGGATCTCTGAAAATATGCACAAACTTGCCCTTTTTTGTGGAGGAATAGGTCTTGTTCTCGTGCTGGTTGCCCTGCTACAACTTAAAACCAGCCTTTCCCCGTTTCCCAGTCCTAAAAAAGGAACAAAATTGATAACCGGAGGAGTTTTTGTCTTTGCACGCCATCCCATCTATGCCGGAATTCTTTTTATGGCCTTCGGAATCTCTGTCTGGTTGGGTTCAGGTTATAAACTGATCATTAGTGTTTTACTGTACCTGTTGTTTTTCCTGAAAAGCAGGTACGAAGAGCAGCTCCTCCAGGAGACTTTTCCCGAATATGTGGAGTACAAAAAACATACAGGCAGATTTTTCCCTAAATTTAATTGGAGAATTTAAAGGTGTATGGTAAAAAGATTCGGTAAGAATCCCGAAGGGAAAAGGCTTCAGAGGATAAAAAGTTCCCCCAATTACAGGGATGGCAGTTTCAGGAATGTGGAGCACACATCTGTAAATCCTAAAGATGTATCGATGTTCAGGATCCTCAAAAAGATGATCACCCGGCCATCAACAGTTTCTCCTTCCGCAGAGCTTCCTAACGTCAAAACCAATTTAAAAGAACTTACCGCAGGCTTTCCAACACTGGTGTGGTTTGGCCATTCATCTTATTTTTTGAAGGTAAACGACTTCAGAATTCTTGTAGATCCTGTATTTAGCGGCAATGCTTCTCCTTTTCGCTTCTTCGGGAAAGCTTTTTCCGGCGCAGATCATTACGATGCAGAAGAAATTCCCCAGCTGGACCTGCTCGTTTTAACTCATGATCATTACGATCATCTTGATTATCCCAGCATCAGTAAGCTGCATGAGAAAACTAAAAGAATTGTTACCTCCCTGGGAGTGGGTGCCCATCTGGAGACCTGGGGTGTCAAAAATGATAAAATTACCGAGCTTGATTGGTGGGAAACTCAGGAGATAGGATCCGGGATAAAGATTACTGCTACACCCTCCCGCCATTTTTCCGGCAGGACCTTTAAAAGAGCGCAGACATTATGGTCATCTTTTGTGCTGGAGATATTCGGATTACGGATATTTCTAGGGGGCGATTCAGGTTACGATGGCAGTTTTAAGAACATAGGTGAAAAATTCGGTCCCTTTGATCTAGCGCTACTGGAATGCGGGCAATACGGAAAATACTGGCCGCAGATCCATATGTTTCCTGAACAAACGGTAAAGGCAGGGCAGGACCTCCAGGCGAAAAAAGTGGTGCCGGTACATTGGGGAAAATTCGTTTTATCTCATCACCCCTGGAATGAGCCCATACAAAGATTTACTGCTGCTGCGGAAGAATCTGGCCTTGCCTATTATGCCCCTAAAATTGGAGAAGCGGTAAATATTACTAATCAAAATAATCAGGAGCCCTGGTGGCTTTTTGAACATAAAACTGAAGCAAATGAATAACAATAAAAAACACTGGGAAAAGGTATATACCGAAAAACAACCCATAGAAGTGAGCTGGTATGAGCCAATGCCCGAGGTTTCTCTTAACCTCATTAAAGGATTCCAACTGGAGAAGGATGCGGCGATCATCGATATTGGCGGGGGAGACAGTTTTTTGGCAGAGTTCCTTGTTTCACAAGGATACACAGATATTACAGTGGTAGACATTTCTTCAAAAGCAATTGAGCGTGCAAAGGAAAGAATGTGTGAAAAGGCAGATAGTATTACCTGGGTCGTTGCTGATGCTTCAGAATTTAAACCCGAAAAACAATACGACCTTTGGCACGATCGCGCCACCTTTCATTTTTTTACCGATGCCGGGAAAAAGGAGAATTATCTACAAACCCTTAAAAAAGCCGTGAAACCTGGAGGTTATGTGATCCTGGCAACCTTTTCAGAAAAAGGGCCAACTAAGTGCAGTGGCCTTGAGATCACTCAGTATTCCATAGGAGATATGCAAAAGCTTTTTATCGAGGATTTTAATGTGCTGAGTGGAACGAATGTGGATCATACCACACCTTCAGGAGGGACCCAAAATTTTACTTTTTGCAGCTTTCAGAAGAAACAGGATTAGAAAATTAAGGAGAACGAGCACGCGGAGATAAAATAAGTTCCTTAAATTAGAGGTACCAATAAATTCAAACCAAGAAATTATGAAAACTAAAATTTTCACCACTGTTTTTTCTGCTTTTTTACTATTGTTCATCTCCTGCGGAGAGGGAACCGATGTAGTTGAATCGGGCACATACCAGGGCACTATAAAGGAAGTGGAGCCATCCAAAACTGAGATCTATGTTGAAACAGACGATAACCAGACTTTAGAACTCTATTTTTCTGACAATACCGAGCTTACCAGGGATGGTAGTACTGTAGATTTCTCCACTTTGGAAGAGGGGATGAGAGTTGAAGTAGATGTTGAGAAAGAAGGAAAAAGACTAAACCCACTTGCCGTGCGGGTACTTGAATAATTATGGAAGAAATACCAGATTTTTGGCGGACAGAGGTTTTTCATCCTCTGTCTGTTCATTTTCCCATCGCCCTGCTGGTGGTGGCTTTCCTGTTTAAAATAGTCGCTCTTAAATATTCCCGGGAGGTTTGGGAGCGTGGAGGCTCGGTATTGCTTATTGCCGGAGTTGCTACGGTGTGGATAGCCATATTTACCGGAGATCTTGCCGATGGTATTGTTTCAAGAAAGATATGTGATCCTACTGTATTAAAAGAGCATGAGAATCTTGCCTGGACCACTGCCTGGCTGTTTTCTGCAGCATTGGGGGTGGATCTTTTAAGGCAGCTCAAATATCCTATTTTTAGAAACCTGCTTTTTAGATTGCTCATGATCCTGCTGCTCGCGATAGGCACCGGAACCCTTTCTTATACTGGGCATCTTGGAGCTACCCTGGTATATCAACAAGCCGCCGGTGTTTATACTCCTTCGGGAAACTGCGCAGAGTTTGAGTGATCATGAACTTTTGCCATTTTAAAAAGTACTCTCTGTTTACATTCTGAAGAATTTCTTTTCTAAATTGTGCTGTTATTTTTAGCAGGATGATATGAGCTTTAATACTAGAATTCCGAAACGTCTTAAATACTATTTTTTGAGGGAGCTGGTGCTTTATCGTAATTTTTATAATGCCGGTGATCTGCAACAGGCATTTCATCATTTAGAGCGTGCTCATATCATAGGCCAGTCTTATCCTCTCGAGCATTCCTATGCACATTGGCTAATGCTGAAGTTTGGTTTTGCCATAAAAGATACTAAGGAGATCCTGGGTCAACTGCCCCGACTGTTGGTGGGCGGGGTTAAATCATTTGTAGGGAAAATTCCTTTGGGTAACACCGGGGGAGCTAATGTGCCCCCCTTACGGTCCATGCCTCTTCCAAAGGATATTGAAAAATTATTTTCTCCGGAAAGCCAACTTCCAAAAAAGACATTTTAGGATATCTTTCTTTTGTGAGATTTTTTTACCTGAAGCCTGTAATCTGTTTCAGGTATTAAAATATTGACAATTTCTAAGGAAAATATTTTTTTATATTTACCAAAAGCGCAGAAAAATCGCATTTATGGAAGAGAAATATAAAGTAAAGGTGAATGGAGAACTGGAGTTTGAATTTACAAAAGATCAAATTTCGGCGCCAGATGTTTCTAAAAGTTCCTCTTCGGCATTCCATATATTACACAATAGCCGCTCCTTTAAAGCAGAACTTCAGGAATCCGATTTTCTTTCGAAAACCTATACCGTAAAGATCAATTCAAAGTCTTACCAGGTAAAGATCTCAAATGAACTTGACTTGTTGATAGATGAAATGGGTCTAAGTCTTGCTGCCGCACAGGTAGTGAATGACATTAAAGCGCCCATGCCGGGACTTATCCTTGATGTCCTGGTTGAGGAAGGGCAGGAAGTCAAGGAAGGAGATTATTTATTGGTGCTGGAAGCCATGAAGATGGAAAATACCCTTACCGCGCCGAGGGACGGCGTAGTAAAATTTGTAAGCGTCCAAAAAGGGGAAACAGTAGATAAGAGTCAGTTGCTAATTGAGATGGATTAAATCTGAAAATTAGATCCTAAATAAGCAATTCCAGTTTTAAAAATTCAGAATGAAAAAGATATTAGTTGCAAACCGGGGAGAGATCGCGTTACGTGTAATGAAAACAGCCCAAAAAATGGGAATAAGAACAGTTGCAGTATACTCCACGGTAGACCGTAACGCGCCGCATGTAAAATTTGCAGATGAAGCTGTTTGCATTGGAGAAGCGCCTTCTAATCAATCTTATTTATTGGGAGACAAGATCATTGAGGTAGCAAAAGACCTTGAGGTCGATGGGATACATCCCGGCTACGGCTTTTTAAGTGAAAATGCCGATTTCGCCGAAAAAGTAGAACAGAATAACATCATATGGATAGGTCCCGGTTCAAAAGCCATAAAGGTTATGGGGAGCAAACTTGCTGCCAAGGATGCAGTAAGGGAATATGACATTCCTATGGTCCCCGGAATAGATGAAGCCATTACAGATCCCGAAAAAGCCAAAAAGATTGCAGCCGAAATAGGATTTCCCATTCTAATAAAAGCTTCCGCGGGAGGAGGCGGAAAAGGAATGAGGATCGTAGAACGGGAAAAGGACCTGGAGGATCAAATGAAACGTGCCATTAGTGAAGCAGAATCTGCTTTTGGGGATGGTTCGGTTTTTATTGAAAAGTATATTGGAAGCCCGCGGCACATTGAGATACAGGTTTTAGCCGATACCCATGGCAATTACCTGCACCTGTTCGAGCGCGAATGCAGCATACAACGGCGACATCAAAAGGTGGTGGAGGAAGCTCCTTCGGTAATTCTTGATGAGGAGTTGAGAAAAAAAATGGGTGAGGCTGCGGTAAAAGTAGCTAAGGCCTGTGATTATGTAGGCGCAGGGACAGTGGAATTCCTCCTGGATGAACAGCGAAATTTCTACTTTTTGGAGATGAATACCCGCTTGCAGGTGGAGCATCCCGTCACTGAGCTCATTACCGGGATAGATCTCGTAGAACAACAGATAAAAGTTGCCAGGGGAGAAACTCTAGAGTTTACTCAGGAAGACCTAAAGATCAGCGGCCATGCGGTGGAACTTAGAGTATATGCCGAAGATCCTCTTGAAGATTTTATGCCCAGTGTAGGGCTGCTGCAAACATATCGGGGACCTTCAGGGGAAGGAGTACGCCTTGATGATGGTTTTGAAGAAGGGATGGAAGTTCCCATCTATTATGATCCTATGCTGGCCAAGCTCATTACCTACGGAAAAACCCGGGAAGAGGCGATACAGCGTATGCTGAAGGCAATTAATAATTATGAAGTGGAAGGGGTGAGTACGACGCTTCCCTTCGGGAAATTTGTTTTTGAACATGAAGCCTTCAGGAGCGGAAATTTCGATACTCATTTCGTCAAAAAATATTATTCGGCAGATAAGCTGCGTAATCAGTTTGAAGAAGAGGCAGAGCTGGCTTCAATTATTGCACTTCGGGAATATCTTAAGGACCGGCAGCAACTAAAATTACCCAACAAATAACTTCGGAAGCAGAAAAGCTATGAGTGAGAATACCGAAAAGTTAAATAAAAAGATCGCTGAAGCCTTAAAAGGCGGAGGTGAGAAAAGAATTGCAAAGCAACACGAACAAAGAAAACTTACTGCCAGGGAGCGGGTGGATTACCTGCTTGATGAAGGTTCTTTTGAAGAGATCGGCATCCTTGTAACCCATCGCACTACCGACTTTGGTATGGAAAAGCAGCAGTATTACGGGGATGGCGTGGTCACGGGATACGGGACCATCAACGGCCGACTTGTCTATGTATTTGCCCAGGATTTTACCGTTTTTGGAGGTTCCCTTTCTGAAACCCATGCCGAAAAGATCTGCAAGGTTATGGACCATGCCATGAAAGTGGGAGCCCCAATAATTGGTTTAAACGATTCAGGCGGAGCAAGGATACAGGAAGGGGTGAGGTCATTGGGTGGTTATGCTGATATATTTTATCGCAATGTACAGGCTTCGGGAGTGATCCCGCAGATCTCTGCAATCATGGGCCCCTGTGCGGGGGGAGCTGTTTATTCTCCCGCTATGACAGACTTTACACTTATGGTGCAGGATACCAGCTATATGTTTGTAACCGGGCCGAACGTGGTGAAGACTGTAACGAATGAAGAAGTAACTTCCGAAGAGCTTGGAGGTGCAAGTACACATTCTACAAAAAGCGGGGTCACGCACATTACTTCTGCAAACGATATCAGCTGTCTTGAAGACATTAAGAAGTTGTTGAGCTACCTGCCACAGAACAATAAAAATACTCCCGAAAAATTCGATTTTGAACTGGGAGATGAGCTTCGCGAAGAGCTGGAGAATATAGTACCAGACAGCTCCAGTAAACCTTATGATATGCACGGGGTGATCAAAGGGATCATCGATGAAAACAGCTTTTTTGAGATCCATAAGAATTACGCCGATAATATTATCGTCGGCTTTGCAAGACTAGGGGGCAGGAGTATTGGAATAGTAGCCAATCAACCCATGAGTCTGGCAGGCGTTCTGGATGTGGATTCCTCCCGAAAAGCCGCCAGATTTACCCGTTTTTGCGACTGCTTCAATATTCCGCTACTGGTGCTGGTGGATGTTCCGGGTTTCCTTCCGGGAACCGATCAGGAGTGGAACGGGATCATTCTACATGGTGCAAAATTATTATATGCACTGAGTGAAGCTACCGTGCCAAGGGTGACGGTGATCACCAGAAAAGCCTATGGGGGTGCCTATGATGTGATGAACTCCAAACATATTGGTGCCGACCTCAATTTTGCCTGGCCAACAGCCGAAATTGCGGTGATGGGAGCAAAAGGTGCCAGCGAGATCATTTTTAGAAAGGAAATTAAGGAAGCAGAAAACCCTGAGCTGAAGCTTTCAGAAAAAGAGCAGGAGTATGCGGAAAAATTTGCGAACCCATTTAAAGCTGCAGAACGAGGATTCATAGATGAGGTAATCAAACCACGTGATACCCGAAGAAAATTATTAAAGGCATTTAGTATGCTGGAGAATAAAGAGGTATTGAGGATCGATAGGAAACACGGCAATATTCCGCTCTAAAGGTTCAAAGTTTCAGGTTCCAGGTTTCAGGTTCTAAAATCAAAGTTCAACGTGTGACGGTCAATTCAACCCCAACCAGCAACCTGTAACCTGCAACAAAAATCTAAAGTCTCACATCTCACATCTCACATCTCACATCTCATATCTAACATCTATTTATGAAATTCCAAAAGATCGTTTGTGTTGATCATACTAAGCTAGAGCCGTGGGCGCTGGAAGAGCTTCAGGGATATAGTGAAGAGAAAATTGAGGTTTTTGAAGACTATCCGGGGAGCAGAAAAGAGATCATTGCAAGGATAAAAAATGCAGATGCAGTAATTGTTTCGTGGAGGACAAAATTGGATAAGGAGATTTTATCAAAATGTTCCAATCTCAAATATATCGGGATGGCCTGTAGTCTGTATGATAATGAATCTGCTAACGTTGCAGTGGATTTTGCCCGTAGCAGAGGTATATTGGTAAAAGGAATCAAAGATTACGGCGATCCCGGGGTGGCGGAATTCATTATTTCAGAATTGATACGGCTGTTTCACGGCCTTGGAGATTACCAATGGAAGGAAATGCCGGTAGAATTAACCGACAAGAAAATCGGGATTATTGGCCTGGGTACTACCGGCCAGTTGCTGGCGCAATGTCTTCTTCCTTTTGGAGCTGATCTGTATTACTTTAGCCGAAGCAGGAAAAAAGAATGGGAGAAAAAGGGAGTGACTTACCTGGAGTTGGAAGAATTACTCAGCTCGGTGGATGTGGTCTCTCTTCATCTCCCAAAAAACACAAAAATATTAGGAGCTAAGGAATTTGACATTTTTGGGACGGGGAAGATCCTTATCAACACCTCCCTGGGGTTGCCATTTCAAGAAGCAGAATTTGTGGATTGGATAAAGAAAGGAGGGAATTTTGCCATTTTTGACGGGGATGGGAAAAAGGAACTTTCGGAAGGGACAGAAGAATTACGCGGAATGATCACTGCCACAAAAAGTGCGGGCTGGGCAGCAGAAACACAGAAGCGCCTTTCAGAAAAGGTTTTACAGAATTTAAAGGATAGTTCAGAAGAGATTTTTCATTGATGCGGCAGGTAGTCGTCAGGAAACTTGTAAAAAAATAACCCGGCCTGGTAGCACGGGTTATTTTAGTTTTTGAAGAATTGGGTAGTTGTAAAGAAACCCGGAAATTTTTATTTGGAAAGACAGGCCACAGAAGTTCTACCTTCAATAGTTAATTCATAGATGATACCTTCTCTCCATTTATTTCCGTCGAGCTGGTGATCGAAAAGTTTTTCCTGAAGCAGTTGGCTCATTTCACCATTTGGTGCTGCTACAGTAACATATTGAATGGTCTTATCTTCAGAAATGGAGAAAAATACGGTTACGCTATTTCCTTCCATTAGAGGCTTATCAGAATCTCTAAGTAACATTTCTATCTCGGCAGAAAGCCCTTGAAGGTCATATATTCTTGCGGATCTTTCAGCAAAAATAACAGTGCTAATAGTAAAAATCAGCGTTACCAATAAAATTTTTAATCGTCCCATGACACAAATCTTTAATAGTTAATAATCAATTTTCCTGGGGGATTTTGACTTCTTACTTTAAAGACTGTCTGAAAACGAGTTCGTTACAGTGAGGGATAAAAAATTCTGTAAATCTTTTCCTGTTAAGGTAAAAGCTTAAAGATCTAAATTAGGATTTCTCTCTTCTGAAAGATAAAAGGAGGGAAGAGAGATCTTGAATTTTACAGCCATCAACCTTATGATTATTACCGTTAGGGAGGTAATTATATAGATGACATCCTGGTTGAAATATAATTCATGAAGGAGGATGAAAGCCAGGCCACCCATTATAGATGCTGTAGCGTAGATCTCTTTTCTAAAGATGACAGGGATCTCATTACATAGGATATCTCTTATCACCCCACCAAATGTTCCGGTCATTGCACCAAGGGTAATGCAAATGATCGGGTTGAGGTCGTTTTGTATCCCCAGTTCTACTCCGGTAATTGTAAAGATCCCAAGGCCGATGGAGTCAAAGAGAAAAAGAGACTTTTTTAGTCGGTCGAGCTGCGTTCTAAAAATGATGGTAATAATGGTGACAACTCCAATTAAATAAATGTAAACAGTATTCTCCATCCAGGTCACCGGGGTGTTATCAATAAGAATATCCCTAATAGTACCTCCTCCAATTGCTGTCACAAAGGCGATGATAAAAATTCCAAAAAGATCAAGCCGCCGGTTCATTGCGGCCAGGGCTCCTGAAATCGCAAAAGCACTGGTACCCAAAAGATCCAAAATGTTGAAAAATGAAAGTTCAACCATGCGACAAAGGTAAAGGAATAGCAGGAGTAAAGAAACATCTTCAAAATGCGGAAGCTTTATACCTGAATAACAAATCTGTATGTTTTAACCGAAAAATTTTCTATGAAAGTTAGTACTTTTGTTTTGAGAAAAATTCTACAGTAATGAGTGAAACTAAAGAAAGAATTAAATGCCTTATCATAGGCTCCGGTCCGGCTGGTTATACTGCGGCCATATATGCTGCCCGCGCAGATCTTCATCCTGTAATGTACACGGGGATGGAACCGGGTGGCCAACTTACCACAACTACCGAAGTTGATAATTTCCCTGGCTATCCAGAGGGAATAGATGGCCCTGCATTGATGATAGACCTACAAAAGCAAGCTGAGAGGTTTGGGACCCAGGTAAGGATAGGTATGGTGACCGAAGTGAGGTTAAGCAATGAAATGGGTGGAATACACCAGATATGCGTAGATAATTCAACCTGGATAGAAGCCGAATCTGTAATAATTTCTACAGGAGCAACGGCAAAATACCTTGGGCTTCCCAGTGAACAGAGATTGAGAGGAGGCGGAGTTTCAGCTTGTGCTGTATGTGATGGATTTTTCTACAAAGGCCAGGATGTAGCCATCGTTGGAGGTGGTGATACCGCAGCCGAAGAAGCTACCTATCTGGCAAACATTTGTAATAAGGTGACTATGTTGGTTAGAAAGGATGAATTAAAGGCATCTAAGGCTATGCAGCATAGGGTATTCAATACTAAGAATATTGACCTTAGATTCAATACTGAAGTTGATGAGGTATTGGGAGATCAGGTGGTTGAAGGGTTGAGAATGCTCAATAATCAAACCGGAGAAAAAGAAGAGATCAAGATCACAGGTCTTTTCATTGCAATTGGGCATAAGCCAAATACCGAAATTTTCAAAGGTCAGCTGGATATGGACAGCACCGGGTATTTGATCACTCAGGGAAAAACAACAAAAACCAATTATCCGGGGGTATTTGCCTCAGGCGATGTGCAGGATAAAGAATACAGGCAGGCGATCACTGCTGCCGGTACGGGTTGTATGGCGGCTCTTGATGCCGAAAGATATCTTGCGGCTGTTGAAAGTAGTGAAGAAGTTACCACAGAGTAATGAATCATAGAGTATAGTAATAAAAAAGGCTGCCGGTTATGGCAGCCTTTTTAGTTTCCAAAAATCTTTATCTGTTACAATTTATCTGAACAGTGACTTCAGAGACCTGTTCTAATTTCACATCGTTAGATACCATGTCTCTTTTTACCTCAGCACTCATCAAAATTGAAAGTACTGCTCCTACTATTACTTCGATGAGCACACTCATAATTATGGAATTGTGTCAACTGCAGTTGTGTCCCGTAGGTTTGTATTTGGTACTTCTGAAGCATTTTCTTCTGCAGCTTCAGTATCCCAATCGGTTTCCATGTCTTCACTTTCCTCTGAGTCTCCCCAGGGATCTTCTTCTTCTTCTTCTTCTGCAGGACAGTCGAGACACTCGGTGCCTTCCCTGGTGATCCTTAGGTGTCTCTCCTCATAACCATTATGCAGAATATCATCGTAATAATCTGAATTCCTGTGGAAGGAATAAGTATTGTCTGCAGCATAGATCACTGCTCCAATTGGCAGAAACAAGGTTACCTGTACCCGTTGGTCCCTGTACTTGTTTTCAGGATCTGTGGTTAAGATACCGCCCAGTTCAAGTCTTCCGTTAGAGAAAGAGGTCGAATAGTTGATGTTTTCGGCTCTGGCACGTGCTTCTTCATAATTTTTTCCTTCAGCGTATTTGATGATCTCCATTCTTCCTACAGAATCTGTAGTAGATTTAACGATCAACTGCACATCCTGTGACCAGATGACCTTTTGGTCATTTTGATCATAGGAAATATTGAAGTCTCCGGAACGGTAGGGAGTAGAATTCAACTGCGGATCTCCCATCATACTGATATACAGTGTGTCGTTTGAAGTGACCGGAAGAGTTTCAGAAATCCTTACTTCACCGTCAAAAGCTCTTTCCGTAGCCTCCTGTATTCCGAAGAAAACAAGTCCGAGTATAGAGATGATCCACAACGCCAGTAACACCAGTTTTGCAGTTTTTCCTATAGACCTTAGATTCTTCACGAGGATCTTTAACCCCAGGATGAACAGGAAGAAAAATGGAATTCCTACTGCAAAGAAAGCGAGTGCAGAAATGATCCAGATGCTATCGGCTCCCGGACCTGTGATCTCAATAAAATCTGTCCAGGGCGCTTCAATAATCCCAAATGTTCCTATGGAGAATAGACCTATAAACAATCCTATTAGCGTAGCCCCGGCTATTAACAATAGGAAGACACCAATTAGTTTTACGAACAGGTTGAGCAGAAATTTTACCACATCTCCCACTGCGGTGGCTGCGGAACTGGCACCTGCTTTGGCTTTATATCCGTATTTTTCGTAATTGATATCCTTTACCTTTCCCGAAACTTCATCAAAACCTTCACGTATCTTTTTCTCAATATTGCTAATGGTCACCTCCTCGCCATGCATGGCGAGTTTATCTGCGGTGGTTTTAGCTTCGGGAACAAAGATCCAGAGAGCGATGTAAATAAGGATAAAAGCACCTGTTGAGAAAATAGTAAGCAGGATCCATAGCAACCTTATCCATAAGGCATCTATCCCTGTATAATGAGCGAGTCCTGACGAAACTCCTCCTACGTAGCTGTTCTCTGTATCCCGAAAAAGCTTTTTACCTCTTCTTTTAGTGTAGACAGGTTCATCTTCAAATATTTCCTCATCGAGCACATAATCTTCCGGCTGTCCCATAACAGCGATCACCTCATCTACCTCGCGAACTCCTATTACCTGTCTCTCTGTCTTGATCTTTTCAGAAAAAAGTTCAGCAATACGAGCCTCAATATCATGAATGATCTCTTCCTGCCCGTGAGTATTGGTTAGGGACCGTCTTATAGCCTCAAGATAATGTTGCAGCCTGGCATAAGCATCTTCATCTATATGAAAGAAAACGCCGGCGAGATTTATATTGACTGTTTTATTCATGGTTTTTAGGTTTTTGGGTGGTTACGATTGTTACTGCGGTTTGCAGTTCATCCCAGGTGTGGGTGAGCTCTTTTAAAAATATCTTTCCGGTTTCGGTTAGGCCATAATATTTTCGCGGGGGACCACTTGTGGATTCTTCCCAGCGGTAGTTTAGCAGCCCCGCATTTTTCAGTCGGGTGAGCAGTGGGTAAATTGTACCTTCCACCACCAGCAGTTTGGCACTTTTCAGAGTATCGAGAATTTCGGCTACGTAGGCATCATTGTCTTTAAGTACAGATAAGATGCAGTATTCCAAAACACCTTTACGCATTTGAGCCTTAGTGTTTTCAATCTTCATAGTGTTTGGTTTTGATTGTTAAGGAACTGTTCATTTTTTGATTGATTGATGATTAATATTTATTCTTTTTCTGAAGTAGCTTCGGAAGCTGGAAGAGCTCCTGAAGCACCCAGGAAATTGATCGTGAGCGGATACTTATATAATTTTCCTTCTCCCGCCTTTACAGTGGCCGATACTACTGCATATAAATTAAGAATCAGCAGGCTAAGGAGCAGGAAGATCATGATCATTACATAAATGATCACAGGAGTAGCATTTTCTGGGCTACCTATGAAATGTCCATGGTCATTCCAGTAAAAATTTTCTATGTTAAGATTCACTCCAATAATTACGGCACCGGCAATACCTGCCAGTACAATAAAAAGTACATATAGGAAAAAGCTGATCTGGAAGTTCAAAGCCTGCTTCCCATGCTCATTTACAAAGGGATCATTTTTTTTAGCTGTCCAAAAGATCAATGGAAATATGAAATTTCCAAAAGGGAAAAAGAACTGTGAAAAAGTAGACAGGTGGATTAAGGCTGCTACTGTTTTGTCTGGTTTGATTGATTGAGTCATTTTTAATTGATTTTCTTATACAAATATATATCTTTAAGATGGTATTATGCAAAACAAAGTACTGTATTTTTTTACGAGGCTTTAAAATTTAACATTTTAGCATGTTCAGGAATTGTAATACTTTTAGAAAAACCTTTAATAACTATGAAAGTTTCCTCCCGAAAACTGAATTCTTTTCTAATGTTCAAGTTACCCAGTGCCTGGATTTGTGGAGTAAGGGTTAAAGAAATTGATTCAGATAACTGTGTAACAGGAGTAACTCATCGCTGGATCAATCAAAATCCTTTTAACTCCCTGTATTTTGCAGTACAGGCTATGGCGGCTGAATTAAGTACGGGGGCTCTGGTGATGAGCGCCATCCAAAAATCCGGAAAGCCTGTCTCCATGCTGGTGGCTCAAAATAATGCCCGCTTCTCCAAAAAAGCGACCGGGAAGATCTCCTTTATTTGTAACGATGGTCATTTGATCTCCTCTGCAATAGAAGAAACTCTTAAGACCGGCGAAGGACAAACCTTTTGGATGCGCTCCCGCGGAGTGAATGAGGAAGGAAAAGAGGTTTCTGTTTTTGAATTTGAATGGACAGTAAAGGCGAAGAGTTAAAGATTATAATAGTTAAACCTGAAGCCCTGAACTTAAAGCATTAGACATTAAATATTAAACCTTAAACCTTTTATAAGATGAATGCACATGAAATTGATTACAAGATCTTTGGAGAGGAGATGCAATACGTGGAGCTGGAATTAGATCCACAGGAGGCGGTTATTGCTGAAGCCGGTAACTTTATGATGATGGAAGACGGCGTAAAGATGGATACCATTTTTGGTGACGGATCTAAACAGAATGAAGGATTTCTGGGAAAAGTTCTTGGAGCCGGAAAAAGGTTGTTGACAGGGGAGAGCCTGTTCATGACTATTTTCACGAATCAGGTCCCGGGAAAGAAGAAAATAAGCTTTGCCTCCCCATATCCGGGAAAGGTAATACCAATCAATCTTACAGAATATGGCGGGAAATTCATCTGCCAGAAAGATGCCTTTTTATGTGCTGCTAAAGGAGTGGCTATCGGCATAGAATTCAGCAGGAAACTGGGGCGTGGATTTTTTGGTGGAGAAGGATTCATTATGCAAAAGCTGGAAGGCGATGGGATGGCTTTTGTCCATTCGGGAGGGACAACTGCAAAAAAAGTTTTGTCGCCTGGTGAGAAATTAAAAGTGGATACAGGCTGTATTATAGGATTTACCAAAGATGTGAATTACGACATTGAATTTATAGGCGGCATCAAAAACAGCCTTTTTGGAGGGGAAGGATTATTCTATGCCACCCTTACTGGCCCGGGAACTGTTTTTGTTCAATCCTTGCCCTTTAGCAGGCTTGCGGGAAGAATTTTAGCGGCGGCACCTCAGGGAGGCGGTAAGGACAAAGGAGAAGGAAGTATTCTTGGTGGGCTCGGGAATATGGTAGGAGGAGATAATAGATTTTAATGTTGTTAAATTAGCTTCTTGTTCAGGTCATTTCAATAAAAAAATGTATTTTTAATTAGTCAACGAAAACGATTTCGCTTATAGATAACCACTACTTATTCTAATCAGGTTAACTAATTATTTATCACAACTATGGCAAGAGCGATGTTTGAGTACACCAAGACCGTGCTTAGTAAAGTAAGTTTTGATGTAACGCTTTTCTGCAAGGAGGTGAAAAAAGCGCTTCAAAGATTATTACCTTACGAAATTGAGGAATTGAAGCTTTACATTTTCACCTTAATTCGGCAGAATCCGGAATTAAACCAGTGTCTAATTTACCTTAATCCTTAAATCTAAATAAAAAAGCGGCTTTAAAGCCGCTTTTTTATTATTCCTACTTTTTGGAGAGGGGACTAATGATCTTTACATTTTGAAAAGCTATAGCACCTTTAACAACGCCTGCAATTGTACTTCTTAAAGCTTCAATGATCTGCATCTTCAATTCGCTTTTGTTGAAGATAAGACTTACTTCCCGGGCGGGGATGGGCTCAGAAAACATCCGCAGGTTCTTTTGCTCGTTTTCTTTCATATCTATGGTCTGCAAATAAGGTAATAGGGTCATTCCCAACCCTTCATTGGCAAGCTTGACCATGGTTTCAAAACTTCCCGTCTCCAGCTGAAAACGATCTCCGTTGGCATTCCTTGTAGCTTTACATAAGTTTAAAATTCCATCTTTAAAACAATGACCGTCCTCAAGAAGCAAAATATCATTGAGGTCAAGATCGTCTACCTCAATTTTCTTTTGACTATGAAGCCTATGGCCCGGTGGAATATATCCAACAAAAGGTTCGTAATAAAGAACCTGTTCCTTAATATTAGGAAGCTCTAAAGGTGTGGCTGCAATTGCCGCATCCAAATGCCCATCCTGCAATTTCTCAATAATAGCTTCGGTATGTAGTTCCTCTATCTTTAATCGGACTTTAGGATATTTTTTAATGAAGGTATTAAGAAACATGGGAAGCAGGGTCGGCATGACCGTGGGAATGACTCCAAGCCTGAAAAGTCCGCCAACAAATCCTTTTTGTTGATCTACAATATCCTTGATACGATCGCTTTCATTGACGATATTCCTGGCTTGCTGCACGATCTTTTTTCCCGTTTCGGTAAGTTCAATGGGTTTTTTACTTCTGTCAAAGATCAATACATCTAACTCATCCTCCAGCTTCTGGATCTGCATGCTTAAGGTAGGTTGTGTTACAAATACTTTTTGTGCTGCTTTGGTGAAATTCTGGTGTTCGGCTACCGCAAGAACATAATGCAGTTGAGTGATGGTCATCTTGTAATTACTTTTTTACTTCTGCAAAAGTATTGATTAATTCTATAGTTTTAAGTGATTTTTATCACCCTCTCTATAATAAGATAACACAGCTCTACACTAGTATTTTATTCCTGTAGTCAATTCTTTTGTGCCTTCAGCAGGTTTCCAGGTCAATTCCGGCTCAAAATAATTCCACAGAAAAGCGGAAATTTCCCGGGATAATTCCCAGGCTTCGTTTTCATATTCCCATGACTCGTCTTCAATGTTTTTGGTGGTAAAGTAAAACGCGTAGTCTCCCGAAGGAGCATTGACCATAACCAGTTCAGACCTCGAGTCGTCTACCATCCCTTGTTTACTCGCACTTTGAACGTAAGGAGGGATCTCCGAGAGGGCATAATCTGTATAAAAGCTATTAGTCATTAGGCGGTACATCTCTTCACTGGCAGCAGAATTAAACATTTCTCCCCTGCGTATTTTTACCAGAATATCTGTCATTTCCCGCGGAGTGGTCTGTCCCCAACCATATCTTTTCCAGATATCCTCTCTGCCTTTTGTACGGGAATTTACACGGGTATCCTGAAAATTCAGAGATTCGAGTAGCGTGTTGATCCCTTCTCCGCCGCCTGCTAATTCCTGATTCCAGAGGGAACTGGTATTATCTGAATAACCCATCATAAGTGCAAGGGAAGTACGTAGATCGGTCTGCGTGCTGTCTTTATAGAATTGCATCAACCCGGAACCGCCGTAAGCTCTTTTGGCGTCATAAACCAAAGGTTCGTTGTATTTGAGCTCTCCATTGATGATCTTCTGGAAAACTCCGAGTAAAATAGGCACTTTTATGACACTTGCTGTTGGAAAAATCGTATCGGCATTAATAGCTGCTTCCTTATTTGTTTTTAAGTTATAGACATAGATCCCAACGTCACCATTAAAATCTGAAGTTATTTCTTTTAAAGCTTTTTCCAGTTCCTTGTCTGTTTGTCTTTTTTGAGAAAACACTGTAGAGGTTGCAGAAATTAAGAGAGAAAAGAGGAGAAGTAGGTTAGCCTGGCTTGTCATGATCAAATATTTTTAAACTGAAAGATACAAAGAGATTCAAAATTTAATAAAAACAAAAAAAGCCGCTTAATGAAAAGCGACTTTTAGAAACTGCATTTATGATAATTCTATGAGTGCAGAATATTATTAAGTGTTTTACTTGGCCTCATCGCCTTGCTGATCTTATCCTCTTCAGGTTTGTAGTAGCCTCCAATATCTACAGGTTTGCCCTGAGCATCTATTAATTCCTGAAGGATCTGTTCTTCATTTTCCTTAAGCTGTTTTGCTATTTTAGAGAAGTGTTCTTTTAATTCTTTATCCCTGTTTTGTTCAGCCACCGCCTGTGCCCAGTAGAGCGCAAGGTAAAAATGACTACCCCGGTTATCCAATTCATTCACTTTTCGGGATGGGGATTTATCTTTTTCAAGAAACTCTTCTGTGGCTTTGTCTAATGCATCGGCCAGCACCAATGCCTTTTCATTGCCATATTTTTCACCGAGATGTTCCAGGGAAACAGCGAGAGCAAGAAATTCTCCCAAAGAATCCCATCTTAAATGTCCTTCTTCCACAAATTGTTGTACGTGCTTGGGAGCAGAACCTCCTGCGCCGGTTTCAAATAATCCGCCGCCATTCATAAGAGGTACGATAGACAACATTTTTGCACTGGTTCCTAATTCAAGAATAGGGAAGAGGTCAGTCAGGTAATCTCTTAGTACATTTCCGGTCACCGAAATGGTATCTTTTCCGGCTTTTAGTCGCTCGAGTGTAAATTGCGTAGCATCTTCCACAGACATGATCTTGATCTCCAGTCCTTCTGTGTTGTGATCCTTAAGATATTCTTTAACTTTTTTGATGATCTCTGCGTCATGAGCCCTGTCGCTATCCAGCCAGAATACTGCCGGAGAATTTGTAGCCCTGGCACGGGAAACCGCCAGTTTCACCCAATCCTGAACCGGTGCATCCTTGGTTTGACAGGCTCTCCAAATATCCCCTTTTTCCACCTCATGTTCTATAAGAACTTTTCCCTCTTCTGTGATCACCTGGACCTTTCCGGCTTCCTTAAGCTCGAAAGTTTTGTCATGAGATCCATATTCTTCTGCTTTTTGAGCCATTAAACCCACATTGGGAACCGTTCCCATGGTAGTAGGGTCAAAAGCACCATTCTGTTTACAGAATTCGATGGTAGTTTCGTATAATCCGGCGTAGCTGCTATCGGGGATCACTGCTTTGGTATCCTGTGGTTTCCCTTCAGCATTCCACATTTTTCCTGAAGTCCTTATCATTGCAGGCATAGAAGCATCAATGATCACATCACTGGGTACGTGCAGATTGGTAATTCCTTTATCTGAATTTACCATTGCTACATCGGGGCCCTCATTAAGATCGGCTTCGATGGCAGCATTGATCTCCTTCTTTTTTTCTTCAGGAAGGCTGTTGATCGCGCTAAGAACATCTCCTAGGCCACTATTTGGGTCGGCGCCTGCTTCCTGCAGTTCCTTTCCATACTTATCAAAAACATCTTTAAAGAAAACCCTTACTGCATGTCCAAAAATAATAGGATCGGAAACCTTCATCATGGTAGCTTTCATATGAAGCGAAAAAAGAACGCCTTTTTCTTTGGCATCTTTTACCTGTTCTTCCAGAAATTTTAAGAGGGCCTTTTTGCTCATAAAAGTACCATCAATAATTTCCCCTTTTTGAAGCTTCAGGTTTTTCTTGAGGATGGTAGTATTTCCTGAATTATCAACCAGCTGAATATTTACAGTAGTAGCCTCGGAAACAGTTACAGATTTTTCATTGTCGCGAAAATCATCCTTGCCCATAGTGGCCACATGGCTTTTGGAGTCTTTGCTCCATTCTCCCATGGAATGCGGATGTTTCTTTGCATAGTTTTTTACAGCTTTAGGTGCTCGTCTGTCTGAGTTCCCTTCTCTGAGTACGGGATTTACCGCACTTCCTTTAACCTTATCGTATTTTGCCTGAATTTCTTTCTCTTCCTCTGTCTTTGGTTCATCAGGATAATTGGGAAGGTCATAGCCCTTTTTCTGAAGTTCCTCAATAGCGGCTTTTAGCTGCGGAATGGAAGCGCTGATGTTTGGCAGCTTAATAATGTTTGCTTCCGGCTGCTTTGCCAGTTCTCCGAGTTCTGCCAGGTCATCTGAAATCTGCTGATCTGCCTTTAATCTTTCCGGAAACTGGGAGAGTATCCTTCCCGCAAGGGAGATATCCCGCGTTTCTAGAGCGATATTGGCAGGTTTTGTAAAAGATTCAACAATAGGTAGTAAAGAATAGGTTGCGAGAGCAGGAGCCTCATCCGTCTTTGTATAAATGATCCTGGTAGTTCGTGACATATGTTTTGTGTTTATTTTTTCAAGGATGTGCAATTTACCATTTTTATAGCTTATTTCACAGGGGATGTTGGGAAGAAAGGGGTCGAAAAAGGACAAAAAAAAAGCCATTTCACTATTTGAATAATGAAATGGCTCTATTGAAATAACAATATCAATTGCTGAACTTTTACATTCTCAAGTGAAATCTATCATTTCACAAGCAATGTTGTTATTTCAACTTGAATCAATACATGTCCCAAAAGAGTGTGTGTATTGGTTCAAACGTTTTTACTGAATTAAACCAAACTATACATTTTAAGTATATTGTTGTTCAAAAGAGTAAAAACCTATGTAAAGATCTTGCTTTACACTGAGTTTAGAAGTAGAATTCCTTGCGACATTCTTTTGCTTTAAACTCTGTATTAAATTTACGAAAGGAAATTGGGTTTTGCAAGTATTTTGGGTTCAGCGAGTTATAATTATTTCTTAAATTTTAAGCATAAAAAAAAGCCTCAATTTCTGAGGCTTTTTTGAATGGTATATTTGAAAGATTATCTTCTTCTTTCTTTAATACGTGCTTTTTTACCGGTAAGTTCTCTAAAGTAGTAGATCCTTGCTCTACGAACTTTACCACGCTTGTTGATTTCGATCTTTTGAAGAGCCGGTAGGTTTAAAGGAAAGATTCTTTCTACACCTACAGTTCCACTCATTTTTCGAATAGTAAAAGTTTGAGAAGATCCTGTCCCTCTTTTTTGGATCACTACCCCGCGGAAGAACTGAGTACGGGTTTTTTGCCCTTCAGTAATTTCATAATAAACAGTAATTGTATCTCCGGCTGAAAAATCAGGGAAATCTTTCTTTGTTACAAATTCGTCTTGTACAAACTTAATTAAGGATTCCATGTTTCTAATGGTTTAAAAATAAAGTCTAAAGCAACATTCACGATGATCGCCAGAGGTTGGTTCAGAAACGTGTGCAAAAGTAATAAATTTTCTTAATCTTAAAAGGAAGAATTTATTTATTTTTCTTCCTCACTTAAAAGATCGGGACGTAGCTCTTTTGTGCGGTTATATGCCTGTTCTTCTCTCCATTCCTCGATCTTTGGGGTATTACCTGATGTGAGAATCTCCGGCACCTTCCACCCTTTGTATTCAGCCGGCCTGGTATAGATTGGAGGAGCCAAAAGATTATCCTGAAAAGAGTCGGTGAGGGCAGAGGTTTCATTCCCTAAAACACCCGGTAGCAACCTTATTACCGCATCACATAATACAGCAGCTCCAAGTTCTCCACCGGATAATACATAATCTCCCACAGAAATTTCCCGGGTAATAAAGTGTTCTCTTACTCTTTGATCCACTCCTTTATAGTGGCCGCAAAGGATTATTAAATTTTCCTTTAATGACAGTTGATTGGCAACTCCCTGTTTTAAGGTTTCTCCATCTGGAGTCATGTAGATCACCTCGTCGTAGTCTCTTTCAGCCTTTAAAGCTGAGATACATTTGTCTATGGGTTCGATCATCATGACCATCCCGGCACCACCACCAAACTGGTAATCGTCTACCTGTTTGTAATTGTCGGTCACATAGTCTCTCAAGTTATGGAGATGTATCTCTACCAGACCTTTTTCAATGGCTCTCTTTAAGATGGAAGCTTCAAAAGGACTGGTGAGGATTTCGGGAACTACGGTGATAATATCAATGCGCATAACAAAGGGAATTCGGCTTTGCCGGTTGAAACGTCAAAGTTAGTCAAAAGAACAGAAGCCTTTTTCTTATTTCGCCAGCTTAAGTTGCTTGTTTTTTTCGTCCTGTAAAAGGCGACCGAGTCTTTGTTCTTTTTCTAATGCTTTTACACGATAAGCATCAAATTCCTTTTCAAGTTCATTGAGATTCTTCCTGGCTTCGGTAGTATGAATATGGCTTCTTTTAAATCTAACAACGAATAAAGCCAGCGCCAATACAAGGACTCCAATGATACTCCACATAGTGGTGTTGTACCCGGCTTTGCTTAAAGACATACCAAGAAAGGAAATATTATCTTTTTCAGAGGTCACAGTGTTTAATTGTGCTTCCATAGATTCAAGATCGGACCTTAATTGAGCCATTTGTGCCTCCTGGGCATCAGTTGCCTGTTTAGAAGCTGCGATCTCTTCCTTAAGTTCAGCTATGCGATTGGAAGTTAATTTTTGTAAAGTGGTGAGTTGATCTGTGTCAACTACTTTGTATCCTTTGAAATTATTAGAATTTGTAATTAATTCCTGAAACTTTTCATCAATAGTAGTTTCAGTAGAAACCTGGGCAACAGTAACGTTAATGTAAAGCAGTAAAAGGGAGGAAAATAGGATTTTGTTCATAACAGTTATTCTTTTTTTGTCACTACCACAACGGAACCTGATACCCGATATTGCCAAAGAGAAATATATTTTTTCCCCTTTAACTTCCTGAATATCTGTACCCGATGAGAAAGCGGTGCAAAACTAAAGAATTAAAACTGCACAATTTTCTACCTTCAGAATTTTTTTTAGTTAATCTTTTGAGGCTTCTTTCGCATCACGATAATCAATATCCTCCTCAACCTCTGCAGAAAAGGCATTGAACCAGGCATTCTTAAATATATTGAGAATGGTTTTAAAAACTCCGGTGTCAATCTCATTAAGATCTCCTTCAAAAGGAGTGCGTGTGGCAAGAGTATCTGTGCCCTGGTTTTTAAATAAAAATTTGAAAACACCCACAAAACCTTCCCATAACTTTTCAAAAAAACCCTGATCTTCCTCTCCAATAAGCTCGGTATCTATGAACATTGGTTTTATATATCCCTTTATATATCCATCTGCAATTGCAGCCTCTGCGTAAAGTTCAAAAGTTCCCCGCGCAAAATCGACACCGGCAAACTTTAAGGAGGTCTCGTTTAATGCCCTTACATCGGCTTTTTGAAGGGAGAATTCCATATCCAGATTGGGAATTTGCCTCATGATATCTATTCTTCCTTCCAATAATACACTACCTCCTCCAAAAGATACGGCTGTGGCATGTACCGATGAAGGCAAAACATTATCGGAATTCTCCACATTTCTCAGGTTTGTAGCAATAAGATTAATGTGCTCCATAACCAGATCAATATTTGGATCTTCAGAAAACTTCACATAACTGAATTTTCCATTTATTACCTGGAAATGGTTGATTTCGATGGGTACGAGATCCATGAGCGCCTTTTGCCAGTCGGCTACTTCAGGTTTTCCCTCGGGAGTTTCTTTTTTCTGGTCTTCATAGATGTAGTTGACAATGGGTTCATGTAAAATGATCTCACTAACTATTCTTCCCTTAAATAGCGCCCGCCATTCTATGGAGATATCTGCTTTTGGAAAATTTAAAAAGGGAGTAGAAACTTCAGCATTGACCTTATCCAGGTGCAGCCCTTCAATCACATAGGCTCCCCGATATAGTGCTACGTCAACATCTTCTACATAACCGGTATAACCCGGAATATCCCTTAGTACACCATTAATGTACCTTTCCAGGAAATATGGCAGGAGTATCCTTGCTAAAATAAGGAGACCAAGAAGCGCCAAAAGCCAAAATCTCTTTTTTTGCATGACCGGCTAATCTGTAGAAGTAAAGTTTCAAAAATTCAAATAAGTCATGAGTTAAGGAAGTAATAAAAAACCCGCCTCAAAAAGGCGGGTCTCTTCACTAACTAAACTCCCAATTAATAATAGGTGAATCTTCTCACTTTTGCGATATACTTTGCCAATCTTATTACCTGATGGCTATAACCGTATTCGTTATCATACCACACATAAAGTATTACATTGTTGCCGTCTTTTGACACAATGGTTGCATTGCTGTCATAGATCGAAGGCTGGGCAGAACCAACAATATCTGTAGATACCAATTCATTATCGATAGAATACTTGATCTGTTCTACAAGATCTCCCTCCAGGGCATATTTTTTAATGATCTCGTTCACGGCCTCTTTAGAAGTAGGATTTTCTACCTGTAAATTCAAAATGGCAAGAGAACCATTAGGAACGGGAACGCGAATTGCGTTGGAGGTTAATTTTCCGTCAAAAACAGGCAGGGCTTTGGAAACAGCTTGTCCCGCGCCTGTTTCGGTTATAACCATGTTGAGTGCGGCAGCACGTCCTCTTCTGTATTTTTTATGCATATTGTCCACCAGATTCTGGTCATTGGTATATGCATGTATGGTCTCCAGGTGCCCGTGTACTACTCCTAAAGAATCCTGTACTGCTTTTAGTACAGGGGTTATAGCGTTTGTTGTACAGGAAGCTGCCGAAAATATGGAAACTTCATCGGGATTATACGCTGTGTGATTAACGCCATGAACAATATTTGGAATACCTTTTCCCGGGGCAGTAAGCAAAACTTTACTTGCGCCTTTGGAGCTAAGGTGCCTGGTAAGTGCTTCCTGGTCCCTAAAGGCGCCAGTGTTATCAATAATAAGGGCATCTTTAATTCCGTAAGCGGTGTAATCAATTTCTTCAGGTTCATTTGCAGAGATCATATGAACTGTGGTGCCATTGATAATAAGGCACTTCTTTTCGGTATTATAGGAAACGGTTCCGGAGAAATCTCCGTGCACAGAATCATTTTTGAGGAGACTGGCTCTTTTTTCAAGAACAGTTTCATCGATCTTTCCGCGGGTAACAATAGCTCTTAAACGTAATTGACTACCTTTTCCTGTGCGGGTCATCAATTCCCTTGCAACCAATCTTCCAATCCTTCCGAAGCCATAAAGCACTACATCCTTTGGAGTAAGTTCTTCAACTTTTTTGGCAGCCTTTAGTTTATCTGAAACAAAAGCAGTGGCATTTGCATGCTTTTGATCTTCCAGGTGATATTCATAGGTTAACTTTCCAATATCCAGTTTTGAAGGAGGAAAATCCAACCTTTGAATGGCTTCTGCAATTTCTACGGAATCAAAGATGGAAATAGGTTTTTGTACAAATTCCCCTGCATATTCATGAAGGTCGAGAATGTCGCTGACATTCCTGTCTATTAACTGATTCCTGAAAAGCACAAGCTCGATGGATTTGTCATACCAAAGGTCACTGACAGTTTTAATAAATTGGACTGCAGCCCTACGGCGATCTGCCTGGAAGGCTAATTCTTTTTCGTAAACTTCGTTCGAGTTCATTTTGATTGTTGTTGTTTTACAAACTGCGGCAAAAATATATATTTCAAACGTTTTCGTAAAGAGGTTTTAACAAAAAAAATACCTGCTGTTTTGCAGGTATTTTAAATTGTATTGATGATGATAAAATTTATCTCCAGACATATTTCTGTTTTTCTCCATTCGGACTTACAAAAGTCACAGAAATGGGATCTCCGCTTTTCCTGCTATTCATGATCCTTTCTACATCTTCAATATTCTTTACCGGCTCATTATCAATGGCAATAATGATGGTGCCATATAGTTGTTCATTTTGCATTTGAGGGGTAAGGCCACGGGTGATCTTCACTCCGTTGGAAATATTACGTTGTTTCAATTCTGCAGAGGTAGCATTGGCCACTTCAAGACCTATTTCCTTTATTTGAAATACTTCATACTTGGTAAGCCTTACATCAAAGACTTTATTATCTCCATCTCTTATTACCTGAACCTTCACCACATCTTCGGGACGCTTAGAACCTATATAGCCGGTAAGATCTGAGAATTTGTTGATTACCACATCGTCTATTTTTCTAATAATATCTCCAGATTTAATTCCGGCTTTGTCTGCACCACTTCCTTCTTCCACCTGGTATACATAAACCCCTTCAGAAATTTTAACTTCTAATTCTTTTGGAAGGTTTGCAGCCTGGGCTCCACGAATACCTAAAATTCCCTGCTGTACATCTCCAAATTCAAGGATGTCTTCCACAATTTTCCTGGCATTATTGGAAGGCACGGCAAATGCATATCCCACATAGGTCCCTGTTTGGGAGGTGATAGCAGTATTGATCCCTATGAGTTCGCCATAAATATTTACCAAAGCACCTCCGCTGTTTCCTGGATTAATAGCTGCATCTGTTTGTATAAAAGAAGAAGGATGATTATTCATCCCTAGATCCCGGGATTTTGCTGAAATTATTCCGGCCGTGACGGTGGAGGTAAGATTAAATGGATTTCCAACTGCCAGGACCCATTCCCCGATCTCTGCATTATCTGAATCTCCAAAAGGAAGATATTCCAGGTCTTCTGCGTCAATCTTTAAAAGTGCAATGTCGGTGTTGGGATCTGTTCCTATAACCTCGGCCATATAACTTTTGTTATTGTTCAGGGTTACCTGTAACTGGTTGGCGTTCTGGATCACGTGGTTGTTGGTGACAATATAACCATCTGGCGAAACAATGACGCCACTCCCGGTACCCTGCAATGTTCTTCCTTCACGGGTGCCATAAAAAGGGTTTCTGGTGATGGCCATGTTCTTAACATGCACCACGGCATTTACTGTTTTGCCGGCGGCTTCGGTGAAATCGGCATTAGCAGCCTCAGGCAAACTGCTCATGTTCACCGGAGTATAAGCGGGAATTCCCGGACTCTCCTGGACAAAAATTTGATCATTATCAAAAAACAGGAGGTAACCTCCAAGGGTGAGGATTCCGCCGAGAACAGAAATCATAACTAGGCTGAAAACTTTCTTCATTTTATGTATCGATTTAATTAAAATTGTACTTATAATTCCCATGTTTAATAATTAACGATTCGATCTTAATCAAATTTTTATCGTCAACCATTTTTTTAGGTTTGTTGTATCTTTGGTCCCTAAATTTCACCCGATGAATCTTACATTTTATAAATATCAGGGAACCGGGAACGATTTTATAATGGTAGATAATCGTACTTCAGTTTTATCCAAAAATGATACCAATCTAATTCAATTTCTCTGTGACAGAAGATTTGGTATAGGAGCAGACGGATTGATCCTGCTGGAAAATTCTGAGGATCCCCGGGATGATTTTAAAATGGTCTATTTTAATTCTGACGGAAATGAAAGCAGCATGTGCGGGAATGGTGGCAGATGTCTCGTAGCCTTTGCGAAATATTTAGGCATTATTTCAGAAGAAGCGGCTTTTATTGCAATTGACGGATTTCATGAAGCTGTTATTCAGAATGAACTGGTAGGCTTAAAAATGATGGATGTGACAGGAATAGAAAAGAAGGAAAATGCCCTGTTCCTTAATACAGGTTCCCCTCATCATGTCATTTTTTCAGAAGATGTGGATGAAGTGGATGTCAAAAAAGAAGGTGCCGCCATAAGATATTCAGAAACTTATGCCCCACACGGCGGATCCAACGTAAATTTTGCGACTTTTGTGGATGAAGCTACTTTTAAGGTGCGAACCTATGAAAGGGGAGTGGAAAATGAAACTCTTTCCTGTGGAACAGGAGTTACAGCGGTGGCCCTGGCTGCACATGCATCAGGTAAAACTTCAGCATCAACCGTTCACCTTAGCACTCCGGGAGGAGAGCTTTCAGTAAAATTTACTCCGGCAGGAGATACCTTTAAAGATATCTGGCTTACAGGACCTGCAAAACAAGTTTTTAAAGGAGAAATATCATGTTAACATTAACAGGAGAATTGGTCTATTTGCGTGCCCTGGAACCGGAAGATCTTGACTTTTTATTCGAGGTGGAGAACAAGGAAGATCTCTGGGAGGTAAGTGCCACAAGCTATCCTTTCTCCCGTTACATTCTAAAGCAATACCTGGAAAATTCCCATAAGGATATCTATGAGGTGAAGCAGCTTCGTTTGGTAATCTGTACTATTGCCGGGGATACAGTTGGCTTTATCGACATTTTTGATTTTGATCCTAAGAATCGTAGAGCAGCCCTGGGAATTGTTATTTTTCATGAGAAGAACAGAAAAAAAGGCTATGGGACCGAAGCTTTAGAATTGATCTGTAAATATTGCTTTACCCATCTGGGGCTGCACCAGGTTTATGCACACGTGGGAGAAGATAACACTACCAGTAAAATACTTTTTGAAAAAGCAGGATTTGAGCTTATTGCCAATAAAAAGGATTGGAATCTTGTGAACGGAGAATACAAAGCAGAACTCACCTATCAACTTATAAATTAATGTACATCAAAAAAATATTAGTCATAATTGCCCTTTTAGGCCTGGTAGGTTTGGCAGGTTTCTCTTATTACATTTACAATGTCATTTTCTCTTCTAATACAGCTTTTTCAGAAGATACCGTTGATGTTTACATCCCTACAGGTGCATCTTACCAGGATGTAAGGGAGGAATTATATCCATATATAGATGACCGGCAGGAATTTGATCTGGTTGCAGAAAAGAAAGGATATGTTACTAATATCAAAGCAGGAAGATTTATCCTGAAGAAAGGCATGAGCAATAATGATATTATTAATACTCTTAGAAGTACCAATGAGCCGGTATGGGTGACCTTTAATAACCAAGAGCGCCTGGAAGATCTTGCCGGCAGAGTGGCCGGTCAAATTGAAGCCGATAGTTTAGCCTTGTTAAAAGTCATGAGAGATTCAGCTTTTTTGAAACAGTATGAATTCAATAAACACAATGCTTTGGGAATGTATGTTCCCAATAAATATCAATTTTACTGGAATACTTCAGCAGAAGAATTCAGGGAGAGAATGAGAACAGAATACAATCGGTTCTGGACTTCGGAAAGATTAAAAAAAGCTGAAGAAATTGGTCTTAGCCCTCATGAAGTAATGGTCCTTGCTTCCATCGTTCAAAAAGAAACAGCTAAGGTGGATGAAAGGAAAAAAGTAGCAGGTGTTTACATGAACCGGATTAAAAAAGGATGGAAACTTGAAGCAGATCCAACTGTGATCTATGCGTTAAAGGATAATCTTAATAACTTTGATACTATTATAAAACGGGTGCTGTATAAAGATCTCACCATAGATTCGCCTTACAATACCTATAAGAATATCGATTTACCTCCGGGGCCTATCACTATGCCCGATATCTCCTCCATAGATGCCGTGCTCAATTATGAGAACCATGATTTCTTTTATTTTGTGGCAGATGTAAAAAATTTTGGGTATCATAAATTCGCTAAAACTCTGGCCCAGCACAATGCAAACAAGAGAGAATACGTGCGCTGGATCAATGAGCAGAGAATTAACAGATAGTTTTATTTTCCGGTATAGCACAGTTTTCAATACTAAAACCTCTTTTGGCACGTTCTATGCAACATCCCGAATTCAACCGAAAAGTTGTTAAGAAGGGTTTAACATCCTGATTGTAAGATTATTAAAAAAATTCTTACATTTGCAGGCCGATTTGGAAAATTCTTACAGCTTTTTCTGAACGTAAAATTAAAAAGGATGAAGAAGAGAATTGCAAAATTTTCAGTATTACCGGTTTTAGGAGCATCTATATTTATATACGGCTTTTCTACTAAAAAGGCCAATGATTTTTCAGATGCAGTTTTAAATGAGTTTTTGGCGGTGAATGAGGAACTGGTCTACGATGTTCCTGCCGCACCAGAGGTTCCGGTTATGGATCACAGCCTACGCGCATATCCCGAATTAGGGAAATCATATGTAGCCTTTAAAGAAGCTCTTGGCTTCAAGGAGTCGGGTGGAGATTATAAAGTGATCAATGATTTTGGTTATATGGGAAAATATCAATTTGGAAGAGGCACTCTTAAATTGATTGGGATTAGGGATACTAATCTTTTCTTAAATTCTCCCGAGTTGCAGGAAGCTGCATTTTATGCGAACGCTGCCCGCAATAAATGGATCCTTAGAAGGGACATTGAGCGCTTTACCAATAAAGTTGTAAATGGTATAAATATCACCGAGTCGGGAATTTTAGCAGCAGCTCATCTTGCCGGTCCGGGAAATGTAAAGAAATTTCTTCGCAGCAACGGGACCAATAGCTTTAATGACGGATTTGGAACTTCGATCAAACATTACTTCAAGAAATTTGAGGGATATGACACCTCCTTCGTAGTGCCGGACAGGTCGGCGAAGGTTAGTAATCCTTCTGTATTATAAAAATAGTGGGCCTTTTATGAAGGTCCATTTTTGTTTTAGCCCATTCTGAAGCTGTTCTGGTAGAAATAAATTCTGTACCAAGGGTAAGATCACAGGCAACACAAATTCTTGTGGAAGGATTTAAGATCTGAATCAGATCCTCCAGCATTTTGTTGTTCCGGTAAGGAGTTTCAATAAAAGACTGCGCCTGATTCTTTTCTACTGAAAGTTTTTCGAGATTTCTGATCTCGCTTTTTCTGGCTGCCTTGTCAATTGGGAGATAGCCGTTAAAAGCAAAATTTTGTCCGTTCATTCCTGAAGCCATCATTGCAAGTAAAATAGAGGAAGGGCCAACCATAGGCACCACCTGAATTCTTTCCCTGTGGGCTATCTTTACCACTTCGGCTCCTGGATCGGCTACCCCGGGACAACCTGCTTCGCTTAAAAGGCCAATATCTTCACCTTCTTTACAGGCATTCAAAAATGAGGGAATCTCTGCGGGATCTGTATGTTTATTGAGAAGAAAAAATTTAAGTGAAGGTTGGGACTTTTCAGGCACCAGTTTTTTGATAGCGCGACGGGCGGTCTTTTCATTTTCAGCAATAAAAATTTCCAGCCGCTGAACCTTCTGTTGAACACTCGCGGGTAAAACTTCCATCGGGTCATTATCTCCCAAGGTAGTAGGTAGTAAATATAATTTTCCGGAGTAAGCGAAAGGATTATTCAATTATTGGTGTTTTTGAGCTATTACCTCGCAGGCTTCATCAAGCATTTCATAGACTTTTGTAAACCCATCTGTACCGCCATGATAAGGATCGGGAACTTCCACGTTCTCTTCCGGAAAGATCTCGTTGAGGATAAGGGAAACTTTTTTCCTGTCCTCTTCGCTTCTCGCAAGGGAAATCACATCGTGGTAGTTTGACATATCCATCACATAGATCCTGTCAAAATTGTCAAAATCCTTAACAGAAAATTGTCTCCCGCGTTGGGAAGTGATATCCAGGTCCTTCTCTCTTGCAATAGCAATAGATCGGGGATCGGGAGAATCGTCCACGTGATAATTGCTGGTTCCGGCAGAATCCACAAAAATTTTATTGGGATCTACTTTTGATTTGAGAATGCCTTCGGCCAGGGGTGACCTGCAAATATTGCCAAGACACACCATCAGGATCCGGGTTTTCATATCTAAAGGGTCAGTTTTTTGTTGATGTCCTCAACAAACTTCATGAATTGCTTATCGGTTGAAGCGAGGTTGTCCACAGTCTTACAGGCGTGAAGAACCGTTGCATGGTCTCTCTTACCAATTTGGGAACCTATGCTCGCCAAAGAGGCTTTAGTAAATTTCTTTGCGAAGAACATCGCCAGTTGGCGGGCCTGTACAATATGACGTTTCCTGGTTTTTGACTGGAGCGTTTCCACATCCATCTGGAAATATTCACTTACGATCTTCTGAATGTAGTCTATGGAAACTTCACGTTTGGTATTCTTGACGTAATTATCTACGATCTTCTTAGCCAGGTCAAGGGTAATATCCTTCTTGTTAAAGGAAGAATGAGCAATTAAAGAAATGATCGCCCCCTCAAGCTCCCTGATGTTCGTTTTAATGTTATTGGCAAGGAACTCCACTATCTCCTCGGGCATGTCAACACCGTCGCGGTATAACTTGCTTTTGATGATAGATACGCGGGTTTCAGTATCAGGATGTTGCAGTTCGGCAGAAAGGCCCCATTTAAACCTGGAGAGCAATCTCTGTTCGATATCCTGCATATCTACCGGCGCCTTGTCACTGGTAAGGATCACCTGTTTTCTGTTCTGGTGCAGATGATTAAAAATATGAAAGAACACATCCTGAGTTCCTGCTTTTCCCGAAAGCAGTTGGATGTCATCAACTATGAGCACATCAATGATCTGGTAGAAATGAATAAAATCATTCCTGTTGTTCTTTTTTACAGATTCGATATACTGCTGAGTAAATTTTTCTGCAGAAATATAAAGAACCGTCTTTTCAGGATACTTGTCTTTGATCTCGATCCCTATCGAATGCGCCAGGTGGGTTTTCCCTAATCCTACTCCCCCGAAGATCAGCAAAGGGTTGAAAGAAGTTTCTCCCGGCTTGTTGGCTACAGCTAATCCTGCTGAGCGCGCTAACCTGTTCGAATCTCCTTCAAGGAAATTATCGAAGTTATAATTGGGATTTAACTGGGATTCGATCTTTACATTTCTTATCCCGGGGATGATAAACGGATTTTTAAGCTCCGGATTTTTATTCTTTATTGGCACATCAACTTCCTGGGAAGCGACATTGGATCTATTCGTACTGGGTATCTTTTCGGTGAAAGGTTGTTTATTACCATAGGTGTTTTCCATCCTAATGACATAGACTAATTTTGCCTGTTCCCCAAGAACTCTATTTAACGAAACTTTAAGAAGTTTAACATAATGTTCCTCAAGCCACTCATAGAAGAATTTTGAGGGTACCTGAATGCTTAAAGCTTTGTCCGAAAGTTTAACTGCTTGTATAGGTTCAAACCAGGTTTTATATGCCTGGGGAGTAATATTATCTTTAATGAAAGCTAGACAGCTATTCCAAACTGATTGCGCAGTTTCTGACATTCCGGATTCTAAATTTTTAATAATTTCGTTAGTTGTGACTTCCATAAGAAAAAGAGAAAAATTTCTTTCTCCCGGGTTGATTAGAGCAACAAATATGTGAACAAATTATCTGAAAAAAAAACCTTTTTGTACTTGAATTTTAACAAAAATTTTAGCATACTTCGTTCATCTGTGAAAGTACAAAACCCAATCAAATAATCACCAAAAAAAAACATGAAAAGCCACTTAACCAATGTTAAAGTTCGATATGCCGAGACAGATCAAATGGGTGTTGTCTATCACGGTAATTATGCACAATATCTTGAGATCGCCCGTATAGATTGGCTTGCCAACATTGGTATTTCATATAAAAAGATGGAAGAGGAGGGGGTGATGCTTCCTGTTTATGAACTAAAACTCCGATTTAAAAAATCTGCTAAGTTCGATGATGATCTAAGAATTGAAACAACTCTGAAAGGTAAACCCGGGGTAAGGATCGAGTTTGAGTATGAGATCTTTAATCAACACGATGAACTACTTACAGAAGCTGAAACTACACTCATCTTTATGGACATTGCCAGGAACAAACCTATCAAATGTCCGCAGTACGTTCTGGAAAAGCTGGGTTATTGATCCTCCAGTTCTGTGATAGAAACTTTATAGGTGGCATCAAATTTTTCGTAGATCCTTTCGGCCTCCTTTTTCCTAACAGACAAGATGATCCTGCAATCCAGCTCCAGGATCTGGTCTTCCACATTCAGATTATTTTCTTTGATCACCCGCATTACCTTATTCATTTCGGGGTAGTCGAATTTGATCTCGAATTTGACATCGATCGTGCGGGTGACGATCATTGATGCTTCCAGGGCCATTTGCGCCGCAGTTTTATAAGCGCTTATCAATCCGCCCACTCCGAGCTTCACGCCTCCAAAATATCTTACTACCACTATAAGGACATTGGTGACATCAAAGGACTGGATCTGTCCATAGATTGGCATTCCGGCTGAGTTTGATGGTTCTCCATCATCATTTGCCCTGTAATGAGGATCTTCTTTTCCAAGTTGCCAGGCGTAACACCAGTGTCTTGCGGCGTGGTGTTTCTTCTTTAGTTCCTCGAGATGATCTTTTATTTCCTCTTCGGAAGTTACGGGAAAAGCATAACCAAAGAATTTGCTGTTCTTCTCTTTGTACAGCACTTCTTCCGAAGCTTTTGTGATCGTTCTGTAAGTATCCTTTACATCCATGATTCCGAAGTTGCGATTAGAATGATACTGGCCACAGCGAGAGCTATCCCGATCCAGTTCTTAGGCAGCATTTTCTCCCTGAACAAAAGAATCCCCAGGAAAGTGGAGATCATTACAATGGCTACATTATTTAACGGGAATATAGTGGAACTTTCCATTCCTTTAGTCCTCAAGGCAAGCACCAGGAAATAAATAGACCCAAAATTGGGAATTCCCAAAGCAATGCCTCCGAGCACATTTTTGAAACTCAGTTTCAGTTTTCCCATAAAGGCCTGAATGATCAAAATACTCACTCCCACACAACCTGCGATGGCAAAAATTGTCGAAGAAAAGAGCGCGACATCGGCTTCCACAACGTAAGAGGTCTCCAGGAATTTTATGGTAGTGTCTATTATTCCACTTCCAAAGAATACCAGTAAAGGAAAGATCAAATTCCTTTTTTGGATCTTAATTCCTTCCTTCTTTTTAATAGAAGTGAGATAAACAGCCGCCAGGGCAAGAAGAATTCCCGATATCTTGATAATACCCGTGCTTTCATTGTAAAGAATAATCCCAAAGAAAACCGGAATGGCCACCGACATTTTTGTAGCTACAGATACCACAGATAAGCCGCTGCGTTGGGTGGTGAGCGCCGCGAGATAAAAAACCGCTATGAACATAAATCCCAGGATAACCGTTCCGGGAAACCAGGGCTCAAAAAAAACTCTTTGCCCGGGTATCCTCTGGTCGATAAGCATCCCCGATGCAAAGGCGAAAAAATAATTGAAAATAATGGCCTGCAGCGTGTTGATCTTAAATCTGTTATATAATTTAAAGATCACGAAGATCACACTCGAGGAGAGAACACTTAGCAGCAGGTAGATCAAAAGAGGTCCTTTTTAATGGTGAAAAGATCTGTTACATCCTCTTTTGCAGGGTCGATATTCCATACCTGTATTCCGAGTTCAGCTGCAGCTTTGGTATTTTCGGAAGTATCATCAATGAATAAAGTCTCTTCCGGAGTGACGCCGTGCTGTGCCAGGACATATTCATAGATCTCGGCATCGGGCTTGCGTAAATTTATTTCCTGAGACAAATGAAAGCCATCAAAACAATTTTTGAATTCGTCAAAGAATTCCACATTTTCCTTCACCCAGTCGATATGAATGTCATTGGTATTGCTTAGCAAGATCAGGGTGTATTTTCCTTCTCTTTTCAACCTCTTCAGAAATTCCAATCGGTGCTTCGGAAAATCAAGCAGAATGGCATTCCAGGAGCCGGTAAATACTTCTGAATTTAGCTGCGGAAATGAGCTGCAATATTCTTCAACGAATTCTTCCGAAGTCATCAGGCCTTTTTCATACTCCCTGTTCTTCTGAAGCATTGCCTCTGAAAAATTTGAAATTTCATGCTTCTTTAATTCTCTTGCAGTCGCGGGTTTATCGAGGTTTAGAAAAACGTCTCCAAAATCAAATATGATGGTTTTAATCATTCCTGTAGATCTTTAATCGGTCGCCTGTAATTTCTGAATCATAACTCAATTCCCCTGTAATTTCGGGAGCTTTAATGCCCTCAGTGAACCTGATGCTTCCTTCGAATACTCTGGCTTCATCCCAAATTCCGGCGTCGAGAAATGTCTGCAGTGTTTGCCGGCCTCCCTCTATGATCACCGACTGGATCTCATGGCGGTAGAGTACTTCACACACCTGTTGAGGTAGGTTCCTGGAAAAATCTGCCTGCTCAAAAATGACATTTTCGGCAGCTCTTTCTGGGGAAGGATTTTCGGTAAGAAAAATTGTTTTTACTGAATTGTCAAAAAGGTGAGAATCGGCGGGAATTCTTTGCTTTCGGTCTAACACTATTCTCACCGGATCTTTACCTTTCCAGAGACGCGTGTTCAGCCTGGGGTTATCGGCAACAGCGGTATTTGTTCCCACCATGATGGACTGTTCTTCGGCTCTCCATTTATGGACCAGTTGCTGAGAATATTTATTAGTTATCCAAACCGGCTTACGTTCAGCATCTTTTTGTGGCAGGGGAGCTAAAAAGGCATCGGCGGTTTGAGCCCATTTTAAAATGATATAAGGCCGCTGTTTGGTATGAAAAGTAAAAAAGCGCCGGTTCAATTCCCTGCACTCTTTTTCCATCACTCCAACTCTTACCTCGCAGCCTGCATCCAGTAGTTTTTTAATTCCCTTTCCCGCTACTTCCGAAAAAGGATCCACCGTACCTATAACCACCTTTTTGATCCCGCTGTCGATAATAAGATTGCTGCAGGGAGGAGTTTTGCCATAGTGACTGCAGGGTTCCAGGCTAACGTATATAGTGGATTTTGAGAGCAGGCTCTTTTCTTTTACCGAAGCCACTGCGTTTACCTCTGCATGGGCTTCTCCCGCTTTATGATGCCAGCCTTCACCAATGATCCTGTCATTATAGACGATGACGCTGCCCACTACCGGGTTGGGGTAAGTTCTTCCCAGGCCGTTTTCAGCAAGCTGTATGCAACGTTTTATATAGTTATCATGTACAGTCACCTCGCAAAAATACTATTTAATTAGAAGTAACAATACCAGGATTTTTATTGGGATGGAGGTCATTTTCCTCATAGGAATGGAAAGAAATAGACAGATTCGTTTCCTTCAATAGCGTTATTCAACAAATCCTTAACACTATTTAAACCTATTAATAATTATTTTTATTTTTTGGTTCAAGAAGCAGAAAAGAATATTCCCCATACGCATAATTTTATGTTTTTTTGACCCCTTTATTTAATGGATAAGGTTATGCACCGCTTTAATATAGATTTGCAGGATGTGAATGATTTCATTCCTAAACTGGCCGCTCAATTTAAGATTGGCTATAGATGCAAATTGTCTGAATACACTTTGTTTATTCCCAATTCCCTGGGTAAAGGAAAGATCACAGCCATAAACTTTTATAATGGGTTGGGTCTGTATACGTTCCAGTGCACCTTTAAAGAGGAGGTTGAAATGGAATTGCGTAATGTGGTAATAAACCCAGTAAGGCTTGTCCACTGCCTTAATGGGAAAGTGATTAATTCCCATACAGGGCTGGGGGAGGAAATTGAAATTGGAAACCATGAACATTATTTTATTGCTCCCAAGTCGGGTGAATCACATGTGATGACCTTTCCGGCAAATACAGAGGTGGAGCTGTGTTATATTGAAATTGATAGAATAAAATTCAAGAAATCTCTTCCTTTTAAGCTAAGCGAGGTAGAACCTTTGTTTTATACACTTTTTGGAGATGTAAATGCGCTACAGGGTAAATATCATTCCGGAAAATTTAGTCTCAAGGTTTCAGATATTATAAGAGAGGTGTTCAATTGTGAAGAAACCGGCTTTCCAAGGATCAATTTTTTGCGGGCAAAATCCCTTGAAATTTTATCTTATATGCTTTCCCGTTACCGTAAAGAAAAAGATGGTGACGTTTATCAAAACCTTAGTAGGAGAGACTATAAAGCCGTTGACAGGGTTTCTGAACACATCAATCAAAATCTTAAGAACCTGGAGACTAATCCTCAATTGGCCCGAATGGCGGGTATGAATCTGAACAAACTTCAAAGGGCATTCCAGACCATTTATGGCCAAACCCTAAATGAATTCATTAGAGATGGCCGACTTTCAAGGGCACTTTCTCTGCTCTCGGAGGGAGAAAAAACAATAAGTGAAATTGTAGAAGAAATTGGCCTTAATAGTAGAAGTTATTTCTCTAAGATCTTTAAAAATAAATATGGTGTCCTTCCCAGGGAAATTCAGAAACATGAATCTTCTATGTTTTTACAGGAAGGGGAAACCATTTAAAAGGTTCAATAGTGGCAAAGGTTTTCCAAAACCGTTAAAGTTCTTTAGCATTTTATTTGATTTTTGTTTTTAAGGAAATAGTTTTCTTGCCTGTCCTTCTGTACAGTAGGATGAAATGAAATTCTGCTTCTGGTATAAACGCTATTATGGAATACAATGATCAATACGATCAGAAAACAGAAAATTTATTCGCCTCCTGCGATCTCCTCTTGCTAAAGTTATTTTTTAATATGGATGTAACCTGCGGTTTTCCGGATGTGCCCCCAGAAACCGTTGATTTGTTGGAAAGTCTTGGTTTGTTGACCCTCAAAGGAGATCATTGTTACATTACAAGACTTGGAAAAAATGCCGTAAGCAAGGGTGGAGTGAAGAATTTTGTGAAAGACCGCCAATTAATTTATTCCGAAAACAATCTGGTGAGGAGAGAAAAAAGACTGGTGGAATATCCTTTGATTTTGGGAGTATTGCTTAGTTTAATTCTAATCATTTGTCTGCTTACCTGGATGCTGATAGATCTTTAAGTTTTTAAAAAACCTTTTACCATCATTCAAAATAGTTACTCCAAATCCAGTAGATGGCAAAGAGTATTACTGTTATAACTCCACCCAGAATAAAAGGTCCGTAGTCCATAACCAGAATATTTTTACCTAAATGCCAGATATTCAGACTGAAATCAAAATTAATAGAGCATTTGTCGATTAAATATAAAGGTTAGTTCTTGAAAAAAAGATGATAAAAATCAGTTAAAGAAATTTCTTTCCTCAGGTATCCTTCCTCAATTGGCAGAGACTTCCTTAAATATTACTTTTACGCCTGTTAATTATTAATTCCAATGAAGAATTACAGGATAAGACAAATTGAACCAAAGGATAACCTGCAGGTTAAACAGGTAGTGCAGAGCGTTCTTGTAGAAATGGGAGTTCCCAAAGTAGGGACTGCCTATGAAGATGCTTCTCTCAACGATATGTATAGTGAATATGACAAGCCGGGGCAGGCATATTTTGTGGTGGAAGAAGATGGTAAAATCATAGGCGGAGCCGGGATCGCTCCCTTAGCCAATGGCGACGGTAAAATTTGTGAGCTTCAAAAAATGTACTTTTTACCTGAAATAAGAGGGAAGGGTGCCGGTGCCGAAATGATGCACAAGTGCCTCAATTTCGCTAAACAGGAAGGTTTTAAAAAGTGCTACCTGGAAACTATGCCTTATATGGAGCATGCTCAAAAATTGTATACCCGCAGCGGATTCACAAAACTTGAAGGTCCCTTGGGAGATACCGGTCATTATAACTGTTCGGTGTGGATGATAAGAGATCTATAGATCAATTTCCAAATCACAAACCCCAAATTCCAAATCGATTTGAAGAGAATTTTGAATCTGCGGAAGTCTGCTTGATCTGCGGGAAAGTGATGTAGAAGTGAACCTGATTTCTTTGTGAGCTGAAAGTTATCTTAGTGAGCTTTGTGGGAAAATTATACTCGTTAAAGAAGAATGAAAATAACAGCCTTTAAAGATTACTTTTTTGACACCTTACAGGAAGATTATCCTAAAGAGGAAGCTGGCTCGTTTTTTTTTATTCTGCTTCAGGAATTCTGCGGACTTACAAGATTAGATCTTGCACTCGATCCGCAGCGGGAGCTTTCTCAGGAACAAATGCAAAGGCTGGAGCAGGCTCTTTATCGACTTCAGGGTCATGAACCTATTCAGTACATCACCGGCTCAACAGAATTTTTCGGATTAAAATTTAAAGTTGACAAGAATGTTCTCATTCCGAGGCCCGAGACCGAGGAGCTTGTTCAATGGATACTGGCGGATTTAGAACCTTCTGCAGCACTCAAAATTCTGGATATTGGCACCGGAAGTGGGTGTATTGCGATTTCCCTGGCTAAAAATATGCCGCAGGCGAAGGTTTCAGCTATAGACATTTCCGGGGAGGCGCTAAAAGTCGCAAGGGGAAATGGGGAACTTAACCAGGTGTCGGTAGAATTTCTTCAAAAGGATATATTGAACACAGATGCACTTTCTCAGCAGTATGACCTTATCATTTCAAATCCGCCTTATGTACGGGAACTCGAAAAAACTGAGATGCAGCGGAATGTCCTTGAACATGAGCCGGAAACCGCTCTATATGTAAAGGATAATGATCCTCTCATTTTCTACCGCAAGATCACTAAATTGGCTGCAAAGCATTTAACTCCCGGAGGAAAATTATATTTTGAGATCAACCAGTACCTGGGAAAAGAGACTGAGACACTTTTAACTGAAAAAAATTTCCAAACCCGCCTTAAAAAGGATATTTTCGGGGTAGACCGTATGTTAAGGGGCATTAAATCATGAAGATCGAATTTTTGAAGCTTTATTCTTCGAACATTGAAGAGCAATTTCAGTTTTATGCTGAAGTATTGGGGCTCCCGGTGAAGAAGGTTTCAGAAGCAAACTTTCAGGTGCAGTTGCCTCAATCCCTTTTGGAGTTTCAATACAAAAAAACTGCGAAGCCATATCACATAGCTTTTCACATTCCGGCGAGACAGGAAGAGAAAGCGCTGGCATGGCTTGAAGAGCGGGTAGAAATTTTACCCGATGGGGATCAAAAGCTCATTGACTTTCCTGCCTGGAAAGCAAAATCCATGTATTTCTACGACAGGGATAAAAACATTGTAGAGTTTATTTCCAGGAGCCATTTGTTTGAACCAGCTTCCGGAGAATTTTCCGCAGCAAGTATTTTAGGTATCAGTGAGATCGGTCTTGCTACCAGTGATGTGCATGAAAAATTCAATTTTTTGAACGACCATTTCGGGCTGACCAAATTCACCGGCGATTACGAACATTTCTGCGCTACAGGAGATGATGAAGGACTTTTCATTATCATCAACAAAGAACAAAAAGACTGGATCCCGGTTGGAGATAAAGCATTTGCTTCAGAATTTGATATAAAAATATCTGTCCAAAATGCCATTTTTGGAGCCTCATATAAAAACGAAAGACTAAGCCTTCTATGAAACCTGAAGATAAGATCAAGCAGCTGCGGGAAGAACTGCACCGGCATAATTACCTGTATTATGTACTGGATAAGCCCGAAATCTCTGACTACGATTTTGACCAGAAATTAAAACAGCTGCAGGAGCTGGAGGAAAAACATCCGGAGTTTTATGATGAGAATTCTCCAACGCTGCGGGTTGGCGGTGCCGTGACCAAGAATTTTGCGACCGTGGTGCATGAGCATCGCATGTACTCCCTGGATAATTCCTATTCAAAGGAAGATCTTGAGAACTGGGAGAAAAGGATCAGAAAACAGGTTGACGGGGAAGTGAACTATACTTGTGAACTTAAATTTGACGGGGCTTCTATTAGCCTAACTTATGAAAAAGGGGAATTTAAGCAGGCTGTTACCCGTGGAGATGGTTTTAAAGGAGATGACGTGACCAATAATGTGCGAACTATTCGCTCTGTGCCTCTAAAGCTGAAGGGGGATTATCCCGAGAAATTTGAGATTAGGGGAGAAATTGTATTGCCTTATGAAGGCTTTGCACATCTCAATGCAGCCAGAGTCGAAGCAGGGGAGGAGCCCTATGCAAACCCGAGAAATACTGCTTCCGGAAGTTTGAAGCTTCAGGATAGTGCAGAAGTTGCCCGCAGACCCCTTGATTGTTTGCTTTATAACGTGGTGGGAAATAACCATGGAATTGAAACACAATATGAAAGTCTGCAAAAAGCCCGGGAATGGGGATTTAAGGTTCCTGAAGAAGCGAAGCTTGCTAAAAGTTTAAAAGAGGTACTTGATTTTGTCAATTTTTGGGACACCCATCGTCATGATCTGCCTTATGAAACCGATGGGGTTGTAGTGAAAGTAAACAGCCTGCACCAGCAGGAGGAATTGGGGTACACTTCGAAATCCCCCCGGTGGGCTATGGCTTATAAGTTCAAGGCAGAACAGGTATCCACTCATCTAAACAAGATCAGCTATCAGGTGGGTCGTACCGGGGCTATAACTCCGGTGGCTAATCTTGAACCGGTTCAATTGGGTGGAACGACAGTAAAAAGAGCATCCTTACATAATGCCGACCAGATTGAAAAACTGGATATTAGAGAAGGGGATGAAGTGTATGTGGAAAAAGGAGGGGAGATCATCCCAAAGATCATTGGTGTGGATTTTACCAAACGTGACCCAAAATCCAAACCTACCGAATATATTACCAATTGTCCCGAATGTGATACTCCACTGGTTAGAAATGAAGGGGAGGCGCAGCATTATTGTCCTAATTTTAATGGTTGCCCGCCGCAGATCATTGGGCGCATTCAGCACTTTATTTCCAGAAAGGCCATGGATATAGAAGGCCTGGGAGGAGAGACAGTTGCGCTGCTGGTAAATGAAGGGCTAATTGGGAATTATGCCGACCTTTATGAATTGAAAAAGGAGCAGATCCTGCCCCTGGAGCGGATGGCCGAAAAGTCGGCTGAGAATCTTATCACCGGAATTGAAAACTCCAAACAAATTACTTTCGACCGGGTTCTGTTTGCCCTTGGTATCAGGTATGTGGGCGAAACAGTCGCCCGTAAGCTGGCGAAGCATTTCAAGAGCATAGACAATCTTATGGCAGCCTCACAGGAGGAATTGGAAGCTATAGATGAAATTGGTACCCGAATTGCAGAAAGCGTGGTGGAATTCTTTGCTTCTAAAGAGAATGTGGAAAACGTTAAACGACTGAAAGGTTATGGACTGCAGCTTGAAATATCTGCAGAAAAGCTCGCGAACCAAACCAATAAATTAGAAGGACAAACATTTGTAGTTTCAGGAGTCTTTGAGATGTCAAGGAATGATCTTAAAAAGCTGATCGAAGATAACGGCGGAAAAGTTTCAGGTTCTATTTCCTCTAAAACCAATTATGTGGTTGCCGGTGAGAATATGGGGCCCAGCAAGCTTGCGAAAGCCGAAAGCCTTTCCATCCCCATCATTGACGAGAAGGAATTTCTGAAGATGTTAAAGTAGCCTTATGCGCCGGAATTCAGGATCGCTGTAAGAATGACTGTCATGATAAGGATGATCGCAACCATGGATTTTTCCTGGAAGCATAACCTGTTGTACTCTCTGTAAAGCATTTTTCTGATCATTACTTTTACTTTTTTCAGCAATAATTGGTACGCCAAAATTAGGTTTAACTGCAGAAGCGGGAGAAGCTTTTAAAGGGTTTAACCCAAGTTTGAGAATTTCACCTCTTTCCTTAACTTCTTTTTGCATATTTGCTGCTGTACCCGCGGGAAGGAAAATATTTGTTCCTGTTGCCGTCCAAATTATTGTTCTACTGATTATCAGTCTGCAAAATTAGATCATGGTATAGAGTTGCATCATGATTTAAATCATGTTTGTCTCCTGCTCAAACATAAAAATCTTAAGGATACCATAATTCTATTAGCTTGAAGGGCTATGAAATTTAGCTTTTGTCAGGTATCCGGGTGTATTTTCTAATAATTGTCAGTAATCTGCCTTTATTTATAGGCTTGGTCATATAATCATTGCAACCTGCCTTAAGAGCTTGTTCCTGTTCCCCTGTGAAAGAATATGCACTTTGGGCAATTATAGGAACAGTGGAGTTAAATTCTCTTATTTTACGTGTGGCATCGATCCCGTTAATTACCGGCATTTTTATATCCATTAAGATGAGTGAAAGATCGGGGTTGGTCCTGGCCAGCTCAATTACCTGTTTTCCATCTATTGCTCTTAAAAGGGTGATTTCCGGTTTGTTGAGCAGTTGTTGGATGAATAAGAAGCTTATGTTGTCATCTTCGGCAATAAGGATCTTTAGGTGCTCGCCCTGTAAAGCTTCTGTAAGATTAACCGGCTCTTCTGTTTTTGTGGTGGGTTCTGCAGGAATGTAAGGAATGGTAAAAGTAAAAGTAGAACCTTCCCCTTCTTTTGATTCCAGCCATATTTCTCCTTTTAAAATTTCTACATAGGCTTTTACGATTGAGAGTCCTAAACCTGAACCTTCATGGGCCCGGGTCATGTTGAGGTTCGCCTGCACAAACCTTTCAAAAATGGCCTTTTGACGCCCTTCCGGAATTCCAATCCCCGAATCTTTGACGTAGAATTTTACTTTTTCGCCTTCCAAAGAGGTGCCAATCTCCACTACTCCTGTATTTGTGAATTTAAGCGCATTATTAATGAGATTGGTAAGGATGTTGTCCAGAATAAATTTGTCTGTCTTTATAAAAGCTTTTTCGGGAGGAATATCATTTTTCAACTCTATACGAATCTTTTTTTCTTTTGCCTGGGGGAGGAAAAAATTATAGTAGAAATTCATCACCTCCTTGAGGTCTACAATAGAGGTTTTAACTTCAATTTGACGGGAATCTATTTTAGAGATCTCAATAATGTTATTAATGGTGGTAAGTAATCTTTTTCCGCTTTTATTGACAATGTCGATATATTTTTCCCGGGACTCAGGATCGAGATTGGGTTCTTTTAGGAGGCTTAAAAAACCTATGATCCCATTCATGGGAGTTCTTATTTCATGAGACATGTTTTGAAGAAAAATAGTTTTGAGCCTTTCATTTTCTTCGGCTCTTTCCTTGGCTCGGGTCAACTGTCTGTTCTTTCTCCAAAGTGCTTTTGTTTGCAGATCCACCTGATATTTCAAAACGAAGGTAAACACCAGCACCACCAGTAAAATAGATAAGAGGGCTGTAAGGATCCACAGGAAATATTTTGGTTGTTGTTTTCGAAAGGCAGGATCAAGCCAGGAGTGAAGGATGCTGTAATAGGCAGAGTTGGGATCATTTTTCATTTCTGCCAGGTTTCGATCGATCAACTGTATAAGTTGAGTATCTGCTTCCTTTTGAAACCCAAAATAAAGATCGGCGGGTTTAAAAATGATTCCGGTGGGGGAGATGTCTTCAGGAAAATGATTTGAAAAATAGAAAAATCTTGAGGCGACAAGAAGATCTGCTTTTCCGGCTCTTAGAGCCTCAATACATTGGGGGTATGTGTCACAAATCTCGAGATCAAAAGCCAGTGCCAGTTCATCCTGTAAATACTCTTCCAGGTATTGCTGCTGAATTGATCCTTTTAGCGCACCGATGGTTTTGTTGTTGAGATCTCTTATGGAATACAATCGGGCTCCTTTCACTGCATACACCTCGAGCCATGAACTTAGAACAGGTATTGAGTTTATGGTGAAAAGACTATCGTTTTCTTCGGAAACAGCAAAGTCGGGAAGAATATCTATTTTCCCTTTTGATAACAGATCCTTTAGTTCCTGCCATTCCCCGGAAACAAAAGTGATCTCAAGCTCCTCTTTTTCGGCGACATGTTCCAGAAGATCAATAAAGATCCCATCTGCTTCACCATCTTCATTTAAAAAAACCTTTGGAGAATTGTTGTAGACCCCAATCTTTACCGGTTCCTTAATCTGAGCCATTGCGGAACCGCAAAGAAGAAGGAGAAAAAGAAATTTACAATATTTTTTATGCTGTCCCATAGTATTGCCGGCGTTGCCCTTACCGGCTGGAATTTTAAAATAAAATTCAGACTCTATTGGGGGGAGTAAAAGTATTCCTTGCAATCCTGCAGGAAGTTACTAATTTAACATAAATCAATTGAATGCGCAGGGATGTAGGGAGCAGCAGATTAATAAATTTTCTATAAAGTTGTCATTACTATAATGGTCATTTATTAATAAAGATCATTTCTCCCTGATTATTCCCCGAAGATCTTTGACATCTGCAGTTATAATTCTAAACAATGATTGTAGCTCCTGTGCTGTCAACATTTCCCGAGTCGTCAAGGTAGAAATCTATTCTTCCCAGGTTTACTCCGGCCCAACCCACCTGGTTGATGAGCACATTTTTTCCTTCGCTGTTTTGAGCTATTGTAGGTTGGGGGAGGAACGTGTGGGTGTGACCGCCAATAATGAGATCAATATCCTTTGTTTGTTGTGCCAGCTTCATATCGCTGATCTTTTCGCTGCGGTAACTATATCCTAAATGAGAAAGACAGATCACAATTTGACATTTTTCATCCTGCTTTAATTTTTTAACTGTTTCCTTTGCTATCTCCAAAGGATCCAGGTATTCTGTTTCTTTATAAAGGTCTTTCCCCACCAGGCCTTCCAGCTCTATTCCCAGACCAAAAACCCCGATCTTTATTCCATCTTTCAAAAATACCTGGTATGGCTTGACACGTCCCTCCATAATGGTATTAGAAAAATCATAATTGGCACTCAAAAACTGAAATTCCGCATGCGGCAGTTGCGCATAAAGTCCTTCTATGCCATTGTCAAAATCATGGTTCCCTATTGTGGCGGCATCATAGCCCATTTTGCTCATTAACTTGAACTCCAGTTCTCCTCCGTAAAAATTGAAAAAGGGTGTTCCCTGAAAAATATCTCCTGCATCCAGTAAAAGGGTATTTTGGTTTTCTTTCCTAATGGATTCGATCAAGGTGTACCGTCTTGCAGCGCCACCCATTCCCGGATATTGGGAGTGGTCTTTTTCAAAAGGTTCTATGTGGCTATGAACATCATTGGTGTGTAAAATGGTGATATGTTTCAGGTTCTTTGAGGCTGTAAAGGAAAGAAGTCCCAAACTACCTGCTCCGGCAAATGCTCCTGCCGCTGCACTGCTTTTTAAAAATGCGCGTCTTTTCATTAGTTAATTCTTATAAATCGATAATCCCTTACCGGTGCAATAGTATCTTGTTGTTTAAAGTAATCCATCAACAGATTTCTGATTTTGTAATCAAGGTCTGTGACTTCAGAAGCATTAGAGAAAAACACCATGTTGTCTCCCCCGTTCAACAAGTAATCATTAGTAGCAACATAATAATCTTTGTTGTCTTCCAAAGGTTGCCCCTTAATAAGAACTTTCTTTATACTGTTATCTTTTCCAATTTCCAATTTTAAACCTGAAACAGGATGAGCTGTGCCTGCATCTATAAGATAATGCACCATTTGCCTTACATATTTTCCATTCATTTTGGCAACCACTACTTCATTTTCAAAAGGCATCACCTGGTATGCAGTTCTGGTAGTAACAGGTCCTTTGCTAATGGAGGAACGAATTCCCCCGTGATTCAGAAGCACTATATCAATACTATTTCCGGTCCTCGATTTAAAAACAGGATTAGAAAGCTCCATCACGGCATCGGCCATCATATTTCCTATAGCAGTATTCAGCTCTCCGTCTCTTTTGGTAAGATCAAATGAAGAGTAGGAGAGTACCTGGTTCATTTCCCGATCGATATTTTCTTTGTAGGGTTGTATAAATTCAGAGAGAGACTCGTCGGCAGGAATTGAGTCGGTAATTTGCAGTTGCTTTCCTTCGATCCTGGCGGGAGTGTAGTCACTGCTGAATTTACAGGAAGTAAGGAATAGGAACAGCAGAAAAGAAAATTTTTTCATGAAGTGGAGTAAATGTGGGACAAAATTAAAATTTTTAAAACCTTTCCAGGGGTTCAGTTTTCTTTATACAGGATATTTTTATCTACTTTATTAAAGCATAGGTACAAGAAATGAAAATTTGTTTTAATTTTCAGCAATAAATCCGGAGGAATTTCCCATAAAAATTGATCAAATATTGAAGACAAGTCTTAAGGTGTTACTATTCTTTCTTGGATTTGGAGTAATGTTTATTATAGGATCAATTTTTAAAATCGGCCTGATGGTCACAATTTCCAGTCTTTTTTTAGTACCCTCTTTGATCCTGTACTACAGATACAGAGTGAAAAAGTGGTTCCTTGCCATGGTTATTGCTTTGCTGCTCTTTTATATAAGGGATCTATTAATAGTTGCGGGATTTTTTGATCATGCCTTCTGGATCATGTTTACTTTTGCCTTTGCAATAATTATCATTTACATGTTTTCCTTTACTTCTTTTCAAAGGTCCACAATGCTCAACATTGAGATCCTCTCCTTAATCATTATGTATGGGTTTTTGGGGTTCTTATTTTTTACTATTGCCGAGCTCGTGCCACAGGTGACCTCTTCCCATAGGGCCATAACTTACTTTTACCTCGCAGGATTGATCTTCCTGCTTGCCCTTACATTTACCCAGTATCTTTTAAAATCCCATTATGCTTCGCTTTGGCTTATGCTGGGTGCAGCGTCTCTATTGGTTTCTGAACTTTCTTTGTTCTTCAAGATGTTTGTGATCTCTGATGTTAGTGTAAATATTTTTTTCCCTTTGTTTCACGTGATTTCGTTTTACGCCTTTGTAGAACACGCCATTCATCGCAGAAAAACCTCAAGCTTGCCAGGGTTTTAAAAATGTCTTTTAAGAAATCTTCATCTATTTTTGGGTTCTATCACTAATTATTGAAGGAATATTATTTTTTATTCCTGAAATTTTTATATTGCACATAATTTCCCCCGAAATGAAACAAAAGATCTTATTGGGATTTTTAGCAATTCTTGCCATGATGGTCAATCTCGCGGGAATTATTAATGAAGATTTTCTGCTGAGGAGGTCAGGAGAGGTGTTGTTTTTTCTTCCGCTAATTGCATATTACCATAGAAAGATACACATTAAGAACCTTAATATTTTCCTCTTTTTAAGCTTCGCAATCGCGGCTACCGTCTCCGGATGTATGGGCAACATCTGGTATTTTAGGGAGATCACCCTTGGCCTTTGGCTGGGTAGTTATATTTTTCTTTCGAGAGAAGCTATTAAGCATACAGAGTATGAAAGAGGAAGCAAATTCACGACCCTCTACTTTGTTGCAATTATTGCCATTTACGTCTATCTTTTATCCAGTCATATCATGGAAATAGAGAGAAACCTGGGCAATGACCTTACCTTTTCCCTGTACATCATTTACTATCTAAATATACTTTTCCTGGCAGTGGCTGCCCTGGTTTATTATTTGAACTCATTCTCTAAAAAATCGGTATTCTTCATCTGCCTTACGCTCTCCTTTATTTTTGCAGATGTTTTACGGGATATGGAGGTTTTTTATTTTAGGGATATTAGTGTGGAGGTCGTGGCTTCTCTTATCAAATTTGCCGCATTAAAACTTTCCTTCCTGTTTTTTGTCACCCGCGAAAAAAAACTGCGACTGTTACATCTTGTCTAGCAAAAAAGGTAATCTGCACAACATTTTGAAAGCCTTTAATTCCTAATTTCGCTTCGTGAAAATATTTGATATCAAGCTTGCTCTTGCGAGAAAACAATTGCTGGGTATGGCCGAAAATTCCGCAGGAAATGCCGGCAGTCCAAAACTGGGAATTATTTTGGATTCTGAAGAGGAAACAATTTTTAGAGCTTTTCAACACCTAAAGGATGACTTGCACCTGAAACAGGATGAATTTTTGCAGGTTTTTTGCCTGGAAAAGTCTGCTCAAAATTTAATTTTTGACACCCCTGTGATTACCCGAAAGGATTTTGGATGGAATGGTAAAACCGGCGAAACAGCTTCAGAATTTCTTAATTCTGAATATGACGTGCTAATTTCTTTTACTGCGGAAGAAAATAAAATGGCCGATTTCCTCGTTTCCGTTTCCCGGGCAAGATTGAAAGTCGGTAGAAAAACAATAGATGAAAAGGGTATTTTTGACCTCAATATTTCCGCAGCACTTTCCTCACCGAAAATTTTTATAACCGAATTAAAGAAATATCTCAAAATATTAAATACAACAACAGCATGAACAAATTTATAGGGACGGGAGTGGCTTTGATCACGCCGTTCAAAAATGACCTGTCGGTAGATGTGGAGGCCCTGAGAAAGCTGGTGAATTTCCAGATCGACAATGGCATAAACTATATGGTAGTACTTGGTACCACAGGCGAAAGCGCTACCCTGACTTCTAAGGAGAAGGAACTGGTTATTGACACAGTTATCTCCGAAAATAACGGCAGGATCCCATTAGTACTCGGGATTGGCGGGAATAACACCGCAAAAGTGGTGGAGGAAGTAAAACAGACAGATCTTTCAGCTTTTGATGCTGTTCTGTCGGTTTCGCCTTATTATAATAAACCCTCTCAGGAAGGAATTTTTCAGCATTATAAAGCAGTTGCAGCCGCTTCTCCCAAGCCAATTATCATGTACAATGTTCCGGGAAGAACGGGTTCAAACATGCTTCCTGAAACTGTGCAGCGGCTTTCGGCAATTGAAAATATCATAGGGATCAAGGAAGCAGCAGGAGATATGGTGCAGGCCATGAAGTTGATCTCTTTGGTTCCAAAAGATTTCCTTGTGATCTCGGGAGATGATATGATCACCCTGCCTATGGTACTGGCAGGAGGTCACGGGGTTATATCTGTAATTGCTCAGGGGCTCCCGGCAGAATTTTCCAAAATGGTAGCTTGGGGACTTGAGAGAAAAGTAGATGAGGCCTATGAATTACATTACAAGGTAGCACCTTCCATTGACCTGATTTTTGCTGAAGGGAATCCGGTAGGTATAAAAGCTCTTTTAGAGAAAAAGGGAATTGTGGAAAATAAACTGCGCCTGCCGCTGGTAAGGTCTACGGAAGGCCTTTCGGGAAAGATCAACGCATTCATTGATAATTTCTAGAGTTAAAAAAGTTTCAGACCTCTATTTAAGCAGAATTTCGGCTGAAACTAAAGTTTTTATAATAAGGCAGAAAAGAGTATTTTTGCCGGATGTTAATTTTTAGAATGAAGAAAATATTTCTCTTACTAAGTGTAGTTTTTCTCTTTATCTCCTGTGGAGAATATCAGCAGGTACTTAAATCCAAGGATACGGCGGTAAAATATTCCACTGCCGAAAAGCTTTATAATGAAGCCAAAGAGGAAGACAGCAGAAGAAAGTATCGTAAAGCATTAAGATTATTTGAACAGCTTATGCCGGAATTCAGAGGGAAACCTCAGGGGCAAAAATTGTCTTTCCTGTATGCTGATACCTACTACGAATTAGGAGATTATTATCTTGCGGGTTACCAGTTTGAGCGTTTCGTGGAAACTTATCCTGAAAGTGAGAAGCTGGAAGAAGCTGCATTTAAAGGCGCAAAAAGTTACTACTTCCTTTCTCCTCCATATTATTTGGATCAAACCGAAACCCAACAGGGGATCACCAAATTACAGGGATATATTAACCGTTTTCCGGAAAGTGAAAAAATGGATGAGGCCAATACCCTTGTCACCGAGCTTAGGGTAAAGCTTGAAAAAAAGGCTTATGAAATTGCAAAGCAGTATCATCATACAGAGAACTACATTGCTGCCGTTACAGCTTTTGACAATTTTATTTCAGATTATCCCGGGTCCCCGTTTAGAGAGCAGGCTTTCTATTACAGGTTAGAATCGGCTTATCTCTATGCAATCAACAGTTATGCTTACGCCATGCCCGAAAGGTTGGCAAAAGCGCGCAGCTATTATGAAGATTATCAACGGTATTATCCTGAAGGAGAATTCATTGAACTTGCAAATGCCGCGATTAAAGATATTGAACAAAAAGAACAACAACTATAAATCTGAGACGAGACTATGATAGATTTAAAGAAGACAGATGCTCCAATAAACACAACGACTCTTGATAAGAACAAGATCGATGCGAAGACTAACAATGTTTATGAGGCGATCTCAATAATTTCAAAGAGAGCGACGCAGATCAACTCCGAGATCAAGAAAGAGCTTCTTGAGAAACTTGATGAATTTGCGACTTACAATGACAGTTTGGACGAAATTTTTGAGAACAAGGAGCAGATCGAGGTTTCCAAGTTCTACGAAAAATTGCCAAAGCCTCACGCTTTAGCAGTTCAGGAGTGGCTTGATGACAAGATCTACTATCGCAATACTAAAAGCGAAGAATAAAATTATATGTCTGTATTAAGCGGCAAAAAAATACTTCTCGGCGTTACCGCGGGTATTGCCGCTTATAAAACAGCATTTTTGGTCCGGTTATTTATTAAGGCCGGGGCGCAGGTGAAAGTGATCATGACGCCTGCCGCTAAAGAATTTGTTACCCCTCTTACCTTATCCACCCTTTCAAAGAATGAGGTGGTTTTTTCTTTTACAAAAGAGGATGATCATGGCAAACAGTGGAACAATCATGTGGAGTATGGCCTTTGGGCAGATCTCATGCTAATTGCACCGGCTACTGCCAATACGCTTTCAAAGATGGCTACCGGCAACAGCGATAACTTTCTCCTTGCCACCTACCTTTCGGCTAAATGTCCTGTTTACTTTGCTCCGGCGATGGACCTGGATATGTTCAAGCATCCTTCTACAAAGAATAGTTTTGATCAACTTATTTCCTTCGGAAATGTGATGATCCCTGCTACTTCGGGAGAATTGGCCAGCGGACTATCGGGGGAAGGAAGAATGGCAGAACCTGAGGATATCGTAGCTTTTATTGAAGATCATCTCGCTGAAGGTCTTCCTCTTATTAATAAAAAAGTACTTATCACTGCCGGCCCTACATACGAAGCAATTGATCCCGTGCGTTTTATAGGAAACCATTCCAGTGGAAAAATGGGATTTGAACTCGCTGCTGCAGCAAATGCGGCAGGTGCCAAAGTGATCCTGGTCTCAGGACCCACTCACTTGGCAAATCCTCATGAGAACATTGAGCTGGTAAGGGTGCAGAGTGCGTTGGAAATGTTTGATGCAGCGACAAAATTTTTTCCTGAAGTTGATATAGCTATAGCAGCTGCTGCGGTGAGCGATTACCGGCCAAAGGTATCGGCGATGCAGAAGATCAAGAAGAATTCAGAAATTATGCAGCTGGAACTTGTGAAAAATCCCGATATTCTGGCTACTTTGGGTGAGGCTAAAAAGGATCAGTTACTAATTGGCTTTGCTTTGGAAACTGAGAATGAGGAGGAAAACGCCGCAGGAAAACTGAAGAAAAAGAACCTGGATTTCATCGTTTTAAATTCGCTGAATGATTCAGGCGCCGGATTTAAATCTGAAACGAATAAGATCAAGATCCTGTTTAAAGACGGAAATGTCAAAACCTTTGATCTTAAATCAAAAAAAGAAGTTGCAGAAGATATTCTGAACGAAATTATCCTGTTAAGCAATGAGTAGAGTTTTTGTTGTATTGTTTTTGGTCATGTTCACTACGGCGGCGGTAGGGCAGGAGCTTAATTGTCAGGTGGTGGTTAGTGCGGAAAAAACGGGGCAGGCAAATGCTTCCGTTTTTAAAACGCTTCAGAATTCCCTGACCGAATTTGTCAATCAGACCCGATGGACCAACAAGGATTTCCTGCCTCACGAAAGAATTAACTGCAGTATGTTCATCAATATCACCAGTTATGACGGGAATAGTTTTGCGGGCACTATCCAGGTCCAATCCTCACGACCTGTTTACGGTTCTACTATGGTAAGCCCGGTATTCAATTTTAATGATGAGCAACTCGCTTTTGATTATACCGAATATCAGCCATTCAGTTACAGCCCCAATCAATTCGACTCCAACCTGGTTTCCACGGTGAGCTTTTATGTATACACTATCCTTGGTTTGGATGCCGATACTTTTAGTGAACAGGGAGGCACATCTTATTTTCAAACCGCAAATCAAATTGTAGGAACTGCGCAACAAAGTTCTCATCCCGGCTGGAAAGCCACAGATGGTAACCGTTCCCGATATCAACTAAATGCCGACCTGCTTTCCAATACTTACTCGGGATACCGCAATGCGCTTTATAATTACCACCGAAACGGGCTGGACGTGATGCACATGTCCCCGGCCGAAGGAAAGAAAGCTATTGCTACGGCCATTGTTAATCTTAACCGGATGAACAGCCGAAGACCTAATTCTCTGCTCCTGCGTACCTTTTTCGATGCCAAAGCCGATGAGGTTGCCCAGATCTTTAGCGGCGGACCTTCAGTTGACATTAAAGAAGTTGTAGATGCATTGAATAGCATGGCACCCAATCACTCTGAAAAATGGGGAAATATCAGGTATTAGTATTCAGTGATCGTTGATCAGTGATCAGTTTCGAAAGAACCAAGATTCAAGAGCCAAAAGTCAAGACCTTTTAAGGTTGAAAAAATCTGTGCAGATCTGCGTTATCTCCGGGAAACCTTTGGCAATGCAATTTTCTAAATAGAATTCTGAACCTTGAATTTTGAATTTTAAATCCTTTCGTAATTTGGTGCTTCAATTTCTATTCTTTTAAATTTGCTTCTAGTTAATTGCTTTAGGTGAATTGTAATTTCCCTTATCTTTAAACTCAAATTAAAACCTCTTGCTTACAAGCCTTTCTATAAAAAATTACGCCCTTATTGAAGACATTCAGATGGATCTTCGAAGTGGCTTTACCATTATTACAGGGGAAACCGGCGCGGGTAAATCCATCATGCTTGGGGCGCTTTCTCTTTTACTTGGGAAACGTGCCGACTTTAGTGCAATAAGGGACCAGGATAAAAAGTGTGTAATAGAAGGAAGTTTCAATATCGCAGCTTACGACCTGAAATCCCTTTTTGCTGAAGAAGACCTGGATTATGAACAACAGACCATCATAAGGAGAGAGATCCTGCCTTCAGGAAAGAGTAGGGCGTTTATTAATGATACTCCTGCAAATCTTTCTTCTTTACAGGTCCTTGGAGAGAGGCTGTTAGATATTCACAGTCAGCATGAAACCCTGAGCCTGGGAGATAACGAATATCAGTTCCTTGTGATCGACTCTCTTGCCAAAAATGCAGGAAAGTTAAAGGAATATCAGGCGGGATTGCAGCAGCTTAAAAAACTTCAGAAGCAATTATTAGAGCTAAAAGAAGAGCAGGCGCAGGCCACAAAGGAATACGATTACAACCTCTTTCTCCACACCGAACTGCAGCAGGCAAAGCTCACCACCGGAATGCAGGAGGAGCTGGAGGAGCGCTATGAAGAATTGAGCAATGTCGAACAACTTACCGAGCAATTGGGAAGTGCGATCAATAACATTCAGCAGGAAGAAATAGGGGCAGCGGCTTCTTTACGGGAAGCTAAAAATAACCTGCAGAGAATTTCAGGAATATCTTCGAATTATTATCAACTGTTCGAGCGCCTGCAAAGCGTCAATATTGAAATTGATGATATCGCTACAGAACTGGAATCGGCTTTAGACAAAGTGGAGGCGAATCCGGCCGAGCTCGAGGAGGTAAATTCCAGGCTTCAGGTTTTATACAACCTTCAAAAGAAACACAATGTTGCTACTGTTGATGAGCTAAAGCAGATTCAGGAGGAGCTGGCGCAAAAGATATCGGTTTCAGAAAATGCCGATGAAGAAATAGCTCGTTCAGAAAAAGCCATTTTTGAGAAGAAAGAAGAGCTTCACAAAATAGCCTCAGAAATACATGCCTCCAGGAAAAGCATTATTCCGAAGTTTATAAATGAAGTTCAGACCATCCTGGAAGACCTGGGAATGCCGAATGCTACTTTAAAGATAGAGCTGGAGCAGCAAAAGGAATTCTTCAGCAACGGGCAGGATAAACTTACCTGGTTGCTGGCGGCAAACAAAGGCGGCAGTTTTAATGATATTAAAAAAGCAGCATCTGGCGGGGAACTTTCCAGGATCATGCTGGCGGTAAAAAGTATACTTGCGACCTATAGCAATTTGCCAACCATCATTTTTGACGAGATCGATACAGGGGTTTCAGGAGATATCGCACAGAAAATGGCCGGTATCCTTCAAAAAATGGGGAAAAACATGCAGGTGATTGCGATCACCCATCTTCCGCAGATTGCAGGAAAAGGGGACAGGCATTTCAAGATATATAAGGAAGATGCAGCGACCAGCACAATTACTAATATTAGAGAATTGCAGGGGGAAGCAAGAATTGAGGAACTCGCGATGATGCTTGGCGGGAAAAACATCAGTGAATCTGCCGTGGCACATGCTAAAGCACTATTGAATTAAAAGATGTTTCTTATATTTACCCGCTTAACAAACACTATAAAACCAAACCATGTCATATAATCTACTTAAAGGAAAAAAAGGGATCATTTTTGGAGCCCTGGATGAGAATTCTATCGCCTGGAAAACAGCTTTGAGAGTGCATGAAGAAGGAGGGCAATTTGTCCTTACCAACGCACCTATCGCCATGAGAATGGGGAATATCAAAGAACTTGCTGAAAAAACAAATGCAGAGATCATTCCTGCAGATGCTACAAGTGTAGAAGATCTTGACAACCTGGTAGAAAAAGCCATGGAGATCCTTGATGGAAAACTGGATTTTGTCCTGCATTCGATAGGAATGTCGGTCAATGTGCGAAAAGGGAATCATTATACCAACATGAATTATGATTATACAGCCAAGGGATGGGATGTTTCGGCTGTTTCTTTTCACAAGACCATGCAGAGCCTATATAAAAAGGATGCGATGAACGAGTGGGGAAGTATAATGGCACTTTCTTATATCGCTGCCCAAAAGGTGTTTCCAGATTATAATGATATGGCCGACAATAAAGCATATCTTGAGTCAATTGCCCGCAGTTTCGGGTATTTCTTCGGAAAGGAGAAAAAAGTAAGAGTAAATACCATTTCCCAGTCCCCGACACCTACAACTGCAGGTACAGGGGTAAAAGGTTTCGACGGATTTATCGCCTATGCAGATGAGATGTCGCCGCTTGGAAATGCAACGGGAATGGACTGCGCCAATTATATCGTAGCTATGTTCTCGGATCTTACAAAACGCGTAACCCTTCAAAATCTCTTCAATGACGGCGGTTTCTCCAATATGGGAGTGAGCCAGCAGGTAATGGAAGCATTTATCAAGGGAAAAGAATAGTAAGCTAGTTCAAATTTCTATAGGTGAGAGGTCTCAAAAATATCATTTTTGGGGCCTTTTATTTTTGCATCTTATTCTTTAATACATTTGTGCCATGGAGCTTTCCTTTTCGTTCATTATTCCTGTTTACAACCGTCCCGGGGAGATAAGGGAGCTGCTGGAGAGCATGCAAAAGCTTGATTATAATCACCCTTTTGAGGTGGTGATCATTGAGGATGGTTCTACTGTTCCTTCGGAAGAGGTGGTGTTGGATTTCACCGGTCGCCTGAATATCAGCTATTTTTATAAGCCAAATTCCGGTCCCGGAGATTCCCGAAATTTCGGAATGAAAAAAGCGACCGGAAACTACTTTTTGATCCTGGACAGTGACGTTATCCTGCCGCCGCAGTATTTAGCCGAAGTTGATAAAGAACTGCGGGAAGATTTCGTCCATTGCTTTGGCGGTCCCGATGCAGCTCATGAAGGATTCAGCGATTTGCAGAAGGCAATTAATTATGCCATGACCTCTTTTCTCACTACCGGTGGAATTCGTGGCGGCAAGAAAATGCTGGGTAAATTCCAGCCTCGCAGCTTTAATATGGGCTTGTCCAAAAAGGCTTTTTTGGCAACTAATGGCTTCGGAAGGATTCATCCGGGGGAAGATCCCGATTTGGCACTAAGGCTTCAAAAAGGGCATTTTTCAACCCGGTTATTTCCTGAGGCTTTTGTCTACCACAAGCGACGTATTGACTGGCAAAAATTTTACACTCAGGTCAAAAAATTCGGAATGGTAAGACCTATCCTGAATAAATGGCATCCGCAATCGGCTAAGATCACTTACTGGTTTCCCTCGATCTTTAGCCTTGGATTAATAACAGCTGTCCTTTTTGCCATTTTTGGAGGGTACTGGTTGCTTTGGCTTTACGTGTGCTACTTTTTCATATTGTTTCTCCATTCTCTTTACCTGAACAAGGACCTGATGATCGCTCTGCTTTCCGTAGGAGCGGTACTGGTGCAATTTTTAGGATACGGGTTTGGTTTCTGTAAGGCAACCTGCTATCTTAGAATTCTAAACGCGGAGCCGGAAAAGCAGTTTCCGCAGCTATTCTTCAAAAATGCTTAAAAAAGTAAAATCAGTCACCAAGACCAGGTTCAGGAAAACCGATATCAATTCCTTTTTGTTCTTCCTGATCTTCGCCATAGTGATCTGGATCTTTGTTCAGTTTTCAAAGCAGTACAACGAGATATTAACTATTCCGGTTCGCTATATAAATGTGCCACCAGATAAACTTTTAAAGGAGGACAATCCTGAGAACATTCAGCTGAAAATGCAGGAAAATGGATTTAGAATTGCCTGGTTTTCACTTTTTCCGCCTACACTTAATGTGGATGTTTCGCGCGCGAATGATCAAAATGGGCAGTTGGTCTATGTCATCGATGAAAACCGGTCACAGATCCTTGAGCAACTTAACATCAATTTTGACGATAATAGTTTTGTGAAGGATGCGCTGGTTATTGCTTATGAGCAAAAAAAGGAAAAAACATTGCCCGTCGTTTCCAGGATCGAAGTTGAATTTGCAGCGGGATATTCGGCTGTAGAAGAGCTGCGGGTAGAACCAGACTCGGTGAGGGTAAGCGGTCCTGATAATATTCTGGACACGCTTTCAGCAATTAAGACCTTTCCGGTAACTTTTACGGATGTCAAAAAAGATCTGTTAGGTTCGGTATTATTAGACACCACCGCACTTCCCAAAGTTACTCTCTATTCGAGGAGAGCAAATTACCGGCTTAATGTAGAGAAATTTACAGAAGGTAAGCTGCAGGTGCCTATCGAACTCATTAATGTTCCCGAAGACTTGAATGTGGTGATATTTCCGAAGGAAAGCGTCTTGTTCTTCCAGGTGAATCTTACCGATTTTAATAAGGTGACGGCTGCAGATTTCAGGGTGGTGGCGAACTTCAAAAATGTAAGAGAGAATCAGGATTTCCTAATTCCTGAAGTAGTTGAAAAACCGGAATTCACTTCCAATATCCGCCTCAGCGAAAAGCGGATCCAGTTCATCATCAAGAAATGAAAGTGTTGGGACTTACAGGGGGGATGGGTAGCGGGAAGACCACTGTTGCAGGATTTTTTAAGGAGCTGGGAATTCCTGTGTATATAGCCGATACAGAGGCTAAAAACCTTATGGAAAAAGATAGGGAGGTAAGACAAAGCATTATTGCCCTTTTTGGAGAGCAGGCCTATCATGACAATGTTCCGGACCGAAAGTTTATCGCATCCCGTGTTTTTGGGGATAAAGAAAAACTGGAACAATTGAATAGTATTATTCACCCAGCCGTAGCCAGAAATTTTGAGTACTGGAAGCAGCAACAAAATTCGCCTTATGTAGTTTATGAAGCTGCTATCCTGTTTGAAAAAGGCGGCTATAAAAAGTGTGATTTTAATCTTCTTGTTACAGCTCCTCTTGAAGAAAAATTAAAACGCTTAAAAAAACGGGACAATTCCAGCCTTGAAGAAATAGAAGCACGAATGGCTCATCAATGGAGTGATGAAAAAAAGAAAGGATTAGCCGATTTCATTATTGAAAATATTGACCTCTCCACAACCCGTAAAATGGTATGTCAACTACATGAAAACCTGCTCAATAGCGCGTAAATAAAGGGTTCTGTTTGTTAACTTTTGGTTAAATGCTTATTTGGCTAAATGTTAAAATCATACTTTTGAGGATATGAACAAAAAGATATTTTTTCTTTTGGTGGTTCTCATGAGCCTCTCTTTAATAGGAATTATATTTGTTCAGGGATTTTGGATCAAAAATACAGTAGAGAGCAAGGAAGAACAGTTTTCTTTTAATGCTAAACAGATACTGCGAAGAGTAGCTGCAGAGATTGAGAATAATGAATTAGAGACTTACTACTTCGCAATGCAGGAATTGGTAGACAGTTTGGGTGCAGAACCCGACAGTGCTATGATGAGCGAGATCTTCGATGGACAGGAAGAGGACATTGCAGATAGTCTCTATGTTTATGCACACGGGGTGTTGGAGGAGGATTATGAACTCTCCACAGCTTTTCTGGATGCATCTATAGACACGCTTCAATTTCAAAAGCTAATAAATAAAAAAGTATCCACCCTGGTGAAGAACGACAGCCTGAACAATAATTCTTTAGCCACATCGGGCAGGATCAACCGTATCTTTCGAATGAAAGATGTGGAGAAGGAGTTCATACGTTCTACCGTGAATGAGTACACCAGTAGAAAACCTATTCATGAAAGGATGTCCCAACCGCTCCTTGAAGAGTTGATACAAAAGGAGCTGGCAAACCGTGGGATGCATACTTCTTTCGAATATGGGGTCTATGGAAATGGACTGGCTACCAAGGTGCGGTCAGACAATTTTGAGCTGAATGCCAAGACTACCTATAGGGTGCCGTTGTTTTCGTCGGGAAATGACATGAATAACTATCAGTTATTCGTGAATTTTACAGAGAAAAAGCAGGTTGTTTTATCCTCCATTACTTTAATGGCTGCCTTGTCTATTATTTTTACGCTCATCATCGTAATTGCTTACTCGAGTGCACTGAGTCAGTTGATCCGGCAACGACAGATCTCAGAGATCAAGACTGATTTTATCAATAATATGACTCACGAATTCAAGACACCAATAGCTACTATTAATCTGGCCCTTGACGCGATAAAAAATCCGAAAGTACAGAACCAACCTGAAAAAGTGGCTTATTATCATCAATTGATCAGGGATGAGAATAAAAGAATGCATGCACAGGTAGAGAATGTTCTACGTATCTCTAGGCTGGAAAAGAATGAGCTGGATCTTAAAAAGGAACGCCTTGACCTTCATGAGATCATTGAAGAGGCTATGGCACACGTGGAATTGATCGTAGAAGACAGAGAAGGCTATATTCAGACCCATTTTGGAGCATTAAGATCTTCGATTTTGGCGAATAGTACCCATTTTACAAACGTGATCGTAAATATTCTGGATAATGCCGTTAAGTATTCACCGGAAAAGCCGAAAATTGATATTTATACAGAGAATGTCAAGAATTATATTGTGATGAAAATCAGAGATCAGGGAAGCGGAATGAGCAAACCTGTTCAGAAAAAAATATTTGAAAAATTTTATCGCGAGCATACAGGAGATATTCACAACGTCAAAGGCCATGGCCTTGGACTTGCCTATGCAAAGCGAATCCTCGATGACCACCACGGACAAATTTCTGTGGAGAGTGAGAAAGGAAAAGGAAGTACATTTATAATTAAACTACCACTAATATCTTAATTTATGGAAACTGAAAATAAGAAGATTTTACTAGTCGAAGACGATCCGAACTTTGGAACGGTACTCAAGGATTACCTGGCAATGAATGACTATGAGGTTACTCATGCCAAAAACGGAATGGAAGGATTCGAAAAGTTTAAAAAAGATGATTTTGATCTTTGTATTCTGGATGTTATGATGCCTTATAAAGATGGATTCACCCTTGCTAAAGAGATAAGGGAAAAGAATGAAGAAATCCCTATCATCTTCCTTACCGCAAAAGCGATGAAAGAAGATGTCTTGAAAGGATATAAAGTAGGGGCAGATGATTACCTGAATAAACCTTTTGACAGTGAAGTATTGCTTATGAAGATCAAGGCCATCATGCAGCGTAAAGCTACAGATAGCGTTGCCGACAGCAAGCAATTTGAGTTCCAGATAGGAGATTTCCACCTCAACTCAAAACTTCGATTCCTTACCTTTAGAGATGAGGAGCCGTCAAAATTATCTCCTAAAGAAAATGAATTGCTGAGATTATTAGCGCTTCATGAAAACGATCTTATGCCAAGGGAACTTGCGCTAACCAAGATCTGGAGAGATGATAATTATTTCACATCCCGAAGTATGGATGTTTATATCGCCAAGTTGCGTAAGTACCTTAAAAAGGACGAGAACGTGGAGATCCTGAACATTCATGGAGAAGGATTTAGATTAGTGATAAGAAACAAAGAAGAAGCGCAAAGCTAAACATACAAATTTTCAGTTTCTCCAATCCGGCACCTACCGCAGGTATTCTGTGGTAAGTGCTGGTATTTGTATGTTAACAATACTTTTTCGGGCTCTTCGTTATACTTACTTATATTTGCCGTGTAACCTGCACTAAATGAGGAGAGTCTGTGCTATCCAAAAAAATAATTCTACTGCCGTACTTTTACGGCATTTTTTTGGTTGTGGGGTGAGACAGCTAACATTTATTATTCTTCTCTTTTCTGCAAGTGTTTTTGCCCAGAATGGGGTAAAGATAACCAGTACTGCAACTAGTCCAACTCAGCAGAACCCTGTACCTCTTACTATTAAATTTGACCAACCGATCAATGGATTTGAACGAATTGACGTCGACGTAAAAGGAGGTGACATAATGAATTTTCAGGCGGGATTGCCAAATTATTCTCTCTTAGCTAATTCCCGGTTGCGGGACTTTAATATTAATTTTGATGTTGTCATACCGGATAACACTAATTTTGAACCTTCAAAGGACGCAGTAATTGCCATAGATATTGATGCGGAAGGTTATTCTTATGCTTTGACTTTAAAAAATGGAGTCTTCAAGTATAATCCAAATGGTACACCTGTTACCGGAAATCCTATAATTAAATCTGAAGCATTAAACGAGGCTCGTGACATAGCTATTGGGGACGATGAAAAGGTTTATATTGCTGATTCCGGAAGTGACAAAATTTTAATATTTAACAAAACCGGAGGATCTACTATTGGCAATATTGGAGATCAAAAAGTTTCTTCTCCTACTGGTTTGGCAATTAACTTTCAAAATTTAATTTATGTAGCCGATACTGGCAATGACCGCATTGTTATTTTTGATCCATCTGGGGTACAGGTTGGGGAAATAAATCATGGAGGAGGACCAGGATTTGATCAAATGAATGATCCTATCCGTTTAGCAGTGGATAATAAGAATATTGTTTATGTATCGGATAGTGGTAATAATAGAATTCAAATTTATAATTCTGACGGAACTTATAAAGCTACAATTGATGGAAATACCGCTAATCTTAATAATCCTGGAAGTTTAATAGTAGATAACTATGGGTTTTTATACGTTGCGGATTTTGCTGGGGTTAACCTCAATGTTTTTTTAGAATTTGAAAATATAACTACAGCAGATATTCTCAATCTAGCTACTAATTTGGAGAATTTTAGAATTCAGGTTTTTAGAACAAATTCTATTAATGAGCCCCCTCGGACTATTAAAAATGGAATTAACATTCCAATAGATCTATCCTTTAAACCGTGTGGTTATCTTGCTGTAAACAATGGAGATGCTAAGACCGATGGTAAAACCATTGTAATCCCAGGCATACCCCCAAAAGTGGTTTTACCCGTCAATTTTCTCTTCGACCTTAAATTGTACAACAGACTTCCGGATACCTTTACAGCCGATCTTTCTATAGCAGTAGAATGTACTCCGGTGACTATAACAGTTCCTGCCGGCGTGGGACAAAATAAAGATTGCCAGCAGGCTCCTGCCACAGCATCAAATAAATTTGAAATTCTTTGGGACGAAACAGCGCCTATAGTTGAAAGTTGTTCTGAAGAAGCAGTAATTAAGGTTGAGAGTGGATTTACTATTCCAAATTATTTTAATATATATGAATTTACAGCTTCAGATAATTGTGAGGGTAGTTTAACCTTTAGGCAAACTCCGCCTTCAACGACTGTTATCACAGAAAACACTACTGTAAATATAGTAGCAATTGATGGAGCAGGGAATGAATCGGCAGCCTGCACCTTTCAATTAGTAATTGCTGAAGAAGAAGATCCTTCTTTTGACTGCGACATTCCTCCGGCAACTCTTGATCTGGATGAAAATTGTGATTATCCGGAAAGGGATTTTAGTTTTCTCATTACAAATCAACAGAACTTTGTCGACGGGATTTTCATTGAACAAAAAGAAGAAAGGGTGGGGTACATCCTGAAAGTGAATATTAAGGTTTATCATGGAGAAAATGCAAATGATACTTTTATTGGAGAGTGTAATTTTGAGGTTGTACTTCTGGATAGAAAAGTTCCCCTGATTGAAAGTTGCAATTCCTCCCCTGTTAATCTAAACCTGACTTCCGGTACAGATTTTACGATACCTGATTACTCTGATAGGATCACTTATTCTGATAATTGTGATGCCGATCCTACTATAATTCAAATTCCTAAACCGGGATCAGTGGTCGATGAAAATACTACGGTTTCCCTTACAGTAAAAGATGCTTCCGGGAATATATCTGAAGTTTGCTCTTTCTCAATAATTTTTGACAAAACGTCAAATGGAATAAGTTGTCACTTGACAGAATTACCCCTGGGGGCCGATGGAACTGCAGTTCTTGACGCTGCTAATGTGATCGATGGTAATCCCAATGATCCTGCCATTAAAAGTTTAGTGGTGGAACCTTCAAATTTCACCTGTGAGAATCTGGGGCTTCAGCCCGTAAAAGTAAAAGTTACTTATGATGATGGTTCTACCTCAGAATGTACTACTCAAGTAAAAGTGACAGATGTTTTGGTTCCTCAAATTGAATGTCCGCGAGAACCTATAGTTCACACTTTTGATCCAGAGCAAGGGTTTGTGGTGCCTGATTATTCTAAGGAATTTTCGGTTACGGATAATTGTAATTTTACAATTACCCAGGTGCCAGCTCCCGGTACAGTGATCTTTGGGAGCCGCCAAATTGATTTTATCGCAGAAGATTCTAGCAATAATACCTCTTTCTGTTATTTCTCCCTGATTCTTAATGCCTCACAAGATTTTGAAATAACTTCTTGTCCTTCTTCCCGTATAGAAGACTTAAACGGAAAATGTGAATTTGAACTTCTGGATTATACTTCTGAAGTACAAACGTCTGTACCTTACAGTAAAGTTATTCAGCAGCCTGCTCCGGGTACAATAATTTCTGAAGATACTGAAGTGACATTAACAGCTACTCTGGATGGAGAATCTGTAAGCTGTTTCTTTAACGTACAACTTACCAACTTTTCGGAAGTCCTTCTTTATTGTCTGAACGATCTCACCGTGGATGCGAATGGGGATGGCACTTACATATTAGAAGATTATACGCGTTTGGCTAATAGCGATGGAGCTTGTGGAGCTCTTACCTATACCCAGGATCCTCCGCCCGGTACTATAATAAATTCTGATACTGAAGTAACTCTCACGGTGACAGACGAAAATGGTAAAACCGATGACTGCTCCTTTAAAGTAAACTTTAAAGAATCCAATCCGGGCACTGTAGAATGTAAACCCACAGATCTCTATTTAACACAATCTGGTGACAATACGCTTGATCCCAGGGAACTATATAAGGGAGATGCCAATGATCCTTTAATTGAAAGTTTTTCTGTAGACAAAGACTATTTCACCTGTGAGGATCTGGGACCACAACCGGTAGTCCTTACAGTACATTTTAAAGATGGAACCAGCCAGGATTGTTCTACAGAGATCGTGGTAAAAGATAGAATTGATCCAGATGTGTTTTGCATCGCCCCGGGAAAAGAATTTACTCTTATCAATGGTTCGGTAACTATTGATGTAAACGACCTGCTGGCCGATCTGGATGACAATTGTGGGGTTCTTGATTATTGGCTTTCACAGGAAACATTCACTTCCGCGGGGACAAAGACAGTCACCATTAATGCCGAAGATAGTTCCGGAAATACTAATTCGTGTACCACAACCATTGAAGTTATTGCCGCTTCTACCAGTCCCGGATCGTGCAAACCGGCTATAATTTATCTGGATGCTTCCGGAAGTGCAACATTAGATCCTGCAGAAGTATTTGAAGGTGACCCTGACGCAGGCTCGATCGAGGATATGATTGTTAACCGCAACAGCTTTACTTGTGATGACCTTGGGGAGCCGGTTGAGGTAAATCTTACCGTAAAATATGCTAACGGCACCAATACCACCTGCACAGCTTTAGTGACCGTTAAAGACATTATTGCCCCTGAAATTGTCTGTGTAGAGGAATTCACTCTACACCTCAATGAAGCCGGAGTGGGGAAAATTACTCCCGAGATCTTTGACAGAGGGTCTTCAGATAACTGCGGCTTCCAGATGTCCCTTAGCAAGGAAAATTTTGATCTTGATGACGTAGGGGAGCAGGAAGTGATTTTAACTGTTACAGATGCTGCCGGTAACACCAGCACCTGTATAACTACTGTTACTGTTGAAGCCTATGACGAGGAGAACCCGGGGATAAGTTGCGTTGATGAACTAACATTACCGCTATCTCAAACCGGAGACTTTTTTCTTGAGCTTAATTATACAGGAGACGACGAGAATGAAGACTATACTATAAGCAAAGAAACCTTTTCCTGCGAAGATATAGGCACTCAATTTATCACAGTCACTTACTGGGGAGAATACACAGGGACTTGTGAAATTAAGGTAACGGTTGTTGATGATATGGCACCTGTAATCGAATGTCTGGAAGAGATCGATGTGCGGCTTAATGCCTCAGGAACTGCCAGCTTATCGATTGAAGATCTTGATCTGGAATATTCAGATAACTGCAGTGTAGCCGATAGCGCCCTTAGCCGTACTAATTTCACCACTGCCGACTTAGGCAAGTCTGAAATTACTTTTTCTGTTACTGATGGCTCCGGAAATACAAGTACCTGTACCACCACTGTCAATGTGCTGCCATTTGAGGGAGAGGAACCGCAGGCAATTGAATGTGTGGATCTTCACGTAATTCAAATAAAGGAAAACGGAAAAGCAATTTTAAATCCCCGGGAACTTTTTACCGGGGGCACAGGAACAACGCAGTTCACTGTGAGCAAAGACACTTTTACCTGCCTTGATATAGGAGAAAATACAGTTACATTGGAATATACTACACCTACAGAAAGCGGGGCTTGCGAAATAAAAGTGGTGGTCGAAGATCCTTTACAAATTTGCGGGGAACCTGTAGATCCCTCAAACGGTGATTACATTATTATGTATCCCAATCCCAGCCTGGGAATTGTGAGATTCCAAACTTCTCCCGGACTGGAGATCCATCGGGTTGAAGTATTCGATATGAGGGGGAGATACCTGTTTGAGAAAGTCTATGATCAAAATAGCATTTTTGACAGGAAACTGGACCTTCAGGAATACCAGTCGGGGGTTTACACAATTCTTATCTATACCAACGGCAAAGAATATTTAAAAAGGGCAATTATCAGGAATTAGAGACGTGATCTTTAGCAAAAGCTATGATTTCCTCAGGCGAAGTACGGGTATTGAACCAGGGGATCTGCTCATTTTTTCTGAACCAGGTAAACTGGCGCTTTGCAAACCTTCGGGTGTTTTTTTTAATCTCAGAAACTGCCGTTTCCAGGTCCCATTCTCCCTTTAAGTATTGAAACAGCTCTTTATACCCTACTGTGTTAAGTGCATTTAGTTCTCGCTTAGGGAATAGTATCTTTGCTTCTTCTAATAAACCTTCCTGCATCATGAGGTCTACCCTTTGGTTAATACGATCGTATACCAAAGGTCTTTCCGCAGTTAGCCCAATATATACCGGCTCAAAAAAGCGGTTTTCAGAATCTTTTTTTCTGAAGGAGGAGAAAGGTTTTCCTGTGCCTATACAGATTTCCAGTGCCCGAATAAGCCGATGTGGATTTTGTTTATCTACTTCGGAATAATATTCAGGATCAAGGTTTTTCAACTCCTCCTGCAGGCTCTCAATTCCTGAAGTATTCAGTTTTTCATTTAAAGCAGCCCTTATTTTGGGGTCAACTTCAGGGAAATCATCCAGGCCATTTACCACGGCGTCGACATATAGTCCGCTGCCGCCAACCATCACTGCAGCATCCTTTCGGTTGAATATTTCTTTCAGCGTGTGCAAGGCATCCCTTTCAAAGTCGCCTACAGAATACTGGTCTTCAATTGAAATGTGCTGAATGAAATGATGTTTTGCCTCTTTTAATTCAGCTTCCGAAGGAACAGCGGTCCCAATTTTCATCTCTTTGTAGAATTGCCTGGAATCGGCAGAAATGATTTCCGTATCAAGTGATTTTGCCAGGTCTATGCCAAGGGAGGTTTTCCCTATTGCTGTTGGCCCAACAACTACAATGAGGAATTTTTTATTCATTCAAGGGATTTCCGCAGTTGTGACAATACTCGGCTTGATCCAGGTGCTTATCTTCATTGCAATGGGGGCACACCTGTGTATTGACGTGAACCTTTTTTTCTCCCGCCCTCGAATATTCGGCACTTACTATTCCTGTAGGGACTGCAATGATTCCATACCCGGTGATCATTATAAATGATGCAATGAACCTCCCGAGCGGGGTAATTGGTGCAATATCACCAAACCCAACAGTGGTAAGTGTGACTATACACCAGTAAATACTCAAAGGAATGTTATCAAAACCTCCTGCTTCTCCCTCTACGAGATACATTACAGTGCCTGCAATGATGGTGATAATAAAAACAGCAAAGAGAAAAACCAGGATCTTTGGACGGCTATGTTTTAATGCAACGACAAGTTTATCTGCTTCTCCAAGATACCGCGTAATCTTAAGGATCCTGAATACCCGTAATAATCTTAGAGCTCTTACCGCCAGTAAAACATTATAACCGCCAAAGAACAAAGTGAGATAGGTGGGGATGGTTGAGACGAAATCTATGATCCCGTAAAAACTGAAGATATACTTCCGGGGATTTTTTATGGTGATGATCCTTAGAATATATTCAATGGAAAAAATAACTGTAATGATCCATTCAATAGTATAAAAAAGGTCTGCATAAACTGCATAAATTGATTTTACACTTTCAAGCATCACAATTACGATGCTTACGACGATTACTATTAACAGAACAACGTCAAATGCTTTTCCTGCAGGAGTATCGGCTTCATAAATGATCTCATGAAGTTTTCTTTTCCAGAATGAGGTAGTAGATTCAGCCAAAGAGGATCAATTTCTAAGTAAAAATATAATTTTTCAGTGGATATACCTTTTAAATCTACATGAGAAGTTTTGGCTATTCTGCCGGTACGTTTAGAGGAATGATCTTTAGCCGGTTATTCTTCCTTAAGTAGTTTTGAATGATATTCTGGGCATCCCGGTCACTTTTCATTGGTGTAATGATAGACTTTATGATCTCCATGTTGTTGAGCTGATAATTAAGGTTGAAATAACCAATACCTTTAAATTGTCCTTCTTCCACAAGAAGGGCACTTTTTTCATCAAGTTCTCTTCCTCTCCCAATGACCAGCATGTTCTGGTTTTCATAGTTGTATTTTTCCAGCATTTGATGTACCCGCTCATTGTATTCTAAAGGATTTTCCTCTCCTACACAGGCGCCTTTACATTCTTTGATGCTGTAGTTGAAACAACTTCCGGAAGCTGTACTGTTCCCGGTATATTTTTGACATAAATTGTAGTCCTTAATAATATTCTCCAGAGTAGCTTTTGCCTGTTGGAGATTGACAAATGCGGTAACATATTTTTTGCGACCATCAAGTTTTCCAATGCTTAGGTGGATATACCCATCTTTATTTTTAGCCTGATAAAGTGCATGTGAGAAAACAGAAGTTTTAAGAGATTTATTGTATTTGGGCTTATTGCGTTTGACCTCCTCATTCTCCTTAAGCAGCGCATTGAGCTCATTACCGGTAGCCTCAAAACTTACAGAAGCTACTTCCTTCTGGATCTCTAAAGATTTCCTGTTCTCGCTGGTAAAATGTTGATTGACCCTTTTTTTGATATTCTTGCTTTTTCCAATGTAGATAATATCCCCGTCTGCATTATGCAAATAGTAAACCCCGGTAATTGAGGGTAATTCCTCCAAAAGCTGCACCAGTTTAGTGTCCATTCTCAATTTTGGAGCGTTGCGTACAGAGGCTTTAAGAATTTCCTTTTCAGAATCTTTGGCGAGCAACATTTTAAAAAGCTTCACGGTGGCCTGCGCATCCCCTGTAGCCCTATGTCTGTCGCTTAGGGGAATTCCAAGAGATCTCACCAATTTTCCCAAACTGTAGGAGGGAAGGCCCGGAATTAGTTTCTGAGAAAGCTCTACGGTACATAAACTTTGCCGCTCAAAATCAAACCCCAATCTGTTGAATTCGGTTCGCAGGATCCTGTAATCAAATTTGGCGTTGTGAGCTACAAGAATAGCCCCCTCTGTGATCTCCACAATTCTTTTTGCCACCTCATAGAATTTTGGCGCACTGCGAAGCATTTCATTATTAATGCCCGTGAGGCCAACAACGAAAGGTTGAATGGGAATTTCGGGATTAATTAAACTTATGAATTGGTCTACAACTTTATGGCCGTCAAATTTATAGACTGCAATCTCTGTGATCCCCTCTTCATTATACTTCCCGCCGGTAGTTTCTATGTCTAAAATTGCGTACAAATACTTCTCTCCTGTTATTGGTAATTTCTTTCTCCAAAAATGGAACTTCCCACTCTTATCATGGTACTCCCGCAGTCAATGGCAATTTTATAATCACCACTCATTCCCATCGATAAAATTGTAAAGGAATTATACCTGGATTTCAAATCTTCAAAAGTAGTACTTAAAAAGCTGAATTCCTCTTTTATTTGCTCTTCATTTTCTGTGAAGGTCGCCATACCCATCAAGCCAACTACTTTAACATGAGTCATTTTGCGGTAGGCCTCCGACTGAAGGATACTTTCTACTTCATCAACATTTATTCCATATTTGGTGTCTTCTTCGGCTATTTTGATCTGCAAAAGACAGTTGATCGTACGGTCATATTTTGCTGCCTGTTTTTCTATCTCCTTTAGCAACTTTAGAGAATCGACGGCATGAATAAGTTCCACGAATTCTGCCATATATTTCACCTTGTTCCTTTGGACATGGCCCACCATATGCCACTCGATATCTTTGGGAAGTTTCTCCCATTTTTCGGTCATTTCCTGGATCTTGTTCTCTCCAAAAATACGTTGCCCGGCTTCATAGGCGGCTAAAATGTCCTTTTCGGGCTTCGTTTTGGAAATGGCTACCAGGGTTACTTCTTCCGGAATTTCAGCTTTAATTCGTTTTAGATTTTCAGCGATATTCATAAACAATTGTTTCAGAATTCATACACGGTAAGGCCGCTTCTCAGCTTAGGTTCAATGCAAGTACTTTTGGGAGGCATGGTGAGACCTGCATCTGCAATAAGCTTGATCTCTTCGAAAGTGAGGGGAAGCATTCCAAAGCCAACAGCAAATTCACCTTCATCCACCAGCTTTTTCACCTCAAAAGTGTCATTTCTCCCCGGAAGATAAGATATTCTGCGGTCATTTTTAAGATCTTCAATGCCTAAGAGGGGTTTTAAAACCTTTATGAAAAGGATATAGGGATCCAAAGTGCTCAAAGAATCTGTAAATTCGTAATTGGTTTTTCGCAGGTAGAGAGAATAATAATTTCCATCCAAATACATCGAAAAATGATGTTTTTTGGAAGGTTTATAAAATTCTGTCCCCCTGTTCTCTATCCTGAACCACTCATCAAGCTGCATCAAAAATTCCTTTTTCCCCAGTCCGTTTAAATCGCGCACGAGTCGGTTAAATTCGTAAAGCTTTAGATTGCTTTCAGCGATCATATAGCTTAAAAAGAAATTGTAAGGCTCCTTACCGGTATGGTTGGGATTATTTTCCCGTGACTCCCTCGCCAGCAACCATGACGATGCGCTGCGATGGTGACCATCGGCGATGTAAACTGCAGGAATTCGCTCAAATTCAGTTTTAATAAGTTCAGTTCTAATGGGATCGTCAACCACCCATAAATAGTGGATATCCCTGTTGAGGGAGGAGAACTCATATTCCGGGCGCTCCTGCATTACTTCCGCAGTGATCTTATTGATCACCTCGCTATCGGGGTAGGTGAGCAGCACAGGCTCCGTATTGAAGCCAACCGTATGGAGATAATCCTTAAACAATTGTTCGCGATGGGAGATAGTATCCTCGTGTTTCCGTATGATATTGTTTTCGTAGTCATCAACACTGGTGGCAGCAATAATTCCACAGTACACCTGCTTTCTGGAAATAGTTTTATAGATATAATAAGCCGGTTTTTCATCCTGAATAAAGACTTCTTCTTCTTTGAACTCCAGGTACCGGTTCTTTACCAGCTGAAAGCGTTCACTACCTGAAATTTCCTTCTGAAATTTATATCCCGGATTGATGATATGTAAAAAAGAAAAGGGATTGTGCTCCAGCTGAAATCTTACCTCTTCCACCGAATATTCCTGATAAGGACGGGAAGCGACAAGACCCACCTTGTCCCGTGACGGCCGTACCGCCTTAAAGGGAATTATATGTGCCAAATGCTGCTAATTAATTGATTTGAAAAAATGCATTTTTAAGAGGCGAATTGTTTGGAAACCTTTTCGGCCTTTCTGCTTTCGGAATAGTCATAAAAACCTTCACCCGACTTGGCACCAAGTTTTCCTGCCTGTACCATATTCACTAACAAGGGACAGGGAGCATATTTAGGATTTTTAAAGCCACTGTACATCACTTCCAGGATCGAAAGACATACGTCAAGACCAATAAAGTCGGCAAGCTGAAGCGGCCCCATAGGATGCGCCATTCCCAATTTCATAACTGTATCGATCTCCTGCACTCCGGCCACGCCATTGTAAAGCGTTTCGATAGATTCGTTGATCATTGGCATAAGGATCCTGTTAGCAACAAATCCGGGATAATCATTTACTTCAACAGGCTCTTTTCTGAGCTTTTTTGAGAGGTCCATAATTGCTGAAGTCACTTCATCGCTGGTGTTATACCCGCGAATGATCTCTACCAGCTTCATTACCGGTACCGGATTCATAAAATGCATTCCTATGACCCTCTCAGGATTAGAGACCACAGAAGCTATCCTGGTGATGGAAATAGAGGAGGTGTTAGTGGCAAGCACAGTCTCTGCCGAACAAAATTCATCCAGTTGCTGAAAGATCTTCAGTTTTAGATCCACATTTTCTGTAGCTGCTTCCACTACCAGGTCCACATCTTTGACGCCTTCGGCAAGATGTGTATGAGTGGTAATATTGTTGAGGGTGTTTGTTTTATCTTCTTCAGAGATCTTTTCTTTTGCAACCATCCTGTCGAGGTTGCCCGAGATAGTGTTCATTCCTTTTTCAAGGCTTTTTTGTGAAATGTCAATAAGATTAGTTTTATAACCAAACTGGGCAAAAGTATGGGCAATTCCGTTACCCATAGTTCCTGCGCCAATCACTGCAATATTTTTCATAAATGTAGTTCGTTAAAATGAGTTTATAATTTGTTTAGCCACTTTTAAAGCCCTGGTGCCATGCTCCAGACTCACAATAGGAGTGGTATCATTTTCAATAGCATCGGCAAAGGAATTTAGCTCATCTAAAATGGCATTATTTGGATTCACCTGAGGATTATCAAAATAGATCTGTTTCTTGAGACCTTCTGCATTTTGAAGGATCATGTCAAAATCTCCCGGAACTTCAGGAGCATCTTTCATCTTTACCACCTCGCATTTCTTCTCCAGAAAATCTACTGAAATATAGGCGTCTTTCTGAAAGAAGCGCGCCTTCCGCATATTCTTGAGAGAGATTCTGCTGGCGGTAAGATTGGCCACACATCCATTTTCAAATTTGATGCGGGCGTTGGCGATATCGGGCGTTTCACTGATGACCGAAACTCCGCTTGCACTAATCTCTTTAACTTCAGATTTTACCACGCTTAGAATAGCATCAATATCATGGATCATCAGGTCAAGGACTACAGGAACATCAGTTCCGCGGGGATTGAATTCGGCCAGGCGGTGAGCTTCGATAAACATCGGGTTTTCGATCTTTTCGGCAACTGCAGTGAAGGCTGGATTAAATCGCTCCACATGTCCTACCTGTCCCTTCACGTTATTTTGTTTCGCCAGGGCTACCAACTCTTCGGCTTCTTCCACCGTGTTGGTAATGGGCTTTTCAATAAACAGATGTTTTCCTGCGAGTATAGTTTTCTTTCCCACTTCAAAGTGAGAAAGGGTGGGAGTGACCACATCTACCACATCAACTGCGGCGATGAGGGCATCAAGATCGTTAAAATATTTATAGCCTAATTCCCCTTCCAGCTTTCGGCCACCGGCTTCTTCAATATCGTAAAATCCTACCAGTTCGTATTTTTCAGACTCCTTGAGTAACCTAAGGTGAATTTTTCCTAAGTGTCCTGCACCCAGGACGCCGGCTTTGAGCATAATTTTCAGGTTTTCAACAAAAATAATATTTCTCCCTCTAAAGCCAATGCCATTTTAGAGCTAATAAGCTGCCGGACTTCCATTTTTTCTTTAACCTAAGTTAATCTTTATGTAATTTTGGCCCTCAAACGGGAAAAGGTGCGAAAGGATACGCTAAAACATCAGGGCAAAAGACAACAACTTGCTAAGGTTGTTGAAAGTAAGGGCATAAAAGATGAGAAGGTGCTGGAGGCTATAAAAAAGATCCCCAGGCATTTGTTCATGGACAGCAGTTTTGAGGATCATGCTTACCAGGACAAGGCTTTTCCTATCGCTGCAGATCAAACTATTTCCCAGCCTTATACTGTTGCTTTTCAAACGGAAGTTTTACAGGTGAAAAAGGGAGATTCTGTTCTCGAAATAGGTACCGGGAGTGGGTATCAAACCGCTGTGCTCTGTGAGCTTGGTGCAAAGGTGTACAGCATTGAAAGACAGCAGGAGTTGTTTAAAAAAACAAAGTTATTCCTTTCAAAAATTGGTTACAGGCCGCGTTATCTGGCTTTTGGAGACGGTTATAAAGGCCTGCCCGATTATGCTCCTTTTGACAGGATCATCGTTACCGCCGGCGCTCCTTTTGTCCCGAAGCCATTGCTGAGTCAGTTAAAAGTGGGTGGCCGCATGGTCATCCCGGTAGGGAAGGACCTGCAGGTGATGACCCTCTTCGAAAGAAAATCTGAAACCGAATTTGAAAAAACCGAGTTAGGAAATTTTAGGTTTGTTCCGTTGCTGGAAGACAAGAATTAGTAATCAGTGATTAGTGGGGCAGTGCGAGGTGATTAAATAGAATATATAACAAACCGTCTCCTTTTTTGAGACGGTTTGTTAATGATTTTATCTACAGAAAGAAAGATTATCTGTAAAGATCGTATTGTTATGGCCTTCAATAGAGGACTCACCGAAAACAATGACTGAGCGAATACCTTCTGCTTCTAAATTAAATTCCAAACATCCGCTGGCATCTTCCTCCAGGACTAACGTTTGTGAAGTGATAATTTCACCTGAACCATTTTCACCGCTGTAGGCTGTTACAGAAATAGTATCCTGATCTTCACCATAATCCCCGGAAACCAGAGATACCGTCTTCACAGGGGTTGAAAAATTGAATAATACAGATGCATAGGGATAATTTAAACTATGCAAGACATTTTCGCTACAGTTACCTGGCAAAATTTTCATCGCATTTTCCGGATATCCGGGGCCCGCCAAGATACTTACGTCATAGGCTGAATAAGATTCAGAATTAAAAGGGGGCAGGGAATCTAAATCTTCAAAATCAATTCTAGTACATTAAAGACCTTCTTCAGGCACATCTAAAAGAACGGGAGAATCATCCAGATTACAGTTTCCTTCTCTAAAATGATAGTATTCCACTTCATCTTCTCCATTGAAAAGAGCTGTTACATCTGCATCAGAGATCAACCCGCTTCTAATGAGAGTTCCTTCTTCGCCAGGGTATAGTAAAGTGATTTCGAGATAATATTCATCCAAACCAGGGCCGTCGGGCAAGGTAATACATAACGGAACTGCTGCTGTCTCTGCATAATCTTCATAATCGGTTACGACAATTGCATTTTCCTCATCATCATAAAGCATTTCTCCTTTGGGATCAAGTGGATTATGGCTGTACTTCCAAACATCTACACTAAACGACACGTACTCTGCATGGCGACCGGTTTCATCGCAGTAGTTTCCAAATATGCAGAATTCTATGAGTTGAATTCCGTTAAGGTCATAGAAGAGATAACCATATTGATTCACAATACGGTCGTCAAAACAAACCACTTCTACATTTTGATATTTTTTTACACCTGCACCTAAATTGATGTCCATTGGCAGCGACTGCTCCACCATGTCATCGATTCCGCCAGGGCTGTTGTCATCCATGGGTGCTATCCACAAAACATTTGCATCTGCATCAAGAACTGTAAAATATTGCAGGGTATAGATGCCAGGGTTCAATTCCAGAGTAGCAGATTCTTCAGTAAAGTAATCCGGAGCGCCGTCACCATTGGTGTCTGGAGCATTGGGGTTAAGATCCAACCTTAAAGGATTGCTTTCTGAACCGGCTACATAAACGTCTCCATTAGAAAGTATGATCTCAACAAACGCAGGTGTGCCAACAGTACATTCGGGAATGTCTAAATCCGCCTGTTTGCTATGATTTTTTGGAATGAGATCGTTTATTTGAGTTTGAAAAGATAAATAGGCTTTTTCATCGTCCTTGATTGCTGCATCCTCTTCTTTGCTACACGAGGTAAAAATAAGGGCAATAGCCATGAGAAATCCGGTTAGAAGTTTTGTCTTCTTCATAATTTATTGGTTTTGATTAATATAGAATGGTTAATATTTCAAAACTTAAATTCCCGGAACCGGTGGGATCTTTCCGAAACAACATGGAGGGGCTATAGGAATTGAATTCCTAATGAATAGGGTAGGGTAAAATTGTGAAGCTAAATATAGTGAGCTGCAGCTAAAGAGGCAATGGGTGAAAACCAGTAGTTTGAGTTGTCAGTGTTCGGTGTTCAATGATCAGTAAAATGGAGGCAGAAAGATTATGGGAATTGGAATTTGGTGCCTGGAATTTGGAGTTTTAATTAAATAAATCACTCCCTACTCAAAAACTATTTGTATTCTTTTTTAATTCTGTCAAGCTTGCGTTTGCTGTCTCTTTCCTTAATTACCTCGCGTTTGTCATAAAGTTTTTTACCCTTGGCAAGAGCGATCTGTAGCTTTGCCAGTCCGCGGTCGTTGATGAAGAGGCGTAGCGGAACAATGGTGAGTCCGGAATTCTTTACTTCCTTCTCAAGTTTTTTAAGTTCCTTGCGGTTAAGGAGCAACTTACGGGCGTGCTTTGGGTCGTGGTTAAAATAGGTGGCATGAGAATATTCCTGAACCGTCATATTGACCACGAACAATTCATTGTTGGAGAATTCACAAAAACTTTCGGCAATTGACGCTTTACCTTCTCTTATGGCTTTGATCTCGGTACCCGCCAATTTAATTCCCGCGGTATATTTGTCGAGGATCTCATACTCGAACTTCGCCTTCCGGTTTTTGATGTTAATGTCATTCTTCATAATCACAAAAGTAACAAGCTTTAGTGAAAATCCACTGCCTTTAGGGAATTCTTAAAAGCTTCGGGCATCCGATTCTTTATTTTGAACCGATTTCAGTAATTTTACAGCCTCCAAAATCCTATTATGAACAAATATTTATTTTTCCTTTTCTTTTTGATCCTTGCCTCCTGCAATTCTTCCGAAGAAAGATCTGAGGCTGAACAAATCATCGATAAGGTGATCGAAAAAGCGGGTGGAGAAAAATACGCCAAGGCAGACATTGAATTCACTTTCCGAAAAACCAGATACACCAGCAACAGGGAGGACGGAAAATACGAATATACCCGAAATATCACCGATTCTACCGGCACCACCTATTATGATGTGCTCAATAACGAAGGTTTTACCAGATATCACCAGGATGAAAAAGTGAAAATTTCAGACTCACTTGCCGGAGTGTATGCTGAAAGTGTGAACGCAGTGCATTATTTTGTCCAGCTACCTTATGGTTTAAATGATCCCGCGGTGATAAAGGAGTTAGTAGGAGAGGATACTATCAACAATAAAGCTTATCAGGAAATAAGGGTCACTTTTAAGGAAGAAGGCGGCGGAAAGGATCATGAAGATGAATACATGTATTGGGTCAACAAGGAGGATCTAACCATTGATTTCCTGGCTTACAGATTTTTTGTAAATGATGGAGGCATCAGGTTCAGAAAAGCTGTGAATCCAAGAGTGGTGAAAGGCATTCGCTTTGTTGATTATGAAAATTATAAAACCGATGATCTTTCGGTGCAGCTGGAAGATCTGGACGAAATGTTCCAAAAAGGTCAATTAACAAAGGTCTCTGATATCAAAAACGAAGATCTGAAAGTAGAAATAAAAGAATAGTTTTTAATAGTTACACTGCTTCAGCCGGCATCTTGTGCAGCAGTCTTCTATACCTGGGCCTGTTATAACGCTGCACAAAGACGGGATAAGCGTTAAGCAGGAGATTCAGGATTATTAACCATCGCGCTTCCTTAAGGGAATCTGCCACTATGAAAGTGACAAAGCATACGATCATGAAGATCACGGTGTGACCTGCTTCTGAACTTCGGGATTTAAATTCGGCATGTTCTAAAGAGCTTCTGCTATACCTCATTTTATTCTCCTTTATTCTCAATTTTTCCCATCCAGTCCAAACAAGAAGTTTTCGGTAAAAATTTACCCCAAGATATTTATAAACAGCTCCTTCTTTTTCAAATTTCAGGGAGTCAAAATAAGCGGATTCATATTTCCAGTTGAAAGTAGCATCTATATAGGTATACCAGGTCATTAGCACAAAATTGAGCACCCATGCAAAAACAAAGCCTGTAGTACCTAAAAACTTACCTGTATAATAACAGAACAGGAAAGATAAAGCTGAAGCCAGCCCTGCCTTGATCCATTTGAACATGCCTTAGATAAGAGGTGTCAAAAATGCCATTTTTGAAGCCTTAGTTGATAAACTGCACCTCTGAAGTCTTTTCGCCTTCGGGAGAAACTGTTACCATAAACACGCTTCCATATTCGTTTTCATCAAGAGCCTGATATTTCTCTTCTCCTAAAATTTTGTTTACGAAAGCGGGGTTTGTGTTACTATGTCCTACCACGAGAACAGTTTTTCCTTTAGTTTTTTTCTGAAAAGCGGCATCATTTAAATTTCTTGGATCGTAGAACTCCACTTCTTTTCCCTGAGAAGCTGCGATCTTAGAAGCTGTTGTGCGGGTTCTATCGTAATTGGTAGAAAGGATGATGTCAAATTGCACATCCTCGAAATATTCCACCCATTTCTCTGCTCTTTGCTCTCCCACAGCCGAAAGTTTGGGATCCTTGTTCTGTGGATCGCTGTCATCTTTTTCGGCGTGTCGAATAAAGAAATAAGTAGTAGAATTTTCCTGCACAGGCTGCCCAATTTTATCGTTCGGGGAACCGAAAGATAAAAACGAAAAAAGTAAGATCAAAAATGGATTCATAATTTTAGTTTTTAGAAGTATACTCCATAAGGATCACCTGGTTAAGCTGCTTGCCCATAGAGTTGAAGTTGTTATCTGAAATTAAAATTAGACTTTTATTTCCATTGGGCAGCACAGGTCCAAAAGTAATTCCTTCAATATTATCAATGATCTCCTGACTCAAATAATCCTTTGCCCATTTAAAGTCGTAAAGCAATGTTTTTTTTGCAGGGTTATTAAAGGATACCCGGAGGTTATTGATGTCTAAAGTGTTAGTGGCCAGGCTGGCATCCACATCAAAGATTCGGACCGTATTCCCGTTCTGTCCATGCCCGGCAACAAAGCCGCGTTCAAGGACCAGGAACTTGTCCGGAGCGTATTCTAAAAGGTCCGTTACCCCGTTTACCGCGAAATATAGCCAGGGAACCTTTGCTATGCGCTCAAGCCTGTACGGGAATTGTTTGGTAGCCTTTCCGGTTGTCTTATCAAAATAGGTGATCCTTACCGGAGATTTGGTTGGATAAAGTTTTGCCTTAGGCCCGTCTGTCTCCAGCGGAAGCTCCATAGCCACCCAGACCCCTTTACCGTCATAAGAAGCAGCAAGACCTTCAAAAGTGCCATTGTTACGGGGCTTTTTAATACTTTCGGCTAACAGATTTTCGGGCACTGCAAAAGACTCGACATATTTTCCCTCTTCAGAAACTTTAAAGACCATTGGATCTTTTCCGTTTTTAATGTTGCCCTCGCTGGTAAGCAGAAACTCACCGGATTTAGCATCGAATAAAATACTTTCCAGATCAAGATGTTTATCTTTAAGAGCACCACTGTCTTTTTCAAGAAGGATTACATCATTAATAGCAATGGTATCTATTTTTTCTTCAGCAATAGAAAGTTTGGCAACATAGATCCTGGGATTGGAAGGCTGATCGCTCACCAGGTAATATTTCCCCTCGTGATGATCTATTCCTGAAAGTCCCCCTACGCTTGTCCCTTTAACTTCAAGATCCTCGGGGAGATTATAATCATGTAAAAACTGTACCTCAACGTTTGCGGTGCGTCCCACCCTGGTACTTTTACATCCTACTGTAAATACGGCAATAAAAATGATTAAAAGGCTCTTCTTCATGCCGCTAAAAATAACAAAATCTTGGGAGGAAAATATGATTATTTTAGGGAGAGCATCTACTTATAATAACTAATTTTCTTATTCATTAAAAACAGATAGTTATGAATAATGACCAATTAGAAGGAAAATGGAAACAGATCAAAGGTGAATTTAAACAAAAATATGGTGATCTCACCGATGATGATGTAACTTACACTGAGGGTAAATTTGATGAGTTATTAGGACGCCTTCAGGAAAAGACCGGCCGCGACAAAGAAGAACTGAAGCGCGAGATCGACAGATGGTAAGCCCTGAAGTAGTCAAATAAAAAACGGCCCCTGTTTTTACGGGGCCGTTTTTCATTCAGGTTTAGCTTTCTGCTATTTCTTCCTGGTTTCTAAAGACCAGTTCCTCATCAAAAGCATCCAGCAGAATTATACTGTCTGTATGTACTCTTCCACTTAAGATCTCTTTTGACAACTTATTAAGTACCTCTTTTTGAATGGTACGTTTTACCGGTCTTGCGCCATATTGGGGATCAAATCCTTTTTTTGCCAGATCTGAGATCGCCTCTTCGGTAGCATCCAGGGTGATACCCTGTTTTGCCAGCATCTTAGTAACGCTCTTAAGTTGTAACCCCACGATGGCTTTAATGTCTTTTTTGGTAAGTGGGGTAAACATCACAATATCATCGATCCTGTTGATAAACTCGGGCCGCACACTCTGCTTTAACAAAGCCAGAACCTCTGTCTTGGCGCTTTCCATCGCAGCGTCTATATCCTTAATGGTTTCAAATTTCTCCTGAATGATGTGAGAGCCAATATTTGAAGTCATGATAATGATGGTATTCTTAAAGTCTGCAAGACGACCTTTGTTGTCTGTTAGCCTTCCTTCATCCAACACCTGTAAAAGAATATTGAAAGTGTCCGGATGGGCTTTCTCTATCTCATCAAGCAGAACCACAGAATACGGTTTCCTACGCACAGCTTCAGTTAACTGCCCGCCTTCATCGTAGCCAATATATCCCGGAGGTGCACCTACAAGCCTGCTTACTGCATGTCGCTCCTGGTACTCACTCATATCTATCCTGGTCATTGCGCTTTCGTCATCGAACAGGTAATCTGCAAGTGCTTTGGCAAGTTCTGTCTTACCAACCCCTGTTGTACCCAGGAAGAGGAAGGAACCTATAGGTTTCTTTTGATCCTGCAGTCCTGCACGACTACGGCGAACGGCATCACTCACAGCCTGAATTGCTTCTTCCTGCCCCACAACCCTGCGGTGCAATTCATCCTCTAATTTTAGCAGCTTTTCTCGTTCGCTCTGCAGCATTTTGGTTACGGGAATTCCGGTCCATTTTGCGACTACTTCGGCGATATCTTCATTGGTGACCTCTTCCTTGATCATGGATTTACCTTTTTGATTTTCCTCCAGCTGCTTTTGAAGTTCGGTAAGTCTTTCCTGTTCTTCCTTGATTTTTCCGTAGCGTAACTCGGCAACTTTTCCGTAATTACCTTCCCGCTCGGCTCGTTCGGCCTCAAGTTTAAATTCTTCGATCTTTGATTTAGCCGTCTGTATATTATCGACTACATCTTTTTCATTTTTCCACTGTGCATGCAACTCGTTACGCTCATCTTTAAAGTTGGCAAGATCTGCACGCAAAGTCTTTAATTTATTTTCGTCATTTTCACGTTTAATGGCCTCCATTTCGATCTCCAGCTGCATGATCTTACGATCCAGCACATCAAGTTCCTCGGGTTTGGAATTGATCTCCATTCGCAGTCTTGAAGCAGCTTCATCCATAAGGTCAATAGCCTTGTCTGGCAGGAACCTGTTGGTGATGTAACGCTGGGATAATTCTACGGCAGCAATGATCGCCTCATCTTTGATCCTCACCTTATGGTGAGTTTCATATTTTTCCTTGATCCCACGAAGAATAGAGATCGCACTTTCGGTATCGGGTTCATCTACCATGACTTTTTGAAAACGGCGTTCCAGGGCTTTATCCTTTTCAAAATACTTCTGGTATTCATCCAAAGTAGTTGCCCCAATGGCTCTAAGTTCCCCACGGGCCAAAGCCGGTTTAAGGATGTTTGCCGCATCCATGGCGCCCTGACCGCCCCCGGCACCCACCAGGGTGTGGATCTCGTCGATGAACAATACAATATTTCCTTCGCTGGAAGTTACCTCCTTGATCACTGCCTTCAGCCGCTCTTCAAATTCTCCTTTATATTTTGCCCCGGCTATCAAAGCCCCCATGTCGAGGGAATAGATCTGCTTATCCTTAAGATTTTCCGGAATATCTCCTGCAATGATCCTGTGGGCCAAACCTTCAGCAATCGCTGTTTTACCTACCCCGGGTTCTCCCACCAGCATCGGGTTGTTCTTTGTTCTCCTGGAAAGAATCTGTAGCACTCTTCTTATTTCTTCGTCCCTTCCAATCACCGGGTCCAGCTTACCTTCCTCTGCAAGCTTGTTGAGATGATTGGCGTATTTATTCAGGGAGTTATAGGTTTCTTCGGCACTTTGTGAGGTAACTTTTTCACCTTTCCGAAGTTCCTGTATAGCGGCCTTTAAACCCTTTTCGGTAGCTCCCTGATCTTTCAGGATCTGCGCTACTTTACTGGAGGATCCAAAAATGGCTAAGATGAGGTGTTCTACAGAGACAAATTCATCTTCCATTTTCTTAGCTACTGTCGAAGCATCATTGATGGTGCGGGACGCTTCTCTCGAAAGCATAATATCTCCGCCGCTTACCTTCGGAAAGCTTTTTAAAGTATTGTCAAGTATTTGCTGAAAAAGCCCCACATTGATATTGAGTTTTTTCAGAAGGAATGGGGTTACATTCTCATCTACTAAAGTGATAGCTTTAAATATATGTTCGTTCTCGATTTGCTGATGTCCCAATTCCTGAGCCAGCTGCTGGGCCTGTTGAATTGCCTCCTGGCTTTTAATAGTAAAATTGTTGAGATTCATAGTTGTTGTTTTTCTTCAGAATTAGCAAAGCATGTACCAGCTGGGAGGAGCAGACAAAATGGCTGGTAATCATTGTTTTTGGGTGACTTTTTGTCTCTTATAAAGATACTAAACTTCGGCCTAAATTTCTGAGAACTCATTATAAATTGTTATTTTACAAAGTGAATTGATGATTTAACTAAAGCCGTGAAAAATGGGATTATTTGATAAAGTTTTTAAAAGCGAAAGAGACATTGTAAAAAAGGAAATCGAGGAAGTGCCCTGGCACGCTTTGACTGAAAGCAAGCAGCTGGAAGAGATCGAAGAAGAATCGGAAAAGATGCCGGTGGTGGTCTTCAAACATTCTACCCGGTGCGGAATCAGCCGGATGGTACTTAATAATTTTGAACGAAGTTACGACCTCCCAAAGGATAAGAAAGTGAAGCTGTATATGCTGGACCTTATCGCAAATAGAAATATTTCCAACGAAGTTGCAGAGCGTTTTAAGGTGAGACATGAAAGTCCACAAATGATCATATTGAAGGATCGTCAGGTGGTGCATCACGCCTCCCATCAGGGAATAGATCTTCAGGATGTAAGGACGCAGGTTAAGTAGGAACAGGAATTTATGTTAAACGATAAAATCCAGTTAAAAGATTTATAATCAGTTTTTTGGAAGTTTTTAATGTGGGTATATTGAAAACTGAAATTTAAATTATTAACCAAAAAATTGTATTATGGAAGAAAGAAGAGAAGACCGTAACAGGCAAGACCGTCAAGAAGAACAAAGACGTCATCAACAGGAAGAAGAAAGAAGAAACCCATCTCAACAAGCTGCCGGTAGCGACCGTGAAAAGCAAAGAGAAGAGGATTCTGAAAGAGAAAGAGATATGGAGCGGGAACGCAACAGAGAAGACAGAAACAGTAGAAAGGATAGATTGTAATCTGCTGTATCCTCAAAAATTAAGAGCCGCAAATTGCGGCTCTTTTTATTTTTAATTTTGAAGAAATTTATTTCTTCTTTGGTTCAAAAACGGGTAATAGTTTGGTGCTTACTTCCCCGAATCCAATTCGGTATCCATTTTGACAGTAACCACGCATGATTACGGTATCGTTGTCTTCAATGAATTTGCGCTCGCTGCCATCCTTAAGTTTTACAGGCTTCTCACCTTTCCAGGACAGTTCAAGCATTGATCCATAAGAGTCGGGGGTAGGCCCCGAAATAGTCCCGGATCCCATCATATCTCCCGAAATTACAGGACATCCATTCACGGTATGGTGAGCCAGCTGCTGACTCATATTCCAATACATATATTTGAAATTTGATTTTGATACCCTTGTTTCTTCGCCATTCTCCGGCTGTATGAATACTTCCAGGTTAATATCGAAGCTTTTTTTCCCGGTAGATTGCAGGTAAGGCAGCAATTTCTTTTCGGGCTTTGGGCTTTCAACTCTAAAAGGTTCAAGAGCATCAAGAGTTACGATCCAGGGAGAAATAGAAGATGCAAAGTTCTTCGCAAGGAATGGCCCAAGAGGCACATATTCCCAGGTTTGGATATCCCGGGCACTCCAGTCGTTGAACAGTACCAGTCCAAAAATGTAATCTTCGGCCTCGTCTATAGGAATGGGTTCTCCCAGGTGATTCGCATCTGTGGTAATAAAGGCCATTTCCAGTTCAAAATCCACTCTTTGAGAAGGTCCGAAAACTGGTTCGTCAGCATCTTTGGGTTTTGTTTGTCCCTGAGGCCGGTGAATAGGAATGCCGCTTGGGATTATTGAAGAGCTTCTTCCGTGGTAACCTACGGGAATGTGAAGCCAGTTCGGTAATAGGGCATTTTCAGGATCACGGAACATAGTTCCCACATTGGTTGCATGTTCTTTACTGGAATAGAAGTCGGTATAATCGCCAACCTGTACCGGTAACTGCATTTCGATCTCATCGAGACCAAAAAGAACTACCTGCCGGTGTTCTTCATTGTCACGTAATTTATCATTATTAGCATCAAAAACTTCGGCAATTCTGTTTCTTACCAGTCGCCAGGTTTTTTTTCCGTCAGAAATAAAATCGTTGAGCGTATCCTGCAGGAAAATATCATCGGTAAGGGGAATACCTTCAAAATAGCCTAATTGATGCAGGGCACCCAGGTCTATTGCGGTATCGCCAATTCGGGTTCCAATGGTAATAATGTCGTCTCTGGTCAAGAAGACGCCAAAGGGAATATTTTGAATAGGAAAATCTGAATTTTCGGGTACTTGCAGCCAGGTTTTACGGGTAGGGTCGTTAGCTGAAATGGACATAATAAATGTTGGTATTTTGTTAAAATCAATTCGAACCAAATATATTATTTTCTAACTAAGGACCGAATGTTTTTGCTATTTTTGAGTATTATTTAACGAAAAAAATGTCTATGCAAAGGGATAACGAATTATTTGATCTAATAAAAGCAGAAAAGGAACGACAACTTAATGGTTTAGAGTTAATTGCAAGTGAAAATTTTGTAAGTGAACAGGTGCTGGAGGCAGCAGGTTCTGTGCTTACCAACAAATATGCTGAAGGTTATCCCGGCAAAAGATATTATGGAGGCTGCGAGGTGGTAGATGAAGTAGAAAACCTTGCGATTGAAAGACTTAAAGAACTCTTTAATGCCGAATATGCAAATGTGCAACCACATTCCGGTTCTCAGGCAAATACTGCGGTTTTTCATGCCTGCATGAAACCCGGTGACAAATTTCTTGGGTTCGATCTTTCCCACGGCGGTCACTTAACGCATGGTTCGCCTGTAAATTTCTCCGGAAAACTGTACCAGCCGGTATTTTACGGAGTAGATAAAGAAACCGGACTTATTGATTATGATGAGGTTCAAAGAATAGCTGAAAAAGAAAAGCCAAAAATGATCATTGCGGGTGCATCGGCCTATTCGAGAGAGATTGATTACAAACGTTTCCGCGAAATTGCGGATAGTGTGGGAGCTATCCTGTTTGCAGATATCGCACATCCTGCGGGATTAATTGCCAAAGGTCTTTTAAGCGATCCTATTCCACATTGTCATGTAGTTTCTTCAACCACCCATAAAACTCTACGCGGACCACGCGGCGGAATTATAATGATGGGTAAGGATTTTGACAATCCATTTGGAGAAACACTTAAGAATGGTAGCCCGAAGAAAATGTCTGCCCTTCTTAACAGCGGAGTTTTCCCGGGGAACCAGGGTGGTCCTTTGGAACATATCATTGCAGCCAAGGCAGTGGCCTTTGGCGAGGCGCTCACCGATGAGTTCCTTCATTACATGGTTCAGGTGAAGAAGAATGCAAAAGCTATGGCCGCTGCTTTTATGAAAAAGGATTACCACGTGATCTCCGGCGGAACAGATAATCATATGATGTTGATCGATCTGCGCAACAAGAATATTTCTGGGAAAGAAGCCGAAGAAGCTTTGGGGAAAGCAGATATTACGGTAAACAAGAACATGGTACCGTTCGATGATAAATCGCCTTTTGTTACCTCCGGAATCCGCATTGGAACTCCTGCCGTAACCACCCGCGGACTTAAGGAGGACGATATGAAAACTATTGTTGACCTTATCGATCAGGTGATCATGAACCACCAGGATGAAAATAAACTTGAAGAAATTGGAGAAGAAGTGTTAGAACTTATGAAAGGTAGACCCCTTTTCCAGATGTAAATGAATAAGTAAAGTCTTGATTCTTGATTCTAACAGCGCTAGCGGTCTTGAATCTAATGTAAAAGCTGCCTCAAGTCTCAAAAATGGGATTTTTGGCAGCTTTTTTTATTCTTCAACATCTATGAATTCATAGGCTCCCAGGTCGGGGAGGGGAGTGCGGGTGGTTCTTAATATGTCCAGGGGTACCCGGTTTGCAGTTTCAGGATCACCTCTGTCAATTGCTGCTGAATTCTTTTGCAGCCTCAGGTCATTTGCCCTGGAATCTGCAAAAATAGGTTCTTCATTGATCCATATATTATCATAGAGCTCTTTATTGCTGAAATCATACAGCCCGGTTTCCTCCCCAACGGCAAATTTTAGGAGGGTGTGAGAAAAGTAAACATCGAATGCTGCTGATGTCTCTGGATTAAAAAGTAGCTCCCGCTTTTCATTACCAAAAATGATCGAATTATAGAAATTAGCTTCCAGAGGGGTTGGGCCTGCTCCTGAATTATTTTCCAGATAGACGGCAGGAGATTGCCTGAAGCTCTGCTGCCAGTAATTTGTGATGGTGGCATGGATAAAATTGTATTTGCCTCCCCGGAGGTGCAGGGTAGTTCCACCGCTGTTGTTCATCACCAGATTTTCGGCAGTGATCTGTGCATTTTCAGCAAGGATCCCGGAAATAGCTGAATTATAGATCTGCACGTTTTTTAGCTGAAGCTCGGTTTTATTTTCTTCGCTGCTTTCAACGAGGATCCCAATACCGGAGTTGCGAATAGTGGCATGTTCTAAAATGTGATCCTTACTGCCTTTATTTAGCCATATTCCTCCCCATTGCCCTGCCAGATTTTTATACAAACCTTCAAGTCGGTCCCCCTGAAAGATCACTTCATTTTCTAATTTCAGGGAATCTTTACTAGGTGCTCCTTCCACATGAAGAGAAGCATCTTCAGAAACTATGATCCCGCTGTCTGAATGGAAATACAGCCTGGCGCCGGCATCGACTTTTAAAATTTTACCTGAGGGTACGGCCGCATACCCGTAAATCACATAGGGTTTTTCAGAAGTCAGCCTTAATTGCTCATCTTTCAGAAAAAAACCTGGAACAGTTTTGTGCTCTCCATTTTCATCCAGGCCCACCGGTATTTGTTCCGGAAATCCATCCGAATCTCTTGAGGGATATAAAAGAACTGCATCCTTAATTAAAGTAACCAGAGGGATCTCCTGTAGGTGTGCATTGGATTTAAACAGAATTTTATCGAGATATAAAAATTCGGCAGGAGCTTCAGCTTCGGGAGTTACGGTGGTTTCAATAAATATGTAAAGGCTGTCCCGGGCGAGGATCTCAATGTTGTCAAAAGTTTTTCCGGGGATACCATCAACGTTAAGCCTGTACATGGAACTTTCCCCTTTTTCGAGAGAAATTTCAGGAATAAAAATATCCTCCCGGGACCGGTTGTATACTTTTAAGGAATAGGTAGAGGTGCTAAGATTGCTAAAGACAGTATCGAGAAAGACCGTATCCCTTGAAAACTCCAGGTTACCGTCAAATTCTTCAACTTCGAAATCATTTTGACAGGAGCTCCAGAGCACCAGCATTAGCATGATCACGAAACCGGTTGCAAATTTCATTGTTTATGAAAAACCTGTCTCAGGTCATCGGTAATTTTAGTTGGGCGCTTAGAATCGGCATCCAGCAAACACCACATGGACTTGGCTGCAACCAGGATCTCACCGGTTTCAGCATTTTTGATGTTCACAAATCTTTCTGAAGTGACAAAAGTCGTCTCTCCAACATAAGTTTCTATGAGAATATCATCATTAAGAAAGGCCTGTTTTTTGTAATCTATCTCGTGACGAATTACTACCCAAATGAAGTTTTTCTTCAACTTTTCTGTTGCTCTTACCTCCCAGTGTTCTTTTGCGATGTCCTGTATCCATTGTACATAGATCACATTGTTTACATGCTTTAGGTCATCCAGGTCCTCTTCCATGACCGTGCGATGGTGGGTGTAAATTTCTGCGGGTTCTACCATGTTACTTTTTTACGATTTTTACTTCAAACAAGGTATCCCAGTCTTTCCCGGTGACGTAGAGTTGTTTGGTATCTTTATTATAGGCGATCCCATTGAGGACATCATTAACCGGATCCAGATCTTCCTGGTTACCTAATTTTTCTCTTAAGCCCGAGAAATCTATTACTCCTTCGATAGCTCCATTTTGAGGATTAATAATGGCAACCCCGTCTTTTTGATAAGTATTTGCGTAGATCTTTCCTTCCACCCATTCCAATTCATTTAACTTGGTGGAAATGGTCCTGTGCGTTACCGTTTGAAGAAAACCTTCTTCTGCGAGAGTTTCGGCATTAAGGAACCATATCTTTTCTGTCCCGTCGCTTTTATAGACCAAATTACCGTCATTGGTCAATCCCCAACCTTCTTTGCTTTGGTTGTACCCAAATTCCCCTGTTTTCTCAAAAGTATCCACATCATATATAAAGCCCACTCCTTCTTTCCACGTTAGCTGGTAGATCTTATCATTTAAAATGGTAATCCCTTCGGCAAAATAATTGGAAGGAATATCGATCTTTTGAAGCACCTCCCCGGTTTGCAGCTCCACTTTGCGAAGGGAAGAGTTCCCATATTGTCCTGTACTTTCATAAAGAACACCATTGTAGAATTCCAGTCCCTGAGTATAGGCATCTTTGGCATGTGGATAAGAGTTAATGATCTCGTAGGTATAAGCAACAGGGGCAGTGTCATTAAAAAGGCTAATCTCTTCTTTCTTTTCAACCTTGTTTCCACCTCTGAATATTTTGGCTGTAAAATCCCATTTTCCAAGCTTCTCATTAGTGAAGGTATAGTTTAAGGATCCATTGCCGGTAATTTTTTGAAGACGCTGTTCTCCCAGGTAATAAACTACCGAGTCTTTTTCCCCTTTTACCTGTGCCTGTATCGTCTCTCCCAGCTGAAATTCCTTTTTATTTTCTGCAATTTCCAGGGAATAACCGGAGTCGGCTTCTTCAGAATCACTTCCGCAGGAAAAAAGGAAAAGGCTTAAACTTATAAAAAAGAGGAGGTTATAAATCTTCATTGTTCACGCTAATTTTTAATGAGCTAATTTAATTAATTAGGATTAGAAAATACTTGCAAAAAGTACGAAAGGTTGTATATTTGCCCCGGCAAGTCCCACACAACCAGCTCCTGCTGAATCCCCCAGGGCGGGAACGCAGCAAGGGTAAGTGGTCGTAGCGGTGTGATGTGGGTCGCTTGCCATTTTTTGTTTCTATAAGTCAGATTTGTTGCATCTTTGCAGCATGACAAAATCAGCTTCAAAAGTGGTCCTGGTTACCGGGGCATCTTCAGGAATTGGAAAAGCCATAGCCGAATTCCTTCAGTCAAAAAATTATATTGTATTTGGAACCAGCAGAAATCCTTCCGGCAGGCAATCTGCATTTCCCTTGGTGGCCCTTGATGTCACAAAACCTGAAACCATAAAAAATGCGGTTGCTGAAGTAATTGCTTCCGCAGGAAAGATCGATGTATTGGTCAATAATGCCGGAGTAGGCATCACAGGTCCAATTGAAGAAACGCCCGATGAAGAGATCAAAAAAGCTTTTGATACGAACTATTTTGGGCCCATCAATGTGATCAAAGCTGTGCTTCCAGAAATGCGGAAAAACAAGGGCGGACTCATCATTAATATTACCTCCATTGCCGGGTATATGGGGCTTCCTTACCGCGGAATCTATTCGGCATCTAAAGGAGCTCTTGAATTAACTACCGAAGCTTTTCGAATGGAGCTAAGGCAATTTAATATTAAAATGACCAATGTAGCACCGGGGGATTTTGCGACAAATATTGCCGCCGGCAGGTACCATGCGCCAATAGTAAAAGGTTCTCCTTATGAGCAACAGTATGGAAATACTCTTAAGCTTATGAACCAACATGTAGATGAAGGTAAGGATCCCCGAATGATGGCCGAAGCAATTTGGAAGATCATTACAGATAAAGATCCTAAAACCCATTATAAGGTAGGGGAGCCGCTTCAAAAATTTTCAATAGCCTTGAAAAGGATCCTGCCCGATAAAGTTTATGAGAGATTACTCTTAAAACATTATAAGTTGTAGTTTTGCAAAAGTCTGAAAAATGACCTTTTTCAGAGGGAATTAATCACATATAACAACACACTATGAAATTTTTTATTGATACTGCAAATCTTGACCAGATCAAGGAAGCCCAGGACCTTGGGGTGCTGGACGGAGTAACTACCAATCCTTCGCTCATGGCCAAGGAAGGCATCACCGGAAGAGAAAATATTATTGAACATTACAAGAAGATTTGTGAGATCACTACAGGAGACGTAAGTGCAGAGGTGATTGCCACAGATTTTGACGGGATTGTAAAGGAAGGGGAAGAACTTGCTGCTCTTCACAAGCAGATCATTGTGAAGGTTCCCATGATCAAAGAAGGTATCAAAGCAATAAAATATTTTAGCGATAAAGGCATTAAAACGAATTGTACTCTGGTATTTTCGGCAGGGCAGGCTTTACTTGCAGCAAAAGCAGGTGCTACTTATGTTTCTCCTTTTATTGGAAGACTTGATGATATTTCTACAGATGGATTGAACCTTATTATGGAGATTCGCCAGATCTATGATAACTACGGATTCGAAACTCAGATCCTTGCGGCTTCCGTGCGCCATACCATGCACGTTATTGACTGTGCAAAAATTGGAGCCGATGTCATGACCGGACCTCTTTCTTCCATCACGGGATTATTGAATCATCCGCTGACCGATATTGGTCTGGAGAAATTCCTTGCAGATCACAAAAAAGGAAATTAAATCCTCAACTATCCACAATAAAAAAAGGGCCTTTTTCTTTAGAAAGAGGCTCTTTTTTTATCCAATAAAGAGTCGTGGGTCTTTAGTATTTTTTAATGAACAGGTTAGCGGTTAAGTAATTCCAGGAGGTGAGTTTCAAATCCGGGAGAAGTAAGAACAGCATCTCCTTTGACCACTTCTCCTGCAGAATTTAGAAATAAAAGCTTATCCATATAATAGCTAAAGAATTCTTTTTCTATTCTGGTTGGACCCAGCTGATACTCATAATTTGGATTGTAGTTATTCTTTCTTACTGCAACCCTCCAGGCCGGCTCTTCTCCAACATCAAGATTAATTCCCATAAAATCTATCGCAGGATATTTTTTGCGCAGCTGTTTTATGCGTTTATGTTCCTCTACATGCCCTTCGGTATAATTTGACCAAAGAAATACTACTGTTGGGCGGTCAATGACATCCCCAAAATTTACAAGCTCCCCTTCCATATTCACCAAAGAAACCGCGTCAAGAGAGATTCCCGGTAAAAAAGCCAGTTGTATAGTGCCAAGTTTTTTCATTTCCTCCAGGTCTTCTTCGGAAAATTTTTGCTCCTGCAGCACTTTTAGGATGGAAATAATATCCTCCCTGCTATCTGCCATCACTATTCCTCTTACAGCTATTTTCTTTAGAATGAATTCCCTGAGTGCCGGCAGCTGTATAAGTTCACCTGCCTTTCTTAATCTTGCATTGACATTATCAACGTTAGTGAGATCATAGCAGTCCTTTTCATCCAGGCCGCTGTTGGCGCACCAGGCGAGAGAATAATTGATGAGGTAATTTTGCAGGAATCTTTTATAGCCGGGGCTGCATTGCAATTCCTTGTTATTGAAATCTATATTTTCCCTGTAGTCGTGAAAATCGGGTGGGATTTGTCTGCCGTATTTCTTGTAGTATTTATTCACGAGATAGGTATAGCGTTCCCGAAGATCCCGGTTCTCGTAGGCAATAATGTCTTTAGAGAGGTTAATAAATTCTTCAGAAAATTCCTGGTCTTTGTTACTCTTTTCCAGAAGCCTTTCTCGTTCTGTTCTAATGGAATCGGCAATTTCCCCAAACCTTTGGGGAGTGTACCTGTAAAAGTTCAGAAGGAGATGTGCGGTACTTTCATCCTGCAGAAACATTTCGGCCATGAGATTATTTTTTGCAAAACCTTTTCCGCTAAAATGAAGGGATTCGTCAAAAGCAAGGGTATTGGCTCTAAGGAGAAGGCTATCACCGGGTGAAATATAGATATTCTGGGTTTCGGGCCTGTGTTCAATGAGATAAAGACCATTTTCAACACTGTCGATTTTATAGGTAAACCTGTTATTCTCATTCAGTAGGATCGTATCCAAAACTCTGCCGTTGCGTTTGATAATTATTTGATCTGAAGTGGGATTAACTATTTCTCCTGCCAGGTAAGCTGAATCAGTTTGTTCATTAGATTCGCCGCAGCCGGTAAATAAAAACATCAGGCACAGAAAAAACAGTGCTGAAAAAGCATGGCGGGGGGTATGTAATCTTATATTTCTCAAGTGTGCTGGAGGGTCCAATTAACGGGAAAACAAATGTAATTTTGAAGGCTTCATTACAGTGTTAACTCCTCGTTAAATAGATAATTATAAAAGTTAATCTTTTAGGGAATGAGCTTAAATAGCTACTTTTGCAAAAATTTAGAATAGACTATATGTTATCAGTTTCAAATCTTTCTGTACAGTTCGGGAAAAGAGTGTTGTTTGATGAAGTAAACACCACTTTTACCCAGGGTAACTGTTACGGAGTTATAGGTGCCAACGGTGCCGGAAAATCCACTTTTTTAAAGATCCTAAGCGGCAAGTCAGATCCTACTTCCGGCCATATTCATTTAGAGCCGGGAAAAAGGATGTCTGTACTTGAACAGGATCATAATCTTTACGATGAGTATCCGGTTCTGGAAACAGTGATCATGGGGAACAAACCTTTGTACAAGATCAAAAAAGAAATGGATGAGATCTATGCAAAGGAAGATTTTAGTGACGCCGATGGAGAAAGAGTGGGCGTCCTGCAGGTGGAATTCGAAGAGATGAACGGCTGGAATGCGGATAGTGAGGCAGCTGCCTTGCTTTCGAGCCTTGGGATAAAGGAAGACAATCATTATACCCTTATGGGGGATCTGGATAATAAACTTAAGGTAAGGGTGCTTCTTGCGCAGGCTCTTTTTGGAAATCCCGATGTTTTGATCATGGATGAGCCAACCAATGACCTGGATTATGAGACAATCACCTGGTTAGAGAACTTTTTGGCCAATTATGAGAACACGGTGATCGTAGTATCTCACGACCGTCACTTCCTTGATTCTGTTTGTACCCATATTTCTGATATTGACTTCGGAAAGATCAACCATTACAGTGGGAATTATACTTTTTGGTACGAATCTTCCCAACTGGCAGCCCGTCAGCGTTCTCAGCAGAACAAAAAAGCTGAAGAAAAGAAAAAGGAGCTTGAAGAATTTATCAGAAGATTCAGCGCTAACGTCGCAAAATCCAAACAGGCCACTTCCAGAAAGAAGATGATCGAGAAGCTTAATATCGATGAGATCAAACCTTCGAGCAGGAGATATCCCGCCATTATTTTTGAAAGAGAAAGAGAGGCGGGAGATCAGATCCTCAATGTAGAAGGTCTGGAAGCTTCAATCGAGGGAGAAACTCTTTTTAAAAATGTAAATATCAACCTTGCAAAAGGAGACAAGGTAGTAGTATATTCTAAAGATTCCCGTGCGACAACAGCCTTTTACGAGATCCTTAATGGAAATGAGAAACCTGTTGCAGGTAAATTTGAGTGGGGGATCACTACAAACCAGTCTTATTTGCCTTTAGACAACTCGCAGTTCTTTGATAATGACCTTACTCTTGTAGACTGGCTGCGCCAGTGGGCAAAAACTGAAGAAGAGCGTGAAGAAGTTTACATTCGTGGTTTCCTGGGGAAAATGATATTTAGCGGGGAAGAAGCATTAAAGACGTCCCAGGTATTGTCGGGAGGAGAAAAGGTAAGATGTATGCTTAGCCGAATGATGATGATGAGAGCCAATGTGCTAATGCTTGATGAGCCTACCAACCACCTGGATCTTGAGTCTATTACAGCTTTCAATAATTCCCTGAAGAACTTTAAGGGTACTGTTCTTTTTACAACCCATGATCATGAATTTGCACAAACTGTGGCAAACAGGGTACTGGAATTGACTCCTAATGGAGTAATTGATCGCTACCTCACTTTTGATGAATATATGAGCGATAAAAAGATAAAGGAACAGCGTGAAAAGATGTACGCTAAGTAAACCCAACTGGTAAAAATTAAAAGGTCCCAAAAATTCATTTTTTGGGACCTTTTATTTTATAGTAGATTTTTTCAGAATTACTATTGCTCCTCGGGATGGTTTTTAAAAAACTTGTAGAGGTCAAAAGCACCAAGAATAATGAACCCCAAAGCTATGATGATCCTAAAGGTGGTATATTCTGCACCGGTAATAAAAGTAAATAGACGATACCCGCCATACCCAAGAAAGGCAATACCCAGAATTAAATTAAAATAGCTCTTTTGGGGTGCAGCGCTCATTCTCATTTGTTGTCGTCGGGAAAAGTTTCTTCAACAATCCTTAGAGCCTGGTCATAATGTGAACTTTTGGCAAACAGCAAGACCTGACCCGGTAACCCGCCCCCAAAGCCGGCACGAAGCCCCGAATCGAAGTCATTTCTAACCCGGTTTGGAATTTCCTGTTCATTAAGGAGGTTTTGCAAATGTTGTACATTTACTTCACTTCCGGTATAAACTCTTTTATAATCTTCCTCTTCGCTCATGTCTTGAAATTTGTATTAAAATTAAACAACCCCTGTAAACTTCAGTGGTATTTAATTTCAGTTTAACACTTAAGCGTTATAGAATTTACTGTTCCAGTTTCCTGAGCTAAAATTCTTGCCAAGGGCAATTCCGTAGAAGAAAACAAGACCGATCACAGATTTAAAGGTGTACATAAAGATCACCAGAAATTCTGAAGTTTTCTGAAAACTGGAAAAGAAAATTTCCCTGATGCCGAAACTGAGTAAAAAACTGGCAAAAAAGCTGAAAATGATAAGGTTCTCCAGATTTTTAAGAGGCCACTTCATCATTTTGCGTAGGGGATGCATATCCTTACCCCATTTATGAATAAGATAAAAATAATCATTGCCAATAGGCGCAAAGAGCATTGGATCATCTGCATTTTCAAGCCTAAAGAATTCTGCGGGTGCAATAATTTTGAAATTTTGGAGAGTTGTGGAATGAGCCCGCTCAATTTGCTTTACAGCCGAAATTGCTTCCTGCGGAAGGTCTCCTTTAAAATATGACGTGTTTAAAAAACGCAACCTGTAGGTGATACAGATTTTCTTTATCTGGGAAAGGTGAAAGATCCTGCCGCTCTCCAAAAGATCGAAAATGAAATTATTATGATCAATGCCCTCAGGATCTCCTTCGCTGATCCGCTTAATGATATCGGCTTCAAAAGTTTTCTCCTCCTCAAGGATTCTTTGAACCTCCTCCAGCAGTTTCTCTTCCTCCATCTCCTTATTTCTAAGGGCCTCCAGCTTTCTCTGAAGATTTACTCTCTCTACCAGCATTTCCTTTTCATTTAATCTTTAAAAATAGGGAATAACAACAAAACTTGCAAAACCCCGAAATTTTATCATTTATTAGTTTTTTTTACTGTTAATTTTAAGAGAGTATGGTTAAATTAAATTTAAACATCTATCCATGTCTAAAGGGTAAATTGGAGAAGTTGTATCTTCAAAAACAATTAACCCTAAACTTTAAAAAATGAAATTTTTGAAATACTTTTTTAGCCTTAGTCTTATTGCGGGAATTCTTTTTACCGGCTGTGGACCCAAGGTAGATAGTGATAAAAAAACTACTAAAAGCATGAGTAGCTATACGAGTTACGCCTTCCTGCCAAACCAGGATACAATACAAACCTCAAATTTTAATAATGCACAGGTGAATGAGATCGTAATCGATGAAATAAGAAGCAATATGCAGGAGAAGAATTATCGCCTGGATCGCAATCAACCCGATCTTCTGGTATATTATCATCTTATGATGGATGAGGAGAATGCTGTTAACGCGAATCCTATTTATACCAACTACAGCTATTACCGTCCCGGATTTTATGTGGGGCCATACTACCGTAATTATGCCTACAATAACTATTTTACTATTCCCAGAATTGCCGGTGCAAACGTCCAGCAGATACCTTATAAAGAAGGTACTCTGGTTATTGATCTTATAGATAGAAGAACAAACGAGATTGTTTGGAGAGGTCGTGCCGAAGATGTAGTGGAGCCTAACAATCTTGAAGACGAATTAAGAACTTACGTAAATGCCATTTTTGACAGGTTACCCAAGTAGATTTTAAATTGCTATGAAAGAGGAGAGGCTGTTCTTAGAACAGCCTCTTTTTTTATCTAAGCTCTGCGCCCAACTGTTTTTCCAGGTTTTGCTGCAGTTTGGTCATGATCTTGTCGATCTGTTTATCTGTTAGCGTTTTCTTTTCATCCTGAAGAATGAAACTTACAGCATAGCTCTTCTTACCTTCGGGAAGGTTAGCCCCTTCATAAACATCAAAAAGATTCACATCCTTTAGCAGATCCTTTTCTGAATTGTAGGCCAGATCGTAAATCTCTTCAAATTTTACTGACTTATCGAGCAGCAGTGCAAAATCCCTTCTCACTGCCTGAAATTTAGAGATCTCCTTAAATTTGTTCTGCTGATTTCTGGAGGTCTCCACCACAAGATCCCAGTTAAAGTCTGCAAACAGCGTTTCCTGATTGATATCAAATTGCTTGAGGATCTTTTTCCTGATCACCCCGAACTCTACCAGCTTGCTTTTATTAAAGCTGAAGGAAATACCTTCAGAAAAAATATCATTTTTGGAGGGAGAGGTTTTGACTCCGTTGACCCCTAATCTTTCAAGAATTGTAGTAACCACTCCTTTCAGGTAAAAGAAATCTCCTTTTTGAACCGGATTGGTCCAGGTTTCTTTACATCTGTTTCCGGAAATGAAGAGGGAGAGATGTTTGTTTTCCTGTCTTCCGCTTTGGTAGCTATAATAAGTCTTTCCGAATTCGAAGAACTTGAGATCAGATCGCTTTCTGTTCAGATTATAGCTCACTGCTTCCAGTCCTGAAAAAAGCAAAGATTGTCTCAGTACTAAAAGGTCCTGGCTAAGCGGGTTCAGCATTTTTACAGCATGATCTTCCTGTAGCAGGTCACTGTGGCTAAGATGCGCCGGGGTGGTAAGGGAGTTTGCCATGGTTTCATAGAATCCCTGGCCTACCAGTTGTCCTGCGATCAAATTCTGAAGCTTATAATCTTCAAATCTTGTTGAATTTGCTACCGAAGCATTGATCTTTTCCCCAAATTCAATGTTGTTATACCCATAAACCCTAAGGATCTCTTCGATCACATCGGCTTCGCGCTTCACGTCAACACGATAGGGAGGAATGGTAAGACCCATTCCTGTCTCGGTGACATTGTTTACCCTGATCTCAAGGGAGGCAAGTATGGATTTGATGGTTTCCTGCGGAATGTTCTGACCAACTAATGAATTTATTTTGTCAAAAGTCAGGAACACCGGAAAATCTTCGATCTTCTTTGGATAATAATCATCAATGTCACTGGCTACGCTTCCACCGGCCAGTTCCTGTATAAGAAGTACAGCCCGTTTAAGAGCATATTCTGTAATATTTGGATCTATTCCTCTTTCATATCTAAAAGAAGCATCAGTATTTAATCCATGGCGTTTTGCGGTCTTTCTTACCGTTACGGGATTAAAATAGGCGCTTTCGATGAAAAGATTTGTAGTTGCTGAAGTAACTCCGCTGCCAATTCCGCCAAAAACTCCGGCAAGGGCTAAAGGTTTTTCGGCATCACAAATCATTAGGTCTTCCTCATGCAGCTCTCTTTCCACTTCATCCAGAGTGGTAAATTTAGTGCCGGCCGCTAAAGTTTTGACATTGATCTCATTTCCAGAGATCTTGTCTACATCAAAAGCATGTAAAGGTTGTCCCAATTCATGCATCACATAATTGGTTACGTCTACAACATTATTTTTAGGAGTGATGCCAATAGCTTTAAGACGGTTTTGCAACCATTTTGGGGATTCAGTGATTTCCACACCCGTAAGTGTCACTCCGCAATAACGGGGTACAAGTTCCGGATTGCTAATCTTTACCGGAATTCTTCTGCTACGGCTATCTACATGAAAACTGCTAACAGAAGGGGTGATCAATTCCTGGTTTTCACCCTGTTGCTGCAAACCTGCTTTGAGATCGCGTGCAACTCCCCAATGGCTCATAGCATCTGCACGATTTGGAGTTAAACCTATTTCAAAAACATGATCATCTTCAATCTCAAAAATTTTAGATACTGGAGTACCGGGTAGGAGGTCATTGTCCAGGATCATAATCCCTTCGTGGCTCTGGCCCAGGCCAAGTTCATCTTCGGCGCAGATCATTCCGTGGCTGCTCTCTCCGCGGATCTTACTTTTTTTAATCTCCCACGCGCTTCCTTTGTCATCATATAAGGTAGTCCCCACTGTGGCTACCGGTACTTTTTGTCCTGCCGCCACATTTGGAGCGCCACAAACGATCTGTACAGGTTCGCCGTTCCCTAAATTAACAGTGGTAACCTTCAAACGATCTGCATTGGGATGTTGTTCACAGGTGAGCACCTCTCCAACAACAATCCCTCTAAGGCTGCCTTTCACGCTTTGAAATTCCTGAATGCCTTCTACCTCAAGACCCAGATCGGTCAATAATTCTCCTATTTCTTCAGGACTGCGGCTGACTTTGATAAATTGTCTAAGCCAGTTATATGAAATCTTCATTGAAAATATTTTTCGAGCAGCAAAGATAACATTACGAATGATTTTGGCATAATAAAAAAGGGAAGAGACATTTATGTCTTTTCCCTTTAAAATATAGAAAATAAGGTGCTATTTGGTCATATTCATGGCATAGACCCTTTCCCATTCCTCATTATCATTTTGTTCAAATATTATCCATTCCATTTCACTATCAGAAATTTTCCTGATTTCATGTTTCAGTTCCATTTCTTCCCCCTCATCGTTAGTATAGGAATCCATGAATTCATACTGTTTATCGCCAGTGGATTTCATTTTCATATTTGAAACTTCAATTCCTCTTAACCTGTCGGGACTAAAGTAAGCCACATCAAATTCATCGTCGATGGCATCATAGGTAATGATTCTCATCCCATCCAATTCTCCCTGTTCATTATAGTGGTGGAGAATGATGGAATTGGCTGCGTCATCAAACTTTACTTTGTCTTTTCCTTTCATTTTCATCACTTCTGCACCGTCTTCATAAGCTATTGCATCAATATTCCAGTCTCCAAGCAGGAAGTCCATTTGTTTATGTTTTTTGTCGATTTTTGCCAGTTTGCCTTTGGTTTGAGGATAAAGGGTATTTTTCTCCCATTCATCCTCAGAATCCTTAGACATCTCTGCCGATTTTTTAAAGTATTCTTTTGCTTCCTTTTCTTTGCCGTTTGCAACCAAGTAATCACCGTAAGAATCGTAAGGATTGGCGGCCTGCGGATATTCCTCCATGTTGAGTTTAAAGATCTTTTCGGCTGCCATCATGTCCTTATCCTCGTTCATGATCTTGTAGCCCACCAGGTTAAGGTCGGCCTGGGTCAATTCTTTGGTTTCACTTTTTTTAAGGGTTTGGTATTTGGCAATTGCTTGGTCTACTCCATTTGCCTTATACTCATTATAAACTTTCTCTCCAATAGAATCTGGAGGTAATACCTGGGCAAATCCTGTAAAAATAAACATGATTAACAGCAGGCATGTCAATGCTGTGGTTGTGGTTCTTGTTTTCATAACCCATTATCTTTTAAAATATTACCTTTTAAATTTAACTATTTTTAAGGTTAATATGTCATGGCTTAGCTGCTGCAGAAAAAAACGGGGGAAAACCCTTAATTGAAAAAAGGCCCCGGAGTGAGGCCTTTATTTTAAAATTTTAAAAATGATTAATTACAAGGTTGGATAAATTTGTCTTCCGGATTCGCTTTTTTGGAAACATCATTTACCTTGAAGTCTGTCCAAACATTATTTTCTATGGTATTCCCTGGGCAATTAGCTTTTAGCTCAACAGTCCATGTGTAGATTTGGCAAGCGGTTAAGTTTTCTTCCAGATGCCAAGTTTGGGCTTTCCCATTGTTGTACCAGGTTTCCAAACCAGATACTTCAGTTCCCTGAGCAAAAGTAAAAACTAATTCTGCAGCAGTCATGTCTTCTTCCGGGGCATAAGTAAAGGTATAAGTCATGTCTCCATTGTCAACATAGGTGAAGCTTTCCTCGCAACCACAATTTACTACAGCAACGGAAAGTTCTGTAAAACCTCCGCCACCTATTTGATATCGGACCAAATATTCTCCCGCTTCTTCAAAAGTGTAATTGAAATTTTCAGGTCCGCCGCCGCCAAACTGTTCATTAAAGATGTTGTACCATTCTTCCACTTCTTCAGTTTCCGGATCATCTCCAAAGAGCTGGACCTTAAGGTTTGTATTACCTGGTTTATCAGAAAAATTAAAAGTAAAAGTTGCTTCTTCCCCGGCACAAATCAAGTCTGGAACGTCAAAGGATTCTCCAACATCTTGCATAGTTGCTTTGTTGTCACTCTTCGTCTCCAGATTCGCATCCAGTGCGGTTACTCCTTCATTCTCCACCGGTTCGGCGCTACAGGCTGCTAAAGCAACAGCCATAAATAGTAAATAAATTCGTTTCATAATCGTTGGTAGTTTTGGTTAAATTATATCCGAATCTACATCAAAAAATGCCTTGCAAACTACTGGGAACCAGTTATTCGATGAGATTGTAAGAAAAATCGACGTGTGGGAATTAACTGATATAATTCCAGATCGTTTTCTCCTTTACCAACTGAGAATAAGTAAATTTTACCACCCTGTTCTTCTCCAGTTCCAGATTTGGATCTTCCTTTAGAAGTTGAAGAGCATGATGACGTGCAGTCTTTAAAATGTCATTATCTTTTACAATATCTGCTATTTTTAAATTGAGGATCCCGCTTTGCTGGGTGCCCATTAGATCTCCCGGCCCCCGCAGTTTAAGATCGACTTCTGCAATTTCGAAACCATCAGCAGTACGTACCATGGTTTCAAGGCGGGTTTTGCTATCATTCGAAAGTTTATGGCCGGTCATAAGGATGCAATAGCTCTGGTCAGCACCACGACCCACGCGACCACGCAGCTGGTGCAACTGGGAAAGTCCGAAGCGTTCTGCACTTTCGATGATCATCACACTGGCATTCGGAACATTTACTCCAACCTCAATTACGGTAGTGGCAACCATGATCTGGGTTTCCCCTTTTACGAACCTGTCCATTTCGTAATCCTTATCTGCCGGTTTCATTTGCCCGTGGACAATAGAGATCTGGAATTCGGGCATTGGGAATTCCCGGGCTATACTTTCGTAGCCGTCCATGAGGTCCTTGTAATCCATCGATTCCGATTCCTGGATGAGTGGATACACCACGTAAACCTGCCGTCCTTTCCTTACTTCATCCCGAATAAATTTAAAAACCTTTAGCCGATTGCTGTCATAGCGATGCACTGTTTTAATCTCTTTCCTTCCCGGTGGAAGTTCATCGATAACCGACACATCCAAATCTCCGTAAAGGCTCATCGCCAAAGTTCTGGGAATGGGAGTCGCGGTCATCACCAGTACATGCGGCGGTAAATGATTTTTCTTCCAAAGTCGGGCGCGCTGAGCCACACCGAATCTATGTTGCTCGTCAATAATAGCCAGGCCGAGATTTTTAAACTGTACCTTTTCTTCCAGCAGGGCATGAGTTCCTATAAGCAAGTGCAATTCTCCACTTTCCAAAGCTGCGTGGATCTCCCTTCTTTCCGAAGTTTTTGTAGAACCTGTGAGGAGCCTGACAGTAATTCCCAGATCGGCAACAAGTTCAGAGATGCCGTTGTAGTGCTGGATGGCAAGGATTTCTGTAGGAGCCATAATACAGGTCTGAAAATCGTTATCCAGCGCGAGCAAAACGCTCATCAAAGCCACAATGGTCTTTCCTGAACCCACATCTCCCTGCAACAACCGGTTCATTTGCGCACCACTCCCAAGGTCCTGCCTAATTTCTTTTATTACCTTTTTTTGGGCATTGGTAAGATCAAACGGAAGATGATCCCTATAAAAGTCACTAAAATAACTGCCCACTGCTTCAAAGGGAAAACCTTTGATCTTCTGTTTCCTGATGAGGTTCTTCATCAATAGCTGCACCTGGATATAGAACAGCTCCTCAAACTTTAACCTGAACTGTGCCTTTGCGAGCAGTTCCTGACTTTTAGGGAAATGTGCATTAAAGAGGGCTTCAGCTTTAGGTAATAAATGCAACTCTTCCCGCAGGTGGGGAGGCAAAGGATCGAGAAATTTTCCGCCGCTCTCGAGAAAAAGTTGCTGCACACAACGGCTTATGACCCTATTGGTTATTCCTGCTTTTCCGAGTTTTTCAGTTGAAGGATAAACCGGTTGCATTGCAGTACGCAGTTGCTTTTTATAATCTTCCACCAGCTCCATATCGGGATGTGGCATACTAAAAAGTCCGTTATACCAGTTGGTTTTTCCGAAGATCACATAGGGCGTATTTAGCTTCAGGTTTTCGCGGATCCACTTTTGTCCCCGAAACCACACCAGCTCCATTTTTCCCGTTTCATCAACGAAATCGGCCACCAAACGCTTACTTTTCTTTTGCTCCACGGTTCGCAGGTGCACGATCTTTCCCACGATCTGCACTTCGGCAGAATTTCTTTCCAGTTCTGCAATTTTATAAAAGCGGGTTTTGTCAAGATAGCGGTTGGGGAAAAAGTTGAGCAGGTCGCCATAAGTGTGAACGCCAATCTCCTTCCGCAGGATCTCTGCCCGGTTGGGACCAATGCCCTTGAGGTAATCAATGGGAGTTTGCAGCAGGTTGGCATTCATGGAACGAAGATAAAAAAAAGCCTTTTAGGAAGATTAGTTTTTCCCAATTTGGCATGGGTAGTGTATATTTGAAGCATGAAGCTCCCTTTTTTCTTCAGCTTTTTAGGAATTCTTTCTGGCGGAATGCAGGCCCAGCAGTCTGCAGCTGTTGATTTCACTCACCTGCAGGCTAATGTAAAAATAGACCCTTTTAAAAAAGCGGTTTCGGGGGATGTGGTTTACACTTTTGACATTTTAGAGGCTACTGACTCAATTTTTATAGATGCTCAAAAAATGCATTTTTCGGAAGTATTTCTGAATAATGCTCCTGCGGAATTTGGCACTGACGGAAAAAAATTCTGGCTCACCGGTAGTTTTACGCTTGCCAGGGATCAGCAGTTACGCCTGAAGTATAGGGCCACCCCCGGGCAAACCATGTACTTTATCAATAAGACTGCCCTTGGAGAGACGCCTGATTTTCAGGTATGGACGCAGGGGCAGGGGAGGTACACTTCTCACTGGCTTCCCAGTTTTGATAACCCTGCAGAGAAACTGGAATTCGATCTTTCTGTAATTTATCCTTCCGGAGAAACAGTGATCGCAAATGGAGAGCTGCAAAAAACTGAAATTTTAAATGATTCTCTTACGCAGTGGCGTTTCGATATGGACCGGCCAATGAGCAGCTATCTCGTGGCCATTGCCGCCGGAGATTATGAGAAAGAGATAAGGTTCTCAAAAAATGGAATTCCGTTGGAGCTTTATTACCCGGCAGGAATGGAAAATAAAGTTGAGCCGACTTACCGGCATTCCGAATTTTTTATGAACTATTTCGAGGAGAAGATCGGGGTCGCTTATCCGTGGGAAATATATAAGCAGATTCCCGTGCAGGATTTTCTTTATGCCGGGATGGAAAATACCGGAGCTACAATATTTTCTGACCTGTTCCTGGTAGATTCTACAGGATATCAGGATCAAAACTATGTGAACGTAAATGCACATGAACTGGCGCATCAGTGGTTCGGAAACCTGGTTACTGCTGCTTCTCCCGAGCATCACTGGCTGCAGGAAGGTTTTTCTACCTATTATGCCTTGCTTGCCGAAAAGGAGATCTTTGGAGAGGATTATTACTACCGCAAATTGTTCAAAACTGCAGAGGAACTCAAGCAGTTGAGCGACCAGGGAAAGGGGATGGCGTTAGTATCCAAAAATGCCAATTCACTCACTTATTACCAAAAAGGAGCCTGGGCCCTTCATATACTTCAGCAATTGATAGGGGACGAAGCTTTTGACGCCGGAGTAAGGAATTATCTGGAGAAGTATAAGTTTGGAACAGCCACCACAGAAGATCTTTTAGTCGAAATGGAAGCCACAAGCGGAATGGATCTTTCGGTTTTTGAAAAGAACTGGCTTAGGCAATCGGCTTTTCAGGGAACAGAGGCATTGGAGTCTCTCAAAAAGTCTCCTTTCATTCAAAAATACCTGGAACTGGCGGCAGCCAAACCTTTACCAATCTCTGAAAAAAGGGAATTGCTGGAGGAAGCTCTTAGTTTTCCGATAAATGATTACCTGGGGCAGGAAGCTGTATTACAATTAGCACTTGAATCTCCGGCTACTGTTACAGACCTCTATAAAAAGGCTTTTTCAAGCGGTAATATTTATACGCGACAAGCTATAGCTTTCTCACTGCAGCAAATTCCGCAGCAGCTCAAAAGTCAGTATGAAACGCTTCTAAACGATGAATCTTACCTCACGCAGGAATCGGCTTTATATAATCTATGGATGAATTTTCCGGAGGACAGACTAAAATACCTGAACCAACTGGAGGGCGTGGAGGGCTTTAACAGCAAAAATATCCGCACCTTATGGCTGGCACTAAGCCTGGCTACACCTGAAGTAAGTGCCGAATCCAAAAAGAAATTTATTACCGAACTTGAAAGTTATACTGCGCCTCATCAAAAATTCCAGGTGCGGGAGAATGCATTTGGATACTTGTATCAGCTCAATGCCTTTAGCAGTGAGACCATCTACAATTTAATGGAAGCTGCACGCCATCATAACTATCGCTTCAGGGAATTCTCCAAACAACTTCTAAAGACACTGGTCGATAACGGTCAACTTTCTGCAGAGGAACAGGATACAATACAGAAGAAACTGGACGAAAAATAGTGGTCAGTGGTCAGTGGTCAGAAATGCAGAGGTGCTTTCAGAAAACCCCTTAATCCTTAATTCTGAATTCTAAATTTTGAATCTAAAATTTCTTTACCACAGGTTCTTCACATCTTTCCGAATATAGGCAAGTCCGGTTTCGCTGGGAGGTTGCTGGTCAATAAGAGAGGTGAGAATAGTTTGCCTTAACTCATCTGCAGAAGTGATCTCCTCTTTGGCAACAGTTTTTCTAATGTTGTTGATCGTGGCGTTTTTTGAAGCTTTGATCACATTCCAGCACTCTTCACTCACATAGATCTGTTGCGCCAAATTATGCTCAAACTCCTGTTCTATGTTCCTGATGAGGTGATTTGCGTAATCTTCTTTTCCACTTTTAAAGGGTTTTACTCGTACGAGAAGATTTCCGGGGGCGATCCTTTCAAGGAAGAGCGCCATACGTTCATAGGCTTGTAACCTGAGCGGTAAAGCATGTTTTTGAGACTCCTTGTGAAGAAGGAAACGCCGGCGCCGTTCTTCGTTGCGGGTATGGAGGTTGAAAAAATAGAAGGCGATGACGCCTACAACAACTGCCGGTAAAAGATAGAACAGCAACTGTAAAATAGAATCTTCTGTCATAGTTTACTATTGTTCGGAGACCGAGGTTTCTTCAGTTTCTACCTCTTTGACATCGGTTTCCTCTCCTTTTCTGTATGAGCCCCCTAAGTTAGGACATCCTGCCAAAGTAGCAACAGAATCAAATGGAACTTTTGTTTTGTTGTACATAAAAGTTTCCGCCAGGGTTTTGGCAATAAACCTATCTCCCAGATTGATCTCAACGTCGTCCATAGTGAACTGGCAGGGATGTTCATATCCGCAGGCATGAGTGATCTCCAGCAATTCTTTTCTGAAATTAGTAAAATAATAATTGACTCTTTCAGATTTGTTTTTAACGTTGATCCCGGCCTGTAGCCAACGATTCTGAGTGGCTACCCCGGTAGGACATCTGTTGGTATGACATGCCTGGGCCTGTATGCAGCCAATGCTTAACATGGCTTCGCGGGCTACACTAACACAGTCGGCACCCATGGCAAAAGCCATCGCCGCCTTCGCGGGGAAACCTAATTTAGCACTCCCAATAAATACAATCCTGTTGGTAAGGTCTTTTTCCTGAAAAACCTTGTAGACATCTGTAAAGCCATAGATCCATGGTAGGGCAACATGATCGGCAAAACTGGGAGGTGCGGCACCTGTACCTCCTTCACCGCCATCAATGGAAAGAAAATCGGGGCCGCGGTTGGTTTCTGCCATGATTGTCGCAAGCTCTTTCCATTCATCAAGTTTACCAATTGCAGCCTTTACACCAACGGGGAGGCCTGTATGTTCTGCAATGTCTTCAATAAAATCCACCAGCTCCTGCATATTGCTGAAGGTGCTGTGAGAAGGTGGAGATAGAACATCCTTTCCTAAAGGGACGTGGCGGATTTCTGAAATTTCCCGGGTGATCTTTGACGCCGGGAGTACTCCGCCTTTTCCCGGTTTGGCACCTTGAGAAAGTTTTACTTCTATAGCTCGTATATGTTGATTTTCTTCAACAAGTTTTACCAGTTTCTCCATGGAAAAACTACCGTCTGGATTACGTACTCCAAAATACCCGGTACCTATTTGGTAAACCACATCGGCTCCTTTTTTATGATAAGGAGAAAGACCGCCTTCTCCTGTATTATGAAAGGCATATGCTTTTTTACATCCCAGGTTGAGGGATTCTATAGCTTTGGCAGAAAGGGACCCGAAACTCATTGCAGATACGTTAATGACCGAGGCCGGTCTGTACGGTCTTCTCCTTTTGTTAAACTCGCCCATCACCTTAGCACAGGCCAGAAAATAAGGATCCTGCCTGTTAATATGATCTTCGGGCATAGAATAAGGAATCACTGCATTATTGATGAAGATGTAATTTACCTCGTAGATGTTCTGATCTGTTCCAAAACCTTCGTAATTATTTTGATTTTTGGAGGAGGCGTAGACCCATCCCCGTTCTATACGGTTAAATGGAAGCTCTTCCCTGTTTCCGGCTACGATATACTGCCTAAGTTCTGGACCAATGCTCTCCAGCATATACCTAAAATGACCCACAATAGGAAAATTGTGGAGTATAGTGTGTTTCTTGTTGATAAAGATATCATATATAAGTACCAACCCCAGAAAAATAAGAATCCACATCCACCATGAGATTTCACCCAAAAAATCAAGAATACTATTCATAATAAGATTTTTGCGAAAAAATCAAGTTAGCTTTAAAAGCAGCAGTTTCAAAATTTTAAATTTTAAATAAATCCAAAAGCCGCGCTGTGCGTGCCAAAGTTTCTTGAAAAAGATCTGGAAATGCGGTTTAGATTTTGCCTCAATTTGGTTATTTTCACCTCCTTAAAAAGAAGTCGAAATTGGAATCTTATTTAGCCGAATTAAATGATGCCCAGCGGGCTCCTGTGTTGCAGAAGGATGGAGCAATGATCGTGATTGCCGGCGCAGGATCGGGCAAAACCCGTGTACTTACTTATCGGATTGCTTATTTAATGAGCCAGGGAGTTGATGCTTTTAATATCCTGGCACTTACATTTACCAATAAGGCAGCACGGGAGATGAAATCCAGGATTGCTAAAATTGTAGGTAATAGCGAGGCAAAGAACCTTTGGATGGGAACTTTTCACTCCATCTTTGCAAAGATGCTGCGGTTTGAAGCCGACAAATTAGGATACCCCTCAAATTTTACCATTTATGACACTCAGGATTCCCAGCGGCTTATATCGGCAATTATTAAGGAAATGGGGCTGGATAAGGATGTCTATAAATATAAACAGGTCTATTCCCGCATCTCTTCCTATAAGAACAGCCTTATTACCGTAAAAGCTTATTTCCAAAATCCAGAGTTGATGGAAGCCGATGCTATGTCCAAGAAGCCGAGGCTGGGGGAAATTTATAAGGAGTATGTGGACCGCTGCTTTAAAGCGGGAGCTATGGACTTTGATGATCTATTGCTTAAGACCAATGAACTGCTCAACCGTTTTCCCGATGTGCTTCAGAAGTATCAAAACCGCTTCAGGTATATCCTGGTGGATGAGTATCAGGATACCAATCATTCCCAGTATCTTATCGTAAAGGCCCTTGCAGATAAATTTCAGAATATATGCGTGGTAGGGGATGATGCCCAGAGTATTTATGCATTCAGGGGCGCGAACATCAGTAATATATTGAACTTTCAGAAGGATTATGACGGGGTACAAATGTACCGCCTTGAGCAGAATTACCGGTCTACAAAGAATATTGTTGAGGCAGCAAATTCTATAATTGAAAAGAATAAAACCAGGCTGGAAAAAGTGGTGTGGACCGCTAATGATGAAGGCCCAAAAATAGTAGTGAACCGACTGCTAACAGACGGAGAGGAGGGAAGATATGTTGCGAGTTCCATTTTTGAAAACAAAATGGAGAAGCAAATGATGAACAATGATTTTGCTATTCTTTATCGCACCAATGCCCAGAGCAGGGCCATGGAAGATGCCCTGCGGAAGAAAGATATTCCATACCGCATCTATGGCGGCCTTTCTTTCTATCAACGTAAGGAGATAAAAGATGTATTGTCTTATCTACGATTAGTGATCAATCCAAAGGATGAGGAGGCGTTAAAAAGAGTAATCAATTATCCCGCCCGCGGAATTGGTCAAACAACGATCGACCGGCTCACAATTGCGGCAAACCACTATAAAAGGTCAATTTTTGAGATTATTGAGAACCTGGATAAGATCGATTTAAAGATCAACCGCGGCACCAAAAATAAACTGGAGAATTTTTCGAACATGATCAAAAGTTTCCAGATCATGAATGAGACTGCGGATGCTTTTACTTTGGCCGAAAGTGTTGCCAAAAAAACAGGTTTGCTACAGGAACTTAAAAAAGACGCTACTCCTGAAGGCATTGCCAGGATCGAAAACATAGAAGAATTGCTCAACGGAATCAGGGATTTTGTGGAAGGTCAGAAAGAATTGGCCGATGCCACCGGCTCCCTTACCGAATTTCTGGAAGATGTGGCTTTGGCTACAGATATGGATAAAGACACAGGAGATGATGACCGGGTAGCTTTGATGACTATTCACCTGGCGAAGGGTCTTGAATTCCCCTACGTGTATATAGTGGGGATGGAAGAAGATCTTTTTCCTTCGGCGATGAGCATGAATACAAGGACCGAACTGGAAGAAGAAAGGCGTTTATTCTATGTAGCACTCACCAGAGCCGAGAAGCAGGCGTTCCTTACGTATACCCAGTCCCGTTATCGCTGGGGGAAATTAGTGGATGCAGAACCCAGCCGGTTCATTGAAGAGATCGAAGACAAGTATCTTGAATTCATGATCCCACAGGATGACTATAAGTATAAACCTCTTATTGATACAGATATTTTTGGTGAGGTGGATAAAAGTAAATTTCGTCAAAGCAAACCTGTAAACGGTACCCCGCCGCCCTCGCATAAACCTACAGATGAAGAACTACAGAAACTTAGAAAATTACGACCTGTAACTTCGTCCGCTGCATCTGCTTCTCCGGGGCCTTCAGTTAAGCTGGATATTGGAGATGAGGTAGAACATATGCGTTTTGGTAAGGGCAAAGTGCTCAATATTGAAGGTGTAGGTCAGGACAAGAAAGCAGAGATACATTTTGAAAACGGCGGACTTAAAAAACTTCTCCTGAAATTCGCTAAACTAAAGCTGCTTTCCTGAGAGTTAAGAAGCTGTTATTGTTTAGGTTATCCCATTGCTTGTTTATAAATTTAAAACAAAAAGCATGATAAGGGAAGGTACAGAAGTAAAATGGAAATGGGGAAAGGGAGTTGCCACAGGAAAGGTGGAAGATGTTTTTGACCACGAAGTCACTACAACAATAAAGGGGTCGAAGATCACCAGAAAAGGGAATCCTGATAACCGTGCGCTGTTCATCAAACAGGAAAACGGCAATGAAGTGCTTAAACTGGAGAGTGAAGTGGAGCGGGTGGATTAATCTTTTCTTAATCATATATTAAAAGCCTGCGGAATTTTGTAATTTTTGGAACAATTAAATTTATTGGACTATGGCAGAACTTATCAGGATCTATGAAGAAAATCCCAACCCAAAAGAAATAAAACGCGTTGTAGATGCCCTTAAAGACGGCGCAGTGATCATTTACCCTACAGATACTATTTATGGTCTTGGTTGTGATATCACCAATAACGCAGCTCTCGAAAGAGTGGCGCAGCTAAGAGGGGTTAAGCTCGAGAAAGCGAACTTTTCCTTTATCTGTGAAAGCTTAAGCAATCTCTCAGACTATGTAAGACAGATCGATAATCAAACTTTTAAGATCCTTAAGAGAAATCTTCCGGGGCCGTATACTTTCATTCTTCCCGGAAATAATAATCTACCTGCAGTATTCAAGAAGAAGAAAACAGTAGGAATAAGGGTGCCCGACAATAACATCTGTAGGGCTCTTGTAGCCGGGTTAGGAAATCCAATTATTTCAACTTCTATAAAGGATGACGATGAGGTCCTGGAATACACCACAGATCCCGAACTTATCCTTGAAAAATGGGACAAGCTGGTTGATATAGTGATTGATGGTGGCTATGGGGATAATATCCCTTCCACAGTGATCGATCTTACCACTTCAGAACCTGAGGTAATACGGGAAGGCAAAGGGAGTTTAGAGATACTGTAACTCATTTACAACTTCTGGCAGAACCTGAGTAATAAAAATATGATGCAATTCTTCAGCTGAAAGGATCTGCCCCTTTTTCTTTGCAGATTCCGCCAGGAGGTAACCTTCATAGGTTGCAGCTTTTCGCTGTAATGGTGTTCCGTGGTGTTGTTCAAAATCAAAACTACAATCGCCCGATTGATAGAAAAGCTCAAAAAAGTCGTCTGCCTTTTTCCAGTTGTAAGTTGCTCCTCTCTTGTGAGTCATAAAATACCCTGAGAAAAAGTCGGCTTCCAGTTCTATAGTCCGTGTTTCTTCTGCTTTGGAATCGAAAAAGCCTGCAGGATACCATTCGTTAAACTGTTTAAATTGCACCTGATGCGACCATTCATGTGAGAGGATCCCTGTCCATACGATCTCCTGTTCCAAACCGGTTTCTGAAAACATTTGGATAAGGCCGTCTCCAAGGACAATTTCCTTATCAAAATTTGCATATCCGTCGGCGGCGAAAAATGGGGAATTAGGTAATATGGACGAAACCCGGTTGCGTTCTAATATTTCCTCCACCAAAGGATAAACATCTTCCCTTGATTCAAGATCCTGTTTTGTGTACCAAATAATATCAGCGAGATTTTCCCGGTTGTTGAGAGTTGCGTTATGCTGTCCCAAAACTTCGATTTCATTAGGCATGTTCCAAAATCTTTCGAGAGTGCGAATCATTCTTTCCACGTGCTTTGTGTATTCGCCATTTGGACCAAAACTATTTGTGCCTATTCTTAATCTAACCGCATTTTCCTGGAAGAACAAATATTGGTTCATAACTTCCACGGCCAGATCGTCTGAAGCAAGTTCTGTAAAATGCTTCCATACCACCGTGGAAAATTCGGTTGCACCGCACTCAGAGGGTACAACATCTTCCATGATCACCTCCCGAAGATTTTCAGTTTTTGTGCCTTTTTGAGGTGTTTTATTTTTTGAAGTATTGGTGGATGTAATATAGGAAGTTGAAATATTTTCCACTGGTGAACCTTCACGCAAATCTTCAGGCTCACAGGAGAGCAAAATTCCAATGCCAAGCACCGGAAGCAGGTGTTTAAGTGATAAAGCCATTATAGTAGATTAACATGAGTAGGGTTCTGTAAAGATAAAAGAACTTCAAATTTTGAAATGTAATTAACTGAAAATTAACATGTTAAACTTGTGAGAAAAAGGACTACAATCACACAGAAATAAAAAAGGTCCGGCAACTGCCGGGCCTTTTAAAATATCCTAAAAACTTAAAAAAGACTTTCGACGTTTGAAACCAAATAGGTATGTAAGTAAAATATAATAGTTAAAATTGTAGGAAAAAAGGTCAATAGTTTAAAAACAAAAAAGCCCGGCAATTGCCGGGCTTATAATTATATAGATCGAATGCTTATTTAGCAGAATCCATACCTTCTTCAATCAGGTTGTAGAACTGGTCAAGTTTTGGAAGGATCACAATACGTGTTCTTCTGTTCTTGGCTCTACCCTCTGCAGTCTCATTAGAAGCAACTGGTACATAGTAACTTCTACCTGCAGCAGTCATTCTTTGTGGTGCTACACCGTGATCTTCCTGAAGTACGCGAACAACAGAAGTAGCTCTCTTCACAGAAAGATCCCAGTTGTCCTGAAGAACTGCATTTCGAATAGGCTTGTCATCTGTATGACCTTCAACCATAAATTCGATATCCGGACGGTTTTTAACTACAGTAGCAACTTTTCCTAAAACTTCTTTCGCACGTTGAGTAACATTGTACTTTCCGCTTTCAAATAAAAGTTTATCAGAAATAGAAACGTAAACAACACCTTTTTCAACATTGATCTGGATGTCCTCATCACTCATGTTTCCAAGAACTCCTTTAAGGCTGGTTACAAGTGCAAGAGTAACAGAATCTTTCTTATTCATTGCATCCTGCATACGCTGGATCTTCATATCTTTTTCCTTGATGCTTTCAAGAGAACGCTCCAGGTTTTCAGCTTCTTTTTTAGATAAAGTAGCGAGATCGCCAACATTGTTCAATAAAGCACTATTTTGGTTGCTTAACTGGCCAATCTGCTGGTTTAATCTTTCTTTTTCGTCAAGACATGAATTCAGTTTAACTGTAGCTGTATTCAACTTGTCCTGAGTCTCCTTTTGTTGAGCTTCCAACTCGGCATATTTCTTCGATGATACACAAGAAGAAAAAAGGAGGGCAGCGGTTGCCGATAAAAGCATGAATTTTTTCATAATTCTTATAGTTGTGATTAAATATTAAACGTGTCAAAAATACAAAATCTGAGGTCTTAGAGAAATTTAATTATCACTTATGTAAAAAATTTTACAGGTTTTTATAATTCCTAATTTTATGAACATAAAAAGCCCAAACAATAGATTTAATATTGTAATACCTCAATTTTTTTATTGGATTCTTCCTTTTCTTCATCATTTTCTGAAGGTGAATATAGAAGTTGAAGTGGGCTTTTAGGATTGCTAAGGTGTGTGAAGGCTGCAGCAGCAGGAGCAGTCGGATAGCTGCAACCCCATCCAGGATCATTCTGGAAATGATCTTCCAAAAAAGGTCCTTTGCGGGAGCATTTTTAATTAAGGTGAAAAGGCTGTTTCTAAAGTTGTAAAATGTCTTTCTAGGGTGCATGCTGTTTAGAGTGCCTCCTCCCAAATGAAATACTTCTGAAGTTCCTACCGCTTTCACCTTTTTCTCCAGATTAAAAAGTCGCCAGCATAGATCTATCTCCTCCTGGTGCGCAAAGAAATCTTCATCGAAACCTCCCGCTTCAAAAAAATCGATCCTTCTTATTGCCATACAGGCACCGGTAGCCCAAAAAATGTCTACCGTATCATCGTATTGCCCAAGATCCTGCTCCAGATGGTCAAAAATGCGACCGCGGCAATAGGGATAGCCAAGGGCATCTATAAAGCCGCCTGCAGCACCGGCATATTCGAAATAATCTTTTTTCCTGAAATTCTTGATCTTTGGCTGTGCTGCTGCAACTGCGGGATCCTTGAACTGTGTTACCAAAGGCGGCAGCCAGTTTTCCGTCACCTCTACATCGCTGTTCAAAAGCACAAAAATATCTTCATCCAAATTCTGCAGCGCATCATTGTAGCCTTTTGCAAAGCCACCGTTGACTTTATTCCGAATGATCTTCACCTGCGGAAAATGCTGTTGTACAAAGGCTACAGAATCATCTGTCGAGGCATTGTCGGCTACATAAATAGTGGCTTCAGGAGTATTTTTGACTACAGATGGAAGGAACTGCTCCAGTAAAGCTTTTCCGTTCCAGTTTAATATGACTACTGCGACTTTCACAAATGCAAATTAAGGGAAAACTGAAGGATTATTCCGGCACGAGGGAGTAAGGTGCCAAAAATGATATTTTCTAAGTCCATTCCGGAATGTCGGGGAGAAAGTGATACTGTTCGGCTTTGTAATCCAACTGACAAAAATAATGCTGCAACCCGTTGGTCACCATAAGGTAGGTTGCCTGCAGCGCAAGGTTGTAACGTGCGATCTGGTCAAAGGTTTCCTGAGTTATTGGGATCGATGCTGCCTTGCATTCCACGACCAGATGAATGCTTCCGTCGGGATTATAGGCTAAAACATCATATCTTTTTATAAGGTCATGCACCTTTAGCTGTTTTTCAACATTCAGCAGACTTTTGGGAAAAGATTTCTCCTTCAGAAGAAATTGTACCACATGTTGCCGCACCCATTCTTCGGGCGTTAACAAAACGAATTTTTTCCGTAGCTCATCAAAAACCGCTATTTTATTTTCCCTATTTTTGAACCTGAATGAGTACCGGGGGAAATTGAGTTCATGCATGCCCAAAAGTAAAGAATTAGTTCCTAAAAAAGCCTTTCAGGAAAACTGCCTCTAAATGAATGAAGTAAAAAGTATAGTGACTGCCATTAAAAAAGGAGATGTGAAACCCATCTATTTTTTAACGGGGGAAGAGCCTTATTTTATAGATAAGATCTCAGATTTTATTGAAGATAACGTGCTGCGGGAGGACGAAAAAGGCTTTAACCAAATGGTTTTGTATGGCCGCGATGTCACTGTGGAGGATATTATTGGTAACGCAAAACGTTACCCAATGATGGCCGAGAAACAGGTGATCATTGTAAAGGAAGCCCAGGATCTTTCCCGTTCCATTGAACAACTTACCGGTTATGCCGAGAATCCCCAGCCCTCAACCGTGCTTGTTTTCAATTATAAGTACAAGAAGCTGGACAAGAGGAAGAAACTTCATAAGGCAATCTCTAAAAACGGGGTGATCTATGAAAACAAACGCCTTTATGATAACCAGGTGGTTGAGTGGATTCAAAGTGAGATGCATACCCGCGGTTTTCAGATAGCGCCCAAAGCAGCTCAAATGCTGCTTGAATTCCTGGGGAATGACCTGGGGAAGATTGATAACGAGCTGCAAAAACTCCAGCTAATAGCTCCAAAAGGCACTATCATCACTCCCGAACTTATCGAGGAAAATATTGGTATCAGCAAAGATTTCAATAATTTCGAATTGCGTAAGGCTATTGGAATGAAGGACAGCTTAAAGGCGCATCGCATCATCAACTACTTTTCTCAAAATGAAAAAGATAATCCTATGGTGGTGACGGTTGCCCTGCTCTTTAGCTTCTTTTCTCAGCTGCAGCAATATCATGCGCTTACAGATCAATCCAAAGGAAATGTTGCAAAGGTCCTTAAGGTGAATCCCTATTTTGTGAATGATTATGTCACGGCAGCTAAAAATTACAATATGAAAAAAGTGAGCAGCATAATTTCCCACCTGCGGGAGGCCGATGTAAAAGGCAAAGGCGTAGGAGCCGCTAATGTGCCGCAGGGAGATCTTTTAAAGGAGTTGCTGGTAAAAATAATGCGATAATGGCAAATTTTGACACCTGGGTGAGTGCGGCGAGGTTGCGAACGCTTCCGCTATCGATTTCAGGAATTATTGTGGGGAGTGCTATTGCTGTGGCACAGGAGGAATTCAATGCGGTGATCTTTTCGCTTGCTCTGGCTACCACTCTGGGGTTGCAGGTGCTTTCCAATTTCGCTAATGACTATGGGGATTTTGTGAAAGGCACAGACAACGAAGAACGGGTGGGCCCCCAACGCGCCTTGCAAAGCGGACTAATGACCCGCAAGGAAATGTACTGGGGCATGATAGGCACTGCAATTATAACCTTTTCATTTGCGGTCGCCCTTATTTACGTCGCCTTTGGCGGCCGTAGTCTTTTCTATGCAGTACTCTTCCTGCTGCTGGGCATCGCTGCCATTGTTGCTGCCGTGAAATATACCGTGGGAGATTCTGCTTACGGTTACCGCGGTCTGGGAGATGTTTTTGTGTTTATCTTTTTTGGCCTGGTAGGGGTTTATGGTTCATATTTTTTATATGCTCTGGAATGGGACTGGCAGGTGTTGCTGCCGGCTGCTACTGTGGGCTTTCTTAGCGCCGGAGTTCTAAACCTGAACAATATGCGGGATCATGCCGCAGATGCCCGGGCAGGAAAAAACACCCTGGTGGTGAAAATGGGTGCCAAAAAAGCCAAACAATATCACTATTTCCTGCTGCTGGGTGCTTTTAGCTGCATTATTCTGTACTCGGCTCTTTCATTTGAAAGTATAGATGACCTGTTATACCTGTTTGCCTTCTTTCCTTTATTGATGCATCTTAAAAGAGTAATGGAAAACAAAAACCCGGTAATGCTCGATCCCGAACTCAAGAAACTGGCCATAGGAACCTTTATTCTCGCCCTGTTGTTTGGACTGGGGCAAATTTTATAGGTGTCAAAAAGGGCATTTTGTAGCCCCTTTTTTCGGGGGGATTTTGTATTTTGTTTTAAAACATGACATCATGAAAATAACACATTACGGACACAGCACATTTTCTATTGAAGTTAAAGGAATTCATCTTTTGGTCGACCCATTTATTTCGGGAAACGAAAAGGTGAAGGATAAAGTAAATATTGAAGAGCTAAAAGCAGATTACATCCTGCTCACCCACGCGCACCAGGATCACACTTTGGATGCCGAAGCTATTGCAAAACGCACAGGCGCTGTGATCATCAGCAATTACGAAATTACCACTCATTACGAGAATAAAGGTTTGGAAGTGCATCCGCTTAACCATGGCGGTAAGTGGAGTTTTGACTTCGGAACTGTAAAATATGTCAACGCCATTCATACCAGTTCCTTTCCCGACGGAAGCTACGGCGGCCAACCCGGAGGGTTTGTCATTGAAGGCGAACATAAGAATATCTATATAGCGGGAGATACCGCCCTTACCATGGATATGAAACTAATTCCTATGCACACCAGGCTGGATCTTGCCATTCTGCCAATTGGTGACAACTTTACAATGGGAATAGATGACGCAATTTTAGCCAGTGATTTTGTAGAATGTGACAAGATCCTGGGCTGTCATTATGATACCTTTGGTTTCATTGAAATAGATCATGAGATGGCCAAACGAAAATTTTACAAGAAAGGTAAAGACCTTATGCTGCTGGAAACAGGAGAAAGCATCGAACTTTAATTGCAGCAAGTGCAGGCAACCTATCACAAATATATTCTGAATTTCAAGCGCCCCAGCGGAACTTCGCGGGGCGTTCTTACACAAAAAGAGACCTGGTTTCTCATCCTTGAAAAAAATGCCAAAAAGGGGATCGGGGAATGTGGGATCCTTCGTAGTCTTAGCTATGATGACCGCCCCGGTTATGAGGAGAAATTGGAATGGGTGTGTAAAAATATACATTTAGGAGAGGAGAAACTGTGGGATGAGCTTCGGGAGTTTCCAAGCATTCAATTTGGGGTGGAGATGGCTTTTCGGTCATTAGGGGCTCCGGATCCTTTCCTCTTGTTCCCTTCGGAATTTACACGGGGAAATGCTTCTATTCCTATTAATGGACTTGTATGGATGGGGGAGGAGCAATTCATGAAAGAGCAGATCATTCAAAAGATAGAACAAGGCTTCAGGTGTATTAAGCTGAAAATAGGAGCCATTAATTTTGAAACTGAAATTGACCTGCTGAAGTTTATCCGGAAAGAATTTACTTCCGGAGAAATAGAGATAAGAGTAGATGCCAATGGAGCATTCAAGGCTTCTGAAGCCATGGAAAAACTGAAACGCCTTAGTGAGCTGGAGCTGCACAGTATTGAACAGCCCATTAAACAGGGACAGCCGGAGGAGATGGCAGCACTCTGTGATAAAACGCCTTTACCTATTGCTTTAGATGAAGAACTAATTGGAGTAACTCATGTAACAGAAAAGCACAAACTGCTACAAATAATACAGCCGCAATACCTCATTTTTAAGCCCAGCCTCATCGGCGGATTTAAAGGAACAGAAGAGTGGATAAAACTTGCAAAAGATCAAAATACCGGATGGTGGATCACAAGTGCGCTGGAGAGTAATGTGGGACTAAACGCCATTGCACAACATACTTTTACGCTTAATAATGAAATGCCGCAAGGATTGGGTACCGGCGGTTTATATACCAACAATTTTGAAGCCCCTCTGGAGGTTGAAAATGGACAACTGTGGTTTCATCCCAAAAAAAACTGGAAATTTAATCTATAATAAAGAACATGTTTATACAACAGGCATTTAAAGCAAGAACAGAATGGTGGCGTTATTTAGTTGGCCTTATCATAGTTTTTCTTGGGTGGCAATTATTTGGAGCCATACCTTTTATGGCAGCCCTTTTCTTTGAGGCCGGCCCCGAGGTCCTTACCCTTACCCAGTCAGAGATGTTCAAGGTGCTGGATTCGAACTTAAATTTTTTCCTGTTACTGCTTACTTTTGCCGTAGGCCTTGCCGCACTTTTTTTTGTGATTAGATTTTTGCACAACCAAAAAATCAAAGATGCCACTACCAGCCGAAAAAAAATAGATTGGGGCAGGTTCTTTTTTGGCTTCAGTATTGTTGCTGTCTTTACAGTTGTAACTACGATCATTGATTACAACCTGCAACCGGAGGACTACCTTTGGAATTTTGACATGGTTCCATTTCTTATCCTTGCAGCTATTGCTTTGATCATGGTTCCCTTGCAAACCAGTTTTGAAGAATACCTGTTTAGGGGTTATCTCATGCAGGGAATTGGAGTTCTTGCCAAAAATAAATGGCTGCCTTTAGTAATAACTTCGGTTATTTTTGGAGGAATGCACATCTTTAATCCCGAAGTGGAAAAACTGGGATACATCATTATGTTCTACTATATAGGTACAGGGTTCCTGCTTGGAATCATGACCCTTATGGATGAAGGACTGGAGCTGGCCCTTGGCTTTCACGCCGGAAACAATCTCATCGGTGCTCTCCTTGTAACGGCCGACTGGACTGCATTTGAAACGAATTCTGTGCTAAAGGATGTTTCTGAACCCACAGCAGGCCTGGATATCCTCCTTCCAATTGTAATTGTCTATCCTGTTTTTCTCTTTTTAATGGCTCGCACCTATAGATGGAACAATTGGAAAGAGAAGCTTTTTGGAAAGGTATATCCACCGGAAACCTTAAAATATTCTGAAGAAATCTAGTTTTCCTCTGCAATTTGTTAACTTTATAATTCAGGCAGTTAAACTTTATTAAAGTTATGCAAAATGAATTCAGCTTACCCGAGACACATCCCGATTTCAGGTTAAACGGCCTGTACTATACCAATGAGGATCTGGCCGCGGTAGCTTATAGTTTGATTAAGGAAGGGGAACCCTATGAAGGCCAGGCGGGCAATTTTTTACTGGACTGGTTGAATGATAAAGATTATGTTGAAGTAAAAACTTCCGGCTCTACCGGACCTCCAAAGAGAATAAGGATCAGGAAACAACAAATGATCAATAGTGCCCGTGCCACGGGCAAATTCTTTGATCTGGGACCCGGAACTACAGCCCTGCATTGTCTTCCGGTCAACTTTATTGCGGGGAAGATGATGCTTGTAAGAGCCATGCTTCTTGGTTGGAAACTCGACCTGGAACTTCCCAAAGCCAATCCGTTGGATCGTATTTTCAAGATCTATGATTTTTGTGCGATGACGCCGTTCCAGTTGGATAACTCCCTTAGCAGGTTACATTTGATCAAAAAACTAATTGTTGGAGGAGGAGCAGTGTCAAGTAATCTCCGGAATCTGGTGCAGGAAATAGGTACAGAGGTATACGAAACCTATGGGATGACCGAAACCGTTTCCCATATTGCTGCCCGGCATGTCAATCCAAAGAAAAAGATCAAAGAAGACCCCGTGCCTTTTACGGTGCTTCCAAATGTAAGTATCAGTACAGATGACCGCGGCTGCCTGGTCATTGATGCCCCGCAGCTTACCGATGAGACCTTGATCACCAATGATGTTGTGGAACTGCTTTCAGAAAAAACATTTATCTGGAAAGGCAGGATAGACAATGTGATCAACTCCGGCGGAGTAAAATTACATCCCGAAGAGATAGAAGCCAAGCTTGCACCTATCATTGCTCACCGGTTCTTTGTGACTTCCTTACCCGATGCGGCATTAGGAGAAAAGCTGGTCCTTATGGTAGAGAGCGAGTTTTCTGAAGTTGCTCTAAACAACCTGGAACGGGAGATTAAAGCCTGCCGGAAACTGGGTAAGTTCGAAGTGCCTAAAAAGATATATTTCGTCGAGAAGTTTGAAGAAACTCCCAACGGAAAGATACATCGCGCCAACACTCTAAAAAGCAGAATGGCCTAAACCTGCATTTTGAAGTAGTAGTCCAGAGAATGCTTTCCCGAACCGTAATAGATAAAGAAGGCGGTAAGCGCCAGGGCAACTACTGCCAAAATTAAATTTCCCCAGTGCATTACTCCCATAAAATTTATAAGTATAGCTCCAAACAGGATTGGCAACTGTGCAATAAGCGCCCAGCGGGTAAGTAATCCAAAGGCAATTAAAAGGCCACCTACCAAATGTGCGGGAGCGATATAATGTATCAACAACATTACTCCCCCATAACCTTTAAGAGGTCCAATAAGTTCGGTAAGCATGTGAGTTTGTGCAACGAATTGAATTCCTTTTAAGAAAAAGAAAACTCCCAATACGATTCTCAGCAGGTCAAGCGGATAATAGGTATGCGCATTGGCCCATTTGTTTAGGGATTTGATAGACATCATAGCTCCTGATTTAGAAACTATAATTTACTGAAAATTAGTGATTTGAAAAAGCGGAGAAGAAAATTTTACACAATATCCTTGACAGCGGTTGCTTTTTCTGGTAGAGTAAGCGGCACGGATTGCAAATCCGCCATCCATCGAAAAACCCTGTCAGCGGTTTTAGATCCTGACAGCGGTTGGAGGTAAGAATAAGGAATCAGCACTGAATGCAAATCCGGGCCATCCATGGGAAAACTCTGTTACCGGTTTTAAACCCTGACAGTGGTTGGAGGTAAGAATAAGGAATCTGCACGGATTGCAAATCCGCGCCATCCATCGAAAAACACTATCCGCGGTTTTAAACCCTGACAGTGGTTGGAGGTAAGAATAAGGAATCGGCACGGATTGCAAATCCGCGCCATCAATAAAATTTGTGGTGTGAAACCTAATTACAGATTCTTTCTGTTAATATAGAATTCCTTCTCCATGACTTCAATTTCTTCCGGAGAAGAAACCTTTACTTCTAATTTTTGCCATTGGTCGGAAGGATGAAGTCGCACTTCTTTACCTTTGAGAATCACATCCACCGGCATATCAAAATTCTCTACATCTGCCTTCCATCGAAATTCTGTCTTTTTGCCTTTCTTGCGGAATTGTAATTCCGGGATTGATTTATTCCGCAGGTATTGATCAAAGACCGGCTGCAGGTCATATGCAATAGCCTTATTGAAAAAAGCTTCGGTTTCCTGAGTGGTAATGATCTTGTGACGGTAAGTTTCAGTATAATTTTTTAAGGTTTTCCACCATAGTTCGTCATTGTCATAGATACTGCGAATGGTGTTCAGCAGATTTGCACCCTTGGCATACATATCACCCGAGCCTTCACTGTTGACACCGTAATGTCCGATGACCGGCTTTTGATTTCCTATTCCCCGCCGGGTTCCCTGTAGGTATTCCAGAGCCTCTTCTTTCCCCCAGCGGCATTCGATATAAACAGCTTCCGAATAGGAGGTGAAGCCTTCATGGATCCACATATCGGCAATATCTGCTGCTGTAATGCTGTTTCCAAACCATTCATGGCCTGTTTCATGTATAATGATAAAATCCCATTTAAGGCCGATGCCGGTGCCGCTTAAGTCCTTGCCCAGATAGCCCATTTTATAATCGTTTCCGTAGGCTACAGCACTTTGGTGCTCCATGCCCAGGTAAGGGGTTTCCACCAGTTTAAATCCATCTTCTTCAAAGGGATAAGCGCCAAATTTCTCATAGAAGCAGTTCATCATAAACTTCACCTCCTCAAATTGTTTTTTTGCCTTTTCCAGGTGGTATGGCAGCACGTAGTAATCTAAATCCAGGTCTCTGAATCTGTCCTCAAAATGAACATAATTAGCAATATTGACCACTACATTATAATTGTTTATAGGACTTTCTACTTTCCAATCCCACCGTGTATAACCGTCCTCCAGCACTTCTTTACCTACAAACCTACCGTTGGATACGTTCATCAATTCATGAGGCACTGCCACCTGGATCAAAACTTCTTCGGGTTCATCGCTTTGATGGTCCTTGTTGGGATACCAAAGGCTGGCTCCGGTCCCCTGAACTGCCACAGCAATAAAATGATTTCCTTCCTTGTCTTTATCAAAAACAAATCCGCCGTCCCAGGGTGCGTTTTTGGCTACTTTAGGATTTCCGGAATAGAAGAATTGTATTGAATCTATACTGTTTTTTGTCACTTTTGGCTGGAGATCAACAAATACGGCATCGTACCTTCTGTTGAATTTCATCTTTTCTCCCTTGTACAAAATGGAATCCACCTTCATGTTCTGAAAAAGGTCCACCTGCATTACCGGAAGATCTTCATCAGCTTTAAAACTAATAGTGTTATACCCGGAAATGAACCTTTCATCCGGTTCCACCCGGACATTAAGATGATATTTTTGAACATCATAATTTCTTTCCGGCCGCAGGGAACCCCGAAGGGTATCGGCCTCAGTAAAGGTAATTTTATTGGAAAGCACCTGGGCCTGAATAGGGGCAATAACCAGGATCAGTAAAAAAAGGAGGGCAGAAATTCTCATTTTGGAAAGGGAACTTAGGTTTGGATCACACCAAGGTTAAAATCTTTTTCAATAGGAGCATGGTTGGCAGCTTCAATACCCGTAGAGATCCATTTCCTGGTGTCCAGGGGATCGATCACCGCATCTGTCCACAGATGTGCTGCAGAGTAATAGGCCGAAGTTTGCCGGTCGTAGCGGGCTCTGATCTGTTCGAATACTTCCTTCTCCTTTTCGGCATCTACTTTTTCTCCTTTTTTCTCCATGGAAGCTGTTTCGATCTGCGCCAGTACCTTTGCAGCCTGGGTGCCACCCATCACAGCAAGTTCGGCGCTTGGCCATGCAAAAATGAGGCGTGGGTCATAGGCTTTTCCGCACATCGCATAATTACCCGCACCGTAAGAGTTTCCAATGATCACTGTGAATTTTGGCACTACGGAATTACTTACCGCATTTACCATTTTTGCGCCGTCCTTTATGATGCCTCCATGTTCGCTTTTGCTACCCACCATGAAACCGGTCACGTCCTGAAGGAACACCAACGGAATTTTCTTTTGGTTACAATTTGCTATAAATCGTGTGGCTTTGTCGGCAGAATCGGAATAGATCACTCCGCCAAATTGCATCTCTTTTTTTGCATTTTTGACGATTTTGCGTTGATTGGCAACTATTCCCACTGCCCAGCCGTCAATTCGGGCGTAGGCGGTAATAATAGTTTGCCCGTAACCTTCCTTGTATTCCTGGAATTCAGAATCATCTACCAGCCTCGCAATGATCTCGTGCATGTCATACTGCTCATTCCGAAGTTTGGGAAGTATTCCGTAGATCTCCTGCGGATCTTTAGCCGGTTTTTTTGGAGATTTCCGGTTGTAACCGGCCTTATCATAATCCCCGATCTTGTCCATCAAACCTTTGATAGTGTCCAGGGCGTCTTTATCATCTTTAGCTTTATAGTCGGTCACCCCGCTGATCTCGCTGTGAGTGGTAGCGCCTCCAAGAGTTTCATTATCTATGGATTCTCCAATCGCTGCTTTTACAAGATAGCTTCCGGCGAGGAAAATACTTCCGGTTTTCTCTACGATAAGAGCTTCGTCGCTCATGATAGGCAAATAGGCGCCCCCGGCAACACAGCTGCCCATAACGGCAGAGATCTGGGTGATCCCCATACTGCTCATAACAGCATTGTTCCTAAAGATCCTTCCAAAGTGTTCTTTATCAGGAAAGATCTCATCCTGCATGGGCAGGTAAACTCCGGCGGAATCCACCAGATAAATAATAGGTAAACGATTTTCAATGGAAATCTCCTGAGCTCTCAGGTTCTTTTTTGCAGTTATAGGGAACCAGGCGCCCGCTTTTACCGTGGCATCATTAGCAACCACAATACACTGTTTTCCAGAAACCTTTCCAATCTTCACCACCACACCGCCACTGGGACAGCCGCCATGTTCTTCATACATACCATCTCCTGCAAAAGCCCCGATTTCAATGGCTTCTTTTTCATCATCCAGCAGGTAATTGATCCGCTCACGGGCAGTCATTTTGCCCTTTTTGTGATGTTTTTCTATACGTTTTTCCCCGCCACCAAGTTTAACCTGTTTAAGGCGGTGGTTAAGATCTGAAACTAATAATTTGTTGTGGTCTTCGTTTTTATTAAATTGAATATCCATTGATAAGGTTAAAGAGTCGGTTTAAAATGTATGAGAGGCTCAACAGCCTCTATTTTTTCAATGCTTGCTAAAATACAAAAACCCGCTAACTATAAATCTTTAAAATAATATTTAAAATTGCGACCTTTGTCATATTAGCACCGGCATCGCTTATATACTTTTGCCCTCCGGGAGCCTGCTGCTCCTGTAACCTTTACTTTTTTTGCAATATGGGAATGAACAAGAATTCAATTTTTGCCTGGGCATCATTTTGTATGCTTTTAATCGGTATAGCCCTTGTCCTTCTTGGGGTACTAAAATATCAGGATTATGCTATTGGTTTTTCCACGGTGGGTATAGGTTTTTTTGTAATGTCCTGGGCTTTTAATGCCTTAAAAGGAAGGGTTTAAAAAATAACATTCCCCTTAGATTAGTAATATTTCTCTTTTTCTCTCAAGAAGAGGATATCCTTTTTTCTAAAAAATCAGAAGTTAACTATTCTCCCTGGAAAATTTTTAAAATTTATATAAGGGTAATTTGTATCTTTTCATATCTACTTTTCTCATTTAAACTTACTTCCCCAAACGAGAGGTAGGCTGATTTAAAATCCCCTTTTTGATTTAATATTTTCAGCAGTAGTTGTTGTTTATAAAATAAAGAGGTGAGTGCAAAACTTAAAACTATAGGGCTGCATATTCTTTTCTGGATATTGGTAGTCATGTATTTTGCCTGGGGGTTTGGGCTGGGAGTGGATCCAATGAAGTCGATCCTGAATGCCATGTTTTTTCTTCCGGGGCATCTTATCATGGTTTACAGCCTTCTGTATTTTTTAGTCCCCACTTTTCTTTTACACCGAAAATATCTTCAATTCTTTTTGGGATTTATATTTCTCATCATGGTCTGTGGAATCTATACAGTTGTTGCTCAATTGTCTTTAACCAGTGATCCACGCCTGCAGGGAGCAAGCTTCACCGTTGGGAGAAATATACTTCCGTTTATACACATTGCAGCAATTGCGGCTTCTATAAAACTTCTGAAATACTGGTACCTGCAAAGAAAACAAACGATAGAAGCCGAACAGCAGAGAACAGTAGCAGAACTTAGACTGCTAAAGACGCAACTTCATCCTCATTTTTTATTTAATACCCTCAATAACCTCTACTCCCATACCCTGGAATTTTCACCGAAATCTCCTCAAATAGTTCTGAAATTATCAGAATTGCTAAGGTTTATGATATATGAAAGCAATACCCACAGAATATCTTTAGCCCGGGAGGTGGAACTTTTGCAAAATTATATTGCTCTGGAAAAAATGCGTTATGGCGACAGACTGGAACTTTCTGTAAGTATTTCCGGAAATATAGAAGCATTTCAAATTGCTCCTCTGTTACTGCTTCCGTTTCTTGAGAATGCTTTTAAACATGGGACCAGTAAACAAATAGATCAATGCTGGATAAGCTTCCATTTATCTTTGGATGGATCGCTTTTAAAGTTTGTTCTCATCAATAGTATTGATCCTGAACCAGGAAAAGGAACAACAAAGGGTGGAATTGGTCTTTCCAATGTCATGAGAAGATTGGAGATCCTTTACAAAGGAAAATACAGGCTGGTTAAAGAAAAACTGGAAGAAGTTTATGTGATCAACCTTGAGCTGGAGGTAGAGATCCTGGAAGAGCAGTACCTGGATAATTTGCAATTAACTAAATCTATCTGAAAATGATTTACAGGTGTTTGATAGTAGATGACGAACCACCTGCGGTGAAGGTTCTTGAAAAGTACATTGAAACTGTTCCTCAACTCGAAGTTTGCGGAACCTGTAAGAATGCCTTTGAGGTCCTGAATTTACTCTCGGACAGGAAGATTGATATTCTGTTTTTAGATGTACATATGCCGAAATTATTTGGAACAGAATTGTTGAAGACCATTCCTCAACCTCCAAAAGTAATATTTACCACGGCTCACAAAGAATTTGCAGTTGAAGCTTTTGAACTTAATGCTGTAGATTACTTGCTTAAGCCCATCTCCTTTGAAAGATTCTTAAAGGCTGTAAATAAGATTTTGCAAACCAATGTGCCTGTTGCCGAGACAGCGTCTTCTCCTGTGAGTTTCGTCTATTTTCGATCGGAAAGAAAAATGATTAAAGTGTTTTTAGAAGAAATACTTTACGTGGAAAGCTTTCGGGATTATGTGGTAATACACATGAAGAAGGGACGTGAACTCAAAGTAAAGATTCCTCTAAATCATGTAGAAAGAATGTTGCCAGAAAACCAGTTTATAAGAATTCACAGGTCCTATCTGGTATCTTTAAGCAAGATCACAGCATTTACAAAAACTGATGTGGAAATTAATAAAGTTGAACTACCTATCGGAAAAAGCTATACTCAAACCTTTCGTCGTTTATCCTACAATATTTCAGATTTGCCCGATGGGGTAGCAGAAAGATGAATTCAAAAGAAAAGTCCGGCTATTGAGCCGGACTATCTAAAAAGGGTTCAGATTTTTTCATGAGATCTTCGTTATAAAACCTTTTTAAGTTCCTGTAAGTTATTTTTAAAAATATATTCCCCCAGTTCTTTGCCTTGTTTTTCTCCAACCTCGACTGCATGCCTAAAATGAAATCCAATATATATTCTTGAAATTGCATTTTCATAGGACATTTGAGAAAAACTTGATAAGTGTCGTTCCGCAGTAGGAAGATTGTAAGGACTGGTGACAGTCAGATCAATTTTATCCTTTTTAAAATACTCTATAAAAACTGCGGCGGCAGCAGCACCGGTATAGGCATGTGTTGATGGAAATTCGGGGTAGGCGGTGTGGTAAAATTAGATGTCCACTCCAGATCTCCTTCAGTTTGATCAATTCCATCCATGTCTCCTGCTCTTATGGCAGAAATAGGCCTCCAAAAATTGAAATAATACTTTCCTTCAAATGAAGCAATATAGCCATCCATTACGGCCATTTCAACAAGGGCTATAAGACGTGCAGCTTCCCAACCATCCAGGTCTTCCTGCGCTACCAGGGTTCTTGCCACCCTGTTCATTGAACTTGCAGTACTCTCGATCCAGAAGGCGCCAATTTCGGTTTGCTCAGCTGTTCTTAAAGGGCAGGTGGTACAACCCAGAGATTTTACTTCATTATAATCCGCCAGGTATGCTGCGGAATTTAGAGCATTAGGCGTTTCATTCCTAAATTGATCTCCGGAAAGTGCTCCAAAAGGAGTAAGGTCTCCTAAAGTAGGAGCATAAACTGCATTAGCAGGCCACATTGGGGTAGCATTAATGAAAGGTGGCCAGTTCGACTGATAGTCTCCGGGTTCTGTCGTGCCAACAAAGGTTTCAAAGCGCAAAGGGAAATCATTTGCTCTTTTTTCAAACATAGCAGCTGCAGCATCCTGTCCAATGAGAATTCCCCTGGTTTTTAATTCTGAATCCTCAATTCCGGAAAGGATCGAGGTTAGTAGATCATCGGCAGCAGCCTGCGCATCGGGATAAAGAACAGCAATCATATCTCTCGCAGCTTGAGATACCGCTGCATCGGCAATGGAATGAATGTTCTTTTTGGAAATGTCACCTGCATCAACTCCTATATTATCCAGGGCATAAGTTTCATATTTTGGAACTACATTATTCAGTGCATCATGCATAGCCAAAGTAACCATTGCATAAATCTTGGCCTCAAATGGCTGGGGCAATGAGTTGTCTATCGAATTACTTAAAAATTCGTTCCAGGTGAGAACTGTCTCATTACTGTAAGATTTAATCATCCCGTTATTATAATTTTTAACGGCTTTAAGATCGGCAGAAGCAGATCGATCAAGATCCACTATCTCGAGTTCATCTTTTTCACAAGCTCCAAGGCTACAAACAAGAAGTACTACTCCCAGAAATTTTAGTTTTGTTTTCATGACCATAATGTTTTGATTTACATGAATTTAGGGTCAATTAGGAGATGAAAAAAGGAGTGTAGATATATATGCAATTCCCGGTGACAAAGGATTGATTTTGGAAGATGAACTTATTTTTTCTCTACCTGGAATTTTAATTATTAGAAAATTTTAATTGTAACTTATGCTTCCTGAAACCTTATGTAAATCTCTTAAATGAATTCCAACAACCTCCTTAAAAAGCAACTCCAAACTCACCTTCTGGGAGGGGAGGCATTCATGCCTGTTGACGAGATGCTTAAAAAGATTTCTTTTACAGACATTCATTTTAGGCCCAAGGGACTTCCTTACTCTTTCTATGAGCTTTTCTACCATATGTGTTTCACGCAAGATGACATTCTGGAATACTGCACAAATTCGCTTTACTCACCTCCTTCCTGGCCGCAGGATTACTGGCCCGACAAAGTAGCCCCGGCTAAGGAAACTGAATGGAAAGAGCTGCAACAAAGATTTTTCGAAGGCCGGGAAAAATTAGCCGCTTTAATTGATAGAGTTGAACTGGATGATCATGTGCCTTCCAATGAGCATCACAGCTTCTTTAGAGAGATAATGCTGGTTATTGAGCATACTTCTTACCATAGTGGACAGCTCCTCATCATCCTGAGGCACCTTGGACTCCATCCCTCCTGAAATTCTTAAGCAGCAGTAATAAAATCAAATCTAAAATTGTGATATTTGTCTGTTAATTAGAATTAGAGGAAGGATTAAAGACTTTCTGAAGAATAAACTGAAAATTTATATTTATGGCAGACGATAATAAAGTGATTTTCTCCATGAGTGGGTTGACCAAAACCTACCAGGGAGCAAATACTCCGGTACTAAAGAACATCTATTTAAGTTTCTTTTATGGAGCAAAGATTGGGATCCTTGGTCTAAATGGATCGGGTAAATCTACCTTGCTGAAGATCATTGCAGGGGATGAAAAGAACTATCAGGGGGATGTCGTATTCGCGCCGGGTTACACCGTAGGTCTTTTGGAACAGGAGCCAAAACTTGATGATGAGAAAACAGTTTTAGAAGTTGTTAAAGAAGGTGCCGCAGAAACCGTTGCGATCCTGGAAGAATACAACAAGATTAACGACATGTTTGGGCTGCCGGAAGTTTATGAAGATCCCGATAAAATGCAGAAGCTTATGGATAAGCAGGCTGCCTTGCAGGACCAGATCGACGCCAGCAATGCCTGGGAACTTGATACCAAGCTGGAGATCGCCATGGATGCACTTCGAACTCCCGAGCCCGATAAAAAGATCGGAGTACTTTCCGGAGGGGAGAGAAGAAGGGTAGCACTTTGCCGACTACTGCTTCAGGAGCCAGATGTGTTGCTGCTGGATGAGCCTACCAACCACCTGGACGCCGAGTCTGTCCTTTGGCTGGAACAACACCTTCAGCAATATAAAGGAACTGTGATCGCCGTAACTCACGACCGTTACTTCCTGGATAATGTTGCGGGATGGATCCTTGAATTGGATCGCGGGGAGGGAATTCCCTGGAAAGGAAATTACTCTTCCTGGCTTGATCAAAAAGCAAAACGTCTTGCCCAGGAACAAAAGCAGGCCAGCAAACGTCAAAAGACTTTGGAGCGAGAATTGGAATGGTCACGTATGGCACCAAAAGGAAGACAGGCTAAACAAAAGGCCCGACTTAACAACTACGATAAATTGTTAAGCCAGGACCAGAAAAAAATGGATGAACAGCTGGAGATCTACATACCAAATGGTCCGCGTTTGGGAACTAATGTGATCGAGGCCAAAGGGGTGAGCAAGGCCTTTGGAGATAAACTGCTGTATGATGATCTTAATTTTAAACTTCCGCAGGCGGGGATCGTTGGAATCATTGGGCCTAACGGGGCAGGTAAGACCACGATCTTTAAAATGATCATGGGCGAAGAGAAACCCGATAAAGGTACTTTTGATGTAGGAGACACTGTAAAGATCGCCTATGTAGATCAAAGTCATACTAATATAGATCCCGAAAAAACCATTTGGCAAAACTTCAGCGACGAGCAGGAGTTGATCCTTATGGGCGGCCGACAGGTTAACTCAAGAGCTTACTTAAGCCGATTTAACTTCAGCGGAAGTGAGCAAAACAAAAAAGTAAGCAAACTTTCGGGAGGTGAGAGGAACCGCCTTCACCTGGCGATGACCTTAAAAGAAGAAGGAAACGTATTGCTGCTGGATGAGCCTACTAACGACCTTGATGTGAATACACTTAGAGCTTTGGAAGAAGGTCTGGAGAATTTTGCAGGTTGTGCAGTGATCATATCTCACGACCGTTGGTTTATGGACAGGGTGTGTACTCACATCCTCGCTTTTGAAGGAAATTCTGAAGTGTATTTCTTTGAAGGAAGCTTCTCTGAATATGAAGAGAATAAAAAGAAACGTCTGGGAGACCAGGCTCCAAAAAGGATCAAGTATAAAAAGCTGGTGAGATAATGCCTTTTTTGAAGGTATGGAGAAACTGCTTTGGAAGAAATTCTAAAGCAGTTTTTTATTGGAGTCTTGACTCAGGTCGATCTTTAGCTCTTTTGCCATTCTATCTATAACATCCTGGTCGGCTTTATTGTCAATGCTTTGTTGGGCGTCCTGCAGCAATCTTTTTGCCTCCCTGTCTAAAACATTATAATAGGAACTTTCGTTTGCCTGCTGTTCTTGAAGATAGCTGAACATCTTTCCCAACTTTTGAACCACTACAATATCATGTTTACAGTAGGTTCTAAGGGAGGCCAAAAGATTGTAGAGTAACTCCTCAAAATTCACAGCTCTTTCACAGGCATAGGTTTTGCCTTCTGAAGATATGTATGAGACATCACTTTTTAGCATCCTCATCCTTAGCAGCTCTGTAAGGTAGTCTATGGCATTTAAGGCTGTCCCGGGGTCATTTATTCCGGGAGACATGGCTTTTGCAATTACTTCGGCGATCTGTTTAAAAGCCAAAACGTAATTATTGCTCACAAGCTCTTCTCTGGCGAAATGAAAATATCGGAGAATGCCCTTAAGTTCATCCTTCGAAAGGTTTTTTTCACTGCGGAATAATGGAATCCCCTGAAGCGCGAACATGCCCCGCACAGGAAGAATTTCTATTCGGGTTTTATGATCTTTGCAGAAATTTAACAGTGGATCCCTGGAAATATCTCTGAAATAACCACTGGTCTCGGTATAATATTCCTTCCAGGTGGAGGTGTCGGGGAATTCCGTCGACTGCTCAGATTCCCGCTCCAGGAGGATCTTCAGCCTATCTTTTGCCGTAAGGTAGATCTTGTCAAGAATAAAAGTAATCTGGATACTTTGGGAAATAGTGTGGATAAAATAAATAAAGGCGCAGATACAGATCACTGTTGCTAAAATACCCACCAGGACCGAAAAACCCGGAATCTGGTATTGATCTCCTGTAGGCTGAATAGAAAAAAGAATGAAGATGCAAAAGAGGATACTTGAGAGATAGATCCCTAAAATGATTTGATGTTTATGGTCTGAAATAAGTCCGGGAAGAAGTCGGGGAGAAAAGTTCGTGGAGGCCTGGTTGAGAAGCACCATAACCATTGAAAAACTAAAAACCATCATCGAGATGAGTCCGGTGATACAGGCGCTTAAAATGGTTAGGGCAGTATCTCCGTTATTTACCACAAGTATCGGGATGTTCTCGACAAGATAACCTGAGATTCCCCTTTCCTCCAGGTACAGCATTATAAAGGCAAACAACAGTCCCGAGAGCGCAAATAGCGTTGGGTAAAAAGCGATTTTACTCTTGATATTGCGGTAGATGGAGGCGAGGCTTGAAAAAAGGTTCTTCATGCTGTAGGATAATTAAAACCCCGCTCAAGCGGGGTTTTTAACTTATTTCTTTTGTTGTTATTCCGCTGCGTCTTCAGGGTACCAGTTTGCAAGGATCACTTCAATATCCTTATTGCCTTCATTCACGAGCTGCTTGAATTTTTCTACATCTGCCTTCCCTTCTGTTCCCCTAAAATGATAAGGATACACCTTGTCTGGTGCAAATTCCAACACCGCGTCTGCAGCTTTTTCCACGGTCATGGTATAGGGCAGGTTCATCGGGATCAATGCAATGTCGATATCTTTAAGCTGTCGCATTTCAGGAATATCTTCGGTGTCTCCTGCGATATAAAGCCGCTGTCCTTCACTTTCAATTACGTAGCCATTTCCGCGGCCTTTAGGGTGGTACTGTTTGGCTTCTTCTCTTAAATTATACATGGGAATGGCTTCTACAGTAAAATTCTGCAGGCTCTTCTTTTCGCCATTGTTCATCACCTTCACCTTTGTTGCCAGGGAATCGGGCAATTCATCTTTTACCGCCTGGGGCGCAATGATAGTTATATTTCCTAATTCCAGCCCCTGAAGAGTTTCAGCATCCAAGTGGTCGCCGTGAATGTCTGTGAGTAAAATTACATCTGCAGAGTCTTGTTCAGAATAAGTATCTGCGCCTCCAACAGGGTCTACATATATCGTGGTATTGTTCCACTTGATGATCATTGTAGCATGAGAAACTGGTATTACTTCCACCTGTGCGGTTTCCATGGTGTCACGGGTTTCACGCGCCTCTTCCTGTGGCACTGTGGACTCTGTTTCTTCAGAATTATTTTTACATCCGGTAAAGAAAATGCCTGCCACTAAAAGGTAAATGATATGTCTCATAAGTAGTTGTTTTTGTTAAAATTACAACTTTATGAGTCCTTTAGCCACAGCTTTAGTAATTCTTTAGGAAAGCGGCAGCTCCATTTTTATGTCGCCACGGGCGTAAGGATTCTCCCCTTCAATGGGAATTTCCGTAAATCCGTATTTCCGGTAGATATAGATCGCGTTCTCAAGTTTGCGGTTAGACCAGATGATCAGTTTTTTCCAGCCCCGGCTTTTTGCGAAGTCAATGGAATGGACCATAAGTTTTTGACCTATCTTCTTTCCCTGTGCTGCGGGTACTACTGCCATTTTTGTAAGTTCAAAAATACCTTCCTCAATTTTCATCAGGGCCACGGTGCCTATGATCTTATCATGTTCCCGAACAAAAAAGATATTTCCCCCGGGTTCTATAATGTATTTTTCAGGTTTACCCAATACCTCCTCATCATGAGGTTCTACCCAAAAATACTTTTCCAGCCATTCGATGTTCAGATCTCTGAAATCTTTGGCATATTTAGGTTCAAATGAAATGATCTCCATGAATTAATTTCCGATTTCTTTTTTTTGCCAGGGCCATTTGCCCTCAAGTTCAACCTGCAAAGAAAGGCTTAAGAAGGTTCTTATTACTACAATGACTGCAAGTACGAGTACATTATCCATCGTAGGAGCCGTGCTTACTGTAGCTATAATGTCGCCTGCCACTAAAAATTCCAGGCCTAACAAAATTGCTTTTCCCAGATCATGCCTAAAGGTGCGGTAAGTGCTTCCATCCTCATGTTGATTAAAGAAGTATCTCCATAGTGCAAAAAAAGGCCCAATGACCATGACTAAAACTCCTGCAACTTCGATGACCAAAGCAGCCCATTCTACGTAAAATTGTACAGTTTCATGCATATTATCGCTCTTGTAAAAAATCGGTAGCCAAATAGCTCAGCGCCTTTCCTGTTGGATAGTTTGTGGCTGACATTGCCTCACAAATATGAAGATAACAACAATTTTTTTCTTTTGCAGCTATTTTCAAATAGCTTCTTACCTCGTCGATGCTGAATCCTGCGGGTGAAGCGGCACTGCTGGGGAAATTTGCTATTGCGTCGCAATCAAGTTCGAGGCCGAACTTTTCTCCTTTTACAAAATCCAGTGCCTGCCGGAATTTCCCTGGTCGCTCTTGCTGCGGAAGCTCTTCCAGGAGCCGGTACTGTATTGCTTCGGAAGCATTCATCTCGTCAAAAATGTACTGAGGTGTGTAATTTTTATGCAAGCCGAAAATAGAATACCTCTCTAAAAAGCCATTTTTAAGGGCATAGCTGAAGCCGTTCCCACTGTGTCTGTGTTCTAACCGGCGCAGATCTGTATGGGCATCGATGTTGAGCACATTAATAGTCTTTCCGGAAGCTTCCGCAGCACCTTTGAGATTTCCGAAAGCATTATTATGTCCGCCGCCAATGATAATGGGAAATTTCCCTGCCAAAATCACCTTTTTGACCACCTCGCTCACCATCACATCCACCTGCTCCACAAGATCTCCAAGCTTCTGAACATAATTGGGATCTGAAACATCTATGTTTCCCGCTTTTTGCATCAGTTCTGCAGTATTGATCTCTCCCAGCAGCACGATCTCTTCCCCGGAATTGTATTCATTCTCCTGCACATTCAGGAATGCTCTTAAAAAAGCTTCCCAGGCATTGGCTGTTCCGGCATTTCCGAAGTTCGCACTAACGCCTATATCTTCAGGAATGCCAAAAATAACAAATCGGGCATCAGTTTTTTCCAGCTCCTCAAGGCTCTCTACAAACTGAAACTTTTGCCCCAGCTTGGTCTCTCCGTTCCGGATTGCAATGAGTTTGGAGATATGTTTTTCAGAATAAAGCTTCAGGTGGTGCATCTATACTTTTTTACCGTTGATGTAAACCGAATTAATATGGTTGGCCCCAAAAGAATACGGCAAAAATCCGTAGGAGGGGATATCATCTGTAAGGATGAGGTTGGCAGCCTTGCCTTTGGTAATGCTGCCATGGGTGTCAAGAATGCCCATGGCGTAAGCAGCATTGATCGTCGCTGCGTTGATCGCCTCTTCCGGGTTCATTTTCATCTTGATGCAGGCCAGCGAGATCACCAGGTTCATGTTTCCGCTGGGGGTGCTTCCGGGATTATAATCGGTAGCGAGTGCCAGCGGCAGGTCATTATCCAGGATCTCACGTGCGGGAGTATATGGAATGCCAAGGAAAAGAGAGCAGGAGGGAAGCGCAACGGGCATAGTGTCACTGCTTTTTAGCGCCTCAAGATCTTCCGGCTCCATTACCTCGAGATGATCTACGGAAAGGGCGTTATGAGCCACGGCAGCTTTAATTCCACCAATCGCGTTGAATTGATTCACATGGATCTTCGGAATAAGACCAAACTTTTTGCCGGCTTCGAGCAACCTATGGGTATCTTCTACTGAAAAATAACCTTTTTCGCAGAAAATGTCCACATAATCTGCCAAACCTGCTTCGGCTACTTTGGGCAGCATCTCGTTGATGAGGAGGTCCATGTAACCATCTTTGTCGTTCTTGAATTCCGGAGGCAGGGCATGAGCTCCTAAAAATGTTGCCTTCACAGGAAGCTTGTAGTTCTGTTTCAGTTTGTGGATCACCCGCAGCATCTTTAGTTCGGCTTCTGTGGTGAGTCCGTATCCCGATTTTATTTCGATGGCCGTTGTGCCCATCTTGATCACTTCCTCCAGCCGCCTAGCCGACTGCAGGTAGAGGTCATCTTCCGAAGTTTCCTGTAATTTTTTAGCTGAATTCACGATTCCGCCACCTTTTTCAGCGATCTCTTCATAAGTTAAGCCGTTGATGCGGTCGACGAATTCCTGCTCGCGGTTTCCGGCGTAAACCAAATGTGTATGGGAATCGATCCAGCCGGGTAAAAGCATTTTTCCGGAGGCATCGATCACAGATGCATCTTCAAAAGTGGGAAGATCGGCCATCTTTCCGAAGTCGGCGATCTTTCCGTCTTCCACCAGCAACCAGGCGTTATCCAGCAACGGAAGTTCCTTCATTTCGCTGCCTTTTAGCGGCTTAAGGGTCTCTTCTCTAACCTGGACCAGTTGTTTTATGTTCTTAAAAAGCAATTTCATAACGTAAAGATAGAAAAGTAGTGAGAAACAGCAGGGGTTCGCAGGAATACCTCCTGAAAATGTCATTTTTGGCACCTCTTGTGTCTCGGTATTTCTTTTTAACTTAGGGAAGAATTTTTTCAAGCAACTATGACCTCAAGAAAACCCGGATTAAATACCATTTGTACGCACGTGGGAGAGCTAAAGGACGAACAATTTCGCGGCGCCGTCTCCCCACTTTATATGTCTACCTCCTACGCTTATGAAGATGTGGAGGTAAAGCGTTACCCACGATATTTTAACACGCCCAACCAACGGGCCCTGGCGCAAAAAATGGCAGCCCTGGAACATGGAGACGCTGCTCTTATCTTTGGAAGCGGAATGGCCGCAGTAAGCACTTCGCTGCTGGCTTTTTTACATAAAGGGGATCATGTGGTGCTTCAGAAGACGCTTTACGGCGGCACCAGCAACCTGGTGACCGAAGAATTTGAAAAATTTGGGATCGATTTTTCTTTTACCAAAGATCTTTCCGCAGCGGCTTTTGAAAAGGAGATAAAAGAGAACACCAAAGTCATTTATATAGAGACCCCGTCAAATCCTTTGCTTACTGTCACAGATATTCAGGCGGTGGCAGATCTCGCGAAGAACCATGGGCTGGTGAGTATGATCGATAACACTTTTGCCTCGCCGGTGAACCAGAATCCGATTGACTTTGGGATCGATGTGGTGATACATTCGGCCACGAAATATATGGGCGGGCACAGCGATATTCTTGCTGGAGCTGTTATTTCTTCGGAAGAGAAGATCGACAGGATCTTTCAGTTGGCTAAAAATTTCGGCGGAAGCCTTAGTGATTACACAGTATGGCTACTCGAAAGAAGTATTAAGACCATGGGAATTCGGGTGAGGGCGCAGAATGAGAATGCGCAGAAGCTGGCAGAATTCCTTGAGCAAAACGAATTTGTAAGCAAGGTGTTTTACCCCGGATTGCCTTCCCACGAGGATCATGAGCTTGCTAAAAAACAAATGAAAGGTTTTGGGGGGATGCTGAGTTTTGAGCTGAAGGATCTCGATTCAACAACCTTTATGAAATATTTGAAGCTTATTAAACCTTCCATGAGCCTGGCCGGGGTAGAATCAACAATTCTTTCCCCCACCAAGACCTCTCACGCACTTTTAACTGCCGAAGAGCGGGAAGAGCAGGGGATAGGGGATCAATTGATGAGGTTTTCTGTAGGTATTGAAGAAGCCGAAGATCTTATTGCAGATATCGAGCAGGCCCTGGAGGAGACTCGGAAGGATATGCTTGATGTTCGTTTATAAAGGCAAGAACCAGGATTTTTTAGTGTTCAGTGTTCAGTGTTCAGTGGTCTGGGGTCGGTGAGCAGTTTATTGAGTTCAGAAATAAAAATATGTGTGTATTCGTGGCCATAAAAGCGAAACCATAAAGACAAGAAGAGTAAAAATGAAAATAGATATACTTGCTATCGGGGCTCATCCCGATGATGTGGAATTAAGTTGTTCGGCTACTCTGGCCAAAGAGATTTCACGCGGAAAGAAAGTCGGGATCCTCGATCTTACCAGGGGAGAACTCGGCACCCGCGGCACAGCAGAAATAAGAGATCAGGAGGCACAAGATGCCGCAAAGATATTGGGAGTGGCTTTTAGAGAAAATCTTGAATTCAGCGACGGATTCTTTGTCAACAATGTCGCTCACCAACTTGAGATCATTAAGATCCTGAGAAAATACAGGCCCGAGATCGTGTTGTGTAACGCCATTGAGGACCGACACATTGACCATGGCAAAGGGGCGCAACTGGTAAATGATGCCTGTTTTTTAAGCGGCCTTAGAAAGATCGAAACCATATTAGACGGCAATTCCCAACACGCCTGGCGCCCGAAAAATGTTTTCCACTACATCCAGTGGAGAAATCTTAAACCGGACGTGGTGGTGGATGTCACCGGGTTTATGGACAAAAAGCTGGAATCTGTAAAGGCCTACAGGTCGCAATTCTTTGATGAAAACAGCAAGGAACCCGACACTCCTATTTCCAGCAGTAATTTTTTTGACAGTATTAGCTACAGGGCAAGGGATCTGGGACGACTCATAAATACTGAATATGCAGAAGGTTACAACGTGAGCCGCCATGTGGCAGTAGATTCCCTGTTTGATTTGATATAAAAAAGCGATTTTTTTCTTTTGTAAAAGAAAGGATTTGTACTACATTTGCGTCCGATTAAAATGGTGGTTGTAGCTCAGCTGGTTAGAGCGCCTGATTGTGGTTCAGGAGGTCGCCGGTTCGAACCCGGTCTTCCACCCGTTTTAAAAGCTCCTTGTGAAAACGAGGAGCTTTTTTTTTGATAGATGTGATCTATTTTATAATTGAAGACCGGGTGAGAAGCCCGTCCTGAGTCCCGAGGCTTCGGGATCGAAGGGAACCCGGTCTTCCACCCGTTTTAAAAGCTCCTTGTGAAAACGAGGAGGTTTTTTTTTTGGATAGTATTTTTAAATAGTTCACGGCACGGATTACAAATCCGCGCCAACAGGAAAGGTGAACCAATGCTAAAATTTTGGACTCAACCCTGTCAGAGGTTGGGAAAACCCTGACAGCGGTTTCAACTGCTTTACAAGGAAGCAACTTAATTAAATCACTCCGCGGTAGCTCTTTATTCCCGGAGTGGATTTTCTATAAATATACCGCTCCCCCGGAGCTGCCAATTTTTCCAAAATTAGAATTGAATTGTCCCCTCCTACGGAGGGGTGGCCGCAGGTCGGGGTGGGGTATGATCTGCCGGATTTGTAGTTACTCATACGGTCCGAGTCCGACGCCAGCTTTTTAATGAGGCATTTGGAGTAAACCCTGTCAGGGCATAAAGCCGCTGACAGGTGGGAGAGTAGTTCACGGCACGGATTACAAATCCGCGCCAACACAAATGATAAACCTATGCCAAATTTGATCAACCCTGTCAGAGGTTGAAAACCCTGACAGCGATTTTAACTGCTTCACAAGAAAACAACTTCATTATGTCACTCCGCGGTAACTCTTTATTCCCGGAGTGGATTTTTTATAAATGTTTCCGCAGCTGTTATCTTATTAAAATATAAATTGGACGGGCCCCCTTCGAAGGAGGGGTGGCCGCTAAAAATAAAAAACCTCACAGTCTAAAAGACCTATGAGGTTTGATGGTAGTACTTCTAAAGATCAGTAACTATTCTGATGCTTCGGTTAAAGTAGGTTTATCAACGAAAGGTCTTTCATCACGGTTTGCAACTTCCCAGGCTGTTAAGAAGATCAGCTTTGCTCTTTTTGCCAGCAGATCATATTCGATCTTGTCCGGTGTATCTGTAGGCTGGTGGTAATCCTCATGTACCCCGTTGAAATAAAAGATAATTGGAATATCATTTTTGGCGAAATGGTAATGATCGCTTCTGTAGTAAAACCTGTTAGGATCATTCTCATCGTTAAAAGTGTAATCCAGGTTCATGTTCATATATTTCGCATTCACTTCCTCGCTTAATTCATGAAGCTCCGTACTTAGTTTATCACTTCCAATAAGATAAACGTAATCTCCGGCATTCTCCATTCCTTCTCCAATACGTCCTATCATATCGATGTTGAGGTTGGTAACCGTATTAGCCAGTGGAAAGACAGGGTTTTCAGAGTAAAATTTAGAGCCGACAAGACCTTTTTCCTCCCCCGTGACGTTAAGGAACAGGATGGAACGTTTTGGAGTGAATCCGTCCTCCTGAGCCTTTTTAAAAGCTTCAGCAATTTCCAGGATAGCAACAGTTCCCGAGCCATCATCATCGGCCCCGTTATAAATATTGCCTTCATCGTCAACACCTACGTGATCATAGTGAGAAGAGATCACAAGAACCTCTTCGGGCATGCTGTTGCCTTTGATATAAGCCAGCACATTTTCTGTATCTTTTATCTCTCCTCTGGTGAAATAACTTCCCGGAATTTCCTGGTAATAATCATCCCCGCCCAAAGGAGATGGGATATTGAGTTTTTTATACTCTTTTTTAAGGTATTCGGCAGCCATTTTTTGTCCGGGTTCTCCCGTATTCCTGCCCTGGAACTCATCACTTGCAAAGGTATAAAGGTGCTCTTTAAGATCTCCGGAAGTTATGGTATTGGCATACTCCATTGGATTAGCATCGGCAATGTCACGCGGCTGCTGAGCTTTACATGCTCCAAGGCTAACCGCAAGAGAAAATAGAATTACTTTTTTCATTTTTTATTTTAGGGTTTAAATAAGAACAGGCAAGATAACAGATTTTAGCAAAAATGAAAGCTTTCAATTGCTCGGTGATATCAGGTTAAAACTGAAGAAAAAAACCCGGTGCATTGAATAGAATGAGGTGATTTTGTCGTATTTTTAAAGGACCCGAGAGAAATGCCTAATAATAAATGACATGAAAAATGACGTACCTGTTTCCGAAATAATGACAAAAAACATCCATAGAGTTTCTTTGTCTGATGATCTTGCTACTGCTGAATCTTTAATGAAAAAAAATCATATTAGACATTTGCCCGTAGTTGAGAATGATCATATTGTGGGAATGCTGAGTCTGAACGATTTGCTTCGGATCTCCTTTGCGGATGCACTGAATTCAAATGATGAGGAAGTAGAGACTACAGTTTACGATATGTTCTCTGTTGAACAGGTCATGACAGCCAAGGTGCAGCACATCAATTCTCAAACCACAGTCACAGAAGCCGCCCGTCTATTTCTAAAAAGCGAATTTCACGCTTTGCCTGTAGTAGATGACAACTGTCTAACCGGGATAGTTACCACAACAGATATCATCAAATATTTTCTTCAAAAGGAACAGGGGGACTAAAAAAGTGAGAAGTGTACTGTAGGGGGATACGCTTCTCACTTATGGAGCCATATTACAGGCTAATGCTTTGAAGCTCAAGATAGAATATTTTGTCTTACAAATTTACATGGGTAAAGTTGATTTAACCTGTATTTAACAGATGTTGTAAGAATCTTCACGCTTACCTTTTCCTACAATTCTTAAAGGAAAACTTCTTTTTTAAAATTTCGAGAAACTTGTTTTATATTCCAAAAAGGTTTTTATATTTGCACCCGCATTCAGCAAATAGCTGATGAGGCACTCAGGAGAAATGGCAGAGTGGTCGAATGCGGCAGTCTTGAAAACTGTTGAGGGTCACACCTCCGGGGGTTCGAATCCCTCTTTCTCCGCAAACTTTAAATGCTTCCCGGAAATGGGAAGCATTTTGTTTTTAAGGAAGGTTCAAACGGAGTTTGAAAACCTGGATTAAAAAGAAAATGTTTACAGGCGCAGCCTGAAGCATTTAAAGATGCAAGGTTCCCCTCCCGGGGATCAACGCAGTTAATCCCTCTGCTTCTTAATAAAACTATGGGAGCAGGGCGTGGTTTTCTTTGCAGGCTCCCCTCCCTGGATCATCTTCAGGTAATCCAATTTTCTCTACTGCTAACCAATATTGTAGCGACCTATTTTCTTTTATGACCGCAGGCTGTGTATTTATAGCTAACTCCATTTCACATGGAATAATAAAAGACTGCGGGAACATAACTACAAAAAAAACCACTAACTAATGGCTAGTGGTTTTTGCAGACAATTCACCGATCTCAAGACCGAATTGATTGTTTAAAAATTAAGGAAATAAGAATCAAACTTATCCCGGAAACTTATTAATACCCTACATATAATTAATTATCCGCAGAACTATTCTAACTCTAATTCTTAATTTTTTGTAAATATATATCTAAAAAGAAAACCATATAATTCCATTTAGCGAACGTATGGATTTTATAAGTAATCGTTAAACCTGTAGTCTAAGTTCAACCGTTGTACCCTTATTTTTAGTGGAAGTAATGGAAATGGCTTCATCAATATTATATCCCAAAAGAATTAAACGCTCTTTTACCAAGGAAACACCTCTGGAGGTATGAAGTTTATTAGAAGTTCCGGGAGTGAAACCCACCCCGTTATCTTCAATCTTACATTGTAAGACGTTTTCCTGAAGCCTCTTGAATGTAATCTTTAAAGTTGGATCCTTCACTCCCGGAGGGAAGGCATGAACAAATACATTTTCCACAAATGTCTGTAATAGCATGGTGGGAATTTGGATTTCATAAACGTCAATAGCAGGATCTATATCCATCTCCACCTTTAGGGCATTATTAAACCGGGTATTTTCCACCCTGATATAAGACTGCAGGTACTCAATTTCTTCGATTAAAAGGATCCTGGGCTTTGTACAGTGATCCAGATTTAACCTTATCAATCTTGCAAAATCTCCCAGGAAAACAGTGGCATTATCTATATCGCTTTCCATGATATAGTATTGAATGGAATTCATGGCATTAAAAATAAAGTGCGGATTCATTTGTGCCAGTAATGCTTCCATTTTTGTTTCTTCAAACCGTTTTTGGATGAGTCTTTTTTGTTCTTCAAATTTGCGGCTTTGCAGGATCTGGAATCTATAGATGCCGTACACCATTAAAATTCCCAAAGTCATGATCAATAAAAGGAACCACCAGGTTTTCCAAAAAGGAGGAAGTATGGAAAGAGTCAGAAGCTGCTGAGAATAACTTAACCCGGTACTTTTGTCCAATACTTTTACTTCTACCTCATAATCATCAGCCGGTAAAAAAGGCAGGAAAATTTCTGGTTTTACAGAGGGGAGGCTCCAGTCGTCTCCGGAATTCAACCGATACCGGTATCTCAATTTATGCGGAAAGGGATGTGCATTGGTGTTGAATTTCAATAAGATAGTATTTTGATCATGGTCCAGATTGATCTCGTCTTTGTTTCGCACCGAACCCAAAGAAAATTTACTGTTGTTGATGAAGATCTCTTTTAGGTTGATATGATCTATTAAGGCTTCTGAATGAATTACATCCTGCAGGTCAATATTATAATATCCGCTGTTACTTCCAATATATAGCCTGTCTTTATCAACTTCTGCAGATAATAATGGTTGTTTCAATCCCTGTTCCTGATCCAAAAATATGGTTCGGTCATTTGCATACAGGGTAAGACCTTTTTCTGTCCCAATGATCAGGATCTCCCTGTAATCTTTTAGAAAGGAAATAGTGTTTCCCTCAATTTCGGCCCGCGGAATTTTTTTTAGAATCTGGAATTGTGCCCTGTCATCTTTTATAATAAACACATCCCCAAACTCAGATGACACTGCAATATTTTCTCCCAAGGAGGTAATATGTCTTAACTGTTGTTCCTTCCAAATGCCATCATGTAGATAAGATATAAACCTGTCGTTATCCCAAAGAAAAAGGCCGGAAAAGACCGAAACGAAGTACGTTTTTTCAGCCTTACGTAAACTATTCACTACCATAGTTGGAGTAGTGGGCACTTGCGGGCTAAAGTAAGTATAGGTGAAAGCATCCAGGTCCTTATAAACCCGTACGCCACCATAGGGATGGGTTTCAATAAGATCTCCTTTTGGAGTAAAATTGATCTCTTCTGAATGCAGGGGCAAATAGCGATGCAATTCGGCCGCTTCATTTATAACATAGATCCCGATATTCGTATTCACCCAATAAAGTTCTCCGGAGACCTTGATGTCATAAATTTTGATGTCTCCGGCCTTTGTGGAATGGTCAAGTTCATAAAAATTATCTTTGTGTTTAGGCAAGGGAAGTCTGGTATTCAGAACATAATTTCTCTGCCAGGTCTTTAATTTTGCCAGGCTTATGTTTTGCTCTGTTCCATCATTTTTTATAACAATACCATCGTTAAATACAAAAGCCAAAGTATTTTCTGTTTCTGCAAAACTTAAAAGACTTTTTCCCTCGAATTCTTTGAACTTGATCTGAGGATCTAATGCAACTTCAAACAAACCGGCATCTTTGGTGCCTACATATAATCTTTCAAAGTTGGGGTCATAAGCCAGGGAGGTCACTTCCTTGCTTGAAATATCAAATTCTGAAGCCCTGGAATTCATCTGCCTGTCCTGCAGTTCATAGATCCCGCCATTGGGGTCATAGATACCCCAGGCTGCTGCAAAAATTCTATCATCATTCGTTTTTACATGATCCCAAATAATAGAGGTCCCTGATTTTTTTGCTGAAGTAGGATTTTTTCCAAGATAATCCACCAGCGGACTTTTAGTAAAAAAACCTTTGTTGCTGCTGTAGATACTGTCGTTGTGGACAAAAACGGAATAAACGAATTTATGGTCATTCACTTTGACCAGCCTGCTATTATTTTCCTTGTTCAGAATTTTATAGATTCCTGATCTGTAAGTGAACACATAGATTTCATTTCTGAATTTAAAAAAATCTGAAATCCTGAAAAGTTCATTACTGGATGGATGGTCTAAAGTTTGGACTTCAAAAGTATTTATATCGATAACTGAAATTCCGTCACTGGTCCCCACGTACATCTTATTTTCATAAGGCGACAGCGTCGTGATTTCATTATGAACCAACCCTTGTTCTTCAGAAATAACTTTAAAATTGTATCCATCATAGATGCTTACACCTTTACCGTAGCTCCCAAACCATAAATTTTTGTTCTTATCTTCGGCAATAGCCCAGCAGCTGTTAAGGGCAAGACCATCTTCTTCAAAAAGATAATTGAATTCATCGTTTTCTTTTTTAACCACTCCATTTTCAGTCCCTATCCATAAGATGTTATTGCTGTCTACCAGCAGAGACCTTACGGCGTTATTGGGTAATTCATTGGCTGCTGAATAATGTTTAACGGGATAATTTTGGGAAAAAGCCCAGTTAAAGAACAAACAGAGGAGGAAGGAAAGCCTAATTGTTTTGTAAAATGGCATTGATAAACTCCTCTTCTTTACGAAAAGAAACAGGAAGCTTCTCTCCATTGGTTAATTCTACTTCCTTATTGGTTTTGTGGTATCTCACCACATAGTTTAGATTAATAACAAAGGTTTTATGTATCCTGATAAAGGCATTTGAGGGAAGGATTTCCTCCACATACTTTAAGGTTTTGGTCGCCATTTTTGTATGACCGCTTATCTGTTTGATACAACAATAATTACTTTCGGCTTTGCAGTACAAAATTTGATTGGAGTGCAGGAGTTCGAAGCCTTCAACTGTTGGAAAAGCGATCTTACTCACCTGTTGATCGTTAACATTAAGATTTTCGAGCAGAAGAGTCAATTTTTTTTGAGCAAAGTTCCCTTTGTTCCTGGTGTCAAACTTTTTTATCGCTTCAGCCAATTCCAGGCTGTTTACGGGTTTAAGTAAATAGTCCAGAGCACTGCGTTTAATGGCCTTGATCGCAAATTGATTGAAGGCGGTAATGAAGATCACCTCAAAATTGATCACATCAAAATATTTGAACAATTCAAAGCCATTTTTCTCGGGCATCTGGATATCCAAAAAAACCAGTTCGGGTTCATATTTCTTGATCGCATGCACACCGGAATCTACCGAATTGCATTTTTCTACCACATTGAATTTATTAGGAAAACACCTTTCCAGTGTCTTTTCCAATAGATTCTGGGCATTTACTTCATCGTCAATGATTACCGCTTTTACCATTCGTTAAAACTACAATTTTATGACAAATTTATGATCTCTTTAGCCCCAAAGAAACTTAATTAATTTCGGTATGATATTCGTATATTATTAGTTAGAAAAACAATTCAATGGTGATAGTTGATTGTTTTCAAGGGCGTTGCAATTATGTGATGCCCTTTTTGTTTTTTCCGGTTTAATTTCCTGCCGTGATAAATAACCCGGTCCGGAATTCACTTTGTTATACCGTACTTCTTATACCTCCTTATCAATTTTATAAGCCCCTGCATGGAAATTGTTTCCGCGTTATGTACGTAATCCCAATTCTTGTCTCCCGTACTTTTGGTCACTTTTGCTGTTCCCGTGACGCTGCTTTCAGAAATGATCTCCCGCGTATTCAGGTTGTAGATCTTTATTTTGATGCCTGCTTCATTTGTTTTTACAGTACTGCCCATTGCAGGAGTGTGAGCAAAAGATCCCATCTCATTTTTGATCATGTTGGACTCCACGTTGATAAGAAAATCTTTTCCTGTCGCAGCTTTTATACCTGCCAGTTCTTCTGCGGAAGGATCAAAAGCGAGCCGCACGGGGAGCAGATCTTCTGTTTTTACTTCTTTCACCGGGATCAGGGAGTCATCAAGGATCTTTTTAAATTCCCTGTAAGCGATCTTGTTGATACGCTCCTCATTATAATTGGTATAGGGCCGGTTAAGGATCCATTCTCCCGTGGTGAAATCTACCATTCTTCCTCTTTCAAAATGGTAATGATATTTGGTATTGCCGCAGGAGGTGAAAAGAAGAACTAAGACTAAGAGGGTGAAAAATGGCAATTTCTTCATGGATTCTAAATAAGATGCTGCAAAAGTTTTATGGTTTTGGTTGTATATCAAATAAAATTTTTATTCCAGGATTAGTTTTTTCATTTCTGTGGAAGCAAAGGTGTAATCCTCCGTTTTGTAACTTTTGACAAGTTTGATAGGAACATTGTTGATGCGGCCGTTCAATTCCTTCATAGGCATATTTTCTAAGGTAACATATTTGTCCCGCCACCAATCCCAGTTTGCGAGGCTGTGATTCTGAAATCCGAGAGTGCTGCGGTCATTATCGGTAGGTCGAAAGATGAGACGGCCTGTAAGGGATTTGATATGGTCATAAGTGGATATGATGCCATCGTAGACCAATTGACTGTAGAATGCATTTTTGAATATTTCACCGATACTGCTTAGATCGGAAGCTCTTATATTGCTAAGGATGACATTATATTTTGTCTTTTTGTTAGTGAAGAGCAGGCATTTCTTGCGGTCCACATAGAAAAGAGTGGCATTCCAGTCCCCCAGGAGACTATGAGATCTATCGTGAGGGTCCTCATCGGTCCTTATCAGCTTTTTTACAAACTTCTCCAGTTTTTTGGTGGTGTAAATATTTGTTTCCATAAATGGTGAGAGCAAATTATAACTTCTTTTGGAAAGCTCCGGAATTCCCGGTCCTAACCTTTATTCTTTACCATTTTTCTATTGGAAGAAATTAGATGCTTTCCAAGGTTATAGGCGTAAAGGACTGCAACTAAAAAATGGATACCGCTAATCCAGTATTCCTCTCTTGAAAAATAGTTGATGCCGCCTATAACTCCAAAGGCTATCCATAACAGGTTTTTCACTGTTTCACTTCTAATGAATTTCTTCATTCAATATTAATTAGGTATCTCTTTTTCTTGTTATTATGACGGAATGCATCTCCCTTTCTGTGTCTGACGTTTTGTAAGGAACCTCAAAACTTTTAAGTTCCTCAAAACCCGTTTCGGCAAGTTGTTTCCTTATCTTTTCTGCGGAATGATAATAGAAATAAACCCTGTCTCCGGGAGTTCCGGTTTTGAATCCCGACTGCTTTGGATCGCCTGCTACAAAACTAAGATACAGCACCCCGCTTTCATGAAGAAGATTATGGCAGTCAAAAATGAATTTTTTGGCATCTGCTTCAGATAAGTAGGGTAGACCAAATCCGCAGATGATACCGTCGTATTTCGTTTGGAATTGATCAATAGAGCGAAGGTCCACTACGGAAAATTTTGCAGCCGGATTGTTTTTCGTTGCCAGGGCTACCATGTTGGGAGCTACATCAATTCCGAAGATTTTAAAACCGGGATGTTTGGATAGAAGATACCTGCTAATATTCCCGGGGCCGCAACCTGCATCTAAGATAAAAGGCTTTTCCTTTTTAATTGCGTCACTTAAAAAGTCATAGGTATGATCATACAGGTCAAGATCCATGAACTTTTCCTCATATAAAGCAGCGATCTTATTCCAGGTCCTTAAAGTTTCGATATAGCTATTCAAAATATGATCGTGTTTTTCAATTCCGGGAGAGGGTGATGAGATTATTTTTCAGAAGCTGCAGCGCTATTCCGTAGGTTTAAAATCGGAATTATTAATAGTCAGATTATAATTTGTCAGTTCAGAAGTATTGGTGGCGGGAATAATGACAGTGTACCGCTCATATTGGTTGGGAGCGATCTTTCTTCCGAAAGCAACTTCGGTATCGCTGTTCTTATCTGCATAGATCAATCTTTCAACTGTCCCACTACCGGTAGTGATATCTTCCAGATCCTGATAATGACGAAGATTCAAAGAAACCGGAAGATGCTCAATGTCTTTCACTTCAATGACAAGGTTCACTGGATAAAAATGTAATAGATCCAGGTCTAAACTTAGACTCTTCCCAATATATGGTATTTCAAAGACACTTTGATGATAATCCCAGATATTAGGTTTTGTTTCCACTACAAATTTGTAATAATCTCCCCGTCCTGAAGTTTTAAATTTCAAATAAAATTCCCCGTATTGATCTGTGTAGGTTGAATCGATCCACTGGATAAACTCCCGGTTAGTATAAATGCCTGAACGATGAACTTTATATTCAGCAACTTTGAGTTTGAGATTTTCGAAAGGAATTTCATTCTGCTTGTCGTAGATAGTTCCCTCGATAGTGGTTTCAACGCCTTCTTCTATAGGGTCGCCATCACAGCTTAAAAAAATACCGGCCAATAGGATAAAGCAAATTTTCCTCATTTTCCTGTTTTAAAGTTAATTTACGGAATGTCGATCATGTCGATAGTGCATTAAATCCTTCCGGTTAGAGCAAATTGGCGAAGTAGGGAGAGCCGGTTGCTGCTTCTCGTGGGTTTTTAAAGATAGTCAAAAAATAAAATTTCATTTTAGTGAAAATTCCGGGTATCCTTTGATCCTTAAAATTTTACTTTTCTAAAACAAGGTTAAACTGTCCATTTCTCATTTTATAATCCCGGGGTGGCTGTTCTTCTCCCACAGCGCCTGTTCCAATTCCAAGATTTCCGGTAAATGTTCCTTTAATAACAGAGTCAATTCGTGTTATTGATGATCTTGAGGAATAGTACTCATTTACATAACGATTAGAGCCGTAATTGTAAAGATCTCCCCGCCAGTCACTGTTATATTCCAGAAAATGATAGATCTGTTTCTCCAGATCGGGGTATGTGCCTGCATCTATTTCTCTTTCTGGAGTAACAAAAAACCAGATCAATATATTCTCTGAATTTTGATCACCAGTACTTTTTCCTGAAATCGATAGTTTCACCGCATTCCGCCCAAAAGACCAGGGAATAGTATCTATGACTGCTCTTGTATCCACATTGAAGGTTTCTGTTTTTCCATTTATTTCTACAGCTATACTACCTATTGGAACGCTGACTTTTGAAGCATCAGGATCATCGTCATCCTTTGAGCAACTAATGAAGCTGATCACGATGATCACTAATATCCTGATATTTTTCATAACTGGCGGGATTTAGAATACCTGTCCATGTTTCAGATTACCAGAGTGGAGGTGTAAGGGATCAACCGGTTAGGGTAAGCAGGATTTTAAAGGTAGTAAAAAATGCGATTTTTGAAAAGCTGTTATCTTTTGTAAAAAATGTAGTCGGTGACTATGGGCGCAATGCCCTGTTGCCGAAGCTCATAAATGATCTGCCCTCTGTGGTGGGTGGTGTGATTGGCAATATGGAAGAGAATTTCTTTTACTGAATTCTGATATTCTTCGCCACCTGAATTTCGGTATTTTACCGGCTGCTCCAGTTCATACATCCCGAGAATTTTCAGGGTTTTTGAAAAATTTTCCCGGTCCAGTTGCCTGCATTCCATCAGCGGGTGCACCTGGTGAACTCCCAGAGGTTCTTCACACATAATTCTGGAATTCCAGATCTGCTGCGCATTGAGGAGATGAGAGAACAGTGGGATCGCCCTTTCTCCCAATTTCCCTTCATTCCGGATCAATTGGTCGGCCAGTTTTTGGTTGAAATGGTGATGGTATTCAAAAATGTCTTTAAAGAAGGCTTTCATTCCTGATTCATAGATTAAAATTTTCAGATTCTATTTTAAGGTGGAGAATCCCCCATCCACCTTTAAAATTTGTCCGGTGATCCATGAAGATTTTGGAGATAGGAGGAAGGCTGCGGCTGTGGCAATGTCGAGAGGACTTCCAATTCTTTTCATGGGATTTAGCTTTGACTGGGCCTCCACTTTTTCGGGAGTTCCCAGTAATTTTCCGGCCAGCGGAGTATCAGTAAGGGAAGGGGCGATGGCATTTACCCGGATGTTTGGCGCAAATTCGGCAGCCAATGCTCTTGTTAAGCCCTCAATTGCGCCTTTGGAAGCAGCAACCTGGGAATGAAAATTAAAACCGGTTTGTACCGCGACCGTAGAAAATAATACTATCGAAGCTTCGTCTGCTTTTTTAAGTGCGGGTAAAAGTTGTTGGATCAATTTTGTTGCTCCCAGCACCTGTAGCCTGTAATCTTCCAGGAAATCCTCTTCTTTAAAGCGATGAAAGGGTTTTAGATTAATACTTCCGGGGCAATATACAAAACCATGAAGGGCTTCCGGAAAATCACTTTGATCAAGAGTATCATTAAGAACATCAAACTTTTGAAATGTCAGGTTTTCAAATGTTTCTTCGGGAGATGTGTGGTGGTAGGTAGCAAAGATCCTGTCTCCCTGCTCCGCCAAAATCCTGACCAATTCTTTGCCGATTCCAGAAGATCCTCCTATAACAACATAATTTCTCATTTGGAATTTTTTAATGCAATGTGTTTATGGTTTCCGGTTGCCTGCTAACCTGTTTCTTTAAAGGTAGTCAAAAAAGGGATTTTTGGCTTGCGCATTTTGGAGCAGATCTATTCTTTCAGTTGGCCAGACAGGCTCATATTGTCCGCCATACCTTCTTCTGAAACCACTTTGTTGTTTTTAATCCTTAGAAAGATACTCCTTGTACCTATACTTTTTTGCTAACGGCTTTGATTCCGTTGCGGCTTAGGGGACATAAATTATCAGTAAAAAACTTTATATAAAAGGTATTCAAAAATGCCCTTTTAGAGAGGTATTCCCCAATTTGTGCTATTAGGCAATCGTATTTTAATAATATCTTATTTCTCGTTTAAAAACCGCTGATAGTTTTCCTCTCCAACCGATATGTCTCTTCTCAATCCAATTGTTTCTATTATCATAGATATATTCATATCTGTTGATGGACTTTTTGTCATCTGAGAAATTCCCAATTATCATTGTGATTACATTTCCGTTTTTATCGTATTCAAATTCATTATAAAAGGCATTGTCGTATTTAGTCCAGATCACGATTTCCCTGAACATATTATTAGTTGTCGTATCGTTATAGGTGGATATCCTCAAATCCTGCACAAATTCTTTTTCGGCATAATCCTCCATACGAATCAACCTATTGAATTTATCGTAAACAAATAACTTTTTAGTTTGATAAGAACTGTCAGAATTAGCGTGATTTAAATATTCAAATTTTCCTTCCTGCCTGTATATATAATACAGAACATCATAAGTTTTGTCCAGTTGTTGAACGTTAATAACAGAATCTCCTTTGTATTCATAATTCCAAATAATTGTGTCTTTTGAGTACTGGTGAGAAATTCTCTTTTCCTGCAAGATTCGTTTATTTTGATCGTATTTATAGTTCCAGACTGCTCCTGAAATTAATGAATCATTTTTTTTCCTTAATTCTGTTCTGGTATTTAAGTAGCCTTTTTGATCAAATACAAGTTTATAATTGTGAGGTGCAAGAAAGTCATACAATTCAAGTGTGTAAATCGAATCATTGGAATATCTGGGTTCGTATTCTTTGTGAATAATTTCCAATACCGAATCTTTAAGTCCATAACGTTCTAAATCTGTTGAATTTAAACGTTCGCGCATCTGTGAAATTCCCAATATTGGAATAAGAAGTAATATTAAACAGGTTTGTTTCATATGTTTGACTAGGTCCTGAAGAACGCATGTGGGATTTAGGAGCTCAAACTTTTCAACTTGACGCTAATTTGATTAGTATTTAAAAACGGCGGTATTGACAGGTATTTCTCGATCTGTGTTATTTTGTTGTTACACGTATTACTTTCTCAGGTTTTCTATAAAGGCGCCAACTTGTCTTTCGGAATAATGCCCGTTATATTGAAAATAATCACCATTCTTATTCACCACTAATACTCCGAAACAAGATCTTTTTCGATTAAAGAAATTATTTAACAGGAGATCATTTTTGTCGTCAAAAAAATTAAGGTCATCCAATTTGTTTTTCACCTTTTCTCCGTTTGCCAATACTTGAATATTTAAAGTGTTGGCTGTATTAATGTCGGAGTAAAAATCTTTCCACCACTTTTTACCCTTTGAAGTGATTGTATTGTTATCAAAGTGGCAACTGGAAATCGGTTGTTTATAATTTATTATCAGGATTTCTTCGTCCTGCCAGTGATAATACTGTTTGATCAAATTCAGATGTTGGGAATCTACCTTACCTGCGAAATTGGCATTAACTGCTTGTTCTTTTAAATTATTGGCCTCTACGTTATCCACAACTTTTGTTGATGAACAGGATATGGTTAGAATTCCTAATAATGTTTGTAGTATTATTTTTTTCATAGGTTTTACAACGGTCTCGGTTATCGCCAGTTGGCGGAGTAGGGGACGCGGAGTTGTCGGTTTAGTATTGGTTTGTTGGTCAAGTTAATTATTTTCTTTCTAAGCCAGCCGGCTATTGGCGAATAACCGTTGTTACCTGCTGGCCGCAACATTAATTAATTCTTTTAGCAGCTCATAATTATTCTCTTCTAACAAATTTATATTTCCAGATGTTGCACTTTTAATAACAATATTTGTTTTAGCTAATGTGTCGATCATAGGTATAATTTGTGAACTATAACTATTAAAAAATCTAACTAAATCAGCTTTACAACAAGGAATTTTATAGCCGCTTTGAGAACTTAAAATCAATATTTTATTCTCTCGTAGATTTGAAATAATTTCTTTGCTGAAAATTCTTTTATTGATGTGCGAATCTCGGACTTTAATTCTATCAATAATTTCATCTGAAAATATGTATTCGTGAGGATCAATTTTGAATCTATAAATTAAATAATTTAAGCAAATCAGTTGATTCTTAATTTCTACCTCTGGACGATCTTGATTAGCGTGAATAAATTCATTGATTCTAAAAAATATAAAATCAACCAATTCTTGGTTATATTTTTCATCTTCATCATCTATTTGCCGAAATAATTTTGGTGGTTTTTCCGGCCATTCTCTTAAATGTAGTATATGTGTTTTTAAAATTTGAGGAATTTCCTTACTTCTAAACTCAACCTTTCCAGGCTCATAACATTTTGCGATGCTTCCTGTAATAAAATCCGCTAATTGTATTAATGGTTCGTCTTTACTATCAGAAAATTGGAACTCAGGACCTCTAAATAATTCAGTCTGTTTATGGTTTTTTTCGACATAATCTATAAACCCATCTATAAACTTATCGGAGCCGTGATTATCTGCTACTAATTTTAAATAAGGGTAATAATCGTACAATTCGTGATCTAATAATCCATTTACGTATTTGTAAAAACTATCTCTAAACTGTAGACCACTATCCTCAAAAATTTTTCTTTTGTCTACAATGACACTATAAATTCTAAAATCAAGCTTAGAAACATCTTTGAGAAAATTGATTCTTTTATCGATATCTCTAAATGTTTTGGAGTTCGATTTTATTTCAGGTGCTTGTGTGTGACGACGAGCTATTTTAATAAATTCCTCGCGAACTTGATTAACGGAATCTTCATCAATAATTACTGCACTTACTATGAAAAAGGTTGTTACACCTCCTTTTTTGAAGTGTATACTTTTATCACCAGATTCATCTATATATCCTATTTTTTTACTCAAAATTTTCTTTGTAGGCTTGCAGGTAACCCATTATATCACAACTTTTTTTATCCTGAAGCTTTAAATGATTTTTAAGTACTGAAACCTGGAATAAGGCCATGAATTGTGGGGGAAATTGGAAGTTGGTTTTGAACAGACAGAAACTTGTAGGGATTTGTTTCTGCCCTTACCCGTTAACAAGTTTTTAAAAGTAGGAAAATTTTTGAATTTCTCTGAGGAAACTGCAAAAATTTTTGAACAGGCAAAGAGCGCCTGATCCTTTATAAATTGATCTGTTATTTATTTCCCGAAAAGGAGTGGCTAAAAAGGGAAAAAAAGTAAAGGTTCCGGTTAAAATTTGTAATTTAATGGTTTCGGGCTTTCCCCGAAAATCCTCACCGCTAACCACATAAAGACAAACATTATGGATTACAAGATCGCCTCCTTAAAAAAGCTCCGGGAAAAAGGAGTCAATGTGGAAAGATTACCTTTTTCGATCCGCATTCTGCTGGAAAATGCACTGCGCAACCATGACGGCTTTGGGATTACAGATGAACATCTGGACACGCTTTCTCAATGGAATGCGGCAGGGACAGATAAAGAGATTCCCTTCAAACCTGCCCGGGTGCTCATGCAGGATTTTACAGGTGTACCTTCGGTAGTCGATATCGCCTCTTTACGTTCAGAAGTGATCAGGAAAGGAGGGGATGGCACAAAGATCAATCCTGTGATCCCTGTAGACCTTGTGATAGATCACTCCGTACAGGTAGATTACTTCGGCACAAATTATTCCGAAGCCAAGAACGTGGAGCGCGAGTATGAGCGCAACAGGGAACGTTATAAGCTGCTGAAGTGGGGGCAAAAAGGCATGAACAATTTTACTGTGGTGCCTCCCGGAATGGGAATTTGCCACCAGGTAAACCTGGAATATCTGGCGCAGGGTGTGATCCAAAGAGATGGCTGGGTCTTCCCCGATAGTCTTGTGGGACTTGACTCCCACACCCCCATGGTAAACGGAATCGGCGTATTGGGCTGGGGGGTAGGCGGAATTGAAGCCGAAGCTGCCATGCTGGGTCAGCCGGTTTACTTCACCTGTCCGCAGGTAGTGGGACTAAAGCTCACAGGCCGGATCCCCGAAGGTTGTACCGCGACAGATATGGTACTTACTATCACCAGGCTGTTGCGCGATGTGGGAGTAGTGGGCAAATTTGTGGAGGTCTTTGGCGATGGGCTGGATCATCTTACTGTGACAGATAGGGCCACGATCTCAAATATGTCGCCGGAATTTGGCTGTACGGTCACTTATTTCCCCATTGACGACCAAACCCTGGAATACATGAAGAAGACCAACAGGTCTGCCGAGCAAATAGGGCTGGTAAAGGAGTATTGTGAAGACAACCTGTTGTGGCGCACCGGGAATGAGCAGATAGAATATTCAGAAATAGCCGAACTGGATCTCGGCAGTTTGCGGCCAACGGTTTCGGGTCCCAAAAGACCACAGGATAAGATCTTTGTAGAGGACCTGGCTAATAAATTTCAGGAGCTGCTAAAAGAGGAATTTGAGAGGCATTATATTCCGTTGGAAGAGCGGCAGGAGCATAGATGGCTGGCAGAAGGCGGCTCTCAAACCCAGTTTACCGATAATGAGGAACACGCCTCTCCGGAGGTGACCGTAGAAAATGAGAAAAAATTAAGGTCTGTAAGGATCAAATATAAGAATGCTGAATACCATTTAAGTGATGGGAATATTGTGATCGCAGCCATTACCAGCTGCACCAATACCTCCAATCCTGCCGTGATGATTGGGGCTGGCCTGGTGGCGAGAAAAGCACTTTCCCGTGGCCTGCGCACCAAATCCTGGGTAAAGACCAGCCTGGCGCCGGGGTCAAAAGTGGTGACTACCTATCTGGATCGCTCGGGACTTTCTGAAGATCTTGATGCCCTACGCTTCCATACTGTTGGCTACGGCTGTACTTCCTGTATTGGGAACAGCGGCCCCTTGCCCAAACATATTGCCGATGCCGTAGATGAAAATGAACTGGTGGTAGCATCTGTGCTTTCCGGAAACCGGAATTTTGAAGCCCGGGTACATCCACAGGTGAAGATGAATTTCCTTATGTCTCCCATGCTGGTAGTGGCTTATGCCCTGGTGGGACGGGTGGATATAGATCTCATCAATGATCCCCTGGGGTATGATCCCAATGGATTACCGGTGTATTTAAAAGACATTTGGCCCACCCAGGAGGAGATCAACGAAACTATTAAAAACAGTATGCGGGTGGAAGATTTCAAGCAGGTATATGACGTGATCTTTGACGGGGAAGAGCAGTGGCAGAAGCTCTCTACTGCGGAAGGAAAGGAATACATCTGGGAAGATGATTCTACCTATATCAAAGAAGTACCTTTCTTCAAAGACCTTTCTGAAACTCCTAAAGATCCTGAAGATATTAAAGATGCCAGGGTACTACTGTTTCTCGGCGATTCTGTGACTACAGATCATATTTCGCCGGCAGGTGCCTTTGGAGAGAATTCGGCAGCAGGAAAATACCTCAAGAGCAAAGGTGTGGAGCCTAAGGATTTTAACTCCTATGGCTCGCGGCGCGGCAACCATGAGGTGATGATGCGTGGTACTTTTGCCAATGTTAGGATCAAGAACAGGATCACTCAAAAGGAGGGAGGTTATTCCACCTATTTCCCTACCAATGAAACCATGACGGTATATGATGCTGCCATGAAGTATGCCGAAGACAGGACGCCGCTTATTGTGATCGCCGGAAAAGAGTACGGCAGCGGCTCTTCCCGGGACTGGGCAGCCAAGGGTACGAATCTCCTCGGAATAAAAGCAGTACTTGCCGAAAGCTTTGAGCGTATTCACCGCAGCAATTTGATGCAAATGGGCGTACTGCCGCTGGAATTCATGAACGGGCAAACTTCTGAAAGCCTCGGAATTAAAGGGGATGAAAAATTCAATTTTTCAGGAATCTCAGATGATCTGCATCCCGGTAAGATCATTAAAGTTTCAGCAGAAAAGGAGAATGGTGAAAAAATAGAATTTGAGGCTAAGTCAAGACTGGATTCCGAGATCGAAATTGCCTATTATACTAACGGAGGGATCCTACAGTATATCCTGCGGCAATTCCTGAAGGATATGAATTGAGATGAACTGGGAAATCAATTTACAACAGGCTGTCTAAAAGTTAATTTTCGTCAAGCTGAACTGGTTTCAGCTTCTAATTAGATCCTGATCTAAATTAGTATGGATCCTGAAATAAATTCAGGATGACGTTTTACCGGCTTTTTCGACAGCCTGTTTTTTGGAAAAAAACTCAGGATTTAGCAGGGGAATTTGGAAAGATCACTTTATCGGGATGTTGTTTCAGTTTTTTCATGATGTGGGTGAACAGCAGGGATTTAGTAGGACCCAGGTTCTTTGGCTCCACCAGGAATCTCACAACAACCTCTATCCAGGTATTGTTATGAGCACTGAAGATCACAGAGGGTTTTTCCTTGATCTCCAGCTCCTGGACCATGGAATCTTCCAGGATCTTCTTTAGCCGGGTCACCCTTCTCAACATTGCTTCTCCTACTTCTTTCTCGGCAATCTCCGTAACGGTGAGCGAGATAAAATCAAAGTCGCTGGTGTAGGAAACATAGAATTTCACTTCGCTCCATATGAACGGAAATAGTGGCCAGGAGTAATTCACCACGTATTCACTAAAGATCTTGGAATTGGAAAACCTGATGATCTTCCCGCTGGGATGATCGCCGGATAGATAGTCCCCTCCAAACTCCCACAGCGTAGTGTCAAAATAACCCACGTTCATCACGTCTCCGTAAACATTCCCGATCTTGATCCTGTCTCCAACTTCATAGGGTTTCCGGATAAGCAGGTAGATCCACCCGAATAAACTGGTAAGCGGATTTTGCAGAGCTAAACCAAGGATAAGAGAAACCACTCCAAAGGAGACCATGGTTGCGTACCAGTTGGAGAAGATAAGGGAGACAGCGATAAGAAAAATGAGAAGGAAAGTCAGCAGGTTGATCAGGCTTTTAAAGTTGTATTCACTGGCCCGGTCATTGATCTTCCGCATGAGGATCTGTTTTAGAAGCCGGTTTAGAAACAAAACAAAGGCGATCATCATCGCACCAAAAACAAGTTTTTGACCTAGCGGAATATAACTTTCTGAAACAGGAATGATTCGGTACTCCAACAGGTAATACAGCAGCCCGCCTATTAAAAACACTACGATGGTATAACCTATAAGCAACAGGATGTTTTTCCTGCCCGAAGGAGAAACACCTTCTTTGGCAAGGTCTGTTTCGGTAAGGGCTTTCTTTACCTTCTCCTCCTTCAGTATATTTTTGATAGCTTCTTCTTCAGACTCTTTTTTGACATCCATTGTTGCTCTTGCTTGGTTTATTTAAACTTTACCCTTCAGTAACATAGAAGTTTGCCAGACTTCATCATAGAAATATACAAAATCTTACCGGAGGATCTTTCCAGAAGAGGCAATAGACCATCGGTATCGGTTATCGAAAAATTGTAAAAAAGGGTTAAGATCTTATGGAGCAGCAGCAGCTTATCATATATTTCTTACATTCATAAGTAAATTAGGAACGATTGGATAAAAGAGGAGTCGCTGATACGGCCAAGGAATACAGTCGGGGCATCATTGGAGGCCTGCTATTTAGCCTGCCATTGCTCTATACCATGGAGGTATGGTGGACGGGTTTTATAGCTTCCCCGTTAAAACTGGCAGGATTTGTACTCTTTACCTTTTTACTCCTGCTGGGTTATAATAAACACGCGGGAGTGAGAAAGGATATTTCTACTGCAGATCTTTTCAGAGAATCGATGGAAGAAATAGGCCTGTCCTTTGTGGTTACCTTTCTGTTTTTATTACTGATCAATAAAGTCGGCTTTACTATGTCTTTTAGAGAAATAGCAGGTAAGGTCATCGTGGAAGCCATGATCGTTGCCATAGGTATTTCTGTTGGTACGGCCCAGCTGGGGGAAGACGATAGGGTAGGTAACGGAAAGAAGAAGGACGAAGGCAGTACAATACAAATGTTGGTTTTAGCTCTGTGTGGCGGAGTTTTAGTATCATCTTCTGTTGCCCCTACAGATGAGATCCTCATCATTGCGATAGCGAGTACGCCTATTCACCTCCTACTTATGGTGCTGCTCTCTCTGGTGCTGTGTGCGTTGATCCTTGGATATATAGATTTCCGGAATACCTCCCTGGAGGAGAAACCTAACCTGCAACATACCTTGTTACTGGTGGTCATGAGCTACTTTTCTGCCCTTCTGGTATCATTCATCATGCTCTGGTTCTTTGGCAGGGTGACGGGTAATAGTGCAGAGATCATTATTGCGCAGGTCATTGTATTAGCCGTACCGGCAGCCCTGGGTGCATCGGCAGGAAGATTAATTATTGGAAAATAGAAAGTATGACAAATAAAGAAGAAAGGAACATCCTCGAAACGATCACCTTTTACAGTGGAATTCTAATCCTCATTATTCTTTTAAGCTATCTCGGCTTCCGGATCTTTCAGAATGATAGCAACCCTCCTGAACTCCTCGTTAGCCTTACAAAAGACCCCAATTCCGCAGGTAATAAATATAAAGTGGAGATCGAGAACATGGGACAGAAAACTGCGGAAGCTGCAAAAATAAGTTTTGAGCTTTACTATAAAGGGAAGGTTGCAGGCAAGGCAGAGCTGGAGATCGACTTTGTGCCTCAACGTTCCAAAGAAATTGGATTTATAGTATTTCCCGGTCAACAATTTCCGGGGGATTCGGTAGTAATTAATTCCATAAGCTATATTCAGCCATAGGAAAGAATTTCAGGAAAAATTTAATCTTCTGTTTCCTTTCCGAATAGAAACCCGAGAGGATTGAGTGGATCAATATTTTGAAAAACAATGGTCACTATAGCCATTACCGGAATTGACAAAACCATTCCCATTAATCCCCACACGGCGCCCCCCAGAATCACAAAAATAATAACGAAAAAAGGATGAAGCCCTACCTTGTCTCCCACGATGTACGGCTGCAGGATATAGCTTTCCAGGAATTGAGATACGGTGAAAGTAATGATGATGCCCCACAGCACATTGAGATCTCCCGAAGTCAAATATCCAAAAGCCATCGCCATAGCCAGCCCGATTATATTCCCTATCCAGGGAATTAGGGTCAAAAGAGAAGCAATGATCCCTATCAATATATAATTCTCTACTCCCGATAATCCTAAGCCTATGGAATATAAAACGGCCAGAATGGACATGAGGATCAACCTTCCCAAAAGATAATCCTGTACCACTTCTGCAGATTTTTCGAGGATCCTTTTTATATGATGTTTTTTTCTATCCGGAAAAAGCCTTAGCAGGAACTGCTTGTAATGCTTTCTGTAATTAAGGATAAAGAAGATATAAATAAAGGTAAGCAGGTAAACCCCCAGGAAATTCATTGCCTGCCTTAAAAAGGAAAGCGCACGGGCTCCTTCATTAAGGGGTTTGTCCAGGAATGGAATGGAACCTTCAGGATAGTTGGCTTCCAGAGATTCCTTGCTCATAGGAGTATGTTCAAAAAGAAAGGTCTTGAATTCCTCCACTTCGGGCGCCATGGTTCTTTTTATTTCCGGCCAGTCATCTACAAAACTTTTGATCTGCAGGGAGCAGAGGGCGAAAAAGAAAAGGGAAAAAATAAAAATAAGTAGAGTACTTACGAAGGAGGAAAAGCTCCGGCCAATGATCCTGCCTTCCATTTTGCGGGAAAGCGGAAGGACGATAAGCGCAAGAATTACAGCGGTCACCAGGGGAGCCAAAAAGGATTGGCCGGCTGCTATGCCTTTTATAAAAAAATAAGATCCCACTATGAGAATAAATACTGAAAAGGCTCTGGATTGACTTTTTTTCATTTGCTGCAATAATTGTTAATTGGTATGCCGGTACGTAAAATACGGGAAAATTAGAATTTTAGAGAAAAATGTTATTTTCTCCGGAATGAAGGTTGGGAATAATTTTAAGTGCACCCGCCTCATGACTTTATTTTCAACTTAACATTTCTCCTTCCTTAAATCTGTAACTTTCGAAAAATATTCTTTTACCGCAGTTATTGAATCCTGTTATATAACCTCTTCTAAAATGAAAGTAAATCTTAGATCTGTTTTTTTAAATATTATTTTGGGAGTCGGTTTTCTGGTGATCCTTCTTAGTGGATTATCTTTAATTCATGATGTTTCTTATTGGTATGCGAAGATTTTGGATTTCCCACGCCTGCAATATCTTCTGCTTTCTCTTCTTTGTATTATCCTTATCCTGTTCCTGAAATGGAGGTGGACTTCAATTTCTGTTTTTGTAGTACTCGGTCTCGCAGGTTCCATTATCATTCATTCCGTAAAAATAGGACCTTACCTGGTAGGTCAAAAAAAGGTTGCGGCCGCTGATATTAATCACTCCAAAGCTTCTTCATTTAAACTTTTGATCGCGAATGTGTTGATCTCCAACCGGAATGCAGATGCATTCCTGCAGCTAATTGAAGAACATGATCCCGATATGGTCCTGGCTATGGAAGTAGACGCGTGGTGGGTAAAGCAACTTCAAATTCTTAATCCGGAATTTCCATATAGAATGGAACATCCTTTAGACAATGCTTATGGAATGGCTCTTTATTCCAAACTACCTTTAAATGACGCGAAAAAAAGATTCTTAAAACATGACGATGTTCCATCTTTCCATGCCACTGTGGCCTTGCCTTCAGGACAAAAATTTGCTTTTCACGGAATACATCCTGTTGCGCCTTTCCCAAGTGAAAAATATCCGGATAATATTGGAGAAAGCGAAGTTGCTCTGGCAAAAGTAGGTGCACTTGTAGCAAAAGAGCAGTTACCGTCTATTGTTGCAGGAGATTTCAATGATGTCTCCTGGTCAAAAACCACAAGATTTTTTGAAAACCGAGGGGACCTGCGGAATGTTAGGCTCGGAAGGGGGCTTTTTAATTCTTTTAGTGCCGACTCCTTCTTTATGCGATGGCCTCTCGACCATTTTTTTGTTTCTGAGGAGTTTCAACTGAAAGAATTGGAGAGACTGGGAGATTTTGGTTCTGATCATTTTCCAATGCTGGCCGAATTTGTTTTGCCCATACCCAAATAATGGAATAGATCTTCCTGCTTGGATTTTGTGCAAAACCTCTTATATTTGTTCTTTAAGTTCTTTAATATACTTAACCAGTTATCAAGAAAGGTGGAGGGATTAGACCCTTTGAAGCCTTGGCAACCCTCCCGTTGGGAGAAGGTGCTAAATTCTACCACGACCTGTGGATAGATAACGAAGAATTCTTTTCCCTCTTCTTTTTTGATAATGCAATTTTTATTCATGTCAAAACTAGAAGACCTTCTCTCAAAAAAAATATTGATCCTCGATGGTGCCATGGGCACTATGCTGCAGGAATATAAATTTAAAGAAGCCGATTTCCGCGGAAACAGGTTTCGGGATTGGCCTGTGCCCTTGCAGGGAAATAATGATCTCTTATCTATTACTCAACCCCAGGCTATTGCCGAGATCCACCGAAAGTACTTTCTCGCCGGTGCCGACATCGTAGAAACCAACACTTTTTCTGCCACCTCCATTGCAATGGCCGATTATCAAATGCAGGAACTGGTGTACGAACTCAATTATGAGTCGGCAAGGATCGCAAAGGAAGTGGCAGTAGCTGTTACCGCTGAAGATCCTCAAAAGCCACGATTTGTTGCAGGTGCCATTGGCCCAACAAATAAAACGGCCAGTATGTCTCCCAATGTCAATGATCCCGGCTACCGCGCAATTACCTTCGATGATCTCTACAAAGCCTATAAAGACCAGGCGAGAGCGCTGATTGATGGCGGAGTGGACGTGCTCCTTGTGGAAACCGTTTTTGACACCCTTAACGCCAAGGCTGCCCTCTTTGCCATAGATGAAATAAAAGAAGAACTGGCATTGGATCTTCCGGTAATGATAAGCGGAACCATCACCGATGCTTCAGGCAGGACCCTTAGCGGTCAAACAGCCGAGGCTTTCCTCATTTCTGTGTCCCATATTCCGTTGCTTAGCGTGGGCTTCAATTGTGCTTTGGGTGCAAAACAATTGACTCCGCACCTGGAGGTGCTTTCTCAGAAAACTGAATATGGAGTGTCAGCTTATCCAAACGCCGGCCTGCCCAATGCATTTGGAGAATATGAACAATCTCCTGAAGAAATGGCAAACCAAACCAGGGAATATCTGGAAAGGGGGCTGGTAAATATTTTGGGCGGTTGTTGTGGTACAACTCCCGCGCATATCAAAGCCATTGCTGAGGTAGCGCGGGAATACCCGCCAAGGCCTCTTAATTGGAACCTTCAAACTGAAACCCTTTAATTATGGCTGGAAAACGAGCATTAAAACTGTCCGGTTTGGAGCCTTTGGTAATAACTCCCGAGAGTAATTTTATCAATGTGGGAGAACGTACCAATGTGGCAGGATCCAAAAAATTCCTGAGGCTTATTAATGAAGAAAAATTTGAAGAAGCCCTGGATATTGCCCGGGAGCAGGTGGAAGGCGGCGCGCAGATCATCGATGTGAATATGGATGACGGACTTCTTGACGGAAAAGCAGCCATGGTAAAGTTCCTTAACCTTATCGCTTCGGAACCTGATATTTCAAGAGTTCCGGTAATGATCGACAGTTCCAAATGGGAGATCATCGAAGCCGGCTTGCAGGTGGTGCAGGGGAAATGTGTGGTCAATTCCATAAGTATCAAGGAAGGGGAGGAGGAGTTCCTGAAGCAGGCGCGAAAGATAAGGAGATATGGTGCGGCAGTGATTGTAATGGCATTTGATGAAGTTGGACAGGCAGATAACTATGAGAGAAGGATCGAAATTGCAAAACGCTCCTATGACCTGCTCACTCAAAAAGTGAATTTTCCTCCTGAGGATATCATCTTTGACCTCAATATTTTTCCGGTAGGGACAGGCATGGAGGAACACAGGAAAAATGCCATTCATTATATCGAAGCCACGCGTTGGGTCAGGGAAAACCTGCCGCATGTAAGCCTTAGCGGGGGAGTGAGCAATGTGTCCTTTTCTTTCCGCGGAAATAATCCGGTAAGAGAGGCCATGCATTCTGTCTTTCTTTACCATGCTATACAAGCGGGAATGAATATGGGAATTGTTAATCCGGCGCTTTTAGAGGTCTATGATAATATTCCTGAAGATCTGCTGGAGCATGTGGAGGATGTGATCCTGGACCGCCGGTATGATGCCACCGAACGACTGCTGAATTTAGCAGAACAGGTGGTTGCGACAAAAAAAGAGAGTAAGCAGGATCTTTCCTGGAGGGAAAAATCCCTGCAGGACCGCATTACTCATGCTCTTGTGAAAGGTATTGACACCTATATCACAGAAGATATTGAGGAAGCCCGAAAACAAGCCGATAAACCTATTGATGTCATCGAAGGCTCTTTAATGACAGGGATGAACGTGGTGGGGGATCTCTTTGGCAGCGGAAAGATGTTCCTGCCCCAGGTAGTAAAATCTGCCAGGGTGATGAAGAAGGCGGTGGCTTACCTGTTGCCTTTTATCGATGACGAGAAGGCCGCTGCCCCCAATGCCCCTTCCGGGGGCCGGGGTGCGAAGGGGAGAATTTTACTAGCCACAGTCAAAGGTGACGTGCACGATATCGGAAAAAATATAGTAGGTGTTGTACTGGGCTGTAACAACTACGAGATCATCGACCTCGGAGTCATGGTACCTCCGGAAAGGATCATAGAGACTGCAAAGAATGAAAATGTAGATATCATTGGCCTTAGCGGGCTTATTACGCCTTCCCTTGATGAAATGGTACATCTGGCTGCGGAAATGGAGCGGCAGGATTTTCATATTCCTCTGCTCATAGGTGGCGCTACTACCTCAAAGGCCCATACTGCAGTGAAGATCGATCCTCAATATAAGCAGGCTGTGGTGCATGTTAATGATGCGTCCCGGGCAGTGACCATAGTGGGAGATCTGCTTAAGGAAAGCAGCCGGAAAAAGTATATAGATGACCTGAAGGCCGAATATGATAAATTCCGGCAGAACTTTCAGAAGCGCAGTAAAGTTAAAGAGTATTTGTCCATTGGGGAGGCGAGAAAAAACAAGTTCCGGATCGATTGGAAAAATACTGAAATAACAAAACCTAAAAATCTGGAGATACAGGTGCTTGAGGACCTGGAGCTTGAAAAACTTGAAAAATACATAGACTGGACCCCATTTTTCAGAAGTTGGGAGCTGCATGGAAGATTTCCGGAGATACTGAAAGATGAAGTGGTAGGGGAGCAGGCATCATCTCTGTTTTCTGATGCTAATGCTTTGCTGAAAAGGATCTTTAAAGAAAGACTTTTAAAGGCTAAGGCTGTTTACGGGCTCTTTCCTGCAAACAGCGTGAACGATGATGATGTAGAAATTGTAACTTCTAAAGAAAGGGGAAAAACTCAGACTTTTCGCACCCTGAGACAGCAACTAAAGAAATATGAAGGGAAACCCAATTTTGCTCTGGCAGACTTTGTAGCTCCTAAAGATTCCGGAATTCAGGATTATATGGGTTGCTTTTGTGTTACTGCCGGCTTCGGAACAGATGAACTGGCAAAGAAATTTGAGTCAGACCATGATGACTATAATTCCATTATGATCAAAGCCCTGGCCGATAGATTGGCTGAAGCTTTTGCAGAATACCTGCATGAAAAGGTGAGAAAAGAAATTTGGGGTTATGCTGCAGAAGAGCGCCTCACTAATGAGGAATTGATCAAAGAGAGCTATAAGGGCATTCGGCCTGCTCCCGGTTATCCCGCCTGTCCCGATCACCTCGAAAAACTGACAATTTGGGAGGTGCTGGATGTAGAGGAGCGAATAGGTGTGAAGCTGACGGAAAGCCTAGCCATGTGGCCGGCTGCCAGTGTGAGCGGGTACTATTTCGGAAATCCCGAAGCCAGGTACTTTGGAGTGGGAAAAATCTGCAGCGACCAGGTAAAGAATTTTGCAGCAAGAAAGAGTATCACCTTAGAGGAAGCTGAAAGGTGGTTAAGCCCTTCGATCACAGATGAACTTCCTAAAAACTGAAAAGCAGACCAAATGAAAATTACAGAGCATATTGAAAGAGCCGGAGGCAGGACTCTTTTCTCTTTTGAGATCCTTCCGCCTTTAAAAGGGCATAATGTACAGGGCATTTTTGACGGGATAGATCCGCTCATGGAGTTCAGGCCTCCGTTCATTGATGTGACCTATCACCGGGAGGAATATGTATTTATTGAGCGGGAAAAAGGACTTCTGGAGAAAAGAGTGGTAAGAAAACGCCCTGGCACCGTGGGAATTTGTGCAGCCATCCAGAGCAAATATAAAGTAGATGCTGTGCCACATATCCTTTGCGGTGGATTCTCCAAAGAGGACACAGAAAATTTTCTCATTGATCTTGACTTTTTGGAAATTCAGAATGTGATGGCCTTACGGGGAGATGCCGTAAAAAGTGAAGTCTATTTTAAACCCGAAGCAGACGGCCACCGTTACGCCTGTGACCTTGTGAAACAGGTTTCAGAAATGAATGAGGGAAATTTTCTGGACGAGGCCCTGGAAAATGGCCATAAAACTGAATTCTGTATAGGAGTCGCGGGTTATCCTGAAAAACACATGGAAGCCCCCAGCCTGGATCGGGATATTCAATACCTAAAGTCAAAACAGGAAGCGGGAGCAGAGTATGTGGTGACCCAAATGTTCTTTGATAATTCCAGGTTCTTTGAATTTGTAGAAAAATGCAGAAAAAGCGGAATTCATATTCCTATCATCCCTGGTTTAAAACCCATTTCCATTAAGAAACACCTAAGCCTTATCCCGCACCGTTTCCATGTTGATCTTCCCTGTGATTTGGTCCGAGAGGTGGAAAAATGTTCTTCCAACAATGAGGTGCAGGAAGTGGGAATTGAATGGTGTATTCAACAGAGTCGGGAACTGGTGGCTGCGGGAGTGCCTGTACTGCATTACTACTCCATGGGCAAAAGCGAAAATATAAGAAGGATAGCTTCGGAGGTTTTCTAGAGCCTCTATGCTTCCGAAGAAAGCCGGAAACAGTAACAAAATTGACTTTTAGGCGTCGTATTTATAAATCCCCACAATCAAAATGATGCGTATACCTATTGTTGCCCTTGTTCTGCTAACTGCATTTCTATCCTTTCAAATCAAATCCTCCGAATTCTTTCTGCTTGCAATAGTCCTCCTGGCCCTGATTTTCCTGGTGGTCACCGGTGTCATTAGGAGTTTTAAAAGAGTAAATTCAAAGTACCTGAAAATTCCGTTTTTTGTGATAGCTATCTCTCTTTTCGGGATATTCGTATCTCTCTTCAGGCCTTATGGGGAAGCTGTGAAATACTCCGGCTTTCCCGCAGAGCAACTGGAACATGCCTATAAAACAGATCAAAAGGACCGCTGGCAACTAAGATCTTATATTGACATTTTTAGCAAGCTAAAAGAACGGGACAGCCTAAGGTTACAACAGGTCAAAGACATTTTAGGCAGAAAGGATATGTTGAAATCCCTGGATAAATTTCATGCAGCATTTGTGCTTCACCACAGCAGGGAAAGTGAAGATTACAGGCTTGCAGCTTCCTTAGCAGGGGCTGCTGCCGAAGATCCTGCTCTTAAAGATGTTTATGAAGTGCAGTGGTTAAAAAAGGCGGCTTATGACAGGTGGAAAGTCTCAATAGGGGAGCCTGAAGAACATAATTCCCAGAACCACTTTAGTTTTGATGTAAAATAAAAGTTTGGGAGAAACTTTATTTTCAATTCTTAAGTCTTCTGAAAATGTCTTCCTTAAAATGGCTTCTTTGAAGATGCTTTTTTAGGCCTGGGCATTCCTGTGTCGTCAATTCTTCTATAAGTTAAACCCGGCTAAAACAGCTGCAGCAGTTTTTTTATTTGGCTTATCTTGCTGTCCTTAAAAATTAAAAAAGTATGGCTTCAGGATTTTTTGCACTTCTGGATGATATAGCAACTTTAATGGACGACGTGGCGATGATGTCTAAGGTCGCCGGAAAAAAAACAGCAGGGATATTGGGAGATGATCTTGCGGTGAATGCCGAGAAAGCTTCCGGATTCGTGTCAGACCGGGAACTTCCCGTCCTTTGGGCCATTACTAAAGGATCATTTCTCAATAAACTCATCATTTTACCCCTGGCTTTTTTATTAAGTGCCTTTTTACCCGCCGCTGTGACAGTCATCCTGGTCATTGGAGGACTCTATCTGGCTTATGAAGGGGCCGAAAAGATCTACGAATACTTCTTTCCGCATGCTCATCCTTCAGAAGCACCAAAGCTTGAAAAAATGACCAAAGAAGATATCCTGGGTTTGGAAAAAGAGAAGATCAAGTCGGCAATTGTGACCGATTTTATTCTGTCGGTAGAGATCATTATAATAGCCTTGGGGAGTGTAGTAGATGAAACCCTTGTCACTAAGATCTTGGTCGTGACGATTATTGCTCTCGTGGCAACAGTGGGAGTTTATGGAATTGTTGCCCTTATCGTGAGAATGGATGAATATGGTACCAAACTTATTAATTATAATGACCGGGAAAATTCGTTTTCAGATAAGATTGGACATTTCCTTGTGGCTGCATTACCTAAGATCATAAAAAGCCTTTCGGTAATTGGAACCCTTGCCTTACTTCTGGTTTCAGGAGGTATTTTTGTCCACAACCTTCATTTCGTGCACGAGCTGGTAGAGCATCTTCCTATCCCCGGAATAATTGCTGAATTCATTGTAGGACTAATAGTGGGAATTATTGTCCTGCTATGCATCATGCTTTTCAGCAGGATTTGGAAAGCAGTGAAAAAATAAAACCCAATTTTTAGTAGCAGAAACATTAGTGAGTGAAATTTAACGTTTTACCGCCGCTCTTCTTAAAATTTCGTTAAGGATATTAAGTTGAAATACTTATATTTGTGTTGAAATACATTAACCTTGAGATTTTTTGTAATATTTTACTTACAAAAGGTTTGAATTAAATTAATGTTTATGGATGCTGCAAATTTTGAGGAAAGACCGGAAAACAAATGGGGATCAATCGTGGATAAATTCACAAATCTCCTTTTTATAGTGGTGTGCGTGATCATGTTGTTTAGCGTTTCATGGATCCTCTTTGATAAAGGAGCAGTAATGGTCGCCCAGGATATAGTTAGTATCAATCCATCGACTAGCTTGTAATAAACTTTTCAGGATTTAATTTAAAATTAATCTGATTAGTACGTGTTTAAATAAAATCATTTTCCGGTCACTTTACCGGAAGTACAGGCTATTTTAATTCTCTCAATTTTTCCTAACTTTATTGGTTTGAAATCAGCCTTATGAAAAATATACTTGTGGCTATTGCCAAACCGGAGAATGCGGAAAAATTAATTGCCCATGCGGTAAATATTGGAAAACACACCAATGCCAAGATATGGGTGCTTCACGTCTCAGAACCCAATCCCGATGATTTTCTTGCCCTGGAAGCAGGTCCACAGTATATTTATGACCAACGCACAGAAGAGCGTAAGAAAGAAGCTGCCTTTGTGAGAAAGTGTGCTGAGGAAATTATCCAAAAGTATGACCTTCCTGCCGAAGGGATCCTTATTGAAGGTTCCATTCCTAAAGCTATAAAGAAGAAAGTAGAGGAGAATGACATCGAACTTGTCGTGGCAGGGCATAAAAGAAAAGGTTTTCTCTATGACATGTTTACCACTAACAAGAAGAAAGACCTTATTGATGAGCTTAATATCCCTCTTTTAGCTGTGCCTATAGGTTAATTGCCTAATACTCTTCCTTTATTTTAAATAATCAGACGGTCCTGGATTGCTTTAAGATCTGTCCTGGCACTTCCTATTCCTTCTCCAGTTCGATCCACACAGGTGCGTGATCGCTGCTTTTCTCCCAACCCCGAACGTGCTTGTCCACTCCGGCATTTTTCAATTTTGGAACCAGGTGCGGGCTTAGCAGGAAATGATCTATTCTCAATCCTGCATTTCTTCCAAAGGCATTCCTAAAATAATCCCAGAAGGTGTAGATAGTTTCATCTGGATAAAGTTTTCTAATAGCATCTGTCCATCCCTGGGCTGAGAGATCATGAAAAGCTTTTCTGGTTTCAGGACGAAAAAGGGCATCATCCACCCATCTTTCCGGCTTGTAAACATCCTTTTCTGTGGGCATTACATTGTAATCTCCGGTGAGGATCACCGGTACATCCTGGTCCAGCAACTGTTTTGCCTTTTTTGCCAGCCTGTCGAACCAGCGCAATTTATAATCAAATTTTGGTCCGGGCGCTGGATTCCCGTTGGGAAGGTACAAACAGCCAATAACTATATCATTTATTATTGCTTCCAGGTACCTACTTTGCTCATCTTCGGGTTCTCCTTCCAATCCCCGCCCAACTTCTTTTATTTCGAGCTGTTCCTTAGCCAGAATTGCCACGCCATTCCACCGCTTTTGTCCGTGCCAAATCGCATTATATCCCGAGCGGGCTATCTCATGCTTCGGAATCTTTTCATCCGGAGCCTTTAATTCCTGAAGACAAACCACATCCGGGGATTCCTGTTCCAGCCAGTCCAGGAGGACAGGCAGGCGGGCGTTGATCCCGTTTACATTATAGGTTGCAATCTTCATTTCACCGGCTTAAGTTGGAGGATCATACCATTATCTTCGTCTGTGATCACCCAAATGGATCCATCCGGATGTTGCTCCACATCTCTGATCCTTTTTGCCAACGGAATTCTTTCCACTTCTTCTGCCTGTGCACCATTTACCTTCACACGTACCAAACCGCTGCTGGTAAGGCCGCCAATGAACATGCTGTTCTTCCATTCAGGAAACAAATCTCCCTCATAGAAGATCATTCCGGAAGGGGAAATCGTGGGGGTCCATTTAACTACAGCATCCTCAAATTCGGGACGGGTGGAAGGTTTCGGAATTTCACTGCCATCATAGTTGTCTCCCCAGCTCACCACCGGCCAACCATAGTTCTTTCCGGCTTTGGCTACCTGCAGTTCATCACCACCCATAGGCCCCATTTCGGCTACCCAGAGCTCCCCGGTTTGCGGATGAATTGCCGCGCTTTCAATATTCCGGTGACCGTATGACCAGATTTCCTTCCGAGCATTTTTATCTTCGAACTTTGGATTTTTTTCTGAAGCTGTTCCATCGTCTTTTAAACGAACTACGGTTCCCAAGTGGCTTGACAGATCCTGTGCAGGATCAAATTTAAACCTCTCGGCAAGCGTAAGTAAGATCTCATTATCTTCAGTAAAGTTGATCCTGCCACCAAAATGGTTTGGTCCTTTTACATAAGGCTCCATCTTAAAAAGTACCTCAAAATTATTGATCTGATCATTTTCAAAAGTTCCTCTCCCAAGGGCTGTGGTAGCTGTACTGTCCGGACCCGGATCGGAATAAGTGAAATAAACATATTTATTCTGGTCAAAATCGGGATGAAGTGCCACATCGAGTAAGCCTCCCTGGCCTACATTAAAAACTTCGGGAGTGCCCGGCACAGGATCCGAAATAGTATTGTCTGCCTCAAGGATCCTTAAGGTCCCGGCTCTTTCTGTAACCAGTAAACGATTATCGGGAAGAAATTCTATTCCCCATGGGTGATCCAGACCATCGGCGATCTTGTGGACGGCTACATCTCCCGCATCTGTTCTAACTGTTGGTTTTTGTGCAAGAGCACTCCAACTTAACAGCAGTAACGTAAGAAGGGAAGTCCATAATTTCATTTGATCCTGCAAGTGCAGAATTGTAGTTTGCGTGTTGTTTTTCATCTTCATAGCTGGCTTTTATAGGTATCTCCCTAAGGTAAAAAGAGTTACAGGGGGAAACAAGCAGCTTAATAAAGACTTAACAGGAATGGAGCAGGTGTTTTTAGTAAATAACCGGGACTCCATACAGGCCTTTGACTGAAGCGTCAGGTAAAAAAGCTTCAGACTGCCGGAAATGAAAGCAGCTATAGTGCCAATTTCCAGGCCTGTAGCTGCGCATCGGTACACGGCAGTCTACTAACAACCTGATTTAGGATTTACACCGGTGTAAACTGTTATTGCCTAATTCCCTCCGTTCAAAGGAATTTGAAGAGTGAACCGCGTTTCCTTACTGGTCGAACACACCAGGAGGTCACCGGAATGAGCTTTGGCAATTTCTGAAGCTATAAAAAGACCCAAACCAAGCCCTTTTTTATTAGCATCATTGCTCTCTCTGTAAAATGGTTCAAACAGGTGCGCAAGTGCAGTTTCTGATATCCTTTCACCTTGGTTGCTTACAGAAAGCTCAAAGTTCTTCTCGTTGGTAATCGCCCTTACATTTACAGGAGCTTTAGGATCTCCATGATGATTTGCATTGCTAAGAAGGTTGGAAAGCAGCTGTGCTATCCTGTTCTTGTCACAGTATACCTCATGGTCAAGAGCGATTTCAAGATCAATCGTTCTTTCGGGAGAATTGTTCTGGATCTCATTGACCACCTGGATCAAAAGGTCTTCCAGGCTTCCGTTAGCTATCTCTTTTTCCAGAATTAGGCCCTCTCCCAATTTCCCCCGTGCAAAATCCAGGATATTCTCAATTAAACCCTGCATACGGTAAGAAGTCGATTTTATAAGAGCCGCATGGCGTTGGGTAAGATCTTCCTTCGACATTTTCAGTAAAATATCTGAACTCATCCTCATGGTGGCGATCGGGTTTTTTAGGTCATGCCCCAGGATAGCTATAAACTGATCTCTTAATTCTGCCATTTCCTTTTCCTCCCGAAGCTTTTCCTGCTGTAAATGCATTCCTTCCACTATTTCAAGGTGAAAAGCAATAAGGTCTGTAAAAAGTTTAAACATCCCCACAATTTCAGGAGTGTTTACCCTATACGGTTTAGTGTCTATAGCACATAAAGTGCCGAAGAATTCCCCATTTTTCCTAAAAATTGGATAGGAGGCATAGCTTTGCAGACCATAGATCCTTGGAGTATGATGGTCTTGATATTTATTGTCTTCAGAAACGTTATCAATAAAAATTGCTTCCCGGCTTTGACGTACTTCGTGGCAAAGCGTAGTTTCTACCTCAAGTTCATCCCCCGGTTTTAATCCAAAATTAATATGGTCGAGAGCAGAACAGGTGATCCAACGATCCTCGGTTACTCTGGCTATGGCAGCAAAACCCATTTGAGTGGTGCGGCAAACCACATCAAGAATCTGTGGTATAATCGATATTTGATTAACGGCATCGACATCGCCGGAGAAGTCTTTTTTCAATACGTGGATGAATAAAGGATTATTGAAATAAAAAAAGGCAATTTACTAAATATTAAGAATATCTAAAAGCTTCACAATTAAGCTTCGGGAATAATTATTCAGTTTCTAAGGTTTTAAGCGTTTCCATCACATTCTGTTCTGTTTTAAAAAGTTTTTCCCGGCAAATTTTAAGCAATAGGGATGCCCTCTTTACCCTGGCGTCTAATTCATCAATACCGATTTCAGAATTTTCCATTTCTAAAACGATCTGTTGTAATTCTGTGAATGCTTCTGTATAAGATATCTTTGTTCCCATCCTTAGGTCTTTATTTTTTCTATTCTTCCGGAAGCTTTCCCCGAGAAGAACTCTGTTTCTATTAGATCCCCTTCAACCAGTACTTCCGCGTCCTTCACCACTTTACCGTCTTTCCTGGTGATGCTGTAGCCCCTTTTTAAAATGTTCTTTGGAGAGAGTAATTCCACAGTGGTTTCTATATTTTTTAATTCCGAAGTCTCCTGTTTCAGTAGCAGCTTAGTACTTGAAGTAAGGTTTCTTTTAAAGTTATTCAACCTGTTCCTGTCCCGCTCCAGTATCCTTTCAGACAGAAATCCGAAAGAGCTTGAGACGCGGGAGATCTGCGTTTGCTGCCTTTCAAAAAGCAGATTTACTGCCGTAGTGATTTTCAGGATATTATCTTTGAGGGGCAAGGAAAAATTATGGAACTCCTGTAAGAGAAACTCCGCAATTTTCGTGGGAGTAATAAAACTTTTGAAGCTCACCAGCTCACTAACGGTCTCGTTCGTGGAATGCCCAATGCCGGTTAATACGGGAAGCGGAAAAGCAGCAATTTCCTTTGCTAAATTATAATTGTCATAGCAACTCAGGCCAATTTCCCCACCGCCGCCGCGAATAATAGCCACTGCATCAAACAGCTTTTTATGTTCCCTTATCTTTTTAAGCTGGCCCTTTATGGTTGTAACGGCTCTTTCTCCCTGCAGGATGGCCGGGAACAATTTGCAATGGAACTGATACTTCCAGGGATTGTTCTCAATAACATTCATAAAATCCTGGTATCCTTTACTGCTGCTCACAGAAATTATAGCAATAGTTTTTGGAAGTTGTGGAAGGAAACGCTGTTTATTGGCGTCAAAAAGGCCTTCTGCAGTCAGTTTTTTTATTGCCTCCACCCGTTGTTTGGCCAGTTCCCCAAGGGTGTATTCCGGATCAATATCAAGAATATTTAAAGCCAGGCCATACACTGAATGAAAGGTAATGGTAGCCTGCACTACAACAGTCATATCATCCCGCAGCTCCTCGTTAAGAACATTCCGGAATTTTTCATTGATCATTTCAAAATTCGATCTCCAGATATTCCCGCGCAGCTCTGCTACAATTTTTCCGTCCCTTTTTTCCACAAGGTCAGGGTAGCAATGGCCGGTATGTTGATAATGATTTAGCTTAACGATCTCTGCCTTCACCCACACTACTTTGCTGCAATGCGTGTTGATCACATTTTCAATGGCTTGGGTAAGTTTGGATAAAGGAAAGATTTGCTTGGCCGACATATATGGATCTTAAAAGCTAAGATATTGCAAATTATCAGCATCAAAAATAAAAGCTTCAAAAATAGAATTTTTCAAAGGTTGGCTGGCTGCAAATTGTGCTCTAAAATTGTTTGACTGCGCATATCAATTTTTCGTAAATTTATTAGAACCTCCCTAAATGGCTTCATACTTTTCTGGTAATCAAAATGGTATGAGCATATGAAACTCTAACCAAACCTTCTTTGCTATGAAAGCAACTTCCTTTCTCCGCCTGGCAAGACGCCACTTAAAATCTAAAAATTTATTTGCTGCTGCTTTTCTTGTATTAGTGATCTTTTCGGGAATTTCAGGATGTTCTTATTATAAGGTGAAAAAATCCGATCTGAATAATCCTCCCTCTTCCCAGGAGCTTCAGAAACTTTCTCCAGAAGAGCGATATGTGATCATTCATTCGGGAAACCAGAGGATGCATCTTAACAAGGTAAGGCTGGATGAGGATAGAAAATTACTCTCCGGGGAGCTCACGCAGCTTGATCCACAGCATGTCAACAAAACTCCGGTGCATAAAAAAACCTATCGTTATAAGAGAACGGAAAAAAATCCTCTGAATGAAGTACATTTCTATACTTCCAAAAATCTTGATCTACGAGTAGGAGAGGAGGTGGCGATTCCTTTTTCGATCCTGGATTCGGTTTCGGTCAATAATCCCAATACAGGAAGATCTGTAATAAACGTAGTAGGTACTACCGTGGGAGTTTTAGCAGTGGGAATTGCAGTGATTGCACTCACAAAAAGTTCCTGTCCCTTTATTTACATAAAAGATGGTGAGGAATTCGTTTTTACGGGAGAGCTTTATCCCGGTGCGATCACTCCTAATCTACAAAGGGATGATTACATTCCTTTACCCGGATTTAAACCGGTGGGTGAGGATTATATAATCAGGATAACAAATGAATTACACGAAGTGCAGCATACAGATCTTGCACAGCTAATTGTTGTAAATCATCCTGAAGATGTAAAAGTCGTGTTGGATGATGAGGGCAGACCTCATAGTTTGTCAGCTATTCAGGAGCCAAAAAAGGCATTTTCCGAAGACCTTAAAGAATCACTCACCCATGTACAACGGCAGGATAATAAAGTTTATATGTTTGATTCTGATTCTCAATCAACAGATGGTTCCCGCAGTATGACCATGGAATTTACCAGACCTGCTGGAGCCGGGCAGGCAAAGCTTTTTCTTACTGCTAAGAATTCTTTCTGGCTGGATTACGCTTTTGGAAAGTTCAATGAAAAATTCGGCTCTTATTATTCAACTTTCCAGAAGCAGCAACTAACAACCCCGGGGGAAGAATCCAGGCAATGGGCAATAGACCAGCATATCCCGCTTTCTATTTATTTAAAAACAAAAGAAGGATGGCAGCTGGTAAAGCGAATAAATTCTGTGGGTCCTCTTGCATACCGGGATATTGTGGTGCCGTTCAATTTAGAATACGTTCAGGGTGAGAACGTGGTCTTAAAATTTGAAACCGGGTTTATGTTCTGGGAAATAGATCGTGCAGGAATTGATTTTTCCAAAAATATAGATCTGGAACCAATTGTAGTAGAACCTTCCTATGCTGTTGATGAAAAAGGGAACAATGTAACCTCGCTGCTTTCTAAAAACGACGGTAAATACCTCATACAGACAGAGGTGGGGAACGCGGTTACTGTTACCTATACTTACTCTTCAAAAGATGAATCCAAAACCACATTGTTCCTTAAAAACAGGGGATATTACACTTATATCAGGAAATACTCAGGCATGCCTGACGTGGCAGAATTGAGATCTTTCAAAAAGAAAGGAAGATTTTCTCAGTTTTCGAAGGAACAATATGACAGGTTCATTCAGGAAGAAATGTTAGATCTCGCGCTCACCTATGGAAACTGAAAACCTTATAACCGCCAGGCCGCTGAAACGTGTGCCTGTTCACCCCATTGAGGCTTCCCCTGCACCGGTGCCTTCCAACCTTATACTTAGCGGATGGCGAAAAAGGTATATCCATAGCCGCATGGTGCTAAGCCTCATAAAACTGGCGTGGGAAAGTTATGGGAATACCCGCGATGTTTTCCGGGGACTTCAATATTTGGTAAGGTTGCGTAAGAATTTCTTTGGAGACACAAGGCTTAAAAAAATTGCCTATGCAAACCGGCAATATTACCTCAGTTTGTATAATCCCGGTTGGAACGGAGATATTTTCCGGAAGTTCATGCAGTCTCAGTTGAACGACTATAAGCCTGTAAAGCAGAAAATCAACAGGTTTAACAATGTCATTATTGCTATTACAAAAAAGTGCTCCCTTCAATGTGATCATTGCTTTGAGTGGGAGAGCCTCAATAAGAAGGAGAGCCTTTCTACTGCTGACTTTATTGGAATGGTTGAAAAACTTCAGAAACAAGGAGTAAGTGAGATACAATTTTCTGGAGGGGAACCAATGCTAAAAGTTGATCGTATCCTTGAGATACTCAATCATGCAGAAAAAAGGTTTACTTCCTTTTGGATTGACACCTCGGGATTCAAATTCACTGCTGAAAATGCAAGGAGATTAAAAGAAGCAGGTCTCACCGGAATTATAGTGAGCCTGGATCATTTTGATCCTGCAGTACGTAATAAATTCCGGGGGTTTAAAAATGCTTTCTATTGGGCAGAAACGGCAGTTAAAAATGCCCTGGAGCAGGATTTTGTGGTGACCTTGTCCCTTTGTATTACCAGAGAATTTGCCACCAAAGAAAATCTTCTGCGTTATATGCAGATGGCCAGGAAGATGGGTGTTGCTTTTGTTCAGTTCCTGGAACCAAAAGCAGTAGGTCATTACCGTGGAAAGGATGTCTTACTGCAGCCGGAACAAATAGCAATTATTGAGAAGGTGTATTTAGAAATGAATTTCTCCAATAACTATCTTTCTTATCCCATTGTTACTTACCACGGATTCTATCATCGTAGGAGTGGTTGCTTTAGTGGGGGATATAAAGGTTTTTACGTGGACACAGACGGAGATATTAATCCCTGTCCATTTTGCAGAAAGAAATCAGGAAACCTTAAGGAACAGGATTTGGATTTGGCCTTAAATAATCTCAGAAATAATGCATGTAGCGATTATGCTACTTTTTCCCCTTTTCCTGAAAATAGATCATTTTAATCGATTTATAAATTCGGGTTTCCTATTGAAGCTCTTCTAAAAGCCTTTAAAGATTCCCTATTTTTGGGAGAATTTGAAAACCAAAAAATGATTAGTAATTCCCCAAGGCTTTTTCAGCCTTTGAAAATAAGATCTGTTGAATTTAAAAACCGAATCGGGGTTTCTCCCATGTGCATGTACAGCAGTGAAGATGGTTTTGCCAATGACTGGCACCTGGTGCACCTGGGTTCCCGTGCCGTTGGTGGCGCCGGACTTGTTGTTTCTGAAGCTACCGCTGTTTCTCCTGAAGGCCGTATCTCTCCCGATGATCTTGGAATATGGAAAGATGAACACATTGAAAAACTGAAACAAATCACCACATTTTTGGAAGCCAACGGCAGTGTCCCCGGAATCCAACTGGCCCACGCCGGAAGAAAAGCCTCCACCTCCAGCCCCTGGAAAGGCGGGTTATTGGTACCCAAAGAGGAGGGAGGCTGGAAACCTGTAGCACCTTCTGCAATTCCATTTTTTGAAGACCATCCCGATCCGCTTAAATTAGATTCCGCCGGAATTGAAAAAGTGATCCTGGATTTTAATGAGGCGGCAAAGAGGGCATTTTTAGCGGGCTTTAAAGTTGTAGAGATCCATGCAGCCCATGGCTATCTTTTGCACGAATTCCTGTCCCCGCTTAGTAACCGAAGGACTGATGAGTACGGAGGCAGCTTTGAGAACCGAAGTCGTTTAGTGCTTGAAGTGGTGGATGCAATCAGGGAGGAATGGCCGCAGGAACTTCCTCTTTTTATCCGGATTTCAGCGACAGACTGGGCGCAGGGGGGATGGAATGAAGAAGAATCGGTTAAGCTGGCAAAAATATTAAAAGAAAGAGGTGTGGATCTTGTGGATTGCTCTTCGGGCGGACTCGTTTCAGATGTGATCATCCCGGTAAAGAAAAAATACCAGGTGCCCTTTTCAGAAAAAATTAAAGCTGAAGCCGGAATAATGACCGCAGCTGTAGGGCTTATTACCACTCCCGAAGAAGCAGAGGAAGTGCTTCAAAACGAGCAGGCAGATATGATCTTTATAGGTCGCGAAATGCTTAGAAACCCCTATTTTCCAATGAAAGCAGCAAAACATCTGGATTTTGATATGGATTGGCCAAACCAATATCAGAGAGCGAAGAGGAAGTAGTATTCAGTGATCAGTGATCAGTGATCAGTAGGAGGGCAGAGGTCAGAGGACAGAAAATGGTTCTAATTGAAAATTGATTTTCGTATTGCGCGTTGCAAACCGCGCAGTGGTGGCAGATAGTGTAAATGATCCAAATCCAAAAGCCCCGTAGGGGCAGTAGATCGGTAGCCCCGGGTTTTCAACCGGGGTTTAAATGATCCAAATCCAAAAGCCCCGTAGGGGCGATAGATCGGTAGCCCCGGGTTTCAACCCGGGGAATAAATGATCAAAAATCCAACAGCCCCATCTGGGCGACAGTAGCCCCGGGTTTTAACCCGGGGTGTAAATGATCAAAAATCCAAAAGCCCCGTAGGTGCGATAGATCGGTAGCCCCGGGTTTCAACCCGGGGAATAAATGATCAAAAACCCAACAGCCCCATCGGGGCCTGGGTTTAAAAGAGGCGACAGGTCGGCACCACAAAAAAATCATTCGTGAATTCGTGGCCAAATAATTTTAAAACAAAAAAATCCCGACAGGAAAAATTCTGCCGGGATTTATCATTTTTAAAACCTGAACTTATAGCAGGATCCAGTCCACCAGGGATCCAACAATGGCAATGATGATGGCCAGCCATAATGACGGCATGAATCCGTGAGTTTTAAAATCGCTGCTCAGTTTATCTGCAATTTCGATGATGATCGCATAAGCAATGATCCTGGTAATAAAGCCGAGACCCAGGAAATAGAAAATTCCCAGCGTCGCAATATTGAGCACTGCAGTAAGGATCCAGCTTAATAGAAAGCTGAGGATCCCAATAAGGAAGGCAACTAAAATCGCCGTTTTCCAGCCTTTTAGTTCTACCTTGGGTAACATTTTTGCTGCAATTAAAAGCACCGCAGCGTCAATTATAATGTGGAGTAGCCAGTTAAGCATAATGATTGGTTTTTTATAGGTTAGTCTTCTGTGTCACTTATTTTCTCAGCTTTTTTCTTAAGCTCATTCACATTGGTTGGATATGGATTTTCCTTTAGGACTTTAGCCATGTGTACCATGTTATGGACCATGAGATATAAAGTTCTGTTGGTGAAGAAATGCCTGTCTCCTTTAGCTTCTATATAAGCCGGTCCAGGTCCTGCCTTACCTACGTAATAGCTAAAAGCATTGACGGGAACTGTAAAGCCGTGTTCAGAAAGATCAAAACAGATGCTTGAAATAGCTTTTTTGGCGCCGTCTTCATTTCCATCTACCATAACTCCCCCAACCTTGTTAAAGGTGGGATACTGCCCGGTTTCCTTATTCGCCTCTTCCCAGATGCCATCAAATCTTTCTCCCACAATCTTGGCTACAGAACTGCGATCGCCACGCCAGATAGGGGTGGCAATAATTACTATATCACTGGCTTTTACTTTTTTCAGGATCCCGGGCCAGCCGTCATCCTCACCTTCATTGGAAGAATTTCCGAACTTGATATTTTTGTCGACAACCCTTATGCTCTCGGTTTCCACATCCAGTTCCTTAAACATCATTTTAGCCTGATCAATAAAGGCTTCAGTATTGGAGGTTTCAGGGGATTTTTTTAATGTACAGTTGAGAAAAAGTGCTTTTAACTTCATGTTTATCTTAGGTTTGTGGCACCATCCATTTGATGCTTCAGGTTTAATGTTCCTTTTGGTTCTTTTTTGAGTTTTGAAGGGACTTCATCCCCAACCGGCCCTTTTCCTATTGTAATTCCTCCATCGGCGGCATAAATAGCCCCGGTGACATAAGATGCCTCTTCAGAAGCAAGGAACAGGTAGACATTGGCGATCTCTTCGGGAGTACCACGTCTGCCTAATGGGGTGGCGCTCATCATCTGCTTTTCAATTTTCTTATTGATGTCGCTGGTTTCTTTATGAGTCCAGGCAGTGTCTATTGGTCCGGGAGCTACAATATTTGCTCTTATTCCATTTTTAGCCTGCTCGGCGGCAACCCCTTTTATAAAGGAATGAATGAAGCCTTTGGTGCCTCCGTATGGAGTAACATTTGGGATTCCTATGCTTCCGGCTTCAGAACCTGCTGCAACTATACAGCCCCGGCTCTTTTTTAAATGCGGAATGGCATATTTGGTCATCAAAAATGTGGTTCTGAGATTATTCTTCAGGAGATTATCAAATGCTTCTACAGAAAATTCATCTATAGTGTTCACTTCAGGATAGACTCCGGCATTATTGATAAGGATATCCAGGTGCCCAAAATATTTTACTGCGGTCTCCACAGCTTCTTTGGCATTTTCTTCAGAAGAAATATCGGCAGAAAAACCAATGGCTTTTCCTTTACTTTTTTTAATATCCTCTATTACCTGTTTTACAGGGTCCTGAGGCATTCCTACGAGAAAAACCTTCGCACCTTCGGCGGCAAATTTCTTTGAAATAGCCTCTCCAATTCCTGTGGCTCCTCCTGTTACAATAGCTACTTTGTTTTCCAGTCTTTTCATCTTCATTCGGTTTAAAATTTCTTCAACAATAGGGACTTTTCTAATTTAACTGGTTTTTGAGGGTTTGCAAAATGATTAAGAAAGGTTTAGCGAAATCATTGCCGTAATTCTGCTGTTGTCGTTAAGACAATGCTAATCCTTCAGGAAAGCGTGAAAAAATCGGGTATCTTGTAGAGAAGCAAATAAAAAAATGAATTATGAGATCTATCTGGAACGGTACGATAAGTTTTGGACTGGTGAGTATCCCCATCAAAATGTATTCGGGCAGTGAAGAGCGAAAGCTGGACCTGGATATGCTTGATAAAAATGATCACGCCAGGATAAGATATAAACGGGTGAATGAAGTGACTGGCGAAGAAGTGGAGTGGAAGGATATTGTAAAAGGTTACCGGCAGGATGATTCTTATATTATTCTCGAAAAAGAGGATTTCGATAAAGCGAATATGAAGAAGTCAAAAACTGTTGATATTGAAGCTTTTATTGAAGAAAGCGAAGTTTCTGATGTGCTTTTTAAAAAACCATATTTCCTGGAACCTCAAAAAGATGGGGAAAAGTCTTATAACCTGTTGAGAGATGCCTTAAAAGATACCGGTAAACTTGGAGTGGCGACCTTTGTAATGAGGGCTAAGGAAAATCTTAGCCTTATTGGCGTGTACAAAGATGCACTTGTATTGCACGTGATAAGGTTCGCCGATGAAATTAGGGATCCTTCGGAATTAAAATTACCCGATATCAAGGTTTCCAAAAAGGAGGTGGACATGGCAAAATCCCTGATCGAGCAGTATACCGAAGAATTCAAATTTGAAGATTTTAAAGATGTTTATAATGATCAATTGCTCAAGATCATTAAGGCAAAGAGCTCCGGAAAGAAAACAAAGGTGGAAAAGTTCGAATCCAAACCTACGCCGGCAACAGATCTTATGGCACAGCTGAAGGCAAGTTTAGATAAGAAGAAAAAGAAGAAGAAAGCTTCATAAATGGCACTTGACGAGTACAGTAAAAAACGGAATTTTTCTGATACCCCCGAACCCGAAGCGGTTTACGAAAAGAATAAAGGCCGCCTAAGGTTTGTTATACAACGCCATAGGGCCAGCAGGCTGCATTACGACCTGCGCCTGGAGATGGAGGGAGTGCTGAAAAGCTGGGCCGTTCCCAAAGGACCTTCCATGAATCCCGCAGACAAGCGTTTGGCCATCATGACCGAAGATCATCCAATTAAGTATCTCACTTTCCACGGCACAATTCCCAAAGGTAATTATGGGGCAGGGGAGATGAGTATCTGGGATGAAGGCATCTATGAAGCCGCAGGAGGAGGTAAGGAAGCTGACCTTCTAAAAATGCTAAAAAAGGGAGACCTTAAAATCACCTTTTTTGGTACCAAAATCAAAGGCACTTTTGCCCTGGTCCACACCAGGAGGGGCGGGGAAAAAGACAATCAATGGCTGCTCATCAAAAAAAGCGATGAATTCTCTACAGATCTTGACTATGATGCCGAAAAATTAAGTGAACATGCAGCTTCAGAAAAAGTGAAACAGCTAAAGGTCACAGAACTCATAAAACCCATGCTTGCTACCAAGGCTCCTGAAATTTTCAACAAAGCCAATTGGATCTATGAATTGAAGTGGGATGGATACCGGGCAATAGCCAATATTCAGCAGGGGAAAGTGGACCTTTATTCCCGCAACGGAATTTCCTTTAAAGCAAAATTCAAGGAGATCTATGAGCAGTTAAAGAACATTCCTCACGATGTGATCCTGGACGGGGAAATAGTGGCTTTGGACAAAGAGGGAAAGCCGGAATTTCAGAAGCTTCAGAATTACCAGAATGATCCTTCAGGCGAATTGCGTTACTATGTTTTTGACCTACTGTATCTAAATGGGCACAATATTATGGATCAGCCTCTCACTGAACGAAAGAGTCTACTTCCGCAGGTGATCGAGGATATTCCGCAGGTATATTACTGCGACCATGTAGAAAGCATGGGAAAAGCCTTTTTTGAGCAGGCAGTTGAGATGGGTATGGAGGGGGTGATCGCCAAAAAAGCCGATTCGAAATATTCCCCCGGCACACGAAGCGATAAGTGGTTAAAAATAAAAGCTTTTGAGAGTCAGGAAGCCTTGATCTGTGGTTTTACAGATTCTGAAACTGCGGGGCCTTTTGGTTCGCTTATCCTGGGGATGCACAAAAATGAAGAACTGGTGTACATTGGCAACTGTGGGACGGGATTTTCTGATAAGGATAAGCGGGATCTCATGAAAAAATTCAAACCTCTCATTACCGATGATAAACCTTTTAAGAAGAAGATCAACCTGAAAGGAAGAACTGCTACCTGGCTTCATCCGGAGCTTATCTGCGAGGTTAAATTTTCTGAATGGACCAAATCCGGACATCTGCGGCATCCGTCGTTCAAAGGATTGCGAATGGATAAGGTGCCGCAGGAGATCACTAAGGAGAAAATGGTCAAAGTTCCAAAACAAAAGCCTGCTGCAAAAAAGGAAGGAGAATTTCTGGAAATAGGTGAGATTCAGGTTCCTATAAGTAATCTGGACAAAGTTTACTGGCCCGAGTCAGGCCTTCGGAAATATGATCTTATCGAATATTACCTGCAGATCTCTGAAACTATACTCCCGTTTCTTGTGGACCGTCCACAGAACCTGCACCGGCACCCGAATGGGATCAACGAAGAGGGATTCTACCAGAAGGATACTGCGGGGATTTTTCCGCATTGGCTGGAAACCATAAAGGTTCATTCAAAATCGGGAGGAAAGGACATCGAATATCTGATGTGCCAGAATGAGGCCAGTCTTATTTATCTGGCTAACCTGGGATGTATAGAACTCAATCCCTGGAGCTCCCGCAAAGGAAACCTGGAAAATCCTGATTTTACAGTAATAGATATAGACCCTTCAGAAAAGACCACTTTTGAGCAGGTTATTGAAGTGGCACTGGTGGCGAAGGAAGTGTTGGATAAAGCCAAAATAAAAGGTTACATAAAAACATCAGGCTCAAGTGGTATGCATATTTACATTCCGCTAGGCGGGAAATACAGTTATGAAGAGGCCAGAGATTTTACCAAGATCCTATGTTATTTTATTATGGAACAACTGCCGGAGATCACTTCGATGGAAAGGAATGTAAAAAAAAGGAAAGGAAAAATATATCTTGATTTTCTACAAAACCGCAAAGGTCAAACCCTTGCGGCGCCATATTGTGCAAGACCGAAACCCGGAGCAACGGTTTCTGCACCTTTAGAATGGAAGGAAGTAAAGCCTGGCCTTGACATGCGGGAATTCAATATTAAAACGATGCCTGCACGTATAGAGCAAAAGCCCGATCTTTTTAAACCCGTACTTGAAAAAGGAATAGTGATCGAAGATGCCCTTGAAGCTTTGTCTTCTTAAAATTCAATTATTTATCTCCGTCAAATTCTTCATCGTCGTCCGGCTCAGATTTTTGATGCAGAAAGTATTTTGGGCTTACTCCATATTTTTCCTTGAAGACCTTGGAAAAGTAGCTTCGGTTATTAAGGCCGATCAAGGCCACAATTTGGGAAATGTTTTGTTCAGAATGCGTTAATAATTCCCTGGCAGCCTCCAGTTTCACCTGTTGTACATATTTGTTCACGGTGAGATTGAACATGTATTTAAAACCTTCCTGAAGCTTATTCACGTTGGTTCCCACTTCTTTTGCGAGATGATCTACAGAATAATTTTTAGTGAGATCTTCTTCGATTAATTCTACAGCTCTTTTTACCTTTTCTACGTCACTTCTTCGTAGAATAGCAGATTTCCCTCCATTTTGATCATCGTTGTATTGGGCAATCTGTTTTGAAAGCATCTCATATGCTTTTCCTTCAAGAAATATATTCCGTAGAAATCCCGAATGTTCCCCATGGGTTATACTTTCGACAATATCTGCTTCCTGGATACTGTAGTTTCCCTGATAGAAGAAAAGCTCCCTTGCCTTCTCGTCCTGAAATAACTGCTTGAGTTTGGGTTCGAGGTCCTTGTAGCCAAAATTTTCCCGTTGGTTGAATTCTTCCCTGATTATTTCCAGGCTAATTACATGTACCGTCTCATTTGCTTTGAAGTATAAAATATGACCGTTATGGCCGCTACTGGCTACAATGACGTTCTGGTAAGTATCAATAGTATGCATGTCCATATTCTCCTCAAAGGCATGATTGACCCTTCCCTCAGAACAAAAAATAAATTTTAAGGGATGTGTCTTGTTCATGGTAAAATGAATTTCCATGTCTTTAAAAAAGGTTACATGATACTGGATAATTCCTATTCCGGATTCGAAGCTGGCACCCCTAATGTAACCTTGCCCAAGTTGTTCGGGAAGATCAACAGTAAGTTCTCCACAGTCTTTTTTGAGGGGAATTTTAAATTCTTTTGAAAAGTTTTCAAGAATCTCATCTACGGGAAGTGCCTTTACAAAAATCTCCATTATTGAATTTTAGGACCTAAATTATAAATTTATTAAGGGTTTGCCGGGTAATACCCCATATCGGCTAATAGTTAGTTGAAAAACGTTAATTTTCCACCTAAACTTAATCAAAGCTGTTGTTTAATTGATGAAATATAATGTTATATCTTTTACTACTTGTGCTAAAAACGGTAAGCCTTAACGTTTATTTAAGCTAATTTTACATTTCATTTAGTTTCATAAATTGCTATGACTGTATATTATTTGATTTTGGGCCTGGAGATTGTGGTGGTGGTGCTGGTGAGCGGGTTCCTCATTCGTAAAATATCCAGCATTTACCGCGAAAAAAGAAACAGGAAAAGGAACACTTATTAAATTCCTTCCTGCCTTTCTCCCGTACTCTTAATTCCAACTTGCAGCCTCCCCCCGGGAGCCTTATCTTTGTGAAAAATATTCCCGATGGAAAGTATAAACGCCTTAAAATGGCGATATGCGGCAAAGAAATTTGATCCTGAAAAAATTCTTTCTTCAGAAAAGATAGAGATCCTCAAAAGAGCTTTTAATCTTACTGCAACCTCTTATGGCCTACAGCCTCTAAAGCTTTTAGTGGTGCGGAATAAACCTTTGCAGCAAAGATTAATGGCTGCTTCCTATAATCAAAAACAGGTGGGAACCGCTTCCCATGTGCTGGTGATATGCATTGAAAAAAATGTGGGAAAGGAGTTCATAGAAAACTATTTTAAAACAGTAAGAGATACACGCCAAACCCCCGATGAAATATTACACCCTTTCAGGGAATCTCTTATTGGGGATTTTGAACAGAAACCGGTGGATGAGGTGAAGGTATGGGCCACACATCAGGCCTACCTGGTGCTGGGAACGTTACTTACAGTCTGCGCTGTGGAAGAAATTGATTCCTGCCCTATGGAAGGGTTTAATCCCGAAGAGTATGGAAAAATACTTGACCTGGGGAATCATAATCTTGAAGCCGTTCTTGCCTTACCCGTTGGTTATCGAGCATCAGATGATTTCTTTGCCGAATTAAAAAAGGTGAGAAGGCCTCTGGACGAAACGATTATTGAATATTAATAATTGACGTATTCGGTGATCTCCAGGCCGTAACCTATCATTCCAACACGTTTAGTTTGTTTGGTATTGGAGAGCAATCTAATTTTATGGATCTCCAGGTCATGAAGGATCTGGGCACCTATCCCAAAATCTTTGCTGTCCATTACAAGGGGAGGAGCTTTCATTTCGCCTGCTTTCTGAAGATCTTTTAATTCTCCAAGTCTTTTCAGCAAATTAAGGGATTGACTTTCCTGGTTAATAAATACAATGGCTCCCTTTCCTTCTTCATTAATAGCCTTGAACATATAATCCAGTTTCTTCTCTGCATTATTGGTAAGGGTGCCTAAAATGTCATTATTGACAAGGGTCGAATTCATACGTACAAGGACCGGATCTGAAGATTTCCAGGCGCCTTTGGTCAGGGCGATATGCACCTGATTATTGGTGGTTTGTTGATAAGCCCTTAGCCTGAAGTTACCAAACCGGGTTTCAATGTCAAAATCTTCCTTTTTTACGATAAGGGAATCGTGTTGCATTCTGTAAGCAACCAGGTCTTCGATGGAAACGATCTTTAGATCGAATTTTTCTGCCACTTTTATCAGCTGAGGGAGACGGGCCATAGTGCCATCCTCATTCATGATCTCCACGATCACCCCGGCAGGTTCAAATCCTGCAAGACGCGCAAAATCTATAGCGGCTTCGGTATGCCCGGTTCTTCTTAGAACTCCACCCTCCTTGGCTTTTAGCGGAAAAACGTGTCCCGGACGGCTAAGGTCATAGGGCCTGGTTTCGGGATCAATTAGAGCTTTAATTGTCTTTGCCCTGTCTGAAGCTGAAATTCCCGTAGTAACTCCTTTTCCTTTTAGATCTACAGAAATGGTGAAGGCCGTTTCCATAGGATCTGTATTATTCCCCACCATCATTTCCAGCTGAAGCCCCTTACAACGTTTTTCAGTAAGAGGAGTGCAGATGAGTCCGCGGCCGTGCATGGCCATAAAATTGATCATCTCGGGAGTAACGGTCGCGGCAGCGGCTACAAAATCTCCTTCGTTTTCACGATCTTCATCGTCAACAACTATGATCACCTTTCCGGCTCTAATGTCGTCAATAGCTTCTTTAATCGTATGCAATTTGAAGGAGGTTTCCTGGGCCATAACAGTGCTGAAATTTATTCCTGGCAAAGATATTAATCCTTTTCGGATCGACCCATGATCTGGGCTTTTTTAAGGACCTTTCTAATTGGTTCAAAAAGAATGCTGAAGCTGAATAACCCCTGGTCTGTGGTTGCCCTGTATGTAAGTAAGATCCCAAGAGGGAGCATGATCAAGGTAGAAAGCCAGGTACCTAAAAATGGACTTATTTGCCCTTCCTCGGCGCTATTTTTTGCAAAGATCCCAATAAAGTGATAGGCCAGGAAGATCATAATAGCGATCACCATTGGCAATCCCATACCACCTTTTCTAATAATAGCTCCCAAAGGTGCTCCTACGAAAAAGAGGATGATACAGGCAAAAGCCAGGACATATTTCTCATGTAAGGCAATCTCAAACTTGTTTAATCTTTTAGCTGCCTGTATTAGCTCGGCTTGTTTGGTGGTAATTGAAGAAAGCGTTCCGTTGACATTTCCCAGAGCAAGATTTACAATTTGGGCTGCCTGATGGGTTTCATAGATGGGAAGAATACCTTCCTGAAGATCGAAAACAGTATCCTGCGGTTTTATTTCCCTTTTCAAGTTTTCCAGCCCGGTACGGTTATACATATTGCGGGAGAGGGCTTCAATTTCTTCATTATAGGAGGTTGAGAAAGAATCAATGGTTTGGTTGAGTTCAGAGATCTTCAACATATTATGGGAATTGCTGTAATTCTCCTCATCCAGGTCTACATCATTAAAGCCCGAAAGATCCATATTGATCACATATTCATCAAATGAGCTCTTGGCAAAGGGTTTTTTAGTGCGGGCTCTGGGGGAAGCTGTCATGATCTCATCATAGTAGTTTCCGTCTTTAAGGATAAGACTAAGCACGTTTGAACCTGAACTACCTGCCAATTCCCCTTCAGTAGCTTTGATCACCGTGTAATTACCGGGACGACGTTCATTCTTCTTGTGAATGATCACATTATGTAGATACTGTCCATTATCACCCGACTTATCTTCGACCTTAATATTTATCTGCCCCAGGTCATTGAAAACCCCTTCAGAGATTACCATAGCCGGTTTGAGCTGGGCAATATTCTTTCTAAGGTTGATGGATTTATATTCCGAAGCCGGAATGACATTATTGGCAAATAAAAAGGCTGTTGCACTAACAAGGAGGATAAAAAAAGTTAATGACCTCATAGCCCGTTGCAACGAAATTCCTGCAGACTTCATAGCGGCAAACTCATAATTCTCAGCAAAACTTCCAAAGGTCATTATGGAGGTTAGCAGGATCGTTAGCGGTAAAACTAACGGTATAAGCTTGGGACTAAAATAGAGTAGGAATTTAAAAATTATATCAAGATCCAGGTCCTTACCTGCCAGCTCCCCAATGTATAGCCATATGGTTTGTAATACGAATATGAACATAAGTATTACAAAAACAGTAAAAAATGTTTTGAGGTAGCTGGTAAGTATGTACCTGTCTAAAATTTTCAATTAGTCCAGTCTGTTAATGTAGTAATCCTTGTACCTGCTTTCCTTGAATTGAAAAAGGGAGGCGGGAATAGGCTGATTTGTCTTAAAACTATTTACAGTAATAGTGATCTTTGTACCGTTATCCTGAGTTTGGATAAGATTATAGATATGTTTTGTTTGCTTATCAATACCCAATTTAATCTCTTTGATCTCGGCATCAGAATCTATGGGAGTAAGCTTGATATATTGGATCTTTCTGCCTTTAAGATCTTCTGTAGGACCCCATTCAGATTTGTAGCCGTCATTGTAGAAGGTCAACATTTTTGAAGGAGTAATATCGTTGTCTTCCCTGGGATCATGTTTGGAAATATTGATCTCCTCGTCTTCAGGAATGATGGTGTATAATTTGTCTCCATCAAATAACCTGGTAGTTCCCATAATATTCAGGAGATATTTTTCACCCTGCAGACTAACATCCCCACGGGTTTCATGTTTTACATTTTCGGCAGTGTTTTCTAAAGCATATTTAAATTCAATGATGATATTGTCATAGGATTCAACTTTTGATGAAACTTCATCGAGAAGGGTAGTAGCCTTTCCTTTAGATTGAGCAAAACCTGCCGTTATTGTTAAGAATGTAATCGCTAATAGAATTATCTTTTTCATTATTCTGTGGTTAAATTTTTTATTCGTCGTTCAATAGCTGGTTTAAACCTTCAATGTCCTGTACCAACACCTGCCGTGCTTTACTGCCTTCAAAAGGACCAACAACTCCGGCTGCTTCCAATTGATCGATAATTCTTCCTGCCCTGTTATATCCCAGTTTCAGTTTTCGCTGAAGTAAGGATGCCGAACCTTGCTGCGCAATTACAATGACTTCGGCGGCTTCGCGGAAAAGATTATCCCGGTCGCCAACATCAATATCAAGAGATGTGCCACTTTCTTCCCCGCTGTATTCCGGAAGGTGGTAAGCATCTGAATAAGCCTTTTGAGAGCCTATGAATTCGGTAATTTTATCTACTTCGGGGGTATCCACAAAGGCACATTGTAACCGCAGAAGCGTATTTCCCTGGGTGAAGAGCATATCTCCCTTTCCTATAAGCTGATCTGCCCCCTGGCTGTCCAGAATGGTTCTCGAATCGATCTTGGAAGTTACCCTAAAAGCGATCCTGGCGGGGAAGTTTGCTTTAATGATCCCCGTAATTACATTTACCGACGGTCTTTGGGTGGCAATGATCAAATGTATCCCGATTGCCCTGGCCAGCTGTGCCAAACGTGCAATAGGAGTTTCTACTTCTTTTCCAGCCGTCATGATAAGATCTGCAAATTCATCTACCACAAGAACTATGTAAGGCAGGAATTTATGACCGTTTTCGGGGTTGAGTTTTCGTGCCTTAAATTTTGTGTTGTATTCTTTGATATTACGAACCATTGCATCCTTAAGCAGCTCGTAACGGTTGTCCATTTCAATACACAAAGAGTTAAGGGTGTTGATCACCTTGGTGTTATCTGTAATAATAGCTTCTTCGGTATCGGGCAATTTCGCGAGGTAGTGTCTTTCAATCTTATTAAAGAGTGTCAATTCTACCTTTTTGGGATCCACAAGAATGAATTTCACCTCAGCCGGATGTTTGCTGTACAGCAGCGAAGTAAGGATAGCATTTAAACCTACAGATTTACCCTGTCCTGTAGCTCCCGCCATTAGCAGGTGGGGCATTTTAGCGAGGTCTACCACAAAAGTCTCATTGGAAATGGTCTTCCCAAGGGCCATAGGTAATTCCATTTCTGCATTCTGGAACTTTGGAGAGGCGATCACACTCCTCATGGAAACCATGGTAGCATTCTTATTGGGAACTTCGATCCCGATTGTTCCTTTGCCCGGAATAGGAGCAATGATCCTGATCCCAAGTGCCGAAAGTGACAAAGCTATATCATCTTCAAGACTCTTTATTTTGGAAATCCTAATCCCGGCTTCAGGAATGATCTCATATAGAGTAACAGTGGGACCAACTGTAGCCTTGATCTGGGCAATGTCTATTTTATAATTTTTGAGGGTGTCAACAATGCGGTTTTTGTTTTCTTCCAGCTCTTCCTGATTGATAGTAATTCCGCCACCGTTCGCATTATGATCCTTTAGCAGTTCGAGGGTAGGGAACTGGTAATTCTTCAGCTCCAGCGTAGGGTCGAATTCCCCGTAATCTTCGACCAGTTTTTTGCTGAGATTATCTTCCACCTCTTCTTCCTGTGCAGTCTCCACTTCCATAGCTACATCATCGGGGTCTTCCTGAGACTGGATCACCACTTTTTCGGTTACCGGCTGGGGTGTTTTTGGTATTTCAGGCGCTGGGGCAACAGGTTTTGAAGTTATTTCTTCCTTTTTCTTTTCTTCAGCATTTGTTCTTACCGGTGTCTCTTCAGAAACAGAAGAGGAAGATGAGGACTTAAAATCTTCAGATATATCATCCTTAGTTTTTCTAAAGGCATTGATCACCTTCTCCGGGGTAAGCCTGAATCGGGAAACCATGTAAACAATCAGCAGGAAGGCGAGAAGAAGAATAGTGCCGGTGAAGCCAAGATAATCCTGCAAATAATCGTTCATCTCGAAGCCTACTGTACCTCCCAGCAGAGCATTTTGTTCAGCAAAAAATCCGAAAAAGACAGATAGCCAGGTCATCACGAGGAGACCCCAGAACCAGAATTGGAAAAGAGGTTTTTTCTTTAGACTTAAAAAGAAATAGAAACCGGTTATGATGGTGAGAAAAGCAATGGCAAATGCAGCTACTCCAAATCCGTCAAAAATGAAGAAATTACTTATTGCTGCTCCAAATTTGCTAAGGAGATTTTGGGTCTCAACTTCCCGGTTTTCCAGTTGTGTGAGTGTGCTTTGATCTGCCTGCCAGTTAAACAGGAAGGAAGCAAAAGCGATTAAAAGGGCAAGTCCAAAAAAGATCAAAAAACTTCCCAGGATCACTTTACTTTTAGGTGAAAGCGCCAGGGATGACTTCGAAAATGATGGTTTGGAAGAGGGTTTTTTGACAGCTTTTCTTTTAGCCATAATGGAACTGAGGGTTTGGGGCAAAAATACAAATTCGCACCAGCTAATATAAAGAAAAGGAAAAATCTATTTCAAGTTAATTAAAGAGGGGAATTCGGGATTGGTTAATTAGGGAATAGTGGATTTGGGATCGTTAAACTGGAGTAACCTTGAACTTTAAACCTTGGACTTTGAACTTAAACCTTTAAAAGGTATAAAATACATAAGGCAGATAAATGATGAGCCCTATAATAAAGGCGATTATGGCCGCAAAAAAGACTGCTCCTGCAGCGACATCTTTAATCCTTCCTATTTTCACATGGTAATCGGCATGAACAAAGTCGGCAATGTTTTCAATTGCCGTATTTACGCCTTCGGTTGCCATCACCAGGCCAATGGCCAACAATTGCAGGATCCATTCGGTCGCTGTGATTTCAAAGTAAAAGCCGGCGATAGTAACGAGGATGGCAAGAACGAATTGCACCTGAATGCTGGGCTCATACTTTAACAGCAGCCACGCCCCTTTAATTGCATAACCACCTCCTTTAATTCGGCCGGTGATAAAATCATACATTAGAGAAGAGGTTTAAGTGCTTCCAGATAATCAGGTTCCTGATCAATTTCCTTTACTTGTTCGGTATGCAGGATCTTTCCATTTTCATCAAGAACGATAACCACCCGTGATAAAAGCCCTTCCCAGGGACCATCGATCATTTCAAGTCCGTAATCCTTTCCAAAGTTCCGCTCCCTGAAATCTGAAAGATTGGTGACATTTCCTATTCCGTTCTCTTTCTTAAAGCGTTCCTGTGCAAAAGGAAGATCTCTGGAAATATTAAGTACCACTACATTATCAAGTTCGGCTACTTTTTCGTTGAAATTTCTTACTGAAGTAGCACAAACGTGGGTGTCTATACTTGGAAAGACATTCATGATCACTCTTTTACCTTTAAAATCCTGAAGGGTGGCAATGCTTAGATCAGATTTTAAAAGTTCAAAGTGTGGAGCTCTTTCTCCTTTTTCGGGTAAGTGGCCATATGTAGTGACAGATTTCCCATTTTGCGTTATTTGTGACATATCCTGCTTTCTTGGTGGTTTGAGCTACTAAAATTAAAATTTTAGGGTTTGTATTTTACTAAAATTGTCATAAAACAAAAAAGCTGCTTTCAATTTATGAAAGCAGCCTTTTTTATGGATATAATACAGGTTCTATTTATCTATAGAACTCAGCACTTTTTGCATAAAGGAATTTGCAGCATCCTTTTCGGCCATTCCCTCACCGATCATTTTTTGAACCTCCAGAGCACCACAAATATTACTGATCAATTCTCCTATCACATCCATTTCCTCATCGGTCACAGAGCGATGGTCACAGAAAGATTCGAGCACCTCAAGAGTATTCTCTAGCTTTTCCTGATCATTGTTCTTTTGCAGGTGTCTAATTACTGGTAACTTCATTGACTAAGTCTTTTAAAAGTTCAAATTTGTTCGTTTGTACCTGATTCACCAGTTGCCCGTTCTTAAAAGTTGCAAAAGTCGGTAAATTATCAACCTTTGCCAGTTTTCTTGACTCAGGATACTTTTCAGCATCCACCAGTAAAAACGTTGCGTTCTGGTTTTCGGCAGCAAGTTTTTTAAACTTTGGCTTCATGACTCTGCAGTTTCCACACCAGCCGGCCATATACTGGACAACTACTGTTTCATTTTCTGCGACCATTTCGGCCAGGTTATCATTCTTTAATTCTTCCATTTCCAAATCCTTTTTTTAATTAGAACTTAGGTAAGAAGCAACTCCCTGACGATTAGCGTTCATAGCTTCTTTACCTTCTTCCCAGTTTGCAGGACATACCTCACCTTTTTCTTGTACGTGAGAGTAAGCATCGATCAAACGAATAAATTCCTTCACATTTCTTCCAAGAGGCATATGGTTGATCCCTTCATGGAAAACTGTTCCTTCCTCATCAATAAGGTAAGTGGCGCGGTAAGTTACGTTGTCACCTTCCACAGTGTAAATTCCTGTTTCTTCATTATAGTTCTCATTGGTGATATCAAGGATCCCAAGCTGATTTGCCAGGTTTCTGTTAGAATCTGCAAGTATCGGGTATGTTACACCTTCAATTCCTCCCTCGTCTTTTGGAGTATTTAGCCATGCAAAATGAACCTCGGGAGTATCACATGAAGCTCCTATCACCATTACATTTCTTTTTTCAAATTCAGATAATGCTTCCTGGAAAGCATGTAGTTCTGTAGGACAAACAAAAGTGAAGTCTTTAGGATACCAAAAAAGCAAAACTTTTTTTGCATTATTCTTAGCTTCCTCAAAAACGTTGATTTTGAATGTGTCTCCCATGTCGTTCATTGCGTTCACTTGAAGATTCGGGAATTTTTTACCTACTAATGCCATAGTTATTTAAGTTTTTGTAGTTATTATTAGAATTTGATGCAAAGATAAAAACAAAGAACGGCCCGAGAAGGGCCGTAAATCTTTATTTTTTATCAACAAATAGGTTTTGACTATAACTATTTGATTAATCTATAATCTTTACTTATTTAAGCGGTGGTTTTGACCGCCAACTGCTTTATTTTAATATTGAACGCCGCATATAAAAGCGTCATAAAAGGACTCAGGTAATTAAAGATAGCATAAACAAAATAAGATGCTACAGGCACCCCGAGCACCCCGCTATGATAGGCTCCACAAGTATTCCACGGAATCAATACTGAAGTCACCGTACCGGAATCTTCTAACGACCTACTCAGGTTTTCCGGCGCCAGGCCTTTGTCTCTGTAGGCTTTTGCAAACATTTTTCCGGGAACTACGATCGCCAGATATTGGTCTGAAGCAGTTGCATTCAAGGTGATACAACTTAATACGGTACTGGCAAAAAGTCCGAAGGTGGTATGAAATAAATTCAGCAGTGCTTTACTGATTGTAGCAAGGGCACCTATGGCATCCATGATTCCTCCAAATACCATGGCACAAATGATCAACCAGATGGTTCCCAGCATCCCGGACATTCCTCCTGAAGAGAAAAGGTCATTCAACTGCGCATTATCTGTTGTAATAGAAGTTTCTACCGTAATAGAATTCATGAGCCCTACGTAGGCTGCTTCAAAAGAAAGGTTGTCATATCCCGCTACAGCAGCGACTACATCTGGCTGAAAGATCACAGCAGCTGCAGCACCAAGTAAGGTTCCCAGTAAGAGCGCGATCAATGGGGAAGTTTTTTTAACAATGAGAAGTATCACCAATGCAGGTACCACAAATAACCACCCACTAATATTAAAAGCAGATTCTATTGAGCTTAAAATGGCAGCCGTATCTGCAGTGCCCGATGGTTCTATAGTAAATCCTAAGATGATAAATACCAGGAGCGTTATAGTTATTGTAGGAACTGTGGTCAAGGTCATATACCGTATGTGGGTGAAAAGGTCTGTGCCTGCCATGGCGGGAGCAAGGTTAGTGGTGTCACTCAACGGAGACATCTTATCTCCAAAATAGGCTCCGGAAAGAATTGCCCCTGCCGTCATGCCAACAGAAATTCCCAGTGCTTCGGCTATTCCGATCAAAGCTATACCAACAGTGGCCGATGTGGTCCAGCTGCTTCCGGTTGCCACTGAAATAACCGAACATATAATTACAGTCGCTGCCAAAAAGATGGTTGGATTAAGGATCTGTAATCCATAGTAGATCATCGTGGGAATGATCCCGCTAATGAGCCAGGTGCCGGCAAGAGATCCTACCATTAAAAGAATAAGAATAGCACCGGTTGTGGATTTGATGTTGTTTGCGACCTCCTCGATCATGGTGTCGAAGGAGACTTTATTGAAAAGTCCAACTATTGCTGCAACTGCGCCTCCAAGAAGTAAAATAAACTGGTTTGAACCGCTTAAAGAGTCGTCACCATAGACAAATACGTTATAGGCAAGCATCCCAATAAGGGCAAAAACGGGAAAAAGTGCTTCCCAAATATTCAACTCCCGATTTTCTACAATTTTGGTGTCTTCAATAAATTTTTCGTCTTCCATTTAAGGGGGGATAATTTTATGAGGCTGTAATGTTACGATATTTAAGTAAAAGTTAAAAGTTACCCGTTCAATTGTTAACCGGTTTATGCCTCTTTTAAACATAAAAAACTTCCCTGTATCGAGCTTTTACAGCTTCGGAAGCAAAAAAAAGCGGAAATCCTGCTGAAGAATTTCCGCTTAAAAAATTTTTGTCGGCTGAATTTATCCTAATTCAAGAGCAATTTCTACCATTCCCCCAAAGGTCTTTTCCCTTTCTTCGGTAGTAGTTTTTTCTCCCGTCACCAAAGAATCTGAAATGGTCAACAGAGAAAGTGCATTTACCTTATGTTTCGCGGCAATGGTGTAAAGACCTGAAGATTCCATTTCAACACAGAGCACTCCAAACTTTGACCACATCTGGTAAGATTCGAATTCATCTGCGTAGAACTCATCGCTGGTCAACACATTTCCCGCTTTGACTTCAATCCCCTTTTCTTTTGCTTTTTCAATAGCCTGTTGAAAAAGGTTAAAACTGGCAGTAGGAGCAAAATCAGCTCCCTGGAACCTCGCCTGATTAATACCTGAAGTTGAAGATGCCGCCATGGCAATTACGATATCCCTGATCTTTATGTGTTTTTGATAAGATCCTGCGCTGCCTACCCGAATAAGATTTTTTACGTTGAACTCATTGATCAACTCATGGGCATAAATGGAAATTGAAGGAACTCCCATTCCTGTACCCTGAACTGAAATTCTGCGGCCCTTGTAGGTACCCGTGTACCCAAACATGTTCCGCACCTTATTGTAACATGTGATATCTTCCAGATAGGTCTCTGCTATCCATTTTGCCCTTAAAGGATCTCCCGGTAATAAAACTGTTTCTGCTATATCGCCTTTTTTGGCGCCAATGTGAATGCTCATTTATTTAATTCGTTTACAATTGATACTCCCGAAGAGGTGCCTATTCTTTCTACACCTGCTTCAATATATGAGAGGGCTGTGTCTAAATTTTTGATTCCGCCGGATGCCTTAAGTTTTGCCTGTCCAATCACCGCATTTTTCATAAGCTCAATATTTTCCAATCTTGCGCCATCATTTCCAAATCCGGTGGAGGTCTTTACAAAATCTGCCTTTGCCTTTACTGCAAGTTCACTGGCTTCAACTATTTCTTCGGGGGTGAGATAACAGGTTTCGATGATCACTTTTAGTACCTTATCTCCAATGGCTTTTTTGATTTCAGCTATTTCCTCTTCTACCTTTTGGAAGTTCTTTGATTTAAGTTCTCCAATGTTGATCACCATGTCAACTTCTTCGGCACCATCTTCCAGAGCTTTGGTAGCTTCAAAGACTTTTGCAGCGGTAGACATTGCGCCTAACGGAAAACCTACTACAGTACAAACCTTCACATTAGATCCTGAAAGATTTTTTTTAGCCAGGGATACATACCCGCTGTTCACGCAGACCGAAAAGAAGTCATATTCCACAGCTTCCTTGCAAAGCTGAATGATATCCTCCTCGGTGGCCGTAGCTTTTAGTATCGTGTGATCGATATATTTATTGATTTCAATCATGAATTATGTTTTTGTAAAATTGAATAAAAAGGATTGCTCATTTCATGACTCTGCTCAATAAAAGCAGAATCTTTTTCTGAAGAGCAAAACCTCGCAAATATAAAGATTCGGGAACGGCTATTAAAGAAAAATAAAAAAGAAAGGTTCCAAAAATGTCCTTTTTGGAACCTTTCTTTTTAAGTTATGAGTTATGAGTTATGAGTTATGAGTTCAGACCTTAAACTTTAAACCTTAAACCTTAAACCTTAGACCTTGAACCTTCAAGAATTCCTATTTCCTTCATGCAGTCCTTCATCATGTTGTAGGTGCGTTCGATGTCATTATCGAGGCCAATGGACATTCTGATGATCCCGTCTGTCAAGCCCATTTCTTTTTGTTCTTCTTCAGGAATTTCTGAAGAGGTGGAAGTTCCCGGTGCGCTGAAAAGGGTTTTGTAAAAGCCTAAACTCACCGCAAGGTATCCCAGGTTCCTGTCCTGCATCAATTCCATTAAAGCGTTTGCTTTATCCAGGGAACCTGCGTCTACAACCAGCATTCCGCCAAATCCATATTCCTCATTCATCATGCTTTTATACAATTCATGACCCGGATGGCTTTTAAGCCCGGGATAAACTGTTCGCAGTCCATCCTGTTCAAATTTTTCGGCCAGGTACATTGCATTATGGCTGTGTTGTTTGATACGAATGTGCAGGGTGCGCAGGTTCTTAAGGATGGAAGCAGCTCTAAGGCTGTCCATTGTGGGGCCAAGCAACATACTGGCACCGTCATTCACGCTTCGCAGTTCGTTGATGAATTCCTGGGTTCCGCAGGTTACTCCGCCCACAGTGTCACTGGAACCGTTGATAAATTTTGTAAGACTGTGGATGACGACATCTGCGCCCATCGCTCCCGGTGAAATAGCAAGAGGAGAGAATGTGTTATCTACAACTAACTTAAGGCCGTGTTTTTTTGCAATTTTTGAGAGTGCAGGAAGATCGGCTACTTCAAGTAATGGATTGCTAACTGCTTCACAGTAGAGCACTTTTGTATTTTTAGTAATTGCCGCTTCTACTTTTTCAAGATTGGTGATATCTACAAAGGAGGTGCTAATGTTGAGTCGTGGTGCGAAATTCTTCAAAAAAGCATAGGTACCACCATAAATGGTGCGGCTGGAAATGATATGATCGCCTGCCTGACATAACTGAAGCAACACCGGAGTAATTGCGCCCATTCCGCTTGCGGCAACATTGGCGGCTTCAGTCCCTTCCATGGCTGCAAGGGCTTCTCCCAGGTACAGGTTAGAAGGAGAGGAGTGGCGCGAATATAAATAACAACCTTCTGCATTGCCTTCAAAGGTGTCAAACATGGTCTTTGCTGAAAGGAAGGTGTAGGTGGAGGAATCGGATATACTCGGGTTTACCCCTCCAAACTCTCCAAAATACTGGAGGTCCTGGATCTTATCTGCTGGTTTAAATTTCATAGAGAATATGGTTTTGTTTACTCAAAGTAAAGGTGCTTCAGGATAAAAATCAATAAGAAGCTCCTTTTGTAGAAAATAAAACTACAGGAGCCAATATTTGCCTTTATTTATTCTGAAAAACGTACTTTTGAACAGCTTTTATAGAAAATTTAACAGATGCAGCTCGATCCCGTAGATCAACAATTACTCAGCCTTTTACAGGTGAACTCAAAAAAGACGAACAAGGAACTGGCTTCAAAGCTTCAGCTCTCTGTAACCGCGGTATATGAACGGATACGAAAATTGGAAAGGAACGGAGTGATCTCTAAATATGTTGCCCTTGTAAAACCTGAAAAAGTGGAGCGCTCCTTTACTGCTTTTTGCCAGATCAAACTCGTTCAGCATACCAAAGGCAATGTAACCCGGTTTGAAAGTCAGGTAGCAAAACTAACCGAAGTATTAGAAGTCTTTCATGTGAGCGGGGAATATGACTATATCCTTAAGGTCATGGTAAAAGATATGGAAGCTTACCGGGAATTTATGCTTAACAAGCTTACCGCTCTCGACCATATTGGCAGCACCCAAAGTACCTTTGTTATAAGTCCGGTAAAAAATACAACGGCTTTAAATATTTAAAAGGGTTCAAGGTTTAAAATTTAAGGTTTAAGGTTCTGGCGCTGAAAAATTGGAATTTGGTGCTTAGAATTTAGTGCCTGTACTTGTGATTTCGTAACCCGCACCTTACAGCTTCTCAATACTCACTACTTTTTATATTTGTTATTAATAGTCGTACTTTTGTTACTCTTTTAAAAAAATCAACAAAAAAACATACTTATGAGCACATATGATGTTGCTGTAATAGGTTCCGGGCCGGGAGGTTATGTAGCTGCAATTCGCTGCGCCCAGCTGGGAATGAAAACTGCACTTATAGAAAAATATTCCAGCCTTGGCGGCACTTGTTTAAACGTGGGATGTATCCCGAGTAAGGCATTACTTGATTCTTCTCACCACTACGAGGATGCTGTTAAACATTTTGAAGATCACGGGATCGAGCTTACCGGCGAAGTGAAGTTGAACCTTCAGAAAATGATTGAGCGAAAGGAATCTGTGGTCAATCAAACGGTTGACGGTATAAAATTCCTCATGAACAAGAATAAGATCGATGTTTTTGAAGGTATTGGTTCTTTCAAAGACGAAACTCATATTGAAATCGCAAAGTCTGAAGGTGAACCTGAAACCATCGAAGCAAAACAGATCATTATAGCTACAGGTTCCAAACCTGCAAGCCTGCCTTTTATAAAACTTGATAAAGAGCGGGTGATCACCTCTACCGAAGCTCTTAAGATGAAAGAAGTTCCAAAACATCTTGTGATCATTGGTGGTGGAGTGATTGGTCTTGAATTGGGCCAGGTCTATATGCGACTGGGAGCAGAAGTTTCTGTAGTGGAATATATGGATAGGATCATCCCGACTATGGATGCCGCCCTTTCCAAGGAGCTTACTAAATCTTTGAAGAAACAGGGAATGAAGTTCTATGTTTCTCACCAGGTGAATGCTGTTGAAAGAAACGGGGACGAGGTAGTGATCAAGGCAAAAGACAAGAAAGATAAGGAAGTAGAGTTCAAAGGAGATTACTGCCTGGTTTCTGTTGGTAGAAAACCTTATACTGAAGGTTTAAAGGCAGATGCCGCCGGAGTAAAGATAGACGACCGCGGTAGAGTAGAGGTGAACGAAAATCTCCAAACCAATGTGAAGAATATCTATGCCATTGGAGATGTGATAAAAGGTCCAATGCTTGCGCACAAAGCTTCGGAAGAAGGAACTCTGGTAGCCGAAGTGATCGCCGGACAAAAGCCACACATCAATTATAATCTTATTCCGGGAGTGGTTTATACCTGGCCAGAGGTTGCTGCAGTTGGAAAGACAGAAGAGCAATTGAAGGAAGAAGGAGTGAAGTATAAGGAAGGGAAATTCCCAATGCGTGCCCTTGGTAGATCAAGAGCCAGTGGCGATACAGATGGTTTTGTGAAGATACTATCAGATGAAAGCACCGATGAAGTACTCGGGGTGCATATGATTGGTGCGAGAACTGCCGATATTATTGCTGAAGCTGTTACCGCAATGGAATTCCGTGCTTCAGCCGAAGATATTTCCAGGATGAGCCACGCACATCCAACTTATGCCGAAGCAGTTAAAGAAGCTGCCCTTGCAGCGACTGATAACCGGCCGATCCATATATAAAATTAGAAAAGCACAAATGCAATACCTGCCAAAAATCTCCTTTTTGGCAGGTATTTTTTTTGTTGCTCTTATAGAAAATAATTTGTCTTCTCCTCATTTCCGTGTCAATCCTTTTACTACTTTTATCTGGTATTTAAAAAACTGGAAATCATGCCAAAAGAAAAATCTCCCTCCAAGAATTCAGCAAAGAAAGAACCTGTGCTGAGCCTTAAAGAGAAACGTGCTGCAAAGGCAGCCAAGAAGAAAAACCGATCTTAATCCTTATCTGATAAAACTGAAAAGGCTGCCCGAGGGGCAGCCTTTTATATTTAGAATGGTTAAAGAATTTATTCGTCGCCTACAAATTTAAAGAACCTGCTTTCTCCGCCGTCTTTTGTTTCCTCCTGATAAAGGAATTGAAGTTTATTATCATCAAAGATCCTGAAAAATTCTTCCCAGGAAATATCTTTCAGGTTGTCTTCAGCATAACCCGGAAAATTGATCCTTAAAAGTCCGCCACCTTTACTACTATTGGATGTACTCTCTACCACAGCAGGTTTTCCATCTCTTTTTTCAGCCCATTTTTTGATCGTGTTGTGATCTTTTGTTGTTTTAGAATCTGATTTTTCCATCATTCTGAAATTTAAATGTTGCACCAAATTCACATTTTTTACAAGCAGAAAAAAGATTTTTAACAGCAAAAAAAGTTTATTGTTAAGCAATTGTGAATCACAATTATCGTCTCCTCCTAAACAACCTCAGTTTCCAATATCCCTGTTTAAAGTAGATGAAGGCTGCCAGTGCCGCAATGGCATTGGAGATAGGGAATGCCCACCAGATCCCTTCATAGCTTAGATCTGTTTTATGTGAAAGCATAAAGGCTACCGGAAAACGGATGATCCATAAATTCAGGATAGAAATAAGCATAGAAGCCTTGGTAAAGCCGGCGCCGTTGAAAACCCCGTTCAATACCTGCTGCACTCCCAGTAATCCAAAACTTGGTGCCATGATCTTTATAAAATACGCAGCATCCTGAATAACATCCGGATCATTGGGTATAAAAAAAGCAGTAATAGGAACCGCGAAGAAATACATAAGGATCCCGATTCCGGTGAGGCCGAAAAATGCAATCCTGCTGCTAAGATTTGCAACCTGTTCGGCTCTTTTGATCTTGATCGCTCCAATATTTTGCCCCACCAAAGATGTGGTGGCAATAGCCAGTCCAAGTGCCGGAATAATTATGAAGCTAAGGATCCGGGCTCCAATACCGTAAGCGGCGACGACTTCACTACCAAAACCTGTTACCAGAAGCACCATAAAAGCCATTCCTAATGCTCTGGTAGATTGTTCTATGCTTGCAGGAATCCCAAGGTTAACTATTTTTTTTAATGTGGAATAGTGCGGCTTCATTTGCGAAAAATAGATCTTTATACCACTTTTTCCACGGAATAGGATCCATAAGCCAATAGCTGCAGAAATTGCCTGGGTGATGATACTGGCCACTGCAGCACCTGCTACACCAAACCCCGGCACAGGACCATAGCCATAGATAAACAAAGGATCGAGGATGAGGTTGAGAAAAACAGTTCCCAAAACTATATATACCGGAAGCATCACGTTTCCTATGCCCCGCATCAAAGACTGGAAAGCAAAGAACATAAAGAGAAACACAAACCCAAGTGATGAGACCTGGAAATAACTTACCGAATCATTGTAGATCTCCGGGCCTGCCCCAATTAGTCTCATTAGCGGGCCTGCAGCAAAGTAACTCAATACCGAAAGCATGAGGGAAATGAAGAAGATAAGAGAAATTGTTTGGGAAGAATTAAAATCCACCCGTTTATGTTCCTCAGCACCATAAGCCTGAGAAACTAACACCGTACCTGCTAAAGTTAATCCCGATCCTAATGAAAGTACAAGGAACAGTAACGGAAAGCTTATACTCACCGCTGCCACAGCATTTGCGCCCAAACGCCCCAACCAAAAGGTGTCGACCAGCTGGTAGGCCGACTGTAGTATATTGGCAAGAATAATGGGAAAGGCGAGGCTAAAAAGGGAATTAAAGATCCTACCTTCTGTAAATTTCCTGTTGGGTTTCATGAACCACAAAAATAGGACGACCTGGAGGAAAAAAAGCCAAAAAATTAATAATTCAATACAATTAGGATTTAGCAGCTGTGCTCAATTTTTGGTAGGAACAGGTAAGAATTCCTGACTGACCATTATCGGGCATACTGTTCATCCGAAAAAATTGCAGTTCAGCGTTTTAACTTTCGACAATGTTGCTAAACCTTTCTAAAATTCGTAATTTAATGCTGATTTAATGTTTAATGTATTATATGGTTATAAAACTACCGAAAACTCCCTATCATTATGAGTGCTTTAACAAACATCTGGAATAACTATACTGTAGAGTTTTCCACCGCCCAGAAAGTAATTATTGCAATTGTCCTGGGTATGATCTTTATCATTGCTTTACTGGCAATTGTTTTGGTGATCATGGAGATCGTCAAATAAACCGGTGAAAAAATTCTTACAAAATTACCCTTTTTACCTAGGGGTAATTCTTCGTTGGCTTTTTTGAACTTAAAGGTTTAAGTGCAGGAAGCTCTCAGTCTTAGGTGCTCATCTTAAGGCTGCTGCCATTCCATTGAAATAATTTTCTTATATTTAAGTACGTTAAATCAGCTTCAGGCTTAAATATAATCTCATGGATGCCAGGAAAATTTACGCAATGATCAAACCTCAACTTGATCTTTTAGACAATTCCGAAAAAATAACTCTTTCCAAATTAATTACTTCTAAAGCTGCCGAAAAGATTACCTGTCACCACCGCAAGGTACGACCTGTCTCCAAGGCTAAGGAATTTCTTATAAAATTCCGCAGGCAGGAAATGGAGCGGGAGCAAAATGCGCAGACCGGCTTGTAATTTTTTGTTAATCAACTCCCCGGGCAGAAGTACTTCAGGTTTTTTCCAGTAAATTCAGGAAAAATGTAAAAGTATGAAGGAAAAGGTTTTACTGGCAGGGGCTTCAGGCGCATTGGGAATGGAGGTGCTTAAGCTGCTTCGGGAGCAGGATCTGGAAGTCAGGGCCCTGGTGCATTCTGAAGACGGCGCAGAAAAAGTTGCTGAATATACCGATGACATCTGGAAGGCAGATGCCAGCGAAGGAAATGAAAATATAAAAGACATCACCAAAGATGTCTCAATAGTAATTTCTACCCTGGGCAAAAGTGTCAGCCTTTTTACCAATCGCGGAAAATCATTTATGGAAAATGATTTTTATGCTAACAGCAATGTTCTTGATGATGCTGTGAAAAACGGCGTAAAAAGATTTATATATGTCTCTATCAAAGGAGCCGAAAAGGCGTTGGAGTATGAAGTGGCCAAATCCCATAAAATGTTTGAGGATGCTTTAGAAGCTTCGGGTTTGGATTACACCATCATAAGACCTGTAGGTTTCTTTTCGGGATTAAATGACCTCGCGATCATGGCGAAAAGAAAAGTAATTCCCATAGTAGGGGATGGACATACCAGGACCAATAGTATTCATCAAAAAGATCTTGCTAAGGTCGTGGTATCTGTGCTAAGGGAAGGGCCGAATATTAAAGAAGTAGGCGGACCATTGATTCATACACGTCGCGAAATGGCCGAAATGATAGAGAAAAGGATCGGCGGAAAAATAATTGAGGTGCCCGAGAAGCTTGCAGAATGGGGAATGTTCCTGCCCGAACTGTTAGATGATGATCTTACGGCCAAACTCAAATATTTCAAATTTGTCACAACCAATGATATGATCGGGGAGCAACATGGGGATATCACTTTTGAAGATTACCTCCAGGGTCTCGATCTCGAAAAAGATTTGCCATAAATGTCACAAAAATATGATGCAATTGTAATTGGAAGCGGCAGCAATGGAATTGCTGCCGCCATTCGCTTACAGCAAAAAGGATTAAAAACTGCAATTTTTGAACAGGCTGCAACTCCCGGTGGTGCTACCCGTACCCAGGAACTTACCCTTCCGGGTTTTAAACATGATGTAGGATCTGCTATTTTACCTTTGGGATTAGCTTCCCCATTTTTCCGCAATCTTCCTCTAAAGGATTTTGGTTTGGAATGGATCTATCCCGAAATTGCCTATGCGCATCCGTTTGAGGATGGGACGGCGTATGGGTGTTACAAGGATATTGAGACTACAGCAGCTCAATTGGGTGAAGACAGGCAGGCATATTTAGATCTTTTTTCTCCGCTCCTGGAAAACTGGGACAAAATAGGAGGAGAATTACTGGGGCCTTTGGGAATTCCCGAACATCCTTTAGAATTCATGAAATTCGGTTTGAAGGCCTTGCCTTCGGCACAAATGCTGGTGAACCATTATTTTAAGAATGAGCGGAGCAAGATCTTCTTTTATGGTTCTGCTGCTCATTCCACTTTGCCTCTAACTAATATTGCCTCGGCCTCTTTTGGGCTGGTCCTTACTACCAGTGCCCATAAATTCAACTGGCCTTTCCCAAAAGGAGGAGCGGGTAATTTTACAAAGGCCTTACTGGATTATTATAAATCCCTGGGGGGAGAGCTTTTTATGAATACCTGGGTGGAAGATATTCGGGATCTGCCAAATGCATATGCCTACATGTTCGATCTCACACCCAAACAATTACTAAAAGTAAGAGGGCTCAATTTTAATTCGCTTTACAGAAGAAGAATGGAGGCTTTTAACTATGGTGCAGGAGTATTTAAAATGGATTGGGCATTGAGCGAACCCATACCTTTCGCAAGTGAAAAATGCAGGAAAGCTGCAACAATACATATAGGTTTTACTAAAAAGGAGATTGAGAATTCGGAAAAAGAGATCCACCAAAAGAATATCACCAGTACTCCCTATGTGCTGGTAGCGCAACATACTCCCTTTGATCCTTCCAGGGCACCTACCGGAAAACATACTGCCTGGGCCTACATCCATGTGCCCAATGGTAGTACAGCTGATTTTACAGAAGTGATTGAAAACCAGATTGAAAGAGCTGCCCCCGGTTTTAAGGAGACTATTTTAGGACGTTCTACCATGAACGCTGTGGATCTTCAGCATTTTGATCCAAACCTTATTGGGGGAGATATCAACGGCGGAAAGCAGGATATTACCCAGCTGTTTACGAGACCAATTGCAAAACTTTCTCCCTATGCCACACCAGATCCACGGGTTTATATTTGTTCATCATCTACACCTCCGGGAGGCGGAGTACACGGAATGTGTGGCTATCATGCCGCACAAAAAGCCTTAAAAGATCATTTTCAGGAACTGTTGTAAAAAAGAAAAGCCGGAGTTTAACTCCGGCTTTTCTTTGACTTTAAGATATATTACTGATTCTCCTTTTCCGAAGGAACCGGGAATCCGCGATCTCTCATGAGCGCATCAATAGTGGCATCTCTGCCTCGGAATAACCTGTAAGCTTCCGCAGGATCCATAGCATTTCTTGGTGCAAAGAGATATTCTACAAGTTTTGCAGCCACGTTTTTATCATAAAATCCTCCCGGGGCTTCTCTAAAAGCTTCCGCAGCATCAGATGTTAATACATCTGCCCACAAATAACCATAGTACCCTGTAGCGTATCCTTCCCCGGAAAATACATGTCCAAAATGAGGAGTGCGGTGTCTCATCACAATTTCCGAAGGCATATTAAGCTCCTCAAGAGTTTCCTTTTCAAAAGTAGCCATATCGATCTCTTCAGGATCTGTGGTGTGCAACTTCATGTCCATCAATGCCGAAGCAAGGAATTCTGTAGTTTCAAATCCCTGATTAAAAGTTGCCGCTTTTTTGATCTTTTCCACAAGTTCCTGCGGAATCGGTTCTCCGGTTTCATGATGAACAAGGAACTGGTTGATCACCTCATCTGTGGATAGCCATCTTTCGAGTAACTGGGACTGGAATTCGGTATAATCTCTTACCCCGCCGTTCAGGACAGGATATTTTACTTCTGAAGCAAAGAAGTGCAAAGCATGCCCAAATTCATGAAAGAAGGTGGTGGCATCATCCCAGGAGATAAGTGCCGGTTCTCCCGGAGCAGGCTTTACAAAGTTGGAATTATTGGAAGCCAGTACAGTTTCCTTGTCTCCCTCCATTTCTGAATGGCTGCGATATTGCGACGCCCAGGCTCCAGATCGTTTACCGGTGCGGGCATAGGGATCCAGGTACCAGAGCCCAATATGTTCTCCGGAATCTTTGTCTGTTACTTCCCACACCTTTACGTCTTCATGAAAAACAGGTACTGTACCTTCGGGCACAGGAGTGAATTTATAATTAAAAACTTCAGAAGCAGTGTAGAATAATGCATCTGTAAGTTTATCAAGCTGTAAGTACTGCTTTACTTCATTGGACTCAAGATCATATTTCTGTTGTCTTACTTTTTCTGCATAATACCTGTAGTCCCAGGGCGCAATGGTGATATCCTTACCTTCGGCTTTCGCTAATGCCTGCATATCGGCCACTTCCTCCTCAACTCTCGCTAAAGCGGCAGGCCAAACGGCTTCCATAAGTTCCATCGCGTTTTCGGGATTTTTGGCCATACGGTTCTGTAATCTCCATTGTGCATAATTTTCAAAACCTAACAGCTCAACTCTTTCATCACGCAGCTTCAGAATTTCTTTGATGATGTCCTTGTTGTCAAATTTATCATTGTTGTCACCACGTGAATAATAGTTGGTCCAAACTTCTTTTCTCAATTCCCTGTTATCTGAATAAGTAAGGAAAGGATCCATGGAAGAGCGGGTATTCAAAACAGCATATTTTCCTTCCTCTCCACGGTCTGCAGCAGCTTTTGCAGCAGCTTTAACGAAAGAGTCAGGAAGGCCGCTCAATTGATCTTTAGTTAGAAAAACCACATAGTTCTCTTCTTCTGCCAATACATTATTAGAGAAGGTGGTATAGAGACGGGAAAGTTCCTGATTGATTTCGGCATACCTCTTTTTATCGGCCTCATTAAGATCTGCTCCTTCCATTGCAAAATCTTCATAGATAAGCTGCACTGCTCTTTGTTGCTGAGGTGGTAAAGGGTTTTTCTGAGATTGTTCGTATACTGCTTTTATTCTTTCAAAAAGTTGCTTGTTCTGTGAGATCTTTGAAGAATATTCGGAGATCTTAGGTGCTAATACCTGCTGAACTTCTCTGAATTCCGGGGAGGACATATTACTGCTCCAAATGCTGTAGTAGGTAAAAGCCCTGTCAAGAGGTTCTCCGGATTTTTGCATCGCCAGGATCGTATTTTCAAAAGTGGGAGGAGCGGGATTACTGGCGATCATTAGTATCTCCTGCAGGTGCTGAGCCATTCCCTGCTCCATAGCGGGTTGCAGGTCCTCCAGCTTCATTTTGTCAAAGGCAGGAACTCCGCCATAGGGGCCGGTCCATTCCTGAAGTAGAATATTATCTTCCATAGTATTTTGTTCAACTGTTAAAGCCGGCTCTTCAGAGGGAACAGGAGCTTTTGTGCTTCCCGAACCACATCCTGCGATCACCATGGCCGATATTAAACCTAAACCAATTTTTTTCGAAGGGGTCATTTTTATTTCTTTTTGATTAAGGCCTTAAGATACTAATAAACTTAAAAATTTAAAGGTTACAAAAAAGGCATTTTTAGCAGGTATGTATTCTATATCTTACATTTGCTTCTTAATTTTCTTTCATGGAGTTCCTTAAGAAAAACTGGTCCAACATCCTTTTGATCGCTTTTATAGTGCTGTTGTTTATTCCGCAGACACGAAAACCGCTTCAGGTAGGTTTAAACAGGCTTATAGCCTTTAGTCCTTCCACAGTTTCTGAGAAAGACCGGGAAGTATTGGACAATTACAACTGGAACTTACGGAAGCTGGACGGCACGCCGGTTAATTTTAGTCAGTCCACTGGCAGAGTTGCCATAATTAATCTCTGGGCAACATGGTGCCCACCCTGTATTGCCGAAATGCCTTCTTTTGAGAAATTGTACGAGGACTATGGCAACAAGGTGGATTTTTATTTTGTTTCTTCTGAAGAGGCAGAGAAATTACACAGATTTTTGGAAAAAAAGAATTACCGGCTTCCGGTTTATCAGCCATTGAGCATGCCTCCGGGACAGATGCAATCAACAAGTTTACCCACCACTTACCTGCTCTCTAAAAATGGAAAAATTGTGGTGGATAAGAAAGGATCTGCCAACTGGAATGACTCCGGTTTCAGAAAAACTCTGGATAAATTACTGGAGGAGAGGCTTTAGAGTTCCGGTTGCAGTGAACTTTTGATCCTAAGAAGTTCTTCTACAAATTCCCTGCTGTTAGAAAGCCTTGGCACCTTGTGTTGTCCCCCAAGCTTATTCTTTCGTTTAAGCCATTCGTAAAATGAACCTTCGGGCATTTCTCTCACTACAGGAGGCTCAATAGCAACATTGTTGCGGCGTTTCGCGGCATAGTCGTCATTATACTTCCCCAATTCGCGATCCAGGATCTCCAGAAAATCAGCTTTGTTTTGAGGAGAACGAACAAACTCTATAAGCCACTCGTGATATCCCTTTTTGCTACGATCGTAGAAGTAAGGGGCGGCCGTAAAATCCCTTAAGATAGCACCTGTTTCTCTACAAGCTACAGAAATTGCTTTTTCTGCATGTTCTGCGAAAAGATCTTCCCCAAACACATTGATACAATGCTTGGTACGCCCGCTAATGGTAAAACGATAGGGGCTTACAGTTGTGAACTTGATCGTATCCCCAATTTTATATCGCCACAGTCCGGAATTGGTGCTGATCACCATGGAGTAATTTTTACCTACTTCCACCTCACTTAATGGAATAACCTTTGGGTTTTCCAATAAAAATTCTTTCTCGGGGATGAATTCGTAATAGATCCCGTAATTGAGCATAAGCAGGAGGGAAGGATCATCTTTTTGATCCTGAAGCGCAAAAAAGCCTTCTGTGGCATTAAAGATCTCCAGATATCTTAAACTGTTATTTCTATCCAGTTCTTCAAAAAGCGGCCTGTACGGTGCAAATGAAACCGAACCGTGAAAGAAAACCTCCAGATCTGGCCACACATCCTGGATGTAATTGATCTTATGCTCTTTAATAATATATTGAAGAAGCAGCAACATCCACATTGGAGAACCTGCAAGGCTAGTGATCTTTTGCTGTGAAGTGATCTCTGAGATCTTCCTGATCTTTTCTTCCCAATTATTCATCATGGTCACTTCCAAGCCGGGAGTTCTTCCAAATTGAGCCCAAAAAGGCAAATTTTTCATTACAATGGCCGAAATGTTTCCGGTGTAGTACCCGTTTTTGTCAGACAGCTTGGATTCCTGGCTTCCGCCTATTGAAAGATTCTTACCGGAAAAAAGTTTGGCATCGGGATAATTCCTGATGTACAGAGCCAACATGTCCCGACCTCCCTGATAATGGCATTGCTCCAGGCCTTCAGTAGAAACCGGTATGATCTTGCTGGTAGCTCCTGTAGTGCCTGAAGATTTCGCAAACCATTTTATAGGGGTAGGCCAAAGGACGTTTTGTTCACCTTTTAAAATGAGGTCGATATAAGGAAAAAGATCTTCGTAATTGTTAAGAGGTACCTGCTCTTTGAACTGACGATAATTGGAAATATCCCTGAAATGGTAATTTTTTCCGTAGTAGGTGTGCTTAGTAGTTGTAAGAAGCTCACTTAAAACCTTTTGCTGCGTTTCATGAGGATTATTTACAGAATTTTCTAAGTCATCCATGCGACTTTTCATCACCAGATTGCCTATGGAATCAATTATCCCCATATGTTCCTGTCCACATTTTAGTGTTGTAAAACGATATTTAGTCGAAAAGAACTAAATACTTTTTAGAGGCCGAAGATACACAATAATAGCTTTTTCACAGTGGCTTCTGTAGAATTTCGTTTTTAAACCTCCTCATAACGCGGAAAGGTGATCACGAAGGTGGTACCCTCTTTAGGCACACTCTGTACTTCTATTGTAGCACCATGTTCATCAAGAATATTTTTCACCGAACTTAAGCCTATTCCCATTCCGCCCGGTTTCTGGGTATAGAAGGACTCAAAAAGCCTTTCAAGCTGTTCTTTTTCCATACCACAACCATTATCGGTGATATGTAAGACAAAATTGTTCTTCTTTTTATTGATGCTTATCTGGAGTATTCCCTCATCGGGCATCATTGCCTCGGTCGCATTCACAATAATATTTAATAACGCGATCTTCAGTTTTTCTTCATCTGCATTAATAAAATAAGAGCCACGGTACCTTATTACCACGGTAAGGCCCGTAAGAAATATTCGGTCCTTTGCGTGTGCCAGGGCTTTATTTATTGTTTTTGCCAAACAACATTTTTTCAGTTCGGGTTTAGAATAATTAGATACCGATAAAAGGTCTGTTACCAGGTTATTCAAGGTGGTAGTACTACGTTGAATGATCTTAAGATAGTTGTTTAGGTCCTTTTTTTGTTGCCCCTGTGTTAGCTTCTCCATAATGTCGACACTCATTCCTATGCTGGCAAGAGGATTTCTTAGTTCGTGTGCGAGCGTCCTGGCGATCTCTCCCTTTATTGAAAGTTTTTCAGCGGTAATAAGAGCCTGCTGAGTAAGTTTCTCTGCCTGGACATTCCTGAGCATTACAATATATTCGTAAACATTTCCTTTTTTGTTCCTCATAAAGACCTTTCCGCGGGCGCTAAAAAATTCCCAGCTTCTGTCTTTTCCTTTAAGCCTGAATTCAACTTCCTGTACATCTTTGTTCGATGCTTTGGTAATTTCATTATGAAATTCCAGGATCCTGTGGCGATCTTGCGGATGGATCAAAGGCAGGATATCCCGTAATGACATTCCTTGCACCTGGCTTACCGTAAGATGGTCCAGTTCCATGTCCCGGTTAAGGTATCTAATCTTTTCATCGTAAAGATTCAGAATCACAATGTAATCTGGTGAGGTTTGGATCAACTGCTGTTTAAATCTTATATTCTCTTTTAATTCCTGGGTTTTCTTTTTTTCACGGGTAATATTTTCTAAAGAACAAATGAGCAGGCCTTTTTGACGCCTGCTGGTGATCCTAAAAAAGCTATCCTTTCTGGTAAGATCGAGTTGCACCTCAAATTCAGATGATTCACCTGTGAGCATAGTCTGCTTAAAAGTTTCGAATACCCCTTTTTCTCCTGCCTGCGGATTCAGTTTGAGGAAACTTCTGCCGGACATATGCTTTTGGTTGTAATAACGGCTTACCACTTTATTTACCCTTACATAGGTAAAATCTACGAGATCATAATTTTCACCGAACAAAGGTTTCATCAAAAATATCCCCTGTTTGACGGTGTCAAACACCATTTGAAGAAGTTCATTCTGTTCTTCCAGCTCCAGGGTACGGCTTCTTACCTTTTGCTCAAGGTTTTCATTGAGCTTTTGCAGCTTCTCTTCGGCATTTTTACGGGCAGTAATGTCTGAGAAGAGGCAGGCTACTTTTCTACTTCTTTTATTCCCTATGGGAAAAGTATAGACATCAAACCACTTCTCATGTGCTTCGGCGTAATCTTCAAAGCGCACAGGTTCCCCTGTTACCGCTACCTTTCCAAAGGTCTCAAACCAGTGACTCTCGTGTCGCTGGTAAAATTCTTTCATCGTTTTACCCAGAGGTTCACATAACCCGGTATGGCCTTCAAACGCCGGATTGACCTCCACAAATAGATAATCTACTGGATTTTTATCGAGATCATAAATCATTTCCAGGACCCCATATCCCTGATCAAGAGAATTAACCAGTATCTTATATTTATTAAGGCTTTCCTGGAGAGATTTTTCTGTCTCAATATTCACTCCTTTGCGGGCAGGGTATCGCACAGGATCTACAGGTACCGCCAGGGTGAGTAAAAATTGTTCTTCGGAATTTTCAAAACCTGCATAGATGCGGCTCTTAAACTGAAAGTTTTTCCAGTAACCAAAAGGAGACCGCACCCGTAAAATAACTCCCTTTTCCTCCTCTCTAAAAGGATTCCCGGGAGTTCCTAAGAGATGAAGCATTAGAGGGTGATCTTCGGGATGAATAATGTTATCGAAGAAATCATCTTTTCCGTCTCCTAATGGAAATTGATTTTTAAAATACTGAAGAGATTTAAAATTGACAGCCTTTAAAGAAAGATCATCCAAAGAAGTGATGAAAAGAAGAAATTCCCTGTTTTCCTGACCATTTCCCCCGTTGAACAGGCTTTGTGCCGCCCCCAAAAGATATTCTTCCGGCATGGTTGTACTTTTTTTCATCACGAAATTAATTTTGAAAGGGTTGATACCCGTTATTCAGCCAGCATAATTTCAGGGGGAAAGTTAAATTTAATATAATTTTTGGAATTGCAAAGCACACCAGGACAGAAAATTAGCAATTCTAATTTGCCATTTCTGAAAAGCCGCACCAATGCTAAGTTTTAGTAAGCTAAAAAAATTTAAAAAATTTAAAAAAGTACAGGAAGTTGCCTGATAATTAGTGTTTTTAATGGTGCCCGAAGCTTCAAAAAAGACTAAACAAGCACATATTTTTGAAAGGAGAAGCTAAAAAATGAGATTTTTCAGCTCAATTTTACCGGTAAACCTGAAGATGGTTATTAACTTTTAATTTGGAAAATATTTTCTTAATACAAATGCCTGTAAAATAGCAATTTAGGGTTACTTTTTCTTGCGTCGGTTAAAGTTCTTATCGCCTCGTGTCTTTGGTTTTTTATACTTCTTCTTGATCTCCCTGCGATAAGAACCTCCAAGATTCACCTTTTGATTCTTTTCCTTTTTTTCATGAAATGCAGGCCCGGGTTGATCTTCATCAGAATTTTTAAGAGGGTTATAAATTTCGGGTGCTACGGGTTGTTCTTCCGGAATGAGTTCTGTAGAAACCGGCACCTCTTCAGGAAGAGGAGTAACCGGAATTTTCATATCCATCAAGGCTTCTATCTTTTCCAGATCCTCTTGTTCTGAAGGGGTGCTCAAAAGGATAGAATTTCCTGCTTTTTCGGCCCTTCCGGTACGACCAATACGGTGCATGTAATTTTCGGGGTAGGCGGGCGTATCAAAATTGATCACATGACTCACCAACTCAATATCCAGTCCACGCGCCATAACGTCTGTAGCTACCAGAATACGGCAAAATCCATCTCCAAATTGTCTGATACTTCTCAAACGATAATTTTGAGTTTTATTGGAATGGATCACGGTACATTCTTCAGGAAAAAGAGGGCTAAGGTTTTCAAACAGCCTGTCTGCAATCTTTTTATTACCCGCGAAGATAAGCACCTTGTGAAATTTCTCCCTGTCTTCCAAAAGATGCTTCAGGAGGTTAACTTTTGTATAAAAATTGGGAACCTCATAAAGCTGTTGCTCGATGTTTTCCAACGGAGTACCGCTTGCGGCTACAGAAACAGTTTCCGGATTTCTAAAGAAGTCCTGGATCACCTTTTCAACTTCTGTAGTCATCGTTGCCGAAAACATGATGTTTTGCCGGTTTTGAGGGAGAAGTTCCAGGATGTTGTTCAGTTGAAACCTGAAGCCCAGGTCCAACATCACATCTACTTCATCGATCACCAGTTTTTGAACCGATTTAAGTTGAAGATTTCGGTTTATGGCAAGGTCGTAAAGCCTTCCCGGGGTAGCAACAAGAATATCCATTCCCTGTGTCACCTGTTGTCTTTGAGTATTAATGTTGGTGCCTCCGTAAATCCCCAAAATACGAACGTTGATGTACTTTGTGATCTTTTCCAGCTCTTCAACCACCTGCACTACAAGCTCCCGGGTAGGAACCATAATAAGAATCCGGGGATTCAATTGTTCAGAATATTTTAGGGTCTTTAGCAGGGGTAACAGGTAGGCCAGGGTTTTTCCGGTTCCTGTTTGTGCAATTCCCACCATATCCCTGCCCGAGAGAATTACCGGTAAAGCCTGCTCCTGGATAGGAGTGGGGGTAGAGATCTTAAGATCTTCAAGGGCATTTAATAATGAAGTGGTGAGGTTTAGATCCTGAAAATTCAAACTGAAAAATTTTAAAACGACAAAGGTAACTTATAAAAGTCATTTCCTTCTTAATAAAGTGATGATGCTTTTATTTAGCTTCAATAACCGGTGAATTTGTATTTTTGGATCCAATTATACCCTCTATGAGAAAAATTCTTGCCTTTTCGGCTTCCAACAGCCCCACTTCCATAAATCACCAGTTGATCCTGAATGTTACCGAAAGGATCAGCGCCCATCCCGTGACGGTTCTTAAATTAAAAGAGGATGATTTTCCCATTTATAGTATTGTAAAGGAAAAAGAAGGCTTTCCTGAAAATGTAGAAGTTCTTTACAAGATGCTGCAGGAGCACGGGGCATTGATCATTTCGGTTAATGAATATAATGCCAATGTAGGGGGATTCTTCAAGAACATCCTTGACTGGCTCTCGCGCCTGGACAGGAAATTCCTGGAGAATAAGAAGATCCTGTTGATGAGCACTTCTCCCGGTAAGCGGGGTGGAGCATCGGCATTGGAGTATTGTAAAAATCAGTTTCCAAGGTTTGGTGGGGAAATTGTGGAAAGTTTCAGTCTGCCGCAGTTTTACGAAAATTTTGATTCAGAAAAAGGAAGTATTGTCAATGAGGTTTTTGATCTTGGTATAGCCGAGGTTGTTACCGCCTTTTCCCAGGAAATAAAAGAGTAGGTGCGGGTATCCAAAAAGATCAAAATAGAACATGCTTTACCTGTAAAAGTTGCCTTGCTGCAATGGTCCCGCCGCTTTAAAGAAGTGGTTTGGTTTGACAGCAATGAACATCATAATTCTTATTCCAAATTTGATGCAGTATTAGCTGTAGATGCTTTTACGGCCATTCAAACCGATGCCCACGGCGCTTTCGGTAAACTTCAGGAGTACCAGGAAACAACTGCAGACTGGATCTTTGGCTATCTCTCCTATGATCTTAAAAATGATGTGGAAGATTTGCAATCAAGCAATTTCGATGGATTAAAATTCCCTGAACTCTTCTTTTTTCAACCTAAAAAGATCTTTTTTCTGAAAGGAAATGAATTGGAGTTGCATTACCTCGGAATGGTGGATGACGAGATGGAAGAAGACCTCGAAGAGCTCCTCCAAAAAGGGGATTTTCAGAAAGATTTTTTTTCTGCGGAAAGGAGTCCGGTAAAACTGCAGCCCCGCATTCCCAGGGAAGAATATCTTCAAAAAGTGGAAAAATTGCTGCATCATATTCAGCGGGGGGATATCTATGAGGCCAATTTTTGTCAGGAGTTCTTTGCTGAAGATGCAGAAATTGATGCTTTTGAAACTTTTTCAGCTTTAAATGACATTTCACATCCGCCATTTGCCACTTTCCTAAGGAATTATGGTCACTACCTGCTCTCTGCTACGCCGGAAAGATATCTTCAGAAGCAGGGAAGAACTATCATCTCACAACCCATAAAAGGAACGGCAGGAAGGATACATTCAGATCCCGAAAAAGACCGGAAACTGGCAAGAGATCTGGAACAAGATCCAAAGGAAAGATCAGAAAATGTGATGATCGTCGATCTGGTGCGTAATGACCTTTCAAAAACGGCAAAAAAAGGCAGTGTTGAAGTGGCCGAACTCTGTAAGGTCTACAGCTTTCAACAGGTACACCAAATGATTTCCACGGTAAAAGCGGAACTGGAGGAAAACATTCCGCCGGTTGAAGTTTTAAGGACCACCTTCCCAATGGGTAGCATGACTGGTGCTCCCAAAGTTTCGGCTATGAAGATCATTGAAGAACTGGAAGAAACAAAACGCGGACTTTACAGTGGCGCCGTAGGATATTTTGATCCACATGGAGACTTTGATTTTAATGTAGTGATTCGCAGTATCCTTTATAATGCTGAAAAGAGATATGTTTCGGCCTCTGTTGGCGGGGCCATCACTGCCGGGTCCATTCCGCAGAAAGAATATGAGGAATGCCTGGTGAAAGCTGCTGCGCTAAAACAGGTCCTGGAGGAGCATTAAGGCCTCTAAAGCCCATTCAAATTTGGTATATTTGCGGCTATGTTTATAGCTTTCAAAAATCATTTACAGGAGCAGTTTCCCGAAGTCGCCGAAGCTAAGATACTAGTCGCCGTGAGCGGAGGTGTTGACAGCGTGGTGCTTGTGCATTTGTGTAAGAAAGCGGGGCTGGATATTTCCCTTGCACATTGTAATTTTCAGCTTAGGGGGGAAGAAAGCGAAGAGGATGAAAATTTTGTGATAGAACTGGCAGATGCACTGGATCTTCAGATCTTTATAGAAGAATTTGAAACCGAAGCTTATGCAGATGAAAAGAAGCTATCCACTCAAATGGCTGCGAGGGATCTAAGATACCACTGGTTTGATGAGTTGTGCGAAACGCTTCAGTTCGATTATATTTTTACGGCACATCATGCGAATGATAACCTTGAGACGGTGCTGATCAATTTCATAAGGGGAACCGGTTTAGACGGGCTTACAGGTATTCCCGATAAAAATGATTGTATACGCAGGCCTTTGTTGCCATTCACAAGAAAACAGATCGAGGATTTTGCACATTTAAACCATCTAAAGTGGCGGGAAGACAGCAGCAATCAATCTTTAAAATATTTCAGGAATAAAGTGCGCCTGGAGGTGATCCCCAAGCTGATGGAGCTGAATCCGCAGTTGCTGGAAAGTTTCGGAAAAACCCGTGGTTACCTGCAGCAAAGTTCAGACCTCATAGAAGATTATATGTCTGCGATCTTTCCTAAAATTGCAAAGGAAGAAGAATTTGGCTATTCATTCAGGATCAAACTTATAAAAACCCTGCCCAATACTAAGGCAGTGATGTATGCCCTTTTTAAAAGCTTTGGGTTTACAGAATGGGAAGATGTGCATGGGTTACTGGATGCCCAACCGGGAAAGATGGTGTATTCGAAAACCCACAGGCTCATAAAAGACCGGGAAGAATTGTTACTTACTACCATTTCGGGGGAAGACAGGCGTTATGAGATAAGTGAAGGGGAAGAGGTAGTGATGTTGCCTATAGGAACTTTTCAGTTTGAAGAAGTAGGGGAGATTTCTGAAAGCCAGTCAGATAATGCAATTTTTGTGGATGCCAACCGGCTAAACTTCCCTCTGGTTGTAAGGAAATGGGAGAGGGGCGACTACTTTTATCCCTTTGGGATGCAAGGCAAAAAGAAGCTGAGCAAATTTTTTAAGGATGAGAAATTATCCTTGCCGCAAAAAGAGAATTGCTGGCTGTTGTGTTCGGGTGAAGAGATCATGTGGGTGATGGGGCGAAGACTGGATGCCAGGTTTGCAGTTGACAATGACACCAATAAGATTATAAGAATAAGTTTCGAACCATGAGGAATTTTGTATTTTTTGTTCTGTTTTTTATTTCAGTTTTTACCCTTCAGGCACAGGTTTGGGATCCCAACAGTCTTGGCCAGGGCATAGAAGATCCCATTGATTGGGAGGCAGCAGTAGAGCAGGAAAATGATTCCATTTATACACTCATCTTCAAGGCAACTTTAGAACCCGGCTGGCACTTATATTCCCAGGAGGAGATAGACATAGAGATCGCTCCCATTCCTACGGCTTTTACCTATACTGAAGCTCCCGGAAAATTCGAACTTTTAGGCCCTACAGAAGAACCCGATGTTCCTCCATTGTACGATGCGGTTTTTGAGGCCGATATTACCTATTTTGAGGATGAAGCTGAATTCCGGCAGAAAATAAAGGTACTGGATCCAACAGATCTTGTGATCACGGCCGAAGTTTATTTTTCAGTTTGTGATGACGAAAAATGTCTCCCTCCCGAAACCGAACGTTTCAATATTTCCATTGAAAACAAGGCGGTCGTGGAAGGATTTACAGATCTTGAAGTTTCAGATAAAGATCAACGTTTGACCGAAAACTTGAATATTGGTGTCAAAGGAGTTGGCGGGGTTGAGCTGGAAGAAGAGGAGAGTAATGGATACACTACCATATTTTTCCTTGGATTTATCGGCGGATTGATCGCCTTGCTTACCCCTTGTGTTTTCCCAATGATCCCGCTTACCGTATCTTTCTTTACCAAAGGTGCCCGCACGCGTAAAAAAGGATTAGTCAATGCCATCATGTATGGAGTCTTTATCTTCCTGATCTACCTGTTGTTGAGCGTACCTTTCCATTTGCTCGACTCACTCGATCCCGAGATCCTGAACAATATTTCCACCAACACGACCCTGAATATCATATTCTTTATCATTTTTATATTTTTTGCCTTCTCATTCTTTGGGTATTACGAGATCACCCTGCCCAGTTCCTGGAGCAACAAGATGGATGATAAAGCTTCAAGCTTCGGCGGAATTATGGGAGTTTTCTTTATGGCGCTCACCCTGGCTATTGTTTCTTTCTCCTGTACCGGGCCTATCCTTGGTTCACTGCTGGGAAGTTCTTTAACCACAGATGGTGGTGCAACCCAACTTTCCTTCGGAATGGGAGGCTTTGGTTTGGCACTTGCGCTTCCGTTTGGGCTATTTGCACTTTTTCCCAACTGGCTCAATTCTCTTCCGAAGAGCGGAGGATGGCTTAATTCAGTAAAAGTTGTTTTAGGTTTTATTGAATTGGCCCTGGCCTTTAAATTCCTTTCCAATGCCGACCTTGTGGAGCATTGGGGGCTGCTAAAAAGGGAAATATTCATAGGAATATGGATCATTGTGGGTATTGCGATGCTTTTATATCTCTTCGGAATCCTACGATTTCCACATGACGGTCCTAAAACAAAACTCAGCAAAGGCAGGATCTTCCTTGGAATTGCAACATTGGCTTTTGTGGTCTACTTAATTCCGGGGCTAACCAATACGTCTTATGCAAACCTGAAGCTGCTTAGTGGATTCCCTCCGCCATTATTTTACAGCATCTATGAAAAAGAGACCGAAGGACCTTTGGGGCTGAAAGCTTACAAAGATTTTGATGAAGGGGTTGCCGCTGCAAAAGCTGCTAATAAACCTATTCTGCTCGATTTTACCGGATGGGCCTGTGTCAATTGCCGAAAAATGGAAGAACAGGTCTGGAGTGAACCCGATGTTTTTGAAATTATGCAAAATGAGTTTGTGCTTATCTCCTTATATGTAGATGACCGCAAAAAACTCCCAGAAGATCAAAAATTCAACTACCAGAAACCTACGGGAGGTGTGAAGGAAATTGAAACCATTGGTGATAAATGGGCTACCTTCCAGACGCTTAACTTCCAGAATAACTCTCAGCCCTTTTATGTGCTTCTTGATCACAACATGAATATGCTGAACAAGCCGGTAGGTTATACTCCAAATTCTGACGAATTCAGAAAATGGCTGGAAGAAGGGGTGAAGGAGTTTCAGAAATAGGAAATTAGTGTTTTAGAAAAATTTTGTCAGGAATTTCTATCTTAGGAGCTTCAAAACCCTTCAGATGAAATTTACCAGAAACTTTTTCCTGCCTGTCCTGTTCTTGTTGGTCAGCAGCATTGGCTTTGCCCAGACGGCGAACGAATTTAAAGTAGAAGATCACTATAACAAACGAGAAGTGGAGATCAGTATGCGTGACGGCATAAAACTTCACACCACGATCTATTCTCCAAAAGACACTTCAAAAAAATATCCTATCCTAATGACCCGTACGCCATATAGTGCCCGGCCGTATGGAGAAGATCAATTCCGTTCCCTTATAGGACCTAACAGACATCTGATGGAAGAAGGGAACATCTTTGTTTACCAGGATGTACGTGGGAGATGGATGAGTGAGGGTGTTTATGACAACATGCGGGCATACATTCCCAACAAAAAGAAAAAGCAGGTGGATGAGGCAAGTGACACTTATGATACCGTTGACTGGCTGGTCAAAAATGTAAAAAATAATAACGGCCGTGTCGGGGTTTGGGGAATTTCCTACCCCGGGTATTATTCTGCTTATGCTCTTATAGATGCTCACCCGGCAATAAAAGCGGTTTCACCTCAGGCTCCTATCGGAGATTTCTTTTTTGACGATTTTCATCACAATGGAGCCTATCTTTTAAGCTATTGGAGAGCCACTGCAGTGTTTGGGTACGAAAAAACCACTCCCAGCGATACTGCCTGGTATTCCTTTCCAGAGTTGAACACCAAAGATCAATACCAGTTCTTTCTTGATGCAGGGCCGCTTAAGAACCTCGACAAGTATTACGGAGAGGACAATGTCTTCTGGCAACAGCTTAAGGAGCATCCAAATTATGATGAATTCTGGCAAAAACGCGGACTTGTGCAGCACATGAAAGATGTTAAGCCGGCGGTTATGGTAGTAGGAGGTTTATTTGATGCCGAAGATCTTTACGGACCTTTCAACATCTACAAAAGCCTTGAAAAGAACAGTGATAATTTCAATATGCTGGTAATGGGACCCTGGAGCCACGGGGATTGGTCCCGAAACAGAAAAAGACAGGCTATTGGCAACATCTACTTTGGCGATGATATTTCTGCCAATTATCAGAAAGATGTGGAAACTACCTTTTTTAACCACTTTTTAAAAGGAGAAGCCGATGGTTCTGTCGCCTTACCCGAAGCTTATATGTTTGACACCGGCACCCACGAGTGGAAATCTTATGAGCAATGGCCACCAAAGAACGCCGGCAAGAAGAACTTTTTCCTGGGAGATAATCAGCAGCTTTTGGAAAGCCCGCTCGACCTCCCAACCTTAGCCGATGGAGCCGAAGAGTTCATCAGTGACCCTAATAAACCGGTACCTTATTCTGAAGACATTAAAATGGTCTTTACTCCGCGAAAATATATGACCGATGATCAACGTTTTGCCGCCCGCCGACCAGATGTTTTGATCTATGAAACGGAAGTGCTTGAAGAAGATCTAACCCTGGCCGGAGAGGTCCTTGCAAAGCTGAAAGTGGCTACCACCGGGACCGCTGCCGATTGGGTGGTGAAGATCATTGATGTTTATCCGCCTGATGCTGAAGATTATGAAGAAACCCAGGATTATCTTTCCATGAGCAATTACCATATGATGGTAAGAAGTGAAGTGATAAGAGGCCGCTTTAGAAATAGTTTTTCTGAACCCGAACCTTTTGAGCCCAATAAAAAGACAGAAGTGAATTTTGATCTTCAGGATGTGCATCACACCTTCAAAAAAGGCCATAAATTACAGGTCCAGGTGCAGAGTACGTGGTTTCCGTTGATAGACAGGAATCCGCAGAAGTACGTGGACAACATCTTTGAAGCCGAAGAAGAGGATTTCCAGGCGCACAAGCACAAGGTCTTCCAAGATTCAGAAATAATCTTTACCGTACTGGAGTAAAAATATGAGGTGTCAAAAATCGCATTTTTGACACCTCTTTTTAATTACAAAAGTAACCATCTTCAGCAATTTTCTTACTTTGGGACACGTTAACTTCAGGAATAAAAATTTTAGTTTCATGAAAAAAGGCCCCTTATATATCATTTTATTCGTCTTCCTTAGCCTGAGCCTTGGCAGCTGCAGGAATTCTTCAGAAGAAAAGGAGTACACTTCCGAAGAAATAGCGGAGGAAACAGCACAATTAAATAGCTTTTTTGAAGAGGAATTTCAGGTAGATCTTCAAGATTCGCCCATGCTGCAGACAAGGTTGGGGATCAAAAAAAATTATGATTCCTGGGATGATTTTTCACACCTGCGTTATGCCGAAGATCTTAAAAAAGCGAAACGAAGACTTGAATTTCTCAATAAATCAATAAATGCCGATGCCCTGGAAGAACAGGCAGCTTTAAGTTACCAGCTTTATAAACAAAGATTGGAGGAAGAGATCGAAGATTATGATTACAGGTTCTATAATTATCCCGTTAACCAAATGTTTGGGGTACATGCAAATCTTCCAGCTTTCCTTATTAACATGCACAAGATCGATTCTGTAAGTGATGCAAAGGCTTATATAGCACGACTTAATAAGATGCCAAAAGTGATGGAGGATGTTATAGCTGGTCTCGAACTTAGGGAAATGAACCAGATCATGCCGCCTAAGTTCGTTTTTGATCACACCATTGAGGCTTCCAGAAACCTGTTAACAGGCAAACCTTTTGAAAAATCGGCTGAAGCGAGTACGCTCCTGGAGGATTTTCAGAAAAAAGTTGAAGCTCTTGATATTTCCGGAAAGGAGAAAACTCAACTCATTCTTGAAGTACAGGAGGCCCTTATAAATTCTGTCAAGCCTGCCTATGAAAAGCTTATCGCCAAGCTGGAAGATCAACAGCAACGCGCCACAACAGATGATGGGATATGGAAATTACCAAAAGGAAAACAGTTCTATGAAACTGCCTTAGAAAGAACCACTACGACCAATCTCTCTGCTGAAGAGATCCACCAGATAGGTCTTAATGAAATTGCCAGGATCCATAAGGAAATGGAGGAGATCATGGATGAGGTGGGATTTCAAGGAAGTCTGCAGGATTTTTTCAAATTCATGAGAGAGGATAAGCAATTCTACTACGAAAATACTCCCGAAGGAAAGGAAAAGTATCTTTCAGAAGCTACAGCTTTGATCAACACTATGAAAGGGCGGCTTGATGATCTTTTCCTCACAAAACCGGAAGCCGATATTGTCGTAAAGGCAGTAGAACCGTTCCGGGAAAAAAGTGCCGGTAAAGCATTTTATCAGCAACCTGCCCTGGATGGCTCCCGTCCCGGGACCTATTATGCAAACCTTTATGACATGAAAGCCATGCCTACTTATCAAATGGAAGCTCTTGCTTATCATGAAGGAATTCCGGGTCATCATATGCAGCTTGCAATCGCTCAGGAGCTGGAAGATCTTCCTATGTTCCGTAAAATAGAAACATATCCCGCCTATGTTGAGGGGTGGGGATTGTACAGTGAATTGTTGCCTAAAGAAATCGGGTTCTATGAGGATCCATATTCGGACTTTGGAAGGCTGGCGATGGAATTATGGAGATCGATAAGACTAGTTGTGGATACGGGGATACATGATAAGAAATGGACACGAGAAGAGGCCATTAATTTCTATGTCCAGAATTCCCCGAATGCCGAAAGTGACGCTATTAAAATGGTGGAAAGGCACATTGTAATGCCGGGGCAGGCAACCGCGTACAAAATTGGAATGAATAAGATCCTGGAGTTGCGGGAACTGGCAAAAGAGGAGTTGGGAAAAGATTTTGATCTAAGGGAATTCCATGATGTTGTACTCACCAATGGGGCAGTACCTTTGAACATTTTGGAGGATCTTGTAGAGGAATGGATACAAACCAAAAAGAGTTGAAAAACACTCATCCTTTCAAAAATTTGCAGCTTGTAAAGCTGGTCAATAAAAATAATACAGAGCTTGTAATCCTTAATTTTGGCGCCACCATCTTTAGTCTTAAGATCAACGGCATCAATGTTATTGTTGGGCCTGAAAAGCCTGAAACTTATCTTTCGGATATCTACCATACCCGCGGAAAATTCTTCGGAGCCTCTGTTGGCCGGTACGCAGGCCGTATTTCCAAAGGTGGTTTTGAAGTAGAAGGTGTCAAATATGCCATTTTTGAAAAGGATGGAGTGCATATCCACGGCGGAGAATGTGGCTTTTCCTATAAATTTTGGAAGGTCGGGGAGATGAGTGAAACAGAAGATCCTTATGTAATTCTGGAATATGTTTCTCCGCATTTGGAGGAAGGATATCCCGGAGAACTTCGGGTGCAGGTAAAATACACCCTTACTGAAGCAGATGAGGTAAAGATCGAATATACCGCCAAAACCGACAAAAAGACCATCGTAAACCTCACCAACCACACCTATTTCAATCTTAATGGTGGAGGTGATGTTGATGATCATAAGTTGCAGATCAGGGCAGAAAAGTATCTGGAAACCGATGCTCAGAAATTACCCACAGGAAGCCTGCTGAACATTGCGGGTACAGAATTAGATTTCCGGAAAGCGGCTGCGATTGGAGAAGTTCCGTTAGATACTGTCTTTAGTCTCACAACTGACCAAAAACAGGTGGTGCTGGTAGGGGATCAATCGGGAATTTCCATGGAAATAACCACGAATCAACCGGCTGTGGTGGTTTATGTGCCCGAGGATCTACCCGGAGATTGGAAATATTCAACCGAAACAGGTGCAGAACGTGCGGCTATTTGCCTGGAAACCCAGAAATTTCCTGATGCTCCGCATCAACCCGATTTTCCTTCCGCAATTCTGGAGCCCGGACAAATCTATATTAATAGTACTCTCTGGAAGTTTAAAACCGGTTCATAACTTTAGAATATAGATCATACCATCATTACAGGTATTCTTTTATATTTAACAAAATTTTCAGATTTATCTGGAGGCTTCCGGATGCAATGGAAATTAAATTTCTAAAATTGGAATGCTATGGAATTTGCTTTACTCGACCAGATTATTTTTGCGTCTTATGCATTGATGATCATTGGGATTGGGCTGTGGGTGTCCCGCGGAAAGGGAAAATCATCCGAAGACTATTTTCTTGCCAGTAAATCTCTGCCGTGGTGGGCGATAGGAACCTCCCTAATCGCTGCCAATATCTCTGCCGAGCAGTTTATAGGAATGTCGGGTTCCGGTTTTGCTATAGGTTTGGCTATCGCCTCTTACGAGTGGATGGCAGCAATTACACTTATCATCGTGGGTAAATATTTTTTACCCATTTTTATTGAAAAAGGGCTTTACACCATTCCTGAATTTATCGAGGTGCGCTATGGAACCAACCTGAAGACCATACTCGCGATCTTCTGGATCGCGCTTTTCATTTTCGTGAACCTCACCTCGGTACTGTATCTGGGTGCCACGGCCATAGATACTATTGTGGGAACAGGGGACGGTTCAGTATTCCTTTACGCAATTGTAGGACTGGCTCTTTTTGCGGCTGCCTACTCCCTCTATGGCGGACTCGCCGCGGTTGCGTGGACCGATGTGGTGCAGGTAGTGCTGCTTATCGCCGGAGGACTGATAACCACCTACATCGGCCTTACCCATGTTTCTGAAAGCGGAAATGTCATAGATGGTCTGGTTACCGTTTATGAGCAGGTGCCCGAGAAATTTTCAATGATCCTCGAAAAAGGAGAAATTATAACCCCGGGAGGAAAAGATGCCTGGTGGGATCTTCCCGGATTGGCAGTGCTTCTGGGCGGAATGTGGGTAGCGAACCTCTACTACTGGGGCTTCAACCAGTATATCATTCAAAGGACCCTGGCAGCAAAAAGCCTAAGGGAGTCACAAAAAGGGATAATCCTGGCCGGATTTTTAAAGCTGCTTATTCCTTTGATCGTGGTAGTCCCCGGAATCATTGCTTATGTGATGAACACCGGCCCCGGAGGCGCTTTTTCTGATGAGTTTACCGATCCTTCCTTTATAGCTGAAGGCGGAAGGATCATCAACGATAACGCCTTTCCATGGTTGATCAAGGAGTTCGTGCCAATTGGACTTAAAGGACTTGTCCTGGCTGCCCTGGCTGCAGCTATTGTTTCTTCAATAGCTTCAATGTTGAACTCCACGGCGACTATTTTCACCATGGATATTTACAAACCCTATATTGAAAAAGGTGCTTCTGAAAACAAATTGGTAAAAGTAGGACGAATTTCGGCGTCCTTAGCCCTAGTCATTGCTGTTTTTCTTGCTCCTCAATTGAGAAATCTTGGACAGGTTTTCCAATATATTCAGGAATATACAGGGGTGGTTAGCCCGGGGATTCTTGCAGTATTCATGCTGGGATTGTTCTGGAAAAAAACTACCAACAATGCAGCAATTTGGGGAGTACTGGCATCCATTCCTATTGCTTTGTACTTTAAGATAGGAACCAATGGGTGGATGGATGGTTCTTTCTTTTTAGAACTTCCATTTATGCATCAAATGTTCATTACCTGGATCCTGACCATGTTGATCATGGTGGTGATTAGTTATATTGAGACCAGGGGAGCAGATCATCCTAAGGCGATTATTATCACTAAGAAGCTGTTTAACACCGGGCCGGCATTTAATATCGGAGCCTTTATCATCCTTCTCATAGTGACCATGCTCTATGCAATTTTCTGGTAGAGGAGGGATCAGCCATAATATTTAATATCAAAGACCGGTAAATTTCCCGGTCTTTTCTTTTCTACAGGTATCAAAAATGACATTTTCAAGACCTTATAGCCGGGTATAATGAACCTCGGGTAATTCCCTGAGAGTTTCGGCAGCCTGTTCTGCAGTAATATCCCGTTGAGGCCTGGCGAAAAGCTCGTAACCTACCATAAATTTTTCAGGGTTTTGGAAGGCAACAGCGGCGGCTAAAAGGACAGGAAATGCCAGTGATCATCATTTTTTTTGTCGGTGGGTTGCGGGTAGATTCGGCATCGTGTAGGGTTATTAACTCTTAAATAGGGTAAAGGAGAATCAGAAGGAAAAAAGAGAGCCCGATCAATTGAGCGGGCTTTCCTTATTCTCTTTTAAAAAGTACTTATTCCATTATCGAATAAATTGCATATCCATTTGCTGGAGCCCGAAGCTGTACTTTTCCATCAGCCGCGGTAGAGGTGCTAAAATTGATATTACCGCTATAATCCATAACAGGAGTAGAATTCCATTTTGTTTGGATGTCACCTCTTGCTTTAATGTTATTTGAAATGTTGATGTAAAGAATTAAACCGGGGTTCGTAGCTGTTCCTTTTCTTTGCATTACGTACTCATCAGCGTCTACATACAATACTTCAAAATCACCGGTAGCAATTGTATTGTTAATGAGGATAAGTTGATTCAGCTCTTCCTGGAACGAAGGGTTCTCATAATCTGAATAAAAAATTGTGGGATAACCCGGATGAGTTAAAATAAAAGCATAGGCCTTCATTTTATTGGCTGCCGCAATATAATTATCCTGATTGGTATCCTTCTCGGTATCATGATTGGCGGTAAAGGTTACAGCTTTTGTGGGATGGGTTTTCCATAGCATGTCTTTTTGAAGATAGGTAAGATCATCAAAACGGTCAAAAGCTTCATCCAATTTGTAGAAAGTGGAGAAATCAAAAGCTCCGCTACCTGTCTCTTCAACATAATTTCTAAGGTTGCCCGCATTTCCATCCCACATTTCCACCACTGAAAAACCACCAACTTCGTCTAGCCAGTCTTTGACTACCCAGGGTTCAAAACCGAGAACATAGTCAAACCTCCAGCCATCAAATCCCATCACATTCTGATAGTATTTTGCTACTGAATTTTCTTTTTTCCAAAGCCAGTCCTGTACATATTCACGGTGGTGATCCAGATTTGTTTCAGCATAAAAAAGGCTTCCCGGATCATACTGGCTTACACTATTAGGGTAAAAGTACTCAAAGTTCCTGTTGAACATTCCTGAAGCATTTCCATGTTCCTGGTCAAAAAGTGTATAGGTATTGTAACCTCTGTAAGGGTTGAATTGTTCTCCTCCACCTGAGTTGTGATTGATTACAATATCTGCAATTACTTCAATTCCATTGGAATGAGCAGCACTGATTAGGTCTTCTAATTCAGCTCTGGAACCAAACCGGGTTTCAGTAGTTCCGTGTTGAAAATAATCTCCGAAATCAAAATAATCAGAAACATCATATCCCATAGAATACCCTCCAGACTGACCTTTAGTTGCAGGGGGTAACCATATACGATCAATTCCTGCTTCTGCCCATTCATCTACCTGTTCAGATAAGACATCCCACCATTCATGCCTTGGTTCCACATCCCAATAAAAGGCCTGCATCATTACTCCTGTTCCGTTGTCATAATCTGTCAGGTTTATGGGCTGTGCTGCTGCAGGAGGCGGATCTACTGTTCCACCGCCCGTGCCTGGGTCGGGGTCTGTTCCTTCGTCGTCTGAAGAACAGGCTCCCAAAGTGAGCAAGACGAATAGGAAGGGGTATATATATTGTTTAATTTTCATGTTTAAAAGGTTTTCAAAAGGAAATAAAAAAGGCTGTCTTAAAAGTCAAATGAGCGCCAAATCATTAAAAACGACGTCTTTAGACCTTTGGGACAGCCTTTTAAGTAAACTTAATTTTTAACTAACGTATAAGTATAATCTCTTGGATTGCTTAAATCCATAGTTACAGTATAGTTTCCACTTTCGGGAACACCAATGTTGTCTCCTCCAAATTCTAAAGTACCATCAGCACCAGTGTCACCAAGGTTAATATCCCAACCATCATTTGCTCTAAACTTGATACCATTGTCTGGAGCCACTTGTTCAGTAAGCTCTAAGGTAAGTGTCCAAAGTTTTGTTTCAGGATTGTAAACCAGGTCTGTATCAGAATCCCATCCTGTAGGAGTAGCATTTCCAATTAATCCCCAATCTACTTTTGTCAGGCTATAGGTCATTTTCTCAGTGTCAACTTTAAACCAATAATAACCTCCTGTGCCATCAGGCGTACCGGCATTTTTTTCTCCTTCCTGCTTAAGCTTTCCTGTAAAAACTCCATCGGTTTCTCCTGCGTCACCATAATCTCCATCAAAGCTTGCATTTGTAGGTAAAAACTTAAATTGAGGTTTATCCACGTTTAAATAAACAAATCCTTCATAATCTGTTTTTGCAGGTCCAGAGGCTGCTAGAGGCACTCCGTCTGCAGGAGTCCAGTCAGATCCATATCCACCTGCTCCCTGGAAGTTTCCTACCACATAGATCTTTGGAAGTTCTACTTCTCCACTAGTATCTTCGACTAATTCTACAGTGATACCAACCGGTTCAGAAAATTGCTCCACAGTGGTTGCAGGGTTTTCCCCTGCGTAAGCCCGAACCTGGAAGTAAACAGTTCCCGAATTTGAAGCCTCAGTATCAGGATCGGTGTCCAGACCAGCTTCCTCTGCAAGAGCAAGTAGTTCCCCTACAGTGACTGCCTGATTGGTTGTAGCGATATCGCTCTCAATCACAGTCATATTTTGAAACGATTCATCGGCAGAAGCCTGTAGTTCATATCTTACTGTAGTTTGTACATCCATGTCAACTTCATTCCATACAAACCTCTCTGCTAAATTGGTAGCATTGGAGGGTTTGAGAATGTACGAAGGCAGGAAGGTATTCATAAAGGCTATTCCTTCCGGATCTGGCTTAGCTACAAATGTAAACTCATCATCTGTTGAACAGGCGTTGAATACAAGAGCCAGAATGGCAGTGACTAAAATTGATATTTTTTTCATTTTTATATGTTTTATTAGTAACCGGGATTTTGGGTTAGGTTAGGATTTACTGAAATAATATTACTTGGTAAAGGGAACAGTTCTCTAAAAGGTTCTACTGCAGTACCATTTTTGGCTCCGCCTTTAAATGGCCAAAGATAATTTGCTGTTGTAAAGTCATTGAATCGTATGAGATCGGTTCTTCTTTGTCCTTCCCAGTACAACTCTCTGGACCTTTCAGCCTCTATGAAATCCAAAGTAAGATCGGCAGCAGTTATGTTTCCGGAGTTATCTCCAAAAGCTCTTTCCCTGAGTTCGTTAATATAAGCCACAGCAGTTCCTACATCGCCTCCTTCTCCTCGTGCAACAACTTCAGCGTAATTAAGATAGATTTCGGCTAATCGAATAAGAGGAAGATCTGTGTCAACATATTCACCTGACTCGTCATTCCCCTGGTTTCCTTCAGAGTCAATATTCGTGAACTTTGTTACGGCATAACCATCAGTAAAAGTATTGGCGATGGTATTTATTTCAAATTCCTGGCCATCTGTATAGAACATAGCGCGACCATCTGACCAGGCTATAGGATCACCGTCACCATCTCTCTCTGTAACTGCATAGTCGAATTTATTCACCAGTGCCTTAGTAGTTCTTAGACCACCCCAGCCCCCGTTAACTCCAAAATCTGAAGCTTTCATCGAACCACCTATTGCTGCATGCACAAGAAATGTAGTTCCTCCATAGGTTCTGGAATTAATTCCATCAAAATTGATGGCGAATATGAACTCATCTTGAGCCCCATTAGAATCATTATCTGCCAAAAATAATTCGTCATATGCAGATCCATTGCCGTTGGCATCAGTCGTATTAATAGAATAAGAAGAATTGATCACCTTGTTGGAAAATTCCAAAGATTCAGCATACATCTCTGTGCCGGTCCATACTTCTGCATTCAAATATAATTTGGACAGGAGAGCCCATGCAGCTACTCTATCTACACGTCCGTACTCATTTGCCCCACTCTCTAATAACTGATCCTGTATTTCAAGCAGTTCAGATTCCACGAATTCGAATATCTCCGTTCTTGTATTCTGTTCCGGTAAGGAGGTTGTTACTTCCTTTACCAAAGGAACATTGCCAAAAAGATCAATTAAATTGTAGTAGGCAAATGCTCTCAGGAAACGAGCTTCAGCAATAAAAGCCTCTGCTTCCTCACCTTCCAGTCTACCTGCGTTATCAATAAATGAATTGGCAAAAGAAACCTCCTGTGCCAAACGATAGTACATCCCGGTGGTAAAATCATTACTTGCACCCCAATTCATAGCATGGAGGTTTGGCAGGCCTGGATCTCCCCATCCTACAACAGCATGATCTGTAGTCAATTCGTTCAAGCTAAATAACATCCTTGAATATTGGGAGGTACCTTCATCAATCCCGGAAATATCTGCATCACCGGCAGGCCCTTCCTGTCCTGTTAGGCTTAAACTTGCGTAGAGCTTGGCTAAGGCTCCTTTTGCTTCTGCGGTACTCGCAAAAACATTTGTTTCAGTAAAACTGTCCGGATCAATAGGTTCCTGATCCAGGTCTGCATGACAGGCATGTAACGCCAAAGCCGGAATAAGCAGAGCCAAAATTTTAAAATGTTTTATTTTCATTTTCATTTTTTTAAAAATTAAGATTAGCGCCTATGGCGAATGATCTTGGTCTTGGATAGAAATTGTTATCTATTCCACCATCAATTTCCGGATCTAAACCATCATAATCGGTTATAGTCAGCACATTTTGCGCAGAACCAAAAATTCTTAGTGTAGAATTTTTTATAACCTCAGGAAGTGTATATCCAAGGGTAATATTATCGATCTTGAAGAAAGAAGCTTCCTGAATGTAATAATCACTTTGAAGATTAGTTTCAGTAAGCGACAAGAATCGGGTGTTGTAATAATCTGAATGCAGATTGGTCAGAATACTATTTTCTGAAGCTCTTATTTCGTAAGATTTACTTGATGCCATGTTATTATAGGCATAGTTCCCAATGTTTGCTCTTGTAACAACAGAGAAATCCAGGTTCTTGTAATTCAAGTTTGTATTTAGACCCATAATGATATCTGCATAAGGATCCTTATAAATGTACCGGTCGGAATCATTGATAATGTTGTCACCGTTTCGGTCGACATAAACTCCTTCAATAGGATATCCTTCCTCATTGTAAACCTGCTTATAAACCCAGTAACTAAATGGAGAATATCCTTCCTTATGAAGCTGGATATTATTACCTGTTCCTCCATTTATTCCTCCCACCTCTACCTGGTCTGGCAAATTTGTAATCTCATTAACGTTATAAGCAATGTTATACCCAATGCTCCACTTGAAATCTTCAGTTTCTACAGGTAAAATATTGATATCAAATTCGATACCTTTATTCTCCATATCTCCAATATTTTTATCTATTCCATTAGAAAAGTTGGTGAATGGATCTACTGTTACGAAACTGATCAAGTCCTCGGTTTTCTTGATATAGGCATTGAAGGATCCGGTAACTCTGTAATCGAACAGACTATAGTCCAGTCCGGCGTTGAAAGTCTTTCCAACCTCCCAGCGAAGATTCTCATTAAATTCTTCCGGGCGGTAGGTTTGGAAATACCCCGATCCAAATTGATAAGTCGCATTTGATCTACTTCCGGTGTATTTTGTAAGGAAGTTATAATCTCCAAGACCATTCACGTTTCCAATTTCTCCATATCCAACGCGCAGCTTAAGCTCATCAAAAGTGCTGGAATCGGTGAACAGGTTTTCATTGTGTATGTTCCATGCTACGGCAACAGAAGGAAAATAGCCCCATCTGTCATTTGGGTTCAGTTTGGACGAAGCATCAGCTCTCAAAGTGGCGGTAAGCAAGTACCTTTGATCAAAATTGAAATTAATTCTTCCGAAATAAGAAAGTAAGACACTTCTCCATTTATCAATGAATTCGTAATCATTCCCATCTTCTTGTGCTTCACTATCGAAATTGTAAGTTTCGTTTTCAAATTTTTGATAGGAATAACCTGCAACAGCATTTATGGAATTATTACTAAATTCTTTTTGATAGGTTAAATAGGCATCGAATAAACTATTTGTTGCCTCATTAGTATATCGCGTGTTTGCTCCATTCCAATCAAGATCTGAAGATGGCATTTCAATGGAGGTTCTGGTCCTTCCGTGACTGTTTGTTTTATCTAAACCAACATTTACAGTAGCTGTAAGATCTGGCATGAAGTGCAGGTCATAATCTACTTTTGCATTTCCTATGAACCTTCGCACTTCAGAATTATCATCCTTCAGATTGATCAAGGCTAGTGGGTTAGTAGGAGAGAGATTGTTCTTTACTCCTTCAGAGTTTAACCAGGTGAAATAACCTCCAAAGGGAGAATCTTCATCATATATGGACTGGGTAGGATCAAAATCCACAGAAGCCCCTATAGCATCCCTGTTGGCAAAAGTATTTTCGGTATACATTCCTCTACCGTTCAATTCTAGAGTAAGATGTCCATCCAGAAAATTTGGCCTTAAGTTTATAGAAGCAGTAGACCTTGTGAAATTGTCTCTTTTAAGGATTCCATCCTGATCGGTATATCCAAGGGAAGCTCTTACCGGCATAAAGCCGCCAATGTTTCCGGTAGTACTAAAGTTGTGGTCCACCCCAAAGGCAGTAGTATATATTTCATCCTGCCAGTTGGTGTTACTTTCACCTAACCTGTCAATTGCAGCATCACTTCCAACCTCATTGATTAAGGTGCGGAATTGGTCTGCATCAAGCATATCTACAAAATCGGTAGGCTCATAAACCGTTGTTACCGCGGAATAATTGAATTTGAAATCCATTCCTTTTCCCTTTTTGGTGGTGATCAAAATAACCCCGTTGGCTGCTCTCGATCCATAGATTGCAGTGGAAGAAGCATCTTTTAAGACACTCATACTCTCGATGTCATTCGGATTAATAAAATCCAAGACGTTTCTTGATCCTCCAATGTTATCATTATCTATAGGCACCCCGTCCACAACGATTAGAGGAGAGCTATTTAAAGATAAAGATCCCTGCCCTCTTATAATTATGTTCTGACCTTCACCAGGTGCACCACCTCCCGAGGTAACGTTTACCCCGGCGACTTTCCCTGTGATTAATTGACCGGCGGTAACAATTGAACCTTCGTTAAAATCTTCAGTCGAAACCTGGGAAACCGCACCGGTAGCATCCTGCCTCCGAACGGAACCATATCCTACTAATACTACTTCTTCCAGTACTGCTGTATCGGGGGATAATTCTACGTTGATTGTTTGCTGGCCTGTATAGGGAATTTCCTGGGAAGTAAATCCAACATATGATACTACGATCACATCATCCAGATTGACTCCTTCGAGAGTATATTCCCCGTCGAAATTGGTTGTGGTACCGGTTGTGGTACCTTGAATTACTACGTTAGCCCCCGGGATAGGCATCCCTGTATCGGCCTCGGTGATAAGACCGCTAACCGTAGATTGGGCAAAAAAGCTCATTGGCATCATGAACAACAGAAGCAATGTGCTTTTAATTAATGTTCTCATAAAATTGCATTATTAGGTTTTACTTGTTTTAACATATATTTCTACTTTTCCCGATATAAAAGTAGCTATTCTAAAAAGATAAGCAGGTATTAAAAAGCAGCACTACCGGTCCGAAAACGTTTTCGTGTTGAAAACTTTATTGGATTCTAATAATCACAACTAATTGTGATATTTTTGCTTTTTCCACTTTTTACAAAACCCCTGAGGACTAAAAAATGAAGCCGAAACTTACCCTTAAACAAATTGCCTTTGAACTTGATGTCTCAGTCTCAACAGTTTCCAAAGCTTTACGAGACAGCCCGGAAATTGGAGAAGATACCCGGCAAAAAGTGAAAGCCTTTGCCAAGTTATATAACTACAAGCCCAACAATATTGCTTTAAGCTTAAAGAACCGGAAGACAAGAACTATAGGGCTGGTTCTTCCGGAAATTGTACATGACTTCTTTGCAACTGTCATTAGCGGGATCGAGGAGGTAGCAAACAAGAAAGGTTATAATGTTATTATATGTCTCTCCAATAACTCTTTTGACAGGGAAGTTATGAATATGGAGATGCTGGCTAACGGCAGCACCGATGGTTTTATTCTTTCTGTTGCCAAAGAAACACAGCAAAAAAGAGATTACCACCATTTACAGGAAGTCATTAATCAGGGTATGCCGGTGGTACTGGTGGACAGGGTAGTGGACGAAATAATTTGTGATAAAGTGATTATTGATGATGCCGAAGGTGCTGCAAAAGCGGTACAGCATCTTATAGATTCCGGTTGTAGGAGTATCGCAATAATTACCACCGTAGATTATGTAAGTGTGGGGAAACTGCGTACTAATGGGTATCTCAATGCGCTGCGGAAAAATAATATAACTGTAAATGAGGATCTGATTCTAAAAATAGAAGACATAGATCAAAGTCAGGAACAAATCGATGAATTCCTGAAGAGCCGCAATGTAGATGCGGTATTTGCGGTAAATGAACAATTCGCAGCCAGTGCGGTAAAGGCTTTAGTCTCAAAAGGCTTAACTGTTCCCGAAGATGTGCTGGTAATAAGTTTTTCTGACGGGGAATTATCCCGCAGATTTATGCCCAGTCTAAGTACAGTTAACCAGCATGGAGCCGAAATGGGTGCCCGGGCAGCTCAACTTTTAATCGAGAGACTGGAACGTGTGGTAGATGAGGAGAGGTATCAAACCGCCATTATCAATACGAGTTTAATAGAAAGAGAATCCACATTAAAAACAAAGAAGCCGGTGGTATAATTTTTTTATTATATTTGACAGATTTTTATCAGAACTTATATTTCTACTTCCCCTTTTTAAGTTTTGATAAGTCTAAACAGCTTATCGTAATCTAATACTACGATAATGCAAAAACGCACCTTGAGTTTTTGGGAGATCTGGAACATGAGTTTTGGATTTCTTGGTATACAACTGGGTTTTGCGCTACAGAACGCAAACGCCAGTAGAATTCTGCAAATTTTTGGAGCCGATGTTCATGAACTCTCGTGGTTCTGGCTGGTCGCACCTATTACGGGACTGGTAATCCAACCTATAATCGGTTATTACAGCGACAGGACCTGGACCAGGTTAGGGCGGCGCCGTCCCTTTTTTCTTGTGGGAGCTCTTATGGCTGCCGCAGGTCTCATCTTAATGCCCAATGCCGATCTCTTTATAGCTATTCTGCCGTCCCTGTGGATTGGAGCGGGGATGCTTTTTGTAATGGATGCTTCCTTTAATATTGCTATGGAGCCTTTTCGGGCCCTGGTGGCAGACAATCTCCCTTCAGACCAACGTACCCTTGGATTTAGTGTTCAAACCGTATTGATTGGAATTGGAGCAGTTGTAGGTTCCTGGTTGCCCTATGTGCTGGCCAACTGGTTTGACATAAGTAACCGTACTGTGGCGGGAGAAGTGCCCCTCAACCTTTTGCTCTCTTTTATTATTGGAGCTGCAATACTTGTAGGGAGTATTCTAGTTACCATTTTTACCACCAAAGAATACTCTCCCGAAGAACTCGAGAAAATGGAGGACTATATTGCCTATAGGCATTTGGCACCAAAAGAACAATCCAGCCTTTTTGACATTTTTACAGATTTTAAGAACATGCCGTTCACCATGAGGCAACTTGCCTGGGTGCAATTCTTTTCATGGTTTGGCCTTTTTGGGATGTGGGTTTTTTCAACTCCTGCAATAGCGCATCATATTTATGACCTGCCGCTAACAGACAACAGTAGTGAAACTTATCAGGATGCAGGGGATTGGGTAGGAGTACTTTTTGGAGTCTATAATGCTGTCTCGGCGGTATTTGCATTTTTCTTGCCTGCCATTGCTTTAAAATTGGGTAGAAAAAGCACACATATGTTCTCCCTTATCCTGGGAGGTGTGGGCTTGTTGTCCATTTATATTGCTCCTAATGAATATTGGTTACTGCTGTCTATGGTAGGAATAGGTATAGGTTGGGCAAGTATTTTGGCCATGCCTTATGCTATTCTTGCAGGCTCCATTCCTCCCCGAAAAATGGGGGTTTATATGGGGATCTTCAACTTCTTTATTGTTATCCCTCAAATTATTAACGCCCTCATTGGAGGTCCCATGGTGAAATACCTGTATGGTGGAGATCCAATTTATGCTTTGGTGACCAGTGGGATAGCCTTCCTTATAGCTGCAGCATTGTGTGTAAGGATACATGATGTAGATGAACCCGTTATAGTAAAAAACGTTTAAAAATTCATGAATAATACAAAAGGAATAATATTCGACCTTGATGGGGTCATTGTTGATACTGCCAAGTTCCATTATCTGGCCTGGAGAAAAATGGCCAATGATCTGGGTTTTGATATCAGCATGGAACAAAATGAACAATTAAAAGGCGTGAGTCGCGTGCATTCCCTGCAGCAAATATTAAGTTGGGGAAATAAAACTGTGGATAAAACCGAATTTGAACGCCTAATGGCGTCAAAAAACAAAGATTACCTTGAAAGAATAGCCCATATGGACGAAGAAGATCTCCTGCCGGGTGTCAAAAAAGTGCTGGATTACTTAACCGAAAATAAAATTCCTTATGCTTTGGGTTCAGCCAGTAAAAATGCAAGGCCGATACTGAAAGGTCTTAAGATTGAAAAGAGATTCAAAGTTATTATTGATGGCAATGATGTTACTAAAGCAAAGCCCGATCCCGAGGTTTTCCTTGTCGCTGCCAAAAAATTAGATCTGCCGCCTTCAGATTGCGTGGTTTTTGAGGATTCGGTGGCAGGGATCGAAGCAGCGAATCGGGCAGGAATGATAAGTGTAGGGATTGGAGACAAGGAAATACTGAAGGAAGCAAATTACAATTTCGCCGATTTCACTGAAATAGATATAGATTTTATAAAGAAAATTCTTAGAAAATAAAGAAATGAATCAGGATTATATCATACCAAACAATTGGTCCATTCTTGAAGAAGGATTTGATGCAGAGAGAGTAGAAGCCTCCGAAAGTCTTTTTAGCCTTGGTAACGGGGCGATGGGACAACGGGCCAATTTTGAGGAAAATTATTCCGGAAGCACCTTTCAGGGGAGCTATATCGCCGGAATTTATTACCCCGATAAAACTAAAGTGGGCTGGTGGAAGAACGGCTATCCCGAATATTTTGCAAAAGTACTCAACGCTCCCAACTGGATTGGGATCAATGTAAGCATCAACGGGGAAGCTCTTGACCTTCATACCTGTAAGGATGTTAAAGACTACCGCAGAGAATTCAACATGAAGGAAGGTTGGTATGAGCGTAGTTTTACTGCGATCATGCCTAATGAGCTTGAGGTGGAAGTGAAGGTGCTAAGATTCCTTTCCCTAAAAAGAAATGAACTGGGAGCCATTAAATATGAGCTGACGGTAAAAAATGTCGACGCAAATATCATTTTTGAACCCTATCTGGATAGTGGTATCACCAATGAAGATGCCAACTGGGAAGAGAAATTCTGGAAGACCCTGGAGATAAATACCATTGCCGACCGTGGCTTCATTACCGCTAAGACTTTTAAAACCGAATTTCACGCCACTGCTTTTATGCAGTCCAGGCTCTTTCAGGATGACCGGGAGGTAAAAACCGGGTTTTCTAAAATTCAGGAAAATGAAAAGATCAGCTTCAGGTATGAGGTAGCTGCTAAAAAAGGTGAAAAAGTCGCACTTCAGAAGTTTGGAGGTTATGTGACCGATATGAATCACCAGCGGGAGCAACTGGTTTTTGCAGCAAATAATGTGCTTGAAAATGCAGTTTCCGCAGGATTTGAAACTTTGCTAGAGGAGCAAAAACAAGCCTGGGCAGAGATCTGGGAAATGGCCGATATCGCTATACAGGGAGATGTGAAAGCCCAGCAGGGTATAAGGTTCAACATTTTTCAGCTGAATCAAACCTATTTGGGTACAGATGCAAGGCTGAATATAGGACCAAAAGGATTTACCGGTGAAAAATACGGTGGCAGTACTTACTGGGATACAGAAGCTTACTGTATTCCCTTTTATATGGCGACCAAAAACCATGAGGTGGCCAGAAACCTGTTAACCTACCGTTACAATCATCTGGGGAGGGCCATTGAAAATGCCGAAAAACTTGGCTTTACCAATGGAGCTGCTTTGTACCCAATGGTGACCATGAACGGGGAGGAGAGCCATAATGAATGGGAGATCACCTTCGAGGAGATCCACCGTAACGGAGCAATGGTTGTCGCTATTAAAAGGTATGTCGATTACACCGGAGACTTCAGCTATATCCCTGAAAAAGGTCTCGAGGTGATGATCGCCATTGCCCGCTTCTGGCAGCAACGAGCCAACTACAGCACCCAAAAGGACAAATTTGTGATCTTGGGGGTGACCGGGCCAAACGAGTACGAGAACAACGTGAACAATAACTGGTACACCAACTATATCGCGAAGTGGTGTATAGATTATTGTGTTGCTTCCATTGAAAAGGTAAAACAGGAATTTGCTTCAGATTATAGCAGGATCATTGAAAAAACCGGTCTTTCTGCCGAAGAAGTGAGCAACTGGAAAGAGGTTTCAGAAAAGATGTACTTCCCGTATTCCGAAGAATATAAAGTTTTCCTGCAGCAGGATAATTTCCTGGATAAGGAAATCGTGCCGGTGAGCGAATTGTCGCGTGCGCAAAGACCTATCAATCAAAAGTGGAGCTGGGACCGCATTTTACGCTCCTGTTATATCAAGCAGGCCGATGTGCTCCAGGGATTCTACTTTTTTGAAGATCATTTTTCAAAAGCGGAACTTGAAAAGCACTTCGATTTTTATGAGCCTTTGACCGTCCATGAATCCTCGCTGTCGCCTTGTGTTCACAGCATACAGGCTGCAGCTTTAGGTCGAATGGAACAGGCTTATGAGTTCTATTTAAGGACTTCCAGGCTCGACCTTGATGATTATAACAATGAAGTTAAGGAAGGTTGTCACATCACCAGTATGGCCGGCACCTGGATGAGTATCGTAGAAGGTTTCGGCGGGATGCGGATAGTGGACGGGAAACTTTCTTTCAACCCAAGAATTCCGAATGGCTGGGAAGGTTATTCTTTTAAGCTTAACTTCAGAGACCAGATTTTAAAGATCAATGTAGCACCCGAAAAGACCAGTTTCACCCTCGAAGGTCATGACCCGCTCGAGATCCATGTCAATGGGAATGTGGTGAAAGTGGAGCCAAGTGTGCCCTTAACCGTATAACTATGAAGAAGTTTATTTTCCTCTTTTTGTTCTTCGGAAGTCTTTCCGTTACTGCACAGATTGATCGTGTGGAGCCGCCATTCTGGTGGAGCGATATGAATTATTCTGAAGTGCAGCTGATGTTCTACGGAAAAAATATTGCCGAATATGAGGTTTCAGTCCCCAAAGAAATGATCATCAGCAATATTAGGAAGACCGAAAACCCGAATTACCTTTTTGTAACTGTTCAAACTGAAGGCCTTCCCGCCGGTAGCTACGACCTCAGGTTTTCCAAAAAGGGGAAAAAGAGCTTCACTCACAGTTATGAGCTAAAACAACGGGAAGCAGGATCGGAATTGCGGGAAGGGTTTGATTCTTCAGACGTGATCTATCTCATCATGCCGGACAGGTTTGCAAATGGAGATCCATCAAATGATTCGCATCCCGAACTTCAGGAAAAAGCAAATCGCAAGGAGCCGGGAGGTCGCCATGGAGGGGATATTGAAGGTATTATTCAAAATCTGGACTACCTGGAAGACCTGGGTGTAACAGCGATCTGGAGCACTCCGTTACTCGAAGATGATGATCCTTCTTATTCCTATCATACCTATGCTCAAAGTGATGTTTACAGAATAGATCCGCGCTATGGTACCAATGAAGATTACCGCCGTCTGGCTTCTGAAATGCACCGGCGCGACATGAAGTTGATCATGGATTATGTAACCAATCACTGGGGCGGGGAGCACTGGATGATGGATGACCTGCCAACCTATGACTGGATTCACCAGTTCCCGGGGTATAAGAATTCCAATTACCGTATGACCACGCAATTCGATCCACATAGATCTGGAATTGATACAAAATTGAATGAAGACGGCTGGTTTGTTTCCACAATGCCCGATTTAAACCAGAGCAATCCGTTAGTGCTGAACTACCTTACTCAAAATGCCATTTGGTGGATCGAATTCGCCAATCTCGACGGCTTTAGAGTCGATACGTATTCATATAATGACAAGGAGGGGATCGCTAAATGGACCAAAGCCATTATGGAGGAATATCCCAATTTCAATATTGTTGGGGAGGTGTGGATGCATGACCAGGCGCAGATCTCCTACTGGCAAAAAGATTCTCCTGTTGGAGCGATCCAAAGCTATAATACAGGGTTGCCTTCAGTAATGGATTTCACCCTGCACGATGCAATTATGGCGATGTTCAACGAAGATGAAATGCATTGGGACCGGGGAATGGTGCGGGCCTATGACAATTTTGCGAATGATTTTCTTTATGCAGATACAGATAACCTGCTTGTTTTTGCCGGAAATCACGACACCAACCGCATCAACGAAGAATTCGACGGCGACCTTAAAAAGTATAAAATGGCCATGGCCCTTATTTTAACTACCCGTGGCACTCCGCAATTGTATTACGGAGACGAGATAGGGATGAGGGGCGACAAACCAGCCAAAGGTGATGGTGATATTCGTCGTGACTTTCCCGGAGGTTGGGAAGCCGATGAACAATCTGCCTTTACTGAAGCCGGAAGAACTCAGCAGCAGAAAGAGTATCATCAATTCACCAAAAAGCTGCTGAATTTTCGAAAGGATAAGGAAGTACTCCACACAGGAAAACTGCTTCAGTACATTCCCGAAAATAACGTGTATGTATATTTCAGATATAATACAGAAGACCGGGTGATGGTGGTGATAAACAACAGCTCCGAAAATCAGATACTTGACCTTAGCCGTTTTGCTGAAGGTCTTGCCGGCGCAACTTCAGGAAGAAATGTGATCAATGACAGTCAAATGCAGTTGCAGGATAAATTGGAAATAGAAGAAAAAAGCTCCCTGGTGATCGATCTAAATTAACGGAATGAAGGTATTGCTGAAAGAGGTTCCAAAAATGGCATTTTTGAATGTCCTTTTCCTCCTTTCTTTTTCCCTGGCTGCACAAAATCCTAACCGGAACTTTGAAAGCCTGGAGAAGACTGAAGCCGGCGTGGAGATCACCACCAACGACGGGAAATTTCTTTTTCGCTATTACACTCCTGAGATTATTGAAGCTTCTTTCATTCCTGAAGGAGAAAGTTTTGATGAAAATTCACATGCTGTAGTACTGGAGCCGCTGGAGGTGAACTTGACGGTTTCAGAAACAGAAAATACCATCACCATTGATTCTGAAGGTCTTGACATAGAGGTGTCAAAAATGCCATTTCAGGTCACCTATTATTTTGAAGGAGAAAAAGTAATTTCAGAAAAAAGTGGCTACTCAACAGGCGGGGAGCATGAAAAACTGAACTTCAATCTGACGGAAACCGAAGTACTTATGGGTGGAGGAGCCCGGGCGCTGGGCATGAACCGCAGGGGAAACAGGCTGCAACTGTACAACAGGGCGCATTATGGTTATGAGAGCAAAAGTGAACTTTTGAATTTTACTTTGCCTGTTGTTCTTTCTTCAGAAAAATACATGCTTCACTTTGATAATGCACCCATCGGTTACCTTGACCTGGACAGCGACCATAGCAATACCCTGACCTATGAAACTATTAGCGGCAGGAAAACTTATCAGCTGATCGTTGGCAAGACCTGGGAAAATATAATGTCTAATTACACCCTTTTGACAGGCAGACAACCCCTGCCGCCGAGATGGGCACTTGGGAATTTTTCCAGCAGGTTTGGTTATCATTCCCGCGAGGAAGTGCAGAATACCATTCAAAAATTCAGAGAAGAGAAAATTCCTGTAGATGCAGTGATCATTGATCTTTTCTGGTTTGGTCACGAGATCATGGGCACCATGGGAAATCTGGAATTTGTAACAGATTCCTTTCCACAGCCCGAAGAAATGATCGGGGACCTTGCAGAGGATGGGGTGAAAACGATTCTGGTCACCGAACCTTTTATTCTTACCACCTCCAACAGGTGGGAAGAGGCGGTTGAAAATGATGTTCTGGCGAAAGATTCTCTGGGAAATCCTTTTACCTATGACTTTTACTTTGGAAACACCGGCCTGATCGATGTTTTTGATCCTGAAGCCCGGGATTGGTTCTGGAATATCTATGAAGAGCTTACGGAAATGGGCGTAGGAGGTTGGTGGGGCGACCTGGGAGAACCTGAAGTCCATCCTGAAGGATTGCTTCATGCAACCGGAACTGCAAACGAAGTACATAATATCTACGGGCATTACTGGGCCAAAATGATCTACGAAGGCTATCGGGAAGACTTTCCCAGGCAGCGGCCTTTCATCCTGATGAGAGCCGGTGCAGCCGGATCCCAGCGCTTCGGGATGATCCCCTGGAGCGGGGATGTGAACCGCAGCTGGGGCGGACTCAAGCCACAGCCGGAAATTTCCCTGCAAATGGGACTTCAGGGGCTGGCATATATGCATTCAGATCTTGGCGGATTTGCAGGTGACAACCTTAATGATGAGCTGTACGTAAGGTGGCTTCAGTATGGGGTTTTTCAGCCCATATATCGGCCGCATGCGCAGGAAGCTGTTCCCTCAGAACCTGTTTTTAGAGAACCCAAAACCAAAGCGCTTTCCAAAAAAGCAATAGAACTTCGATACCAACTTCTGCCTTACAATTACACCCTGGCCTTCAGGAATTCAACCGAAGGTTTACCATTAATGAGACCTTTGTTCTTCGAGGAGCCGGATAACTTCAGGCTTTACTCAATGGCCGGTACTTATTTGTGGGGTAAAGATTTCCTTATTTCACCGGTGCTTCAGGAGAATGTAAGCAGTCAGGAAGTTTATTTTCCGAAGGAATCGAACTGGATCGATTTTTATTCCGGAGAAAAGTATGAAGGTGGAAGCACTGCAGTAATTGGGCTTGAGGAGGAATATATTCCAACTTTCGTAAGAGGGGGCGCGATCATTCCCATGGCAAAACCACTGCAGACCACGCAGAATTTTTCAGCAGAAGATGTTGAGGTGCATTACTTTTTTGACCCTGTAACTGAGAAAAGTTCTGGAATACTTTTTCATGACGACGGTAAGACTCCTGAAACTTATCAAACCGGAGATTACGAGCTCCTGAATTTTGAAAGTGAGGTTGGAAAAAATGAAGTAACTTTTAGCATCAAAAGAAGTGTGGGAAACAATAGAAAGTCTTCAGAATTTAAAAAGCTGAATGTTGTTGTTCATCACATGAATACTGCACCGAAAAGGGTAAACATGGGAACTGAAAAAATACCTTTTCGGTATGATAAGGAGCGGCGACAATTAATAATTCCGGTTGAGCTTAAAACCGATCTTACAAAAATAAAAATCACCAATTAAATTTAATTTATATGAAGAGAATATCAATTTTTTTGCTGGGAATTTTGACCCTCGCATCCTGCAAAAATGAACCGGAACAAACTGTTGCGGTAGAGGAACAGGAAGAACAAAGCATTGAACCTGTAAACAACGAGGTGCTGGAGTCGGCAGTGATCTATGAAGCAAATATTCGTCAATATTCACCCGAAGGAACCTTTGATGCCTTTACCGAAGATATTCCTCAGTTAAAGGACCTGGGTGTGAAAGTGATCTGGTTGATGCCAATTTATCCTATTTCTGAAGCAAGAAGAAAAGCTACAAATGATAAGAGCATCGAGGATATCGAAGATCCCGAAGAAAGAAAAAAATACCTGGGCAGCTATTACGCCATTGCCGATTATACGGGAGTAAATCCTGAATTTGGTACCAAGGAAGATTTTGATGAACTGGTTGAAACCGCTCATGCCAACGGAATGTACGTCATTCTGGACTGGGTGGCGAATCACACAGGTTGGGATCACCCATGGTTAGAAGAAAATCCTGATTTCTACACTCAGAATGAAAAGGGAGAACCTGTTGATCCCTTGAATCCTGCAACCGGGGAATCATGGGGATGGACAGATGTTGCGGACCTTAATTATGAGAACAAGGAATTGTGGGATGCTATGACTGCCGATATGAAATATTGGGTAGACGAGCATGACATTGACGGCTTTAGAGCAGATGTGGCCGGAGAAGTTCCAACAGAATTCTGGGAGCAGGCAGTGCCAAAGCTGAAAGAGACCAAGCCGTTGTTCATGTTGGCAGAGTCGGAAGATAAAGATCTTTTCCACAACGCCTTTGACATGGGGTATAACTGGGAAGGACATCACCTGAAGAACCAGCTTGCACAGGGGAAAGTTACTGTTGAGGCCTGGGATGAGTACATGAAAAAGATAGATACCACCTATCAGCAGGATGATTACCTAATGAATTTCGTTACCAATCATGACGAGAACTCCTGGAATGGAACTGTAAGAGAGAGAATGGGAGATGCTGCCGAAGCAATGGTAGCTTTGACCTACACCATTCCCGGAATGCCACTAATCTATAGCGGGCAGGAATATGATATGGACCACAGGTTAAAGTTCTTTGAAAAAGATACTATTCCAAAAACTAAAGGAGTGATGTGGCCCTTAATGGAAAAGCTAGGGCAGCTAAAGAACCAGAATCCTGCCCTTAACGGAGGAAAAGAAGCTGCAGATTATACGAGGCTAAAAACTTCCGCAGATGAGCAGATTCTTGCATTTGAACGTTCAAAAAATGGAGAAAAGGTCATTTATATCGCCAATTTATCTGATAAACCCGTTAATTTCTCCCTGGAATTGACAGAGGAGTTACAACCTTATCTGGGAAAAAAAGAATTAAAAAAGGAAAAAAATGATCAATATCATTTTGCACCCTGGGAATATGTAATATTAGCAAATAATTAAAAAACTGCACAAAAAATTTATAAAAAGCCTCTAAAAAGAGGCTTTTTTGTTTTTTATTAACCGAAATCGTTTGAGTTTCAGTACGGATTAGGTTATATTAAGCTTTTAAAATAGCTTTACGTCAATGTTAGAAAAGATCAAAAAAATTGGAGTTTTAACTTCCGGGGGAGATGCTCCGGGAATGAACGCAGCTATTAGAGCCGTAGTGCGGAGCTGTTCTTACTTTGACGTTGAATGTGTGGGCATTTACCGGGGCTATCAGGGACTTATTGAAGGCGACTTTGAAGTGCTTACTGCCCGTTCGGTTCGAAACATTATCAATAAAGGAGGGACTTTCCTTAAATCTGCCCGTTCCAAAGAATTCAGAACAGTTGAAGGCCGGGCTAAAGCTTTTCAGAAGCTAAAGGATGCCGGCATTGATGCATTGGTGGTCATTGGAGGAGACGGTACTTTCACAGGTGCCATTTATCTTGAAGATGAGCATGGAATTCCTATTGTTGGGATCCCGGGCACCATCGATAATGACATCAACGGCACCGATTATACCATTGGATATGATACCGCTTTAAATACCGTTGTTGACGCAATCGATAAGATCCGCGATACAGCGAGTTCTCATGACCGCCTGTTTCTTGTTGAGGTAATGGGTAGGGATGCAGGAGATATTGCGCTTAATGCCGGGGTAGGAGCAGGAGCCGAGGAGATTCTTATTCCCGAAGAAGACATGGGAGTTGAAAGAATGATGGAATCCCTTGAAAAAAGCCGTAAAACCGGAAAAACTTCCAGCATCATTGTAGTTGCCGAAGGTGAAAAAAGCGGAAAGAACATCTTTGAACTTGCCGAATACATTGGGGAAAAAATGGTGGATTATGACATTCGGGTATCGGTTCTGGGACATATTCAACGGGGAGGAGCTCCCAGTTGTTATGACAGGGTTCTTGCCAGCAAACTCGGCGTAGGTGCTGTAGAAGCCGTGCTTCGAGGAGAAAGCGGAGTAATGGTGGGAATAACAAATAAAATAGTAACATCGGTGGATTTCAATACTGCCATTAAAGGCACCAGGCCGTTAGATAAAGAATTGAGACGGGTATTGACTATCACTACCGTATAATTAAATAAATTCAAAGTTATGAGTACTAAAATAGGAATAAATGGATTTGGCCGCATTGGAAGGATCGCTTTCAGAATTGCTGCAGCAAAGAATGATGTAGAAGTAGTGGCAGTAAATGATTTGCTGGATGTGGACCACCTGGCATACTTACTTAAATATGATTCAGTCCACGGGAGATTCGATGGAACTGTAGATGTTCAAGATGGAAATCTTGTGGTGAACGGAAAGACCATTCGGGTTACTGCCGAAAGGAATCCCGAAGATCTTAAGTGGGACGAGGCAGGAGCCGAGATCGTGCTTGAGTGTACCGGAATTTTCACCAGCCATGAAACAGCCAAAAAGCACATCACCGCAGGTGCCAAAAAGGTGGTAATTTCTGCCCCTTCCAAAGATGCACCCATGTATGTTATGGGCGTGAACCATCAGGATATCAAGGCTGAAGACACTGTAGTTTCCAACGCTTCATGTACTACCAACTGTCTTGCACCTCTTGCGAAGATCGTTGATGATAACTTCGGGCTTGTAGAAGGATTAATGACTACCATTCACGCGACCACAGCCACTCAATTAACTGTGGACGGACCTTCCAAGAAAGACTGGAGAGGTGGTAGAAGTGCTTTAATGAACATTATCCCATCTTCTACCGGAGCAGCTGTAGCTGTTGGAAAAGTTATTCCGGCTCTAAATGGAAAATTAACCGGTATGGCCTTTAGAGTACCTACTGCCGATGTTTCTGTAGTTGATCTTACAGTAAGAACTGAGAAATCTGTTTCTTACGACCAGATCAAGGAAGTATTCAAAAAAGCAGCCGAAGGAGATTACAAAGGGATCGTTTCCTATACCGATGAGCAGGTAGTTTCTCAGGATTTCGTTTCCAATGCTTACATCTGTAATTTTGATGCAGGAGCAGGGATTGCGCTGAATGAGAACTTCTTTAAACTTGTAGCCTGGTATGATAATGAGTATGGATATTCTGCAAAACTTGTAGATCTTTGTGCACATATTGCCTCACTTAAATAAAATAAACCCAGAAAAGCCCTGATAATTCAGGGCTTTTCTATATTTTTCTACTATGATATTAATAGCAGACGGAGGCTCCACAAAATGTGACTGGATCTTACTGGATTCCAAGGGGGAGCAAATATTGAAAACACGTACTAAAGGACTTAATCCTGCCGTGTTCAAAACTGAAGTACTTCAGGAGAGACTGGAGGAAAATCTTGACCTTAAACAGGTAAGAGATGTGGTGGAAAAAGTCCACTTTTATGGTGCAGGTTGTGGTACTCCAAAACCTACCGCTTTACTAAAATCCATACTAACTGCATTTTTTTCGGGTGCTTCAGAAGTTAAAGTACAGGAAGATATGGTTGCAGCCGTGTATGCTGTGACAGATCAACCGGGAATCGTTTGTATCCTTGGTACCGGTTCCAATAGTTGTTACTACGATGGAAAAACAATAAGAACCGCTGTAGATTCTCTTGGGTACATTCTAATGGATGAGGCGAGCGGGAATTACTTTGGAAAAAGGCTTATCAGGGATTATTATTACCGGAAGATGCCAAAGGTTCTGGCGGATAAGTTTGCACTGGAATTTGATCTTTCTTCAGATACCATTAAAGAGAACATTTACAAAAAAGATAATCCAAACACCTACCTGGCTTCTTTTGCAGAATTCATCTTTAAGAACGAGAGGAATGGCTATTTCTATCAGCTTATTGCTGAAGGGATGCAGAACTTTATTGAGCACCGCGTATTGTGTTTCAAAGAGGCTCAAAATGTGCCTATCCATTTTGTAGGCTCTATAGCCTATTTTTCACAGGATATTATAAAAGATGCTTTACAGCCTTACCGTCTTGAGCCCGGAAATTTTGTTCAAAGACCTATTGACGGAATTATCGATTACTACCGAAAGCATATCGTAGGAAAGTAAGATTCTTCTAAAAGTATATTCGGCGGCTACCATTTGGTAGCCGTTGCTTTTTATACCTGTCAAAAATACCTTTTAGAACCCTGGTTTTTAATTCCTGCCTCGTTACTCTTCACTCTCTTTCAGCATAACTCATAAAAAAAGTTTAAAATTTAGCCTAACCGCCTTAAGCCGAAATTTTTATTACATTTAAAAAAAGAATTTTTTAATGCTGGTAAAAGTTTACGGAAGTGCGGTTTTTGGCGTGGAAGCCACCACCATTACTGTGGAAGTGAACGTAGACACCGGCATAGGTTACCATCTTGTTGGGCTTCCTGATATCGCTGTTAAGGAAAGCAGTTTCAGAATAGCAGCAGCCTTAAAAAATGTAGGCCGCAGTCTCCCCGGAAAAAAGATCACCGTAAACATGGCACCTGCCGATCTTCGGAAAGAAGGTTCTGCTTACGATCTCACTTTTGCTATGGGAATTCTCATAGCTTCGGGCCAGATCAAAGCTCCAAACATCAGCGAATATATTATTATGGGAGAACTCTCTCTTGACGGAAGTTTACAACCCATTAGAGGAGCTTTACCAATTGCCATAAAAGCCAAAGAAGAAGGTTTTAAAGGCTTTATACTTCCGAAGCAAAATGTAAAGGAAGCAGCAATAGTAAGCGACCTTGAAGTTTTCGGGATTGATAACATAGAGCAACTAATTCGTTTTTTTGACAGGGGAGAGCCGCTGGAACGCACCATAATTGACACCCGAAAAGAATTCTACCAGGAACTGGAGCACCCGGAGCATGATTTTGCCGATGTAAAAGGACAGGAGTCGATCAAACGCTGTATGGAGATCGCAGCTGCAGGCGGTCATAATATCATTTTGATAGGTCCGCCGGGAGCCGGAAAGACCATGCTGGCAAAACGCCTGCCGAGTATCCTGCCGCCTATGACCTTGCATGAAGCTCTGGAAACTACTAAGATCCACAGCGTTGTGGGGCGGGTGAAGGAGAACGTAGGATTGATGGCGCACAGGCCTTTTAGGAGTCCTCATCACACAATTTCGGATGTAGCCCTTGTTGGCGGCGGTGCTTATCCGCAGCCGGGGGAGATTTCGCTGTCACACAACGGGGTATTATTCCTGGATGAACTTCCGGAGTTCAAAAGAAGTGTGCTGGAGGTAATGCGGCAACCGCTTGAAGACAGGGAGGTGACCATATCGAGGGCGAAATTTACCGTTACCTATCCTTCAAGTTTTATGCTGGTGGCAAGCATGAATCCCAGCCCCAGCGGATTTTTCAATGATCCCGGATCGCCAAATACTTCTTCCCCGGCAGAAATGCATCGATATATGAGCAAAATTAGCGGACCTTTGCTGGACCGCATTGATATTCATATTGAAGTGACTCCCGTGCCTTTTGAAAAGTTAAGTGAGGAGCGGCGGGGAGAAAGCAGCGTGGAAATAAGAAAAAGAGTTACCGCCGCAAGACAAAAACAAACGGAGAGATTTGCAGATAATGATAAGGTGCACTATAATGCTCAAATGAGCGTTCGACAAATAAGGAAATACTGTGCACTGGACGAATCGTCCATGAACCTCCTAAAAGTAGCCATGGAGCGTCTAAACCTTTCGGCCAGAGCATATGACAGGATTTTAAAAGTTGCCCGCACTATTGCCGATCTTGAAGATTCAGAAAATATTAAAGGACCCCATATTAGTGAAGCCATACAATACAGAAGCCTGGACAGGGAAGGATGGCTTGGATAAACCAATGTTATGAGAAAAATGACCATTGTAATTGCCGCCATGGCAATAATTAGTTGTAAAGGAAATGATGAAACCCCGGGAGAAATTGGTGTGGAACAGGATTCCACCCTTGTAGATGAAGCTGTAGCAATTTTGGAAAGACCGGCAACCATAGGACTCACTCTGGAGGAAGCCAATAAACTGGCAGAACTTCCGCTTAATTGTATTAACGTCGAGTATCCGAATAAACTTAACCAGACTTTGTCCGGCGCCGAAGATCTTGGGGAGCCAAAGGAGCTGCACCCTGCCTTTTACGGATGTTTTGACTGGCATTCTTCAGTCCATGGCCATTGGTCTCTTGTAAGCCTTCTAAAACAGTTTCCCGATCTTAAAAAAGCCGAGGAAATAAGAGAAAAGCTTAAAACTTCTCTTTCAAAAGAAAATATTGAGGCCGAAGTAAAATACTTCAGCAGAGAACAGGAAAGCACTTTTGAGCGTACCTATGGCTGGGCATGGGTTTTAAAACTGGCTGAAGAGCTTGAAACCTGGGAAGATCCCCTGGGACAGGAGCTGAGTGAGAATCTGCAGCCGCTTACCAACCTTATGGTTGAAAAATTCAAGGAGTTTCTTCCCAAGCTCAATTATCCTATTCGTGTGGGAGAACATACCAATACAGCCTTTGCACTTGCTCTGGCTCACGATTATGCTGTAACTACCGAAAATGAAGAATTGAGGATGTTGATCGATAAAAGAGCGAGAGATTATTACATCAATGACGATAACTGCCCTGTGAGCTGGGAACCGGGAGGTTTTGACTTTCTTTCTCCCTGTTTTTCTGAGATCGACATCATGCGCCGGGTGCTCAGTAAAAATGCCTTTAAAATGTGGATGAACGATTTCCTGCCTCAGCTTAAAAAGAAAGACTTTTCCCTGGAAGTAGCCGAAGTTACAGATCGTACAGACGGAAAACTGGTGCATTTGGATGGTCTCAACTTTAGCCGTGCATGGGTACTCTATGGGCTTTCAAATCAATATCCCGATACTTACGATCACCTGCGGGAACTCGCAGATGAACATGTGGCTTATTCCTTTCCAAATTTAGTAGGGGATTCTTATGAAGGCGGCCATTGGCTTGGTTCCTTTGCATTATACGCTATTCAGGAAAGCAATAAGGAAAAGTGAAAAACTGGCTGAAGAATTTAGGGCCGGGAGTTCTGGTTTCAGCAGCATTCATAGGTCCGGGCACCGTGACGGTATGTACCCTGGCGGGGGTAGAATTCGGTTTTTCTTTGCTTTGGGCCCTGCTGTTGTCGGTGATCGCATGTATAATTCTTCAGGAAATGGCGGCCAGGGTAGGGCTGGTAACTCAAAAAGGCCTTAGCGAGGTGATCAGGGAAGAGATCGCAAGTCCGCTTTTTCGGAATTTTGCGATCCTGTTGATCTTTTCGGCTATCGTATTTGGGAATGCCGCTTATGAAGCGGGCAACATTTCGGGTGCTGTGTTGGGAATTTCTGCCATTGTGCCCTCTTATCTGCTTGATTTCGGATTTGTTTCTTTAAACCTATGGAGTCTGGTGATTGGCTTTATTGCCTTTGCTTTACTTGCAATAGGAAATTATAAGGTGCTGGAAAGGGCATTTATAGGCCTGGTTGCTGTCATGAGCATTTCTTTTCTGGTCACCGCTGTCCTTACAAAACCCGATCTTTCTGCTCTTTTGAAAGGATTATTTATTCCGTCCAAAGGTTCTGCGGGATTATTAACTGTCATGGCCCTCATAGGAACCACTGTTGTGCCTTATAATTTGTTCTTGCATGCTTCCCTGGTCTCTGAAAAGTGGAAAGGAAAAGCATCTCTTAAAATGGCTCAAAAAGAGCTTTTTTGGAGCATTAGCCTTGGAGGAGTTGTTTCCATGGCCATTGTTGTAACTGCTGCAGCCTCTGGCGTAACTAATGTTACTACTGCCGCCGATCTTGCTGCAGGGCTGGAACCTGTTTTTGGCCGCTTTGCCACATGGTTCCTCGCTTTAGGATTATTTGCTGCAGGAATATCATCGGCTATAACTGCTCCGTTGGCCGCAGCATACGTGGTAAGCGGTTGTATGGGTTGGAAAAAAGACTTAACTTCAGGAAAGTTCAGGCTGGTTTGGGCGGGAATTTTAGTGCTGGGAATGATCTTTTCGTCTGTTGGGTTTCAGCCGGTGGAGATCATCAGGTTTGCGCAGGTAGCGAACGGAATTCTTTTACCTGTAGTTGCGGTTTTTCTGCTCTGGATCGTGAACAGGTCTTCTTTAATGGGCCACTCGAAAAATTCAATAAAGCTCAATATTGCAGCTTTCCTGGTGATAGGGATCACGATCTTCCTTGGAGCCAGGTCTGTATTTACAGTACTTCAGAATTTATAGCTATGAAAACTATTCACATCAACTGCGACCTGGGAGAAGGAGGGGAGCATGACCAGGAGCTTATGCCTCTTATTTCGGCATGCAACATTGCCTGCGGCGGACATGCAGGAACTTTAGAAACCATGCAGCACACCGTAGATCTCGCTATGGAGCACGGGGTGGAGATAGGCGCGCACCCTTCTTATCCCGATAAAGAGAACTTCGGAAGGAGTTCTGTTCAAATGAGCGACAAGGAGCTAAAACGGTCTCTGGTTGCCCAGATCTTAAGCCTTAAGCATATCACTGAAGCTGAAGGTGCAATCCTTACCCATGTCAAACCGCACGGAGCTCTCTACAATGAGGCACAAAAAGATCGGCGCGTTGCAGGGATCATTATCGAATCTATTCTTGAATTTGGAGATGAGCTGGTATTATATGCTCCGGAAAACTCTGTGATAAGCCATCTTGCTGAAGGGAAACTGAAAGTTCGATTTGAAGCTTTTGCCGACCGCAATTATAACCATGACGGAAGCCTTGTTTCCAGGAAGGAAGCTAATGCTTTGATCACCCAAAAAGAGGATGTTTTAAAGCATCTTTTCTCCATGATTTTTGAGGAAAAAATAACTACACAAAAAGGTCAAAAAATTGACACCGGGGCCACTACATTTTGTCTTCACAGTGACACGCCGAATTCGGTAGAAATTCTTCAATATTTACATACGGAATTGGGTGCCAAAAATGTAAAAATTTCAAGAGGGTAATGCAGGAATTTCCAAAGATATCCAGGATGGGGGAGCGGGCAATTCTGCTTCAGTTTGAGCCGGAGATCAGTGAAAAAGTGCTTAAAAAAGTGCTGGCTTATCAAAAAATACTTCAGGAAAAAATACTTAAAGAAGGGGTTGAGGTAATCAACACATACAATTCATTATTAATAACTTATAACACTGCTATAGAAATTACCTATGATGGCTTTTTGCAGCTAAAAGAGGAGTTGGAGCGGACGAAGATACAAGATAATTTTAAATCTCACCTGTTCCATATTCCTGTTTGTTATGATCAAAAATTTGGTATTGATCTTCAGGAAATTTCTCAAGCAAAGGAGCTTCAAATTAGGGAAATAATTGGCCTTCATTCTACGGCTTTATATACTGTCTATTTCACCGGATTTTTACCCGGATTTTTATACCTGGGAGGCCTGCCGGAAGAGCTCCATTTTTCACGCCGGGAACATCCCCGCCTCGAGGTGCCGAAAGGTGCTGTGGGAATAGGTGAAAAACAGACCGGGATTTACCCTCAAAAAAGTCCGGGCGGCTGGAATATTATAGGGAATTCCCCGGTGCCGCTTTTTGATCCTTATTTAGATCCTCCCTGTGAGATCAAGGCGGGAGATAAGATGAGGTTCTATGAGGTGAGTCTGGAAGAACATCAGGAGATTTTGGAAGTGGTGGAGAAAGGAGAATTCAAATTCCGGAAGGAGGAATACGATGGCTAAAATAGAAGTTTTAATGCCTGGTCTATATTCCAGTATCCAGGATCTGGGGAGGTTTGGCTTCAGAAAATATGGGGTGCCGCTAAGTGGTGCGATGGATCAAAGAGCTGCAGGTATGGCTAATCTACTGCTGCAAAATGAACCAAACGCTGCAGTTCTTGAGATCACTCTACAGGGGCCGGTGCTGATGTTTCAGGAAGCTGCTGAAATTGTAGTTACGGGAGCAGATCTTTCTCCTGTACTTGATGGGGAAAAGCTTTTTAATAATCACACCGTGCCTGTCAAAGAGGGACAGGTGTTGAAGTTTGGCGGCAGGATATCAGGCTTTAGAGCATATGTGGGGATAAAAAATGGTTTTCAAAGCCCTAAGATTTTAAAAAGCCGATCCTGGTGCAAAGGGGTCACCCCGCATCACCGAATGGAAAAGGGAATGGAAATCCCGTTTTTGAAGGGTGATATTTCAGCTTCAGAAAAATTTTCGACGGTTAGATCTGATGCTTATTTGACTTCAGAAGTCATTGAAGCTTTTCCCGGGCCTGAATTTGAATTGCTTTCAGCTTCAGAAAAAGAGAGGCTTAGAAAAGGGCACTTTTCAGTAGGAAAGGATAGCGATCGAATGGGGATCAGGTTCCAAGAGAAGCTTCAGAATTCATTAGCGCCTATCATCACAGGACCTGTACTCCCGGGTACCGTTCAGCTAACTCCTTCGGGCGTCATGATTTCTTTAATGAGAGATGGTCAAACCACCGGTGGATACCCCAGGATCCTGCAAATAACTGAAGAAGGAATGGATATTTTAGCGCAAAAATTACCTGGAGAAGAACTTTATATAAAACTTGTAAATTACCTGTAAGTCAAACGGGTAAAATAAAAAAAAGATGTCAGACAACAAGATGGCCTCACTCCCCTACATCGTGAAACATCTTTTGAATGACATCCTTTCTTTCAAAATTTTAAAGAATAAAAATTGATGTATTAAATTAGGGTTTTTGACGGTCTTATCAAAATAAAAAAGGTCTTTAAAAATTATCCTTTTAGGGCCTGATGCAGATAATTTTAATAGCTGCAGGGAAAGGAATATCTTTGTAAAAAAATTGTAAGTGATAGATTCTGCGAAAATTGAATTAAGAAATTTAAGTGTAAAGGATTATAAGGAACTTAAGATCTCCATGATCGAGAGCTATGATGCTCTTGCTAATGAATACTGGAGTGAACGGGAGATCAAGAACCTTATCAAAAAATTCCCCGACGGGCAGTTCTGTATTGTGATCAATGAGAAGATCGCCGGGTGCGCGTTATCGATCATTGTGGATTATCACAAATTCGATGATAATCATACTTATGAGCAGATCACAGGTGGTGAAAATTTCTCCACACATACCAAGACCGGGGATGTGCTTTATGGAATTGATGTCTTTATACATCCTGAATTCCGCGGAATGAGGCTGGGTAGAAGGTTGTATGAAGCGCGTAAAGAACTATGCGAACAACTCAACCTGAAATCTATAGTTTTTGGGGGTCGAATTCCCAATTATGCTGAATATGCCGAAGAACTTACGCCAAAACAATATATCGAAAAGGTAAAGGTAAAGGAGATCCATGATCCCGTGCTTTCATTTCAGCTTTCGAATGATTTCCACGTAAAAAAGGTGATTAAAGGTTACCTGCCGGGTGATCATGAAAGTAAGGAGTTTGCTACGCTCATGGAGTGGAATAATATCTACTACACCAAACCGGATAAGCTTATCAATACCGCTAAAACTGTGGTAAGGCTGGGGCTGGTGCAGTGGCAAATGCGTTTGTTCAGGGATTTTGATGCCCTGGTGTCCCAGATAGAATTCTTTGTAGATGCCGTAAGCGATTACCAGAGTGATTTTATCCTGTTTCCGGAGCTCTTCAACGCGCCTTTAATGGCTGAATACAACCATCTCAACGAAGCTGAAGCTATTCGCTCCCTCGCTTCTTATACTGACAGGCTGCTGGAAACTTTCGTGGATTTTGCGATCACCTATAACATCAATATCATTACCGGCAGCATGCCGCAGATCATTGGGGAACACATGTATAATGTAGGTTACCTGTGTCGTCGTGACGGAAGTTACGAACGCTATGAAAAGCTGCACATCACCCCGGCCGAAGGTTCTGCCTGGGGTATGAAAGGCGGAAGCCAGGTGAAGACCTTTGATACCGACTGCGGAAAAATTGGAGTGCTTATATGTTATGACGTGGAATTCCCGGAACTGGGAAGGATCCTGGCCGAACAAGGCATGAACATTCTTTTTGTCCCTTTTATGACCGATACTCAAAACGGATATTCCAGAGTTAGGTTATGTGCCATGAGTCGTGCGATCGAAAATGAATGTTACGTGGCTATTGCAGGATCTGTCGGGAATTTGCCGAAGGTGAACAATATGGATATTCAGTATGCCCAGAGTGCAGTTTTCACGCCTTCCGATTTTTCATTTCCGGTGAACGGAATTAAGGCTGAAGCTACTCCCAATACCGAAAGCACCCTGCTTGTTGATGTGGATCTTGATCTGCTAAAGGAGCTGCACAACTTTGGAAGCGTAAGAAACCTGAAGGACCGTCGAAAAGACCTTTATTCTCTTAAGCTTAAAAAATAGTTATAGATTAAAATGTAAAAGCCGAATCAACAGAAATTCTGTTGATCCGGCTTTTTTAGTTTCTACTCAGCGGGAATTGAACCTGATTTACAACTTTCAATTCTAAAATATTTATAGATATGCGCTAAACTTCTTTGTTTAAAGCTGAAAATATAAGAAAGCTTATAAAACCTTTTTTAAAGTCTTTTCATCACTTTTTTAATAAGAGGGAGTTTTCCAGTGTATGGTGCATACCGAAGCGGAATATCTATCCAGGTGGCTCGTTTGCTGATGCTTTTTTTATGTGTAAATGTGTCAAAGGAAAATTTGCCATGGTATCCACCATAGCCGCTGCTACCCACGCCGCCAAACGGCAGATTCTTATTCGCTATGTGCACCACCACATCGTTGGAAGCACCCCCTCCAAAACGATATTTTTGAAGGATCTTTTCTGAAAAATCCTTGTCTTCAGCAAAAACATATAGGGCAAGAGGGTCGGGGTAGTGACAGATGATCTTTTCTATTTCCGTTTCATCTGAAAAAGTGAGCACCGGAAGAATGGGACCAAAAATTTCATCCTGCATCACTTCAGCATCCAAAGAAGGTTCATTTAAGAGCGTAGGAGCGATGTAATTGTCATCAGGGGCAGTCTCACCTCCTGTGATGATCGTTTGCTCCTGTAACATCGCCTGAAGCCGTTCAAAGTTCTTCTTATTGATGATTCGGGCATAATCGGATGAATTCCGTGGATCCTCTCCAAAAGCAGCTTTTATTTCCTTTTTTACAGCCTCTGTAAATTCGGTTTTCTTCTTTTTATCGATGAGGATATAATCGGGGGAGATGCAGGTTTGTCCGGCGTTGATGAACTTACCCCATACGATCCTTTTTGCTGCCAGGTCGATTTTTGCCGAGCTGTGAATAATGCATGGATTCTTACCTCCAAGTTCCAGGGTAGCAGGGGTGAGATGAGGTGCAATGGCTTTTGCTACGATTCTGCCTACCGGAACGCTTCCGGTGAAGAAGACATAATCCCACTTGAGCTTCAGCAGTTCTTCAGAGATTGCTACGCCGCCCAATATAACTGCTACTTCCTCTTCTGTATAGACTTCAGCAAAGATCTCTTTGGTTAATTGAGAAGTGGCGGGCGCGTATTCGCTTGGTTTGAGGATTACTGTATTCCCCGCAGCCAAAGCCCCTATAGCAGGAGAAACACTCAGCTGAAAAGGATAATTCCACGGTGCCAGCACCAGCACATTTCCATATGGCTGAGGATAGATATAATCTTTGGAAGGAAAGTTGAGGAAGGTGCTTTTAACCTTTTTTGGCTTTGCCCACTTCTTCAATTTTTTGATAGTGAACTTAAGCTCGCTTAAAATAAGTGCGGTCTCCGTAGCGTAGGTTTCAAATTCTGGCTTGCGGAAGTCGGCAAAAAGCGCGGCAGAAATTTCTTCTTCTTTTTCTTCAATGATAGTTTTGAGCTTCCTGAGCTTCGATATTCTTTCAGCAACATCTAAACTATTACCTGCCTCAAAAAAGGCTATTTGAGAGGATAATAATTTCGAAATATCGACTTCAGAATGAATGGATAGCGCTTCGGCCATTTTTCTTTACAAAATACAATATTTTATATTGCCAATAAAAGGCTACCCACAGGTTAGGAAAATGTTTTCCACTTTTACCGATTTTTTAATTTTGTTCCCCGAAGTAGAGGAAAACAGTGGTAGATTTGAATCGTTAAAAGGTAGAGCAAGATTTTACTTTCGGAAAGTTACCGGTAAGGTGTACCATACATTCACAGGATCACCCATGAAATATCCCGGTTTCCATTGAGGCATATTGAGAAGAGCATTGGTCGTTACTGCATTATACCATTGGGGTGCCCCTTCAATAATGTCAATTTGGTCTATAAATCCATCTTTGCCAATACGTATTCTCACCAATAGGCGAACTTCGGTTCCGGATTTCTGAGTTTCAGGAATAGGGAGACTTTTTCTCAGATAATCTGCAATACCTTTTTGACCTCCGGGAAATTCAGCAGAGATCATCACGGGATAATGTTCCTCTTCCTGCCCCTTTCTATTCCATATTTTTCCTGATTTTAATTTGCCATTTTTGAAAGTGTCATGTCGTCTCCTGCTACTGTCTTCCCAATAGGCCATGAGATCTCCGTGTCTTTTGCCATTTTTATATGTTTCCTGGTAGAAAAGTTGCCCGTTATCATACCAGGTTTTTTGGAGTCCGTGAAGGATGGTTTTTTTACCTTTTTCCAAAAAGGATCGCTGTTTCATAATTTCTCCATTAATACGAAAGAGGCTGGTCAACAGGTCCTGTTTTCCTGGAGCTGTGCGGTCTTCTACCTGAAAGTAAACCGCATTTACCGGTAGGACTTCTTTATAATCTGAATCGAGGTAAATGGTATCCTGAGAGAAAGAAAAGGTCGAAGAAATAAGGAAACTAAAGAATAAAAGTTTTTTCATGAAAAGAGTAATAAGTAGCTAAAATACTACACCAGTTACAGCAGCGCAACTTAAACATCTCCGGAAATCTGGACAAGATATTTTTGGCTTTTTCAGGAATGCAATGTCGGTACCTGTTTTATTCTGAAAAGATCGGGGAAATGATCGTTATTTTGTTGGATAATAACCGGATCCCACAATGAAAGTCTCTCCCCGGAATTTAACCCTTTTTACAAAAGTCATTTTAGGAGAAGGGGTGTTGGTGCCGGGCCTAAACCATGAGGTTTCTAACCAGCCACTCCCGTGATCTAAGGCTAAAGCGAGTTCTTCCTTCACGACATATTTTCCGTTAAGGTCTTTCATGTCAATAAGATTTTTTCTTTCAAGAGAAGGTTGGGCAGGATTCACCAATTCTGTACCGTCCGGACTTAAGACAAAAACATAGGTGTCCATGAAATAAAAGGGCCCTTTTTTATCTCTTAGTTTTTCAAAAGCTTCCCGTCCTTCCTTCTGAACCAAAGCGGCAGCCTGGTAGACCATTTCTTCAATGAGAAATTCATCCATTTCCATATTATAAATTCCGCTGCCTACAAGGTGCTCCTCTCCTGAAGGAAAGGTTACCCTTTTAATAAAACTCGACTTCCAGGCCGGAAAAATATCTCCTGGTTCCGGAAAGACATAATGTACCCAGCCCTGTCCCGCTTCAGACGATGCTGTTTCTAGAAACATCCTGCCGTATAGACGACCCAGGGCATCTTCGCGGTATTTAATTATTTCTCCTTCAAGTGTAGGATCGGCAGCATGAAATTTTACTTTTCCGTCCAGGTTGCACACAAAAACATATTTTTTTCCATCAAACCAGTGCCAGTCCTTCATTTTAAATTCCCCGAAGGCTGCTTCCCCTTCTTTTTCAAGTTTAGCCGCAGCATCAATAACGAAATTCTTTAAGTCAAAAGGAGAGATATTTTCTTTACTTACATTAATTTTTGGAGCATCGGCAAGATATACACCTGCTCCAAGGAGTACCCAACTATTCCCTAATGGTACCTTCTTTATGTAAGTAGATTTTTGTGTAGAGAGATTATCTCCCGGCTTTGGCCACATGTATTCTATCCAGGCGGTACTGTCTTTTTCAACAGCTTTAAACATATCACGCACCACTAATTTCCCCTGAGTGTCCTTTTGAGTTATGAGATTCCGGCCTTCCAGATTACGAAAAGCGGGATTTACCAGATCTATCCCCATTGTATCCAAAACAAAAACATAAGTGTCCTTGACTAGAAATACCTCCGCAGGATCGTAAAATTTATCGAAAGCTTTCCTGCCTTCCTTTTTTATCTGTTTTGCTGCAGTCTCTATTAAGTCGACCACGAATTCCTTATTCATTTGATCATCATATAAACCGCTCCCAATGACATATTCTTTTCCGTCAGGTGCCTCTACCAGTTGCACAAAGCTGCTTTTCCATCGCGGAAGCAGTCCTTCCGGTACCGGCCATTGATAATGGAACCAGCCTTCCTGTTTTTCCTGTCCACCCTTTGCGGCTGCTAAAATTCCCCTGACTATAAATCTTCCATTGACATCCTTTAGATTTAGTTGGTTCTTGTTTTCCAAATTCGTGTCCGGATGCACCAGCATATTTCCCTTTTCATCAAGAATGAATATATAAGTTTCTCCATTTCGCCATTGACTTTCGGGTTGTCGAAATTCCTCAAAAGCAGCATCTCCCTTTGATCGTACTAAGTCCGCAGCATCGTAAACAAGAGCTTTGATTAGTTTTAAGGAGTCTTGTAATAAATAATTTGCTTCAGCAGAGAATTTTGAACTTTGGCCAAGGTTCAAACTTGTTTGAGCATTTAAAGGAGCCTGTAAGGATAAAATTCCAATTAGAGAACCGAAAAAAAGGCACTTTCTCATGGCTATAAAATTTACATCGTTGAGGGGAAACTAAAAGGCACTGATAAAGGCAATATTCATTAAATTTTTATCAAGATTTGGAGATTTAATACGTCTTAAAAAGAGAAAAAGAAAGTCAGATGTTTTTTCTTCTTCTATATAAAGATATGAAAAACAAGAATAAAATTATGGTACAATAATGATTTTCAGTTGATTATGTGGTGTAATCCAATTTGGAATAATATTTATTCTCTCAGCCTATAGCAGGCATTTAAGGATCTGGGGACAATGGTTCTGGCTTTTTCATTTTTTTAGAAGCATTGAGAACAAAAAACCCGGAAAATCATTAATACCTAACGAGTCTAATATATTAATGCCTAGAAATATGGTCAATAACCATCAGAACCTTAAATAATTATATTTTAACAGGTGCTGCTTCTAATTTTAAAACAAGTTTTTGTCTTGGTATTAAAATAAAATATATTTTTACCCCGTGAATTCAATACTTCAAATAATAAGAACGCTTTTAAGGCGCCGGTTATACAATCGTCGCAGGTAAGGATATTTGTCTTTCCGTCGCAGTGTTTAATTATTTGAGTTTACCATATTGAGTCATTTTTTCCACATAGTTTTAGTTTTTGTTTTCAGGATCTCTCCTGAATATTCTTTTAGGCGTCGTATTGGTCTCCGCCGCACGTTTGTGCGCGCTTGATTTTCCGGAACTTTTTTGAGTTCCCCCTTTAAAATCTTTATTAATCTTTTCACTAAAAATTTTTAGCATATGAAAATTGTCATTGCTAACGAGTCTCATGCAAAGTATGCGGAGATCATTTGTAACACGATGGAAGAATCGGCCAAGGTTCGAGGGACGGGTATTGCCCGAAGAAGCCCCGAATACGTTCTGAAAAAGATGTCTAATGGTAATGCGATCATTGCTTTAGACGGGGACAAGTTCGCGGGGTTCTGTTACATCGAGATCTGGAGTCATGAGAAATTCGTAGCCAATTCCGGGCTCATCGTACATCCTGATTATAGAAACCAGGGACTGGCAAAAGATATCAAAAAAGCCGTTTTTGAGCTGTCAAGGAAAAAGTATCCCAACTCTAAGATCTTCGGGATAACTACCGGGCTTGCGGTCATGAAGATCAATTACGAGCTGGGATATCAACCGGTAACTTTCTCAGAACTTACCGATGATGAGACTTTTTGGAGCGGTTGTCAAACCTGTAAGAACTTTGACATTCTCACCCGTACCGAGCGCAAGATGTGCCTGTGTACCGGCATGCTGTATGATCCTGCAAAAAAGAAACCTATCGAAAAGAGAGAAAAGCTGAATGAAAAGGCTTTTAAGAGATTAAAGAATATCAAACAAACACTTTTTTACAAGAAAGAGAAGGAAAAAGCGGTAAGCTAAATTCTTCTTGTAAAGCAAAATTTTATAAAATGGAAAAAGTAGTAATAGCATATAGCGGCGGATTGGATACTTCCTACTGCGCCAAATATTTGTCAAAAGAAGAAAATTTTGAGGTGCACGCCGTGAGCGTTAACACCGGCGGATTTTCTTCAGAAGAAATCGAAAAAATAGGGAGCAATGCTCAAAAAATAGGAGCGACCTCTTATACCAATATCGATGCGGTTTCTTCCTTTTACCAAAGGGTGGTGAAATATCTCATTTTCGGGAACGTATTGAAAAATGACACCTATCCATTATCGGTGAGTGCCGAAAGGATCATTCAGGCGATCGAGATCGTGAACCACGCCAAGAAAATTGGTGCCAAATACATCGCGCACGGTAGCACCGGTGCCGGAAACGACCAGGTGAGATTTGATATGATATTTCAAACCCTTGCGCCCGAAATCGAGATCATCACTCCCATTCGAGACAAAAAACTCAGCAGACAGGAGGAGATAGAATACCTTACGGCCAATGGCGTTGACATGAACTGGGAGAAGGCCAAATATTCGGTCAATAAAGGTCTGTGGGGAACCAGTGTGGGAGGAGCTGAGACCCTTACTTCAGAAAAACCCTTGCCCGAAAGTGCATATCCGTCACAGCTTCAGGAACAGGAGCCTAAACAAATTAGTCTTAGTTTTTATAAAGGAGAGCTTACTGAAGTAAACGGCACGGTAAATTCCCCTGAGAAAAATATTGAGATCCTGGAAAACATCGCGTCTAAGTTTGCCATTGGCAGAGACATACACGTGGGCGATACCATTATTGGGATCAAGGGTAGAGTAGGTTTTGAAGCTGCAGCCGCTCTTATTACCATAAAAGCGCACCATTTGCTGGAAAAACACACCCTGAGCAAATGGCAGCTTCAGCATAAAGATTACATCGCTAACTGGTATGGAATGCACCTACATGAAGGTTTATATTTGGATCCTGTAATGAGGGATTTTGAAGCCTTTCTACAAAGTTCCCAGGAACAGGTAAGCGGAACGGTATTTTTGACCTTACATCCTTACAGGTTCGTGCTGGATGGTATAGAATCAAAGTTTGATCTAATGAATAGCGGCTTCGGAAAGTACGGGGAAGAGAACAATGCCTGGACAGCGAATGATGCCAAAGGCTTCATTAAGATACTTTCAAATTCCGGAAAGATCTATCAACACGTAAAACAGGAATCATGATAGAAGCAGGAATAATAGGAGGTGCCGGCTATACGGCAGGGGAACTTATAAGAATTCTTCTCAGACACCCTGAAGTGAACCTGAATTTCATATACAGCACATCCCAGGCGGAAAAACCGGTGAGTTCGATCCACCAGGATCTAACAGGGGAAACAGGTCTCATTTTTAGCGGGGAAATAAATCCGGAAGCAGATGTCGTCTTTTTGTGCCTGGGCCATGGAAATTCTGTTAAATTCCTGAATGACAATAGTTTTTCAGATAAAACAAAGATCGTCGACCTGAGTACCGATTACAGGATAGCTGCTGACAGCCATTCCTTCGTTTACGGCTTACCGGAATTCAACAGGGAAAAGATCAGCGATGCGAAATTTATAGCCAATCCCGGTTGTTTTGCCACAGCGATCAGCCTGGCCATTCTGCCATTGGCAGCTAATGACCTGTTAAAGGAAGATGTGCATATAAACGCGGTAACGGGAGCAACCGGCGCTGGAACTTCCCTATCTGAAACCACACATTTTACCTGGAGAGACAATAATTATTCTTCCTACAAGGCGTTTGAACATCAGCATTTGGAAGAGATCAATCATAGCGTAAAGAAATTACAGTCTGATTTTAGATCTACTTTAAATTTTATTCCCAACAGGGGGAATTTTTCCAGAGGAATTCATTGTACCGCTTATACTCATTTTGAAGGGAGCCAGGAAGAAGCCAAAGAAATCTACCAAAAAGCTTACGAAGATGCTGCCTTTACTTTTGTAACAGAGGGAGAAGTGCATTTAAAACAGGTGGTAAACACCAATAAATGTCTTATAAGATTGCAAAAATTCGGAAACAAGCTGCTTATCACAAGTGTGCTGGATAACCTCTTAAAAGGAGCTTCTGGCCAGGCGGTTCAGAATATGAACCTGATGTTTGGCTTTCCTGAAAACCAGGGCCTGCAGTTGAAAGCCAGTTATTTTTAAAAGAAAATGATGGAATTATTTGATGTATATCCGCTTTATGATATTACCCCTGTAAAAGGGAAGGGAGCCTATGTGTATGATGAAAACGACACAAAATACCTTGATCTTTATGGGGGCCATGCAGTGATCTCTGTAGGTCATGCGCATCCAAAATATGTAAAGGCGCTTTCTGAGCAGGTTGAGAAATTGGGATTTTATTCCAATTCAGTAAAGAATCCCTTGCAGGAAGAACTGGCCAAAAAGCTTGGTGACTTATCGGGATGCTCAGAATATAAACTGTTTCTGTGCAATTCAGGTGCCGAGGCCAATGAGAATGCTTTGAAACTAGCGTCTTTCCATACCGGTAAAAGCAGGGTGATCTATTTCGAAAATGCTTTTCACGGAAGAACTTCAGGGGTAGTCGCAGTAACCGATAATGAATCGATTAAGGCACCGTTCAATCAACAGCATTCGGTGACAAAACTCGCTTTTGAAGATGTTGAAGCGCTTGAAAAAGAACTTCAAAAAGAGGATGTCGCAGCTGTTATTTTTGAGGTCATCCAGGGAGTAGGAGGGCTGGAAGAAGCTTCTTCGGAATTTATCCGGACAGTTTCAGATCTGTGTAGGAAACATGAAGCTTTGTTGATAGCCGATGAAGTTCAGTGTGGATATGGAAGGACAGGAGATTTTTTCGCCTTTCAGAAACACGGAATTAAACCGGATATAATTTCCGTAGCAAAAGGAATGGGCAATGGGTTTCCTGTTGGAGGGATCCTGATGAATCCTAGGATTCAGCCTAAACATGGATTGCTGGGAACCACTTTTGGTGGAAATCACCTTGCCTGTGCTGCCGGAATTGCAGTGCTGGATATTTTAAAGGAAGAGAACCTGCTCGAAAATGCGGAAAAGTTGTTTCAGTACGTAAAAGAAAGGGCTGCAGAAATTCCGCAGATCAAGAAATTGAAAGGCAGGGGACTAATGATAGGCCTGGAGTTTGATTTTGAGATCGCATCCCTTAGAAAGGAACTTCTTTTTGAACACCGGGTTTTTACGGGTGCTGCCTCCAATAAAAAATTATTGAGGATCCTGCCACCATTAAATATTCAAGAAGAACATTTTGATGAGTTCTTTGAGGCATTGAAAAAAGCCCTGAACGACTAATAGCATTAGAAAATGAAGAACTACACAAGTTTAGAAGATATCGAGAATTTAGAGGAATTGATCTTTGAGGCCAGAGAACTTAAGAAACAGAATTCTGCGGCAGAAGTTGGAAAAGGGAAGACCTTGGGAATGTTATTTTTTAACCCGAGCCTTCGTACCCGTTTAAGCACCGAAAAAGCGGCAAAATTGCTTGGAATGGAGGTGATGGTCATGAATGCTGATAAGGACGGATGGGCTCTTGAATTTGAAGATGGGGCCGTAATGAATTCCAATAAGGCAGAGCACATCAAAGAAGCTGCGGCAGTGCTTTCACAATATTGCGATATTATAGCTGTGAGAGCTTTTCCCGGGCTGGTAGATCGTGAAAAAGATGAAGCTGATGTGGTATTGGCAGGATTTGAGAAATATGCTACGGTGCCTGTAGTCAACCTGGAAAGCGCTACAGGTCATCCTTTACAGGCGCTTACCGATGCGATGACGGTGTCTGAACTGAAAGGCGAGAAAAAGCCAAAGGTAGTTCTAACATGGGCGCCGCATCCACGCGCGTTGCCGCAGGCAGTGCCTAATTCTTTTGTGGAGGTAATGCAAAAAATGGATGTGGACCTGGTAGTCACAAATCCTGAAGGTTATGATCTTAATCCTGCGATCACCAAAGACACTCCTGTTGTTCATGAACAAGCCGAAGCTTTAAAAGACGCAGATTTTGTATATGTCAAGAACTGGAGCAGTTATGAGCAGTATGGAAAGATACTGAGTGAAGACCCGGTCTGGACATTTGATAATAAAAAACTAGGTCTTACCAACGCAGCAAAGATAATGCATTGCCTTCCGGTTAGAAGGAATGTAGTTATTGCTGATGAAGTTTTAGACGGAAAAAATTCCGTGGTCATTCAACAGGCAGGAAACAGGACTTTCGCTGCTCAGGCTGTATTGAAGAGAATTCTGGAAAACAGTAAGAAATGAAAAAGACATTAAAAATTGTAAAAGTAGGAGGAAAGCTTATTGAAGATGAGAACAAGTTGCAGGCATTTCTTTCAGATTTCTCAGAGCTCGAAGGCCTGAAAATACTGGTTCACGGAGGAGGAAACATGGCTACGGAAATAGCTTCAAAGCTTGGTTATGAAACCAAAATGATAGATGGCCGAAGAATTACAGATGCCAATTCCTTAAAAGTGATCATTATGACCTACGCCGGCCTTATCAACAAACGCATAGTGGCGAAATTGCAGGCTCTGGATGTAAATTCTTTAGGCTTATGCGGTGCTGATGGCAGGAGTATTATTTCCAAAAAAAGAGAAGTAAAGGAAATAGATTATGGATATGTGGGAGACATTGAAGTTGTGAATTCAGATTTTATTTCTTCCATTTTGGAGCAGGGGGTGGTACCGGTATTTTCAGCTATTTCCTGTACAAGGGAAGGGGAATTGTTGAATACGAATGGCGATTCTGTTGCCGCGGAAATAGCAAAGGCATTAAGTGAGAAATACAATACAGAACTTTATTACTGTTTTGAGAAAAAGGGGGTTTTGGCAAATTCTATGGATGAAAATTCGGTGATAAAAACTCTTGATAAAAAAATGTATCAGGATCTGCTGGATCAGAAAGCTATAACTGACGGTATGTTACCAAAGCTCCTTAACTGTTTTGGAGCCCTTGAAAATGGAGTGAAGAAGATCTTTTTAGGCGATGCCCGGGTAATAACTGAAAATGCAAACGCCACTGAAATCGTGAAGTAATGAAACTTGAAAATCTACAACAGGAAGCGTTAGAATTATTGAAAGAGCTTATCCAAACCCGGTCTTTTTCGGGAGAGGAAGAAGGAACGGCAGGTCATTTAAAAAAGTGGTTTAAGAGCAGGAACATTCCTTTCGAACGCTACCTGAATAATGTGTGGGCGGTCAATAAAAACTTTGATCCTCTAAAACCTACCTTGCTTTTGAACTCTCATCATGATACGGTAAAACCTAATTCAGGATATACAAGAGATCCTTTTGAGGCCGGGGTCGAGAACGGGAAACTCTATGGGTTGGGAAGCAATGATGCCGGTGGCTGTCTGGTTTCACTTCTGGCTACATTCACCTGGTTCTATGAAGCTGAAGATCTGGAATACAATCTGCTTTTTGCAGGTACTGCCGAAGAGGAGATCAATGGAAAGAACGGAATCGCCTGTCTTTTATCGGTTATCCCGAAGGTAGATGTCGCAATTGTGGGAGAACCGACTTTAATGGATCTGGCTATAGCCGAAAAAGGCCTGGTCGTTTTTGACGCGGTGGTTAAGGGCACGCCTTCACATGCGGCACATCCCAATGATGATAATGCCATCTATAGGACAGCTAATGTTTTGAAATGGTTCGAGGATTTTAGGTTTGAAAAGAAATCTGATGTGCTGGGAGAGGTGAAGCTTACGGTCACTCAGATCAATGCCGGGAGTCAGCACAATGTAGTGCCGGGACAGGTAGAGCTTGTAATTGATGTGAGAGTAAATGACCAGTATTCCAATAAGGAGATCGAAGAGGTCCTGCAGAAAAATGCTCCGGTTGACAGTATTACTGCCAGATCTCTCAGATTGAATTCATCTTCAATTCCGTTGGATCACGAGCTGGTGAAAGCAGGAATGTCTCTGGGAATGAACACTTATGGATCGCCAACCCTGTCTGACCAGGCAATGCTGAGTTGCCCCTCTTTAAAACTGGGGCCGGGAGACTCCACAAGATCTCATTCCGCAGATGAATACATCTTTGTGAAGGAGATCGAAGAAGGAATAGAGAAGTATATTAAGCTGTTGGAAAAGGCGGTAAAGAAATAAAATTTTAACAGACCTCACAGGTCTCCAAGACCTGTGAGGTCTAAATGGTATAAATATGAAACTCTGGGACAAAGGAAACTCTATAGATCAAAAAATAGAGAAGTTCACCGTTGGAAACGACAGGGAACTGGATATGCATCTGGCGAAGTATGATCTAACAGCCTCGGCTGCACACGCAAAAATGCTAGGGGAGATCGGAATTCTTGACACGGAAGAAGTAAATGCTATTCTTTCTGAACTTGAAAAACTTCAGCAGCAAGTGGAGTCGGGAAGCTTTCAAATCGAAAAGGATTTTGAGGATGTGCATTCAAAAATTGAATTTGAACTGACCAGGGCATTGGGTGATACCGGTAAAAAGATACATACCGCACGTTCCAGGAATGACCAGGTTTTGGTTGCCATGCAGTTATACTTCAAGGAGAATCTGCAGGAAATTTCCGGAAAAACTTCCGAATTGATAGATGTCCTTTTAGGGCTTGCTGAAAAACACCAGGATAAACTATTGCCGGGATACACTCACCTGCAGGTGGCAATGCCTTCTTCTTTCGGCTTATGGTTTTCAGCTTACGCCGAAATACTGATAGACGACCTGTATTTATTGGATGCAGGTTTGAAGATCGTTGATCAGAATCCTTTGGGATCGGCGGCAGGCTATGGATCATCATTCCCTATTGACAGAGAATTAACTACCAAAGAACTGGGATTCTCAACTTTAAAATACAATGTGGTAGCCGCCCAAATGAGCAGAGGGAAATGTGAGCGGACAGTGACCTCCAATATAGCTTCCCTGGCAAATACCCTGTCAAGATTTGCTATGGATATTTGCCTTTATATGAGTCAGAACTTTGAATTCATAAGCTTTCCCGATGAACTTACTACCGGTTCCAGTATTATGCCTCATAAGAAGAACCCGGATGTTTTTGAACTTATCAGGGGGAAATGTAATAAACTGCAGGCGATCGCTAATGAAATGATCCTTATCACTAATAATCTTCCAAGCGGGTACCACAGGGATCTTCAATTGATCAAGGAGAACAGTATTTACGCTGTTGAAAATATTAAAGAGATCCTGGATATTTTCACTTTTTCTATTGGCCAGATTATGGTGAAGGATATTGATCTGAAAGATGAAAAATACAGATATCTCTTTACCGTAGACAGTATAAATGACCTGGTGGTGCAGGGAAGTTCTTTCAGGGATGCTTACAAACAAATAGGGGAACAGGTGCAAAATGGCACTTATGAACCTACAGATCTAAAAGATCACTCCCATATTGGCAGTAAGGACAATCTTGCTCTTGATAAGATCGCTGAAAAGAAAAAGAATCTTAGATAATCATTGTCATACATATATTAAAAGGTCCGGAAGTAACCCCTTCAAAAAGGGATTTTCCGGACCTTTTTTGACTGATCAATGATCAAGCGAGTACTGGACCTTCAGCCTCTGCTTCATTTTGGGTTTCCAAAGAAGGTTTGATATTCTGATTGATGCAGAAGAGGTTCTTTGGATCATATTTGTTCTTTATCTGAACAAGCCGGTCATAGTTCTTACCATAGGTGGCTTTCACCCGGTCTTCACCCTCGTCCATCATAAAGTTCACATAAGCACCACCGGCTGAATATGGATGCAGCGCATCATAGTAATCCTTGGTCCATTTCGTGATCTTTTCTGCATTTGCAGGATCTGGATCCACACCAACTATTACCATAGACCAGGTTGCATCCCTGTAATTCCATGGGGTATCGCTGTCATTTATACGTGCAGCCTGCCCATTAATGGGGTAGAGGTGCATAGTAGAAAGCATGCTTGGAAGTTTTTCTGCAAACTCTTTGTGCTTTTCTATAGCTTCATCCGGAATTTCATTCACGAAATCTGCACGCCAGTACCATTGCATACCTTTTGGATATAAGGGATCGAACATGGATTGCAGTGCAGGGAAGGGCAGAGGTCCCACCAGGTCAAGAGCCGGTTTTTTGAATTCTCGAACCGGTTTAAAAACTTCCTCTGCTTTATCCTTCGGCCCTGTGTAGTTCCATACAATTCCACACATCTTTTTCAGGTGCAGATGTTCGGGAAATGGATCTCCCGGAGGAACTGTCAAAAATGCAAAAAATCCGTAGAGGTCATCCGGAGCGTATTTGATGAACTTCCTGTACCATTTAAGTACTTCTTCAGTTTCACTTAATTCGTAAAGCATTGGCCCACCAACAACTTCGTCTACTTCGTGCAACTGGAAGGTGAATGCTGTAACTACTCCAAAATTTCCGCCGCCGCCTCTTACGGCCCAGAAGAGATCTTTATTTTCAATAGCATTTGCGGTAACAAAATTACCATTGGCCAACACCATGTCTACAGAAAGAAGATTGTCAATACTGAGACCGTATTTTCTGGTAAGGTATCCCATACCACCTCCAAGGGTCAATCCTCCCACTCCGGTGGTAGAGATAATACCACTGGGAGTAGCCATTCCAAAGGCATGAGCTGCATGATCAACTTCTCCCCAGGTGCTGCCTCCACCTACGGTAATAGTCTTATTGTGCAGGTCCACCTGTGTATAGCGGATCATAGAAAGGTCTATCACCAGTCCGTCATCACAAACACCAAGACCTCCGGCATTATGTCCGCCTCCTCTAATGGAAAGCAACATCTTGTTCTCCCTGGCAAAATTTACTGCCGAGATAACATCGGCGACATCGGCGCATTTCACGATCATTTTGGGTTTACGGCTTATCATGGCATTGTACACCTTGCGCGATTCTTCATAATCCTTTTCACCCGGTTCAATTATACTTCCTCTTAGACCGGTACGGAATTCCTTCATTGCTGTTTCATCTATCATAACATGAAATTTTATGTTTAATGGGGAAAAAAATGCTGTGGTAACATTTCCGGTCAATACCGGCACTACGATCAATACAAAAAAAGGGGCTTACCGGAAGTTCCGAATGGAACCATAGATCTTCGAATTCAGAATTCGATCAAGCGCAACACTCTTTTGGTGAGGAACTTAAAGGTACGAAAAAAGATAATTGGTTGGGTGTAAATGTTTTATTCAGAAATGCATGCATCCCATAAAGGATCCTGAGGCGGTGAGGCAATGATCTCCAGTTTTTCCTTTTTCACAGGATGTACTAATGAAAGTTTACGCGCGTGCAGGTGAATACTGCCGTCTTTGTTGCTGCGGTCGAAGCCGTATTTGAGGTCTCCTTTTATCGGGCACCCAATCGCCGAGAACTGACTCCTTATTTGGTGATGCCGGCCGGTTTGCAGATCGATCTCCAGTAAAAAATAGTTATTGAGCTGCTTTAAAATACGGTATTCTAAAATGGCTTTTTTGGAATCTGGTACTTCTTTGATATGAGCGTATGATTTGTTCTGCTTTGGATTGCGCTTCATGTAATGCACCAACGTATCCTGCTGTTTTGGAGGAGAGTTTTTAACGATCGCCCAATATGTCTTTTTTGCGTCCTTGTCCTTGAAAAGTTTGTTCAAACGGGGGAGGGCTTTAGAGGTCCTTGCAAAAACAACGATTCCGCTTGTTGGCCGGTCAAGGCGATGTACCACTCCCAAATAAACATTTCCGGGCTTACCATATTTGACCCTGATGTATTCCTTAACCACATCACTTAAAGGAGTATCTCCTGTTTTGTCACCCTGAACAATGTCTCCAGGTCGTTTATTGACAATGATGAGGTGATTGTCTTCGTACAATACCTGCAGGTTCTGCGGAGTGGAAAGGGTCTTATCTTCCAAAAATGGGATTTTTAGGAGGTTTTTGGCGAGTAGCCAATGAAAGGATTATTATCAATTTCCAAAGATCCAAGAACTCTTAACAAGTCATTCCTGGAATCGTCTTCAAGGAGTTCGGTATTAATGTTCAGGTTTTCTTCGGAAGTAAAAAGTTTGATCTTCCCCGGGAATGACTGAATTCTTTCGATCTTGTCGAGCTGAAAGGATTTTCTTCTAAGGGTATTCTTGGTTAAGAATCCATTTTCTATAAGGAGATATTGAAAATGCTTCTCGTATAAGGAAGCAGCGACTACAAATAGCCCCAGGAAGAGTTGTAAAAAGTAAAGCCATGGGTTTTCGGGGTCATCTATCAAACGCAGAAGAGCAAACAAAGCAAATAAGCCTCCGAGGAAAAATCCGGAATAAAGTCGCTTTTTTGAATATTTAATCTTCATCTACCATAAACCTTAAACCTTGAACCTTGAACTATTAGTATTGTTCCTCATCTGAAGGGAAATTCCCGCTCTTCACATCATCCCGGTACTGTTCAAATGCTTTTGTCATCTCATGATAAAGATCGAGATACCTTCTTAAAAACCGGGGATTAAATTCATGGGTCATCCCGATCATATCGTGAACTACCAGCACCTGCCCGTCCACGCCATTTCCGGCACCGATTCCAATTACAGGTATTGTAAGACTTTCAGCTACTTCTTTAGCGAGTTTGGCAGGAACTTTTTCCAGAACAAGTGCGAAGCAACCGGCTTTTTCCAGCATTAATGCATCAGTTTTAAGCTTTTCAGCTTCGGCTTCTTCTTTAGCACGCACAGTATAGGTGCCGAATTTATATATAGACTGCGGAGTCAACCCAAGGTGGCCCATTACCGGGATCCCGGCGTTGAGAATTCGTTTTACAGAATCTTTGATCTCTTTTCCGCCTTCCAGTTTAACTGCATGTCCGCCGCTTTCTTTCATGATCCTGATCGCTGAGCGCAGAGCCTCTTTCGGATCACTTTGATAACTTCCGAAGGGGAGATCTACAACCACAAGTGCGCGCTCTACTGCACGAACCACACTGGCCGCATGATAGATCATCTGATCAAGGGTGATGGGAAGGGTAGTTTCATGCCCCGCCATGACATTACTCGCCGAGTCGCCGACCAGGATTACGTCTATCCCTGCACCATCTACAATTTTGGCCATCGAGAAGTCATAGGAAGTCAGCATAGAGATCTTCTCCCCATTGGATTTCATTTCAACAAGGGACTTCGTGGTAATGCGTTTATATTCTTTCTTAGCGACTGACATAGGGGTACCGATTTTAAATTCAGGTAAAAGTACTAAATTACCCGCAAAACCATAATTACATGAAAAGACTTATAACCTGTGTTTTTTTTCTACTTTTTGGAATCTTCGCGGTAGCACAAAACTCTTCTGAAGAAGAGAAAGTTAAACAAGTTGTCAATACATTTTTCGAAGGTTTTCATGCCAGGGATTCCATTATTATGAAATCGGTTTTTTATAAAGATCCTGTGGTGCAGACCATTGGCAAAACCAAGGTAGGGGAAACAAAACTAGTAAATGAACAACTTGAAAAGGTGCTGAAAGGAATTGTTGCCATTCCGCTGGAAACTGAATTTAAAGAGGTGCTGCATGATTATGTGATTAAAATTGATGGTGACATGGCAAACGCCTGGACACCTTATTCTTTTTACCTGAACGACACGTTTAGCCACTGCGGAGTGAATAATTTCCAACTACTGAAGCAGAATGAAGAATGGAAGATCATTTACCTGATAGATACCAGGAGGAGAGAGGGTTGTGAGGAGAGGAAGGTAAAATAGTTGCCAGTTGCGGGTTGCGAGTTGCGGGATTTTTATCCAAAACCGCTGCGCGGGAGAGTGGTCTGACCACCCCGTCTCCGCCTCCCGGCGGAGCCACCCCTCCTTGAAAAAAGGAGGGGAGCTGTTTGAGACATTTTGCTGTGCGAAACGCTCCACAGGTGGAGGCAGTCTGGTACTTCATTTCGCTGCGCATTTACCTGCCTTCGGCAGATTGGGGAGATTAAAATCTCAATACTCAATACTTAGTACTCATTAATCAAATCTCTTTCATGGTTTAAGCACTACCCTAAACCTCGCTTTATTGCTGATCATTCTCTCATAGGCTTCATTTACCTTTTCGAGAGGATATTCTTCTATTTTAGGAACGGTTTGAGTAAGGGCGCTAAAATTAAGAGTATCCTCAGAATCTTTAGCAGTTCCACTCGGCCATCCCGAAAGGGATTTTCTACCCATGAGCAGTTGCATTGGTGAAACTTCTACCGGTTCTCCCGTCGCGGCTACCATAAGCAGCTTTCCATCGATTCCTAGTCCATCAACTACCGAAGTAATAGCTTTGCTCACCGGGGCAGTTGCGAGTATTAATCTTGCTCCACCCAGATTCTGAAGTGCCTTCGCCGGATCTTCTTTATCAGTATTAATAAAGTGCTGAGCCCCGAGTTCTTTTGCCAGTTCTTTTTTGCTGTCGCTATGGGAAACGGCTACTGTGCGCATTCCCATTTTTACAGCGTACTGAACAGCCAGATGCCCAAGGCCTCCAATTCCCTGCACGGCGACCAGATCCCCGGGTTTGATACCGGAATTCCTTAAGGCATTGTATACTGTTATTCCTGCACAAAGCAGGGGAGCGGCTTCTGCCGAAGATAGCTCTTCGGGAACTGAGGCAACAGCTTCCTGCGGCGCAGTCATATATTCGGCATATCCGCCATCATAGGAGATTCCGCTTACCTTGGCATTTTGGCAGTTGATAAAATCCCCTCTCCTGCAGGGATCACACTCAAAACAATGCCCACCATGCCAACCCACTCCAATTCTTTGGCCTTTCTTCCACATTTTTACCTCCTTGCCGACTTCTTCGATCGTACCCACCACTTCATGCCCCGGAACTCTTGGATATTCTATTCCCGGAAAAGTTCCGTCTTTAACAAAGGCGTCACTGTGACAAATGCCGCATGCCTCTACTTTAATGAGTACTTCCTTTGCTTTTGGGGTTGGTTTTTCAAGTTCAACAATTTTAAAATCACCACCTTTCTCCTGGACTTGAGCTGCTTTCATAATTTCTAAATGGTTTAGGTTGTTGAAGTTATTGATAATTAATGCCATATAGCTTTAATGTAGCGTTAAAAGCAGGTAGGAAAGAGAGTACCGTTAAGATAAATACCAAATTTCAAATCCCAAATCTCAAGTTCCATTCATTCTAAAAAAAAGCTTAAGTGAGGTTGGTTGCAACTTGTAGATAGAGGGTCCCAAAGGTCAAAACTTTCAAATAGAAAAGTTGGGACGACTTCCGCTGCGCGGGTGTGGCGCCTGACCACCCCGTCTCCACCTCCCGGCGGAGCCACCCCTCCTTAAAAAAGGAGGGGAGCTGTTTGAGACATTTCGCTGCGCGAAACCATCCAAAGGTGGAGGAGTTTGTTTTCATTTTGTTCCGCTTCGCGTTCACACTGCCAGCGGCAGGAGCAGCGCCTGACCACCCCGACAGGCTCTCGCCTGCCACCCCTCCTTAAAAAAAGGAGGGGAGCTGTTTGAGACATTTCGCTGCGCGAAACCCTCCACAGGTGGAGGAAGTTCCGAAGAAATGTTCCGCTTCGCGTTCACTCTCTTCGAGAGGAGAGGATTTTTAATTGTACTTCCGCTTCGCGTTCATCCTGCCTGCGGCAGGAAATTAAATTTTACCGGGAATGCGTAGCCATTAGAGGAGCCTTGTGAAATCTGAATACTCAATACTAATATCTCAAATCTAATAAAGGGTTGCCCGAAGGGCGGGGTGGTCCAATTCTCAGATCTAATATCTAATATCTCACATCTGATTAACAGTCACTCAAACTCACCCTCACGGCCAGTCCCCCTTCAGAGGTTTCTTTGTACTTGGAGTTCATATCTTTCGCTGTCTCCCACATTGTTTCGATAACTTTGTCAAGAGGAACTTTGGCGTGGATGGAATCTGCGTCCATCGCCATTTCGGCGGCGTTGATGGCTTTAATGGCACCCATGGAATTTCTTTCGATACAGGGGATTTGGACAAGTCCGGCGATGGGGTCGCAGGTGAGACCAAGGTGGTGTTCCATGGCTATTTCGGCAGCCATCATTACCTGTTCGGGAGATCCTCCCATGACTTCGGTTAATGCTCCGGCGGCCATGGAGGAGGAAACGCCAATTTCAGCCTGGCATCCACCCATAGCAGCCGAAATGGTTGCACCTTTCTTGAACAGGCTACCAATTTCTCCGGCAACCAGCAGGAACTGTTTTATTTTTTCGAATCCGGCGTCGTGGTTTTCGATGGTCAAATAGTACATAAGAACTGCAGGAATAACTCCGGCACTTCCGTTAGTTGGTGCAGTAACCACACGACCCAAAGAAGCATTTACTTCATTCACTCCGAGGGCAAAACAGCTCACCCATTTCAGGATGGAACGGAATTTCACTTCGGTATTGCGAATAGCTTCGATCCATTCTTCCTTCGTCTCATATTTTGAATCTCCGATAAGCTTCTTGTGGGAATCGGGAGCACGACGGCGTACGTTCAATCCGCCGGGTAGTGTGCCTTCAGTATGGCAACCAAGATACATAGATTCGAGCATTACATTCCATATAGCCTTGAGTCCGGCGTCGATCTCTTCTTCAGTCCGAAGGGATTTTTCATTTTCGTAAACTATTTCGGAGATCTTTTTATTCTCCTGCTTACAAAATGCAGCCAGGTCGGTTCCCTTTACGATAGGAAACGGAAACTCCTTAAATTTCTTCAGTTGCTTTTTTGCATTCTTGCGTTCTTCCTTTACCACGAATCCGCCGCCGATGGAGTAGAAGGTGGAGGAGGTGGTTTTTCCGGAGGAAAGCTGCGCAGTGAATTTCATTCCGTTAGGGTGGAATGGCAGGAACTTCTTGTTGAACACGATATCGTTTTCGAGGCTAAAGTCAATACTGCGTTCCCCGTTAAGGTTAAGCCGGTTAAATGTTTGGATATTATTAATCTCGGGATCTATATTTTCAACAGGTATAGTAACGGGGTCATATCCTAAAAGTCCAAGCACAGAAGCCAGATCTGTAGCGTGGCCTTTTCCGGTAAGGGAAAGAGAGCCGTACAAGTTGATGGTTACTTTTTCTACCTGATCAAATCTACCGGCTTCCTTTAATTCCGCGATCCATCTTTCGGCAGCCCGCCATGGACCAAGGGTGTGGGAGCTGGACGGTCCAACTCCTACCTTAAGCATGTCAAAAACGCTGATACTCTCCATTCTCAATCTTTAGCGGGCAAAGGTAATAATCCCTTCAGCAATTTCAGAATAAAAATCCTTGCCAAATATTGCAGCAAATGCCCGCATTCAGGTGTCAAAAATGACATCCTGTCATATTATTTCAGGTGGCATAATGATTGACTTTAAGAGGTTGTTCAAAAAAATTCAGAAATAATAAATAACAACCTATAGAATTATGAGTAAAATAATTGGAATCGACTTAGGTACTACCAACTCCTGTGTTGCCGTAATGGAAGGTAACGAGCCAACGGTTATACCTAACGCCGAAGGAAAACGAACTACTCCTTCTGTGATTGCTTTTGTAGAAGGAGGCGAAATAAAAGTAGGGGATCCTGCAAAGCGTCAGGCTGTAACCAACCCGCAAAAAACCATTTCCTCTATCAAGAGGTTCATGGGAAACAAATATTCCGAAGTTTCTAAAGAAGCCGGAAGGGTTCCTTATAAAGTAGTAAAAGGTGATAACGATACTCCGCGTGTGGAGATCGACGGACGTAAGTACACTCCGCAGGAACTTTCTGCAATGGTGCTTCAAAAAATGAAGAAAACTGCCGAGGATTATCTTGGACAGGATGTGACTGAAGCCGTTATTACTGTACCAGCTTACTTTAATGACTCTCAGCGTCAGGCTACAAAAGAAGCCGGTGAGATCGCCGGTCTTAAAGTGAGAAGGATCATCAACGAGCCAACTGCAGCTGCACTGGCTTACGGACTTGATAAAAAATCCCAGGATCAAAAGATCGCTGTTTATGACCTTGGTGGTGGTACATTCGATATCTCTATCCTTGAATTGGGAGACGGAGTTTTTGAGGTACTTTCTACAAATGGTGATACGCACCTTGGAGGTGACGATTTTGATGAAGTTATCATAGACTGGCTTGCCGATACTTTCCAAAAGCAGGAAGATATCGACCTAAGAAAAGATCCAATGGCACTTCAGCGTTTGAAGGAAGCTGCGGAAAAAGCTAAAATTGAGCTTTCTTCTTCTTCTCAGACCGAAATTAACCTACCATACGTAACTGCTACCGCTAGCGGACCAAAGCACCTTGTTGAGACACTTACAAGATCTAAGTTCGAGCAATTAGCCGATACTTTGGTGAAGCGTTCTATGGATCCTGTGCAAAAAGCACTTAGCGATGCCGGACTTTCAAAAAGTGATATTGACGAGGTAATTCTTGTTGGTGGATCCACCCGTATCCCTAAGATCCAGGAAGAAGTTGAGAAGTTCTTCGGAAAGAAACCTTCTAAAGGTGTGAACCCGGATGAGGTAGTGGCGATTGGTGCTGCGATCCAGGGTGGTGTACTTACAGGAGATGTAAAAGATGTATTGCTTCTTGATGTAACTCCGCTTTCTCTTGGTATCGAGACTATGGGAGGTGTGATGACCAAATTGATCGAGTCTAACACTACGATTCCTACCAAGAAATCACAGGTGTTCTCTACTGCGGCCGATAATCAGCCATCTGTTGAGATCCATGTGTTGCAGGGAGAGCGTCCAATGGCGAATGACAACAAAACAATTGGTAGATTCCACCTTGACGGAATTCCACCGGCGCCAAGAGGAACACCTCAAATTGAAGTGACCTTTGATATTGATGCCAACGGTATCATCAAAGTAAGCGCAACTGATAAAGCTACCGGTAAATCTCAGGATATTCGAATCGAGGCCTCATCTGGTCTTACTGAAGAAGAAATCCAAAAGATGAAGCAGGAAGCTGAAGCGAATGCCGAAAGCGATAAAAAAGCCAAAGAAAAAGTAGATAAGCTGAATGAAGCCGATGCTATGATCTTCCAGACTGAAAAGCAGCTGAAAGAATTTGGTGATAAACTTTCTGCAGATAAGAAGAAGCCGATCGAAGATGCTTTGGAAGAATTGAAGAAAGCTTATGAGACTAAAGAAGTAGAAACTATTCAGCCTGCATTAGACAAGATCAATGAGGCATGGAAAGTAGCTTCTGAAGAAATGTACAAAGCACAAGCCGAGCAAGGCGGACAACCGGGTGGGCCACAAGGTGGACCGGGAGCTCAAAACGGTCAGCAGGCCGGAGGGCAACAAGCCGGTGGTGACTCCAAGCAAGGTGACGATGTAGAAGACGTTGACTTCGAAGAGGTGAAATAAGACCCCTCCAAGCCTCCCTTTGAAAAAGGGGGAGCCTAGGGAATATTTTAAAAGCGCTGCTTCCGATTATTCGGGAGCAGCGTTTTATTTTGTTTTGAATCGTCCCCTCCGGCGGAGGGGGGGGCGCAGGTCGGGATGGGGAAGGTAGACCTCGGCACGGATTACAAATCCGCGCCAACTTTACCTGACTAAATAAGATTATTGAAAGAGACCTCTCGACTCCGCTCGAGGTGACATGAATCGTCAAGCTGTCCCGACGCTTCGGGAGTTTCAGCTTCTCAAGGATCCTGAAACAAGTTCAGGATGACGAAAACACCAAAAGAATTTCGATTCAAAATAGTCTTGACTCTAGTCTCTAGCAGCGCAGCGGTCCAGGCTCTTTTTACGCACCTATTCTCCCGCCAGTTTAATAATGACTTGTTGGTTTACCTCATGTCCGCCATCAAAGGGAATAAATTTCAGGTTCTTTGGAAATAGCTCACGTATCCTCTTTTCCTCTGACTCAAGGAATTCTTTATTCACAAAAGGATCTTCCGTTCCGTAGACGAAGGAGATCTCTGTACCTTCCAAAAAGGCAAAATCCTCCGGCTTTATTTCCTTCGGAATTCTTCCCGAGTTCAGGATGAGTTGTGAAGGGCTGATCTTTCTTCTCGCTATCCACCGGGTTACGACAGAGACGCCCTGGGAATATCCGAAAAGTACAAGGTTTTTGGCTCTTTTGAGACCTTCATTTTCATAGACCTCATCGAGGTATGCCAGCACATTCTCAATTTCCAGCTCAGTATTTTCACGTGTAGCCCAGGAAGCTCCAACGTGCTCATATTTGCCATTGAGGTAGTACTTGGAAGGTGCCTGGGGAGCAATGATATAATTCTTCTCCTGGTTGAGGTGGCGAAAGTACTTCAGGAAAAAGCGGCTCAGGTAATCGATGCCGTGGAAAACCACCCAGACATTTTCTGTTTTGTCGGTAAGTTGGTTTAATGTGCTATAGGTATTGGTAGCGCGATAAGAAACCTGCTTTTCATCCATATTATCTGATGGTTTTGTACTTTTACAAAGAAACCAATCTATTTGCTATGACCAAAGAGGAAACTCACGCGCTGTTGAAAAAGATATGCAAAAACACCCTCATGGAAACTCTTGATATCGAGGTTTCTGAAGTAGGGAAAGATTATCTCATCGCAAAAATGCCCGTGACTCCAAAGGTCCATCAGCCGGATGGCGTGCTGCACGGAGGCGCGACCGTTGCTCTGGCCGAGACTGTGGGTAGTATGGCCAGCTTCGTTTTTTTAAATACCGATGATTATTATGTACGCGGAATTGAAATTTCTGCCAATCACTTAAAAAGCATTTCTGAAGGGTTTGTTTACGCCAAAGCCACCTATTTACATAAAGGTCGTACCACTCAACTCTGGAACATCAGGATCACAGATGAAGCTGAAAATCTTATCTCAGTGGTAAAACTGACTACCATTACCCTTCCGAAAAAGAAAGACAATGCCTGAAGCTGAATTTTTTGATCGGCTGGAAGGGCAATATGCCTCAGGTTTACCTTTTGTAGCGTACCGGAAGCCAATTCTTAACGGAAAAAAAAATGAAGTCACGGCAATTCTTCAGCAGGATGAGCAACTTTATCATTCAAAGGATTTCACAGAAAGCGGGTTTGTTTTTGCCCCTTTTGACACCTCAGGAAAAGCCATTCTCTTTCCTGAAAATGCTTCGGAAAAGCTAATTTTTGAGCAGGTAGTTCCTGAAGAAGTTCCGGCTCCCGTTACCTTTCAAAAAGGGGAAATTTCCGGAGAAAAAAAGTCGACTCATATTGAGCTGGTAACAAAAGCAGTGGAGGCTTTAAAAGCCGGAGAAATGGAGAAGGTGGTGCTTTCCCGCAGGGAAGAAGTAGAGCTTAAAGAGAAAGATCCGCTTAAGCTCTTTAGGGACCTGCTTATTACTTATCCTACAGCCTTTGTTTACTGCTGGTATCACCCTAAAGTCGGTTGTTGGCTTGGCGCAACGCCTGAGACGCTCCTGAAGGTCGAAGGAAACCGATTTAAAACAATGGCCCTCGCCGGAACTCAGAAATTTCAGGGCACCACAGATGTGGAATGGGGCGAAAAAGAGAAGCAGGAACAGCAATTTGTTACTGATTCTATTCGACAAGGCCTTGAAAAAGCAGGTGTCAGCTCGAGCGGAGTCGAGAGCTCAGAGCCATATACTGCCAGGGCGGGGAATTTGCTGCATTTGCGAACCGATATAAATGGGAAAATTCCAAATTCCAAATTCCAAATTCCAAATAATAATCCTGGATCAGCAGAAAAAATAATATCAGCCCTTCATCCAACTCCAGCCGTGTGCGGATTACCAAGGGAAAAAGCGAAAGAATTCATACTTTCAGAAGAAAATTACGACAGGGAATTCTACACCGGCTTCCTGGGAGAGCTCAATCTGCAAAAAAATGTACAACGAAGCAGGACCAGGAGAAATGTGGAGAATCTCGCGTATCGTGCTGTAAAAAAAGAAACCGATCTTTACGTTAACCTGCGCTGTATGCAAATTAAAGATGGCACGGCTATTCTTTATATAGGTGGCGGGATTACCAAAGATTCTGTGCCCGAAGATGAATGGCAGGAAACAGTGAACAAGGCGGAGACGATGAAGAAAGTGTTGTTGAAATAGAATTTTTAGACCTACAAGGTTTTCAAAACCTTGCAGGTCGCAATGAAGACCTGGGAGGTCTGGATAACCAATATAAATATGAAATACCCCAAAATACCTGTTGCAAGATCTATTGTCGCACTCTGCGAAGCCAAAGGAATTCACCATGTGGTGATCTCTCCCGGGTCACGGAATGCACCCCTTACCAATGGTTTTGCATATCACCCAAACATAAAAACCTATAGCGTGGTTGATGAGCGCTGCGCTGCTTTTGTCGCCATAGGAATGGCACAGCAACTGCAAAAACCCGTTGCAGTGGTTTGTACATCAGGATCGGCATTGCTCAATTATTATCCGGCGGTGGCCGAGGCTTTTTACAGCGACATTCCGCTGGTGGTGATCTCTGCAGACAGGCCTATTGAGCGTGTTGACATAGGCGACGGACAAACAATACGTCAAAAAAACGTTTTTGAAAACCATATTTTGTATTCAGCCAACCTGCATTCAGAATTAGTGTTGGAAAATGAGGCGACAGATAAAAAACTTCAGCAGAAACAGTTTGAGTCTCAGAAGCACAATGAACGGGAGATCAATCTGGCGCTGAATAAGGCCATTGAGGAGAAAGGTCCGGTACACATCAATGTTCCGTTTTACGAACCCTTGTACGGGACGGTAGACGATGTGGAAGTGAATCCCATTCAGATCCTTCCGGAGATCATTGAAAGAACCTATTCGAGAAATCAGCTCCAGGCTTATGCCGATCTTTGGAACAAGGCAAAGAGGAAGATGGTGATTGTGGGGGTTTCTGCACCAAATGCAGTGGAGCAGGAGTTCCTCGACCGGTTGGCTAATGATACTTCGGTGATTGTTTTTACCGAAACCACCTCAAATGTACAGCAGGAGAAGTTTTTCACCCGCATTGACACCATTGTAGGTCCTATCGAAAAGGATGAGAATCGTGACCAGCTTTTCGACAACCTGCAGCCGGAGATCCTTCTCACTTTCGGCGGAATGATCGTGTCCAAGAAGATCAAGGCTTTCCTTCGGAATTACCAGCCAAAGCAGCACTGGCATGTGGATCCAAAAAAGGCATATAACACCTTCTTTTGTTTGAACAAGCATTTTGAGACTTCAGTGAATAGTTTCTTTAGCCAGTTCTTTCCACTCACTGAAATTTCAGAAAGCAATTATGCCGAATACTGGCAGGAGGTGAGAAGCAGGAGGAAAGTGAAGCATGAGGATTATATGGGGAGGATCCCGTATTCAGATTTTAAGGCAATGCAGCTGATTTGTCCGGCGGTACCGGAGAATTATATCGTGCAGCTTGCAAACAGTTCCACGATTCGGTATGCACAGCTGTTTAGGTGGAAAGAGAGCTTAAAGATCTATTGTAACAGGGGAACCAGCGGCATTGATGGCAGTATTTCGACTGCGGTGGGAGCTGCAATGATCTCAGTAGAGCCGGTGTTGATGATCACCGGGGACCTAAGCTTTTTCTATGACAGCAATGCGTTATGGAACAAACATATTCCGAAGAATTTCAGGATCATTATTCTTAATAACAGAGGAGGAGGAATCTTCAGGATACTTCCGGGTGATAAGAATTCGGAAACCTTTGATGAGTATTTCGAGACGGTTCACGATCTCAATGCCAGGTCTCTTTGCGAGATGTACGGCTTTGACTATGCGGAGGCTCATACTTCCGAAGAAATAGAACAGGCTCTAAATGGCTTTTTTGACACTTCAGAAAAGGCGAGAGTTCTGGAGATCTTTACTCCGAGAAAAGTGAATGACGAGGTGTTGCTGGAATATTTCAGCTTCGTGAAATAGCCGTTTATTATAACTAACTTTGCCAAAAATATTTTTATGCTTGCCATTGGGGAATACCATACGTTGAAGATCGACCGCGATACTGATCCCGGACTTTTTCTTAAAGATGATGATGGAAATGAGGTTTTACTACCTAATAAATACAAACCTGCGAGTTTTGAAATTGGTGATGAACTCACTGTTTTCGTTTACCTGGATCATGAGGAAAGGCCGGTGGCAACCACTTTAAAACCTTTTGTTAAGCTGGATGAATTCGCCCTTCTAAAATGTGCGGAAGTGAGTGAAATTGGTGCCTTTATGGATTGGGGTCTTGAAAAACATCTTTTTGTGCCTTTTAAAGAACAGGCAATGAAAATTCGAAAAGGAGAACGGTACCTCATTTTTTGCTATTTGGATGAATTAAGTGACAGGTTGGTGGGTTCCAGCAAGGTTGATGCTTTCCTTGATAATTCCCAGCTTACAGTTGAACCATTTGAAGAAGTAGATTTGATCATTGCCAATCCTACAGACCTGGGCTGGAATGTGATCGTGAACGAGATTCACAAGGGATTGCTTTATAAAGATGAGGTATTTCAGAAATTACATGTGGGGGATCGGTTAAAAGGCTTTGTGAAAAAGACCAGAACTGATGGTAAACTGGATATTACCCTTCAACGTCCCGGTTATCGCAGTATAGAACCAAACGCCCAGGAACTTTTGACTCTCCTTGAGATCAAAGGTGGTTTTTTACCACTGACCGATAAATCTTCGCCCGAAGAAATCCAGAAATCAGTGCAAATGAGCAAGAAAAGTTTCAAACGCGCTTTGGGAAATCTTTATAAACAAAGAAAGGTAGATATCAAAGACAACGGTGTTTATCTTAAATAAGGAGAAGGGTAAAAAGGGGAAACATAACCTCTTACTCTTGCCCGGGAATGATATGGACTGCTAAAGAGTGGCACCCGCATTTCCTCATAAGCCGGAATCTTTTTCTTTCCAGTGTAAATATCATAATTGGAACTACGGTCATGGATCCTGATATCATTGGTGACCTCGATCAGCGATTTTTCAGCTTTGCCCAGGGTGGGCATGGGTGCATCTAATTCCACGTAGCCTCGTTCTCTTTCATATCTTTCGCGCTCCATCATAGCCATTAGGTTCACTTCCCGTTTCTCTTCCCTGTTCCAGTTGATTTCAGTGAGGTGCATTCTGCTTTCCGGAAATTGAGGAGCAAGTAGGGAAAGGCTGGGACGACTCATATTTCCGAATTTAATGTACAGGCCTTCAGGAGAAGTAAATTCTGTTTCCTGAAAGTCTGGTACTTCAACAGAAGAATTAAGTTCCTGAGCATTTCCCAAAGTGGTTATGCTTAAAAATATCAGAAATAAGTATTTATTCATTTTACCCATTTGCTCAAGAGAATCAAAAACTGTACAAATTTATAGCTCTTAAGTTTTAAAACACTTCTATTTCATTTTAATTCTTTAATACCTGAAATTATATTTTATTTTTACCGCAACCTAAAAAACCTTTATAATGAAAAAAGCACTATGCCTCCTGTTCCTGATTTTTATCGGAATCCAATCTCAGGCGCAGGAAAAAACTGATCTTAACCAAAAAGCCATTGAACTAATAAAAATGACCTCGGGACAACAATTTGATGTTATGTTAGATCCTATTGTAAAGATGGTGCCAGAGGACAACAGAAAAGCTTTTAAAGCGGAAGTTGTAGCCAGTTTAGAAAGCCTGTACGGACAAATGGCACAGATATATACAGAAGAGTTCACAGAAGCAGAAATCGACCAAATCCTGGCGTTTTATAACACACCGGTAGGCCAAAAGATGAGAGAAATCACCCCTGAACTCACCAGAAAAGGAATGGAAATAGGCCAACAGTGGGGGCAGGAACTGCAGCCAATTATGATGAAATACATGCAACAGTAATATCTGCCAAAAAATGTTATAGAAAGTCCGGCTCTTTAGGCCGGACTTTTTTATTCGACATTCTTATGGGAAAGGTTTATTTTTACAGGAAATTATTTAGACTATGACGACTATTGATTGGAAAACAGCTAAAGAATACGAAGATATCACCTATAAAAAATGCAATGGAGTAGCCCGTATTGCATTCAATCGTCCCGAAGTTCGCAATGCCTTTAGGCCTAAAACCACAAGTGAACTTTATGACGCCTTTTATGACGCTCAGGAAGATACCTCCATTGGGGTTGTTTTACTTTCTGCCGAAGGTCCTTCTCCAAAAGACGGAGTCTACAGCTTTTGCAGTGGAGGCGATCAGAAAGCAAGAGGACACCAGGGGTATGTGGGAGAGGACGGAATGCACCGCCTGAATATTCTTGAAGTGCAGCGATTGATCAGATTTATGCCAAAGGCTGTGATAGCGGTAGTACCCGGATGGGCAGTAGGAGGAGGACACAGTTTACATGTGATATGTGATTTAACTTTAGCAAGTAAGGAACACGCGATCTTCAAGCAAACAGATGCCGATGTTACCAGCTTCGACGGGGGATACGGTTCTGCGTACCTAGCAAAAATGGTGGGCCAGAAAAAGGCACGGGAGATCTTCTTTTTAGGAAGGAATTACTCTGCCCGGGAAGCTTTCGACATGGGAATGGTCAATGCTGTTATTCCGCATGAGGAACTGGAAGATACTGCTTACGAATGGGCTCAGGAAATCCTTGCTAAATCACCGACTTCTATTAAAATGTTGAAGTTTGCCATGAACCTTACCGATGATGGCATGGTTGGGCAACAGGTATTTGCAGGAGAAGCAACCAGATTGGCTTATATGACAGATGAAGCCAAAGAAGGCCGTAATGCTTTTCTGGAGAAAAGAAAACCAAATTTCGAAAAGAAATGGATCCCATAACTGCTGAAGAATTTTCAAATTTTGAGCTGAATGTAGCTTCCCTTCCCAAATTTGAGGAAGTGAAGCTACATCCTATTTCCAAAAAATATCTCGTGAAGTTACAGGTGGGAACAACCCTCTCATTTATCTTTTTTGCCGTGGGAATATTTCTTGGGTATACCTTTTTACCTGCCGAATTTCACAGCTATCTTTTCTGGGCGGTTGCACTAACCTTGTTTCTTTTTGTATGGTCCATCTTTAACAACGTCATGTACGTGAAGAAGAGCGGCTATGCATTGCGGGAGCAGGATATTATCTTTAAACGCGGTTTCCTGTTCGAAAGAACTACAGTTGTTCCATTCAACCGCATTCAGCACGTCACTGTTGAGCGATCCTTTCTTGACAAGATGTTGAACATTGCAACTTTAAAAGTGTTTACCGCAGGAGGATCGGGTAGTGATGTGAGTATTCCGGGGATCAAACCTGAAACAGCTACCTCTGTAAAAGAGGAAATTTCAGGAAGAATATATAATCATGCCTGACTTCAATTTTTCTGAGCCTCAGCGGCAGTCGGGTGTAGGTTTGGTATTGATCTTTGCCACGTCTCTCTATCACATTGGGAGGAACCTCTGGGTGGTGGTATTTTATTTTGCATTTAAGGAAGTTGACCAACGCACCCTGTTCTTTGCCGGTGCGGGATTAATGTTTTTATTGTTGCTCAGCCTTGCTTATAGCATCATTTATTTTCTGAATTTCAAGTTCCACATAGATCAGAAGAACGAGGAATTTGTGCTTCAAAAAGGAGTTTTTTCGACCGATGTTATAAATATCCCATTTCGGAAGATCCAGCAGGTTAATTTCCGAAGGAATATTTTGCAGCGCATTATAGGGGTATATAGCGTGGTGGTGGAAACAGCTGGGAGTCAGGATAAGGAAGTGGAAATCAAAGCACTTTCTGAGGAGAAGGCTAATGTTCTGGCTGAAAGACTTATGGCTCTTGCCGAAGAGGAAAGGGCCGAAGCTGCTGCAGAAAGTTCTTTAGATGATTCTGAATTAATCAGCCCGGACTCTACTAAAGCTTTACCACAATGGGAACATAAGGTGAGCCTTTGGACCCTGGTAAAATTAGGTCTTACTTCCAATTATCTTCGGGGAGTAGGGATTATTGTAGCTTTTTATTTTACCCTGAGGGAGCAGTTCATGTTTAATGAAGATCTTTCTGCACAACTTCAGGAACCACAGGTATATTTCTCCCAGGGTAAATATTTTTTCATCATTTTCCTCCTTTTGGTGGGGATGCTGCTTACAGTTGGGGAGATAGTGGTGAAATATTTCGGCCTCCATTTGCAGAAGTACAAAGATACGCTGCAGGTGGAAATGGGGCTGCGGAACAATACGAAGGTGAACCTTAAGGCCAGCCGAATTCAGTTGCTGCAGGTACTTACCAATCCAATTCAGAAGAAGATGGACCTCTTCCAGGTGAAGATATCCCTGGCGAGTAGTGAAAATGATCTGGAAAAGAACCAGATCAAAGTAGTTGGCTTACCACCCCATGTGGTGGAGCAGGTGAAAGAATATTTCTACCAATCAAAAATTCGTGAGAATTTCAGGATTAAACCGAGTAAATATCTCCTATTTAAAAAAATTTCCAGGGGACTCATTCCTTTGGTCATCATCTCAGCTTTTTTATTCTTCTATGTACAGCTGATTAGCCTTTCCTGGTTCCTGGGAATAGCCTCAGTATATATTGTGCTTTTAAGTGTATATAATTTCTTCTATTTCAAAAACCTTCAACTGGGAATTTCCGAAGAATTTCTCCTAAGGCATTCCGGAGTATGGATCCAAAAAGAGGAATATCTGGAAGTTTTCCGGTTGCAGGCAGTTTCGGTTTCACAACCTCTGTGGTATAAAAAAAGAGGTTTGGTCAATTTAACTTTTCACTCGGCAGGGGGAGATATAGGTTTTCCAATGGTGAAAAAGGAGGAGGTGCAACCTATTCTTAACTATTTGCTTTATAAGATCGAAGTGACTGAAAAAGCCTGGATGTAGCATTTTCTGAAATTCTTTCTGAAGTATTCATTTTCCGTGGTTTGAGGACAGTATATTTTAATGTTTTCTCAACATTTTTATATGGTAAGCTCCTGAAAATTAATTATTTAAATCTCTATGTTTTTTCTTGTGTATGATTTATCTTTCAGATAAAACCTTTTGCCTATGAAAAAGCTATACTTAATTTTTGTGCTACCTGTTGCCTTTATGTTTGTTTCCTGCAGTGCAGATGCCATGCAGAGTATTTTGGATATTGAGGGTGAACATGGCTATGATTTCCGGGAGAGCAGGGCTGCCTGGAAAGATTTGAAAAAAGAACATGGAAATTCCTATGCTTACACCATCCTTGAACAATCTTTTACCGGAGCAGGAAGTGAGACCACTATTGAAGTGGAGGAAGGAAAGGTCAAAAGACGACATTATATAGCATTTATTATTTCAGATGAAGACGGTTCTAAAAGTATTACCGACAGTTATGAGGAAGACACAAAAAAAGAGCTGGGAAGTCACTCTTTAGGGGCACCTCCATACACTATTGATCATCTTTACAGTACCTGTCTTTCTAAGTACTTAACTGTTAACACTGATGCTAATGAGATCTTTTTTGAAACCAATGAAGTGGGGGTGATGATGCTCTGCGGATTTGTACCTATTGGTTGTCAGGATGACTGTTACAGAGGGATTAGAATTTCAGAATTCCACTGGATGTAAAAAAGAAAAGCCACAATTGAATTCCAATTGTGGCTTTTTCTATTTTATCTGTATTCATTATCTCAGTTGCGGAAATTTATCCGGTTCTGCTTCATTCATAATCTCGTATACCTTTTCAAAGATGTCTTCTACAGAAGGTTTTGAGAAGTAATCTCCATCAGTTCCATATGCGGGACGATGATCTTTGGCAGTAAGTGTTTGCGGTTTACTGTCGAGATATTTCCATGCGTCCTGCTCTTCCATGACCTTTTGAATGATAAAGGCTGAAGCTCCTCCCGGTACATCTTCATCAATAACGAGCAATCGGTTAGTTTTGGCCACACTCTCAACAATATCATGATTGAGGTCAAATGGCAATAAAGATTGCACATCTATTACCTCTGCATCAATACCTACTTCCAGTAGCTCTCTTGCCGCCTGTTCTACCAATCTTAATGTAGATCCATAAGAAACAAGAGTAATGTCTGCTCCCACTTTTAAAGTTTCAACCACTCCTAAGGCTGTCTTGAATTCTCCTAAATTATTCGGCATTTTCTCCTTGAGACGGTATCCGTTGAGAGATTCAATAACAAGGGCGGGTTCATCGCTCTCCAGCAGCGTATTATAAAATCCGGCGGCTTTGGTCATGTTTCGAGGTACCAAAACATGAATACCACGAATAAGGTTAAGAATTCCGCCCATTGGGGAACCGCTATGCCAGATTCCCTCAAGCCTGTGGCCCCGGGTTCTGATAATAAGCGGCGCCTTTTGTTTTCCTTTTGTTCTGTATTGGAGAGTTGCTAAATCGTCACTCATGATCTGCAGAGAATAGAGCAGATAATCCAGATATTGAATTTCGGCAATGGGACGTAGACCTCTCATGGCCATTCCAATTCCCTGTCCCAGGATGGTAGCTTCACGAATGCCGGTATCGGCAATACGTAGCTCCCCATATTTTTCCTGAAGACCTTCAAGCCCCTGGTTCACATCTCCAATCTCACCGGTATCCTCTCCAAAAATGAGAGTTTCAGGATATTTTTCAAAGATCTTGTCAAAATTGTCTCGCAGAATTAATCTTGCATCGACATCTTCGTTTTTATCCTCATAAGTTGGTGCAACCGGATCTATTTTTAAAGCATTAAATTCTGAACCGCTGTACAAGTGACTGCTGTATTGAGGCTGAATGGCTTTTCTATAGCTTTCGATCCAGCTGATCAATTCATTTTTGGCTGCTGAGTCTTCTCCTATTAGATACCTTAAGGCTTTTCGTGCGGTCGCCAACAGGTCTCTTTTTAAAGGTTCTCTATTTTCAGCAACTTCTTTCTTAAGCTGAAGTATAAAATCTTTTTTTGAACTTGCAGCTGCTACTTCATCCAATAGCGGAAGCAGGTTTTGAGCTTCCTGCTTTACAGGTTTTCCATGCGCTTCCCAGGCAGCTTTTTTGCCATCACGCACCAATTTTTTTATCTCTTTTTCAATCTCCTGGAGTTCCTCGTCTGTAGCGATATTGGTTTCGATCATCCACTCACGCATCTTCACATTACAATCGTATTCTCTTTCCCACTGTAATCTTTCTTCACTCTTATATCGTTCATGAGATCCGGAGGTAGAGTGGCCTTGCGGCTGAGTTAATTGCTGCACGTGGATCAACACAGGAATATGTTCTTCACGAGCTAATTTACTAGCTTGTTCATAGGTATCTATAAGCGCAGGATAATCCCAGCCATTCACTGTAAAGATCTCGTAACCGTTATTTTCTCCGGCATCCCTTTGAAAACCTTTTAAAACTTCCGAAATGTTTTCCTTAGTGGTCTGGTGTCTTGCATGAACCGAAATTCCGTATTCATCGTCCCAAACATTCATTACCATGGGTACCTGAAGTACTCCTGCCGCATTGATTGTTTCCCAGAATAGACCTTCAGAAGTACTGGCATTTCCTATAGTACCCCAGGCAATTTCGTTTCCGTTATTTGAAAACTTTTCAGCATCTATGCCTTCAACATTTCTGTAGATCTTGGAAGCCTGAGCAAGCCCCAAAAGCCTTGGCATTTGCCCGGCAGTTGGAGAAATATCGGCACTGGAATTCTTTTGCTGCATGAGATTCTTCCATGTACCGTCTTCATTTAAGCTATGAGTGGCAAAATGACCGCCCATTTGTCTACCGGCAGAACTTGGTTCCTGTTCAATATCTGTAGTGGCATATAAGCCCGCAAAAAATTGCTGAATATTAAGAGCGCCAATGGCCATCATAAAGGTTTGATCCCTATAGTAACCGGACCTGAAATCACCATTTTGAAAAACTTTAGCCCATGCCAGTTGAGGCACCTCCTTTCCATCGCCAAAAATTCCAAATTTTGCTTTTCCTGTAAGCACTTCTCTTCTTCCTAAAAGACTGCATTCCCGACTGGTTACCGCAAGCTTGTAATCGCTTAACACCTGCTCCTTGAAATCTTCAAAAGATATAGCACTTTTAGAGGACGTTTCACTCTGCATAACACGTATTTATAATTAGCACAAATGTAACTAAAACAATGATTAATTACAATTCAGTAAATTAGGTTTTGATAAAATTTTTCGTAACAAAACAGGCTTAATAATAGGAATATTTTAAAGCGCAATCGTTTTAGTGCAGGTTGCTAAGGAAAATCCTATTTGGCTAAAACCAGTTTCTTGTAAATAACTTCGCCAGAGTGGGAAAATCAAGAGTGGCTATAAATCTTATTTTTTGATCATAATTTCCGTCATTAAATTCCCATCCGTCACTGGAATGAATTGGAAAAAATACTTCAAAGTAATTTTGGACCAGACTTAACCTTATTCCTGAGTCGTAAAGGACTTTTGCAGAATGATTCTTGTTCTTTATCATCCCCACATCGCTATAGGCATAAATCCATTTCCAAAGGGTGACGCTACCATTGACTGTAGTAATCCATTGGTTTGCAAATTCAGGCTCTAACATAGATTTGAAGCCCCCTTCAGCAAGAATGATCTGTTGGCTGAATACTCCACTGGTTTCACTTCTTCCGTAGTAATTGTAGTCGAATAAATAATCTGTAGGACGGTCGAGAGCAAAACTAAAATAATCTGAATTGGGCATGTCATTATAAATAAATGCGCCACCAAAGAAGCGAAAACTTATTTGCCGGTCATTTTCCAGCAGGTGTCGGTAATCCACGGTTATGGAGGACTTGCTAAACTGCTCTGCTACCTGGAAATCAACGCTACCTGCTAAATGGGTTACCAACCCGGGATTGCTGTAACTGTAATTGATATTGAAAACACTATAATTTGGCACTTCTAAAGGAACAGCAGGGTCTTCATCACGATAAACATTTACATTTCTTAAAAGGATCCTTTCGGTGCGTGCATTTCTCATATACGAATTCCGGAAATAAAGAGACAAAAACGGTGTTAACCGCTGGTACATGAGATCATAGCCATAGGAAAAGCGACTTCCGCTAATTCCGTAGTTGATCATGTAGAGATTATCATCTTCAAAGAATATTTGGTGCGATAATCCTGCACTTCCCACGAGAGTTTTACTTCTGGATCCATAGTAAGGGGAAATATTGTAGTTGAAATTTCGGTCCAGCACAGTCTTGTTATAAAGTTTTAGCCCTAATGCCAGCCCGTCATAAAGGTTGTATTGAAATTCGGGCATAAAAAATATCTGTTGATACCTGGGATCTTCAACATCTTTAAACAATCTGAACTGAAGCGGCTTGTTCATAATACCCCCAACAGTGCGATAGTTGTTTCTCTGGTTGATTTCGGGGACGATACCTTCATAATTAACAGCGACGGTTTTTACCCTTTTTGAGGGGATATGGACAGTGCGCACATCCTGGGTATGTTCCACCCAGGTCTTATAAACGATCTGGTTATCATTAAGGCCATAAACCTGTACAGGAGCTTCAGTTCCTGTTTTATTCTTAATAGTTATTCTAAGAGAATCTCCCTCTTTGGAAACTGTCCGGATTCTAAAATCCAGTTTTGCATTGGAATCTACGTATTCATCAAAAAACCACCCGATTTCTTTACCGGCATTCCTGGTAAGCACCTTTTGAAAATCTAAGGCAGTTGCCGGTTTCAGCTTATGTTCGTTATAAAATTCTTTGATGGAATAAGGAACAGTGTTATCTTCTAAAAATTGGTCAAGGTATTTAAGCCCAACGCCCGCCTTAAATGGATTCGCAATGGTCTTATTAAATTTTATCAGCGAGTCTTGCGGAGTGGTCAACGGTTGATCCAGGTGCTTTCGCGCCATGAAAAGGTACATAAGCGCATATTTATCATTAAAGTCAAGAGTGGAAGCATGAAACCAGCGGACACCGAAAACATCGCTAAGGCTGCCAAGCAATTTAAGATCGGGGTAAAATTCCTCGATATATTCCATCATAAGATAGATCTGGATTGCATCATAGACCCACTTTTCTTCCCTGGGATTTAGCAGTAAAGTGTTTTCCAGGTAGTTTTCTGAAAGCGTTTTTAACTGCTTCAATTCATATCCAAAACCTTCAGGAAAGGGACGCAAAAACTTCGGTAGCTGGTTAAGCCCATATACGGGATTAGAAGCATAATCTTCCTGAGTCGACAGCAGGGACGGGTGCGGATAACTCCCGAGGTTCTCCTGAAGGAATTCTATGACACGTGTCACAAAAAAGGATTTCATTACAGGATTTAATCCGTCATCGGCAATGTTGGTGAGAACATTTAAACTATCCACCTGAAAATCATCAAAGATCACCTCTTTTGTCAGGTGAAGTTCAGTATCTATTCTTTCATTTCCTTTTAGGTGAACCACTTTCTTCCCATCTTCCAGCCCCATACTTTCCACTTCAAAGGCCGAAATAGGAGCAAGACCTGGAGGGATTGTCAATTTTATATCAAGTTCCAGTTTTGGTATAAAAAGGTCACTCATGTTCTTGTGGCTGTGAACCTGCCAGCCATCCCGGTAAACTCCCGGAACAATAAACCAATATCTCAGCTTATAATCTCCCTTGTTTTGGTATCCATACCTGGTGAATTCTTCACTGGGTAATTTTACGCTGTAGTTTAAATTGATGATGTATTTTTCCCGTGGAGCAACAGGAGAGGGAGGTATTACCCTAATAAGATCGGGGTGATCTTTAACCCGTTCCCATTTAATAGGCTCAAAAGATTCGCCGGTAATGGAATTTATTGTTGTAGCACCACGTTTTTCCTGCCGTGCAAAATGAAAGCTGCGATCATAATCTTCAAAAAAACGTCGGGCCAGCGGAGTTCGGGTATCCGAAAAGGCATTTATCCAGTCGCTAAGGTAGATTTCCCGCAAAGTGTCCTGGCTTAAATTTCGATATTCAATGCTTTCCTGAATGTACAGGGACTTTACGGAATCCGTAAGTTCTGCTTTTACAGTAACATTATGCTGCCCGTATAGCGGAATGCACAGGAATGTTAAAAGGGATAAAAGAAGGAAGTTTTTATTCAACTTAAATTTTAGGCAGATAGGGTTTAACTTGATATTCAATTGTGCTGCAAGATATTATTTCAATACAGATTACTGCTTTCTTTAGTAATAATTTAGCAGGAAAAATTTAAATATAAAATATAGTCAAGAAGCTGTTTTTGGGAAGATATAATTGAAAACAGCCTTAAAAAAGGCTGTTGCATAATTTCCAGGTATTCTTAAATTAGAAATTAGGACTCAGATTATATTCGTCATAGAATTTATCGAGGATCTCTATAACTTCCTCGGCTGTGTCTACCACCTGCAGGATATCAATATCTCCTGCACTAATATTCTGAAAGCTGTCCAATAATGTGGTTCGGACCCAATCGATCAAACCGCTCCAAAATTCTCTTCCTACCAAAACTATGGGGAACTTATCGATCTTATTGGTTTGTATTAGGGTGATAGCTTCAAAAAGTTCATCAAGAGTTCCAAATCCTCCCGGCATGACGACAAAACCCTGAGAATATTTTACGAACATTACCTTCCTAACAAAAAAGTAGTCAAAATTGATGTTTTTATCACTGTCTATATAAGGGTTGTCATGTTGTTCAAAAGGAAGGTGTATGTTGAGACCAACCGAGGTACCACCGGCAAGATGGGCACCTTTATTCCCGGCTTCCATCACCCCGGGACCACCCCCGGTAATGATACCGTACCCATGTTCTACTATTTTTTTTGCTACTTCCTCTGTAAGCTTGTAGTATTTATGATCGGGTTTGGTACGTGCAGATCCAAAAATGGAAACACAGGGACCAATTTGACTTAATTTTTCATAACCGTTTACAAACTCTCCCATGATCTTAAAGATCGCCCAGGAGTCATTTGTTTTTATTTCATTCCAACCTTTGTTTCTTGTCTCTGTTCTCATAAAAATATAATTGCGGCTAATTTAGTTCTTTTCGCAGGAATTCTGCAGTGTAGCTCTTTTTGTCCTTTGCAACCTCTTCGGGGGTTCCCGTAGCGACAACTTTTCCGCCGTTCTTACCTCCCTCGTAGCCAATATCAATAACATGATCGGCCATTTTGATGACGTCGAGGTTGTGTTCTATAATAAGGACGGTGTTCCCCTTGTTTGCCAGTTTATTAAGCACCTCCATGAGAACACGGATGTCTTCAAAATGTAAACCCGTGGTTGGTTCATCAAGAATATAAAAAGTGTTTCCCGTGTCTCTTTTTGAAAGTTCTGTAGCGAGTTTGATACGCTGGGCTTCTCCTCCGGAAAGGGTGGTACTTTGTTGACCTAATGTGATGTAACCAAGACCTACATCCTGTATGGTTTTTAACTTCCTGTAAATCTTCGGAATATTTTCAAAGAAAACAACAGATTCATTGATGGTCATGTCCAGCACATCTGAAATTGATTTACCCTTATACCTAATTTCAAGGGTTTCCCTGTTAAAGCGCTTTCCCTGACAGGTTTCACATTCCACATAAACATCTGGCAAGAAGCTCATCTCGATCACCCGTAATCCGCCTCCTTTACAAGTTTCACATCTTCCCCCTTTCACGTTGAAGCTAAAACGACCGGGTTTATAACCCCGTATCATGGCTTCGGGAGTTTTGGTGAATAAATTCCTTACTTCAGAAAAAACTCCTGTATAAGTTGCAGGGTTTGATCTTGGCGTCCTACCTATAGGTGTTTGATTGATATCAATGACCTTATCAATATGCTCCAGGCCTTTGATGCTCTTGTAAGGCTGCGGTTTTTTTACGCCATTGAAATAATGAGCATTCATGATGGGGTAGAGGGTCTCGTTGATAAGGGTAGATTTCCCGCTTCCGGAAACTCCTGTCACCGCTATCATTTTTCCGAGGGGAAAAGTAACCGAGACATTTTTTAGGTTATTCCCGGTGGCACCTTTAAGTTCTATTTTTTTGCCGTTCCCTTTACGACGCTTTTTTGGGACCTCGATCTCCATACTGCCATTGAGATAATTGGCAGTAATGGTATTGTGGGTTTTAATTTCTGCCGGAGTTCCTTGGCTAATGATTTCGCCTCCATGTCTTCCGGCTTCCGGACCTATGTCAATAACGTGGTCTGCCCGCTCGATCATGTCCTTATCATGTTCTACCACGATAACTGAATTGCCAAGGTCCCGAAGCGCAACAAGAGAATTAATAAGTTTTTCGTTATCGCGTTGATGTAACCCTATACTTGGTTCATCCAGGATATACAGAACTCCTACCAGTTGAGATCCAATTTGGGTTGCTAATCTTATACGCTGCGCCTCTCCACCCGAGAGGCTTTTTGAGCCGCGGTTAAGGGACAGGTAATTCAGGCCCACATCCACCAGGAATTGCAGGCGAACACTAATTTCTTTAATTACTTCGGAAGCGATCTTCTTCTGTTTTTCAGAAAGCTGTGGTTCCAGCTTCTCAAACCATTTGGCAAGATCAACAATATCCTTTTGGGCGAGTTCAGCAATATTTTTTCCGTTTATCTTAAAATATAAGGACTCTTTTCGTAGTCGGCTGCCTTCACATTCGGGACAAAGGATCTTGTCCATATAATCCTTAGCCCATCGACGGAGGGAAGCAGATTCATTTTTGTGATAGGTCTCCTCGATAAACGTAGCCACCCCTTCAAAATCTATTTTATAATCCCGGGTAATGCCTAAAGTTTTGGATTCTTTGGTGAATTTTTCTTTTCCTCCATAAAGGATCATTTTCACAGCTTCTTCAGGAATATCCTTCCAGGGATCATTAAGACTGAAGTCAAAACGTTCCGCTATTAATTCCAGCTGATTAAAGATCCAGTTCTTTTTCTGAGGCCCATGAGGGGCAAGAGCTCCTTTTTTTATGTTTTTAGAAGCATCAGGCACGATCTTCTTTTCATTCACCTTGTGCAGGGTGCCGATACCATTACAGACAGGGCATGCACCTTTGGGCGAGTTAAAGGAGAAATTATTGGGTTCCGGGGTGGGGTAGGAGATTCCGGTGGAAGGACACATTAAGTTTCGACTGAAGTATTTTATCTCTCCACTATCCTGTTCCATGATCATGAGCACATCTTCCCCATGGTACATTGCGGTCTTAATACTTTCAGCTAAACGTTTTCCGGTATCTTCCAGAGAAGAGATTTTAATTCGGTCTACAACAATTTCAATATCATGAACCTTATAGCGGTCCAGTTTCATTCCTTTTACTATATCCCTTATTTCCCCATCAACTCTTACCTTTACAAATCCCTGTTTGGCTATTTGTTCAAAAAGCTCTCTGTAATGCCCTTTTCGGGACCTGATGACAGGAGCAAGAATATTGACTTTTTTATCCCTGAAAGTCTCCAGGATGAGCTCTTGTATGTGCTCATCGCTGTAGCTTACCATTTTTTCACCGGTATTATAACTGTAGGCATCACCGGCTCTTGCAAATAGCAAACGCAGGAAATCATAGATTTCGGTAATCGTTCCAACCGTACTGCGCGGACTTTTGCTGGTAGTCTTTTGTTCAATGGCAATTACAGGAGATAATCCGTCGATTTTATCTACATCTGGTCTTTCCAGGCCTCCTAGGAATTGCCTTGCGTAAGCTGAAAAAGTTTCGATATATCGACGTTGACCCTCGGCGTAAATAGTATCGAAGGCGAGAGAAGATTTTCCGGAACCCGATAGGCCCGTGATCACAACCAACTTTTCCCTGGGAATTTTTACATCAATGTTCTTGAGATTATGTACCCGGGCACCTAAAATATCAATGTATTCTTCTGTTACTGCCATAAAATTTTTGCAAGGGGGCAAAGGTACTGAAACTGCAGTAATTAATAAAGCAGATAACCTTCTTACAAATGGACCCCGGTTATCTTACAAATGCTAAAATTTTTCTGTCAAAGGTTTTCCCAAAAATGCTCCTCGAAGATTAAATTTTGGTTAATTAAACATAATTCTGTAGGAAAAAACAGATTTTAACTATTTAGAAGTCAGAAGAATACCACACAAGTTTAGGATTACTTTTAAACATGCTTATCTATCTTTACTCTTGAAATAAGGGATGAGCCGAAATTTGAGGTTGAAATCGATTTAAGAGAAAAACCCAAAAATAGCTTGTAAGAATATGGAAAAGAAACTACTTCTACTAATTACCAAAAATCAGGATTTTTCCGAGAGCGTTCAAACAGAAGCTATCAATGATTTCGATACCACAATAGTTGGTAGTGTACATGCAGGTTATCCTTTGGCTCTTAACATGCTCCCGGATGTTATTCTGATAGATTACTCTTCTTTAGGACTTGAAAGTCTTAAGAACCTGGAGAAATTTAAATCCACTCATTTTTTAAATAAATCTTTCCTCTTTCTTTTTGGGGACCAGGAGAATAAAAAATCTTTGGATAAAAACTTTAAGGAGCTGGTAGATGGGATCATTTATGATAAAGGATCCTATTATCAAATCATAGAAGAGATCGAAGAAAGGATTCAATTAAAACGATGTCTTACCAATTATTGGAAAGACTCTTTTATGGGGTTATTCAATCTATTGGACCACCCCGTGATTCTATTGCAGGACGAAAAGATCGTGGCAATGAATGATTCCTTTAAAAATGACTTTTTTATTACCGGCAGGCAGCAAATTAGATTATCTGATCTGGTAGTTGAAAAGAATAAACTAAAAGTAAAGGAAACCCTTAAGAAGTTTGTGAAAGGTAAACATATGAAAGCTACTACCAAGACAACTCTGCTCATGAAGGAGAAATTGAGAGAAGCGAAGATTACTTTTTCAAAATTGGATAAATCTTTATGTGGTCAATTAATCATGATGATCAACTTTACCGGTAATGACTTTCCTTTAAAAGCAGAAGTAGGTACTTCTTCCCCCGAAACTGAAACTTATTTTTCCAAAAACCATATTACTGAAGAACAGGCTTTTACTAAAAGAGAAAAAGAGATCATCTCCCTTTTATGTAAAGGATATAAAACCAAGGAAATTTCTGAAGCTCTGTGTATTTCGGCTAAGACCATTGAAAAGCACAGGGCAAATATTGTACGACGGACCCACTCGGGAACTATTCTCGAGAGCATCATATATGCACTTAACCATAAAATGATAGAAATATGAGGAAAAGCAGGGTTTTCCCCTATTGTGGCAGGATAAGAGAAATCCTACATTGAAGGGGGAATCTTAAAATTAAGTGTCCCATTTGCTGTAAAAATAACCTAAAGGCAAATTTATTAACCATTCTAAGTATTTATTAACCATTCTAAGTATTTATTAATCAAAAACCTTTTAATTATGAAAAATTTCAAAAATTACCTGGCAGGTCTAGCGGTTTTCGCGCTGCTATTCTCTTCCTGTAGCAAGGAAGAGACAGGGGTGGATCCCACCACTGAAAAGGCTACTCTATCCTTTGGTGCGATAGTGGCTGATCTTGCTAGCCAGTCCACCAACAAACAATCAGATCTTTCCGATTTGCCTGAATGTTCAGATGCTGCTCCTGCTTACGTAGAAATTGTACTAATGCAAGGGGACGAGTATATTGTAGGTGGAGATGCACCTTACCGAGTTGATCTTGTGAGCGGACAGGTATTTACAGAAGAAGATCCGGCTTTGGAACTTGATCCCGGAACTTACTCTCTGGAGCATTTTGCTGTATATGATGCAGCCGGTAATCTAACCTGGATAGCTCCAAAAGGAGGTGTTCTTGCTGAATTTGTTGATGCTCCACTTCCATTGAGTATCAATCTTGGTGCAGGAGTTAAAAAGTATGTAGATGTTTCTGTTGTTTGTTATGATGACAGAGATGTTAACGAATACGGATATTTATTCTTTGAGTTCGACACTACCAGAGCATTTGAGTTTTGCTTCTTTGCGAACTATTGTACTCCGGAAGGAAGACACTTCCCAGCCAGATTCTCAGTAGAATTCTCTATTGACGGAACTGTAATCTATACAGCTGCAGAGAACATTAATGAAGTAGGTGTAAACGCTGCGGGTGATAATTATGCAAGACCAATTTGTTTTGCTCTTCCAGATCTTCCACAGTATGGAGATGATGAAGAATATCTTGATTATACCATTACATTATTGGATTGGGATGGAGTTTATGATGGACCGGGTACTGTTATTACAGGCAGCTTAAGCCGTAATGAAGTTGAAGCTAATTTCGATGGAGATGACAACGTGAACTACGAACACATCAGATTCGGATGTGATGGAACTACTCCACCGGATGATGACAATGACGGAGTGCCAAATGACGATGATATTTGTCCAGGTTTTGACGATAACGCCGATGCCGATGGCGATGGAATCCCAGATGGTTGTGATGAGTGTCCAAACACTCCTGCAGATATGGATGACGACGGAGATTGTCTTCCAAACAATGACGATCCATGCCCTTACGATCCAGACAATGACTGTGAGGACAATCCAGTAGGGGAAGGATGTGAAACAGCTTACATGTTTGGAGATGTTGAATTGAACAGTCTTGACTATCCAGGTAATAACTGGGGTTGGGGTCTTGAAATTACTGCAGCCGACATAGCAGCTGAAGCTGATGGAGTTTGGGAAATCCCATTCTATGCAGGAGCCGGTCAAAATGACATTTCTAAAGGTTGGGAAGCCGGTCACGTTGTACTCACTTTAGAAGGAGGCAACCTTGAAGTTGACATTGTACTTAATGACGGTGTAACCATAAACGATACCCATATTTATGTGGGATCTGACTGGCCAGATAGCCGTGCACCAGGACAATTTGACCTGGATGATGACGATGATGTATATAGCGTAAACGGATGGGATCCTGTATATGTAATCGTTCACGCCGAAGTATGCGGTGACTAATCAATTATAATTTTAAAACCGTCCCGGGAAACCGGGGCGGTATATTAAACTGCCCACTACTGAGGCTAACCAAGTATTTATTAACCATTCTAAATATTAATTAATTAAAACCAAACCACTATGAAAAGAATTTCGTACTACTTATGCTACGTTGCTGTTTTAGCAATGGTCTTTACTTCATGTAGTAAAGAAGAAGACAATCTCGTATCAAATGATACGGACAAAGCTACTCTCTCATTTGGAGCTATTTTAAATGATCTTGCCAAATCCAATAACAAACAATCCAGTACAGATGATTTACCTGAATGTACAGATGGTGCTACCGCAGCTTATGTGGAAATTGCACTTTATGAAGGTGCCACCGCTGTAGTTGGAACTACCGAAGATCCTTTTAGAGTTGATCTTGTAAACGGCCAGGTATTTACTGAAGAAGTTCCTGAACTGGAACTTGAACCAGGAACTTATTCTCTTGAACACTTTATGGTATATGACTCCGCCGGTAACCTGTTATGGGTTGCACCACGAGGAGGAGTTCTTGCAGAGTTCATAGAAAATCCACTTCCCTTATCTATTGAATTAGGTGCAGGGGTTAAAAAATATGTAGATGTTTCAGTACTATGTTATGATGACAGAGATGTAGTGGAATATGGGTATCTATTCTTTGATATTGACACCAATAAAGCTATTGAATTCTGCGTATTTGGTAACTATTGCCCACCATCCGGACGTCACTATCCTGCTGAATATAGCGTGAGCGTATGGTCTGGAACTAATGCTTCAGGTACTGCATTGTACACCAATGTATCCAATACAACCGGATATTATGACAACGGAGATTTCTATGCAGATCCATTGTGTTTTGCACTTCCTGATACAGAAGGACTTGATGAATATTATTTTGAGATCACCCTTAGATCTTCAGAAGAATATGGAGATGTAACTGAAAGAGTAATTCGTAGAGGTGTGATCAATGATAACATCGTGAGAAACTTCTTTGATGGAGAAGACAACCTGGATTACTACCACTTTAGAGAAGGTGAAGGATGTGGCGATGATTCCACTCCAATTTTTGAAGATCCTGAATCTGATACCGAATATTACAAGACTTGCGCATATCCAATAAACGGAAGCAAATCTGTAGCACTAACTTATTTGGAATTGGATGGAGATATTCTAAAGGCTACTGTTCTTGCAGCAGGAGTTACTCCAGATATGACACACCCACAACATATCCATGGTTTGGATAGCGGAGCAAATGCGACCTGTCCTCCTGCGAGTGCAGATGCAAATAATGACGGATATATAAGTCTTGTTGAAGGCCTTCCATATTATGGAGGTGTGAAATTAGCCTTGGATAATGAAGACGGTACTTTCCCAATGGCAAATGCTGCTGGATTCTATACCTATCAGAGAACATTTGATCTAAATGGAGCCGACTTCAACTGGGAGAACCTGGCTGTAGTTGTACATGGAATGTACGTAGGAGAAGAGTATGTTGCTACCATGCCAACTGCGTGTGGTGAAGTAGCTAACCTTCACTAAATAGTTTATGAGGCCGGATGGACCCGGTTTATCCGGCCTTTTTTTAAATAGTATTTATTAACCATTCATATTTATTAACCATTCAATTATTAATCAATAACCAAATTTATTATGAAAACCATTAAATTTTACCTGAGCTTCGTGGCAGTTTTCGCCATGCTATTTACTTCATGTAGTAAGGACGACAGTTCATCTACAACTACAGATTCCGACAAAGCGACCCTTTCTTTTGGTGCTATTGTACAGGATCTGACAGCAAAAAACACAAATCGTCAATCGGCTATTGAAGATATGCCCGACTGTTCAGATGAGGAAGCTGCTTATGTCGAAATAGTGCTTATGCAGGGTGAAAATGCTGTAGTAGGAACTGCAGATAATCCTTATAGAGTAAATCTTGTTTCAGGACAGGTTTTTACTGAAGAAGATGCCGCTTTGGAACTAACTCCAGGTAATTATTCTTTAACCCATTTTTCTGTTTACAGTGCAGATGGAACCTTGCTTTGGTTAGCTCCAAAAGGAGGTGCTTTAGCAGAATTTGTAAACAACTCTCTACCAATGGATATTGCACTTGGTGCCGGAGTGAAAAAATATGTTGATGTTTCTGTTCTATGTTATGATAATCGTGATGTGAACGAGTATGGATATCAATTCTTTGAATTGGATATTAATGAAGCATTTGAATTCTGCTTCTTTGCTAACTATTGTTCTCCAGACGGGCGTCACTATCCTGCGAGATATGCTGTCACCCTTTCTATTGACGGAGAAATTCTATATGAAGGTGTAGAAAATAATGTGGGAAGAAACGAAGATGGAGATCTTTATGCAGATGCACTTTGTTTTGCACTTCCAAACCTTGATGAGTATGGAGATAACGAGGATTATATCGATTATACTCTTACCCTTCTGGATTGGACTGGAGAAGCAGATGCTTACGGAGATGTTGCTCCAATGACGATTTCCGGAAGCTTAAGCAGAGCCGATATTATGGCTAACTTCTCCGGAGACGACGATGTAGAGTATGAACATTTCCGTTTTGGATGTGAATAATAGAACTAGGTGGAAGCTGCAAAGCTTCCACCTTTTTAATTAACCATTCTAACTATTAATCAAAATTATTTATTATGAAAAAAATTAAAATTTACCTGAGCTTTATAGCAATCTTCGCGTTGCTATTTACCTCATGTAGCAAAGATGAAGGCTCCAATGCGACCGATTCAGATAAAGCTACGCTCTCTTTTGGAGCTATAGTAGCAGACCTGGCAGCCAAGTCGACAGAAAAGCAATCAGCTATTGAAGACATGCCGGTCTGTTCAGACGACGCTCCGGCTTATGTAGAGATCGTGCTGATGCAGGGAGACAACGAAGTAGTAGGAACTGCAGCAGATCCATATCGTGTTGATCTTGTTGCCGGCCAGGTGTTTACAGAAGAGGATGAAGCTCTTGAACTTACTCCAGGTAACTACTCCTTAAACCACTTTTCGGTTTATGATGCAGATGGAGACCTGCTCTGGTTAGCCCCTCGTGGAGGTGCTCTTGCAGCTTTTGTAGATAATTCTCTACCACTAGCTATTGAATTGGGTGCCGGTGTTAAAAAATATGTTGATGTATCTGTACTATGTTATGATGACAGAGATGTTAACCTTTATGGATACCAATTCTTTGAATTAGATATCAACGAAGCCTTTGAATTTTGCTTCTTTGCAAACTACTGTACTCCTGAAGGAAGACATTTCCCTGCAAGATACTCTGTAGATATTTCTATTGATGGAAATACCATTTACGAAGATGTGGTCAATACTACAGGAAGAAACGATGATGGTGATCTTTTTGCCGAAGCATTATGTTTTGCACTTCCAAATCTTGAAGATTACGAGGATAATGAAGAATATATCGATTATACGCTAACTCTTCTTGACTGGACTGAAGATGAAGATGCCTATGGTGATGTTGAGCAAATGGTGATCACCGGAAGCTTAAGCAGAGCTGAGATCATGGCTAATTTTGATGGTGATGATAATGTAGAATATGAACATTTTAGATTTGGATGTGGTGATGACCAACCCGTGGATTCGGATGGAGACGGAGTTATTGATGAAAATGATAACTGTCCAAATGAAGCCGGTCCTGCCAGCAATAACGGATGTCCTGAAAATGGAGATACTGATTCTGACGGAGACGGAGTTTTAGACGGAGATGATGATTGTCCTGATACTCCTTCAGGTGCTACTGTAGATGCAAATGGATGTCCAATTGATTCAGACAATGACGGAGTTTATGATGGAATTGACGCTTGTCCAAATGAAGCCGGTCCTGCAGATAACGATGGTTGTCCTGTAGAAGGAGATGCCGATGGTGATGGCGTACTGGATGGTAGCGATAATTGTCCTGATACTCCTTCAGGTGCAATTGTAGATGCTAACGGATGTCCTATAGATACCGATGGTGACGGAATTTATGATGGAATTGATGCATGTCCAAATGAAAATCCTGTTGTAGACGAAGATAATGATGGATGTGAGGATCCAACTACCGGAGAAGGATGTGAAAATCTTCCCGCAGCATGTGCTCTTGATACCGGAGTATCCTTACCGGCAGATTGCTACTATGCTTCGCTTGACGCATCTAATAATGGATGGGTGGAAGTGAATTCTGATGCTGAACTTCAATTAATCGGTGGATTAAATGGAGATGAGCCTTTTGGTGATGTTACTGTTTCCCTTAGTGGAACAGTGGTAACAGTTATTCTTGATGGCGAATTTGCTGATGATAGAATCACTGCCTATGGAATTGAGGTTCGTCCAAATGAAAGTGATGTAATGAGTTCTACTTGTTGGGAATCTATTTGCAACACAAATGTTGCAGAGGGAAGCCAACTTGACCCAATCTCAAATACATTTGACGATTTCGAATATTCCTATCCTATCTATGTTAAGGTTGACATAGTTAATTGTACAGCTCCGATAGGAACTCCAGATTAATTTAATTCAGCAACCAAATGTTTTAAAGCTGCCCAAAAAGGGCAGCTTTTTTTATGCGTTAAAAATGTAAAATTTCTAATGGTATTTTTAGCTTCGGAGGATTAGCCAGACATTATAAAATTATATTAAAAATTTATCCAGGCGTTTGAAGGGAAATTATGAAACGGGATTTGCGAAGACAGGTACGATTAAATAATATTTTAAAAACACCCCAAGTTGTCCTTCCTACAAATACTTTTTAAACTTATTCGATAATGACGATACTTTATCTGTTCAAAGACATGATTAAAATCCACTGAATTTATCGTTAAAAATATTCTTTTTATACCTTATTCCCATAAGCACTGGCGCTACTTGAGGGGATTTTTTAAAACCTCATGTAGGAAATTTCCTCCGTAAATATTTAATTTTCAGAGTGTTAAAGTTTTCAAAAATACTATTAAAATAATATTAATTTATATTTTTACATCTCTGTTATAGAAGTCGACATTCTATTTTTTTATTGTTAATAGTAAAAATTAAAAATCAGGACAAACAAAACAGACAGTATTTTTTCTAACCTCCGGACCCCACCTACTAAGTTAAATTATTATTAAAATCTATTTTGGCACAGTTATTACAAAGGTAACAGCAGATATAAAGAAATTAAGATTTTCTTTTGTTTTTAAAAGCTTTTATTTAACGAAAAACTGAACGTCATCGAAACAATTAAAAAGACAAAAAACACTGAAGAACCCAAAGCATTAGTGTTGGAAAAAGCAAAAAACCTACTTATGAAAAATTTAAAATTCGCTTATATTCTTCCTGCAATTGCTCTTTTTGCTTCCTGTAGCAAAGACAATCCGAATGAATTAGAAGAAATAGACAATGCAGAGTTAACCGAAATTGCTGTTAACGAGGAAAATATAGAATTAGCTTCTCCGGATGCCGGAAGAGTAGCTGAAGTTTATTTTGCAGGACAAAAGCTTCCTGTAGAAGAATTCAACGGAGAATACGTATACCAGGGAGATATCCTTTTACCACCCGATATGGTAAGCAAGGAAGAGGTGAAAGTGGTCTTCGAAAAAGATGAAACCCCATCAACTAATAAAAGTGTGGGCCGTACCTCGGGCCGATGGCCAAATAACACCGTTTATTATGCCATAGACGGTAACCTCAGCGATCAAAACAGAGTGCATGACGCGATAAGACACTGGGAATCAAACACTAACTTAAAATTTGTCCAAAGAACTTCTCAGTCAAATTATATATATTTTGTTTCTGGATCAGGATGTTCTTCTTATGTTGGAATGATTGGCGGCAAGCAGAATATCACCCTTTCTTCCAGCTGTTCTACCGGAAATACTATCCATGAAATAGGTCATGCTGTAGGGCTATGGCACGAGCAGAGCCGTGTGGATCGCGGAAACTTTATTACCATTAATTATGATAATATTCAGAGTGGAAGAGAACACAATTTTCACACTTATTCCCAGCAGGGGATGGACGGAAAGGAATATACTTCCTCCCTTGATTTTGGTTCTTTAATGATGTATGGTTCCTACTCTTTCTCATCTAATGGGAAACCAACAATGGTAAAGAAAGACGGAAGTACTTTTAATGTTCAGAGAACAGGCCTTTCAACAGGAGACAAAACAGGAATTAATAATATGTATCCATATAGCGGGGGATCTTCTACAACCGAGCCGGTATATGTGAATGGTCAAAGTTATGTGATCTATGGAATTACTGTTTTGAGACACAATGATGCCTGGTACTACTATCACAGAGTGTATGGCTGGAGAGAAGTAGTAACAAGATCTGGATATTGGTACTACAAATAGAAACAATTCCCTTTGAGATAATAACCCGGCTGCAGAGCCGGGTTTTTTTTATGCTAGTATCTTAGATTTCAGAAAATACAACCCATATTTGGACCACCGGAAGGTTATTAAATTGGTGTGTAATTTTTCCACACTGTGGACCTTCGAAGTGTGGAATTCCTCAAAAAAGGCCTTTCAGGAGAAAAATAGATTTAGTGAAGCTTCAGTAATTTTACTCCTCTGTATAAAAAAAAATGCTTCCTGTAATTTTGCTGACTTTATAATCCTACCCACAGGTTACCAAAAGTATTTTATGATTTGACAATTGTTTGGAATACCGGGAGATAGTCTTAAAATTCAGATATTTTCCTGACTTTGGATTTTCCTGAATTTATTACCGTCCAATTTTATTTTCGGAGGAGTTTAGAGCTCTGAATTTTAGGTGTTATTATGAATAATTTTCTAATTATAAAAAAAATGTTCTATTATCAGTTTTTTGGCAAGCAATCAATTTTTATTTCAATAAATGGAATACCTATTAGAATAATCGGGAAGTTTTTTTAAAATTTGACTACTCCACATCAGAATATCTTTAAGAGAAAAGAAACTCAGTAACTAAAGAAGCTTAATTTTTTCAGCAGAGAAATTTTTAAGGATGGGAAAGAATTCGGAAAAGTCTTTTTCGAATTCAGAATAATGTTCCCGCAGTTCATTTACAGCCTTGTCCATTTGAACAATATTTTTTGTACGTATGTTCATCTGGTACAGGATCCTGCTAATGCCATCTATACTTGCGTAGCTTAGCAACCAATTCTCTGCAACCATGTAGGGCAGGAAACTTTGAATAGGAGTGGGCAGGAGGTCAAAATTCTTTTTGAGAAGGATATAGAAGTCTGCAACGAAATTTTCTAAGGGCACATTAGAATATTCTTCCCAATTAGAAGCCAAAAAATGATCGTAAAAAATATCGACAATTACCCCCGCGTAATGACTGTAATTTTTATGGAGCTTTGAAGAACTTCTTCTAACTATGGGATGTGTGTCTGTAAAATGATCTATTCTGCGGTGTAGTAAAATACCTTTTTGAATTCCGGGGGGATAATTTAAATATTTTTTCCCTTTTATAGAATCGGCAATAAAATTTCCCAGGATCAATTCTTCATTGTCACCGGATAAATATATATGCGCAAGAAAATTCATGCAGGCTAAGATAAGCTTTCTGAGTGTTTATTTTTTGTTAAGGTTTGGGACTGCTGTAGAAGGGCTGTATCTTTGCCGCGCTTCTGTTTTTGTAGTTTAGATTTCTACGGAAGAAGAGGCGTCAAAAATGACATTTTAGAACAACCTTTAGAAAAACTTATGACCTTAATAAAATCGATTTCAGGAATACGCGGAACCATTGGAGGAAAACCTTCAGAAAACCTTACCCCGATAGATGCTGTTAAATTTGCCTCCTCTTACGGAAGCTGGCTTAAAAACAGCAGTAAAAAAGGAAAACTGAAGGTGGTCGTGGGTCGGGATGCCAGAATCTCCGGCTCCATGATCCAGCAGCTGGTAATGAACACTTTAATTGGATTGGGAATAGATGTGATAGACCTGGATCTCTCTACGACACCCACAGTGGAAGTTGCCGTGCCTTTGGAAAAAGCCGACGGTGGAATTATCCTTACAGCAAGTCATAATCCTAAACAATGGAATGCTTTAAAACTGCTAAATGAAAAAGGAGAATTCTTAAACGGGGACGAAGGTGCCCAAATTTTGGAAATGGCAGAAAAGGCAGATTTTACTTTTGCTGAAGTTGACGCTTTGGGAAAAATAGAAAGGGTTGATCATTACATCGACACACATATTGAGGAGGTAGTAATGCTTCCACTGGTGGATGCAAAAAAAATAGCTGAAGCTAATTTTACAGTTGCGGTGGACGGAGTGAATTCTACAGGAGGGATTGCCATTCCGAAATTATTGAAAAGACTGGGAGTAAATGTGATCGAATTGTACTGTGAACCAACAGGGCATTTTCCACATAATCCCGAACCTCTAAAAGAACATCTAACAGAAATTTGCGAGCTTGTAAAGCGGGAAAAGGCCGATCTTGGAGTGGTTGTGGACCCCGATGTAGATCGTTTAGCATTTATAAGTGAAGACGGGGAAATGTTTGGGGAAGAATATACCTTGGTGGCCTGTGCAGATTATGTATTGAGCAAAACCCCTGGAAATACGGTGAGCAATCTTTCTTCCTCCAGGGCTTTGAGAGATGTTACCCAAAAGCACGGAGGCAGCTATGAAGCTAGTGCAGTAGGAGAAGTGAATGTCGTGCAGCTCATGAAGGATACTAATGCCATAATAGGAGGTGAAGGCAATGGCGGGATCATATATCCGGAACTTCATTACGGTCGCGACAGCCTGGTGGGAGTAGCTTTATTTTTAACCTTTTTGGCAGAAAAGAAAATGAAGGTTTCAGAGCTTCGGAAGACCTATCCATCCTACTTTATGAGTAAGAATAAAATTGAACTCACCCCACAACTTAATGTGGATGATATACTTCAAAAAGTTGAAGCAAAATATTCCGAAGAAGAAGTGTCGACCATTGATGGAGTAAAGATTGATTTCCCTGAACATTGGGTGCATTTGAGAAAATCCAATACAGAACCCATTATTAGAATTTACACCGAAGCTAAGTCCCAGGAAAAGGCCGATGAAGTAGCAGAGCAAATGATCGGGGAGATAAAAAAAATAGCTAATCTCGTTTAATAACTACAGCATTTTTAGAAATAGGAGCATTTTGGTGTTTCCATCTTTTATGCGTCCATAAATAATACTGAGGATCTTTTTTGATCTGGGCTTCCAGTTCTTCAAAATATCTTTTGGTAATGAAATATTCCGGTTCTTTCCCCGGTGCATAAGAAAGCGTTTTAAAAGAGGCTAAATAATGGCCTCTTTTTACTTTTTCAACATGCAGATAGATCACCGGCATATCCAGGGATCTCGATAAGTTTTCCAATCCGGTAAAGACCGGCACCTGAATTCCCATAAAATCTGTCCAGGCTTTTGCCCTGTCTAATTTTGGGGATTGATCGGCGATCATGGCATACACCCCGCGTATTCCGGATTTCTCATTTGCAATGATTGTTTTTGTGGCTTTGGTGGTGGGAATCAGCACTCCATTATACCTGCCTCTGATATCTTTAGCCATTTGATCAAAAAAGCGATTTTTGATCTTCTTATAAACTCCGAAACCACGATAGTCGAGTCCGTAAAGCTGCAGGGCATTCATCCATTCATAGCTCGCATAATGCCCGCATGCAAGAAGAATGCTTTTGTCCATTTCTCTAATTTTGTGGACCTCTTCAATATTGGCAAAGGCAAAACGCTTCTTCAGCTCGTCATTGGGTATGGAGATACTCTTCACCATTTCCAGAAACATATCTACCATGTGGTGGTAAAAATCTTTAGTGATTTGATTGATTTCAGCATCAGGTTTGCCGGGAAAAACCAGCTTTAGGTTTTCTCTTACCGTTTGCTTTCTGTAACCGGCAACATAATAAACTATTACATATACTAAATCTGAAAAGGCATAGAACAGCTTAAACGGGAGTATGGAAATAAGAAGGAGAAAAGGGTAGACCAGCCAGAAAACTAAACGCTGCATGGAAAAATAATTTAGGCAAATATATGGTATATTTGGCACTAAACTTAAGCATACATGGGAGATTTAAACCTGGTAACTATCGTCATCATAGCTGCCAATGTGATCATTTCTTTTAAAGGATTTAATGACAGAGCATTCTTTGAAAAATATAAATTTAATTCTGCCGCGGTAAAGAGAGGAGAAAAGATAAGGATCTTTTCTTCAGGATTTTTGCATGTGGATACTGCTCATCTCTTCCTTAATATGCTTACCCTATACTTCTTTGCCGATGTGGTTATTGCCATTTTTGGGAGCTTAAAATTCATTATCATCTACCTGGCCAGCCTCTTGATAGGTAATTTGTTATCCTATTACTTTCATAAAGATGAACCACACTATAATGCTGTAGGAGCGAGTGGGGCAGTTTCGGGGATCATTTATGCCGCCATATTACTTTATCCGGATATGAGCCTGTACCTGTTCTTTATTCCCATTCCTATTCCTGCATACATTTTTGGGATAGGTTATATGTTGTACTCTATCTACGGAATGAAAAGACAACTGGGGAACATTGGGCATGATGCTCATTTTGGAGGTGCCGTGGGAGGTTATTTACTTACTCTTATCTTTATTCCCGCTTTGTTTGTGACCAATCTCTTTATGGTCATTCTATTGGCAATTCCGATCATCTTGTTATTTTTCCTACAAAAAACAGGGAAAATCTGACATTGGCATTGAAATTGAATCACAGCTGCTAAACAACCATTTTATGAAAAGAATATTGCTACTACTGGTGATGCTCATGGGAGCCGCCACCTTTGCACAGGAAGAACAGAATACTGTATCGGTAATAGGAACGGGTACCGTAAATATTATCCCGGATAAGGTTTTGATCAACTCACGAATTGAGCATACCGGCAAGTCTGCCGTAGAAGTAAAAAAGCAGAATGATAACGTTGTAAATGATGTGATCAGGTATCTAAAATCCCAGGGAATAGCTTCGGAAAATATTCAAACCGAGTATATTCGACTAAATAAGGAATTTAACTACAACACTAAGGATACTTTTTATTCGGCCAACCAGGCTATTTCAATTGAGCTTCAGGATTTGAAGAAGTACGAAGACATCATGAGTGGATTATTAAATTCAGGTTTGAACAGGATCGACGGAATTGAATTTATGACTTCCAAAAAAGAGGAATTACAATCTGAAGCCAGGAAGAAGGCTGTTCTTGACGCACAAATGAAAGCAAAGGAATACGCTGAAGCTTTGGGACAGGAAATCGGAAAAGCAATTAGAATTTCAGAAATACAGACCGATCATTATCAGCCGGTGTATAGGGTGATGGAAATGAAACAGGATAGTTCAGAACAGGAAACTATCGCTCCGGGAGAGATGGAGGTAAGGGTGAAGGTAAATGTAGACTTCCTGCTTAAATAGGATTGATAAAGGATGAATAAAAAAAGGTGCTGAAAAGCACCTTTTTTGTTGATCTGTTATAGTTTCTTTTAATCCAGTAATTCACCAACTTTTTGCCCCAAAGCAGGTCCTCTTAGATCTTTTGCAATGATCTTGCCGTCTTCATCCAATAAAAAGGCAGCAGGGATTGCTCTGATTCCATATTCTGCAGCAATAGGGTCCTGCCAAAACATTAGGTTAGAAACGTGATTCCACTGGCCAAGGTTATCTTCCTCAATAGCTTGTACCCATTTATCTTTTTGACCTGGCCGATCAAGTGACACCTGAATGATATTGAAACCTTTATCATGATATTCATTATAAACCTTTACAATATTTGGATTTTCCATTCTGCAGGGGCGACACCAGGCAGCCCAGAAATCTACCAGGGTCACCTTTCCTAATGCATCTTTTAAAGCAAGTTCCTTACCTTCAGGAGTAGGTGCACTAAAATTGGGCGCCGGGCTTCCTATATCGGTTTTACTCATTCTATCGAGGCTTGATTTAAAAGTTTGAGCAAGTGAAGTTTGTTGCACTTCAGGATCTAACTGTTCATAAAGAGACTTCATTTCTGAAGAAGAATAAGCTTTTGTATTCAACATATCCTGTAGGATCATAATGGACACTATGGAACCGGGGTTATTCTTTATGAGCTCTTTTCTATTATTCTTATCCATTTCAAAAGATTCCTTCTGATTATCTTCCAGAGTTTTTAAAGTTGCAGTATCCTGAGCCTGGAAAGCTGCACGCATGGAATTTCTGGTTTCGGTCATACGGGAATTGCTATTCCTCACATCCTTTAAATAGGTATAAAGAACTTCATTATCCTTTCCGCCGGTAACCTCTGAAGCAAACAAACTGTCCGGATAAACTTCAAAGGAAATAGGAGTATTGTCTGCTATAAAAAGGATATTACCGCGGGTACCTTCAAGGTTTAAGAAACTTATTGTAGGGTTATCTTTTTCAGGAAGGTCAAGTTCGAATTTACCGTCTTTCACCACAGCTGTATCTATTGGTATAGCCTGAGTGTTAGTGTCATTAAGTTCGGAAACTATAATTTGCTGACCTTCTGTTGCATTGTTTACTGTCCCGCTTATATAGTAACCATTATTGCTGGAATCTTCGCAGGCGCCTAAAAGGGCAATTAGAGCAACTAATAAAATCTTACGTATCATTATTTACATTTTTCACAAAAATAATTATCCTTTATCACCTGTAGGGAATTATAATATAAATAATTGTTAATATATGGAAGGGGAGCAGGCTTGGTACTAAAATCGATTAATTTTAACATATGAAGCAACAAAAAGAATTTCCTCTTGATCTTAAGATAAGTTTTCAAAAGGTTGTCGAGCAATATAAAAAGCAGCTGGAGACAGAGCCCAGCAATATTTCCAGGGAGTACATTGGAAAGGTTCTGGAATATATTTCTTCATTCCCGGCATTGACAGATGGTATTGAAAACACCGAAGATCTGGTAAAGTTGAAAGATCCAATAAGGATCCTGATGAAAGATCTTTTTCCGGAGATACTTTCGGAAAACCAGATCAAGGCTATTTCTATACCTTTTCATAATATAATCTTTAATTCAACAAAAAAATTCAGGGAGATCCTGGCCTGTGCAGGAGAGGATTTTTCCCTGTCTATGAGGAATCTTGATGAAGACCTGGATTATATTTTCGGCTGCATTCTTATTCTGAATACATATTATGGTTACGACATTGATTTTTCAAGGCCACTGTACTACGATATTCCCGATTCCAACGGCATTTTGAGACATTTCCGGATTGACCTCAATTCAGATTTTGTAGAGATACATCCGGGTAAAGGACACAAGGAAATTACCGAAAAGGATGTTGACCTTCTTATTCAGAATATAGAGGATGTAAAGCTGTGGAAAGAAAAATTCCCACGAAAAAGTTGGATCTTCAAAGGTTTTACTATTATTTCTCTTACAGATGTCACTGTTGATGATGCTATTTCAGATCTAAAGACCACGCTTTTACAGCAAAATACTTCCGGAAGGGAGGAAATGGAGAAATTTGAAGAAATTTTCAAATCTATTTATCAGATTCCGAAGTTACGGGTGGGGTTCACTATGTACAATGAGCAGGATTCCACGTTTGAAAAAATGATGGGCAACAGGGCCCCCAGCTTCATGTTGAGAAACGAAAAGCAAATCGACTGCCGGGCTGCTCTTGATGAAGATGCTTATCAAAAACTGGTGGTCAACCATCATAACCTTAGTATACCAAATGTGGATCTTTTTGCTAAGAACACTGCCACCAATTTTTTAGCTGATTCTTTAAAAGCTGAAAATGCAAAAAGTGCCATCATTGCTCCAATTGCCAAAAATGATACTTTACTGGGAGTTCTGGAATTGATCTCCTATCAAAAGAATGTGCTTAACAGTGTTAACGCTACTAAACTTGAGGACATTCTTCCTTTTATTGTAACTGCAGTAGAACGTAGCAGGACAGAATTTGAAAACAGGGTCAAAGCTGTGATCCAGAGCGAATGTACTTCGATTCATCCCAGCGTGCTCTGGATCTTTGAGAAGGAAGCAAGGAAATTCATCAAGGATCTTGATGAGGATGGTTTGGCATCCTTTAAAGACATTACTTTTCCTGACGTTTTTCCGCTTTATGGTGAAATTGATATCGTAGCTTCTTCGGAAGCACGAAATGAAGCTATTCAGCAGGATCTTCTGGATCAACTGCAAGAGATCAATAAGATCATCTGTGAAGCTAAAGAAGTCGAAAAGCTCAACATTTATGAGCAGGTAGAATTCAGAATAGCTGAATTTGTAGAGGAGCTTTCAGAAAATCTTAATGCTTCAAGTGAGCAAAAGGTATTTAATCTGCTTCAGAGGGAAATCGAGCCTGTAATGAACCACATTGAAAAGCAGACTCCGCAGCTTAAAAATATGGTTTCTGATTACAGAAAGAACATTAATTCAGAAACCGGGATCATCTATAATCATCGTAAGAATTATGATGAAGCGGTGCAGCAGATCAATCGTACCATGGCCAGGTATATCGACCGAAAACAGGTGGATGCCCAAAAGATATATCCTCATTATTTTGAAAGATATAAGACAGACGGAGTAGAGCACAATATATATATTGGAGCATCGCTGACAAATAGTAGAATTAAGCCTTTTGATGAAGTTTATCTTTTTAACCTACGATTATGGCAGCTCACCACCATGTGCGAAATGGAAAACAGGTTCTATCAGATACAGGAAAATATGCCTTTAAAACTAGAGGCTGCTTCTCTTATTTTGGTGTACAACAGTACCCTTTCCATAAGATACAGAATGGATGAAAAGCAATTCGATGTTGATGGAACTTATAATGCAAGGTATGAGATCATCAAAAAAAGAATTGATAAGGCCAATGTAAAAGGTTCTGAAGAGCGTATTACTCAAAAGGGAAAAATTGCTATAATTTATTCCAACAGGAGGGATGAGCGGGAGTACCTTCGCTACATTAAATATTTGCAGGCTAAAAAATACCTGGGTGACCAGGTGGAATTACTTGAATTGGAAGATGTTCAGGGAGTAATAGGTCTTAAAGCGATAAGGGTAAATATCCTTTACCATCTCGAAGATGAAAACCACTCAGAACAAATTTTCACTTATGAAGATCTTGAAAAGGTCTTAGACCAGATAGTAAGTAACAATAAAGCTCAGGACACTGAGGATAATTCCTATCATGAAGACCGTATAGGTAATTCTTAGAAGATAATATTTCCGGTTAAGGACGATTCCCAGCATGTAAAGATCTTTCATCAGAGATTCATAGACATCTGTCCGGTTATTGAGGATCTCATGCATGGCCCACTCAAACTGATCATAAGGCATTCTGTGAAAATTACCGAAAAAAAGCACATTCACGTCCCCGTTTTTGACCTGTTCTTTCGTAAATTCTCCTGAAGTTACATTTGGTCTTGTGGACATTATTGCCCCAATGATAGAAGCCACACTAAAGATCATGAGAATAAAAGTGGGGATCATTACGGTAGTTCCCGCGTCTACCGGAGCAGTAAGGTCGGGGATCAAATTGGAGATGGCCAGAGAAATTATAATTGCATTTACAGAAAGCAGGATGTTTGCTTTAGTATCGGCAATATCACTGAGTTTAAGATGGTTTCTCATGGTCACCCTAAATAGGGTTTGTATTCCCCGGTCCGGACTCTTGTCTTTATATTTAACCTTTAACCTTGCCTTTGCTTCTTCTTTGGCCAGTTTTTTTCTTGCTTTTCCTTGAGCTTCCAGCAGTTCATATAGGTTCTTATCCTTTTGTTCCTTCCAGTTTTGCCGCGCGTAATCTGTGTAGAATTCGTGTTTAGTAGTAAATAGGTCGATATTCTGCTTGATCCATTCTCTATCACTAAAGTTCTTGATCTTTAATAGCTTGAGTTCCTGGCGCAGGAATTCACTGGTTTCTTCAAAGTAATCTTTAGCTAAATGTGAGGTATCGGCATCCTTAATGATTTCTTCCAAAATATCCCTGGGTTCAGCATGCATACGAGTCGCAAGGATACAACGGGAAACAGTTTCAATAGTTTCTGCATCGGCGTCATTTTGCTGTAACCACTCCTTTGCTATTTCCACGCTTTCTTCTTCATGGCCTGCGTATTTTCTGGTATAGCCGGTGTCATGAAGCCATGCGGCAAGCAGGAGCGCCTCTTCCTGTTTAACACTAATTTGAGATTTTTCAATTAATTCTTTACTACTTTTAACTACCCTCTGAGTATGTTTATAATTGTGGTAGATGAATGTATTGGGAAGTTCTTTAGTGAATAAGTCCTGAACAAAATTTGCTGTTTTCTCAACAAGAGGTGTCATTTAGTAGAAATTAGATTTAACGCCAAATTACAAAAAAATACCCCTACAAATTTTGCATGAAAAAAAATAACATATTTCTAACACTAGCTTTATTTGCAGTATTTACAGGCTGTTCCCCCAAAATTAATCAGGTGAAATATGCTAATGGAGAACCCACTCAGGACTTTGGGTATCCCCAGGATAAGAATATTGAGAAATCCTTCTATTTATTAGGTGATGGCGGATATTCTCCTCCGGGGGGATCATCAGAAGCGCTCCTGGCTTTCAAAACATATATTGATTCAGTAAAGCAAATAGGCAATTACACCATTTTCCTGGGAGACAACGTTTACCCTGCCGGCCTGGTCGCTGAAGATCACCCGGAAAGGGAACTCATGGAATACAGGCTTGATGCTCAAATTGATGCCGTCGAAAATTATGATGGTAATTTATTTTTCGTAGCCGGGAATCATGACTGGTATGCACAGGGACTTCCGGGACTTAAACGCCAGGCCGATTACCTGCGCGAAAAGCTAAAACAGGATAACGTCTTCTATCCAGAACCGGGATGCGGGTTGGCTTCTATTGAAGTGAGTGATAAGATCCAGGTGTTGGTAGCCGACTCCCAATGGTTTCTTGAAGATTGGGATGATAATCCAAAGATCAATGACGATTGCGCCGAAATTAAAACCCGGGAAGCATTTTTTCAGGAGATAGATAGTGAACTAAAGAAAAATCAGACCAAGACGGTTATTTTCGTTATTCACCACCCTCTTTACACCAACGGTCTACACGGAGGAAAATTTGCATTGAATAATCACCTTTTTCCCACTCAAAGAAAATTACCCCTTCCTATTCTTGGAACTATTGCCAACTTTTTGAGAACTACCGGAGGTGTAACCAGTACAGATCTTCAAAATGAGCGCTACAAAGCGATGAGAAAACGAATTGAAACCATAGCCGGGCGCTGGGGGAATGTGATCTTTGCTTCGGGACATGATCATTCTCTTCAATATATAGAACATGAGGATATAAAACAAATAGTCTCGGGATCTGCTTCGAAAGCATCTTATGTAGGATTAAGGAATGACGGATTATTTGCTTATTCCGGACAGGGCTTTGCTACTGTTGATGTTTTTGAGGATGGTTCCTCCTGGGTTAGCTTCTACGGAAGTGAAGATAAAACACCAAAATTGCTATATCAAAAAGAGGTGATAAAAGCCCCGGTCCCATTTAATACTGATACCTTAACAACCGCATTTCCATCTACTGTTTATGCTTCAGTTTATGAGCCACGGGATACTACCGTTTCTGAAGTCTATGAAAGCATTTGGGGAGACCGGTACCGGGACCTTTATGGTACTTTGGTCGAAGCTCCTGTAGCTGTTCTTGACACTTTGTATGGCGGTCTTACTGTGGAAAGAGCCGGTGGCGGTCATCAAACCCGCTCCTTAAGATTAAAGGATAAAGAAGGAAGGGATTATAACATGAGAGCTTTGGAAAAAAGCGCTGTGCAATTTCTTCAAACCGTTGCCTACAAGGATACACCGGTGGAGACTAAATTTGAAAATACCTTAGCGGAAGATATTATCAGAGATTTCTATACGTCTGCACATCCTTATGCTTTTTTAGCGATCCCTACATTATCAAAAGCAGCAGGAATTTTTCATACGAATCCGCAGGTGTTTTATGTTCCGAAGCAAAAAGCACTGGGAGATTATAACAGGGAATACGGGGATGAGTTATATATGATCGTAGAGCGCCCCGAAGAAGGTTGGAAAGATCATGAAACCTTTGGCAGTCCAAATCATGATATTGAAAGTACATCAGGTGTCTTCGAACGCCTGCGAAGGGATGAGAAATATAAGCTGGACGAACCGGAATATATTAAAGCCCGAATGTTTGATATGCTGGTGGGAGATTGGGACAGGCATGAGGACCAGTGGAGATGGGCAGAATTTGAAGACGAAGAAGGAAATCATCTTTTTAAGCCTATTCCCCGCGATAGGGATCAGGTGTTCTCAAATTTCGACGGAGCCTTCTTTAATACCTTAAGAGGGTTAACAGGTTTTGCCAATCAATTTGCAGTTTACAGTGATAATATCAATAATATAGAATGGTTTAATTCGGCAGCTGTTGGGCTGGATAGAAGTCTTATTCAGAATGTAGGCCGGGAAGAGTGGCTTCAGCAAGCGAAATTCCTTCAGGAGCAGATCACAGATGAAGTTATAGAAGAAGCCTTCAGTAAGCTTCCGAAGGAAACTATGGGGGAATCAACAGATAAGATCATAAGTAGCCTCAAAGGAAGAAGAGACAATTTAGTGGATATTGCCAGTAGGTATTATGATTACTTTGCTAAGGTCGCAATCATTTCAGCAACCGATAAGGATGACTATTTGGATATTCAACGACTTCCTGAAGGTAAAACCCGTGTTGCGGTCCACAGAATCAAAGATGGAGAAAAAGCTGATGTTGTCAGCGATAAAACTTACGATTGGAATTACACTAAAGAAATGTGGATCTATGGACTGGATGATGATGATATCTTTGAGGTTGCAGGAAATGGACCGGCAAACATCAGGATCAGGATCATTGGTGGTCAAAACAATGACATCTACAGGATCAAAAATGGCAAAAATATTAAGGTTTATGACCATAAATCTTTACCAAATACGGTGGAGATCAATGACGGGGCCGACTTTAATTTTACCGATAAATATGATGTAAATGTTTTTGACAAGGATCGTCGAATCTACACCACAAGTGCGATTTTACCGGCGGTAGGTTATAACCCTGATGATGGTTTTCAAGTAGGAATAAGTGGGAATTATACCACCTACGGTTTTAGAAGAAATCCTTTTACAGCCCAGCACAGGATAAGGGGTGGATATTACTTCGCAACTCAAAGTTTTGACCTTAGTTACCAGGGAGAATTTGCACATGTGTTTGGTGATTTTAATTTACTTATTGGAGCACATTTTACCAACCCCAGCTACACTCGAAATTTCTTCGGAATAGGGAATGAAACGGTTAATCCTGAAGAAGAATTAGGTAAGGATTATAACCGGGTAAGAATAAGCAGGATAGGAGGAGAAACGGGAATCAACAAAAAGACTCCGTTTGGTCGTTATTATGAACTTATGGCTTCTTTTGAAGGAGTTCAAATTGAAGATACTCCGGATAGGCTAATTTCTGAAGCCTTCCCCGAAAATGCCGAAATTTTTGACAGACAATATTTTGCCGGTCTGGAAGGCTTGTTCAGGTATGAAAGTTATGATGATATCTTAAATCCAACAAACGGATTAAAATTTGAATTCGTGGCCGGGGGAAAAATGAATACTGCAGAGACCGATAAAATCTACGCCTATTTCAATCCTTTTTTAGAGTTTTACAGGGCGGTAGTCAGAAACCGGAAGCTGGTTCTTCACTCCCGTTTTAATGCAGAGATTTTGATGGGGGATGATTTTGAATTTTATCAGGCAGCTTCTTTAGGTGGCCTGGAAAGCCTTAGAGGATACAGAGAGCAAAGGTTTATTGGAGAAAGTGCTTTTGCGTGGGGAAATGATCTTCGTTATAGTTTTAATGAATTCAAAACCTCTTTTCTTCCATTTCAGGTTGGAATTTTTGCAGGTTATGATGTTGGAAGAGTATGGCTTGACGGAGAAGATAGTAACCAGTGGCACGATAACTACGGCGGCGGATTCTGGATCACAGGGGCAGATGCAGTTTCGGCTAAGTTCAACCTTTTTACTGGTGGTGAAAAACCAAGGGTCAGCTTTAGTATAGGAGTAAATTTCTAACCGAATTATCAATAACAAAAATACCCTTCCAAATAATTTTTGGAAGGGTATTTTATTTTGTTAAATTCTACATTAAAATATTTTCCTGATTTTTCAGGAATAAATTTCTTGCCTGAACAATGAATTCTATGAGCCTTACCAACCCAGATGTTTGAGTATCGGTTTGGATTTTAGAAGGCCATTATTATTTCCTGGTAAATTTCACGATGAATAATTTTTTAGCCTTTATGAGGTTTATGAGGATGGTAAGACTATTCTCCTTTTGCTCCTGATTCCCCGGGAAGAGATGGTTGGTCCAGCTTCAGTTTATTATTGAATTCCAAGGTTCTTATTGGGAACGGGATGTTTATTCCATGCTCATCATAAGCCTTCTTCATAGCAATGATAGCCGAATTAGAGGCAATTAAAATATCCCGATTTGTAGTGACGGGTGCCCAGAATCTGACGACAAAATTGATGGAGCTGTCTCCAAATTCGTTGTACATAAATTCAACCTCTTCATTTCCCTGTTGCGGGAAAATTTCGGCTAAGGTATTGATGGTTAAATCCCTTACCATCTCAAGATTAGAATTATAAGCAATTCCGCAGTTGACCATTACCCGTGACCGGGAGGTGCGTGAAAAATTCTTAAAAGGGGCGTCAATTACCTGGGAGTTTGGAATAACCACATAATTATTGTCTGCTTCCCTTATAACGATGCTTCTAAGGTTGATTTCCACTACGCGTCCTGCATAACCGTTGTTTTCGATCCAGTCTCCTATCTGTAATTCTGGTAGAAAACTTAAAAGGATTCCCGAAAAGGTGTTATTAAGCGTCCCCTGGAGAGCAAGACCTATAGCCAGTCCCACAACACCGGCACCTGCAAGTACCGAAGTCAAGACTTTGTCAAGATTCAGGAGGCCAAGAGCAACAAAGAACCCAATGGCAATGATCAGAACCTTTACGATCTTGATCGTGATCTCTCTAATGGAGTCTTGCTTAACTTTGAACCTTAGTACCCTATTAAGAATCTGCCCAAGATATTTAGCTCCCAGTACAAATAGAAAAAAGACCAGAATTGCCAAAAGAAAATTAGGCAAACCCAGGATCAAAGAATCCAGCCATTCGCCTAATTTATCCCAGATTCCTTCAATGGAATCATTAATATTAAATCCGTCGTCCATTTATTTAGACCGGCTTGTGTTGTTCAGAAGTCTTCATCTTCCAGGCATCAAGCATCCAACTCGTTTTCTCCAACTCTCTTATGTAGGCTCCAATAAGGTCAATAGTACCTTCATCGCCTCCTTTTTCTGCGATTTCAACTACTTTACGCATTTGCTTTAAAATCGTTCCGTGGTCATCTAAGAGGTTCTTGATCATCTGGGAATCGGAAAGGTCAGATTTGGATTCCTTTACATTCGCTTTCTCCAGATATTCGCTTAGATTGCTGGTGGGTTGATAGCGCAGCGTAAGGATCCTTTCTGCTATTTCGTCGATCTTGATCTTGGCATCATCATAAAGCTCTTCAAATTTCTCATGAAGATCAAAAAAGTTCTTACCAATGACATTCCAATGATAATTTCTCAATTTTTGATAATAAAGATGATAATCGGCTAAAAGGATATTTAGCTCCTGTACAGTATTTGACGTTTTTTTTTCGTCTAAACCTAGATAACTCATAGTTGTTTTGTAATTAAATTAATTAATCAGAAAAAATGTATTAGAAAATTCCTTTTTTTGAAAGTTAATCCGAGATGGGTCTGTTTTTCTTTAGATCAAGTTTTTGAAGGAGTTCTTCAGAAACCTGTCCCGATGTATAGTTGTATCCGTCAAGTAGCACCCCTTTTCTTCCCTTTGAAGTAGTTATAGCGTAGATCGTTGCTTCGTCGCCTGGATTAGAAGGGCCTTCAAACCTGTAAACTTCATCAACCACAAAATCCTGGGATAAAAATTCTTCCCTTTCCCCGGGAGTTTTTAATTTTTCATCCAGCAGGTTGAAATCTTCTTCATATCCGAAGTCTAAACGCAGCATATTTAAGGTTTGCGATACCGTTCCTTTTTGTTTCATTCCGGGTTGTTTTTGTTGATGCTTAAATTACGGCTGCGCACCCGTCTTTGCAAATACAGCGGGTGGTTTAGTAATTATTTAACGCGCTATTCATCCTTGTCCTTGCTTCTGAAGTTGAAGAGTCCTAAAGGAAGGGCAAAAAGGAAAAAAACATACCAACCAGTTACCAAACCCACAATGGTTATAACTGCAGCTAAAACGTAAAACCAGTAAGTGCTTAAAAATCTCATTTTTGGAAGTTTTTTCCGGAAAAAGATAAATATTCTTAGGATGAGCCGGTAATTAATGAAACGAATTAACAAGGCTTTATTACATTTGTATTTCATCCCTATAAATTCTTCTGAATGAAAAGCAGAATTACCCTGAAAGAGTTAGCAAGATTGCTCAATGTTTCAGTCTCTACAGTGTCAAAAGCTCTTAATGATAGCCCCGAAATTAGTCCTAAAACAATTGAAAGGGTAAAAGAATTGGCTGCTCTTCATAATTACAGGCCTAATCCCACTGCAGTTAACTTAAAAAGCAGTAAAAGCGGTACTATTGGAGTTTTAATTCCCAACATCGCAAATTCCTTTTTTGCAAAAGTACTTTCCGGAATGGAGGAAAGGGCGCAGAGAGAGGGGCTGCAGCTCATGACGTATATCTCCAATGAATCTTATGACAGGGAAAAGCAAATTGCAGAGCTTTTAACCTCGGGATATGTTGACGGCGTCCTAATAGCTATAGCAGAAGAGACTCAGCGGAAAAAAGAATTTGAACATATCAAAAATGTGCTTCAGTATGATATTCCTGTAGTGCTTTATGACCGGATAGGTTTTGATATGGCTGTTGATAAAGTAGGAATTGATGATCATAAGGTGTTTTATGATGCAACTAAAGAACTTCAGGAGAAAGGTATTAACCGGATTGGAATAGCAACTTCCATACATCACATGGGAGTAGGTAAAGCCAGGATTGATGGGTATAGAGAAGCTCTTAGGGAAAACGACACTTTCTATGTTGCAAATTCTGCAAAAATGGAAAGCCTCAAAGAAAAAATCCTGAAGATGTTGCTTGAAGATAAAGTGGAAGCTGTGTTAGGAAGTGATTTTGACAGTACGATGATGGCTTACAGGCTGGCTTATGAGAACGGGATAAGAATTCCGGAGGACCTTAAGATTGTTGGATTTATTAGGGGAGGTCTCGCTAAATATCTCACTCCTTCTGTAAGTTATTTTGATCAATTCCCTGATAAACTGGGGGAAAAGGCGATGGAGGTTCTTATTAACCGTATCAATAAAAAAAATACAGGACCGGTTCAGAAATATATTATAGATACTAAAGTGGTTCATTTGGAATCTACGGAATTCAAAAAATGAACTGCTTTAAGAGGAAATTAGGAAATACCTCGCGGGGAAATTTTATCTTTGGCGGATATTTCAAAAAAACAATCCAAATTTAATTTAATGAACAGCAAACAATTTGAATTGCTGAGTTCTTCAAAAGTATTAGTAACCGGCGGTGCCGGATTTATTGGATCCAATCTTTGTGAGACTCTTCTGGATCTTAATGCTGAAGTAGTTTGCCTTGATAATTTCGCGACAGGGAAACGAGAAAATCTTTCTGCAATACATGATAATTCCAAATTCACATTAATAGAAGGAGACATTCGAAATCTCGATGCTTGTAAAAGAGCAGTTGCCGGGGTGGATTATGTGTTGCATCAGGCAGCACTGGGATCTGTTCCAAGATCTATTAATGATCCTATTACCAGTAATGAAGTCAACATATCAGGATTTCTGAACATGTTGGTAGCCTCCAGGGATGCCGGGGTTAAAAGATTTGTTTACGCGGCAAGTTCCTCTACTTATGGAGATTCTGAAGCCTTGCCTAAAGTTGAAGATAAGATTGGCAAACCTTTATCTCCATATGCCATTACAAAATATGTAAATGAGCTCTATGCCGATATTTTCCATACTACATATGGTTTAGATACTATTGGTTTGCGGTATTTCAATGTCTTCGGAAGAAAACAGGATCCGCATGGAGCTTATGCTGCCGTGATCCCAAAGTTTGTAATTCAATTCATGAAGCATGAAAGTCCGGTGATCAACGGTGACGGAACCTACTCCCGGGATTTCACTTATATCGATAATGTTATCCAAATGAATCTTTTGGCATTGACAACCGGGAACCAGGAGGCGCTGAATCAGGTTTATAATACGGCTGTAGGGGATAGAACCAATTTGAAACAACTTACACAACTCCTCAAGAAATATCTTTCAGAATACGATCCTGAAATAGCTAATGTAGAAGTAGAACACGGTCCGAACAGGGCTGGAGACATTCCACACTCATTGGCATCTGTGGATAAAGCAAAAGAATTATTAGGTTATGAACCTCAATACAAGATTGAAGCAGGGCTTAAAGAGGCTGTGGAGTGGTATTGGGAGAATTTATTAGTAAATAAATAATGGAAAACAAAAGAATAGCAGTTGTAGGTTTAGGTTATGTAGGCCTGCCTTTAGCAAGATTGTTTGCAACAAAATTTCCTGTAATAGGATTTGATATCAACAAGAAGAGAGTAGAAGAGCTAAAGAAAGGTATAGATACCACTCTTGAGGTTGAAAATGACATACTTCAGGAGGTGCTCGTTGAATCTCCTTCTGATGAAAACGGCTTGTACTGTACAGCAGAGCTTCAGGATATAAGAGACTGCAACTATTATGTAATTACTGTACCTACTCCGGTAGATAAAAATAACCGACCCGATCTTACCCCGTTATATAAAAGTAGCGAATCTGTAGGAAAGGTGCTTAAAAAAGGAGATATAGTAATTTACGAATCAACCGTTTTTCCGGGGGCAACAGAAGATGAATGTGTGCCGGTATTGGAGAAGACGAGCGGATTGAAATTCAATGAAGATTTCTATGTAGGTTATTCTCCCGAAAGAATAAATCCGGGGGACAAGGAGCATACGGTTGAAAAGATCTTAAAAGTCACTGCAGGTTCTACTCCCGAAGTAGGAAAAAAAGTAGACGAGCTTTATGCTTCAGTAATTACTGCAGGAACGCATCTGGCCCCAACGATCAAAGTTGCAGAAGCAGCAAAAGTGATTGAGAATTCTCAGCGTGATATCAATATTGCATTTGTCAATGAACTGGCAAAGATCTTCAATATGATGGATATTGATACCCAGGATGTTTTAGAAGCGGCGGGAACCAAATGGAATTTTCTGCCATTCAAACCCGGACTGGTAGGCGGACATTGTATTGGAGTCGATCCTTATTACCTGGCTCAAAAAGCTCAGGAGATTGGGTACCACCCCGAGATCATTCTGGCGGGAAGAAGAATGAACGACTCCATGGGCCAATACGTGGCTTCGGAAGTAGTAAAATTAATGCTTCAGAATGATCAAAAAGTAAAAGGAGCGAATATCCTGGTTCTGGGAATCACCTTTAAGGAGAACTGCCCTGATGTTAGGAACACCAAGGTGGTTGACGTTATTAAAAACCTGAAGGAGTACGGTACTAATATTACCATTTATGATCCGTTAGCCGACCCTGAGGAAGTGCAGCATGAATATGGGCTAACCACTACCAGAGAATTGCCTAAAGGAAAGTTTGAAGCTGTGGTGCTTACTGTTGCTCATAAAGAATTCCTTGATCTTGACCTTGATCAATTGAAAAATGGGCAAACAGTGGTTTATGATGTGAAGGGAGTATTAGGGGATAGGTGTGATAAAAAATTGTGATTAGTGATTGGTTAATTGGGGATTGGTGAATTAGGGAGTGGTGATTAGTGATCGAGGAATAGGGACTAATGAGTAATATAACAGATAGTGAAGATAATTTGGTTCGAAAAATAAAAAATCCAGTTAACTAATTAACCCGATAACCAATTAACCAATTAACCTAAAAGAATGGCTGACAATTTCGAGAAATTGGAGTGCTGGAAAAAGTGTTTTGAACTTAAACTTTTTATAAAGGAAAAAGTTATTCTAGCCTTGCCGGATTCTGAAAAATTCGATTTACGGTCGCAAATTTTGAGGGCTTCCCGTTCAGCAACGGCAAATATTGCGGAGGGATGGGGTCGTTATCATTATAAAGAAAACGTCAAATTTCTTCTGAATGCTCGTGGATCAGTGGCCGAAGTTTTAGATCATGCTCTTGAAGCACACTCCTGGAATTATATAACAAAGGAGAATTTAGCGGAAATAAGAAATACTACCGACTCCTGCATAAGGTTGTTAAATGGTTATATTAAATATTTAAGAAAACAGAATGAGTAAAGATTGGTCAGGTTAATATAAGTAGAGAACAGCTACCAATTAACTTATTAACCAATCCCCAATTAACTACAAATAAATGAAAATAAAAAATATTTGCTGCATCGGTGCCGGTTACGTGGGAGGTCCTACCATGGCGGTAATCGCTCAAAAATGTCCAAACGTAAATGTTACTGTGGTCGACATCAACGAGAAGAGAATAAAGCAGTGGAATGATCCCGATGTAGAAAAGATCCCAATATACGAACCAGGGCTTTCAGAAATAGTGAAGGAGGCCAGAGGCCGTAATCTCTTTTTTTCAACTGATGTAGACAAGGCAATTGACGAAGCCGATATGATCTTTATTTCCGTAAATACACCAACCAAGACTTACGGAATTGGAAAAGGTATGGCAGCTGATCTAAAATGGATTGAGCTGTGTGCACGCCAAATTGCTGAAGTATCAAAAAATGATAAAATAGTTATTGAGAAATCAACCTTACCCGTACGTACAGCTGCGGCGTTGAGAGATATTCTAGACAGTACAGGAAATGGTGTGAAATATCAAATTCTGTCGAATCCGGAATTCTTAGCAGAAGGAACTGCAGTAGAAGACTTAAGAAATCCCGATCGCGTTCTTATTGGAGGAGATATAGAAACTGAAGAAGGTAGGGAGGCTATGGAAGCCCTTGTAAATATTTATGCAACATGGGTTCCAAGAGAAAAGATCTTAACCACCAATGTTTGGTCCTCCGAATTATCGAAACTTACAGCCAATGCATTCCTGGCACAAAGGGTCTCGTCCATAAATGCAATGTCTGAACTTTGCGAAAAGACCGGAGCAGACATAAATGAAGTTTCTAAAGCTATAGGGATGGATAGCCGGATAGGTCCGAAATTTTTGAAAGCATCTGTTGGCTTTGGAGGGTCTTGTTTCCAAAAAGACATCCTGAACCTTGTGTATATTGCCCGCACCTTCAATTTGAATGAGGTCGCAGATTACTGGGAGCAGGTGATCATTATGAATGATCATCAAAAAAGGCGTTTTGCAGCTAATATGGTGCAAACCATGTACAACACTGTAGCCGGTAAGAAAATTGCCATTTTAGGGTGGGCCTTTAAAAAAGATACAAATGATACTCGGGAATCAGCAGCTATTTATGTGGCAGATTATCTGCTTAATGAACAGGCAGAGATCATGGTATATGATCCTAAGGTAACCGAGGAGCAGATCTATTCAGACCTTGATTATCTCGGCACCCGTAGCGGAGATGCAAACCGGCAGGCCGTTACAGTTGTTAATTCTCCTTATGAAGCCTGTGAAGATGCGCACGCTATCGCCGTTCTTACTGAATGGGACGAATTTAAAGAACTGGATTGGCAAAAGCTTTATGATAAGATGTTGAAGCCTGCATTCTTGTTTGATGGCAGAAGGTTATTGGAACCTAAGACCAAGAAGGAGATCGGATTTGAATTCTATGCGATAGGAAACTGATTTGGCGGATTAGTACTGATTTCCCCAATTTTAAAAATAGACGTTTTATAACCTTACTTAAAAAAGGAGAGAAGCGTCTTTTTTTGTGCCCTATATTTTCGCTCTTTTATCAACTTTGAATATATTTGGTGGCCGATGAAAGAATATATAGAAATAGCCATTGAGGCTGCTATAGCAGCCGGAAGAGAGATTATGAAAGTCTAGGAAAAAGAGGACTTTCAGGTGGAAATAAAGGCTGATGCATCTCCTTTGACTATAGCTGATAAGAGAGCCAATGACGTCATAAATGGATATTTAAAATCTACAGTTCTCCCCGTTATAAGTGAAGAAAACCTTGAGTTACCTTTTGAAGAAAGGAAGAATTGGGACCGCTGTTGGATTGTAGATCCTCTTGATGGCACAAAAGAGTTCATTAAACGCAATGGGGAATTCACCGTTAATATAGCTTTGGTTTCAGAAGGAAAGCCTGAGATAGGCGTAATTTATGCTCCGGCTCTTGACGTAATTTACTTTAGCCTGGTTTCAGAGAAAAAGGCTTTTAAATTTCATATAACTGCAGAAGCAGTAGATGCAACTGAAATCATCAAGTCTGCCAGAGAAATTCATCCGAAAAAAGTGTCAAATGCTATCAAGATTGTCGGGAGTCGCTCGCATATGAACGAGGAAACTCTCAAATTTATAAAAGAACTAAAATCCGCAGAGAAGGAGGTACAGGTGGTTTCTATAGGAAGCTCCCTAAAGTTTTGCTTATTGGCAGAAGGTGAAGCTCATTACTATCCAAGATTTGGCCCCACTATGGAGTGGGATACCGAAGCAGGACAGGCTATTTGTGAAGCGGTGGGTTTTACCTGCAAGTTTAGCCATTCGGGTAAAAGCATTCAATATAACCGGGAAAATTTAAGAAACGATAACTTTGTAGTTTCTTATGAAGGATAAATCACATAAGCGACATATTGCCAAGACTATTACCTGGAGGATTGTTGGAACTTTGGATACTATTCTGCTGGCCTGGCTTATCTCCGGGAGCCCCTTTACGGGATTAAAGATTGGTTTTGCTGAAGTTATTACAAAAATGATCCTTTATTACTTTCACGAAAGACTCTGGTTTAAAGGAGAATTTTCTCATTCCTCCGGAAAATGGAACAGTAGAAGACGGCACATAGCTAAAACTATTTCCTGGCGTATTGTAGGTACCATGGATACCATGCTTCTCGCCTGGATCATCACCGGAAATCCAATTACCGGATTAAAGATTGGATTAGCAGAGGTTATTACAAAAATGGTTTTGTATTATCTCCACGAGCGTACCTGGTACAAAGTTGATTACGGACTTCAGGGAAGGAGAAACAAAACTGATGAAGTATTAGAAGTGAAGGAGCAGGTGGATTGAAGTTAGATTTACGAAGTTAGACATACGAAGAGCAGTTCTGATTAATAAATCACTAATTAACTAATTACCAATCTCAGATTAACGAATTAACCAATCCCGAATTAACGAAAAACAATGCCCAACATTATAAAACACAAATACCATATTTCCAGGGAAGATCGCAGCAAAAAAAACGGTCATACTTCTCTTGTACTTTGGTTTACCGGTTTGTCAGGTTCAGGAAAGTCTACAATTGCAAGTAAGCTCGAAGAACGGCTATTTAAGCAGGGCGTTCAGACCTATGCTTTGGACGGAGACAACATTCGCAGCGGACTCAATAAAGGGCTTGGATTTTCCAGAGAAGATCGGTTTGAGAACAACAGGAGGATTTCAGAGGTTGCAAAATTATTTATGGATGCAGGAATGCTCACTATTACTGCCTTTATTTCTCCTTTAAAAGAGGATAGGGACCAAGCAAAAAATATTATTGGAAGGGAGAATTTTCTGGAGATCTTTGTAAACACGCCTCTTGAAATTTGTGAGAAGAGGGATGTCAAAGGTTTCTATGCAAAAGCCAGGGCAGGGGAGATAAAAAATTTTACTGGAATAAGCGCTCCTTATGAAGTACCTGAAACTCCCGATTTTGAAATCAAAACAGAGGAAGAATCTGTAGAGGAATCTGTGGAGAGGCTGCTAAAATTCCTTGAACAAAAAATATTATATCATGAGTAAATATTTTCTGAATTACCTGGATGAACTGGAATCGGAAGCAATATTTATCCTGAGGGAAGTCTGGGCCCAGTTCGAAAACCCGGTAATCCTTTTTTCAGGTGGGAAGGACTCCATTCTCGTTACTCACCTCGCAAAAAAGGCATTTTATCCTGCTAAAATTCCTTTTGCATTACTGCATGTGGACACAGGACATAATTTTCCAGAAACCATTCAGTTTAGAGATGATCTGGTTAAGGAACTTGGAGTAAAGCTAATTGTAGGTTCCGTGCAAGATTCGATCAATAACGGAAGAGTGGCTGAAGAAAGAGGAAAGAATGCAACCCGTAACGCCTTGCAGATAACAACCTTATTGGATACTATTGAGGAGCGCAGGATCGATTGCGCTATTGGTGGGGGAAGAAGAGATGAGGAAAAGGCAAGAGCAAAGGAGCGTTTCTTTTCTCATAGGAACGACTTCGGTGAATGGGATCCAAAAAATCAGCGGCCGGAGTTGTGGAATTTGCTCAATGGAAAACACTTTGAAGGAGAGCATTTTCGAGCCTTTCCCATCAGTAACTGGACAGAGATGGATGTGTGGAATTATATCAAAAGAGAAAACATAAAAATCCCTTCGCTGTACATCGCCCATGAGCGGGAAGTAGTTTGGAGGAGCAATTCCTGGATACCGGTTTCAGAATTCTTGAGATTGGAAGAAGGGGAGAAAATCCAAAAGAAAAAAATCCGTTTCCGAACCCTTGGCGACATTACTATCACTGGTGGTATAGAATCAGAAGCAGATACCTTAGAAAAGATCGTTCAGGAGGTTTCAGCTATGAGAAAAACCGAGAGAGGGGATAGGAGTGATGATAAACGTTCTGAGACCGCTATGGAAGATAGGAAGCGCCAGGGCTACTTCTGATCACGAATTAAAGAATCGAATTATCGCGAATTAAAGCGAATGAAACGAATGGAGTCCGACAGTAAAATCTTATATAAAGAGGAAAGCTATAAGATCATTGGAGCATGTATGAAAGTCCATCGTGGTTTAGGGTCCGGTTTCCTTGAGTCTGTTTATGAAGAAGCTCTGGAGCAAGAATTTAAAAATGCAGAAATTCCTTTCGAACGGCAGGTTAAGTTGAATATTTTTTATAAAGAGCAAAAATTGAAGAAATATTACATTGCTGATTTTGTTTGTTATGATAAAATTGTTCTGGAAGTAAAATCAGTTAAACATATACCTGTCGCTTTCCTTTCACAGTTAAATAACTATTTAGCAGCTACTCGAAAAGAGCTTGGTGTTCTTGTGAATTTCGGCACTACATCCTTAACCTATAAAAGAATTATTAATACAACCCATTCGCGATAATTCGTTATAAATTCGCGATAATTAGTGACATAATGCATATAGATAACAACCAATTATTACGATTTACTACTGCAGGTTCGGTGGATGATGGGAAAAGCACCTTAATAGGCCGCCTCTTATACGACTCAAAATCAATCTTTGAAGACCAGCTCGAATCCGTTAGTGTCACGAGTGCAAAAAAAGGACACAGAGGTGTGGATCTCGCTTTGTTTACTGATGGTTTAAGGGATGAAAGGGAGCAGGGGATCACCATTGATGTTGCCTACAGGTACTTTACGACTCCGAAGAGAAAATTCATTATTGCCGATACTCCGGGGCATATTCAATATACCAGGAATATGGTTACCGGGGCATCTACTGCAAATGTTGCTGTGATTTTGATCGACGCCCGACACGGAGTGATAGAACAAACGAAAAGGCATTCTTTTATCGCTTCTTTGCTGAACATTCCACATCTTATTGTTTGTATCAATAAAATGGATCTGGTGGATTACTCTGAAGATAGGTTCAATGAGATCATTGGACAATTCGAGGAATTTTCTTCAAAACTGCTTATGAAGGATGTACGCTTCATTCCTATCAGCGCTTTGGAAGGAGATAACGTGGTGAACCGGTCACAGAGTATGGATTGGTATCAGGGAGGGACTTTACTGAACATACTGGAGACTTTGCATATTAGCAGCGATATTAATAAAATTGATGCCCGCTTCCCGGTACAGACGGTGCTAAGACCTCAAAGTGAAGAACACCGGGACTACAGAGGATATGCGGGAAGAGTGGCCAGCGGAATCTACCGTGTAGGAGATGAAGTGGCAGTATTGCCATCTGGATTTACTTCAAAAATAAGATCCATAAATTCAGGCGAAACAGAAATTGAAGAAGCCTACGCTCCTATGTCCATCGCTATGACCCTTGAAGATGATGTAGATGTGGGTCGGGGTGACATGATAGTAAGGTTAAATAATCAGCCGGAGCCTACCCAGGAGTTTGATGTAATGCTTTGCTGGCTGAATGATGATGCAGCCAAACCAAGGGCGAAATATACTATCACTCATACTTCTAATGAGCAGCGTGCAATCATAAAGGAAGTCATATATAAAATCGACATCAATACCTACGATAGGATCATTGAGGATAAGGAATTAAAAATGAATGATATCTCTCGTGTAAAAATTAGGTGTACTCGTCCTTTAATGGTTGATTCCTACCGTGACAACAGAAATACTGGAAGTATAATTCTCGTTGATGAGAATACAAATGAAACGGTGGCAGCAGGTATGATATTATAAACAGTCAATCCGGGCAATCCGTAGTAATCCGCGTAATCATTTTAATTTCCAGATCGATATCAACGCTTATGACAGGATAACCAATGACAAAAATTTGTCTCGAAATGTAATCGCCCGGGTGAAGTTGAGGTGAACCAATTATGTCAGATTCCTATAGAGAGAACAGGAATAAAGGTAGTTCCATTTTGATTGATGAATCAACTGATGAAACTATCGCCGCTGGGATGATTGTTTAAACGGATGAAATCCGTGGAATCAGATAAATCCGTGTAATCTCTTATTAGAGTTTAAGTAACCTTTTTAAAGAAGATAGTTTATCCGGTTTCCCCGAATGAAATTTTTTGGCCAATTCATTTTCATAATTTCTGATCGTGCCAAATTTGGGCCTTCTATAAGCTTTTTCTAAATCCTGATCGAAAACCGTTTTTAAAAACCTCTCCAGTGTCTCCTCCTTAAGATTCTCAGGAATTTCATTTCTGGGTAAGGGAGGTTCATTTAACATTTGAAGCGCCAGCTCATCATTTTGATCTATTTCTTTCACCCTCTCAATCACCTCTTTAAAAGTTTTAAATTCATGACAGTTGATCAGGGACTTAGAATTAAAATCTTTTGTCACCTCGGGGTTTCCCCAATAAATAGGAATAGTATTGGTGATGTAGGCATGCATCAGCTTTTCTGTGGTATAGCCTGCCGAGGAAGAGTTTTCAAAGGCAATGGTGAATTTACATTTTGACTGAAAGTTCAGTTTTGTGTACATCCAGTTCTCTGTAAATCTTCCCCCCACATCCATTGAAGCGTTCTTGAGATGGCTCCCTGGCGACATGACCTTTTTGTAATTACTTAGAAGGTGAAAAAATTCATCTCTTGCCAGATCTGCCTGGGAATTAGAATATATGAAATTGCAGAAATATTCTTTCTTTTCAAGGTCTTTTATATTAAATGATCTTGGCTTCAGGAGCTTTTTAAACTGGTCCGGAATAAGTGCAAAGTTAGGATATCTTAAATATCGGTCTCCGAATTCCAGGTAACTGAATCCTATTCCGTAGTCACAGAGATTGAAATCCGGGATCAGGTTCTCTCCGGTGTAATAGATCTTTACCGGGTTTTTATACTTAAGAAAATCTCTGCCATAGCAGGAATAAATGAGATACTCGGGATTTCCCTTATCCAAAATAAGCTCATAGTGGCGGCTTAAAAGTTCATATAAATAATTATTGGCGGGATCAAAACCTTTATAGAAATCGGTGAACCAGATTTTTAAAGGCTTGAAAGTGTCTTTCTTCTTTTCCATATCTTGATTTACCATAATAACCACTTCTTATAATCAATCCCGGTACACTTTTCTTCTCCCATCCGCATAGCTAGATAATTTCCAGGACCGGAACTATAGGTGCCTATGAAGTGTTCAGAAGAAGCACATATATCAATACTGGCCATTAATTTTAGCAATCTTAGGTATTTATCCCTTTTGCTCAGCTGTAAAAATTCTGCATGAATATATCCCTGTTCTGACGGCTGGCATAAAGTTAAAAAATTCCAGGATGGATAATTATTTCTAAGTTCTTTTATTGAGCGGTAGTCATCGGTCAAAACAAAAATATTTTTGGATAGCCCCGATTTTACTGTTTCTTGCATATAGTTCTCGACATTATAAATTTCATTTTCTTTGGTTTTGTCGCCCGCTCGAATATGCATACTTATGAAATTGTCAGGTAAAACTACAGACTCTTTATATTCTTTAATATAAGTTGCAGCAGGCTCGTTATAACGCCATAACATTTCTACTATAGTTTTTGCTGCATTAGGAAGGGTGGAATTAAATATACCAAGTTCAGGAATTGTAAATGACGTAGATTCAAATTCCCGGGTTCTAAAACTATCCCATATATCTTGTGTTAAATAATCATTTCCTGTTAGAGATCGAAGGAGAACGGGAGGCCATATTTTGGCATTTTCCATCTGGTATGCCCTTCGGTTATAACGTTTGTGAAGAAAAAATTTGGTTTCTTCACAAAAGGGCAGAAAGTAATCCTGCCAACCTTTAATGTGAGCCAAATTGCCTCCTTTGGAATATAAACTGAATTTAATTTTATTTTTTAAACAGTAAAGAATAGCAAAAACCATATTATTGAATTCAGAAAAGAACCCGGCATTTGCTCCTAAATGGAAAGTCAGTTTTTTTTCAAACGAATTATTTAGTTGTTGATAACGCACTAAAACTTCATTGGTGTTAAAAGATTCCAATTCTGCAGATTTTGATACCATAATAGTAGGCTCAAAGCTAATATTTAAAATTAATAATATCCCTTTTAGGTTGGGATTAAGTATTATTTGGTGAATAAGTCATACTTTCGTTCTATCTTTTTAAGATAACCTACTGTTAAATGGCATTAAAGAAAGTCGTTACATCCGGCCTGGTATGGACTTTTACTCAGCAATTCGGGAATCAAATAATTGGGTTTATTGTCTCTTTGATCCTTGCCAGATTACTACTTCCTGCAGAATTCGGATTAATTGCAATGATTGCCGTTTTTGTAGCTGTAGGTAATGGAATTATAGATAGTGGTTTAAGCCTCTCGATTATTAGGGATACCGAAGCTGATGAAAAGGATTTTTCTACCGTTTTTATTTTTAACGTCTTTGCAGGATTATTAATTTACACAGGAATTTTCTTTAGTGCACCTCTAATTGCTGAATTTTATAAGCAAGACCTACTTACAAATATTATTAGGGTTTATTGTTTGACATTTATTTTCTCAGCCGCAACTTCTGTTCATCTGGCTCTGTTCACACGTGATATGAAATTTAAAGTTCAAACCCTTACTGCTATTCCTGCAGCATTGATTGGTGGAGCCTTAGGAATTTTTCTTGCCATTGAAGGTTTTGGGGTTTGGAGTCTGGTGTACAGCAGTCTATTAACCTCCCTGATTAGCGCTGTACTTATCTGGAAATATTCTCATTGGTTCCCTTCCATGATTTTCAAAAAAGACACTTTTATAAAACACTGGAATTATGGTTATAAACTGGGCGTGGCCAATCTACTTAATAGATTATTTAATAATCTGTATTTAGTAGTAATAGGGAAATTTTTTTCTCCGGCATTACTGGGTTTCTACAGCCGGGCCGAAAGCACAAAACAATTACCGCTAAGTAATATTGAGAGGGCTCTGAATAAGGTTAGTTTCCCAATGTTTGTAGGGATTAAAGATGATCCGGAACGCCTAAAAAGTGTTTTTAGAAAACTTTTGAAGATGGTTTTATATATAGTGAGTCCGGTTTTGATGATCAGTGCTGCACTGGCAGATCCACTGTTCAGATTTCTTTTTACTGAAAAATGGCTACCTGCTGTTCCTTTTTTTCAGATCTTATGTTTAGGTGGATTACTATTACCTCTTCATAGTTATAATTTAACTCTGTTGAATATCTATGGTAGAAGTGATCTTTTTCTGAAGCTGGAAATTGTAAAGAAAATTCTCATTGTAGTTTCTCTGTTATTAATTATACCATTTGGAATATATGGTTTGCTATGGGGGCAGGTGGTTCTTTCACTGGTGGCATTTTTTATAAACGCCTATTATACCCAGATTTTCATAACCTATCCTCTGAGTTCACAATTAAGAGATGTTTTTCCTGTATACTTCATAACCTTTCTTGGTGCCGCTATTGTTTTTCTTGGGGACCAGAATCTTTTCTATGATTTTCCGGATTTTGTTAGATTAATGGCAGGAGGATTTATTGGTTTGGGTATTTATTTTATTTTATCTGTTTTTGGTAGGTTTGAACAATTACCACAGTTAAAAGATTTAATTAGAGAACATCGAACAAAATAATTTCTAAATCATTGCCTGTTCTAACAAAAGGCAAACACTTAAAAACGAGAAATCAAATAAATGATCAACGTCACCAAAACTTTTCTTCCTCCAATTGAGGAGTATCAAAAATACCTGGAGCAGATTTGGAATTCCAATCAGATCGCTAATGGAGGAAAACTGTGGTATGAGTTACAGACAAAGCTTAAAGACTATCTCGATTCACCTGACCTTATTCTAACCGCTAATGGGACCCTGCCTTTGCAGATCGCTTTAAAAGTGCTCGCAGGAAATGGAGAGGTGATCACCACTCCTTTCAGTTATGTAGCTACTACCGCGGCTATCGTGTGGGAGAAATGCACACCTGTTTTTGTTGATATACACCCTGAATATTTGACCATTGATGAAACTAAAATAGAAGCTGCGATTACAGACCAAACCACAGCAATCCTGGCAACACATGTTTTTGGAAATCCCTGTAATGTGGAGGAAATTGACAGAATAGCAAAAAAACATGGACTTAAGGTCATATATGATGCTGCTCACTGTTTTGGTGTAAAGTATAAGGGAGAGTCTATTTTTAATTATGGAGATGTGAGTACCTGTAGCTTCCATGCAACAAAGATCTTCCATACAGGGGAAGGCGGGGCAATGTTTTGTAAAGATCCTGATTTATACAAGGAACTATTTTACAGTCACAACTTTGGACACAAAAGCGCAACAGAATTTTTAGGACTTGGGATTAATGCTAAGATGAACGAGCTACAGGCGGCAATGGGATTAGCAGTTTTGCCTTATGTCGAATCCAATATAGAACAAAGAAAAGTGGTCTATGATTTTTACCAAGTGGCCCTGACAAATACTGAGCTCAATATAATTAAACTTCGTGAGGGTGTAGAATGGAACTACAGCTATTTTCCGGTAATTTTTTCTGATGAAAATGAACTTTTAAAAGTACAGAAGGCTCTGAATGAAAAAGAAATCTTTCCAAGACGCTATTTTTATCCCTCTTTGAATTCTTTACCATACATTCAAGGAAAAAAAATTGAAATTTCAGAATCTATTTCTGGTAGAATTCTTTGTCTTCCTTTTTATGCAGGTCAGAATCCTGCACAGTTAAAAGAAATCACCTCTACCTTAACGGCTGCGGAATAATTTGATTGTCAGAATGAAATTTTTTTAATTTTAAAGGGAAGACAGAAAAGGTTTTTATTAGTCCTTATATTTGCTCACTTCCTTTTTGCTACTAACTTTTTTCGGGCTCGATTTTACTGATAATTTTTAGAAAATTTCTTTTTCACAGTTCTTTAAGACCTTTTTCTGAGGCTATGTGAGATTGGCCGAGTATATTTGCAGCCTCATAATTATTGGACAAGTTTGAATAAAAATTTAAAGATTGCGATTGAAGCGGCGGCGGCTGCAGGAAAAGTGATCATGGAAATCTACGACAGTGAGAATTTCTGGATAGAGACCAAAGAAGATAATTCCCCTCTGACTCTTGCAGATAAAAAAGCGAATGAAGTTATTAACGAATTTCTTTTTCCCACCAATATTCCCCTGATCAGTGAGGAGAATAAGCAAATTGACTATAGTGTTAGAAAACAATGGGAAGAGTGTTGGATCGTAGACCCGCTGGATGGAACTAAGGAATTTATCAAAAGAAATGGAGAATTTACGGTAAACATTGCCTTTGTTTCCCGAGGAAAACCACGATTGGGAGTAATCTTCGCACCTGCTCTTAACAGTCTGTATTTTGCAGATGTTTCAGAAAATAAAGCTTTTAAGGTTTCTATTGCCCCGGATGATCTTAATATCGATGATATTTTGAACAAAGCTGAGGAAATTTTACCTTCCGGTCATAAAGATTGCATAAGAGTAGTGGGAAGCCGATCCCATATGAACAATGATACTTTAGAATACATTGAGGAGTTGAAAAAGAAGTTTGGAAAAAAGATTGAAGTAGTCTCAAAAGGAAGTTCTTTAAAATTCTGTTTGGTCGCAGAAGGACAAGCCCAGGTATACCCCCGGTTTGCACCCACCATGGAATGGGATACCGTTGCGGGGCAGGCAATTTGTGAGGCAGTTGGATTGAATTGTATTTCCCGGGAGACCGGAAAATCCATGACTTATAACCGGGAAGATCTTTTAAACGGTCATTTCTTTATTTCACATGAAGGATAGTTCCCATAAAAGACATATTGCCAAAGCGGTCACCTGGCGTATAGTTGGTACCATTGACACTATTTTACTTTCTTGGTTCATATCGGGAGATGCTTTTATCGGTTTAAAAATTGGCTTTGCAGAAGTGATCACCAAAATGGTTTTTTACTATTTGCATGAAAGAATGTGGTTCAAAGTCAAATTAGGTCTTAAAAAGAATGGTGATGACAGCAAAAAAAGACATCTTGCAAAAACTGTCTCCTGGAGGGTTGTAGGCACATTAGATACTATGCTTCTGGCATGGATTATCACGGGGAATCCTGTTACCGGCTTACAAATCGGATTTGCAGAGGTGGTGACTAAGATGATCTTGTACTATCTCCATGAACGTACATGGTATAAAATCGACTTTGGACTTCCCAATCGCAGAGAAAAAGATAAAGAAGTAGCAGAAGTTACAGAAGGCTATGGGACGTGATGGCACTTAGACGAGGGAACCTGTGATTTGGAGACGAGGGTATTAAATCGTAGTAGTAAGAACAAATGAGATCGATAGAATAGGTAGCAAAATACTAGGAAGTTCACGGAACAACAATAGCTGTGCATAAAGAAATTAATCAATTTTGAAAATACGAATTAAGGATTCTCAAATTAACGAATTACCGAATTAACGAAAAAATGTCCTCCAACATAACACAACACGACTATCATATTTCCCGGCAGGAGCGTAACCGGCAGAATGATCATAATTCCTTCGTGATCTGGTTTACCGGTCTTTCGGGATCGGGAAAATCTACCATTGCTAATCACTTAGAGAAAGAATTATTTAAGAACGGTATCAGGACGTATTCTTTGGATGGTGATAATGTGCGCAGTGGCCTGAATAGAGATTTGACTTTCTCTCTTGAGGATAGGAAGGAAAATAACAGGAGAATAGCCGAAGTGGCCAAACTTTTTATGGATGCCGGAATGGTAACTATTACCGCTTTTATTTCCCCATTGAGAAAGGACCGGGAAGAGGCTAAGAAGGTTATTGGGCAGGATAATTTCGTAGAGATCTTTGTAAATACCCCTCTGAAGATATGTGAAGAAAGAGATGTTAAGGGTCTATACAAGAAAGCGAGAGCCGGAGAAATCAAAAATTTTACGGGTATCAGTTCTCCATATGAAGCTCCAGAAGATCCTGCTGTAGAAATAAGGGCAGAGGAGGAAACCGTGGAGGAGTCAGTAGAGAGGGTAATTAAAGTTTTAAAGGAAAAATTGAAATACAATGAGTAAATATTATTTGAACTACCTGGATGAGTTAGAATCTGAGGCCATTTATATTCTTCGGGAAGTGTGGGCTCAATTTGAAAATCCTGTCATTCTATTTTCCGGGGGTAAGGATTCGATTCTCGTTACCCATTTAGCTAAAAAAGCATTTTTTCCATCGAAAATACCTTTTGCGCTCATGCATGTGGATACTGGTCATAATTTTCCCGAAACGATAAAATTCAGGGATGATCTGATAAAGGAATTGGGTGTAAAATTGATCGTAGGTTCGGTTCAGGAATCCATTAATAGTGGTCGTGTAGCAGAGGAAAAAGGAAAGAACGCAACCCGTAACGCATTACAAATCACAACCCTCCTAGATGCTATTGAAGAAAATAAAATTGATTGTGCGATCGGGGGAGGCCGAAGAGATGAAGAGAAAGCCCGTGCAAAAGAAAGGTTCTTCTCCCATAGGGATGACTTCGGCCAGTGGGATCCTAAGAACCAAAGACCGGAACTTTGGAATCTCCTGAATGGAAAACATTTCGAAGGGGAGCATTTCAGGGCCTTCCCAATTAGTAACTGGACAGAAATGGACGTCTGGAATTATATCAAAAGAGAAAACATCAAAATTCCATCTTTGTATTTTGCCCATGAAAGGAAAGTGGTATTCAGAAGTAATTCCTGGATCCCCGTTTCAGAATATTTGAGGCTGGAAGAAGGAGAGAATATAGAGAAGAAAAAGATTCGTTTCAGAACTTTAGGAGATATTACTATCACGGGGGGAATAGAGTCAGATGCTGACACCCTGGAAAAGATCGTTCAGGAAGTTTCAGCCATGCGGAAAACCGAAAGGGGTGATCGTTCTGATGATAAGCGTTCTGAAACTGCAATGGAAGATCGAAAAAAACAAGGATATTTTTAGAATTAGAATCTATGGAAATTAATAACAACCAACTACTACGCTTCACAACTGCCGGATCAGTAGATGACGGCAAGTCAACCTTGATAGGTCGACTTTTATACGACTCTAAATCCATTTTTGAGGACCAGTTGGAGTCGGTAAGTGCTACCAGTGCAAAAAAAGGCCATGATGGGGTCGATCTAGCCCTCTTTACCGATGGTTTGAAAGATGAAAGAGAGCAGGGGATAACTATAGATGTAGCATATCGTTACTTCACCACTCCTAAACGTAAATTCATTATTGCAGATACCCCCGGGCATATCCAATATACACGAAATATGGTTACGGGAGCTTCCACGGCTAATGCTGCAGTGATCTTAATTGATGCTCGTCATGGGGTAATTGAGCAAACAAAACGGCATTCTTTTATTGCATCTTTATTGAATATTCCTCACCTAATCGTTTGTGTCAACAAAATGGACCTGGTTGATTTTTCAGAAGAAGTATATAATAATATAATAATACAGTTCGAAGAGTTTTCTTCCAAGCTATTGATGAAGGATGTAAGATTTATACCTATTAGTGCATTAAAAGGGGATAATGTGGTAAACAAATCAGAGAACATGGCTTGGTACCAAAACGGAACGCTTCTAAGTACTCTTGAAAATCTGCATATCAGCAGTGATATCAATAAGATCGATGCACGTTTTCCTGTACAGACCGTATTACGACCGCAGAGTGATAGGTATAGGGATTACAGGGGGTATGCCGGAAGGATTGCAAGTGGTATTTATCGAACTGGAGATGAAGTAGCAGTCCTACCATCTGGATTTACTTCAAAGATCAGATCGATCAATGCCGGGGAGAAGGAAGTGGAAGAGGCATATGCCCCCATGTCTGTCGCAATAACTCTTGAGGATGACATTGATGTAAGCAGGGGTGACATGATCGTTAAGAAGAATAACCAACCTGAGCAGGAGCAGGAGTTCGATGTAATGCTGTGCTGGTTAAACAACGATGCTATGAACCCGCGCGCTAAATATACTATCGTGCATACTTCCAATGAAGAACGTGCAATTATCAAGGAGGTGATTTATAAGATGAATATTAACACGTTTGAAAGAGATAGTGAAGATTCCAATTTAGAGATGAATGACATTGCCAGAGTGAAGATCCGAACCACCAGAAGGTTAATGCTGGATTCGTACAGGGATAATCGTATTACCGGCAGTATAATAATAATTGATGAAAACTCTAATGAAACCGTAGCCGCGGGAATGATTGTATAAGCAATGAAATTTATATCCATAATAGGTTACGATAGAAGTGGTACTACTTTCATGGGAAGTTATTACACACATTTTACCAAAAATGTATTCTACGCCGGTGAAATAGACAAGGCTATTCAGATCTTGAAATCGACTTCAGATCAAATAGTGGTTTGTAGTTGTGGAAAACCCTATCCTGATTGTCCTGTTTGGGGACAAATTAAAAAATCAATTTCTTCCGGAGAACTTAAAAATTTGAAGGATATTGTTTTTAGGCTCCAGGCAATTACGGGAGCAGAGATTATTCTGGATACTTCCAAACAATTGGATCGCTTGAAGGAATATTCCGAAATTTTTAAGGACCAGTTTTACACTATTCATATCAAAAGAAACCCTAAAGGTGTTATTCTTTCCCGTATGAAAAATAGAAAAAGAAGGGTGAAAGAGAAAAGCCATCCAAAACCATTCATTGCTAGGAGGTATAATATGATGATGATTTACGATAGTTTAGAATGGACCTATAGAAATTTTATTCTTGAGCAGATCAAAGTAAGAGATAGAAATCTTGAGCTAACCTACGATTTTTTACCTAATGAGTTGCCAAATAAACTAATAGCTTTTAATAATGATCATGACATAGCTGTTGATGAAAGCAAAATAACGAATCATATCCTTTGGGGTGATAAAAGAAGGACGAATTTTGATAAAAATATTAGGTTAAATAGTTCCTGGCAAACACAACTGAATACCTTTCAGAAAATAACAGTAGATCTTTTAACATGGCCCTTAAGATCTTTAAAGAATTATAGATTTAAATAATATGGATAGAAATAAGGTTTTAGTAACCGGAGCAGCCGGCTTTATTGGATATCATGTTTCTAAAAATCTGGCCGAAAACGGGTATGAGGTAATTGGATTAGACAATATCAATGACTACTACAGTGTTGAATTAAAATATGACAGATTACTGGAATTGGGAATAGAAAGACAAGATGCGGAGATTTATGGAAATATCACTGGTAGTAAGATTTATCCTTATTTTCAATTTGTTCGTCTCAATTTAGAAGACAGAAAAGCTCTTCCGGAGTTTTTTAAAAACTATAAATTCGACAAGGTAATTAATCTTGCTGCTCAAGCAGGCGTTCGATATAGTTTAGAGAATCCTGAGGCTTATATTGACAGTAACCTTGTAGGGTTTGCAAATATTTTAGAATGTTGCAGGAATTTCAAGATCGACCATTTAATTTATGCCAGTAGTTCCAGCGTGTATGGTCAAAATAAAAAAGTCCCCTTTTCTATTGAGGATAATGTAGATCACCCAATTAGCCTCTATGCAGCGACAAAAAAAAGTAATGAATTAATGGCATTTACGTATAGTCATTTATATAACCTCAGAACTACCGGTCTAAGATTTTTTACTGTCTACGGCCCTTGGGGTAGACCAGATATGGCTATGTTTCTTTTTACTGACGCTATAATTAAAGGGAAACCTATAAAAGTTTTTAATAAAGGAAATCAAGAAAGAGATTTTACTTATATAGATGATATTGTACAAGGAATTCTCAGAATCGTGAATGAAAATAAAGGAAACGGTTATAGTTTATATAATATTGGAAATAGTAAACCAATAAATTTACTCCGTTTTATCGAAGAAATTGAAGATCAGTTAGGAAGAAAAGCTGAAAAAATCATGATGCCCATGCAACCGGGAGATGTTGAACGAACCTGGGCCGACGTAAGCGACCTTCAAAGCACTTTTAATTATCGACCTAAAATTAAATTAAAAGAGGGGGTAAATAAATTTGTAGAGTGGTACAAAAACTACTACATAAGTTAAAGTTAAAAAATCAATATGTTTAAAATTTCTCTTAGAAATAATAGAATTTTCAATTGCTCGAGTGAGGATAATCTTGTAGAAGGTGCAAAGAAGTCTGGAGTAATATTGGAACATAGTTGTTTGATAGGTAGATGCTCAAGTTGTAAAGTAAAGGTTCAATCTGGCCAATCATTTTCGACTTCTAAAGAGTTAGGTTTAACCTCTGAGGAAATTGAGAATGGATATATATTATCTTGTGTTCGTTCCCCTTTAACAGATATGGTTTTAGACACCGAAGATTTGAGCGAATATAATATCCCTAGTTCTAGGGTTATTCCAGCAAAAATTCAAGATATTCAAATAATAGGAGAGGAAATCATAAAAGTCGTATTAAGAATTCCTCCAACCCAGTCATTTAAATTTCTAAATGGTCAATATGTTAATATTATAAAAGGAAGTATTAAGAGAAGTTATTCAATTGCAAATACGAATGCCGATGATCATTCTCTGGAATTTTTTATAAAAAATTATATTGGGGGTGAAATGTCCCAGTATTGGTTTAATAAGGCAAAAAAGAATGATTTATTAAGAATAGAAGGGCCTAAAGGAACTTTTTTTAGAAGAAATCAGAATGTAAATAATCTTATTTTCTTGGCAACCGGTACCGGGATTGCGCCGGTGAAATCTATTATGGAAAATTTGAAACAAACTTCTAATTTGAAATACAATATCTACCTGTTCTGGGGAAATAGATATAATCAAGATTTCTTCTGGGATCCAAAAGAAACAGATATACCTGTAAAATTTTTTCCTGTTTTATCCCGAGATAAGTCGGCCATGGTAAACAATGGATATGTTCAGGATATTCTATTAAAACAGGATTTAGATCTATCAAAAAGTGCTGTTTATGCATGCGGATCTGAAAAAATGATCAAAGAAGCAGAGTTTAAATTAGTTAAAAGAGGTTTACCTGAAGAAAATTTCTTTTCCGATGCATTTGTAATTTCAAACTAAAAATCAAAATATGAAAGTTATTATTCTCGCAGGTGGTCTGGGTACCAGGTTGAGTGAGGAAACAACCACAAAACCGAAGCCAATGGTAGAAATAGGAGGGATGCCCATTTTATGGCATATTATGAAAATCTATTCGCATTATGGCATCAATGAGTTCATCATCTGTTGTGGCTACAAAGGCTATGTAATAAAAGAATATTTTGCCAATTATTTTTTACATCAGTCCGATGTCACCTTTGACATGGCAAAAAATGAGATGATAGTTCATCATAAAAGAGCAGAAGCCTGGAAAGTCACTCTGGTAAATACAGGGGACAATACCATGACAGGAGGAAGATTAAAAAGAGTAGGGGATTATATAAGAAATGAAAAAAGTTTTTGTTTTACTTATGGAGACGGTGTAGCTGATGTAAATATTAAGGAACTCATAGATTTTCATCATAAAAGTGGAAAAGAAGCGACTCTTACTGCAACTTATCCTGAAGGAAGGTTTGGTGCACTGGATATTATAGATCATGAAGTGCGGAGTTTTAAAGAAAAACCGAAAGGAGATGGTGGAAAGATAAATGGTGGGTTTTTTGTTCTTTCCCCTAAGGTGCTGGAAAGGATTAAAGATGATTCGACAATATGGGAGCAGGAGCCCCTAATGTCATTAGCTAATGATAACGAATTGATGTCATTTAATCACGAAGGCTTTTGGCAGCCCATGGATACACTGCGTGATAAGAACAAACTTGAAGAGTTATGGCAAAGTGGAAAAGCACCGTGGAAAGTATGGAAATAAAAACAGTAAGAAAAGTTGACACGGGGTTCTGGAAAGACAAAAAAGTATTTGTCACAGGGCACACAGGATTCAAAGGAAGCTGGTTAAGTCTTTGGCTGCAGTCAATGGGGAGTTCTGTTAAAGGTTTTTCATTAGAACCTCCTACCACTCCTGCACTATTTAATGTTGCAAATATCCAGTCAGGAATGGAAAGTGAAATTGGGGATATTAGGAACCTGGATGCGATCAAAAAAAGCATGACGACATTTAATCCGGATATCCTTATACATATGGCTGCACAGCCGCTTGTACGCTTGTCTTATAGTAATCCTGTCGAAACCTATGCCACAAACGTTATGGGCACTGTAAACGTGCTTGAAGCTGCAAGAACATGTACAAATCTTAAAGCCATTGTATCTGTCACTACAGATAAGTGTTATGAAAATAAGGAATGGTTGTGGGGTTATCGTGAAAATGAGCCTATGGGAGGGCATGATCCATATAGCAATAGCAAGGGTTGTGCAGAGTTGGTAAGTTCGGCTTACAGGAGTTCTTTTTTTAAAGAGGAAGGTACAGCGAATCTTGCCACCGCCCGGGCCGGGAACGTAATAGGAGGTGGAGATTGGGCCCAGGATCGCCTTATTCCTGACATTTTAAAAGCTTTCCAACACAACCAGCCTGTTGTTATAAGAAATCCCCTGGCAATACGACCATGGCAGCATGTTCTCGAACCACTCGCAGGTTATCTTATGTTAGCTGAATCTTTGTATTCTGAAAATGGCTATGATCAGGCGTGGAATTTAGGCCCAAATGATTATGATTGTAAACCGGTAGGCTATATCATAAATCAAATGGTGCATTTATGGGGAAATGGTGCCAGCTGGAAGAAAGATAATAAAGAAAACCCTCACGAGGCCCGATTGCTAAAACTGGATTGTTCTAAGGCAAAGGCAATATTGCGCTGGGAGCCTCAATGGACCGTTGATCATACCTTGGAAAAAATAATTGAGTGGCATAAAAACTGGGTGCAGGATAACAATATGAATACTGTGTGTTTAAAAGAAATTGATGAATATAATAATTATTAAGAATGGAAGCTGTTAGAAGTTTAGAAAAAATTAGAACTGATATTAAAAAGTTGGTGGCGGAATATGCCGACTTGAATTATAGTAAAAAAGAATTTGTGCCGCAGGAGACAGTTATTCCTCCTTCCGGAAAGGTTTTAGATAAACATGAAATCATGAATATGGTAGATGCCTCCCTCGATGGCTGGCTTACCGCCGGGAGATTTAATGAGGCTTTTGAAAAAAAACTGGCTGATTTTCTTGGAGTAAAACATTGTATATCTGTGAACTCCGGCTCTTCTGCCAATCTTATAGCTTTTAGTACTTTGACCTCTCCTAAATTAGGAGAACGCGCTATTAAAAAAGGAGATGAAGTAATTGGAGTGGCAGCCGGTTTTCCTACAACTGTAAATCCAATAGTCCAGTTCGGAGCAGTACCAGTGCTGGTAGATGTAGACCTGGAAACTCATAACATTAATGCAGATCTAATTGAGGCTGCTATAAGCCCAAAGACTAAAGCAATAATGCTTGCCCATACCTTGGGTAACCCTTTTAATCTTGAAAAAGTCCTAGAGATATGCAAAAAGCACAACTTATGGCTAATTGAAGATACCTGTGATGCACTTGGAGCCACCTATAACAATAAATTAGTAGGAACATTTGGCGATATTGGTACCTTAAGTTTTTATCCTGCTCACCATATTACAATGGGAGAAGGTGGTGCGGTCTTTACTAATAACTCTGAATTAAAAACCATTGCCGAATCTTTTAGAGATTGGGGTAGGGACTGTTATTGCGCACCGGGTTGTGACAATACTTGCGGTTGTCGTTTTGAACAAAAACAGGGAGATTTACCATTTGGCTACGACCATAAATATATTTACTCCCATTTGGGTTATAATCTGAAGATCACAGATATGCAGGCAGCTTGTGGGTTAGCACAGTTGGATAAGGTTGAATACTTTATTCAAAAGAGAAGAGAAAATTTCGAATATTTACATGCCCGGTTGCAGTCACTAACAGATTACCTGAAATTACCTGTGGCCACCCCTAATTCCAACCCATCCTGGTTTGGATTTCCTATAACATTGACAGAGAATGCCGGGGTAGATCGTGTTGACCTTTTAAGGTTCTTAGAAGACAATAAAATTGGCTCCAGGCTTTTATTTGCAGGCAATTTGACCAAGCAGCCCTATTTTAAAAATCTCGAGTATCGTGTTGTTGGTGATTTGACCAATACAGATATAACTATGCTTAGAACCTTTTGGATTGGTATATTTCCCGCGCTTGGGCATGAACATCTTGATTATGTGGCAGAGAAGCTGGAAGAATTTTTTGGACTGAATTTTTGAAAATGGAAGTTTTAGAAACGAATATCTCCGGATGCTTTGAAATTCAACCAAAGATGTTAAAGGACAACAGAGGCTGGTTTTTAAAAACCTTCCACCTGGATCAATTCAGAGACCAAGGGTTAGAAACAAATTGGGAGGAGGAATATTTCTCTTGTTCTAATAAAAATGTCCTAAGAGGAATTCATTTTCAAATTCCACCTAATGAACATTTTAAACTTGTCACTTGCCTGAATGGAAAAGTTCTTGATGTAATAATTGATTTGAGGAAATCCTCATCTACTTATTTGAAATGTTTCTCAACAATTTTAACAGATGAAAATAATAAAATGGTATACATACCCAAAGGATGTGGTCACGCTTTTTTAAGTTTAGAAGATAATTCTGTTCTTTTTTATAAGGTTTCTACAGTATACAGTCCAAAGAATGATAAAGGGATTTTGTGGAACACAATTAACTACGATTGGCCTATTTCGAACCCGACCTTATCCCCAAGAGATACGCAACATCCTTCATTGAATAATTTTATAAACCCGTTCTAAAATGAAAATTTTTTTAACAGGTGGTACTGGGTTTGTTGGGTCGCATTTTCTGTGTCAAGCTATGCAGCAAGGACATATAATCAGGGCTCTTAAGAGAGCCCCTGATTCAAAAACCAAAATTCAACTAAAATCTCAACCAGAATGGATAGATAAAAGTATGGAAGACGTAGAGGAAGAGGATTTTAAAAATTGCGAGGTTCTGGTTCATTTAGCAGCTCATTCTGCCAACTTTCCTTATGATACCCTAGAGAATTGTATTAGATATAACGTTCTACAACCTTTAGCTCTATTTAAGAAAGCTAAGGATGCCGGAATTAAAAGTTTTGTAGTGGCAGGAACATGTTTTGAGTATGGAACAGCAGGAGAACGATATGATTATATTCCCACAGATGCTCCTTTAGAACCTACCAATACCTATTCTACTTCAAAAGCTATGGCAACATTAGCTTTTAAAGAATTTGCAAGGGATAAAAATGTTTCTATTTCTATCCAACGAATATTCCAGGTGTATGGTACCGGTGAATTAGAAACACGGCTATGGCCATCTCTTAAAAAGGCAGCCTTAAGTGGCCTGGATTTTCCAATGACAAAAGGAGAACAAATTCGCGATTTTGTCAGTGTAGAGGAAGTAGCAGGAAAGTTAATAATAGCTTGTGACCGTATAAAAGAAACCGGAGATACTTTTCATATCAGTATTCAAAATTTGGGTAGTGGCAATCCTCAATCAATTTATGATTTTTCTAAATTCTGGTGGCAAAAGTGGGGTGCAAAAGGTAAGTTATTGGTGGGTAAATTACCATATCGAGAGAATGAAGTAATGAGATTTGTTCCTGAAGTTTAAATGATGAAAACTACAGCTAAAAATTACTATTTTATTGGAAAAGTAATGGGAGGTCACCGAACGGAGAACCTAATTCAACTTTTGTTAAATAAACAACAACCACTTTATTACAACTCCCTTAAAAACAGGAATAGATTACCCGGTTTTTTGTTTTCATTATTCTCTAAGCTTAGTAGCTTAATTAATATAGTACTTGCTGATGTGGTGATTATGCCAGCCATGTGTAATAACTTTCAATTTGAATTTAGAATAGCAGTTTGGTTAAAAAAGAAAATAGTAACCGATTTTTATGTATCATTTTATGACACTCACGTTCTCGACAAAAAGCCCTTACCGAAGGGTGAAATAGTGAACATGGACTCATCTGCAGCCTCTAAATTGTGGCACAACGACAGGAAAATTATTAAAAATGCTGATTTCACATTCTTTCTTAACTCTACTGAAGCCAAATATTACTTACAACTATTGGACTTAAATTATAGTTCAGAAGAGCACTTTATCCTACCAATATGCACCGAAGAATGGCAAGATTGTGAGTTAAATTACTATTCCAATAAAAACCAAAGAACATTCAATATTTGCTGGTGGGGCACCTATATACCCCTTCATGGACTGGAAAAAATAATATCTGCTGCTCAAATTTTGAAAGAAAATTATAAGCTCAACTTCCATTTCCATCTCTTGGGTACGAATAGAGAAAAAGCGAGACCTTATTTAAAATTGATCCAAGATCTTAATCTGTCAAATGTTGTGAGTATTCATAACGATAAAACTTTCTCTAATGGAAAGTTAGAAGGTTTTCTTTTAAAAAATTGTGACCTAGTTCTTGGTAATTTTGGTGATAGTGAAAAGGCAAAAAACGTGATTGTGAATAAAATTATTGATGGAATTGCTATGAAAGCACCTGTTCTCACCGGAGAATCTCTAGCTCCTAAAGAATTCTTTTCGGAAGATCAAATTTTTTACACCAGAAATGTTCCTGAAGCTATGGCTCTTTCGATTTATAATATTGCGCAATACGATGAAAGTGCCATAAATGAAAGAGTGTCCGCTGCACATCTAATTTTTAAGGAATTCTTTTCAATTGATGCCTTTAATAGAAAGGTGGAAAGCATCTTTATGAATTTGTAAGAATATTTTTTGGCATCCAACAGTAATTTTGTAATCAACCAATGCTCAAAGGAATCTTTTATACGGCTATTGCCAAATATTCAGGGGTCATCATATCTTTAGTGGTTGGTGCCGTTTTGGCTCGCTTACTTACTCCTGAAGAATTTGGTATAGTTGCCCTGGTAACTGTTTTTGTAACTTTCTTTAATTTGTTAGGCAATTTCGGACTTGGCCCCGCCATTGTCCAACGCAAGCATTTGACTCCTGGCGATATTCAATCCATATTTTCATTTTCTCTTGTAATGGGAGTGGGCCTGGCCACAGCTTTTTTTTTTAGTGCAGGGCTTATAGCTGGTTTTTATGAAGAGCCTGAACTGATACCAATTGTTAGAATTTTAGCATTGTCAATACTATTTAATATTTTTAGGATAGTACCAAGTGCCTTGCTTTTAAAAAAATTAGAATTCAAGCAAATTGGTATAATAAAGACATCCGTTCACCTTCTCAGCGGGTTAGCAGCAATCGTAATGGCCTATTATAATTTTAGTTATTATGCGTTAGTATATAAAAGTATAATAGATGGCTTTCTAATTTTTATTATATTTTTTGGAATGGTGCCTGTAATTCCTGTTTTGAACATCCGTAAGAAACCCCTGCGAGAGATAGCATCTTTTTCTACCTATCAATTTGGGTTCAACTTCATAAATTACTTTTCGAGGAATTTAGACAATCTCTTAATTGGAAAATATTTAGGTAATGCTAATCTTGGCTATTATAATAAATCCTATGGACTAATGATGCTTCCGGTGGGTAACCTAACTAACGTAATTACACCTGTATTGCATCCCGTTTTATCCAATTATCAACACAATAAGTTATTCATTTTTAATACCTATTTAAAATTAATTAAGGTATTGGCAATGTTGGGATTTCCTTTGTCCATCTTCCTTTATTTTGCTGCCCCAGAGCTTATTTTAATTATATATGGTAACCAATGGGGTCCGAGTATTCCTGTTTTTCAAATTCTTGCTTTCACCGTTGGCTTCCAGGTGTGTCTTTCCAGTTCTGGTTCAATATTTCAAGCTGTTGATCGTACAGATCTCCTGTTCCTTTCAGGTCTTTTAAGTGCTATCTTAATGGTATCTGGTATAATGTATGGTGTTTTTATAGGTGGCAATATTGAGGCAGTGGGCTTAGGCTTGGTAATCGCCTTTGTTTTAAATTTTTTTCAGGGGTTTTTTATGGTTACACATTACGCCCTGAATCAATCATTTTTACTATTTTTAAAAACGCTTATTATTCCTTTAATTGCCAGCCTGTTCGCTGCAGTTCCATTATTCCTTTTTGACCAGAATAAGTTGGATAGCGATATCTTAAATCTTTTGATTAAAAGTCTAATCTTTGGGGTATTTCTAGTCATATTTTTTCTTGCTACCCCTGTCACCAGAGAATTTTTATTTAAAAAAATAAGGATCAAAAAGAAATAAAATTATTTTAATTAAAAACCTTGGTAATTGGAGGAGAAAAACTCTCATATAGTAACTATTATAATACCCAATTTTAATAGAGGGGATTTAATCGCAGCAACAATAAATTCAATTAGGTCACAGACATACCAGGATTGGGAATTGATCATTGTAGATGACGGCTCGAATGATAATTCTGTGGAGGTGATCAATGCATTTCTGAAAGACGATAGAATCAAACTTTTTAAGAGACCTGATTACAGACTGCCGGGAGGTAACGCCGCGAGAAATTATGGTTTAGAAAAGGCGAAAGGGAAGTATGTAAAATGGTTGGATTCAGATGATTTACTGGCTCCTCATGCTCTTGAAAGACAACTTGAGATTATAAACCAGGGGAATTATGATGTTGTGTTTTCCAGATCCCGTTTTTTCTCTCACATAAATAAAGATGGAATTATTACATGGGATAAATTTTGGTCTAAATCTTATCCCTTAATAAAACCTCTTGAAAATTTTATCTTTGGGAAGATAAGATTTAGTACTGCAGATGGTCTGTGGAAAAGAGAATTCCTAGGACCCCTTCCTTTTAAAGAGGATCTCAGAAATTCACAGGAGTGGTTGATGCTTATTACGCAACTTTCGAAGAAGCCTAAAAATTTTATAGATGAAGAAGTGCTCATTTATATAAGGTTACATGAAAATCAAATGCATAGTTCAAAAGATATTAATTTTTACTATAAGCATCAACTACTTGCGAGAGCATACGCTATTAATGTCTTAATTGATCATCGAATGCTCAATTTTAACAATTTTTGGTATCTGTATAAGAATATGGTTTGGAATTTTCTAGTTGCAATTAAACAGTTTAAATTCCGTTTCTTTTTTAAAAATATCAAAAGGCTATTGGCCACCTTTTTTAAGAGTACGCAATATTTCATCATGAACAAAAAGTTTTATTAGTCAGCCATTTAGATCCTTCCTGATTGAAATTTTTTATGTCTTTCTGTTGTTCAAAACATAATTGTATGAAACCTTTATTTAGTATCATAATCCCGAATTATAACAGAGAAGAAACCATTTGCAGAGCAATAAATAGTGTCCTCAAACAAACTGAAACAAATTTTGAACTGATTGTTGTAGATGATTTATCTTCTGATAATTCTGTAGAATTAATCAAAAAATCATTTAATGACAAAAGAATAAAATTAATTGAATTAGCTAAAAATGGTGGCGCTTCTAAAGCCAGGAATATCGGTATAAAGGCTAGTCAGGGTGAATTAATTTCTCTTTTGGATAGTGATGACGAATTTGAAGAAACCTTCCTGGAAGTCAGCAAAAATGTCTTGAGAAGTTCCGGTCCTGAGATTGGGTTTATGTGGACAGGGGTGACCTATGTTTATCCCCATAAGAGTTATAGTTTTAGCTGGGTTCCAAAAAGAAGAGGTGAAGCATATACTACTTTTTTACATAATCTCCAGGTAGGATCGGGAGCCGGAATTACCTTTAAAAAGGAAGTCTTTCTTCTGGCCGGTTTTTTTAATGAAGACCTTCCAGCTGCAGAAGACACAGAATTTTTTTTAAGAATCTCTCAAAAGTTCGACTATACTTATACAGAAAAACACCTGATAAAAATTTATAAAGGAAATAAGGATAGACTTTCAGGGAATTTCTTCAAAATAGCTGAGGCTTATAATATATTCCTACCCAAACATTTTAAAAGAATCGATAAGGATGAGAATCTTCAGAAAAAATTCTATTATAAAATGATGTGGTTAAATATGCATTTATTGGATAAAGCTACTGCTGAAAGATATCTGAAAAAAATCCCTAAGAAAAAATGGAGTGACACCTTTAAATATTATTTTACCTTTTATTTGTACTCAACTTTTCCATTGAAATTTGCATCTCGATTACATATTTTTTTATCAAAATAGCTTAATGAAAGTACTTTATATTATTGACACAATTAATAGCTCTGGGGCAGAAAGGAGCTTAACCCAGATCGCCATAAATTTAAAAAAGGTTAAGCCTGTTTTTGTCCATATTTACAAAGGAGATATGCTTAGGGAAGCTCTTGAAAAAAAGGGGGTAAAAGTATATTCATTGAATATTGAAAAAAAATATGGTTTTAAACTGGCTGAGTCAAATATTTCAAAAATAATCTTAGCCGAAAAACCGGATTTAATTCATTCAACCCTTTTTAGATCTGATATGGTTGCTAGACGATTGAAGAAGAAATTTCCAGAAATTCCTTTAATAGGAAGTTTTGTAAATAATTCTTACACTCCCTTGCGCTATAAAAATCAAAACCTTTTGATGAAATTAAAGTTATGGATAGCCTATCAAATGGATAAGAAGTCTTCAAAACTAGTAGATTTTTATATTTCCAATTCTGAAACAATTAGAAGAGAGGAGGGGAATGCCTTAGATGTTGAACAGGAGAAGATCAAAGTGATCCCAAGGGGCAGGGATATTAGAAAATATGAAAATTTGGATCCTGTTCGGCTTCAAAAAATAAAAAAGGAATTAGGCTTGGATAATAAACAGGTTTTATTAAACGTGAGTAGATTAATACCACGAAAAGCACAACTTGATTTAATCAGGGCCATGCCGGAAGTTTTAGATACTTTTCCAAACTCAATTTTACTCATTGCAGGTCATGGTGTTTGTGAAAATCAGTTAAAATGGGAGATATCCAAATTATCTTTAGAGGAGAATGTAAAACTTTTGGGTAGGAGGCTGGATATTCCTTACTTACTGGAAATTTGTGATTTGTTCTTATATCCTTCCTATGCAGAAGGTCTACCGGGAGCCTTGATTGAAGCTATGATGTCTGGTAAAACTATCATTTGCTCTGACATTGGAGAGAATTTGGAATGCGTTAATGAAGAATCTGCCATTATATTTAAAAAAGGAAATATTAATGAACTGCAGGAAAAGATGAAAATGGTTTTAGCAGACGGTCCGGAGTTTAAATATATGGGCGAAAATGCCAGGAGACAGGCCTATAGAAAATTTGACATCGCGATGGTGGTAAACCAATATGAAGAGTTCTACGAGACAGTAATGAATAAGTCAAAATGAGAAATATTCGTAGTTTTATTTATAATACCTTATCTATTCCTGGTAATCTTTTTGGATTTCTCTCTTCAAGTAGATTGAGAGTTCTGGCTTACCATGATATAGAGAATCCTACACTGTTTGAAAAACAAATAAAGTTTTTAATTAAGCATTTCGACATAATTGACTTAAAAACTCTAAATCATCATATCCAAAATCAACGGCCATTACCCCCAAAACCCTTGCTTATTACATTTGATGATGGAGATTTTTCAGTTTTGAAACATGGATTACCTATTCTGAAAAAATATGAAATTCCTGCTTGTCTTTTTATTATAACAGAATTAATAGATACGAACAGGGAGTTTTGGTGGAATATATTTAATAGTATTTATGGCAAAAAAAAACTGAACTATTTCAAAGGTTTAAGTAACCAAGAGCGAATAACTGAACTGCAAAAAATAGAATATTCCGGAAAAAGGAGGCAGTTAACTGTAGAAGACCTATATGAACTTGAGCAAAATGGAATACGCTGCTGTAATCATTCCCATACGCATCCTTTATTTGATAAATGTACCCTGGAAGAATTAGAACATGAATTTAAAAAAAGTAAAGAATTATTCCATAGATGGGGAATTCCCGGAGACAACATTTTTGCTTATCCTAACGGCAATTTCGACGAAGTCTCAGAAAAGGTTTTAGAGGCCAATCAAATTGATTTAGCCTTTTTATTTGATCATAAATTAAATAATTCAAAGATTCATCCCTTAAGAATCTCCAGGATAAGGGTTGATTCAACTACAGAATTGGGTGAGTTTAAAGTCAAAGTGTCTGGATTTCATTCTTTAATCAATCAACTAAGAAATGGAAACTAGTCTAATTTTTCGTCAGTTAAATTTATCCGATCCAAAAGATATAACTGATGCGGTAAATGTGATTAGAAGAAATTTAGATAAAAGTTTTACCAGAGAATTTTTTATTTGGAAGCATTGTAACAACCCATTTGGGAAGTCCAAAGGAGTCTTTCTACAGGATGAGTCTCAAATTGTAGGTATTAGAATGTTGATGAATTGGGAGTTTTTCAATTCAGGGGAGAACCTGAAATTAAAAGCTGTTAGGCCAGTAGATACGGCTATTGATGTAAATTACAGGGGGAAAGGTTATTTTAAAGAATTAAATGCTTTTTTAATGAAATTTACCCCTTCACATTATGATTTCATATTTAATACACCCAACAATAACAGTTTGCCGGGAAATTTAAAAATGGGATGGAAGCAACTTGAAAATATATCTAATTTTCAAATAGGTATAGTGAACCCCTTTTTTAAAAGTTTGGAATTCAGTGATATTAATTCATCTCAAATGAAATTGATGCCTGACTCCTTTAACCCTCTTTTATCAACTCTCCTTACTGAAGATTTTCTAGCTTGGCGTTATAAAGGCGAAGACTACAGGATTGCTTCTTTTGCCTTACCGGGCCATTATTTAATTTATAAATTAAGTAAAATTGGGGGTTTACCCGTTTTAATTGTATATGAAAATATAGGAAAACCTGAATTCATAGAACAGATGTTAAACTCCTTGGGAAAGAAAAATAAAGTTTGGTTAATATATTTTTATTATAAGAATCTGAGAAGCAAAGTTTTCTTAAAAATTATAAATAGAAAAAAACCTGTAGTTGTAGTCAAAGACGACAAAAAAAATAACCTTTTGCTAACGCTCAATTTATCTCTGGGGGATCTGGAAGCCAAAATATAATACGAATTATTGCATTTTATATATTACAGATAAAACCAGGTGTATTCAATGAAAAATCTGAAAATACTTCGAAAATTAAGTCAAAAGAGATGAAAATGTTGAAAGTATTATATTTAATTGATACCCTTGAGGGTTATGGAGCGGAAAAAAGCCTGGTTGAAATAACTCAAAATTTCAATACCATTACACCTGTCTTTGTCCATATTTACCAGGGGGATATGTTAAAAGCAAATTTGGAATCTTCAGGTATTAAAGTTTATTCACTTGATATAGATAAGAAATATGCATTTAAACTAGCTGTTGAAAAGTTAATTCCTATTTATTTAAAGGAAAAGCCTGATCTTGTTCATGCAACACTTTTTAGATCAGAGATCATCGCCAGGAAATTAAAAAAGATTTTTCGAAAAATAAGTCTCATAGGAAGTTTCGTAAGTAATGCTTATTCCTCTGATCGATATAAAACAAATGATCCTCTTCAAAATTTAAAATTAAGATACTTTCATAATATTGATAGAAAGACGGTTAAACATGTAGATTATTTTATTTCTAATTCAAAAACTATTAAAGATATATCCGGAGCTGCCCTTGGGGTTCCCGCGTGGAAAATCAAAGTGATTTACAGAGGAAGAAGTAGTTCTGCTTTTTGTAACTCAAGATCAGAGCGCTTAGAGGGGCCAACTCCTTTTCTAAATAATTACGACAGATTAATTCTTTTGAATGTTAGTCGTTTAATTTCCCTTAAAGGCCAATTGGATCTGCTAAGAGTCTTGCCTGGGATTATTAAGGAGTTTCCAGAGGTAAAATTGCTCCTGGCCGGCCATGGCCCTTTTAGACGGGAACTGGAAAAGGGAGTGAAACGTTGGAATTTACAGAACCATGTGGAATTTTTAGGAAGAATTGAAAATATTAATACTTTACTTAATCATTCTAAAATTTTCCTTTATCCATCCTATTCGGAAGGTCTTCCGGGTGCCCTGATAGAAGCCATGATGGCTGAGAAAATAATAATATGTTCTGATATTCCTGTAAACCTGGAGTGTGTTGACAAACATTCTGCACTTGTTTACAAAAAAGGGGATATAAGTGAGTTACAAGCATTAGTGAGGAAAGTACTTAAAAATCCTGAGGCTTATAAATCTTTGGGACGAGCAGCCAGGAAAAAAGCCAAAGAGAAATTTGAGCTTTCTAAAGTGGTGACTTCCTATGAGCATTTCTATCATCAACTTCTGGAAAAAAAAGCAAATAGAATTTTAAAAGTTCTTCATCTTATTCAGAAACCCCAGCCACGAGGCGCCGAAATTTTTACCTGTCAATTAGCAAATCATCAAAAAGAATTAGGAATGGAGGTGCAGATTGCCAGTATTTTTGAAGGGGGAGCTGTGCTTGACTGGAAAGGTGAAATTAAGAACTTGAAAGGTTCAGGGGCTTCACGTTTTTTTGATTTTAGAGCATGGAAGAATTTGAATAATTTAATTACAGATTTCCAACCGGATTTCGTTCAGGCTAATGCCGGCGATACTTTAAAGTATGCTGTTTTTTCAAAGAAAGTGTTTGGATGGAAAACACCTATTATTTTCAGGAATGCTAGTGAAGTGGGAAGATATTTAAGATCAGGATTACAATTGAAATTAAACAAGTATTTATATCAAAATATAGAGGGAGTTGTGTCTGTTTCGAACTGCTCAGAAAAAGATCTTTTAAAACACTTTCCGAACCTTAAAGGTAAAACCACTGTTGTTCCCATTGGACTTGAAAGGAAGAAAGATATTCCTCTTATAGAACTCTCATCTGAGGAAAGTAAGCATATAATTCATATTGGAGGTTTTAGTTTTGAAAAAAATCATAAAGGCCTTATAAACATTTTTCAAAAGGTCCTGAAAAATAGAAAGGATGTAAAATTACATTTAATTGGAGATGGACCACTTTTACCGGAAATCAAGAATTTAATAAAAGAAAAAAAACTTAGTGATGTGGTATACTTCCACGGTTTTGTCAACAATCCTTTATCTTTTATAAAGTCAGGTAATCTCTTGGTTTTACCAAGTATTATAGAAGGACTTCCCGGAGTTATACTAGAAGCCATGTATTGTAAAACACCAGTTGTGGCTTACGACGTAGGAGGAATAAGTGAGGTGGTTAATAGAGATACAGGAAGTTTAATTGCAAAAGGGAATGAAGAGGAATTTGCTACTGCTATACTCCGTAATTTAGAGCAGCCTGATTATTCTCAAATAGAGAAGGCCCATAAAATGGTTACAGAGAAATTTATGAATAAAAAATTGACAAAAAACTTTTTGGAATTTTACAGGGAGATGATCGATTAGATATTGAATATATATCACAAACCTTGTGATTTTTATATTCTAGTGAACTGATTGTGGTATTTCTTAATATATTTTAAAATTCTTGCTAACGGGAGCGAATGGTGTAACTTTGCCATTTTATTATAGAATGAGCAAGAAAAAGATTCTCCACATTATAAAATCGTTAGGAAGAGGTGGTGCAGAAATGTTACTACCTGAAACTCTTAAGCTGCACGATCAAAAGAAATTTGAATTTCATTATATTTATTTTCTCCCCTGGAAAAATCAGATGGTAGATGAAATTGAAAGAGCCGGAGGAAAAGTCACCTGTTTTGAAGCTCAGAGTAATTTAAAAATGTTGTTAAGGTATCAAGATGTTGCTTCATATTGTAAAAAATTTGAAATAGACCTTATTCACGCACATTTACCATGGTCAGGATTCTTATCAAGATTAGTCCATAGAAAAACTGGAATACCTCTAATTTATACCGAGCATAATATTCAGGAACGATATCATTTTGCTACCAGGAAATTAAATGCTTTGACCTTTAACTGGCAAAGTAAGGCTATTGGGGTTTCAAAAGATGTAAGCAGGTCAATAAAACAAAATATAAAGCAAAATATACCGGTACAAACCCTCTTGAATGGAGTGAACACCGAAAAATTCAGTCGGGATCATCAGGCAGGTAACATGATTCGGAAAAAATTTAATATTCCCCAGGAGGTTGTGGTAATTGGAAATTTGGCTGTATTTAGGGAACAAAAGGATCTTGTTAGCTGGGTAAAAGCATTCAAAATTATCAATAAAGAATTTTCGAATGTTTATGGTTTGCTTGTGGGAGCGGGGCCCAAAGAAGAAGAAATAAAAAACCTTATCCGTGAAAACGATCTGGAAAATCGAATAGTCCTTCCCGGGTTGAGAACAAACACTAAAGACTTCTTTTCAGCTATGGACATCTTCATGATGAGTTCCCAGTTTGAAGGTTTGCCTATAGCTTTGCTTGAGGCAATGAGTAGCGGTTGCGCTGTTGTTTCTACTAAAGCAGGGGGGGTAGTGGAGGTAGTTAGAAATGAGAAGGAAGGATTACTAAGTGAAGTAAAAGATGTTCAGGCACTTGCAGATAATTGTATGAAACTTTTAATAGATTCGGAGCGAAGAAAAAAATTTCAGTATGAATCCCGAACGCGGGTAATTGCCTCTTTTAGTCTGGAAATTATGGTTAGGGAATTGGAGAAGTGTTATGTTGATTTGATCAATGATGAAGTGAAGCAGTGATTTTGTGACGCAAGATCGTGAAATAGAGTTGGATCATTTGATAAAAAGATATCGAATTAATTTGAATGGGCCAAAACTCCTTTTCCGTTTTCAGGGAGAATTAAATTTGCACAGACCAAATAATTTTAAATAAAAAACTTATTAATGGAGATTAGGGAAGCTACTGAGATCGATATTCCGAAGATCGTTCTAGTTTTAAAGGCCAGCTTGGGGGAGGATCAATTGAAGCTGTCAGAGGAGGTTTGGAAGTTTAAACATACTAATAATCCTCTTGGGAAATCGATTGTTTTGGTAGCTGTTAAAAATGAAAAAATAGTAGGAGTACGGGCATTAATGCGGTGGCAATGGCAGCAAGGTTCAAAAAGATTTTCTGCACTACGAGCTGTAGATACCGCCACCCATCCGGAGCATCAAGGGAAAGGTATTTTTAAGAAACTGACTCTAAAGGCTGTGGACGTGGCTAAATCCAGTAATGATAATTTTATTTTTAATACCCCTAATGAACAGAGCAGACCTGGATATTTGAAAATGGGTTGGGAACAAGTTGGTAATATTTATGTGGGAATAAAACCTTCATTATCCTTTTTAAAGCCGCAAAAGATCGATCAGGTTTATAATGTGGAGAAGAAAATTTCTCAGTTTCAATTGGAGGGCTTATGTCAGACCTGGAATAAAAAATTAGAGTCTAAACCAGGTTTATTTACCCCAAAATCTGCTGATATGCTTAAGTGGCGTTATGAAGACAACCCTCTGCAATCTTATGAAGTAGTGTCTGATATTGGATTTTATTTGGCAGCCTACGTAAAAAATAGAGGATGGCTTAAAGAATTAAGGATAGCTGATTTTTTATATGATGAAAATATAGTTAAGAAAAAGAATCTTCAGGAAATTATCGACAAGGTCGTGACAAAGTTTAGCTGCCATCTAATTAGTTTCTCTCCAAACTTAATACAATTAAGTGGTATAAAAGGAAATTTAGGGCCCATCCTTACATTAAATGTTTTAAATCTAAAAAAGGAAGAAAAAGAAGATTTTTTAAAAGTCTATAATTGGAATAATAGTTTAGGGGACCTGGAATTATTTTAAATATGTTGGGAGTTTTCTTTTTAATCGTTTTATTTTTTCTTTTAAATCAGGTGATTTTTGGAGTCTACTCTCACCGACATTCTTTTTTTGAAAAAAAGAAATTAAATCTCCTATATCTTTATCACATAATTTTTTATGGAGTTTATAGCTGGTATGCTTATAATAACCCTTCAGATTCAAAACGATATTTTAAGGTTATTAGTTCCCATACCGGTGGATGGTTTGATTTATTTGGTACGGATACTCATTTTATAAATTTCTTTTCTTATCCTTTCTATCAAATTGGTTTTTCCTATGATATGCTAATGGTTACCTTTGCCTGGTTTGGCTACCTGGGTTTCGTATATGCTTATATGTTCTTCAGGGAAAAGATTCCCGTTAAGGTTAAAGTTTTTAGAAATATTGATCTGTTTTCGCTAATATTGTTCTTACCTAACATGCATTTCTGGACAGCCTCTCTGGGAAAGGGATCAGCCATTTTTCTTGGTTTAATGATGTTTACGTATGCCATTATTAAACCTAAATCACGAATTATCTTATTAATCTTAGGGAGTATTATCATTTATTACATTAGGCCACATGTGTTCATGTTTGTGGCAATAGGAACTGTTTTAGGATATATGAGCGGGAAGGAAAAACTTCCATTCTGGCAAAAAGCCCTTGTCTTTATATCTCTGGGAGGGGCTCTTATTTTGGTACAGGATCAGATTCTGGCGGTAATGAATTTGCAGGATTCAGAAAATATCATTGCAGATTTTCAAGAACAGTCCGAGGAGCGTGCTGAAGATTTAAGTAGATCTGGATCGGGGGTAGATATGTCTTCTTATCCCATAGCCTTTAAATTATTTACTTTTTGGTTCAGACCGCTTTTTATCGATGCACCTAATTTTCTTGGAATTATAACATCTTTTGAAAACCTCATTTACTTGCTGCTATTTATAAAGATTTTAAAAAAAGATTTTATAAAGTTTATTAGGAGATCACCAGCTATTGTTAAGATGAGCTTTGTGATATTTATTAGTACTTCTTTTGCCATGACCTTCGTAATGTCTAATCTGGGAATTATCATGCGTCAAAAATCCATGGTAATGTATTTCCTGTTCTTTGTAATCTACTATTACCTGGCCCAGAAAAAATACACCAGAATTAAAAGGTTAAAAAAATTGAGAGAGCAGAGGATAAAAGAAATGGAAGTGGCGGTTTAAGACTTGGAGACTTAGGGGCCTGGAGACTTAGGGAAAGGTAAAAACATTCTTCCTCTTTCCCATAAAAAGCTTAGAACTAAAATAATGTCCATCTAATTTTTCGAATTGAATTAACGATTCCGAATTAACTATAGAATGAATAATAAAGGAGCTTTAGTAATATCTCTCGATTTTGAACTCCTCTGGGGGGTATTTGATATGGTCGATTACAGGCAGCGGATCGAATACTTTCGAAATACAAGAGCAGTTATTCCTAAGATACTCAAGCTACTTAAAGAAAATCAAATACACTGTACCTGGGCGACGGTGGGTATGTTATTTAATAAAAACTGGAAAGAGTGGGAAGAGAATAATTCGACGATAGAGCCGAATTATGAAAATGGAAGGTTATCCTCCTATAGATTCGGTAATGCGGTAAAAAATTTAAAGACGGAAGCACTTTGCTTTGCTCCCGACCTGATCAGGGAAATTGCAAAGGTACCGGGGCAAGAAATTGGGAGTCATACTTATTCTCATTATTACTGTAAGGAAGCTGGGCAGACCCTGGAAGAATTTAAAGCTGATCTAACAACAGCTATCAAAATGGCTGAAGATTTTGGTTTTCCTTTAAGATCCCTGGTCTTTCCGAGAAACCAAATGAATCGGGAATATCTGAAGGTTTGTACCGGACTTGAGATCACCTCTGTTCGTTCAAATCCTGATGTCTGGTACTGGAAAGATCCTGCCAGTGAAGATTTGAAAACTAAACTATTTCGAACGGGGGATGCTTATAATCTTTTATCTTCTTCCAAAAGTTATTCCTTTTCCAGTTTGAAAAAGGATAATGATCTACCCTTAGAGCAACCGGCGAGCCGCTTTCTCCGTCCTTATGAGACTAACTCTATTCTTCATGGTTTGAAGATGAAAAAAATATTTCAGGAAATGTCCTATGCAGCCAAACACGGGGAGATTTATCATTTGTGGTGGCATCCCCATAATTTTGGAGAATCTCCTCTGGAAAGCCTGAATGATCTGAGTACAATTATCAGTCACTTCGGAAAACTTCAAAGGACCTATGGCTTTAAGTCAGCTAATATGCATGAAATATACAACACCTTCCTAAATAATGTTTAAAACCAGAAGTACTCTGTAATCCTTTTTTAACTTTGCCTCTAAAAATTCAAATATAAATGTGTGGAATAAATGGACTGGTCTCTACTTCAGATTCAGATGATATAACTCAAATCCTAAACAGGATGAACGGGGAGATATTCCACCGGGGACCTGACCAGGATGGACTTATTGTGAAAAACACAAACGAATATACAGTCGGGATGGGAATGCGCCGGCTGTCGATTATTGATCTTTCTACCGGGAAACAACCCATTTATTCCGATGACCAAAAGATTTCTATTGTCTTCAACGGAGAGATCTATAACTATCTGAAATTAAAACAAGATCTGAAATCTAAAGGCATTAGCTTTAAAACCACCTCAGATACAGAGGTGATACTAAGGCTTTATGAAGTTCATGGAACAGCTGCCTTTTCTATGCTCGACGGGATGTTTGCCTTTAGTATCTATGATGGTAACCTTAAAAAGCTTTTTATTGCCAGGGATTTTTTTGGCGAAAAACCTCTCTACTACACCACGGATGATAAAGGTTTCATGTGGGCATCCGAGCTAAAATCTATAATTAAGCAAAAGAAAGTAAAACCTCGTATTTCTAAGGAGGGATTAAACCTTTATTTTCAACTGACCTATATACCGGCTCCTTTTACTATTTATGAAGGAATTTTTAAGCTTAAAGCTAATCATTATCTGGAGTTTGACTGTACAGATCAAAAATATCTTGAAAAGGAGATAGGACAGAACTTTAACAAGGAGAAGTCAGACCTTTCATTTGAGCAGGCAACAGAAAAAACACACACGTTGGTTCAGGAAAGTGTTCTGTCGAGGTCTGTTGCCGATGTGCCTTTGGGTACTTTTCTTTCCGGGGGAGTCGATTCGTCGATTGTTTCTCTTTGTTTGGCACAGCAGTCCGACGCAAAGATTGATACTTTCTCTATAGGTTTTGAAAAGAAATCCTTTGATGAAACCGATAAATCAAGAACGGTGGCGAAGCTTATCAACAGCAATCACCATGAGTTCATAGTTTCTGAAGGTGATCTTAAGGATAACATGGATCATATTCTGCTTAATTTTGATGAACCATTTGCAGATTCCTCTTCCCTTGCAACATATTTGGTAGCAAATAAGACACGGCAGCACGTAAAAGTAGCACTCACAGGAGATGGGGGCGATGAAGTGTTTGGAGGCTACAACAAATATTACATGGGTAAATTGAACCGCAAGTACACAGCTGTTATACCTAAGGCTGTACATTCCACAGCGGAAAAGTTCGCTTCCTCCATGCTCTCAACCGGAGACGATAACAGGGGCCTTAGATTTAAAATGAAGCGATTGTTAAAGGCTGTAAATTATGATGGAAATTTTTACTTTAATATTATTTCTCTCGGCTTTCAGGATGAGGAGTTAAGAGAAATTCTCCAGCAGGATAATTACGAAAAAGATTCTCTGAAGTATTATAAAGACAAGGTGGGTGATAAAAACAAATCTCTTTCAGATTTTAGGAATATTGACAGGTTGTTAAGTCTTGAAGGAGATATGTTGGTAAAAGTGGATCGCACCAGTATGCTCACATCTCTGGAAAGCAGAGCTCCATTCCTGAATAAGAAAATATGGAATTTTACTTCAAGTATTCCTGAACATTATTTAATGAAAGGCTGGAATAAAAAATACCTGCTGAAAGAATCCTTTAAACAATATTTCCCGGAAGATTTTTTAAACAAATCGAAACAGGGTTTCGGGGTGCCTGTAGGAGACTGGCTTAGAGGATACTTAAAGCCTGAGCTTATGTCCTATATTGAAAAGGGCTTTTTGTTAAAACAGGGAATTTTCCATAAGGAGGAGATAAGCCATCTTGTTAACAAACATATTGAAGGCAAGGAAGACAATACTTTCAGGGTCTGGACTTTTTTCTGTTTTCAGAAGTGGTATAAAGAAACATATCTCAGAAATTAATCAACAAGGAACTTGGATAATGGGAAATGTTACAGATTTAACGAGAGCAGAACACCGATTGATTTCAATTATAATTCCCACCTTTAATAGTGCTCATTCCCTTCCGGTTACCATTAAAAGTGTCCTGGATCAAACAGATAATAATTGGGAACTTATCATTATTGATGACGGCTCCACAGATGAAACAAAAGAAGTGATAAAACACTTTCTTGATGATGAGAGGATTATTTATCATTTTCAAAAGAACTTAGGAGTTACTACCGCCAGGAATATGGGGGTTGAATTAAGCAGGGGAGAGTATATCATCTTTCTGGATTCCGACGATAGATTTTTGCCGGGACTCCTTAACAGGTTGAAGGAAGAAAATTATACTCAAAACGATCTTATTTGCTGGCAGGTGTCGAAATTAATTGATGGTAAATCTTCCATTTGGAAGCCTGAAAAACTTGAAATGATCTATAACAGTATTACAGCAACATTTTTAGCGGGGAGCATTTGTTATAGAAAAGATGTTTTTCTAAAGGCAGGCGGTTTTGATCCTGAAATGACTTTTGGGGAAAATTATGAACTCGGGATTCGGATAGGACAAATTCCGTCGTTAAAGATTAAAATTGTCGACGAGCCTTTTCTTATTTATAATATTGATAGTAGTAACCGTCCCAGTAGCAGTGTTTCAAAGAAAATATCTTCCCATGAAAGACTTCTTTCTAAACATATTGATTTATACAAAACAGATCCCATATCTCATTCCCGTCTTCAATACCAATTAGGTTATCTATATGAAAGAAAAGGTGAGGATCGGCACGCCTTAGGCTACTATCAGATGGCTTGGAAAAGAAGGCGCCTGTACCTTAAACCATTTCTAAAAATACCTTTTTTGAGATGTAAAATTCTTTTAAAAAAGAGATCTCATTAAGTAGAAGGAATTTAAAAATTGAAATTTTTTTAAATAATAAAGGAAAAGAATTCGATGGGTGTTTTTTATTTCTTTCCGGAATTCCTTATTAAGCTCTTCCTCCCCCTTATAATGATAATATTTTTGTAAAGCTTCAAAAGTTAAATTCTTAGACTTAAGTTTCAATTCCTTATTACGTCCCGACCACATTCCTCCCTCATGTCTTTTGTAATAAGACGGTGCAATATTCTCAATAAATTCTGCTTCCCCAAAATTTCCAAGGAGACTGAGCAAAAAACTATCTACATTAATGACCTCAGCCATTTGTTCCGGTAATTCATTTCCAAAGTTCCTGAAGCACATCGTCGAAAGGAGGGGGTGGAAATTAAGTTTTTTCAAATCTTCTCGTGAGATATTTTGTGCCGGCTGCTCTAAAACGAATTCTTTTGGAAGCAGCTCCTCTTTATGGTTGACTTCTATGAAGGAATGATAGGTGAAGGCAAGGTGAGTATTCTGTTTGAGCACATCTACCTGTTTCTGTAATTTGAGTGGATCCTTCCATACATCATCTCCCTCACAAAATGCAATATATTCTCCCCGGGCAGAGTAAAAGTTATAAAGTGCATTAAAATTTCCGGTAATAATATTCAGCACCTTGATTTTATTCTCGGGATGGTGCAGAAATAGCCTGATTTTTTTAGGGTATTTTTCCGCGTATTCAATACAGATATCCCTCGTTTTATCAGTAGAGTTATCTTCTCCCAGCAAAATTTCAAAATCAAAATCAGTTCTTTGTTCCAGGATACCTTCTAAACATTTTTGAATAAAATTTTCATGGTTGTAAGTCTGTACAAGTACCGAAAGCAAAGGTTTTTCCTTAACATTATTTGGGTAAGGTATTATCTCACGCCTTTCATACCGAGCTCTGAATTCTGTAAAATTCATTATTTAAGGAATAATCTCGCAATTTGATCCGGTTCAATTTTTCTTTTGGTTGTTCCTTTGTGAGTATATACTGAAGATTCAGAAATGTCTTTTTCAATAATACAACCCATTCCTATTATAGTTCCGTCAGCAATATTCAAATTCTGTTTAATAGAAGCGTTTAATCCAACATAACAGTTATCCCCGATTTTTACATTACCCCCGGTTTTAGATCCGCTAACGAGGGTGTGATCTCCAATAGAGGTATGATGACCAATTTGTGAAGTGAATAAAATGGTGTTTTCTCCAATCCTCGTGAAGGGTTGAAGCACACACCCTTCATCTACAAAAACATTTTCCCCGTATAAGAGGTTTTCCCAATGGCTGGATTTACTTGAAATATATGAAGCGAGGGTATATCCCAACTCTTTTGTCTTAGTAAAGATTCGTTGTCTGATAAAATTGCTGCCCACAGCAATGAACATGGAAAATTTTTCGGGAGGATATTCCACAAAAATATCTTCAAAAGGAATTAAAGGTTTATTCCCGAAGTGTTCTAAACTTAAATAGGCTTTTTCTATGCAAAAGGCTACTGTCTCAAATTCACTGTCATTATCGAAAACGTACTGAACGTATTCCGCAAATCGTCCTACCCCATAAATTACCAGCTTCTTTTTCTTCATATTTTTTCTATCTGTTCTCGGTCAAATATAGCTAAAGCATCAGTAGATTCTTTGACTTTTAAACCAAAATAAGCAACAGCTGTCGGTTGGGTATTTTTCGTTAACTATTTTTTGAGTAAAATTATCAAAAATCAATAGAATTTTAGACATCTTTTTCTTCTAAACAAGCTGTGAAATTTTCAAAAAAACTTTTAAAATTCTACATTCTATCCTCTTTTTTGACATCTCACCGAATTTAATTTTCCTTTTAACAAATGGATTGAACTAAGGCTTACTTTTATCTTAATAGAAACCAAATCAAATTGTTATGAGAAAAATTTACTTATTGCTAATGGTCGCTTTAGTTTACTCTTGTTCTGTTGAAGATGATAGCTATCTTGAATATGGCGACAACTATGCTTTTACCGCCTCAGTAGAGGCAGATGCCTGCACCATAAGTGCGGGAGCCGATAAATCCACTACTATTACTGTGGCGCAAGCTGAAGCCATTCCAAGTTGGGATGAAGTTAGAAAATTATATCTGAGTCTTCTGGACGAAGGGGTAAGTAGAAATGGTGAATTTGATCCTGCAATCTGGGACCTTATCGATGCCTTCAACGAAAATCCTCTGGGTGAGTTTACTACTATCTATACAGTTACTGAAGGAGATTGTTCAGATTCTGTTATATTAACTATTAATGTGGTAGAAAGCCTTCCTTCAGATCCTACCTGCGAACTCAGTGCAGGTGATGATGCTTCAAAGACCATTACAAAATCTGAAGCAGATGCTATTCCAAGTTGGGACGAAGTAAGAAAACTTTATTTAAGCTTATTGGAAGCAGGGGTAGCCCGAAACGGCGAATTTGATCCTTCCATTTGGGATCTTATTAATTCTTACACAGGCCCGGGAGAATACTCAACTACTTACACAATAACTGAGGGTGATTGTGCAGATTCTGTGGAATTGACCATTGTTGTAGTTGCCGATGGCTCTTCAGACCCTACTTGTAACTTGAACGCTGGTGCAGATGCGTCAAAGACAATTACCAAATCTGAAGCAGATGCCATTCCGAGTTGGGATGAAGTTAGAAAGCTTTATCTAAGCTTACTGGAAGAAGGAATTTCCAAAAATGGAGAATTCCATCCATCTATATGGGATCTGATCAATTCCTATACCGGTCCGGGAACGTATACCACTACCTACACAATTAGTGAAGGGGAGTGCACAGATTCTGTTGAACTTACTATTTATGTGGTTGCAGATCAATCTTCAGATCCAGGTTGTGATTTGATCCTAAAGACCGAAAGTTCAAAATCTATTTCCTATTCCGAAGCTGAGGCGATTCCTAGTTGGGATGAAGTAAGAAAGCTTTATTTGAGCCTTTTGCCTCAGGGAGTTAGCCGAAGCGGATCATTTGATCCTTCTATTTGGGACTTGATCAATGACTTTAATGAAAGAGGGGTTGGATCTTATACAACAACATATACTGTGGTGGAAGGAGATTGTTCAGACTCCATTGAACTAACAATTCACGTCACTCCAGATAATTAGACGTTTAAAATCTTATAAAAAGGCTGCCAATTGGCAGCCTTTCTTTTTTTCCCGGAAAGGATAAATTATATTTGAACAAAATTTATATGTTCCTAAAACTCATCCGCATCACTACCATCCCCCTTTCTTTAGAAAAACTTCTTGAGGGACAGCTGACATTTATGAATGAATATTTTAAGGTCACTGCCGTTGCTGCAGAAAAAGAACGCCTTGAGAAGTACGGCCGGGATAATGGAGTGGAAACCTTTCAGCTGGAAATGACACGCGAAATTACTCCGGCAAAAGATCTGAGAGCTTTATTCAAACTCTACAGGTTTTTAAAAAGAGAAAAACCTGCTATTGTTCATACTCACACTCCCAAAGCCGGAATTGTTGGGATGATGGCAGCTAAAATGGCAGGAGTTCCTGTACGGTTGCACACAGTCGCCGGAATGCCCTTAATGGAGACTATTGGGGCTAAACGAAAGATTTTGGAGCAGGTGGAGCGACTGACGTATAGACTTGCTACTAAAGTGTATCCGAATTCTGAAGGTCTTAAAAAGATCATTCTAAGCCATAATTTTACCAAACCTGGAAAATTAAAAGTGCTGGGAGAGGGTAGCTCCAATGGTATAGACACCGGGTATTTCAGTCCGGCAGATTTCACGGCAGAACAAAAGCAGGAAATCCGGCAATCCCTGAACATTCCCTCTGATGACCTGGTGTTCATTTTTGTCGGCAGACTTGTTAGGGATAAAGGGATAAACGAATTGGTCCAGGCCTTTAAGCAGTTAGCCTCAGAAACAAAAGACATTAGTTTACTGCTTGTGGGGCCTTTTGAACAGGAATTGGATCCTATAAAAGAGGAAAATCTTAGAGAAATTAAGGCACATTCGAAGATCTTTACTACCGGCTATCAGGTTGATGTCCGCCCTTATTTTGCAGCTGCAGATGTCCTGGTGTTTCCAAGTTACAGGGAAGGCTTTCCAAATGTAGTGATGCAGGCAGGGGCAATGGGTTTACCTTCTATTGTAACCGACATAAACGGCTGTAATGAGATCATCCGTGAAGAAGAAAACGGACTTATAATTCCGGTAAAAGACCAGGAAGCTCTTTTATTAGCCATGAAGAAATTGGCAACCAATGCTGAACTGCGCCGAAAGCTCGCCGCTAATTCCCGTTCTGTTATTACTGAAAAGTATGAAAGAAAAGTTTTTTGGGGTTTACTTTTAGAGGAATATAAGTTACAGATGAAGGAAGCGGGGCTTTAGGGCTTGAATATCAAGAGGATAGGGGAGCGGGAGACCAAAAGGCTTAGAATTAACGAGATACCGATGGCGCGGATTTGTAATCCGTGACGATACACAGATCCGCATTCCATGCACCAAATTCTAAATCTAGATTTGGGGACTAGGGGAAGAGGAGACGAGGAGACGAGGAGACTTAAAAAGTTTTCAGTACTCAGTGATCAGAAAAAGAATACCGTGGATCGGCTCCGGGAAAGTTGGGCAGACGAGGAGTAGAGGAAAGCGTATCTCGATATCACAGTAATTCTTGTAAGTACATTGATAGAGGTATTCCATCTTTTTCGCGCAGATGAGGCAGGTTCCCGCCGATTTTTCCGTTTTCCGAATCCCAAATTACGATTCCCGAATAAACAATTCCCGATTCCCCAGTTAACCAATCCCGAATCCCGTTTCCCGATTCCCGAATCCCGCTTCTCGAATTAACGATTCCCGATTCCCGAATTACTAAAATTAACATATCTTTGCGACGGATTAAACCTATAAATCCTTTAGTTTGCCCCCTGAAAAATCAGCTTTGTGTACAGAAGATATTGGAAACCCCTTATTGATTTTTTAATTGCCTTCACGGCATTGATATTCTTAAGTCCGTTTCTGTTATTTTTTATTTTTTTACTTGCACTTGCCAATGGAGGAAATCCTTTTTTTCTTCAAAGACGTCCCGGGAAGCAAGGGGAGATATTCAGGATCATTAAGTTTAAAACTATGACCGATGCCAGGGATGCTGAAGGGAATTTACTCCCCGATTCTGAAAGGTTAACCGCCGTCGGAAAGTTTGTGAGAAAGACGTCAGTAGATGAAATCCCGCAATTGATCAATGTAGTCAAAGGTGATATGAGTCTGGTTGGTCCCAGGCCACTGCTTCCGGAGTATTTAAAAATTTACACCCCCAGACAACATAAAAGGCATCTGGTGAAGCCGGGAATTACCGGATGGGCCCAGGTAAATGGAAGAAATGCTATTTCCTGGAACAAAAAACTGGAATTGGATGTGTGGTATGTTGAAAATTTGTCTTTTTTGCTTGACATTAAGATCTTGTGGTTGACCTTTTTAAAGGTGGTTAAATCTGAAGGAGTAAACACAGCAAATATGGCTACGACAGAACCTTTTAATGGAAATAATTAAATGAATATTTACGGTGCCAGCGGACATGCAAAAGTGATCATTGATCTTGTTCACTCCCGAATGGAGGAGATTCATCATGTTATAGATGACAATAAAGCCATTACGGGGATCTACAAATACGATGTAATTCACGATTTATCTCCTGAAGTCCTTAGAAAAAAAACAATTATAGCGGTAGGTGACAACAAAACCCGAAAAAAAATTTCTTTGAATTATGGAGGAGATTTTTTTCGGGGAATTAGTCACGCAACTGCTGTGGTAGATGAAACGGTGGAACTAGGGAAAGGTTCGGTGGTTATGGCGAATGCTGCCATCAACGCAGATACCATTATAGGAGAACATTGCATTCTCAATACGGGATGTATTGTAGAGCATGATTGCGTTTTGGAAAATTTTGTACACGTATCTCCCGGGGCCGTGCTGGCAGGAGGAGTGAAAGTAGGGGAGGGTACACACATTGGAATAGGGGCACTGGTGATACCGGGAATACATATTGGCAAATGGTGTACTATTGGTGCCGGGTCTGTAATAATTGACGAGGTCCCGGATTATGCTACGGTCGTCGGGAACCCGGGGAAAGTGATTAAAATATCAGAGAAAAGAGATGAACAAATCTAAAATTTATTTATCCTCTCCTCATATGGGAGGTAATGAGCAAAAATATATTGATGAAGCTTTTGACCAGAACTGGATCGCTCCTTTGGGGCCTAATGTCACGGGTTTTGAAAATGACCTTGAAGGTTATTTAGGGAAAGATGTGAAAGTAGCCGCCTTAAGTTCCGGGACTGCTGCCCTTCATCTTGCTTTGATCCTTTGCGGAGTGGAGCGTGGTGATGAGGTGCTCTGTCAGAGCCTTACTTTTGCTGCCTCAGCAAATCCAATAGTGTATCTGGGGGCCACTCCGGTTTTCATTGACAGTGAGAAAGATACCTATAATATTTCTCCGGAATTCCTGGAGGAAGCCATAAAAGACAGGATCAAAAAGGGAAAAAAACCCAAAGCACTTATCGCGGTTCACCTTTACGGAATGCCTTATAAAGTAGAAGAAATTCACGCCATAGCTTCCAGATACAATATACCCGTTATTGAAGACAGTGCTGAGGCTCTTGGGAGTACTTATAAAGGAGAAAAATGTGGCACTTTTGGAGATTTTGCCATTCTTTCTTTTAATGGAAATAAGATCATTACTACTTCCGGAGGAGGGGCATTAGTGAGTAAAGATCCAAAAATGAAAGAAAAGGCTATTTTTTTGGCAACTCAGGCTCGTGATGCAGCACCTCACTATCAACATAGCGAGATTGGGTATAACTATAGGCTAAGCAATATTTCTGCCGGAATTGGCAGAGGTCAAATGGAAGTTCTCGATGCTCATATCTCTAAAAGAAGGGAGATGAATTTTTTCTATAATGATATTTTTGGAGGAGTTAAAGGAGTAAAAGTATTAAATGAACCTGAAAATACGTACTTTTGCAACCACTGGCTCACAGTCATAATCGTGGAAAAAGAAGCTTTTAATACAGATGCTCTAAGAGAGGATCTTGAGGAACTGAATATTGAAAGCAGGCCTCTCTGGAAGCCTATGCACCTGCAACCTGTTTTTTGGGAAGCTCCTTTTTACGGGAATGGAGTTGCAGAAGAGGCTTTTAAAACGGGTCTTTGTCTTCCTTCAGGTTCAAACCTGAATGACGAAGAGAAAAACAGGATCAAAACTGCAATCAGAAATTTTCTGCAGTAAAATCCTAAACCGAACTCTATGGGTAAGAAACTTAATTACGCCCTTAAACAAATTCTGTCCAACGAAAACAGGTTGGATATAAGGAATATCAAATATCTCCCTCGTTGGGCAATTTTAGGTATCGATACTGCAATTATAATTGTAGCCGATCTCCTTACTATGATTGCGCTAAGGGATCTTACGACTCATTTTTACGAATTTCTTTCCATTTATGAAAGAATGTTTCTCGTGTTAGGAGTAAATATTTTCTTTTTCTTTATTTTCCGGACTTATGCTGGTCTTATAAGGCATTCCTCTTATGTGGATGCATTAAAGATCATGCTCGCCTGTTTCAGTACTTTTGTGACCCTTCTCTTTATCAATTATGCCACCTTTTTTCTCATTGGTGAAAAAATATACCTGGTCGCGGGTTTAATCTTTTACTTTCTCGTCTCCTTTTCTCTGCTTTTCCTTTTCAGACTGTCAGTAAAGCAGCTTTATGAGTATTTTAAAACCACCCAAAAAAATCAGAACCTTCAGAAGGCGGTGGTTTTCGGTGCCGATGAAAATGCCATTTCAATTGCAGGAGCTTTGGAAATAGAACATCCAAAAAGGTTTGATATCCGCGGATTTATTACCAATGATAATACACGAAGGAACATCAGGATCCTGGGAAAACCCGTTATATATAATGGTTTACAGGTAAGTGCCGAAGCTAAATCTCTCGGTGCTACAGCTTTAATACTTTCAGAAAACACGCTTACAGCAGAAGAAAAATTCTCTCTGGTGGAAGAATGTCTGGAAAATGATATTAAAGTTTTTAATGCGCCTATAGTTTCTAATTACGAGGATGAACAATCGGTTTCCAACAAAGTTAAATCTCTTCAGATTGAAGATCTTCTGGACAGAGAGCCTATTCTTCTAAATAAAGAGAACAAAAGACAACAATTAACCGGGAAAACAATTCTGGTAACCGGAGGTGCAGGTTCCATAGGTAGTGAGATCGTAAGACAGGTGGCTGAATATAATCCCAAGCTGCTGATCATTCTGGATCAGGCAGAAACGCCCATGCATAATTTACAACTGGAGATACAGTCTAAATTTCCGGATCTGAATTTCAGCTGTATTATTTGTGATGTAGGGAATAGAAAAAGACTTGAATTACTATTTCAAAAGAGGCCTGTGGACGTGATATACCACGCGGCCGCTTATAAGCATGTTCCCCTCATGGAGGCAAATCCTCATGAGGCTGTTTTTGTAAACATCATGGGAACAAAGAACCTGGCAGATTTGGCAGTTCAGTATGAGGTAGGACATTTTGTAATGGTTTCTACAGATAAAGCAGTAAATCCTACCAATGTTATGGGTGCTTCAAAAAGGGCGGCAGAAATGTATGTGCAGGCTCTTTATCATTCTGCCTGTGCAGAAAGTGATACTAAGACAAAATTTATTACCACCCGCTTTGGAAATGTTTTAGGTTCTAATGGATCTGTAGTTCCTTTATTCCGGAAGCAGATTGAAAAAGGCGGGCCTGTTACAATAACTCATCCGGATATCATCCGGTATTTCATGACCATTCCTGAAGCCTGCCAGTTAGTGCTGGAAGCCGGGGCTATGGGAAAAGGAGGCGAGATCTTTATTTTTGACATGGGAGAACCCGTAAAAATTATGGATCTTGCAATCAAAATGATCAAACTGGCCGGATATATTCCAAATAAACAGATTGGTATTAAAATTACAGGATTACGTCCCGGTGAGAAGCTTTATGAAGAATTGCTCAGTGACAAAAGTAAAACCCTTCCAACTCACCATAAGAAGATCATGATCGCTGTAGACCAGGTAGGGAATTTCTCTGAAATAAGTGAATCAGTGGAACAGATCATTAAGTCTGCAACCAAACTGAAAAGTCATAAAGTAGTAGCTAAATTAAAAACCTTAGTGCCCGAATTTAAAAGCAATAATTCCACTTTTGAAAAGTTAGATAAAGACCCTGTTTTACATCCAAACCAGAAGAAGATAATTTAAATGGTAAAATACAATCCCCTAGAATACATCCCGAAACAATCTTTTTTCCTGAAATCTTTTCTCTTACTTTTTGGAGTAGTATTGATTTCCTCCTGTTCTACCAGGAAAGAGATCGTTTATTTCCAGGATTATGAAAGACTTCCTAATATGGCTGCACCTGAAGATTTTGTTGCCAAAATTGAAATTAATGATGTGCTTCGGGTGGATGTATCTTCTATGGATGAAGAGTTAGCAGCGCCATTTCAGCTAAACCTTAATAATCAAAGCGCCGGTGGCGGAGGAGGAGGTCAGAACGCTGCCATGACAGGTTACCTTGTGAATTCTGAAGGGTATATTAATTTTCCTGTACTTGGGGAAATTTATGTTGAGGGAAAAAGCAGGGAAGAACTAGAGGAGGAACTCACTACTGTGCTTCGTGAAAAATACCTCAAAGATGCCGTGGTAAGAGTTCGAATTGTCAATTTTAAGGTGACAGTAATGGGGGAAACCGGAAGTAGCGTCATCGATGTAGTTGACGAAAGGATTTCCGTACCCCAGGCAATTGCCATGTCCGGTGATATCAGTTACGATGGGAAAAGAGATAATATTTTGGTTATTCGCCAGGTAGATGATCGATTAACCTATGAAACTCTGGATCTTACCAGTGTGGATATTTTTCAGAATCCTTATTATTATTTAAAGCAGAACGACATAGTATATGTTGAGCCAACATATAGAAAAGTAAAATCAGCAGGATTTATAACAAGTTGGCAAGGATTAGTGTCTATTGTAACAACGGCTTTTAGTATAATTGTACTTTTTAGCAGGTAAATATGGAAGAGCTCGAAGAGTTTTCAGAAAAGGAACAATCGAATTTTGATCTCAAGGCAGAGATCTTTAAATATCTCAAACACTGGAAGTGGCTTGTTTTTGGATGTTTGCTGGGATTGACTATCGCCTACCTTTATAATAGATATACTCTGCCCAAATATGCCACTGAGGCCACGATGATGATCCTTAAAGATGAGAGTAGTAACCTCGTGGGGTCATTACCTTCAGGAGGTGCTTCCATCCTGGCATTTGACAATAATTCTCTGGAAAACCAAATTGTTAATTTAAAATCTAAACGCTTAGTTGAGGGAGTAATAGATGAACTGGATCTAAATGTAACATATCATGTTGAAGGAAATGTAATTGCAGTTGAAGCTTATGAGAACTCCCCTGTTGTTATAGAATTTCTTTCCGAAAAGAGTCTAGTACATGAGTCTACTTTAAATTTTTGGGTCACCCCGGTTTCTGCTACATCTTATAAGCTTGAAACTTCTGACGGTTCCTCTAAACAGTATGAATTTGGAGAACCAGTCAGTCTTAATGGGGTTAATTTTTTAATTGCTCCTAACAAGGAGGAAATCAGGAGTAATGTTACAGTCAATATTTTAGTTAGGCCTCTAAGAGATGTGGCCAATGAATATATTTGGAATATGACAGTGGCACCTCGAGGGAAGGCACAGGATATCTTGTCTCTTTATATTACTGGAGAAGTGCCTCAAAAGTCTCAGGATTTCCTGAACACGCTAATGCTGCATTTTAATGCTGATGGAGTTGCTGATAAACGACAGGTAGCAGAAAATACATCAGAATTTATTCGGCAACGTCTTGAATTGATCACTGAAGAATTGGACTCTGTTGAGGGCGGAATAGCCGATTTTAAAAGTGAAAATCGCTTCATGGACGTAGGTAGTAGTGCCGGCCAATATTTGTCAAAATCTTCTATGGCAGAACAGGAGATCTTTACCATGGAAACTCAGCTAATGGTCTTGGAAGGAGTTGAAAATACACTTCAATCTGCTAAACCTTATCAATTATTACCTGAAGGAATGGGCCTTGAAGGGGGAGGAATGGGTAGTGCCATCGGGAATTATAATCAACTGGTGCTTCAAAGAAATGCATATTTAAAAACAGGTACTTCTCAAAATCCTGTGGTTGAGACTATAACAGAACAACTCGATGCTTTACGTGCTAATATTTTAAACAATATAGACCAAACCAGAAACTCGATTAATATTCAACTTCGGGAACTCAACCAGTTGGACCGCAAAGCAGAAGGACAATTCAGTACTTTTCCAGGACTGGAAAAAGGGATCCGAAGCATTGAACGTCAACAGGAGATCAAAGAACAGCTTTATTTGTTTTTACTCCAGAGAAGGGAGGAATCTGCTATTGCTTTTGCCTCTACCTCCCCGGTAGCAAAAGTCATTGATCCTGCTTTTACCTATAATCAGCCGGTGGACCCCAAACCATGGTTGATCCTCACGGGAGGTGGATTAATAGGGTTGCTTATTCCTCTATTGATCATTTTTGTGGTCAACTTTTTAGATACCAAGGTGCATCATAAAGGGGATTTGAATCCTTTAATTAAACATATTCCATTTTTAGGAGAAATACCTCAGGTAGGCAAGGACGAAGATGCTGTGATTCAACTAAATGATCGCTCTCCATTAGCTGAATCCTTCAGGATCTTAAGAACCAATTTGGCGTACCTGGTTCAATCCAGAAATAAAGCAAAGGCAGAAGTTATTTTTGTTACCTCTACTATAAAAGGGGAAGGAAAAACATTTATTTCTTTTAACCTGGCCCGAACCCTGGCCAGTACAGGGAAAAATATTTTACTTGTAGGTGCCGATGTACGAAATCCAAGACTTCATAAATTTGCAGGAAGCACTTTGGAAACTAAGGGACTGTCCGACTATTTATACGACTATGATCTATTGCCTGAGCAGGTGATCCATAGGGAAAATCAGGAAAATATTCCCGTAGATATGGTTTTCTCAGGAGCTATTCCTCCTAATCCTGCAGAACTTTTAATGAATGACCGAATGGAGGAATTTCTATCCAGCCAAAAGCAAAACTATGACTTTATTATCGTAGATACCGCACCAACTATGATTGTCACAGATACTTTGTTGATTAGTCAGCTGGCGGATACTACGATTTACGTGGTGAGGGCAGGATATACAGAAAAGAAACTCCTGGATTTCCCTAAGGACCTAAAACAACAAGGGAAGATAAAAGGTCTCGCAATCGTCCTCAATGATGTGGATTATTCTAAGTTTTCCTATGGAGCTAAATATGGATACTCTTACGGTTATGGCTATGGGTATGCAGCCGATGAAGAAAAGAAAGGCTTTTTTAGCTTTTTGAAAAGATCCCGGAAAAGCTAAAAGTTTCTTTTGTCCTGTTAATTACAGGCAAAAGAAGCTCCAGTTGTTTTTTAGTAACAGTGGCTGTAGACAATTTTTCAAGATGACGTATTTGATGTGTGTCTGTTCCCAGGAAATCGATCATTTTATTTTCCAGCAGTCTGAAAGCTATATCCTGAATGCTTTTTCCATAATGTCCGGCGAGGCTTAAAATGTTGAGTTGGAAATAACAGCCTCTGGTCTTTAGATCTTCATACTTGCTTAAAGATTTTGAATGAAAGAATCCATAACGCTCCGGATGAGCCAACACAGGCTTATACTGAGCAGTCTGCAGCTTGAACAGGATCTCATTTAAATTGATTGGCGGCTGAAAGTAGGACATTTCCACCAGCACCAGGTTTTCTTTTAGACATAATAATCGCTCTTTTTCAAGAAGTTCCAAAAAAGCCTGGTCCATCATATATTCTGCTGCAGTTTTAATTTTGACCTCTTTTCCCAGGCTTTTAAGGTGTTTCTGCAAATTGTCCTGTGCCTTTGCTATACTTCCGGGAGTATTAGGATAATAATCATTCATGATATGAGGAGTGGAAATAAAGCTGGTAATTCCCATTTTTTCAAAACCTTCTATCAACTTGACTGAGGCATCTACATCAGGAGCACCATCATCTATTCCTGGTAAAATGTGATTATGAATATCTACAAAACCATTTAACTGGTCCTGTAAGAAATATTTTTTCTGAAAAAAGGAAAACATATCTAAAATTTACGGCTAAAATTACTGTTTTTAAATTACAGCGTATTGAGCTTTAATATAAGAATGCTACTTTTGCTGCACAAATCTAGAAGGTGATTAAGAAATTCCCCCTCATATTGTTACTATTCATTACAGTAACCTTTTCTCAGGAAATTAATTATAATGTGTCAGCTACTGCTCAGGGAATAATTTATTCAGGGGAGGAGAATCCGTTTTGGATGCATTCAAATCAGCGGGGAAGGATTGATGAAAAATCAAATCTTAGTTCCTGGATCAATGGCACAGGAACATATGAATTCCGCTACGGTGGGATTTTAAAGGCAGGCCTCGGAATACTCTATCATGATGGGTACTCAAATGATGTTCAGCTTGACGAATATTTTGTAAGTTATGAAAACAAATGGTTTGAAGCTTACGCCGGAAGAAAACAGAAGCAGGAATTTTTTAGCGGAATTAGTGCCACCAATGAGAATGTGCTATGGTCACTTAATTCCAGACCGGTCCCCGGGGTAAGTTTCAACACTAAACCTATTATGCTTTTTGAACGGGCGGGGATAGGTTTTAAAGCTTCCTGGGAGGAATTTTTCTCTGACGAAAAAGATAGATATATCCAAAAACCCCGAATTCACCACAAAAGTTTTCACCTTATTTTTAACGGAATAAGGAACGTGGAATTGATTGCTGGAGGGCATCATTATGTACAATGGGCAGGAAAATCATCTGAGTACGGAGAATTACCTTCCGGTTTTGAGGATTATCTGAAAGTCATTACAGGAGGAAGTATTATTGGAGGAGATGGCTTTGTAGGAGAGCAGGAAGTGAACGGACTTGGAAATCACCTCGGGGGGTACGAAGTTCAACTAAACACCTCTTTTGCAAACTATGACCTGTCGCTGGTCTATAATACCATTTTTGAAGATTTCTCCGGAATAAAGTTGCGGAATACTCCCGATGGCCGATACGGGATCCATATAAAGGATCAGCAGCCGGAGAAATGGGTGCAGGCTATCATGTACGAATATTATTTCACCCGAAACCAAAGTAAAAACTACCCTACTACAGACGGAAAGGATAATTATTTTAATAACCACCTCTATCGCTCAGGGTGGACTTACGAAAACAGGATCATCGGTCTACCATTTATTCTTCTTGATGAGGACCGGTTTAGAGTGGCTCATAACAACATTGTCGCTCATCATCTTGGCTTGACCGGAAATGCATTTTACATTTATCCTTATAAACTTCTCGCCAGTTATCGAGCTAACTATGGAGCTAAGGCCGGTACTTCTAAACCTATAGAAAGGATCATTTCCACTTATTTGGATGTGAACGTATGGCAGGAGTTCGTCAATGTTAATCTTCAGATAGGGGCAGACATTAATTCCGAAGAATCCTCTAATGTAGGGATCGGCCTAAAGGTTCAAAAAAGCTTTTTTTAAATGTCTATAGTCTAGTCTCTAGTCTCTAGGCTCTAGAATTTTTCTGAACAAACTATTCATCCTTAAACAAGATCGTATAGCTCAAATAAATACCTGCTACGGCGGCCAGCATGAAAAATATGATTGCCAGCCCCGGGTATCCAAAAATGGTAAAAGGCGAGGGGACACTCATTAGCATTGCAGCTCCCATGATCATAGCCGCGATGATCAATCCCAGGGTGATCCTGTTTGCCACTTTTTGAAAACCGTCGGTAAATCTTTTTTCATCTATAGCATCGATCTGCAGTCGGAAATTGTTCCTGGCCAGATTTTCTGTGATCTTGTCCAAACGGTCGGGAAGGTTTTCCACCAGTTTTTTTGAATCCAGTAACACCGAAAATATCTCTTCCGGCTTCAGTTCATTCACCATTTTATTCTGAAGCAATTTGCTCATGTACTTTCTTACCGCTTCCCTCAGATCGTACTCAGGTGCTAAAAATGCAATAATTTGATCCATGTTCAGGAGGATCTTTCCGAGGATATTTACCTCCACAGGAAGATGGATTCCGTTCATAGCTGCACTGCGGTTCATTTGGATAAGGAGCTTTCCGGTTTGCATGTCTTTGGCGGTGCTGTTACTGCTTTCCTGCACCATGATGCTAATTTCCCTCCTGAATTCCTTCTCGGTTACGTGGTCGGTGAGATCACTCATGTTCAGCAGAATATCAGCGATCTCTTCTCCATCATTCTTGCTAAGGCCCAGAAGCAGCCTAAGCAGGTGTTCTTTCATCTGTTTCGAAAACTGCGCCACCATACCAAGATCCATAAGCGCGATCTTCTCATTCTCGAGCAAATGAATATTTCCCGGATGTGGATCTGCATGAACAAACCCATCAGAAACGATCTGTTTTAAATAGGCTTCAATGAGTTCGTCAACCAGGGGGAGATAATCATTTTCCGTTTTTTTAAGAGGGGAAACACTGGTGATCTTTTTCCCTTTTACGTACTCCATGGTTAACACGCGGGAAGTAGTATAGTCGGGAATTGGTTGCGGAACGATTAGCCTCCTGTAATCCTTTAGATTTATACCCAAAGTAACCAGGTTATTTGCCTCCCGTAGATAATCCAACTCATGTAGCATGATGCGTCTTAGCTCGGCCAGCACGTCATTAAAACCATATTTTTTCCCGACTTCTGTATGTTTCACTGCCAGGTCTGCCATTTCTTCCAGGGTGTCCAGGTCATCCATAAATTTCTTCCTGATGCCGGGTCGCTGCACTTTAACAGCTACAGTTTTTCCTGAGCGGAGTTCAGCCAAATGCACCTGGCCAATAGAAGCACTTGCCAAAGGTTCTTCTTCAAAGGAATTAAATGATTTAGAAATTTTTATGCCTAGTTCATTTTCAATGATCTCCTGTACTTTCGCATAAGGAATGGTGGGTAGGTCATCCTGAAGCGAACTAAGTGCCTCTAAATACCTGTCAGGTAGCAAATCGGGGCGCGTGGATAAAAGTTGCCCTAATTTGATATAGGTGGGTCCCATTTGTTTTAGGTCTTCCACCAGTTCTTCCGGGGTTTGTTCGTAATCCTGAAAGGAACGTGCCGTTTCTTCATCCATGGCATTAGAAGCAGTCTCATTTAGGAGATCGCTGTTCCAGTACTTGAGCATAAAGCTCAAAAATTTTTGATAGCGGGCTAAATTTTCGGGGAGGATTGACATAAGTCGATGGTTAAAATTTTGTTCTAAAGTAAGTTTACTCTGAATAACATTCGGGCTTAGAAGCTATATTTTATAATTCCTCTTAAAAATATGATTTAAATACAGTGTTTCATTAGCTTTTTCAATATTTTAACTGAAGATATACGGGATAGCTGTAATGAGGATTTAATAGTGATGATTTCCATCCCTCGGATTTTCTAAATTTTTAAAAACCTGAAAAGAAATGCTTTAGAAAAAAGCAAGTCGGGGAAGCTTAAAAAAGCATAAAAAGGTTTGCAGAAATGTATCTGAACACATACATTTGCAACCGCAAAATATTTGCAAGTTCATTACAATAAGGAGAGTTGCCAGAGTGGTTAATGGAGCAGTTTGCTAAACTGTCGACGAGCAATTGTCGCGTGAGTTCGAATCTCACACTCTCCGCTGAATAGTTCAAAGTTCTTGGTTTCAGGTTTAAGGTTCTGGTCATACGAATCTTGAAATTATGACAACCTGGAACATTAAACCTTAAACTTTGAATTAAGAGCGAAGCTCTTACTCGGGGTGTAGCGTAGCCCGGTTATCGCGCCTGCTTTGGGAGCAGGAGGCCGCAGGTTCGAATCCTGCCACCCCGACAAAATAAAGCCTTGCACGTTAGTGCAGGGCTTTTTTGTTGGACCAAGGCCAAAGCTTGCTTTGAAGCCGCCGGGCCAACAAAAAAGACCGTGCAGGCGCCAGCCTGCAGGCTTTGTTTTAGTCCCACCCCCACAGGCTCACCGACCGCAGGGAGGTAATCCTGTGGGTAGTAATGCGAAGTTAGAAGTACGAAGGTAGAATTACGAAGTGGCAAGTATTAATTGTCAAGGCTAAAGCTTGCTTTGAAGCCGCAGGGACAACAAAAAAAAACCGGCAGGCGCCAGCCTGCTGGGCTTTGTTTTAGTTTCACCCCCAGGGGATCACCGACCGCAGGGAGGTAATCCTGTGGGTAGTAATGCGAAGTTAGAAATACGAAGGTAGAATTACGAAGTGGCAAGTATTAATTGCCAAGGCCAAAGCTTGCTTTGAAGCCGCGGGGCCAACAAAAAAGACCGTGCAGGCGCCAGCCTGCAGAGTTTTGTTTTAGTCCCACCCCCACAGGCTCACCGAGCGCAGGGAGGTAATCCTGAAGGTACAAGTACAAAGCTAGAAATACAAAAAATCTCAAGCTAAAGCTAAATTTATAACTACTTGATCTGAACGGAATAACAAAAAAGACCGTGCAGGCGTCAGCCTGCAGGCTTTGTTTTAGTCCCACCCCCACGGATCACCGACCGAAGGGAGATAATCCTGAAAGTGAAACAGAAGTTAGAACATCAATTCTTTAACAGGTTTTTTTTTCTCCATTCCTTGCCTCTTTATTCGGATAATGTATTGTTAATCAAATTTTTATAATTAATTTATGTAGCCATTTCATCTATCCAAACCGCTAACCGACTATTTTTGTATAGGTGTTTAACTTCAGAAATATAGTATATGAAATCAAAAAATCCCGTGGTTTGGTTTGAAATTTATGTTGACGACCTTAATCGAGCAAAGAAGTTTTATGAACAGGTACTGCAGGTAAAATTAAGTGAGCTTCCTTCGTCTAATGAGAGCAAGGATGAACTGACAATGTTAGCTTTTCCAATGGAGATGGATGATGAAGGAGCGAGTGGAGCACTGGTAAAAATGCCGGGAGTTGGTGCAGGTGGAAATTCTACAATAATTTATTTCAGGAGTGAAGATTGTGCTGTGGAGGAAAAAAGAATTCCGGATGCCGGAGGAAAAATTTTCAAACCAAAGATGTCAATCGGGGAATATGGTTTTATTGTCCTGGCTTATGATACAGAAGGTAATATGTTTGGAGTTCATTCCCCGGCTAAATAGGATAATTATTTAGTCATTAAGTCAATTCCTGCCAAAGGATTTGTAAGAACAGGAACTTAAATGTAACTGCGTTTAAATTCCTATGGTTTTCCCGAATTGTTCCCCAACCGGAAACCAGGAAGCAATAAAGAATGATGGAAGTTGATATCCATCTTTTTATAGCCTTTCTCCCTAATTCGTCCCCTGGATAGGAAGAATGTTCCTGTTATTTTTCTATTTTTAAACAAAATCACTTTTTTGGATCAGGAACCAATATATCAATCAAGATTTGATGCGCTTAAATGTTGCGTAATCATTCCTACATATAATAATCACGCTACAATTTCCAGGGTATTATCAGATGTACTGCGGTATACCCGCAACATTATTGTAGTCAATGATGGTTCTACAGATGCTACAGCCCAAATTCTCAATAGTTTTCAGGATGTGGAAGTTCTGCATATTCCGAAAAATAAAGGCAAGGGAAATGCTTTAAAAACAGGATTTAAAACTGCGCAGAACCTTGGGTTTGATTATGGGATCTCAATGGATTCAGACGGACAGCATTTTCCCGATGATCTCCATGTTTTTCTCGAGACCCTGGAACAACACCTGCCGCAGCAGCCGGATCTTCTTATTATTGGCGCCCGAAAAATGGATGATCCCAGCGTGCCCAATAAAAGCAATATCGGAAACAGGTTTTCCACCCTTACCTTTTGGCTCGAAACAGGAATTAAGTTAACCGACACTCAATGCGGCTACAGGCTTTATCCTCTTAAAGCTGTAAATAACCTCAGGCTCTTTACCTCCCGGTTTGAGCTCGAAATTGAAGTCATTGTAAAAGCGGCCTGGGAAGGCGTGAAGGTGATGAATATGCCCGTAAAGGTGCTTTATGACCCCGAGGAGCGTGTGACCCACTTCAAACCATGGCAGGATGTGGCAAGAATTACTCTTCTAAATATTTATTTTGTGGTCGTTGGGGCGCTCTATATCGCTCCACGCAATCTGCTTCGAAAGCTTAGCTCCAAAAAGCAGCCAATCGAAAAACCTTCTTTTTCTGAAAAAGAAATGCCTCTGGAATAATTTTTAATTTTACGCTTTTTGACAAACCAGCACTACCTTTTCTTCAGATTTTAGGGTAGTGAAAAATAAATATTGATCTCCACCCTCTCTTATTTTTAGCTGTTTCCGGAGGTTTGCCACTGTTTCGGGAAAATTGCGGACGCTAATATTTGCCTTTTCTGAAAGCTCCTTTTTCAACAGTTTTTTTCTGAAAGGCAGCACTTTTTCAATCCTGAATCTCCTTCCGGGGAAATCCAGCAGTTCTGAAGAAGTAAATAGCTGTGAATTAGGATGTAATTTACTCAAACGGAAGTGATAACCTAAAACAGCAAACAATCCGCTTTTCATGATGGCGGCGTTAGGTTCGTATAGGAATTCCTGCGGCTCCTCGTACTGTTCCACATGATCATCTCCAAAATTGGCTTCAAATTCCTGTTTTTCCTGCTTCTGAAAATTAACGGTTTTCAACCTGATTGCTGCTGAAGGTTGTGAACCAATGATCCACAGGAGTTCTTTGACATCATTTTCAACCGCAATGATATGGATCTCGTGCACATTCTTCAATTCCTGCAATCCGGCTGAAAGGTCCAGGAGGGGAGATGTCTTGATCATGATATTTTTAGCCTTCTCCTGAAGCAGATCAAGATTATCCGGAACATTTGGCAGGCAATCGCTTAGAAAAAACACGCGGCCGCCGGCATCATCTCGGCGGGAGGGATCGAGGTAAATCCAGTCAAATTTTTCTGAAGTGTTTTCCAGGAATGCCAATCCATCTCCGGTTTCAGAAATGACATTTTTGGAACCTAAAATTCCAAAGTTATGGGCGGCGATTTCCTGCAGCTCTTTATTCAGTTCCAGGTGATGCACCTTTTTCATCCTTTTGGAGAAGAAATAGGAATCGATTCCGAAGCCCCCGGTAAGATCAGCCAAAGTATTTCCTGAAACAAGTGAAGCCTTATATACTGCGGTGATTTCCGAAGAGGTTTGCTCCAGATTAAGATTCGGCGGATAAACAATTCCGCGGTGAGTGAACCAGGTGGGGAGTTTTTTTTCGGCCTTTTTTTTACCGCTTAGCTGAACCAGGAGTTCCTGGGTGGAAATGCCCTCAAAAGGACTGCCCTGAAATGCCATTTTTGACACCTCTTCCTTATACCGGCTCTCAATAAAATCCTGAACCTCTTTATTTAGAAGTTTCCGGTTCAAACTAGAGGTCGCGGGTTAAGCGTTTTACGATCTTGTATTCACTCAAAGATTCTTTGGCAATAACTTTAATCGCCGTGTAAAAAGGCACTGCGACTACCATTCCCAGGATTCCGGAGGTGAGGCCGGCAATGAGGATAACCAGGAAGATCTCCAGCGGATGCGATCGTACACTGGCCCCAAAAATGAGCGGCTGATTGATAAAATTATCGATCAACTGACAAATAAGATAACCTGCCATCACGTAAATAAGCTGCGGAAGGATGATCGTCTGGAAATCGGCTCCAAGGTTACTGGAAATTACGAAAAGTGACACCAGAATTCCGGCAATAATAGGGCCGAGATATGGTACAATATTTAAAAAAGCACAAATAAAGGCGATCGCTATTGGATTATTGATCTCGTAGATCGACAATAAAATACTGTATAATATAAACAACACTGTGATTTGCATAGTTAAGCCCACAAAGTACCGTGATAGCAAGACCTTGATCTTATTGAATACCCGTTGAAATTTATCTTCATGACCTTTATTCGCAAAGACTAATATACTATTCAGCATCAATTTGCTGTCTTTAAGGAAAAAGAAGGATATGAAGATCACTGAAAACACAGCGATCACTCCGGCTCCCAAAATTCCAAAGAAATTATTGAGATACTGCGGAATGGTAGTAATATCAAAATTCCGGATAAATTCTGTTTGTTTGATCCCTTCAATGATATCGATCTCTTCAACTCCTAAATAGTTATTGATCTGGTTATTTAATTCATTTAGATCGCGGGTAAAGGCATCCATATCTATCTGCCCCAGGTTCTTGCTTTGTTCCACTACAATCGGAATAAAGATAGTGATCAAGCCAATAAAACTGCTTAAGACCAGTAGCAGTACAAGGACCACTGCGACTTTATTCGGGATCTTTAAATGGTTGCGAAGGAAAATCACTACAGGCCGTCCAACAAGGGAAATTACGCCCGCCACAGCAATATACACCAATACTGACTGAATGAGATACAGGAAATAAAGGAGAAAGGCTACTCCCAATAGAATGGCAATAGCCCGAAGGATTCCGTAGGAAAGCTCTTTTTCGTTCACGAAGTAAATATATTATTTCTCACCGAACTGGCTGCAGGCTTTTTGTTATTTCAAATAAAGCTATAGCAGCGGCATGCGTAACGTTCATACTGCTGTTCTTGCCAAACATGTTGATGTGCAGCATTTTATCGGCTAACTTCAAAATTTTATCCTGGATCCCGGAATTTTCATTTCCAAGCACCAAAGCAATTTTCTGAAAGCTGCTATAATTCACTTCTTCTACAGCCTCACTTCCTGCCGCGATCTCCAGGGCAAGCAGAGTATAGCCTGAATTTTTCAAATCTTTACAGACAGCTTCTGCAATTTCATGCTCTTCAAAAATGACATTTTTGATGGTGGATCTTGCAGTGCGTTTGAGCCTGTTGCTCTGGAGATCTACTTCAATACCACAAAAGATTATTTTTTCAATATTAAAAGCATCTGCAAGCCGAAAGAGGCTGCCGATATTTGCCGGACTTGAAATGCCATCCAGCACCAGGACCAGCGGAAACTTCTTTTCCTCAAAATTAGTGGTGTCGTGAGTTTTCTGCATCAATTCGAGAAGGCATATTTGATAATGTTCGCTCCCATTTGCAATGCCTTTAGCCTTACTTCTTCGGGGTCATTATGCACCTGTTGATCTTCCCAACCGTCGCCCAGATCACTTTCATAAGTGAACAGACATAGAAGTCTTCCGTTGTCAAAAATACCGAAAGCCTGTGGCCGCAATCCGTCGTGTTCGTGGATCTTTGGCAGCCCCGAGGGAAAGCTATATGCTGCGGAAAAAATGGGATGAGAGGCCGGGAGCTCCTCGAGTTCCTTATCAGGAAAAACCTTTTTAAGTTCTCTCCTAATGAATTCATTCATTCCATAGTTGTCATCGATGTGTAGAAATCCGCCGCCAAGTAAGTACTCCCGAAGGTTCTGAGCATCTTCCTCGCTAAAAAAGACATTTCCGTGGCCTGTCATATGCAGAAAAGGATACTGAAAAATATCTGTACTGCCTGTCTCCACCGTTTGAGGTTGAGGATCGATTGCAGTTTTGATGTTCTGATTGGAAAATTTAATGAGGTTGGGTAAAGCTGTAGGATTACTGTACCAGTCGCCGCCTCCCTGGTATTTTAAAATGGCAATTTGCTGAGCGTTCACAGTTGCTGCAAAAACCAAACACAGAATTATGGCCGCAATATTTTTCATGTGTCTAAAATAGCAAAAATTTATTCCTGTTCGTTGATCAAAGCTACTGTATGGCAGGCGACTATAGCAGCAGTTTCAGTGCGTAACCTGCTGTTTCCAAGGCTCACCGGCAGCCAGCCGGCAGCTGTTGCCTTTTTGATCTCTTCGGAAGAGAAATCTCCTTCAGGTCCAATTAATACAGTCGTTGAAATGCCTTTTTTGACACTTCCGGAAAGCAGTTTCCTCGGTTTGTCTTCCTCGCAATGAGCAATGAATTTTTCGCCTGAGATCTCCTGTTGCAGAAATTCTGTTAAATTCACGGGTTCATTGAGAATGGGCATTCTGCTATGCAAAGATTGCTTAAGGGCGCTTTGAATAACTCTTTGGAATCTTTCAGTTTTTACAACTTTTCTTTCGCTATGGTCGCAAATTACGGGAGTGATCTCCTGTATTCCTATTTCAGTAGCTTTTTCAAGGAACCACTCATAACGATCATTCATCTTTGTAGGAGCTACAGCAAGGTGGAGATAGTAAGGAGGTGGAAGCTCTTTTTCAGAAGAAATGATTTTAGCACTACAGTTGTTCTGATCGGCCAGAGTAATTTCGGTTTCGAAGATCCATCCCTTTCCGTTAGTGAGGTGCAGGGAATCGCCTTCCTTTTTCCGAAGCACTTTTACAATATGTTTGCTCTCCTCCCGTGAAAAGCGGACTTCCTTATCATTTTCTGAAACTTCAGGATGAAAGAATAATTGCATAGCTTACATTTTGATTCTGGCTTTCGCAGTTACCCCCATATCGGCAAAATCTTCAGAAATATATTTGTAGTGTCCGGCAATGGCGATCATTGCAGCATTATCTGTAGTATATTCAAATTTGGGAACGAAAGTTTTCCAGTGGTATTTTGTTTCAGCTTCCTTCAAGGTCTGCCTGATTCCGCTATTTGCTGAAACTCCGCCGGCAATGGCAATCTGTTTAATTCCCGTTTGCTTTACGGCTTTTTTCAGCTTATCCATCAGGACCCCGATGATGGTATGTTGAATAGATGCGCAGATGTCCTCAATATTATCCTCAATGAACTTCGGATCTTCCTTTACTTGTTTCTGAATGAAATACAGAATGGAAGTTTTCAATCCGCTAAAACTGAAGTTCAGGCCTTCCACTTTGGGCTTCGGAAATGGAAAAGCTTTGGGATCGCCTTTTTGAGCATATTTGTCGACCAAAGGTCCGCCGGGATAGGGAAGACCGAGAATTTTGGCACTTTTGTCAAAGGCTTCTCCCACGGCATCATCCAGGGTTTCACCTATCACTTCCATTTCGAAATAGTTGGTCACTTTCACGATCTGGGTATGCCCGCCGCTAATCGTAAGTGCCAAAAAGGGGAAGTGCGGCTTTTCAAATTCTTTTTCCTCTATAAAATGTGCAAGGATATGTGCCTGCATATGATTTACATCCAAAAGCGGAATCTTCAAACCCAGAGAAAGGGACTTGGCAAAGGAGGTGCCTACTAGCAAAGATCCCATGAGCCCGGGACCTCTGGTAAAAGCAATGGCCGAAAGCTCATTCTTGGATATTCCGGCGCGGGAAAGCGCTTCATGGATCACCGGAACAATGTTTTGTTGATGGGCTCTGGAAGCGAGTTCGGGCACCACGCCGCCGTATTTTTGATGGATCTCCTGGGTGGCGACAACATTAGATAAAATTCGGCCGTTATGTAAAACCGCTGCGGCCGTATCGTCACAGGAAGATTCGATCCCGAGAATGAAAATATTTTGTGGAGGCATCCTTAGTAATTAGGCCTGAAAATTGTTAATATTGTTCGCAAAGTTATAACATAAAAATCTATCAAAAAATTCTGGAAAATACTAGGTAAAACGCTGCTCGCCCTGCTGCTGCTTTTCATCATTTTGTTGATCGTATTTTCTATTCCTACCGTCCAGACTTTTGTAGCCCGAAAAATTACAGATTCCCTTAAAGAATCTAAAGATGTTGATATTAGGATTGGTCGGGTAGGGCTTACCTACAGCGGAAAACTGAATCTTGAGGAAGTCCTGGTGCTTGATCATCACATGGACACTCTTATTTATGCTGAAAATATTAAAACTTCGGCCACCAGTCTTTCCAGTATTTATAACAATAATCCCACCCTGGGAAGTACAACCGCCCGCGACCTTCATATGTATATGAAGGTATATGAAGGGGAGGAGCGGGATAACCTGAATGTTTTTTTAAACAAACTAAAGTCTCAGAAGAAAAAAGAGTCTAAACCATTTCTTTTGGAGATCACTCAACTGGAAGTGCTGGACGGGCGTTATAGCTATATTAACCACAATCTAAGCTCTCCGGAGGTTGTGGTACTCGAAGACCTCAATATCAACGCCAGTGACCTGCTGGTTGAAAATTCTGATGTTTATGTCAACATAGATAAATTATCCGGCTACGAAAGAAGAGGGATAAGGGTAGACGCGTTAAGTACAGATTTCACTTATACTTCCGAAGAAATGAGCCTTGAGGCTTTGAAAATTCAAACTCCGGAGTCTTCTGTAGATGCAGATATCAGCTTTGACATCACCAATGGGTTTGCAGGATTCATCAATAAGGTACCGGTGCGGGCAACGTTTAGGCCTTCTACCATCTCTACTAACGACCTGCAGCCATTTTATAATAACTTTGGAAGTGATCAGGAGATCAATTTTTCCACCAGCATGGAAGGGATCTTAAATGATTTTCGACTTTCCGATCTTGAAATGTTCGGTTTAGATCGCACCCGGCTTGAAGGCGACCTGCAGATAAAAAACTCTCTGTCTACAGAAGAAAATGAATTTTCACTGGATGGCAACATAAGTAATTTATCGACGAATTATTACGACCTGGTGAACCTGTTACCTGGACTGCTTAGGAACAAATTGCCTGAGCAGCTACGCGAATTTGGGAATGTACGACTGGTGGGAGATATTTTTGTTTCTGAAAATGCTTTAAGAACAAAATCCAAATTGTTCTCCCAACTTGGAACGGCAGATATTGACCTGCAAATGAGCGAATTCTCCGGGAGCGGGGCAACAGCTTATAAAGGCCGGCTTAAGGCAAACAACTTCAACGTTGGTAAGATCAGTAACGTGAACAGCATTGGAAATACCTCTTTTAATATCACTTTTGACGGAAGTGGATTTACAAAGGAAACTTTGAATACGCAGGTGCAGGGGAGCATTTCGAAATTTGTTTATAACAATTATACCTACAATAATCTCAAGGTGCGGGGAACTCTCAGGGCACCCGTCTTTAACGGAAATCTGATTTCTCTTGATCCCAATTTGAGGATGGAGTTCAACGGGCTTGCAGATTTTTCTGAAGGCACTAACGTGTACGATTTTGAAGCTTCTGTAGCTCACGCCGATCTTGCCACTTTGAACCTCGTAAGTAGGGATAGTATCTCCGTTTTTCAAGGAGATGTGATCATGAATATGCAGGGGACCAATTTGAATAACTTTGAAGGCCAGATCTATTTGCTCAACACCTCCTACAGGAATGAGAATGATATTTATCGTTTTAGAGACCTGGATATTACATCCTCTTTCGACGGACCTGTAAGAACTATTGAAATTCACTCACCCGATGTGATCAATGGAAAAGTGGAAGGGATCTTTGATATTACCGAAGTTCCTGCCCTGGTTGAAAATGCTGTAGGTAGCCTCTACGCCAACTATCGCCCCAATAAGATCACCACCAATCAATATCTCACATTTGACTTTGATATCTATAATAAAATCGTGGAAGTGTTCTATCCTGAGATCACTCTGGCGCCCAATACCTTCATTCGGGGAAGTGTAGAATCGGACGAATCTGAATTTAGATTGGCATTTCGTTCACCTCAAATCAATGCTTTCAATAACCTTTTTGAACAGGTTAATATTCAGGTAGATAACTCGAATCCACTTTTTAATACTTTCATAGAAATTGACAGCGTTGCTACCGGTTTTTACAATGTCAAAGATTTTAATCTCATTAACGTAACGCTGAATGATACTCTGTTCATTCGATCTGAATTTAAAGGCGGGCCGGTGAGTGATGATGAATTTAATTTAAACCTGTACCACACCATCAATGAAAACAATAATTCCGTAGTTGGCTTACAACGGTCAGATATTAAATTCAAGGAAAGCATCTGGTTCCTTAATGAAGAAAGTAATAGATCCAACCGGGTGATTTTTTCAGATGGATTCAATGATATAAGAGTGGATTCCCTGGTGTTGAGCCATCAGGATGAAGAGATAAGGCTGGCGGGTCAAATGCGGGATACTACTTATAAGGATTTTCAAATGGAATTTGAGAATGTAGACCTTTACAAGATTACGCCGGAGATCAACAGCCTTGCCATGGGCGGTATTGTAAACGGCTCCCTTAACCTGTTACAGCAAAACGGCGCTTATTATCCCAATACCTCTCTCACGATAAAAGATCTGACGGTTAATGACCAACTACTCGGGAATTTAAACCTGGATGTGATGGGGAACAGGGACCTGAGCTTGTACAATGTCAATACTACTCTTAAAAATTCAGGTCTGGAGTCGCTTTCTGCGATTGGGGAGATTTCGGTGGATGGGGAATCTCCGAGTATAGATCTTGAAGTTAACCTCCGGAATTTCAATCTGGCAGCATTTAGTCCGTTGGGTAAGGATGTGATCAGCAACATTCGGGGATTTGTTTCAGGAGATGCAGATGTTACCGGGGATTATCGCAATCCCGATATCGAAGGCCGCTTGTTTCTCAACCAGGCCGGCCTTAAGATCCCTTACCTCAATGTAGATCTGAAATTTGAAGAGGGAGCTGTGGTGAATCTAACCGAGCAGCAATTCAATTTTGATGAGATAACGGTAACTGACACCAAATTTAACACCACCGGAATTCTCGATGGTACCATATCCCATCGCAATTTTAGCCACTGGATTCTGGGTCTTAATATTTCTACAGACAGGCTTCTGGTCCTAAATACCGAATTTGATGATGAAGCCTTGTATTATGGAACTGCATTTATTGATGGGAATGCCTCCATCTACGGACCAACTTCTGAGCTGGTTATTGATGTAATGGGTGCAACCGAAAGAGGTACGGTGTTTAAAATTCCAATTAGTGATTCTGAAAGTATAGGAGATAATTCTTTTATCCACTTTTTAAGTCCCGAAGAAAAAGCGGCACGACTGGCAGGCGAAGAGATCGAATTTGAAGATGTAAAAGGGCTGGAGTTGAATTTTGATCTTGATGTCACCAATGATGCGCTCGTCGAACTCGATATCGACGGAAGCATTCTACGGGGTAGAGGGGCGGGGACGCTTTTGATCGAGATCAATACCCTCGGAAAATTCAATATGTGGGGTGACTTTATTGCAAATACGGGAGAATATATCTTTAATTATGGAGCCCTTCAAAAGCGGTTCGAAGTGCGGCCGGGGGGAAGCATCAACTGGAACGGAAACCCGGCACTGGCCGATATTAATATTAGTGCAGTTTATGAAGCTCACGCCAACCCGGCAATTATTCTCGACAATCCCGGGATAAGCCGAAGGATTCCCGTTGATGTGGTAATCAACCTGGAAGGCGGACTTTTGCAACCCGACATTTCCTTTGACCTGGAATATCCTAACGTTGCTTCTGCAGTACGTTCTGAACTGGAATACAAGATCGAAACCAGTACCAATACCGAGATCCAGGCATTTTCTCTGATTACCCTTGGGCAATTCTATACCGAAAATGTATTGGCGGGCAGCCCCGGAAGCTTGTGGGCAGGAAACCTTTTTGAAAGTGCTTCAGGATTTTTTAATAACCTGCTTTCTGATGATTCCGGCACTTTTCAGGTGGGACTCAATTATGAACAGGGAGTCCGTACTCCGGAGCAATCGATGGCGGATAGATTCGGGGTGACACTTTCCACCCAGATCAGTGAGCGCGTTCTTATCAACGGACAGGTGGGAGTGCCTGTGGGAGGGGTTACTGAGACAGTAATAGTCGGAAATCTGGAGATCGAATTCCTGCTGAACGAAGAAGGAAATTTGAGGGCGAAGATCTTTAACCGGGAAAATAATATTCAGTACCTGGGGGAAGAGTTAGGCTTTACGCAGGGAGTGGGATTATCTTATCAGGTAGATTTTGACACTTTTAAGGAACTGCTGCGCAAGATCGTAAATCAGGAAGTAAACACGGCAAATTTAAGACCTCAGACTTCTGAAGACGGAGAGAAGAAGGAAGAACAAAAAAGCCTCGCCCCGGCGTACATCAGGTTCCCGGGAAGCGAAGATTTTTAAAGGTTTAGGGAATAAAGTCAAAGGATCAATCATTATATCAGCGTTGGGAGAAAAAAGGAATTTCTGCCCCCTGATTACCGACTACTGAATACTATTAAAAAAAGAAATTTCTGACCACTGATCACCGATCACTGAACACTATTTTACTGCGATCATACTGATCTCAACATTCACAAACTTGGGAAGGTTTGCAACCTCTACGGTTTCCCTTGCAGGGGCAGTTGTTTCCTTGAAATATTTTGAATAGACAGCATTGATCTTTGCAAAATTGTTCATGTCGCTAATGAAAATAGAAGACTTGACCACATTTTCAAAACTCATTTCGGCGGCTCCTAAAATAGCTCTCAAGTTGCGCATTACCTGTTCTGTCTCATCTTCGATATTGTTCAGTTCCAATTCTCCCGATACGGGATTTATAGCGATCTGTCCCGAAATGTAAAGGGTGTTACCGCTTAAGACCGCCTGGTTGTATGGGCCTATGGGTGCCGGTGCATCTTTGGTTTGGATGATCTTTTTCATATTTTCAGGTTTTAAAGTTGTCGGTCGCGTTGTCTTCTCTTCTCGTATTTGATATCCCTTAGTAAGGCAGATTTAATTCCAATAAAGAAGTTCCATTGCTTATACACCCCAAAAGGTGTCCAGCTAAAGGTCATCCTCCAGCTATCCAGATCTCTTGCAAATCTCAGCTGGGTATGAGTAAAACCTGAATTTACGAAATCATATCCGGAAGAAGCACCTACGGTCCATTTTGGAGAAAATTCCACATCTCCTGAGAACATTAGGGAATGTGAAGAAATTTGATTTTGCCGTGCATTATTGGAGTAGTTCATAGTGTAGGCAAGCCTCAGATCCCATGGGATATCGAAATTGTACCAGCTGTTCTCATTCTCCTCGCCCTCCTCATTAGGCATATCTTCTTCCTTTTCATCATAGAAAGTGCCGTCAATGTCCATGTCCTTTCCGAAAAGATCATCTGGCCGACCACCATTTCTGAAGGTTTGATTTTCCAGTCGGTTCACATTTTCTTTCCCTCCCGAAAAATCCCTGCTGGAAAAAGAGTAACCAAAGCTCACGTTGGCATTGGTGAGTCTAAAAAGACTTCCTCCGTTATCGATATTCAATTTGTCTATTCGCCTGTTGCTATTGTTGAGCGCGTAGATATCCAGGTTGGTTCCGAAGTTAATGCTCAGCTTGTTCTGCACCACCGGAATACTTCCGCGGATGCTGATAGGGGAGAGCTTAAGGGAATCGCCAGCCACGTTATAAGAGGTGCTCACGTTAAGGTTGTTCAGTAGGGTTACTTTCCGCGGTTCTGCACCAACCGAATCCCGGACCTTCGCTTCAAAGGTGTTACTTAAAGACAATCCGATTGAGCTTGAAAAGATCTTTCCGGGCGGTCCGTAAAGTGTCCCCTGGAATCTGGAATATTCTACGACCCGCGGCTCACTTTCGCCATCGGTTTCAGGAATAAGATAAGAGTCGTAGTAATGTTCAAATCCCGGATTGATGTTATAACTAACAGAGGGTCGCAGCACATGCCGTATTGCCTGATATTTTCCGTCGCCGCTAAAAGTCTTGGTCCCGTAGATGGTGGTCCCTATGCTGGTATTAAAGTTATAGGTGCGATAGGAATCGAAGCCACTTACGGTGTCAATTACTTCAACCCGGGCATCTTCATCATAAGAGCGTTCAAAAGTTTTGAATACCCAGGCTTCGTTGTAATTGGTTCCCGCACTTACGCTCAAATAATTGAACAGCTTAAAGTTAGTGGTTAATGGAATGCTGTGTTGAGCGCCTAAAATGGCATTTTTAAACATCTCGGGTGTAAAGAAAAGGGAATCGGTAGTTTGAAACCTGTTCTCTCCTCTAAAATTATACTGGAAATTAATGTTCTCAATAATGCCCTTTTTGGCACCTATTTTTGGTTCGAAAGGATATACCCTTGCCATGCTTGCCTGCACAGTTGGCAGCGTCATGTTGATCTGTTGGGTATTGGTATTCTGGCTGTGAGTGGCGGCAACACTAAGGTTTACCTGCGGCTGAATATTAAAGGTCTTGGAATAGGAAACCGAAGAGCTTAAGGTGTTGGTAAGCCGGTTTCCGGTATTCATTTGGTTGGTAGATTCCTGGTAATAGGTGCTGCTTCCCAGGTTAACCGAAGCCGAAAATCTAGAGCTTGGATTTGCTTTAGGATCCTGAGAATGATTCCAGCGGATGTTGTAGATAGATGATTCCGAAAAATCAGGAAATCCTCGTTCGCTGTTGAACATCTTTTCATACCTGAAGCTTAAGTTTCCCCTAAACCTATACCGCAAAGCATAGGAAGATTCCATACGCAGACCATAACTTCCATTTGTATAGTAATCCCCGAGAACTGTAAGATCGGCATAATCGCTGATGGCAAAATAGTAACCTCCGTTCTGCAGGTAATATCCGCGGTTGTTGTCATCTCCAAAAGAAGGAATGATAAATCCTGATGTTTCCTCGTCGGTCATAGGGAAATACCCGAAAGGAAGTCCCAGGGGAGTTGGAACATCGGCAATATACATGTTTACCAGTCCCGAAACGATCTTTTTATCGGGAACGAATTTTATTCTTCGGGCGTAGAAATAATAATCGGGGTTTTCAAGATCTTCAGAAGTGGTGAATTTTACGTTCTTCATGTAATACACCGAATCATTCTCCCGCTTGGTGATCTGGCCTAAAACTTTAAATTCCCCCTGTTCGGTGCGGGAATTGAAAACCAGAGCGCGTTCTGTGTCAAAATTAAACCGGATGGAATCGGGCTTGACCACATTTGTCGCCTGTGTAAAAACGGGTTTTTGGGTATAGGTGCCGGCAGAATCAATGATTCCGTAGGCATACACTTCATTTCGTTCGTTATCCAAAATTATTCTTCCTGCCGTAATATTTATATCTCCGTAAGTAACTTCAGCATTATTATAAAGATAAAGCCTGTTTTCCCGCGGACTCAATCTCATATAATCTTCGGCAGTGTAAACCACCTGATCTGTAAGCACTTCTTTTTTAGGACGAACTGTATCTTGCGGAGTGATAGTAATGACGGGCACCGGTGCCTGTATAACGAGCGAGTCCTGAATGGGCCGCACTGGTTCCCGTTCAGCAGGAATGCGGATACCTTCCTTTGTTCCGATCTCCTGGGCTGAAATTTTCGCGGCTGAAAATAGCATAAAAATACAACAGGAAAGTATGTAAAGTATCTTTGTTCGCAATGCTGGTTATGCTATTTTTGTAAGGTGTGGCTTGTTTTTTGAAGTCTCAAAATTACATATATTTTTTAAGGTACCTTTTGAGTTAAACAAAAAATAATAAGCACCCTAATGAACCGTTACTTCAATATGAAAACGAACCTATTTACTGTTTTAATATTTTTATTTACAACTTCTTTAATCAATGCTGCTATTTGTGAAACCGATCCTCCTGTAAGCCAGTTTGTTGTGGTGCTTGATGCCGGACATGGTGGCCAGGATCCCGGGAACACCTGGAATGGCTTTATTGAAAAGAACATCGCGCTCAATATTGTGATGCAGGTTGGCGCTGAACTGGAGAAATTGCCAGATGTCAAAGTGATCTATACCCGCAAAAGCGATGTTTTTGTCACCCTTGCCGGGAGAGCCAATATAGCTAATAAAGCCAAAGCCGATCTTTTTATCTCTGTTCATATGAACGGCCATACATCGCAGGCGCAGGGAACCGAAACCTTTGTGTTAGGTTTGCACCGTAATGAGGATAACCTGGAGGTAGCGATGAGGGAAAACCAGGTAATTTTTCTGGAAGAAGATTACGAAGTAACCTATGATGGATTTGATCCAAATTCTCCTGAATCCTATATAGGCCTCACTTTAATGCAGGAAGAGTACCTTGAGCAAAGTATAATGTTAGCAGATTTCATACAAAAGAATTTTACGAACATCAACAAAAGAGTGGACAGGGGTGTAAAGCAAGCCGGTTTTCTTGTGCTGCGCCAAACTTATATGCCGAGTGTGCTGGTGGAAGCCGGTTTTCTCAGCAATAAATCTGAAGGTGCATATTTGAACAGTTCAAGTGGCCAGGCTGCGATCTCACAATCAATTGTAAAAGCTGTTAAAGATTACAAGAACTTTATCAATTTAGAACTTTTGGGAAGTCTTTCGGCCAACCCTCCTGTGGAACTTACTACTGAAACCGAGGAGCAACCCGTAGATATATATGAAGGGATCACCTTTAAGGTCCAGCTTGCAGCAACAGGGAAAAAGATCGAACCTGCTCCAAACAATTTTAAGGGATTAAGGGAGATCACCAGAAATAAGGAAGGCAAACTGTTTAAATATTATTTAGGAAATACCTCCAGTTATTCACAAATAAAGGACCTTCATGAAACAGCAAGGAGGAGTGGTTATCCCGATAGTTATATTGTGGCATTCCGCGGTAATGAAAAGATCAGCGTTAATGACGCGTTAAAAACAAAAACGAAATAGAACTTCTTTTCTATATTAATTTTATATTTGTCCTTAATCAAATAGAACATCTTTGTGAAATATACTAAAGAGGTAAAAACTGCTCTTTTGGCCATTGTCGCCATTCTTCTTTTCATTTTTGGTTATAGTTTTTTAAAAGGAAAAAACTGGTTCGATTCCAGCAGGACCTTTTATGCTATTTATAATGATGTTGAAGGTCTTTCTCCTTCATCTCCTGTAACCATTAATGGCCTTAAAGTGGGGAATGTTACAGCCATCAACTTTTTGGATACATCGGGCAGGCTTTTAGTTACCTTCACAGTAGATAACGAATTTCCTTTTTCTGAAGAAAGTATTGCTCAGGTTTATGGGGGTGGTCTTATTGGCGGAAAATCACTTGCAATTTTACCCGATTATGAAGCCGGAAAGGTGGCAAAATCCGGTGATACACTACCAAGTGCAATAGAAGAGGGTCTGCTGGAACTGGTAAATGAGCGTTTAACACCGCTTCAGGAAAAAGTGGAACGGGTGATCACGAGTACAGACTCTTTAGTAAATTCCTTTAATGAGGTAATGAATCCTGCCACCAGAAGGAATTTAAAGTTAAGCATTGAGAATCTTCAGGCTACAGTGGCTTCTTTAAGAAATTCTGCAAATTCTGTAGAGGGAGTGCTTTCCGAAAATACGCCAAAACTCAACAGCACCTTTACCAATCTGGATGAAATGGCTACTAACTTAAAGACATTTTCAGATACTCTTAATGAAATTGATATTAAAAAGGTCACTAATGATCTGGAGTCCACGGTTGCCAATCTCGAAGACATGAGTGAAAAACTCAATTCAGGAGACGGGACCATAGGAAAACTAATCAATGATCCTCAGGTATATAACAACCTGGAGCAGGCCACCAGGCAATTGGATGAGTTGATACAGGATGTGAAACTTAACCCTAAACGTTACGTTCATTTTTCTATCTTTGGGAAAAATCCGGGTCCATATTCGCCTCCGAAGGATTCACTTAAATAACCACCAACCATGCAAATCCTTGCACAAATCGCTTTTATCCTGGCTTTGGCCATTGGGATAGGCATTTTCGTACGCAACATCCGGAGAATGATCCGGAACATTAACCTGGGTCGTGAAATCGATCGAAATGATAATCCTGGAGAAAGGTGGGGCAAAATGGCGAAAATTGCCCTTGGGCAATATAAAATGGTGAGGCGACCTGTCTCGGGAATTATCCACGTGATCGTATATCTGGGATTTATTATTATCAATATTGAAGTCCTGGAGATCATCATCGACGGTATTTTTGGAACTCACCGGATTTTCGCTTTTGCGGGAGTCACTTATGGATTCCTTATAGGTGCTTTTGAGATCCTCGCGCTCCTGGTATTAGTGGGAGTGATCATCTTCTGGATAAGACGGAATGTTCTTAATATCTATAGATTCCGCGCCAGAGAACTTACAAGTTGGCCTAAAAATGACGCCAACTACATTCTCTATTTTGAGATGGTGCTTATGACCTTATTCCTGGTCATGAACGCGGCAGATTATCAACTACAGTTAAACGGAGCTAACCATTATGCTATGGTAGGTGGTGAAATTGCAGGAGCTTTTCCTGTAAGTGGCTGGCTTTTACCCCTTTTTGACGGGTTAACAGATTCTACCCTTATCATTATAGAAAGAACAGCCTGGTGGTTACATATCCTCGGAATCTTATTCTTCCTTAATTACCTTTATTACTCAAAGCATTTACATATTCTTTTGGCATTTCCGAACGTGTATTTTTCCAAAATCAAACCGAAGGCCGAATTTGATAATATCGACGCTGTTACAAAAGAGGTGAAATTAATGATGGATCCCGATGCCGATCCTTTTGCAACCCCTGCAGAAACTGAAGCTGAAGGAGAAGAAGGAGAACCTGAAAAATTTGGAGCATCAGATGTTTTTGACCTTAACAGGGTTCAATTGCTAAACGCATACACCTGTACAGAGTGTGGAAGATGTACAGACCAATGTCCGGCCAACAATACAGGAAAATTGCTTTCTCCCCGTAAGATCATGATGGATACCCGTGACCGTTTGGAAGAGGTAGGGGCGAACATCAATAAAAATGGAAAATTTGTTGATGACGGGAAACAATTGCTGGATGATTATATTCTAAGAGAGGAGTTGTGGGCATGTACTACTTGTCAAATGTGCATTGAAGCCTGTCCTGTAGGTATCGATCCTTTATCTATTATTGTAGAAATGAGAAGGTATCTTATGATGGAGCAAAGCGCAGGCCCTGCAGACCTCAATAATGCGATGACCAATATTGAAAATAATGGCGCACCCTGGCCTTATAATCAAATGGACAGGTTAAACTGGGCAAACGAAAATTAAATCAGGAATTCGGCCTTATTCAGGCTGCAACATATAATACAATGGCAGAAAATATACAAGTCCCAACGATGGCTCAATTTATGGCTGAAGGTAAAGCTCCCGAAGTACTTTTTTGGGTGGGTTGTATGGGAAGTTTTGACGATAGAGCTAAAAAGGTAACCAAGGCTTTTGTGAGGTTGTTGAATCGGGCAAATGTGGAATTTGCAGTATTGGGAACTGAAGAAAGCTGTACCGGAGATCCTGCAAAGCGCGCCGGAAATGAATTCCTTTACCAAATGCAGGCAGCAGGGAATATCGAGGTTTTAAACGGGTACGAAATTAAAAAGATCGTGACCACCTGTCCTCATTGCTTCAATATTATGAAAAACGAATATCCGGGGCTGGGCGGGAATTTCGAAGTGATGCACCACACAACCTTCTTAAAATCTTTACTTGACGAGGGGAGATTGACGGTAGAAGGCGGAAAATTTAAAGGCAAAAGGATCACATTCCACGATCCATGCTACCTGGGCCGCGGAAATGACATCTATGAAGCCCCACGTGATCTTTTGAGAAAACTGGAAGTTGAGCTGGTGGAGATGAAAAGGTGTAAAAAGGATGCCATGTGCTGTGGAGCCGGGGGAGCTCAGATGTTCAAAGAACCTGAACCCGGAAAAGAAGACGTCAATGTAGCCCGTACGGAACAGGCTATGGAGGTAAAACCCGAAGTGATTGCAGCAGGCTGTCCTTTTTGTAATACCATGATGACGGACGGTGTAAAAGCCAAAGATCAGGAGAAGAATATAGAAGTGATGGACGTGGCAGAAATGATCGCCAACGCTGAAGATCTGTAGCTTTAATTAATTTTTTATAGGTATTCCAGGCCTCGCAGGTTTTTAAAACCTTTGAGGTCTTTTTTTTGAGGTTGGTAAATGGAGGTTGTTTTCTGCAATTGAAAACTTCTTAGTGCCTACTCCATGTAAGCTCTAATCTCTTGATTCTGAAAAACTATTCCAGCTGCAACATTTCCTCATCTGGTAATTTGTTTTTTACCAGGTAAAGAATATCATCTTCAGTAAGGCCTTCTTCAATATAATCTCCCTGCTTTCCCAAAAAATAAGCGTACTTCTCAAGATTACTGGTGTAATTATTCTTTGCGGCGGGTTTTGATTTGTCTCCGTAACCTTTGAGGTATGCGATGACCACCTGATCATCGGAGATCTTAAGATGCTTCTGTTGGTTGTAAACGGCCAGGATGCCTAAAGCCTCTTCAATTCCTTCTGAAAGCATTTCTTTGTAAGAAGCACCTCCCGCACGTTGTATAGCCGGAGTATAATAGACATTAAGAGGTGCAGTTACAGTGTAATAGTAGGACTCCACCCGGTTAACAAGATCGTCCCATATACTGCCAATCTCGACATGGATCTGTTTCTCCTCCCGGAGCCAATCTGCCAGCTCATGCAAACTGCTGCCCGGTTTTTTGAAGCCCAGTTTTCTGGAAGATTTTAGAATTTGATCTTCTTGCTTATTCATATCACAAATTTAACATGGGAAAATCAGGATGTTTATGATTTTGATCAGCTTCTGGCAATGCTTTTGCGGTAATTATCATCATCACGAGAAGAACAGATTATATGGGAACTTTAACCCTGAGGGATTGGTTTCCAAGATTCAAATCCGTTATTTTTGTGCAACTAAAATTTCCACATCATGTATGTCCCTTTTGATACCCTGCCTGAAAGCTCCCGCGTTTGGATCTATCAGGCAAACCGCTCTTTTACAGATGCAGAGCTGGAAGAAATTGAACCAAAGCTTCAAGCTTTTATTCAGCAATGGACTGCTCACGGAGCCAACCTTAAGGCTTCTTTTGAAATAAAATATAAACGATTTATCATTTTGGCGCTGGATCAAAAAATGAATGTTGCTACCGGTTGTTCTATTGATGAATCGGTAAGGTTTATTCAGCAACTGGAGCAGGATTATAACGTTGACCTGCTTGATAAGATGAATGTATCCTATAAACAGGGAGATTTTATTGCGTATAAAACCCTTACTGACTTTCGAAAAATGGCAAAAGATAAGGCCGTTTCTCCAAAGACCATAGTGTTCAATAATCTTGTAAACAATAAAGCCGAATATCTTTCAGACTGGGAAGTGCCTGCATCTGAAAGCTGGCATAAGAGATTTCTTAATTAATGAATTTTAAACTTAGTCCCCTTTTAGGCCTCTTTTTGGCCCTGCTATTCTTTACCACGATTTCATTCTCCCAAACCCGACCGCTGATCTCCGAGAATCCGGCACAGCAGCGTCAATGGGTGGACAGTGTCTATAATCAAATGTCCCTGAAAGAGAAAGTAGGTCAGCTTTTTATGGTTGATGTTGTCTCGTCAGATCCTGCCTCAAAAACTGAAAAGGTCAAACTTCTTGTGGAGCAGCATTATGTAGGTGGAGTCATTTTTTCTAAAGGCGGTCCACAACGGCAGGCAAAGCTAAATAATGAACTTCAGCAGCTTTCTAAAGTGCCTTTGTTGATAGGGATGGATGCAGAATGGGGTTTGGCCATGCGGCTGGATTCAACATATGCATATCCCTGGAACATGACCCTGGGAGCCATTCAGGATGATGAGCTAATAGAGGAAGTAGGCGCGAGTATAGCCAAACATTCTAAGAGACTTGGGGTTCATATTAATTTTGCTCCAGTCGTAGACATTAATACCAATCCCGAAAACCCAATAATTGGAAACCGGTCCTTTGGTGAAAACAAGAACAATGTTTCCCGTAAAGCTGCAGCTTTTATGAGGGGAATGCACAGGGAAAACGTCTTGAGTAGTGCCAAGCATTTTCCCGGTCATGGAGATACTGAAAAGGATTCTCATAAAACCCTTCCCTCAATAGATTTTTCGAAAGACAGAATATATAGGGAAGAGCTGTTTCCCTACCGTCGTTTAATTGAAGAAGAGTTAAGCAGCGTTATGGTAGCACATCTAAATGTGCCCAGCCTGGAAGAACGTGAAAATTTTCCATCTTCCCTTTCTCACAGGATCGTTACCGGCATTCTCAAAGAAGAACTGGATTTCAATGGCCTCATTATTACCGATGCTTTGAATATGAAAGGGGTGGCCAATTTTGATGAACCGGGAGAGATCGATCTGGCCGCATTTTTGGCAGGTAACGATATCCTTCTTTATTCTGAAGATGTTCCCAAAGCTTCCGCCAGAATTATTGAGGCTTATAATGAGGGGATAATTACCGAAGAACGCCTGCAGCATTCCGTTCGCAAAATTCTTTTCGCAAAATACAAGGTAGGCTTGAATAAGTACCAACCTGTTGAATCAGATTATTTGGTCGAGGATCTAAATTCCATCAGGAATGAAGTCCTGGCACACCAACTTTATGAAAATGCCATGACGGTCATCAAAAATGATCGCTCTACAATACCTGTGCGGGATCTAAAGACCAGTAAGATCGCTTATGTGCACTTCGGAAAAGATTCCGGAGATCCATTTTTTGAGCAGTTGAACAGATATACCCAGGTTGATTCAGTTTCCGCAGAAAATCTGAATGAACTGCTGGACAAACTGGAAAATTACAACCTCGTCGTCATAGGCTATCATCAGGCCAATGATTCTCCCTGGAGCGATTTCAGGATGAATGACAGGGAACAGACATGGCTATATGAGATCGCCCGAAAGAACCGGGTGGTCCTGAATATTTTTACACGTCCTTATGCTTTGCTGGATCTAAGAACGACCGCCAATTTTGAAGCAATACAGGTAGCTTATCAAAACAGTATTCTAGCACAGCAAAAGGCAGCGCAGGTGATCTTTGGAGCATTAGAAGCTAAAGGAAAGCTGCCCGTTACTGCAGGGGAAGATTTTCCTGTTGGTACGGGTTATAAAACAAGAAATCTTGAAAGGCTTTCATATGGATTACCTGAACAGGTAGGCATGAATTCATATAAGCTTCGGCGTATCGATGAGCTCGTAGATAAAGCAATTAATGAAAAAATGACTCCGGGATTACAGGTGCTGGTTGCCCGAAAAGGAAAAGTGATCTACGAAAGGAATGCCGGTTACCACACTTACGAGAAAGATATTCCGGTAAAAGCTTCAGATGTCTATGATCTTGCCTCGCTGACCAAGATCCTGGGAACGCTTCCGTTATTGATGGAGCTTATTGACCAAAATGAGTTGGATCTCACTACTACTTTGGGGGAGATGCTGCCCAATTTCCGGGGAAGTAATAAAGAGCATATCACGTTGCTGCAAATGCTGTCACATTATGCCCGTTTTAAAAGCTGGATCCCATTTCACCGCAAGACCATTGATGGAAAAACTTCCAAGCCCGATGTGCGGTTCATCCGGAGGGAGCAGGATGCCGGTTATGATATCAAGGTGGCAGAAAATATGTTTGTACGTAATGACATCAGGGATACTGTGCTTTACACTATTCGCAACAGTGAACTGGAGAAAAAGAGAGAATATCAGTACAGCGATTTACCATTTTATATTCTAAAATATTTTCTGGAAGATATTTACGGCACTTCACTGGATTATCTTACCCAGGATCATTTTTATAAATCCCTTGGAGCAAACAATACTACCTATTTACCACTAACTAAATTTCCGAAAGAGAAGATCGTACCTACAGAAAATGATAAGAGCTGGCGAAACCAGCTGCTGCACGGGTATGTACATGATGAAGGTGCGGCTCTGTTAGGCGGAATTGGAGGGCAGGCGGGATTGTTCGGTAATGCAAATGATGTTGCCAAGATCATGCAGATGTACCTTAACGGCGGCGAATATGGTGGGATCCAATATTTTGACAGGGAAACGATGAACAAATTCAACACCTGTTATTATTGTGAAGAAGATGTGCGCCGCGGAGTTGGTTTTGATAAGCCGCAGCTTTCAAATGTTGGGCCTACCTGTGGTTGCGTTTCCATGACTAGCTTTGGTCATAGCGGTTTTACAGGAACTTTTACCTGGGCAGACCCCGATGAAGAAATAGTTTACGTATTTTTGGCAAACCGTATACATCCTTCGGCTTCGAACACTAAGCTGGTCCGGGAAAGCATACGTTCCGATATTCAAGAACTTATTTACGAAGCTATAGACCGCTAATTCATGAAAATAGCCATTGTTTGTTATCCTACTTTTGGGGGAAGTGGTGTAGTAGCCACAGAATTAGGTTTAGCGCTCTCAAAACGGGGGCATGAAATTCACTTCATCACCTATAAACAACCTGTAAGGCTGGAACAATTGTCTTCCAATATTCATTTTCATGAGGTTAATGTTCCTGAATACCCGCTATTCCACTATCAGCCCTACGAATTGGCTTTGAGCAGTAAACTTGTGGACATGGTAAAGCTGCATAAGATCGAAATGCTTCATGTGCATTATGCCATTCCTCATGCTTATGCCGGTTACATGGCAAAAAAGATGCTGGAAGAGGATGGGATCAGTTTACCTATGGTGACAACCTTACATGGCACAGATATTACCCTGGTTGGGAATCATCCTTTTTACAAAACTGCAGTCACTTTTAGCATCAACAACAGTGATGTGGTAACTTCTGTTTCACAAAGTTTAAAGGCCGATACGCTGCGCCTGTTTGATCTAAAAAGGGAAATTGATGTAGTGCCAAACTTTATTGATACCACAAAATATACCCATTCAATTAGCAACTGCCATCGCAATGTGCTGGCAGCAGATGATGAGAAGATTGTTACCCATGTGAGTAATCACAGGAAAGTAAAGCGGATTGATGATGTCATTAATATTTTCTACCGGATCCAGAAAGAGGTAAAATCAAAGCTCATCATGGTAGGGCAGGGGCCCGAAAGAGAGGGAGCAGAAGATCTGGCGGCAAAACTCGGCATTGAAGATAAAGTTTTATTCCTGGGAGAATCACATGAGATCGACAAAGTTCTAAGCTACTCAGATCTTTTCCTCTTGCCTTCTGAAAAAGAAAGCTTTGGTTTGGCTGCACTTGAAGCCATGGTGAATGGGGTCCCGGTGATCTCCACCAATACCGGCGGACTTCCCGAAGTCAATAAGCAGGGGTTTTCAGGCTATTTAAGTAACGTGGGGGATGTTGATGAGATGGCTGCGAACGGGATAAGTATACTTAAAGATGAAGAGAACCTGAAAAGGTTTAAAGAGAATGCCCGTAAACAATCTTACCTTTTTGATATCTATTCTGTAGTGCCGCTTTATGAAAACCTATATCAAAAAGCATTGGAAAGAGTAAAGGCTGCCAAAAATTAAATTTTAGCAGCCTTTAATCTATAATTTAAGCGGATCCTAGAACTGGTATCTTATTCCAAGTGCAATGTCGAAATCCACATCGTCACCGTAATAGTTGATCACGCCAAATTCCGGACGAAAATCCAGGGAAAGCAATAGCGGGAAATCGAAATCATATTCAATACCTATGTTCCCGGCGGCATTAACGAAAAGTCCGTTGTCGTCGTCATCCCAACGATCGTCATCATTCCCGTCAACTGAACCAATTCCGGCACCAAATCCCGCATACCAGTTAAAACCTCCTTCAATATTCCAAACCCAGTGGTAGAGTCCTGTAAGCTTAAATGCGTCGTAATGCTTTCCATTTCTCCACCCCAGATCAAGTTCCAGCCTGTTGTTTTCTGAAAGTCCTCTTTGATAGGAAATTTCTGTTCCTACACCGTCACTTCCTCCAAGCCTAAGTCCCAGTGCATTTTCAGCAACAGATTGCGCTTGTGAAGAAAGAGAAAATCCAAAAATACATAAGGCCAATAAAACTAGTTTTTTCATATCTTTTCATTTAATTTGTTCCTACAAAATTAGACTATCTTAGACCTCATTTAGCCCCGCTGCCGCTAATAAATTGTTAATTTTAACTATTCTCGCTTAAGCCTGGTGGTAGAAGTTGATTATGACCTTATTATGATCGAAAATTTAAAAGAACTGGCCAATAAACTGGAAGGAGAGCTGTTCTATGACTCTCTGTGGAGAAGTATTTACGCTACAGATGCATCTGTGTATCGCAATTTACCTCTTGCTGTAGCTTATCCTAAAACTTCAGGAGATATTCAGGAACTTATACGTTTTGCTTCCCTAAATAACACCTCTCTCATTCCGCGTACTGCCGGCACTTCTCTCGCCGGTCAATGTGTAGGGGAGGGCATTGTAGTGGATGTTTCAAAGAATTTTACCGCTATTCTTGATTTTGATACAGCAGCTAAGACCATAAAAGTTCAACCGGGTGTGATTCGGGATGATCTTAACCGGTATCTAAAGCCTCATGGTTTATTCTTTGGGCCTAACACCTCCACGTCCAATCGTTGTATGATTGGTGGGATGGTAGGGAATAATTCCAGCGGAACTACTTCTATTAAATATGGTGTGACGAGTGATAGGGTGCTGGAGATGAAGGTGCTGCTTTCAGATGGTTCTGAAGCTGTTTTTTCTGAAATCACTTCGGAAGAATTCCGTAGCAAAATGCAGCAGGATTCCCTGGAAGGAGAGATCTACCGGAAATTATATGAAGAACTGAAGCCTGAAGCTATTCAGCAGCAAATAAAAGAAGGTTTTCCAAAACCTGAGATCCACCGCCGGAATACTGGCTATGCTGTGGATGAATTGCTGGCTGCGGAAATATTTGGAGGTGCAAAGGAGAAGATCAATATCTGCAGATTATTATGCGGAAGCGAGGGGACTTTAGCCTTCACGACTGAAGTAACCTTACAACTCGACGTGCTTCCACCCGAAAATGCCGTCATGATCGCCGCTCATTTTGAGTCGGTAGAAAAATGCCTGCAGGCGGTGGTGCCTGCGATGCAACATTCGCTGTTCACCTGCGAAATGATGGATAAGGTGATCCTTGACTGTACGAAAAGCAATAGGAAGTACAGGGAAAACCGATTTTTTATTGAAGGAGATCCGGCAGCTATTCTTATGCTGGAGATCAGGGCGCATGATGAAGAGGAACTTACCAACAGAACTGCCGAGCTGCTTAAAACCCTTACAGAATCAGAACTTGCTTATGCCTTACCGGTGCTGCGGAATGAAACCATAGAACTTGCTCTGGAATTGAGAAAAGCCGGACTGGGGCTCCTTGGGAACATTGTGGGAGACCGAAAGGCTGTGGCTTGTATAGAAGACACCGCTGTTGCTGTGGAAGATCTTGCAGTCTATATTTCTGAATTCTCTGCCTTAATGAAAGATTACGGGCAGGATGCAGTGTACTACGCACATGCCGGGGCCGGAGAGTTACACCTGAGACCCATTCTTAACCTCAAGAAAGAGGAAGATGTGGTGCTTTTCAGGAAGATCACGATGGCGGTAGCAAATCTGGTTAAGAAGTACGGCGGCTCCATGAGCGGGGAACACGGGGATGGCAGGGTAAGAGCCGAATTCATTGAATTCATGATAGGTGCAGAAAATTATAACTTGCTAAAAAGGGTAAAAAACATCTTTGATCCCCAGCACATCTTTAATCCGGGGAAGATCATTGATGCGCCTCCTATGGATACCAGCCTTCGATATGTGCCTGGAAGGAAAGAGCCGGAGATAGAAACGCTGATGGACTTTTCCGATTCTCTCGGAATTTTGCGCGGCGCAGAAAACTGCAACGGAAGCGGGGACTGCCGCAAACCTGCCGAAGCGGGAGGTACCATGTGCCCAAGTTACAGGGCCACCCATAATGAAAAGGATACCACTCGGGCCAGGGCCAACGCACTTAGGGAATTTCTCACCCGCAGTGACAAGCCAAACCACTTTGATCATGAGGAATTGAAGGAGGTGCTGGATCTGTGCATCAGCTGTAAAGGCTGCAAGAGCGAATGTCCTTCAAACGTGGATATGGCGGCCTATAAAGCCGAATTTCAATATCAATACATGAAGGCCAACGGCAGCAGTCTTAGGTCAAAGGCATTTGCATTTAATGCCCGGCTCAACGAAAAGACCTCCCGGTTTTCCCCTTTTACGAACCTCATGTTTTCTAATAAAATAACTTCAGGTGCGATCAAAAGGTCAATGGGAATCGCTCCCCAGCGTAGCATGCCCAAACTCTCTAAACAAACCCTTTCTTCCTTCTACAAAAGGAATGATGTGGAAGTCCGGCAGCCTATTAAAACTGTTTACCTCTTCAATGACGAATTCACCAATTACATGGAGTCTGAACTTGGGGTTGCAGCCTTAAAACTGCTTCGGGGGCTGAATTATGCGGTGAAAATTGTTGAGCACCCGGAGAGCGGGCGCGGCTTCCTTTCAAAAGGTTTTCTCGAGGAAGCCAGAGAAGTAGCAAATAAAAATATCAGCATTTTTAAAGACCTTGTTTCTGAAGAAAGTCCGTTGTTAGGGATTGAACCTTCAGCTATATTAAGCTTTAGGGATGAATATTTAAGACTGGCAGATGATAAGGTTTCCGCAGAAAAGCTTTCTGAAAATGCCCTTTTACTGGAGGAATTTTTCAAAAAGGAAGTGTTAGCCGGGAATATTACGGCAGACTCCTTTACTTCTGAAAAAATGCGGATCAAGCTTCATGGACATTGTCATCAAAAAGCCCTTTCGGGAGTGGAGAATACTTTTGTGATGCTTAACCTTCCTGAAAATTTTGAGGTGACGGTGATCCCTTCAGGTTGTTGCGGGATGGCGGGATCTTTCGGGTATGAAAAAGAGCATTATGAAGTGAGCATGCAAATTGGAGAGCAAACCTTGTTTCCGGCTGTACGTAAGGCTTCCGAAGAAACTGTTATTGCAGCTCCGGGTACCAGTTGCCGCCATCAGATCTATGACGGCACCGGCAGAAAAGCTTTACATCCCATTGAGATCATGGCCAATGCGCTGAAATAACATTTTTAAAAGTTATCTTAAAAAATTACATTTGCTCAAAATCACCTTTTATGGCCGGAAATTCCTTCGGAAATCTTTTTAGACTTACCACATTCGGGGAATCGCACGGCGAAGCAATTGGCGGGATAATAGACGGTTGCCCGGCAGGTCTTAAAGTTGATCTTGAACAAATTCAGGCGGAGATGGACCGTCGCAAACCCGGGCAGTCTGCAATTGTTACTCAGCGTAAAGAATCTGATACGGTAAAATTCCTTTCAGGGATCTTTGAAGGTAGAACCACGGGAACACCCATAGGCTTTGTCATTGAAAATGCAGACCAGAAGTCGAAAGACTATTCTCATATCAAGGATGTTTACCGTCCTTCTCATGCCGATTATACCTATGATCAAAAGTACGGGAACCGCGACTATCGCGGGGGTGGAAGATCTTCGGCCAGGGAAACTGCCTGCAGGGTAGCAGCCGGAGCCATCGCAAAACAACTGCTGCAGGAAATAAAGATAACGGCGTACACTTCCTCTGTGGGAGAAATAAAACTTCAGAAACAATTTCAGGAACTTGATCTATTAGAAATAGAAAAGAATCCGGTGCGGTGCCCCGATCCTGAGACGGCTTCAAAAATGGAAGCCTTTATAAAGGAAATAAGATCTCAGGGAGATACCGTTGGCGGAGTAGTGGAATGTGTGATCTCTAATGTTCCTGTAGGGTTGGGTGAGCCTGTTTTTGATAAACTTCATGCGAAATTAGGAGCAGCAATGCTATCCATAAATGCGGTTAAAGGTTTTGAATATGGCAGCGGATTTGCCGGCGCAACTATGAAAGGCAGCGAACACAATGACCTTTTCAACCCCGATGGCTCCACAAAGACCAACCACAGCGGCGGAATCCAGGGTGGAATTTCTAACGGGATGAATATCGTTTTCAGAGTTGCTTTTAAACCTGTGGCCACTCTTATTCAGAAACAACAGACCATCAATAAAGCGGGAGAAGAGGTGGAAATGCAGGGAAAGGGCAGGCATGACCCTTGTGTGGTACCTCGTGCTATTCCTATTGTGGAAGCCATGGCAGCCCTTGTTCTTGTCGATTATTATCTATTAAATAAAACCTCCAGAATATAATTACACTTTTAAAGACTCTATGAAAAAATTAGCACTGCACTGGCAGATCATTATTGGATTAGTATTGGGTATTGTATGGGCGATGCTCTCCAGTCAAATGGGATGGAGCGAATTTACAATAGACTGGATCGCTCCCTTTGGTACCATCTTTATTAATCTTCTAAAACTTATTGCCGTGCCATTGGTGCTGTTTTCAGTAATAAGCGGGGTGGCTAATATTGGAGATCCCGCCAGTTTAGGAAGGATGGGAGGAAAGACCTTGCTTGCTTATCTGCTTACTACCGTACTTGCCGTCACTCTTGGTTTGATGCTGGTAAATACTATTAAACCAGGAAAACTGGTAGAGCAGGATAGTCGCATTGATAACCGGATTAGTTATGAATTATGGGCAGGATCACAGGGTTATGAGATAAAGGATGGGATCAATTATTTACAGGACCCCGAATTCCTGGACAAGGCTCAAAGAATTTCTGATCTTTCCAGACAGGAATTAAAAGAAGCGTCGGTTGAGGACAAACTTGAAACCGCCAAACAAACCAAAGAAGCCGGGCCGCTCCAACCTTTGGTAGATATAGTGCCTGAAAACTTTTTTCACTCGCTTACAGATAATGGTTTGATGTTGCAGATCATCTTCTTTGCACTTTTCTTTGGAATTTCTCTATTATTCATTCCTAATGAGAAATCGGCACCCGTAACTGCGGTAGTAGACAGTATCATGGAGGTTTTCCTGAAGATGGTGGATCTTGTAATGCGTGCGGCTCCATTTTTTGTGTTTGCTCTTCTTGCAGGGGTAGTGAGCAAGATGGCAGGAGATGATGTAGGAAAAGTGTATGAGATCTTCAAAGGCCTTGGCTGGTATTCTTTAACCGTTATTCTAGGCCTGCTGATCATGATCTTTGTTGTTTATCCTTTGATCCTGAAGACTTTTACCAGATCGATACCCTATACCGGCTTTTTTAAAGCCATGAGCCCGGCACAGACCCTGGCATTTTCAACCAGTAGTAGTGCTGCCACGCTTCCTGTCACTATGGAGTGCGTGGAAGATAACTTAGGTGTGGATAAAAAGATCACCAGTTTTGTTTTGCCTATTGGTGCTACGGTAAATATGGATGGAACATGTCTGTATCAGGCTGTAGCGGTGGTTTTCCTGGCACAACTGCACATGATCGATCTTACCTTAGGCCAGCAATTAACTATAGTTCTTACGGCCACTCTGGCTTCTATAGGTTCTGCGGCCGTTCCCAGTGCAGGTTTGGTCATGTTGATCATTGTTTTGGATTCGGTAGGATTAAATCCGGCATGGATCGCAATTATTTTCCCGGTTGACCGGATTCTGGACATGTTGCGAACTGTAGTAAATGTCACTGGAGACGCTACAGTTTCTTCTGTGATAGCACAAGGGGAAGGGATGTTGCATTATCCCGGAGAAGTAGATCCTTCAGAGACATTTGATGTGGATTCTAAGTAAGATTGTTTTGTGAGGGAGATATGATTCAGATTATTTGGAAAGCTGTAAATAATTAAGTGTCTTTGCGGACATTTATCCAGAATTATCCATTTTTGAAGCCCGAAATGACAGAGAAAGTCCGCAGTTATTACGACAGTTTATTGGAAATCGACCATAACCTGGACCGGCTGGTGCGGGAGATCGATGTGCTCAACTACCTGAATCCGCTGAATATCGAGCAGGAGAAAAAACGCTTTTTTGCCTCTAAATTTTCTGAAGATCCTGTCTTTAACTACCGGAAATTAAAATTCGATCCATACACCTTACAACGTCAGTTCTTCAGTCAGCGGCTGGAGGATATTCCCGATGAAGATATTTACAAACTATACCATGACACCATCTATGAATATTCGGGGCTGGTACAGTGTATGGCTACGGTAGGGAAGGGTCCAAAATTCTTTTATAACTCCCTTCGGGTGTTCGGAACTCCCAAAGAGAAGGATGTCAAAAATGCCAAATTCATCCTGCATTTCCATAAAGAAGAGGATGCCGAAGAAATGGTGCCGCGGTACAATGCAGATCAGGCACAGGCGTATTTCCAGGCTTTTGGTGAGAAGCACGGATTAAACTTTAAAATAAAACAGAGCAACAGTATTACCGGTCCTGCGATGGCCCTGGCTACGGCTAAATCTCTTATAGTAAAGAAAAACCGGAAGTTCAGCGACAATGATCTTAAGATCCAGGCGAATCACGAAATAGGGGTGAACATGCTCACCACCTTCAATGGATTGAATCAGCCGCTGCGAATATTTTCTCATGGCTTTGCTAATAATCACTTAACACAAGCCGGCTTAGCTGTTTTGAGTGAGTATATGAGCGACAGTCTTAGCTTAAAGAGAATGAAAGAACTGGCATACCGGGTTTTGGCAGCAGACAGCCTTATCAAAGGCTATTCTTTTAGTGACACTTTCGATCTGCTATACAATCAGTACAAACTGGATAAAGAAACCGCCTGGATCATTACTTTAAGAGCTCACCGCGGTGGAGGTTTTACAAAAGATCACCAGTACTTACCGGGACTAAAAAAAGTATATGACTACTATACTTCCGGAAAAGATCTCAACCTGCTCCTCACCGGAAAAGTAGCAGTAGAGGACGCTGATCTTATTGAAAGCCTGCAGCAAAAAGGACTGGCGGAAAAAAATGCCTTTTTCACACACTCCTTCCGTGAGAACAAGAACACGAATGACAAACTGGATTTCCTGTTAAGCAATCTGAAGTAGGGTAAGTTGGCAGTTTTTTTAAGTGATCAGTGGTCGGTATTCAGTGGTCAGTATAGGTGGAGCGCTCACATTGACGTACCCAATTCCTAATTCCCACTCATTTTTAACCTGAAACCTGAAACCTGGAACAAACTATGGCTTCGACCACCTCCTCCGGAAGGCTCAGCCTGACAAACAACCACGACAACTTGAACTTTGAACCTTGATCCTTGAACCTTGAACTATTTCAGGAAAAGCGCCTGCTGTTCGGGAGTCGGAACCATACAGCTTTCCTTCTTTCCGAACCATTTATAGCGATTGTCTGCAATAAAGCTGTATATACCATCCCTGAAACCTTCCGGGAGGGGTTTAAAGATCCTCATCCAGGAATAGCCTTTCAGATGTTTAGCGATCTCTATAGCGGCAGTGGATTTGTGGTAATAAGCCACGCCGGGTTCGATAAGAATAACCGTATCTAGATTTGCTGTGTCGATCCCTCTTTCATTAATGATTTGCCGCGCTACATCACTTTGCAGCGGCGCAAATCTAAAGACGTCATTTTTATCATTTTTGATGATCGTTTGAACGGTCTTATTGCACAAATTGCAAACCCCGTCAAAGAGGATGATCTTTTTATTTTCGGGAAAATTTACCATATTTTTCTTTTTCTATTTCATTCGCTGCACCAGTTCCAGTTGGTCTACAGAGACCGAGGTGGTAAAAATGCCGTAATTGACCTTTGCGTTACCTTTCTCAATGCTATCTATGCTTCCAACGGCCTTTCCATCCTGCATCCTTACGCGGTCTCCCACTTTTAGTACAGGTTTGGGCTTAGCAACTTCTTCTTTTATTTGTTTTTCCTGTTTTTCTTTTTTCTTTTTCCTTATCTCTTCCACCTTTTTTTCGGCCTCCTGCATCACCTTCTTTTCTTTGGCTTTTTCAGCCTTTTTTTCCTTAACCGTTACCTTTTTACGTTTGGAATTTTCCATTTCCACGATCTTCAGGAATTCGGCAATGAGCTCTTTCTTCTTTTTATTTTGAAAGTACTTCTCACTGATGTCATTGATCTTATTCCCGAGATAAATAAGCCGCTGATTACTGTCATACAACTCCTGAAAATTCTCCAGTTTCTGCTGAATGCGGGCGTTGGTCTCTTCCAGCTTCTTCTTTTCAGATTCTGTTTTTTGTTCTTTGGTCTTTAAAGCAGTGGTTGTCTTTTCCAGTTTTGAACGCTCTTTCTGAAGGTCGGCTATACTTTTGTCAAATCTAATCTTTCCACGCTCTACTTTCTTTTTGGAGCGATTGATCAAACTGTAAGGAATGCCGTTCTTCTGGGCCACCTCAAAGGTGAAGGAGCTTCCGGCTTCCCCCATGTGCAACTTGTATAGTGGCTCAAGGCTGCGGGAATCGAACAGCATATTGGCATTCACTATATGGGGCAATTCGTTGGCCAGCATTTTTAGGTTCGCATAATGCGTGGTCAAAATTCCGAAAGCTTCTTTTTCGTAGAATACCTCCAGAAAGGTTTCCGCCAGGGCACCACCCAATTCGGGATCACTTCCGGTTCCAAACTCATCTATCAAAAAGAGGGTTTTATCGTCTACTTTTTTAAGGAAGTAATTCATGTTCTTTAGCCGGTAGCTGTAGGTGCTCAGGTGGTTTTCGATACTTTGATTGTCGCCAATATCTGTAAGGATCTTATTGAAGAGGCACATTCGGCTATATTCATGCACCGGGATCAGCAATCCGCTTTGCACCATAAGCTGAAGCAGTCCCACGGTTTTAAGAGTTATACTTTTTCCGCCGGCATTTGGACCCGAAATTACGATGATGCGTTTTTCCTTGTTCAACTCAATGGTCTGCGGAAAAGTTTTTTCATTTTTCCTACGATTATTCAGCAAAAGCAGCGGATGGTAGGCATCGATGAGTTCCAGCTCCCTATCCTTCGAGATCTTTGGCATCACCGCGTTCATTTCAATTCCATATTTGGCCTTTGCTGCTATAACATCAATATCACTCAGCAGCCTTTGGTATTCGATGAGCAACGGGCGGTAAGGTCTTATGAAATTTGTAAGTTCCTTCAAGATCTTTTTGATCTCTTCCTTCTCTTCATATTCCAGGTTATTCAATTCCCTGGTGTGGTTGTAGGTGGCTTCCGGCTGAATGTAGACAATACTACCTGTTTTTGAGTTGCCCAGAATTCCGCCTTTTACTTTACGCCGATGCATAGCAGAAACTGCCAGTACCCGAATATTATCAACAACGGTTTCCCGAATATCATCCAGGTACCCCAGGTTGTTATAATGGGTCAAAGCGCTTCCGAAGCTGGAATTGATCTGCCCTTTCACCTGATTGATCTTCCTCCTCAATTCCTGAAGCAGGGGGGAAGCGTCATCTTTAACTTCTCCAAACCGGTCGATTACTTTATTAACTCGATCGATAATTACCGGAGTAAATTCGATTTCCGAAGTTGTTTTGTGCAGGCAAGGGTATATCTCCTGAAATTTGTCAAAGAATTTGATAAGCGTGTTTGAAGTCTCAGAGATCGCGCTGATCTTCCTGAAGCCTGCAGCTTCCAGCCGGGTTTCTTCAATTCCAAGGAATTTTATTTCCTGGTCTATGGCATCAAAACCATGATTAGGAATACGGCTCTCCTGTTGCCATGAAGAAACATATTCGTTGGTTTGCCGCAGGGCAAAAATTGTTTTCTCATAACTGGAGAAAGGGGCGATTTCAAGAGCTTTTTCTTTTCCGGGGCCTGTCACTGTAAATTTGCTTACCTGCTGGCAAACAGTAGGGAATTCAAGGTCCTGAAGAGTTTTAGCTGTAACTTTAATCATATAAAATTTCCCTATTTTTGGGAAGCCGCAATTTAACTATTAAAATGACCTTTAACATAACCCCGAGTTGGAAAAAAAAGTTAAATGATGAGCTTGAGAAACCTTATTTTAAGGATCTTCTGAAGTTTGTAGAAGCCGAATACGAGAAAAGCGACTGTTTTCCAAAACCTGAAAATATTTTTAAAGCCTTTGAATTATCCCCTTTTGAGGAAACCCGAGTGGTGATCATTGGACAGGATCCTTACCACGGTTACAATCAGGCGCACGGATTATGTTTTTCCGTCCAACCCGAAACCAGGGTGCCACCATCCCTGGTAAATATTTTCAGGGAGATAAAGGATGATCTGGGAAGCCCTTTGCCTCCTCATGGAAATCTTAAGCATTGGGCAGAGCAGGGTGTATTGATGCTGAATGCCACCCTTACGGTAAGAGCGGGACAAGCAGGTTCACACCAGGGAAAAGGCTGGGAAAAATTTACTGATGCTGTGATCCAGATCCTTTCCGAAGAAAAAGAAAACCTGGTTTTCCTTTTATGGGGCAGCCCTGCGCAGAAAAAAGGTAAAAAGATAAATACAGAAAAACACCTGGTGCTTACCAGTGGACATCCTTCCCCGCTTGCTGCTAATCGCGGTTATTGGTTTGGGAACAAACACTTTAGCAAGACCAATGAATTTCTTGTATCTGTTGGCAAAGAACCTATTGAGTGGTAATTAAAAGCGGTAGCCCAAATATATAGAAGGAAGGATCACAATATCCGGAGAATATTTGTCGAAGAAGTTCCGGCCAATTCCAAAAGAAGCATCGATAAGAAATCCTTGTTTGGCGACAAATTTACCGCCGACTCCAATACCAAAAGCAAGATCTGTGTATTCCATGTCGACCTCTTTAGTCACCGGATCTCCCGTTTCGGGATCAGGAAAATCCATTTCGGTTTCATTGGTGCCGTTTGAGAACATCCCGAAGACATTTGCGTAATAACCCCGGGCTACGGTTTCGTCATCAAAGAAATACTTGAATTTTGCGGTAATGGAATAATCTTTTGCATATACCTTGGAAAGATCTCCTTTTTCACCCACGTTTTTATTGAAGACCTTGGTAAATAATTCCACACCTGCAGAACTATGGTCGGTAAGGACTCTTTCGTAGGCAACATCAAGTGCTCCAAAGACAAGTACGTTCAGGATGTTGAGGTGGATCTCGTGTTGAGTGGTATCTCTTTTAAAAATGGGAACTTCCTGCACGTTTTCCGACTGAGGCATCTCAGCTTCAACGATAATTTCTTTGGTTACTTCTTCTTCGGTTTCAGTTACCTGAGAGGTGGCGGGGATGGCCAAAATCAGGAATATCAATAGGAATATTTTTTTCATTTTCTAATTTAAAGGGGTAAAGAAATAAATGTTTTCTTTTATTTCAGGAATCAATCCCAGTTCAAACAATTGCTCCTGGACCTTTTGAATTTCCTGTACAGAGATCTGTTTTTGGCTCCAGTTGGTTATTTTAAGCCACTGCTCAATATCTTCTACCTTTTGATCATATTTTCTGGCCAAAGCAACTTCCACTTTTGGAATTTTTTTAAAATCCCGGGTGATGGTATTCAGTGTTTTGAGCATGTTTTGAACGGTTGCCTGTTCCTGTTCCAGGAATTCCTTTCGAACAGCGATCACAAAGCAGGACCACGGGGTAGGGCAATCTGCAACTCTGCGGAAGATACCTTTGTCTACAAGCGGTTTTGTAGTGAAATGCTCCCACATGAAATACCCGGCTTTCCCTGTTTGAAGGGCCTCTACTGCGCCCTCAATATTTCCAACTACCTCAAACTCAAGTTCAGAAGGATCCCAGCCCATATTCCTGGCATTTACAAAAGCCATTAAATGAGATCCCGAACCATACCGGCTTATTGCAACTTTTTGATTCTTCAGGTCTTCGGGAGTTCTAAAATTGGATTCTGCAGCGACGTGCACCCCCCAAATAAGCGGGGAAGCAATATATTCCTGCACTATCAAAGCTTCGTTCCCATTGAGGATGTCCTTGATGATACCTTCAGTAAGTATAACCGCGACATCGATCTCTTTATTGCGCAAAGCTTTACACATGGCGCCTGTACCATCGGGGAAATCCCTCCATGTCAGGTCCACTCCGTTGCTGCGAAAAGCACCTTCTTCAATTCCCAGGTGCCAGGGCAGGTTAAAATGTTCGGGGACACCACCCACTTTTATTTTCCTCATGCCTCGTGTTTTTCCTTCAGGTAATTATAGATCTCATATTGTGAACGGATCCTTTTGTCTCCCGGTTTTGGTGTTACGAATTCATTTTTTTCCAGGGGGTCCTGAATTCTCGCCTTTACATTATCATTTAGCTGAATGTTTAAAATATCCTTGAATTCCTGAGCAATTTCTTCATCATAAATAGGGGCAATGACTTCGATCCTGCGATCTAGATTACGGGTCATCCAATCTGCACTACCAAAGAAAATTTCTTCATTTCCATCATTTTCAAATATATAGATGCGCCCATGTTCCAGGAATCTATCCACTATGCTGGTCATAAAGATATTTTCACTTATCTTTTCCAGTCCCGGTACCAGGCAGGTAAAGCCGCGTACGAGCAGCCTGATCTTCACTCCGGCTTCACTGGCTTCATACAATAGATCAATAATCTCCTGGTCTTCCAGACTATTCATTTTTGCCGTTATGGCAGCTTTTTTCCCAAGTTGTGCATTTTGGATCTCCCGGTTGATCATGTCTGTAAATGCCTTTCGGGTTGAAAAAGGGGAGATGAGCAGGCGTTTTGCCCGGGGAATAATCAATTCTCCTTCCAATACATTAAACACCCTTGAAAGTTCTGCAGTGATCTTTTCATGAGCTGTAAAGAGGGCGTGATCACAATATATTTTAGAGGTTTTGCTGTTGAAGTTTCCTGTACCAATGTACGCGTAATTCTTTATTTCATTATTCTCCTCACGGGTCACCAACAGGATCTTGGAATGCACCTTGATCTTTGGATAACTGTAAATCACTATCGCTCCTTCATCTTCAAATTTGCGGCCCCAGTCGATATTGTTTTTCTCATCAAACCTGGCTTTTGCTTCAATAAAAACGGTAACATTTTTTCCATTTTTAAGTGCCGTGAGCAGGGCAGAAGTAAGTACAGATTCATCTGCAATGCGATAGATGGATATCTTTATTTCCCTTACTCCTTTGTCATTGGCTGCCTGTTGGAGAAATCGTTCTACATAATTAAAGGACATATAGGGAAAATGAACTGACTGGTCTTTTTCCGAGATTACTTTAAAATAATCGTCCGCAGTTTCCAAAATTTTATGCTTTACTGGAATTAATTCCTCGTAATGCAGCGCAGGATTATTGGTGGGATCGGGGAAGGAAAAGAAATCGCCGAAATTATGATATCTCCCCCCGGGCATCATATCGATTTTTCCCAATTTCAGCACCTTCCGCAGGATCCTTTGATCTTCTACCGGCATTTTGGCATCGTAGAGCAACCGGGTAGGTTGGCCTTCGGTTCGCTGCTTCAGGGAATCATAAATCTTTTCGGCAAGCAGGCCGTCTATTTCATCATCAATATAAAGTTCAGCGTCCCTGGAAAGTTTGATCTCAAATATTCCGTCGATCTCTTTATCGGGAAATAACTGCGGAATATTAACTTTCAGAATATCATCTAAAAATGTGATTTGATGCCGGCCTTCTTCCGAAGTAAAGGTGATAAAGCGCCCACATTCATCTGTAGGAATGTTTACCACAGCGAAGTTGTCTTCGTAAGCAAAGGTCACTACAAAATATAACTGATTATTCTCCAGGAAGAGATCGCCGCCTTCTTCGTAATCAACAACCACCGGCTTTATGCATTCAGAAATTTTATTGAAATATTTTCTCGAAAACTCTTCCTGTCGATCGCTGTAATCTTCGCGGTGCACCAGGAAAATCCCTGCCGTTTCCAGCTCCGGAATTATTTCTTCCCTATAGATCTTTCCAAACCGTTCCTGTTGATTCTTTACTTCCTGAAGAATTTCCTTAACCGTTTTGTTGGGTTTTAAAGCGAGCTTTTTTCGCAGGCTTTTTTCCACCCGTTTCATTTGCCTTAGCTGAGATACTCGCACGCGAAAATACTCATCCAGGTTAGTTGAAAAAATTGCAAGGAATTTTAGCCTTTCATAAAGGGGAGTGGATTTATCCTGTGCTTCCTGAAGGACTCTTTCATTAAAACTTAACCAATTGAGATCGCGGTGCCTAATAATTTTCTCTTCAGGCTTTAACATACGGTGGGGTTTATCCCCAAAAATACGAATAAGCCTGCCGCTCCCTTTTAATTTTGTGTTAAATGAAAACGCTTACGAAATCAGCTTTTCAAGTGTGTAGCGAATGGCATTATCAACCGCTTGTGCACCGTCTTTGGTGAAATTTCCTGTGGCCCGGTTCGCAATAATTGCATTTACCGAAAGCGCCTTGTGCCCCAGCATTTTTGAAAGTCCAAAAATGGCAGAAGTTTCCATTTCCAGATTGGTGATCTTCTTGCCCTTAAAGCTGAATTGAGCCAGCTTATCTTTCATGTTGTCATCTCTCAGCGGAAGCCTCAAAACGCGCCCCTGAGGTGCATAAAATCCCACGTTTGAACCGGTGAAGCCTAAGTAAACTTCAGGAGAATTGAATTTTTCAACCAGCGAAGCATCGGCAGCAACTACGTAAGGCTTGCTGTTTCTTGAATACGTATTTAAATGCTGCTCAAGCGCCTCATTGAAATCCTGGAGCTGCACCTCGTCGCTTTGGTAAAAGTGCAGCAGGCTATCAAATCCTACAGCGAGTTCACTAATTACGATTGAGTCTACCGGAATTTCTTTTTGTATTGATCCCGAAGTTCCAATGCGGATGATATTCAGGCTGGTATTTTGCTTTTTTATTTCCCTGCTGCCAAAATCGATGTTTACAAGCGCATCGAGTTCGTTAAGGACGATATCAATATTATCTGTGCCTATTCCCGTGGAGATCACCGAAATTCGTTTTCCTCTATAAGTTCCGGTTTGGGTATGGAATTCTCTTTTTTGAATGACTACTTCAACTTCGTCAAAATATTGTGTGATCTTTTCTACGCGATTCTGGTCGCCTACCAGAAGAATGGTTTCGGCGATATGTTCCGGCCGCAGGTTTAAATGGTATATGCTACCGTCATTGTTCAGAATAAGTTCTGAAGCTGCTAAATGATTCATGCTATAATTTTAGGAGGGCATGGCTGTCCGGGTCGTAGAGAAAATCATATTTTCTAACCCCGCCATAATGTTCATTGTCTTTTAAATTCTGGTAATAATTCTTGGAGCCTTTGAGGGCTTTGACCCCATCATCATTGAGTTTTACGCCTTCTTCAGATGTTTCATAGAAAGGGCTTAGTTTATCTATTACCCTTTGCATTTGTACATCCACATACCCATAATATCCCTGGTATTCCAATGCATAACCCAGCAAATGATGCAGAGACTTGATTTCATGTTCATCAATTAGCTTGAGAACGTTGACTTCAAGTGTGTTTAAACCTGTTTTTACACTTGGGAATCTTTCTATGTGTGCCCTAATGGAACTGGACAGGTATTCAAAATTGGTAGTTTTTTTAATTTCAGAAACCAAACGTTGAGGATTACTGCTGCAGTAAAGTTCCCAGATCAACTGGGCAGTTTGGATATCATCATCTGTAAGGGGAATTCTTTGCCTGTAATGTTCCTGCAGCTGTTTTTCTGAAAGTTGTGACAGAGGGGCCATTTCCAGTTCTCCTTTCAGTTTTCGGCTGCAAACAAGAGAAAAAGGACCATTCTTTTTGTTCTGAAGCAAAAAGCTGATTAGAGCCAGCATGTTCATATGTGAGAACAAGTCAAATTCGAACCACAGCACCACTTCATCGTAGCTGTTGATGGCCGCCAGTTTTACCAGTTGTGCCAGAAATTCTTCCTGGTATCTTTCTTCGGAAATCTGATATGTTTCCTTTAGAAAATTTCTCCTGAGTAAAACAAACTCTTCATCTCCTACATCTATGGAGGCAGGGCCTTCGCATAACATTTCCCTCCAGGTGATCACATCCCCAGATAAACCCAGGTTAAGGATCTTTTCAGAAAGATCATCCCCGTTAGTGATATGCAGTAACTTGTTGTCCTCCATAGATATTGTAGATTAACCGCCGATGCGTTTTACCTTGTAACCCAGCTCTTTTAAATAACCCATCACTTTATCCCGCACATCGCCCTGAATTATTATTTCTCCGTCTTTTACAGATCCGCCAACACCACATTTCTTTTTCAAATCCTTTCCGAGAGCATTTAAATCTTCATCGGTTCCAACAAATCCCTTAACTACCGTAACTTTTTTTCCTGCCCGGCCCTTTGAACTGTAATGAGCCTCCAGCAATTGTTCCTCCGGCTTCAGCGATTCTGCGGAATCTTCATCATCATATTTCCCGGGTTCAAAAGCATCGTTGGTGGAGAATACAAAGCCACCAAGATCTTCCAGACCCATTTTTTTCTTAGCCATAAAATCTACTTTTTGAGACCTATCTCACGCAGACGTTGATCCAGGAATTCTCCTGCAGTAATGTCCTCATAAGCTTTAGGGTTGGCCTCATCGATACATTCTTCCAGACAATTCAAAGGCATTTCACTTCTGGGATGCATGAAGAATGGAATTGAATACCGTGGCGTGCCCCATTGCTCCCTCGGTGGATTAACCACCCGGTGAATGGTAGAACGAAGTTTGTTGTTGGTATGTCGTTCAAGCATATCTCCAACATTGATCACAAGTTCATCTTCCTGCGGAATAGCATCGATCCATTCGCCGTCTTTGCGCAACACCTGAAGACCTCCGGTAGAAGCTCCCATAAGCAGGGTAATCAAATTGATATCTCCGTGAGCTCCCGCTCTAACAGCTCCTTTTGGTTCTTCGGTAATAGGAGGGTAGTGAATTGGCCTTAAGATACTGTTCCCGTTGCTGGCCCAGTGATCAAAATAAAATTCGTCAAGACCAAGGTACAGCGCAAGAGCCCTTAAAACATAAATTCCTGTTTTCTCCAGCATCCTGTACGCTTCCATTCCTGTATGGTTGAAATCGGGTAGTTCCTCTACCTGTACATTTTCCGGATATTCTTCGGTAAGATTGGCATCCTTGGAAGCTTCCTGTCCAAAATGCCAGAACTCTTTAAGGTCGCCTTCTTTCTTCCCTTTTGCATGTTCTTTTCCAAAGGAAATGTAACCCCGTTGCCCGGCAAGACCTTCTATTTCGTATTTACGTTTGGTTTCCAGAGGCAGTGCAAAGAAATTCTTCACCTCCTTATAAAGCTCATCAACTAAATTATCACTTAAAAAATGATTTTTTAAAGCTACAAATCCAATCTCTTCATAAGCTTTACCTATTTCGTTTACAAATTTTTGCTTTCGCTGCGGGTCATCAGACAAAAAGTCTGCAAGGTCAACGCTGGGAATGTTGTTCATTTCCATAAGATCATGTTTAATTTACCTCACAAAGTTAAATAAAATACCAAGAGCGCGGCGGTCTTTAATTAATTCTTAATAATCAGGAATCCTTTTTTATTTACATTTGAGGAAGAAAAAAATTATTATGGAAATAAAGGATTCAAGGGAAAAATCTCTTATTCGTTACGATAAATCTACTTTTTCTAATGAGCAGCTGCTCAACCTTTACAAGTTTCTTCTAAAGCCACGATTAATAGAGGAAAAAATGCTGGTTTTGTTACGCCAGGGGAGGATCTCCAAATGGTTCAGCGGCATTGGACAGGAAGCTATATCTATAGGAGTTACCCTTTCCCTTCAAAAAGATGAATATATACTTCCCATGCATAGGAATCTGGGGGTATTTACTTCACGGGATATGCCTTTGCACCGACTTTTTGGGCAATGGCAGGGAAAAGCTTCCGGTTTTACCAAAGGCCGCGACCGTAGTTTCCATTTTGGAACCCAGGAATTTAAGATCATTGGAATGATCTCTCACCTGGGGCCGCAGTTAGGAGTTGCCGATGGAATCGCTCTTGCACATAAGCTTCAAAAAGAAGAAAAGATCACCGCAGTATTTACAGGAGAGGGCGGTACAAGCGAAGGAGATTTTCATGAAGCCCTGAACATCGCATCAGTTTGGAAATTACCTGTTTTGTTTTGCATTGAGAACAATGGTTATGGACTTTCCACTCCAACTTCGGAACAATATAATTGCGAACATCTTGCCGACCGTGCTCTTGGCTACGGAATGGAATCTCATATTATTGATGGAAATAATGTGCTGGAGGTGTACGGAAAAATTTCTCAGTTGGCAGAAAGTATGCGAAAGGATCCGCGGCCGGTGTTGGTAGAATTTAAAACCTTCAGAATGCGTGGCCATGAAGAAGCCAGCGGAACTAAATATGTTCCTAATGAGCTTATGGAAGAGTGGGCGAAGAAGGATCCGGTGGAGAATTTCAGGAACTTCTTATTTTTAGAAGAAATACTTTCTGAAGCTCTGGACAATCAATACAGGAATGAAATTAAATCGGAAATAGACGAAGGTTTAAAAACAGCAAATGCTGAAGCGGCTATAGATTTTAATGAAACTGAAGAATTAAATGATGTTTACGAACCTATTGTATATGAGGAGGTTAAGCCTTCTTCTAAAACTGAAGAGTTAAGATTTATAGATGCTGTATCTCAAGGTTTAAGACAATCTATGCAGCGGCATGAGAACCTTGTTCTCATGGGGCAGGATATCGCCGAGTACGGCGGAGTCTTTAAAATAACAGAGAATTTCGTGGAAGAATTTGGCAGGGAGCGAGTGAGGAATACACCTATCTGTGAATCGGGTATTGTTGAGACTGCCATGGGACTCTCCATCAAGGGTATGAAAGCAATGGTTGAAATGCAGTTTGCCGATTTTGTAAGCTCAGGGTTCAATCCTGTGGTAAATTACCTGGCAAAAGTGCACTACCGCTGGAATCAGAACGCCGATGTAGTGATTAGAATGCCTTGCGGAGCAGGAGTAGGGGCAGGACCTTTCCATAGCCAGACAAATGAAGCCTGGTTTACCAAGACTCCGGGATTAAAAGTAGTCTATCCGGCTTTTCCTTATGACGCTAAAGGACTATTAAATACTGCCATAAATGATCCTAACCCCGTTTTATTCTTTGAGCACAAAGCTTTATACAGAAGTACCCGGCAACAGGTACCTGTGGATTATTACACGCTGCCTTTTGGGAAAGCAGCTTTGCTAAAGGAAGGAAATGATATAACCGTGATAAGTTTTGGTGCTGCGGTGCATTGGGCACTTGAAACTTTAGAGAAGCATCCGGAGATCAACGCCGATCTTTTGGATCTGCGAACGCTTCAGCCACTGGATAAGGAATCCATATTTGCTTCCGTCAAGAAAACAGGCAAAGTCATTATCCTTCAGGAAGATTCAGTTTTTGGAGGGGTAGGTTCTGATATTGCAGCTATGATCGCCGAAGAATGTTTTGAATTTCTGGATGCTCCCGTTGCACGGGTAGGTAGTCTTGAAATGCCAATACCATTCAGCAAGGCATTGGAAGAAGGCTATCTTCCAAAGAAGCGTTTTGAGGTGAAAATTCAGGAATTATTAAAGTATTAAGAAAGAATTCCGGCAATTGCGGGTTTGTTAGGATTTCTTTACAAAAAAATTGTTAAATAAGTAATAATCTTTTGTCTGACGATAGGTCGAGATGTAATTTTAGATCAACTAATCACTAAAACCTAAATTATGATACGATTGATCGTTATCTTTTTAATTATTGCAATTATTGCTGCCATCTTTGGATTTGGAGGAATTGCTGAAGGAGCTGCCGATATCGCGCAGATCATCTTCTACATTTTCCTTGTCCTTCTGGTGATAGCCTTGATAAGTAGACTTTTCAGAAGATAATTGTAACGACGACTTAATCCAATGTCATAATAGGTGCTACACCTTGACATTGGATTTTTTATTAACTAAAACAAAAAGAATGAAAAAGATTGTGGTTTTATTTTTAAGTATTGCTTTTCTGGTCTCCTGCGGCTCTGCCAAAGTTGTGAATGAAGCAAGAAAGACTATGAATGGTGACTGGCAGTTAACAAGCATTACCTATCCCGGCAATGCACAAAATGTACAGGTTTCTCTATTAAATGATATTCCTGCACCGTGCCTGGAAAACAGCACCTGGGTTTTTGTATCCAACAACAACACCGGGTCCTATGAACCTTCTGGCATGACTTGTGACACTAATACTGAGTTCTTCATCTGGTCAATAGACGGATCTAATGCCGCAATGGGTAATTACGACCTTATGTTCAAACCTACCAATGAAGATCATAAATCGGAAATGGGAAATAAGGGTTACCGCTTAAATCTTACGAACCTTTCCCAGGATCAAATGGTTTGGGAACAAACTGTGCAGTTTGAAGGAAAGCCCTTCACTATTAGAATGAACTTTAACAAAATATAATTATGAGAATTACGAAAAACAGCTTTTTTGCCCTTCTTTTTGCCTCAACCATGCTTATTGGTTGTGATGCAACACGAAACGCAAATAATAAACAAAAAGGAGCCGTCATTGGAGCCACAGGTGGGGCTGTTATTGGCGGTGTTGTTGGTAACAATACAGGTGATGGTAATACCGCACTGGGTGCCATTATAGGTGGTGTCGTGGGTGGTGCAGCCGGAGCTTATATTGGAGACCGAATGGACAAGCAGGCCCAAAGGATCGAAGAAGAAATTCCAGGAGCTGAAGTTGAAAGAGTAGGTGAAGGAATAAATGTCACCTTCGATGAAACCAGCGGAGTTTATTTTGATACCGATAAATATTCTGTCGAAGGTCAATCCCGTGAGGCTTTAATGGCTCTTGCCAACATTTTTAAAGAATATCCAAATACGAATATTCTTGTGGAAGGACATACAGATAGCACCGGAAGTGACGCCTATAACCTTACCCTTTCCAAGAACAGAGCCCAGGCTGTAACCAGCTTTTTGGTAAACCAGGGAATTGATAAGGGTAGGATAGACACTAAATGGTATGGAGAGGCACAGCCTAAGTATGATAATTCTACTGTAGAAGGCCGTTCCAAGAACCGTAGAGTAGAACTTGCAATTGTTGCTAATGAGCAATTAAAAGAAGAAGCAAAGCAAAAGGCCGGTAATTAATATATCGGCAGTAGCAATGAAAAACCCGGTAACTGCCGGGTTTTTTTATATCCGGGATGGAAAAAAGAACTGTGATCATTATTGGAGGAGGATTGGCCGGTTTGACCGCTGCCATTCATCTTGCTCAAAAAGGACAAAAAATTACCCTTTTTGAAAAGGAAACCTATCCGCATCATAAGGTTTGTGGGGAATATCTTTCAAGGGAGATAAAGCCTTATTTTGATCACTTGAAAATTCCGCTGGCAGACCTTTTGCCAAAAAATATATCCCGGCTTCAATACAGTACTCCTGCAGGTCGCTCCTTAGAGGTGAAGTTGCCGCTTGGCGCCTTTGGCGTCAGTAGGTTTTCTCTCGATAATTTGCTTTTCGAAACAGCTCTGGCCAATGGAGTACAAGTTATTAGAGAAAAGGTGCTAAAAGTTGAATTTTTGAATGATCATTTTGAAGTGGGTACTTCCCAAAACACATACGCTGCCGCTCATGTGCTGGGTAGTTTTGGAAAAAGGTCTGTTTTGGATAAAAATCTGGACAGGAAGTTTTTTCAACTTTCAGCCCCATGGGTCGCCGTCAAATCGCATTATGCCATGAAAAATTTTTCCGATGACCTGGTGGCTTTACACAACTTTAAAGGAGGTTACTGCGGACTTTCCCGAACGGAATCAGGAAGTATAAATATGTGCTATCTGGCCAGCTATGATAGTTTTAAAAAGCACAAGGATCCCGAAAAATTTAACCGGGAAGTACTGTGTGAAAATCCATTTTTAGAAAGTTTTCTTGCAAAAGCTGTTCCCGTTTTTTCCCAACCTTTGACTATTGCCCAAATTTCTTTTGAAAAAAAAGAGGCTGTAAAAGATCACATGTTAATGTTGGGAGATGCAGCAGGTTTGATCCATCCTTTATGTGGTAACGGAATGGCCATAGCAATTCACAGCGCAAAAATAGCTTCGGAAGAACTGCTGCACCATATTGACAGTAAAACTTCACGAGAGCAATTGGAGAACAGATATCGTAAACGCTGGGAAGCTACTTTTAGCCGTAGATTCTCTACCGCCACCTGGCTTCAGAAGATCTTGTTAAGAGAGAAAATGGCAGAAATCTCTCAAAGCCTTATCTCAAAAGTGCCTTTTCTCTTACCCCATATCATTAAACAAACCCATGGCAGCCCTATAAAATGATAGATACAGGCAAAAGATCGCAACAAAGAGAGATCATGGATGATCTAGACATGCAGGGCAGGGAGCTGGAGAAAACCCTTTTGGACCTGGATAAAGTCAACAAATGGCTTGGAGGAAACAGGATCACTGTGGAGGGAGTGGAAAAACTTTTGGAAGATCAAAGTTTTGACAGGTCTCTTAGGATCATTGACGTAGGATGTGGTAACGGAAGCGTCCTAAAACAAGTTGCTGAGTTGGCCAGGAGGAAGGGAATCAAAATGACTCTTTTAGGGGTGGATGCGAATTCAAATGCAATGTCTATCGCTGAAAAAAACCTTTCAGGATTTCCTGAAGTTTCTTTTAAAGCCATGGATGTTTTTTCAGAGGGTTTTAAAGCCCTCGAAGCAGATATTATTTTATGTACCTTAACGCTGCACCATTTTTCAGATTCAGAAATCGAGCAGTTGATGAGGAATTTTTCAGAAATGGCAAAAGTGGGGGTGGTGATCAATGATCTGCAGCGAAGCAAGGCAGCCTATTATCTTTTTAAGGCATTTTGCCGGGCCTTCAGAATAAGAGAGATCAACAGGAAGGATGGTCTCACATCTATTCTCAGAAGCTTTAAAAAGGAAGATATTGTGAGGTATGGCCGGGGATTGAACGTAAAGCGGCAGGAGATCAATTATAAATGGGCATTCAGGTATCAGTGGATCCTGTTCAAATAGAAAATATTATATGAGTGTTAGAATTAAAACTGTAACAAAAGAATTACCTCCATATTCAAGAGAAACAAAAGAGGTCATCCCATTTGTTGAAACCTGGCTCAGCGGTCAGGAAGAAAGATATAAGCGCAAAGTGATCAAGATCTTTGAAGGTGCTGCAGTTGATAAAAGATATTCCATCATGGACCCGGCAGAGGTCTTTACCGCTACTTCCTTTGAAGAAAAGAATTATATCTACTCACGTGAAGCAAAGAAGCTGGGATCTCAGGTCCTTAAAAATGCTCTTAACAAAGCAGGTTGGGAAGCAGATTCCATTGATTATATTATAACGGTGAGCTGTACCGGGATCATGATCCCGTCTCTTGATGCGTTTTTAATTAACGAGCTTGAGATGAGGCAGGATGTGGTAAGACTTCCGGTCACAGAAATGGGTTGTGCTGCCGGAATTTCAGGAATGATCTATGCCGCCAATTTTCTGAAGGCAAATAAAAATAAACGGGCAGCAGTGATCGCGGTAGAAAGTCCTACAGCTACTCTGCAGCTTGAAGATTTTTCTATGGCAAACATGGTGAGTGCGGCCATTTTTGGTGATGGTGCTGCCTGTGTGCTCCTTTCTTCTGAAGATGATGTGGAAGGCCCCGAGATTATAGGGCAGGAAATGTACCATTTTTTTGAAGCCACCCATATGATGGGCTTTGACCTTACCAATGACGGACTAAAAATGGTCCTGGATCCCGAAGTTCCTCAAACCATAGCAGATCATTTTCCCCAGATCATCCATCCTTTTTTGGAAAAATACAATTCGTCAATTGAACAGGTGGAGCATTTAATTTTTCACCCCGGCGGGAAAAAGATCGTACAGACAGTTGAAGAACTTTTTGGTAAATTAGGGAAGAATATTGACGATACTAAAGAGGTGTTGCGTCTCTACGGCAATATGAGCAGCGCCACGGTATTGTATGTATTGGAAAGATTTCTTGATAAACAGTTTGAAAAAGGAGAGCAGGGCTTAATGTTGAGTTTTGGTCCCGGATTTTCAGCTCAAAAAATACTCTTACAATGGTAAAGGAATTCGATGGAAAAAATTACTGGGCCCTGGTCCTTGGCGGCAGTAGCGGTCTGGGTTTTGCTTCGGCAAAAAAGCTGGCAGAGCATGGAATGAACATTCTTATTGTGCACAGGGATCGCAAAGATGACCTGCCCGAAATTAAATCGGCTTTTGAAGAGATCAAGGCGCTCGGGGTAAAATTACATTCCTTTAACCGCGATGCCACCCGTAAGGATAAGCGGGAGGAGATTAGGGAAGAAATGAAGGAGATCCTGGGAGAATCCGGCAAGATCAGGACGATGATCCATAGTATTTCCAAGGGAAATCTTAAATCTATGCTGGGAGAAGAGCCTACTTTGCGGTCAGATGATTTTCAGCAAACCATAGATGCAATGGCTATAAGTTTGTATGACTGGACAAAACTCATCTATGACGCCGGAATGTTCGCCAAAGATGGGCGAATCCTTTCCTTTACCAGTGAAGGTAACTCTAAAGCCTGGAAGAATTATGCAGCAGTTTCTGCAGCCAAAGTAGCTTTGGAAGCCATTACCCGAAGCATTGCCCTCGAATTCGCACCTAAAGGCATACGTGCCAATTGCATTCAGGCGGGGGTTACTGTTACCCGCTCACTGGAACTCATTCCCAGTTTTGAAACCCTGCGACAACATGCTTTAAAGAGGAATCCGTTTAAAAGATTGACCACTCCTGCAGATGTTGCCAATGCTGTTTACCTCCTGAGCAAAGATGAAGCCAGCTGGATCTCCGGGACGATCATACCGGTAAATGGAGGAGAGCATTTAAAGTAGGTTGGCAGTGTTAAGTAGGCAGAGGCAGTAGTTTAGGTTAGGAGATACGAATAGTAATTTCCACCTCACATCCAAATAGCTTAGCATACCCGATTTTTAAATTTTAAAACTTAAATTTTGATTGAATTTGACTTTTCAGGAAAAACAGTGATGATCACGGGCGGGAGCTCGGGAATTGGATTTGCAACCGCCCAGAAGTTTTTAAAGTCGGGTGCAGATGTCCTGGTACTGTCCCGAAATCCCGATAGGAATTTTCAGAAGCAGGATGCACTTTTCACCTATGCTGTTGATCTTAACGATTCCGCGGCTGTACATAGGACTTTTGCACACATCGATGAAATCCATCCTCACCTCGACGTTGCAATAAATGCCGCTGCCGGGGATACCGGTATAGGCAAAAAGATCTTTGAATTTTCTGAAGAGGAATTTGACGCTACCATGAATGTGAACATAAAAGGCCTTTGGCTGAGCATGAAGTTTCAAATCGAAAAAATGTTGAAACATCCTGACAGAAAATGTAATATTCTTAATATTTCTTCTGTAAATGGTTTAGGAGGGGTAGAGGGCGGCTCTATTTATGCCGCGACAAAGGCAGCAGTACTGGGCTTTACAAAGTCGGCTGCGTTGGAGCTTGCTACTTCCAATATTTCCATCAATGCCATTGTGCCCGGACCATTTGAAACAGAGCTGCTTAGAAAGGCGATGTTAAAGCATACCGGGGGTGATGAAGCCGGTGTGGGTTCTGTGCGTGAGAATTTTCTAAAGAACATTCCTAAAGGAAGACTTGGAGATCCGGAGGAAATCGCCTCCTTAATTCTTTATCTCGCCTCGGGAGAATCAGATTTTTTTGCCGGACATTCTTTTGTGATCGACGGCGGAATGAGCAGTAGATTCAGATAAATGGAAAAAAGCGAGATCCTCAATTTACTGCCTTATGCAGAACCTTTTCTATTCGTGGATGAACTTACGGAGGTAAATGAAAACGGCACTTCCGGAATTTATTCTTTTCCTAAAGACTCTTACTTCTACAAAGGTCATTTTAAAAAGCATCCGGTGACGCCGGGCGTGATCCTTACAGAATGTATGGCGCAGATAGGAGTGGTTTGCCTGGGAATTTTTCTGCTGAAGGATGAGAAGACTGAAGCTTTTAAAGTTGCTTTGTCAAATGCCAGTGTGGATTATTACCTTCCGGTATTCCCCGGGGAGAGGGTAAAAGTAGTTTCTGAAAAAATGTATTTCAGGTTCAACAAATTGAAATGCAAAGTGAAAATGTTTAATGCTGAAGAAAAACTGGTTTGTAAGGGCGAAATTTCAGGAATGATCAAATCATGAACAGAAGAGTAGTAATTACCGGAATGGGAGTAGCCGCACCAAATGGAGTGGGTCTCACCGCCTTTTCTGAAGCGCTTAAAACCGGCAAAAGCGGGATAAAGTTTCAGCCGGAACTGGAAAGGCTGAAGTTCAGATGCCAGATCGCCGGTAACCCTGAAATTCCGGAAGAAATGCTGAAGGATTACTTTTCAGATCTGGAGTTGCGGGGCCTCAACAGCAGCGGAATTGTCTATGGAGTAATTTCCGGAGTGGATGCCTGGAAAGATGCCGGCCTTCCTGTTGGTCCTGATGCAAAGACCGATTGGGACAGTGGGATCATTTTTGGTACCGGGATCCTGGGGGTAGATAAATTCAGAGAAGCAATTCATCTTATTGATGACAAAAATACCCGCAGGTTAGGAAGCACGAGCGTGATCCAAACCATGGCCAGTGGAATAAGTGCCTATCTCAACAGCAAGCTGGCCTGCGGAAATCAGGTCACCACCAATTCTTCTGCCTGCACTACTGGTACTGAGGCCATCTTAATGGCCGCTGAAAGGATCAGGTTAGGAAAGGCCAATAGAATTCTCGCCGGCAGCTGCAGCGATAGCGGACCTTATGTTTGGGGCGGCTTTGATGCCATGCGCATTCTACCGCACAAGTATAACGACAATCCTGAAGCCGCGTCCAGACCCATGAGTGCATCGGCAGCAGGATTTGTTCCCGGAAGTGGGGCAGGGGCTTTGGTCCTGGAAGATCTGGAATCGGCTCTTGAAAGGGGCGCGAAGATCTATGCGGAAGTACTCGGGGGACATATCAACAGTGGAGGCCAGCGAAATGGGGGTTCCATGACAGCACCAAATTCTGAAGGGGTGGTAAGGTGTATCAAAAATGCAATTTTTGACGCCGGAGTACAGGCAGCAGAAATAGATAGTATCAATGGCCATATTACTGCTACAGGAATGGATGCTACAGAAATAAAGAACTGGAGCGAAGCACTGGATTTAAAAAAAGATGATTTTCCCTTGATCAATAGTTTAAAGGGTCTTACGGGCCATTGCCTTAGCGCAGCCGGAAGTATAGAAAGCATAGCCAGCGTGTTGCAAATTTCAGATGACTTCGTATTCGGGAATATCAATTGCGAAGATCTGCATCCCGAAATAGAAAACATAGCCGGAAGGAAAAAAGTACCTCAAAAAACTCTTTATAGAAAAGTAAGTACAGTGGCTAAAGCAAGTTTCGGATTTGGTGATGTAAATGCTGTGGTAATTTTTGGTAAATTTCAATCATAGGGGAGAGGGGACAGTGGATAGGGAAGTCAGTTAATAAAGAAATTTTGAATTTTAAATCTTGAATTTCGAATCATTTTATGGAAACAAAAGAAATAATTTACTGCTTAAAGAAGATCGTAAAACCTTATGTGCAAAATGATCTTGCATTTCAGGATTTTGGGCAGGGTACAGATTTTATCAAAGACCTGGAAATCAATTCGGCTAATCTTGTAGATATCGTTCTTGATGTAGAAGATGAGTTCAATATCGCCATTGATAATGATTCTATGGATAATATGACCACTGTTAACGATGCAGTGAGGATCATAAAAAGTAAACAACAACAGGCGTGATAGGCAATGATGTGGTAGATCTTCAACTGGCAGCCCGGGAGAGTAACTGGCGCCGCCGGGGCTTTCTTCAAAAAGTATTTACCGCTACCGAACAGGAATACATCACCGCATCTAAAGATCCAAATGTCATGGTATGGCTACTTTGGAGCATGAAAGAAGCCGTTTATAAAGCCCATCAACGGCAATATGATTTACCCCCACGATTAAACTGGCGGCTCCAGGAATGTGAGCTTAAGCAGTATTCTTCAGCAGGAGTTTCAGGAAAAGTGATTATAGAAGACAAGGAGTATTATACCACTTCAGAAATTACTTCAGAATTTATTCATACTTCCGCAGAAAATGCCAGAGAAAAAAGAGCTGAATATGCCATTTTTGAAGCCCCTTCTTCCGAAGTAAAAGCAGCAATAATAAAAAGGGTTTCAGATTTCTTTTCTTTAGAGCCTGCGCAGCTTCAGCTTCAAAAAGATGCTTTTGGAATGCCTTTTTTAAGTCTCAATAAACATTCTTTATTCGACCGATTTTCCCTCAGCGGTCATGGCAGGTTTTCAGCATATATTCTGTCGTTAATTAACTGTGAAACCACAGTTAAACAGTCCTAAAGACTTTGTGCACTTTTGGGTGCGGTCGTATATTTATTTTGAACACAAAAAATCAGATAAATGAAGTCCGTAGATAAGAAAGAAGTGATAAGCAGCCAGTCGGCTGAATTTATTCAACAGGCCGAAGCCGGTAAGTTTCACAAAATGATTCCCGATACCTTTATTATTAAAATGGAAAATGGTGCCCAGGGTTATGCGATAAGGCATTTGAACCGCCAGGACATGCTCCTTATAGATACCACTGCAGAAGGTGCCCGGGAAGGGATCAAACATCTGGTTGAGGAAGGTTATAAGATCAAAGCTATCCTGGTGACTCATAAAGATGCCCTGCAAAAAACCTATGCGCCTCTAAAATCCATTTCTGAAGATGCAGGCGGTGCACCCATTTTTAGTCACCCGGTAAACAATACAAATTCTGATTTTAATGTACGGGATATCAATTCCAAAAATGATATTTTCAAACACTTTTCTATAGTGCCACTGGATTTCCCTTCGAAATCTGGAGAGACTGCAGTGCTTTATTCTGAAATCAATGAAGGTATGGTCTTCGCCGGAAATACTGTGGAAGCTACAGCTTACGGGGAAGATGGAGATGACATTAATTCTACCGACACCGGTAGCGAAAATAAAAATCGCGGTATAGCAGAGAACTGGAGAACGTTTGACAGAGAATTCAGATATTTTTTCCCTTATATGGGCAAACCGAAATTTAATCTTTCAGAAGGCCAGCAAAAGGATTTGATATTAAGGCTTGCCAATGAAGGCAGTTCTAAGAAATAAGATTTTAGCCCCCCATTTTTAAATTAAACAGCCGCCAAAATTTTATTTGAATGTTACATTTTGGCGGTTTTGCTATGAAAAGGAAACGGGACTATACCCTGAAGTATTTTCACATTTGCCTCGATTTTCGAAACTCCACAGGGAACAGTAAAAAATTCCGGCCGATGGTTTGAAGATGTTTTTCGGATAGTCCTTTTCTTTTTTATTTATTCAGGAATAGGTATTACACTAAGATATTGTTAAACCGCCTGTAATTCCACAGCGATTTTAATATTTTAAAAGGAAATTAAACTGCACAAAATGTCAAAACTCAACGTCACTCAAAAATTAATCAAAGAGCATTTACTTAAAGGGGAGATGATTCCCGGAAAAGAAATAGGGATAAAGATCGACCAGGCCCTGTTACAGGATGCCACAGGAACCCTGGTACAGCTGGAACTGGAGGCAATGGGATTAGATAGAGCAAAGACTGAGGTGGCGGTTCAATATGTGGATCATAACCTGCTTCAAACCGATTTTAAAAATGCAGATGATCATGCATTTTTGCTTTCGGCCTCCCAGCGTTTTGGAATCTGGTATAGCCGCCCTGGAAATGGAGTGAGTCATCCGGTACATATGGAACGCTTTGGAAAACCGGGAAAAACCATGGTAGGATCAGACAGTCATACCCCTGCAGCAGGATCTTTGGGAATGCTTGCCATTGGAACGGGAGGATTGGATGTGGCTGCAGCCATTGCAGGCCAGCCTTATTTCGTGAAAATGCCGCAGGTGATGGGAGTGAAGCTCACCGGAAAAATGCCCGACTGGATCAGTGCAAAGGATGTGATCCTGGAGATGCTTCGGCGTTACGATGTTAAGGGAGGTGTTGGAAAAGTTATAGAATATTACGGTCCCGGTTTAGCCGAGTTAAGTGCTATGGACCGTCATGTGATCGCAAATATGGGTGCTGAACTCGGTGCTACCACTACAGTTTTTCCAAGTGATGATATGACCCGCAAATTTCTGAAAAGCCAGGGCAGGGAAGAGGATTGGACAGAGCTGGTAGCCGACGAAGGTTGCACCTATGATCTTGAAGATGAGATCGTACTCGATGACCTGGTTCCTTTAATTGCAAAGCCTACCAGTCCGGGAAATGTGGTTCCTGTAAGAGAAGTGGAAGGCATGGAAATAGGCCAGGTGGTCATTGGATCTTCGGCAAACCCCGGAGTAAGAGATTTCTGGATAGCCGGAGCCATCGTAAAAGGAAAAGCCACAAGGGAAGAAGTTTCATTTGATATCAATCCTACCTCAAGGCAGGTAATTCAGAATTTAATTGCCAATAAAGGGTTTGAAAACCTGATCGCGGCAGGAGCCCGTTTCCACCAATCCGGATGTATGGGTTGTATAGGAATGGGACAGGCCCCGGCTTCAGATACCATTAGTTTAAGAACCATGCCGCGGAATTTCCCAAGCCGTTCGGGAACAGAGGATGACCAGGTATACCTGTGTAGCCCGGAGACTGCTGCGGCTTCGGCATTAACAGGAAAGATCACAGATCCGCGGGATCTTGAGAAGCTGTATGATATGAAATATCCCAGGTATGAATATCCTGAAAAGGAATTGATCAATACCATGATGCTTGTAGCACCGCCTGAACATAATATGGAGGTGGAACTCAAAAAAGGACCTAATATAAAATCGCTGCCATACATTACCGAATTAAGGGATAGCTGTGATGTGCCCGTACTTTTAAAAATGGGAGATAATATCTCTACAGATGAGATCCTTAGAGCAGGAGCAGAGGTTTTGCCTTTTAGAAGTAATCTGCCAGAGATTAGCAAGTTCTCTTATTCTGTAATAGATGATACCTTCTACGACAGAGCACAAAAAGCGAAAGAGGATCATGGAGGACATATAGTAGTCGCAAAAGACAATTACGCACAGGGTTCGAGCAGGGAACATGCTGCCCTGGCTCCAAAGTATCTGGGACAGATTGCTGTTATCGCCAACTCCTATGCACGTATCGCCTGGCAAAACCTGGTAAACTTCGGAATTTTACCTCTGGAATTCATTGACATTGCAGACTTCGATAAAATTGAGCAGGGTGATTCAGTGAGCCTGACTAACGTTCGGGAAGACGTTAAGAATCGAAATAATATAAAAGTCAGCATTAGTAAAAAAGATGGTGAGAGAATTGAGATCGAGACCAAACACAGCCTAAGCGACAGGCAGATCCAGGTGCTTCTGAAAGGTGGTATCATCAATGAATTCAAAGAGCAATTGAAGAATAGGGATGTAGGGGCTGTGAATAAAAATACTGTGACAGATAATGAAAGGAATCAGGTAAAATAATTTTTGAAACTAAATAACACTGAAAACCCGGACAATTACTCCGGGTTTTTTAATCCTGTTGTTCCATTTTTCTCACTATCACCTGCATTTCAAGTTCTTCTGCAAACTGGGTAATAGTATCGACAATGGTTGAATCTATGGTGGGAAGGCAAATAATTTCTGAAGTACCTGCAGGATCCATATCAACAGGAAAATGAAAATTGACGAATTTATCTACTCTCCCTGAAGCTTCTGAAAGCTCTACAGGATCAAGGCCTGCAGAAGTGGAGGCAAAAATGGCATCTTTGGGAGCAGTTTTCTGAAGTTCAGTGTAAAAATTTTTTTTGACCGATAGGTCTTCGGGTAAAGCTTCTATAATGAGATCGGCGTTGCCTGCTGCTTCAGTAATATCCATTGAATAGGCAATATTGGCGAGTGCAGTTTCCACTTCTTCCTGAGTAGCACCAAAATCCTTTACATAAATATCTGCAAACTCCCTAAATTTTGTACGCGCCTCTTCCAGAAGACTATAATCACGGTCGTAGACTGTGACATCAATTCGATTAAAGGCAGTATGAAAAGCAACGCGTGCTCCAAAGTTGCCAGTACCAAAAACAGTTACTTTCTTTATTTTCATAATTTAAAAATTCAGGGTAAATCACCTGATGACATAGTTAAATTGCTAAAAATAAAACCCTGACCCTGCCAACAGAGGGTTAAATGTGTCCTGTTTTGAGAATAGTTTAACGGGAGGCAAAAAAATAGATTAAAATGAGAATCTATGACTTCTAAAATTTAAGAAAATTGAATCTATATGAAAACTTATATGAATTTTGTAACTTACTTAGGAAAACGTTCATTATGAGTAATAGAAAATTTATTATTAAATATTTTTTGTTGGTAGCGGGAATTTCGCTGGCCATTTCCTGCGGAAACAGGAATTTTTTAGCGGCAGATTCAGCGGAATATCAGCAGACACTGGAGACGGTTAGCAGTCTAAATTTTGAAATTGAAAATGAGTGGGCAAATCCTTTGCGGGGCAACCGTATCAACATCATTGGAAATTCCAATCATATAAGATTTAAGAATGACAGTGTGGACGTTTATCTTCCATTCTTTGGAGTACGTCATGCGGGTGGAGGCTATGGCACAGAGGGAGCCATAGTATATAAAGGACCTTTAGAAAATTTGAGAATAGAGGAAATGCCGGGCAGAGGAAGAGTTAAATTATTTTTTGACGGGAATCACAAAACAGAAATACTCAGCTTTGATGTAACTGTTTTTCCCGGTGGCAAAACAAGTACTTCTGTAGGTTCATCTCAAAGAGATAGAATGAGCTATGAAGGCAGGATCGTCAATAAATAATAGCTTAAAAAATCCACGGTAAGTTCCTAATGGAACCACGATAAGATATTTGTTAGAACAGAATTTTCTAACCACCCTTTATATTATCTATGGTTTCTAGGACATTAGGCTTAAACGAATAATTTTTTTGGCAAGAACAGGTTTGGAGGATTTAGAACGGGAAGAGGGACCTGGGAAATGGAATACGTATAAAGGAGGTTTTCCAAATATTCTATTTTACATAATATAAATTATAGTGCAGATGTTATTATAAAGAAAAGAACTCCTGATAGTTATTTTACCAAAGGAATAGAAATAATTCTTAGAACCTCTTGATCCAGTTATAGTGAAATGTATTTATTTCAGGATGTCACGAATGATCTTTAAGTGATGCTCTGTATGGATCACCAGGAATTTTGCAGTCTCGTCTCTCTTAATGTGTCCGAAAAAAGGATGTTCAAAATAAGATTTTTCAGACTGGTTAACGATACAATTAACTCCTGTTTTAGCAGAATTAATTTGTTCCCTCAATTCACCTTCTGAAATATTATCTTCCGGAATAACTCTTTTTGGAGCTCTGGCTTTTCCCCGGGGAATTTTTCCTGTTAAGTAAACCAGCTGCTTTTTCCAGCTGAAGGACCTCCTGTATTGATCGGGATCTGAATTCTCCAGTCCGTCCAGGATTGAATGAATAACTTTAAGGTTATGTGCCAAATGCCAGCCTACAGGTGCACTGGATACTTTTGTATTCAGCTTAGCCTTATGTTGAATATAACCTCGCATTTCCTCCAGCTGGGCCTCCAGTACTTTTTCTTTCATTACCTGATCTTAAATCTTGTGAAGATATAAAATTTAAATACGCCGTATATCTATTAGGACTTACGGCGTACTAAATAGTTCTTATTGAACTTTTTTTATTCTCTATTGCACTAATTCCCTCTTATTTGTCAAATTATCCTGAATGTTGGACGGAACAGCCTGGTATCCATTAAATTTGGTGCTAAAGGTTGCTCTTCCTTTGGTAAGGGAACGGAGTTCGGTAGAAAAACCGAAAAGTTCAGATTCCGGTGCGATGCATTTTAGCACCTGATAATTGTCTTCACTCTCAATTCCCTGGATGATACTACGCCTGCTTTGAAGCTCGGTCATCACATTACCAACCATTTCTTCCGGTACTTTAACCACAAGATCCAGTGCCGGTTCAAGGAGTTTAGGATCTGCATTTAAAAAGGCTTTTTTAAAGGCATGTGCTCCGGCAATTTTAAAGGAAATATCGTTGGAATCTACAGAATGCATTTTACCATCATGGATCATGGCTCTAACATCCCTAATATAGGAACCGGTCAAAGGACCATTTTCCATAACTTCCAGAATACCCTTCATGATCGATGGCAAATACCGCTGATCGATCACTCCCCCTACTATACAATTGTAAAAGACCAGCTTTCCTCCCCAGGGCAGATCGACTTCCTCCTTTCCACGAATGTTGAAGCCTTCCGGTTCAGGCATATTTTCATCCCAGGGCTCTATTTTTAGATGAACTTCAGCAAATTGTCCTGAACCTCCCGATTGTTTCTTGTGACGGTAATTGGAAGCTGAAGGTCTTTGTACAGTTTCCCGAAAGGCTATCTTAGGATTTTCAAATTTAGCCTCCACACCATAGATCTTTTTAAGCAGCCAGTCAATGGTTGCCAAATGCAGCTCGCCCTGGCAAGTGAGGATCAATTGCCGGGATTCATTGGAAAAGAAAATCTCTACAGTGGGATCCTGACTATGTATCTTTTTAAGAGCCTCTGTTAGCTTCTCCTCATCTTTAGTGTTCACTGCAGACACGGCTCTTCTTATCCTGGGCTGTGGATATTCGATGGGTTGAATGCTAATCTCTTCCCCGGGAGCAGCCAAGGTGTCATTGGTCTCTGTATGTTTTAGTTTTAAGGTTGCGCCAATATCTCCCACCACCAACTTTGAAATAGGATTTCTTTCTTTTCCATCCATAATAAAAAGCTGGTTAATGACCTCAGTTTCTCCATTCCTTGAATTGACAAGCTTATCATTCAGCCTCACCTCTCCCCTTTTGACCTTAAAGAAGGTTACCTGCCCCAGGTTAGGTTGATGCACTGTTTTAAATACAAACAACACAGGTGATGCATCAGGCTTTGGCATGATCTGTTTCCCTTCAACGCTCATTTCAGGTTTCAGGTCCATCGCTGCAGGTGCCACGTTATCGATGAAGCCCATCAATCTGCCGCTGCCCATATCATTTAGTGCAGATGTGCAGAAAACCGGGAAGAGGTCATAATTGAGCATTCCTGCTTTAATCCCTTTCCGCATTTCCTCTTCGTTCAATGTTCCTTTTTCAAAAAACAGCTCCATTAAATTTTCATCATTTTCGGCTGCCTTTTCTACCAGTTCATTATGTAATGCATCGGTAGTATCTTTTTGATCTTTTGGAATAGGAAGTTTTTCAGGCTTTCCTCCTTCAGGAGAAAACTTGTACATTTTCATTTTGAGAACATCAATGATGCATTGAGCCCCGTCTACTATAAGCGGATATTGAATTTTTACAGCCTTATTACCTACCAGATTCTTAATGCTATTGTAACCGGTTTCAAAATTCAGCCCGGGATGGTCGATCTGGTTGATGACAAAAACTGTGGGTTTGTGATATTCTTTTATATAATTCCAAATGATCTCTGTGCCTACTTCCACTCCGTACTGTCCATTTAACACGGTTACAATTGTATCTGCCACTCTTATAGAAGAAATGATCTCTCCTATATAGTCATCCAGCCCGGGAGTATCTATGATATTGATCTTATAGTTACGCCATTCGGTGTGTAAAGGAGTTGCAAAGACAGAATTCCCTTTTTCATGTTCAATATCATGAAAATCTGATACTGTATTTTTTGATTCTACAGTTCCGCGCCGGTTGATCAATCCGGCTTCAAACAACATAGTTTCGGCAAGAGTAGTTTTGCCACTGTTATGTGCCCCCACAAAGACCACATTTTTAATGTGTTTATCGTCGTAAATTTTCATCGTGTAAGATTTTAATTGAACAAGAAGGATAGAGAATCTTGAGAATTCCGGAGAAGATTTTAGTGAAGTACAAGGATAATAGCATCTGTTCCGGCTTAAAAAGACATCTCTAATTTATTAATCTTTCTCCAGAATTTTCAGGAACTGTTTTATTTTTTAGTTCTTTCCTGACCAATATCATAATTTGGTCCTGCCTGAATTTTAGGTCATCAATAAAAATTATCACAATTCAATAACGGGTGTAACATTTCATTAAATCTATAGTCCAATAAAAAAAATAAAATGAAGAAGATAATATATGTCCTGGCATTAACTGCCACAATCTTAGGTTGTAAAACTGCTCAAACCCCGGTTTCTGAAAAACAGCCAATTATCGCCACCCTGGATCTGGTGAATGTGCAGGATGATAAAGTAATGGTTACTGTAGATCCCGCCGACATTACTTCGGAAGAGATCATTTTCTATATTCCTAAAACTGTACCCGGCACCTACTCTACTGCGAATTATGGGCAATTTGCTGAGAATTTCAGGGCTTATGACAAAAAAGGAAAGGAACTAACAGTTACCAGTTTAGATGAGAACAGCTGGAAGATCATGGATGCCACGCGTCTTGATAAAATTTCCTATTGGATGAACGATTCTTATGATGTGAAGGGCGAGAAGGGAATTTATTCTATGGCCGGAACCAATATTAAGGAAGGAGAAAATTATATGCTCAATCTTCATGGCTTCATTGGCTATTTTGAAAACATGACCGAAGAACCATATCGCCTGGAAGTTGTTCGTCCCGACGGACTATTCCCCGGAAGTGCCCTTACCGTAAATGAATCTACTGTAGGAGCTGAAGGTCATCAAAAAGATATCTTTAGTGTAAACCGCTATTTTGAAGTGACAGATAATCCTATCATGTATGCCACTGCCGATACCGCCACTTTTAAGGCGGAAAACATGGAGGTGCTTTTGCATGTTTACTCTCCAAATAAGGTTTACAGCGCACAGGATTTTAAACCTGCCATGGAAAAAATGATCAATGCCCAAAAGAGCTTTTTAGGAGAGATAGATGACACCAATAAATATGCTATTCTGCTCTACCTTTCTGCTACTCCCGGTGAAGGAGATGCCGGTAATTTCGGAGCCCTGGAACATCATACATCAACAGTAGTAGTTATGCCCGAAACTATGGCAAAAGAAGCCTTATTAGAATCACTTACAGATATAGTGTCGCATGAATTTTTCCATATTTTAACTCCTCTTGGCGTTCATTCCGAAGAGGTGCATTATTTCGACTATAACGATCCTAAAATGTCTCAGCACCTGTGGTTGTATGAAGGGGTAACAGAATATTTTGCAAACTTATTTCAGGTGAATCAGGGGTTAATTACCAATCAGGATTTCTATGACAGGATGAATGATAAGATATTGGCTTCAAAAGCCTTCGATGACACCATGCCTTTTACGGTAATGAGCCAAAACATATTAGAAGAAGAATATCATGACAGCTATTATAATGTTTACCTTAAAGGTGCTCTAATAGGAATGGCTCTTGATATCAGGCTTAGGGAATTAAGCAATGGCGAACGAGGCCTTCTGGATCTTATGAAAAAACTTACCGACAAGTATGGTAAAGAACGACCTTTTAAGGATGAAGAACTTATTTCTGTTATTGTTGAACTCACCTACCCTGAAATAAGGGAGTTCTTCGAGATTTATGTTAGTGGTACCACTCCTATCCCCTACAATGAATTCTTCAAGAAGGTGGGACTTGAGTTGCGCTCAGGAGAAATTCCCGTAGATTATTTTATCAAAGACCAGGCGACGCCCTATATAACCGTGAACGCCGCAGGAGAGATTGTAGTGAGAGATGATATTGCGCTAAGTACCTTCTTTACCAAAACCGGAATGCAAGGCGGAGATATCATTAAAAGCATCAATGGCAAAGCTTATAATGTTCAGAATATCTATGATCTAATCTCCGATTCTGTAAACTGGAAGGTTGGTGAGGATATTACCATTACAGTAGTGAGAGATGGAAATGAAAAGATACTCAAGGCTAAGGTCATTGAACCTATGTCAAAAGGTTTACGACTTGTGGAATTGATGAATGCAGATGGAGAGCAGATGGAGCTGCGGCACAGCTGGTTGAAATCTTAAAATGCAAAAAGCGGCAGTTTTAAACTGCCGCTTTTTTATTCTCTTTATGAAGAGTAACTAAAGCTTTTTAACTCGGACTGCATTCATACCTTTTTGGCCTCTTTCCAGTTCGAAGGTAACTTTGTCGTTTTCTTCGATATCATCAATGAGACCGGTAACGTGCACAAAATATTTCTCCTGGGTTTTACTGTCCAGGATAAATCCAAAACCTTTTGAATGATCGAAAAAGGAAACTTTTCCTTCCTTGCTGAAATCTACTTCCTCATCTGATTCCTCTTTTTTCGGAATTCCAATCTCAATACTTTCAGCATCAACTTCAATTTTGCGGGATGGATCTGGCGGAGTATCGGTTAAATTTCCATATTCGTCTACATAGGCGAATTCTGAAGCAGATTCTCCACTTGCCTTCCTTTCATCCTTCTTCTTCTTCTTTTCTTCCCGCTTTTTTAAGCGTTTCTTTTCTTTTTCTGTTTTGTTGTACGTTTGTTGCGATTTTGCCATTCGGACTTTGTTGTGATTTTAAATGAATATAAGAATTTACCTGAAGAACTAAAAGGAATTTTGGAAAAAGATCGGGAAGAAGATTAACCTAATTTATTCAGAGCTGCAGTAAAACACAAAGTTATGATTTCTTTTTGTTTTTACCACAACTATTTAGCCCTCCAAAAATTACCTGAATTCCCGGAAGTTTCTCCTGATTTTATCGTTTTTCTACCTTACTCCTGCACGGGAATAGCATCAAGCGGCTCTTCAAAGGCAATGAATAGTACACAAGATCCCGCATCTCCACAGCGAGCCCTGTGAGGTTTCATGGCAGGACCATAGGCATAATTTCCAGTTTTTAGCTTTTGCGTCTCCTCTCCTTCATAAGTAACATCCATTTCTCCCGAAACGAGGATCATCCTTTCTGCAGAGGTATGGCTATGATTTGGAATGTCTGTATTGGCAGGTACTTTGAAAAGTACATCTGCGTTTTTTTTAGCAGGATCTCCATGGAGAATAGCAATCTCGCAACCATTCGGCATAAAATCTGGACAAGGTCCCCACTGCAGGTCTTTATCATCAATTGTCCTTACAACAGAATTTGTTGCTTCCTGGGCAATGTTCTCGGCGAAAAAGAATAGCATACTTACCAGCATGCATACTCTAAAAAATTCCCTGTTTTTCATATCAATCTATTTTAATCGTTAGCTCGATTTGTTTGAAAGGGGAATCTTTCGGAAATAATTTCCGTACAAAAGGTCTAATCTTTATAAAGATACGCCAATTTTAAGAAGCTATTTTTTAATAGGAATTAAATATAATGGAGTTTTGGTTTTTTCAAGGATCTTCCCGGCAACGGTTCCTAACAGCAGTTTTTCAAAGGTGGAATGGCTATGGGTGCCCATCACCAGAACCTCAGCACCCCATTCTTCGGCATAATTTAGTATTGTTTTGGCGGTATCTCCTTCAGCAATATAGGTGCTCACCCTTTCATCATTAAGATGAGCTTTAGCCTTTCCCATAAACTCTTCAGCAATATTCCTCATTTCCAGGGCCAGGTCAAGGTCCGGAGCCATTCCCGAATAACCGTCGTATCCCATAAAAGTGGGATACTGGGTGCCATAAAAACCCACGTCATTTAAAACATGAAGTAGGCACACTTCCGCATTAAGGTTTTTTGCCAATTCATAGCCCGCTTCGGCAACTTTTTCTGAAATGGGATGATAATCGATCGCAATAAGAACTTTTTTCATAGACCGTAATTTCTCTTCAATTTACAAAATTCCCCTGAGATCTTGTTTCAGCTTAAAATTTGTTAGTTTTTTCTTTAGTTCCTGTTAAGTTTATTTTCTATCCCAGATGAAAAATTATATTGAAACAAATGGATTAAATTAAAGATCATCAATGGGAAAAAAGGAACTCAAAAGAAATTTAGGATTCTGGGATGTATTAATGTTTGGTGTTGGAGGTATCGTTGGCGCCGGAATCTATGCTATAATAGGAAAGGCAGCAGGTCTAAGTGGAAATATGTTATGGCTCAGTTTTGTTATCGCTGCGACAGTAGCACTCTTAACAGGCCTGTCTTATGCAGAGTTCGTAAGCCGCTATCCCGATTCCGGAGGTAGTTTTGAGTATATAAAACAAGGCCTGGGTGAAAAAACAGCCTTTATTATGTCTGTTTTTATGGCTTTTACGGGAATAGTGGCTGCAGCCGCCATCTCCATTAGTTTTGCCGATTATCTTAGCAGGCTGGTCAATATCCCTTCCTGGATCATTGTCATTGTTATAATTGCTTTTATGGCCTTTTTCAACATTATAGGCACAAAATATAGCTCCTATTATAATTCCTTCGCCACTATTATCACCCTAACGGGTCTCGCTGCGGTGGTTGTAGTCAGCATTCCTGAATTCCGGCTTGAACCCCTGCTGCAAACGAATGAAAACGGGTGGACCGGCCTACTGGCGGGAGGTGCATTGATCTTTTTTAGTTATATAGGCTTTGAGGACCTGGTGAAAATGGCCGAAGAAACTAAAAATCCCAAAGTTAATATGCCAAAGGCAGTGATCATGAGTGGGATCCTGGTCCTAATTATTTACGTTTTGATCGCTGTTAGTGCTGTAAACGTGCTGGATTGGAATGAGCTTTCGAATTCAAATGGACCGCTGGCTGCCGTAATTGAGACAAAGCTTGGAACATGGGGCGCAACTTCCCTGGTCATCATAGCACTTTTTGCTACCAGCAAAACCATCTTAAGTAATATTCTTGGAACTTCGAGACTGCTTTATGATGTGGCAAGGGATAGCAATAAATCCTGGCTCAAAAAATTTACCACAATTTCGGGAATAGGGAATGCACCCAACTTTGCAATCATAGCTATAAGTATTGTGGCTATAGGGTTTGGATTGATAGGAAACCTGAAGATCGTGGCCAGTCTCAGTAATATCTTTATTTTTATTGTGTTTGGAATGGTGAATGTCGCCTTACTTAATTTAAGACATAAGAAACGTAAGGAGACAGATAAAAAGCCGCCGTTTTACATTAGGCTCAACATTAATAATATTCCTGTTCCCACAGTTTTAGCATTGATAGCAATCCTGATCCTTTTCGGCTTTAATATCTATAATTTAATGCAGGGGAATTTATAGGAAATTTACTGTTTTACAACAACCAGGTTGGCTTTTGATCCGGTAAGCAGGTTCCATTCTTTTCGAACCACTTCCCTACCCTGGTCATCATAAACCCGAAGTTCTGCGGTATTGGGCCCTGAAGTTCCCTGGTTGAGGGCTTCAAACTCAATATTGTTGAGGCCATCATCCAACCTAACCATAATAGGAGTAAAAGTTCCTCCCAAAAGATTGTTGGCGTCAATAACAACCCCGTTGATACTAATTTTCACCCGGTCCCCGTCAATATATTCATGATCACGACAGTAGAGTTCCACAAACACACCTGTAGTTTTGAAATCTCCCAAATATTGATCTCTTCGGAATTCTTCCCTTACTTCCTTGTCTTTAACGAAAGCTTTAGGGGTATAATCTTTTCCTTTGAAGGTCATCAGGCCATTTTGATCTGTCCTCATGCTGAAGCTTTTTTCTTCCTTCTCTCCTAATTTTATGGGTTCACTGGTATTGCTGAAAATTCCTTTTTTGGAGCTAAGACTGTGATTGCCCGAAGTTTTTAAATAAGATTCAGATTCACTTCCGGTCTTAGGAGCCATAAGTTCTCCCGGCGCCTTTACAGGAGCTGTAGGATTATCAATTTGCCCCTGAGCCGCAAAACCGACAAGGCAAAAAAGAAGTAGAATAAAGTTTTTCATCATCAGTATATCTTCAACGACAGGGTATCAAATATTTAACCAAATTATTTCTGAAGTAAAAATTATTTAAATCCCTCGGAGGAAATTTAACTGCAATTTAACCGCAAAAGCTCGGGTAAATATAAGATAATCTGTAATTTAAAATAAAAACTAAATCATGACAAAGAAAGAAGAACAACCCAAAAATAATCGTGCCGGTCAATCTGAAAGAGATCAGGATAATAACAACTACAACTCCAATATTACCCCAGAAGACAAAGAAGTGCTAAACAACCAAAGCCAGGACGAAGGAAAGGGAGATTATTTTAAAGAGAGAGAAGAACCCATTGATTATGCAGGTGCAGATCTTGACCTTCCGGGAGACGATGACAGAAAATTCAATCCCACCACCAACAAACCGCAAGACGTGGAAAAAGAAAGAAGACCTAAGGAATCTGCAAATTCAAATGACAATATAGAATCTCAAAGTGAGACTGTTTATAAAGGAGAAAAAGCGGAAAAATATAAAGATCCTTCGGAAAAGACCAGAGATAACGACAATAGAAAATAATTTTTTAGCCACTCCTGGAGTGGCTATTTTCTTTAACAGCTTTCCCTGTATTGCAGGTGTCTGCTAATATCGATTACATAAGAGGTAATGGTTGAAATTCGCAGGTCTTTTCCTTCTGCAAATTTATAGATATCGCAAAAGCCGTAATGTTTCTTTTGTCCAAGCCTGTTCCTGCTTATTACCACCCCTTCGACAATTCCGTGGGTGTTAGTCACGTAAATATTTTCCACTTCAATGTTAAGAGCGGGCATTTCTTTCATTTGCTCCAGTACCTCTTTAAACTCCGATTTTCCTCCAATATCTTTTTCTCCCACGATCACCCAGCAAATATCATCGGTAATATGGTCCATAAACCATTTCTCATCACCTTCTGCGTATGCTCTGTTGACTTCACGCAAAAACTCTTCTTTTTCTTTCATAAATATAATTTTATAAATTCTTTAATCAATTGTTTTGCAGCATACTGGATACCTAAAGATACAATTTTAATCACATTTTTAAATATATTTCTATGGGGTAAGTATAAAATGCCCTGTTGAAATATCTTTATTAGAATCATGTAAAATGAGACTTATTAAGGCAAAATTTTTAACTTTGAAAATCTTCATTACACAAAGCTATTATGCACGTTCATCACCTACTTGAAAAGAATTCTATTGCCAATACTTTTATATCCCAGCTTCGGGATATCAACCTGCAAACCGACAGGATGCGCTTCCGCAGGAATATTGAAAGATTAGGAGAAATTATGGGATATGAACTGAGTAAGAATTTTAATTTTTCTGAAAAAGAAGTGCAGACTCCTCTGGGCCAGGCAAAAATTCAACTTCCACAGGAAGAACTGGTAATTTGTTCCATCCTCCGTGCAGGATTGCCGTTACACACCGGGTTACTAAATTACTTCGATGCGGCCGACAATTCTTTTATCTCTGCGTATCGGCATCACCCAAACAATGATGAAGAATTCGAGATCCTGGTTGAATATCTGGCTTCTCCTTCCCTTGAAGGAAAAACCCTTATCCTGGCAGACCCCATGCTCGCTACCGGCAGATCTTTTGTGAATGTGCTAAAAGCTCTGGAAAAAATGGGAACCCCTAAAGTGATTCATTTGGTTTCCGTTATTGGTGCTACAGAAGGGATAGAATACCTGGAAACGGTGTTTCCTGAAAATTCCCATTTATGGATAGCCACCATTGATGAGAAATTGAATGAAAGAGGATATATTGTTCCGGGTTTAGGAGATGCAGGAGATCTTTGCTTTGGTTCCAAGATGCAGCATTAGAAAGGATAACCAATCGCAAAATTGAATTGCGGGTCATCAAACCTAAATTGCCATCTCTCCCCTTTTTCATACCATGGGGTGTGTACGGGAAAACCGAGATCAAATCTTATCACAAAACTCTGAATATCAATTCTTAGACCCGGCCCTACTCCTATTGCAAATTCATCAATAAATGAAGAACCAAAAGTTCCGGTTTCTATCAGTCGTTTTTGCTGTTCTGTAAGTTGATCCTCTGGTGGAAGATTTCTTCTTTTGGTATTCCATACGTTCCCTGCATCTGCAAAAACAGCCCCTTTCAGGAATTGATAAATAGGGAATCTATATTCCACATTGGCCTCAAGCCTTAAGTTTCCTGTGCGATCGTAATAGGGTATTTCCTCCTCCCCTTCAATGGTGTACCTCCCCGGTCCCAGGGAGCGAATAGGAAATGCCCTGATGCTATAAGGTCCCCCGGCATAAAATTGCCTGCTGTAAGGCATGACATCAGAATTTCCATAAGGAATACCAATTCCGGCAAAAATCCTGGTGGCAAGGGTTTGTTCGGGAGCGAAATTAAAATGGTAACGAAGATCGGTATCTATCTTTGCATACTGGGCAAATTCCATTCCCAGGAATTTCTTTGGCGCCTCTCCCTTGCTTAACAAATCCAATAAATTTCCTGCCAGGTCTAAATTGGCATTTACAAAGAATTGGTGTTCATCCAGTGCATCAATCATTTCACTATACAGGAACGAATAGGTTAAACCAGCAATAAATTGTTGTTCAAAACTGCTTTTTAGAAAAGGATTTTCCTTCAGGATTTTATCAAATTCCGGAGTGGTTTTACTCAGTTGTGAATAATCTACAGAAAACGGATTGAGTTCATGAGTGATGAACCTGTTCGCTTTCCATAGATAGCCAAAGCTCCCGTTAACGGAGAAAAGGCTGAATAACTCACTTCTGTTCAAATATTCAAAGCCGGCGCCAATTTTTGTTTTTGGAATTGAATACTCAAACCAGTTGCTGTTGATCTCGATAATTGGAAACAGCATGCGGGGAAAAACAACATCTGCATCTACACCGAGGATGATGCTGCGCTTCCCTATGTTATCCCCTCCCGAAAGTTGCTGTTCATAACCCACTTTGCCCGACAAATTCAAGATCTCTCCGCCATGAAAAAGATTCCGGTTGGTATAGGTGAGCGCAAGATGTGGCCCGGCAAAGTTATTGGATTTAGTAATGGCCTGTAGCTCTGCCCTTATTGCCCGCTTGTTCATTGGGGAAAGGAAAATGTTTGCTTCCAAATACCCAAGGCTATCAGTGGCCAGAGAATCGATCTCATCATACCTTATGTTTACAAATTGATAAGTTCCAATTGAAGTAATACGCCTGCTGGTCTTACCGGATTTTTCCGGATTATACAGATCACCTTCCTCCAACAAAACAAAAGGATCTAATTTTTCAGGTTTAAAAAAGATCTCATCCTGGATATAATTCCTGTCGTTGTACCTAATAGTATCCTGCGCAAGAGAATCTGAACCCAGTGAATAATTTGGATAAATATTCACTTCTTTTATACGGTAAGGTTTTAAACCGGCTTCAGGAACTTCGTTTTTTACACGCAGAAAAAGGTCAAATTTTTTCCTGTCATATTGATTGGTATCGGCTTCAAAAATGAGAAAATTTGAGCTAAAGTTATAATACCCTCTGTTCTTGAGAGCCGCGTCTATTCGTTCTCTTTCTGCCTTCATCATACTAAGGTTGAAAGGTTCCCCTTCCTTCAGCAAAGTTTCCGGGAGAGTCTCCTCGATCGCTTGATAGACCATAAGAGAATCTGAATCCATAGCATAATCTGCCAGGATGTATGGATTTTGAGGTAGAATTGCTTTATAAGTAATGGATGCAGTTTTATTTTCCGGGTTTTCATTGACGCTGTGCCCTACTCTGCTATAAAAGTAACCCCGGTTTTCAAGACGGTTTTTAAGAAGGTCTTCTGTTTGAAAAGGATCTGCATCAGAAAGATATACCGGCTCCTCTCCCAGTCTTTTATTCATGAAGCGATTGATGAACCCCGGATTTTCTTTTTGAGCTTTATAATGAAAATAAAGCCCTATCCTTGATCCCAGGATTCTGGAATTGGGTTCGGGGGTGATCAGGTTTTCTAATTCCGCTTTAAGAGATTTTCGATCTTCTATTTCATCTTCTGAAGAAAGTTCCAGGTCTGCACCTGTATAGAGCAATTTATCTTCGGGAATGAATTTTTTTACGCTACAGGAATGCAGCAAGATTAAAGCTGTTATAGTTCCCAAAAAGTAAAATATCTTCTGCATATTATTCTTCAGATTGTTCTTCTTCTTCTTCTTCTTCTTCTTCTTTTCCTGCACCGGGATTAAAGACTTCATTCCACAATTCCCTGAACTGGTTAAATTCCTGGGTAAAGATGAGGGCGAGACCGCTAATAATTACCTGGCCTTCAATGATATTTTCGTAAGAATTTCTTCTGAAGGCCTGGATGCGGAATCTTCCATCTTTGGTGAGCAAATAGTCAAGACTTACTTTTCCTATTAAAGGATTTGCTTCTTCCACAGGGCTCGACCCCTGCACGTCCACCTCGCTTCCAACACTCACAATTAGCCTGTCATCCATAAAGCTTCTCTGGGCCGTAATATCGAGCTGCGTTCTTTCCTGTGGACTCTCCCCCTGATAATCTGTAAAAGAATTTAATCCAAAATTGAGATCAATTCCGGTTTCACCCATTAACCTGTCTGAAAAGACATTTAACTGGTCAGAAAGGGCTTCATTTAAATTGTCCCTGGCAAATGATAAAGTACCTCCTTCTGTTCCCGGACTTCCTGAAGATGGAAAGAATCTGTTTAAAACCAGTAACGAAAATACTTGTTTATTAAGCTCGTTTTCCTGCTGATTAACCTGCTGGACTCTTCCATATACCTGGCCGCTAAGCGCTCCCTGTTCATCTTCGGGCATATCCAATCCAAAAGAAAGTTTTGGTGCAGAGATCTCCCCTCCTATTCTTAAATAGACGAGAAAATCCAATTCCTGCCTGTATTGATCCTGATCGCCTAAAGGTTGGGATGTGATCTGGGCAGCCATTAATCCTGAGGCCGAAGCTTCTACATTATAAACTGCAGTAATATCAAGGTCGGCATCCATGGGATCTCCAGACCATACTACAGTGCTTCCTTCCAGAATTTCAAACCTGCGGGTAACAAGGTTGTACAAGCTCATTTCATAGTAGCCGTCATTGATCTCCATACGCCCGGACAAAGTTGTACGGCCGTTAGGATAGATGTCATACAATAAGTCGCCGTCGCCGGATGCCTGAAAGTGATCCCCTGTATCTTCGTCTAAAATGATCTTAAAAGTCGCCCCTTCCTGAACAGAGATATAGGAATTCAGCGCAAATCCCGAAAATGCACCACCTTCAACTTCATCGGTCCTTCTGGTTAAAATCCTGTCAGGGTTTTCGCGATTAACAAAGATCACTACTCCTTCTCTTTCCTCTATTTCGAGATTAGCTTCCGGAATAACATAAGTGATATTTGATTCCTCTAAAACCTCAAGATCCAGTTCAATTTGAGGCAATTCCAGATTTCCGGTTACGGAACCTGTCGCATCAAAAACCGCAGTTCCGTAGAACAGGTCAAAATCTTCGGCAGTAGAGTTTAGAGCCATAAAATTATTGGCAGAGAAACTTAGGTCAAAACCGGGATTAAGCAGGTTTTCTGTAAGTACCGCCCCATTTAAAACAAAGGAATTCCCCCTGGAATCGCGAATATCGAAATCTTCCATATAAATTCCGGTGGTGTCAATTCTTAGATTTTCATCGGGTAAAGTAAATGGCGCATTAAGCATGGCAACTGTAAAACCGGCTTCAGAAAAATGAAGATTTCCTTCATAGTCAGGTTTTAAAGGATCCCCTGTAACGGAGAAATTTCCGGAGAAATTTCCGTTAGTATTATTAATTGCTCCCATGGAAAAACCTTCAATTAGTTCCATGTTGACCCTGTTGAGATCAATGTTCATATCCAAATTTCCGCCATTTTCATCTGCGAGGTAAGTCCCTGCGAGATCAATATCGGCATTGTTTCCTTTTACGGTAAGCTCGTAATTATAGGTGTCCATTCCCACTGCATTGGCATCAAAACTCAAAGTTCCCAATGGAACTTCCATAACATTGAATTCATTAACTGTAAGGTCTGCCACCCATCCGGTATTACCAAAAGGTTCCTCAATAATAAAGTTCCCGTTCATATTTCCGGAAGTAAGCTGATCTTCCGGATTCAGATAAGAAAAGATGGCGGCCAGATTGAAATTCTGAAATTCGATCCCGATATGCTCTTTTTGAACCTTGGGGACTTCATTGCTTATCCTTAATTGCTGATTATTTCTGCTTAACCTGAATTCGTTGAAGGTATAAAAATCTTCCCCGACCAGGATCTCGTTTTGAGGATCGATTTGCCAGGAATTTGAATTAAGAATAAGGCTATCCTGTTCCAGGTGTATCCTCACAACGTCTTCATTTTTTGTGATCTTTGAATTAAGTGCCAATAAAGGCTCCCCTTCATAATTTGAAATAAAGCTAAGGTTTAGTTCTTCATCAACCAGTCTTCCTTCCATCAAGGTTTCTTTTATAGCTAATGGACCCGCGTCCAAACTTTGGAGTCCGAAATCAAAAACCAATTCTTCAGGATTAGAATCCAATCTAAATTGCAGGCTGTCTATTTCTGTTCCATAAGCTTTAATAAAAGGCAGGCTTACATTCCCTACCAGGGTTTTTTCCCGTTCCCGGAAATCTACCTGCACATTTATAGTATCAAAAGCTTCCAGGCTAGGCAAAAACACTTCTTCCAGAATTGGAGAAGGGCTTACCTGTGCACGAAGATCCAGGTTCACAGGATTCGCTACAGTGTCAATGGTCTCAACAGTTGTAAAATAACTTTGATAGTGGCGATTAAGGGCATTAATGAAATTATTTGGATCTGTATTGGAATTCAGCCTAAGGTCCAGCATGCGGTTTTGAATAGCAAGGGAAGTAGTGTCCGGTCTTACATGAGTCAGGATATCGACATCTCCAAGCAGATATGATTCATTTGCATACACAAAAACCCCATCTGAAACTACTGCAGTTGCATCAAAATTTTCAAGATTTCCCTTGAAATTACCTTTGATCTCCATTGCCGTGTTCACCGGGTTCAGGGAAAGGCCCAGGGCATGCAGATCGGCCCCAATAATGTTTAGATTCAGGGCGATCTCGGGTGCTATGGAATCCAGTTGCACGAAACTTTCAAATTCCATATTAAGGTTTTTGTCCTTATAGTCAATATTGGCAAAGCCTTTTCCGTCTTCCAGTTGGGCTTTAAGGGCAATATTGTTAAACTTATAATTGTTGTAGGTTAGCGTATCAATAGTCCCTTCCACTACTGCGTCGAGGGAATTTACGTCCCCGCCACTACCCGAAGCCTGTATATTTAAACTCAAAGGTCCCAGGGCTTTATTCTGAAGGATTTGACCTACCTGCAAACTTGTTACCTGCAGGTCTGCATTAAAAGCTATGCCGGGTGAACTGGTAAAGCTACCTTCCACATCAATTTTTCCTGCGGAAGATTCCAGCACAGCATCTGCGGAAATATTTTCTGGTGTCCCGCTGAAGCTGCCAACAAGGTTCAAATTATCGGGAATCCTGATGCCGAGGCTATCTTCCTCCACAAAAGCTTTTAAATCTCCCCCTGCAGAATTGAATCGCACCCGGGGAAGATCGAATCTTAAAGCATCGGGATCTGTCGCATTAAAAATGGTACCGTTGGCTGAAAGAGAAGTATTCGCACCCCAATTAATATTAGCGTTTTCAATCTGTACTGCTGCCAGTCTTCCTTCAGCAGAAAGCGAACCTGATACACCTTTTTTGGCAAGGACAGCAAAATATTGATTTTGCCTCAGGTCCGGTTGAAAGCGGTAGATCTCCTGCAGGTCCAGATTGAAGGTGGGCAGGTTAAGATCTACAGTTGCATTTTCGGGGTTTTCTAAAAACTGATCCAGGGAATTATAGTTTACCACCAGGTTTCCCTCTATCCTATTGCCGTTGAGCTGTACCACGAGATCCTGCAACTGCATTTTTTCTTCGGTCACTAAAAGGGCAAAATTTGATTCTTTTAAAAATAAACCGGAGGCTTCTTCAAAATTTAATTTTTTCACCTTCGCTTCGAGAATTTCGTCGGCAAGTACAAGAGCGGGCATATTCAGATCTAAATCCTGTAAAACCAAAGCTTCAGCATTAAAAGTTCCCCGGGTAGGTTCCTTCCCGTTGACCAGGTATTTAAAACCGATATTTTGCAGATCAATATTCTTAGTTTTCACTGTCCAAAGAGGCCATTGAAAACCTTCAGAAGCAGAAGCTACGGTGTTAGTATCCTGCACAGGTGAAGAAGTTGGGGAAGTCTTTAGGGTAATATTGGAGTTTCTAAGATCAAGGCGGTCAACCACTAAAGAGGTGCCTTCAAGATTGGCTTCGGGAAGTTCCAGGAGCAGGTTGGCTATATCAACATCGGCAAGAATACCATCAGGTACCGATTGATAGGTGCCTGTGACCCGGTTCACCTCAAGATTTTCTATGGAAAACTTGGGAAGAGGTACTTCTTCTCCTTCCGAAGGGGGAGCGGGTTTGGTTTGGGCATACCTGAACATTGTTTCTTCAATGAGGGCATCCCCGGCGGCAAACTCCATACTATCCAACCCAAATTCCTGCATCTCCACCATTAAATGCCCCACATTAAAATAGCTGCTTATGCCCAGGTAGCCATCGTCATAGTTAAGCCTTAGATCTTTTATATCAATATCCCCGAGAGAGAATTCCATGGGAGCTGCAGTAGTATCTGCTGGTGTAGTAGTTGCTGTAGAGTCTGCAGTTGCAAAGGCATCCATGAGAAATTGGTAATTAAAACCTTCAATGGTGTCCTGCCTTTTAATATTGGCTCTTCCCCCTTCCCAGTCCAGGCTGTTGATCCTGAAACCCTGCCCACGAATGATAGGTAAGAGTGGAATATCTGCTTCCAAACTCCGGGAGTATATTAAAGTATCCCCTTCTTTATCCTCCATGTAAAGTCCCTCCAAGCTTATATCCCCTCCAAAAGTGATAAATAACCTATCGACTTCTACAACTGTATTGGTTTTGTTGCTGATGTAGGAGACCAGTTTATCTACAATGATATTTTGGCCCCAGGGACTGCGGACGAATAATATCAACAGAAAAATAAAGATCAGGATCCCGAGCAAGATCTTGAAAAATAACTTTAAGCCCGATCCTTTCTTTTTCTTTTCCTTCTTCTTCTTTTTTTCTTCCAATGGTAGTAATGATCTCTTCTCCTAATATATTTTATTCAACCCACTTCAGCAGGAGATCCTGTGATAAATCCCTGTTAAACAAATGCTTGCCTAAAATGGTATTTAATGGGCTTCAGTTTTTGGCTATAATCAGGAAAAAGATAAAAATTTCGCCGGCAGGAACCATTAAATTAGGAATACTTTAGGAACAGCTCAATTCAATTAATAATCTTACGTTAAAATTGCGGAAGCAAAAATGCCTTTTGTATAATTTCGAATCGCATAACCCGTTGTAATGTTCAGAAAATTAAAATGCACATTAGAACAAAAATCAGAAATTATGAAAAGAATACTTACCGTTACGGTAGTAGCAGCAACAATGTTAACTTCTTGTGTTTCCAAGAAAAAATATGTAGCCCTGGAAGAGGATTACAACAACACGAGAAGTAATCTTCAGCAAACTCAGGTAGAAAAGGAGGAGCTGGAACAAAGATTAAATGCGATTGAAGCTCGAGTAGCAGATTATAATGCTAAGATCAATTCTCTTACAGAGGAAAATGATCAAAAACTCGAAATGAATGATCTTACTGCAATGTCTAATGCTAATAAGCAAAAGATGAGAGAAACCCTGCGCAATGTAGATCCGGAAAAACTTGCGGGAGCTGAAACTCTTGAAGATTCCATCAACCTTGCAGTAGCTCATAATCTTGAAAGCCAGATTAGCAGTGGCACTTCTGAGGACGTTGAGATCACTGTTGACAAAACGGTTGTGATGATCAATGTTTCCGATAAACTTCTTTTTAGAAGCGGAAGCCACCGTGTAAGCAGAGATGCTTATCCATTACTGGAGAAGCTTGCAGAAGTGATCAATTCTGAACCTTCTATGGAAGTTATGGTTGAAGGACACACAGATTCTCAAACTATGGTGGAAGGATCTTATATCCAGGATAACTGGGAATTAAGTGTAAGAAGATCAACTGCCATTGTAAGATTACTTCAAGACCGATTTGGAGTAGATCCTGAAAAATTGATCGCAGCAGGACGTAGCAGCTACAAACCAGTAGCCGAAAATGATACCAGAGAGAACAGAGCGCTTAACAGAAGAACCAGGATCGTTATCCTGCCAAATCTTGATAAGTTCCTTGCACTTCTTGACTCTGAAAACAATGCCGCTGCACAACCTGTAGACCAAACCAATAACTAAGCAAGAAATCTTGCTGAACAAAAAAGGCTGCTCAATTGGGCAGCCTTTTTTTTTCTATGACTTTATTTGTTACTTTCTCTTTAGCCAATAATAATCAAGGGAATGCTTTCCGGCTCCTGTGACGAGCAGCACGGTAAAGATCAGGAGGTATATAATTGCCATTTCTTTACGCTGAAAGGGATCTGCCGCATGAATTATGAGAGCAGCTGTTAACATAGTTAGTATTAAGGGAATCACTGCGAGTCTTGTCCCAAGACCCAGGATTACCAGGATAGAGCAAATGAATTCTGCAAACACTGCAAGTGCCAGGGTATTTCCCTCTCCCAATCCAAAAGGATCTGCAAAAACTATTTCTTCACTTCCAAAAAGGTTAAAAAGTTTTGGAGTACCATGGGTGAGCATTAAGCCTCCGGCTCCTATTCTAAGAAACAATAAACCCAGATCTATCTGGGAAAGGTTCAAATTTGTAGTGTAGGTGTTTTTCATACTTGTAATTTAAATTTGAAACGGAATTCTATGTTTGGTGTTAGAACGGAAAGATCTGATTTTTTTTCAGTCTTTACTATTGAAAATTTACTCCTGCTCCCCGGACCACTCCGTATGAAAAAAATCTCCCCGCGGCTTATCTGTTCTTTCATACATATGGGCCCCAAAATAATCCCGCTGCGCCTGTATCATATTGGCCGAAGATTGCTCCGCAGTGAAACTAAGCAGATAATTTGCAGCGGCACTCATCACGGGCATCGGGAATCCTGCTTTTAAAACTGATCCTACTACAGCTGAAAGTGCTTCCCGAATACTCTTTATCTCTCTCACAATTTCTTCATTCATTAAAAGATGTCCCTGATGATCTCTGAATTTTTCTACCAGATCCTCCATCAGTTGACTCCTTATAATGCAGCCATTGGTCCAGGTCCTCGCAATTTCTGAAAGATTTAAATTCCAGTTATATTCTTTTGAAGCCGCTGTTAACAGATCGAATCCTATTGCGTGGTTAATTATAGCTGTCGCTTTAAAGGCCTCAAAAAGGATATTTCGAGGCAGTTCTGTTTTTTCTTTTTCTGGAGATTGGAAAATATACTTTCTAGCTGCAGCAATTCTCTCTTCCTTCATTCCGGAAATATTTCTTGCCATTACTGCAGCACTTATTGTATCCAGCGGTACGCCAAGTTCCAAAGCTGCATTGGTGGACCAACCCCCGGTTCCCTTTTGTTTGGCGGCATCCAAAATTTTATCAAGCAATAAATCACCATTTTCTTTCTTCCGCAGAATATCGACGGAAATTTCAAGCAAATAACTCTGCATTTCCCTGTTCCAATTTTCAAAAAGAGCAGCAATTTCTTCAGGGTTTACACCGGAATGGAATCTTAGCAGATGATAGGTTTCTGCAATGAGCTGCATTTCCCCGTATTCGATCCCGTTATGAACCATCTTCACGAAATGTCCAGCTCCATCGGGCCCCACATAGGTACAGCAGGGATTTCCGTTTTTATCCCTGGCTGCAATCTTTTCCAATATCTGCCCTACCCTTTCATAAGAACTTTCCGGGCCGCCGGGCATTATGGAAGGACCTTTCCTGGCACCTTCTTCCCCGCCTGAAATTCCGGCGCCCATGAAAAGAATTCCTTTTTCCCTTAATTCCCTTTCTCTTCTTATGGTGTCTTTATAATGTGAATTTCCACCATCAATAATGAGATCACCTTCCTCAAGAAAAGGAAAAAGATCGTCGATAACGAAATCCACTACCTTTCCGGCGTTTACCATTAACAGGATATTTCTTGGCCGCTTCAGGCTTTCGACAAAAGCTTTTAAATCATCAAATCCCAGAAAAGTCAATTCAGGATTTTCAATAACAAATTTCTTTGCTACATCTACTTCTCTTTCTTCCACATGTCGGTTGTAGACAGAGACTTTATAAGCCTTTGAAGCCAGATTGAGCGCCAGACTTTTTCCCATCACCCCCAAACCTAAAAGCCCTATTTCTGACTTACTTTTTATCTTATCCATAATTTCGTTCATTATTTCATCAGGAGATTGATCTACATCTATATGAATTCCATAGGATGGCAGTTCCAGAGCGTCATACTGAGATTGAAGCAGCTCAGGTTTGAAGTAGTGGTTTTCTCTATTGGCAATTCGTCCGTGGATCACCTCAAATTCTGAATGTAAAAAGATCCAGGTAATATGTTCCTGAGGAAGGCTTTGCAACTGTTTACGGTATTTCTCCTTTAAAGCCGAACATGCCAAGACAGCACCTCCGGCTTTTTGCCATTCCCGAATTTTTATTTCAAGATTCTCCAGCCATTCATGCCTGTCATCATCGTTTAACGGAATTCCCGCCTTCATTTTTTCCACATTGGGTAAGGGATGAAAATCATCGGCGTCAAAAAAAGGAATTTTGAACTGCTTTGCCAGCAGCTTTCCAATGGTGGTCTTTCCCACGCCTGAGACACCCATGACTATATAAACCTGCTGCCGCCTCATTCGTAGCTAATGTTCAATATTTCCAGCTCCTGTAGAGCACCGCCCATCATTACTTTTACCACATCACCAATTTTACCGCCCGTAAGCGCTTTTGCAAGAGGTGCCAAAAATGCTATTTTTCGCGCCTTAATATTTGCTTCATCTACTCCTACAATTTCAAAAGTCTGAACCTGCCCTTTTTGGTTTCCGGTAAGGAATTTAAAAGTAACGATCGCTCCAAACCTTACCTCGTCCTGTGCCTGCTCTTTGGGATCTAGGATCCTCGCCGAGGCAATTCGTTCGTTAAGCAGGTTCAGTTTTCCATCAATCACTGCCGTTGCATGCCGTTTATCTTTATCGCTGGTAATGTCCAGATCCTTTCGCTGCTCTTCCAGCGTTTCCCGTTCCTGCAGCAGCTGCCTGTGTCCCTGCGGAGTAACATAATTGGTCACTCCTGCCGGCAATGAAGCCCGTGGCGGAATGAACGGTGCCTCTTCCTGGTCTTCTTCCTTAACAAATCCGCGACTCATAGCTTTGTTTTTCTTAAAGGTCACAAATTACCCGCACAATTCAAAAAGTCTAACAAAACCTGTTAATTTTGGAGCATGTCCCAAAGGAAGCTTTTAGTTATAGGTTATGTATGGCCCGAACCAGGATCATCGGCCGCCGGTGCAAGAATGATGCAGCTACTGGAGTTCTTTCTTGCTGAAGGTTTTTCTGTCACCTTTGCAACTACCGCCAAAAAGACCGATTTTATGGCGGATCTTCCTACTCTTGGAATTGCTGCGGAAAAGATCGAACTCAATAATGCAAGTTTCGATGTTTTTCTGAAAAAGATCTCTCCTGAAATTGTCATTTTTGACAGGTTCATGATTGAGGAACAATTCGGGTGGAGAGTTGCTGAAGTTATTCCGGAAGCCCTAAGAATTCTGGACACCGAAGATCTGCACTTTTACCGCAAGGCGAGGCAGGAAGCGGTAAAGTTAGGAGCTGAAGTAGCACTCCCTCTACTCTTTTCAGATACTGCGAAGAGGGAGATCGCCAGTATTTACCGCTGTGACTTAAGCCTAATTATTTCTGAAGCTGAAATGCAGCTCCTGCAATCAACTTTTAAAGTTCCCGAAGAACTTTTATTTTATTTGCCATTCATGCTTCCTACTCCATCTGAAGCTGAAAATGGAGATCTACCGGCCTTCAATTCAAGAAAAGATTTCATCAGCATCGGGAATTTTTTGCATGAACCAAATAAAGATGCGGTTTTGCGTCTTAAAAGGGAATTCTGGCCACTGATTAGAGAAAAAATAAAAGATGCTAAAATACACATCTATGGAGCCTATATTCCGCAGCAGATCCTGCAACTGCACAATGAAAGGGAAGGTTTTTTGGTTCATGGCAGGGCAGAATCTGCAAAGAGAGAATTAAAAAAAGCAAAAATTTTACTTGCGCCGCTTCAGTTTGGCGCAGGGATCAAAGGCAAATTCACCGATGCCATGCAGGTGGGGACACCTTCTGTAACCACAAGATTGGGAGCAGAAGGAATGGCGCTGGATCTTCCGTGGAGTGGCTCTGTGGAAGATGATCCACAAAAATTTGCCGATGCTGCTATAAAATTATATTCAGAAGAAAAGCTTTGGCTGGAGGCACAACAAAACGGTTTCAGGATCTTAAGAGAGCATTTTTCAGAAGCAGTACATAAGGAGAAATTTCGAAGAAAAATTCAGCAAATCCAGGAAAAACTTGAGGTCCATCGTCTGGCGAATTTTACAGGACAGATGTTGCAGCACCACAGCCTTTCCAGCACCAAATATCTTTCTAAGTACATAGAGGCTAAAAATAAGGATCGCCCGTAATACGGGCGATCCTCTCCAAACAAATAAACTAACAACTCAAAGGCTGAGCAACTAGGTTTCGGTCAATATTTTAGGTTCAAAAAATTTTTGATGTAATTCCTGTAAGGCCTGAACTTTGTTTTTGGTATCGACAAGCAGGGAGATATTGTTCTTGCTGCCACCATAGGAGATCATCCTTACCGGCAGGTCGTTAAGGAGCGTAAAAAGTTTACAGGTGTCTTTGTCATCGATCAAACCCTCTCCTACCACACAAATAATACTATGGTTTGCATCTACTGTGATCTCTCCATACTCATCAAGTTCATACAGGATCTTATCCAGGTTTCGGGTGTCATCAATGGTAAGGGAAATAGCGATTTCTGAAGTTGTGATCATATCGATCGCAGTCTCATGTTTATCAAATACATCAAAGATCTTTTTAAGGAAACCGTGAGCCATGAGCATTCGGTTTGACTTGATCTTGATGGCTGTAATACCGTCTTTAGCCGAAATAGCTTTGAGTCCTTTACTGTGATAACGATCTGAGATACAAGTCCCGATAGCTTCGGGTGTAAAGGTATTTTTGAGAAATATAGGGATATTCCTTTCCTTCACAGGAGAAACGGTTTGCGGATGCAGGATCTTCGCACCGAAATATGCCAGCTCTGCCGCCTCTTCAAAAGTGAGCTGGGTTAAAGCTGAGGTATTTTCCACGAATCTGGGATCATTATTATGAAAACCGTCAATATCGGTCCAGATCTGCACTTCAGAGGCATTCACCGCCGCTCCAATAATGGTTGCGGTATAATCACTGCCACCCCGTTTAAGGGTGCTTATGTTCTTATTGCGATCTATTCTCACAAACCCCTGCGTCACATAAACTTCTGAAGTTACTTCTCTTTGCAGAACTGCTTTCAAAAGTTTGCTAACAGTAGATATTTCAGGATTTTCCACATTCGAAACCTGCATGAATTCCTTTGCATCTAAAAGGGTATTTGAAGTGCCTTTTTCTTCGAGGTATTCAGAAAATATGAGGCTAAGAAAAGTTTCTCCAAAAGTGATCACAGCTGCTTCATTGAACGGCTGCTCTTTTATGGCCTCTTCCAGGCCACAAAACAACTCAAGGAATAAATTTTCGGTAGCACGTTTGTTTTTTTCAGACTCCAGGAGCTCTTCTATAAGTTGCAGGTGCTTAAGCTTAAGCTCAAGCATTAGCTGATCAATGCTGTTGGTGTTACCGGTCCTCACAGCTTCAGAAATTTCAACCAGCCTGTTTGTAACGCCGGACATAGCCGAAACTACTACGATCTTGCGGCCGCTTTGAGCTGCAATGATATTTCTTACATTCCTGATACTTTCCGCAGAACCTACCGAAGTACCTCCAAATTTTAAAACCTTCATATTCTAATTTCCAAAGTGCATAATTACAGGATGATTTTTAGCCAATAAAAAAAACCGGGTCTTTTTTATATCTTTGCACAAAATGTATATTATTTAACATGAAGACGATAAGTACCTGTGTACATGATATTATAAAACATCAGCCTTTTCTGGACGATGCCCTGGCGCGAAATATTATTAATTTTAGTTCCCTGGCGGCCGATCTGCAACCGCAGGTAGAAAAGGAGATGCGAAAACCGGTGAAACAGGGGTCCATTATTATGGCCCTGCGCAGGTACCATCCAAAAAGAAGTAAGTTCAATGCGAAGAATTTCAGGGAGCTGGGAGATATGATTGTGCGTTCGGGAATTACCGAATATACTTATTTGAATTCCAAGGATATTATAGCCCGAAAGGCAGAATTACTCAACGCTATTAAAGATCAAAACGGGATCTTCCTCAATTATTCGAGTAACTTTCAGGAAAGTAATTTCCTGGTCTCTACGACTCTGCAACCGCTTATTCAGAAGATCTTTAAAGATGAGCAGCTGGTAAGCGTTTCTGAAGAACTATCTTCGATCACCATTGCCCTGCCCGAAAAGAATACCAAAACAGTAGGTCTTTATTTTTACATTTTTAAGCTCCTGGCATACGAGGGAATTCCTGTTTACGAGATCATTTCAACTTCAAACTATTTTACGCTTTTTTTGGAGAAGGAATATGTGAATCAGGCATTTTTGCTAATGAACGAGATCAAATCCAACTAATTCAGGTTGTAGATCCAAATCTCGTTTTGAAGGTTCATTGGGAGGTAAAGTTTATTTTCATCCTGCTGAAAAAGGATGTCTCCCGAACTTTTTTCTGAAGTGAATTCTTCTGAAAGATTGCCCTTCATATCTATAGTATAGATCTTTCCTGAAGCCCAGTCAGAAATAAAATATTCTCCATCGGCCTTAGGTTGGATGCCATCCAGGTTTCCAATTCCATTTTTGGATATCGGGGTGACCTCCCTGGTCTTTCTGTCAATTTTTAAAAAATTTCCATTTTGTTCCTGGCCCCAGGCTGCAACCAGAATATATTCTGGTGTTAGGAATAATCCGTTAGGTCTCTCCAATTCCGAACTTTTGAGCCACTCTTTTATTTCCCCGGCTTCGTTCATTTTATAAATGCTGCCTGCTGCAAGATCTGAAAAATAGAGCACTCCATTTTCATCTAAAGCAGGATCATTAAGGGACTGCGAGCCTTCAACTGGAATACGTTTTAAAACCTCTCCGGATTGAAGATCAATTTCTACAAGTTGGGTGACATCGGTTACATACAGCTTGTTTTTCTTAATTACCATTCCTTTTGGATCGTCAAGGCCGGTGACCCAGGTATGGTCCTGCTCTTTCCATTTTCGGGAGATCCTGGAGATAAATCCGTCCCCTTCAGTTTTGTCGGCCATATTGGAGACATAAAAATATTCGGTCCCTGCGTCATAAATAACAGATTCGGGATGGCTAAAACCGGTAAGTTTGATCTCGGGCACTTTTTGATCTTGTGCAAAGGCGAAGCTTCCGCAGACGAAGAAGATCATAAATAATGGTTTCATGGTTTTTATTTTCAAGGTAATCAAAAAATCTATTTTTTAGGAAGATTGATAAAAAGGAATTAAAGAAATCCTAAAGATGCCCGGTAGAATGTCAGTTCCGTTTACTTTTAAAAAAAAAATTGCTATGAGAAAGATTATCAGAGCCCTGTTAGCGGGTTGGGGCGCAAAGAAATTAGGAGGTAAGACCGGTTGTGGATGCTTAGGCACCATAGTGGTTTTTATCATACTTTGGTGGCTTCTGTCCAATCTTGGGATCTGATAATCCTTTCTTTTACTGAAAAAAATATCCGAAGCCTATGGTGAACATGATGAGACCATAGAAGTAATGCTCAAGGCTTACATTCAGTAAACTTTTCGTTTGAAAGTAGTTGTAAATAAAGATCCAGGCTGCCAAAAATGTTGCTATGGGTGCCACCCAATTGCCATAAATGAAATGGGTCAAACCAAAGATGACGGCATTGCTAAGCATGAGCAGGTATTTCTCGGGCACCAGGTGTTTATAGCGGTGGAAATAATACACCCGGTAAATAATTTCCTGCGGAAAGACCGAAGCTACAGGATATAGAAAAAAGGTGATCACGTATCCCGTAAAATCTTCCATAGGATACATGAAAAATAATTCCGGAAAGATCCACCAGGTGAACCACAACAATAAAATAGTTATAAGGATCATTCTCAATATGCTCTTGCCCACATAGGCCTTTTCAAAACGGGTAAGCCTTGTCTTGTCAAAAGTATGATCCTGCAGCAACATGAACAGGAACAAGCCGGCAATGAGGAATAAGGGAATGATCTTTAACCAGCCATCAAGATGTCTGTTAGCTATAAAAGGTAGAAAAACGTAAAAAATAATGAATTCCAATACCAGGTAAGGCGTAGAATTATAGATGATCTTGGGACTCATTTTCCTATTTACCCGAAAAGATAAAAAATCTCTTTCGTAAGCTCTGCCACTATAACATAATTATAAGAATCGGGGCTGCTATTCTTCCAGGTTCTCCTCCTCTTCCTTTACACTACTGTATCTTATTCGTCGCTGTCTTAGGAGGTCAATGATATTGAACAATACCACGCAAAAGGCCACCCAGATCAAGCCAGCTATGAAGCCACCTAAGACATCTGAAGGGAAATGAACGCCCAGGTAAATTCGACTTAACCCGATAGCAAAAATGAGGGCTGCAAACAGCAGGGCTAAAAATATTCTGAGCCATTGATACATCTTGATCTTAAAAACCAGGTAGATCAGGAATCCGTAAAAGGCCATGGCGCTCATGGCGTGACCACTGGGGTAGCTTAGAGTTTCCACTACTACAAGATGTTCAATCGTGGGACGTGCCCTGTCAAAGGCTCTTTTGAGAGCAATATTTGCAAGGGCAGAAAGTATGAGTACTCCAAGTAATTGAAAAATAAACTTTTTATTCTTCAGCTTAAAGAAGAAGAACATTGCAGCAAGGGTTGTAGCAACAAGATAGGCATAGACATCTCCAAGATCTGTAACAAACTGAAAGAAGCCGTTTAGTCCCGGAGTTCTAAATGAAGTAACATAATCTGTAACTCTATTGTCAAAGGAATCGATTGTTTCTCCCTGGACCTGTTCGGTAAGTTCAACGAAAAAGTTGGTTCCCAGAATAAAAACTACAAAGGCAAAAAATATAAGTACATAAAGGGCGTAATCGGGATGTTCCCTTGAAACATGTTTTCTGAAAAACTCTACAAAATCGTTTAGATAATCCTTTATCCCTTTTATCATAGTTCGTTGGTTTATTCCCCCGGTGGCTCTATAGGCGGATAGGAGATCTGTACCTTTCTTCGCCCCCACTTGAGGGCTTTCTCCTTATCTTCTCCCATATAGATGTCGATTTTGTTCCTCCATCGCGGGTGCATTTTATCATTTACTATAAAAATCCCTTCAAAGCCTTCAATAATTACAGGAGTATTATGTTTTAATCCCTTTTTGATCAGGTCTCTTGAAACAGCTATAGACAATACATCTGGTGCAAGGGTATCACCCCAGGCAGTGATCTCGGGGTTTCCCTGTCCCTGAATTTTTAATGAATTGTAAGCCGAAGCTGTAACCGTAATGGTCTGCCAGTCTTCAAAATTGTTCATTTCTGCTTCTGCAGCTTCTTCACAACTTCCAAATCCGCCAATAAAAAATAGCGGAAGCATCAGGAATTTAAAAATGAGCTTTTCAGAGATCATTAATACCAACATACTAAAAATTTAAAAATTAACCTTAACTCTTAACCCTGCTTTAAGAGAAGCAGTTTCAAAATTATGCAAGTAAACTCTTTTTTTGCAGGTTTATTTTAAGCTTAAGCTACTATCTACCTTATATATCTCACTAAACCTGCATATTTTTGGCTTTCCGCCATTATAATGGTACCTTTGCATCGCGAAATGAGATTTTTCCCAGCGCTGTTAAGGTCCTTCCTTTTTATTTTCTGTTTGATTTCCATTTCCCGAATTATTTTAATTGAAAAACACATTTATGATGAGTCAGGTTAAACAAAATGACACAGTAAGAGTACATTACACCGGAAAACTTACCGATGGGCAGATCTTTGACAGTTCTTTGGAAAGAGAACCAATTGAGTTCACCATGGGACAGGGACAATTGATCCCCGGGTTTGAGAAAGGATTGCTGGATATGAAGGTGAATGAAAAGAAAACTATCGAGATCCCTGCAGATGAAGCTTATGGAGCTCCAAGAGAAGAGCTTATCCAGGAAGTTGAAAAAAGTCAGCTACCTGAAGAAATTAAGCCGGAACCTGGAATGGGATTGGTTTCTAAAAGTCCTGACGGACGTGAAATGAATCTTGTAGTGAAAGAAGTTAAGGAAGAAACTATTGTTGTTGACGGGAATCACCCATTGGCAGGAAAAGACCTTATTTTTGATCTGGAAGTTGTAGAGATCAAATAATATTCTTCTATAGAAACAAAAAAGACCTGCAAATTTGCAGGTCTTTTTTTTTGTTTAAAAATCAAGTTTTGGTTCTTGCCTCTTTATTTTTTGCTCTTTCACTCATGGTGCATAAATCTTTGCTTTGCCTCCAGTTGCTCACGTGTCTCCTCATTTGCTGGATCGGGTACACAACAGTCTACAGGGCATACAGCAGCACACTGCGGCTCGTCATGAAAGCCAACACATTCTGTACATTTATCGGGTACTATATAGTAGATCTCGTCACTTAACGGTTCCCTGGCCTCATTGGCATTCGCAGCCTTTCCATTTGGAAGAACCACATCACCGCTAAGATCTGTACCGTCTGCATAACGCCAGTCGTCTGCACCCTCATAGATCGCTGTGTTAGGACATTCAGGTTCACAAGCGCCACAGTTGATGCATTCGTCGGTTATTATAATTGCCATAGCTTATTTTTATTCTAAATTTGCACAAATTTAAAGCCAAAACAGTTCTTAAACAAATATGGAGATGACAATCGAGCAGCGCAGAAAGAAGTTGGAAGACCTTGGCCGGTTTCTTAGTCAGTTCAAAAGATCGGGCATAGAAAAGCAGGAGCAGGTGCCGCATAACGATCCATATTTTGAATTACTGAAAGAAAAAATTGAAGCTGCAGTGCATCACAACGGCTGGTTCACTCTTGAAAATGTGCTTTTTGCAATGGAACAATGGAGTGAAGCTTTAACTGAAGCAAATCTCCAAAAATGGCTTTCCGGATATAATTTTCAGCAGGTGACTCCCAAAACTGTTGGGGTGATCATGGCAGGAAATATCCCGTTGGTGGGGTTCCATGATTTTATTTCGGTTCTTGTGAGTGGCCACAAGGTGCTGGTAAAGCAATCCTCCAACGATAAGCTGCTTTTACCTGTGCTGGCTGATTATCTTATTGCAATTGCCCCGGAATTTAAAGACACTATCGAGATCCTTCCCGATTCCAGGGACGGGGCTTCAAAAATGACAAATTTTGATGCTGTTATCGCTACCGGAAGCAATAATACTGCGCGTTACTTCGAATACTATTTTGCAGGAAAACCTTCCATCATCAGGAAGAACCGAAATTCTGTGGCCGTATTAACCGGAAATGAAACTACCGATGAACTTGCAGCTTTGGGAGAAGACATCTTTAGGTATTATGGCTTAGGTTGCAGGAATGTTTCAAAATTATACGTGCCTCAAGGATATGATTTCAATGCTTTTTTTGAAGCCATTTACCCCTGGAATACCATAGTGAATCAAGCTAAGTACGCCAATAACTACGATTACAATAAAGCGGTTTACCTAATGAGCCTATACAAGTTGCTTGAAAACGGATTTTTGATCCTCAAGGAAGACCGGTCCCTGAGTTCTCCCATTGCAACCTTGTTCTATGAAAGGTATGAGGATCTGGAGTCGGTTCGAAAGGAACTTACCTCCAGAAAAGAGGAGATCCAGTGTGTGGTTGGGAATCAGGTGGTAGAAAATGAAGTGAGATTTGGACAAACCCAGCAGCCACAATTATGGGATTATGCAGATAATGTTGATACTCTATCCTTTTTGATTGAAAAAGTTTGAAAACCTTCAGTTTTTAGCGGCTTTTCATCCTAAATTATCATTTCATTAGCAGGAAATGCGCTTTGATTTTCTCATATTTGTAACTGTTAAAAAGCAAATATGAAAAGACATAACTACAGTGCCGGACCTTGTATTCTTCCGCAGGAAGTATTTCAGGAGGCATCACAGGCAATATTAGATTTTAATAATTCTGGATTATCAATCCTGGAAATTTCCCACCGCAGCAAAGATTTTGTAGATGTAATGGAAGAAGCCCGCAGCCTTGCTTTAGAGCTGTTGGGGCTGGAGGGTAAAGGTTATAAAGCTTTGTTCCTCCAGGGAGGTGCCAGCTTGCAGTTCCTCATGGTTCCCTATAATCTACTGCAGACAAAGGCAGCATATTTAAATACCGGAACCTGGAGTACTAAAGCTATCAAGGAAGCGAAATTCTTCGGAGAAGTTACCGAAGTAGCCTCCTCTGCCGATAAAGATTTTAAATACATTCCAAAGGGCTATTTCATACCTTCAGACGTTGATTACTTCCATTGCACCAGCAACAATACTATCTACGGCACCCAGATCAAAGAATTTCCAAATACGCCCAAACCGATGATCTGCGATATGAGCAGTGACATTTTCTCAAGGCAAATGGATTTTTCCAAATTCGACCTTATCTATGCCGGGGCTCAGAAAAATATGGGTCCAGCGGGAACTACTCTGGTGGTGATCAAGGAAGATATTCTTGGAAAAGTTGACCGTTCTGTACCATCCATGATGGATTACAGGGTGCACCTCAATAAAGCAAGTATGTTCAATACCCCTGCAGTCTATGCAGTATATGTTTCCCTACTCACAATGAGATGGCTCAAAAAGAATGGAGGAATAGCAGGAATTGAGGAACAAAACGAGAAAAAAGCAAATCTGCTGTATTCAGAGATCGATATAAATCCGCTTTTTGAAGGTTATGCTGAGAAAAAGGATCGTTCTAACATGAACGCTACTTTTAATCTTATTAATGACGATCTTAAAGAAAGCTTTGACGCGATGTGGAAGGAAGCGGGAATAAACGGGCTTAACGGCCACAGAAGTGTGGGTGGATATCGTGCTTCTATGTATAATGCCCTTTCCCTGGAGAGCGTCCAGGTGTTGGTAGATGTAATGAGCGAACTTGAAAGAAAAGCTTAATTAAAACATATTTCTAAATCCCACTCATGAAGATTTTAGCAAACGATGGTATTGCTCCCGGCGGAAAACAACAGCTGGAAGCTGCCGGCTTTGAAGTAATTACTACAAAAGTTGCTCAGGAACAATTGATCAACTACATCAATGAAAATGAAATAGCTGCAATTATAGTACGTAGCGCCACCAAGGTGCGAAAAGATTTGATAGACGCCTGCCCTACTCTTAAGGTCATAGGTCGTGCAGGAGTTGGAATGGATAATATAGACGTGGAGTATGCCCGCAGTAAAGGCCTAAAGGTTTTTAATACTCCGGCGGCATCTTCGGCATCTGTAGCCGAATTGGTTTTCGCTCACCTGTATGGAGGAGTTCGTTTCTTGCACGATTCCAACCGGAATATGCCTTTAGAGGGTGATTCCAGGTTCAAGGAGCTCAAAAAGAATTATGCGGGAGGCCGGGAACTTAGAGGAAAAACCCTCGGGATCATTGGTTTTGGACGCATTGGTCAGGAAGTGGCAAAAATAGGACTGGGAGTCGGGATGAATGTGATCGCCTGCACCAGCTCTTCTGAAGAAAAGGAAGTTAATGTAACTCTTGAATTCTTTAACGGCCAAAAAGTGGAACTTCCGGTCAAACAATTACCTATGGAAGAACTTATTGCAGAAGCCGATTTTATTACGCTTCATATTCCGTCACAAAAGGAACCAGTCATTGGTAAAAATGAATTGCAACAAATGAAAGATGGTGTGGCAATCATTAATGCTGCCCGGGGAGGTGTAATTGATGAAGTTGCACTCATAGAGGCTTTGGAAGATGGGAAAGTCTCCTTTGCTGCCCTGGATACCTTCGAAAACGAGCCAACTCCTGCTCTAAAAGTACTTATGAATGGGAGAGTTTCTTTAAGCCCGCACATTGGTGCTGCTACGAACGAAGCCCAGGAACGAATTGGAGAAGAACTTGCAGAACATCTGATCAAACTTTTGAAATAGATCAGGATTTTTAAGACTGCTCTAAAAAGTGCTTCTGTCAATAGAAGCACTTTTTTTTTAGAAGATCATTAGCTCAATTAAAACTCTCTTGGATTGGCTCGGTTTTTGGTTAATATATTGAATATCAGCAAATACTTATTGTCTAATTGACTAGAATAATTCAATTGCCAACATAATAGAATTTAAAAACAACAAGATGAAATACTTTTTATTCATACTATTCCTTGGGGTAGGAATCTACAGCTGCTCCTCTACCCGTGACCGAAAAATGCAGGATACCGCGGTAGCTTCAGAAAGTGATACCGTGAGAATCGCAAATGACAGCCTGGAATATGAGATCCTTATAATTGATCCCGGATTTTCCTATTTCCTCAATGCTGTGGCACATCCCGAAGGTTATTATTCACAGGATTATCTTGAAAATAAAAATCAATTTCTTGTGGCCGATTATAATGCCAGGGTAAAGCAACCTTTTAGGTATGATCCAAATATTTACGAAAGGGAGATCAATTATGATCCCAATATTGATTACGGTTATGACGTTAATTATAAACTGTATAATTACTTCGTCTATCTTTCAAGAAATCACAATCAAAGATTCTCCGTCCCTACCCGATTATAGCTGTACATATTAAGCCGTGAAAAATGAAAGGTCTTAATCCTTTTTTCTTTTTTATATTTGCGGCATGAATAAATTGAAAAAACGCTGGGGGATTTCTTCCAACTGGCAAATTTTAATTATCCTTACAGTCTTTGCACTAACAGGTTCATCTTCCCTGTTTGTAGCAAAACCCCTTCTGGAATTGATCGGGTTTGATCGTATGGCTTTTTCTTCAGAATTTTTATGGGGAGGCCTAAGTTATTATATTTTAAGATTATTAATGATCTTTCCAATTTACCAGGTACTTCTTGTAGCCTACGGTTGGATCTTTGGCCAATTCCGGTTTTTTTGGCAGTTCGAAAAGAATATGTTGTCCCGAATGGGATTTGCTAAAATCCTGAAATAATTTTTCCATGAAAATGTGGCAAAAGACCTTATTTATTGTTTTTGCAGGATTGATCATCTTTCCTTCAGCAATAGATCTTGCCCACGTTTTTTCAGGACATAAGCATGAGTTCTGTAACCATTATGCTGAATCTCATTTTCACGAAAAGAATATAGATTGTGAACTTTTTGATTTTCAGAAAAATTCTTTTTCCTTTCCTCCTCTCTTTACCTGGACCCCACAGGAACCGGAAGTTTCCATGCATCCCGTAAAGGGGGCATATCTTCATATTAGTACGTTTCAAAAACTGCATTTTTCCCTTCGTGCCCCTCCGGCACAGGTTTAACGCAAATTTGAGAGAAGCAGTCGCTTCAGTTTTATAACGTACTTAATTAATACCCATGAAAAATATCATTTTTGGGCTGCTATTACTGGCAGCCGGCAACATTTATAGCCAAAACTCCATAAAAGGCACGGTTGTAAATGACGAAAATAATCAGCCTGTTATTGGCGCTACAGTGCAGGTAATTAAACCCGAAAGAAATACAATTACAGATCTAACAGGGAAATTCATTATTGAAAATCTTTCTGATGGAAGTTACGACCTGGTGATCTCCTCTCTTGGTTTTGGTACCCGAACCATTAAAATCGAAATACCACTTGACCAGGATCTTGTTATCAATCTTTCTCCTACTGCTATAGAGATGGAAGAGGTAATTATTTCCACTCCATTTCATCAGCTTCAAAGCGAGAACGTCATGAAGGTGGAACGTGTCACTATGGAAGGTCTGCAACGCACCGGTGGCAACAGGATCACCGATGGGATCACTCAAATTGCCGGTGTAGAAACGGTTACCACGGGTTCTTCAATTGGGAAACCTGTCATTCGTGGCCTTAGTTCAAACCGGGTGCTGGTTTATGCCCAGGGGGTGAGACTCGAGAATCAGCAGTTTGGAGATGAGCATGGTTTAGGCCTAAGCAGTTCGGGAATAGAGAGTGTGGAAGTTATAAAAGGTCCGGCATCTTTGCTTTATGGAAGTGATGCCCTGGGAGGGGTGCTGTATCTCAATCCCGAACGATTTGCCCCGGCAGATTCTACGGTTGTGGATGGTGAGACTTCCTATTATTCAAATACAGAAGGCTTTGAAGCTAACGCCGGAGTAAAAACTTCAGGTGATAAACTTAAATTCATATTCCGCGGAAATTTTGCTAGTCATGTAGATTATGAAACAGGAGACGGTGAAAGAGTGACAAATACCCGTTTTACAGAATATGATTTTAAAACCGGGTTGGGGTTCAGAAATAACAGCTACAAAGGAGATCTGCGCTATAATCTTAATAGCAATACCTCGGGTATTCCTGAAGAGATCGGTCTGCAAAGCACTTCCCGGACAAAACTGGAACCGTACCAACAGGTAGCCAACCACATTCTTAGCTTTGACAATTCTTTCTATTTTGAGGAATCCAGCCTGGATGTGAAGCTGGGATATCTTTTTAACAACCGTAAAGAATTTGAGGAGGCTCATCATGAAGAGGAAACCGGGGAAGAGCACGAAGAACATGAAAATGAAGAGGAAGGGCCTGCTCTTGAGATGCATCTAAGTACCTTGAACTACGATGTAAAATATCATTTCCCGGACCGTGGAAAATTCGAAACTATAATCGGCCTGCAGGGAATGTTCCAGTCCAATAAAAATCTTGCTGAAGAAATATTAATTCCCGATGCAACCACAACAGATGTGGGAATTCTTGGAACCACGCATTACCACCTCGAAAAAGTGGATTTCCAGGCGGGATTAAGATATGATTTCAGGAGAATTTCTGCGGAAGCATACGAAAATCATGAGGCCGAAACTGAAGTTGCGGCTCTTGACAGGAATTTCAACAGCTATAATGGGGCGTTGGGAGTAAAAGTGGATCTAACATCCCGTTTTACCGGAAGATTAAATCTTGCGAGCGGCTTTAGGGCACCTAATCTTGCCGAACTCACTTCCTATGGCAGCCATCATGGTACTAACCGATTTGAAATCGGGAATTCTGCTCTCGATAATGAGCAGAATTATCAATTGGATCTGGCTCTGGAATTCAGGAATGAACACTTTGAAATATTTACCAATGCTTTCTACAACACCATTAAAAACTATATTTTCCTGGATCCTACAGGAGAATTTATGAATGAAGATCCTGTATTCGAGTATCAGCAAAATGATGCAGAGCTGTATGGCGGGGAAGCGGGAATACACATTCATCCACATCCCCTGGATTGGCTTCATTTTGAAAGCAATTACGAGCTGGTAATAGGAAAACAGGAGAACGGGGAATACCTGCCTCTCATTCCAGCACAATCTGTCTTAAATACTTTTTGGGTAGAACTACCCGAAAATGATATTTTTAAGGAGGGTTATGCCAGCCTGAGTTTAAAAAGCGTCTTTGAACAAAACAGAACAGGATATTTTGAATCTGAAACTTCAGGATATTCTCTTTTAAATGCCGGGCTTGGCACCTCGGTTATTCTGGATAGGGCTTTGCTTGATTTCAGGATCACCGGAACAAATCTGCTGAATAAGACATATATTTCTCATCTCTCCAGGTTGAAACCTGAAGGAATTCCCAATATGGGGAGAAATATCATTTTAAGCGCGGGAATAAGGTTTTAACTAAAGAAAACTTCAGAAGCCAGATCCCGGTTAAACAAGTTAATCTCAAAAATGAAAATAAAAAAGCCGGTTGCACTTGAGCAACCGGCTTTTTGATATCCTGTCTTTTCGTTATTGACCTAGCTCCTTACCCTGATTGGTTGTAGCTGACCATAATCTTCATCCTTTTGCCATACAAAAGTGTACAGCCACATTAAAGTAAAGGTTGGTATAATATCACTAAACGGTAGTATTTCTTCCAGGAAGACGATCACAGAACCTAATTTACCTTTTCTACCGGGATACATGGCAGCCATTTTCTTAGCCGCATATGGTGCCCATAACAGGTCAAGAAATCCACCTACTAAAGGTACCGCACCACTCGCCATACCTATGGCGTCATATACCAGGCCTTTGATCAATAACTTTTTCTTTTCGATGTTCATCTGTTTTTCTTTTTCCTTTAATTAGCAATAAAAGTGCCATTTTTCTAAGCTTCAGATTTCAACTTTTCAGAGAAAGTATGTCTTAGCTTTTGCACTTTAGGATCAATGATCACCCTGCAGTAAGGCTGATTCCTGTTCTGATTATAGTAATCATGGTGCTCCTGTTCGGCTTCGTAAAAATCACCTGCTTCAGTGATTTCGGTCACAATAGGATCCTGGAAAACCTTCTCCTGTTCCAGTTGCTTTATAACTTTTTCTGCTGTTTCTTTTTGTGCCGCGGAATGATAAAAGATCGCACTTCGGTAGTGGGTCCCCACATCATTTTGCTGGCGGTTTAACGTGGTTGGATCATGGGTAGCAAAAAAGATGAGCAATAATTCTTCAAAACTGACTTTTTCAGGATCAAATTTTATCTGCACTGATTCGGCATGACCGGTCCTTTGTGTTACCACCTCCCTGTAAGGCGGATTTTTAATATGTCCTCCCGTAAATCCGGAAATCACCTTCTTTACTCCATCCACACGCTGAAAAACTGCTTCGGTACACCAAAAACATCCTCCTGCAAGAGTGGCTGTTTCAAATTTATGTTCTTCCATCATTTCTTTTTTCAAAATGTAAGGAAAAACAAGCAACCTGCCAATATTAAAAATATAAGGAATTCGTAAACTTGCAATGCAAAATACTATTTGATTTAACATCTACCTCATGCCCTTCAGAAATCTGCTGTTCTTTATTTCTTTTTTAGTTTCCGGATTGATCTTTTCACAGGAAAATGCACAGCAGAAAAAGTCTTATACAGCAACCAGAATTGAATCGAAGCCGGTTATAGATGGTGTTCCTGGGGAAGAGCTATGGCAGAATATTCCTGTAGCTACAGATTTTGTCATGTTTGAACCTGGAAATGGAAATCCTTCGCGAAGCACCCACCCTACCGAGGTGAAAATCGCCTATACGGATAAGGCCCTATATGTAGCAGCCTATCTTTTTGACAGCAATCCTGCACAAATAAGACGGGAATTTGCGCAAAGGGACAACATTCCAACTGTTGATTATTTTATCATTGACATCAACACCTACAATGATGGTGAGAATCAAACCCGATTTTATGTAACTGCCGCAGGAACAATTGCCGATGCCAGGATGAAAAAGAATAATGAAGATTTTGCCTATAACGTGGTTTGGGATGCAAAGGTATCCATAGACGGGAAGGGATGGTATGTTGAAATGGAGATCCCCTACTCTGCCCTGAGATTTTCAGATAAAGAGGAACAATTGTGGAGTATGCAGCTGGGCCGTAAAATCAATCACCTTAACGAGAGCTATGTCTGGAATTATATCAATAAATCTATAGGGGTATCGACTCATTACAACGGACTTTTGAAAGGCATAAGAGATATCGATGCTCCTGTAAGGTTAAGCTTCTATCCATATGTTTCGGGAGAGGTAGATCATTTTGACGGTGAAACTTCCACGGCCTTTAACGCAGGAATGGACTTTAAATATGGGATCAACGATGCTTTCACCCTTGATGCCACGCTTATTCCCGATTTTGGACAGACTCCTTACGATGAAGTCGAGCTCAACCTGGGGCCCTTCGAGCAGACTTTTGGGGAAAACAGGGCTTTCTTTACTGAAGGAACCGAACTTTTTACAAAGGGAGATCTTTTCTATTCCCGCAGAATTGGTGATACTCCCATAGGTTTTAATGCTGTACAGGATGCAAAGCTGAATGATGAAGAGATTGTTGATAATCCTGAAACCACCAATCTTCTTAATGCGCTCAAGATCTCGGGAAGGACAGACAGCGGCCTCGGTATTGGCTTCTTCAATGCAATTACCGAAGTTCAAAAGGCAAGGTTGTACAATCCGGTCACCGGTGAGGCAAGAGAAGTGGTGACGGAGCCTTTTGCAAACTACAATATTTTAGTCCTGGACCAGCAATTTGACCAAAAATCCTCTGTTTCCCTTATCAACACCAATGTCACCCGGGAAGGCCATTTTAGAGATGCTAATGTCACAGGTTTTCTTTTTGATGTCTATACCCCTGCAAGTGCTTTTAACCTATCCGGAGAAGCAAAAATGAGCAGAGTGAATTTACCGAACAGCAATAAAATGGGATTTGCCTCCTTATTGTCTTTTGAACGCTCCAAAGGAAGGTTTAGGTATGGCCTGTCTCATGAATTTGCTAATGAAACCTATGACATCAATGACATGGGCCTCAATTTCACCAACAATTATAACAACTTCTATTGGGAGACCTCTTACAGGATCTTTGAGCCTAAAGGGATTTTCAATGAATATAATATTAGGCTGATGGGAAATCATCAACGCAGGTATGATCCCGATATGTCGGTGACCACCAATTTTGGGACCTCTTTTTTTGCAATGACCCGTGACAGGTTTGCCTTTGGAGGATCTGCCAATTACAGTACGCCTTTCCGGGACTTTTTTGAACCTCGAAAGGATAACACTTATATTGAATATCCCGAAAATGCTGCTGCTGAAGCATGGATCTCTTCAGATTATCGGAAAAGAATCGCTGTGGATTCGCGGCTGAGTTACAATAAATACCTCAAAACCACCCATCAACAATTAAGGTTTAGTTTTAGCCCAAGATTCCGGGTGAGTAACAAGCTCAAACTTATATATAATTTTGGATGGATGAAGGAGGAAAACCGCGAGAGCTTTGTGACATTACTGCCCAAAAATGTCATTTTCGGGACCCGGGATATGCAGAGTGTTGAGAATGCACTACAGGGAAGTTACAACTTCAATACCCGCGAGGCGATAAGCCTTAGCTTCCGGAATTTCTGGTCTTCAGCTACTTTTTCCGAAGATAACTTCAGCAGATTGTTGAATTCGGGAGGACTGGAACCTGTAGTATATGAGGTAACAGAGAATAACGATCCCGATGCGAATTTTAATATATGGAACCTCGACCTGAGTTACCAGTGGAGATTTGCCCCGGGAAGTGAGATGATACTTCTTTACAGGAATTCTATTTTTAAACAGGATAATCTTAGCGCCCTGGCCTACACCGAAAGCCTGGAGAACCTCTTCAACCAGCCGGCAAGACACAATCTTTCGCTGCGGATAGTCTATTATTTGGACTACAATAACATAAAAAACATTTTTAAAGGCTAAGTTTGCAACTGAGACAAAAACTATGATCGAAGCCCTGAATATTCATAAAACCTATAATGATCTACATGTGCTAAAAGGAGTTGACCTGCACATTCAAAAAAGTGAGATCATATCTATTGTTGGAGCTTCGGGCGCCGGAAAGACCACTCTACTCCAGATCCTTGGCACCCTCGAAAAACCCGATAGCAATAACGAAAGTATCCTAAAAGTTAACAATACGGACGTTTATGCTCTCAACGCCAAAGAACTGGCAAAATTCCGAAATGCCAACATTGGGTTTATTTTCCAGTTTCACCAGTTACTTCCGGAATTTACTGCCCTGGAAAATATTTGTATTCCCGCCTTTATTGGAAAACGGCCGAAAGCCGAAACCGAAAAAAGAGCTAAAGAACTACTTGGTTTTCTCGGGCTCTTAAAAAGAGCAGATCATAAACCCGCTCAAATGAGTGGTGGAGAGCAGCAACGTGTAGCAGTAGCCCGTTCCCTTATCAATAACCCCGGCGTTATTTTTGCCGATGAACCTTCTGGGAATCTGGACAGTGAATCTGCAGAAAATCTGCATAAATTATTTTTTGATTTGAGGGAAGAATTCGGGCAGACATTTGTCATTGTTACTCACAACGAAGAACTTGCAAACATGGCAGACAAGAAACTGACTATGGTAGACGGGAAGATTGTTTAAGGTTTAAAGTTCAAGGTTCTGCTTTTATCTAAAGTCTTGATTCTTGGCTCTTATCTCTTAATTCATTTTTAACCCACAATCCGTACCAAACAAAAAATTCTCACATCTCACTTCTCACATCTCAATTCTCAAAATGACCCGCAAAGAACTCCAAGAATTCCTGGATTTTAAAGTAGAACAATACAATACTGCGGAATTTATTGAGACAGACCCTGTTCAGATCCCCCACCTTTTCAGCAGGAAAGAAGATATAGAGATCGCCGGATTTTTAACTGCTACCATTTCCTGGGGCAACAGGAAGAGCATCCTTAAAAATGCTTACTCCTTAATGGATCTGCTTGATCATACTCCCTATGATTTTGTGATGCAGCACTCAGCAGCAGATCTGGAAAGGCTGCAGCAATTCGTGCACCGTACTTTTAACGGGAGAGATCTTATCTATTTTATCAGAGCCTTCAGGCATATTTACAGCGAATATAAAGGTCCTGAACATATATTCAGTAATTATTCAAATGATCATGGTTTACAGACTGCAATTCATGAGTTTAAAAAAATATTTTTTGAATTGCCACATGAGATAAGGATTGAAAAACATGTTAGTGATCCAATGAAAAATTCCGCAGCAAAAAGGATCAATATGTTCCTGAGATGGATGGTGAGAAATGACAATAAAGGGGTGGATCTTGGAATTTGGAACAGCATATCCCCTGCCCAACTCAGCTGCCCTTTAGATGTACATTCAGGAAATGTTGCCAGAAAGCTGGGCCTTCTTAAGCGGAAACAAAATGATGCAAAAGCACTGGCAGAACTTGATAAGCACCTGCGGAAAATGGATCCTGTCGATCCCGTGAAGTATGATTTTGCCCTTTTTGGGCTTGGAGTTTTTGAAAATTATTGAGGAGCTACTTTAAAGGGAAAGATAAAGGCTACCATGCAGGTAGCCTAAATAAAATGAATATTTATATCAAAGATCCTGTAGGAGATTTCTGAAAAAAAATATTAAATGTTATTTTTATTAAGGACAATTAATATCTTTAACTACCTCTAAGTTAGAAAATATGTATGCCTAACTCGCATATTCAAAAAAATGAATCCCGGCAGCTATCGGCTCCTGAAGAATTCAGTATCCTAAGATCTTCCTCAGAAAAAGATTTTTCGGACCTCCTGTTCCTTTGTGCGGAAACGGTGCAGGCGCCAATTGCCGCATTGGTTATCGTTGAAAACGGTAATAGCTGGATAAAAAGCAGTTACGGCTGTGCACCTGAAGAAATTCCCTACTGGGATAATCTTTGGAGTAAAATCCTGCAGCAGGATGATATTCTTGTTTTTGACCGGGAAGACCTGCAAAAGATCCACAGATTCTATTCGGGGGTTATCGGGGTGCCTGTGGAAACCGCTTCCGGAGAAAAATTGGGCGTACTGGTCATTTTTGATCCGGAAGTAAATGAACTTACCGATGTTCAAAAAAGCAGTTTAAAGATACTGGTTAATCAAATGCTTAACGTAGTTGTTTTTGGGAAGCAAAAGAACCAATATCAACGGGTTCAAAAAGACCTTGAACAGCGGTATCACGACCTGGAAAAGTTTGCAAGCGTCGTTTCCCATGACATCAAATCCCCCCTCGCCAACATTATATCTCTGGTGGACCTGCTCAGGGAAGAGAACGAGGAAAAATTCAATGAGGAGACCAAGCAATATATTGAATACCTGTCGCAGGCCTCCCACAGCCTTCGCAATTATGTCGATGGGCTGCTCATCTTTTATCGCAGTGAACGTATTCTGGAAAAGGAAGAAGAAGATGTGGAGCTAAAACCCTTTTTTGAGAATATTATAAACTTGTACACCGTAGATCCCGGGGTGATCATCACCTATCCTTCTCACGGGATTCTTAAACAGGTAAACAAGGCTGCATTAACGCAGATCTTCATGAATTTGATTAGCAATGCCCTTAAATATAATGATAAGAAAGAGCGGCGGGTAGATATCTCTTACAACGCCTCTCAGGAATTTTACTTTTTCGAGGTGAAAGACAACGGCAACGGGATCCCGGAAGAAAATTTTGAAAAAATATTCGACCTCTTTACCACTCTGGACCTTAACGATCGTGACGGGAATCCCGGAAGCGGGATTGGCCTGGCTACCGTTAAAAAACTTCTGGACCATATGGGTGGCAGGATCTCAATCGATTCAGATCCCGGAATAGGCAGTAATTTTAAATTCCAAATTAAAAGGTCTTGCTAAGGCCTTTTTTTATATTTGGTAAAAGTATGCCAACGCATGTATTTTAAACATCCTGAACTTCTTTACGCTCTATTTCTACTGGTCATCCCAATTTTGGTGCATCTTTTCCAGTTGCGAAAGTTCAGGACTACCAAATTTACCAATGTAAAATTTTTAAAAAAGGCTGTTCTTCAAACGCGCAAAAGCTCCCGTTTAAAGAAATTCCTGATCCTTTGCACCCGATTGCTTCTGTTGGCCAGTGTGATCTTCGCCTTTGCCCAACCATACTTCCCTCCTGCCTCGGGAGAGGTCAAAGAAGTAGAGACCGTAATTTGGCTGGATAATTCCTATAGCATGCAGGCCCGTGGCCAAAACGGCATTTTATTAAGGAGAAGCATTCAGGACCTGCTGGAAAACCTTCCGGAGGATGCACAGGTTACTCTTTTTACCAATAATTCCGAATACAGGAATATTTCTGCTGCCACTTTAAGACATAGATTGCAGGCACTGGATTATTCTGAAACCCAATTGCCATGGAGATCCGTACATCTTAAAGCTCAAAATCTTTTTGGAAGCAAAGGGAATGCTCAAAGGAACTTTATCGCAATTTCAGATTTTCAAAAGACGGGTGACTCTATCGCACCCATTGCTGATAATATTTCAACTTATCTTGTAAAATTAGAGACAGAGAACCATCTGAATATCTCCATAGATTCTGCTTTTGTTTCTTCCCGAAGCCTGGATGAAACGGTGCTGGGAGTGGAGATTTCGGCTTCAGGAGTTTTGCAGGAGGAAGTGTCTGTCGGGCTGTATGATAAAGACAGGCTGCTGGCACGAAAGACTATTCCGCTTAATGAAGAGCTAAAAGGCAGCACAACTTTTAGTTTTGCTTCGGAAGCCATACCCTTCGGAAGCATCAGGATAGATGATAACGGGCTGCAGTTTGATAACCGGCTGTACTTCAGTATCAATAAAACTCCGCCGGTGAAGGTGGTAGTTATTGGGGATACAGAAGCAGAATACCTGCAGCGCATTTATAAAGAACCGGAATTTCTTCTTCATATTTTTCCCGAAAACAACATCGATTATAACCTATTATCGCAGGCGAACCTTGTGATTTTGAACGAGCCCGAAAAGATCCCTTTTTCACTCATCTCTACGCTGCAGCAGTTGGTCCGGGAACAGGTTTTTCTCATTGTTGTCCCTGCTCCGGCAGCGAACCTTTCCGAATACAATGGACTTTTTCAAAATCTGGGGCTTCCCGTCTTTGGAATAAGAAACGATCAGGAAAAATTAATTACTGATATTACTTTCAGTCATCCGCTGTATGAAAGCGTTTTTAATGAGCGGGTATCTAACTTTGAATATCCAAAGGTAAAAAGTTCTTTTCCTGTAATGGGAACTCCATCAGGGATCCTGAAATATCAAAACGGGCAGCCTTTTCTTTATGAGCAGAATAACACTTTCGTCTTTACAGCCGCTTTAAGAAAAGAGAATGCTAACTTTAAAAGCGCACCTCTTATCGTTCCTACCTTTTACAATATTGGTAATCTTGCTATCTCACCCGATAAGCTTTATTACCTCCTGGGAAACCGGCAAAAAATAAGTATTCAGGCAAATCTTCAGAAGGACGAGATCCTTAAACTTGCCTCTTCTAAAACTACCTTCATTCCGCAGCAGCAAAGCTTTCAGAATAAAGTAGATCTTTTTTTGAACGAGCTGCCACAGCAGGAGGGGCATTATAATGTGCTTCAGGATTCTGTTATTCTAACAAGTCTTGGTTTTAATGTTGATCGCAGGGAAAGTTTACCTGTGCAAAAGGACATTCGGGTGCTGGACGGGGTTTATGTTCACCAGAGTATTCCGCAGGTATTTAACGACATTAAATCTGCCGGCGAAGTCCATACGCTTTGGAAATGGTTTATTATTTTAGCACTGTTTTTCTTACTTACTGAAATGCTTATCCTAAAATTCCTCAAATGAAAATACTGGTTAGATCGGCCAAGATCATAGATAATGAAAGTCCATATAACAACAAGGTGATGGATATTCTGGTAGAGAGCGGCATCATCAAAGAGATTGCCCCTTCTATCAAATCCCGAAAGCCAGATCTTGAGATAAATTTTAAGAATCTCCACGTGTCCCAGGGATGGTTCGACAGTAGCGTAAGTTTTGGAGAACCGGGATATGAGGAAAGAGAAACTCTTGAAAACGGACTTAAAACGGCTGGCCAAAGTGGATTTACTGCCATAGCTCTAAATCCCGGAAATGATCCTGTCACAGACAACAAGGGTGCTGTGACTTTTCTGCTGAATAAAGCCAGTAAACAACCGGTGTCCTTATTCCCTATTGGAGCCCTCACGCGAAAAAGTGAAGGTAAGGACATGGCCGAGCTTTATGATATGCAACAGGCAGGTGCCATTGCTTTTGGGGATTTCAAAAGATCTGTTGCCAATCCAAATATGCTGAAGATCGCACTGCAATACGCTCAAAATTTCGACGGACTTGTTATGTCATTTCCGCAGGAAAATAAAATAGCAGGTAACGGACAGGTCAATGAGCATGAGCCCAGTACTCTTTTAGGATTAAAAGGAATACCGGCGCTGGCTGAAGAATTACAGATCACCCGTGATCTATATATTCTCGAGTACACGGGCGGTAAATTGCATATCCCTACCATTTCGACAGCCAAATCTGTAGAAATTATCAGGGAAGCCAAAGAGCGTGGCCTTGATGTAACCTGTAGCGTAGCGATTCATAATCTTTTCTTTACAGATGAGCAGCTTAAAAACTTTGATACTAACGCCAAGGTGCTGCCGCCGTTAAGAACCAAAACCGATGTTAAAGCATTAATTGCGGGAGTTAGAGATGAGACTATCGACATGGTAACAACAGACCACACGCCTATTGATGTGGAGCATAAAAAAGTGGAATTCGATAATGCCTTTTTTGGCACCCTTGGATTGGAATCGGCCCTGGGCGCTTTGCTTCAGATATTTTCTGTGAAGACGGCGATAAGAGTTCTTACTGCGGGGAAAGCAAGATTCAATGTGGCAGAGCAGGTAATCGATGAAGGTTCTCCCGCCAATTTTAGTTTCTTTGACCCGGATGAGGAATATACCTTCCAAAAAGAGCATATTTTTAGCACTTCTAAGAATAGTCTTTTTCTGGAGAAACAGCTGAAAGGAAAAGTTTACGGGGTTTTGGTAGGAGAAGACTTTTTAAGTTCGGAGGCCACTGAAAAATAAGGAAATTCCGTATTTTTGAAGTCTAAACTTTCACCATGGACAGTGTTGCTAACGAAGGAAAAACAGCTGCGATCGTTGCCTATATTACGATCATAGGTACCATTATTGCTTATTTTATTAATAATGACAGCAAAAATCCCTTTGCTTCCTTTCATATAAGGCAGGCGCTGGGAATTCATATTACTTTCTACTTGCTTGGGATTGTTGTATCCTGGTTTGACACCTGGTTGATCTCGGCTCCTTTTTACCTGTTTATTCTTATCCTTTGGGGATATGGGATTTTAGCGGCTATACAGGGTGAAAGAAATGAAGCTCCTCTTTTGGGGAGATATTTTCAAAACTGGTTTAGCACGATAAATTAATGGATACAGATACTTTCACTTTAGAACATTTAGTTAGAAAACCAAAAATAGCATCAGAAAAAGCTCCGCTACTCATTATGTTGCATGGCTATGGCAGCAATGAAGAAGATCTTTTCTCTTTTGCCGAAGAACTGCCCGATGAGCTTTTTATTATCTCGGTGAGAGCGCCATATCCCATGGCACCTTATGGACATGCCTGGTATGAAATTCACTGGAATGGCAGTACAGACGGGAAATTTAGCGATGATGAACAGGCGGTGATCTCCAGAGAAAAGATTGTTCAGTTCCTGGAAGAAGTAAAGGAAAAATATCCTGTAGATCCCGATAATGTTACTTTGGTAGGCTTTAGCCAGGGATGTATTTTAAGCTTTGCTGTTGGGCTCTCCTATCCCGAAAAGATTAAAAATGTGATCGGGTTAAGCGGCTATATCAATAAGAATATTATAAAAGAAGGTTTTGAAAGGAATGATTTTTCAAAACTTTCGGTTTATAGTTCGCATGGTACTGCAGACCCGGTGATTCCTGTTGCCTGGGCACGAATGACGAAACCTTTCCTGGACAGTCTGAAGATAGAGAACTCCTATTCAGAATTTCCTGTCGGTCATGGCGTAGCCCCCGATAATTTCAGGGAGCTGAAAAAGTGGCTGGAAGACCGGCTTTAATTATTTGGATAGAGCACTGCTTTTTCTGTAGCTACATCAATGTTTGCATCATCGTCGATCTCATAGGTAATGAAGAGATCTCCCCAATAGCTGCCATCGGTAAAGCTGGCGATCGCCCATTTATGATTTAGCAATTTGACCTTGTTGATCCTGAAGTGGCCTGCCATGCCTTCATATGGGATAAGTTCATTATCGGCATCGGCTGCATTTCGGCTTATAAGCTCCTCCTCTACTTTCGCAATGATTTCTGAAGGATCAAATCCCCGATTTTCCAGGTAGGTCAAAGCTTCTTCATTGTTTACAAGGCTGAAGCTGTCATTCCCTGTAGGTTTAGAAGAAGAGGCTTCCGGATTATATTCAGTCTCTTCCAATTGAGATTTAAGAAGTGCAATTTCCTGTTCTTTAGAATCAACGATCTTATTTCCGTTTACGTAAAAGAAAATAGCCAGGAGGGCTGTAAAAACAAACAGGTACATTAAAAAACTTTTCCGCATTATATTTCAATTTGTAGGTTATCATAAGCCAGGTAAACGTTGGGAGGCAACTGCGCCTGCACTTCTTCATGGAAGCCCAGCAAATGGCTTATATGGGTTAAAAATGCCTTTTCAGGCTTGATCTTTTGGATGAAATCAAGAGCTTCTTCAAGATTAAAATGAGAATGATGAGGCTCTTTACGCAAGGCGTTAACTACCAGCACATCGACTCCTTTAAGTTTTTCTGCCTCCTCTTCCTCAACGATTTTGGCATCGGTGATATAGGCAAAATCCCTTATCCTGAAGCCAAAAACCTGCACCCGGTTATGCATTACTTCAACCGGAATAATATTTACCCCTTTGACGGTAAAGGCTGTATTAGTGATCACATGCTCCTGTACACTGGGAGCTCCGGGATATTTATTTTCTGAATCAAAGATATAGTCGAACCTTTTTTGAAGAGAAGCCATTACTCTTTGATGTGCATAGACAGGAATATCCCCCTGTTTGAAAAAATAAGGCCTAATGTCATCGAGACCCACGGTATGATCGCTGTGTTCATGGGTAAAAAGAATGGCATCAAGTTTTTGGACCTGGTTTGAGAGCATTTGCTGCCGAAAATCGGGCCCGCAATCTATTACAATATTGAGCTCGTCCACCTCAATTAGCACTGAAACCCTTAGTCTTTTATCTCTAGGGTCTGAACTTCGGCAAACCGGATGGTTGCTGCCAATAACGGGGATTCCCTGCGAAGTTCCTGTGCCTAAAAATGTTACTTTCAATGCTCTTAATTTTACCACAAAACTAAGTATTATTTTTTTGTTTAGCCCTTCATTTTAGTACCTTTGATGTGATTATGAGGGGTTCCGAAACGGGAACTCAATTTTGACAAAAAATTCAGCTATGCCAATAACTATAATGGGTGACCGGGAGTTTGAAAACGTTCCGTCAATAAAGAGCAAGGCGTTACGTATCAATCTCAACGAAAATATATATGGAACTTTTTCTGAAATAGGTGCGGGACAGGAAACTGTTCGTAATTTTTTTAGAGCAGGAGGAGCTTCGGGAACCATAGCCAAAGCCATGAGTGCCTATGACAAGGACTTTAGTGATGCGATCTATGGTATTGAAGATGATCGCAGGTATGTCACCGAAGAACGTCTTAAAAAGATGCTTACTCATGAAACAAATCTTATTGAGCAAAGGATCTCCCGTGAAAAACATCCGAATAAACTTTTTTTTACCTACGCCAATACCGTTGCAACCATTGACTTTGCAAAGAAATACAAAGGTCACGGCTGGGTAGGGATCAGGTACCAGGTGCATCCGCAGGAGGATTATAATGAGATCATTCTACACGTGCGTTTCCATGAGAACGATGCGCGGTTGCAGCAAAACACACTCGGAATTCTTGGGGTAAACCTTATTTATGGAGCCTATTATAAGTATGACAGCCCTAAGAAGTTACTTAGATACCTTTACGATCATATAGATAAAGACCAAATAGAAATTGATACCATCAACTTTTCGGGACCCCGTTTCGAAAATGTGGATAACCGCCTTATGAGCTTGCAGCTGGTTAAAAATGGAATGACCGAGGCTGTAATGTTCGCACCGGATGGAAACAATGTGTTACCCGCAAAGATCCTTTACAAGAAGAATATCCTTGCTCTTAGAGGGAGTTTTAGACCGGTAACCAAGGTTAACATGGACATGTACAAACGTTCCATGGAGCTATTCCTCAAAGAAAACCGGGTTTCTGAAGAAAACACAGAGGTAATCTTTGAAATTACCCTTTCCAACCTGAGGGCCGAAGGAGAAATTGACGAGAGAGATTTTATGGACAGAGCCGAATTACTGTGTTCCCTAGGTCAAACCGTGATGATCTCCAATTTCCAGGAGTACTATAAGGTTGTAGAATACTTCTCCCGCTATACCAAGGAGAGAATGGGACTTGCTATGGGAGTAAATAACCTGGTAGATATTTTCGATGAGAAATATTACAGGCATCTTAGCGGCGGAATTCTTGAAGCCTTCGGAAAGCTGTTCTTTAAAGACCTGAAAGTCTATCTGTATCCTTTTAAAGACAAAGAGACAGGAGAGATCACCACCAGCGAAAACCTGAAGGTGCATCCAAGAATGAAGGAACTCTACAAGTTCTTCAAATACAACGGAAAAGTGGTGGATATTAAGAACTACGATCCGGAGATCCTGGATATCTTCTCCAGGGAGGTACTTCAAATGATCGCCGAAGGCAAACCTGGTTGGGAAGAAATGCTTCCTGAAAAAACAACGGCGATGATCAAGGAACACAATCTTTTTAGTCACCAAAAACAAAAAGCCGCACAAAAGATCTAGAAACTATAATAAATGATCCGTCTCAAGTGTTTTACAGACCTTTGTTATAGAGGTTAAAAATGGCATTTTTAGGCGGATCTTTCTTTATAGGAACCAAAAATTTCCAAAAGTTTCTTTTGACGGAAGTTAAAAATCTCTTCCAGCTTTTTCCTCACTACAGGTTTATGGACCAACCGGCCTAAAATTCCGAAAGGAAGTTTATAATCCACTATATCTTCCATTTCTACTCCCCCTTCAAATTTCCTGAAGAAATGTTTGTGATGCCATAGCGCGTAAGGACCAAAGCGTTGTTCATCTACGAAATACAATGGTTCCTGTACATGTGTGATCTCTGTTACCCATTTTGTTCTTATACCTGCCACGGGAGTAACGATATACTGTATGATCTGTCCGGCAAACATAGGCCTATCGCCTCCCGCAGTGATATCAAACCCCATGTAGGGAGGAGTAATGACCTTTAAATTTTTTGGATCTGAAAAAAATCGCCAGGCTTCCTCAATGCTTATCGGTAATTTTTGTGTGCTATGCAGGCTGTAAATCGTCATCTTTTGTTTTTTACAAAATTACTTATTGTTTAAATAATTCAATGTTAATCTAAACATATAAATTTTAGTTTTTTCTTTCGTGGTCTTAGATTTTTTCTGAAAATTTTCTGAAAAGCTGTGTTATCACTCTTATAATTGAGTTAATCTCTAAGGAACACGGGTATAAATCTCCGAGCTTTGGAAAAAACTTATAGAAAATGAATCGAAATTTTATAGCACTATTTCTTCTTTTTGCTTTTTCCCTATCCACTTACTCCCAGAATACTTCAACCCAATCCAGGAACAATGAATCCCCGTATAAAACAAGCTGGGCCGTTGATGCACCTTATTTAGGTATCAGTATTGGTCTCAACGTGCTGGGTTTTAAATTGATCCAGGATAAAGATCCTCTTACGCTCGAGGAGATGAATGATCTTGATAAGAATGATGTTCCCCGTATCGACCGATTCCTGGCAGGAAATTATAATGAAAATGCCGATGATATAAGCTACTATCCATTTTATGGTTCCTTTGCTGTACCTGTGATCATGATGCTTACCCCCGATCTGAGTCCGCATGCGGGTCAAATCTCCGTACTTTTCGTAGAAAGCATGGCAACTACCGGAGCTTTCTTTACCCTTAGTGCCGGGTTGATAGACAGACCACGACCTTTAACGTATAACACCAGTTTACCGGACGAATTGCGTACCGAAGCCAGTGCACAGAGATCCTTTATTGGAGGACACACCGCTGCCACTGCATCGGCAACATTTTTTGCAGCCAAGATCTATAATGATTTTTATCCGGATTCGCGTGCAAAACCTTATATCTGGACTGCTGCTGCCGTTATTCCTGCTTATGTGGGTTACTTAAGGTCCAAGTCAGGTAAACACTTTCTTACCGATAATATTGCCGGCTATGTTGTAGGTGCTGCCAGCGGAATCCTGGTTCCGGAGTTTCATAAGAAGAAAAATGAAAACTTTAGAATGACCCCGGCAATGGGTGTGGATCTCCGCGGAAACGAATACCAGGGAATTTCATTAGGCTACAGGTTTTAGGGAGATAGCAAACCGTTCTGGTTAATTTTTCTATTTTTAGGTTTTAAACCAAAACCTGAAAATGAAAAAACTTTCCTGTTTAGCTATTTTACTGGCATTTTTCCATGCTGAAGTTAAGGCTCAAAAAGTAGAAATTCCTGTGGATACTACGGTGGTTACCGATCACCGGGTAAATATAAATGGAAAAAGAATAGATTATACTGCGACTACCGGAATGCAGCCGGTATGGAATGATGAAGGCGAAGCTGTAGCCAGCCTTTTTTACACCTATTACAAGAGGAATGGTATTGAGGATGTAAAAAACCGGCCGCTTGTAATCTCTTTTAACGGTGGTCCCGGTTCGGCTTCAGTTTGGATGCACATTGCATATACAGGACCCAGAGTACTTGAAATAGATCCTGAAGGTTTCCCTATTCAGCCATATGGAACAAAAGAAAATCCTCACTCCATCCTTGACATTGCTGATATTGTATACGTGAATCCCGTTAATACCGGTTATTCCAGAGTCATAGAAGCTGAGGGAGACAAAAAGCGGGATCGGGATCAATTTTTTGGAGTGAATGCAGATGTAAAATATCTGGCAAAATGGATCAATACCTTTGTCTCCAGAAACAATCGCTGGTTATCCCCAAAATATCTTATAGGAGAAAGTTATGGTACTACAAGAGTGTCAGGTTTAGCTCTGGAGCTTCAGAATTCCCAGTGGATGTATCTTAACGGAGTGATCCTGGTTTCTCCCACAGATATTGGGATAGAAAGAGATGGTCCTGTAGAGATCGCGAACCGACTCCCCTATTTTACTGCCGCCGCCTGGTATCACAATCTTCTTCCGCAGGAGCTTCAGCAAAGAGATCTGGAGGAATTACTCCCTGAGGTGGAGGAATATGCCATTAACGAAGTACTCCCGGCACTGGCAAAAGGAGGATTTTTAGAAGCGGAGAAAAAGAAGGAAGTAGCTTCAAAAATGGCCAGGTATTCGGGAATTTCAGAAGAGGAGATTCTTCAGCATAACCTGGAAGTTCCATTCGGGTATTTTTGGAAGGATTTGCTTAGAGATCAAAAAGGACTTACTGTAGGCAGGCTGGATTCGAGATATTTGGGCCTTGATAAAAAAACGGCGGGAGACTCTCCTGATTATAACTCGGAGTTAACCTCCTGGCTTCATTCCTTTACACCGGCTATTAATCACTATCTAAGTAACGACCTAAACTTTAAAACAGATCTTACTTATTTCATGTTTGGACCTGTTCATCCATGGGACCGCAGCGGTGATAAAACGGGAGAAAATTTAAGGCAGGCTATGGCTCAAAATCCCAATCTCGATGTGCTTATCCAGAGCGGATATTTTGACGGAGCTACTACTTATTTTGATGCAAAATACACTATGTGGCAGCTTGATCCAAGCGGTAAGATGCAGGACAGGCTGAGTTTTAAAGGATATCGCAGCGGACATATGATGTACCTACGCAATGAAGATCTAAAAAAGGCAAATGATGACCTGAGAGCATTCATTCTAAAGTCTCTGCCTAAACCGGGTGCTCCTGCAATGTATTAATTAAGAAACTATAGGCCAGGCAAAAATGAAGGGTTCCAAAAATGTTATTTTTGGAACCCTTTCCTTCCTGTATTTATAAATTTATTGTTCTGCTTCAACAGATATCTTTTCGAGTAGCTCTTCCAAAATCATTTCTACTCCAAATTCATCATTGCTTTTGGTAACATGAGCTGCTACTTTCTTCACTTCTTCGTGAGCATTTTCCACTGCATATCCAATCCCCGCATGCTCAAAAAGTTCGAGATCATTGAGGTAGTCTCCAAAAGCCATAGTTTCTTCTTTGTTTATCCCGAGATTCTCCTGAAGCGCCTTTAGTGCATTTCCTTTTTGGGCTTTTTTGTCATTGAAATCTATCCAAATTTCCCCGGAAAGTTTTACCTGCAGCTCCCTCTTAAAATGTTCAACGTAAGGCATGGAATTTTTTTCGGCACCCTGGAGGTCACAAATAGTAACTTTTAAAAAGATATCATCTTTTACCTGAAGCAGATCTTCGACTACTTTATATTTTTCATAATGATCTAAAAATGGCTTCATGAATTCAGGCGCCGTGCTTTCAATGTAAGCCTGCTTTCTTCCACAGAGGATCAAATATTTATTTTCAAGTTCCCTTACTTCTTTTATGATTTGATGTACGATCCTTATATCCATGGGTACAAGGTGCTTTTCTTCCCCTCTGTCTATAACAATGGCGCCATTTTCTGCGATATAGATCATTTCATCCTTCACCGGTTCCATACGTTCCCTTAAACTGTAGTACTGTCTCCCGCTAGCTACCGCTAATTTGATCCCCCTGTTCCTTAGCTTTCTGAAAGCTTCAAAAAACCGCTGACTAACCTCATGATCGCTGTTTAGCAGGGTACCATCCATGTCGGTCACAATTAATTTTATCTTTGAATAATCCATACATCTTTTTCTGAAGGGCAAATTTACACAATGAGTAATGGAAGGCAGTAGTTGCTGCGTTAAACTATGGCAAAAGTCAGGGAAGAATTAACAACGCCAAAAAACTAAAGAATAGCATTAAGAGGTCGTTGGATCTTATAGTAGGATTTTTAGAATCCTTTACAAAAGGTGCCGGCGAAGGAAATACAAAATTTTCAAAATTAAGCGGGGTAATGGCGAGGCTTCGGGGATCTTTGATTATGATAGTGCCCATTTGGAAACTTTTTAGCATCTTCAATTATAATTTTAAGAATGGCATTATGAAATGGTATTTTTATATAATCAGCTGTTTCTATATTTTTCCGGTTTTTAGCCAAAGCATCTATACCTCCTCCTATACTCAAACCTGGCCCACAATTTTCAATTCAAAAGTAGAAAAGATAGATCACCGCATTTCATTTGAAGAAAATGCTATTAGTCTTGCGAAGGAAACATGATCGGGAAAAGAAATTGAAACATTTTTTATTCAGGAAATTCAGCAAAACGAGATTTCAGTAAAATATATCTGTCTCACAAGAGGAAATGAAAAAGTAACAGTTGTTAAACCTTTTCGTAAACTAAAGTATATCGACATCTACAGACCTTCAGCTAAAACAGGAGAAGAAGTACAATTCAGGCTCCACCTGAATAATTAAGTTGTTAAGCTGATTAAAAAACCGGTTCTCCTGAAGCAATGATAGTTGCTATCCAGATAAAGACACAGGAAAAGAAAATACCAATGGTGTTTGCCGTAAAAGCAAGTCTTTTAGGAATTCTGAATAAGTAACCGGCTATAGTCCCTGCATAAACTCCGGTTCCGGGAATCGGGATCATTACAAAAAGGATCAGGCCCCAAAAACCATATTTTAAAACTCCTTTTCCCGCACCCTTTTTTGCTCTTTTTGCCACCTTAATTGCATTGGACTTATAGAACCTCCATTTCAGAAAGTGTTTGTTGATAAAATGGAGGAAAAAATACATCACAGGAAAAACCAGCACGTTTGCTATAAAGCAAAAAATAAAAGCAACAACAGGATTTACCCCGTTTAAAATGGCATACGGTATTCCCACTTTAGCTTCTCCAAAAGGAGAAATGCTCCATAACATCGCCTGTATTAATTCTGCCAGCATACCTGTTCTTAAAGTCGACAAAAATATCCAAAAGTATGGGATTTGAACTATGGGTACAATAAAAAATTTTAAGGTTGGATTAGCTCTTTAATAAATTTGATGTGAAAAGTCATAACTGTTTTATAACAAAAAACCCCTCTGAAAAAGAGGGGTTTCTGTGATCGCGAGAGGATTCGAACCTCTGACCGTCCCGCTCCAGGAGCGGGATGCTCTACCCTCTCGAGTGAACGAGTTGTTCGATATACTTTTGCGATTTTCTGGCTTTAATTTCTAACTCACGTTTGTAAGCCGCACTTTTAGTTGCATATTTTTCAGTATAAACAATTTTCCAGTCTTTAGTTTTTGCAGTAAAACCTCTATGGTCGGAAAGATGTTTTTTCAACCTTTCGTCAAGGGAAGAACCTGTATGCCCAACATAGTACTTGTCTAAATTTGCTGAGTAAAGGATGTAGATGTGAAAAATCATAACTGTTATATAACAAAAAACCCCTCCGGAAAAGAGGGGTTTCTGTGATCGCGAGAGGATTCGAACCTCTGACCGTCCCGCTCAAGGAGCGGGATGCTCTACTCTCTTGAGTGAACGAGTTGTTCGATATACTTTTGCGATTTTCTGGCTTTAATTTCTAACTCACGTTTGTAAGCCGCACTTTTAGTTGCATATTTTTCAGTATAAACAATTTTCCAGTCTTTAGTTTTTGCAGTAAAACCTCTATGATCGGAAAGGTGTTTTTTCAGCCTTTCGTCCAGGGAAGAACCTGTATGCCCAACATAGTACTTGTTTAAATTTGCAGAGTAAAGGATGTAGGTGTGAAAAATCATAACCGTTACATAACAAAAAACCCCTCCGGAAAAGAGGGGTTTTTGTGATCGCGAGAGGATTCGAACCTCTGACCGTCTGCTTAGAAGGCAGATGCTCTATCCAACTGAGCTACGCGACCATTAAAGCGGTGCAAATATAATGAGGTTTTTAAAAAAGACAAGCAAAAAGAATAAATTAATTCCCTGCTCGTCATAACTGTATTTTTACCAGAGTATTAGGAGAGACCTTCTGTTTCAACAATGTTAAGTCTATATCATTTTAAACAGATTTTCAAGTGTCGGTTCAGCCTTTTCTCTTTCTCCTTCATATCCAAATGTACTATTAAAAGTTTCCTAAACTTCCGCTAATTACGGTATCCCCGTTCTTTGAAAATATATTAATCGGTTAAATTTACAAAAGAGCTTTAAGCAGGAGTCAAAGTATGGTTTTTACTACTCATTCAACTCCTTAAAAAATTCAAAAAATAATATGGAAACCGGCACCTCAAATAAAAACTCTGTTCTTGAAGAGGCCTCCATTAAAAATATGATTGAAGAGCTTCAGGAAGAGTGCGAAATAGAGAAACATCTTCCGGGAGGAGGATATATTCACATGAGTGATGAACTACCCTACCTGGTGATCTACAGAAGTTCAGACAATGAGCAGGAAGAAGATCGGGCGACCGTAAGATTTGTATTAAGTGAGGCTTCTTTTCTCATTATTGGAAGTAAAAATTCTGAAGGATATAAAAGATTGATGTATTGTCTGGCCGAGGCTATGTCATCTAAATTCAAATCCTTCTTAATGATAGAAATATATTCCGGTGCCTTTGGTTCCCGGAAATTCCGCATAAAAGGTCCCGCCGAGAAATTGCCTTCCACCCTGGAGATGTTTAAAAATGAATTGGACAATCTCACCTCAAAGTACCAGGTCTTAGACCTGGAAACAACAGAAATTGAAAATACTATCGAAAGACAGCCTAAAGGAAAACAACCATTACTAAGCCTGGAGGAAATAAAAGATGCGGGATGTTTATTATTAGGACTTGAAGTTCCACCTGTTTACAGGAATGAAGAAGGAGAAGAATTTCCTGTCTTCTTCCGCAGTTTTAAAGATGATCTGGTAGTAGCCCTTCATAAAGCCATTTTTGAATTCATACGTATTCAAACTTCCAGCGGAGTAAAGAGTTACCAGGCCCTGGGACAAAAAAGCCTTCAGGAGAACGTTCTGGAAATCGACAGGCAACTTAGTGAAATTGAGACTTCCTATCAATTCCTGTGGCTGGTCTCCCCTGCCAATATAAGGCAGATCAAAGAAACCTTTTTTGAGTCTGACTTTGAAAAGGTGCTCAACTACCATTATCGATTACTCCCCTTTGATCCCGATGTACTAAAAAGGAAATTGTACAATTTGAGAATGGAAGATATAGACGATCCTGCTTTGTCACACATCTTCAGGGAAAAAAGGGAAGAGCTGGACCTGCAGATCAGTATGCTGACAGACAGAGGAAGCAAGGAATTCTTCTATAATAGTATGATGTTGTATGGAGATATAGATTCCCACTTGCAAAAGGAAGCCGAGAATCTTTTAAGAGAGGTAAATGAGGTAGAACAGGTTGAGTTTGACAGCATCATGAAAGCCGATGATTTTAAGGCTCTTGCTCATCAGGAATTCGATTATTTCAGAAATCAGGATAAGAACTTTAGCAGTAAAGTTCACGTGCGGAGTGATGTGAATATTTTAATGGTCTCCCAGGGAGAATTATATATCCCGATAGATTATAAATTGAATACCAATGAGACCATTGCTCTTGTTCAGCATGAAATAGGTACTCATGTCCTTACCTATTATAATGGAAAGCGGCAACCTTTAAAGCTTTTATCAATTGGACTTACAGATTATGATACCCTGCAGGAAGGCCTTGCCGTAATGTCTGAATATTTTGTTGGAGGATTGACCGCAAACAGGATGAGAACCCTTGCGGGGAGAGTAGTAGCTTCTGCAGCAAGAATGCATGGTGCAGATTTCCAGGGTATATTCCGGTTGCTACATAAGGATTACAACTTCTCCCCTGCCCGATCTTTTAATATTACATCAAGGATCATGCAGGGTGGCGGCTTTACCAAAGATATCTCCTATTTCAAAGGCATTTTACAGGTAAAGGAATATCTAGAAGAAGGCGGAGAATTGGAGCCTTTGTTAACCGGAAAGTTTGCTTTGGAACATATGCCCATTATCAATGAATTGCGAGACAGACGGGTGTTATTACCGGTTAGCCTTACCCCGAGATATTTAAAAACAGAAGAAACCAACGAGAAAATAAATCAAATCAGAAAGGGGATTTCTCTTTCACAACTAATTAATGCATGAAAATATGTTTTGTAGTTAACAGCATTGAAACTGAAGGAGCAGGAACAACAGTTTACATTATGCACGAAGCCTGGAAACGAGGTCATGAAGTGTATCTTATGGGAGTGGGCGACTTTAGCTTCTCCCAAAATGAAGCTATAAGCATATTGTGCGTAACTCTTCCTAAAAAGTCTGAACCGGCTACCCCCGAGGAAAACCTTGAGCTACTGCAAAGTGATAAAGCAGTAAAGAAAAAGATCAAGGCTACAGAGCTGGATGTTCTTTTCATTAGGAACAATCCAACAGAGGAAGGAACAGATCGCAACTGGGCGGAGAATGCCGGTGTGGCGTTTGGTCGGATGATTCAGCAGGAAGGAGTGCTGGTCCTTAATGATGCTTTTGCACTTTCCCATGCTTTTATTGATAAACTATACTTCGAGGAATTACCGGCTCATATTAAACCAGATTCCCTGATCACCCGTGATAAAGGCGAAATTCTGGAGTTCTTCGAAAATCATAAGAAAAAAATGATCCTTAAGCCTCTTGAAGGTTCAGGCGGTCGCGGAGTTTACCTGATCGACAAGAATGAGAAGAACCTTAACCAGATCATCGAAAATCTCACAAAGGAGGGTTATATCATAGCACAACAATATTTACCGGCGGCAAAAGAAGGAGATGTTAGGGTGTTACTGCTAAACGGAAAAATACTTGAGAAAAATGGCAAATTCGGAATTATTAAAAGAAAGACTTCCAAAGGTGATTTCCGCAGTAATATTTCCCAGGGTGGTACTCCTGAAGCTATTGAGATCACAGACGATATAAGAAAGATCGTAGATACCATTGCGCCGCGATTAATTAGAGACGGGATGTTCTTTGTGGGTCTGGATGCGGTAAAGGATAAATTGATCGAGATCAATGTGCTTAGTCCGGGAGGTTTGGATGGGCTTGCAAAAATAGGAGTTGACAATTTTTCGGATGTTATAGTGGAAGCTATAGAAAGGAAAATTGAATACAAAAAACATTATGAGAAGACCGTTAATAACAGGGAACTCGCCACAATGGTTTAAAGTTTAAAATAAAACCCCATTTACATTTAAGGTTCAATGGGCAATGGATAGAAATATTAAAAATTGAATAAGAAAAATCTAAAATAATTATATGAAAATTTGTTTTGTAGTCAATGATGTGGAAACCGAAACTTGCGGGACCACTGTTTTTCTAATGCAGGAAGCTAGAAAAAGGAATCACGATGTTTATGCCATGGGAGTGGGCGATTTTTATTTCGCACAAAATGAAGCCCTCAGCATCTATTCCACATATGTCCCTAAAAAAATGGAAATTAAGACGCCTCAGGCTTATCTCGAGGCGCTGCAAAGTGATAAAGCTATAAAAGAACGCATCGTGGCTACAGATCTTGATGTGCTTTTTATAAGAAATAATCCTACCGAAGAAGGATCCTCCAGGCAATGGGCAGAACAGGCCGGGGTTGCCTTTGGACGAATGATGCAGCAGGAAGGCGTATTGGTGCTTAATGATGCCTATGCCCTATCCAATGCCTTTATAGACAAATTGTACTTCGAGGAATTACCTGCCAGTATTAAACCAAATTCCATTATTACCCGCAAAAAGGAGGATATTATGGAATTCTTTGAGAAGCACAAAAAGAAGATGGTGCTTAAGCCATTGGAGGGATCCGGAGGTAGAGATGTTTATCTCATAGACAAAAATGAAAAGAACCTGAATCAGATCATAGAAAATCTTTCTGCTCAGGGATATATTATTGCCCAGGAATATCTTCCGGCTGCCAAAGATGGTGATGTTAGAGTACTACTTATGAATGGTCGGGTAATGGAAAAAGATGGCAACTACGGAATTATTCGGAGAGTTACCGGGGAAGGAGAATTCCGCAGCAATTTTAATCAGGGAGGAACCGGAGACAAAAGTCCTTTTACCGATGCGATGAAGAGAATTATTGATGTTACCGCCCCAAAATTGATTCGCGACGGACTCTTCTTTGTAGGTCTGGATATCGTAAAGGATAAGCTTATAGAGATCAATGTTCTTGGCCCAGGGGGCATGGATCATTTTGGAGAAATTGGATTACCCGATTTTTCTGATGTGGTTATAGATTCTATTGAAAGAAAAGTGGAGTATAAAAAATTATACAAAGGCCAGATCGACAACCATGTTTTGGCCACTATGGAATAAAGAAAATATAAATGAAAGACAATTCAAGAATTATAGGAAATTATACCAGCGGAAATGAAGGTCCTTTACTCTTTGTTACGGCCGGAGTACATGGTAACGAACCCAGCGGCGTAAAAGCTTTGGAAAAGGTCTTTGCCGAATTGGAAAAAACAAAGCCGGAGATCAAAGGCAGGATTGTTGGAGTTATGGGTAATAAGTCTGCACTTCAAAAAGGTCAACGATATATAGATGAAGATCTTAACCGCACCTGGACAGAGGATAATGTAAATAACCATGACCCGGAAACACAGGAACAGCGTGAAATGCACGAGATTATTGAAGTGCTGGAACAGTTTCCGGAAGATGTTTATTCAAAAAGGTACTTTTTAGATTGTCATACAACCTCTTCAGACAGCTACCCGTATATTTCTGTGCAGGATGTAAACGATAATGATAGCTGGGCTCAAAAATTTCCCACTTATATAGTCCGGGGTTTTAGTGATATCATTTACGGAGCAATTGACCATTATATGAGCCGAACAGGCCTTACGGGATTCGTTTTTGAAGCAGGACAACATGAGAATCCTGCATCTGTAGAAAACCATGAAGGGGTCATCTGGTTAGCTCTTAAGGAAGCAAACGGCCTTGAGGTGGAAAAACTTTCCTGCTATCCAGAATGTGTAGAGCGGTTTACAGAAAAGAATGCTCCTTCTCAAAAGGTCTTTGAGATTACTTATCGCCATGAAATAAAGAAAGGCGATAGTTTCAAAATGGAACCCGGATTTAAGAATTTCCAGAAGATCAAAAAAGGCCAGTTGCTGGCAACCAGCAATGGCCGTGAAATAGAAAGCGAATGGGATGCATATATTTTTATGCCCCTTTACCAGTCGCAGGGAAATGACGGATTTTTCATTATAGAGGAAGCTGAGTGATCACTCAGCTTACCTCTTTACAATGCCTAAAACTTCCCCTGTTCGGCAGTTGATCCTTAGCAGCTCGTTTGCCTCTACTCCGTATTTACCTGCCGGTACAGAGTAATCTCCCACTTCTTCTCCACTAAAGGAGGTGACCATTTTGATCGTGGTTCCATCCCGAGGATCTGTAAGAGGGCTTATACAGGCATTACTGGTTCTTTCTACTCCCGCAGGAGCTTCAAAACGGTCAGGTACATCCATCGCCTGTCTTTCAATTGATTTCATTGAACGGGTACTTGAGGTGGTGCCGCAGCTCAAAAGCAACAGCAGCAAACAAGCCCCCATTGCAGTGGTGATCTTACTTTTCATCTTAACTGGTTTAGTAAGATTAAATTAATATTTTTTCTAAAGCTTTTTAAAAAAATATTCCGCGGTTAAAAAAATCAGGGAAGAGATGAAATTATAGGAATTCCAGGCAAACCGGGGTCTTGACTTCGTATGGATCAGCTTTTTGAAGAAGATTTCCTGTGCTCTCATCTATCTCAAAAAGTACAACACTGTTTGAATCCTGATTGGCAACATAGAGATGATCTCCTGAAGGGGAAAGCGCAAAATTCCTGGGAGTATCTCCCTGTGTTGAAAAATGACCTGAAGCCGAAAGCCTTCCGTCATTTTCCACCTTAAAACCTGCAATTGAATTATGTCCCCTGTTGGAAACATATAAGTACTTTCCGGAAGGATGAAGATGTATGTCTGCTGTTGAGTTCTTACCTGAATAATCCTCAGGAAGGGTAGAAATATTCTGCAGTATTTTCAGTCCCCCATTTTTTAATACTTCAAAAGCAGTTACTGTACTATTCAGTTCATTAACTGAATATGCCGTTTTTCCATCTTCAGAAATCGTAAAGTGCCTGGGGCCTGAGCCTTTTTCCAGGGAGACAAAAGCCTGTTCATTAGGGGTTAAAATTCCTTTTTCAGAATTGAAATTATAGATCCATATTTTGTTATTGCCAAGATCAGCTATATAGGCGCTCTTGTTATCTGCAGAAATGGTCACTGAATGAGCATGTGATCTTTCAGGATTTTCCAGATCAACCCGCTGCTGTTTTTTTAGAGAACCATCTTCATTTATACGATATACCATCATTACTCCCCCCATGTAATTAGAGACAAAGGCGAAATTTCCTGTTTGGTCCAGTGCTATATGCGCAGGCGCGAAACCTTCAGTACTAAGTTTGGAGATCTCCTCAAGAGAATTATTTTCAATTATTTTAAAGGAATAGAAATATCCGCTGGGTGCATCGGCACTTCCCAGTTCACTAACGGCGAACAGAAATTTGTCATTTTTGGAAACCTTTACAAAAGATGGATTGACAACTTCAGCAACAGTGCTCTGAGACATGATCTCCCCTGATTCAGGATCTAATTGGATAGCGATTATTCCATCTGCCTGTCCATCCACATGCCCCTCTTTTTTGGTATAGGTACCTGCGAACATGGTATTCATATCTTTATTTTCAGAAGCTTTTGTATATGTTTTATCCCCTGCTATTTCTGAATTTTTACAGCCAAGAAAACCAAGGATAATTACAAAGGCGAAAAGTCTGGAGTGAAATATGGGCATCGGAAGATTTTCTATAAAGCTAAGAATTTTCCCACAAAATCATCTCCAAAAATGAGGTTTTTGACAGGTCCTTTTTTAAAATCTGGTTTTTGATCAAATTAGTGCTGCTCCTATTTATTCCGAATAAGCAATGGTGGTCAAAAGTGCATTTTCTGCCTGCCTTGAATCAAGGCGGGTATGTTGCACAACCACCGGAATGGAAGATTCTATCACACAGGCATAATCTGTTCCTAAAGGTACAGGCGCAGGATCTTTTAGATCATTGAACCTTAAATGTTTAGTTCGCTGTGCCTCCACGGTTACTTTATATGGCCCCACAGGATCTTTATCTGAAAAATAAATGGTTAGCTCCACCTTAGCATCCTCATTCGAGGTGTTGAGAATGCAGGCTGTTTCATGACTTGTGAATTCCGGTTCCTTTCCTGTACCATATTCGGGTATATAGCCTTCAGCGATCACCCAGGTCTTCTTTCCTAATGCTCTCATGTTATTTTAATTTTATTAGCAATCCCATATTAGGGGCTATTTTTGTTTTATTTTTTAATTCTTTGCCTTCCATTTCCGGATGTGTGGAAATTAATACGCTGCCTTTCCACTCCAGTTCCGGTTCAAAAATTATTTCAGAAGTACCTAAATTAAGTACCACCAGGAATTTTGAATTCTTATGCTCCCTGATGTAAGACAGGAGATCTTTTTTTGTAAAAACAGGAGTGTATTCTCCAATGTTCAATGCGGCTTCCTCAGCTCTTAATTTTAGAAGATCCCTGTGAAGCTTGAGCATAGAACCTTTTTGATCCCATTGCCTTTTTACATTCACCTCTTTAAAATCATCACTTAGCGGAAGCCATGGTTCCCCTTTGGTAAAGCCGGCATTTTGAGAATCATCCCACTGCATAGGGGTGCGTTCAGGATCCCGGCTTCGACCCACTCCGGGTTCATTGAGCGCCTGGGGATCTTTAATTTTATCTTCAGGAATGTCCACGTCTTCCATTCCCAGTTCATCTCCATAGTAGATGGTGGGAGTGCCTCTAAGCGTTAGGAGCATCATAGCTGCTATTTTTGCCTGCTCCTTCCCCACTCTGCTGGCTATACGCGATTTGTCATGGTTTCCTAAAACCCAGTTTGGCCAGCCATTTTCGGGCAATGCCCCTTCATATTCATTGATGGTGGCATTGATCTTTTCAGCATCCCATGGCAGCTCCAATAGCTGAAAATTGAATGGCAGGTGCGCTCCTTCATTGTTATGGCCATAATAGGTAACTAATTTAGAGATGGGCAGGTAGATCTCCCCAATAAGCAACCGTTCATCAAATTCTTCTATGACATTTCGCATTTTGGCCACAATCTCATGTACTTCATCCTGATCTGTAGAATAAGCGGGAATAAGTTTATTATAGGAAGACATGTCTTTGGAATAATCGGGATTTGGTGGATTATTTCTGAACTGTTCATCCTTGATCATGTGCCACATCACATCAACTCTAAAACCATCAACCCCTTTCTTAAGCCAGAAACGCATAGCATCAAAAACAGCTTTTTGCACCTCAGGATTTCTCCAGTTTAAATCGGGCTGTTCCTTCAAAAAGGCATGGTAGTAATATTGGCCTGTAGTTTCATCATATTCCCAGCCCGAACCTCCAAATACACTTAGCCAGTTATTTGGTAGTCCGCCGCCCTGTGCAGGATCTTTCCAGATATACCAGTCACGCTTGGGATTGTCTATGGAACTTTTAGATTCCTGAAACCAGGGGTGTTGGTTTGAGGAGTGGTTTGGCACCAGGTCCAGAATAAGCTTCATATCCCGTTGATGAACAGATTTAAGCAGCTCATCAAAATCTTCCATGCTTCCAAACATTTCATGTATTCCGGTATAATCACTTACATCATATCCAAAATCGGCCATGGGAGAAGGAAAAACAGGTGATACCCATACTGCCTTGACCCCGAGGTCCTGCAGGTAGTCCAATCTGTTAATAATTCCTTTGATATCTCCAATTCCGTCACCATCACTATCCTGAAATGACCGGGGATAGATCTGGTAAACTACTCCCTTGTGCCACCATAAATACTCTTTTTCTGTCATAAGAAATTGTGTTTTTTGTGCATCCATCTGTAACCGTAAGCTGTTAGTCTCACTTCCGGTTTTTCAGGATCAAAACTTTCATACCTGATGTTTCCAAAGACATCTACTACATCTTTAAATTCATCTTTATCTATTTCCAGTTTAATAGTTATTTCTTTTCCCGACATGTTGTGAAAGGCTATTCCCATTCCTTTATCCGATTTTACGTAATGACCCAATACGTGAGGATCGCCGGTGTCTATGATATTATTACGGCCCCAGCCGAATTCAGGAAATTCTTTTCGGTAATCAATGGCCTTCGAGATCCAGGTAAGAAATGATTCCGGATCTCTTAATTGATCACTTACATTTACTTTTTCATAACCGTAATCCCCTCCGGAAATGACATTTCTTATTAGATTTTCTGTGGGTGCTGTGGAGAATCCGCCGTTTTTCTCATTAGACCATTGCATGACGGTACGAACACTGGACCGACCTTCCATAGAAAGATCCTCTCCCATTCCAATCTCCTCACCATATCGCAGTACCGGCGTGCCGGGAAGGGTGAATAAAAGACTGTGCGCCAGTTCCATTTTTTTCCGGTCATTGCCCAGAATAGAAGCCAATCTTCTTCTGATTCCGCGGCCGAAGATCCTCATATTTTCGTCCGGCGCAAAAACTTTAAAGACCTCCTCCCTTTCATTCCGGCTCAATTTATCGAGGTTGAGCTCGTCATGATTCCGAAGAAATGTGGCCAGCTGTTCTTTTTCAGTAATTTCAATAGGCATTCTTTGTAAAGCACGGGACAACGGAGTGGCCTCTTCTCTAGCGAAAGCGAGGTAAAGGAAATTATTCACGTAAAAATTGAAGAGCATATGCATTTGATCTTCATTTCCCAGGTATTTGTTGTACTGGTTAGGGTCGAGATCGACCTCGGCCAGTAATATGGCATCCGGTTTTTGAGTCTCAACAAAAGACCGGAAGTTTCTAAAGATCTCATGTGGATCTCCTTCAAAATCCATTCTTCCCTTTTCCTTGAACATATGAGGAGCTGCGTCTATCCTGAATCCTGAAATTCCCATTTTAAGCCAGAAATGCATGATCCTGAAGATCTCTTCCTGTACATCGGGATTGGCAAGATTAAGATCGGGCTGGTGTGGATAAAAGGAATGGAAGTAATATGCCTTGGCTTTCCTATCATATTTCCAGCTGGTAGCATCTTCCCCATCTTCGGCCATCATGTTGCGTTCGGGATCTTCCGGTTTTTCATCTAGCCATATATAGTAATTCCTAAATTTCGAATTTTTGTCTTCCCGCGATTTCTGAAACCAGGGATGTTCAATCGAGGTGTGGTTTACGGCGAGATCAATGATCACCCTAATCCCTACTTCTTCCGCAGCGTCTATCAACTGCGCAAGGTGGCCCAGGTCTCCCAGCCTGGGATCTATTTTGTAATAATCCTTTACATCATAACCGTTGTCGCGGTTAGGAGTATCGAATATGGGAAGAAGCCATAAACAGGTTACCCCCAGGCTGGAAAGGTAAGGCAGGGCATTTTTTAAGCCCTTAAAATCTCCTGTGCCGTCACCATTTGAATCCTTAAAGGTTTCTACATCCAGCGAATAGATCACGGCATTTTTATACCAATATTTGTTCATGTTGGCTAATTATTGTTGTTGGAAATTGGGAAGCACTTCCTTTCCGAAGAAATCGATATAACTTTCCTGTTCTTTATTCACGTTATGAATGATGATCTTTTCAAATCCCATTTCTTCATATTCTTTAATCCTGTCAATAAAGATCTCTGCACTATCTCCAATGATCACGTGCTTTTCCAGATCTTCTTTCCTGGTATTCATACCCAGAGCATCAAATTTTTCGGGGCTGTCAATATCTGCTATGAGCTTGCTAGGGTAAATGTTATTTTTCCATTGTTCCCAGGCTCCGTCCAAAGCTTCTTCCCGGGTTTTTGCATAGGAAATCTGCACTTTTAAAGCCATAGGTTTATTCGCACCATCTGTACCTCTAAACGCTTTTACCATTTTCTCCAAATCCTCTAATGGTTTAGAAATGGTAATCATCCCATCTGCCCAGGAAGAAAGCCAGGCTGCAGTTTTTTCAGTGATTGCTGCTCCAAAAACTGTGGGAATGTGAGTGGGTTTGGTAAATAGTTTAGCTCTTTCAACAGTAAACATTCCTTTGTGATTGAGATAATCCTCCTCCTGCCAAAGGCGCCGCATCACTTCCACTGACTCCTGTAATCTTTTGTTTCTGTCCCTTTTGGAAGGCCATTTCTCCCCGGTAATATTTTCATTCAACAGTTGCCCGCTCCCTGAACATAAAAAGAATCTCCCGGGGAACATTTGATCTAAAGTAGCAACGGCCTGGGCAATAATAGCAGGATGATATCTTTGACCCGGAGCATTTACAATTCCGTATTCCATAGAAGTAGCCTGCATAGCCGCTCCCAGCCAGCTCCAGGCAAAACCGCTTTCCCCCTGCAGGTCGCTCCAGGGATGAAAATGATCTGAAGATAATACTGCTTTAAAACCTGCAGCCTCGGCTTTTTGTACCAGTTCTAGTAAATGGCGGGGAGAAAATTGTTCATGAGAGGCGTGAAATCCTATTTTCATTGGAATTGATTTTAATTCAAAAATTCATCCTGTTTCTTCTAAATTATAAAGCTTTCAAGGATATTGGAGGGTTTAGGATATTAAAAAAAAGATAAAATCTATTTCCTCCTTCCAATATTACACCATACATGACCTGTATCATAAGGCCTTGCCGACAAGGGGCTTAACTTTGCCGTCAATCCATATACAACAACATGACAAAGCCTATTGTTAGACACGAAGCCTTGAAACCGTTGAGCCGAGACCACCACCATGGCCTTTTGCTGTGCTGGAAAATAAGAGAAGGGATAAAAAAGCAGGTATCACCCGCGCGTATTAAGAATTACACAGATTATTTCTTCACTTCCCAGTTAAGACCACACTTTAGATTTGAAGAAAGGGAGATCTTTCCGCTTTTAGGAAGCTACCATTCAATGAAGGAAAGAGCAGTCAACGAACACAGAAGACTGGAGTTCCTTTTTAAAGAAGAAGCATCGGTAGAAATTTTTACTGCTATTGAGACCGAACTTAACCGGCATATCAGGTTTGAGGAAAGAGAACTTTTTCAGGAGCTTCAAAAGACAGCTTCTAAAGAGGCTCTTCAAAACATCACAAATAAGGAGGAAGAGGTGCGTACCCCCGATCCTGAAGACTGGGATGACAAATTCTGGCTAAAGGAAGAATCATAACCAGTGTTTGCGTTTGAAATAGAACAGCATCCCCAGCAACATAAGGAACATTACGCCCAATAAAATAGGATAACTGAATCTATACTCCAGTTCGGGCATGTATTCGAAATTCATTCCGTAGAGACCTGCGAGGAAAGTTAGCGGAATAAATATAGAGGCCATAATGGTCAACACCTTCATCACCTCATTCATTTTGTTGCTAATGGTGGTCATGTACATATCCATTAAGCCCCAGGTCATTTCCCTGTAGATCTCAATGTTTTCTGAAACCTGGATCATGTGATCGTAAAGATCCCTAATGTAATTGATGGTTTGTTCCTGTACCAATTCATGATCTACCTTCTCAAGCCTGCTCACCACTTCCCTTAATGGATTCACCGCCCGTCTTATCCTTAACATAGTGCGTTTTAATTCCTGAATTTCAAGAGTAATATCATCATTTGGTTGTGCATTGAATAAACGTTCCTCCAGACTCTCAATCTTATCACTCATCTCCTCTACCACCACGAAGTAATTATCTACTATGGCGTCTAAAAGGGCAAAAACAAGGTAATCTGCTCCCCTGCTTCTAATGCGGCCTTTGGCATTGCTAAGCCGTTCCCGTACCCCGTCAAAAACATCTCCTCCCGCTTCCTGAAAGGTGAGTACATAGTTCTTCCCGAGAACAATGCTAATGTGTTCATTTTCCAATCTCCCGTCTTTACGGTAATAGAGCATCTTGGCAACTATGAAAAAATAATCTCCATATTCATCAATTTTTGGCCGCTGATTGGTATTCACTATGTCTTCAATGATCAACGGGTGGAGTTCATAATATTTCCCCACCTTTTCAATTTCAGCTGTATTGCTAAGTCCGTCAATATTGATCCAGGTGGTGCGGTCTTCGGCTTCAAATTTAAAAGCGTCTTCGGGAGTTTTAGAGGTAAACCTTTCAAAGTTATCTGCATTATAATCTATCACTTCAAGGGTCGTTTCCACCTGTTCCTTACTACCCACATATGTGACAGTGCCCGGAGCCTGGTGAAGTGCTTTTGTGGACTTAGGTCTTTTGGAGAGGTGACGGATTCTTTTTACCATAGAGAAATTTGTTTCCTTAAAAGTAAGAATATTCCCTTATTATCAATTTAAGCGGAAATCGCAATTTTTCAAACCGAATTTGATTGGCTGTAAATCAGCGTTTGTTTTTCTTTGTGGTATGGTAGAGGAGGTAAAACTAAAGAGGACATTAAAGGAATATTTTGGCTATGACAGCTTCAGGCCGCAGCAGGAAAACATCATACGTTCAGTTTTTGAAGGGAATGACAATTTAGTGATCATGCCCACCGGCGGCGGAAAATCCATCTGTTTTCAGCTCCCAGCTCTCCTGCTTCCCGGTATTACCATCGTCATCTCTCCTCTTATCGCCCTGATGAAAGATCAGGTTGACGGACTAACAGCAAACGGAATTCCCGCCGCTTTTCTAAACAGCAGTCAGCAGGAAAAGGAACAGCAGGAGATCTTCAGAAAGATTGAACTCAATGAGATCAAGCTCCTTTACGTAGCTCCTGAAAGTCTGCAATACATAGATGCGGTTTTTTCCGCAGGAAACATCAGCCTTATTGCCATAGATGAAGCACATTGTATCTCCAGCTGGGGACATGATTTTAGACCTGCCTACACTCAGTTAGGTTATCTAAAAAACCGCCACCCGCAAACTCCTATGATTGCTCTTACCGCTACCGCCGATAAAGCTACACGGCAGGACATTTGTGACCAGCTAAATATTCCTTACGCTACTCATCATATCTCTTCTTTCGACCGTAAGAACCTGAGCCTGGATGTGAGGCCGGGGAACAAAAAATTTGAACAGATCCTGGTATTTTTGAAAGGCCGGCGTGGCGAAAGCGGGATAATTTATTGCCTTAGCCGAAAAAATACCGAAGAACTCGCCGCAAAGCTTAAGGCAAAAGGCTATGAAGCCGAAGCTTATCATGCCGGCCTGTCCCACAGCGACCGCATAAGCATTCAGGAAAATTTCATCAATGATAAGCTGGAGATCATCTGTGCTACGATCGCCTTTGGTATGGGGATCGATAAATCAAATGTGCGGTGGGTAATCCATTACAATATGCCCAAAAACCTGGAAGGTTATTACCAGGAAATAGGTCGTGCAGGGAGAGATGGTTTGCCTTCTTCCACGCTTCTTTTTCACAGCTATGCCGATGTGGTGCAGCTGCAGAAGTTTGCTGAAGGTTCCGGAAATGCCGAAGTGCAGCTTGCAAAACTGGAGCGCATGAAACAATATTCTGAAGCGCTTACCTGCCGCCGAAGAATTCTGCTAAGCTATTTTGGGGAAATTATTCCCCGGGACTGCGGTAATTGTGATGTATGTAAAAATCCGCCGGAATTCTTCGACGGAACTATTCTTGCACAAAAAGCCCTTTCCACCATCTATAGGCTTAGAGAGCAGGAACCAATCTCGATGGTTATTGATGTACTGCGTGGGGCACAGAATGCACAGGTGCTGGAGAAAGGCTTTCAAAATTTAAAAACCTATGGGATTTCCCAGGATGTTTCCTGGAGAGACTGGCAACAATACATGATCCAGTTGATCAACCAGGGGTATGTAGAAATTGCTTTTCATGACCAGAACAAGCTCAAGCTTACTTCCCTTGCGAAAAATGTCCTTTTTGATCATCAAAAAGTTTTACTTGCAGAGGTCACACAAGCTGAAATTAAAAAATCCCCTGTAGTTGCAGAAAAGGCTTCCGAAAATACTCTTTTTGAAAGGTTACGACAGTTAAGGCTGGAGCTTGCCAGGGAAGAAGGAATTCCTGCCTACCTTATTTTTAATGATGCAACCCTGAAGGAAATGGAAAAAGAACGCCCTATGACCGATGAAGAGTTTATACAGATCAACGGAGTGGGAAGGCAAAAAATGCAGAACTACGGTTACCATTTTATAAAGGAAATAATCGCTTTTGGAAAGGAAAAAAGGGAAAAGAAAACCCGGAAAAAAGGTAACACATATAAAGAGACCTTCAAACTTTACCGCGACGGAATGACTATAGAAGACATCGCCCAAATGCGGAACCTCTCTCCTACTACCATTTTTTCTCACCTTTCAAAACTCTATGAATCAGGAGAAGATGTTGACCTGAAGAAATTTATTTCCACACAAGACCTGGATGCAATACGCAAAGCTAAATCTGAACTGAATGATGCCGATGCCCTAAGACCCTATTTTGAACATTTTAATGAGGAAATGGATTATGGTACCATTCGGGTTGCGCTTACGATTTTGAATAAGGAGGAGTAGATAAGTAGCCAGTGGTCAGTGTTCAGTGATCAGTGTTCAGTGATCAGTGTTCAGGAAAAAGGAGCCAGTGAGCAGTTTTTAAGCGTTATTTTCATTTTTTTTATGGAATAGTAACCTGGGATTTCGCAATTGGGCAAATTTAAATCGGGCAAACCAGTCGATAAGGCTCCACCAACCTTAGACCTTAATCATTGGTCAAATTCCACCTTATTCAGGATCAATCCGCTGCCGGGAGCAATGTAGGTCATGGGCATTTTTACGTCCGGGTCAAGACTTTTTTGTACTTCCTCAATAGTGTATTCCCCTCTTCCCAATTGGACTAAGCAGCCCATCATAAGCCTTATTTGATTCCTTAGGAATCCGGATCCTGTCACCCGGAGGAGAAAAGATTTGTCGGGGAAAAAACTGGCAGTTATTTCCTTGTTCGGCACGATCTCGCAAAGCACGATCTCCCGTTGCAGTACTGTGTGTGGGGTGGGTTTGGTACAATAGTTATGAAAGGAATGTTTTCCTTCAAACAATTTTGCACCCTGCATCATAAGGTCTACCTCTAGTTTTTCGGGAAAGGTTGCCATTAAAGGGGCGGCAAAGGGATGACTTTTTCTTCCGAAGGAAAACAAATACAGGTATTCCTTCTTCTTTGGATGCTGAATAATATTAAAACCCGCATCCACCTCTTTAATACTTAAAGCTCTGATGTCGGGAGGAAGGTTTTTATTGAACAGCACCAGGAAGTCGGCCAGGTTTTCAAGGGGTTCATGGTCTGTAAAAAGTTCAAAAGCCGATTCATGTGCAGAAACCATAGCATCTGTGCGACTGGAGCCCAGGATCTTGAACCGGAGATCTCCGAGTACAAATTTAAGAGTCTTCTTTACCAGACCTTCTACTGTCTTTAATCCCGGTTGCCTTTGCCATCCATGCAACCGGTATCCCAGGTACTGGATCTTGACTAAGTAATAATATCGCTGCTGTTTCAAGTGTTCAATTTATACGAAAATAACGGAAATTCTTTTGCCAGTTCCCTCTTAATACAGGCTATGTGAGAAAAGTCTTTAACTTTTACTTAAAAAATTATGGCCTTTACTTTTGTATCTTCACTGATATGGAAAAAACTACGACCTCCAAAGGAAAGCAGATGCTTATTTACGGCACCCTTACAATCCTGGGTTTTTACTTCTTATTTTTGAGCCTGGTTAAAGCCAGCGGATTTTTAATTCCGCTTACTACGGCGCTCATTCTTGCTTTGCTCATGTTGCCTCTTTCACGCAAAATGGAGAAATCTTTTCTAAACCGTACAGCTTCCTCATTAATAAGCACTTTTATCGTCCTACTGGCTTCTTTGGGCTTTTTAGCATTGGTCTCCATGCAGGTAAAAACTGTAGTAGATGACTGGCCAAAGATCGAAGAAACCATGACCCCTAAAATAGAAAATTTAAAAGCCTTTCTTTTTGAACACACACCTTTAAGTGAGGAAGACCTTAAAGAATCTAAAGAAGGATCTGGTTTACCATTGATGAGCAGTAATTCCAATGCAGGTCAAAAAGCAGCCACTTTTCTCAATAAAACCCTCGGTTTTTTTGGGGATTATCTGCTTACATTCATTTATATTTTTTTCCTGCTCAATTACCGCCATCGGTTCAAAGCTTTTCTCCTGAAGCTTTTTCCCGATTCAAAACGTCATAAAATTAAAGGAGTAATAGAAGATTCGGCAAGTGTTACTCAAAAATACTTGGTGGGAAAATTGATCCTTATAGGGCTTTTAGCGATTTTATATGCTATAGGGCTGGGAGTTTCCGGGGTTAATAATTTTATATTGATCAGTATCCTTGCTGCTGTTTTTAGTCTGCTGCCTTACATAGGAAATATCATAGGCTTTGGACTGGCTATGATTTTTGGTTACCTCATATCGGGGGAAATGGGAGTTTTAATTGGGATCATTATAACATTTACTGTAGCTCAATTTGTTGAAAGTTATGTGCTGGAACCATATGTGGTGGGAGACCAGGTGGATCTTCACCCCTTTTTCGTGATCCTTGCCGTTATAATTGGCGGAATGATTTGGGGTCTTGCCGGGATGGTGCTGGCGATTCCTATTCTTGCCATTATCAATGTGATCTTTAACCATGTCACGACACTTAAACCTTTCGGATTCCTCTTGGGTCAGGAAACAGATTAAAAAATGGACTTCTCTATTAAGGAACAATTTGAAGGTTTTTTAGCGACCCCTCAAATCTATGCAGAAGATCACATTTTAGACTATCCGCTTTACCATGCATTTCATTTAGCTTCTCCGGAGGAGCTTCCGGAAATTTCCGCTCCCGGTGCCACAATCCTCGGAAAGCGGATGGAACATTTTTTTGCCTCTTATATCGATCAGTTTACTTCGGAAATGATCCTCGCTCACAACCGGCAGATCATTCAGGATCAAAAAACTCTGGGAGAACTGGATTTCCTGCTGAAGAACAATATTTCAGGGGGAATTTCACATGTCGAGCTGGTCTATAAGTTTTATATCTATGACGAGGCTACCGGTTCTTCAGAATCAGATCATCTTATTGGCCCCAACAAAAGAGATAGTTTAGGTAGAAAAATAGACAGACTTAAAAAAAGACAATTTCCGCTATTATACCATGAAGCTACCCGAAACCTTCTGGACGAATTGGAAGTAGCTCCTAATGATGTGGTTCAAAAAATGTGCTTTAAAGCATCCGTTTTTCTTCCGAAGCGAATGGACAGAATATCTTTGGAGATAATAAATCCCGCCACCATTAGCGGGTACTGGATTAAAACTTCAGAATTTACCTTAGAAGCCTATCAGAAAAATAAATTTTTCATCCCCGCAAAAAACTATTGGCCTGTAAAACCCCAAAGGAACAGTACCTGGTTGACAAGGCAGGAAATCGAGCCACAGCTTCACCAATTACTGGCTAAAAAATTTTCCCCTTTGGTTTGGATGAAAACGCCTTCGGGAAAACATGAGCGGTTTTTCGTGGTATGGTGGTAGTCCTTAGCACAATATTAACGGGCAGACCTTTAGGAGTTAAGGAAAAATTATGACCCCGCGTTCGCTAGCTTTTTTAAGGTCTTAGTATCTTAACAGGGAATATAAATCGGAAAAATCTTCCGCAGTTTCCGCGGGACTATTTCCATTAAAACTTACAGATCATGCCAATTTTGAGTAAAGAGCAATTTCAGAACTTAGCAAAATTTGACAGCAATCCATGTGTATCGATTTTTATTCCTACACAAAGGGCAGGAAAAGATGTGCTGGAAGAAAAGGATAAGATCAATTTGAAAAGCCAGTGGAAAAAGGCTTCAGAAACTCTAAAGGAGATGGGTCATTCCCAGGAAAAAATTGAAAAGATCGGAAAGCCGGTAAATGATATCCTGGAGGATCGCGATTTTTGGAGACACCAAAGCGATGGTCTCGCAATTTTCTTAGCTGATGGATTTTCTGAAAAACATACAGTGCCGGTGAATTTTAAAACTTTCACCTATGTAGCCGATCATTTTTACCTGAAACCCCTGGTGCCCATGTTCAACGGAGATGGCAGGTTTTATCTGCTTCACCTGCAACTGGATGAGGTAAAGTTATATGAGGCTACACAATATTCAATTGGAGAAGTTGATGTGAGCGACCTCACCCCTTCCCGACTGGAAGACAGAGTAGGTTATGATTATGAGGAAAAGAATACCAAACATAAGACCCAGAGGAACGTGGGAGCAGGTGATGCAGGAGTTTCCACTCAACATGGATATGATGCAGCAAACAGGGATGATAAAAATGAGATCCTTAGGTTCTTTAGGGCAGTAGATAAAGGTATTTACGAGATACTCAACAATGAAAATGTACCTTTGGTAGTGGCTTGCCAGGATTCAAACTTTCCTATTTACCAGGAAGCTTCCAGATATAAAAATCTTTATCCAAAGCCTGTTCCCGGAAATCCGGAAGCAGATCACAAGAACATGTTTGGTTTACATGCCGCAGCATTAGATACTCTGGAACCTCATTTTAGGAAGGAAAGAGAGGAAAAGATGCGTCAGTTCACAGAGCTTAACCCTTCCCGTACCTCGACCCGGGTTTCAGAAATTATTCCTGCCATCTTTGAAGGTAAAGTAGATACTTTGTTCCTGGAGAACAGGGAAGATATCTGGGGTAATTACAATGAAAATATGGCTTCTGTAGATGTGCATGAAGAGAGAAAGAATGGAAGTATTTCTCTAATGAATCTTGCAGCCGTTAAAGTTATCGAACAAAACGGAAAAGTGTATTTGGTAGAAAAAGAATTTATGCCGGATAAAAATTCGAAGATGAATGCCGTTTTTAGATATTAACAGAAAGCAATGAAAAGCAAAGCTGCCCTTTCACGGCAGCTTTTTTTATGTGTAATGAGCAATTTTACCCGTCACCTCCTTATAGAATGCGCGAATTTTATCAAAATCCCGTTCCTTATCCCCGGTGGGATACATGGGCTTTGATATCTTCACCCTTTTCTTTCCAAAATCAAAAGCGATCATAACAATAGGAACGTCTGCAGTCTTTGCTATGTAATAGAAACCGGTTTTCCAGTCTTTTACTTTCTTTCTGGTACCTTCGGGAGCGATTGCGAGGCGGAATTCCTCTTTTTTTCCGAATAAGGCCGCAATTGAATCCACCTTGTTCTGTCCCGCAGTACGGTCCAAAGGGGTACCGCCCATCCATCTAAAGTACCAGCCAAAAGGAGGTTTGAAAAGCTCTTTTTTGGCCACAAATTTTATATCCACTCCCAGAATCCTTCTCACCAAAAGTCCCAGGTAAAAGTCATGCCAGCTGGTGTGAGGCACTACAATGACAACCGCTTTATTAATTCCGGCGGGCCAGCTTCCATAGAATTTCCAGCCCATGATCTTAAAGTAGATGAATCTAGCCAGCCAATTCACTCTCCCTGTTGCTCTTTGTGATCTCTCCGTTTCTTCTTTTTCTTTCTTCGTAAAGAAGTCCTAATTCACGGCTGGTTTGTCCTTTTACAGAAGTATTCTCTTCGGCCCTGCGAATTAGATAAGGCACCACTTCCCTTACCGGACCAAACGGTACCAGTTTGGCAACATTATAACCTTCCTGTGCCAGGTTGTAGCTAATATGCTCACTCATTCCAAAGAGCTGAGAAAACCAAACCCGGTCATCATCGATTGCAATTCCTTTATCTTCCATCACCTGCAGGGCAAGATAATTGCTCACCTCGTTGTGGCTTCCTATAAATACATGTATATCATCAATGTGGGCCAAACAATAAGTAAGAACACCATTATAATTCACATCGGTTGCCTCTTTGTTTTCACAAATTGGAGAAGGATAGCCCATTTTTGATGCTCTTTCGTTTTCCTTTTCCAGGTATGCACCGCGCACTATCTTAGCACCCACTATAAAACCTTCTTCCTTTGCACGACTATGTAGATCCTTCAGGTATTGCATGCGATCCCATCGGTAACACTGTAAAGTATTAAAAATGACTGCACGTTCGCGGTTATACTTGAACATCATATCTTCCATAAGTACATCGGCAGCATCCTGCATCCAGCTTTCTTCGGCATCGGCCAATAACCTTACCCCCTGATTGTAGGCTTCCTCACAAATCCTGTTGACACGATTCTTCACTCTTTGCCATTCCTCTTCTTCCTCTAAAGAAAGACTGGCATTGGCCGAAACTTTTTGCCACAGCTCAAACCTCCCGATTCCTGTAGGTTTAAACACAGCAAATGGCATCTCTTTTCTGTTAGCAATGAACTTAACGATATTGGTCTTACGCTCTATAGCTTTTTCAAATTCACTCTCCTTCTCCTTTCCTTCTACAGAGTAGTCAAGAATGCTGTGAAGGTTTTTAGAGTACATTTTCTCAATAGTAGGAAGGCAATCCTTCTCGGTCACTCCTCCACAGAACTGGTTAAAAATGGTCTTTTTGATGAGGCTTTCAACCGGCAGGTGAACTTTTAGGGCAAGATTGGTCATAGCAGTACCGGCCTTTACCAAAAGAGGACGGTCAATCATTTCAAAAAGAAATATCGCCCGGTTTAATTCTGATTCAGTTTTAAGTGTAAAAGCTGTTTCAGTATCATTGAAGATTTTTTTCGTGATCATGAATATCAATTAGGGAAGACAAAGATAATTATTGGGTAGACATTGTTATTATATTTCTCCTTATTTTCGGCCTTAAATTCAAGAAAACCTAACGAATATCATGTCTCAAATCTCTGCTGAATCTTCCATTTATTTTAATACTGAAGGATATCAAAAATTCAACCAGTTTTTAGAGAAGAACCGGTTCACCAAAATTTTTGTGCTGGTAGACAGTAACACGCATTCGCATTGCCTTGCTCCTTTTATGCAAAATCTGAAAACTGACACTCCTGTTGAGATTCTGGAAATAGAAGCCGGGGAAGAAAACAAGACGCTGGAGACCTGCAGCGGCTTATGGGGAGCATTATCAGAATTGGGAGGAGACCGCAAGAGCTTATTAATAAATCTTGGAGGCGGAGTGGTCACAGATTTGGGTGGCTTTGTGGCTGCAGCTTTTAAAAGAGGCATTTCCTGTGTACATTTCCCCACCACCCTCCTGGCCATGGTGGATGCGGCATTAGGTGGCAAAAATGGCGTTAATTTAGGTACTCTTAAGAACCAGGTGGGTGTGATTAAAAATCCTGAAATGGTAGTGGCAGATACCTCTTTCCTCGGTACTTTGGAAGCAGCCGAAATGCGCAGCGGACTGGCAGAAATGCTTAAGCACGGCCTCATTGCAGATAAAGGTTACTGGAATCGCCTCAACACCCTGAAAAATTTAGATCTTGATGATCTTGAAGGATTGATCAAAGAATCTGTCGTAATAAAAGAAAGAGTAGTACAGCAGGATCCTTTTGAAAAAGGCCTTCGCAAGAGCCTGAACTTTGGTCACACCCTGGGACATGCCATAGAATCCTTGTTTTTGGAACAGAAAGATAAAAAGAAGCTACTTCATGGAGAGGCTGTGGCAGCAGGAATGGTGCTGGCGGCATATCTTTCTTCAGAAATTGAAAAATTTCCGAAGCAAGACCGGGATGAGATAAAGCGAAATATCATTTCTCTCTACGGAAGAATTGATTTTACTGAAGAGGACAAAGAAAAAATAATCGGCTTGCTGAAATTTGATAAAAAAAATGAAGGCGGAAAGATAAATTTTGTTCTTTTGCGGAAAATTGGAGAACCCATAGTGGATCGTGAGGTGCCAAACAGCTTGATACATGAAGCTTTTGAATACTACCTTGATCCACAACAGGATGAACAACAGTAAAAAGAAAAAAGACTTTAAATTTTTTATTTATTTTAACGACAGCGCAAGATGTAATCGCTATTTTCGCTAAGAAGGAGGACTTAAAAATTATTTATGAAAAGAATTATCGTTGACTACAAAAAGCTTACTCCCGAAATTTTGGGCCTACTGGTAGAGAAATATCCCGATGGTTATGATGATGACCAGATCATTTCTTTCAAAAATGCTAAGAATGAAACCGTAGAGGCAGTAGAAGTGAGAACCGAAGACAGCATTTACCTGGTCAAAGTAAGTACCCGACTGGAAAATACCATGGCCAATTATGATGAAGACGATTATGATGACGCAGACTTCAATGAACCTATTGTAGAAATTCCTGAAAAAACCGAAGAAGAGGTTGAAGAGGATATTGATGAGGAAGAGGAAGATGCCGAAGAATAGAAGAAAATATAATTAATAGAAAAAGCCGCTTAACTTTTTGTTGAGCGGCTTTTTTTATTAAATGAACTAAAAGAGATTAGGCGTGTTGTTCTTCATGCTTTCCTTCTTTAATCTCTTCAATTAATTTTGCATTAAAGGCAGGAAGATCATCCGGTTTCCTACTGGTAACAAAACCTTCATCTACCACTACTTCCTGGTCTACCCAGTTTGCTCCTGCGTTGATAAGATCGTCTTTCAGGGTATGATAGGAAGTCATTGTTCTTCCTTTTACCACTCCTGCACTTATCAACGTCCACGGGGCATGACAAATTGAGGCAACAGGTTTCTTTTGCTCAAAGAAATACTTTACGAATTTCTGCACATCTTTATTGGTCCTCATGTTATCGGGATTCATAACTCCGCCCGGCAGCATGAGAGCATTATAATCTGATGCACTTACTTCTCCCAAAGTTTTGTCCACCTTATATTCTTTGGACCAATTTGTCTTATCCCAGGCTTTGATCTTATCTTTTTCAGGACTTACAATATGGACTTCAAAACCCTCTTTTTCCATGGCTTCCTTTGGGGAAGTCAATTCTATTTCTTCAAATCCATTGGTGGCTAATATTGCTACTTTCTTTTTCATTTCTAAGTTTTTTGGTTTAACATTTTCTCATAGATAAGATAACCAGAAACCAGTACTTTCTGTGCTAAATTGCCTTTAAAATTGGAGGGATTAAGGTTAAACTTAGGCTAAGACTTTTATTTTTCGCTCTCTTGATTTTTCTTTTCTTCCTCATCTTTGTCTGTATGAGATTGAAGGGTATCCAGGATACGCTTTTCATCTATCAACTGTCCACGTTTGGATTCCAGTCTCTGTAATTCCTGATAAATAGCAGGTTCGGCATATTCATTAGGTTCTACCTTTTCCTTTTTATGGAGCGCATACTGTACGGTAAATTCGGCACCAAAAAAGACTATAAGGCAGGTGTAATACACCCAGAGCAGGATAAGTACTACAGAAGATGCCCCGCCATAAACTGAAGCAGGATCGCTTTGGCCAAAATAGAAGCCAATGAGATATTCAGCGATTAAAAACAGGGCTGTCGTTAACATTGCGCCCAAATAAGTGGTCTTCCACCTTAGCTTTACATCGGGAAGCCATTTAAAGATGGAAGCGAAAAGAGACATTATAATGGTAAAAGAAAGCACGAAATCGGCCAGGTCCAGCAAAAAGGTAGTAATTCCCGGGGTTATTTTGGCAAGGTAATCACTAATAGCTCTTAAGATTGTAGAAATTATGAGCGAAATCAAGAGTAAAAGGCCCAGAACGAAAACCATTCCCAGCGAAATGATCCGGTTAATCACGATCCTTTTCACGTTGTTCTTCTTCGCGGCAATATTCCAGATATTGTTCATGGCTGCTTTTAGCTGAAAGAAGACTCCTGTAGCTCCAAACAAAAGAAAAAAGAATCCGAAAACCAGGGCCCAGGTAGAACTTTGGTCCAAAGCTGCAGCCGCCACCATCTCTTCGATAGAATTGGCCGCTTCCATTCCTATAAATTCACCAATTTCCTTGGTAATCCTCCCCTGCACTGCTTCCTGACCCCAAAAATATCCGGCAACGGTCACAACAATAATTAGAAGTGATGGCAGGGAAAACAACGCATAATAAGCAATAGTAGCACTTCTTGCCCAGGGATCATTACGATCCCAACTGAAATAAGCTCTTTTCAGCAGGCTGAAAAATGTTTTCGTTTTTCGTTTTATGTCAGGCATATTCGCTGCTCGTTGGTCTGAATTTAATAAAAAAACCCTCTAAACATGGTGTTTAGAGGGTTTTTAATAAGACTTTAATACACTAAAGATTCTCAAAAATAGAATGCATTAAACGTTTTTTGTCATTGATGCTTTCTTCAAGTGATATCATTGTTTCTGTGCGGTACACTCCTTCAATATCGTCAAGCTTGAAAATGATCTCTTTTGCATGTTGTGTATCACGTGCCCGTATTTTACAAAAAACGTTGAATTTTCCTGTGGTAACATGAGCAACAGTTACAAACGGAATCTCATTGATGCGTTCCAGTACAAACTTTGTCTGAGAAGTGTTCTGAAGGAATATTCCAACGTATGCAATAAAAGCATAACCAAGTTTTTCGTAATTAAGCGTAAGAGAGGATCCAAGAATTATCCCTGCCTCTTCCATTTTCTTAACTCTTACATGAACTGTACCTGCCGAAATATTGAGTTTCTTCGCTATATCGGTGAACGGGGTACGGGTGTTGTCTATCAACATGTTCAGGATCTGGTGATCTGTTTCATCTAATCTAAACTTTGCCATATCTTCTCTTTTGTAGATTCTCCATTATTTTAAATGAAGTACAAAATTAGCACAAAATAATTAGATTATAAATAATATTAATGGAATATGAGGCTATTTTATTAATAACTTCTCTTTATTTAACAAAATAGCCTCTACTATATCGTTTTCGGAAAGTGGGGTTTCATCTATATTTTCAACATCTTCTCCCTTACAATCAATTTCTCTATGACCATAAAAGCTAATAACGGGCGCCATAGTTGCTACCGTAGGAACAAAAACAACCTCACCTGACTTGATCTTTTCAGAATACTGGATCGCCACATCAACTATATTTCCTGCAATAAGTGCATTGCGTAAAATGATATCGTAGAAGTTCTTTTGATTTTCCGGAATTCTAAAATATTCCTCATAATCCTGCAAGAGGTAAGAACTTGAAGCTATAGCGTTTAAAGCAGTAAGCATCGAAAAAGTAAAAAATTCACGGGTTTTTTCCCGCAGATAATCCTCCTGGAAATGTCCGCATTCAAACAGGATAGTTGGTACGCCCTGCGCCTGGAAATAATCTCCGGAACAATTGAGGTTAAAGGAGTCATCAAACCTTCCTACCTGGTGTGGAATTATCTCTTGTAGGGCAGTATTCATTGCCACGATCACCTGCATAGCTTTTTTTCTGCCGCCGCTAATCGTCCTTGACGAATCCAGTGATGGTGCTAAAAAAGAAAGTGTGGCGGGATGTGCCTCCTCTCCAGCTCCAAAAATGGTACGTTGATCATGTAAGTTGAAACAATAATGTGGAGCGAATTTCTCAAAACATTCCCTAAGCACTTTACTTTCCGGCTCAATAATATTAAGAGCGTCTCTGTTTAGGTCTGTGCCGTTGACATTCTCCCTCGTATAGCGATCAGCTCCGTCAGGATTCAGCATGGGAATGATGAGCAAAGTGATCTTTTGCAGCATCTCACTTATCTCAGGATCCTCTCGTTTTTTAATAAAATATTGAAGCAGGTCGAGAATTCCTTTCGTGGTAGTAGTTTCATTCCCGTGCATTTGTGACCAGGCGAGAATTTTTATTTCACCTGTTCCTATTCTAATAGTTTCTATAGGCAAATTGAGAAAGGAACGTCCTATCTCAAACACCTTATAATAGTTTTTTAATTTTTCCAGTTGCTTCTCCAGTTCCTTCCTGGGGAGAAATCTTCCTGTCACTTCTGAAGCCTTGTAGTGATCGTAGTTCCTGAAAAAGTCCATTGTGATATTCATGTTTACAAAAGTAAATAATCCAAAAATTACATTTGTATACAAGAAATCTATCGTTTATTGTCTACTTCTGTAAACAGCCTCTACATCCTTGTAAACAAAAGAGATGGAAACTTTCCAGTAGCTAATTTTAATACACTTAACTTACTATAAATTAAGTTATTGCATAGATTTACTTAATGTTAGTATTTAAGTTTTAAATTAATTTACACCTGTCAATTGCGCACCTCCTTTAGATGTTTTACATTTGTAAATACCTAAGAAATTAATACTTGTTTACAATGGTAAACGTTGAAGAATTTACAAATCGACTCAATAAGGTCATGGAATATTATGATCTTTCTGCAGCTTCTTTTGCCGACAAAATTGAGGTTGGCCGCTCCTCTATTTCCCATTTGCTTTCAGGCAGAAATAAACCCAGCCTGGATTTTGTAATGAAGATCGTTAAGGCATTTCCGGAAGTTGAACTTTACTGGCTGCTCAATGGAAAAGGATCTTTTCCGAAGACCACAGAATCTGTAGTAAAAGAGGATAAACCAGTAGCTTCAGAAAAATTTGCTGCCCGGGACCTTTTCTCCAGCTCTTCTCCATTGCCAGAAGAAACATTTTCAGAAATGACTTCAGAAAGAGGAAAAAATATTAGTAAGATCGTGATCTTTTATTCAGATGGCACTTTTGAAGCCTTTGAGAATGGTGAAGGAAGAAAAAGATCTTAAATTTGACGCATGAAAAGAATTCTACCCTGCTTACTTCTAATTTTAAGCCTAAGCTCCTGCTTTCAACCTGAACGCAACTGCAGCGATTTTAAGACAGGCACCTTCGAATTTGAATCCTATCTGGAGGGTGAGCTCGTGAAGAGTCAGTTTGTGCGCAATGACAGTATTGAAATTGATTATTTTCGCGGGAACACTGATACCTCTTCCATAAGGTGGATCAATAACTGTGAATATATTATTGCGAATAAAAACCCTAAAAACCGTGCAGAGGAGAAGCCTATACACATAAAGATCCTTACTACTAAAGGAAATACCTATACCTTCGAATATGGATTAGTGGGAGAATCTAAAAAACAGAGAGGCACAGTGGTGAAAGTAGAATAAAAAAGGGTACCCGTAGACACCCTCTTTGTTCTATAAACGGATTGCTTTATAAACTGCTGTTTTTCCTTAATAATTCATTCTGTTCCTGCATCAGGTCATTTAAATTAGTCAACAGTTCTATATCTTTCGGAGTACTTACCGTTTTATTTTTAGGATCCTCGGCTTTTTTCCTAAACCTGTTCATGAATTTTACAACCAGGAAGACCGTAAAGCCTATCACGAGGAAATCTATAAAAACTTCTATTAAGAGTCCATATCCAATAGCGATCTCCTCCACCGCCTCGGTAGTTTCTGTTGCGGGGACCGCGTCCTTTAAAACATATTTCCTGTCAGCGTATTTGATCTTCCCGGTTAACATGGATAAAGGTGGCATCACTACCTGCTTAACCAGAACATCTACTACACGGTTAAAAGCGGTACCAATAATGATACCCACCGCCATGTCGATCATATTGCCTTTTACGGCAAACTCCTTAAACTCCTTAATTAAATTAAGTGCCATTTACTCTTCAAAAAGTTTGATCTGGGATTCATCTGTGGTGCCCGATTTCTTATGAAGTTTTTCTTTTGAAAAATTAGGGGCCTCCCCTGCCGGAGAGTTTTCACCTGCTGTATCCACAGCTTCTTCATCTACTACTTCCATATCTTCCGGGGCGGTTTCTTCCGGCTCTACAAAAGGCCTTGGATCTAGCAGGTTGATTTGTTTTACCTTTTCTGTAGTCAGCTGGTTTCCAAGGGCTTTAATCCCTTTTATAGAAATGAATTCTTCAAGCTCTAAAAGGTCATTGGGTCTCTGATCTTTTCCGCGGGATTTCCCGTAGACCACCTCGGCCACCGGTAAATAATCCGTAGAAACAACTTCTAAATATGACTTAGGATGATCTCCAATAAAATTCTCCTCTTTGTCTTCATTTTCTATCAGGAAGCGCTTTACATAGAAACGTTCCTTTTCGCCCTCCCAGTAAATTGCTGAAATTGGTTTTTTAGGCGACCACTTTTCAAGCACGATGATATCTTCGTCAAATCTTGTAGTAAGCTCTGGTTTTATCGTTTTGGCTACCCCATTTTGAGTAATGATTAAAAGCCGGTCCTCTCCCTTAAATTCCCCCAGAAGTTCTCCTCTTTCATCAACATTGAGTCTTCTCACCACCTCGTCATACCAGATTCGGCGGGGTTTTAAGGTTGAAACCCCTTCTTCTTTAAGTTCGATCTTCTTTACAGGGTATTTGGTCACAATATTTCCTTTTACAGCTCTGCCTTTAATGGCCATATCTGCAAAATCGACTTCAAATTTTAATTTTTTGATACTCCCCACCTGTCTCAGGTAAACCATGACCACTTCGGCCTCTCCATTAGGATTAGCGGTAAAATAGGATACTTCTGAGCCCTTTTTTCCCTGGGTGAGATCATATTCCCGGTCCCGGGTCACCGAAGTCACTGCAAATCTTTTAATGTAGGAAGCTCCGCCCTTACCATCTTTATAGATCATATTATAAATGGTCCTGCGGTCTTTTTTCTTGAAGATGGCTACGTGGATAATATCTTTTCCAATAAAAGTCTTGGCATCCACTTTGGTTACGATCATCTTCCCTTCTGCTGTAAAGCAGATCACGTCATCGATGTCTGAACAATCTGTGACATATTCATCCTTTTTGAGAGATGTACCTACAAAACCTTCCTGACGGTTTACATACAACTTCGTGTTGCGGATAACCACCTTTGTGGCTTCGATATCATCAAAAAGTCGTAATTCTGTCTTTCTCTCTTTTCCTGCACCATATTCCTTTTTAAGGCGTGTGAAATAAGCGATAGCATATGCTACCAGATGGTCCAGGTGATGTTTTATTTTAGCGATCTCTCCTTCAAGAGCTTCAATTTTTTGCTGTGCTTTTTCCAGGTCAAATTTAGAGATACGCTTGATCCTTATTTCGGTTAGACGCACAATATCTTCTTCGGTTACTGCACGTTTCAGGTGAGCAATGTGGGGCTTTAAACCTTCATCAATAGCTCTTATTACTCCTTCCCATGTTTCCTCCTCTTCTATGTCCCGATAGATTCTTTCTTCTATAAAGATCCTTTCTAAACATGCGAAATGCCATTGTTCCTGGAACTCTTCAAGTTTTACTTCAAGATCCTGTTTTAGCAGGCTTAAAGTGTGGTCTGTAGATCTTCTAAGGATTTCAGAAACTCCGAGAAAAGCCGGTTTATTATCAATGATGATACAGCTTAATGGCGGTAGCGAAATTTCGCAGTTGGTGAAGGCATAAAGCGCATCAATAGTTTTATCCGGAGAAATTCCTCCGGGTAAATGGATAAGGATCTCTACATCGCTGGAGGTATTATCTTCTATTTTTTTGATCTTGATCTTGCCTTTATCATTGGCTTTGAGGATAGAGTCAATTAAAGTAGAAGTGTTGGTGCTAAAAGGTATTTCTTTTATTACCAGGGTATTTCTATCCAGCTGGGAAATCTTTGCGCGAACACGAACCCGACCGCCCCTCATCCCATCGTTGTAATTGGTAATATCTGCTATTCCTCCGGTGACGAAATCGGGGTATAATTTAAATTTCTTCCCCTGCAGATGTTTTATACTGGCATCAATAAGCTCATTGAAATTATGAGGAAGAATACGTGTGCTCAATCCAACTGCAATTCCTTCGGCTCCCTGCGCTAACAACATAGGGAACATCACCGGCAGGTTGATAGGTTCTTTCTTTCGGCCGTCGTAAGACAACTGCCAGTTTGTGATCTTTGGATTGTAAACTACATCAAGAGCAAATTTAGAAAGCCTTGCTTCTATATAACGCGGTGCAGCGGCCCCATCCCCGGTAAGGATATTTCCCCAATTCCCCTGGGTATCGATCAGCAAATCCTTTTGTCCTATCTGCACCATGGCATCGCCAATACTGGCATCCCCGTGCGGATGATACTGCATGGTATGACCTACAATGTTCGCCACCTTATTGTAGCGGCCATCATCAAGATCCTTCATTGAATGAAGAATGCGTCGCTGTACCGGTTTAAAGCCGTCTTCAAGTGCCGGAACAGCTCTTTCGAGGATAACATAGGAGGCATAGTCAAGAAACCAGTCCTTATACATCCCGGTAACCTTGATAAGCGATTCATTTTTATCTGGATTTACCTCTCCGTTTTGTTCAAATTGGTTGTCCTTAGGATTGTCAAAATTCTCGTTCTCCATTTAAACCCTTGCTTTATTTCTTTCCATCACTTTGGCTAGTGACATTTTTAAAGATTTTGTCTTCTTACCTGTCAAAAAGGTGATATTGTATTTATAATGCCTGTACCCTCTGCTATTTCTGGAATGAATAAAAATGTGCAGGCGTTTGTATAAAAAGTAATTCTCTACTTTAAAATCTTTAAGTTTGGATTTAGGCACCTCGGTTCGCTGCTCTCTGTAGTGCATGAACTGCGAAACCAATACCCCGTTACTTTTGAAATTTATGGTTTCGCCATCACTGTCAAATTCAAAGGTCTTTCCCACAATGAAGATGTAGATCCCAATGAGCAGGGCAATTCCATTAGGGATAAGGCTGCTGTAGTTAAAAGGAACATCATCATATTTTAATTCAACTGAAGCAAAAGCATTTGTGATAAATACTGCAACTACAATAATATAGATGGAGGGAATAATACTGGTTTCCTTTCTGTTGTTGAATTTCATACTACTCCTGGATAATGTCCAGTTCAACTTTCAAATTATCAATGATGAATTCCTGCCTGTCCGGGGTATTTTTGCCCATATAGAAACTCAGCATTTCTTCAATGCTCATATCCTTGTCAAGCATCACAGGATCCAGACGTATATTATCTCCAATAAAATGTTTAAACTCGTCCGGTGAGATCTCACCCAATCCCTTAAAGCGGGTGATCTCCGGTTTTCCCGAAAGTTTTTCTATAGCATCTCTCCTCTCCTGCTCACTATAACAGTAGATGGTCTCTTTCTTATTGCGCACGCGAAAGAGCGGGGTCTGCAAAATATACAGGTGATTTTCTTTAATGATCTCCGGAAAGAATTGCAGAAAAAAGGTAATAAGCAATAGCCTAATGTGCATCCCGTCAACATCGGCATCTGTAGCGATCACAATATTGTTATACCGAAGATCTTCCATGGATTCTTCAATATTCAGCGCCGCCTGAAGCAGGTTGAATTCCTCATTCTCATATACGATCTTCTTGCTTAGCCCATAGCTGTTAAGAGGTTTTCCTTTTAAGCTAAAAACGGCCTGCGTGTTCACATCCCTGGATTTGGTGATAGATCCACTCGCAGAATCTCCCTCGGTAATGAAAAGTGTACTTTCCAGGTACCGCTCTTTTTTACTGTCTCCCAGGTGGATACGGCAATCCCGTAATTTTTTATTGTGCAGGCTTGCCTTTTTGGCCCTGTCTTTTGCAAGCTTCCTGATGCCCGAAAGCTCCTTTCGCTCTCTTTCTGCCTGCAGGATCTTGCGTTGCAGTGCATCTGCAGTTTCAGGATTCTTGTGCAGGAAATTATCCAGTTGGGTTTTCAGAAAATCGTTGATATAGGTACGTACCGTTGGCAGATCGCCTCCCATATCTGTAGAGCCTAGTTTGGTTTTTGTCTGACTCTCAAAAACCGGCTCCATTACTTTTATACTAATGGCCGAAACTATGGATTTTCTAACATCACTGGCCTCAAAATTCTTATTGTAGAATTCCCTTAAGGTTTTCACCACCGCTTCTCTAAAAGCGGCTAAATGTGTTCCTCCCTGCGAAGTATGCTGCCCGTTCACAAAAGAATGGTACTCTTCACTATATTGGGATTTACTATGGGTGATCGCTACTTCAATATCGTTGCCGCGAAGGTGAATGATAGGATAAAGCCTGTCATCGGGATGTATGGAATCAGACAAAAGATCCTTCAGCCCTTCTTCGGAATAAAATTTCTCGCCATTAAAAACTATGGTCAACCCCGGATTGAGGTATACATAGTTCTTCAGCATTTTTTCTATGTATTCAGACCTAAACTTATAGTGCTTAAAAATGAGCTCATCTGGGATAAAGGTAACTTTAGTACCCCTTCTTCTCGAGGTTTCCTCCAGCTCTTCTTCATTGATAAGGTTTCCCTGCTCAAATTCGGCCGACTTTGACCTGCCATCTCTCGTGGATTCTACTCTAAAACTGCTGGAGAGTGCATTTACTGCTTTTGTACCTACCCCGTTTAAGCCCACGGACTTTTTGAAGGCGCGGGTATCATATTTACCCCCGGTGTTCATTTTGGAAACCACATCTACTACTTTTCCAAGTGGAATTCCCCTTCCGTAGTCACGGACAATTACTTTTTGGTTCTGTACCGAAATTTCAATGGTTTTACCTGCACCCATGACAAATTCATCGATACAGTTGTCAATCACCTCTTTTAGAAGGATGTAAATCCCATCATCTGCACTGGAACCATCGCCGAGCTTTCCAATATACATCCCGGGACGCATTCTAATATGCTCCTTCCAGTCCAGGGACCGGATATTATCTTCGGTATATTTAGTTTCTTCGATCATAGCTGCTTCCTACGGTTTCGTGGCTAATATAAGCTTTCCCCTAAAAAGTTGAAACCTCCGGGGAACAAAATAATTAACAATTGTTTCACAATCCGGAGATTCAAAATTCCGGGTTCAATATTCAAGATTGGACTGATGAAAATATGATCCTCTAAAATGCCATTTCCTGAAGTAATTTATTCTGAAGCTTTTAACCAAAAAGACCTCAAAGGGTTAAGAAACCCATGAGGTCTTATTGAGTATCAAGTCTCAATACTCAATACTAAAATCTCATATCTAACTAAACGTTGAACCTAAAATGCATAACATCCCCGTCTTTCACGATGTATTCTTTCCCTTCTACTTTCATTTTTCCGGCTTCCTTTACCTTTGCCTCACTGCCGTAGCTCACATAATCATCATATGCAATAACTTCTGCCCGGATAAACCCCTTTTCGAAGTCGGTATGAATAACACCTGCAGCTTGTGGCGCAGTAGCACCCACAGGAATAGTCCAGGCTCTCACTTCTTTTACTCCGGCGGTAAAGTATGTTTGAAGATTTAGAAGTTTATAGGCCCCACGAATTAGTTTAGCCGATCCAGGCTCATCCAGGCCTATATCCTGAAGGAACATTTGACGTTCTTCATAATCTTCAAGTTCAGTAATATCGGCTTCAGTTCCCACTGCAAGTACAAGAACTTCTGCTCCTTCGTCTTTTACTGCTGCCTTGATCTTTTCCACATATTCATTTCCTGAAACAGCGTCTTCTTCATTCACATTACATACATACATAACAGGTTTATCTGTGATGAACTGTAGGGGACGAATAAACTCTATTCTTTCATCCTCGGTAAGATCAATTGCTCTAACAGATTTTCCTGCTTCAAGACCGGCTTTGACTTTAAGCAATGCAGCTTCTTCCTTTTGCGCATCTTTGTTTCCTGTCTTTGCCGCACGTTTTACCTTTTCCAGCTTTTTATCCACAGTTTCAAGATCCTTAAGCTGCAATTCCATATCGATGGTCTCTTTATCCCTTAAAGGATTGATATTACCATCTACGTGAACAATATTATCATTTTCAAAACATCTCAGCACGTGTAGAATAGCATCGGTCTCTCTAATGTTTCCCAAAAATTGATTCCCAAGCCCTTCTCCCTTACTCGCTCCTTTTACAAGACCTGCAATATCCACGATCTCTACAGTGGCGGGTAATACCCTTTCAGGATGCACAAGGGACTCCAGCTTTTCCAAACGTTTATCGGGAACGTTAACCACTCCAATGTTGGGTTCAATGGTACAAAATGGAAAATTGGCACTCTGAGCTTTAGCATTAGAGAGACAATTGAACAAGGTCGATTTTCCTACGTTGGGTAATCCTACAATTCCGGCTTTCATATATAAAATTTAGATGCTCTTTTAGCGGCTGCAAATATAGGTATAAGGATTTGAATTTTTAGAAACCTAAAATTTCAGAAAATACTAAGAAGCAACAGCTCTATTTTAACGCCTTCTTATTAAGACTTGTCTAGCCGGAAAGCTAATTTTGAGTGTTGTTAATCATGAAACTATGAAAATCGTTTTAACTCTTGCATTACTTTTTGTCTTTGCCTTTGGAAAGGCGCAGGACACTACCACCCGGGTGCACCACGCCGGGGCAGAGCTTTACGAGCTGAAAAAGCCGGCAGTTTATCAACTTAAAGACACAGATTTTACTTTTAGACCGGAGAACGACGTCATCAGAATCAAAAAACTGAAAAATGATGAGGAGATGGAATTTGCACAGTTGCGCAGAACTACAGATGACGGTCTTTACATTATGACCTCTACTCTCAACGACGAAGTTTCTTTTGGGAGATTTGATTCCTTAGGAAATTTCCGAACTCTTAGATACGACATAACAAGAGATTCTGTACTGGAAGATCTTTTTGTTGTTAAAAATTCCGGCAAACTTCAAGACCCTTAGAAGTAGGGTATTTTAAAAGGTTTTTACCCCTACAACCTGGAAGGCGTTTGAGGAGAAAGTCCAAAAACGCCTTTTTCTATTTCCTCTATTATTTTTCCGGTTTATGATCACTTCATGGATGCAATTTAAATATCCCATCTTAATTTTAAAATCTGTACAACTTCCTGTTTAGAACAATAGAATTCTTAATTTTTACTCTTAACAGGTAATAATAATTGATAATTTCTCAATCTCAGGGTCTTTTTTCTTAATTCTCTATAGAGGAAAAACCTCACTCCCATCCAATTAGGACATTTTTGTCCTTGATTTAAGGTATTTCATGGAATTATCTTTCCGAATAATCACAATAAGCTCACAATTAGCTTTTTATGCTCTCAAAACGCTGCTGTCACTCCCTATCTTTGGATTATAACTTTAAACCCTATAATATAAGTATTATGAAAAAATTTAATCGATTTATTTATTCGTGCCTCTTCTTAAGTTCAATCTTATTTACTGTGAGTTGTTCAACGCCCGATAATGATGAAGCTATCATGACAGGTATTGAAAGTGATCTTCAGGCTGCACACAAGGATGTTAATAATTCTTCAAAGGCAAAAATGTACACTGCAGAATTAGCTGAATTAAACGGCTCTGACGTAATGGGTACCGCAGAACTTGTTTTAGAAGGTAATGAACTTACTGTAACTATTAATGCCAGGAATTTAGTTCCGGATATGTTGCATCCTCAACATATTCATGGATTTCAGGACGATAACCGAAATGCAAAGTGTCCTCCGGCCTCTGCCGATAATGATGGGGACGGTCTTGTAGAATTAGGGGAAGGATTACCTTTTTACGGTCCTGTGCTTTTACCCCTTGATCCATTTCCAACAGCGCCAAATGGTATGATTTCATTTGTACAAACCTACAACGTAAGTGATCTTGATTTTTCTGTTACTCCACTTCAAAACAGAGTAATTGTTCTACACGGAATGTATGTAGAAGGAGAATATGTTGCTACGTTACCAGTGGCTTGTGGACAAATACAACCTGCTCAGGGAAATAACTAGTAGTCCGTATTGTATTAAAGAAAGTAAAGGATGCCCAGTTTGGGCGTCCTTTTTTTGATTTATCACTCCGGGTTTCTTCCTACCCTAAGGAGAATAGGAAATTCCACCGATCCCAGCTCTCCAAAACTATTAAAAAGATCATTTTTAATCAGTTCCACCGGATTTTCTCCCTTTTCCTTTTCGAAAGCCTTCACTGCAGACCAGGTGTTGAGATACCCTAATAATCTTTCAAAACTCCAGGTATGCTTCATGGTAAAAGGAGGAGTTTCAATTTCTTCAAAGGGGAATGGGATAGTTTTATAACTATCCTGCAAATATCGCCTTTCGGTCGCCCAATATGGTCCTATAATATCGTTGTAGAAGTGCTCGATAAACTCATTGGTGACAGGATCACTCCTAAATAATCCATATCCAAAAATGGCAATTACAGCATCCTTTTTTAGAACTCTTTTAGCTTCAGCATAAAACCTGTCAAATTCAAACCAATGTACCGCCTGCCCCACCGTTACCAGGTCAAAATAGGCATCGGGGAAATTGGTTTTTTCGGCAGCTTGTTTGGTGTAATGAATATTTTCCTTTTGAATACCCTGTGACAATTGATTGGTGCTAATGTCTGTCGCATATACCTGCTCAAAAGAGTTCGCCAGCTCCCCTGCTACCTGTCCGTTTCCCGTACCGCAATCCCAGGCTTTTTCCTTGTTTAAGCAAAGTTTGTGCAGCAGAGCATATAATCCTGAAGGATAAGTTGGCCGGTACTGTGAGTAAGCTGCGGAATGTCCGGAAAAAAGATCTTTCATAATTAAAGAGCCTGTACCCTCAAAAATATGATTTTAAAAAGGAATTCAAGAGACCCCAAATTTTGAAGACAAAAAGGTCTTGGTTCAGCTGATCTTCATCAGATTTTCACGACTTTTTAACCCTCTATCCCAATTCAGGTTTGCATTTAGCCTTACTTTTGCATCAGAATTTGAATAACTATGAACAAAGGACTTTATATTGCGACTTTAGAGCCAAATAGTGGTAAATCTTTGATCTCTCTCGGCCTCATGAGAGCCCTCCTGGGCAAGACGGTCAAGGTAGCCTACTTTCGCCCCATCATTAATGAGGAAAAACCCGGCAACCTTGATAACCACATCGAAACGGTACTTAAATATTTTGACTTGCCCCTCGCTTATACCGATGCTTTTGCCTTCGAAAGAAAAGAGGTGATCCAAAAGAGGAATGAAGGAAAAAGTGGGGAGATTATAGATACCATCATCAGGAAATATAAAGCCCTGGAGGAGAATTTTGATTTTGTACTGGTTGAAGGCAGTGATTTCTCGGGCGAGGGCTCTGTTTTTGAATTTGATGAGAATGTTACCATAGCCAAAAACCTTGGACTACCGGTGATCATCGTGGCCAGCGGCCGCGGAAAAACCAAAGAGGGCCTTATGGGGAGCCTGCAAATGGCATATCAAACTTTCATCAATAAAGATGTAAGGGTCATGGCGATGGTAAGCAACAAAATCGAACTTGCGAACCTTGCCATTGCAACCAATGGAATGAGGGAATTTTTACCCGATGATGTTGCGGTTTTCGCCCTGCCTCTTATTGATACCCTTGCCAATCCAACGCTTAAAGAGATCGTGGAAGAGCTTGACGGCAAAGTGCTTTTTGGAGAGGAATTCCTGGACAACCAATCCGGAAGTTTCAATGTGGGAGCCATGCAATTACGCAATTACCTGAAGCATCTTAAAAATGAGAGCCTGGTGATCACTCCTGGTGACCGTGCCGATATCATTCTTGGTGCCCTTCAGGCACATATTTCCAGCAATTACCCCAGAATTTCAGGGATCATACTTACCGGCGGACTTATTCCGGAGGATTCCATTATAAAACTTATTGAAGGTCTTTCCCAGGTGGTGCCAATTATTTCTGTTGAGGACGGGACTTTTAACGTGACCAATAAAGTGGGTGCCATTAATTCGAATATTTATGCAGACAGCATTCAAAAGATCGAAACATCCATCAGCACCTTTGAAAAATATATAAAAATAGATCCCCTTATCGAAAGGTTTGCAGGCTTGCAACCTTCAGGATTAACGCCACGTATGTTCCAGTACAGCCTGGTGAAAAGAGCGCAGCAAAAGAGAAAACACATCGTCCTGCCTGAAGGTACAGACGAGCGAATCCTTACCGCAGCTTCCCGTCTCATCGCCATGGATATTGTTGATCTTACCATTCTTGGAGATGAAGAAGAGATCAGGAAGCTCATCATGAAGCTGGCGCTGCCAATGGACTTCAAAAAGCTGAAGATCATCAACCCCACAACTTCAGAATATTTTGAGGATTACGTGAAGACTTTTTATGAGCTGCGAAAGCATAAAAATGTCAACATGGATATTGCACGGGATCTTATGAGTGATGTCTCTTACTACGGCACCATGATGATCTATAAAGGTCATGCCGACGGAATGGTTTCGGGTGCTGCACATACTACCCAGCACACCATTCGTCCTGCACTGCAGTTTATCAAGACCAAGCCGGGAGTATCTGTGGTTTCTTCGGTTTTCTTTATGTGTCTGGAGGACAGGGTTTCCGTTTTTGGGGATTGCGCAATTAATCCTAATCCCACTGCAGAAGAGCTTGCAGAGATCTGTATTTCTTCTGCGGAAAGCAGTAAAGCCTTCGGAATTGAACCAAAGATCGCTATGCTCTCCTACTCTTCCGGAAGCTCAGGAAAAGGTGAGGATGTAGACCGCGTAAGGGAGGCAACCGAAATTGTAAAACGCAAACGTCCAGACCTTAAGATCGAGGGTCCTATTCAGTATGATGCCGCAGTTGACCTGAGTGTCGGGAAAGCCAAACTTCCCGGATCTGAAGTGGCCGGACAGGCAAGCGTCCTTATTTTCCCTGACCTTAATACCGGAAACAATACCTATAAAGCAGTGCAACGCGAGACCGGAGCTTTGGCTATTGGCCCGATGTTACAAGGTCTCAACAAACCTGTCAACGATCTAAGCCGCGGGTGTACTGTAGATGACGTTTTCAATACTGTAATTCTAACAGCTATACAGGCACAGGGATTATAGTCGTCAGTTGGCAATGGGCAGTAATAAAAAAATCAAAATTCTAAAAGTCTTGATTCTTAACTCTTGATTCAAAATAAAGATTATGAATAAAAATATACTGATAATTAATTCCGGAAGTTCTTCATTAAAGTTCCAGCTCATCGAAATGCCTTCAGAAAAAGTACTGGCATCGGGATTAGTGGAGCGAATTGGTCAGGCTTCAGGAAAGTTGCATTATAAATCGGAAGCTTTCTCAACTTCCGAAGAAATGGAAATAACAGATCATTCCGTAGCATTGAAAGGAGTGACAAAGCACCTGATGCATAAGGACTATGGCGTGATCAAAGATCCTGCTGAAATTCCGGCAATTGGACACAGAGTGGTGCATGGAGGTGCGAGTTTTTCAGATACCATAATTATTGATGAGAAAGTGAAAAGCAAGATCGAACAATTGTTCTCCCTTGCCCCGCTCCACAATCCGCCAAACTTAAAGGGCATTGAAGTAGCTGAAGAAATTTTTCCTGAAGCAAAACAGGTTGCAGTTTTTGACACGGCTTTTCATCAAACCATTCCCGCTCCGGCTAACCGGTATGCAATTCCGAATAAATTTTACGAAGAAGATAAAATCCAGGTTTATGGATTTCATGGCACCAGCCATAAATATGTTTCAGAAAAAGCGAATGATTACCTCAAAAGAAAAGATACCAAACTGGTCACAGTACATCTTGGGAACGGCTGCAGTATAACTGCTGTAAAGAATGGAAAAAGTGTTGATCACAGCCTTGGTTTTGGCCCGGTAAACGGATTGATCATGGGGACCCGAAGTGGAGATATCGACCAGTCGGTCATTTTTTACATGATTGAAAAATTTGGGTATACAGCTAAAGAAGTGAGCGACCTGCTGCACCACAAAAGCGGAATGCTTGGCCTTACCGGTTACAGTGACCTTAGAGATATTGAGGAGCAGGCCGAAAAAGGGAATAAAGAATGTATCCTGGCACTGGAAATGAATGCCTACCGAATCAAAAAATACATTGGCGCCTATGCCGCCGCCATGAATGGCTTTGATGCTGTTGTGTTTACCGCGGGAATTGGTGAAAACAGTGAGGTTATTCGAAAAATGGTTTGTCGGGATATGGATTTCCTCGGTTTACAGCTGGATGAAGAGAAGAATAGTGTTCGCTCCAAAGAAATAAGAAGTATTGGCAAGGAAAGTTCTGCAGTAAAGATCCTGGTGATCCCTACAAATGAAGAACTGGAGATCGCCAAGCAAACGCTTGCAATGATCTGATATCACCTGTCAAATATGACATTTTTAAGCGGGGAGCTCCTAAACAAATAAATAGGTCTCCCCGCTTTTTACTTTTTCGGCAAAAGAAGCGATACTGTTCTCTTCAAGCTCTTTTCGGAAGGTTTTCTTTAATGGCTGTACAGAGAAATGAACCGGGCAGGGTTTTTCTGAGCTGCATTTTTTCAATCCCAACACGCATTCATCGAGCCTGTCTGTCCCATCGATGATCTTCACCACTTCCAAAAGCGGTCTTTGCTGAGCCTCGGGGGTAAGATAAAATCCTCCCGTTGGTCCTTTGGAGGAGGAAACTATATTTTCCCGGGAAAGCGTTTGAAGCAACTTTGCCAGGAAGGGTGAGGGAAGTTTAATAGCCTCCGCGATTTCCTTTGCTCTTATCTTATTGATCTGGCTGGAATGTACCGCCAGGTAAAGCACGGCATTTACTGCATATTTACTGGAGCTTGATAACATATAATAATTAATGGTTAGTTTTTGCCCGGGGGCTAAAAAAGCTGGTCAAAGATAATAAATCCTGACGCCGGTCATATTTTTTATTGCTCTTTTAGGATTACTTTGTCCTAATAAGATTATTTCTTTCTTGTTAAAAATATTATAAGACCTTAATATCTTTAATAAGTGTAAATGTCGTAATATTGCAGCATAACATTAATAACCTTTATCATGAAATTAACTTTTAAGATCCTTTCCGTTTTTTTAATCCTTTTCGCAATATCATGTGGGGAGAAAGAAGAAAAGGAACAACCTAAATTATCAGACCCCGAAACTGTAGAAGAGGCAAAAACCACTACAGCTGAAGTAAGCAATCTTGACAACAAAGGGGTGGGACCTGTAAAATCTGTAGAAATAGGTGCAGACATCGATGCAGCCCTGGCGACCCAAGGTGCAGAGCTATTCAAAAATATGTGTTCTGCCTGCCATAAAATGGATAAAAAATTCATTGGACCCGAACTGGCCGGTGTTACAGAAAGACGCACTCCCGAATGGATCATGAATATGATCCTGAATCCCGAAAAGATGATCAAAGAAGACCCCATTGCCAAAAAACTTCTTATTGAATCCAATATGGCAGTTATGGCAAATCAAGGTCTTACTCAGGAAGAAGCCAGAGCGATCCTGGAGTATTTCAGGCAGTTTGACCAGGAAAACTAACTCCCCTACTCTCTTATCTTCTTAATTACGGCTTAATTTAAAAACAACCCTCTAATGAAGACAACCAAACCAATTTTACTTGTGATCGCCCTGGGTATTTTTGCCCTGGCTTTTACCGGCTGTAAGCAGGACACCACTGCTGAAGACCGCACAGAAGATACTGCTTCCCCTGTCGCGACAGAAAATGTTTCTAACCAGGGGCAGGCATATATCGAAGATGAAAGTGATAATCCTAATGCTTTACGAATAGCACTTAATTCTCCCGATCATACCACGCTGGTGGCAGCAGTGGAAGCGGCTGAAGTACAGAACGCCCTTGTAAATGTAGGACCGCTCACAGTGTTTGCACCAACTAACGCAGCCTTTGAAAAACTACCCGAAGGTACAGTTGAAGACCTTCTAAAACCTGAAAATAAGGGCAAACTGGCCTACATTCTAAAGCACCATGTAGCTCCCAGTAATTATCCCGTAGATATGCTCAACAAGAATATTGAAAAAGGACGTACCCTTTATATGGCTTCTGGTGAGAACGTAGAAATTACCCGGGAAGGAAAAGACATCTTTGTAGGCGGAGCCAAAATATTAGGTACGGTCAAGGCCAGTAATGGATGGGTACATGTTGTCGATGCAGTCATTTTACCAAAAAATTAAATTAATACACTACCAATGAAACAATTAAATTCAATTCTATTTTTATTTCTTCTTTCTATACTTATGGTGAGTTGTGGAGAGGACGATGCAAAATCCCGGGATAGTCGTTCCGGAGGTGCAATGGCTTCAAATGCCGCAGAAAGAGTATATGTCGCACCGGGAGAACATGATGAATTTTATGCCTTCCTTTCAGGGGGATATAGTGGGAATCTTACCGTATATGGATTACCATCGGGAAGAATGCTAAAAGAAATCCCTGTCTTTTCTCAATTCCCAACCTCGGGGTATGGGTATTCTGAAGAGACAAAACCCATGCTAAATACTTCTTTCGGATTTGTGCCATGGGGAGATGCTCACCACCCCGATATTTCTCAAACAAATGGAGAGACAGACGGGCGCTGGGTTTTTATTAATGAGAACAATACTCCAAGGATCGCCAGAATAAGTCTTGAAACCTTTGAGACCGAAGAGATCATTGAAATTCCACACAGTGCCGGTAACCACTCCTCTTCTTTCGTAACCGAAAATACAGAATATGTGGTAGCAGGAACAAGATTCTCTGTCCCCTACCCTCAGGAAGATATCGCTATTTCAGAAATGAAAGGTAACTTTAAAGGCCCTCTTACCTTTATCGCTATTGATGATGAAGGGCGTATGAAGATCGATTTCCAGTTAAAAATGCCGGGCTTCAACTATGACCTTTCTCACCCGGGACGTGGAGATTCCCATGGATGGTTCTTCTTTACCACTTACAATACCGAAGAAGCTCATACTTTACAGGAGGTAAATGCATCTCAGAACGATAAGGATTTTATTGCTGCCGTAAACTGGAAAAAGATCCAGGAATATGTGGCCAACGGGGGAGGTCAGGAAATTGATGCCCAATACGCTCATAACGTTTATGATCATGAAACCCATACCGCAACCTCTACTATGATGAACAAGGTATTGACTGTGGATCCAAGAGATGTGGAAGGTGCAGTTTACTTTATGCCTACTCCAAAATCTCCACACGGGTGTGATGTGGATCCTTCTGGAGAGTACATCGTGGGTAACGGTAAACTCTCTACAGATCTTACTGTTCACTCCTTCTCTAAAATGCTGAAAGCTATTGAGAATAAGGATTTTGATGGAGATGCTTACGGAATTCCAATCCTCAACTTTGAATCTACCTTAGCAGGAACTGTAAAAGAAGGAGGTCTTGGACCATTGCATACAGAATTTGATGGGGAGGGAAATGCCTATACTACCTTCTTTATTTCTTCTGAAGTGGTAAAATGGAAACTTGGAACCTGGGAAGTACTTGACAGACAACCAAGTTACTATTCTGTAGGCCACCTTATGATCCCAGGAGGTAACTCCCGTAAGCCTGAAGGTAAGTATCTTATCTCTATGAACAAGATCACCAAAGATCGCTACTTACCAACAGGACCTGAATTAGAGCACTCTGCGCAGCTTTATGACATCTCCGGAGACAAAATGGAATTACTTCTGGACTTCCCGACTCACGGGGAACCACACTATGCTGCCGGTATTTCTGCAGACAGGGTAAAAGCAAACTCCAGGAAGATATACCGTCTGGATGAGAACAAGCATGAATTTGCTGCTACAAGTGAAGATGCGACCAAGGTAGTTCGTCAAGGAAATGAAGTGCATGTTTACATGACCACCGTACGTAGCCACTTTGCACCAGATAACATTGAAGGAATCAAAGTAGGTGACAAGGTTTTCTTCCACGTAACCAACCTGGAGCAGGACTTTGATGTACCGCATGGATTTGCAATGATTGGTGCCAATACTTCAGAATTACTGATTATGCCCGGACAAACCAAGACCATTACCTGGGAGCCTAAAAAAGCAGGGGTTTGGCCGTTCTATTGTACAGACTTCTGTTCTGCACTGCATCAGGAAATGCAGGGATATGTTCGGGTATCGGGTAAAAATTCAAACACCCCGCTTACATGGACCCTGGACGGAGAGTAATTATGTTTAATTAGTTATAAAATGTAACTCTTCAATTTTAAGAAAGCGGGTTGGGTAAACTACCCGCTTTCTTTTTCTTAAAACTAAGTGATATGAAAATTTCAGGAACTATTATGATATTAGGTTCCGCTTTGTTGCTGGGCCTTTTCTTCTATCCCTTATGGAACATAAGGCTGGAGGCGCCACAATATCCCGATCCCCTGGGGATGGATATTTATATCGCCGGAATTGAGGGTGAAGAAGAATTTGACATTCAGAATATTGATGGTGTAAATCATTATATTGGTATGAAAAAAATTCCGAAACCCGAGGAAATGTGGGAATTTAATGTATTTCCAATTGTTATTGGATCTATGGCAGGTTTAGGAATACTCTTAGGTTTTCTTGGTTTCTTCGGAAAGATCAGCCCCCACTGGTTTATGGGATGGCTGGTTCTAATGATCATTCTGGGAATACTTGGGATGTATGATTTCAATAACTGGCTGCTGGACTACGGAACAGATTTGGATCCAAAGGCCATTATAAAGTTAACCGATGCTGAAGGAAATCCCCTAAATTATAAACCACCTTTATTAGGGTCAGAAAAGATCCTCAATTTTACTGCCCATTCCTACCCAAGAACCGGTGCTTACATGATGTTTATAGGGATGTTTTTAACTTTGATCGCCTGGTTTGCAGGTTTTCGTACAGTTAAAACAAAAAAATAGTTGAAAATGAAGAAGCTGATCTTTTTAGCGGCCTTGCTCCTCCTGTTTGGTTGTAACACTGATCCTAAGCCTATAGCTTATGGTCATGATACCTGCGATTTCTGTGAAATGACCATAGTTAATGAAGTTTTTTCTGCAAGAGCAGTAAGTACTAAAGGGAAACAGTTCAAGTATGATGCGATCGAATGTTTAGTGCATGACCTGGAACAAAAAGAGATTGAGATGGCAGTAATCCAGGTGGCCAATTATTCAGATCCCGGTGAAATGCTCAATGTTGAAAACGCTTTTTTCATCATGGAGGACAGCATAAACAGTCCTATGGGAGCTAACCTCGCTGCAGTAAGTAAAGAAAATCCTCCTAAAGAGAAACACGATTTACTGGAGTGGGATCAACTCCTTGAATATTTCCTTCGGAAAGATTCTATAGGCGGAAAAATTCTAGAATGAAAAAAATTATTCCGGTTCTTTTAATGCTCTTCTACTTCACTACCCGGGCCCAGGTCGTAGAAGTTTGTCCTACCTGCGAAGTTTCTTCGATTCAAAAAGCTATAGATCTTGCAGATAATGGAGATACTATAAAGATTGCAAAAGGAACTTACAGGGAGCAGGAGATCAAGATCATCGATAAATCCCTCCACCTTCTCGGGGAGGGATACCCGGTGATCGATGCGCAATTTAAGGGTACCGCACTTACTGTAAGGGCAGAAAATTTTTCCCTCGAAGGCCTGAAGATCATTAATATTGGAACCAGTCATACAAGTGATCATGCAGCCATTTTGGTATCGGGATCAAAAAATTTCAGGATTGAGAACAACAGGTTGGAAAATATCTTTTTCGGGATCCTTGTGGAGAAGTCTTCCCATGGTGTAATATCCCGGAATCAAATAAGCAGCAAGGCTGTCTCTCAGGCTAAGTCGGGCAATGGGATACATATGTGGAACTGCAGTGATCTTACGGTTAGCAATAACATAGTAAAAAGCGTAAGAGATGGAATTTATCTCGAATTCTCTAAAAACTGTACCATAACAAATAATTTATGTGAGGGAAATCTTCGTTATGGCCTTCATTTTATGTTTGCAGATAACAATAAATATCTTGACAATACTTTTGACAATAATGGCGCAGGGGTGGCAGTCATGTACTCGAAATTTATTGAAATGCAGCGAAACCTCTTCAGAAAAAACTGGGGACCCGCCTCCTATGGACTACTTCTCAAGGAAATCAATGATGCTGAGTTAAAAAATAACATTTTTGAAGATAATACCATAGCCATCAGTGCAGATAACACCAACAGGATCAATTACATCAATAATGAATTCAGGGGTAATGGATATGCTGTGAGGATAAGGGGAGCCTGTTATAAAAATGTTTTTACAGCAAACAGTTTCATCGCTAATTCCTTCGACGTGTCCTATACAGGCAATATCAATGAGAACGAATTCAGTAGAAATTACTGGAGCGAATATACAGGCTATGATTTGGATAAGGATGGTATCGGGGATGTACCGTACCGGCCGGTCAAGTTATTCTCCTACCTGGTAAACCGTACTCCCGAAGCAATAATTTTGCTCCGTAGTATGTTTATAGGCCTTCTGGATTTTTCTGAAAAAGTTTCCCCTGTCTTTACGCCGGCAGAACTTACAGACGATTACCCTCAAATGAAAAAGATAAAATGGTAAGCATACAAAACCTGCATAAACAATTTGGTGCCCTAAAAGTCCTTAACGGACTGGAACTGGATATCATGGAAAAAGGGATCATTGCAGTACTGGGACCCAACGGTTCCGGAAAAACTACTCTTATTAAAAGCCTCCTTGGGATGGTAGTACCCGATAAGGGGGAGATCAGCATTGCCGGCAGTAATATCAGGAAAAGATGGAATTACCGGCAGGAAATAGATTATCTGCCTCAAATAGCTAATTTTCCCGGAAATCTCAAGGTTCAGGAATTGATCACAATGATCAAGGATCTACGCGGGAAACCTGCCAGAGAAAAGGAATTGATAGAATACTTCAGGCTGCAGCCATTCCTGGACAAAAAACTAAATAAACTTTCCGGGGGAACACAACAAAAGGTAAACCTGGTGCTTTGTTTCATGTTTGACAGTCAACTGGTCATTCTTGATGAACCTACCTCCGGACTGGATCCTGTTGCCTTGCTTCAACTTAGAAACCTTTTGCAGGAGGAAAAGGAAAAAGGAAAAACAATTTTAATTACTTCCCATATTATGAATTTTGTGGAAGAAGTGGCAGACAGGATTGTCTTTCTCCTGGAAGGAAAGATCTATTTTGACGGTACGGTTTCAGAAATTAAATCAAGTACGGGACAACCTGATTTTGAACACGCCATAGCCAAACTTTTATCTGAAGATCATGTTTAAAATATTAAAATACAGCTTTTTTGACCTCACCAGAAGCAGCTGGAGTTACGTATATTTCTTCTTTTATCTTCTGCTGGGAAGTGTTCTATTATTCCTTAACAATGACCTTTCTACAGCGATCATCACCCTAATGAACGTGATCATTATGATCGTGCCGCTTATAGGGACAATTTTTGGAGTGATGTACTATTATAACTCCCGTGAATTTACACAGTTACTCCTGGCGCAGCCGGTTAGAAGAAGTTCTATTTTTTTGGGGCAGTATTTTGGAGTGGCTATTTCCTTATCTCTTAGTTTGATCCTGGGACTGGGAATACCTTTTGCCGCCTATGGCTTATTTAAATCTTCTGCTATCTGGGATTTTTCAATGCTCCTGGTCACCGGGCTTTTCCTTACCCTTATTTTTTCTGCACTGGCGTTTAACATAGCTCTTTCCCATGAGAATAAAATCAAAGGTTTTGGTTATGCGATCTTGCTCTGGTTGTTCCTGGCGGTGATCTATGACGGGATCTTCCTCCTGTCTTTGGTCTACTTTCAGGATTATCCTCTGGATAAATTCTCTCTTGCAGCAAGCATGTTCAATCCTATTGACCTCTCCAGGATCCTCATCCTTTTAAAGTTAGATATCTCTGCCCTGCTCAGTTATACCGGAGCAGTTTTTAAACAGTTTTTTGGGACTCCCGTTGGTACCCTGGCTTCTCTGGGAATGCTTTTCCTGTGGGTTATACTTCCTCTTTTCAGGCTTAAAAGGGTGGTAGGGAAAAAGGATTTTTAACCTGTCCTTGAGCATTGTTTAACAGGCTTTTACACCAATTCCCTCCTGCTTTTGGTATCTTGAAATTAATAAAAGTCTAACCAAAAAAATTTATGATGAGAAATCAGGAAATATTAAACAAATTATCAGATTGTATCAATGCGTGTAATTATTGTGCCGATGCATGCCTGGATGAAGACAATGTGAAAATGATGGCCAAATGTATAAGGACAGATAAGGTTTGTGCTTCAGTTTGCGCTACCCTTGCAGATGTCTTAGCCACAAAACACACTAATGTAAAAGGCCTTATGGATTACTGCATCCAGATTTGCGAAGAATGTGCTCAGGAATGTGAGAAACATGAACATCAACACTGTAAAGAGTGTGCAAAAGCCTGTCGCGACTGTGCAGATGCCTGTAGAAAATATGCAGCATAACATCAAAAAAGCCCGGAAAATTCCGGGCTTTTTTAGTTTTAAAATATCGATAAAAGGACTCTCGCCATTTTTTAATATGAAATCCTGCCAAACAACTCATTGAGAGAAAAAAGTTCCCCGGTTTTTTCCTCAGGAATATCTTCTGCAGTTGCTCTCCAGGACCAATTTCCTGAGTTGCTTCCGGGGATATTCATTTTTGCCTCGCCTCCCAGTCCGGTAATATCCTGCAGGGGAACAATTGCTACAGCAGAGGTAGATTGTAATGCAACCCGGTGCAACACCTTGTGCACGTTTTCCTCTGAAACTTTTATTCCCAGATATTTCTCCAGGTGCTGCCTCGTATCTTTTCCACTCTCATGGAACCAGCCACGGGTTGTATTGTTGTCATGCGTTCCTGTATAAACAATGCTGTTGAAAACATGATTATAAGGCAGGTATGGATTTTCTCTGTTGGTGTCTCCAAAAGCAAACTGAAGAACCTTCATCCCGGGGAAATTATAGGCCTCCATAAGATCGTAAACAGGTTGATCAAGTAACCCAAGATCTTCGGCTATAAAAGGCATTTTTGGAAACTTCTCTTTCACCACCTTAAAGAAATCCATTCCGGGGGTTTCCTGCCACTTTCCATGTATTGCTGTTTTCTCTTCTGCCGGAACTTCCCAATAGGCAGCAAAAGCTCTGAAATGGTCAATTCGAAGCACGTCGAATAACAGCAGGTTTTGTCGCAGGCGATCTATCCACCACTCGTATTCCCTTCGCTGTAATTCCTGCCAGTCGTACACTGGGGTTCCCCAAAGTTGCCCGGTTTTGCTGAACATATCTGGCGGCACACCCGAAACATGCGTGGGTTGTTTTTCCCTATCTAACTTAAAGAACTCAGGGTTTGCCCAACAGTCGGCGCTATCGTGATTGATATAAAACGGTACATCGCCAAAGATTTTAATTCCGGCTTTATGTGCCTCCTGCATGAATTGTGACCATTGGGAAAAGAAAATAAACTGAATGAATTTTTCTTTATCTACCTCTTCTTTCAATTCCTCCCGGACTGCCTCCATGGCTTCGGGATCTCTATCCCTCAGCTCCTTTGGCCAATCCACCCAATTGGCCTTGTGATACTTCTTCCTCAACGCGAGGTAAAGTGCATAATTCTCCAGCCACTGCCCGTGTTTTTCACAAAATTCTAAATAATCACTGTCCTCCTGTTCCTGATTACTGAAGGTATTGAAAGCAGTATCAAGAAGTTTGCGTTTGTAGTTTTCTACGCTGTCAAAAATGACTTTTTCAGCCTTAATTTCTGAAGGCACAGAAAAATCGGATAGTCTTATATAACCCTCCTGTTCCAGTAACTCCGGACTTATCAACAATGGATTTCCTGCAAAAGCCGAATGGCTGCTGTAGGGTGAATGCTGATAAATACCGTCTGTGGGGTTTACCGGCAGGATCTGCCAGTAAGTATGCCCGGATCTTTTTAAAAAATTCAGGAATTTGTAGGCGTTAGGCCCGATATCTCCAATCCCGAATTTCCCCGGAAGGGAGGTGATATGCAAAAGAATGCCACTGCTCCTTTTTAATTTCATATTATACTTCCTTTATTAATAGTGCTACCGGTAGGTCGGCAAAAATAGTGTTTAGCACAATCTCTTCTGAAGAAATTGTTTTTCCTGTGAATGCATTTTTGAAATCTCCTTTAAGATCTTCAGGAACCACAACTCTAAGATCATTGGAAAGCCCCTCTTTTAGCTGCAGTTCTTCGGTAAAAAATGCTGTTACCATGGCAGGAACTACTATGATCACCACTTTTTCCCGGAGCTTTCGGGCAAAAGCAATAACTCCTTCTGCATTTTCACCTTTTACTTCTAACGGCAAATAGGCTCCTTCTTCAAAAGCTTCTTTGAAGTCTTTCCTGGTTTGTAAGGCTTTGTGCAAACAGAACATCTTGATCTTTCCGGAGGGAAAATCCTGCTTCAGGTCTTGAAGTTGCTCGGTAATATTTTCAGGTTTTAAGCTGTTTATTTCTTCCAGGTATTGTTTCCTAAGCTGATAATCGACCGGCCTGCGATTGTCCGGATCCACATAACTCAAATCCCACAATTCTGTTCCCTGGTACACATCAGGAATTCCTGGGGCAGTGATCTTCAGAAGCGACTGGGAAAGGGATTTTATAGCTCCGTATGCGGAGACATTATGATGGAATTTTCCGAAGGAAGTACGAAAATCATCACTTTTAAGGAGCTTTTTCAAAAATTCGTAAACCTGTTCTTCATATTTTTCATCGGGTTGTGCCCAGGAAGAATTCACCTTTGCCTCCCGCAAAACCTTTTGAAGGTAAGCGGTTGACCTTTCTAAAAATTCTTCTCCCGGTTCTCCATCAAAAGGCCAGGCGCCAATAAGCATCTGATAAATAAAATACTCCTCATTGGCATCAGGGATACTTTTCTCTTTCCGAAGTTTTTCCCCAATTTCCTTCCACTGCCCTACATTCTCAAACCACTCCTCTCCTATTTCACTAAGCACATTGATCCTCATTCGGGAATCTTCTCCACGTTTCGTATCGTGAGTGGCCGTCGCATTTATAGAAAGCGGGAAATCTTCTCTCCGCAACTGCATCCTCTTGTGGAAACCTTCTACAGAAACTCCAAAGACATCCGGAGAATCCCCCACCTCGTTATGAGAGATCAATTCATTGTATATATAGAAGGACGTGTCTTCCACTCCTTTTGCAGCCAGAGGCCCGGTAAATTGCTGACAACGCTGCAAAAACATCAGCATACTTTCTTTGTCTTTACCGGCATCTCCCAAAAACACATTTTTTATTTGCTCCAGTTCCCGTTCCAAAGCTTCGGAATGGGTTAGAGCATTTTGATAGGCAGCCTCAATAATTTTTCTCTGTCGCTTCCTCAAAGGAAATTCCTCGGGATAGATCCTATAAACAGGAAATCCTGCCAAAAATGCGCCCAGGGCTTCCTTTAATTTTGTATCCTCCTGCTCTTCCAGCAATTCAAGATCTATTGCAAGCTGCCATAAATTTTTATATTCACCTCCCATTCTCTCATTGAGGATAAACATCTTTTGTTTGTAAACCAGGTCATGATAATCTGGATGTTCGGGATCCACTTTTAAATAGGCTTTAAAGAATAGATCTTCACTGTTTTTGTTCGTAAGCACCTGGTTGACCGTGGCCAGAAAACCATACCCACTGGTTCCTTCAACCGGCCAATGCACAGGCAGCTTTTCATCCCACTCCAGGATCTTCTCTATAATAATATAAAAGTCGGGACCCAATTTTTCCCTTAGTCTTTCCAAATAAGCCTTGGGGTCAAAAAGCCCGTCAATATGGTCTATCCTTAAGCCCTGGATAAGATTTTCTTCACACAACTGCAGAATAAAACGGTGATAGCTCTCAAAAACCTGCTCATCCTCCATTTTTAAACAAATGAGATCATTAATAGTAAAAAATCTGCGGTAGTTGATCTCTTTTTCGGTTTCTTTCCAATGTGCAGGAAGGAAGAACTGCTGATCCAGGATTTGTTTCAGTTTTTCTTCGGAAGCATTTATATCTATTAGTCTCTTATTAATGCTGTTTCTAATATCCGGAACTTTTTGATACTCCCTGACCAGAAATTCCTTTAGTTCTTCCCATCTCTCCTTTTTGTCTGATAGATCCCGGAATTTTTCGTCCCACTTCCCCAGACCCTTCAGGATAAGATAATAGGATCTCGCAGCAGCCGGATAGCGGTGGTCAAAATAAACAAAGGAAAATCCCCTTTTTGACACCTCTAGCTTCAACTCGTGATTTGCAAGGACTTCTTCCAGAGGATTTCCCAGAAAAGGAGCCATGAGCTTTCCGTTTTTCTCCCAATCGATATCAAAATAATTGTATTGACTCGCTTCGGGCCCTAATTCAAAGATATCCTGCAGCCAGATATTATCTCCGTCAAAAGCCATATGGTTGGGAACAATGTCCTGTAACCAGGTCATCTTTTTTTGCTGCAGGCGGTCGCTAATCCTCTTGAAAAGAGCCAGTTTCCCTATCTCCTTATTCAGGCGGAAAGGGTTAGTGATATCATAGCCATGGCTACTGCCCTTCCTTGCCTGAAATAATGGCGCAGAATATATGGTGGAAATACCGAAGGCTTCAAGATAATCGAGGATCTCTTCCATATCTTCTAAGGTGTACTCCGGTGAAAGTTGTACCCGATAAGTGGAGACAGGATTTTTCATTCTATCACCAGATTTACAGATTCTTCAAGCATCTGAAAAGAATCTACCCATTGGGTGGCATTTTGATCTCCCTCTTCACTTTTTTCCTGCATTTCACGATAATATTCTGCTTTCAAACCAAAAGTGATATTCTGGGCTTCCCATTTTTCGGGATTTAAGGGGGTTTTCTCTAACAGAGACAGCAGTACATTAACATCTTCAAGCCGTTTTAGATCTTTAGGGTTGTTTTGAAGTTCTTTCATTTTTTCGGTGAGTCTGCGGTCCACCAGGTAGTTCAGCGTAACTAGATCCAGTTCGACTTCAATTGAAACTGCAGATTTTAGCTGTAATTCCAGTTTTTTGAAATTGCAGTCTTTTTTATTTAATTCCTTCACTAACCTGTTGTTAACAGCCATTTCCACAGGCAGCTTCAGCCTTGCCGGAACCCTCATATTGATCTCCTGGAAAGTTTTTAGCAAAGGATAAGTATTGTCATAAAGCTGCTGCATAGCACCCTCGGCGCCGCGCAGATTGCTTTCCATCACCTGCCTCATAATGTTGTGCTGCTCGTCCCGGAACAAATGCCAGAAGGAGTAGTTATGGTTACCAAAATGTTCATCCATGAGATTAAAGATCTCGTAGATATTCCCTCTTTCGAAGAATTCAGCCATTTTGTTGTGCAATTCTTCCAAAGCTTCGGCACTAATGTATTGTCGCACTCCCCCGAATAGGTGGTGATCTCCCATGTAAAGAACAGCATAAGAAATATCCACTTTTTCCCAGGTGATATCACTTCGGAATTCTGTGCGGGCAATGATCAATTTTTGTTTTCCCGCCTCATAATAGTGACTTGCCTTTGTAGTGGCACTAAAGTTATATAGCGTGACCTCCTCCGGAAATTCTTCGAAAAGGGAAGAAATCGCGTAATGGGCTCCGATCCTTATCATATCCAACTCGGTAGGTTTAACGAACAACTCATAGGCCTTATGAGCACTTCCATATTCCGGAATATTTGAAGGGATCTTTTTAAGAGATTCAACAAAATCGGGTTCATAGCTTTCCCCGCTTATTTCTTCTGCCAATTGTATGGCACGGGTAGCATAGAAAATGTCCTGCATGGATTCGATTCCCGTAACTTCATCAAAGAACCAGCCGCAACTGGTGTACATCAACATAGCGTGGTACTGCATTTCCAGCAGTTTAAGCAGTTTCACCTCGTCTTCTTCAGAAAGTTCATTCCCAAAATTCTCTTTTAGAAAAGTACTTACATTTTCATTATCCCTGTTAAGGATCACCTGGATGTATTTATTCCTTACACCCCATGGATCCCGGGTGTACTGCTGCATTTGGTTTTCGTAAAGCACGATAAGCTTTTCCCGCACCTCATCAAAGGCCTCTCTTAAAGGTTTACGCCATTTCTGGTCCCAGTCATCATTGCCCCCGGTATTACAACCGCAATTGCTTCTCCATCTTTCCACCCCATGGTAACAGCTCCAGGAAGTATTTTCGATGATCTGTGCCTCATACTGCGGCGGAAACTTCTCAAGGAATTCCCCATAGATCGTAAGGTTAATATCCTCATCCTGTTCGAGGGCATTAAGGCAGTAGGAAAGTGCCATTTCCCCCAGCTTGTGGTGGTGGCCATAGCTTTCCCCATCTGTTGCGATATTTACCAATTCCCTATCCTCAGTATTAGAAAACTGACCGCGCAGACGATCGGCAAATGCCTCTCCATTGTTCAGCAAGCCTTCAAAGGCCACGGCTTGTGATGCCGGACCGTCATAAAAGAACAGGCTTATTTCATTTCCTGAAGGTAATTTGCAGGTGTAGGCCCGCCGGGTATTTACCTTTGCATTTGTGGCATCTTTCCATTCTTTATCCCCGATTTTTCTTACCTGTTTTGCCTGGTATGGAGAAAGAATGGTGAATTTTATACCGTGTTTTGCGAGCATTTCCAGGACGCTGGTATTTACGGCGGTTTCTCCCAACCACATTCCTTCCGGAAATCTTCCGTAACGCGATTTGAAATCTTCAATTCCCCATATTACCTGCGTTTCCTGGTCCCTTTCATTGGCAAGGGGCATAATTAGATGGTTGTAAGCCTGTGCCAAAGCAGCCCCATGTCCCGAAAAGCTTTCAATGCTCTGCTTGTCGGCCTCAAGGATGGCTTCATAGGTTTCGGGAGTCTCATTTTGCATCCATGCCAGGAGCGTAGGACCAATATTGAAACTCATCCAGGCATAGTTATTCATGATCTCCTGGATCCTCCCCTCCTCATCAAGTATTCTGGATGCCGAATTTCTTACATAACATTCTGCATTGATCCTGTGATTCCAGTCGTGGTAAGGATATGCAGATTCCTGCATTTCCACCTTATTTAACCATGGGTTTTCTCTAGGCGGCTGATAAAAATGTCCGTGTACGCAAATATATTTTTTACTCATATTACATGATATATGTTAGTTGTTTCCCCCCGGGAACTCCGGGTTCTAAAAAGGGCTTTTAATATGATGATTTTCAGTAACTGAAGATTAGCATCGCTTCAGGAAGAACTTGGATCCTTCCTCCTTTTTGCACCTCGTTTTCTGCTTTCTTTCCTCCCCATTTGGTAGCGGAGGAGGAAATGATCACTCTAATATTTTTTTCTTCGGAAATTTCTGCTGAAAATGGCTCTTTTCCGAAGTTATAAATTCCGGTAAGGGTATTATTCCCATTTGAGGCCGAAACTTTAAGAACTTTTGAAGCCTCATCGGCTTCTGTCGAAAGGCTTTCATGCCTGAAAAGATCAAAAGCCCCCTGTTTTTTTAATTTCAGCAACTCCTTATAATATTGAAAAAGGGTATTTTGATGATCATCTTTTTTAAAATTCCAGTTCAATTTAGAATTTTTAAAAGTGTTCTCTGACTGTGGATCGGGAAATTCTGTATCGCTATGGCTTTGGAAGAAGTATGAAAACTCCCTTTTTCGCCCCTCCTGAACGGCCTTCACCAGATTTGGATCTCCGTGACTAATAAAATACTGAAACCTGTTTTTTTCTCCAAATTCCTCCCCCATGAACAGCATAGGTACATAAGGAGAAGAAAGCATAATGCCGGCAGCCAGTTTATTTTTTTCAAAAGTCACCAGTTCAGAAAGACGTTCTCCCAACAACCTGTTGCCAACCTGATCATGATTCTGTATACACACCACGAATTGCGATGGCTCAATCCCCTGCGGGCTATTTCCTATACTACGCTTCCTAAAAGGGGAATAGATCCCATCATAGATGAATGCCTGTGTAAAGGTTTTTGCCAGGTATTCCATTTTTCCGTAATCACTGTAGTAACCTGCATCTTCGCCGGTTAAAACAGTATGTACGGCGTGGTGAAAATCATCCACCCACTGGCCTTCCAGTCCGTAGCCGCCCTTCTCATAAGAGGTAACCAGCCGGGAATCATTAAGATCACTTTCTGCGATAAGGCAATATTTTTTTCCGGTCCTTTGTTCAAGCTCATCGGTTTTTTCGCTCAGCTCTTTAAGGAAATGCCTGGCTCCCCTATCAATGATCTCGTGTACTGCATCAAGCCGCAGTCCGTCGAAGTGAAAATCTTCCAGCCACATTAAGGCATTCTGGAGAAAATGATGCCGCACCTGGTCAGAGTATGCATCATCAAAATTAATGGCACTGCCCCAGGGAGTGTGATATTTTTCAGTAAAATAGGGGCCATATTGAGAAATGTAATTCCCTTCGGGACCTAAATGATTATAAACCACATCAAGCAGCACCGAAAAATTACGGGAATGACAGGCATTTATGAGCTTTTTGAGACCTTCCATTCCGCCATAGCTATCCTGGGCGGCAAAAGGATAGACCCCGTCATAACCCCAGTTACGATTGCCGGGAAACTGAGAAACAGGCATTAGTTCAATAGTATTGACGCCGAGTTCCTCCAGGTGATCAAGTTTTTCAATAATGGCTTCAAAAGTACCCTGAGGTGTAAAAGTACCCACATGAAGTTCGTAAATGACCATTTCTGAAAGTTTACGACCCTTCCAGGCAGCATCCTGCCAATTAAAAGAATGATGATCAACAAGCTGTGACCAGGAGTGGACTCCTTCAGGCTGAGCAAGGGAAGCAGGATCGGGAAATGTCTCGTTGTCTATGCGGAATTTGTAAAGGGTGCCGGGAGCGATTTCAGTAAAGTCCCCACTCCAGTAACCTTTAGCATCTTTGGTTAGTGGAAGTGGCTTTTGTTTATCCTTTATAAGTACTTCTACAGATTCGGCTTTGGGAGCCCATATGCAAAATTGACTATTTTTTTCTCCTTTATATACTGCACCAACTTTCTTTCCCATAAATAAAATTCCTCAGATTTTTCCTAACACATTCAAAGCTAAGAAGGATAAAACGGAAGATTTTATGTTTAATAGTTTTTTAACTAAGGGTGTGGGTTTACTTGCCTAAATTTAAGTGTTTTAGATTGGGGAAATCCTGTAAATGCAGGTACTTCCATAAATCACCCAGCTTTTACCTTTAAAATTTACGTATGAAAATTGATGGACATAAAAGAGTAAGTATAAGAAATGTAAAACCCGAAATTGACTGCGGAAAATATCCGATCAAAAGAATCATAAACGAAGAAATAAAAGTTGAAGCCGATATCTTTGGTGATGGCCATGATAAGGTGGATGCGGTCCTGCTTTACAGGGAGAAGAAGAAAAACCGAGGACGTGAGAAAAAATGGCAGGAACAGCCAATGGAGTTTGAAGGCAATGACCACTGGAGCAGCGTCTTTAAACTTCCCGAGGTTGGTGAATACGAATATACCCTGGAATCCTGGGTAGATCATTTCTCTACCTGGCAGGACGGACTGAAGAAAAAAGCCGCCGCTAATCAAAATCTTAAAACAGAATTGCTCATTGGCGCCGAACTCATGGAGGAGGCTCTATCCCGCGCCTCTGCGCCCAACAAAAAGAAATTAAAGGAGTGGATATCTCTTTTTAAAGATGAGGATCATGAGGCCCGTTCTGTTTCTGAAGCTTTGAGTGATTCGGCTTCCAAAGTAATGTACGAATCCCGGGACCGGAACAAAGCTTTTGCATATGATAAAGTCCTGGAGGTAAGGGTAGAAAGAAAAAGAGCATTATTCAGTGCTTGGTATGAATTCTTTCCCAGGTCATCTTCTCCCGAAAAAGGAAAACACGGAACTTTCAAAGACTGTGAGAATGTGCTTCCTGAAGTATCAAAAATGGGATTTGACGTGATCTATTTCCCCCCTATTCATCCTATTGGCCGTAGCCATAGAAAGGGCTTAAACAACGCAACCGATGCCGAAGAAGGTGATCCCGGATCGCCATGGGCCATTGGTGCTAAAGAAGGGGGCCATAAAGCCATACATCCCGAACTGGGGACCATGGATGATTTTCAACGTCTGGTCAAAAAAGCAAAAGATATGGATATCGAGATCGCGCTTGATTTTGCGATCCAATGTTCTCCAGATCATCCTTATGTGAAGGAACATCCCCAGTGGTTTAAGTGGCGGCCGGATGGCACTGTGCAGTATGCCGAAAATCCGCCCAAAAAATATCAGGATGTATTGCCTGTGAATTTCGAGACCGAAGACTGGGAAAATCTTTGGGAGGAATTAAAGAGCATTGTAGAATTCTGGATCGACAAGGGTATCACCATTTTTAGAGTGGATAATCCCCACACCAAAACTTTCCCTTTTTGGGAGTGGTGTATCAGGGAGATCAATAAAAAACATGAGGGTATAATTTTCCTTGCTGAAGCCTTTACCCGCCCACGGGTGATGGAAGAACTTGCAAAGATCGGGTTCAATCAATCCTATACCTACTTTACCTGGAGGAACACTAAAGAGGAATTCATCGAGTACCTTACCCAGCTCACCAAAACTGAAGTCAGGGAATATTACCGCCCTAATTTTTGGCCCAATACGCCTGATATTTTACCTATTTCCCTCGAAAATCAAGAGGAGCCATCGTTTATCATACGCCTCATCCTTGCTGCAACAATGTCTTCTAATTACGGCCTGTACGGTCCTGTATTCGAGTTAGGACTCAATGAAGCTTATCCGGGTAAGGAGGAATACAATCATTCAGAAAAGTACCAGGTCTATCACTGGGACTGGCATAGAAATACAAGGATCAAGGAGATGATAAGTATTCTCAACCGCATAAGGAATGAAAATGCTGCCTTGCAAACCACCTGGAACATTGAATTCTGCGATACAGATAATGATCAAATTATCGCATATTCCAAAATAGACGAAGAAGAAACCAATAAACTTATCATCATTGTTAATCTCGATCCCCACCATACCCAATCGGGTTGGGTTCAAGTGCCATTAAAAAGATTAAAGATCGAGAACCACGACTCCTATTCGGTAAAAGACCTGCTTACCGGCGCCAGCTATATCTGGCAAAATGAATGGAACTATGTAGAGTTACATCCCCGGGCTGTTCCTGCCCATATTTTAAAAGTAGAAACAAAAAAACCAATCAGATAAAAATAAAACCATGATCAAACCAATTAATTCGAGCGATCAGGAAACCTGGTATAAAGACGCTATAATTTATGAACTACATATAAAAGCATTTTTTGACAGTAATGGTGACGGAATAGGAGATTTTGAAGGTCTGCTTCAAAAACTGGATTATCTTGAGGATCTTGGAGTTACTGCCATTTGGCTGTTACCTTTTTATCCTTCCCCGCTGCGGGACGACGGCTATGACATCGCGGATTACTACAGTATCAATCCCTCGTATGGCGACCTGGACGTTTTTAAACGTCTTATTGTAGAAGCTCATAGCCGCGGATTAAAAATCATTACCGAGCTGGTGATCAATCACACATCAGATCAGCATCCATGGTTTCAGAGAGCCCGGAATGCACCTATTGGTTCTCCTGAAAGGGACTATTATGTCTGGACAGATGATCCCAATAAATACAAAGATACCCGTATCATCTTCACAGATACCGAGCCTTCAAACTGGACCTATGATCCCGTAGCAAAGCAATATTTTTGGCACCGATTCTTTAGTCATCAACCTGATCTTAATTTCGACAATCCCAAGGTACAACAGGAAGTATTTGATGTCCTGGATTTTTGGTTTGACCTTGGAGTGGATGGTTTTAGATTAGATGCCGTGCCTTACCTTTTCGAAAGAGAAGGCACCAATTGTGAAAACCTACCCGAGACGCATGAATTTCTAAAAAAGCTTAGAACTCACGTTGATAAAAAATACGATAACAAGCTGCTGTTGGCCGAGGCCAATATGTGGCCCGAAGATTCGGCTGCATATTTTGGTGAGGGTGATGAGTGCCATATGAATTATCATTTTCCAATAATGCCGCGCATGTTCATGTCGGTCAAAATGGAAGATCGTTATCCAATCATGGATATCATTGACCAAACTCCTGAAATTCCGGCTAACTGCCAATGGGCAATTTTTCTCCGGAACCACGATGAGTTAACGCTGGAAATGGTGACCGATGAGGAAAGGGATTATATGTATAAGGTATATACAAAAGATCCGCAGGCAAAGATCAATGTAGGGATAAGGCACAGACTGGCTCCGCTTTTGGAGAACAACCGCAACAAGATCGAATTGATGAATGTGCTGCTTTTCTCCCTTCCCGGAACTCCGGTGATCTATTACGGAGACGAAATAGGAATGGGAGATAACTACTACCTGGGAGACCGGGATGGGGTACGAACACCAATGCAGTGGTCCTCGGACAGGAATGCGGGCTTTTCAACCGCTAACCCACACAAATTGTATTTACCGGTAATCATTGATCCTTCATATAAATATGAGGCGGTGAACGTGGAAACCGAGCAAATGAATTCCTCTTCTCTATTATGGTGGATGAAAAGGATCATTGCTATGAGAAAAAAATATAAAGCTTTTGGCCGCGGAGATATCAACTTCCTTTCCCCAAGTAACGCTAAGGTTATTGCCTATACCCGAACTTTTGAAGATGAGGACATTCTGGTGCTGGGAAATCTTTCCAGATTTCCACAGGCAGCAGAGTTAGACCTTGAAGCTTATGAAGGTTATATTCCGGTAGAGGTTTTTAGCCACAATAAGTTCCCAAGGATCACAGAACATCCTTACTTATTTACCATGGCACCTCATGGGTATTACTGGTTCATTCTTCAAAAGGAAGAAGGGCATGTGGCAAAATCAGAAACCCCGGTATTGCAGCTCAATAATTGGGAGCAACTGCTTCAAAATAAAACAAAATCCCGTTTTGAACATGATATCCTCCCTCAATACCTAAATACCTGCCGCTGGTTTGGAGGCAAATCCAGGGTGATCCAGAATATTTCCATTTTGAATAAGGTTGATATTCCTGTGCACAATGTGCCTTCCACCTTAATCACTATTGAAGTGAATTATAATGATGGCCTGCCGGAAGTGTATCAACTACCTCTAGGTTTTTTAAGTCCTAAAATGGATCAGGAGTACAAAGACCTGCCTGCAAAGGGTATTATTGCAAAATTAAGTCTTGACGGAGAAGAAGGATATCTTTTTGATGCCGTGTACAGTGAAAGTTTCAGAAATGTGCTGTTCCGTAATATAAAGAAAGGTAGAAGTCTTCAAAGCGGCCGGGGGAACCTGGTATTTTATCACAGCGATAATGACTTTGCGGAGGAAGCGGAAAAAGTTCAGTCGAAGATCCTTAACGCCGAACAAAGCAATACCTCGCTCATCTTTGACAACAAATATTTCCTGAAATTGTACCGTAAACTGGATAATACAATCAATCCAGATCTCGAGATCACCAGGTATCTAACTGAAAAAACCGATTATCAAAATTCCCCAAGGTTTGTAGGGGCTATAGAATATACCCAGGGTACCAGGAACATCATCGTATTGGGAATGATGCAGGATCTCATTCCTAATCATGGAGATGCATGGGATTATACAAAGGATTCTTTAAATCGCTTTTTTGACAGGGTAGTAACCCTTCCTAAAGAAAAACAATTTGAAGAAGTTCCCCATACCCTTACCCCGCTCTCTTATCAGGATCTTTCTGAAAATATGAAGGAATTAATGGGAGCAGTATTCCCGGAGAGAATGTCCCTGCTGGGACAAAGGACTGCCGAAATGCATAAAGCTTTGGCTGCGAATCCACTTGAAAAGGATTTTGAACCCGAACCTTTTTCCCTGCATTATCAAAGGTCTCTCTTCTCCTCGCTTCAGTCGCTTACCAGAAATGCTTTTCAAAACCTTCAGAAGAGCATCAAATTGCTTCCGAAGCACATCCAACCCGAAGCACAGGAGGTGCTTGATATGAAGGGAGTAGTTTTAAACACTTTTAAGAAAGTATACGATCATAAGATCCCCATCATGAAGATAAGGACCCATGGAGACTATCATTTGGGTCAGGTGCTTTGGACCGGGAAAGATTTTGTGATCATTGATTTTGAAGGAGAACCGGCAAGATCTTTCAGTGAAAGAAGATTGAAACGCTCACCTTTACGGGATGTCGCCGGGATGGTTAGATCCTTCCATTATGCAGCATACAGCAGCATTCTGGAATCGGAATTTGATCAACAGAACAAAACAGGGGAACTGGATACCTGGGCAGAGAACTGGTATTACCTGGTGACCCAAATATTCTTAAAAGGATATTATGACCATGTGGGAGAAAACGAATTTATTCCTGCAGATAAGGAAGACACAGAGATCCTAATGCAGATCTTCCTGCTTGAAAAAGCGATATATGAAATGAATTATGAATTGAACAATCGTCCAGATTGGGTTTTGATCCCCCTAAGAGGAATAAAATCATGCATAAAACGATAGAAAATGGCTAAGAAAAAGGAAAATAATCCAGATAAAGAAAAGAAGTTTACTAATTCAGAAAAGGCACCTAAAGGCAGACCGGGAACTAAAACTTCCGGAAAGGCTGAAGAATCAGGTGATGTAAAAGGACCTATGGGAGTTGGTGATAAAACCCGTTCAAAATCGGGTGCCAAAGGCTCAAATTTGAAAAAAGATACTTCAGATAAAAAACCTTCAAAAAGTAAGTCTTCTGCCGCAGGAAGCACGCCCGGTGATACTTCCGGGAAACCAAAACTTCCGAAGCCAAAAAAGGCTTTACCGGAAACAGGTACGCCAGACAAGGAAAAAACAGGAAAAACTTCAGCAGAAAATAGAAAACCCGGAAGAAAGAAAGCTGCTGCCTCCAAAACTTCAAGTAAACCTGCAAAATTTCAGGATCCTATGATCGATGAGCCTGTGCCACATGTTTCGGCACCTGCCACAGGAGAAGTGAGGAGTCCGCAGGAGGAGGATAAGAAAAAACCGGGAAGAAAAGCTGCAGATAAAAAATTTGCTTCAACTTCAAAACCTGCTGCAAAGAAATCTCCGGGAAAAAAAGCTGCCGAAGACAAAGCAAAACCTGAAGAGAAGAAACCTGCTAAAAAGATGTCCCGTCCAAAGGCAGTTCCGGGAATAAGTGCAGAAGAGAAAATGAAATTACCCAATACTTCCCCTTCCGATGACCTGAAGGATGCAGCCAAGGAAACTGCAGAAGGATTGAAAGAAAAGCTTACTCCCGATGAGAAAACGAAGCGGGACCTGGAGGAAAAGGCAAGAGAATATATTCCCGATTCTGAAGATATCAAAGGAGTGGCCGGATCTATCGCAGAGAAATTGATGGAAGGGACCGAAAAGGCTAAAAAATTCGTGGAAGATATCACTCCCAGCCCGGAAGAGGTGACTGCCGCGGCCGCCAAAGTGAAAAAGACGATTGAGGATGCTACCACCGATAAAAAGAAGGAACAGAAATCTTCTGCTGAAAAACCGGCCGAAGCTACGCTGCTAACCGACTTTGATATCCATTTGTTCAGGGAAGGTAAGCACTACCACCTATACAATAAACTGGGTTCCCATCTCATGGAATATATGGGAACAAAAGGAGTTTACTTTGCCTTATGGGCACCCAATGCCGAAAAGATCTCGGTAATAGGAGATTTTAACAACTGGGATCGGGAAGCTCATCCCATGTCTGCCCGTTGGGATAATTCGGGGATCTGGGAAGTCTTTATTCCGGTAGCCAAAAAGGGAAGTCTTTACAAATATTATATCCAGTCCAATACCGGATATGAAGCTGAAAAAGGGGATCCTTTTGCCTTTCAATGGGAAACTCCGCCCAATACCGCTTCTATGGTGTGGGATCTGGAAAATACATGGAATGATAATGTATGGATGAAAGACAGGGACAGCAAAAAAGGCAAACCCCAACCAATGTCGGTTTACGAACTGCATTTGGGTTCATGGAAAAGAGTACCCGAAGATAATCTGCGTTCATTGACCTATCTGGAACTGGCAGAACAGCTTCCGGGTTACATAAAAGAGATGGGCTTTACCCATGTGGAATTCATGCCTGTAATGGAACATCCTTTCTTTGGTTCCTGGGGGTACCAGATCACCGGATATTTTGCTCCCTCAAGCCGTTTTGGAACTCCGCAGGAATTCATGCAATTGATTGACAGCCTGCACCGCGAAGGAATTGGAGTCATTCTGGATTGGGTCCCCTCCCACTTCCCTAATGATCTTCATGGATTGCACTATTTTGACGGCACTCACCTTTACGAACATGAGGATCCCCGCAAAGGTTTCCATCCCGACTGGCAAAGCTATATTTTCAACTACGGAAGAAATGAAGTACGTTCATTTCTTATAAGTAATGCTTTGTTCTGGCTTGATAAATTCCACGTGGATGGATTACGTGTAGACGCCGTGGCTTCTATGCTTTACCTGGATTATTCCCGAAAAGAAGGAGAATGGGAACCTAATGAGTTCGGTGGAAGGGAAAACCTGGAGGCAATAAGTTTCCTTAAGGAATTCAATGAAGTAGTTTATAAAGAATTTCCCGATGCCGTAACCATTGCCGAAGAATCAACTGCCTGGCCTATGGTTTCAAAACCCACGTATATTGGAGGTCTTGGCTTTGGCATGAAATGGATGATGGGATGGATGCATGATACTCTGGAGTATTTCAGCAAAGATCCATTATACAGAAGGCATCATCAAAATACGATCACCTTTAGCTCGAATTACGCCTTTACAGAAAACTTCATGTTACCGCTCTCTCATGACGAGGTCGTATATGGAAAGCAATCTATCCTGAACAAGATGCCGGGAGATGAGTGGAACAAATTCGCAAACCTGCGCACCCTGTACAGTTATATGTTTGCGCATCCGGGTACAAAACTGCTCTTCATGGGAGCAGAATTCGGCCAAACAACCGAGTGGAATCATGATTCCAGCCTTGAATGGCATCTCACCAATGAACAACCGCATGCAAGGATTCAGGAAACTTTAAAGGAACTTAACAAATTGTACAAACAGGAACCTGCTCTTTATGAAAAAGCCTTTTCCCATGAAGGTTTTGAGTGGGTAGATATCAATGACGAAGAAAATAGTATTGTAAGTTTCCTGCGAAAAGGAAAGGATCCTGAGGATAACATCCTGGTGGTATGCAACTTTGTTCCTGTACCCAGGGAGAATTACAGGATCGGGGTACAGCAAAGCGGAAGCTGGAAAGAGATCTTTAACAGTGATGAGGAACGATTTGGGGGAAGTAATGTTAGGAATTCCGAGAAGATCAATAGTGAAGAGTTACCGGCTCACCGACAAAATAACTCCATATCTTTGACTATCCCGCCAATGGCAGTGATATATCTTAAAAAAGCATAAATGAAAAATGTAAAAGCTTATGCTGCCCAGGCAGCCGATAAACAACTCGAGCCATTTTCTATTGACCGTCCTGACCCGGGACCCGAAGATGTAGAAATTGAAATCCTTTTTTGCGGAGTTTGTCATTCAGATATTCACACTGCAAGGAACGAATGGGGAGGCACCAAATATCCCTGCGTTCCCGGCCATGAAATCGTGGGAAAGGTATCCCGTGTAGGGAAAGATGTAAAAAAATATAAAGAAGGAGATACTGTGGGTGTGGGATGTTTTATTGATTCCTGCGGACATTGTGAGAACTGTAAGGATGATCTTGAGCAATATTGTTTAAATGGTCCCACGGCAACTTATAATTCTCCATCCCCTTTGGACAGGAATGTTCATACCTACGGCGGATATTCTACACACATCGTTGTGAAGGAGGATTTTGTGCTTAAAATTTCAAACAAATTGCCTCTTAACGCTGTAGCTCCTCTTTTATGTGCCGGTATTACCACTTACTCTCCTTTGAAAAGATGGAACGTTAAAAAAGGAGATAAAGTTGCGGTGGTAGGTCTCGGGGGGTTAGGCCATATGGCAGTTAAACTGGCATCCTCTATGGGTGCCGAAGTAACTATGCTAAGCCGATCTCCAGAAAAAGAAAAAGATGCCAACGAATTAGGGGCTGCTCATTTCGAGCTCACTACCAGTGAAGAGAACATGAAGAAATTGGCAGGCAGTTTTAATTTGATCATTAACACTGTTTCCGCCCAACATGATTATAATCCATACCTTAACCTGCTAAAAACCGATGGGGTAATGGTATTACTCGGTATTCCACCTAAACCTTCCGAAGTACAGGCAGCCCAACTCATCATGAAAAGAAGGAGCCTTGTGGGTTCTCTTGTTGGCGGAATAAAGGAAACCCAGGAAATGCTGGATTACTGTGCAGAACATGGCATAGTTTCAGAAATTGAAATGATCAACATGGATCAGATCAATGAAGCTTATGAACGTACTTTGGATGCCGATGTGCGCTACAGATTTGTAATAGACATGAAATCTCTAATTAATCAAAACTAATAATGAAAAGAAAAGCAACAGCCGTTTGGAACGGCACACTTAAAGAAGGAAAAGGTAATTTATCTACTCAAAGCGAGGTTTTGAATAAGACTCCTTATTCTTTTAATACCCGATTTGAAAATGAAAAGGGAACTAATCCTGAAGAATTGGTGGGAGCAGCTCATGCAGGCTGTTTTACCATGCAGCTTTCTGCCAATCTTTCAAAAGAGGGATTTTCTCCTGTTACTTTGGAAACAGAAGCTACGATCACTTTAGAAGACGGCAGCATCACAAAATCACATTTGGTGTTGAAAGCAAAAGTTCCGGGGGTTTCTCAGGAAAAATTTGAGGAGCTGGTAAAACATGCAAAAGAAAATTGTCCGATTTCAAAGCTTCTTAATACCGAGATTAGCCTGGAATCCACCTTAAACGGTTAGAATATTACTTAAGAGTTTCTAAAAGCGCTTCAAAAATGACATTTTTGAGGCGCTTTTCCATTTTGTTGTCTTTCACAAATTTTTGGTTCACTTCCAGCTCGATTCCCACATATTGGTTCGGAAATTTTTGTCTCAGATAAGTGGTGAAACCATCGTCTATTCCTAAATAGGGATAATTGAACTTTACCTCAAGCTCCTTATCCTGCCTAAAAAGGCTTTTTTGGAACCTCTTACAGAAATGTGCTTCTTCATCTCTTGCAGGGTCAAATAACAACCCGACATCAGCATTCCTTACCTCCCCATTGAGTTCGGGAGTAAAGGAATGTACAGAAATGTGCAGCACCTCCCCTCCTGCAGAAATATAATTACCAATACGGCTTTCTATGTAATGCCTGTAGGGTAAATAAAATTCCTCCAGCAGTTCCTCTTTCTCTGCCTCCGGAAGCTGGTTTGTATATTCTGAAAATAACTGCGGATGCCCCAGGCTTCTGTTGGGTTCCACCAGTAACCTGCTTATCATGTACTCCTGACTAAAAACAGCTAAGCCTGATAATTCACGAAAAAGGTCCAATGCCCCGGGATCATATCCCCGATGAGTTTGGATGACATCATGAGCATTGGCAAAAAGATGTTCGTAGTGTGCAGGGATCTCATTGCCCGCGTGTTCACATGTAAGGATTAGGTTCAAGGTTGAAGGTTTAAGGTTTAAGGTTTTGTTGAGTCCTTAATAGAGTTGACCATTTTTGGAAATCGGTGCATGCAAATTGCTTATTGTTAATTGTCAATTGTTAATTGCAAAGAACCTGTTTTCCTCCAAACACCTTCCCAACTTCCTGTAGACTGAAATTATTTTTTCTTCAGAAAAATCGTCTCCAACTGCTTTTAAAATCCGGGTGGAGAGGCTGCCATTTTCGAGAAGAAATTCGATACTCTCCCTGTGCTTTTTAGAAAGCTCTTCTTTTACCAGAACATAGATCTTTTCCCACAATTCCCTGACTGTAACTCCCGGTTCAAGATCGAAAAGACCGGCAAAAGCAGCATTTTTGATCACTGTATCTTCAGCATCAACGATAACCTTATCAAAGATCTCAAAAAGGTCATTTTCGTGCCAGCTTTTTTGATCTTCCAAAGATACCAGTTCTTCGCTCACCAACAGTTTCAGGGCTTCAATGATGAGAACGGCAATAACAACATCGGCTTTTGGGCATTCCTGTATATCAATCACCCTTATTTCAATAGCTCCCCTGTCAAACCGGGCAATAGCACCTCGGGAATTCAGGAAATGATGATCCAGTATGTTTTCCGAATCATGAGGTTTTATGGCTTGGTTTATAGGTTCAAAGATTCCACCAAAATATTCTTCCCTGCTAAAAAGTTGTTCCGGGATCACCTTTCCTGTCATTTGCGGGATTTCCTTCTGGTTTGTTTTGTACACATGCATCCTTGCATCCTTAAAACCTGTTACTTTTCCTTCAAAAATAGGAGAACTGGCACTCAACCCGGGGATGATAGGAAGCAGGATCCTTATTGCTGCATGTAATTTTTCAAATTCAGCATCTCCCGAAAATGGCAGATTGATGTGCATACTTTGCACATTGCTCCAGCCATGGCCTCTGCAGTCAAAAATGCGGTTATACAATGCATAGATCTTGCTGTAGTTATGTTGCCACAGCTGCATTTCGGTTTCAGGATGCATGAGCGGATGTGCGGCTGTAGGCAATAATTCGCTCCCGAACTCCTTAAGCAGCCGGTTCATTTCCTGCACGTTTTCAGCAAACAGTTCATCCAAAGTTTCCAGATCTGCAGTAGGACCATTGGTCTTCATTTCCACCACATGTGCCACTAGCTCATTGCTCCACTCGATTTTTCCGTTCTCAACATCAGATGTCAGGAAGCCGTTTTTGCGGGTGAGCAGCTTGTCAACAATAGGCTTTACTTTAAGATTTCCGGAACTTACGAGCATGTATTCAAGTTCAATTCCGTAGACTTCAAAAAGGTGATAACTCATTCTGTTTTCTTTTCAATCCGGTTTTTAAGAGCCATTAAAACTTCAGTATAGATCTTATCACCATAATGCCTGTCCTCTACTCCAAAATCGATGTTGGGATTATCATTGATCTCAATGACCAGCGGTTTCCCGTTTACTTCCTTCAGATCTATCCCGTAAAGACCTTTTCCCATTAATTTGGCCGATTTAAGGGCAGCATTCATGATCTTTTTAGGCACTTCTTCGATGGCCATAACATCTGCATTTCCATCGCGGTCATCCTTCTTTTTAGCATCCCAGTTATAGATCTGCCAATGGCCTTTTGCCATATAATAGCGGCAGGCAAATATAGGCTTGTCATCAAGGATACCAATTCTCCAGTCATAATCTGATGGAGTATATTCCTGCGCGATTACCAATTCTGACTTTTTGAGCATCTCCCCTACCAGCTTTTCATATTCCTCGACCGTGGAAGCTTTTTTAACTCCGAAGGAAAAAGTAGAATCGGGCGATTTAAGCACAAGCGGTAAACCTGTTTTTTCAATCACCGTGTTACGGTTTTCCTTGTGTACTATAATAGTTTTGGGCGTAGGAATGCCGGCGTTTTCAAGAGCTTCGGCCATAAAAACCTTATTGCAGCACTTTAAGATAGCATCAGGATAATCAATTATCGCGATATCCTCCTGTTGGGCTTTTCTGGCAAAGGCGTAGGCTTCATTGTTTACTTCGGTGCTTTGCCGAATGAACAAAGCATCAAAGGCAGGAAGACGCGAAAGATCCTTTGGTGAAATGAATTCCACATAAAAATTCATTTTTTCGGCAATCTCTGCAAATTTCTTTAAAGCCTTTGGATTACTAGGCGGGGCCGGGTCGTGATCCTGTACTAAAATTGCGAGGTCATATTCATAGCTTTCACTCTTTGGAGTGTCATAACGCTTTTTAGCAAAATACTGCACCGCAAATTCATGCATACTTGGCTTATGTTCTTCCGGAATTTCAATTTCAGAAAGCGCTTTGATGGATTTCAAATTCCATTTATTGGTATAGCTAAATTTTACCCTGAGAAAGGGTATCTGGAAATGCCTGTGAAACATGGCACTCAACTCCTTATATTTTTGAGCCACGTTCTGCCCAAAGTATATGCTTAAGGTAAATTCAGTAGATTTGATGCCTTTCAGGCTTTTTTGGATCAGGTCGTCAAATTCATCTGAAACGATCTTTACCAGGATGGGCTCCCTAAGGTCCACAAGGTTTCTGACTGTAGGAATTGCAAGATGCCCGCGGGCTTCGGCTAAAAGAGAAACATAATAGCCTTTTGACTGATAAGAGTAATCTTTACAGAGGTTAAAGATCCTGGCTTTTTTCAGTCGGGAAAATTCAGGATTTGTAAGATAATCCCTGGCCGAAATCACCTTCACATTCTCCAGCGGAAGGTTCCAGTTTTCAGGTTTATTTACAACTATGTATTTATTCATTAAGATTATAAAATTTGATCAAATGTATATCAAATAAGGTCATCTTTTTCAGACGAAATCAAAATTCCGTAGACTCTTCTAATCCTTATTTTCATGTAATTTACAGAATTCATCAGGGAAAAAGAAAAGCCTTCCGGAAAGATTTCCGGAAGGCCATTTTCTAGAAGAAAAGAGATCTTGCCCTTATATCAGCCCCGAAATATTTCCTTCCAAATCAATGTTTATATTTTCTGAAGCAGGATGTGCAGGTAGTCCCGGCATTCGCATCATCTCTCCCGTAATGGGAATCAAGAATCCGGCGCCGGCAGCGATCTGTATCTCTCTTACATTCAGTGTAAATCCTGTAGGCCGACCCAGCAAGAGCGGATCATCTGAGAGGGATTTTTGTGTTTTTGCAATACATATTGGTAAATTATCCAGATCAAGGTCAAGAATGGTTTTAAGATCTTTGCGGGCTTTGGGAGCGTATTCTACTTTTTCTGCTCCATAGATCTTTTTAGCAATGGTGTCTATCTTTGTCATCACATCCTGATCCCATTGGTACAGAGGCTTGAATGGAGCATCGTTTTCTTCGATGGCCTCGATCACTTTTGCAGCAAGATCCAGGGCACCTTCACCTCCTTTTGCCCATCCGTCAGAAAGTGCGACTTTAATATCAAGTCTTTTCGCAAGATCAAAGATCACCTGTATTTCCTCCTCGCTGTCACTAAAGAATTTATTTATGGCAATAACAGGAGTAATATTGTAAAGTTTTGCATTCTCCAGATGTTTCTCAAGGTTAGGCAAGCCTTTGATAAGTGCTTCTACATTAGGTATGGTGAGAGTGGACAAAGGAGCTCCCCCATGATATTTTAGAGCCCTTATGGTAGTTGTCATCACCACCACTTTTGGTGCAAGCCCCGCACTTTGGCACTTAATATCCAGGAATTTTTCGGCTCCAAGATCAAAACCAAATCCGGCTTCGGTAACAGTATAATCAGAAAGGCTCATCCCCATTCTGGTGGCGATCACCGAGTTTGTACCCTGGGCAATATTGGCAAAAGGCCCAAGGTGTATGATAGCCGGGTTCCCTTCAACGGTTTGTACCAGGTTTGGCTTCAAAGCATCCTTTAACAAGGTAGCCATTGCTCCTTCGGCATTAAGATCCCGGGCATAAATGGGTTTTTTATCATAGGTATAACCAATAAAGATATTCCCTAAACGGCCTTTAAGGTCCTCCAGGTTTTCGGTTAGACACATGATAGCCATAATCTCTGAGGCCGCTGTAATGTCAAATCCGCTTTCCCTGGGTATACCCGATCCTGTGCCGCCGAGTCCAATAACTATGTTCCTCAATGCCCTGTCGTTAACATCCATTACCCTTTTAAGAGAAATGGTACGGGGATCAAGACCGAGGTTATTCACTTTTGACTGGATGTTATTATCTACAAGTGCAGCAAGCAGGTTGTGAGCCTTTTCAATGGCCGAAAAATCCCCGGTAAAGTGCAGGTTGATATCCTCCATTGGAAGAACCTGAGAATAACCTCCACCGGTCGCTCCCCCTTTGATCCCAAAAACAGGCCCCAGAGAAGGCTCTCTAAGCACTACAGTAGTTTTTTTGCCAAGCCTGTTCAAAGCTTCAGAAAGACCTATGGAAACCGTGGTCTTCCCTTCTCCTGCAGGGGTCGGGGAAATTGCTGAAACCAGGATCAAATTCCCCTGCTTTACCTTCTCCTTATCAATATTGTTCAATGGAAGTTTAGCTTTGAACTTCCCGTACATTTCTATTTCTTCGGGATCGAGGCCAAGTTTTTTGGCGATTTCTGTAATGGGAGATAATTTAATCTTTTGGGCAATGTCCAGGTCACTGAGCGGTGCGGTTGTCATCATTGATCTTAATGCTTTAAGTACAGGTCAAAATTACGATCAAAGAGCAGTGTGAAGAATGATGAGGATCAGGTTTCGCTAAAATTTTCAAACGTTTTCGCTGTTTATTACAGAACTTATTAAGCATTATAAATTCTTCAAAAAAAATCTTTTAAATTATTCTAATAATCTGTTTTTAAGGAAGTTAAATTTATTAAATTGTGATATTAATCAGGTTTTAATTAAGCCCTTCCCGTTACTTTTGAATGATTCCCCCACAAGTGTTCTTTAAAGCTCTTCCCCCTGGCTTTTGATCCCTTTCGTTTAACCTATTTATTTTTTTTATGAAAAAAACTTTACTTTTCAGCAACAGGCTATTCCTCTTCTTTAGCTTACTTATTGCAGGGCGAATGTTTTCACAACAGCCTTTGCTTGATCCCGTCTCTCATCCTAAATTTGTGAATGAACTTCCATTTCCCGGAGTTATGCAGCCGGTGAGTCCCGGTAATTATGAAGTTTACATTCAAGCCACTAAACAGGATCTGCTAGGACTAAAAACCCTGCAGGGAGATCCTGTACTAACTAAAGTGTGGGGGTATGGCCGTGACTCTGAAGTGAGTTATCCCGGTCCTACCATTGAAGCCCGGTCCGGGGTGAAAATTAAAGTTAAATGGTACAATGACCTGCCTGAGGAACATCTGTTTCCAATTGATAAAACCATTCATTGGGCCGGGAATGACATGGGCGGAGTACTCCCTCCTGAGGGAGAAAGCTTTAATGGAATGCCTACTGTAACCCACCTGCATGGAGGACATACAGATGCCGATAGCGATGGGCATCCTGAAGCCTGGTATACTCCCAATCATAAGTATAAAGGTTCTCAGTATTACGACAATGAAGGGCTCTATACTTATGACAACAGTCAGGAAGCGGCGACCTTGTGGTACCACGATCACACTATAGGGATTACCCGCCTCAACGTATATGCGGGGCTCGCCGGGTTTTATCTTCTAAGGGATAACCATGAAGATAAACTGAACATTCCCCGAGATCAACATATGGATCTCGCCGATGAAAGTTCGCCTATGGAACATTTCGAGATTCCGCTTGCTATCCAGGACAGGTCTTTTACTGCTGATGGTGAACTGTATTATCCTACCGAACTTTTTACAGGAATAAATATGACAGAGGGAAGCCCGGAGACTATCTACAATTCCATAATGCCCGAAATGTTTGGAGACTTTATCCTGGTGAACGGAAAGGCCTGGCCCTTCTTAAATGTGCAGCCAAGGAAATACAGGCTACGCCTGTTGAATGGGTCAGATTCCAGGTTCTATGATCTTAAGATCCCCGGAGTGGATTTCTACCAGATAGGTTCTGATGGCGGATTACTAAAGGCGCCGGTAAAAAGAAGTATTATCACCATTGGTCCGGGAGAAAGAATTGATGTGATCGTAGATTTTTCTGCACCCGGGTTATGGGGACAAACTTTGATAATGCGGAATACCGCCCGTTCACCATTTCCATTTGGTACTACTCCCAATCCACTAACCACAGGACAAATTATGGCTTTCAAGGTGGTAACCCCTCTGAGTAATCCCGATACCAGCGAAATTCCGACGGTGTTGAGGCCAGAGTCATTTACCGTGCAGGGAGAAAGCGCAGAAACACGGCAATTAGTGCTTTTCGAGGAAATGGATGAATATGGCAGGCTGCTTCCCTCTCTCGGCACTCTTGAAAAAGGAGCTCTTCCTTTTACAGAAATCCTCACAGAAAATCCGGCTCTAAATTCAACCGAAACCTGGGAGATCTACAATACCACAGAAGATGCTCACCCAATACATCTTCATTTGGTTCATTTTCAAGTGATCAATACACAGAAATTCAATGTAAAAAAATCTGTCTTTGGAGAAAATGGAAAGTCGAAGGCGCAACTAATCGGAATGCCTTCCCCTCCTGCACCCGAAAATTCTGGGCCTAAAGACACCTTCATTGTTTATCCCGGGGAGGTAGCACGAGTAAAGGCCATTTTTGACAAGGAAGGAGAATACGTATGGCATTGTCATATACTTTCTCATGAAGACCACGATATGATGAGGCCTTTTTATGTTGGTGATTACATTGCCGAAGATCTCATAGCCCATTCTGAGATGAAACCTATGGAGCTTTTGGAAATCCTCGAAATAGCGCCCAACCCGGTAATGGATGTGGCTCAGGTAAAATTCAGAATGAAAACAGATGCAGCTGTACAGGTACAGGTACATGATTTTTCCGGAAGGACAGTTTCTGTTCTTCATAGCGGATTTGCAGCAGCTAATACAGATTATAATTTGACATTTAATAGAAGCGGGCTACCTGCCGGTCCATATGTTTGCAGGCTTACTACCCAGGATGGTCAATCTTTTGAAAAGATCATCATGGCAAAATAGTGTTTAGAGATTTTGAAAAAGGGCTCTCGGGAAATTGAGGGCCTTTTTTTATGTCACTGCTTTATAAAAGGAATCAATATGCTCCTGATCTCCGCTAACAAATACCAAATCGTTTCTAAGAAGTTTCACACTGGGAAAAACTGTCTTGATCATTTCTCCCTTGCGTGAAACAGCAAGGACATTGACTCCATAATTCTTTCTTACATCTACTTCCTCAATAGTTTTTCCCACGACGGGTCCGGTTTCTGCCATTACTCTCACACAGCTGATCTTGAAATCGGGAATCGTTGAGGAATTAAAGGTTTGCAGGCGCTTATGAGACTGGAAGACCTGGTAATTATCGGCTCTCACCGAGTCTATTAAATTTTCAAGTTCATCAATGGGCACCAAAAAATTTGTTAGTACCCTTGAAAATATTTCAATAGAGGTCTCGAATTCTTCCGGGATCACTTCATCGGCTCCCAGTGCCAGCAGCATTTCGATTTCCTTTACATACCTGGTTCTTACCACGATATGCACAGAGGGAGAAATATGGCGAATATTTGACACTATGGTCTTTGTTGCACGAGGATCTGAAATAGCAATTACAACCACCCTTGCCTTCTTCACATTCAACGACTCCAGCATGTGCTCCTGTACCGCATCCCCATAAATAATAGGTTCTCCTCTGGCCTTTTGTTCCCTAACGATCTGTGGGTTGAGTTCCAGGATCATGTAAGGAATGTCGGCATATTTTGCAGCTTTTGCAAGATTGGCTCCATTGATACCATAACCAATGATAAGCAGGTGATCCTGGGGACCATCTTGTCCATAGGCCAGTTTGACATCCCTGTCTGTTCTTAAATCTGCAGATCCCGGCGCTACCTTTCTTAAGATGTAATTGGTTGTCCTGCCAGATAACATAAAAACAAACGGAGTAAGCAACATCGTGAATACAGAAACCGAAAGAAAGTACTGATTCATTTGAGGTGATAAAAGTCCATTCTCAATTCCAATACGGGATAGGATAAATGCAAATTCCCCCACCTGAAACAAGGCCATTCCTGTTAACAGCACAGTCCTCATAGGATAATTCAAAGCTAGGGCAGTTAAAGAGACCAGGCCTCCTTTTAAAATAAAAACAATTAGCACCATGAAAATTATTACCCAGGTATTTTTCAGGAAAAAGTCCAGATCCAGGAGCATCCCGATAGAGATAAAAAAGAAACTGATAAATAACTCCCTAAAAGGTAAAATCGTACTGGTGGCCTGGTGGCTAAAGTCTGATTCAGAAATGATGAGTCCCGCAAGAAAAGCTCCAAAAGCAAGTGAAAGTCCTGCAGAGGCAGTTAAAAGGGCCACCGTAAAACAAAGCGTGATAGTAGCCAGTAGAAATAATTCTTTGCTCTTGGTTTTTGCAATAAGATACATCACCCGCGGAACGATGTATTTTGCACCTATATAAGTGAGTACCAGGACAAGGGCACTCTTCAAAATTAAGAACAACACCTCATTAAAGACATTTGCTGAATTTCCTGCCATTATGGGAGTGACCAACATCATGGGAACCACAATAAGATCCTGAAAAATTAGAATTCCCAACGCCATTCTTCCCTGTGGAGCGGTAAGTTCATTGCGATCATAAAGAATTTTGAGGACAATTGCTGTACTGGACAGGGAGAAAAGAAAACCTATGAATACAGCTTCGTTCCAGGGAAATCCGAACACATAAAAAATAATGGCCGTAACTACAATACTTAATCCAACCTGCATAAAACCTCCGAGAAAAACTGTTTTTTTCATGGAGGCCAGTTGCTTTATTGAAAGTTCCATTCCAATTACGAACATGAGCAGGATAACTCCTATTTCTGAAAGTATCTCGATCTGTTGAGGATTTTCTATAAAGCTGAGTCCGAAAGGACCAATAATAATTCCTGTAAGCAGGAAACCAAGAACCGAAGGCAGCCGCAGCCGTTGTAATAGAAGTACAACCGCTACCGAAAAAACCAGCAATACCACGATGTCCTGGAGTAAGGGAAAATGCATGCTTTATTATTGAATTTTTGCTTCCCTAATTTATTAAATTCTCCCAGATTGAACGGCTTAAACGCCATGTTTCGAAGATAAAAATCAAACTATTACAACTAAAGCTATAGAAGAGGGAGTCAGTTTCTGTTGCAAAGTCAACAACACAATAATTTTTGTATGATCAGCGGACAATTGAAACTTATAGGGCATAAATTCCTTAGGCACTGAAACCTCAGTTTAAAAAGATGAATGCCGGGTTTACCGAAAGTTTAACTCCTCCAGTACATCCCAGGTCTTTCCATTATGTTTAAATATAGTGATGGCTTTAGCTTCAAAACTAAGGTGAGTCTTCCTTTCCTTGAAAATTTCCCAGGTCTCCATGAATCGTTCCCGGGGAAGATCCCGGGTTGCAAGAGTCATGTGCGGGTGTAATTCTTTTCCTTCGTTCAGAACAAGAATTCCTTTTAAAGCTTCTATTATTTGGTGATGCAGTACTTTCACCGGTTCAGGATCTACAACATTAAGAAAGATCACCCGTTGGTCAAATCGCCCAAAACCCTGGAGCTTAACCGGGAAACACAGCTGTTTTTCAGTCACTCCTCTTATAGCATCAACAAGTGATGGTTCCTTTTCGTTTTGAATCCAAACAGGTGGAATCAAAGTAATATGTGCAGGAAGCTTAAGGGCATGAGCCGCACCGACTCTCTCCCTGATCTCCAGTTTCAAATTTCTTACTTCCTCTTTTACCGCCTGCGAGGGAACCAGAGCTGCAAAGTAAAGTGCCTTTGAAAATGCCATTTTTTAATCAAATTACACCATACGGGTAAGAAGTGCTCTACCCCGGGCCTTCTTTCTCCTGTCACAAACAGAACCCACCATCACTCCAAGAAGAAGCCCTCCCAGGGGACTATAATATTTCAAATTGGATTCGGTATAAATGATCAGGACGAGTAACAAAATAGTTCCAAGAACCAGTCCCAGCCTCATCCCGTACCATGCACAATAACCTTCGGGTAAAAAAGCGAAGTTCACTCTCAGAAATTTCAGAAAATCATGCAGGCAGGCCTTTAGATATTCGGCGGCTTTTTCTTCTTCCAGATCCAAACCGTCAAATATGGAATCAAGCTCATGTTCTACAAGAGCCAACTGCTCCGAAGGAAGATCTTTATATTTCACCTCCTGCAGGATATTACTAAATCTCTGCTTAACCTTTACTGCTTGTCTGGTACCTGAAATGCCGGCAGAAAGATCCAGTTTTTGAATGGCTTCCTCTAACTTCATCTTAAAAAGAATTTGCCCCTGTTGTTGGACGCATTCTTTTATTAGATGTTACTCAAAAATGTCATTTTTTTAAAAGAAATTTCAAAGGTACTTCCAGACGGGCTTTCCACGATCTTTCAGAATGATCTGCCCCTTCAAACCTGAGGGTTTGCCAGTCCTCAGCAGTATAACCTTTTGATCTCATGAGGGAATCAACCTGTAACTGGTATGGTTCATAAACAGCGTCTAAAGTTTCTGTTCCATAGTCAAAATAAAATTTATGTTCTCCCGGAGCAGGCAAATATTGGTCCAGATAAGCCAAAAATTCCGCAGGAATAGGATTATCTTCTGTGGCGAAACTTCCCGGCCAGTGAGTTGAAAGCGCAGCCGCCCCGGCAAAGACATCAGGATATTCTGTCACCGCATACCAGGAGATGAGTGCACCCATACTGGAACCGGCAATAAAAGTAGCCTCTTTAGCAGGATCTGTCCCATATTTTTGATCAATATAAGGCTTAAGCTCGGTTACCAGGAACTGCAGGTAGGCATCTGAAAACACACTGTTCGAAAAAAGGTCCTTTTTCTTCTCGTTCTCTCTTTCATACCTGGCTCTAATTTCTGCTGAAAGCTTTTCATAGGGCTTCTGCGGAAAGTATTCGGCGTGCCTGTTTTCGCCCGAATTCCAAATACCGACCACAATTGTTTCTGCAATAGCTTTTTCCTCTATAAGCTGTCCCATAATTTCGTCTACCCCCCACTCCTGATTGTTCCAGGTGGTCGTGGCATCATAAAGCATTTGGCCGTCATGCATGTAAAGCACCTTGTGATTTTTCGTCTTCGAATAACCTGGCGGAAGCCATACATCAATGTTTCTCGCAGGAACCAGTTCAGAGGGAAAGTTAGAAATTCGCTCAACAGTCCCTTTGGAAACCTCAAGACCGGAGCGAGCCGGTTCAATTTTCTCAACGGGTGATTTACAACTAAGACAAAAAAGAATTATGCTAAGAGAAAGGATCCTTTCCATAGGTATTACTTATATCCTGCGGCCTGCAGATTAAATAATTCGGAGTATAATTTATTGTTTTGCATAAGCTCTTCATGAGTTCCAATTTCCAGTACTGCTCCATCCTTAAGGACCATGATCCTGTCGGCAATTCTCACCGTGCTAAAACGATGAGAAATGATCACCGCAGTCTTTCCTTCGGTAAGTTTTATAAACCTGTCAAAAGCCTCAGTTTCTGCCCGGGCATCGAGGGCCGAAGTGGGCTCGTCGAGAATGAGCACTTCTGCATCTTTCATATAGGCCCTTGCAATAGCTATCTTTTGCCACTGACCGCCAGAAAGATCTTTACCCTGTTTAAACCTCTTGCCCAATTGCTGATCGTAACCAAAAGGAAGATCTTTCACCACCTGGTCTGCCAGACTTTTTTGGGCTGCACCTTCGATCCTGTCCTGGTCTGCGATCCCGGTGATCTCTCCCATGGCAATGTTCTCGCGAAGGGTGAGTTCAAACTTCACAAAGTCCTGGAAGATCACCCCAAAGTACTTTTGATAAGCCGTTCTGTTATATTGTTTAATGGGAACTCCATCCAGCAGGATCTCTCCTTCTGTAGGCTCATAGAACTGAAGGAGCAGCTTTATCAAAGTGGTCTTTCCCGCACCATTTTCCCCCACAAAAGCTAATTTTTCCCCCGCTCTAAGTTTAAAGTTGATGTTTCTCACCACCCACTTATCGGACTTTGGATATTTAAAACCAACATTTCTGAATTCAAAACCTGCTTTAATCTCCTTCGGAAGGGGTTTAGCCCCTTCTGATTCTGGAGCATGATAGGAAAGGTCGAGAAACTCAAAATAATCCTGAAGATAAAGAGCAGTTTCAGTGATCATAGTGAAACGGGTAAAGAATCCCTGAAGCTTTTGCCTTAGGCGATTGAAAGATCCCGAGAGAAAGGTAAGATCCCCAAGGGTAAAAGCCCCCAGCACAGTTCTAAAAATGACGAGAACGTAAGCCCCGTAATATGCCGAGGTCCCAATAACGTTGAAAAAGGAGCCCCATCCCGCACGCTGTTTTGCAAGCTTTTTACTCTGGTGGTAATATTGATCTGACAATCCTTTGAACCGGTAGGCAAGATAATCTGAAAGTCCGAAGAGCTTAACCTCTTTTGCAGTCACATCACTTGCCCCTGCGTATCTCAAATAATCCAGCTCACGTCTTTCCTGGGTCCAGCTTCGGGCAAGAGAATAGCTGGTCCCACTAAATTTCACCTCATTGATCATGGTGGGAATAATAGAAACAACCAGGAGAATGATTAGCCAGGGTTCAAATGCCACCACTCCCGCCAGCAGGGAAACGATCACAATGATATCCTCTGCCTGGGTGAGCACATTGGACATTAAACCAACTCTTCCTGTGGTTTGCTGCCGCGCTCTTTCCAGCTTATCATAGAATTCTGAATCCTCCAGTTCATCAAGATTAACTTCGGATGTTTTCCTGATGATCTTCACCGAAGTATCGATCGAATATTGATCCCCTAAAAGAGCATCGCTAAGGCTTATTCCCCGGCTAAGGAGATCGGAAAGTACTGCGAGAGCAAATTCCGACGCAACCAGTGTCCAGAGTCTGTCGAGATCTTTTACATCTGCAGCTATTTGCAGGACTACTTCATCAATGATGAGTTTCCCAACCCACAGCATTAGTACAGGTAAAATTGCATTTATAAGGCGGCAGAGCACGTTGATATAAAATAATCCCGGATTCACCTTTTTGATCTCCCTGAAGAAACGAGGAACATATTTGAGCGAGACAAAACTCTCCTTAAATTTATATCTGTTAGGTTCCAGGGATCGTTGAGGTCGTGGCAAAATCTTTTGGAATTAGGTTACGCTGCAAAAAAATGCATCCTCAAAAATAGCATTTTTGAAAGAGATTATTTTCCCGTAGCTTTTTCTGAAAAAAGCCATTGAAAGGCTTCCGGAAATTCTGAGCGCCAAAAAGCTTCATTATGATCTCCGCCTTCCACGATCTTCACAAAAATATTTTCTTCGGAAAGGCCTTTTTTCAGCAACAATTCCTCCATCTTTTGAATGTTGGAGACCAGGGTTTCATCTTCGGAAGTTCCGCCTAAAAAATAGAATCGGACCCCTTTGCTGATCTCGGAAGCTTCAGCAAAACCATAGATCTCTTCACTGAACCAGAAGGAAGGAGAAAACACACCTGCCATCCCAAACACTTCCGGATATTTCAAAGCAGCATAGAAAGAAACGAGTCCTCCAAGAGAAGACCCTATAACAGCCGTATTTTCAGCAGCAGTAAGGGTTCTGTAGGTGGCATCTACGTGAGGCTTAAGAGTTTCTCTAATGAAATCCACATATGCAGCTGCCTCTCCCCCACCATATTTTTCATGGGGAAACGGAGTGAGTTCAGCAATTCTTTTTTCATTGCCATGATCGATTCCAACCACTATCACTTTTTGCCCTTTTTGACTGTCCAAAAATTCATCGACCTCCCACTCGCCGGAAAAAGCAGTGGCAGTATCAAAAACGTTTTGGGCATCATGCATATACAGGACAGGGTATTTTTCATCTGTATTTTCATATCCCAGGGGAAGATACATCCTGATGGTCCTTACCGTATCCAGCTGGGGAGCTGCAATGTCAAAAATTTTCACCCGGGATGAGGCGCTGCTTTGCCCAAAACTCAGGGGGGATGATGCTAAAAAAAGAAGTACAAAAATTACAGTTTTGAGAGGCATGTTCAGAGATTTCTAAAGATCCAGAAAGATATGATAATGAGCAGGACAATAATAATAGCATTTCTTCCAAAGAAGATCTTTCGCCATTTTAGCAAGGCAGGAGAAGGTTTTGGAATATGATCAACGACGGTAGCGGTTAAAATGTAAGGCAGAGATATGATCAACAAAGGATTATAGCTATAGGCAGTACTAACCTGCAGGTTGAGCAGGTGATGTAAAGCGCGTTGAGAGCCACAGCCGGGGCAAAGAAAGCCTGTAAGTGAATGAAAGGGACAGGCGGGAAAGAAATCTGCCTGTGCAGGATCAAAGTAGGCATAAAGCACTAACAGCAGGAGAAATCCCAGTGCTATTATCCCTTGCTTTATGGAGTTAATCGTGACCAAGAGCAATTGCAAAAACCATGAAAGCACCGTATATCACAATGCCTGCTATTGCTATCCAAAAACCGATCTGGGTCCACTTTGCAGCTTCTTTAGAACTTCTCACTGCACCTTCATAGTCCCCGCAGCTGTAGCGGGTCTCTACCCTGGCTGCATTAACAATGCCCGCAATTCCAAACGGCATACAACATAGCAGTGTTACCAGTATAGATTCCACCAACCAGGTACGTGGAAGGGTTCGATCTTCATAACTTCCGGAAAAGGTGTTTCGGTGGTTGGCCGAAGATGCGACCGGAGGCGGTTCTTCGCTAAGGTAACCCTGCAATTCTGCATATTCTTCAGCAGGGATCCAGATCTCCCGCGGATGGTGCCATACGAGGGTCTTCCGCTTTAGTTTCTTAGCTCGTAATTCTTCCAGAGAAAATGGCCCATGCTTCTCAAGTCCGTCGGAATAGTAGTATTGTATCATCAGCAAATATTATGATCCAATTTAACACTTTATTTGATAAAATACCAGCCATGCCCTCCTGCAACTGCACCAAATATTGTGAGGAGACTTAAAACAAGGAGGACCCAATGTGCACGATGAATGATCTTAAAAGCCTTTCCCGCATCTTTAGTAGCATATTTTCTGAACAGCTTGTGTAAAAAGAAGGGTTCCAGGATGAAAAGGATCACAGTGAACAGCAACCAGATGAGGATCATCGCATGTATCCACCAGAACCGAAGGTATAACAACCTGTCCCAGCCGTAAAGATGCAGCATGTAGAATCCGGTCACTGCAGTAAGAACAGTAGTGATTTTAGCCTGAAGTGAGAAACGTCCCTCGATCCTTTCAAAGGTTTCCATTTGCTCCTCTTTTGAGCTCATTCTTTTCACTGCCGGAATGATCACCGTAGTCACCATGGCAACGCCTCCAATCCAGAGCACCACAGCTAAGACGTGTAGCACACGGGCCAGGGTGAGATAATCCATTTTAAAGGTTTAAGGTCTAAGGTTTAAAATTCAGTTCCGGTAATTAATAATCAATATTCATTTATTCATTATTAACAATATCCTCCCCTTCTGCCAGACAAAAATGGTCCAGGGTAAAAATAAAAGTTGCCCAGATGAGTACAAGTACCACCGAAAAAGTCCAGCTAAAGGTTCCTCCCAGATAGTAACCCATAAAAAAATCTGCTAAAATAGGAAGAGCAGCTATGGGTATGGTTCCTATGACAAGCAAAAGGATCCTTCTTTTAGCATCTACAGTTAACTTGGTTCCGCAGTTGTCGCACTCCCAGGTGGAATAAACATTTTGTAAAAAATGCTTTTTCAGGTGCAGACTAAAGGAATATTTATAACCACACTTTGGACATGTTCTGGCTTTCATATCTATTCAATTAAAATTTATTTAAGTGTTTCTTCCAGCCATTTAAAGAATTCTCTCTGCCATACAATAGAATTCTGCGCCGTTAGGATCCAATGATTTTCGGAAGGAAAATATAACAATTTACTCTTGATTCCGCGGAGTTGAGCAGCCTGAAAAGCCTCCAGCCCCTGCCCTATTGGCACTCTAAAATCCATACCTCCCTGTACGATCATGATAGGGGTATTCCATTTATCCACAAAATTGATGGGATTAAAATCGGTATAGGCCTTTGGGGTTGGATTTTGCCAGTATGGTCCTCCCAAATCTTTGTTCACAAAGAACAGCTCTTCAGTGGTTCCATACATACTGCGGGTATTGAATATTCCGTCGTGAGCGATAAAGGTTTTGAATCGGTCATTATGCATTCCGGCCAGGAAGAAGACCGAATATCCCCCATAGCTGGCTCCAACAGCTCCAATTCTGTCTTTATCAACAAAAGGTTCTGCACTTACTGCATCTATAGCTGAAAGATAATCCCGGATATTTTGTCCGCCCCAGTCGCCGCTTATCTGCTCGTTCCATTCCACCCCATGTCCCGGCATCCCGCGACGATTGGGAGCCACTACAATATATCCATTTGCTGCCATTAACTGAAAATTCCATCTAAAGGAATAGAACTGGGACAATGGAGATTGAGGACCTCCCTGCAAATAAAGAAGCGTAGGATACTTTTTAGCAGGATCAAAATCGGGTGGATAAATCACCCATGCAAGCATCTCTTTACCGTCTGTTGTAGGGATCATGCGTTTTTCAACCTTACTCAGCTCTATTGAATCATAGAATTCATCATTGATATGGGTAAGCTGAGTCATCTTCCCAGACTTAAGATCAACGGTATAGATCTCTGCTGCATGGTTCATGTCTGTCCGCGTCACGACCATGGTATTTCCGGATTCTCCAACAAGGCCGGTAATATCAAACTGGCCTTCGGTGATCTGTTTGATCTGTGGCGCTCCCTTTTTAAAAGGATCAACGGAAAACATTTGTTTTGTTCCCAATACAGGTGCTACAAAATAAATAGTCTTCGCATTATTGCTCCAGCGGAAACTATCTACAGTACCGTCCCAGGCTTCTGTGATGTTATTTTTTTTCCCGTCTGTAAGGATGATGATGTCATTCTTGTCGGCTTCATATCCCGGTTCATCCATTTGTAACCAGGCAAGAATGCCTTTTTTGGAAAATGCAGGTTGAGTATCGTAACCTTTATTTTCTTCAGTAAGGTTGGAAGTCGTTTTTGCAGCCAGGTCATACACATAAATATCTGTGTTGGTACTTACTGCATATTCACTGCCATGGAGCTTTTTTGAAACATAATAGACTTTGGTGCCCTCGTTGTTCCAGATATAATCTTCCGGGCCTCCAAAAGGTTGAAGGGGTGTATCATGTGGCTCCCCTTTCATGATGTCCATTTCCTCCCCGGTTGAAAGATCCTGCAGGAACAAATGACTATAGTGCCCATCCTCCCAGGTATCCCAGTGCCGGTAATTGAGATCATCATAAATATAAACTTCAGACTTTTCCAGTTCCGGATAGAAATCCTCCCCTTTAACCGGGATTACTTCTACATCTTTAGGGAGAATTTTCCATTTTCCTGAGGCCGAGATTTTTGCATCTTTAATTAAACTATCGGCACTTTTAATCTCTACAGCTGCTCCTCCTCTTACCGGGATCATAAAAGTTTTAGATGAACCGGAGTTTGATTCCAGATCGTAAGACCTGGTTGTAAAGATCACTTTTTGACCATCATCAGAAAGACCAACCGCAGAAACCCTTTCCAATTCCCAAAGCTTTTCGGGAGTGAGAGTTTGCGCTGAAACAGAATAAACACCTGCCATAAGCAGAACTAGGAGAAAATTTCTCATAAAAGTAATTTTAACCGGATTAAATATTCTCGTTAAAAAAAATTCCGGGATTTGAACCTGTTAAAGATAATATAATGTGGCTATTTGTCTAATCGGAAATTTCCTCCATTTAATCCGGCTTTTTCACCTCTTTTCCTTTCTGATCATGCGCCTCATTTTCAACAGAAAGAACAGCGGAGTTCCAAGAATTAAAATTGAAAAAAGAATCAGGAATTCCCTGCTAAAACCCTGTGATCTTCCCAGAGCGGTATATATCATTTCAAGGGTGAGGTAGGCAATGGAACCGGCGACGATTAAGTTGATCATCCTTAGAGACCTTTGGGCCATCTGGTAACTTACCCTTGCATTTTTATCAGTAATTTTTCCGGGATAATTAAAGAGGTGTGGAAATTTAATAAGTCGGTTAATGCCTATACATAAAACTGCACCCAGTATGGGAAGAAACCAGATGGAGCTTCGGGGCCCTACTCTATCAGGAGTTCCCGAAGTATTGAAATGCATTGGAATCTCCCCGGGAAGGTCCTGGTAATAATAAACAGGTATAACAAGAGAAGCTATTACAGCAAGGAAAGTGAGCAGTTCCACCAACCGGTCAAAAATCGTTTTCCTGACCTGGATTTTTGGCCGTTTCATAGAAGGAGGATAAAAATCATTTTTTACAGATTATTATTGCTAATAACAAAGTTATCATTTTGTTGGGGAATCCGGTGGAAAAATTAAGTGGTTACTGATCTTTATAAAACGCGCAATTGTCAAATCTCTATTCGGGAACTTTGAAGGTCGATCAAAAAATCCGTTAAGCTATTCTATAGAGGCAATCAGGAAATATCATGATTTTGTTGATTACCTGAAAAACGTTGTGGCATAAATCCCGGGTTAAATTCCCGTTTCTTTTTTGCTTTAAACTCACTCCTGAGCAGCAAATACAGAATGGAACCTAAAATCGGAAAAAATATAATGATCAATAGCCAGGCCAACTTCCATTTAGTTTTCCTGAAGGTAGAAGCACTCAAATCCAGGAGCGCCCATATCCAAAACAAGACAAAGGTGAGAACAACTGCAATTATAAAGTATTTACTCATTCAACCACATTAGATGTTCTAATTACCTGCTTAATTCAAGGTTGTCGAGAAAATGATTGAGCCTATACAGAGAATCATCTTCAATCATTTTCTTTTCTATTCGAATGGATTTATCCTCTCCTTCAATTTTATAGCTGTTCACATATTTTCGAACTTTTCTGATCTTTGATAATTCAATGCTCTTAGGAATGAGAGAATGTTTAATCAACCTGTCATTCTCAATAGTGATATATTGATGCTTTTTTTGATACATTGAAGTTCCGGTTTGCAATGCCCCTAACAGGATCCACAGATAGCTAAAAATCGAGGAACTATTGATATAAACAGCAAAGAACCCAACACCAATCATAATAATTCCATAACCGAATTGATTTTGTAACCGACTCTTTGGATAGCAGATCTTTGTTCTTCTAAAATTCTCCTGAATGCTTCCTGAAGTTTCCATAAAAATAAATTTAAGTTCTGCAGCTTTCCTCTTCCGAAGTTTCCTGCCCATTGTTAAATTTTTAACAAGGTATGAAATCCTATTGAAATGAGAAAAATAATGGAAGAACGGGTAAAAAGGTGTTCTAAAAAATATTTCCTATTTTGAGGCCTTCAAATCCAAATAAGACCCATGAAATTTCTAAAGACACCCCTGCTTCTTCTCCTGTTTACTTTTGCTGCCAATGCACAGACAGATGAAGCCTTAATTGAGAAGGCGAGAAAAATTCACGAGAAGGTGATTACAATTGACACTCATAATGATATAAACGTAGACAATTTTACTGCTGCAAAAAATTACACACAGGACCTTGAAACACAGGTAAACCTACCTAAAATGGAGAGAGGAAAGGTTGATGTAACCTGGTTAATTGTTTACACCGGACAGGAAGAACTTAATGATGCCGGTTATAAAGCAGCTCATAAAGAAGCAATGACCAAGTTTGAGGCAATTCATCGTCTTGTTGAAGAAATTGCACCTTCCCAGATTGGTTTGGCAACTACTTCTGCTGAAGTACGGGATCTCGTATCACAGGGAAAAAAGGTTGCTATGATAGGAGTTGAAAATGGTTATCCCATTGGTACAGACATTAAAAATGTAAAAAAATTCTATGATCTGGGAGCCCGGTACATGTCCTTATCACATAATGGGCATAGCCAGTTGAGCGACTCCAATACAGGGGAAGAAGATGATCAATGGCTTCATGGTGGATTGAGCGAGTTAGGAAAGGAAGTAGTTAAGGAAATGAACCGTCTGGGAATTATGATTGATGTTTCTCATCCTTCAAAAGAGGCTATTAAAGACATGTTCGAACTCTCGAAGGCCCCGCTCATTGCTTCTCATTCCTCAGCAAGAGGTTTATGTGATCATAGCAGGAATCTTGATGACGAGCAATTAGAATGGATCAAAGAAAGTAATGGAGTGGTGCAAACTGTTGCTTTTAATTCTTACCTAAATACCAAAAAACATAACGCATATGATGCGGCTGTAAAAAAAATCTATGAAGAGGTAGGAGAAAAAATTGACTTTAAGGTTTTGAGTTGGGACGAGATAAAAACCATGGAGCCGGAACAAAGAAAAACTTACCGGGAAAAATTTGAGAGAGTGAGAAAATTGTCTCAACCTAAAATTCAAAAGTTAAAGGAAAAAGTGCATCCCGTAGATGTTTCAGACTTCGTTGACCATGTAGACTACCTGGTAGAAAAAATGGGTGTTGATCATGTAGGAATAAGTTCAGATTTTGACGGTGGCGGTGGAATTGAAGGCTGGAGTGATGCGTCAGAAACTTTCAATATTACCCTGGAGCTGGTAAAAAGAGGATATACCGAAGCAGAAATCGCAAAGCTTTGGGGAGAAAACCTATTGCGCGTGCTGGATGAGGTCCAGGCTGTAGCCCAAAATATGCAAACAAAATAAAAACAGGCGTGTTGAAGTTAGAATCCCCTGTTCTTTTAAACAGGGGATTTTTCTTTTTTAGTTCCCTACATCTGGTCTAAAATCTTTATTAGCTATACCTAAAAGGCCGGCAGCGCCAACTATAGGAACACCTACATTAACAATGTTGGACATCTTTTTGTTCTTAAGATGTACTGCCTTTATTTCATCATCACTAAACGGGATCATTACATTATTCCCATGGGGAATATGTGGCCTGTCCAACAACAGCTTGGCTGTTTCAGATTTTTTCCCGGTAATGCCGTACAACTGACCATCTTCACGAACAAGTTCTTTTAATTCGATTACATGATTGTCCATAGTTGTTACTTTGATCCTGTTTTGGGAGTTTACCCCATCGTCAATGCTCACCGACTCGGGATGATAAACACTGCATCCGGTCATTCCGCAAAAAAGCAAAAGAATCCCGGCTTTAAGAATAATTCTTCTCATAGCATAAAATTTAAAAGTTACATATTAAAATCGCAGAAGGGGATTCACCTGCGTTCGGCCGGAATTATTTTTAAAGGTAAAAGTTTATTCTTTAAAAAAAGTGAATTAATCGGAATAAACCTACTTATTTTTAAACAACAAATAAGCAATTGAGTTAAATTTTGTATTTAAATGATTAAATTTTACAATAAAAGTACAGTATCATCAAAGCAAACCCTAAGAGATTATTTTCTGTTTCTTCTCTTTTTATCCCACCATACAAAAGCGATAAAAAGGACCAGGCTTATCACAGATGTCCAAATGAGACCCGTTTTAAGCCTCTCATAATCTCCCCCTAAATAGGCTATGAAAATGATTAAAGGGGAGATCCCTATCATAGTAGCACCAATAAATTTCCAATACCCCATTTTTAAAACACCTCCCACAAAACTGATGGCATCATTAGAAAGAAAAGGACTAAGTCTTATGACTATTACAGTCCAGAAACCATACTCTTCAATAAAATCTGAAATCTTCCTTTCAGTTTTATAGCCAATTAATTTCTCCACGATCACAGGACCAAAGTACCGGCCTATAAAATACCCGAAGCTTGAAGCTAAAAAGATCGCAAGGAACAGGATTATAGCACCAATCCAGGGCCCGTAAGCCAGTACCGTCACAACCATGAGCAAAGGGGTGGGAATAACAATGAGGAACATTTGCAGGATCATGGTTAAGATAATGATAATAGGACCAAACCAACCGAATTGAGCCACCCATGCCCGGGTTCGTTGCTCATCTCCACTGGTAAGCACACTCCAGGCATTGGAGAGGAAATCTTTCACCTCCGGAATAAAAAAATAGCTTAGAATAACTGCTGCAATAATAGCGAGAGAAATGTACAGAGGGGCTTTGCTCTTCTTTATAGAGGTAGTTTCTACTTCCTGGGGCATAAAACTATTTGGTGTTTAAATTAACCCGATGGATCATTCCGGGCTCTCCTTCTGTGGAGATATAAAGGTTGCCGTTATTATCAAAAGCCAGACCTTCCGGCTGCGGAAAGAATTTGCGATCCAGACGATGCAGGGCTTTAGGTTTTCCATTGGGGTCAAGGATAAGTAACTTGGGCTCCCTTGCCTCCAGAACCAGAATCTCACTTGTTTTAGAGTTCCTGTTAATTTCTGAAGGAAAAAATGATCCTTCGTTTTTCTTATTTTTAGGCCTGAACATTTCTTCCTTAAAGGACATCTTATAAACTGCAGCTTCCTCTAATTCCATAGTTTCAGGATCTATAGCATAAATACCCTTAAAATCTTTGGAATGCAGATCCCGCTCCTTGACCGAAACAAGCAATCTGTTTCTTGAAACATCGAAAAACATTCCTTCCATATCATTTTTGGAGCTAAACGGAGTTTCAAAACTTTCCACCTTAGGCTTCCCGTCTATGTTGTTGATCCTGTATATTGTCCCGTTAGCCTGTAGCACAAAAATAATGTTTTGATGTACAGCAATTCCTTCATAATCCCCGCCTTTCCCAAAAGGAATTTTCTTTACAACCTTTGAGGTATGCAGGTCGAAAAGAAATATGATTCCATCTTCATCCTGAATACAGGCCAGTAAATCTTCTTTTAAAAATGCGATCGCCGATACTTCCTTTAGTTCTTTAGGTAGCTTCCATGTTTGTTCGACCACCACTTCCTTTGAAATGGAGGAGCGATATTCTTCGGCTTCATCCCTCACCGTATAGAAGAAAACAGCAGTTAAAAATATCAAGCCCGCTGTAATGAGGATCACTATCTTCTTTTCGCTCATGGATTCATTTTTCCTAAAAATAGAGAATTCGGAAGGCATTAAAGATGAAGTTTACATTTTCTTGATAAAGATTAGCACGGTTTTAGCAACTACTGAATCCTAAAGTTTTATAAACTTTCAGAAATATTTCTGTAAGTCTTTGTTTCTTTGGCAGACACTTAGCCTATGATGTTCAAAAATTTGAAGTTGACACCCCTAAAGAAATGGGTGTTAGGATCCTTACTTGGGATTTTTCTCATATTCGGTTTTTTCTACCTGAGTATTTACTGGGGTTGGTGGGGAGAAATACCCGATACCGCAGAACTACGGGATCTTAAACAAAATGAAGCCACAGAAGTTTTTTCTGCGGAAGGAAAACTCATTGGAAAATATTACATTTTTGACAGGCAGCCTGTCCTTTACGAAGAACTTCCTCAACACCTTATTGATGCTTTAATAGCTACAGAAGATGTTAGGTTCTATGAACATTCTGGGATCGACAACAGGAGTTTACTACGGGTCTTTATTAAGACCATACTTATGGGCGACGAATCCTCCGGCGGGGGAAGCACCATTACTCTGCAGCTCGCAAAGAATCTCTTTGGAAGGAATGATTACGGGAAATTGAGCATTGTGGTGAATAAGCTCAGGGAATCGATCATTGCCCGCAGACTGGAAGACATTTATACTAAGGAAGAGATCATAGGCTTGTATTTTAATACAGTCCCTTTTAGTGATAATACTTACGGAATTGAAAGCGCCGCCAGGAAATTTTTTAGCACCACTACAAAAGATCTTAATCTTATCCAGGCTGCCACCCTTGTAGGAACACTCAAGGCTTCCCATTATTACAACCCCCGGCTTTTTCCTCAAAGAAGCCTGGAACGGCGTAATGTAGTTCTGCATCAAATGAACAAGTATGGCTTTTTACCTTCTGAAGCTTATGTTGAAGCCAGGGCAAAGCCCATTGACCTGAACTATCAGTATTTCAACAATAATGGAGGAGTTGCGCCATATTTTCGTTCCCAGCTAAAAAAGGAGTTGGCCAGGATCCTTGATACTCTGAAAACTAAGGATGGTGAACCATATAACATCTATCGCGACGGCCTGCAGGTACATACTACCATAGATTATGAAATGCAGATAATGGCCGAAGAAGCTATGGAAGAACATATGGCTGCCCTTCAAAAACAATTTGAGAAAGCCTACGGCAACAATCCCCCATGGATGAGAGATGATCTCCTGCAGGAGGCATTGGAGGAAAGTGAGCAGTATAGATCTTTGGCTGCCGCCGGGTGGAAAAAGGAAAAGATTTTAGATTCTCTGCATCGTAAAACCGATATGGAATTCTTTGACTGGGGTAAAAAGAAACTTATAAAAGCCAGTATTGCAGACAGCCTTCAACATTATATGAAATTCCTGAATATGGGAATGGTAAATCTCGATCCTGCTAACGGGGCTGTGAAATCATGGGTAGGCGGGATCAATCACAGGTATTTTAAATATGACCATGTGATGCAAAGCCGCAGGCAGATTGGTTCTACTTTTAAACCGGTAGTGTACACAGCTGCAGTAGAAGCCGGCATTGATCCCTGCACCTATTATTCGGTAAGGGAGGTTACCTATGGCGGTGGCTGGACTCCAAAGAATTCGGGTAATGAGGAAGAGGATCCATATATGAATTATCCTATGTCCACTGCCCTGGCTCAATCCATTAATACTATTGCTGTAAAAGTACTGTATGATGTTGGTTTGCAAAATGTGATCGACCAGGCCAAAAAAATGATGTTTCCTGAAGACATTCCAAAGTACCCGTCAATCGCCCTTGGAACTGCCCAAATGAGTGCGGCAGATCTTGCCGGGTCTTACGCCAGCTTCGCAAACCGGGGTAAAGCAGCAAAACCGTATTACCTTACCCGTATCGAAGACAAGTATGGGAATACCATTGCCGAATTTAAGCCGCAGGTAGCTAAAACACCGGCTTTTTCAAGCACAACCGGGCAGGTGATGATCGAAATGATGAAGGAAACAGTAAATAGCGGTACTGCTGCAAGGCTGAGGTTTAAGTATCAATTGCCCAACGATATTGCCGGAAAAACCGGAACTACTCAGGACAATAAAGACGGATGGTTTGTGGGGATCACTCCCCATCTTATTTCTGTAACCTGGGCGGGAACCGACGATCCCCGTATTGGGTTTCCTTCGACTTATATTGGGCAGGGGGCAAATTCTGCATTACCGGCATTCGCCTTGTTTATGCAAAAGATGAATGCAAATCCTCATTTTAAGGAAATCACCCAGGCCAATTTCCCTGCTCCCTCCTCTACTGTGCAAATGATGCTTAACTGTGAGCCCGAAAAGCGGGATAATTTTCTGGACCGGCTCTTCTCAAAATCTGACAAGCCTAAGAAGGAAAAAAAAGAAAAAAAAGATGGTCTTTTCAGCAAGATCAAAGGAATCTTTAAAAAGAAAAACTAAGGAAGGACGGGCTACGAAGCTAGAAGTTTGAAGGGGCTATTTCAGGATTTAGAAGTTAATTTGGAGGCTTGATCAATCCTCTATCCAAATCTTCAGCAATAAATAACTAAAGAAAGGGTACTAAAATTCTTTTTGAATGTGAAGCAGAAATTATAAAGCTTCAGCAATAAATAACTTTCAGCAGTAAAACTTCAGAAAAAATCTAAAAGAAAACTTCAGGAATAAAAGAGGTGGTAAAAAAGGTTTTTAGAAGACCTTTAATTTTAAAAGTCGGCCTGATTGATCTTCATCCTAAGCTTACGCATATAATCCTCCTTAAGCCAGTCTCTGTAATTCTTGGTGCTGTTACTAATACAGTAGGAATATTTGCGAATGCGGTAGGCGATATCTTCCTCCAGCTCCTTAGCCAGAAGGCGTGCATCAAAAACATCTTCACTGTTTTCTACACACATCTGGCAATGTTGTTCCATGGAGCGCTCCAGTACGGTTTTGGATTTTAAGCCCCTCTTGATCACATTGTCATACTCTTCATCCACATCAAAGGAAACATCTTTGGACTTGGAAAATTTCTTTCGAAGTTCCTCCGGCATTTCATATCTGAAATTCTGCTCTATCTCCTCATCACTTACCAGGTTCTCCAGGAAGTAATCGGGGGACCTGAAAATTTGTTTCCAATCTACAGGTGCACTCCATAATCCAAAGCGGGCAGCATTATTTCCAAGATCAATAACTGTAAATTCATCTTTTCCCGGCAGGACACGAGACCCACGGCCAATCATTTGGTAGTACAGGGTTAATGATTTAGTGGCCCTGTTAAGGATAATAGATTCAACTGTGGGTTCATCAAAACCTGTGGTAAGAATACTAACGGAAGTAAGAATGGCATCAGGTTTTTTCTTAAACCATTTTAAAATGTCTTTCCGGTCTTGTTTGCTGGTGGTATTGTCAAGATGCCTTATGTCATAACCAGCATTTCTAAAAGTTTCATACACTTCCTTGGAAGTATTGATCCCGTTGTTAAAAATCAGGGTTTTCTTCCCCTGGGACTTTTCCATATAGGCATCCAGTAATTTCTCCTGCATATTTAAATTGGAATACAGTTCTTCTGAAGATTTAACGGTATAGTCCCCGTTGATTCCAACCTTTAAGGTAGATAACCCCACATCATAGCTGTACGTATTCGCCTTTGCCAGAAAACCTTTTGAAATAAGAGAACTTATGGAATCTCCAACGATCAACTCCCTGTAGTTATCCTTCATGGGCAGCTTTATGTTGGAACTTAGAGGCGTGGCAGTAACTCCAAGAATGAAGCTTCTATTAAAGAACTTGAACAATTTCCTAAAGGAATTGTAATGGGCTTCATCGATGATCACCATACCAAGATTCTCCAGCTCTACTTTTTCATCATTGAGACGGTTGTTAAGGGTTTCTACCATGGCTACAAAGCACATGTATTCGTTCTGGTCCGGGAGTTCTTTAATGCTTGAATTAATGATCTTGTTCCTTACCCCAAAACCTGTAAGCATGCGGGAGGTTTGCTTACATAATTCAATTCGATGCGTAAGGATAAGGACTTTTTTTCCGGTTCTCTGGATATACTCTCTTACGATTTGGGAGAAAATAACGGTTTTTCCGCCCCCGGTAGGTAATTGATAAAGCAGGTTATAACGTTCGGGGTGAGCTTCAAGAACTTTAAATATTTTATGTATATCCTCCTGTTGATAGGCATATAGTTCTTTATCAACCGTCTTTTCTTCAATTCCGAATGTGTCCTGCGTCATTAATTTTTCTTTCAATTGCAATTTTGCAAAAATAACTGAAATTAAGCTTCAGCCAAAATTATCATCCCAAAAACCTGAAAAAATAAATTTTAAAGGCATATAAAAAACTGATTTTAAAAAAGTTATCTTTGAAGAATACGATATAATCCTTCCCCAGCCTCTTCCCCTACAAATTATAAAGGCTTATGAAGAGTGAAAAAAAACGGTTTAAATACTTCCAGGCCCTTCAACAGAATGAGCTTTTAAAAGGCCTTAAAGACGAAGACCTGCTTCTAATCCTGGATGATCTGGAGGAGGAGATCATGCCAAAAAATACCTGCAGTATTAGCAACTTAAGGACCCTTCAAACATTTTACTTCGTTATTTCCGGCCGACTTAAAGCTTACCATGTAGAAAAGAACAATGACCGGGAACTCACTTATTTCCTCCTGAAAAAGGGAGATGTTCTGGATATACTATGTTTACTGGATGGAGGTGAACATCGAATTTATTATGAATCTCTGGACAGGGTCGTTTTATTGACTATTCCAATGTTTAAAATGAAAAATTGGATAATAAAAAACCCGGGCATCAATAAAAATCTACTTCCCTATTTAAGTAAGCAAGTAAGGATCCTTGAAGAATGTGCTTCGAATGTGACACTAATACCAATTGCAACACGTCTCGCCCGATTAATCTTAAATCATATTAATTCAGAATCTCAAGAACTGGAATTGATCAACGATCTTTCCAATGATGAAATTGCAAATTTAATTGGGTCGACCCGTGCAGTTGTAAACCGACATTTACAGCAATTTAAAAACGACGGCATTATCAATATTGGCCGGCAAAAAGTGGAGATAAAAGACCTGAAACTGCTGCTGGACAAGGCTCAAGGGCGTTTTTCAAATTAAATATTTAACGTGATATGCTACTTAAGTAGTTTTCCGGGGAAATTCCTCTCCATACCTTTATACCATATTAATCTCTAATACACAGTGCTATGAAAAATTTAATTCTTGTATTGCTCCTGTTTGGGTTTATTGGAACAGGACATTCACAAATCCTCCTAAAGGAGACAAAACTAGAATACCGACCAGAATCCATGAAACTTGACCCGGTTTCAAATACTCTGACAATAAAAATTGCGGAAAAAAACTATGGAGAATTTGAAAAAAATCCACTTGCTTTTGTGAAAAACGGATTTGACATTCAAAGAGTATTAAAGGATAATGAAAAAGAAGACTATGATTCCTATCAGGTTAGCTTCAAGAGTACTAAAGGTCATTTACTTGCAAATTTTGACAAGGATGGAGAATTGGTTTCTTCCTTCCAAAAATTCAAAAATGTAAGACTACCTGAAGATGCACGCATGAAAATACTTCAACAATACCGAGATGCTGTTGTTGTGGGGAATAAACACATAGCCGTTTCTAAAGGATGGGACATCCATAAAGAATTCTATAAAGTGAAACTAAGAGATGGTGATAAAACCCGAAGAGTAAAAATAAATAAAGAACAAGGTGCAATTACCCTTGTAGGATTGTAAGCCGGAAGAAGAGGCTGCAAAAAGAATCTAATAATTTCAGGAAGCTTCCTCAGATTTAGAACAATTGTAAATCTGAACCCTATGAAGCAAAAGAAAAAATTAACGAGTCTTTTTAGCAGCCTTTATTTTTCAAATAAGTTAGAAGATAAATATCGATCCCCTCTATCGCATACTATACTTACCACCACCCCGTCCTCCAATTCTTCACATAACCTAACAGCGGCCGCAGCTGCTCCCCCACTACTCATTCCCGCAAAGATGGCCTCCTCTTCGGCCAGACGCATCGTCATAGCTCTTGCTTCCTCCTCGGTCACTTCCATGATACGATCTACCTTTTTAGGATCAAAAATTCGGGGCAAATAGGCTTCGGGCCATTTTCTAATTCCGGGTATTCGTGCCTCATCTGCCGGTTGCACTCCAACTATTTTTATACCTTTATTTTTTTCTTTTAAAAAAGTTGAAGTACCCATAATTGTTCCTGTAGTTCCCATAGAAGATACAAAATGCGTTATTTTCTGGTGGGTATCATTCCATATCTCGGGTCCCGTAGAATGATAATGCGCCTGCCAGTTATCATCATTTCCAAATTGATTGAGCATAAAATAGTTGCCGTTCTTCATGCGTTCTTCGGCATAATCCCTTGCTCCTTCTATTCCCACATCGGCATCGGTTAAGATCACCTTAGCGCCATAAGCCCGCATGGTTTGAACCCTTTCCACTGTGGAATTTTCGGGCATTACAAGTTCTATATCCAAGTTTAACAACCTGGCAACCATAGCCAGCGCTATTCCGGTATTTCCGCTGGTGGCTTCAATAAGCTTTGTGTCCTTAGTGATATCCCCACGTTCCATTGCTTTTTTGATCATATTATAAGCCGGACGATCTTTTACACTTCCTCCCGGATTTTGTCCTTCCAGCTTGAAGTACAACTCCACCCGCGGATTGGAAACAAGATTCTGTGCTTTAACTAAAGGTGTATTCCCAATTAGATCTAATACGGTATTACTCATTTCTTTGCCGGTTTTTAATTTTGATAGTAGGATTATGTGTTACAAATGAATTTGGAGGCACTGAACCCGTGAGCCAGGCGTTTCCTCCTATAATACTATTTTCTCCAATAATAGTATCACCTCCCAGGATTGTGGCATTTGCGTAAATAGTTACATTATTTTCTATGGTAGGATGTCTTTTGATATTTCGCAGCTCTCTCTCCACATATAGGGCCCCCAGAGTTACTCCCTGATACAGTTTTACATTGTTTTTTATCACTGTGGTTTCTCCTATTACCACTCCCGTAGCATGATCAATAAAAAAAGAATCTCCTATTTGAGCCCCGGGATTGATATCCGTTCCGGTTAATTTATGGGCGCATTCTGTCATTAACCTCGGCACTAAAGGTAAACCCATTTTGTAGAACTCATGGCTCAACCTGTAAACTGCGATAGCAAAAAACCCTGGATAAGATAGATAAACCTCCTCCACCGAGTTTGCCGCAGGATCGTTATTGGCAATGGCCACGGCATCAAGATTAATCTTCTCCAGCAGGTATGGCAATTTTTGACAGTACTCATCCCAAAGCTCAGAACAAGGTTTGCCCGGCTCCCAACAAACCAGGTCTCCCAATTCCTGAAATTCCCTTGCCAGCTGTTCCAGATTTTCTTCTACGGCTGTATCCCTGTCGAACAATGTATAGAACAGATGATTGGTAAAGGCCTCAGCTTTTTCTTTGATGCTGAATCTTAAATTAGGCAATTGCTTTTGTTCGGTTATTCTTCTTATTATCTCCTGGTATTCCATAAAGTTGGGTTGATTCTCAAATTTACTAAATGCAAACCAATGCCGGCTTCTGTTTTGGTCTTCCTTCTATGCTAAAAATTTTAACTATAAAAGAAAGGTTAAAAAAACAGTGCTTCAAAACATTGTTTTACAGGGTATTGTAACTTTAATATTATTAATCAAAAACTTATAACCATGGCACAAGACCAAAAGAAATCCGGACAAAAACAAGACGCTGCAAAAAAGAGCGATCACAAATCGGATAACAAATCTGGAAAGCAGAGCACTAAAAAGTAGTTCTGTTCTAATATTCTTAGTAGCATGTTTTTAGGCCACCTCAAAAGGGTGGCTTTATGCTTCTTTAAGCTGCAGGTTTTTCGTATTCTCACTTATTTCCAAAAGCCACTTTAACCGGTCCATTAGGATCTGTACCTCCTCCAGCCTTTCGCGTACGCCTTTTTTTTCGCGCTCCTCATTCACTTTATTCATTTGAAGTAGCTTTTTGTAAAGCTCTTCATAAAACCTCTCTGCGTTCCTTATCTCTTCGGAAAACTGAAGGTGTACTCCTTCCTTTTTTCCTCCTGAAGCTGCCAAATTCTGCTGAATTGCAGTCATGTAATTTTTGAAATGTTCTGAAGCTTCGGTCGTAGGATGGGACCTCATAAAAGTTCCTAAAGATGCGGCACCCGAAAGAAATTCCTGATTAAGGGAAACAAGCTTAAAAGTTGCTTCCAAATGGTCTTTTTCGGTGCCGGGTTCCTGCGCCATGCGTTGAAATGCTGCGTTGAGATCTCCCATTGCTAAAAAAGCCTGTTTACGTGCCAAACGATATGAAGCGGGCAACCTGTTTTTATTCTGGTAATAGGCTTCAATCTCTTTTATAAAACTGCAATTGGCTTTAATACTTTCATTGATGAAGTTTTGGATCATAGAATACTCCCAGGTTGGCCACAGAAACTTGGCAGCCAAAAATGCCAATAAAGCCCCAACTGCTGTGTCGAGCACCCTGTACTGGATCACCTGCAGTACATCGGGTCTTAATAAGCTATATACAAAAACAACGTTGAGGGTGATAAATGCTGCAGCAGTTTTATAATTCCGCTGGATCATGGAGTGCGCCAGGATAAGAGAAATTACTGCGAAAACACCGTACATCACCTGGTTTCTAATAAGCAGCACGAGGGACACGGCTATAGCCCCGCCAATAATAGTTCCATACAGCCGCTGTTTGAAGCGGTCCCGGGTTAAGGCATAACCGGGCCTCATGATCACCAAAATAGTAAGCAGGATCCAGTAGGCATTCTGCACTTCAAAAAAATTTCCTATCGCATAACCAATAACCAAAGTCACTGTGAGTCTTAAGGAATGTCTGAAGATGGGAGACTTTAGATCCAGATGATCTTGAAGTGTCTTCGGGTTATAATCAGGGGTGGTAAGGAATTTAGCGGCATCCTTTCTTTTGATCCGAAATTCCTTATTCTCTCCCCACTCCTTAAGTAGACGTTCTATGGAAAGGATCTTTTGGTATTGCTTTTCTTTAAAGTTCAACAGGTTTTTATAAACCAGCAGCACCTCATTATCTTCAGAAGATTTTGCGTTTGTGGCAAAGGCTTCAAAATTCTGCCATATTTCTGCTTTTTTAAGGTGTAGGGATTCATTATCCCCGGAATTCTTTTTGCCTAACATCACACCTGCTATCATTCGCAGGTTTTCTGCCATAATAAAACTCCAGTCTTTTACAAGGCCTATTTTTTCCGGATGCTCTTTAAAAAGTTCCTCCATTCTTTGATAATTCACCGGGTTAGCCATACTAAGCTCGAGGATATCTACCAGCTCCATAAAAATTAGAAGCCGCTTTCGCACCATCCCCGATCTTCCAAAATTTCTGCGCCGGGTAATGAGCATTTCTCTTATTAGCTCATGTTTTTCATTAATGGAGGTTTGAAGATCGAAAAGCTCTTTCTGAAATTGATGATTGTTCTCCCCTTTTTCATCCATGAGTCGGGCGCGAATATCAAGGTAATCTGCTGTTAATTCAAAAGCTTCGGCCAGGAGCTGATCTGTTTCTCTTCGGCGTAAAAAATAATGAAGTGCCAATGAAAAAAGCAGGTACCAGATTCCGCCGGCACCAATCCATAAAGAATGGAGAACAATTCCACCTTGAGAAGCTACCTGTGCCATACTTAACACCACCGCAAACAACCCTGAAAATGCTATCAAAGAAGCCCTGAAACCAAAAACGGAGATCATGGAAAAATGGAAAGTGAGCAGCACCAGGACCGGAATGAAGATCACGGGATGGGTAAGTGAAAATCCAATAACTATGGTTGCAAAAACTGCGATAACAACAGACAGGGATATCCCAATTACCCGTCTTCTAAGGCTGCCGGGGACATCACTGGGGGAAGTGAGCAAAACCCCGATTGCCATAGCCATTCCAATTTCCAGGACATCAAAGTAACCCGTAACCAGCAGCGGTACAATTGCTGCCACGGCAAAACGGATCCCTTTTGAGAATTCGGCAGTACGAAGTAGGTTAAAGAAGTCTTTTAAATATTGAATAAGGTTCAAGCCCCGGGAAATTTTATACAAAGCTAAACCCTTTTAAAAATAGTGCCCCTTTCAACTCTTTAAAAATAGGTTCTTCATCACACTTTTAACCTTTAATTAGTAAAGCAGCCTTGGCTATGGGCAGGGAGCATTGTAATTTTAAGCAAAGCTGAAAAAAAGATAAAATTCAGCTATTTCTGAACAAAAAAACAAACTATGAAAATTTTAATGGTACTAACTTCCCATGACAAACTGGGAGATACAGGAAAAAAAACAGGTTTCTGGGTAGAAGAATTTGCGGCTCCCTATTATGTATTAGCCGATGCAGGTGCAGAAGTTGTTCTCGCCTCACCTAAAGGCGGACAGCCTCCAATCGATCCTGCAAGTACTACAGAAGATGCTCAAACCGAAGCCACCAAACGTTTTGATAAAGATGAGGAGCTGCAAAAGAAGCTTTCTATGACCAAAAAACTGGAAGATGTAGACGCATCAGAATTTGACGGAGTTTTTTATCCCGGGGGGCACGGCCCGCTTTGGGACCTTGCCAATGATTTGAAATCTATTGCTCTCATTGAGGAATTTAACCGGCAGATGAAGCCTATGGCTTTTGTATGTCATGCACCGGGAGTTTTAGGAAATGTAGAGGAGCATAAAGAACCTTTTGTTAGAGGTAAAAATGTTACCGGCTTTGCAAATTCTGAAGAAGAAGCTGTAGGTCTTACCAATGTAGTTCCATTTCTTGTGGAGGACAAAATGAATCAGATGGGAGCCAATTACAGCAAAGGCGATGACTGGAGCTCTTATGTAATGGTAGATGGAAAACTTGTCACCGGCCAGAATCCTGCATCTTCAGAAAAAGCTGCGAGAGAACTGCTAAGACTGCTTCAAAAATAGGAGCATCTATGGCAAAAAAGGAAAGATCTGTAGCAGAGGTGATTAAGGAGCATGAAGCTTCGGGAACTTATTTTGATGTAGATGGTATTAGAACATTCGCCTTAAAATATGGCCGTGGAGAAACCGTTTTGTGTATTCACGGCGTCCCCACCTCTTCATTTCTTTACAGAAAAGTACTGCGATCCCTTGAAAAAAAAGGATATAAAGGAGTGAGTATTGATCTCCCCGGGCTGGGCCTTACAGACCGCCCAAAGGATTTCGATTACTCCTTCTCCAACCTGGCAGATTTTATCTATAAAGCCGCCAAGGCTCTTAAGTTAAAGAAATTTCACCTGGTGGTGCACGATGTGGGAGGACCAATAGGATTCGCCCTGGCTGCCCGTCATGCTAACAGGATCATGTCCCTCACCATTCTCAACACCTGGATAGATGTGGTCAATTTCCATAAACCTGTTTTTATGAAACCTTTTGAAAAAAGGGTTTTGGGAGAAGCAGAATTAAAAATGATGACGCACCTCACCTGGCCGGTAATGTTCAAAAGTGTGGGCGTAATAAATACCTCCAGGATATCAAGCTCAGAAATAAACGCCTATATAGACCTTCTGAAAAAAGACGATCAGGGAAAGGCGTTTTTGAAGATCATGCGCAACTTTGATAAGTCTCCCGAATTCAGGGAGCTGTGTTTAAAAGCAGTTCAAAATGTGAATTATCCTGTACAGGCGGTTTGGGGTAGTAAAGATCCTGCTCTTACGCTTGAAACCTATGGAGAGGAGATCAAAAAAGCAGCAGGTTTAAGAGAAATTCATTTGCTGCGATCTAAACATCTCCTGCAGGAAGAAGCCTGGCTCTCCATAGCCGATAAAATTGTGGAACTGGCACAAGCTGTTCACCTAAAGACATCAAAAAAGGAGGCTTAAAAACCTCCTTTTTGAAACCTCTGTAGAATTACTTTTGCGGCGGTTTTGTTGGCCTTATTTCGATCTTACTCGGCAACGCCCGTTGATTCATCTTTAAAAGATCAACCACTAATTCTCCAATATCTTCTTTTTGGATCTTCCACGCATCTTCCTCTGAAGGATTGTGATCGTTGAAATGAGTCGCAACAGAACCCGGCATTATGGTAGTAACTTTAATATCATAGTTCCTTAGATCGAGCATAGCGGCCTGGGTGAAACCGGTAACTCCAAATTTACTGGCATTGTATGCTGTACCTCCCGCAAAGAAATTTGTCCCAGCCAGGCTGGAGATCGTAAAGATGTAACCTTTGCTCTTTTTTAGTTCCGGGATAGCTGCTTTTAAACTGTAGAAGACTCCGGTAAGGTTGGTATCAATGGTTTGCTGCCATTGCTCGGGAGTTAGTTCTTCAATAGAACCAAAATGTCCCACTCCGGCATTTGCAACGAGCACATCCAGTTGTCCCCATTTATCGGTTACCTGCTGAATAGCTCTTTTCTGACTTTCGAAATCCCTTACATCGGCTTCAATGCCTATCACCTCACCTTTTCCAGAAGCGGTGATCTCTTTAGCTGCTTTTTCGGCTTCAGCTTTATTACGGCTGGTGATTCCCACACGAACTCCCATTGCTGAAAGCGCTGCGGCAACCCCATATCCTATTCCCTTGCTTCCGCCGGTGACAAAAGCTACTTTATTATTTAAATTCTCCATGATTTTTATTTTTCACCATAAAATTACCACAACTCTGCTCCATTTTCAAAGAGAGTCTCGTAAGCCTTTGTTAATTCTTCAGAAGGCAGAGGATTTTAAAAATTTTAACTTCAGAAGCAAAAATCTTTGAAGGAAGTAATACAAATTACAGGGAGAATCAATTATCTTTGCAACCTCCTGAAAAGCTCCTGAAAATGTGCTTTTTTGAGGGATGATTAATTGTTTTATCAAAATTCTTTACGTTGGAAAATCAAAAGGCACAAAAACTTCTGAATAAAATACAGCGCGACCTTATGCGCAATGGCATTATAATCAACACAATTGTTGACGATCTTAAGGAATTGCGTCCTTATGCCATTGAAGAAAAGAATCCTCTCCTGGCAAAGGTGATCAGGCTTACTTATGAGCATATCGAAACCTACCAGACTTTTGATATTCCTATTCCTGAAGATGAGCCTCTTGAAGATTTTGAAGCCGACAATCCTGAAGCGAATGACGTTGATCCCAAAGAAAGCCTGGATTACCTGCTTTCTTTAATTGCGGAATCCAATAATAAGCTTAACGAAATCGATCTTAAGGAATACCGTGATAACTTAATCGCCTACGCAGAAGAGAATTAACCTTTCGTTTGGTGGATGTGGCTTAATAATTGAATAGCTTTGAGAAAAGAAGCTTTTTAATTACCGATTGAAAATGAAGAAGAAAAATGAAGTTGTATTGAATAAGAAACCACGTTGGAAATTACTACACCAATATTATAGTTACACAGGATTTTACAGATTTGTAGGTACAAGTTTAAAAAAAGCGATCTTACCGGTCATTCTTTTTTTAGCTGCCTTATTTGCCATTAATGAGTATGTGATCAACATCAACAGTGTTCTGGTCACCGTTACCGAAACTTTTTCTCCCCTGGGAATCATCTCTGTTTTCCTGGCTTCAGAATCTATAGGATTGGGTCTGGTTCCTCCCGAACTTTTTATAGCGTGGGCGGGAAAATCTGCCATGCCTGTACTTTTCCTTAGTTTCCTGGCGTTAGCTTCTTATGTTGGTGGTATCATTTCCTATTGGATTGGTAAAGCAATTACAAGGATACCTGCGGTACACCGCACCATGGAAACCAAAATGTCCAAACACATTAAGAACACCGAAAAGTGGGGTGGTTTTTTAATTGTAGTTGGTGCCCTTTTACCTATTCCTTTTGCTATAACCAGTGTGGCGGCAGGTATAATCAATTATAAATTCAGGTATTATCTTTTGTTTGGCCTGCTCAGGTTCATAAGATTCTATGGCTACGCATTGGTGATCTTTAAGATCGTATAAAATATTTGTGAGGATCACTTCCTCTAAATCCTTTACAAATCCCGTATTTTTGGAATTCCAATAAATACGGGATTTTTTATGGGTAATGGCCACCACCACCACGATCATTCTTCGGGCAGGAATCTTAAACTGGCATTTTTTCTTAATGCCGCTTTTACTGTCTTTGAACTTATAGGCGGATTTTATGTAAATAGCGTCGCCATAATTTCGGATGCTATACATGACCTGGGGGATACTATTTCCCTTGGCACTTCCTGGTATCTTCAGAATAAATCCCAACAGAAACGAGATGCAAAATTCAGTTTTGGTTACAAACGATTTTCTCTTTTAGGTGCCCTCATAAACAGCCTTGTGCTTATTGCCGGTTCCATTTATGTAATTACTGAAGCTATTTCCCGACTTGTAGAACCTGAATATTCTGATGCGGGCGGAATGTTGATCTTTGCGATCGTAGGTGTTGCGGTAAACGGCTTTGCAGCCTGGAAGCTTTCTAAAGGAACTTCCGTGAATGAGAAAGTAGTTTCATGGCATCTTATCGAAGATGTGCTGGGGTGGATAGCTGTTCTTATCGTAGCGATTATTCTTCACTTTTATGAAACGCCGTACCTCGACCCTGCACTTTCTCTGCTTATTACTTTATATATTTTATGGAATGTCTTTAAGAGATTAAAGGAAACCTTATTTATTTTTCTTCAGGGGGTGCCAAAAGAGATCGATCTACAGGAGATCGAACAAAAGCTGGAGGCCCTACCAAATATTGCCTCTCTTCATCATATGCATGTGTGGTCACTGGAAGGAACAGATCACGTTTTCACAACTCATATAAAACTAAAAAACATCAGCCATTTTCAGCAGTTGCTCGATGTGAAGCGGGATGTCAAAAATGTGCTGCAGGAATACAAATTTGATCATTACACTATAGAGACGGAGCTGGATAAGGAATCCTGTGATCTTTTGTAACTACCTTATCTGGGTAAACCTTATTCCCAATTCCCTTTCCATTTGCCGTATTTTCTTAAGCTCATATTGATTTACAAGAGCAAGAGAAACACCTGTTTTACCGGCTCTTGCAGTACGACCGCTGCGGTGGGTATAGTAATCGGTTTGATCTGGCATTTGATAATGTACAACAAAAGCCAGATTTTCTACATCAATGCCCCGGGCAGCAACATCTGTTGATACCAACAGCCTCAAATTCTTGTTTTTAAAAGCCCTCATCACCTTGTCACGGTCTTTCTGCAGCATGTCTCCCTCCAATAAACCTACCTCATAATTTTTGGCTGCCAGTTGTTTGGAAAGTGTTCGCGCGGCAGTTTTGGTTTTAGTAAAGATGATCCCTCTTTTTTTACCCATAGATTTAAGGAAGTAAGAAAGAGTATCAAGTTTACTGTTATCGTCACCAGAGACAAACTGATGTTGGATACCGGTATTCACCGCATCCTGCTTATCTATATGTACTCTGCGGGCTCCTTTGTTGACATACTTGTTGATGATCTCATTGAGGTCCTGGGGAATAGTTGCGGAAAATAACCACACATTTCGCTCCTTTGAAGCCGTGGCTTCAAGAATAGTCGTGAGGTCATTTTTAAAACCCATACTTAGCATTTCATCTGCCTCGTCAAGAATTAGAGTTTTGATCTTTCGAATATCGACTGCCTTTCTTTTCATAAGGTCAATTAACCGGCCCGGAGTGGCGACTACAATCTGGGTAGGACGGTTTAATCGGGCGATTTGAATGTCGATCTTTTCTCCCCCATAAACCGCTTCAGTAAAGATCTTATCGCTGTACTTTGTGAATTTGAATAATTGTCGTGCAATTTGCTGACCGAGTTCCCGGGTGGGAGCAAGAATAAGCGCCTGTACTTCTTCTTTAGAAGGGTCAATTTGAGCAAGTAACGGCAGCCCAAAGGCCGCAGTCTTTCCTGTTCCCGTTTGTGCCTGTCCCACAAAGTCAACCGCCCCTTCTGTAAGTACCGGAATGGCAGCTTCCTGGATTCCGGTAGGGGTATGGATACCCATTTCCTCTAATCCTTTAATAATATCTTCTGAAACTCCCAGTTCCTTAAATGTCATAGCACAATTTTTTGCGAAGATAGGGAAAATGCACAATCCAATTAACTGCTGAATGCTGAACCCACGTCAGCCCTGACTTCATCAATGATCCCTCTTAATAGATTAAAAATCTGCATGTTAAAATCAAGCTAAACCAATAATATCCGAATTTTTTTTAAGAATTTATCACTAATTTGGTAGTATAACCATATAAAAAAAGAAATATGCTAACTATAATTTTGAACATCCTATTACCACCTCTTGCTGTATACCTGAACCATGGAGTAGGAACCACACTCTTAATTAGCATTATCCTGACTTTAATTGGTTGGTTACCCGGAGTGATCCATGCGTTCATTGTGAATTAGAAAAACTTAAAAACTGTCTAAAATGTAAATCCCCTCTGCGACCATATGAAAATAGGTCTTACAATCTTCTTAAGAAGATTTCCAAAAGTTTGAATTAGCCTTTAAGCTTATATTTTAGACAGTTTCTTTTTTATATCTCCTCTTTTTGTTTCTTTTGAAGTTCTTGCTGCCATTTCCAGGCACTCTGCATTGCTTCTTCTATACCATACTCTGCTTTCCATTTAAGCACTTCATTGGCTTTGGTGGTATCGGCATATGCTGCAGTAATATCACCTTCTCTTCTTGGAGCAAAATCATATGGTAATTTTTGTCCCGATACTTTTTCAAAAGCCTGAATGGCCTCCAGCACCGAATTTCCTTTTCCGGTACCCAGATTGAAAACTTCATAATTTTCAGACTGCTCGCCATGTATAATTCTTTCAAGGGCAACCACATGTGCTCTGGCCAGGTCCATTACGTGGATGTAATCTCTTATGCAGGTTCCGTCCGGTGTTGGATAATCTTGTCCAAAAACAGATAATTTTTCCCTTATACCGGCAGCGGTTTGAGTGATAAAAGGCACAAGATTTTGAGGAGTACCAATAGGCAATTCTCCAATATGGGCAGATGGATGAGCGCCTATGGGATTAAAATACCTGAGAGAGATCGCTTTTAAATGTGAAGTTACTTTACAGGTATCGGCAATGATCTCCTCCCCTATTTGTTTTGTATTCCCATAAGGTGATTCTGCTTTTTTAACAGGTGCGTTTTCAGTAATAGGCAATTCGTCAGCCTGTCCATAGACGGTACATGAGGAGCTAAAAATAATTTTTGGAGTCTCCTTTTCCTTAAGCTGCTGCAATAAATAGATTAGAGTATTCAGGTTGTTCTCATAGTATAGCAAAGGATTTTCCACACTTTCCCCTACTGCTTTGGAAGCTGCAAAGTGAATAACTCCGTCTATATCCTGATACTTGTCAAAAAAGTTACTTACGTCATGTCTTTCACGAAGATCAATTTTTTCAAATTGGGGCGAGATCTTGGTAATACGGGTAATTCCGCCCAATACCTCCAACGAGGAATTAGAAAGGTTATCTATAATAACTACTTCAAATCCTTTTTCCTGTAGTGCAACCACGGTATGGGATCCAATATATCCCAGACCGCCTGTCACTAAAATTCTTTTGCTCATTTCTATTTTTCTGAATATGCCGCAAATTAAGAAAACACCTGCTTTTGTACAGGCACTTTAAGAAGAAAATACTATTATTTTTTCCTCAACTATACCCTTAAGGTTAATTCTGAAAGTGTCTTATTTAACCGGTTAAAAATGCTATAAAAGACATGCTTTTAAGTGTAAGATTTACACTGGTTTGAAGTATATTTGCAACCATAAAAATTGATAATTATGTCACTGGAATCTCAGGTAAAGATCTTTAAATGGATAAGTATTTTAGAAGGAATATCTTTTTTGGTTCTGCTATTGATCGCCATGCCGCTTAAATACATTTGGGATGCTCCTCAAATGGTTCAATCAGTAGGTATGGCTCACGGAATTCTTTTTGTCGCCTATATATTTGGTGCCTTGCTGTTGTACAAGCCAATGGAATGGAACTTAAAAACGCTGGCTATTATTTGCGCAAGTTCTGTTCTTCCCCTGGGGCCTTTTTATGTAGAAAAAAAATATTTGTAATTAATGCGCGAGAAATTAAAATATTTCAGCGATTTCTTAGCCAAAAGATTTATTGAACAGGGAATGGATGAGGATATAGCTCAATTCCTGAACATGTTGATCAACATAGCCATTGTTTTTGTCTTATGGTATTTAATCCATTATATCACAAAGACCATTCTCCTCACAGCTTTTAAAAGATTTACAGATAAGACCAAAACCACTTTTGATGACTTCCTGGTTAAAAGTAATTTCCCGAGGTATATAAGTAATATTTTTCCGCTGCTTTTGCTTATAGTGGCAGTACCGATCACTTTTGAGGAATATCCTCAACTGCTCAAGGTTTTTGAAACCCTGGTGGATATTTATATTATCATTTTGATCGTTTTGATCTGCCGCAGTTTGTTGCGTACCACCACCAATTATTTAAAGCGGCATGAAAAATACCGGGATAAACCTATAGAAAGTTATACCCAGGTATTAATGATCGTCTTCTGGTCAATAGGCTTTATTTTTATTTTTTCTGAGCTCACAGGTAGATCTGTACTCGGATTTTTACTTTCCCTGGGAGCCGCTTCAGCAATCATCCTTTTTATTTTTAAAGATACAATTCTGGGTTTTATTGCTTCGATCCAGGTTTCGGTGAATGATATTGTGCGTATTGGGGACTGGATCACCTTCAGTAAATATGGAGCAGATGGATTTGTAACAGAGATCAATCTGGCTACCGTCCGGGTCCAGAACTGGGATAACACCTATACCACCATTCCAACATACAATCTAATTGCTGATTCCTTCCATAACTGGCGCGGAATGCAGGACTCTCCGGGGAGGCGCATTAAAAGAGCTATCAATATCAAACAGAGTTCTATTAGGTTTGTAAATGAAAATGATATCGAAAAATTTAAAGAATTTGGATTGATTGCGCCTTACATAAAAGAACGGCAGGAAGAGATCAACAACTATAATCTCCAGATGGGGGTAAATAAAAAACACCTCCTGAACGGAAGACATCAAACCAATCTCGGAGTCTTTCGTCAATATGCCTTATCCTATTTAAAAGCCCATCCGCAGTTAAATCAGGAAATGACAATGATGGTAAGACATCTTGCTCCCACTACTCAGGGAATACCAATCGAGATTTACTGTTTTAGTAAAGATAAACGCTGGGAATTTTATGAAGCAATAACAGCAGATATTTTTGACCACCTCATTGCTGCTGTACCCTATTTCGACCTGCAGCTTTTCGAATCGCCTTCCGGGGATGATATTATTAAGGCGGTTAGGGAAATGTCCAGGGAAAGTATCTGATTTTCGAAATAATTTACCAAGCAAATTCTTAAAATTCCACCATCTTTTACGGGAAGTACTTACCTTCACCTACAATTTTATTAGAAAATGCAATTAAAACCATTTCTCCAGGGTTTTGGGATCCTGGCAGTTATACTTTCCCTGTTTCCTTTTGTTGCTGCAGATTACTGGTGGATAAGGATGTTCGACTATCCACATGTACAACTGACCATTCTTACCCTGGTAGCACTACTGGTGTACTTCTTTAGATTTGATCTGCGAAGCTGGAGAGACTATACCTTCATTTTTGTCCTGGGGGGATGTTTTTTGCTGCAACTGTTAAAAATTTATCCCTATACTCCTTTTGCCGAAGAAGAATTAAAAGAGAACACGGCCACTGTGCCGGCCCGGAGTATTGATTTACTTTCCATCAATGTGTTACAAAAAAACGAGGAGTATGGGAAGGTAATCAATGAAGTTTTCATCTGGAAACCCGATGTCCTCATCTTTACTGAAACCAATGAAAAATGGCAAAATGAATTGCGCAAAGGCCTCCAAGGCTTTGGTTATGAATATAGAATGGAGATGCCGCTGGACAATACCTACGGAATGCTTGTATATTCAAGACTGGAACTTCAGGATCAAAAAATTGAATTCTTATTGGAAGACAGCATCCCCTCTATGCATGCGCGCATAGTTTTACCTTCCAGGGAACTGGTTCAACTTCATGTCATTCATCCTACCCCACCCATGCCTCCACATGACGGCTCTTCAACCGATCGGGATGCGCAAATGATGATGGTGGCCAAAAGGTCAAAAAATGCAGAGCTTCCGGTAATAGTGGCAGGAGATTTTAATGATGTTGCCTGGTCAGAAACAACTCAGCTGTTTAAAAGTGTAAGCAGGCTTTTGGATCCACGAATTGGCAGAGGATTTTATAACACTTTCAACGCCGATAGTTGGATAATGCGTTGGCCGCTTGACCATCTATTTGTTTCTGAAGATTTTCGTCTGGTAAAGATCAAAGTTGGTAACCATGTAGGCTCAGATCATTTTCCATTTTACGCCAAACTGAGCTTAGAACCTTCTAAAGGTGCCGTCCAAAAGGCATCTCCGCCAACAAAAGATGAATTAAAGGAAGCGGAAAAGCAAATTGAAAAAGAAGTAGAAAAGGACCAGAAAGAAAAGGCTGAAGGTAAAGAATAACTATTCCTTAAGCCGGTCTTTTACGAATTCAACCTGGGTTTTTCCGTGCGGTTTGGCTTTTCCATTATCATCAAGAGCAACCATGACGATCCTGTCAATGCTGATGATCACTTCCCGGGTCATTTTGTTCCGCACCTCGCTGCGAAGGGTGATAGAAGCGGTACCAAATTTAACCACATCCATTCCAATTTCAATAATGTCACCTTCCGTGGCCGAACTCCTGAAGTCAATTTCGCTCATAAATTTAGTTACCGTCCTTGGATTTTCCAGCTGAATTATCGCGTATAAAGCTGCTTCCTCATCGATCCATTCGAGAAGTCGACCCCCAAACAAAGTTCCATTTGGATTTAGGTCCTGGGGTTTGATCCATTTACGGGTGTGGAATCTCATTTTTTATTATTCTGGGATTAATTATTCTTTTACTGAAAAATACTTGTTCCTGGCTTCCTGCAGAATCTCTGCATGATCAAAAGCCAAATCGGGCAGTTCCTTCAGGTAAAACCATTGAGCATCTGCAGCATCATCAGCTCCCTTTACTTTTTCTTCTGAAGTTACCTCTCCAAAAAAGGGAATACTTATGGTTCTTCCCCTGGGATCCCGCCCCGGTTTTCCAAAGGCTCTTAATTGTCTCAGATTTTTAATCTTTAACCCCGTTTCTTCCTGAAGCTCCCTTTTTGCGCCGGCTTCCAGGGTTTCTTCCTCTTCCAGGAAGCCTCCGGGTAAAGCCCACTTTCCTCTATAGGGATCTGAATTCCTTTGAACCAGAAGCACCTTAAATCCCTCCCCTTCGTTTAAAAATATTACACAGTCTGTTGTGACCGCAATGTTCTGCTTTGGCATGGTTCTCTATTTAATATAAACCGTCTGAATATTTACAAATTCCCTAATCCCAAACTGAGATAATTCCCGTCCATAACCAGACTTTTTAGTTCCTCCAAAAGGCAAACGGGGATCACTTTTTACGAGCTCATTCACAAAGACGGCTCCATCTTCTATTTGCGGGATCAATCTCTTAACCCGCTCATGATCCTGAGTAAATAAAGATACCCCAAGACCAAACTGAGTCTTGTTGATAAGTTTCAAAGCCTCTTCTTCGGTTTCAAAAGTTGTAATTCCAATGGCAGGCCCAAAGGTTTCTTCGTTAAACATCGGCATTTCTGTGGTGACCTTATCTAAAACAGTAGGTGCGAAAAATGCCTTTTTTCGTACCCCTCCCGTTAAGATCTTTGCTCCCATTTTAACCGATTCGTTTACCTGCTTCTCGACATCCTTCGCAAGATCCTCTCTGGCCTGAACTCCAATATAGGTTTCCTCCTCCATAGGGTCTCCTGCTTTTAATGCTTTCACCTTTTCCACAAATCGGGAAGTGAATTCCCCGGCAATGTTCTTATGCAGCAAAAGTCTTTTCCCTGCGATACAGCTTTGCCCGGTATTTTGGAATCGTGCCTGCACAGCAGTTTCCAGTGCCTCCTTTAGATCGGCATCCTCGAAGACTACCAGCGCATTACTACCACCAAGTTCCAATACAGATTTCTTTATATGCTTCCCCGCTGTAGAGGCTACGGCACCACCTGCACCACCGCTGCCAGTAAGAGTTACCGCCTTCACGCGTTCGTCTACTAAAACTTCTTCAACTTTTTTACTGCCAATAAGGAGATTTTGAAAGCAGCCTTCGGGAAAACCTGCCCGTAAGAATACTTGTTCTATTTTTTCGCCGCACATCATTGTGTTACTGGCATGTTTAAGCACTCCCACATTTCCGGCCATGAGCGCCGGCGCTGCAAACCTGAAAACCTGCCAAAAAGGGTAATTCCATGGCATGATGGCGAGTACTACTCCCAGGGGAGAATAATTCACATAGCTCTCTTTCGCATCAGTATCGATCTTTTCAGCAGCAAGCTGCTTTTCAGCTCTTTCGGCATAATATTCACACACCCAGGCACATTTTTCGACTTCAGCTATAGATTGTGTAATAGGTTTCCCCATTTCCCGTGTAATGGTTTCGGCATACTCCTGTTTGTTTTTCTTCAGCTCTTCAGCAGCCTTCAGCATAAGTTTAGAGCGATGAGAAAAACTGGTGCCTTTCCATTCCTTAAATTGGGAATCGGCCTTTTCGAGAGCATTAGATATATCTTCAGAAGAAAATTCCCGATGTTCTTTAAGGGTTTCACCGGTATATGGATTTTGAGAAATGATCATAAATGTGGCTTTTTTTAAAGGTAAAAAGAAGCCTTAAGGAATGGAAACTATTTATAGGAATTTAACGGAAGCCCGATTGTTCACAACCCGTTTATAAAAGTTATAGGAAGAAGCTCTTGCAGGGCCCTTCTTTTCCTATCTTTAGTAAAAACCCTGTTATGGAACCGCGAGATAAAAACCTACTTGACTCAAGACCGGTAATAGAATCGGCTGTGATTACTCCCACTACGCTACCCCATGAAAGTTTTCAGAATAAAACTTTACGCCCGGTGATCCTTTTGCAGAACGACCTGCTTTTGGAGGCTTTTCGCAATTATGTTCAGAAGCACAAGAATGTGTTCTACGAAATGAACGTGGAGAAAAGACTCAATTACATTGAAAATGCAGTGCAGAAGGACATTAAATTCCGGAATAGTCTGAAAGGAATGATCATAGGCCAGTTCACCATTGACGAATATCGATTCTACATTACCAATTCTTCTGCTCTTAACAAGAGAATGATGAACCTGGTAAGGGAAGGAATACAGAGCAACATCCAGCTCCTGGACGCTCAGTTTGCTGTTTAACCCATGCAATTATTAAACTTTTGCTAATTGTTCTTTTTTGAAATAGCTGTTGGCTAATTTTAAAGAAAACCCATAGTAATGAGTATTAATAAACAGGAATTATACAATAAATGCATTGATTTAGTCAATGAGCGAATTGACCAGTATAACGAAAAATTAGATTCAATATCTGGCCAGAATGAGCAGAATAAATTTCACCCAGATTTCGATGAATATGGTAATAAGGGAGAAATGCTTACCGAGTACGAGAAAAATTCGGCTTATCTGGACAGGGTACGCAATATGAAAGAAACCCTGGCCAACCTTGACATTGATCATCGCAGTGAAGTAGTAAGACCGGGAAGTGTGGTAGAAACAAAAAATCAGTATTATTTTGTTTCTGTCCCTCTTGGAGAAGTTCAACTAAGCAGCGGCAGCAGTGTTTACGCTATTTCAACCGAAGCTCCTATCTACAAAGAACTGGAGGAGAAAAAGGTGGGTGATAAATTTCACTTCAGGGATGGGGAAGTTGAGATTGTCAACATTTGGTAGCCAATCTATTCGGGATATTCAATTCGCAGGTGGTAGATATTCTTCAGTTTTCGCTTTAGGACCTTTTTCACCTGCTGAATTTCCATAAATGTGATATCAGAATTTAGGAACTGTCCTTCTTTCATCTGCTTATTTATGATCTTTTCGACAAAATCATCGATAACTTTAGAAGTAGGTTCTTTAATACTTCTACTTGCTGCTTCCACGCTGTCACACATCATTAGAATTGCAGTTTCCTTACTAAAAGGTAATGGTCCCGGATACCTGAAATCTTCTTCATTTACTTCCCCGTCTTCATCTTTAGCCTTTTGCAGGAAGTAGTAAACTGTTGTGGTTCCATGATGGGTGCGAATAAAATCTATCACCCTGTCTGGCAGATTTCTCCTTTTAGCTGTTTCGATCCCGTTGATCACGTGCTCTATAATGATCTGTGCACTTTCCCTGGGTGCTAATTCATCATGAGAATTAACAGAAGTGGTTTGATTTTCGGTAAAATAGGTGGGATTCTGCATTTTTCCAATATCATGGTAAAGCGCCCCTACCCTAACCAACATAGAATTTGCATTGATCTCATTCGCTGCAGCTTCAGCCAAGTTGGCTACATTAAGGGAATGATGGAAAGTCCCCGGAGCTTTGTCTGAAAGCTCCTTAAGCAATTTGGTATTGGTATCGGAAAGTTCCAGCAGAGACATGTCTGAGATCAAACCAAAGAGCTTTTCATAAGCATAGATCAATGGCTGCACAAAAAGAGTTGCCAGGCCACCAAGAAGAAACATTAAAAATGTTTCAGTCTCCACTTCATATATAGAACCTTCCTGTATTACAGTGAAGGCAAAATAGGAAACTATGTACACCAGGGTTATTTGTCCCACTGTGATAAACAGGTTTGCTCTTTTGTATAATTCTGAAACAGTGAGTATAGTGACAATTCCTGCAATAATTTGCAGAAACATATATTCATAGCTGTCGGGCACGATGAAACCAAGCAGCAATACGGTTATAACGTGGGTAAACAAACCAAGCCGGGAATCAAAGAAACCTTTAATAGTAAGGGGAAGAATACATAGGGGTACTACATAAACATATTCTACATTGAAGTTGATCACAAGCACGGTAAGCAGCACCATTAGTGCAACATTAAAGTATATAAAGGTTACTTTAATATTATTCTGAAAAATATCATATCGGTATTTCCTAATAAAAAGCATCAACATCAACAGAGCAAGAAACACCAGCAAGGTATATCCTACGATCACCCAATTATAATTGGCTTCACTCCAAACCTGGGACTCATACTCAGCCTTTAAAGAGTTTAGGGTTTGCAGTTTATCCCCTTCCACGATCTCTCCTTTGGCCACAATAATAGTTCCCCGCTCTACACTTCCACGGGTGTAGGAGATCTGGTTAAGTTTACTTTTTAGTTCGCTCTGGGTAAGGGATTCATTAAAGCTGACATTGGGCTTAATGGAATCAAAGAAAAGCCCTATTAATTCTTCCCTGAAATTTTGAAGCTGCGCCTGATCTATCTTCCGGTTAAGAAAGTCTCTTACTTGGTTAAGTTTCAGAATGTTTTCGTAAGTGATCTCGGTAACCTCATTGCCCTCCCTTAAATAAATAAGCTGTTGTGGTTCGCGGGGCACAATTTCCTGAAGCAAACCTCTGTCAAATATCTCTGCTGAAATCTTTTCAATAAAACTACGGAGTCTGCGATTTTCAGATCTCCTTAAAGTATCGGGAAAAATTCGGCTAAACCTCTCTTCCAGATTGGCACGTACATCCCCGGCCACTTCGGGATCCAGGTCGTAATACGGGGTATGATTTTCCCTAATTTCACCTTCTTCGGCAGCGATTTCTTCAGGAGCCTTTAAAATGGCAAAATCGAAGGGAGCATATAAATTTTCATACTGCCAGGGTTTTCCTTTTGGAATTTCATATTTGAATTTACCTCCTTTGGGAAAAATGTAGACAATCAGAAAAGTGGTAAGAAGAAATAGAAAAACCTTGTAAAACAGGTCCTGATTTTTATAAAGATTATTTATAAAGTTTTTCATACAGGTATTTCTCACATCAAATGTAGTAAAAAAAGCCGGCTGTAGAGAAGCAGCTGGTTTGTTCCTTATAAAATCATTAAATTCGCGAGAGTAAATCTAAAATCCAAAAACATGAATAAGGAAGTAGTCATAGTGAGCGCCGCAAGAACTCCTATAGGAAGTTTTTTAGGAAGCCTATCCACTGTTCCCGCAACAAAGCTGGGATCTATTGCAATAAAAGGAGCTTTGGCAAAGATCAATCTTAAGCCAGAAATGGTGGAAGAGGTACTTATGGGTAACGTAGTACAGGCCGGGAATGGCCAGGCTCCGGCAAGACAAGCTGCTCTTGGCGCGGGTATTCCTACCAGCGTACCATGTACTACTGTCAACAAGGTTTGTGCCAGCGGGATGAAAGCCGTGATGCAGGCTGCACAGGCTATTAGCCTTGGAGATGCCAGTATAGTTGTAGCCGGGGGTATGGAAAATATGAGTTTAATTCCTCATTACCTACACCTTAGAAATGGTCACAAATTTGGACCGGCTCAAATGGAAGACGGCATGCAAAAAGATGGTTTGGTTGATGCCTATGATCACAATGCTATGGGAGTAGCTGCAGATCATTGTGCTAAAGAACATAATTATACCAGGGAAGAGCAGGATAAATTCGCCATTCAGTCATATGAACGTTCCCGCAAAGCCTGGGAAGATGGAAAATTTAATGAAGAAGTTGTTCCGGTAGAAGTCCCTCAACGTAAAGGAGATCCTGTTATCGTTAAGGAGGACGAAGAATACAAGAATGTAAAGATGGATAAAATTGCTTCTTTACGCCCTGCTTTTGGAAAAGAAGGAACAGTTACGGCTGCAAATGCTTCCACAATAAATGATGGTGCCGCCGCTCTGGTTCTTATGAGCCGTGAGAAAGCAGAAGAGCTGGGATTGGAAATATTAGCAAGCATAAAAGGATTTGCAGATGCAGCAACAGATCCAATCTGGTTTACTACAGCACCGGCCAAGGCGCTTCCTAAAGCCCTTGACAAGGCAGGAATTTCTATTGATAAAGTGGATTACTTTGAATTTAATGAGGCCTTCTCTGTAGTAGGTCTGGTAAATATGAAGATCCTTGGATTAGAAGACAAAAACGTGAATGTTAATGGAGGTGCAGTTTCTCTTGGTCACCCACTGGGTTGTTCCGGAGCGAGAATCCTTGTGACACTATTGAATGTCCTGAAACAGAATGATGGTAAAATAGGTGCTGCAGCTGTTTGTAATGGCGGGGGCGGTGCTTCGGCAATGATCCTTGAGCGTCAATAATTCTTATTTCAAAACCTGTTTTTGATGCAATATGCCATTTGCAATTTAGGCATTGTTCCTCTTAGGATTGAACCTGCACATACTTCTCAAATGCTTAGCCAGTTATTGTACGGGGAGGTGTTTCAGATTCTTGAAGAACGTGCTCAATGGTCGAGGATAAAATCTGCTTATGATAATTTGGAAGCCTGGGTCGAGAACAAACAGTTTCAAAAAATTTCCGCAGAAGAATTTGAGGGGATTAATGCTGAAACTCCTCTGCTTTGTGCAGATCTCGTCGAATTCGTTTCAAAAGGAGAACAGTTAATATCCATACCCATGGGGGCCGTTTTGAACGGCGTTGGTCTTATGCAACACCAGCATAGTGGCAGCATAGCTTCCGGAAGTAAGCCAAAAGATAAACTGCTTGAAACGGCATTTTTGTACCTCAATGCACCCTACCTCTGGGGAGGAAAATCTCCTTTTGGGATAGATGCCAGCGGTTTCACTCAGATGGTTTATAAACTTAATGGTCATAAACTTTTAAGAAATGCTGCTCAACAGGCACACCAGGGGGAGTCACTTAGTTTTATAGAGGAAAGCGAACCCGGGGATCTGGCTTTCTTTGATAATGCCGAAGGGATCATCAATCATGTAGGAATTATGATGAGTGACAATTACATCATTCATGTCGACGGGAAGGTACGACTGGACCGAATCGATCATTCGGGCATTTATAATGCCGAAGTAAAACGGCATACCCATCAATTAAGAGTTATAAAAAAGATCATATAAAAAAACCCGCTCAATCGAGCGGGTTTTTTACTGACATCTTTTTAAAGATAATATTACTGTCCGTTGGTCGGTGCAGCAGTAGAAGCTTCCATTTCAGCAATTTTAGCTTTCATGGCTTCTGCCTCTTCATTCTGGTTTAACTGATAATGGATATTCATTATAGTTCTTGCAGCTTCGATGTTCGTAGGATCTTTAGCAATTACCTTCTGAAGGTGTGGAAGAGCTTCCTTGTAGATTTCCTGACGTTCTTTAGCCAGCTCATCATATTTCTTTTGATCTGCCTTACTCATTCCAAGTTTATTCATTTCTTCAACAAGAGGCTGCTCTTTAGACAAGATCACGAAGGCAATATTGATACGGGCATTGCTCATTTCAGGATCAAGCTCGATAGCTCTCTTATAATATTCGATCGCACGCTCATGCTCTCCTAGTTCTGCAGAGCTCACTCCAAGATTATAATACAAGATAGCATCATTTGGGTTTTGCTCAACTACTTTTTCAATAGTCTCACGATACTTTTTCATATCGCCCATCTTATAGTACATATCTGCTTCTGCCTGCATTAGACCTGCATCATTTGGATTTTCTTTCTTGGCAGTTTCCATTGCTGCAATAGCTTTATCCTTCTCTCCTTTTTCAATATAGATCAAAGCAATGTTCTTAGCTATTTCTCCTTTTCTGGATTCAGATTTTTTCTCCTGCGGATTAATATAAGTTCCGGCTTTTACGAAAAGATCTCTTTGCTCCTTTGAAGCCATTCTTTCCTCTTCTCCGGTTTCTTTATTTACAGCAGTGTAGATCACTTCTTCACCTGTAAAACCAAGATCTTGTAGCTCCTCATAGTATTTAAGCGCTGAGTCATAATCCTGTCCATTTACAGCATTGGAAGCAGCATAATACAAATAAAGAGTATCCTGGGTATTCATTCTATAAGCAGAGTTAAGCTTTTCTGCAGCCTGCCCATACTTTTCAGCATTTTGATCGGCAATTGCAGAATTTACAAGAGCGTTACTTACTGCAGTTGCTCCCTGTTGTGCTTCAGCATGTCCCAATTCCTTTGCTTTTTGCATAGCTTCAGATGCTGCCATCAAATCAGCCGCAGGTACATTTTCTCCGTTTCCAATTAAGGCATAGCCTTTATAAAGGTAAAATTCTGCTTTTTCATCCTCATCTGCATTAGCCAATTGAGCTTCCGCCTGATTTAAATAATCTTTAGCCTCCTGATATTCACCTTTTTCAACAGCTTTTCCGGCACGTTTAATTTCCTTTTTCTGCGCAAATGATACGACAGTAAACAAAGCTAGTACCGCCGTTAAAATTCTAGTTTTCATCTTTTTTGGGTTTGTTTAAAGTTATTCTTCACTATCGTTTGCAAGAGTTGTGCCATCCTCGTTGAGTCCATTGTTTTCGGGTGTTGCATCATCTGCAACATCCTCCACATCTTCCTCTTCGTTGATGACTTTCGCAACAGCAGCAATAGAATCGTTATTCTTAAGATTAATGAGACGTACTCCCTGAGTTGCTCTTCCCATTACTCTTAAATTTGACACTGATGTACGTATGGCCAGTCCAGATTTATTGATGATCATAAGATCATCAAGATCGGTCACATTCTTAATTGCAACCAAATTACCTGTTTTTGGCGTGATGGAAATGGTTTTTACTCCTTTTCCTCCACGGTTGGTAATTCTGTAGATTGGTTCCCCATCTTCGGGGTCATCAATATAAGTTCGTTTTCCATAGCCGTTTTCTGAAACCACCAATACGGTTTCTTCCTGCGGATTTTGGATCGCGATCATTCCAACTACTTCATCATTATCATCGGCAAGAGTTATACCTCTTACTCCTGACGCATTCCTTCCCATTGGTCTTGTCTTGCTCTCGTCGAAGCGAATAGCTTTACCACTCTTAAGAGCCAACATGACCTGGCTTTCACCTGTGGTCAACCTTGCCTCCAGAAGCTCATCTCCTTCTCTAATGGTAATCGCATTGATACCATTGGTTCTTGGACGGGAATATTGTTCAAGAGAAGTCTTCTTCACCTGTCCTTTCTTAGTGGCCATAATCACATAGTGACTGTTAATGTACTCCTCATCTTTAAGATCTTTGGTACAAATAAAGGCTTTCAGCTTATCATCCGGCTCAAGATTGATAAGATTCTGAATGGCTCTACCTTTTGAAGTTTTACTTCCTTCAGGGATCTCAAAGACTCTCATCCAGAAGCATTTACCTTTTTCAGTAAAAAATAACATGTACTGGTGATTGGTTCCAATGAAAAGGTTTTCAAGGAAGTCTTCATTACGCGTAGTAGAACCTTTTTGTCCTACCCCGCCACGGTTTTGGGTTTTGTATTCTGTAAGGGAAGTTCTTTTGATATATCCTGCATGAGAAATGGTGATCACTACCTGCTCATCAGGGATCATATCTTCCATGCTTAGATCTCCACCGGCATATTCAATATTGGAACGTCTTTCATCCCCATACTTCTCTTTCACCTCAAGCATTTCATCTTTGATCACTTCCATTCTTCGCTCTTTACGGGCTAGAATATCCTTAAGATCTTCGATGGTCAACATTAATTCATCATATTCTGCTCTCAACTTGTCCTGCTCCAGGCCGGTAAGTTGTCTCAATCGCATCTCTACGATCGCCTTCGCCTGCAATTCGGAAAGTTCAAAACGCTCAACTAATTTTGCACGTGCTTCATCAGCATTGCTGGAGGACCTTATTAATGCAATTACTTCATCAATATTATCTGAAGCAATGATCAATCCTTCCAGGATATGTGCTCTTTCTTCAGCTTTACGAAGTTCATACTCAGTACGACGTACAACTACCTCATGACGATGCTCCACAAAATACTGGATCATGTCTTTAAGGTTAAGCATCTGCGGGCGTCCTTTAACCAGTGCAATGTTGTTTACACTAAAGGAGCTTTGTAAAGCGGTATGCTTATAAAGGGTGTTTAATACAATGTTTGGAATAGCATCCCTTTTAAGGATATAAACGATTCTCATCCCGTTACGGTCAGACTCATCCCTTATCAAAGAAATACCTTCTATCTTCTTCTCGTTTACAAGGTCGGCCGTTTTCTTGATCATTTCGGCTTTGTTGACCTGGTAAGGAATTTCAGTAACTATGATCGCTTCTTTCCCTGCCACTTCTTCGGTGTGAGCTTTTGCTCTCAACACTACTCTACCGCGACCGGTTTTAAAAGCTTCCCTAACCCCGTCATAACCATAGATGGTTCCTCCTGTTGGAAAATCGGGCGCTTTCACGTGCTCTATCAATTCATCTATAGTCACATCGTGATTGTCGATATAAGCCACTACCCCGTCAACAACTTCAGAAAGGTTGTGAGGCGGCATGTTTGTAGCCATACCAACCGCAATACCGCTGGCACCATTGACTAAAAGATTAGGAATTCGGGTAGGCAGTACTACCGGTTCATGTAGCGTATCATCGAAGTTTAACTGGGTATCTACAGTTTCCTTATCGATATCGGCAAGCATGTCTTCGCTGATCTTGCGCATTCTGGCTTCAGTATATCGCATCGCTGCCGGACTGTCGCCGTCAATACTTCCAAAGTTACCCTGCCCGTCAACGAGCATATATCGTAAACTCCATTCCTGAGCCATACGCACCATAGTGTCATATACTGAAGAATCCCCGTGAGGGTGAAACTTACCCAATACTTCCCCTACGATCCTGGCCGATTTCTTGTGAGCCCTGTTGGAAAGAACTCCTAGTTCATACATTCCGTATAAAACCCGGCGGTGAACCGGTTTTAAGCCGTCACGTACGTCTGGCAGTGCACGTGACACAATGACCGACATTGAATAATCAATGTAAGCCGACTTCATTTCATCTTCAATATTGATAGGAATTAACTTTTCTCCCTCAGCCATAAATATCTATATTTTGGTTCAAAAATCTAACGTGCCAATTTACGCATTTTACCCCACCCGAAGGCACTATTCGTTGAGGTTTTCTTGTATTTTATTAACAAATTTTTAGTTGTGCTTGGTTAATAAGTTCATTACATTCTGCTTTGTAATAAAGAAGCATTTTTGTCAATTAGCTTAAAGGCAATCAACCCGAATTATTCACAATCGGGTATGGTTTTTGAAACCTGAATAAAAATAATTAGAGAGAAAGGAATTAACATGGATGATAATTTTTCACCAAGAGTAAAAGATGTAATTGCCTACAGTAAAGAAGAAGCCCTGCGGCTTGGTCACGACTTTATAGGTACAGAACATTTGATGCTGGGCCTGCTTAGGGACGGTGATGGTAAGGCCATCAATATTTTGAACGCCCTTGATGTAGACCTGACTCATTTGAGAAGAAAAGTCGAGATCCTTAGCCCTGCAAATCCTAACGCGGCAGTAGAATCTAACGAGAAGAGAAATCTTCACCTTACACGACAGGCAGAAAGAGCCCTTAAAACCACATTTTTGGAAGCCAAGCTTTTCCAAAGCACTTCCATTAATACTGCTCACCTCCTGTTGTGCATATTAAGAAATGAAAACGACCCTACAACAAAGCTTCTGAATAAGCTTAAGGTTGATTATGACGGAGTCAAAGACCAGTTTAAATATATGATCACCAACGAAGACGATTATATCGATTCCCCTACTTCAGAATCATTTTCTGATGAAGATGCAACTGCAGATGATGCCGGAAAAAGCAATCCTTTTGCCGGAACTTCAGGGAAAACCACTAAGAAATCTAAAACTCCGGTTCTTGATAACTTCGGAAGGGATCTTACTGCTCTGGCAGAGCTGGATAAACTAGATCCGGTAGTAGGTCGTGAAAAAGAAATCGAGCGCGTATCGCAGATCTTGAGCCGAAGAAAAAAGAACAACCCTTTACTTATTGGAGAACCCGGGGTTGGTAAATCGGCAATCGCTGAAGGTCTTGCACTGCGTATTGTAAAAAGGAAGGTTTCTAGAATCCTTTTTGATAAACGCGTTGTAACTCTTGACCTGGCGAGTTTGGTTGCAGGGACAAAATACCGTGGACAATTCGAGGAGCGTATGAAAGCGGTAATGAATGAGTTGGAAAAGAATGACGACATTATTCTTTTCATTGATGAGATCCATACGATTGTAGGTGCCGGTGGTGCCACAGGAAGTCTGGATGCCAGCAACATGTTCAAGCCGGCCCTTGCAAGAGGAGAAATCCAATGTATTGGTGCTACTACTCTCGACGAATACAGGCAGTATATTGAAAAAGATGGAGCACTCGAACGACGTTTCCAAAAGGTGATCGTAGAACCTACTACCATTGAAGAGACTATCGAGATCCTTAATAATATTAAAGACAAGTACGAAGAACATCACAACGTTACATATACAGACGAAGCTATTGAAGCATGTGTGAAGCTTACCAGCAGATACATGACAGATAGATTCCTTCCGGATAAGGCTATTGATGCCCTTGATGAGGCCGGATCCCGCGTTCACATCACAAATATTGATGTGCCAAAGCAGATCCTGGAGCTGGAGCGTAAGCTGGAAGAAGTGAGAGAGCTTAAGAATACTGTTGTTAAAAAACAGAAGTATGAAGAAGCTGCCAAACTGCGTGACGATGAGAAGAACATAGAAAAAGATCTTGCAAAAGCTCAGGCTAAGTGGGAAGAAGAATCTAAGATGCATCGTGAAACGGTGACCGAAGATAACGTGGCTGATGTAGTTTCCATGATGACCGGAGTTCCGGTCAACAGGATTGCCCAAACAGAGATCAACAAACTTTACCAGTTACCTGAATTGATCAAAGGAAAAGTTATTGGACAGGACGAAGCTGTAGGTAAAGTTGTAAAAGCCATTCAGCGTAACCGCGCGGGGCTTAAAGATCCTAACAAACCCATTGGTTCCTTTATTTTCCTTGGACAAACCGGGGTTGGTAAAACTCAGTTGGCAAAGATACTTTCGCGCGAGCTGTTTGACAACGAGGATGCTTTGATCCGTATCGACATGAGTGAATACATGGAAAAATTCGCGGTGAGCAGATTGATCGGTGCACCTCCGGGATACGTAGGATATGAAGAGGGTGGACAGCTTACTGAAAAAGTACGTCGTAAACCTTACGCGGTAATTTTATTGGATGAGGTGGAAAAAGCTCACCCCGATGTATTCAATATGTTGTTACAGGTACTTGATGACGGATATTTGACTGACAGTTTAGGTCGTAAGATCGACTTTAGAAATACAATCATCATCATGACATCCAACATTGGAGCCCGAAAACTTAAAGATTTTGGCCAGGGTGTAGGTTTTGGTACTGCAGCCAAGAAATCCCAGGTGGATGAGAACGCACGCAGCGTGATCGAAAGTGCCTTGAAAAAAGCCTTTGCTCCTGAGTTCCTTAACAGGGTTGATGATGTTGTGATCTTTAATCCTCTTGAACAGGAAGATATCCATAAGATCATTGACATTGAATTGGAGAAACTTTTCGGAAGAATTGGAGCTCTTGGATACGATCTTGAATTAAGTCCAAAAGCCAAGGATTATATTGCCGAAAAAGGTTTTGATAAGCAATATGGTGCAAGACCATTGAACCGTGCTATTCAAAAATATATTGAAGATGCATTGGCCGAAGAGATCATTACCTCCCATATTTCTGAAGGAGATAAGGTCTATATGGATCTTGATGAAGAGAAAAAGGAATTGACCATAAAGGTGGAAAAAGCCAAAAAGGAAACCAATTCTGAAGATTCTAAGTAAATAGAAGTAAAAGAATGAAAGAAGCCTGTGATAAATTCCACAGGCTTTTTTTATTTTTTGCTATGTCTTTTTTCCAGAATTTGTATAACATCCCCGAGTTTAAATCCTTTTGCCTGCAGCAGGATAAGGTAATGGAAAAGCAGGTCGGCACTTTCGTTTAGAAACAGCTCATCGTTCTCATCTTTTGCCTCAATTACCACTTCCACTGCCTCCTCACCTACCTTTTGCGCAATCTTATTCATTCCGCTTCTGAAAAGGGAAGCCACATAACTTTTTTCATTTTCGGGATTTGACCTTCTATCGGAGATCACCTCTTCCAGCTGATTCAAAAATGACATTTCTGAAACATTTTTTTCTCCCCAGCAGGTATCGGTTCCTTTATGGCAGGTTGGCCCCTGCGGATTGACAGTAACCAACAAAGTATCCTTGTCACAATCCACTTTTAAATCGACCAGATTCAAATAATTTCCGCTTTCTTCCCCTTTGGTCCAGAGTCGCTGTTTGCTTCTACTGAAAAAGGTTACCTTTCCTGAAGCTTTAGTTTTCTCCAGTGCTTCCTCATTCATATATCCCAACATGAGCACATTCTTAGTCTCCGCATCCTGAATAATTGCAGGCACTAAACCATCTTTATCTTTTGAAAAATCTATTTTCATAATTTATATCTTAAATCTTTTTCTTTTGCTGTCAGGTCGGGCGAAGTCGAGACCTCCCTCACTTTTTAGTAGACAGTGCGCAGTGATCAGTAAACAATTTTACCTTTTACTACGCAACCTGTAACCTGCAACTGGTAACCCGCTATTTCTTTTCGTACTTCTAACTTCTACAATCTAACTTCAATCCCCTGTTCCTTCATCTCCTGTTTCAGATCTTTTATTTCGATCTCTTTAAAATGGAAGACACTGGCTGCCAAAGCAGCATCGGCTTTTCCATTTTTGAAGGTATCGCAAAAATGCTGAATTTCCCCTGCTCCACCCGAAGCTATTACCGGAATATTCACCATTCCTGAAAGCTTTTCCAAAGCTTCATTTGCAAAGCCATTTTTGGTGCCGTCATGATCCATGGAAGTGAACAGAATTTCTCCGGCCCCTCTTTGCTCTACCTCTTTTGCCCAGTCAAAAAGGTCAATTTCTGTTGGAACTTTTCCGCCGACAAGGTGCACCAGCCATTGACCCCGAACTTGTTTAGCATCTATTGCAACAACAATACACTGCTTTCCAAATTTTGCTGCCAGCTCATTGATCAACTGCGGATTCTTCACTGCCGCCGAATTGATCGCCACCTTATCGGCTCCATTTTGGAGCAGCACATCCACATCTTCTACCGAGGATACTCCGCCACCTACGGTAAAAGGAATATTTACTGTCGCCGCCACTTTCCGCACCAGTTCTGCCAGGGTTTTCCTTTTTTCTTCTGTGGCAGTGATGTCAAGGAAAACCAGCTCATCTGCTCCGGCTTTAGAATATATTTCAGCCAGCTCCACCGGATCCCCGGCATCCCGAAGACTCACAAAATTGACTCCTTTAACGGTTCTTCCGTCTTTGATGTCGAGGCAAGGGATTATTCTTTTAGTTAACATTTTTTAGATCTTAGATTTGAGATGTGAGACGTGAGATTCTTTTGAAAATCCTTTCTCTTAATTTACTATTGGAATTTGGTGCTTGAAAATTGGTGCTTCAAATTTTACTCCTGGCTCCTGGCTCTTAAAAAATAAATTGTTCTAGTTGTTTCAGGCTAATTTTATTCTCATAGATCGCCTTTCCTAAAATCGCTCCTTCACAACCTAATTCCTGTAGTTTTGGCAGATCATCAAATTCAGCAATACCTCCGGAAGCTATAAGGTTTATCCCGGGGATTTCCTTCAGTACTTTTTGGTACAATCCAAAAGACGGGCCTTCCAGCATTCCGTCTTTAGCGATATCTGTACAGATCACATATTGTATTCCATTTTCAGAATATTTCTGAATAAAAGGAATCAGCTCCTCTTTTGAATCCTCCATCCAACCGCTTACTGCCACTTTCTCATCTTTTGCATCTGCCCCTAAAATGATCTTTTCGCTTCCATATTTTTCAAGCCAGAACAAAAAGATTTCCCGATCCTTTACCGCTATACTTCCGCCGGTGATCTGGGAAGCCCCGCTATTAAAAGCTATTTTTAGGTCTTCATCAGATTTTAATCCGCCGCCAAAGTCTATCTTCAGATCGGTTCCTGTAGCGATCTGCTCAAGAACCTTATGATTGACGATATGCTTTGATTTGGCGCCATCGAGATCCACCAGGTGCAGGTATTTGATCCCGTGATCCTGAAATTCTTTCGCCACCTCCAGCGGATTCTCATTATAAATTTTCTTTGAATTGTAATCACCCTGGGAAAGTCTTACGCATTTTCCGTCGATGATGTCTATGGCTGGAATGATTCTCATTTGAAGTTAGAATTTAGAAGTACGAAGTTAGAAGTCATTTTGTATTTCATTTTTGGTTGCGACGTGCAGTATTTATGGAAGCAACTACTATAGATAAAATTTCATTTGCCTCTATCTGTAGAGCTTTTGCTTCTTCTAAATTTTCATTTAGAATTTCGAGAAACAGTTCAATGAAGTACATACTTTCATCCGCCTACTCTTCTACAATTTTTAGTTTATTAATAAAATCAGCTGTTGACTTTGCCCTCTGAGCTCCCCGATAGTTTGCTCCTACAGAACTTGAACTTCTGATGAGTTGATTCACATAAGCATTATACTCTCGCGAATGAGGAATCCTATGACAAAACTTCCAGCAATCAACAGCAAATTTTTTTGTTCTCGATTTTAAATCCTTCATTTTCTTCTTATTAATAATCGTATTTTGTAAATCTAACTTCAGTTAGTACTTCTAACGTCGTAAATCTAACTTCACTTCGTACTTCTAACTTCGTAAATCTAACTTCAAAAAATTTTCAAGAATTTTCTCTCCTGCACTGCTGCTTTTCTCCGGATGAAACTGAACTCCGTAAAAATTATCCTTTTTCAAAGCAGAAGAATAATTTACACCGTAGTCACATTTAGCTATAGTATCTGCGCAAAGGGGCGCGTAAAAACTGTGGACCAGATAAACGAATTCATTTTCAACTATCCCTTGAAAAAGGTCCGTCTTCAGGTCCTTTATTCTGTTCCAGCCAATATGCGGTACCTTGAGGGTTTTCTCAAAATGAATGACATCCACATCAAATATACCAAGACCTGCAGTATCACCTTCTTCTGAGTGGTTGCACATCAACTGCATCCCCAGACATATTCCAAGCACCGGCTGAGTCAGCTGCGGAATAAGTTTATCCAGGCCTGTACTATTAAGCTTTTTCATAGCAGAACTCGCCTCGCCCACACCCGGAAAGATCACCTTATCTGCCGATCTTATTTCTTCAGCATCATGACTTAAAACTCCGTCGTACCCAAGCCTTTCCAAAGCAAATTTTATACTTTGTATGTTCCCCGCTCCGTAATCAATGATGATAATTTTCTCAGTAGCCATATTTTTCTCAATACTCATATCTCAAATCTCATATCTCACATCTCATATCTACTAAAGCATTCCCTTAGTCGATGGTAGGATCATTTTATCTGGATCTCTTTTTACCGCCACCTTTATTGCCTTGGCAAAAGCCTTAAAAATTGCTTCTATTTTGTGGTGTTCATTAGTGCCTTCAGCTTTTACATTCAGGTTAGCTTTAGCGCCATCGGTAAAAGATTTGAAGAAATGGTAGAACATTTCTGTGGGCATAGCTCCTATCATTTCCCTTTTGAAGTCCGCTTCCCAAACCAGCCAGTTTCTTCCGCCAAAGTCAATTACTACCTGCGCCAGGCAATCATCCATTGGCAGTGCAAATCCGTAGCGCTCGATTCCCAGCTTGTTCCCCAAAGCTTTAGAAAAAACCTCTCCCAGGGCAATAGCAGTATCTTCAATGGTGTGGTGCTCATCTACCTCCAAATCGCCTTTTACGGTGATCTCCAGGTCCATTTGTCCGTGGCGGGCGATCTGATCGAGCATATGATCGAAGAACTTTATTCCCGTGTCGATCCGGCTGTTCCCGGTGCCATCGAGATTCAGAGAAATGAAGATATCGGTTTCATTGGTTTTCCTGTTGATGGTTGCCGTGCGCTCCTCCAGTTTCAGGAATTCATATATTTCTTTCCAGCTGTTCGTCTCCAGACCGATATGCTTCTGAAGCTCCTCTTTTTTAACTGAGATCTCATTAACTCCCAGGTCTTCATGACCGGTAATGAAAATTCCCTTTGCACCCAGGTTTTTTGCCAGTTCCATATCAGTTAACCGGTCGCCAAGCACAAAGGAATTTTGAAGGTCGAATTTTTCGGTATCAAAATAGGCTGTTAATAGACCGGTGCCGGGTTTCCTGGTAGGAGCGTTATCTTCAGGAAAGGTGCGATCAATAACAATTTCGGAAAATTTAACGCCTTCATTTTCGAAAGTCTTTAGAATAAAATTCTGTACCGGCCAGAAAGTGTCTTCGGGAAAAGAGTCTGTTCCCAACCCATCCTGATTGGTGACCATCACCAACTCGTAATCCAATTCATCTGCAATTTTCGAGAGATATTGAAAAACCCCGGGATAAAATTCAAGCTTATTGAAGTCATCCAGTTGATAATCTTCGGGTTCTAAAGCAAGAGTGCCGTCACGGTCTATAAAAAGTACTTTTTTCATGCTTCAAGTTGTTTTAAGATCTTGATTAGTTGGTTATTCTCTTCGGGAGTACCCACGGTGAACCTGAGGGTGTTCTCACAAAGCTCCTGATTGCTGCGATTGCGCACCACTACTCCTGCTTTTATTAGCTGCTCATATTTTTTACCGGCATCCTCCACTCTTACCAAAAGAAAATTGGCATCAGATCCAAAAATTTGTTTTACAAAGCCCATTTTTGACAGGTCATTTTCCAGTCGCTTTCTTTCTTCCAGAAGTACCACAATTTCTTGTTTTACCTCCTCCGGTTTAGACAACCTCTCCAGCGCTTTATGCTGGGTTAGCTCATTCACATTATATGGCGGCTTGATCTTGTTGAGAATACTTATGATCTCTGCGGAAGCATAACAGATCCCCAGCCTTATTCCGGCCAAACCATAAGCTTTGGAAAGGGTTTGAGTGATCACCAGGTTAGGAAATTCCTCTAGTCGCTCCAACCAGCTTTTATCCGCTGAAAAATCTATGTAAGCTTCATCTATTACGACAAGTCCGTTAAAATTTCTAAGGATCTTTTCTACGGATACTTCCGAAAAGGAGTTTCCTGTCGGATTGTTGGGGGAGCAAAGGAAAATGAGTTTGGTCTTATCATCAACTTCAGCAAGAATCTTTTCAACATTGGGTTGAAAATCATTCTTCAGAAGCACCTTTCGGTCTTCGACCTCATTAAGTTCCGCCAGCACCTTGTACATTCCGTAGGTTGGCGGCAGCGTAATTACATTGTCCACCTGCGGCCGACAAAAGGCTCTAAAGATCAGGTCCAGAACTTCATCACTACCATTCCCCAATAAAATATTACTCACAGAAACCCTTTTTTGGGAAGCAAGCACCTGCTTTAGTTTTAATTGCTGAGGATCGGGATAACGGTTCACGCCATTTTCAAAGGGATTTTCATTGGCATCCAAAAATGTCATTTTTTCACCTTCAGTTTTAAACTCATCCCTTGCCGAAGAATAAGGCTTCATCTTGTGCACATTCGGTCGCACCAGATTTTCCAGGTTAAATTCTCTATTCATTTCCTGAAGCTTTTATTTTGTTCAATCTTAGCGTCACAGCATTTTTGTGCGCCTGTAAACCTTCAGCTTCGGCCATAAGTTCTATTGCCGGACCAATTTTCCGGATCCCTTCCGCAGAGATCTTTTGAAAGGTGATGGATTTCATGAAACTGTCCAGATTCACGCCGCTGTATTGCTTCGCATACCCATTGGTTGGTAAAGTGTGATTAGTCCCCGAGGCATAATCTCCGGCACTTTCGGGGGTATAATTTCCTATGAACACAGACCCCGCATTGTTAATTCCTTTCACAAAAAAGTCAGGATTGGCGGTACAAACAATAAAATGTTCGGGCGCGTATTCGTCGATCAACTCCAGAGCCTCTTCCTTAGACCCGATATAGATCAACCTCGAATGTTCAATAGCCTGTGCAGCGATTTCCTTTCGTGGCAGGTCCTCCAGTTGACGCTGTATTTCGGTTTCCACATCTTCAATCAGGCTTTTAGAAAGAGAGACCAGGATCACCTGACTATCTGACCCGTGTTCGGCTTGTGAAAGCAGGTCTGAAGCAACGAATGCTGCATCGGCAGTGTCATCTGCGAGAACCAGTAGTTCAGAGGGCCCTGCTGGCATATCGATCGCTACATTATATTTGGTTGCCAGTTGTTTGGCTACTGTGACATATTGATTTCCGGGACCAAAGATCTTATAAACCTTGTTGATTGTTTGGGTGCCAAAGGTCATGGCAGCTATAGCTTGTATGCCACCTACCTTGTAAATTTTATCAATTCCACAAAGTTTTGCGGTGTAAAGGATCACGGGATTTACTTCGGCTTCCTTACCCGGAGGCGTGCAAAGAATGATCTCCTTACAACCCGCAATTTTAGCAGGAATAGCCAGCATCAAAATTGTGGAAAACAGGGGTGCAGTTCCTCCCGGTATATAAAGCCCCACCTTTTGTATGGGCCTCTTCTCCTGCCAGCAATTTACTCCCGCCAAAGTCTCTACGGAAACTTTTTCAGTTTTTTGCGCAGTATGAAAAGTGGTGATATTCTGCTTCGCCAGTTGAATGGCTGCTTTTAATTCCGGGGAAACCTTAGCTTCGGCTGAAGCTATTTCGTCAGTAGAAACCTGAAGATCTTCGGGAATAAATCCGTCAAACATTTCAGAATATTTCTTTACCGAGATATCTCCATTTGCTTTTACCTCCCGAAAAACCTGGGCAACTACCTTTTCTACTTCTTCAAAATTCTGAACAGGACGTTCTAAAAGGCTTTCCCAATCTGCTCTTTTTGGATCAAAAACTTTTTTCATGGTTTCAGGATTAAAGGACCATTTTTTCAATTGGAACCACCAGAATACCCTCGGCTCCGTTTTGCTTCAGCTCATCGATCACCTCCCAAAAACGTTCTTCAGAAATAACAGTGTGCAAAGAGCTCCAGCCTTTTTCTGCTAAAGGAAGAACGGTAGGACTCTTCATCCCCGGCAGCAATTTTATCACCTGCTCCATTTTTTCATTCGGAACGTTCATCAGGATATATTTTGAATTTCGGGCACGTAAAACAGCCTGAATTCTGAACTGTAATTTTTTCAGAATTTCATCTCTTTCCGAAGAAATTTTAGGAGAGACAGCCAGCACAGCCTCACTCTTAAGCATTACTTCTACTTCCTTAAGGTTGTTCTTAAAAAGTGTACTCCCACTTGAAACGATGTCGCAAATAGCATCGGCCAGGCCAATATTTGGGGCGATCTCTACCGAACCGTTAATGATATGAAGATCGGCTGTAACGCCCTTTTTTGAGAGATATTCCCTTACAGTATTTGGATAGGACGTAGCAATCCTTGCACCCTGCAGATCTTCAACGCCTGAATACTTTAGAGCTTTCGGAACGGCAAGGGATACGCGGCATTTAGAAAATCCCAGCTTTTCTGCCATTATGATATCCTCACCTTTTTCCACCAGCACATTCTCACCAATAATAGCGGCATCTACCACTCCATCCCTTAAATACTGCGGAATGTCTCCATTGCGGAGGTAAAAGATCTCCAAAGGAAAATTTCCGGAGGCTGCTTTAAGTTGTTCCCGGCCATTATCAATTGAAATCCCGGCGTCTTTTAAAAGTTTAAGGGAATCCTCGTGTAATCTTCCCGATTTTTGTACTGCTATTCTTATCCTGTTCATCTTTTTTAATTTGTGTTAGAGCAGACCATTGGGAACAAAAAAACCCGTTTGAGCTGCTCAAACGGGTTTTCAAAATATGAGTTATACACATATCAATCTCACCTCGCAAGAGCGAATGAATGAGAATGATGATGATGTAGTTGTTGTGCTTTCATTGTTTGAAGCAAAAATAAATCTTTATTTGAATTTTTCAACAGAAAATCGAAAAAACTTAATTATTCCCTAGGATCAATGGCATACCATCATCCCCCGATCCAATTACAACCACCTTGGCATTGGGAGATTTTGCAAGTTCCACGGTAGCCTGAATTCCTTTTTCACGTAATACCAAAGGTGTTAGGGAAGCATCAAGAATCCTGTTGGCACGAGCCTTTCCTTCGGCATCAATTCTTTGTCTCTCTGCCTCCTGCTCGGCTTTTGTCAAGCGGAATTCGTACTCTAAAGATTCCTGTTCCTGGCGCAACTTCCTTTCAATAGCATCCTTAATGGTAGCTGGAAGAGAAACATCCCTTACCAGAACTTCGTTGATCTGAACATACTGGTTCTTAAGCAACAATTGAGTCTCTTCAAATATTTCTCTCTGTATGGCTTCCCTTTTACTTGAATATAGCTGCTCTGGATTATATCTTCCCACTACCGCACGGGCAGCAGAACGCACTGCAGGTTGCAAAACCCGTTGTATATAATTTTCTCCCCTTTCTTTGTGTAAAGCCCCAAGATTGGAATATTCCGGCTCAAACCAGATCGAAGCATCAAGTTCGATCTCCAGACCGTTTGAAGATAGCACCTCCATTTTTTCATCCAGAGATTGCTGCCTTACCTCATAAACATAGACCTTATTCCAGGGAGCTACAAAATGAAACCCTTCCCCTAAAGGCGGCTCATCTACAACTACCCCACCACCAAAAGTCTGGTATAAAACTCCGGCTTCCCCGGATTCAATAGTAATTGTGGACTTGGCAATAAGAATAATTAAAATAATTCCTGCAAAGAGAATTGGCAGGCCAATCTTGGGCAATCTATCCATAGTAAAAAATTAAAAATGTTTAAATCAAACCGTAATATTTCCTCAAAAACCATTCTGCACTCAGGGCTAAAATGATGATTCCCAGTAAATATTTCCAGTCGATCAAAGGTACGTCCTTTTGCTGGCTTTTCTGGACTGTGGCGTAAGAATTATCTGATAAAAGCTGATCTTTTATGGCTTCAAAATCCTTGTGAAAATATACCTTCTGTCCTTTACTTTCAGCCACTTCCTGCAAAGCTTCAAAATTAGCACCTGCGAATTGTTGTTCCACATCAAAATCCATGATCCTGAAAGTTCCGGATCGGGAAAGGCCTTCTCCTGAAACTTTTACGGTAAAATTGTAAACTCCGGCTTCAAGACTGCTAAGATCAACTTCATAAGAATTCTCTTTAAGCAGGAAAGGAACTTGCCGTTTATCCCCCGTGTCTTCATTCATAATGCTGATTTCCAGCAATGCCCTTGGATCAAAATTGTAATTCCTGTCAAAAAAATCGGCTTGAAGGATCACCTCTTCGCTGCTGTTATACAAGGGTTCGTAATGGATCACCAGGCGTTCCTTCCGGCTTCCCGCAGCCAGGAACTGAACCAGGTTCCCAATCACCCTGTCAAAATCTTCGAAGGAATTACGCTCCTGGAAAACTGCACTCCTCCAGCGCCACAAATTTGCGCCCATCAAAAATGCCTTTTTTGAGCCTCCTGCTTCAGCAATGGCCAGTAAGGGATCATTCGTATCCACACCCTGGATCTGCCTGTAAAGGAGTATATCAATGCCTTCTGAAAACTCAATTTTTCCAAAGTTGCCCTCCAGCGGCGGAAATCCTGAATATCCAATATCCTCTGTTTGAAAAGCTTTGAAGTTCTCATTCCAGGCAGGAAAAAACTCTTCCGGCTGATTTGTGATCTCCTGAGTGAAGATGTCCTGGGAGTTATTTAGAAAATTCCAGTCCGTTCGCGGGCCGGCAATGAGAAAGTAATTTTTACTCTGAGCTTCAAGTTCAGAAAACAGATCTTTAAAGCGATTGTCGGGCTGATAAAGGATGAGCAGCTGATAATCCTGAAGATCTGAAACTTCTGAAATCGGCTTGATCTCCACTTCCCGCTGTTGATTGCTCTCAATGGCCTTTTTTAGAGCTCCCACATCGGGATGAAGAAAGGAATAGGCGATCAACACCTTTGTCCTCTCATCGATCACTTCCACTGCGAATTCCCTGCGGTTATTAAGCACATTCTTCTCGCTTTCCAAAGGCTGCAACTCAACCCTGTATGTTTGCGGCCCAATAGAATTAGCCGGAAGTTCTGCCTGAATGACTGCTGAATTCTCTTCGGGAGAAAATTTTAATGCTTTGGAATAGACGACTGACTCTCCGGAAAATATCTGCAGTGTACTTTCTGCGGAAGAATTTCCGGAGTAATTCACCATCACCTCCACCGGAAATCGATTATTTAAAAATGCATATTTATTGACATTGACCCGGCTAATATAAAGGTCCTGGTATTTTACCGTGTCTCCCACTACCACAGGAATTACAGGCTGCCGGAAACGTTGTGCCGCAAAAGTAAACTCTTCCCCTACGGTTTGATTTCCGTCTGTAATAAGAATAACAGGTGCAATTTGGCCTTCAAAAACAGTAGAAAAGTCTTTAAAAACAGACGGCAGGTCAGACTGGGATTCCTCAAAATCGAATTCATTGTTTTGGTTTACTTCCCTTCCAAAAGAGAAGGTTTGAATGGCAAATTTCTCCCGGAGGTCGGGATCTTCAGCTAAATTATTTACCAGGTCCCGAACTTCATCTTCCGCTTCAAAATTGGCTATAGATGAGGAATTATCCACGGCCAGCACTAAGTTTGGTTTTTCAGTAGTGTATTCTGTATTGGTGATCTTTGGATTGATGAGGAGCACCAACAAGGAGAACAGAGCAATAAAACGTAAGGTGGCAAAAATGGCATTTTGAGACAATCTTCCTTTTGCCAGGAAGAAATACTGAAATGCGGCAAGCGCTACCGAAAGAAGAAAGGCTCCAATAAGAAGAAACACTGTAGTTGCCGGCATTCAGATATGTATTTAAAAAGAAACCCGCTCCTGGAACAGAAGCGGGTTTGAATAATTTATGTCAGCATTCCGCCGTCAACATTTATCACCTGTCCGGTAATGTAGGCGCTTAGGTCACTTGCCAGGAACAAGCAGGTGTTGGCAATATCTTCGGGCGTACCACCACGTTTCAACGGAATGGCATCTCTCCAGCCTTCAACAACTTTCTCATCCAGCTTTCCGGTCATTTCGGTTTCAATGAAACCGGGAGCGATCACATTGGTTCGTATATTACGGGAACCGAGTTCCAGAGCCATGGATTTTGAGAAGCCGATCATTCCGGCCTTGGAGGCGGCGTAATTGGCCTGGCCTGCATTTCCTTTAACCCCCACAACACTACTCATGTTGATGATGCTTCCCTGGCGCTGCTTCAGCATAGTACGTTGTACAGCTTTGGTCATATTGAATACAGACTTGAGGTTCACCTCGATCACCTTATCAAAATCTTCTTCGCTCATTCTCATAAGCAGGTTGTCTTTCGTGATCCCGGCGTTGTTCACCAGCACATCTATACTTCCGAAGTCTTCAAGGACATTTTTGGCAAGTTCTTCAGCTTCTTTAAAATCGGCAGCGTTTGACTTATATCCTTTGGCCTTCACGCCTAATGCCTGAAGTTCCTTCTCAAGCTCATTGGCTGCTTCTACAGAAGAGCTATAGGTAAAGGCCACATTGGCTCCATGTTTTGCAAAAACCTCGGCTATGCCCTTTCCAATCCCTCTGCTGGCACCGGTAATGATAGCGTTTTTTCCTTCTAATAATTTCATGATTAAATATCTGTTTTCCTGGTATGGGTTAATATTCTTTCAAATATAATAAAACAAGTGGCTTCAAGTAAAAAACCTCCGGAATTGCCATTTTTGACGATCACGGAGGTTCAATATAATAATAGGGGATTGCTTATCCCATTACTTCTTTAACTTTCTTACCAATCTCTGCAGGAGAATCCACAACGTGAATTCCGTTCTCCTTTAAAATAGCTTTTTTGGCCTGTGCTGTATCTTCACTTCCTCCTACGATCGCACCTGCATGCCCCATAGTTCTTCCTTTTGGAGCGGTTTCACCGGCGATAAATCCAATTACAGGTTTACGGTTTCCGTTTTCTTTTACCCAACGTGCAGCATCGGCTTCAAGCTGTCCACCAATTTCACCTATCATTACGATACATTCTGTTTCATCATCGTTCATCAACAGTTCAACAGCTTCTTTGGTAGTAGTTCCAATAATTGGATCTCCTCCAATTCCTATGGCAGTAGTGATTCCCAGTCCCTGTTTCACAACCTGATCGGCTGCTTCATAAGTAAGGGTTCCGGATTTTGAAACGATCCCTACAGTCCCTTTTTTGAAGACAAAGCCAGGCATGATCCCAACTTTTGCTTCACCGGGAGTGATCACCCCAGGGCAGTTAGGTCCTACAAGACGGCAATTTTTATCTTTAATATATTCGGCAGCTTTAATCATATCGGCAACCGGGATACCTTCGGTAATAGTGATAATTACTTTGATCCCTGCGTCTGCAGCTTCCATAATAGCATCCGCTGCAAATGCCGGCGGCACAAAAATAATTGAAACATCGGCTCCGGTTTCTTTTACAGCATCAGATACTGTATTAAAAACAGGTTTTTCGAGGTGTTGTTGTCCTCCTTTACCCGGAGTTACTCCCCCTACCACATTCGTTCCATATTCGATCATCTGTCCTGCGTGGAAAGTTCCTTCACTACCGGTGAATCCCTGAACAATTATTTTTGAATCTTTATTGACTAAAACGCTCATAGTTGATTTTTTGAATTTTCTGTTGCAAAATTAGGTTTTTAAACAGGAAACCTAAAAGTTTTAAGTAATTAAATTGGAAGGAAAGAATCAAGATTTTCGGGGCTGTCATCGGCCTGCTGACTTATCTGATGGCCTTTCAACATTTTACCGTCCCTGCATTCCCAAATTGCTATAAAATGAGCCATTGGCAACTCTTCGTCTGGGTTCTCCACAGTACGTACGTAGTAGGTGAACCTTATGGTTACCATATTACCGTCGCTTAGAAGGTGACTAATATCTGCCCTTAGTTGCTCAAAAGATTGAGAAAGCTCTTTGGACATCCCGGCAATTTCTGAATAGGTAAGTTTATGAAATCCTGCGCTACTGTTCCAGAAAAGTTGTGCTTCCGGATGCAGATATTCCTTTACTGTATCGGGATTTTTGTAAAAATCTGAAGAATAGAATTTTGCAACGCAGTCTTTTGGTTCCATATCAACTTTTTAAATTTTCCATTAATTTAGGTAAACGCCTTAAAAGTGCCAATTCTTTAAGCCACTCCCGCGACTCCATCGCAGGATTTCCCGAATATACTGTATTTTCTTTTGTGGATTTTGTAATTCCCGCCTGGCCCATTATAACACCACCTTTCTTAACCACTATGCCACTGCGAAAACCTGCCTGCCCCCAAATGGTAACACCATCTTCAATTACCACTGCTCCGGCAATACCCACCTGGGAAGCGATCAAACAATTTTCTCCAATCACCGTGTCATGTCCTACCTGAATAAGGTTATCCAGTTTGGTGCCTTTTCCAATGGTGGTATCTCCCGTCACGCCTTTGTCAATGGTGCAATTTGCGCCAATATCAACATGATCTTTTATCACAACCCGGCCTCCGGAAATTAATTTGTCATAACCCTCAGGACGTTTTTTGTAATAGAAGGCTTCACCTCCTAAAACAGATCCTGAATGAATGGTGACGTTGTCTCCAATGATGGTATTGTCATATAGACTCACATTGGCGTGAATAAGACAGTTTTTACCAATCTTCACATTATTTCCTACAAATGCTCCTGGTTGAACTACAGTTCCTTCCCCAATTTCTGCGGAAGCCGCAATAGTTGCTGAAGCTTTTTCGAACGGCCTGAAATATTTTGTCAGCTTATTAAAATCCCGAAAAGGATCCTCTGAGATCAATAAAGCTTTTCCTTCGGGGCATTCCACTTCCTTATTAATAAGAACAATAGTGGCAGCCGAATTTAAAGCCTTGTCATAATACTTCGGATGATCTACAAATACGATGTCCCCCGGTGTCACTACATGGATCTCATTCATTCCCAAAACCGGAAAATCTGCCGGCCCAACATATTCCGAAGAAATGATTGTTGCTATCTGTTCAAGAGTATGTTGTTGCGGGAACTTCATGAGTTAGTAGTGAGTATTTAGTATTGAGATTTTTTCTGATCACTGATCACTGATCACTGAACACTATTCCTTAATTCTCTCTTTATAGGTTCCTTTTTCGGTTTCGATCCTGATCTTGTCCCCTTCATTGATAAAAAGCGGCACGTTCACTTCAGCTCCTGTTTCTACTGTTGCAGGTTTTGTTGCGTTGGTAGCCGTATTTCCTTTTACTCCGGGTTCTGTATGTGTTACTTCAAGAACTACACTGGCAGGCATTTCAACAGAAAGCGGCATTTGATCCTCTGTATTGATAAGGATAGTTACCACTTCCCCTTCTTTAAGCAGTCCAGGTGCATCAAGAGCATTTTCGGTAAGGCGGATCTGAGTATAATCTTCAGTATTCATAAAGTGGTAAAATTCGCCGTCGTTATAAAGGAACTGGAATTTATGTGTTTCCACACGAACATCTTCGATCTTATGACCCGCAGAAAAGGTATTATCAATCACTTTTCCGGTAGTGACACTTTTAAGTTTTGTACGCACAAAAGCAGGACCTTTTCCCGGCTTCACGTGCAAAAATTCAATTACTTTAAAAATGTCGTGATTGTATCTTATGCACAATCCATTTCTGATATCACTTGTACTTGCCATTTATCTGACTTGATTAATTTGAACTAATATATCCTTTCATGATCCCGCGCTGGGAATTCTTGATAAATTCTAAAATATCATCTCTTTCTGAAGTCGCCTCCATTTCGGCTTCGATAATCGCTACCGCCTGACTGTTGTTGTAATTCTTTTGGTAAAGGATCCTGTAAATATCCTGAATTTCACGGATCTTTTCGGTAGAAAAACCTCTTCTTCTTAAGCCTATGGAATTTACTCCTACATAAGAAAGCGGTTCTCTTCCGGCTTTTACAAAAGGAGGAACATCTTTACGCACCAAAGATCCGCCGGTGACAAACGCATGGCTTCCAATGCTGCAAAACTGCTGAATGGCTGCCATACCGGCTAAAACCACATAATCCCCTACATTGATATGCCCGGCTAAGGTACTGTTATTCGAGAAAATACAATTATCTCCCACTATACAGTCGTGAGCGATGTGACAGTAGGCCATGATCCAGCAGTTCTTGCCGATCTTGGTTTTCATCCTGTCTGTAGTTCCGCGATTAATGGTTACGCATTCTCTAATAGTTGTATTATCACCTATTTCTGTTAAGGTGTCTTCGTCATTAAATTTTTTATCCTGTGGTACTGCAGAAATAACGGCACCGGGAAAAATATTACAATTCTTTCCGATCCTCGCCCCTTCCATTATGGTAACATTCGATCCTATCCAGGTGCCTTCTCCAATTACCACATTATTGTGTATTGTGGTAAAAGGCTCAATAACTACGTTTTTCGCGATCTTGGCTCCGGGATGTACGTATGCTAAGGGTTGATTCATAATTCTTATTTTTGTTTTACTATTTGTGCCATTAAAATGGCTTCGGTAACAAGTTTACCATTGGCATAGGCATAACCCTGCATCTGGCATATCCCTCTTCTAATTGGTGCCAGCAATTCCAGCTTAAAGATCAAAGTATCCCCCGGCACAACCTGTCTTTTGAATTTCACATTATCGATCTTCATAAAAAAAGTGAGATAATTTTCGGGATCGGGAACAGATTTCAGGGCTAAAATACCTCCCGTCTGCGCCATAGCTTCAACCTGAAGAACCCCGGGCATAACAGGTTTTCCGGGAAAATGTCCCACGAAAAAAGGTTCGTTCATGGTCACATTTTTGACACCTACGACTGTGCTGCTTGTCAACTCAATGATCTTGTCTACCAAAAGGAACGGAGACCGGTGAGGCAAGATATTCATGATCTCATTCACATCCATTAACGGCTCCTGGTCAAGATCGTATTTCGGAACGTTATTTCGCTTTTCAGCTTTAATGATCTTCGATAATTTCTTTGCGAATTGGGTATTAACAAGGTGCCCCGGTTTATTGGCAATTACTTTTCCGCGGATGCGTGTCCCCACAAGGGCAAGGTCCCCAATCACATCAAGAAGTTTATGTCTTGCAGCTTCATTGGGATAATGCAAAGTGAGGTTATCTAAAATCCCGTTTGGCTTTACAGCTATGTTATCCTTTTTAAAAGCTACCCGCAGCTTGTCCATAGTCTCCGGACTTAGCTCCTTATCTACGTAAACTATAGCATTGTTAAGGTCTCCACCTTTGATCAATCCATGCTCTAAAAGCGTCTCCAGCTCATGTAAAAAACTGAAGGTGCGGGCATCGGCGATCTCGGTTTTAAATTCAGACATTTTTTGAATGGAAGCATTCTGGGTACCCAAAACTTTGGTGCCAAAATCAACCATGGTTGTCACCTGGTACTCATCTGCAGGCATTACCAGGATCTCGCTTCCGGTTTTATCATCTACATAACGAATCACATCGGTCACTACGAACTCCTCTCTGTCACACTCCTGTTCTTCAATTCCGGCTTTTTCGAGAGCTTCAACAAAGAATTTTGAAGATCCATCCATAATAGGAGGTTCGGCAGCATCAAGTTCAATAATTATATTATCGATCTCCAAACCAACACAGGCTGCAAGCACATGTTCTGAAGTCTGGATAGATACTCCGTCTTTTTCGAGATTGGTCCCTCGCTGAGTGTTGACCACGTAATTCACATCGGCCTCCACCATAGGATTTCCCTCAAGATCTGTTCTTACAAAGCAATAACCGGTATTATTAGGAGCCGGTTTAAAAGTAAGAGTGACTTCATTTCCTGTGTGAAGTCCAACTCCCTGTAAAGAAACCTCTTTACTTATGGTGCGTTGTTTAGCCATTATCAGATTGTTTTTTTTCAAGTTTGGTTAAGCGGTCTTCTATTTTGGGTAAATGTTTAAAATGCACGTAAGCTTTGTTGTATTCACTATATCCAATAGCCGGAGAGCCCTGGATCATTTCATCATCTTTAATATTCCTTCCAATTCCCGACTGCGCCTGCACTTTGACCCGGTCTCCTATGTGAATATGACCTGCAATCCCAACCTGCCCTCCTATAAGGCAGTTTTTACCAATCTTTGTCGACCCGGCAACCCCTGTTTGGGCAGCAATGGCGGTATTTTCTCCTATTTCTACATTGTGAGCGATCTGGATTTGATTATCCAGCTTCACCCCTTTTCTAATAATGGTTGAGCCAAGAGTAGCACGATCTATAGTAGTTCCTGCGCCTATATCCACATGATCTTCAATGATCACATTTCCTATTTGCGGAACTTTGGAATATACTCCTTCCTGGTTCGGAGAAAAACCAAATCCGTCGGCACCTATGACCACTCCGCCGTGAATGATACAATCATTGCCGATAATTGTTTCAGAATAGATCTTAGCCCCCGGAAAAATGGTCACATTATTTCCTATCTGCACATTATCTCCAATATAGGTATTTGGAAAGATCTTTACATTATGCCCGATTTTCACCTGGTCACCCAGATATGAAAAAGCTCCCAGGTAAATATTATCACCGTAGGTAGCGGTTTCAGAAATAAAGCTGGGTTGTTCGATCCCCGATTTATTAAGCTTGACCTGATTATAATATTCAAGTAATTTCGAAAAAGCATTATATGGATCCTTTACCTTTATTAAGGTAGTGGAAATATCTTCTTCTGCCTTGAAGGAATCCCCTACAATAGTAATGGAAGCCTTCGTGGAATATATATAGGAGGTATATTTAGGATTAGCTAAAAAAGTAATAGAACCGGCAGTCCCTTCCTCGATCTTGGCCAGCTTATCAACTTCTGTATTAGGATCGCCTTCTATCTCTCCTTCTAATATACCTGCTATTTGCGCTGCTGTAAATTTCATTCTGGCAAAAGTAAAAAAAATGAGTTAATCTTTAGGTTTAGGGTAACAGATATAATATTTGGTAACAGGCTTTGATAAAGCCTTGAGATTGAAGTGATCTGATGCTTTTATAACATCTGTGATCTTTCCGCTTTTAAAGAGGATATGTATTTTCTCATCTTCACGTTTGTAAGCGAGATTACTAATGTCCCCGCTGAAAACAAAATAACCTGCTTCTTCGCGTGAGATGCCGTACCGTTGCATTGTCTTTTCAAGCTGAATTTCCAGTCTTTCTTCTGAAGGCGGACGTTTTTTCAGCTTTACCTTTAAAAGATCCCTGTTTATGATCATTTGACACAACTTACTCAGCACAAAATCTTCGTCATGAGCCCATTCTTTCATGGCTGAAAGTATATCGTAATCATCCAACCTCGCAAATATCTGCAGGGTTTCTCCGGAAAAATTTTCTGCGGTGATCTGGTTCTCTAAAAAGTGATTTAAGGCAGTACTTCCAAACAGGCTGCGGCCGGAACTTACCAGCTCCTTTGCCCGCTGAAGTACCCTTATCAACAATTGCTCTGCCACCACTCCTGTTTTATGCAAATAGACCTGCCAGTACATGAGCCGGCGGGCCAACAGGAATTTTTCTACAGAATAAATACCCTTCTCCTCCACCATGAGCTCGTTATCAACCACGGTGAGCATGCTTATGAGCCGTTCACTGTTGATATTCCCTTCGGCTACACCCGTATAAAAACTATCCCGTTTCAGGTAGTCCAACCGGTCCATATCCATCTGACTTGAGATAAGCTGACAAAGAAATTTCCGGGGATATTTCCCGCGGAAGATATCAATGGCTAAAGTTAATCTTTGGTTAAACTTCCGGTTCATTTCCTCCATAAAAAGGAAGGAAATTGTTTCATGACTTACCCCTTCCACGATGCTATGTTCCATAGCATGGGAAAATGGTCCGTGTCCTATATCATGCAGTAAAATGGCAATTTGAAGTGCCTCCTCCTCTTCCGCAGAGATCTCCACACCTTTCAAACGCAGTACCCTAACGGCTTTTTGCATAAGATGAAGACATCCCAGGGCATGATGAAACCTTGTATGATGGGCTCCCGGGTACACCAGGTAAGAAAGCCCCATTTGCGAAATTCGCCGTAATCTTTGGAAATATTTATGCTCCATGATACCAAAGAGCAGCTCATTGGGTATCGTAATAAATCCGTAAATTGGATCGTTTAAAATCTTGAGTTTGTTTCCTTGAAGCAAGCTTATTCCTTTATTTATTAATGTCAACAAAGATACATATATGAACGATATCAAAATACTGTGGGTAGATGACGAGATTGATCTGCTAAAACCTCACATAATTTTCCTGGAAAGCAAGAATTATAAAGTTTCTACCTGCCAAAGCGGAACAGAGGCTCTGGAGGAAATAGAAAAGGAGAATTTTGACATTGTATTCCTCGATGAAAACATGCCGGGGCTTTCCGGTCTGGAGACACTTTCGGAGATCAAGGAGAAGCAGGCAAACCTGCCCGTGGTGATGATCACAAAAAGCGAAGAGGAATATATTATGGAGGAAGCCATAGGTTCCAAGATCGCAGATTATTTGATAAAACCTGTAAATCCAAACCAAATCCTTTTAAGCATAAAAAAGAATCTGGACCATTCCAGGTTGATCTCAGAAAAGACAACTTCCAGTTATCAGCAGGAATTTCGAAAGATCTCTATGGATATGGCAATGATCAATTCTTACGAGGGTTGGGCAGAACTTTATCAAAAGCTTATTTATTGGGAACTGGAACTGGAAAATATCGAGGACACAGGAATGTTTGAGATCCTGGAGTCTCAAAAAACTGAAGCCAATTCCCAGTTCTGTAAGTTCATTGACAAGAATTACGCAAGCTGGTTCGAGAAGAATGCCGATGCTCCAATAATGTCACACACTTTATTCAAGGAAAAGATACTGCCGGAGATCAGTGAAAAGCAACCCACCCTACTAGTGGTCATCGATAATATGCGATATGATCAATGGAAGGCATTTGAACCCGTGATCAACAACTACTATAAAAAGGAACAGGAAATCCCTTTTTACAGCATCCTGCCCACCGCTACTCAATATGCACGTAACGCGATCTTCTCGGGACTTATGCCAAGTGAAATGGAAAAACTCTTTCCTGATTACTGGAAAAATGACACAGATGAAGGCGGAAAGAATCTTCACGAAGCAGAATTTCTCCAGGCGCAGTTAAAAAGACTGGGGAAAAATATTAAACATGAATACCATAAAATAAGTAGCCTTAAGGCAGGAAAGAAATTGGTAGAGAATTTTAGAAGTCAGAAAGACAATGATCTTACAGTTGTTGTTTACAACTTTGTGGACATGCTTTCCCATTCCAAGACCGAAATGGAAGTGATCAAAGAGTTGGCTTCAACTAACAAATCCTATCGTTCCCTAACTCACAGTTGGTTCCGTAATTCTCCTTTACTGGAGATTATTCAGCAGGCTCAGAACCTCGGATTTAAATTGATCCTCACCACAGACCATGGTACTATCAATGTGAAAAATCCTTCTAAGGTGATTGGAGATAAGCAGACGAGTTTAAACCTGCGTTACAAAACAGGAAAGAGTTTGACTTATGAAGATAAAGACGTTTTGGCGGCAACTAATCCTAAATCTATTCACCTTCCCTCAATAAATATGAGCAGTTCCTTCATTTTTGCCAAGGGAGATCTGTTCTTTGCATATCCTAATAATTACAATCATTATGTAAGCTACTACAGGAATACTTTTCAGCATGGAGGAGTCTCCATGGAGGAAATGATCATACCTTTTGCTGTCTTATCACCTAGATAACAAATATTTAACTATCTTTATCACCCCAAATCGTAATACTTTTGAATGGAAGTAAGCTACCTTCTATCTGAAATTGAAGTTGTTGCCCATGAGCTTTTGGAGAAGTCTAAGAGCAAGACCATTTTGTTTTATGGTGAGATGGGTGCAGGAAAAACCGCTTTGATCAAAGCCCTTCTCAAGTCCTTAGGAGCCGAAGATATCGGTTCCAGTCCCACTTTTTCATTGGTAAATGTATATGACACTCCGAACGGAACAGTAAACCATTTTGATTTTTACAGAATTAAGGATGAATCTGAAGCCTGGGATATCGGATTTGAAGAATATTTGGATTCAGGAGCCTGGAATTTTATAGAATGGCCACAAAAAATAGAAAACTTCATAGAAGAAGAGCATCAAAAAGTGGAAATTTTGGTACAGGAAAATGAAATCAGAAAGTTAAAATTATGTTAATTATTTACAATTACTGCAGAAAATGCTCTTAAAAAGCCATGTCTGAAAAGCCTTTCTGCATTAGGGATTTTTTAAGAATAATTAAAGATTAAGGAACCGATGAACGAATTTATAGTATTTTTAACCAGAATATTTATAATTTAATATTTTAAGATAAAAAGGATTTTTCCTCCAAAAAGCCGGCAAAAGTACGGATAATGTTTTAAAAATTAACGTGTTAGTTTTTTATAGGTTTGAATCATCAAATCGAAACAAACAAACACAACCTTAAAACATACTATCATGAAAATTAAAGCCGTACTTCTAGCAGTTTCTATCTTTGGAGCAACTTTCTTTGTAACATCAACTACGGATAACGATAATAAAAATGAGATCAAGAAAACAGCTGTCGACAGAAGACTCATCAAAATTCCTGCTGCTGGGTAGCATAATTGCTATTTGTATAGCATTTTCACCATATCTGTTTTACCTATATGAAATTTTCCCAAGCGGCAAGGTTTGGGAAAATTCTTTTTTTGTATACGAAAGTAAATATTACGAAAGCGTAAATGTAGCCGTCTGGACTTACTTGGGTAAGATTACTCCACTTTTTTTATTACTTATATGGTTTTTTACCTGTAAACACTGGTGGTACCATGTAATCTTAGTTCCTACTATCATGTATGGCTATCAACTTATAGTTGCTTTTTATCAGGATGCGTATATGGACCAAAGTATTTTTTTAGATACAAATGGTCTTTTATATCTAGCTCCCTTTTTTATTGTCATACTCTCCATTGTTTATCTTATTAGAATAAGAGTTTTTGATAGAATCTATGGTATAGACCTTTCAGAAATTGAAAGAGAAAACATTTCTCCCTTTTCTCCTTTTTCAGACAAAGAGTACCAGGAGATCAAAGAATTCAGAGAAGAAGCTGACGTTGAAGACAATATTCAGGAAGAATACTACGTAAAACTTTAGTTATAATAAAAGTCGTAATTTTATCTTTGTGATCGACCAGTTATGACTCAACAAGTTTCTCCTTTCACCAAGGAACAATTACTACCCCAGGAGGAAACCCTTGAGGTGTATAAGCACAAAGGCCAGTTGTTTATTGGCATTCCTAAAGAGAACGCATACCAGGAAAAACGTATCTGCCTGAGCCCCGATGCTGTTGCAGCACTCACAGCTCATGGACATCGGGTACTTATTGAAAAAGGAGCCGGGGCCGGGGCGAAATTCAGCGATAAAGATTATTCCGAAGCCGGGGCAGAAATCACCAGCGACACCAAAAAAGTATTCTCCTGCCCAATGATCCTCAAGGTAGAACCTCCTACGGTTGAGGAACTGGAGATGATGAATCCGCAGACTACCATAATTTCTGCACTACAACTAAAGACCCAGCAAAAAAGCTATTTTCAGAAGCTCGCTTCCAAACGCATAACTGCTCTCGCTTTTGAATTCATACGGGATGATGACGGAACTTATCCTGCGGTTAGAGCCTTGAGTGAAATCGCCGGAACAGCATCTATTCTAATAGCCTCTGAGATCATGAGTAATAATCCGGCAGGAAACGGACTCATGTTTGGAAATATTAGCGGCGTACCTCCTATTGAAGTTACCATTCTTGGTGCCGGTACAGTTGGAGAATTCGCTGCCCGATCTGCTTTGGGTCTGGGAGCAAATATTAAGATCTTTGACAACTCCCTTACCCGTTTAAGAGCAGTACAGGCCAATCTTGGCAGGCCATTACACACTTCCACAATTCAGCCAAAGAACCTTATTAAAGCTCTTAAAAGAAGTGATGTGGTCATAGGGGCTGTAAGAGGAAAGAACCGCTCCCCTATCCTGGTTACCGAAGCTATGGTGGAAAGTATGAAAAAAGGCGCGGTGATTATTGATGTGAGTATAGATATGGGTGGCTGCTTTGAAAGCAGTGAGATTACCAGCCATGATAAACCTACCTATGTAAAGCATGGAGTAGTTCATTATTGTGTCCCTAACATTCCCTCAAGATACGCCCGTACTTCTTCCCTCTCTATCAGCAATATTTTTACGCCATACCTGCTTCATATTGCAGAACAGGGCGGACTGGAAAATACGCTGCGTTTTGACAGAGGTCTGCGAAATGGTTTGTACTTTTACCACGGAATTTTAACCAACAAATCTATTGCAGACTGGTTTGATCTCTCTTACCGGGATATCAACCTTCTTATATTTTAAACCCTCATGAAATTTATTCACAGACTTGGCTATTACCTTGGAGGTTTTGCCATTGGACTCATTATACTTGCCTTCTTCCTTAGCGGAAAAAGAACTTCCTGCGCTTATGGGATGGATTCCCGGGTCCTTAAAAATATCCGGATCAAAGAACGAGCATATTCTCAAGAAGCTCTGACTCAGATTCAGCAGCTTCAAATCGACACTGCCTCGATTACTACTGCTCTTCAAAAAGGAGATATCGACTTTAGCCGTAGTAATACAGATCTGGATTCCTGTAAAACTTACCTGGTTACCGGCAGCACAGCCTCCGGAGATCTGGAATTGCTTTTTGAGAACTGTGATTCAATTGCTACCCTTCAAAAGATCTGGAGAAAATAAAAGAATCCAGGATTTAAAATTCAAGATTGCCGAAGTACATCATAATCTGTTTTCATATTTCTTATTCAAGAAATAAAATAAATTATTCAATTTTCCAGTTCCTCCTTATTCCTTAAACTTTTATAAGATCTGAGAGGCGTGTTCTTTAGTCTTTACTTTTGAGATAACATCCCTGATCTTTCCATCCTCGTCTATAACAAAAGTGGTGCGGTGAATGCCATCATATTCCTTGCCCATGAACTTTTTAGGTCCCCAAACCCCGAAGGCCTCGATCACTTTCTTGTCCTCGTCTGCTAATAATGGGAATGGCAATTCATATTTTTCTTTAAAATTCTGCTGTCGCTTTTGAGAATCAGCACTTACTCCAAGGATTGCATATCCCTGTGCTTTAAAAGTTTCCCAGTTATCACGAAGATTACAGGCCTCTGCAGTACAGCCGGGAGTACTGGCTTTTGGATAAAAGAAAATTACCAGTTTTTTTCCTGAATAATCTTCGAGCTTATGCAAATTTCCATCCTGATCTTTTGCTGAAAATTTTGGCGCCTTATCGCCGGGTTGAAGTGTGGTCATAATTAGTATTTTTGTCTCTCAAAGTTACGTAAATGACCAAGAAGGAAAAAGTACAGTTTGTTATAGATACTCTTGAAAGTTTAAATCCCGATGTTCCTATCTTCCTTGACCACAAAGATCCCTACACCTTATTGATCGCTGTATTGCTTTCTGCTCAAAGCACAGATGCAAAAGTGAACCAAATCACACCGCTTCTCTTTGCCAGGGCAGACAATCCTTATTCCATGGTCAAACTTTCTATAGATGAGATCAGGGAGATCATTAAGCCGGTTGGTTTGTCACCGATGAAAGCAAAAGGAATTCACGGACTTTCAGAAATTCTTATCAAAAAATATGATGGAGAGGTGCCGGCAGACATGGAGGCTCTCGAATCTTTGCCGGCTGTAGGACACAAGACAGCCAGTGTAGTAATGTCGCAGGCTTTTGATATTCCTTCGTTTCCTGTAGATACTCATATTCACCGCCTCATGTACCGCTGGAATCTATCTAACGGCAAAAATGTAGTGCAGACAGAGAAGGATGCAAAAAGGCTTTTTCCGAAGGAATTATGGAACAAGCTTCACCTGCAGATCATTTGGTATGCAAGGAATTATTCCCCTGCAAGAGGCTGGGATCTTGAAAAAGATATCATTACCAGAACTATTGGACGAAAGAAGGTGCTTGAGGAATACTACAAAAAGAAAGTCCGCTAGTTGCGGACCTTCTTTCTAACTAATTCAAAATATTTTCAAATTGAATGTTCTTGTAGGTTCTAATTCTTAAAGCCCTGGAATAGTTCAAAAGGAAATTGATCGTTTCCTTTTTAGGAGACATTTTGTTCACTTTTTTTTCTGAGTAAAGTTTTGCCATTAATTAGTTATTGAAGGTTACAGAATCAATAACGGCAAATCTTTTTCCTTATTGTGTTAATTTGTGAGAACTAAATTATGTTTCTCAATAACTTTTCTAAGATTGATCAATGCGTATCTCATTCGCCCTAAGGCCGTATTGATACTAACCCCCGTTCTTTCTGAAATCTCTTTAAAGCTCATATCTTTATAGATCCTCATCACCAGAACTTCTAATTGATCTTCAGGAAGTTCTTTAATAAGCTCCTTCACATCGGCTTCTATCTGGTCTTTGATGATCTGCTTTTCAGCATTTAAACCTGAATCACACAAAACAGAAAAAATATTGAAATCGCCGCTGTTTTCGAACTTCGGCATTCGTTTATTTTTCCTAAAATGGTCAATTACCAGGTTGTGTGCAATACGCATCACCCACGGCAAAAATTTACCTTCTTCATTATATTTCCCCCTTTTTAGAGTTCGGATCACCTTAATAAAGGTATCCTGGAAAATATCTTCGGCGACATCCTTATCAAAAACCTTTGAAAAGATGAAACTATAAATACGGTGCTGGTGACGGTTGATTAGGATTGAAAGCGACTGTTCATTTCCTTCAATATAGCTCTTCACGAGAAAAGCATCATTTGCCTCGGTTTTTTCCATAAGAGTTACTTTTTTCAGGCTGTTGGGGTAGGCCTGCTGGTTAGTTTTTCAAGTTCAAAGTAACTTTATGCTATAGGCAAAATTTTTGGTGGTTCAGTAATAGCAAATATAACAGGAAAATTTTCACAAATCCAAACAAAAGGTTAATGTTTTTAAAGAAGTAGTTTTCAGTTACTTATATAAAGCACCGGGAGCACCTAAAAAATTTGAAGTTTGAGTACCTTTGCTGTTTTGATATAAAATTGACTATGCAGGTAGATATATCTCAGGTAGATCCTAAGGAAAACATCATCATAAAAGGAGCCCGGCTTCACAACTTAAAGAACATCAATGTAATTATTCCGCGGAATAAACTGGTAGTGCTTACCGGCCTCTCGGGATCGGGAAAATCATCCCTGGCTTTTGACACTTTATATGCCGAAGGACAGCGCCGCTACGTGGAAAGTTTGTCTTCGTATGCGCGCCAGTTCCTCGGAAGGCTTAATAAACCCCAGGTGGATTCCATTAAAGGGATTGCACCGGCCATAGCGATAGAGCAAAAGGTAAATTCTACCAATCCCCGCTCTACCGTGGGAACCTCTACTGAAATTTACGATTACCTGAAGCTGCTCTTTGCCCGTATTGGAAAGACCTACTCTCCTGTTTCGGGAAATGAGGTCAAAAAGGACACAGTAAGCGACGTTGTTGCTTACGTCAAGTCTTTTGCTGAAGGCTCAAAAATGCTGCTTTTGGCACCTGTTCATGTCGAGAAAAGCCGAACTCCTGAAGAAAAATTAAAAGTCCTCCTGCAGCAGGGCTACAGCCGGATAAAATTTGGCGGTGAAGTTTTGAGAATAGACGAAACCGACCTTTCCAAAATAACAGAAAAAGACCTCTTCCTGGTGGTAGACAGGATCATCACCAAGGACGAGGAAGATTTTTACAATCGCCTGGCAGATGCCATACAAACTGCCTTTTTTGAAGGGAAAGGAGAACTGTTCATTGAGGATCTCAAGGAAAAGAAGGTACGGCAGTTCAGCAACAAGTTTGAACTCGACGGGATGGTTTTTCTGGAACCCAATGTGCACCTGTTCAGTTTTAATAACCCATATGGTGCCTGTCCAAAATGCGAAGGCTATGGAGATGTAATTGGCATAGACGAAGATTTGGTGATCCCTAATACCGGACTATCTGTTTATGAAAATGCTATTTTTCCCTGGCGTGGGGAAAGCATGAGCTGGTACCGGGATCAATTGGTGAACAACAGCCATAAATTTAATTTTCCTATTCATAAACCATATTTTGAATTAACTCAGGAACAAAAGGACCTGGTTTGGAACGGGAATAAATATTTCGAAGGATTAAACCAGTTTTTCGCATTTTTGGAATCCAAGGCTTATAAGATACAGAATCGGGTAATGCTCTCCCGCTACCGCGGAAAAACACGATGTTCTGTCTGTAAAGGAAAAAGGCTTCGCCCCGAAGCTAATTACGTAAAAGTCGGCGGCGCAACGATTACCGAACTTGTTGAATTGCCTATCAACAAAGTCTCAGCCTTTTTTGAAAAACTGGAATTGAACGAATCTGATGCTGCTATAGCCAAAAGGTTGCTGACAGAGATAAGAAACCGACTGAGCTTCCTGTCAAAAGTGGGATTAAATTACCTTACTCTCAATAGAAAATCCAACACACTCTCGGGAGGAGAATCTCAAAGGATCAACCTGGCAACTTCATTAGGAAGCAGTTTGGTAGGATCCATGTATATTCTCGATGAACCTTCCATCGGACTTCATCCGCGGGATACCTTAAAGTTAATTGAAGTACTAAAATCTCTTCGCGACCTTGGAAATACAGTGATCGTAGTCGAGCATGATGAAGATATCATGAAGGCAGCAGATGAGATCATCGATATAGGTCCCGAGGCCGGAACGCACGGAGGGGAGGTCGTCGCCACCGGCACCTTTGAAGACATATTGGTTTCAGATTCCCTTACAGGAAAATATCTCAGCAATACTCTGGAGATCAAAGTTCCTGAAAATAGACGCATTTCAAAATATTATGTAGATGTAATTGGTGCCCGTGAAAATAACCTGAAAAATATTGACGTACGGTTTCCTTTAGGAGTATTTACTGCAGTTACCGGAGTTTCAGGAAGCGGAAAAAGCACCCTGATAAAACGGATCCTTTATCCGGCAATGTGCAAGGAAATCGGCGGATATGGAGAAAAAGCAGGACAATTCACAAAGATCGAAGGGAAATTCAGCAATGTAGGTTCCGTAGAATTCGTGGATCAGAATCCAATAGGACGATCTTCCCGTTCCAATCCTGTAACTTATATTAAAGCCTATGATGATATCAGGAATTTGTTTTCCAATCAGAAATTAAGCGACATCCGCGGGTATAAACCAAAACACTTTTCTTTCAATGTGGAAGGCGGGCGTTGCGAAACCTGTAAGGGAGAGGGCGAGGTTACTATTGAAATGCAATTCATGGCAGATGTACACCTGGTGTGCGAGACCTGCAACGGGAAACGCTTCAAAAAAGAGATCCTGGAGGTGAATTTTGCCGGGAAAAATATTGACGAAATCCTCAATCTGACTATAGATGACGCCGTGGCTTTCTTTGCTGAAAATGGAGAAGACAAGATCACTTCCAAACTAAAACCTTTACAGGATGTTGGGTTGGGTTATGTGCAACTCGGCCAAAGCTCCTCTACCCTTTCGGGTGGGGAGGCTCAAAGGATCAAGTTAGCCTCCTTCCTGGTAAAAGGAAACACCAAGGAAAAGGCTCTATTTATTTTTGATGAACCTACTACAGGATTGCATTTTCATGATATTCAGAAATTGCTGAAATCTTTTAATGCTTTGATCGCGAAAGGACATTCAGTTATTGTTATCGAACACAATATGGACCTGGTAAAATGTGCTGACTATGTCATTGACCTGGGACTTGAAGGTGGAGAAACCGGAGGAAGATTGATTGCTACGGGAACTCCCGAGGAAGTGGCAGGGAACCCGGAGTCTTATACAGCTCCTTTTTTGAAGGAGAAATTATAATTTTGATTAAGCCTTTGTGGGATTGAAACCCTGAAAGGGTTCAGAAACCTGCACCAAATAACTTTAACAACTTCAGGATTAAAAATATCAAATTTGGCATGAGGTTTGAATTAAATCTAACGATTGCAAGATTAAATTTGACATAATTTGTAATTAATAATTTTTGGTTGGTTAGTTTGAAAACCCCGCTGCGCTCTTTGCCGGCGGGGTTTTTTAATTTGTGGCACGCGGTTTGATTTTAAATTAATGTACTTCCTTTGAAGCACTTTTAAAATCAATTTAATCCTCCATCTTATGAAAAAGTTTTATCTCATATTTGCTTTTCTCACCCTGGGGCTTACTGCTACTGCAGCAACTCCTTCTTTTGGAAGCCCTTACCGTGGAGAGGCATTTATTTTTGTAGAAAGAGGGGTTGAATTTGCCGTTTTTCCTGATGGGCAGTTTGATTTCTTCTTTAATCCGCGGGGAAATTTCAACAGAATCCCCTCTCATATTAACTATAGTTTTAACTCAGGTTACAATTACGGACCCTTCATTCAATACGATGATTATGGTGCAGTGATCCAGATCGAAAATGTTCCGGTTTATTACGACCATTACGGAAGATTGATCCAGGCCGGACGTGTTAGGATTGGGTATAACCATTTTGGAATGGTGGACAGAATAGGAAATATGTTCCTTCACTATAACTTCTATAATCAGCTCACCCATACATCGGGCTTTATAAACAGCCGTAATGCTTCTTATGTTTACAGGCCATGGCACGATCATTATGTAAGGCCTTACACCTACAGTGTAGTGTATCACCAGCCTTACCGTTTATATTATACTCCTAACAGGATGAAGTATTCTTATTACAGGAATTATTATGAAACACATTACTACAATAATAATTTCCATCAAAGGTACTATTTGCCAGGAGATCCGGTGACTTCTTACCATAGAGGAAGAAGAGTGGATTCGCCGAGAAAAATTGAATCTCAGCTTCCTACAAGGATCACTGCGACACCGGACAGAAACGAACGGATCATTCGGACTCAAACCGATGACCGGAAATTTGAAAACACAAGAGCTGTTGAAAGGACCCGTACATCAAGAGTTGAAACTCCGAACGTACAAAGAAGGACAGCAGTTGAAAGTCGCAGTTCAAGAGTTGAAGCTCCGGTGAGGACCAATAGTGTCCAAACCCAGAGAAGGACTACAACAGTAGAAACTCCGGCGGTGCAGAGAAATGTGGAAAGTCGCACCCGTAGCACAAGGATGGAAACTCCTGCGGTGCAGAGAAATGTGGAAAGGCACACCCGTAGTGCCCGTGTTGAGACTCCTGCAGTTCAAAGAAGCGTACCACAAAACAATTCTCCCGAAAGGGAAGTACAGGCAGCAACACGCCGTACCGAGGCTTCTCCGGCTGCAAATGCTGTGCCTTCAGAAAGAACACCAGAACCAGTTCCTACCCGCGGAACAAGAAGTTCAAGAGGACAATAAATGTTAGTTAGTTAATTTTGGTTAGTTAGTTGGTTGATCCCCGGTTGCGAAAGCATCGGGGATCATTTTTTACTTTAACTTCAGGGTTTTGCTAATGATGCCGTTGATATCAGGAGAAAGCTTCAGCAAATAAATGATCAGAACATAAAGCAACCCGATAATTCCCGACTTCAATACAATGTTAAAGACCGGGTGCCATTGAAAATCCCAGAAATAAAATCCGAAGGTAAAGACCAGGATAAGCAGCATTCCGTAGAAAGTTTCCCTGGTAAATGGATGTATTTTAAATTTTTTCTGAACGATCACCAGTTTGACCGTGTTGTAGCAGGCAAATGCAAGAAAAGTTGCTAAAGCTGCTCCCATCAGTCCAAATTCAGGGATAAGCAAAATATTCAGCACAAAGGCGAGTACAGCAAGAAAAACGCCTATTCCCAACACCAGTCTGTAATAATCAGAATTAAAAAGAATACTATTATTATTCCCCAATAGGTTATCATAAAGCTTCACACAACTGATAAGGATCACTATTGAAAAATCAATCTTATATTCTTCCGGTATCAGCTCATAAACTTCAGAAATATTAGTTATTATGAGCAAAAAAATGAGGCCGCTGATGATGAGCAAGTTCAGGGAACTTTTTTCATACAGTTCCAAAAGGCCCTTTTTGTCCCGGTTGTTTAGCAAAGTCGCCGTCATGGGATAAGTGATTTGATGCATTGCACGCGAGGGGACAGCGATCACCGAAGAAATGTAAACAGCAATTCCATAAACCGCAACCATTTCAATAGGCAGGAACCGCTCGATCATCACTTTATCAAGATCAAGAAGCACCATGGCAACAGAACCTGCAATAAGGATCAAGGCCGAATATTTTAGAATAAATGACTTGTTGTGCGGAAAATTAAAACTCAACTTCGGAAAATACAGGCGAAAGGAATAAACAGCCATTAAAATAAGGCGCAGGATAAAAACCCCTCCAATGGCATAAACAAAATTCTCAACAGAAAGATAATCAAAGTAAACCGCTACCAGCAGCAGGGAAGTACAACTGCGATGGAACACCTCTTTCATGAAATTCCCAAAAACGCTTTTGTAATTGACCTTAGCCCAGGAAAAAAATATTTCAAAATAGGAAGTTGCCAAAGCAATGACAAAAATGAGCCAGATGTAGGGTATAACGATGCCATTTCCATCCGAAAAATAATCGAGCAACAGGTCATAAAAAATTACCCCAATAATTCCCAGCAGGAGGGAAATGGTAAGGGGCAGCCATAAAATGACGCTAAGAAGCTTATCGCGATCTTCTTTAGATTCATAGGAAGTGTAGAACTTTACCAGCGTGTTATGCACCCCGAATGCCATGAGCGGCCAGATCAAATTTGCCGCCGAAAGCAGAAATCCTACCAATCCGTAGTATTCCGGCGTTAGGAAATTCGTGTATAGGAACAGCGTATTTATGGCTCCGATCCCAAATCCCAGGTAGGTGGTAAAAAGATTTTTTGCTGACTGGCTTACAACTACTCCCATTAGAAATTCCTGATTTGTTGCGCCAGTTTTCCCGTGAGTGCTTTGCGACTGTATTGCTGAAGACCGATTGGAAAGCTTTTCAATTCTCCCTTTTGAAACAGCTCATATTTCTCCAGAAGAAAGGCCTTAATTTCCTTTTTTTGGGAGTACAAATGAAAAGAACCTGTGTTTGTTTCCCTAATGATCTTTTCCATATCGGCACCTTGTGGTCCAATAGCAAGAATTGGACGGTCGCTCACTATGTATTCAAATAGTTTCCCCGGAATAATGCCTTTGGTCTCCTCACTGTCAATTTCGATCAAGAGCAGCAATTGCGAACTTCTTTGCAATTGTAAGGCTTCGGAATGCGAGACATAATCTTTTAAAGCAAGATGCTCCTCTATACCTGCTTTTTGTATGCTCTCCAATACCGGCTCTCCCACTGCTCCAATCAGTTTCAGCTGAAAATCCTTTGCAAAATTCTCATTTTCTGAAATCAATTCTGAAATAGCCCTCCAAAGATTTTCGGGATTTCTTCCGGAAAGCAAGGACCCGATATGGGAAAGACTGAATTTCTCATCCATTGGCAGCCTTTTCACCTGCTCCACATCATAGCCGTTGGTAATCACTTCCACCGGAGTTGCTGTCTTCTTCCGGAACTCCTTTTGTGTGGTGAAACTGGTGGTAATAATGGTGTCCGCTTTTTGAAGCACCTCTTTTTCCAGCTGTTCATGCTTCTTTTGTGAGCTCTCTGTCAATTTCAGTTTATCATGATAACCAATCTGTGTCCAGGGATCCCGAAAGTCGGCAATCCAGTTCACCGCCAGCTTTTCCTTGAGCCGAAGCCCTATAAGATGCATGCTGTGCGGCGGACCGGTGGTAATGATGGTGTCAATTTGATTCTCTTGTAGGTAAGCCGATAAATATTTTACTGAAGGTTTGATCCAGAATTTTCGGGCATCGGGAATAAAGAAATTTCCGCGAATGTACAGCATCAGCTTTTGTATAAATCCCTGTTTCTGCTCCTTCGGAATTATTCCGGAGCTGATGCTTTGCGTGTCCTTTTTCGAAAAGAATTCAGCAAAAGCATAGGGTTCAAAAATGTCTTTTTTAAGCACCTTTATTCCTGAAGGAATTTCAGCTAATAAGGTTTCATCCCGTAGAGGGTAATGCGGATTCCCGGGCACATAGATCACGGGATCAATTCCGTAGCCGGGCAAATACTTTGCAAATTTAAGCCACCGCTGCACGCCCGGGCCACCGGCCGGGGGCCAGTAATAAGTAACTATAAGTACTTTTTTCATAGCCCTGCTTAAAAAGCAATTTTATCTTCTCTTTATTCCGTAGAAAATCCCGCCGATCAATAGTAAGCCCAGGAGGACCGAACTGGCTAAAGCAATAGAACTTCCGGTTTTTACAACCTGTGGCTCAAATTTAAAAGTGATCTCATGCTCCCCTGCCGGTACCATCATCGCCCTCAACACATAATTTGCCCTAAAGTGTGGCACTTCTTCCCCATCTATATACGCCTGCCAGCCGTTGGGATAATAAATTTCAGAAAAGACAGCCATGCTCTCATTTTGAGCTGTAGTGCGATATTTCAGTTCATTCGGCTGATAAGAGATGAGTTCTATTGTAGCAGATGAATCAACAGTGAAGTTTTGTTGTGGTAAATATTCAGCAAAATCGTTGTCAACTACAGCTACCTTCCCTGTATTTATACCGTCCAGCCCGAGGATCTCTTCATTTGCATTCTCAACCACCTTTACCTCCCGTACAAACCAGGCATTGCCATTGGTTTCGGGATTTTGTTGTGCCACTACACCTTCTTTCGTAGGAATAATAAAATATTTGGTATTCAGCATATTGAGCACCTGCAGATTGTTCTGCGAAATATAGAAGTCATACAACTCCTGCATTCTCCCGGGTTTGGCGGCGTGATAACCTCCAATCGAATTGTGGAAAAAAGAGGTGCGGGCGGTGTTGAATGAGCTGCCGCTAAGATCCAAGACGCGATAGTGACCGTCATCCTTCATGATCTCACGATCTGCTTCATTGGCCTGGAAAGGACGATTGACCACACTGGATTTTACAAAATCATCGCTGTCTACATATCTCCTATCCACTGCCACAAGATCAAACAGGATCAATGCTCCCAAAGCAAGGATCGCAATGTTCCTTTTATATTTCTCCTGAAGGAACAGCCACAATACAGCCGCGGTTAATATCACAAGCACCAGCGAACGAATGGCATCAGCAGTAAAAACTGCTCTACGATCCTCCTTTAGCGCCCTTACGAATTCCGGACCCAGTTGCTGGATCAATACCCCATCACTTGCACCCGTAAAACTAAAAAACATTCCTTTGAACAACAGGAAGATCAATGCAATTCCCCCTGTAATAATAGTGGCCCATTTAAGAGCATATTGTTTTCTTTCAGGAGTTTCATCTCTAAAGAAGAACCTGCACAAGCCAACAATTGCCAGCACCGGAATGCAGAGTTCCAGGAGCACCTGGATAGAAGAAACCGCTCTGAATTTATTATAAAGGGGAACGTAATTGATAAAGAAGTCGGTAAGGAGCCCGAAGTTTTTTCCCCAGGAAAGCAGTAATGCGAGCAAAGTACCTCCCACGATCCACCATTTTAGCCTGCCGCGAACCAGGAACAAGGCGAATACGAACAGGAAAAGCACGGTAGCACCAACATATGCCGGCGCCCCCACGAACGGCTGATCTCCCCAGTAAGTAGGAGCCGATTCTGCGAATTGTGCTGCCTGGATAGGATTGGCACCAAGCTGCAATAGCTGCGTGTAAATCGCCGAGTCTGTCCCGACATTTTCGGCACTCGAGCCCCCCATGAATCGGGGAATAAAAAGGTTAAAACTTTCCAGAATTCCGTAGCTGTATTCTGTAATGTAGGTATAATCGAGTCCATCGGACTTGTCCGGTGTACCTTCAGGAGTTATCGTAAGTCCTGTGTCTCCCCGGGTACTAAAATCTGCATACTCCTGCGTGGCCAATAGATTTGTTGCGTTTGCACCCACAGCCAGGATCACCGCTATTACCATTACGCCGATAGCTTTAAAGAAATGCGGCAGCTCTTTTTTTCGGAAAGCATCTATGAGATAGATCAACCCAAGCACCAACACCAGTAGCAACAGGTAAAAGGTCATCTGGAAATGGTTGGCACTTATCTCTAAAGCCATTCCGAAGGCAAGGAGCAGGAATCCGGTAATATACTTCCGCCGGAAACAGAGCAGGATTCCGCCGAGCACCCAGGGCATATAGGCGATCGCATGAGCCTTGGCATTGTGACCCACGCCTAAAATTATTATAAGATATGTGGAAAATCCAAAAGCCAGGGCACCCAAAAAGGCCAATCTGTAATCGACTTTTAGTACAAGAAACAAAATATAGATACCTATGAAATACAGGAAAAGATAATCGGCAGGGCGCGGTAAAAAGCGTAGCAAACTGTCGATCTTCTTTACGTAATTATGCGGGTAATTTGCTCCTAATTGATAAGTGGGCATACCTCCAAAGGCAGCATCGGTCCAGTACGGTTCCTCCCCTGTCTCGGCCCGGAATTCATTTTGCTGACGTGCCATCCCGATATATTGAGCTATATCACTTTGAAAAATTTCCTTTCCCTGCAGTACAGGATAAAAATAAGCGAGAGAAAGTACGATGAACCCCAGAAAAACAAAAATGTGAGGCAGTACTTTCTTAAAGGAAAAATTCATAGGAGGAGGATTTTGATGCGGAAATTAGTCAATTTCTTCATAATCGATATACTCTCCCACGTCATTCTTTGATTTCCGCTTGTTATTAGGTTTTTTATCAATGGTGACTTCACCCTGTTTTTGCTGTTGCCCTGCTGTTGGATCGAACTGGCTGAATTTCTGTTCGAATTTCTTCCCCACCTTCTTCAGGAAGTACCTGAGAATAATAGGTCCAAACCAGCGGATGATAAGTTTGAATCCAAAGTAGATAAGGAGCACGATGAGCAACACCCTTAGCACTTCAGATAATGAAGCTTCCTGCATTCTAAAAGTTTTGGTAAAATTACTACTCTCCTCAAAGAAAACCATCACAGCGTCCGAAAAAAATGATAAAATCTCTATATTTGGTTTCAACCAATCAGCCCAAAAATGAGGATCTGCGCCACTTTAATTACCCTTTTCTTCTGCGGAAGTTTTCTTGCCACCGCTCAATATACCGAAACCATAAATTCCAATCGCCCGGGACATTCCCAGGGTGCATTTGCAGTTGGGCCGATGGTGCTCCAATTTGAAGCCGGAGGTAAATTTGGTGCAGATGAGCATGAACTGCTGCAAACCGAGACCGATCTTTGGGGAGTAGACTATGCCGTTAGATTTGGATTCTTATTTGAAGAACTGGAGATCAACCTCATGGGTTCTTTTCTGGACCAAACCACCAACTACCTGGTAGGTTCCTCCAATCAATCCTACAACATCCGGAACTTTGATTCCAACACTTTGGGAGTGAAGTATCTGGTTTACGATCCTTATAAAAATGCCGGAGAAAAGAAACCGAACCTCTATAGCTGGAAGGCTAACCAAAGGTTTGACTGGAACGTTCTAATTCCTGCAGTTTCTCTCTATGCTGGTGCGAATTTTTCCTTTGGAGATAATCCATATCAATATGAAGGAGAGGGAAATTTCTCTCCCCGGTTTGCCGTAATTTCTCAAAACAACTGGGGACCCTGGGTTTTTGTGATCAATATAATTGCCGATGAAATAGGTCAGGATTACCCTACCTATTCGGGAATTGTGACCCTCACCCACTCCTTTTCTCCAAGGTTTGCAATGTTTGGAGAATTTCAAACCCTAATCAGCGATATCTACAGCGATGAAATAGCTCGTGGCGGCTTTGCCTATTTATTTCACAAGAACTTCCAGGCAGACATTTCGGGCCTTATCAATTTTAAAGATACCCCATCAAAATGGCAGGTGGCCGGCGGAATCTCCTATAGGTTTGACTGGCATAAACAGGACCAGTACCTGGATGCCCAGGAAGAGCTGTAGTTCCTTAAACAGAAACAACTTTAATGATAGATTTCAGCGGCACATATACAGATCAATACCAGCTCACCATGGGGCAGGTATATTTTAAAAAAGGCGAGGCTGAGGAAGCCGCTGTGTTTGATTATTTCTTCAGAAAACTTCCTTTCAAGGGAGGATTTGCAGTATTCGCCGGACTTGAAACTTTACTTGATGTACTGGAGGATTTCCGCTTTTCTGAAGAAGATCTCAATTTTCTAAAAACCCAGAATTTTGATGCTGAATATCTCCAATACCTGAAGGAATTTCGCTTCCGCGGAAAGATCTACAGCGTTAAAGAAGGAGATCTGGTATTCCCGGGGGCTCCGGTGGTAAGGGTGGAGGCCAACATCATTGAGGCGCAGATCGTGGAAACCATCCTTCTGAATCTTCTGAATTTTCAAACCCTTATAGCCACAAAGGCAACCCGGATGTACATCCAGGCAAAAGGAAGAAAACTGATCGATTTCGGCTTACGTCGTGCGCAGGGGTTGGGCGGCTATCATGCCAGCCGTGCAGCTATGATTGGGGGTTTTGAAGGCACCAGCAATACCAGGGCGGGCAGGGATTTTGGATTCCAGGTCTCTGGTACCATGGCACATTCCTTTATCCAGAGCTATGAAGATGAATTGCAGGCGTTCAGGGACTTTGCCGAATCCCATCCAAAAAATACTATTTTACTTGTCGATACCTATAATACTCTAAAAAGTGGTATTCCTAATGCGATAACAGTCGGAAAAGAGATGGAAAGCAGGGGGCAAAAGCTTAAGGGAATTCGCCTTGACAGCGGAGACCTTGCCTATTTGGCCAGACGATCCCGCAAGATGCTTGATGATGCAGGTTTGGATTATGTGAAGATCTCTGCCTCCAATCAGCTGGACGAGCATTTGATCAAGAGTTTGCTTGATCAGGAGGCGCCAATAGATATTTTTGGAATTGGGACAAGCCTGGTCACCGGAAAACCTGATGCCGCCCTGGATGGGGTCTATAAATTATCCTTTTTCCGGGATAAGCCACGGATAAAGCTTTCTGAAACCATTGCAAAAGTGACTTTACCTCACAAGAAGCAAGTCTACCGACTCCTCGACCATGAGGGCAATTTTCTGGGCGCCGATGTTGTTTGCCTGCACGGGGAAGAGAATCCGGAGATGATGTTTCATCCTTACGATCCTCTAAAGTTCAGAAAGGTTGCCGATGTTCCTAAGGAACAACTGCTTCAGCCTGTGCTGGAGAACGGAAAAAGGATAAATGAAAAACGGTCAATCCAGGAAATTTCAGCATTCAGCAAAGAAAGACTGGCTAAACTTCCTACAGAATTCAAGCGGTTCTTCAATCCGCATCTTTACAAGGTTGGAATAAGCCGTGACCTGAGAGATGAAAGAGACCGGTTAATTGATGAACACAAAAAAGAATATCTATGAAAACCCTGATCATCGTTGATGTTCAAATTGATTTTATGCCGGGTGGGGCTCTTGAAGTAATAGGGGGCGACAGGATCATTCCGGTGATCAATAAGATTCTGCCTCAATTCGATCTTGTAGTGGCTACTCAGGACTGGCATCCCGGAAATCATAAAAGTTTTGCAGTCAATCACTCCGGAAAAAAGGAATTTGAGATCATAGAACTTAACGGCCTGGAACAGAAACTGTGGCCGCCGCATTGTGTGCAGGAAACCAAAGGAGCAGATTTTCATCCCGATCTGAAAACCGGGCGCATTGAAGCCATTTTTCGAAAGGGAATGGATCCTGAAATTGACAGCTATAGCGGGTTCTACGACAACGGCCACAAAAAAAGCACCGGACTAAGCGGGTATCTCCGGGAAAAAGGCGCCACCGAATTATACTTTTGCGGCCTGGCGGCAGATATCTGCGTCTACTTCAGCTTACTGGATGCTCTAAAAGAAGGTTTTTCAGCCACTTTAATTGAAGATGCTGCTGTGCCCTTAATTCCGGAGGAATTTGGCAGGATCAAAGATGATATTCAGCAAAAAGGCGGAAAAATCATTTTTTCAGAAGAGCTTTAAAAGAGTCAGGAACTAAGTGGTTTCCGAAAGTACCTTGAACCATTTTAAAACTCATAACTCACAACTCACAACTCACAACTATCTCCTATGCCACCTCCTGGTAAACCACCACACTGCTGCCTGCAGAAAACCCGTTAGGATCCCGGACATCAGGATGTTTTGTAAAGCCGAAAATACTCCGAGGGTATAGGAATCTTCAAAACTTGAGGGAATATCATATGCAGTTACCAGCCTTTGAACATAAATTCCATACACTGAGAAAGCAACAAAGAGAAAAGCATAGGTAAAGTAGAAAATGAAATTTCTCTTTTTGACCCATTTATAATAAACGGCCATTGATACAAGAAGGATCCAGGTGATCCAGATACTCCTCTGGAAAGCAACTAATGCGGATTCGGCCTCTCTAATACTGCTTCCTGAGCTGATCACCTCTTCCAGCACAAAAACTGAATAGAGAGAATAGAACAGCAGCAAGACAAAGATAATGACCAGGACAGTTTTCCTCTTCATACACTACAAGTTAAAAAACATGTACCACAATCCTTGGTTTTTAGAACTTTAAAACCACGTAAAAAACAAAACCCGCTTCATTGCTGAAGCGGGTTTCAAATATTTATTTATTTCGAACTCTATTTTGCAATATTCACTGCCCTGGTCTCACGAATCACCGTCACTTTCACCTGCCCCGGATAGGTCATATCTGTCTGGATCTTTTGGGAAATTTCAAAAGACAAATTTGCTGCCTTATCATCACTAACTTTTTCACTTTCCACGATCACCCGTAGCTCTCTACCTGCCTGGATAGCGTAGGCCTTCTTCACACCTCCAAAACCAAAAGCTATATCTTCAAGGTCCTTTAATCTCTGAATATAGGAATCCAGCACCTGCCTTCTCGCTCCCGGTCTTGCTCCGCTAATCGCATCACACACCTGCACTATAGGAGACAGTAAGGAATTCATCTCGATCTCGTCATGGTGAGCTCCAATCGCGTTGCAAACATCAGGTTTTTCACCGTATTTCTCTGCCCACTGCATCCCAAGGATCGCATGAGGAACTTCAGTTTCAGCATCCGGCACTTTTCCGATGTCATGTAAGAGTCCGGCGCGTTTTGCAAGTTTTGGATTTAACCCTAATTCCGCAGCCATTACGCCACATAATTTAGCCACCTCCCTTGAGTGTTGTAACAGGTTTTGACCGTAAGAGGACCGATATTTCATTCGACCTACAATTCGGATCAGTTCAGGATGTAATCCATGTATTCCAAGGTCGATCACTGTTCTCTTTCCTACTTCAATAATTTCTTCCTCGATTTGTTTGGTGGTCTTCTTCACCACCTCTTCAATTCTTGCAGGGTGAATTCTTCCGTCGGTTACCAGCTTATGTAGCGACAAACGGGCAACTTCTCTTCTTACAGAATCAAAACAGGAAAGTATAATAGCTTCAGGTGTGTCATCGACGATGATTTCTACTCCCGTAGCTGCCTCAATAGCGCGGATATTCCTTCCTTCTCTACCGATGATACGACCTTTTACATCGTCACTTTCCAGGTTAAAGACCGAAACGCAATTGTCTATAGCTTCTTCGGTACCTATTCGCTGAATGGTGTTTATAATGATCTTTTTGGCTTCCTGTTGTGCGGTAAGTTTTGCTTCTTCAATAGTATCCTGCACCATGGCCATAGCATCGGCCTTTGCAGTATCTTTCAATGATTCTATGAGTTGTGCTTTGGCATCTTCGGCAGAAAGACCCGAGATCACTTCCAGTTGCTGAACTTTACTATTGTGGAGTTTATCAACTTCTTCCTGTTTTCTTTCCAGGATCTCATTGCGGTGGTCGTAATCTGCAATCTTTTCTTCCAGCTCTTTGTTAAGATTTTTGCTCTTGGAGAGTTCACTTGAAACCTGGGATTCTTTATCTCTTACTCTTTTTTCGGCATCTGCGATCTTTTTATCCCGGGAAAGGATGACCTTTTCATGTTCCGACTTTAATTCAATGAATTTCTCCTTTGCCTGCAGGATCTTATCCTTCTTTATTCCTTCGGCTTCCTGTTTAGCCTCTTTAAGTATCCCTGCAGCCGATTTCTTAGCTCTTTGAATAATTTTGGAGGCATTCTTCCTCTCCAGGTATTTGGCGATTCCAAAGCCAATTGCCAGGCCCAGGACCAATGAAATAATAATAATCGCTATAGTTAGTGTATCCATTAGTTAGTTTTTATATAAAAAAAAAGCCTGTATTAGTTGTGGATTTGTATAAACTCTTTAAATCAAGTTTAGGGCTAACAAGCTGATCAAGGATCCGCTCAAAGGCGGCTTGCTCTTACAACTTAAACTCACCCTTTTTAAAGAATTGGTGTTGAGTTTATCAAAATAAATTAACTAATACAGGCAGTAACCTTTATTTAAATCAAAGAACAGTTAAACCAGATGTTTCTCCAGCAATTCGTTCAGTGCCTTCAGCTTTTCTTCAGCTAAAACCACTTCGCTGCTGTTTTCAATTGCTTTCTGCTCGGTTTGGGCAGCAAATTGCAAGGCGCACATAGCCAAAACATCCTGCTTATCCCTAACGGCATAATTCTGTTCAAATTGCTTGATCATGAACTCAATCTTTTTTGCCGCCCGGCGAAGCCCTTCTTCCTGCTCCGGCAGGATGGTCATGGGATAAACCCGGTCTGCAATCGAGATCTTAATTTTAAGCTGATTTGACATCTTTTTCTTCTATTCAGAAAGATGAACAATACATTGATCTATCTCTCTTATCAAGCCGTTTATTTTCAGCTTGGTTTCTTTTTTGTATTCATTACTGCCAAGCAGCGCATTTGCGGCTTTAAGAGTTTGAACCCGATTTTCAGAAGCTTCAAGGCCATTTTGCAATTCCTGCTTTTCTGCCCTTAAAAGCATCAATTCTTCCTGAAGATTATGTTGTTTTTGCTCCAGCACATTGTGCTTCTGCAGCAACTCCTTTATCCTACCTTCTAGAATATCAACTATTTCTGTTAAATCGCTCATTAAAGCTAAACCTGCTGCTTACTCTCACAAAGTTAACATACCTGTGGAAATATCCAATATTTTAAAAACCTATTTTGTGAGTTAATTTTAAAATAATTTTAACCTCCTCAAAAATAAGGGTTTAATTTTTGACGTTCGTTTGGTATCTTTAACCCGCTATTAAAAAGTAAAATTTTACCTACATGAAAAGGACTTTTGCCCTCCTACTTTGTCTTTCTACATTCTTTGCTTCGGCGCAAGCCCCCAAACTTCCGACAGATTACTTTGATGACCCTCTTCAGGTGGACCTGGCTCTTGCCGGAACTTTCGGAGAACTGCGCTCCAACCACTTTCACAGCGGTTTGGACATCAAGACACAACAGCGGGAAGGACTTCCTGTATTTGCTTCTGCGGAAGGTTATGTGAGCCGCATCAACGTTGCTCACTTTGGCTACGGAAAGGCACTCTACATACAGCATCCCAACGGATATACCACAGTTTACGCCCATCTTAAGAATTTTTCTCCCAGGATTGAAGCTTATATTAAAAAGCTTCAGTACCAGAAGGAAAGTTATGAAGTGGAAGTTTATCCTACAGCTTCAGAACTACCAATAGAGCGTGGCGAAATGGTCGCCAATAGCGGAAATACAGGGGGTAGCGGCGGACCTCACCTGCATTTTGAAATAAGAGATGGCAACCAGCACCCCATGAATCCCCTAATGTTCGGCATTGATATAGCCGATAACCGGCCGCCCCTGGTTTCAGGCGTATATGCTTATCCTCTTGCTGAAGATGCTCATATAAATGGTTCTGCCGAACGTCAAAAACTGCGCCTCATCCCGCAACAGGACGGTTCTTTTCAGGCAGAGAAGATAGAGGCTTGCGGAGATATCGGCTTCGGTATCAATACAGTGGATCAACTTGATGCTGCTCCCAACCAAAATGGAGTATTCAAAATAGAAACTTCAGCAAACGGAGAAAACATGCTTCAGCTCAATTTTGAGAAATTCTCTTTTGACGAAACCCGTCACCTTAACCAGTTAATCGACTACGGCTATTATTCACAAAATAACCGTCGCATTCAAAAACTTTTTGTGGAACCATCGAACCCTTTAAGCATCTACAGCGACAGCTTTAATAAAGGGGTCCTTAATGTACAGGACAGCCTTTCCTATAACTATGTGATCAAAGTTTCAGATTTCGCGGGAAATGAGCGCATTGTACGCATCCCTATTGAAGGCAGACAGCGAACTGACATCAAACCAAAGGCAGACAACACCACCGAATATTTTGTGGAAGCCGGTAAAGGTGCTCAATTTGAGGAGAAGGGAATCGATGTTTACATACCAAAAAACAGTCTCTACCAGGATGTTTTTCTTGACGTGGCCTTTGAAGACGAGAAAATAAGCCTTCATGAAGATATAGTACCCATTCACAGCAATATTTCCATAGGCTTTGATGTAAGCAAATATGAGCCGCAGGACAGGGAGCAAATGTTCATTGCCCGTCTTAATAAATGGGGAAGGCCTAATTACTCCACCACAACAAAAGAAGGTGATAGATTTACTACTAAGACCCGCTCTTTTGGCACCTATACCCTGGCCAGGGATACCAAAGCCCCGGCTGTAATTCCCGTCAATTTCAAAAACGGTCAGTGGATCTCAGGTAATAAGGACCTTAAAGTTAAAATTTCTGATGACCTTTCGGGGATCAATAGCTTCAGGGCAACTGTCAACGGAAAGTTCATTCTTATGGAATATGAATACAAGCAAAACCTGCTCACACATGATTTTGAGGACGGAGTGGTCACCGAGACGGAAAATCAGCTGAAAATTGAAGTAACCGATAATGTAGGAAATACCACTATATTTGAAAGTACCTTTTTCAGAAAATAAACTTCAGGTTGAGAACATCCTCAATTTTAATCCTTTGCTGCCTGCTTTCCTGGAACCACCTATTTTCCCAGACGGCAGTTCTAAAAGGAGTAATCCTGGATGAAAACAACCAACCTGTTGTCAACGCAAACATTTCAGCCTTAGATACCGGCACCCAGAGTGATTCCTCCGGCTTTTATTTATTAGAGCTTCCCGCCGGTATCGGGATCGAGGTAACGGTTTCGCATATTGGCTTCAAAAATGTTATTTTTAAGACCTTCTTAAAACCGGGAGAAACTCTGGAATTCCATCCGGTTTTAAAAGCTCAAATGGAACAGATCGGCCAGGTCACCATCCGTTCCCGGACAGACCTTTCTTTAACCGGAATAGTAAATATTGATCCTGAAACCGTCAGAACCCTCCCCGGTGCCAATGCCGGAGTGGAGAATCTTTTAAAGACCCTGCCGGGGGTAAGTTCCAATAATGAATTAAGCACTCAATACAACGTTAGGGGAGGTAATTACGACGAGAACCTCGTGTACGTGAACGGCATTGAAGTCTACCGCCCCTTCCTCGTTCGCTCGGGACAACAGGAAGGGCTAAGCTTTGTGAATCCGGATCTTGTGCGGAATCTGCATTTTTCGGCAGGCGGGTTTCAGGCGAAGTACGGGGATAAATTATCATCTGTACTGGATATTGAATACCGGCGGCCGACTGATTTTCGCGCCTCCCTGGACGCCGGATTGCTGGGGGTGAATGCCGCTGCCGAAGGGGTGTCAAAAAGTGGAAAATTAAGTGCCCTTGGCGGAATAAGGTATCGCAATCACAGCCTGCTGGTACAGGCACGGGAGACCGAAACCAACTTTGAACCTCTTTTTGCCGATGCCCAGCTCAATCTCATTTATTCCTTCTCCAGGAAATTGGAGCTAAGCTTTCTGGGAAATGCTGCTATCAATGATTACAGGTACCAACCTCTCACCCGGCAAACTAATTTCGGAACACTTGATGAGCCTTTAGCTCTGCTGGTTCACTATAACGGTAGGGAAAAAGATCTCTACCAAACCCATTTTGGGGCAGTGAAAGCTTCCTATCTGGCTTCAGAAAATTATACTGCACATTTTACAGCCTCTGCATATAACTCCCGGGAGCAGGAATATTATGATATAGTTGCCCAGTACCGGCTGGGTAAAGTAAATATGGAAATTGGCGGAAGGGACTTTGGAAAAGTGGAATTTGCTGAAGGTGTTGGCGCCCAACTTACTCACGCCCGAAATAAGTTAAATGCATTATTTATCAATATAGAACACACTGGGGAACTGAAAGTTAACGCAGATCACTTCAATTATGGAATCAAGTACTCTCATGAGGATATTCGTGACAGGATCCGGGAGTATGAGATCGTAGATTCCGCGGGATTCTCTGTGCGTCCACCCCTCCCCGATTTCAGAAATCATCAGCCTTACGAACCTTATGATGCACCTTTAGTGCCCTTCACCTCCATTCGTGCGTTTAACGAAACAGGTATTGATAGATTGCAGGCCTTTGCACAATGGAGCCGCCGCACTACCTGGAATGATCATGAAATATTCTTTAATGCCGGGATTAGAAGCCATAGCTGGAGCATTGCTTCTGAAGAAGAACACTCCAAAACCCAAACTGTGTGGAGCCCGCGGGGACAATTTGCCATTAAGCCCCTGTGGAAAACCGATATGGTTTTCCGTATTTCCGGGGGAATTTACCAGCAGCCGCCGTTTTACCGGGAGCTTCGGAATTTTTCCGGAGCACTAAATCCTGAAGTTGAGGCGCAACGAGCTCTACACCTCGTTGCGGGCCATGAATATAGCTTCAATATGTTCCAAAGGCCTTTTAAGCTGACTTCAGAGGTCTATTATAAAGACCTGTACAATGTCAATCCATACACTTTGGAAAACGTGCGGATACGGTATGCTGCAAATAATAATGCTGAAGCCTATGCTTACGGCATGGACCTGAGACTTAACGGAGAATTTGTTCCCGGAACTCAAAGCTGGTTCAGCTTTGGGTATTTAAAAACCGAAGAGAACATAGAAGATAGAGGCTTTATCGCCCGCCCTACTGACCAAAGGCTGAAGTTTGGGTTACTGTTTCAGGATTATGTTCCCAGCATCCCAGATATGAGAATGTATCTCAACCTGGTCTATAACACAGGTCTTCCCGGAGGCTCCCCTTCTTATGCCGATCCTTACCTGTACCAATCCCGCCTCCCGGATTACAAACGGGCAGACCTTGGCCTTGCCTACCTGCTAAAAAATGAGAATTCAGAAAAGACCTTTTTCAAGGACAGTTTTTTTAGGGAAATTTCGGTGGGACTGGAGATCTTCAACATCTTCGACAATCAAAATTCCATCACCAACACCTTTGTCCGGGATGTATATTCGAAGACATTGTATTCCGTTCCTAACTATCTGACCCCTCGGGTATTTAACGTGAAAATCGGAGTAAAACTTTAAGCTTAGTACGCAGTTAAGAGTCTGCAGTTGGCAATCAGTCTAACTTTAGAAATAGTTGCTATCTAAATCTTAGTAGCCAAGTGAAAAACAACTGAATACTGAGCACCGAACACTGAACACTACTTTTCCATAAATTCCTTCAAAACCTCCACGACATACTCCACCTCTTCTTTGGTGTTATAATGGGAAAAGGAAAACCGTAAAGATGGTTTTTTAAGGTCTTCTTCAGATAGAAAAGCGTTGAGGACATGAGAACCCTGATCACTTCCACTTTGGCAGGCGCTACCTTTTGAACAGGCGATGCCGTGCAGGTCCAGCTGGAACAACAGCATTAAAGCCTTCTCCTGGCTCATGGGCAGGCATACATTCAGCAAAGTATAGGTACTGTTCTCAAAATCATCGCAATCTCCATTGAATTTTACTTCAGGAATTTCTTTTGAAAGAAGGTCTTTAAAATGCCTTTTTAAAGAGGTAATATACTCCCGTTCTTCGTCCAGATGCAGGTATGCGAGCTTTAAAGCTTCCTCAAGACCTACAATGTTATGAACAGATTCAGTTCCGGCTCTAAACCCTCGTTCCTGTTCCCCTCCAAAAATGAGTGGCTGCAGTCCGCTGTTTTTTCTGATGTAAGCAAAACCAACCCCTTTAGGTCCATGGAATTTATGGGCGCTAACCGCTGTAAAATCTACCTTGATCTGGGAAAGGTCAAGTTCATAATGACCAATTGACTGCACAGTATCTGAATGAAATAAAGCGTCATGAGCTTTACAGATCTCTCCGGTTTTTTTGATATCCAGTAAATTTCCAACTTCATTGTTAACATGCATGAGGCTCACCAGGGTCTTCTGGTCGCTTTGCTTCAGTAGCTCCTGCAGGTGCTCCAGGTCCACTTTTCCGCAGTCATCGAGATTCACGTAAAGAAGCTCCACGCCAAATACTTCGTGCAGCTTATTCAACGTGTAAAGCACCGCGTGATGCTCAATTTTTGATGTGATGATGCGCTTAACCCCAAGATCCCGCACGGCTGAATTTAATATAAGGTTATCGGCTTCAGTCCCACCCGAAGTAAAGATGATCTCAGAAGCAGCAACATTAAGAATTTTTGCGACAGATTTTCTTGCCTGCTCAATCAGAGTTTTTGCACTGCGGCCAAAGGCATGAGTTGAAGAAGGATTCCCGTAGACCTCCTTCATTACAACTGCCATTTTATCCACCACTTCCTCACGAATCTGAGTGGTTGCGGCGTTATCAAAGTAGACTTTTTTCATGGTGTACAAAAATAGGAGATTTAAAATAATTTAATGAAGTCTCTCTTAAATTATATATTACTTTTAATTTTGCTGAAAACCCTCCTTATGAGAAAAGTCCTGAGCCTTATATTTGCTGCCTCCATTTTATTTTCGTGTGATGACGGGGAGATCATTGTTACCGATTTTAATTTTGAGAATCCGCAGCTACAGCGATGTGGAGATGACGAGGCTCACGTGTTGTTCAAGATCAACAACACCGGCGTGAATGAAGCAATTGCTTTTAGGTTCAATTATAATACGCCAGAAACCGGATTTTTCGCTACTGAAGAAGAAGAGATCATCATTCCCATCAATGAAACAAACCAGCTTATTTACCGCGTTTTTGACGGAGAAGTGAGCAATTCCTACTTCTGTAATGAAATCCCCCCTGTATCACCCCGGGTGACCGAAGAATATCGCAGTACTACCGGCGGGGAAGTGGTGATCACTTCCACCCTGACCACCGCGACAGATCATGATGGTGACGGAGTTCTTTCTGCAGATGAAGGCATGAACCAGGAGAGAGACACCGACAACGATGGAATTCCCGATTATCTGGACATTGATGATGACGGTGATAATATCCTTACCCGTGTAGAGATAAAAGTTGAAGCAGAAAATTCAGCAAATGGTTACCCGGATTCAGACGGAGATAACACACCTGATTATCTTGATGCCGATGATGATAATGACGGAGTTCCTACAAGAAATGAGGACTGGGATGGGAATCTTAATCCTGAAGATAACCGGAACGACGATGGTCTACCTCATTATTTAAACCCCGAGATCACTGACTCATTTGAAGTTACCGGCTCGCGTGAAAATGCTATTTCCCGGTCCTTTAGATATTTGGTTACTGCAAGAAACCTTACCCTGGTGAACCAGGGAGGAGATGGAGAACAAATAAGGCTTCAGGATTATGAACTGGGTTTTCTAAACTCTCCCTCTCAAAGTGTCATCATTGATCCTTCGGGTGGCGATGAGGATGAAGAAAACGAAGAGGAAACCGGAGGTAATTAAGATTAGTGATCAGTGGTCAGTGGTCAGTGATCAGTGATTAGTTTATTTTTACTCTCAATATTCTATTCTATACTCAAAAAAATTCGTGTATTCGTGGCTGAAGAAAGCTAATAATACCTTTTAATAGTTCTGAAAAATATATACTTCAGTAGCTCCTAAGCCGTATTTCTGGTAATCTGCGTCGTAAAATTTGACATTATCGTACCGGTTGAACAGGGTTTCAAGCTCTGCTTTAAGGACTCCTTCCCCGACACCATGGATAAAAACCACCTTTTGGATCCTCTTGCTCATAGCGAATTCCAGCTGCCGTTTTGCTGTATCCATTTGAATGGTTAAGATGTCATAGTTTGATAATCCGCCACTTCTTGGTACCAGTTTTCCAATATGCAGATCTACTTCCATAGGAGGCAGGTTGCGCTCTTTTGGTTTGATACGTACTGATTTTCGCTTTTTTGAGGCCTCTTTTTGTTTGATCACTTCATTTAGATCACTTACATCATCGGGCAGAATATTTGGTAAAGAGGAACCTATTTTCACAAGGTCTCCTGCCGGAAAACTGAGCACAAAGCCCTCTGTAGTTTCTATTTCTACTTCAGAATGATTTACCTGAAGCACTTTCCCTTCCAGGTCTTCATCAAGGACTGCAACTTTATCTCCGGGTTTAAACATCTTTCTTATTGTTATTGTTGATCTCCTCTTCCTCCTGGTCTTTCTTATGATCATCTTTTGTTTCTACCCAAAAATTTGTTGCCCGGTACAGCCCAAACATAAGGAGGACCAGCCCCAGGATCATTGCATAAACATTCCTCTCTTCTCCCGAGATTTCAAAAAGCAGGATCGCACCACCCACTACTATGAACAAAGAATTCCAGAATTGCGAAGATGGTTTTTTCATAATTATTTGTTTACCAATGAATTAAAACTAAAAAAGAATAGTAACTTGATGTAATCAACTGCGAATTTCGGGAAAATGCGAGGATATTTAATAATTACTGCTCTTTTATTTGCTTTGCAAAACAGTTTTGCCCAACTATCGGTTACACCCTCAAAAGACGGAATTAAAAGTAACTATCTCTTTGTAAGAGAGGATCTGCTTTTTGTTCAGAAGAATATACATCTGGTGAAGAATCAGGCGGTGGGGAGTGAAGCATCCATTTACCTCAGGAAAAACGCCCAGCTGCTGCAGGGAGAAGGATCATACGCCATGAATTCCGGGAATGGCAGCATTTCCATATTCCAAAGAGGCAGTACCAATGCTTATGATTATAATTACTGGAGTGCTCCTGTAGGCGCTCCCGAAAATGGCCTTTTTGGTACCTCTTTATTACATACTCCTCAGGCAGAGATCAAAAGCAATCCTGCCCAACAAACATCAGCCTTGAACGGAGCAGCCAATCCACTTACCATCGCCACCCGATGGATCTATACTTTTACTGGTGATAGCTATTCCAACTGGAATTTTGTGGGTGGAAATACAGCAATTCCTCCGGGCCACGGATTCACGATGAAAGGAACAGATGGCATGGACGGAACTCTTGCCGAGGGGGAAGTAAATAACCCCGGCAATGCGCAACGCTATGACTTCCGTGGAAAACCAAATTCGGGGGTAATAGAAGTTCCCGTAACAGCCGGTAATTTTGTTTTGGTGGGAAATCCCTATCCCTCTGCGCTCGATCTGAGCATCTTTCTTTTGGAAAACTCAGGCGCAGGTACTTTAAAGACACATTGCTACAGTGACCTGGAGCGGCATAATGTCACTACAGGAATCGCCTATTTCTGGGATTCCAAAGAAAACGGAAGTTCTCACTATCTTGAAGATTATATTGGCGGCTATGGAGCTTACAGTCCTGTCGACCCTTGCACCACCGGAGTCTATGAAGCTCCCATTTTCAAAAAAGTGGGCACCGGAGAAGAAGAAGGGAGAGGCAGGCATTTCAATCCGAGATACCTGCAGGTTGGCCGCGGATTTATGCTGCAGGGAGCGGAAACGGGAAAAGTAATTTTTCGGAATGCCCATCGCAGCTTTCAGAAAGAGGAAGGATCTGCTAAGGATAAATTGTCGGAAGCAGCTCATAAAAAACACAGTATTGGACAAGCTCCTCTGGTGATACCAAAGATCCAACTCAAAATTTCCGTAAATGATGAGTATGAACGCAAGCTGACTGTGGCATTCTGGAATGAAGCAACCGCGGAAATCGATGCAGGAATGGATGCCGAAGCTTTTGAAATAGCGCCAACAGATGTGGGATGGCTTCAGGACGAGAGCAGTTATGTAATAGATGTGCGACCACACGACCCTTCCGCAGAGATTCCCCTGTTTCTAAAAGTCGAAACACAGCAGTCAAAAATCACATTTTCGGAAGGTTTTTCAGAAAATATTGATATTAATAATCTTTTTATTTTAGACACTCAAACGAATGATTATTTTTCTATTAAAGAAGAAGGTTATACTTTAGAGCTGCAACCGGGAACATTCCACGGAAGATTCAAACTTGCTTTTGCCGAAAAAGTGCCGCAGGAACAGTTGCCGCAGGTATTTTTTGAAGAGGAAGCAATACCGGTAAAATTTGAAATTGTTCAAAATAATAAGCTGGGAGAACTTGAGATCATTGGCAATGATCATTTCCCTGTTAAATCGGTAGGAATTTTTGATATGCAGGGAAAAAGAATGCTTTACAGAACGAATTTTGACAACTCAAGATCCATAAGTATTGCTACGGGACATTGGGCAAATGCTGTTTATATTGTGAAAGTGACCGGAACGGATAATAAAAAAATCACTAAAAAGATCTCTGTTTATAATTGATAACTATGGAAGAATTCATGCTTCCCTGTCTTAACAAGCAACTTTTTGGGTTCGACTGCCTGGGTTGCGGGGCACAGCGGGCTTTTGTAATGGTCTTTCAGGGAGAATTTGTGGCGGCCTTCAAAATGTTTCCCGCTATCTACACCATTTTTCTCTTACTCTTGTTTGTTTTCACCAATCTATTTTTCAAATTCAAAGGCGACTGGTATGTCAAGGTGGGGCTTATTGTTCTCAATGCCGTGATCATCATTGGTGCCTACTTCTATAAAATGAGCTTTTTGATCAACTAACCAATTTTAATATTTATGGAAAAACCAACTTTACCAAATTCAACCCTCATCCTGATTTTCGGAATTCTTTCAATCATTACCTGCTGTTGCTGGGGAATTCTAGGACTTATCTTTGGGATCATCGCCCTGGTGATGGCCAAAAAGGCCAAAGAGATCTATATGGCAGAACCAGACATGTATTCCGGTTACAACAATGTAAAAACCGGAAGGATCCTGGCTATAATAGGGATCATCCTTTCCGCGATTTACCTGGTGATTAACATTGTGCTTATAATTCTTTACGGCTGGGATGGTATGCAGGAAATGATGATGGAATCTATTCAAACTTACGAAGGTTAGTGATCATGGATCAACATCAGTGATTAGTGTGACCTCAATAAAAAACAGGGGCGAAAAATGTTATTTTTCGCCCCTGTTTTATTCTTGGTATTCAGAAATTATTTTTCAAATTCCCTGAGGGTCTTTTCAATAATCGACACACATTCCAGCAACTGCTCTTCATTCATTACCAACGGCGGAGCAAATCTGATGATATTCCCATGGGTTGGTTTTGCCAGCAATCCATTTTCCTTAAGTTTCATACAAATGTCCCAGGCTGTGGAGCTGTCTTCGGAATCATTGATCACAATCGCGTTCAGCAAACCTTTTCCTCTCACCAAAGTGACAATGTTGGAACTTCGAATGTAGTCATCCATTTTTCTGCGGAATAGATTCCCTAATCTTTCAGCATTTTCGGCTAAATTCTCGTCTTTGATCACATCAAGAGCGGCCATTGCTACGGCGCAGGCAACAGGATTTCCACCAAAGGTAGATCCATGCTGGCCCGGTTTGATCACATTCATTATGTCATCATTGGCCAACACTGCCGAAACAGGATAAACTCCGCCGGAAATTGCTTTTCCGAGGATCAATACATCGGGCTTCACATTCTCATGATCTACAGCCAGTAATTTCCCTGTACGGGCAATTCCGGTTTGTACTTCATCTGCAATAAAAAGCACATTATGCTGCTCACAAAGTTCCTTGGCGCGGGAAAGGAAACCCTGGGCAGGTACGTAAACTCCTGCTTCTCCCTGAATAGGTTCTACCAGGAATCCGGCGATGTTGTCGTTATTTTTGAGCGCTTCTTCAAGAGCTTCCGGATCGTTATAAGGGATCTTGATGAATCCCGGGGTGTAGGGCCCAAAATTCTTTCGGGCGCCTTCATCGTTTGAAAAGGAAATAATGGTGGTAGTCCTTCCGTGGAAATTATTTTCACACACGATGATCTGCGCCTCGGTCTCCTCTACTCCTTTGCGTTCATAGGCCCATTTACGGGCAAGTTTGATAGCAGTTTCAACAGCCTCGGCCCCGGTGTTCATTGGGAGAAGCTTATCAAAACCAAAATATTCTGTCGCATATTTTTCGTACTTCCCTAAAATGTCATTATGAAAGGCTCTCGAAGTAAGTGTGAGTTTTTGAGCCTGCTCATGCATTGCACCTACGATCTTTGGGTGGCAATGCCCCTGATTCACGGCTGAATATGCCGATAAGAAATCGAAATATTTTTTGCCTTCCACATCCCAAACATAAACACCTTCCCCGCGTTCAAGAACTACGGGCAAAGGGTGATAATTGTGTGCACCGTGCTTATCTTCTAATGCTATTGCTTCCCGGGAAGAGATTTTTTCTGAAACTTTCATGTAATTAATTTTTACCTGTTACTAAAAAGAAATTCCTGCTTTAAGGAAGTACCGGTTCAATGGTATTCAGGGAGAGAAATCATCCCGAATTCAGAAGCCGCAAATTACTAAATGTTTCCTGATTTTTTAAAGCCTGCGCCCAATAATTCTTGGCATTTATCCTATTTTTGCGGCATGGCAAGAAAGAACAGAAATTTAGAATTTAAAGAGGTAAAGGTGATTGACGCCGGGGCAAAAGGAAAGAGTATTGCCAAAGCCCCCGATGGAAAGGTGATCTTTATTGGTAATGCAGTACCTGGTGATGTTGTGGATGTGCAGACCACAAAGCGAAAAAAAGCTTTTTACGAAGGTACTGCTACCAGGTTCCATGAATATTCAGATAAGAGAGTTGAACCTCCCTGCATACATTTTAGCGTGTGCGGAGGCTGCAAATGGCAGTTTATGGATTATAAGCACCAGCTTTACTATAAAGAAAAAGAGGTGGTGAACAATCTTACCCGCCTGGGAAAAGTAGAACTTCCCGAAGTCACTCCTATTTTAGGTAGCCAAGCGATCTATTTTTACCGTAACAAAATGGAATTTTCCTTTAGCGATAGCCGCTGGTTGACACAGGAAGAGATATCGAGCGGCAGAGATATAGAAGACCGTAATGCCCTTGGATTTCATATACCCGGAATGTGGGATAAGATCCTGGACATTAAGGAATGTCACCTGCAGCAGGCACCAAGTAACGGAATAAGGAACAGTGTAAAGCAATTTGCCATTGCTAATGATATTCCGTTTTTCAACACAAGGGATCAAAGAGGAATGCTGCGAACCCTCATGATAAGGACTTCATCTACGGGAGAAATCATGGTGTTGATTCAGTTTTTTGAGGAGAACAGGGAAAAGAGGGAATTGCTCCTGAATTTTATTGCTGAAGAATTCCCTGAGATCACCAGCCTTCAATACGTGATCAATCCTAAAGGAAATGATACTATCTATGATCAGGAAGTGATCTGCTACAAAGGGAAGGATCATATTTTTGAGGAAATGGAAGGTCTTAAGTTCAAGATCAATGCTAAATCCTTTTACCAAACCAATTCAGAACAGGCGTATAATCTTTACAAGATCACCCGCGATTTTGCCGGTCTTACCGGAAGTGAACTCGTGTATGACCTTTATACCGGTACCGGAACAATTGCCCAGTTTGTGGCCGCAAAGGCCAAAAAGGTTATAGGAGTCGAGGCGGTGCCTGAAGCTATTGAAGACGCGAAAGAAAATGCCCGAAACAACAATATCACCAACACTGAATTCTATGTTGGGGACATGAAAAAGGTGTTCACTGCCGAATTCATTAAGCAGCACGGGCACCCGGATGTAATCATTACAGATCCCCCACGGGATGGGATGCACAAGGATGTGGTTGCGCAAATAATTGGTATCTTGCCTCAGCGAATCGTATACGTGAGCTGTAATTCGGCTACGCAGGCACGGGATTTGGCTTTACTTGATGAACATTACAAGGTGACCAGAACTCAGGCCGTTGATATGTTTCCACAGACTTTTCATGTAGAGAACGTGGTATGTTTAGAAAGAAGAATATGAACTACATCCAAAAATGGCTTTTTTTAGGGGTCTTTTTTTTCCTGCTTCAGGGGTGTCAAAAAGATGATATTTGTCCTGCAGGAACTGCAACCACTCCCCTGCTGGTCATTGAATTTTACGACAGCCAGAATCCTGGGCGGCTTAAGGCAGTTCAGGATCTTAGGGTGCAGGCATCTGGAATGGAAGAGATCTATTTTGGGCCTGAAACCACCAACTCTATTTCCATTCCGCTAAGGACAGATCAAAACTTTACAGAATATACTTTCACCTACAACAGCGGCGAGGAGGATGAGAATGAAGATGTAGTCACCTTCCGCTACTCTCCAAATCCTGAATATATCAACCGGGCCTGTGGCTTCAGAATCAATTACGGCAACATTGACGTTTCTGTACAAGGGGAAGACGACAACTGGATTCTTTCAACATCAATTTTACAACAGAACATAGAAAATGAAACAGAAGCACATATTTCTTTTACTCATTAGTATTTCGTTTCATTCTTCTGTAGTTTTGGGTCAACAGGCACAGACAGATACTATAGATACCCGCGAAAAATTTGGATTAAGGCTGGGTATTGACCTCACAAAACCCGTACGAAGCTTTATAGAGGAAGAATACCAGGGGCTGGAATTAAAGGGAGATTACAGATTGTACGAGAATATATATTTAGCCGGAGAACTGGGAAATGAGCAAAATGTAATAGCCGAACCTAATGTAACAGCCTCTGCAAAGGGAAGTTATATTAAACTGGGAGCAAATTATAATGTTTATAAGAATTGGGCAGGAATGCAAAATCTTATTTTCGTAGGACTCCGATATGGATTCGCGACTTTTTCTTCAGAACTGCAGGAATTTTCTATCTACACTACAGATCCCTATTTTGAACCAGATATTCGTACAGAAGGCAGGGAATTCAATAACCTTACTGCCGGTTGGGTGGAACTACAACTGGGAATTAAAGTAGAAGTTCTTAATAATGTTTACCTGGGAACCCATGTGCAGCTAAAGCGGATGGTGAACGAAACCCAGCCTACCAATTTTGATAATCTCTATATTCCCGGCTTCAACAGGACCTACGATGACAGCAACTGGGGCGTGGGCTATGGATATTCCATTTCCTACCTCCTGCCCTTCTACAAGAAATAATTAAGCTTCCTGATTTTTTGCTTTTTTGGAGCCTTCGTAGATCTCGTACTTTAGCAGTTTCGATTCTAAAGAACCATTAAAAAGTTTGATCTTTCTGGATGGCCTTAACCCCACATGTTTTATGGCATCAAGATTAGATGTGATGAACCAGGCATGGGTGCCGGGATAATTTTGCTTCAGGGTATCTCCAATAGCTTTATAAAATTCAGGCATATCGATGTTCAGCCTTTCACCATATGGCGGATTAAAGACCATGTGCAGATGCCGTTCGGTTTGCTTTTCAGTCTTGAAGAAATCTTCATGTTCTACAGAAATAAATTCAGAAAGATTGGCATTATCAATATTATCCTTTGCTTTTTGTACCGCAGAAGGAGCTTTGTCGTAACCTTTGATGGTAAAGTGGAAGTCCCTTGCCTTTTTTAATACCGACTCCTGGATCTTTTCAAAAAGATCTTCATCCCAGTCTTTCCATTTTTCAAATCCGAATTCCTTGCGGTTAAGGTTAGGCGGAATGTTACAGGCGATCATAGCAGCTTCGATAAGAATGGTGCCACTACCACACATGGGATCCATGAAATCACATTGCCCGTCCCAACCTGAATGCAGAAGCATTCCTGCAGCCAGCACTTCATTAATAGGTGCAATATTAGTGGCGAGCTTATATCCGCGTTTGTGCAAAGACTGTCCGGAACTATCCAGGGAAACAGTACAAAATTCTTTTTCGATATGAATATTGATCCTCAAATTGGGATAGTCCAGATCTACACTGGGGCGTTGCCCGGTACGGTCTCTGAATCTGTCTACTATGGCGTCTTTGGTTTTAAGCGCGATATACTGGGAATGGGTAAATTTTTCTGAATGTACGGTAGCATCAACCGCGAGGGTTTGATTGTTATCAAGATAGTCTTCCCAGGCCATCGTGTTGATCTCCCGGTACAGATCCTCTTCAGAAAAGATCTTAAAGGAATTTATGGGTTTTAGCACCTTAATTGCCGTGCGAAGGGAAAGGTTGGCTTTATACATAAAACCTTTATCCCCGTAAAATGACACAGAACGCACTCCTTCTTTTACGTCTATCGCTCCTAAATTCCTTAATTCTTTGGCAAGCAAGGGTTCAAAGCCAAAAAGTGTTTTGGCCACCATTTTAAAATTATTTCCCATTTGTTATATTCTGTGAGAGACAAAAATACATTAATTTTGCACGATATGGAATTAGCAGCAAATAAGTGGTTTTCTTCATGGTTTGACACTCCGTACTATCATATTCTATACAAAAACCGGGGCGACGAAGAGGCACAGGAGTTCATGCAAAATCTGGTGAATTTTTTAGACCTTCCACAGGGAGCCGATATTCTGGATCTCGCTTGCGGGAAGGGAAGACACTCTGTTTATCTCAACAAACTGGGATTTGATGTCACCGGGGTAGATCTTTCTGCTAACAGCATTGCGTATGCCAAACAGTTTGAGAACGAGACCCTGCACTTTGACACCCACTGTATGTGTAAACCATTGGGGCAAAAATTTGATGCCGTCTTCAATCTTTTTACAAGTCTGGGCTATTTTGATGATGAAAGGGAAAACAGGGAAAGCATTGCTGCAATTAAAGAGGAAATAAAAGAAGGAGGCTGGGGAGTCATTGATTTCATGAATGTAAAAAAGGTGATCGAGAACCTGGTACCTTCAGAAGTCAAGACTGTAAAGAATATCGATTTCCATATTACCAGAAGGGTTGAAGATGGATTTATTCTCAAAGACATAGAATTTGAAGATGAAGGGGAAGAGCATTCCTATACCGAAAAGGTTAAGGCGCTAAGCCTGGAGAAATTTCTTTATTACTTTGAAAAAGCCGGAATCGAGCTGGTGCATACCTTCGGAAATTATCAATTGCAGCCTTACGACGAGAAAAATTCCGACCGTTTAATCCTGGTGTTTAGGTAATGTTATATATCCTTCCGTTCCTTGCCGTTGCTATAGGATATGTAATCTCCCTGTTTATGAAACCCGGATCCTCTACAGGATTCCAGTTACTCCTTTCATTTAGCGGGGCGTATTTACTTGCGGTTACCGTCTTTGAATTATTCCCAAATGTCTACAGTTCGGGTGTTGAGGAAGTAGGGATCTTTATCATGGCCGGTTTGCTGTTGCAGATCTTCCTGGAATTTCTTTCCAAGGGAGTTGAACACGGGCATATGCACCATCATGAGGATAGGGTTAAATTTCCGTTCCTGCTGCTGTTTAGCCTGTCCCTCCACGCGTTGTTGGAAGGTTTTCCGCTACAAAGCAGTGATGATCTTTTACACGGGGTGGTAATTCATAAAATTCCGGTAGCGGCAATATTGGCGACATTCCTTCTCCACTCCAAAATAGGAAAATTCAAGTCTTTTTTATTCCTTGGCATCTTTGCCTTAATGACACCGCTGGGCAGCTGGATCAATTCGGTTTATGAAATAGGGGAACCTGTTTCGGCATATATCAATGCAGCCGTTATAGGGATTTTTCTGCATGTATCTACAACTATATTATTTGAAGCCTCCAAAAACCATAGTTTCAATGCCTCTAAACTGGCAGTGGTAGTTCTGGGAATAATTTTAGCTTATTTGATGTAGCATGTTCAGCAGGGAGGAAAGCAAAAAGATCCGTCAGGAATTCTGGACCAGCTTCGGAAAAAATTATCCGCGGAAGTGGCTTTTGTATAACACCCGAATCAAGGATTTTTCCCTAAAGTTTACTTTTACCCGAAGAATTGCTGAAGTTTCTATAGACCTCGATGCCACTGATGAGATCATGAGACTATACTATTTTGAAAAACTTCAGAGCCTTCAAAATATTTTAAAAGAAGAATTTCTTCCTGATGTTGTTTTTGCTGAAGCCTACGAACTGGAAAACGGGAAATTTATCTCCCGTGTCTATGTCACCAGGGAAGGAGTGAATATTCACAATAAAAAAGATTGGCCGGAGGTACAGGAATGGCTAGCCGCAAAAATGGAAGCGCTGGAAAGCTTCTTTTTGGAGTACAGGGATTTTATTGAGCAGTAGTTCTACATCAGGGGAATCCGCAACTCAACCCGGGTTCCGGGATACTCTTTTCCCGGATGAATTTCTGTATGATTCAGAGAATATTTTCCGGCATAATCTTTATAGAATATCTGGAGCCTTTCCCGTGTGATCTGTAAGCCTACAGATCTTCTTTGATGGAACTTTTGCCGATTTATTTCTTTTGATCTTTTCATGCCGATACCGTTGTCTTCAATTGCTATTGTAATTTCCTTTGCCCCTTCCCTTTCCACAAGAATACTGAGCTGCTTCCGGTCAACAGGAGAAAGGCCGTGCCAAATCGCATTTTCAACAAAAGACTGCAGAATAAGAGAAGGTACCTTTATCCCCTGCAGGTCAACCCCGTCCCCGATCTTTACATCAAAATCAATCTGATTGTCAAACCTGATGTTCTCAATATTCACATAAAGCTGAATAGTTTCCAATTCTTCTGCCAGAGAAGATATTTTCTCCCTGGTGGCATCCAGCACTTTTCTTATAAACTTTGAAAACTTGTTGAGATAGTAAACAGCATGCTCTTTTTCATTATTGATAATATAAAGTTTGATGCTGTTGAGGGAATTAAAAATGAAATGCGGATTCATCTGGCTGCGCAGAAAATTAACCTTTAATTCTGCCAATTCTCTCTCGTATTGAGCAGTTAATTTTTCAATTTTATCTCTTTCCGCCTGTTTGCTCAAGGTTTGGACATTAGCTTCCAGTTTTTGCTGCACCTTAAGTCTAAGTTTTTCATTTTCTTCATTCTGTTTTATTAAGGCAAGTTTTGCCAGTCTGTTTTCCTGCAGCAACAATTTCTGTTTGTGCCCCAGCCCTAAAGAAAAGAGCAGATTTTCAAAAATTCCTGCCAAAAGAAAGAATCCCGAAGCAATTCTAAAATTATCCCTCCCCAGGTTGAGCTGATAAACCAATACAGGACCCAGCCATCCAAGAAATAAAATCAAGGAACCAATGATCAGGTAAAATCTTAAAGGAATTTTCCTTTTTAAGATAGGGTAATACGCCAGTACGGCAAGAATAGGCATATAAATGAGAAAAAAGTTGTAGCCTAAAGACCTTAAATAAACACCTCCCATGAAATAAGACAGAAGGTGAACTGAGATGGCTATACCCAGAAATATGAAGTTGGCGCGCATAACATATTTGTTCCAGCGCGGTTCATGTTTTTTCATTTCCAGAAAGCTGTAGGCAAAGAGAAGATAGACAACAAAAGTAAGCTCGGTAAGGAGATACATAAATTCCTGAAAATGATTTAGGTAGAATTCATGATATCGTCCACTACTAAACCTGAAGATTGAAAGCAAGACCAGAAAAAGATATAGACTGTAAAAGAGATAGGGTATTACCTTTTGCTGAAAATAAAGAAGGAAATGGTAGACTGCCAGAATCGAAAGTACGCCTGCAAAAAAAGTAAGAAGGCCACTTCTAAAGGGTTGACTTAAGATATCTATTACTTCTTCCAATGATTCAGGTTCCAAGGAGTTCGAGCAAATGTGCCTTTTTTGAGCGGGAAACCGGAATGCTTGACCCATCTTTGAGGATCAAATACTGGCCGTCACTTTTTACAAATTCGGTCACACAGCCAAGGTTGACCAAAAATGAGTGATGTACTCTATAAAAAGAAGAATTATCTATCAGCGCCTCCACTTCCTTTATCTTCTTGGACAACACTTCCTTCTTTCCGTCTTCCATAAATATTTCCGTATAGTTTCCGTCAGATTTACAATAAATGATATTTTCGCTTGAAACGTAGATGGTTTTATCTACAAATGAAAGCGGGATCCTTTTTGAAACAGGTTGCTTCCTCATGTCCTGCATTAAAAGGCGAAGTTGTTCCCCCAGCCGGTTATTCTTTTTTCGGTCCAAAACCCTTTCCGCAGCAATCTGGAGATCATCAGAATCTATAGGTTTTAGAAGATAATCCACAGCGTTCTCTCTAAAAGCCTGTAAAGCATAATTGTCGTAGGCAGTAGTAAAGATCAATTCAAAATTTCTGAATTTTAAGCTGTTTAGGAGCTGAAAACCGTCCATGTGAGGCATTTCAATATCAAGAAATACGCAATCGGGTTTTATAAGTTCAATACCTTTTACAGCTTCCTGCGGAGCGAAATAAGTAGCGCAAACCTCGATCCAGGGACAAAATGCATTGATCTCCCATTGCAGGCTTTTTATGGCGCTTACTTCATCATCAACAATTACGGCTCGTATCATAGGAAAAGATTGCAATTTAAATTACAAAAAAGAATGTAAAATGAAGCTTTGACTTTATGATTGGTAAATTCTTTAATACAATCGGTAGAATTTTAGGTATATCCTGCAGTATAACCGGTTATGAATTCCGGTGAACCATTTATAAATCCGTAAAACAGAAACTCCGGGGTTACCTGTACTTTTAGCTCATTAACCATTTAAAACATTTGATCATGAGACAATTAAAAGTACTAGAAAGCTTCTACGGAAAAATAATTACATGTTTATTCCTGGGTCTTTTCAGCATGAGTTGCGAAAAAGATGAAATCAGCACTTCTCACATAGAGGTGGCAGATGCCAGTTTAAAATCATTTAATACAGTAAAAATAACTTCGACAGGAATGAATTTTGACGCCCCTGATGAAATTCCTTCGGGGTGGACAACTTTTACTTATATGAATAAAAGTGATGCTCCACATTTTTTTATTCTGGTAAAAATTCCCGATGATGTCACTTTAGAAGAATATAGTCTTCAAGTCACCAATCCCTTTAACTCCTGGCTCAATACCTGGCGTGCGGGAGCTCCTGCAGAAGATCACGGGATCTCTCTTTGGTTTTTTACTAAAGCTTATAACACTGGAGGATCCGGACTCATAGATGCCGGAGAATCAACAGTAACCTCTGTGAATCTGGAACCGGGAAATTATATTATTGAATGTTATGTAAAAATGCCTAATGGAGATTTCCACTCCGTGGCTGGTATGGTAGATCAAATGACAGTGACCGAAGTGGAGTCCAGGTCCAAAGAACCAAAAGCAGATATCTCAATAAGCATTGATGAATTTGGATTGCACCTGGAAGATGAGATCAGAAGACCCGGACAACATACTTTCTCTGTTGATTTCGCAGCCGGTAGTGATGCCGATGTTCACCTTGTAAAAATAGAAGATCCGGACGCAGCAAATAGAGAAGAATTAAAGAAATGGATGCACTGGGCGAACATTATAGGATTTGAAAAAGAAGGTTTTATGACACCGGCTCCTGATGGTTTTAGCTTCCTTGGAGGCACCCAGGAACTTAAAAAGGGAGGAAGAACCTATTTCCAGGCTGTATTAAAGCCAGGCACATATGCCTTAGTATCGGAAGTTTCCTATTACGACAGTAATGGTGAAATTTTAATTGATAACTATTACAAAGAGTTTTCAGTAAAATAAACCAGTTATTTAGATTGGTTTGAAACCGGTACTGATGTAGGGGACAGTGCCGGTTTTTCTGTTTAGAGTCGGTATGGGATTGCAATCCGCGCCAGCGCATTCTATAAATGTCTCCTGGTTTAGTGTTCCCCTCCTTTCTGAGGAGGGGTGGATCCGCCGGGAGGTGGAGACGGGGTGGTGCATGACGGATTATTATTTAATAGAAGATTATTAAGCCTGCACCTTAGCAACCCTGTAAGGGTTCCAAACCCCTGACAGGGTTAGATATTGTAGTTAATTACAGAATCTGTGGAAGCCTGACCCTCCCCGTCCTGCGGACACCCCTCCCTATGAGGGAGGGGAGCTGACATTCAGGTTTTATTTAACTTTAGCGCATAAAAAAACCCTTCATCAAATTCATGATGAAGGGTTCTAAAAAAAGGCGGCGACATACTCTCCCACGAGATGCAGTACCATCTGCGCTAACGGGCTTAACTTCTCTGTTCGGAATGGGAAGAGGTGAGCCCCG
>NZ_OCMF01000003.1 GCF_900215295.1 Salinimicrobium sediminis | reverse complement strand
TAAAAAATTCTGAGTGAAAATAGTGTACCTAAGTTCAGCTCCCTTTTCTTAATTAAACTTGTAATAAATTTACTAATACAAGTCTAAAGGAGTGATTCTGGAACTGCAGGGCAGTTACAGAATTATATTGAGAACAGGTTTTGAAAATCACTCGAATTGACGGTGATTTGATGTTTATTCTCTCGTTCTTCTCAAGAACTCTTCCTGTAATCTCTTTGTAATTTCCCCTTTTTGAGCGGTGAAGATCTGCTTTTCTTTTGAATGCAACGACTCTACTATGGTGATCTGCGTGGTGGTGCCGGTGAGGAAAACCTCTTCTACCCTATCCAGTTCTTCAATGTTTACCGGCCGTTCTTCATAGGAGATCCCCAGGTCCCGACAAATCTCCAGGACCACCTTACGGGTAATGCCCGAGAGGATGTGCGGACCTTCGGGGTGGGTGTAGACGGTATTGTTCATGACAAAGAATGCTGTGGAATGGGAGCCTTCGGTAAAATGACCATCGTGTACGAGCAGGTTTTCGTCAAATCCCCCGGCGATGGCTTCTTCATTTGACATGGTGTTGGCAAGTAAAGCAGTGGATTTAATGTCGCAGCGCTGCCACCTGAAATCTTCAGAAACCAGAACTTTCCACCGTTTCTCATGAAAATTTTCCAGCACCACCGGAAAGGCATATAAAAGCACAGTTGGTTCTGCATGTTCGGGATAATAATGTGTGCGCGGTGCTTTGCCGCGGGAGATCTGAATGTATACAGCCGCATCGGAATTTGCCAGGCCAGACCGGGAGAGGGCCTGCATCATAAGGTGCTCTAAAATGGCACAATCAAAGGGTATTTTTATTTGCTGCAAACAGTATTTGAGTCGGTCGCAATGATCCTGCAGCCTAAAGGGTTTTCCGCAGTAGAATGGGGTAACCTCATAGATCCCGTCTCCAAACATGAAGGCCCGATCAAACACCGACACGAATGCTTTATCAGGCGACAGCCATTCCCCGTTAAGGTAAAGTTCTGCGGGATATGTTTTTTTGGGTTTCATTTTATGTTATCAGTTTTTGCCTGAATCAGCCAATTGGAATTTCTCAAAACTATAATAAAAAGTAGTCAAAATTGAGATTTTTCAAGGGAATCTGAAGTCTGAAATATTTTAAAATCGTCCGCTCGTAAAGGCTAAGATAACACCATAGATGATAAACAGTAACAATGAAATTCCCATTGGTTTTATAGCCTTATAAATTCTTGAAATAAAGGTCCAGTGGAACAACCAGATAAAAAGCGGAACCAGGAATAACAGCATTCCGAATTCCTCTTTTACGCTATACTCCACATTATGAAATTCGATATACAACTGTAGCAGTCGTGAGATACTAAATAGTACCAGCCCAAAGATGAAATATGCATAAGTATTAGCTATCCGGTTTATCCTTGTTTGGCGCGGAGTTTTCAAAAGGGGGTTTCCTGACCACAGGTAAGTAGTAAAACTGAACCCGATACTGATCGAAAACAAACTCCAGAAAAAGGAGTAATAAAAATCTGATTTTTGGATCAAAGAGGTTTCCCATGAACCGTAGGCCAAAGCCGCCATCACATCGCTCATGTTAATGATGTTCAGGAAAAAAAGATTTAATATCAATGAAAAGGTCAATCCAACTAAGATCCCGCTATAGAAGCGGAAGGAACCAATTTGTTTAACATTAAAATCAGGTTTGATCTTTCTCAATTAGGGGAATTATTTAAATTTTGCCCGCAAAACAGGCATCAGGGTCTTTCTAAAATGTCTTGGGTAGTTTGTTCAGTGAGTTGTTCGGCCAAGCCTATAAGCAGGCCCTCAACTCCGCGGATGTAGCAGAGCCTGTAAACGTTTTGATAGTTCACTACTTCCCCCACAACCTCGGCACCATGTTTTTTGAGCCTGGCCAGCAATTCGTCAAGCCGGTCTACCCTGAACATGATGCGCAGGTAGCCAAGAGAATTTACGGGAGCTGTTCTGTGGTCTGCTATGACGGGAGGCGTGAGAAACCGGGAAAGCTCAATCCGGCTGTGCCCGTCGGGTGTAAGCATCATGGCAATCTCAACCGACTGATCTTCCAGTCCCGTTACTTTTCCTGCCCACTCCCCTTCCACCATCATCCTGCCTTCGAGGTTGAGGCCTATCTCTTCAAAAAAGGCAATGGCATTGTCGAGAGATGCCACAACAACACCTACATTATTCATTTCTATTAACTTACTTTTCGCCATGGCTTTTTCTAGAATAATTCAGTCAGGTAAACGATTCCGAAGATCCATCCCAGATACAGAGCCGTATACGTAAGTGAGTATGAAATAGATGAAAATATGTCGCCGACTGTATTCTCAGATTTATTGAAAACCAGTTTTAATGCCCGGAAAAATATCCAGTACAGCATCATAATGATTATGAAAAGGGAGAACCAGAATAAAGCTTCCAGCAATATGATTAATAATATTAAAGCAATTGTCATTACAACCCAAAGAAGTATTGAAAGGAGTATACCGGCAATTCCATCTCCAACTTCAGTGTCCGGAGTTTCAAAGGCTCCCGGCGTATTGTAACTAAAGAAATCACCTTTTTTGTAGCCTTGATATTTAGGAAAATTATCTTCTAATCCAACTCCCCGGTACAGGCCATATGTCATAAATAGGAATAACATTAAGCCTATTATAGATAATGATAAATAAAGATTGGAAGTTATTTCCCTGTTGTAATTTATTCCTGTAAGCCAAACAGTTAAAAAAGTTGCTATAATTACAACAACAGAAACAATGAAAACTGTCTTACCTTTCAAATAGTTCTTCTTAGTGATATGCATTGCAAAGCTGGTGAATGTCTCCAATTAAGACCGTGCGAACTGCCGTGGTCCTTGATTAGTTTTTAATAGTTTATTCCACCTTAATTATTTCACTTCTATAGACAAAGTCCCCATCTATTTCAAATTTTGATTCCTGTATAGACTTATTTCCGTTTACATCTATAATTCGAACAATTAAATCGGGTGTAGACATGCCTTTAGGTCTTGAATTCCAAAAAGCTTCATTTCCTTCTAAAAATTTAAGCCGGTAACTACACTCATCAATCCAATCTATTCTGAGTTTAACTTCCTTTTCTCCGTACTGTTCCCTCTGAATGGAGTCATTTCTTTGGATTGTCGCCTTTAAAATTCCGTTTTCCATATTCTGAAAATTTCCGGTTCTGAAATTTTGGCAATTCTCCTGGGCGTGAGAAATTCCGAAAAGGAAAATCGATAAGACTAGTATTAGGTTTGTTTTCATTTGTTTCAGTATTTTCCCAATCTTTAAAAGTTATTTCCGACAGGGTTAAATTTCGTTTTTATTCAATTTTTTTCACAGTCATTAATGTGATTTAGTAGTATGTATATTCATAAGTGTAAGTCTGGTACATGAAATCATCAGCAGTACTCCATTTTTTAGTTATACTCACCGGATACTTGTCTTCATTAAACTCATAATTGTATTCTACATATCCCACTTTCTCATTTGTATTACTATTAAATTCTTCTGCCATTAATACATTGTTTTCTGAAGAATAATTATAGATGTTTCTAAAGGAGACGGGTTTAATGTTTTTGAAGGGATTAAACGTATCATCGAAAGTATATGTAAGATATATTGAACCAAACACATTCCCTGAATCCTCCAGACGACTAAAATTGCCATTGGAATCATATTGCATGTTCGTCGTGCTTTCAATATACTCAAGGCTTTCACAGGTTGCGCTAGCCTGATAATCATGATCATATTTTATTAGCTTAGTAACCAGGCCGCGGGAATTATATTCGTATTCTACTTTATCTACAGTGGGATCCATTGAGGTTCCATCTTCATTGGTCACAGAAACGGTTGTGCAAGTACGCACAATCTTTTCTCCTTCATAAAACAAGGTGGTAATCTCCTCTCTTTGATCGTCAAATGGGCTTAGCAGTGTTAAAGTAAATGACTCCATTCGGCCATTGGCATCATAGAAATATTCAAAACTTCCGATTCCCTGATAAACCGAATTGATATCTATTTTTGAAATCTTCCCGTCGGAATTGTAGTAGTAGTTGTTCTCCTCTTCCAGGACTCCAAAAGCATATATTTTCTGAGATTTAATGAGATTAGCTTCAGACGGAGTTGGCTCGGGATCGTTTTCATTATCCGGAGAACATGAAAAAAATAAAATCAAACAAAGCAATAGGAGAGATTTCCGCATAATTGGTGGATTAAGTGAGATCAAAAGACGAATGAAATATTTAAAAAAAATAACTATCCCGGGTAACGAAAGTGGCGTGTAGGGAAGAAATCACTTTCCGGCGGAACGGGTTTAAATAAATGTAGGAAAAATTATTTCAAAAAAAGCCATTTGTAAATTTAAAATTTTTATTCACAGCACTTTACTTATAGCTTATAAGCCATTGTTCATTTCTAACAACCTGCTTTTCATGAATTTTTTTTTGGTACCCCTGGTCTGGGATTAGGAACAGTTCACTTTGAATATTATATACTTTGTCCAAAGGTCAACAGGTTATTGTCCGGGTCGAGCATCGAAAATTCCTTCTGTCCCCAGGGTTTGATCTCCAATGGTCCATTGGGATGAATACTGATATTATTATCCAGCAGGCTTTGGTAAAACTCATCAATATCATCAGTTCTTATATACACCTGGCCATAATTTTCTTCGGGATCAAGCTCCCTGAATTCGAAAAAATGGATCTCAATTTGGTCCTTTTGCACCATTAGATATCCTTCATAATCTCCCATTTCTCTAAATCCTAATTTACTAATGTAAAATTCCCGCGTTAGCTTTTTATCACGCATAGGCAGTTTTGGATGAATGTGAGTCAGCATAATTTGTTTTTTATTTTTAATCTAATTCCTGATCAATAAGATTTAAAATATCGTCTAAATTTTGCATTAAGGGCTGAAAATGAAATTTTTCAGTAGCATAACTTGTAAAAATAAACATCAAAACATTATTCTCAAATTCTTTTGAGATCACATGTTTAATTTAAATGGTTACTTATAATTTACAGAGGTTTAGCATTCATACCAGCTTCAAATAAAGCAAGTTGCAATTCACTAATTTGAATCTGGCGTACAAAATTTAATTTAAAAGTAGTCAAAAATGTAGTTTACGGAGAATATTCAGCAAAGGGTAGTTCTGGTTTGTATCCATTTAAAATTCCAAAAAATATATCCCCTATCCTGTTAATTTTTTTTCTGTACTTTATTGATATCAATTGATTCAAACCAATTTTGTCCATCAATCTTCATTTCTGAAGTGTTTAGCAAATATCTTAATGTTTGAACCTCATGACCATATCCATTAAGCATTTCCTGGTTAACATCCATAATGTAACCTAAATCTAAATTTTCATCAGCGAAAATTCGTGTTATAAATTTTTCAACTTGCTGCCAGCGTCCAGTAAAAAAATTGTGCGAGCTGGCGTGCGTAATTGTCCCCAGGACAATCAAAAGTTGCAAGCGAGCACGGACTTTCGATTAAGGACCGGTTTAAGCATTGTTTTTACAGTGTTATAGGGCGTTATTTATATTCATATTTATTCCGCCAAACATCTTCTCCTTTCAAAAAGTCAAGAAGTATTTCAGTCATTTCGTCAACAGTTTCTAATGGCTCTACTAACAGAATATGTTCGTCGTCTGTCATAAGCCCAGAAGCTAACCCATCATCACCTAAACTTCCACCAACGTCCAAAGCCTGATAACCACTACTATTTTCGTCTTCTAGTTGCACAATGTGAAATTCATTCCAATTGATTGATTTCATCGTGCTTTTTATTATTTCCGCTGTCGCTTTTTCAGATATTACTTTTGTTCTTTCTCCATAATCATATGTAACAACGAGTTTTAGATCCCGTTTTTCTTGTGGGATTTCACTATTCCGTGATTTAGTCAGAATTCCAGAAGTTTCAAGTGTTTTTGAATTCTGTTTTGAATTCCAAATGCTGAAGGCAATTACTCCAACTAATGCTAAAATTCCGAAAATTATATAGGTATTCATTCTTTTCACGAGATTTTCGTTTAATGTGTTACAACGGTTAGTATATGAAAAGTAGGCGGTTACGAAGCTCTAAACTTTCGATTAAGCAAGAGCTTTGATTCGAGTCAAAGCCTTTGATTTTATTACTATTTCGCCTATTTTTATATACATTGTTACCAGCTGGCTATTTAATATGTTTATACCTTTCCGAACGCATATTAAAAGCTTTTTCACTTCCTTCCATAACGTCACAAATTTCTTTTTTAATGGTCGGTTCTTCAACTGTTCCAGAATATAGAACTTCTAAATTCTTACTTTCAGAATCCATTGACAAAATATATTCAGCATCTCCATTTACTGGAATATTTGCATTATGGGTAACTACTATGATTTGCCTATTTTCTTTAGCTTGTTTTAAGCGATCAACAATTAATTCATAAACTAATCTATTATCTAAATCATCTTCTGGTTGGTCTAATAAAAGAGGCGTGTTACCTTGAGAAAGAATAAATGTCAAAATCGCTGTTGTTTTTTGACCTGCTGATGCTGTAGATAATGGCTTAAATGTAGATGAACCCGACGGTTTGTATTGTATATCAATTTCATCTTCGGGAATTAGTAACTCAATTTCATCAATTTGAGATTCAGACATTCCCTTTACTAAATTCACAAAGTACCCACTAACATTTGTTACAGTTTCCTCTTTTTTAATTTTTAAAAAGATATCGCGAACATCTTTAATTTTATTCTCAACAATGCCATTAAAACAAATGTCAACCAATGAATCAATATCAGTTTCGAAACCAGTCCATCTTTGAGTAATAGCTCTAATTTTATTTACAAAATCAGCTTTATTTCTAAATTGCTTAATTGAAACTTTTACTTTATCATCTTGCATTAAGTCAGCTACAAAATTACTTCTTAAGAAAGTAATGTCTTTAGTCTTCTGCAAGAATTGATTTTGTAGATTTTCTCTTTCAGCTATTTCAGTTGTTAGACTTAGTTCAATAGTTATTATTTTTTCTAGCTCTAATTCTTTTGCTTTTTTAGCTTCTGAAAGTTTTTCATAATTAGAAATGTCATCAATTCCTTGAGCTTCTAATTCAATTTTTTTAGCGTTGAAATCAAGATTATTTTGGTCAAAATCTTTATTCCAATTTGTTAAAAGCAATGAGGTTTTAAAGTCGGTTCTTAATTTCTCAGCTTTTTGCTTTAAAGCCTCAATTTCACGTCTGACTTCTTCATAACCATCAACAACATTTTTGCTTAATGGAGAAATTTCGTCAGAATACTTTGTGTCAAATTTTGTAAAATCAATTTCCTCTACATTAAGAGTATTCGAAAGATTTTCGATTTCATCCTCATTGTTTTTGGCTTCTTGAAGAAATTCATCAATAGTCTTTTTTTGACTTGTGAACATATTTTTTGAAGTTAGCAATGAAGCTATACCACTTTGTTGTAATAATTTAATACGAGCGTCTAAATCCGTTATTTCAGTTTGTAGTTTTCCTTTTCCTGAAATTTGTTGTCTTATTGTTCTTATGGAAGCTGATTTCTCTAAAAACTCTTTTTTGATTATTTCTCTCTCATTTACAAGAGATTCCATTCCAGATATAGATTTATCAATTCTCTCTCTTAATGAATTAGGTTCTTGAGCTATTTCATATATCTGTTTTTGAGAATATTGCTCATATTGAAAAAAGTCAATAAATGATTCAGCTTCCTCCAAAATCCAATCATCTGTTTCTGAATCGTATTTCTGAATAATGATTGTTTGATTAACTGAATTAGAAATATTGCTTGCTATTATTTTATAAATAATACTATTTCTTATAAACTCTATCTCAACTGAAGTGTCTTTCTTGATAACACCTTTTTGAGTTCTAGTATCAAAACTTTTATAAAAGTGATTATGGTCTTCAAGAATTTCTGTTAAATCGGCTAAATCATTTGTACGATTAAACAAGCCTCGAATAAATCTCAAAATACTTGATTTTCCACTACCACGACCTCCAATAATTGTAGTTAATTGTGGGTTAAAATCTATTTTTAGAGGTATGTTGTCTTCCGTTATTGTTGAATTAGAAACCGTAATAGATTTAATCCACAATTCTGGAAGATTATAAGGCGAATTAGGAGAATTAAAATCATTCTTAATTCTGAAATCAGGTAATAAAAAGGCTTGTCTCAAACCTTCAAGTGAAGGTGTAGCTCCCATTTTAATCCAAGTAAACCTAGTTCCAATTCCATCTAAACCGTGTTTAGAATTTTTTGGTGCGTGTGGGTTGTCGGAGAAAGTTACAATAGCTTTTTTAGATTCTAAGGCGTATTTTACAGAAGTGTACCATTCTTTAATCGTTGAATCTTCGATTGAAGGTGTTGGATTATTATAATAATCGTTCAACTTTGCTTTCAAATCTACATTACCTGTCGTTTGTAAAGAAGGGTCTAAAAATTCCTTATGAACTACTTGAACCGCATTTATCTCATATTCGGCATATAATTTTTTTAAATTTCCAACACTTACTGAGCCAAGTCCGTTGTATTCGTCAATATGTGCTGGAATTACTAATGCTCCATCTTTTATAGCTAATTCGGATATTTCAAAAATACTAGAAATGGTTGCCGCCTCTTGTTTCCCAAAATCTTCCGCTTTGATATTCGCTCTAACAAGAAAATCTCTTATGTCCGCAGTAGTTTTAGTTGTGTCAAAAATTATAAGTAAATGAACCTTACTTGCATCACAAGTTATTTCAACCCCTGGAAAGATTGTCAATGTTGTGTTTTTCGCAGCTTCTTTTATTTCATCAATACTTGCTCCTGTATTATGGTCAGTAACAGCAACACAATTCAAACCTTGCTCAATAGCTCTGTCAACCCATTGTTGAGCGGTTACAGTTTGGTCTTCAAAACACTTACTCGCAGTTATGTGTAGATGTAAATCACATTTAAACCATCTACTTCCTTTGTAATTTAAATCTGTCATTTATGTTGTGTTTTTTGCTTGCTGGTAACGTCTCGTATAAAAACTGTGCGAGCTGGCGAGCGTGATTGTCCGTAGGACAATCCGCTAAGCAAGCGAGCAGGGAATTTCGATTCAAGACAGGTTTGAGCATTGTTTTTATATGCTGTTGTAGGCAGTTTTATTAAAGTTCTATAATAATTTCCAAATTACCTTTTGTAGCTCTATATGGATCAAAAGTGAATTCTACGGGACCCTCGCCGTAATATTCCATTTGTCTGACTGTATCCAGTTGTCCAACTAAATTAATGTCATAAAAAGGGGCTCCACGCTTAATTTTTATTGTATCATCTACATATCCTTTGACTCTAATATTAATCATTGCATAAGGATACCATTTATAAGGTTCTAACTTTATAGTTCTACTCTCATTAAAATTAGTAATGGACAGTTTCTCATCGTCTCTTCCACAAGATGTTATTACTACAATAGAACGATTAAAAAAAAGAGTTTTCTCATAATTTCTGTTAGTTAGTGTAAATTGCCTACAACGTCTTTTACCACAATAAAAACTATTCATTATAACCAGTTTACCAGGGATAAATACAATTTTACTGCAGGTTCAGTAAAGCTATTAAAATTTTGTTAAAGAAAATTGCGGGAAACCGTAATGGACGGAGAGAGAAGCCTCACTATCTGCCTAACCTACCAATATTTCATGGCTGCCCATGCTGCCAGGGAAACCCAGATGCCAATGATGATCCCGCCAACTATCCAGCTCTTCTTTTGAGGCAGCTCTCTTGTGGCAGCCAGTTCCCGGCAATGTTCCATGGTCTCTTTAGGAATGAGCTTTATGGTGAGATAAATAAGCAAAGGGACGATAAGGAGGTCATCCAGGAGCCCCAGGATCGGAATAAAGTCGGGGATGAGATCGATGGGACTTAAAGCATAGCCAACGGTTACAATGATCAGGATCTTGACATACCAGGGCACCAGATTTTCGATCATGGCAATTCGCAGCGCATTTAGATCCCTCTTTAATCGCTTCACCCAATTCTTAAACCTGTTAAAAAGAGATCTCATGCTGTTGTTCTAAAAGTTCCTGTTCAGTAATACCCGATTCAATTTATACAAATTAGATCACCCGCAAAGCAACCTGAGATCTTTCCGCAGGTCTGTTCTATGCAGGTATAAAAAAAGCCTGAAGATCACTTCAGGCTTCCAAATCATATTTTTCAAAACTGTTCTGCTCCAGATCAGGTTGTGAGCTGTTGCTGTACCCAGAAAGCAAATTCGGTTTCATAGATCCTGGTAAGGATGATCACTGCAGCGCCTATCCCCACAAACGACCAGGAATATTGCTCTTTTTTTACCTGCAGCCCGGCGATGATCCCGAGGATCAAAAACGGAACCATCAATAGCAGATTGGGTACCAACCAGGCGCCCCCAAAAATGGCTATCGCCTTCATGATGATATAAAAGATGCTGTAGAACAGGATGATCTTGGTGAGGATCACCAGGTTTCTGTGTGACATATTAGTTGTAATTCTTTGGCGCCCGTCTCAAATGTGTTTGCTGTTCAAAGGCATAACCTATCTCCAGCAGTTTGTCCTCTTCAAAAGGTTTGGCAATAAAGGTGATGCTCTTAGGTTCTCCAGTATTTTCCAGTCCCGCAGGTACTGCAAGGGCAGGATATTTGGCCACCGCCGCAAAAGCCGCATGGTAGTTGTTGATGGAAGCCACAGCATCGAGCTTATGTTTTTGCATTGGATCATCAAAGAATTTTCTCCCCTTTTCCTGCAGGTCGGCAGAGATCCTTTCAAGGTCTTCGGCGCTGGTAGTATCGGCCACGATCCCTTCAAACAGGACCTGTCCATAAGGGGCACGCAACAGGCTATCTTCCATGTTATATTTGGTGATCGCCTCTGCATTTTTAAAAGTAATTGCATCCCCGGCATAGTTGGAGAGATAGACCGGAAGATCCTTTTTCATATCGGCATTTAGGAGGGTGAGGAAATTGTCCAGCTGCACTTCCGGCGCTTCAAATTCCACGATCACGGCCCCTTCACTTCTCATTTGGGCTACTGCTGAATTGTACAGGGAATCTGTAAGCAGCTCTTTCATCACTCCGATTCTTTTCCCTTTAAGACCTTCCGAAGAAAGGTTCTTTAAATAATTCTTTCCACCTTCAACCGATGCTGCATCTTCTACATCTTTTCCCGTAAGGGCGTTAAGGAGGATAGCATTATCGATCACGTATTTGGTCATGGGACCGGGAGTGTCTAAAGTGGATGAAATAGGCACAATTCCGCTGCGACTCAGTAATCCCACTGTGGGCTTTAAGCCTACCACCGAATTTTTGGAAGCCGGTGACAAAATGGATCCCGCAGTTTCAGTTCCTACTGCAGCGACTGCATAATTTGCCGCCACAGCTACCCCGCTTCCTGAGCTGGAGCCGCCGGTTTCAAATTTCTTTCTTCCGTAGGGATTTAACGTTTGTCCGCCCACTGCACTGTAGCCGAGAGGGCAGTCATCGCAAAAGTAATATGCCCATTCACTGAGATTCACTTTTCCCAGAATAAGTGCTTTGTGCCGCTCCAAACGATCTACGATAAAGGCATTTTTGGATGGTTGATTCTCTGCCAGAGCCAAAGCACCAGCCGTGGTTTTCATTTCAGAAGTATTGATATTATCCTTCAGCAGGACAGGCATACCATATACAGAATTCTCGTTCACCGCCGGGGCGGCTCTCTCATCCAGCTGTCTCGCCTGCTCCACCACATTGGGATTAAGCGCGATGACCGCATTTAAAGATTTATTGTTGTTGCTTTCAATCTCCCTTATACGGTAGATGTAGAACAGGGTAAGATCCTCATAGGTTAGGGCCCCTGTTTTCACCGCCTGCTGCAGCTCGGGGATAGACCTCTCCATGATAATAGGCTTTAACCTTTCATATTTTTCCGCAGAAAAACGGGCAAGATCTTCTTCAAAGGGCGCCCAAATGTTGTTTTTATCCAGATATTTTGAGTTGATCAATTTAAAACGCATTCTCTCAATCTCATGAGAAGACTGTTCTTCCAGCTCGGCACTCTCATCTGTGGCTTCCCAACGCACCTGGGGTGCCACTGCAGTTTCTCCCTGTTTGGGATCAACTTTACAGGAAAAGATCAATAGGCTAAGAACGGGCAGCAGGTAAATTTTCTTCATAAGTTAAACGGGAATTTTATTTGAAAAATGAATCTACAAATTCATATTTGTTGAATACCTGAAGGTCTTCAATACCTTCCCCTACTCCAATATACTTTACAGGGATCTGGAACTGATCACTTATACCAATCACCACTCCTCCTTTTGCAGTTCCGTCCAGCTTTGTTACGGCAAGGGAAGTAACTTCGGTCGCCGCGGTAAACTGCTTAGCCTGTTCAAAGGCATTTTGTCCTGTAGAACCATCCAACACCAGGAGTACTTCATGAGGTGCGTTATCCACCACTTTCTGCATAACCCTTTTCACCTTGGTGAGCTCGTTCATAAGGTTCACCTTGTTGTGGAGTCGGCCGGCGGTATCAATGATCACCACATCTGCACCTTGTTTTACGGCACTCTGCACCGAATCAAAAGCCACGGAAGCAGGATCGCTGCCCATTTGCTGTTTTACGATAGGCACATCTACCCTATCTGCCCACACCTGTAGCTGATCGATTGCTGCGGCACGGAAAGTATCTGCAGCGCCAAGCACCACTTTTTTTCCTTCTTTTTTAAACTGATAGGCAAGTTTTCCTATGGTCGTGGTTTTTCCCACGCCATTAACACCCACCACCATGATCACGTAAGGTTTTTTATCTGAAGGCACATAGAAATCTGTAGCTTCACCAGAATTGGTTTCGGCTAAAAGTGCAGCTATTTCTTCGCGAAGGATCTTGTTAAGTTCTTCGGTACCCAAAAATTTATCTTTTGCCACTCTTGCCTCAATACGGTTAATGATCTTTACGGTGGTACCCACACCAACATCGCTGCTCACAAGCACATCTTCCAGGTCATCAAGGACCTCATCATCAACCTTGGATTTCCCGGCAACAGCTTTTCCCAGTTTGGAAAAGAAATCATTTTTTGATTTTTCGAGCCCTTTATCCAGGGTCTCCTTCTTCTCCCGGGAGAACATTTTTTTAAATAAACTCATTATTTGCTTTAGTCTTTATTGTACAAAAATGGTAAAATACCTATGGGCAGGATGCCGAGGGTAAATATACACAAAAACAAAAAGCCGTCCCGATGGCGATCGGAACGGCTTTCAAAATATTTTGAAAATAACTTATTTTTTGTTCAGGAAGTCATTTACCATTTCAGGAGCCATAATAGCTTCCACAAATGTATAGGCACCGGTCTTTGGAGACTTCACCATTTTAATGGCTTTAGTTAACCTCTTTGATCCTGTCTGTAATGTTGCTACTGATTTCTTTGCCATGACCTACTTATTTAATTTCTTTATGAACCGTCATTTTCTTTAGGATAGGGTTGAATTTCTTCAACTCCATTCTATCTGGCGTGTTCTTTTTGTTTTTGGTTGTAATATATCTTGAAGTACCGGGCTGTCCCGATGCTTTGTGTTCTGTACATTCTAATATAACCTGAACTCTGTTACCTTTCTTTGCCATTTTACTGCGTCTTAAATGTGAGGATTACTTGTTTAAAAATCCTTTTTCCCTTGCTTCTTTGATTACAGCTGAGATTCCCTTCTTATTAATATTCTTAATTGCAGAAGTAGATACTTTTAAAGTGATCCATTTATCTTCCTCAGGGATATAAAAACGTTTTTTAACCAAATTGGCGTCAAATTTACGTTTTGTTTTATTCATCGCGTGGGAAACATTGTTTCCTACCATTGCTTTCTTACCTGTAAGTTCACAAACTCTTGACATTGCTCTATACTTTAACTCGTTATTTCAAAACAGGCTGCAAATTAACGATTTTTTTACCTAATAGCCAATAGGGAATAAAAAATATTTTTTTGAATTTCCTTTTTCACATCAGCTCCCGAAATCTCTCTCAAAAATTCCGTTTTTAAAACTTCTGCGGAAGGATTTATTTCATTTTCTTCGGAAGATTTCCTGCCGGAGAACTCCCATAGTCGGAAAATCGAATTAAAATTTGCTCAAAAATGACCTATTCCCGATGCCGCGGACTGACGATCTGTGCTTACCCATTGTGATCATATAACCTTAGAAGGTTAAAAGTGCAACTACCTGAAAAACCTATAAGGTCCAAAAAAGACCTTGCAGGTTAGACTTGAAAAAATTTATTCGTGGATTGGTGGCCTTAACCCCCGCGTACTTCTAACTTCGTACCTCTAACTTCTATCTTCAGAAGTAATTTCCTTCAGGATCATTTCAAAGGCCTTCTGTACGCTTTGCTTCACCACATGATCCCTGCTGTTGCCAAAAATGAATTTTTTGGAATAGGTTTTTTCAGGAGTAGCCAAACCAACAAAAACAGTGCCCACTTCGGCATCGCTGTCCCCTTTTGTAGGGCCGGCGTTTCCTGTTGTGGATAAGGCATAATCTGTCTTAAACATTTTTTTCGCGTTCTTAGCCATAGCTTCCGCCACCTCGGCACTTACCACGCTATATTTTTCAATAAGCTCCTTAGGAACGTGCAGGATCTCCTGCTTTGCCTGAGTAGCATAAGATACCAGCCCCCCTTTAAAACAGGACGACGCTCCCGGATGAGTGGTAAAAGCAGCAGAAAGCGCTCCTCCTGTACAACTTTCTGCAGCAGACAAAAATAGTTTGCGTTCGGTTAGCAGTTTACTTATTTGCACCGCAATTTTCTCGTCCTCCTCCTGCTCTTCCGAAATAATATCCCCCAGGAGTTCATACAGGCCTTCTACTTGTTTCTCGACCGACTTTATCAACTCTTCTTCATCTTCTCCTTTTCCGGAGAGTCGTAAGCGAACTCTTCCCAGGCCGGGTAAATACGCCAGTTTTATATGGGAAGGTAATTCATCCTCAAAACCGGCAAGCCTGTTTGCAATAGCACTTTCCCCTTCTCCACTGGTGAGAATGGTTTTATGATAGATAAACGGGCGGTCATATTTCTCCTGCAGCCCCGGGATTACTTCCTCCTCCATCAATGCCTTCATCTCATAGGGCACTCCCGGCAAGGAAATAAACACCTTCTTCCCCTGCTCCATCCACATTCCCGGTGCAGTACCGTTCTTATTGTGCAGCACCTTCGCTTTAGAAGGCACCATGGCCTGCTCCCGGTTAAGATCTGAAATGGGTGTTTTTTTATATTTTTCAAAAAGCTCCTCTACATGCTTAAGCACAGCCTCATTGAGCACCAACTTATCATCAAAATATTCTGTGAATGTATATTTGGTGACATCGTCTTTTGTAGGACCAAGTCCCCCGGTGAGGATCACCACATCTGCCCTTTCCGAAGCTTCTTTGAGAGCCGTAAGAATATGGTCTTTATCATCCTGCACAGAGGTGATCTGGTAGACCGAGATCCCAATAAGGTTCAGCTCTTTGGCAATAAAAGCCGAGTTGGAATCCACGATTTGTCCAATGAGAATCTCATCGCCAATGGTGATAATTTCTGCGATCATTACAGGTCGAAATCTTCCTTGAGTTCTGCTTCTGCTTTTTTGTATTTATCGGTGATGATACGGGCAGCTTCATGAACTTCAGCATTGTCTTTACCAGACTTTGACCACTCTTCGATGATCTTGATCTGTGGCATTAGCTCCAGGCCGAACATTTGAAGATTTGGCTTCATTTTATGAGCGTACTGGTAAGCCTGGCTGGCATTTTCCTGAGTCACCGCCTGGTTCATCCCCTCCAAATCTGGCGGAATCTCCTCCAGGAATGTCTGGACAACGACTTTTACAAAATCCTGATCGCCTCCGGCCATTTCCTCGACGCTGTCTAAATTGTAATTTTTCATTTTACCTGTATTGAAAAAATTTGTTTGTCTTCTATAAAACCTGTCAGAGTATCATTGATCGCCACCGGCCCAACTCCCGCCGGAGTTCCGGTAAAAATTATATCCCCGATCTTAAGCGTAAAATATTGTGAAATATATTCAATTATTTCGTCAATTTTCCACAACATGTGAGAAGTTGTCCCGCTTTGTACCGCTTCTCCATTCTTTTCAAGGCTAAAACTAATATTATTCAAGTCCTGAAAATGGGTTTTTTTAAGCCACTTCTCCCCGATGACTGCCGAACCATCAAAGGCTTTTGCCTTTTCCCACGGAAGCCCTTTTTCCTTTAGCTTTTGCTGCAGATCTCTTGCCGTGAAATCTATTCCCAGACCTATTTCGTCATAGTATTTATGAGCAAACTTCTGCTGAATATGCTTTCCGATCTTATTGATCCTTACCAGCAATTCTACCTCGTAATGTACATCTTGTGAAAAGGGAGGAATAAAGAAAGGCATCTTTTTAAGCAGGATAGCAGAATCGGGTTTCAGAAAGATCACCGGCTCCTGCGGCCGCTCATTTTTCAATTCCGCAATATGTTCGGTATAGTTGCGGCCAATACAGATAATTTTCATCGGCTGGAACGATTATTTAAGCTTGGTATTTAATTTTCGGAGTTTTATGGCAGTAAGCACTTTTTTGGTGTACAGCGGGAAATCGGCATTTTGGAACCAGCCAAAATAGCCGGGCTCCTGCTCCAGAATGTCTTCTACGCTTTTGCCCTTATATTTTCCGAAGGTAAATACTTCTCTGCCCTTTTTGTCAAAAGCAATGAGTCCGGCGATATCTGCACAATTCTTTTGGGAACTGAATTCAGACAACCACTTTACATCATTCTGCAGCTTATCTTCATACATGTCCAGCTGAGACTTAAGGACTTCAAAAGTTGCTAAGGCATCAGCTTCAGCCCCGTGGGCTCCCTCCAGTTCTCTTCCGCAGTAAAATTTATATGCGGCAGAAAGGGTACGTTGTTCCATTTTGTGAAAGATGGTTTGCACATCTACTGCCAGGGAATTCTTCATATCAAAATCCACACCTGCGCGTAGCATTTCTTCCGCCAGCAAAGGGATATCATAACGGTTGGAGTTGTAACCTGCAAGATCACAACCTTTGATCATTTCATAAACTGTTCCTGCCAACTCCTTAAAAGTAGGTTCATTTTCAACTTTTTCGTTGGTGATACCATGCACTGCCACAACTTCTTTTGGAATGGGCACTGTAGGATTTACGAGCCAGGTCCTGCTTTCGCGGTTGCCGTTAGGGTAGATCTTGAGCACAGAGATCTCCACGATCCTGTCTTTTGCCACATTTGTTCCGGTGGCTTCAAGGTCAAAAAAACAAAGGGGTTTGGTAAGCTTCAGCTCCATTAGAATATCATTCAATTTTGGTAAAGATAATAAAAGTAGTGATCAGTGATAGATGATCTGGGATCAGAAGTTTACAGTGAGCAGTAGCCAGTAGACAGTATGAAATTTGAAGATTTGAAAATGAGGTAATTTGAAAATTCATCTTTCAATGTAATTTATTAATGAGATTATATTTAAGGCTTAGAACATTGAACACCAAGATCACAAGCACCACCCTAAGCAAAGCCCCATCGGGGCGAAATATAATTAGCCTGAGGTTGTCCTCCGGGTTTAGTGGAATACAATGCCAAAAGGCCTGTAAGGGCGACCTATAAACATTTCGCAGTTCTTTTAGAGAAATGAAAAAAGAGAAATAATTCGTGGATCCGTGGATAAAAATCTGTGAGATCTGAGGAATAGAAAGACCGAAAAGCCGCACAGCCGGTCATTTATTAAACAAAAAAAACCACGACTAAAAGGCCGTGGTTTTATATCACTTTTGACAACTTATTAAATGTCTGTCTTGGGATCGAATTTTTCGAGGTACTGCGCTACGCGTTGTACAAACTGCCCCCCTAACGCTCCATTCACCACACGGTGATCGTAACTGTGAGAAAGGAACATCTTGTAACGGATGCCTATAAAATCTCCATCGGGGGTTTCAATGACTGCCGGCACTTTTCTAATTGCACCAAGGGCAAGAATTGCTACCTGCGGCTGATTAATTATAGGAGTTCCCATGATGCTGCCAAAGGTTCCTACGTTAGTTACAGTATAGGTTCCTCCCTGGATATCATCGGGTTTAAGTTTGTTCATTCTTGCACGGTTGGCAAGATCGTTCACTTTTTTAGCCATTCCAACCAGGTTAAGCTGATCGGCGTTTTTGATCACAGGAACAATTAGATTCCCATCGGGAAGGGCGGCTGCCATTCCCAGATTGATATTCTTGCGTTTGATGATTTTATCACCATCTACAGAAATATTGATCATAGGGAAGTCTTTGATGGCCTTGGCCACAGCTTCCATAAATATTGGTGTAAAAGTTAATTTTTCACCCTCTCTTTTCTCGAATGCATCTTTGTTCTTCTTTCTCCAGTTCCAGATGTTGGTTACATCTACCTCAATAAAAGATTGCACGTGCGCCGAAGTCTGGGTACTTTCCACCATGTGATGAGCGATCATTTTACCCATACGGGACATTTCGATGATCTCATCCTCTCCATTTACACTTACAGGTGTTTTCGCAGGCTGCGGAGCCGACTGTTTAGCTGCAGATTGCTGAGCCTGTGGTTGCGGCTGCGCCTGTTTTTGCGGCTGAGCAGAACGGTTTTCAAGGTATCCTAAAATGTCATTCTTGGTGACTCTACCTTCTTTCCCTGTTCCTTCTAATTGCTCAAGTTCCTCAAAAGAAATTCCTTCTTCCTTGGCTATATTCTTCACAAGCGGCGAATAGAACCTGTTGCTGTCTGAATAATCTGCAGAACTTATAGCTTTTGCTTCCTCCACACGTCCTTCTGCCTGGGCAACGGCTTCTTCAATTTCCGGCGATGGCACCTGCTGGTCTGCAACGGGAGTAACCTCTGCTGCGCCTTCTCCTTGAGTTTCAATAATGGCAATGGTCTGGCCTACCTGCACCACATCATCAGCGTTGAAAAGCTTCTCCACCAATACTCCATCAACTTCACTTGGGACCTCGCTGTCAACCTTATCTGTAGCTATTTCCAATACCGGCTCATCGGCATCAATAGTATCTCCAACTTCTTTTAACCAGTTTGTTATTGTCGCTTCCGCAACACTTTCCCCCATTTTAGGGAGCTTAAGTTCAAATTTTGCCATATTCTTATCTAGAAGATTATATACACTTAATTGACTGCGAATTTATTAAAAAAATAGCTCAGTCAATAATAATTATTCAGCTTCGGAAAAAATTTAGGTCGAATTTAACCCTTTTTCCTCCTGCCGATTTTGGGTAAATTTACAATATTTTTAGCGGAGTACTTTTTCAGAATTAATTCCGGAGCGAGCTTTCAAACGGAATTCGGTTGGTGATACTACGACCAAGGGTAACCTCATCGGCATATTCAAGTTCGTCTCCTACAGAAATTCCGCGGGCGATAGTACTGGTCTTTACATTTACTCCTTCCAGCTGCTTAAAGATATAAAAGTTGGTAGTATCTCCTTCGAGGGTGCTGCTAAGAGCAAAGATGATCTCCTCAATTTCCCCATTTTTTGCTTTTTCCACCAAAGATCTGATGGTGAGCTGGGAAGGGCCCACCCCCTCCATAGGATTGATCTTACCTCCCAGAACATGGTACAATCCGCGATACTGGCTTGTATTTTCTATGGCCATTACATCCCGTATATCTTCTACAACACATACCACTTCCTTTTGACGATTGTGGCTGGCACAGATCTCGCAGAGATCGGTATCGCTTATGTTGTGACATTTCCTGCAGAATTTCACTTCGGTCTTTAGGTCCAGTAAAGCTTTGCTCAAAGCAACCGTTTGAGACTCGGGTTGTTTTAAAAGGTGCAGCACCAGCCGCAACGCGGTTCGCCGGCCAATGCCCGGAAGCTGAGACATTTCATTTACAGCTTCCTCCAATAATTTTGAAGAAAAATCCATAAGGTCAAAATTACTCTATATTTCATACAATTCCCAGAAAAAGAAGACTTCTGAAGGGATGCTGCGGATAGAGCGAAGTTTTGTAATTTGCCACCGAAAATTTGACTTATGCAGCCCTCCTTTATCCTTCTGCTTATTGCAGGTTATTTTGCAACTCTCATTTTAATATCCTACTTCACCGGAAGAAATTCAGATAACAATACCTTCTTCAAGGCTAACCGGCAATCCCCATGGTATGTGGTAGCTTTCGGAATGATTGGTGCTTCTCTGAGCGGAGTAACCTTTATTTCTGTCCCCGGCTGGGTTGAGGCAAGCCAGTTTAGCTATATGCAGGTGGTGCTGGGATATGTGGTGGGATATGCCGTTATAGGACTGGTACTGCTGCCTCTCTATTACCGGATGAACCTTACCTCTATCTACACCTATCTCGAGGGAAGATTTGGTACTTATTCCTATAAAACAGGAGCCTCATTCTTTTTACTCTCCAGAATTGTTGGTTCCAGTTTCAGGCTTTTTCTGGTGGCTAATGTGTTGCAGATCATCCTGTTTGACAGTCTGGGAATTCCTTTTTGGGCAACAGTGGTAATGACGATTTTATTGATCTGGCTTTACACTTTCCGTTCCGGAATAAAAACCATTGTCTATACCGATACCCTTCAGACCCTGTGCATGCTGATAGCTGTAGGGGTTAGTATCTATTATGTTTCTGAAGACCTTGGCATCCAGGGTGGAGATCTCATCTCCCATATCTCCAACAGTGAGATGTCAAAAATGTTCTTTTTCGATGATATTAAAAGTGCCGATTATTTCTGGAAACAATTTATTTCCGGAGCATTTATTACAATAGTAATGACCGGGCTGGACCAGGACATGATGCAAAAGAACCTTACCTGCCGAAACCTGGGTGAGGCACAGAAGAACATGTTCTGGTTCACCATCGTGCTTGTTTTTGTGAATCTGTTTTTTATGGCACTGGGTGTACTTTTAACTGAATATGCCCGCGCTAACGGAATTGAAGCCTCTAAAGATGATCTTTTCCCGGTGATCGCTACCTCGGGAGAACTGGGAGTGGGAATAGCCGTATTTTTTATCCTGGGACTTATCGCTGCAGCTTACAGCAGTGCAGATAGTGCCCTAACAGCGCTTACTACCTCCTTTAGTATCGATATTTTGGATATCGAAAAAAGATATGACCCAAAAAAACAGGAGACGGTTAGAAAAATGATCCATATTGGAGTATCGGTAGTTATTATCCTGGTGATCATTGCTTTCAAATACATTATTAAAGATGAAAGTGTGATCGCAAAACTTTTCGTGTTTGCGGGATATACCTACGGACCTCTACTAGGTCTCTACAGTTTTGGCCTCTTCACAAACATGCAGGTACGGGATAAACTGGTGCCGGTAATTGCCATTTTGTCCCCTATTTTCACCTACATAATAAGCGTCAACAGCCTTAAATGGTTTGGTTTCGAATTTGGATTCTTTGTTCTCATCCTTAACGGCCTCCTCACCTTCCTCGGTCTAGTACTGCTGCGTAGAAAGAAGGATGAGCGTACAGGCGATGTCGACCTCGATACCTCTTTCTCGTAAAAGTTTATAGAATTCGGGATTTTCTGTTCCGGGGTTAAAGATCACCCGCTCGGGATTAAGGGACAGGATATAATCATAATATTCCTCCTGTCTTGCCGGCCCCAGGTAGAGGGTCACGGTATGAATATCTTCAAAGGGTAATTTTTCAGTTTCAATATTGACTCCGGCGACTTCTCCTTTGCGAAGGCCAAGTGCAACAGTAGGCACCTGCGCCCTTACCAGCCGGTTAATAGCAATGTGTGCATATCTTCCCGGATTTGTAGTGGCGCCTAAAACGAGGGTTTTCTTTTCCATTTTTTAAAAAATTTTCTACAAGTGTAACAAAGATAAAACTCTGTAGTCTTTAAGGTAAGAAATATTTCCTGCATCGGGGGAATTGAAAAGCATTGATGGTTAGTGTTAAATGACCCCCATGCTAAACCCGTGTAATTTTTTACACGGGTTTTTAATTTAGGCTCAGGGTTTTACCTGGGGAATTTCCTTACACAAAGGTTAAATTTTGAAAATTTTGTAACAAACAGGTTTTTCTGCAGTCTTTTATATAGTAGCCTAAATATTTACGAGGTCGTATGAATTTTAATTAGGTTATACAAGGTATTATGCAACATCAATCATTCTATTAATAACCATCAATCAATCAAAAAATGAAACAGTTAATTTTAGTATTTGTAATGAGCTTGTTCAGTTATTCAAGTCATGCCGGGACTGACCCGACAGACCTGGGTACCATTACTGGACAGATCATGGACAGCGAATTTAAGGAACCTATTCCCTATGCAACCATTTCGGTCACTACCCCTTCCGGGGAACTTGTCACCGGAGCCGTTACTACAGTAGACGGAACTTTTTCCGTAGAAAAATTAAAGGACGGGGAATACATTTTTAAAGCCCAGTTCATGGGATATAAGTCTTTTAGTAAGGAAATAAGGGTTTCCGGAGGCAATAGAGAGATCAACATCGGTACTATTTTTCTTGAAGCAGATGTAGCAGAACTGGATGCAGTAGATATTGTTGCTGAAAGATCTACCATAGAGCAGCGTATTGACCGCAAGGTGGTCAACGTGGGAAAGGATTTGACTACTGCCGGTGCTTCTGCCAGTGAGATCATGAACAACATTCCCAGTCTGTCTGTTGACCAGGACGGTAACATTTCCATGCGCGGCAATGAGAATGTAAGGATACTTATTGACGGCAAACCTACCAACATTCCTGCTGCTCAGCTTTTAAAACAAATCCCCAGCACCTCGATCAAGAGTATAGAATTGATCACCAATCCTTCAGCTAAATATAATCCTGAAGGAATGAGCGGGATCATCAACATCATTCTTCATAAAAATTCAAATCTAGGCTTTAACGGGAACCTCAACACGGGAGTTACCATTGGGGACCATACCCGGTATACCGGATCACTGAACATGAACTACCGCACCGGAAAAGTGAACTTTTTCACCAACCTGGGAACTAACGGTGGGGAAAGCAGCAATAACGGAAGGTTAGAGAATTTTACACGCGACTATACCGAGCAACTTTCCTTCCTTAACAAGAATGAATCTTACCTCGTGAAACTGGGTATGGATTATTATATGGATGATAAGAACACCTTTTCCATCTATACCAACCAGAACTATTATGATGGGGATCCTATTGGAAAGGTAAACCTTTTTTATGGGCCAAACGATGAAAGAAATTTATCTCAAACGTTTTTACTGGACGGGGAGAACCATACTCAAACGTACAATTTTGTGTACAACCATGCATTCAATCCTGAAGGTCATAAGCTGATCCTGGAAGCCGATTACAGTCTTACTGACGAAACTGAAATTGCCGACTACACTTTCACAGGACCGGGATCGGGAGGTTTTACTTCCTACCGCGACGACGTGGGAGCCGAGCTTTCCAATACCACTTTAAACCTGGATTACGAAAATCCATTTTCAGAAACAGCAAAGATCGAACTCGGAGCCGAAGCCAGGTTTAGAAGATCAACCAATGATTACAGCACTACTAATGCCAACCTTGACAACACGCTGTACAACTATGACAACAACATCTATTCTGCCTATGCAACTTTTGGACAAACGCTTGAAAAATGGTCCTATCAGGTTGGGGCAAGGCTGGAACAATATGATGTTGAAGCTGTAATGGATGGAGATCTAATCTATGAGACCGATTATTTGACCTTGTACCCTTCTGCTTTCGTCTCCTATAAATTTGATGAAATGAAGACCCTGCAGTTGAGCTATTCGAGAAGAGTGGACCGCCCGGGATTGAACCAGGTAAACCCGGTGAGGGAGTTTTCTACTCCTCGACTCACCCAACTTGGAAATCCTGAACTGGAACCTCAGTTCACCAATTCCATTGAGATGAACTACACACATAATTTCGAAAAAGGAAGCAGTATTACAGGAGGTGTGTTTTACAGACTTGTAGAACAGGAAATTAGTCAGGTATTATTTGTAGATCCCGAAGACCCTTCAAGACTGGTGCTTACTTTCGAGAACTGGGAAGACAATTCAGCTTATGGAGTTGAGCTTAGCGGGCGCTATAAACCTTTCAACTGGTGGAGCATCAACCCAAGTTTTGAATTGTACAGCAGCACAGAAAAAGGAGTGGTTGGAGAAACTTATCGTGAGGTAGAAGGAACAATGTTCGCTTTACGAGTCAACCAAAGTTTCAATGTCACCAAGAAACTTACCCTCCAATCTTTCGGGATGTACCGTAGCAAAACCAAAATGCTGCAGATCAATCCAAAAGAATTCTGGTTCGTGAACGCAGGTGCACGTTACAGCATCCTTAAAGACAAGGGAACTCTAAGCCTTAATGTAAATGACATTTTTGGCACCCAAAGATTCCAGTTCTACAGCGATGTGCCTTATGAGCAGAGAGGAACTTTTTGGGGAGATTCTCAAACTGTTTACCTCGGCTTCTCCTATAGATTTGGAGGTGGCAAGAACAAAGCCCTGGACAGAAAACAAAGAGATGACAACACCAATGAAGGTGGAGGATTATTTTAATAGATTGTTTGAATTAGCCAAAAAAAATCCGCAGCCTAACAGCTGCGGATTTTTATATTTTAAGAAGCCTATTCTCCGGATTTCAGGCTTCCCATACATTGTTCTACCATTTAATCACTGCACTTGCCCAGGTGAAACCGCTACCAAAAGCTGCCAGCACCACCGTATCTCCTTCCTTGATCTTTCCTTCCTCCCATGCTTCCGTAAGAGCAATTGGAATTGAAGCCGCAGTAGTATTCCCATACTTCTGAATATTATTGTAAACCTGCTCATCTTTCAGCTTAAATTTCTGCTGAATGAACTGCGAGATCCTAAGGTTCGCCTGGTGTGGGATAAGCATATCAATATCTTTAACTTCCAGGCCGTTGGCTTTTAAACCTTCCATGATCACTTCAGAAAAACGAACCACAGCGTTCTTAAAGACGAACTGACCATTCATGTAAGGATAATAGATAATATCATCACCCTGGGGATTCTCTTCAATGATTTGTGGTACCCAGTGCATGGTGCTCGGGCCCTTCAGAGAAAGCTCTAAAGCATGTTTCCCTTCAGAATGCATGTGAGTGGAAAGGATTCCCTGCCCGTTATGGTCACTGCGGGAAAGCACTGCTGCTCCTGCCCCATCCCCAAAAATTACAGAAACTCCGCGGCCACGGGTTGAAAAATCAAGTCCACCGCTGTGGTTTTCACTACCAATCACAAGTACATTCTTATACATACCGGTCTTGATATACTGATCTGCAACAGAAAGCGCATAGATAAAGCCACTGCACTGATTTCTTACATCAAGAGCCGGACACGTATTGATGTCGAGCATTTCCTGCACCTGCACTCCCCCACCCGGGAAATAATAATCGGGACTTAAAGTTGCAAAAACAATAAGCTCTATGTCATCTTTGGAAATATTGGCGCGTTCAATTGCTATTTTTGCTGCCTTTACTCCCATGACAGCTGTAGTGTTGCCATCCCCTTTTTTAATATGTCGTCTTTCCTTTATTCCTGTCCTCTCCTGAATCCAGGCATCATTGGTATCCATGATCTTCGAAAGATCATCATTAGTGACCACATTCTCCGGTACATAAAATCCTAATCCCGCAATTTTTGACTGATACATGAAATGTTTTTTAGGCTTTGTGAAATTATTTCTCTTAAATTTAGGCAATTAATAAAAAGTTGCCGTGCAATATAAGAAAGATTAACATTCTAAGCCGCAGCAGTATTCAACCTAATTTATTTCCCATGAAAAAAGTTATTTTAAGCTTCCTTTCCGTTTTTTGCTTTAGTGGAGCAATTAACGCCCAGGAGAACCTTACCTATCAAAAACCGCCACAGGAAATCCTTGAACTTGTAGATGTGCCTCTTGCGCCTTCCACCTTAATTGACAGCGACGCCGAGAAGATTGTATTTCTTTACCGCGACCAATATAAATCTATAGCCGAATTAAGCGAGGAAGAACTTAGATTAGGCGGGTTAAGGATCAACCCGGTGACCAACATCAGCAGTCGCGCCACTTATTATAACAATATCCAGGTTAAAGATCTATTGGCAGATGAGCCGGTACAGATAAAAGGGCTTCCGGAAGAACCAAGGCTTACAAATTTTAGCTGGTCTCCCGATGAGTCAAAAATGGCTTTTACACATACTACTTCTGAAGGGGTGGAATTGTGGGTGGCCGACTTTAAAACAGCTACTGCAAAGAAACTTACCGGCCCTACGCTCAATGCTAATATGCGTGATGTGATCAACTGGTATAAAGATAACTCTGCCATTTTGGTCAAAATGCTGCCGCAGGACAGGAAGAAACTTATAGATACTGAAACTTCAGTCCCTACAGGCCCCACCATTTCAGTGAGTGATGGGAAAGAAGCTCAGAACCGTACCTATCAGGACCTGCTGCAAAATCCAAATGACGAATATAATTTCGAACAACTGGCCCGTGCAGAGCTGGTTAAGGTAAATCTGGATGGTACTACTTCAAAATGGCTGGATCCAAAAATGTACAGCAGCATTTCATTTTCTCCAGACGGGAATTATGTCATGGTTGAACATATCAAGAAGCCGTTTTCATACCTGGTGCCTTACAATCGTTTCCCTTCAGAATCTGAAATTTACACCAAAGAAGGACAAATGGTGAATAAAGTGAACGATGTCCCGCTAATTGAAGATCTTCCAAAAGGTTTTATGGCCGAAAGAGAAGGCCGCCGCAATATTTCATGGAGAAGTGACGCTCCCGCTACTTTGGTTTATGTAGAAGCTCTTGACGGGGGAGATCCTGAAAAAGAAGTACCCTTTAGAGATGAAGTGTTTTTACTGGAAGCACCTTTTAAGGATAAGGGTAAACCAATCCTAAAAACAAAAGATCGCTTTAGCGGAATTATCTGGGGGGATAACAACACTGCTATTGCGATGGACTATTGGTGGAATAACCGTAATACCCGCACCTATGTCTTTGATCCTTCAAGCCCCAAAAAAGCACCAAAAGTCCTCTTTGACAGAAATTACCAGGATCGTTACAGCGACCCGGGCAGCTTTGTGACTGAAAAGAATGATTACGGACAGTATGTCCTGAAATTATCCAGGAACAACAGCTTTTTGATGGGTGACGGATTTACGCCTGAAGGTCAATATCCATTTGTAGACAAAATTGATCTTAAAACAGGAGAAACCGACCGGCTTTACCAGTCCTCATATAATGACAGGAAAGAAACCCTTGTAGATGCAATTGACCTGGAAGAAGGCAAGCTTCTGGTTAGAATAGAAGCTTCTGCCGAATATCCCAATTACTACATCCGTGATATAGATAACAAAGAGGATCTTACCCAGATCACCAGTTTTAAAAATCCATTTGAAAGCCTGGAAAATGTGTCTAAAGAGGTGATCACATATAAGAGAGATGATGGCCTGGAGCTCAATGGAACCCTTTACCTGCCGGAAGGTTATGACAAGAAAAATCCTGAAAAACTACCAATGATCGTTTGGGCATATCCGAGGGAATTCAAGGATAAGAATTCAGCTTCTCAAAACACCTCTAATGCAAATGATTTCACCTATCCGTATTACGGCTCCCCAATTTATTGGGTAAACCGTGGATATGTGGTTTTGGATGATGCCTCTTTTCCAATAGTGGGAGAAGGAGAAGAAGAACCCAATGATTCTTTCAGAAAACAATTAGTAGCTAACGGAAAAGCTGCAATAGACGCAGTGGATGCACTGGGATATATAGACAGGGATCGTGTTGCGGTAGGAGGCCATAGCTATGGCGCGTTTATGACAGCCAACCTGCTTTCCCACTCTAACCTTTTTGCTGCCGGAATAGCCCGTAGCGGTGCCTACAACAGAACTTTGACCCCTTTTGGCTTCCAAAGCGAGGAAAGAAACTACTGGGAAGCTCCGGAAGTATATTATAACATGTCCCCATTTATGCATGCCGATAAGATGAAGACGCCGCTTCTCCTTATTCATGGAGAAGCCGATAATAATTCGGGAACTTATCCAATGCAGAGCGAGCGTTATTTTAATGCCCTTAAAGGTTTAGGAGCTACTGCAAGATTGGTAATGTTACCAAAGGAAAGCCATGGCTACAGCGCCAAGGAATCTGTGCTTCACGTACTGTGGGAGCAGGATCAATGGCTTGAGAAATATGTAAAGAACAGGGAGCAGACAGAGTCCAATATTCAACAGGCTACGCCACAGCTTCAGAATTAAAACTCCTGACACCCCATAGAAAAAGCCCGCAAATTTGCGGGCTTTTTCTTTTCTTATCATTGGATTTTCTACCATTTACTAAAGGCATCATAATCGTTGAATTCGTCTTCATCAATATAATTGTCATCATTGACATCCCAATCTTCAAAAGTGCTGACGTTCCATTCCTCATTATCGATTAGCCCGTCCTCATTGGCATCATATCTTTCAAACCAGCTGTTGTTGTTATTTGCTTCTTCCCATTCTCCAATATCAAGTTGACCATCCATATTGATATCAAAAGAGCTATAATCCTGGTCTCTTAAAGTAGCTCCCACGCCAGATTCAATTCCCTCGTTCCATTCATCTGCATCCAGGAAATCATTTTTATCGCGGTCAAAACTTTCGTAAGCCATGTCTGATAATTCCACGTAATCCAGTTTTCCGTCCTTATTTTCATCCCAGGTACTGTATCCGGTTTTATTTCTTTCTGTAAACTCGGTTTGGTTGAGCTTTCCATCCTTGTCGGTATCATATTTATCAAATTCCTGGGCATAAGCTCCGGTTCCAAGTATCATACAAATTCCCAGAAAGGTTCCTTTTACAAATTTCATCTTCATTTTTTTTAGTTCGACTTCATTTTTATTTCTCCAACCTGAATATAATACCTAAAAAAGCTGATTTAAAACACTTTAGCTTATTTAACAGGAGAGAATGAAATTTTAGTTTTATAATAACAGGAATAAAAAAACCGGGTTAAAAAAACCCGGTCTGTTATCATTATATAGATGATCTTTAAGAATATTGTTTGAATCTGTTGATTTTCACGGTGGCGCCAAGATCATGAAGAAGGTTATACAAACCAAAGAAGGTTCGGTTAATATAAAGGAAATGCTTACTGCCCCGGTTTCCGTTCATTTTTCGCAGCTCCTGATCTTTACTATACTTTTCACTTAAAGCAGTCACTGAGCTCCAGAAATCTTCATTGGAAAAATCGAAGTCTTCCCCATGAAAAGGCGACGTGAACAAATTCAGCATTTCATAGAACAAGGCTGAAAAAAATTCGATTTCCCTGGGGTTATCGTCTTTCCGAAGGATCTCCAGTTGAAAAAGACGGGCATTAAAAAATTCAGGATCGTTGATCTTATCCTTGTCGGCAAGTTCAAAATAGGGTTTGTAAAAGTCTTCAGGAACCTGCTTTACACATCCAAAATCGATAGCGATGAGATTTCCCTCTTCATCCACAAGAAAATTTCCGGGATGAGGATCTGCATGTACGGCCTTAAGGATATGCATTTGATACATATAAAAATCCCATAGCGCCTGCCCTAATTTATCTGCTAATTCCTGATCTCTGTTCTGTTTGGCAAAATCACTAAGATGCTTCCCGTTCATCCAGTCCATAGTAATGATTCTGGCGCTGGAGAGTTCAGGATAATACTGCGGAAATCTTAGGTTTGGAATATGGCTGCAGGCTTTTGAGATCTCAATGCTTTGCTGAACCTCTAATTTATAATCTGTTTCCTCCAGCAGCTTGCCTTCCACTTCTTTAAAATATCTTTCGGAATCCTTTCCCTGCAGGTTGAACATCTTTATAGCAATGGGTTTAACCATAGCGAGATCTGAACTTATACTATCGGCCACTCCGGGGTATTGAATCTTAACAGCTAACTCTTTCCCATCTTTAGTTGCTCTATGTACCTGCCCAATACTGGCGGCGTTCACGGACTCTGCGGAAAAAGTGTCAAAAAGTTCATCCGGATATTGCCCGTGATATTTTTTAAAGGTTTTCCTTACCAGGGGTGCCGAAAGTGGAGGTACGCTGAATTGTGCCAGGCTAAACTTTTCCACATAGGCATTGGGAAGAAGGCTCTTCTCCATAGAAAGCATTTGCGCCACCTTTAGAGCACTACCTTTGAGGCTTTTGAGGCCGTTGTAGATGTCTTCAGCGTTATTCTCATCCAGTTCATCACGGGAAAGGTCTCCATTTATTGCCTTTTTTGAATAGTATTTAAGGTAATTTCCTCCCACCTTTATTCCTGTCTGTACCATTTTCCCGGTACGACTAAGTTTGCCGGTGGGTATCTTATCTATAGTTTTCATATCATTTGTATTTAAAAAACCCGCCAACCGGAATAGTAGGGGGTAAACCGGCAGCGGGCCCATGCCTAAGCTGATGTTATTCAAGTTTAAGCCATTCTCTCTTTCCAAAGGAATTTTCCAAGATCAAGAACTCTTTCTAACGGAGTATTGTCAAAAACATCAAAAACTGTATTTACAGATTTTTCGATCGCAACATCTGTGCTTTCAAACTGAGGTGAATTATCATCCATCCAGAATTTAAGCAGGAATATCAATTGTATCCAGGCAGCTTCAGAAAAAATAGTTTCAGATCTCTTCAGCAGTTTAACCTGTTTGTTTTCATTCTCGAGACGAATAAGATCTACTGCATAATTCCTCACCTCACGTCGCAGCCCCTTCAACTCTACCATATTATTGAGCATGGACTGTTTGTTCTTCAGGGTAAATAAGACATAGCTCCTATTGGCAGTAAGGATTTCAAAAAAGGTAAAATATAGAGTAAGCATTTTTTCCCTATTGCCATAAGTTGCATATTCCCGGCTACTCTGCATTACCTCGAGAGTATGTTCAAAAAAACGTTCCCAAATTCCCTTTTTCAGACCTTCAAAACTTCCGAAGAATTGATAGAAATCTGCTTCAGTTATACCGTTAATTTTACAGAACTTATAGACTGTTCGTGGCTCTTCTTCATTCTCCAGAACATATTCCATGTACATCTCGATTAGTTTCTCCCGGGACAAATTTTCATTCTGCTCTATTTGTTGTTCTTCTGTTGTCATCACTTTGTTTTATAATCAGTTACGAAGATACAATTTTTGTTTAAGTTATAATAAAAATATTTAAACAAAAATCTATTAATTGTGGTTAATGTGGATTATGGAGGTAGTCGCAAAATATATCTTTTCATTACTGCTGTCAGTTTGTCAGCGGACTCCTATTGGTACTTTTTTTGACTTAACAGGACGAACGATATAAATTAAATTTAAAAATATATGGCAACCGGAAACATTAACGTATCTGTTGAAAACATCTTTCCTTTAATAAAGAAGTTTCTTTACAGTGATCATGAGATCTTTTTAAGAGAATTGATCTCCAACGCTACAGATGCAACATTAAAACTAAAGCATCTTACCAGCATTGGGGAAGCAAAAGTTGAATATGGAAATCCTGTTATTGAAGTAAAGATCGATAAGGAGAAAAAGCAGCTCATCATTAGCGACCAGGGAATTGGAATGACAAAAGAAGAGGTTGAGAAATACATCAACCAGGTAGCTTTTTCCGGAGCTGAGGAATTTCTTGAAAAATATAAGGATTCAGCAAAAGACAGCGGGATCATTGGCCACTTCGGTTTAGGTTTCTACTCTGCCTTCATGGTAGCCAATAAAGTAGAGATCATCACCAAATCTTACAAGGACGCACCGGCAGCACACTGGATCAATGAGGGAACTACAGAGTTTACCTTAGAAGAAGCAGATAAAAAAGAGCACGGAACAGATATCATCCTTCACATCAATGAAGATGACAAGGAGTTTTTGGAAGAAGGCAGAATTAGAGAACTGTTGACCAAGTACAACAAGTTCATGCCTATTCCAATAAAATTTGGAACAAGAGAAGAGGAGATTCCGCTTCCTGAAGATGCTCCCGAAGATGCAAAACCTGAAACAAAAGTTGTTGATGACATTATTAATAACCCAAACCCTGCATGGACCAAGCAGCCAACAGAATTAGAAGATAAAGATTATAAGGATTTCTACAGGGAACTTTATCCAATGCAGTTTGAAGAGCCTTTGTTCCACATTCACCTTAACGTAGATTATCCATTTAACCTTACCGGAATTCTTTACTTCCCAAAAATGTCTCGTGATATGAACATACAGAAGGACAAGATCCAGCTGTATCAAAATCAGGTGTTCGTCACAGACAATGTTGAAGGAATTGTCCCGGAATTCCTTACGATGCTGAGAGGGGTGATCGATTCTCCGGATATTCCGCTGAACGTTTCCCGCTCTTACCTGCAGGCAGATGGCGCTGTGAAAAAGATCTCCAGCTACATTACCCGTAAGGTAGCAGATAAGCTGAAAGCGCTTTTCAACAACAACCGCGAAGATTTCGAGAAGAAGTGGAATGACATTAAGATCGTGATCGAATATGGAATGCTTTCTGAAGACAAATTCTTCGACAAAGCAAAAGATTTCGCCCTTTACCCTACTGTTGATGATAAGTATTTCACTTTTGCTGAATTTATTGAAAAGGTAAAAGAAAACCAGACCGACAAAGATGGTAACAAGGTATTGCTTTACGCTTCCAATAAAGATGACCAGCACAGCTACATTGAAGCTGCGAAAGAAAAAGGATACGAAGTACTTCTTTTAGACTCACCTATCGTCTCTCACCTGATGCAGAAGCTGGAAATGAGTGAGGAAAAAGTCACTTTTGCCCGTGTAGATGCAGATCACGTGGATAACTTGATCAAAAAAGATGATGAAAAGATCTCTAAACTTTCTGACGAGGAAAAAGAGAAGCTAAAAGGAGATTTTGAAAAGGTAATCCCAAAAGAAAAGTATACAGTACAGCTGGAAGCAATGGATTCAAATGCTGCACCGCTGCTAATCACTCAGCCGGAATTTATGAGAAGGATGAAAGAAATGCAGCAAACCGGTGGCGGCGGAATGTTTGGAATGGGGAACATGCCCGAAATGTATAACCTGGTGGTAAATACGAACCACCCGCTTATTTCCGAAATTCTGAACACCAAGACCGAAAAGAAACAGGAAAGGCTTATCAAACAGTCTCTGGACCTTGCACGTCTTTCACAGAACCTTTTAAAAGGAGAAGAATTGACTTCTTTTATCAAGCGTAGCTTTGAGATGATCAAGTAAAATATGATGTTTTCAAAAAAGCCGCTTCCCCACAACCGGAGAAGCGGCTTTTTTATTGAGATAAGTTAAAAGTTGCCGTCACTTGTTTTCAAAGAACCCAGATAAACAGCCTAACGAATCCGGAATTTTGAACCTTAAATCTTGAATTCGGACCTTAAACTTGGAACTTGAAACCTGGAACCTCATACCGCCGTTGGCGTTACCGTCTGTAATAGATTCCTAAAGATAGTATTAAAGAACTGGGGGATATCATAAGGTTTATTAATGATATCGTTCATTCCGGCTTTAAGGATCTCTTCCCGCATCTCTCCTACCTCAACAGCCGTTAAGGCGATCACGGGAAGATGTGCATCAAACTCCCTGATCTTCATGGTAGTTTCCATACCGTTCATTCCGGGCATATTTACGTCCATTAACACGATGTCCAGCTGTTCCAGCTTTATGATATCAAGGGCTTCCTCTCCACTGGCAGCGAGGAGACACTTGAAATCCCTTTTTTCGAGTATCCTTTGGGTCACTAACTGGTTGATACGATTATCATCCACAATGAGAATTTTTCTTATTAACCTTGGTTCGTTCTCTATGGGAGAACTGCTAAGGTGTTTAATACTTTCTGCTTCAGCACCCTGCAAAAATTCTATTTCAAAAGTAAAGACAGAGCCTTCGCCTTCAACGCTTGAAACCTCAATTTCAGAATTGAACAGCTTCAAAAGTTTTTTCACAATAGGCAATCCAAGGCCTGTACCCTGGTAATTGAGGTTCTGGTTCTTTAACTGAGAAAATTCTTCAAAAATTTCCTCCTGTTTATTGGGGGGTATTCCAATGCCGGTATCGCCCACTTCAAATCTGATTCGGCAGTAATTTTCCCTGCATTTCAAATTTTCGGCTTTGATCCAGACCCTTCCTCTTTCAGTAAACTTAACCGCATTCCCCACTAAGTTCATCATGATCTGGGACAACCTCATAGAGTCTCCTACCAGGTAAGGTATTTCAGGATCTATCTGCAATTCCATTTTTATATCCTTTTGATTTCGGTTAATCTCAAAGGACTTAAGAATTCCCTGAAATAATTCATGGATATTAAAAGTGACATTTTCAAGATGTACCAGATTGGATTCCATCTTGTTCATCTGCAACACATCATTGATCAGCGCCAACAGGTAGTCTGCAGAGAATTTCAGAGATTTAAGATCATCGCTCTGGTTTTCATCTTTGTTCTCTTCCAGCAAGAGAGAAGCCAAACCTACCACTCCGTAAAGCGGGGTTCTCAATTCATGGCTCACAGTAGAAAAAAAGCGGGTCTTAAGATTTGAAAGGCGCTCTGCTTCTTCCTTTGCTTCTTTTAATTCAACATTTTTATCCCGCAACTGTCCTATTAACCTTTTCCTTATCCTGTTATTCCTGAATAACAAGATGAGAAAGAAGAACATGACCACCAGAGAGATTACCATTATTGCAGATAATTGCTGAGTTTTCTTGAGCACCTCATCCTTGTAAAGTTGCTCCCTGCGGGCTGCCTCCAGGTCCTTTTTATATACTTTTGTTTGAAACCTTTCGTATACTGCCTCCCGCTGCAAATTCTTTTCCCGGGAAAAGATCTTTTCCCGATATTCCTGATGTTTATCCAGGGCAACATAAGCGGCATTATAATCCTTGCTTTTAAAAAGCATATCAGCAAATTCCTCGTAAGCAAAAGAAGCCTCTACAATGAGAGAATCCTTTTCGGCAATTGCAATTCCCTTTTCAAAATAGGTTCTGGACCTGTCATAATCTTCCATTCCCGAGTAGTACATCCCATAGAGCGTATTAAGATTACTGCGGGTGACTACATCCTCTTCATCTTTTAAAAGACCTTCTGCCCTTTTTAAATAAGGATACGCACTATCAAATTCATCATTTTCAAGAAGTGTCCAGGCAATATTAACTACAGGGATAAGCACCTGGGGTTCATCAGGATTTTTAGATGCAATGGCTATGGCTTTTCTGTAATACTCGAAACCTTTATGTACAGTATTTTTATTAGAAGAATATACATTGCCCAAATTATTATAGGCATACCAGAGCAGCGTATCATTTGAACTCAACCTGGCATATTCGAGGGCTTTTAGATAATTTTCTTTAGCTCTTATGCTATCCTCAAGCATTTCATAAGTTATACCCAACAGGTTATAACCATGGTTTAACTTATTAAAATCTTCTTTTTTAGAAGCCAGATCGATAAGCAGCAGAGATTGCTCTATTGAACGATTAAAATCGTAGTCATCCAGAGCCTTACCGGCTGCCCGGGCCAGATAGGTAGTGCTGTCTTTATAGGTTTCAGCCGGAGATTGAGCATATCCCGGGAGACAAAGAAAAACACCAAAAACACAGAGAAGGTAGTTTTTTCTCAAATTTTCTACGGTTAAAGTTCAATATAGGGCGCAGCCAAATTATTTATTTTAAGTGTCTTATGCAAGAAGAATTAAAAAAACCTAAAAATTTTATTAAAGGTTTGTTAATATCTTTCCTTTAGAAAAACAATGCACAAAAAAGCCCGAACTGGTAGTCCGGGCTTTAAATTTTTTAAACCTTGGATTAAGCGAATATTTCATTAAGGATTTTCGCCAGCCTTAAACCTCCTTTTTGAAGCTGGTCATGGACTACCGGAAACCATTCATACATGTATTCATATCCCAATTTTTCTCCCGTCTCCACAGAAGCGTAAACTTCATTCGCCAATTCTTTAGATTCATACATCCAGTCCAGAACAGATCCTTTTTGGATCTCCCTAATCTCAGCCTTAGATAATTCATCTGAATTATGTGCCAGTTCTGAATAACTCATCTGGAAATCATTGATCATCTCACTATCCCAAACGCGGTGAAGGTTGCTTCCGTCTCCAAACCATCTTACCTGTATATCATTTCCTCCCTTATCTTCCCCACGGCCTGCGTGCAAGGGTTGATGAAGATCTCCCACAAAATGCACCAGCATCTTTAGGTAAAATCCTTTTTCATCGGCTGTAGAATTTTTATCTTTTAACGCAGCCACGCAAGTTTTTATCGCCTGCACCAGATCTCCGTCCGGATTTGCTTTTTCTTTGGTATATTTTGTTTCCCCGGCTTCAAGGTTGACATAATGCCATGGTCCATACTTACGGTATGCGGGATCACTTTTGATGTCATCACCATAAGTAGAAACAAAAGCAAGGTTAGAGCCGTTAAGGATCTCCCTTACCTTTTGCTTTGCTTTTTTAGTAAGATATTGTTCTGCTACTTCTCCTGTAGCACGGTGTCCTGTTCTTCCCCAATCATTTTCTGAAGCAAAACTGAAAGTAGAAACGAATAAAAAGACAGCCAGTAAATAAATTTTCATATGTAGTATTTTTTAGGTCCTCAAAGATAGAAAAAGGAGGAAGTTTTTTCAGCTTTTTCAAATTCCCTGCCAGTTTTGGATGGAGAAAAAAATCGGGAATAATCAAGTATCTTTAAAAATGCTAATTTTGAGCCTTAGGCATCTCTACCTAAACGGTATTTTTGTTGCATTGGAAAAACAGGTACCCGGAGGTACTACTTTTAACTATTCAAAACCATGAAAAACTTCTTTTATTCTTTTCTTTTCTTCTTATGCGCAACCGGCTTTGCACAGGAGAAGCATTATAACTCTCAGGAGATAGATATTAATGAATATATTAAAGGGACACTTGTTACCCCTGTTTCCGAAGAAAAGATGCCCCTGGTGATCCTGTTGCAGGGTTCGGGACCTACAGACCGAAATGGGAATCAATCTTTTATGAAGAATGATGCCTTGAAAAAACTGGCTCTTGAACTTGCCGAAAATGGCATTGCCAGCTATCGTTATGACAAACGGATCCTACAGGCACAACGCCTGAAAATCCAGGAAAAGGATATGAGATTCGATGATTTTGTGACTGATGCTATAAGTGTATTAGATCATTTTCAGGAAAACGAAAAATTTGATAAAACAGTCGTTCTTGGTCATAGCCAGGGCTCACTTGTTGGTATGTTGGCTGCAAAAGATCGTGCTGATGGATTTGTTTCAATCGCCGGGGTAGCCCAACCAATTGACAGCATACTTACCGTTCAGATCGCTAATCAAATGCCGGGTTTAAAGGAAAATGTGCAGCAGACTTTCAGAGAAATGAGAACAAACGGGAGTAGCTCCAGCTACAATCCGGTGCTGGAGTCGATTTTTAGACCTTCGGTACAACCGTTTATCCTATCCTGGATGAAGTTTGATCCCCGGGAGGAGATCGCAAAGCTTGAAATTCCGGTACTGCTGATTAACGGCAGCAATGACCTGCAGGTTGATAAAGAGGAAGCCAGGCAATTACAGGAAGCTCATCCCGAAGCCGAATTGGTGATCCTTGAAAACATGAACCATATCCTGCGGAAAATAGAGGGTGATGACCTGGAAAATTCAAAATCATATAATGAAGCCTCCCTGCCTTTACATCCCGAATTAGTTCCGACACTCGTGGAATTCATCGAAAACATTGAATGAGCTGGAAGATCATCTTTACAGACATTGATGGCACCCTACTAAATAAAGACCGGGAGTTATCACCACTCACTCTTAAGGTGTTTCAGGAGCTTCAAAAAAGGCTACCAATTGTCCTTATCTCTTCCCGAATGCCTCAGGCTATGCAACATCTTCAGGAAGAGCTGCATATTGCTCATCAGCCAATTATTTGTTACAACGGGGCCCTCATTCTGGTTGATGGAAAGATCATCAGCACTGCAGAAATTCCATGGGAAACAATTAAGGGCCTTCACAATTTCAATAATGATGTTAATTGCCATTTAAGCCTGTATAACAACACCCACTGGTTTGTGCCACAAAATGATCAATGGGCGAAAAGAGAGTAAAACAACACAAAAGTCACTCCCGTGGTAATGGCTGTAGATGACGTGCTTGCGGAATGGGAACCTACTAAAAAAGGAGCACATAAAATTATGGCAATGGGTGATGCTCCTAAGATTGACGCTATTGAAAAATATCTTTTTGAAAATTATAAAGATCAATTGCATCTCTACCGATCAAAGGACACTTATCTGGAGATCGCCAATAAAGAAGTTTCAAAACTGACCGCCATAAAACTGCTTCTGAAATCCCATTTTTCATACTCCCTGGATGATAGCATTGCTTTTGGAGACAACTACAATGATTATGAAATGCTGAAAGCCGCCGGATTGGGAATTGCAGTGGGGAATGCGAGACCGGAGATCCTGGAGATCGCAAAGCAGGTAACCTCTCACGGGAAGGAAGACGGAGTGGCAAAAAGCCTGCAGGAAATTTTTAACCTTTCCTGATTTTAATAAATTTTTAAGACACTTCTAAAAATTGTATTTTGCCGTTCTTAAAGGCAATTTATGGACAATCCCCCTATTTTTACTAACGACGCCATCGTTCTTGGACTATTAATGCTGGCTCTCGGTTTTGTATTTATTACTTCCTCAAAAGAAAAAGGTTTCTGGTTTAAGTTTTATAAAGTTGTTCCGGCGCTGTTGATGTGTTATCTCATCCCCGCCATACTTAACTCCCTGAACATAATTTCTGATGAGACCTCCCAACTTTATTTTGTTGCGAGCAGGTATCTTCTCCCCGCTTCCCTGGTGCTCATGACCCTTAGTATCGATCTAAAGGCAATATTTAATCTGGGGCCAAAAGCCCTGATCATGTTCTTCACAGGAACTATTGGGATCATCATTGGAGGTCCGCTGGCAATATTGCTGATTGCTACTTTTTCTCCTGAAACTGTGGGAGGTGTTGGTCCCGATGCTGTTTGGCGCGGGTTATCTACCCTTGCCGGAAGCTGGATAGGGGGCGGTGCCAACCAGGCGGCAATGCTGGAGATCTTTGAATATAATCCCGACCTTTATGGAGGAATGGTATTAGTAGATATTGTGGTAGCTAACATATGGATGGCAATTCTATTGATGGGAATCGGAAAAAGCGACGGAATTGACAGGTGGCTAAAAGCCGATAATTCTGCCATTGAGACCCTAAAGAAAAAAGTGACTGCCTATGCCGATAGCGTTACCCGAAATCCATCCCTGGCAGATCTTATGGTAATGTTGGCCCTGGCTTTTGGTGCGGTTGGTTTTGCCCACTGGAGCGCAGATGGCATTTCGGTGTTTCTTACAGAAAACTATGAAGCCTTTAGGGATAATAAATCGGCTCTGTCCTCTTTTGCCTCCTCCTTCTTTTGGATGATCTCCATTGCCACAGCAGTAGGAATTATACTATCCTTTACAAAAGCTAAAGAGTATGAAGGTGCCGGCGCAAGTAAGCTTGGAAGCGTCTTTATATATTTCCTGGTAGCGACCATTGGTATGAAGATGGATTTAACCATGGTTTTTGATAATCCCGGACTCATAGGAATAGGACTTGTGTGGATGGCGATTCATGCGGGACTCCTAATCCTGGTAGCCAAGATCATTAAAGCGCCATACTTCTTCCTTGCAGTTGGAAGCCAGGCCAACGTTGGTGGTGCTGCCTCTGCCCCTGTTGTGGCAGCTGCCTTTCACCCTTCTCTGGCAACTGTAGGAGTATTGCTTGCAGTGTTTGGATATGTGGTGGGAACTTATGGAGCCATTTTAAGTACAATTTTAATGCAAATTGCTGCCGGAGGATAAACTCCACTAATATTTTTTTAGCATCTTTGCCCGCATTTTATCACAACATATACATGAAAAGATTAGGATTATTTATTGTTGCCCTAAGCCTTATGGTGGCTTGTTCTAAAGAAGAGAAGAACCTGCTCATAGAAGGGAAAGTTCAGGGATTGAAAAAAGGAACTTTGTACCTTCAAAAAATTGAAGACTCCACTTTAGTGACTATTGATTCTGTTATAGTCAAGGGAAATGAAAATTTTAAATTTGAAACTTTTACCGACGGGGTCCAGGTGATGTACCTCTACCTTAACAAAAAGGACAACAGCATCTATGATGACAGGATCATGTTTTTTGCTGAACCCGGGGAAATGGTCATTAATACTACTTTGAAAAACTTTGAAGTAGATGCCATAGTTGAAGGTTCCGAAAATCAAAAGAAGTATGTGGAATTCCAAACGATGATGCAGCAATTCAATAATAGAAATCTTGAATTGATACAGAAAAATCTGGTAGCACAGCAGGAACAGGATATGGAAAATATAGATTCCACAAATAAGGAATTTGAAAGCCTGCTGAAGAGACGCTATCTATTTACAGTAAACTTCGCTGTAAATAACAAAAATATGGAGCTCGCTCCTTATTTAGCGATTTCTGAAGTCTATGACGCCAACATCAAATATCTGGACACCATCTATAAATCTCTCACTCCTGAAGTAAAGGACTCCCGCTATGGAAAAAGCCTGGAGGAATTCCTGAAAGAAAGAAGAGAACTGGAAAAAGCAGCCGCAGATTCTACACCTCAGGCATAATATCTTATTTATAAAATTATATCAAAATCCTGCTTAACGGCGGGATTTTTTGTTGTTTAAAATTAGGAGGGAGAACTACTTACTCGGAAGGGCTACCAGGCACGAATTCAAATAATCGAATTCCGGCCTCGTGTCTGGGAGCTTAAAGCCGCACTTGCTTATTCAAAACGTGGATTCAGAGATTACCTTCTATTTTCCTCCTAAAAATACTCCAAAAATTGGAGGTTTTTGAGCATATAAAAAATGCCCCCGACTACGCCTTGTCCCTTGTTCCAATAAAAAAACCTCCCGAAAAGGGAGGCTTTTTGAGCCGATGGAGGGACTCCCCTCGATCCCGATAGCTATCGGGAGTCGGGATAAACTTCTCGTCCCTTGTTCCAATAAAAAAACCTCCCGAAAAGGGAGGCTTTTTGAGCCGATGGAGGGACTTCCCTCGATCCCGATGGCTATCGGGACTCGGGATAAACTTCTCGTCCCTTGTTCCAATAAAAAAACCTCCCGGAAAGGGAGGTTTTTTGAGCCGATGGAGGGACTCGAACCCACGACCTGCTGATTACAAATCAGCTGCTCTAGCCAGCTGAGCTACATCGGCAAATGCTCTATTTAAAGAGCGTTTATTTTTTCTACAAGACCTCTGGCCTTAGCCTCGAGTTCCTTTTCTATTCCTTTAAAATGTTGTTTTCTGTTTTCAACATCTTTCTTGTTCATCTTACCTATCAAATCATCAAAATCTGAAATTGCTTCATCAACGATCTCTTCAGATTTTGCAGGATCTTCATCCGGATGAGTTATCTGGTGCAGGTAAGCCGCCTCAATAATGTCTCCAAATACGTAATTGATATCTCTTTTTAATGTTCTTCTGTTCGCCATCGCTTCGCGTAATTTTGAGCAGCGAATTTACATTATTTCCCGTTTCAAAAAACAGTTTTTAAATTTTTTTTTACTCTCCCCGGTAAGTGACAAAATTTCGGGGAGTTTCATATAAGGTCACCTCAAGATCAAGGTGTGGTTCCAGTTCGGCTCTCAGTTTGTTCCATATCACCACTGCAATATTTTCAGCTGTAGGATTAAGATCTCTAAATTCCGCAACTTCAATGTTCAGATTCTTATGATCAAAAGGCTGCTCGATCTTTTGGTAGATTAGCTCCTTCAGATCTTTAAGATCCATCACGAAGCCGGTTTCAGGATTTATATTTCCGGTAACGGCAACAATCAATTCATAATTGTGACCGTGATAATTGGGATTACTGCATTTGCCAAAGACACGACTGTTCTTTGCATCATCCCAATCCTTGCGGTGCAACCTGTGCGCAGCGTTAAAATGTGCTTTTCTGTTTACCGTTACTCTCATTGCTGAATGTGCTTGTAGTATTTGTCAAAAATGATCTTAAACCATTCAGTATAATTATCAGGATTTTTACTCATATCTTTCTTTAACTCCTCCAGGCCAATCCATTTATATGCATGAGCTTCTTCCGGATTTAAAACAGGTTCTCCGTTATAGTTTCCCACAAGAATGTGATCAAATTCATGTTCTGTGAGACCATTATCAAAAGGAGCTTTGTAGATAAATGAGATAGTATCCTTAAGTTCTGTAGTAAAACCCATTTCTTCCTGCAGCCTTCTTTTACCGGCTTCTATATTGCTTTCTCCCTCCCGTTGATGACTGCAACAGGTGTTGGTCCATAATCCCGGAGAATGATATTTTCCCAGTGCCCGTTGCTGTATCATGAGTTCGTTTTGATCATTAAAAACAAAAACAGAAAATGCCCGGTGTAACAAAGCTTTTTCATGAGCTTCCATCTTCGGCATCAGTCCTATTTGCTCATCTTTTTCATTTACCAGGATCACTTGTTCTTCTTTCATTGCAAAAATTTGAGTCTCAAATGTACAAAAACACCCGGTAAATCCTCTTTTTGACACTTTAGAAAACCATGAAATTGAGTGTAGGCTTTGAGCATTAAATTCACGATCAAATAATTATCTTTGCAGCCTTAAATACAAATATGAAGTTTTCAGAAGAGATCAAGAGACGCAGGACCTTTGGGATCATTTCTCACCCCGATGCCGGTAAGACCACACTAACCGAAAAACTTTTGCTTTTTGGGGGTGCCATCCAGGAAGCGGGGGCTGTGAAGTCTAACAAGATCAAAAAAGGGGCAACCAGTGACTTTATGGAAATAGAGCGCCAACGTGGGATCTCTGTAGCCACCTCTGTACTCGCTTTTGAATACCAGGGAACCAAGATCAATATTCTCGATACCCCGGGGCATAAGGATTTCGCCGAAGATACCTTTAGAACGCTTACTGCTGTAGATAGTGTGATCGTGGTGATTGACGTGGCGAAAGGGGTTGAGGAACAAACCGAAAAGCTTGTGGAGGTGTGCCGTATGCGAAATATCCCCATGATTGTGTTCATCAACAAACTTGACCGGGAAGGAAAAGATGCTTTCGAACTGCTTGATGAAATCGAACAAAAACTCAACCTTACCGTTACTCCCCTCAGCTTTCCTATTGGTATGGGTTATGATTTCAAAGGGATCTATAATATCTGGGAGCAAAACGTAAACCTTTTTACCGGTGATCCGCGAAAGGATATTGAGGAAACTGTAGAGATCTCTGATCTTGCTTCTGAAGAGCTTGATCAATTAATAGGTTCAAAAGCCGCTACAACTCTTAGGGAAGAACTGGAACTGGCGCAGGGAGTTTATCCAGAATTTGATAAACAAGCATATCTTGACGGAAATCTGCAACCTGTCTTCTTTGGATCGGCACTAAACAATTTTGGAGTACGGGAATTGCTGGACTGTTTCATAAGCATTGCCCCTCCCCCACGTCCAAAAGAAAGCGACGTGAGAAAGGTTGAACCTTCTGAAGATCAATTTACAGGCTTCGTCTTTAAGATCCATGCGAACATGGATCCAAAGCACAGGGACAGGCTGGCATTTATTAAGATCGTATCGGGAAAATTTGAACGCAATACGCCATACCTACACGTACGTCACAACAAAAAACTGAAATTCTCCAGTCCCAATGCCTTTTTTGCGGAAAGAAAGGAGATCGTGGATGTATCCTATCCCGGGGACATCGTGGGACTCCATGACACCGGGAATTTCAAAATTGGGGATACTCTAACCGAAGGGGAAGAATTGCGATATAAAGGCATTCCCAGTTTCTCTCCTGAACACTTTAGATATATCAATAATGCCGATCCCATGAAATCGAAACAATTGGAAAAAGGGATCGATCAATTAATGGATGAAGGTGTGGCACAGCTTTTTACCCTGGAACTGAACGGCCGAAAGGTTATAGGGACCGTGGGCGCACTCCAGTTTGAAGTGATCCAATATAGGTTGGAACACGAATATGGAGCAAAGTGTACCTATGAAAATCTCAACGTTTTTAAAGCTTGCTGGGTGGAACCCAAGGATCCAAAAAGTGAAGAATTCAAGGACTTCAAAAGAGTGAAATCAAAATACCTGGCTCACGACAAACGCGGACAACTCGTCTTCCTGGCCGACTCTGCTTTCTCCCTGCAAATGGCCCAACAAAAGTACCCGAATATAAAATTTCATTTTGTATCGGAGTATAAATAAGAATCAGGAGATTAGAATAAGGAGAAAAGACTAATATTGAAATATCTGTCTTCGAATTTGGTCCTCGCGGTTACATGCGCTCTTTAATAAATTCAGGGGCTTTCGTTTGAAAATATGCGATGAGCTCAAAACGTTTGGTTTCGGGTAAAAGGGAAGAAAATTCAGCATCTTCGGCGCAATAATAAACAAAGTCCCGAATTCGGTCTTCGGGAATTGCCAGGTCTGTAAAAAAGGAAACCGGCATTGCAGCAACTCCCGCATCCACGGTTTGGGAAAGATCTTCATTGGCTGCGGCTTTTTGAAGCATTGCAATTTTTCCGTTCAACCTGTTGATGATTCCATCGAGGCTTACATTCACCAATCCGGGAGGATTATACGCTGAAGTCGTACTAACGTTGGAAGCTGTTTTTAATTTCCGTTCAATGGAGGTTGGCCTTGGCACATCAGACATTGGAAAACCCAGATCTGCCTGGGTAAGAGTGGGAATATTTTTTAAATCGGTAGCTATATTCCCGCTCAGGCTAATATCACTGATGCTTACTTCGTCCAGTTCATTCATTTTCTCCACAAGAAGCACCGTCAAAAATGCCCTTTTCAACAGGTCTTCTGTAACCACTATTTCCCTTGGTTCGTACTGTATTGAAGAAAAATAGATTGTATCATTCAAACTAACAGCGATCTCAAATTCCCCTTCGGTGTTGTTGGTGGTTCCAATTCCACGGGAAAGATTAAGAATATTAATGGAAGATCCCTGTAAACTTTCGGTTAGAATTTTGCCTTTCAGTAGGGTCTCCTGAGAAAAGCCCGAAACAAAAAAAAGAATGAAGATCAGTAAAAGAAAGTGTCTGATCATCTTAGATTATTCGGGAGCAACGGGTTCAAAAATAATTTCAGTTTAAATTTCTTTTATTCAAACGTAGAAATCATTTAAGTTATTTCCTACAATTTAAAGTATTAAGTAGAAAAATGGCAGAAATTGCTTTCGAGGTACAGGATCAGCCGGTAAAAACATCCAGGGACCGAATCTCTTTTTTATACTTTTTCGGCAAAATTATAGCTTTTAGAACCTTATCGAGCCCCACATATCTGCTTAGTTTATAGATCCATAGCAAAGGATTTAGAGCCGAGCGTGTTGAAAAACCTAAAAAAGTACGTACTTCTTCAGGGCAAATGAGATTTTGGGTTTCCAGCAGGAGAAAATACCGGACCGCGCCAAGATGTCTTCGATACTGTAAGTAAAGATCCTTAGTGAAATCACTGTATTTCAAATCATGTTGCAGATGCCCCTTTCGCATCTGAGTCCATTCAGAATAATTATCCGGAAGTCCCGTAATTCTCATGCGTTTACCAACCCTGTTAAAAACATCAAATACTTCCTCCTTTTCAGAAATATTAAGCTGCCTTTCCATTGTCTCAAAAGCCCTTATGGAGTAGTCGATCAACATGAACAAAACGTCCCGGTAAGCCCAATCGGGAATTTTTTGGCGGCGTGCATCTTCAATGTTAGCATGAATAGCGTTAATAGCATCAATAGCTTTTAATGCTGAAGTTTTATCTGCAAAAACAATTTGGCGGGCATAGGAAACCGTAGAAAACAACCTGCCAAGTGGATCGGCAGGAAGTTTACCTTTAAAGTAGAGCCAGTCTACAGCTTTATTCAAAGCGAATTCGGCTGCCGCACCGGCGAAGATGAAAAGTATGGTATCTCCTTTTCCCCATATTTGCCTTACGATGGATGTTGGTTTGACAAAATTAACCTGATTTCTGTCCCCTAAGATCTTCTCCTCCGTTTTCATGATATCATTTCGTTTTATCCAGCTTTCAACAGCAAATCCTATTCAAAACATTTTCCATACCTGAATGTGATTTTTTGAGTTGAAAGCATTTACCCGGAATTTTTCTTATCCCTTTCAAAATTCGCCAGGCATGTCTCCAGCGTTTCTCCCTGCTCATGTATACATCCGCAAAATTTTCTTCCGGCAGCCTCGTTTTCAGTGTTTTCAAACTGGTCACTACAGTCGGCCATAGAATTCCTGGGCATCACCTCATGACCATATTGAGCGAATGCAACGGCCATAACAACTACAACAATTACTCCTGAAACAAACAAATAGGGAAATTTCCAGTTATACTTGTTTGGCTTCCGAAATAAAACATGAGCAGGAAAATTCTTTAAGGGCAGAAGATATTTTAACCTGTCATAGTTCCAAACCAGGAGGTAAAGATTGGCCATTACCATTAGTGGAGATGTAATGACAGAACCCTCGAACCTGACAGCATAGGACAAGATCCAGATATTCACTATAATAGGGAAATACAATAATGCACCTAATGCTACAGTTCTTGGTATCAAAAGTAGAATGGCAGCGAGCACCTGAGCGATTCCGATAAACGTATAATAGTAACCGGTATGATGTAAGGCTTCCAGATAGGCGCCCATAGGGTGTAGAGTGGATAACCCACTGGCGAATCTTTCATCGAGGATCTTCACTATACCTGCGACTATAAAAGCATAGGCGAGACTTATACGACAAAAGATAGAGAACAGGAAATACCACCCATTATCTTTTACCTTGTAGTAGAATTGTTCAAATTTCGATAAAAGCTTCACTCTTATTATTTTTTAGATTATAACTTCTGAACCAGTTTAAAAACATTAGAATTTTAATTGATTCCGAATATTAATGGGAACAGGAAGGTTACCAGTATAGCCCAAACAAAATATACCGGTAAGTATCGGGCAATGATATTACCTACCTGGTGTAACTGTGAATTTTTTGAGGCAGCTTTAAGAAGTTGAAAGCTTACGAGGAGCAGGTTCACCAGGATAAGAACATTTGCACCCAGTACCGCCAGGCGGTTTGGAGTGATTCCCCACTCGGCAATGCGAAACAGAATGGCAGAAAGTGCGATCCCATTTACTACCACGGTAACCAAAGACAGCAACACCAATATATAAATCTCAGGTTTGGATTTGCTTTTTCCGGAAGTTTCTGCAACAGAAAAAAAGATTAAGGCCATTACTCCTATCAATAAAATATTGAAAATGAGCAGGAATTCCCGGTCGCTGTAAGGATCCTTGCCAGAAAATGCCATAGCTCCCAGGTAGATTACCAGCATCACCAGCACTACAGGACTGAACAGGCGAGCAATCACGGGTGAAACTTTTCCCACCAGTTGCGGATTGGTACTATTTAGAAAACTGGCGATTACAGGAACTGCCGGAAGTCCAAAAACCACTATATTCTGAAAGTAAAACTCTTCAATATTTAGTCCAATGAGTTGAAAGAGCCCAATTGTTACTGCTGTTACAATACCTCCTGCAATACAAATTAGAGCAGAGAGTACGACCAGGTCTCCATTAAATTTGAGAAAACTTAATCGACCGACATTTGTGTCCTCCTCCTCGCCTACAAAGGCAATACTGAGGAGAAACCACAGAAAGATCAGAAGATGGATACAGGCCAGGATAAGAGTGTCGCTCTCAGGAAAATCCGGAAGGCTATTTATATATAAAAGTCCGGCAAACATTGCCAAAGCAATAACAATACTTTTTCCTTTAGACAAATTGTTTTTCCAGGCGAAATAAGCTGTAAGCACAGGGAAAACTATAAAGCCCGAATTTCTGGGATAGAAAAAATCTTCGTCAATTCCGAAGAAGGCAGGTAATTTTGCAGTTAAACCGGTTATAATAATACCCAGAAGCACCAGGAATATTTCCTTGGCGGATCCCCAGTTGATCTCCTCTCCTGAAAAGGAAAGACGTTCCTTCCAAAAAGCCGCCAGAGAAGTGTCTTTAATCTCGGGATATAATTCAATAAACTCCCGCTTAAAAGAACTTTTATTGCTGCGGTATAAATGCTCAAGTTGTGCCGGATCATTAAGTCCGGATAAAATTTGGGCTTTCATGGTTTTCATGATTTAAAATATTGTTATTGATTAATCGAAAAAGGTTCCATCGAATCCCAGCACCGTTCCAAGCCAAACAATGACTACATAACCTATAAAGCTAAAGAGAATGCTCAGGGCCTTTACAAGACCTCCCCGGGAACGGGGAATTCCCATGAAATGATAAAAAGCCCCTCCAAAGGCTCCCGCTAAAGGAACAATGATAAAAGGTCGTAAGATCCAATACGGCGACCATTCGGGTTTGGGGGTTGCGCCGAAAAGAAAAATTGCGATAAATACCAGGGCTATTCCTGCACCAATCAACATTCTTTTTGCAAGGGTAGCATCAAAACCCACCTGTGAAGTAAATTCATTTTTGTGATCCATAATTGTAGTTTTAAAGTGAATAAAAAATTTAATTAGCAATTCTATAAAGTACTTTGAATTTCAAAGTTGATAAATAAAAAAATAGGCTTTTATTTTTGTGCTTTAATAATAGACTCCAGAGTGTTTAGATGCTCCTCAAAAGCCTTCTTCCCTTGTGTGGTCATATAATATCTGGTATTAGGTTTACGATCGATAAAAGATTTTTTTACTCCCACAAATTTTTCCTTTTCCAGGGCTTTCATATGGCTCGCCAAATTGCCGTCAGTCACATCCAGGTACTCTTTAAGAGCAGTAAATTCCAGGGTTTCATTTACGGCGAGCGCAGCCATTATTCCAAGACGCACCCGGTTTTCGAATGCTTTATATAAACCATCTATGATCGTTTTCATTTCTCGTATTTCAGGTGCATATAAATCCCATACAAGATGTGCATTACACCAAATCCAAAAGCCCAGAATAAAAGAGAAAACTCCAAGAAATAAGCGGCTAACAGTCCCAGAAAGATCTGGATGATCCCCAGGGATTTCATCTCTTCAAAAGTGAACTTTCCTGCATTTGTCAAAGCAAGTCCATAAAAAATGAGAGTTACCGGAATAACTAAAGCAAACAATCCCTTTGTGAGAAAAACAAGGGTCAACAGACCACCTGCTACCAATGGAATGGCCATATTTATTATTAACCTCCGGGCGCTTGCATTCCACAGTTTTTCCCCACTTTTACCGGCTTTTTTAAAAGAGAAAAAAACAGCAGTTCCCACCGACAATATCAGCACTGCAAATGCAAGGAAGATCATATTCCAAAGGCTTCCGTTTATTTCCCCTCCGGTTACAGTAGTAAAGAAGTCGGTTGAGGAATTCCGGTAGAAAAACCGATACACAAGATATGCTCCTATTAAAGCATAAATACCGGCCATAACTCCCGAAATGCCGGTTAAAGATAAAAACTTTGTAGAGCGCTCCATCATAGAACGTATCTCTGTGATATCTTTTATATAATCCTGTTCTTTTTTCATTTAAAAAGCACTTTGAGATACAAAGTTAAAAAAGTTTCCTTTGGTTTTACATACGGGGGTAAAAAAATAATTCAGAGTAAGGATATCAGGAAGATCAACCTATTGAGGCATAAAAAACCTGAAGCAAAAGCTTCAGGTTTTAAGAGGTGTCAAAAATGTCTTTTTCAGGTTCCTATTTCTGCAGTCTTCAAGAAGCGCAGTATGCAGGTACATCTACAAAGGTGGCTCAAAGAACATAAGCAGTGCCCACTACATTCTTCCCCTACCTAAAAATTCACAAGTGATGATTTCGTATAGCAAATTCATCCGGTATAGGAGAATAGCAGTAAAAAGATCAGCAGAAAAAAAGTTTTTTGCAAATCGGACCTTACATTGTATTTAAGCCTGTCCTGTGGGACCGAAATTAAGTGGAATTGGCGGCTGCTCATAATCTTTGATCTCCCCATGAGCTTTCTCAAACCTGTTTACATTATCAGCAAGGGCTTTTAAAAGCCTTTTTGCATGTTGAGGAGTTAGGATGATCCTCGATTTGACTTTACTTTTAGGAGTTCCCGGCATGATACTTACAAAATCCACCACGAATTCTGAAACCGAATGGTTGATGATTGCAAGGTTTGAATAGGTCCCCTCGGCTACCTTTTCGTCAAGTTCTATATTGATCTGCCCTTTTTTTGGCTTTTTTGGATTGTTGTTGTTTTGGTCGCTCATTGTTGATATTTAATTTAAACTAAAAGTACAAAAAAATCCCGGCCAGTGAGACCGGGATTTAATTCAAAAGAAAAGGCTGCAAAAGCAGCCTTCCTTCTTAATTATAATTTACTTCCTGCTTTTTCTCAAGCATTTCGTCAAATTCTTCTTTAGAACCAACAATGATATGTTCGTATTCACGAAGACCTGTACCTGCAGGAATTCTATGACCAACAATAACATTTTCTTTTAGTCCCTCAAGTTCATCAACCTTACCGCTTACAGCTGCCTCGTTAAGTACCTTCGTAGTTTCCTGGAAGGACGCCGCAGATATGAACGACTTGGTTTGAAGTGATGCTCTCGTGATACCCTGAAGAATAGGAGTCGCCGTTGCCGGAGTCACATCTCTCGCAGTTGCAAGATTCTTGTCCTCTCTTCTAAGAATAGAATTCTCATCTCTCAACTCACGAGGAGTTACAAGTTGTCCCGGTTTCAGGTTTTCTGAATCTCCTGCATCCTCGATAACTTTCATTCCAAAGATCTCGTCGTTCTCCTGGGTAAAGTCATCCTTATGAACCAGCTGGTTCTCAAGGAAGATTGTATCACCCGGATCAACGATCCTTACTTTACGCATCATCTGTCTTACAACTACTTCAAAGTGCTTATCATTGATCTTCACCCCTTGTAGTCGGTAAACTTCCTGAACTTCGTTCACAAGATACTGCTGTACAGCGCTTGGTCCTTTGATCGCCAGGATATCTTCTGGAGTAACAGACCCGTCAGATAACGGCATTCCGGCACGTACGTAGTCATTCTCCTGAACCAGGATCTGGTTAGAAAGTTTCACAAGATACTTCTTAACTTCTCCAAGTTTAGATTCGATGATGATCTCACGGTTACCACGTTTGATCTTTCCGAAGGAAACAACTCCGTCGATCTCACTTACAACAGCAGGGTTAGATGGATTACGTGCTTCGAAAAGCTCAGTCACCCTTGGAAGACCTCCTGTAATATCCCCGGACTTTGAAGACTTACGTGGAATCTTAACCAGAATCTTACCTACTTTGATCTTTTCGTCGTTATCCACCATAAGGTGAGCACCAACAGGAAGGTTATAAGAACGAATTACTTCGTCTTTCTTTCCAAGGATCTGCAGGGTTGGGATCAATTTCTTGTTACGGGATTCAGAAATTACTTTTTCCTGGAATCCTGTTTGCTCATCGATTTCCACCTGGTATGTCACCCCTTGCTCGATATTCTCATATTTGATCTTACCGGCAAATTCTGAAATGATCACCCCATTATAAGGATCCCACTGGCAAATCACTTCGTCTTTGGAAACTTTGTCTCCATTCTTGATAAAGATCTGTGATCCGTAAGGAATGTTACTTGTACTAAGTACGATTCCCGACTTCTCATCTTTCAGTTTCAATTCTGAAGTTCTCGAAATAACGATCTCTGCCTCACTACCGTCAGGAGCTTCTCCTTTTACGATTTTAAGATCTTCGATCTCTGCAATTCCGGGAAACTTCGCGATCAATTTATTTTCTTCAGAAATGTTTCCTGCAATACCACCCACGTGGAAGGTACGAAGGGTAAGCTGAGTTCCCGGTTCTCCAATGGACTGGGCAGCTACAACTCCAACCGCTTCCCCTCTTTGTACCGTTTTATTGGTAGCAAGGTTACGGCCGTAACATTTCACACAAATACCTTTTTTAGCCTCACAGGTAAGCGCAGATCTTACTTCAACGCTTTCAATCGGGGCTTCGGTAATTTTCTTAACAACATCTTCATCGATTTCAATACCTGAAGCTACCAATAATTCATTGGTCAACGGGTTGTAAACATCATGAAGTGCAGTTCTACCTAAGATACGCTCTCCAAGTGACTCAACGATCTCTTCGTTCTTCTTAAGCGGAGATACATCAACACCTCTCAAAGTACCACAATCCTCTTCATTGATGATCACATCCTGTGAAACGTCGACAAGACGACGGGTAAGGTACCCTGCATCGGCAGTTTTAAGAGCCGTATCGGCAAGACCTTTACGTGCACCGTGAGTAGAGATAAAGTATTCAAGGATCGAAAGACCTTCCTTAAAGTTAGAAAGGATCGGGTTCTCGATAATTTCTCCACCCCCAGAAGTAGATTTTTTAGGCTTAGCCATCAAACCACGCATACCGGTCAACTGACGGATCTGTTCTTTAGATCCCCTTGCACCAGAGTCAAGCATCATGTATACCGAGTTAAATCCTTGCTGATCTTCACGGATACGCTTCATGGCTAATTCCGTTAAGCCGGCGTTCGTAGAAGTCCAGATGTCAATAACCTGGTTGTAACGTTCATTATTGGTGATAAGACCCATGTTGTAGTTTCCAATGATGGATTCTACCTGCTCATTAGCATCATCGATCATAGACTGCTTCTCTTCCGGAATAATAATATCTCCCAGGCTGAAAGATAAACCTCCACGGAATGCGAATCCATAACCCATTTCCTTAATAGCATCAAGGAATTCAGCAGTTTCCGGTACGCTGGTTACCTTAAGGATACGTCCGATGATATCACGAAGAGACTTTTTAGTAAGTACTTCGTTGATAAATCCGGCTTTTTCCGGCACTGCCTGGTTAAATAATACTCTACCTACAGTAGTTTCAATGATTTGGTTCACCAGGTGACCAGCTTCATTAAAATCTTTAGTACGGATCTTGATAATGGCGTTTAGCTCAACCATTTTCTGGTTGTAGGCGATTACCACCTCTTCCGGAGAATAGAAGGTTAGACCTTCTCCCTTTACTGCTCTTTCTTCTGTAGATTTTCTTGACTTGGTCATATAATAAAGACCAAGCACCATATCCTGAGAAGGAACAGTCACCGGAGATCCGTTAGCAGGGTTCAAAATGTTGTGAGATCCCAGCATCAACAGCTGTGCCTCAAGGATAGCCTCTGGCCCCAGCGGAAGGTGAACAGCCATTTGATCCCCATCAAAATCGGCGTTGAATGCAGTACACGCAAGCGGGTGCAACTGGATCGCCTTACCTTCAATAAGTTTAGGCTGGAATGCCTGGATACCAAGTCTGTGAAGGGTTGGAGCCCGGTTTAGCAACACAGGATGTCCTTTCAACACATTCTCGAGAATATCCCAAACAACAGGTTCTTTTTTATCTATAATCTTCTTGGCAGATTTCACAGTCTTAACAATCCCTCTTTCGATCAGTTTTCTGATCACGAAAGGCTTGTAAAGTTCGGCTGCCATGTCTTTTGGAAGACCACACTCGTAGAACTTCAACTCAGGTCCCACAACAATTACCGAACGTGCTGAATAATCCACACGCTTACCAAGCAGGTTTTGACGGAAACGCCCTTGCTTACCTTTTAAGGAATCAGAAAGGGATTTCAATGGCCTGTTGGAATCAGTTTTTACTGCTGACGACTTACGGGTGTTATCGAACAACGAATCCACAGATTCCTGAAGCATACGCTTCTCGTTACGAAGGATCACTTCAGGAGCTTTAATCTCCATCAATCTCTTCAAACGGTTGTTACGAATAATTACCCTACGATAAAGGTCGTTAAGATCTGAAGTTGCGAAACGCCCTCCATCAAGCGGCACCAATGGACGCAATTCCGGCGGAATAATTGGAATTACTTTCATGATCATCCACTCGGGACGGTTCTCGCGGTTTTTGTTAGCATCACGAAGTGCTTCCACAACCTGAAGTCTTTTAAGAGCTTCAGTTTTACGCTGCTTTGAAGTTTCGTTATTTGCTTTGTGTCTTAATTCATATGAAAGAGAATCAAGATCAATTCGCTGCAGGATATCGATAAGACACTCGGCACCCATTTTAGCGATAAATTTGTTAGGATCATTTTCATCCAGATACAGGTTTTCCTGCGGAAGAGTATCTAATATATTCAGGTACTCTTCTTCGGTTAGGAAATCCATCTTCTTCAACGGCGATCCATCTTCATTCTTGGCAATACCCGGCTGAATTACCACGTATCTTTCGTAGTAAATGATCATGTCTAATTTCTTAGACGGAAGACCAAGCAGGTAGCCAATTTTGTTTGGTAAAGAACGGAAGTACCAGATATGCGCAACAGGGACCACAAGGTTAATATGTCCTACACGATCTCTACGCACTTTCTTTTCGGTTACCTCTACACCACACCTATCACACACGATCCCTTTGTAACGGATCCTTTTGTACTTTCCGCAGGCACATTCATAATCCTTTACAGGACCAAAAATACGCTCACAAAAAAGCCCATCCCTCTCGGGTTTGTGCGTACGATAATTGATAGTTTCAGGCTTTAGGACCTCTCCGCGTGACTCGGCAAGAATCGACTCAGGAGAAGCTAAACCTATAGAGATCTTGTTAAACCTCTGTACTGTATTCTTATCATTATTTCTAGCCATAATACTTTTTATGTAGTAATCAGTTTTGAGTAAACAGTATTCAGTAAAGTTAAACTGGATACTGCTTACTGCCTACTGGTGACTTTTTTATTCTTCTAATCTAATATCTAATCCCAGACCTTTCAATTCGTGCATCAAAACGTTGAAAGATTCAGGTAGTCCAGGTTCCGGCATTGGTTCCCCTTTTACAATGGCTTCATAAGTCTTGGCTCTTCCTATTACATCATCAGACTTCACAGTTAAGATCTCACGCAGGGTTGCAGAAGCACCATATGCTTCAAGTGCCCAAACTTCCATCTCTCCAAAACGCTGTCCACCAAATTGAGCTTTACCACCAAGAGGTTGCTGTGTGATCAATGAGTACGGCCCGATAGAACGTGCGTGCATCTTATCATCGATCATGTGTCCTAACTTAAGCATGTAAATCACACCAACAGTCGCAGGCTGGTCAAAACGGTCTCCGGTACCACCATCATATAGATAAGTGTGACCAAATCTTGGAATTCCGGCCTCATCTGTCAATTCATTGATCTGGTCTATAGTTGCACCGTCAAAGATTGGAGTAGCAAATTTTCTACCCAGCTTTTGTCCGGCCCATCCAAGAACAGTCTCATAGATCTGTCCAATGTTCATACGTGAAGGTACCCCAAGTGGGTTCAACACGATATCAACAGGCGTACCATCTTCAAGGAAAGGCATATCTTCCTGACGTACTATACGCGCAACAATACCTTTGTTACCGTGACGTCCCGCCATCTTATCCCCTACTTTAAGCTTACGTTTCTTAGCGATGTAAACTTTAGCAAGTTTGATAATTCCTGAAGGCAATTCATCTCCTACAGAAATGGTGAACTTCTCTCTTCTCAGGTTACCCTGAATATCATTTTCCTTGATGCGGTAATTGTGAAGAAGATCGGCTACCAATCTGTTTGTATGTTCATCTGTTGTCCAGGTTCCCTGAGTAAGGTGAGTATAATCATCAACTGCGTTAAGCATTTTCTGAGTATACTTTTTACCTTTTGGAAGGATCTCCTCACCAAGGTCGTTCATCACTCCCTGAGCAGTTTTTCCACCAATGATAGCGAATAGCTTATCTACCAGTTCAGACTTTAAAATGGCAAATTTCGCTTCATATTTTTTCTCAAGTGCTGCAACATCTTCCTTGTCCTGAGCTCTCTTGCGCTTATCCTTAATGGCACGGGCGAACAATTTCTTGTCGATTACCACACCTCTAAGAGATGGAGAAGCTTTTAGAGAAGCATCTTTTACGTCTCCGGCCTTATCACCAAAGATCGCTCTAAGAAGTTTTTCTTCAGGAGTAGGATCGCTTTCTCCTTTTGGAGTGATCTTACCAATAAGAATATCTCCTGGCTTCACTTCGGCACCAATACGAATCATTCCATTCTCATCAAGGTCTTTTGTAGCCTCTTCTGAAACGTTCGGAATGTCATTGGTCAATTCTTCGTTACCAAGTTTGGTATCTCTAACTTCTAAAGAATACTCATCGATGTGAATAGAGGTAAAAATGTCATTTCTTACCACATTTTCAGAGATCACGATCGCATCCTCAAAGTTGTAACCTTTCCATGGCATGAAAGCCACTTTCATGTTACGTCCAAGAGCAAGCTCTCCTGCCTCGGTAGCGTAACCCTGACAAAGCACCTGGCCTTTGCTCACCCTGTCACCTACTCTTACGATTGGCTTCAGGTTGATAGAAGTACCCTGGTTGGTCTTTCTGAATTTTACCAGCTCATATACCTTAGAATCAGAATCAAAGCTTACCATACGCTCTTCTTCAGTTCTGTCATACTTAATAGTGATCTGGTTTGCGTCAACATATTCTACAGTTCCTTCACCTTCAGCATTGATCAATACACGGGAATCTGTAGCTACCTGTCTTTCCAGTCCTGTACCAACGATTGGAGAATCAACTCTCAATAAAGGTACGGCCTGGCGCATCATGTTTGATCCCATCAAAGCACGGTTCGCATCATCATGCTCAAGGAACGGGATCAAAGAAGCAGAAATAGAGGCAATCTGGTTTGGAGCAACGTCCATATAGTGAACCTGGGTAGGATCAACAACAGGGAAATCACCTTCTTCACGCGCAATAACTCTCTCGGCTTCAATAGTACCATCATCATTCATTGCGATGTTCGCCTGTGCGATCATCTTGTCTTCTTCCTCTTCGGCACTTAAATATCTTGGCTCATCGGTAACATTCACTTTTCCATTGACTACCTCACGATAAGGAGTTTCAAGGAATCCCATTGAATTCACCTTGGCATAAGCCGAAAGTGAAGAAATTAGTCCAATGTTCGGACCTTCAGGAGTTTCAATAGGACAAAGTCTTCCGTAGTGCGTATAGTGAACGTCACGCACCTCGAATCCTGCTCTCTCTCTTGAGAGACCACCAGGTCCAAGAGCTGAAAGACGACGCTTGTGAGTGATCTCTGCAAGCGGGTTTGTCTGGTCCATGAACTGAGACAGCTGGTTGGTACCAAAGAAAGAGTTAATTACAGAAGACAAAGTCTTCGCGTTGATCAAATCTATCGGGGTAAACACCTCATTGTCACGTACGTTCATACGCTCACGAATAGTTCTTGCCATACGGGCAAGACCTACACCAAATTGCTGAGACAGCTGCTCTCCTACTGTTCTTACACGACGGTTAGACAAGTGGTCAATATCATCAACCTCTGCCTTAGAATTAATAAGCTCAATAAGATATTTTACGATGGTAATGATATCTTCACGGGTAAGCACCTGCTTATCCATAGCGATATCAAGACCAAGTTTCTTGTTCATTCTGTAACGACCTACTTCACCTAAGTTGTAACGCTGGTCTGAAAAGAACAATTTGTCAATAATTCCGCGGGCAGTTTCCTCATCTGGTGGTTCTGCGTTACGAAGTTGACGGTATATGTGTTCAACCGCTTCCTTTTCGGAGTTGGTTGGATCTTTTTGTAATGTGTTATGGATGATCGCATAATCTCCGGTCTGGTTATCCTCTTTGTGAAGAAGGATAGTTTTTGATCCGGTTTCAACGATCTCTTCAATATGCTCCTTTTCAAGAACGGTATCACGATCAAGAATGATCTCATTACGTTCAATTGAAACTACCTCTCCTGTATCCTCATCAACAAAATCTTCATACCAGGTGTTCAATACACGCGCGGCCAATCTACGGCCAAGGACCTTTTTAAGTCCGGTTTTGGAAACTTTCACCTCTTCAGCAAGGTCAAAGATCTCCAGAATGTCTTTGTCACGCTCAAATCCTATCGCACGGAAAAGAGTGGTAACGGGTAATTTTTTCTTTCTATCGATATAAGCGTACATCACGCTGTTAATATCGGTAGCGAATTCAATCCAGGATCCTTTAAAAGGAATAACACGGGCAGAATAAAGTTTTGTCCCGTTTGCATGGAAGGATTGTCCAAAGAATACGCCGGGAGACCGGTGCAACTGAGAAACTACTACGCGCTCAGCTCCATTGATACAAAAGGTCCCGCTTGGGGTCATGTAAGGAATAGTCCCCAGGTACACATCCTGAACAATAGTTTCAAAATCCTCATGTTCGGGGTCTGTACAGTAAAGCTTTAACCGTGCTTTAAGCGGTACACTATAGGTCAATCCACGTTCGATACATTCCTGAAGAGAGTATCGCGGCGGGTCCACAAAATAGTCTAAAAATTCTAGTACGAATTGGTTACGGGTGTCCGTAATGGGAAAGTTCTCCATGAAGGTGTTGTATAAACCTTCATTTCCTCTTTCTTCTGATTTTGTTTCTAGTTGAAAGAAGTCCTGGAATGACTTGATCTGGATATCCAGAAAGTCGGGGTAAGCAGGCCTGTTCTTTACAGAAGAGAAACTCAATCTTTCAGTTTGCGTTGCTAACATCAATGGACGGAATTATGTTATATTAAAAAAATAGGTGCGAAATAAACCGGAAATGTTTATATACGCAAAATGGTTTAGACCTCAGAGAACCTAATCTCCGGGTCTAAACCTATAAGTGTGTGTTGGTTTAGCTTACTTAAGCTCAACCTCAGCTCCTGCTTCTTCTAACTGTGCTTTTAATGCTTCAGCTTCGTCTTTAGAAACTCCCTCTTTTACTGGTTTTGGAGCACCATCTACCAATTCTTTAGCATCTTTCAAGCCAAGACCGGTAAGTTCTTTTACTAATTTCACTACGGCTAGTTTTGATCCACCCGGAGCTTTAAGGATTACGTCAAATTCAGACTGCTCTTCAGCGGCTTCCTCACCACCAGCGGCAGCACCACCAGCAACAGCAACAGCTGCAGCAGCAGGCTCAATCCCGTATTCGTTTTTCAAAATATCAGCTAACTCATTAACCTCTTTTACTGTCAAGTTAACCAATTGTTCTGCGAAATCTTTTAAATCTGCCATTTTCTATCGTTTTTAAAATGTAATGTAATTTATGTTTGTTAAAAAGTGCGTACTATATTATCCTTCCTTTTCTGAAAGGGTCTTAAGAATTCCTGCGATCTTACCACCACCAGATTTAAGTGCCGAAATAACATTTTTGGCAGGTGATTGTAATAATCCAACGATATCTCCAATAACTTCTTCCTTAGATTTGATGCTAACCAGGGTATCCAGTTTATCATCTCCAATGAAGATAGCCTCTTCAATAAACGCGCCCTTTAGTAAAGGCCTATCAGATTTTTTTCTGAATTCTTTAATTACTTTAGCCGGTCCATTTCCAGTTTCAGAAAACATGATCGAAGTATTTCCCTTCAATACTGAAGGAAGTTCTCCAAAATCTTTATCTGAACTCTCCATGGCCTTAGCCAAAAGTGTGTTCTTAACTACCGCAAGCTTTACGTTTGCCTTAAAACAAGCTCTACGTAAATTTGACGTATTCAAGGCGTTCAAGCCAGAAATATCGGCCAGGTAAATAGTAGTATTATCAGCTAACTGGGCAGTTAAATCTTCAATTACTCTTGATTTTTCTTCTCTTGTCATAATCTAATAATATTATTGCTCAGTGAACCTTTTGGTATCAACTTCAACGCTAGGGCTCATAGTGCTGGACATGTAGATACTTTTAATATATACACCTTTAGCCGCCGTAGGTTTTAATTTTACCAGGGTAGTTAATAATTCTCTTGCGTTACCTGCTATTTTCTCTGCATCAAAAGATGCTTTTCCAATACCGGCATGAACAATACCTGTCTTATCTACTTTGAAATCGATCTTACCGGCTTTTACATCAGATACAGCTTTTGCTACGTCCATAGTAACAGTACCGGTCTTTGGGTTAGGCATTAAACCTCTTGGTCCAAGGATACGTCCTAATGGTCCAAGTTTCCCCATAACGCTGGGCATAGTGATGATCACATCAACATCTGTCCAACCTCCTTTGATCTTTTCAAGGTACTCATCTAGTCCAACATAATCTGCGCCGGCTTCTTTAGCTTCTGCCTCCTTATCTGGAGTCACAAGAGCCAAAACCTTTACATCCTTACCTGTACCGTGTGGTAAGGTAACAACGCCACGCACCATTTGATTCGCTTTACGGGGATCAACGTTCAACCGAACGGCGATATCCACAGAAGGATCAAAATTTACGTTGGAAATCTCTTTTATTAAAGCTGAAGCTTCTGCAACCGAATAAGTTTTACCTTTTTCAAGTTTAGACTGTGCTTCCTTTTGCTTTTTAGTCAATCTTGCCATTTTTAATTTCTTTTTGGATTAAAAAGGTGCCTGTCCTTTTACAGTAATTCCCATAGATCTTGCTGTACCTGCCACCATCTTCATTGCAGACTCAATTGTGAATGCATTTAGATCTGTCATTTTATCTTCAGCAATGGCTCTTACCTGATCCCAAGAAACACTGGCTACTTTTTTACGGTTCGGTTCCCCTGAACCCTTTTTTGTTTTTGCAGCTTCCATGATTTGAACTGCAGCCGGTGGAGTCTTAATTACAAAGTCAAAAGACTTATCTTTAAAAACTGTAATTACAACAGGAAGTATTTTCCCCTGTTTATCCTGAGTTCTGGCGTTAAATTGCTTACAGAACTCCATGATATTAACTCCGGCAGCACCTAAAGCTGGTCCAACTGGTGGTGATGGGTTAGCAGCACCTCCGCGAACTTGTAACTTAACAACCTTACTTACTTCTTTTGCCATTTTATTAATTTTAAGACGATAGTTTTGTTAGTGGAAGCATACTAAAACTATCCAAAAATATATAGTGTAACAGTTATTATACTTTTTCTACCTGCATATAACTTAGTTCCAATGGTGTCTTTCTACCAAAGATCTTCACCATCACCTCAAGCTTACGCTTCTCTTCATTGATCTTTTCAACAGTTCCGTTAAAGCCGTTAAAAGGACCATCAATTACTTTTATAGTTTCACCAATGGTAAATGGAATTGCAACATTATCTGCTTTCACAGAAAGTTCATCCACTTTACCAAGCATTCTGTTAACTTCAGATTTTCTTAAAGGCACAGGATCTCCTCCTTTTGTCTCGCCCAAAAATCCAATAACACCGTTTATAGATTTGATAATGTGTGGGATCTCTCCGCCTATATTGGCTAAGATCATTACATACCCGGGGAAGTAAACTCTTTCTTTATTGACCTTTTTGCCATTGCGTATTTGAATGACCTTTTCTGTAGGAACAAGCACTTCTTCAATAAAATCCTCCAGGCCTTCATGAGCGATTTCGCGCTCAATATATTCCTTAACTTTATTCTCTTGTCCGCTAACGGCACGAACTACATACCATTTTTTGTCTTTCACCTCTGCCATAGCAATAATTTTTACGATTTAATCCATTCAAAATATTGCTCTATCACACCGCTAAAAACAGTATCCACACCCCAGATCAATAATGCAAAGATTATTGAGAACACAACCACCACGATAGTAAGTCTTTGAGCTTCTGCCCAGGTAGGCCAGGTCACGTGGTTCTTTAATTCATTATAGGACTCTGAAACGTAATTTGCTATTCCCGCCATGGTATTCAATTTTTATTGCTTAACTTCCATTAAGCTTTGGCTCCCGTAACTACCCCTTTTCTTTGGAAGAATTTCGATGGCCATGTAGTTGATCAATATGTTTCTGAAAAAAGAGGTTTGTGATCCCTCTTTTTTTATGCACGGGTTGAGAGACTCGAACTCCCGACACCTGGTTTTGGAGACCAGTGCTCTACCAACTGAGCTAAACCCGTATATATAAGTCAAGGCATTCACCGGGGTGAATACCTCAACTTTATATGATAGACTTAATAATTAGTCTAAGATTTCAGTAACCTGTCCAGCTCCTACTGTTCTACCACCTTCACGGATAGCAAAACGCAGACCAACGTTCATTGCGATTGGCTGGATCAATTCAACATGAATAGTCAAGTTATCCCCAGGCATTACCATTTCTACTCCTTCCGGAAGAGAAATTGTTCCTGTAACGTCTGTTGTACGTACGTAGAACTGTGGACGGTAATTGTTGTGGAATGGAGTGTGACGTCCACCTTCTTCTTTCTTAAGGATATAAACCTCAGCTTTGAATTTAGCGTGTGGAGTTACAGATCCTGGCTTAGTGATTACCATACCTCTTGAGATCTGAGTTTTCTCAATACCTCTTAGAAGGATACCAACGTTATCACCGGCTTCACCTCTGTCAAGGATCTTACGGAACATCTCAACTCCTGTAATAGTAGAAGTAAGTTTTCCAGCACCCATACCAATGATCTCTACAGGATCTCCGGTGTTTGCAACACCAGTTTCAATACGACCGGTTGCAACAGTACCACGACCAGTAATAGAGAATACATCCTCGATAGGCATAAGGAATGGCTTATCAACATCACGCTCTGGCATTTCGATCCAGCTGTCAACAGCCTCCATTAAGTCAAGAACAGTTTTTGTCCATTTCTCATCTCCGTTAAGAGCACCAAGAGCAGATCCTGAAATTACAGGTCCGTTATCTCCATCATATTCATAGAAAGAAAGAAGATCTCTTACTTCCATTTCCACTAGCTCAAGAAGCTCCTCATCATCAACAAGGTCAACTTTGTTAAGGAACACAACGATTCTTGGAATACCTACCTGGCGACCAAGAAGAATGTGCTCACGAGTTTGTGGCATTGGACCATCTGTAGCCGCAACTACAAGAATAGCACCGTCCATTTGAGCAGCACCAGTTACCATGTTCTTCACGTAATCGGCGTGACCTGGACAGTCAACGTGTGCATAGTGACGATTTGCAGTTGAATACTCTACGTGTGAAGAGTTGATGGTAATACCTCTCTCTTTTTCCTCCGGAGCGTTATCAATCTGATCAAAAGATCTAGCTTCTGAATAACCGGCATCAGCCATTACCTTAGTAATCGCTGCTGTTAAAGTTGTTTTTCCGTGATCTACGTGTCCAATCGTACCTATGTTAAGGTGCGGCTTGGACCGATCGTAAGTTGCCTTTGCCATAATTAATACTTATTTAATCTTAGTTATATATTAGTGTTCAATTTTATACAAAATCTCGAGCCAACGATGGGAATTGAACCCATGACCTCTTCCTTACCAAGGAAACGCTCTACCCCTGAGCTACGTCGGCAAAAAAAGTCACCTCCAACAAAGCTGTGTTTGGGGGAGACAACTAAAGGTTCTAAAAAAGCTGCTAATTTTTCCTAGCAGAAAAACACGCCGTAGCGTGAGAATCTTAAGGGCTAAAAAGAAGCAAACTTCCTTCTTAACTCCAGCCTTCAAAAGAAAGCCTAGAGCGGGAGACCGGGTTCGAACCGGCGACATTCAGCTTGGAAGGCTGACGCTCTACCAACTGAGCTACTCCCGCAATTCTTAAATTCCAAGTCTCAAGCACCAAATCCCAATTTGGTATTTGGAATTTGTAGTTTGGAATTTAAAGTGGTGGGGAGAGCAGGATTCGAACCTGCGAAGTTATAAAACAACAGATTTACAGTCTGTCCTCGTTGGCCGCTTGAGTATCTCCCCAATTTTTACCTTTTCAATATTTCAGAGAACCATCACTTTGGAATGGCTAATTTTTGAAGCCGCAAATTAACTGAAAATTAATTTACCCGCCAAAGCTTTTTAATTCAAAATTTCAAGAACTTTAAAAACCTCATTTCTGCGGTTTTTCAGAGCCGATGGAGGGACTCGAACCCACGACCTGCTGATTACAAATCAGCTGCTCTAGCCAGCTGAGCTACATCGGCCTTTAACTACCTTTTTTCACAAAAAAAGTCCGCTATTTCTAACGGACTGCAAATGTATAAATTTAATTCTGTTCTCAAAATTTTTGAGAAAACTTTTTTACGCTACCTGCACATTAAATTTTCTTTTCCGTTTTTGAAGTTGGCGCTCCAAAGAATTAACACATTCATCTACACCTACTTCGAATTTTCTCCCTCTCTTTTTACATATGATCTCGTCTCCGGGAATACTTAATAATATTTCTGAAATTTTATTCTCCTTATCACTGGATTTTTCAACCTTTAAAAATACGTCTGCATAAATTACATTTTCGAAATGGCTTTCCAGCTTGTCCAGCTTTTTCTGAATAAAATCTACAAGTTTTTGATCGGCGTGGAAGTTTACGGACTGTAAGTTAACTTTCATAATAATTGAAATTTAGTTAAACGATTACTAAGATCCCTTCTTTCTGTTCCGGGGGTGCGCACTGTTGTAGACCCTGTTAAGCTCGGCCATGCTGTTATGAGTATAAACCTGGGTAGCAGCAAGGCTCGAATGCCCCAAAAGTTCTTTAACAGCATTTATATGAGCACCCTGGTTCAGCAAGTGAGTGGCAAAAGAGTGACGCAGGATGTGCGGACTCTGTTTTAGCTTACTCGAGACTCCTCTAAAGTAATTATTAATTGTTCTGTAAACAAGGGAATCATACATTTTAACGCCTGCTGCAGTGAGAAAAAAATGGTCTCCGGAATTGCCATTTTTGACACCCGCTCTCTCCTTAAGATAATCAGTAATGCCGGCCTTTACAGATGGCAACAAAGGTATGAACCGCTCTTTGTTCCCCTTCCCTTTCACCTTCAATAAACCCGAAGAAAGGTCAATATCTCCCAGTTTAATTCCAATTAATTCACTGCGGCGTATTCCGGTTGAGTAGAATAGCTCCACCATCAATTTATTCCGAAGCTCCTCAAAACCCTCGGCCGGGATTTTTTGCAGCGCAGTGTTTATTTCTGTTTCCGAGAATGGCACCTGTAACTTGCGTGTCGTTTTCAAAGCCCGGTGTTTTGCCAAAGGAGAAACCTCAAGCTGCTTTGTTTTTAATAAAAATCGGTAGTACGCTTTTATTGAAGACACCTTACGATTTACACTGGAATTCGAAAGCCCCTGTTCCACCAGGTTTACTACCCAACTCCTCACCTGGGATGGATTTACCTCTCTAAGATCTTCCTTCCCGAATGTGGAGGAAATAAAATCAGCAAAAGTCAAAAGATCGGCCCGATAGGCAGTAATGGTATGTACTGAATTCTTTTTTTCGAATTCCAGGTAATCGAAGAATTTTGAAAAGTCGCTTTGGGGCATAAAAAAACTGTTGACAGGCAAAGTTAGAAAACTTTGACCTACCAACAGTTATTATTGTATACCTAAGAACTCAGGCTTAGGAATTGATACTAGATCTCTTCCTGATCTCTTAGATGCTGAATGTAAGCAGCTTTTTGGATTTGAGCCCTACGTTCTACTGACGGTTTTGTGAATGCCTGCCGATCTCTCAACTGGCGCATAGTGCCTGTACGATCAAATTTACGCTTGAAACGCTTCAGCGCTCTATCAATATTCTCTCCGTCTTTAACTGGTATAATTAACATAGTGTCACCTCCTTTCTTTAAAAATTAAGGTGCAAAGATAATTGAAATCTCTAAACCCGCAATTATTCGATTATTTAATTTTAATTTATTTCAAACATCGTAGTTCAACCAACAAATTCCAGGAACCAAATTCCAAGATCCGGAGTATTTTGAATCTTGAATTTTGAATCTTGAATTATTCCGCTGCCGGCTTATATTCCTTCCCATCGATGATCATCTTAGCAATGATCTCCCTTAGGATCTCTGAAGTTCCACCCCCAATTGGACCTAAACGGCTATCTCTTGAAAGTCTTGCCAATGGGTAATCTTCCATATATCCATACCCCCCGAGGAACTGAAGACATTTGTAGATCACCTCATCTGCGATCTTGGTAGATAAAAGTTTTGACATACTGGCTTCTTTAACTACGTAGACCCCTCGTTTCATTCTTTCGGCAATGGAATAATTAAATTCTGTCGCCATCTCCACCTCACTTGCCATTTCGGCCATGCTGTGGCGCAGTGCCTGGAATTTATTAATAGTCTTGCCAAAAGCTTCTCTTTCGCTCATGTACTGCAATGTATAATCTATTGCGAATTGAGCACGGGCATGCGCATTGATCCCCATAATAAGCCTCTCAAAGGCGAAGTGTTGCATGATATAAGGGAAACCTTTGCCTTCTTCTCCCATTAAGTTGGAAGCCGGGATCTCTACATTATCAAAAGCAATCTCGGCAGTATCCGACGCTCTCCATCCCAATTTATCAAGTTTGGTAGCAGAAATTCCGGGAGTATCGCGGTCCACGATAAAGATACTCATCCCTTTATTCTTTAATTCCGGGTTTGTCTTGGCTGCCACTACCAAATAATCTGAATAAACCCCGTTGGTGATAAAGGTTTTTGATCCATTGATCACATACTTATCACCCTTTTTAACGGCTGTAGTCTTCATTCCGGCTACATCACTTCCCCCTGCGGGTTCAGTGATACACAGACAACCAATTAGATCACCGCTTATACTGCCTGTAAGATATTTTTCCTTAATAGCTTCATCGCCTTCTTTTGCAACATGAGTCATGGCAAGATAAGCATGTGCCCACATTGCAGCAGCAAATCCGCCGCTGTTGATCTTTTGTAATTCTTCGAGAAAGATCACCGTATAAAAAATGTCCAGATTGAGTCCGCCGTATTGCTCCGGATAATTGAGTCCAAAGTAGCCCATGTCCCCAAATTTCTTCCAGATAAAACGCTCAATAGTGCCGGTTTTTTCCCATTTCTCAATATGCGGCACCACCTCCTTTTGTAAAAATTCCCGGAAGCTTTTCCTGAATAATTCGTGCTCTTCTGTAAAATATCTGCTGTTCATAAAGTTGTTTTCTGAATGTTGTTTTCTTTAACCTGAAAATTTTTGGGGATGAGAAAAACTTAATTTTCCCGGTTGATCGTCAAATATAAATTAATTCTGTCTAATTTATCTACGGGAAAATCCTTTATCTCTAACAGTTCATCGAAACTTTCGATCTTTCCTACCTCTTCCCTGTATTTCACCACAGCCCTTGCCTGCTCATAATTCAAATAAGGAATTTCTACGAGCTGCATCAGCGTGATAGCATTTATATCAAGCTTTTCAACTGCTGAAGGCTTTACTTCAAACCTTTGCAGCAGGCTTTCGATGACCTGTGGTGATAAGCCGTATACATCTTTGAGTTGTGCATTCCCCCTGAAGCCTCCGATGCTGTTCCTGTAATTAACGATTCTTGCTGAAAGTTTTTCTCCAATCCCGTTTATTTTCTGAAGTTCTTCGGCAGTGGCAGCATTGAGATCAGTTTTTGGAAGCGGTGTGGAAAATGCCTTTTTTGACACCTTATTTTTTTCGGAAGCACCCTCCCTGAAGTCGGGAAATTTAAAGGAGGGTGTAAGGATCTTCAGCAAAGAATCTGAAACTCCTGTTACCTCCTGAAACTCTTCAGCAGAATTCACCCATAGCTCCTGCGCCCTATACTCATGAAGCCTGTCAATTTCTTCAAGAGACATTCCCAGCATATAGCCTTTATAATCTGAAATAAAATTGGGATTGAATGGCTTAAGAGGAATGGATATTTCCTGCGACCGCACCTGCTTAAGGGAATCTATTTCCTTTTGCAGCTGAAGGACCACCTTTTCATGCTCAGGATCCTCTTCCACTTCAGAAGAAAAAGGATAGAAAAAATAAACCAGCTGCAGCAGAATTATGACCGCTACCAAAATAAAGATCCCATTTTGCTGACTTCTGTTGAAAACAAAATGGGACCTGAAATTTTTCATGTTATGCTGGAAGGCTTAAGAAGCTTTCTTCACCCGCTCTTTTTCTGGTTTTCTAAAGAGCTCTCCTCTTTTCAGCTTTTTACGGTATTCATCAAGATCTCTTTTCACCTCTCCACTCATAATATAAAGTCCTATAATGTTAGGAAAGGACATGGCAAGGATCATCATATCTGAGAAATCGAGGACGGCACCAAGACTAACTGAGGCTCCAACTACAACGAAGAAAAGGAAAAGACTTTTGTAAACCACCTCTGTCTTTTTGCTCTTTCCAAAAAGGTAGGTCCAGGCGCGCATTCCATAGTAAGACCAGGAGATCATGGTTGAGAAGGCGAAAAGGAAAACTGCGGTTGCCAAAACGTAGGGAAACCAAGAAATCACACTTCCAAAAGCACTGGAAGTAAGCTCAACTCCTCCTATTCCCTCTACTTCATGCATTCCTGTGAAGATAAGCACCAACGCAGTAAGTGTACAAACCACCACTGTGTCTATAAATGGCTCTAATAAAGCTACAAACCCTTCAGAAGGAGGATGGTGAGTTTTAGCCGCACTATGGGCGATTGCTGCAGACCCTACTCCGGCTTCATTAGAGAATGCTGCTCTCTGGAAACCTACAATAAGAACTCCAATAATCCCACCTTTTAAGGCACTTGGACTAAAAGCTCCATCCCAGATTGCAGTGAATGCGGGACCGATGTTTTCGATATTCACCCCAATTACAATAAGAGCTCCAAGAATGTAAATTCCGGCCATTATAGGAACGATCTTTCCGGTCACTTTTGCGATACTGGAAATACCTCCAATGATCACGATTCCCACAAGGATTGCTACGACTATTCCAAAGATGAATCCGTTTCCTGCAAGGATAGGGAACTCTCCGGCAAGAATTACAAAGGACTGGTTAGCCTGGAACATGTTCCCACCTCCAAAGGAGGCTCCAATAGCAAGAATAGCAAAGAATACGGCCAGAAATTTCCCCAGACCTTTTTGCCCTCTTTTCTCAAGACCATAACGCAAATAGTTCATTGGCCCACCAAAAACCCGGCCTTCACTATTTATAAAACGATATTTTACCCCCAGTGTACATTCCACAAATTTGGAGGACATCCCCAGTAAACCTGCAATGATCATCCAGAAAGTCGCACCTGCACCTCCTAAAGATACAGCCACGGCTACCCCCGCAATGTTACCAAGACCCACTGTTCCGGAAACCGCAGTAGCAAGCGCCTGGAAATGCGTAACCTGCCCCGGCGCGTTTGGATCATCATATTTTCCTTTGGCAAGATGCAGGGCATGTTTAAAACCACGAAAATTTATAAAGCCCATTCTCAAGGTGAAGAACAAAGCTCCCAGCACCAGCCATATTACAATAAATGGAATATCTTTTTGCTGGAAATCCCCATTAGGATGGGTTAAAGCTACTGGATTTTCATAATCGATTGCAGCAAGATATTGTGCTCCCTGCTCAATCACATGCTCCTTATTTTCGGAATTATAAATTACGCCACCTTCCTTTACCAAATACCTAAGGGTACCTGTTGCATTGGCATTAGCCGTAATACTTTCTCCGTTTTTGTTGACCACTGCAATAGGATCTCCTTCTTTTACCTGAGCACCTTCCGGCTTCAACCATTCTTCCAGTATAAACTTACCTTCCACGGTTGCTTCCCACTCGGGCGCAGGAACTCTTTTATAATCGGCATAAACTACAGGATCGTAAATACCAATAGCCGAAAAAGGATCCCAAAAGAGGATCCTTCCCATACTCGCAACAATAGGAGCAAAAGTTCCATTGAAATGTTCGGTAATTGCCTCGGCAGGAACTTTAAAAGTCTCTTCTGCTTTATTTCCTGCAGCATCGGTTACCACAACCGAGTAGTCCACTCCCTCAACCAGGCCTTCTGCCCTGGGTGAATCCAATGGTGTACTTTGGCTGGACCACTTATATTGGTAGGGAGGAGTTCCTCCATTAACCTGCAGCTCAACAAAACCATCATTGATCTCCCTGGTGGGGTTTTGAACATCGGCATTTATCTGCAACTCCTGTGCGGTTGCAGTAAACAAAAAGAACAAAGAAAAAATTGAAAGTAGGGCCTTTCTCATAGAGAAGTTTTAGAATAGTTTAATTGAAATTTTCGGCGAAGCAAGATGCTAAAAATATTAACGTTTTCAAATTTTTGCCGCGTTAAAATGTAAATAAAACGTTAATCGTTGACAGATTCGGTACAAAATTAAAGATCAAAGACAGAAGTTCGTTTGGAATAGATCATGTCTTTGAACTTTAAGAGAAACGCAAGAGTCAAGTAAACTGCGAACCCTATTCCAAAAGTGGCAAAGGAAAGGTAGATAAAAAACAATCTTACGTTTTTTGCCCTCATTCCTAATTTATCTGCAAAACGAGAGGAGACATAGAAACCATGTCGTTCAAAAAAATTCCTGATTTGATTTACCCATCTCTGCATCTTGCGAAGATATTAAAATTGAGGTTCCCTTTGAAGAAGCTTTACTCCTATTGCACAATTTAAACAGGCATTTTTGTCGCAATACTCGTTTTTTAACTGCAAAAGTGCCTGCGATCGAAGTGCATTTACAGCAACCTGCGGCCTTAAAGAGCTGAATTTTTTAATGACCTGGTTTTCTTCAGGAGCAACAGCTTCGATCATTGAAAATTCTTCCCAACCTTCCTCTTTACCCTTACTCCTGGCATAACAGAATTTTAGCGGCACTACTGTATTGATGATCAACAGGTCCATAAAATTAGTGCTCAGGGCCTTTCTTTTGGGACTATGGGATTTATAAAAGGTATAATGGGTTTTCCAGAAATCATTGACCTCCACTTCCAATATTTTATAAAGATCTTTTGCCTGGGCACAATTGATCAAGACATTAAAAAGAGATGCATGTTTATTGTAAATCCCTGCAAGTTGTGCTAACCTTACCTCCGGAAAATTGTCTGGCCGCAACCTGAAATATTTCACCGGTAAAACCCCCTGAGCATTTAATCTGAATTTTTTCCGCAGGTAATTATATTCTTCTTTTAAGCTGAGAAAATATGGCTCTTCACAATCTCCTGACAGTAGCCCCGCCTGCCCCTGGAAAATTGCCTCCAGCTGCAACCGGTTTCCTCTAAGCTTACGCACTACAGAAAAAGGAATGGAAGCCGCGACGCTTAAGAATGCATCACCGTTTATATTTAATCCAAAGTTTTTAGCCAACATTTTAAAGAGTACTGCTTCCCAATCTCCAGCCAGGTTTTCAAAAATGTGGTTTATAAGCAGGCTTTTCTTCTCCAGCCTTTCCACATAGAGTCTTTCAAGCCAGTTATTTAAAAAAAAGTCATCTACTTCGCCAAAATCATTTTGACAATTGATCCATCGATTCCCATTATTTGAACAGAGATCTTCATAGGAATTAACAGTCTCCGGAGCCACCAGGTGGCAAATTTCTACAACCGGGAGACTGGTATTGTCCTTGCGGAATACTTCAACATCATGAACCCACACCACGTGCAGGATGACATTATCGTACGCAGGATCGCTTTCATGACTATGCATATACCAGTCTGAAGAGCGAAGGTGGATCTCCACATTTCCCGCCCATTCCTGATCGCCTATGAGCACCCTGGAGTTAAAGAAGTCGGGGCCCGAGAGCAGGTTATGTGCCCCGGGGGAAATCACCTTTACAGGAAGTCCATCAGCTGTTCTCATCTCCTGATGGTCAAGCTTTTGATACCGCCACAAATAATGTAAATAATCCTCCCGCATGAAATAAAAATAGGAAATATTCCATGTCATCCTGAACCTCAGAATAATTTTTTCAGCACGAAAATCCTTACAGAAAAATTATTTATCGGTTTCTATTTTTTGCAGCACTTCATTAAGGATCAGGTCAACCCAAAGGGTATACATCTTACCACTGGGATGAAGATCATCTGTAGCAATAAGAGATGCATCTTCTTTTGCACGACGCGAAATGGGGGTGATATTGTAAAAATCTATTTCATATTCTGCAGCTACCTTTTGGAAAATTCTATTGAATTCATCCAGCTCCATTCCTATTTTTTCTTCGTTGTCGGCACCAAATGGAGTTACCCCATAATCGGGTATACTCACTGCAAAAACCCCTGCGGCACCATTTTGGGAGAATTGAATCGCTCTTCTAAAAATCTCATGGAGATCTTGTTCATAGTCTTCGGGAGAAAGGCCTCTGTATTGGTTGTTAACTCCAATTAAAACTGAGACCAGGTCAAATTTTTCATTATTTAACTGCGTCTCCATAGCTTCCAACAGCTCCCCGGTAGTCCATCCTGTCCGGGCAATAATTCTGGGCTCTTCTATTTCTATTCCTTCCTCCCGCAATCTTTCCGCTAGCTGCATAGGCCATCGCATAGGTACAGGCACACTTTCTCCAATAGTATAGGAATCCCCTAACGCAAGGAACCTTACCGGATCCTCTTCCAGAACTGTGATATTTTCTGGTTCTTTGCTTTTGCAACCGCTTATAACCAGCAGCAATATTAAAATTAGCTTGTTCTTCATAATGAAAATTAAAGCTACTAAAATAGATTTTTCTGCAGCAGCATAAGGTCTTTCTATATTTACAAAAAACCTTAACACATGAAGACTATTTTTTCCATCTTAGCTATCGTCACCAGTCTGAATTTTTTCGCTCAGGATGCAGATCCTGCGACTGAATTCTGGAATACATTACAACAGTACTGCGGAAGAGCTTTTGAAGGCTATGTGGTGGAAGCCCCGCAAGATGATGCTTTCCGCGGAAAAAAACTCATCATGCACGTGAGGTCCTGTGAAGAGAAGCTGATAAAAATACCCTTTTTAGTGGGAGAAGACAGATCCCGAACCTGGATATTCAGCAAAGAAAATGAAAGAATTCAGTTAAAACATGATCACCGGCATGAGGACGGGACAAATGACGAGGTTACAATGTACGGCGGCACAGCCACCAATTACGGCCTTTCTGATATCCAGGTTTTTCCGGCCGACCCTGAGACTGCACTACTTCTTCCTTTGGCTGCCACCAATGTTTGGTGGGTGACTTTAGATGACAACACTTTTACCTATAATTTAAGACGCATAGGTACGGACAGATTTTTTTCCATTGCCTTTGATCTTAGAAAACCTGTACCCGCTCCTGCAGCACCATGGGGCTGGGAGGATTAAATCTTAATTCAGGGTTAAACCTTAATGAGGGCAGAATAATTTCCGGGAAATATTCTATATTAACACAAAACCGGTTTTATGCAGCCCGAAAAAAGAAAGGATTTTAATGAGCAAGCAGGATCTAAAAAAACCTCAAGCTCGAATAAAATTCCTCTTCCGAAAAAAGAGGGAAAGGGTTTTACCGGCGCACTCAAAAAAGCCGGATTTAAGGTATGGCTGGCGGTGATGATCATTGGCGGAACCCTTGCTTTTATTGTTGCACTTTTCCTGTTATGAAAAAGAGCTACCTCTTTTCAATATTATGTTGCAGCCTATTCCTGGTGAATTTGTTCCTGTTGAAATTTTTCTTCCTACCGGAGTTCTTTTCATCCTACCTGAATGATCTGCTGTGTATGCCCGTAGTTCTGGGAATTTGTCTCTTTTTGATCAGAAAATTCAGCAGAAAAGAACAGCTCAAAATTTCCCTTTTTTCGGCCTTTTCCCTGGCAGCTTTTTATTCGCTTTATTTCGAACTCTACCTGCCGGAAGTTACTCAGCGATACACGGCTGATGTCGTGGACGTACTGCTCTATTTTACCGGTGCATTTGCATTCTGGCTGGTTCAAAGGAAAGATGATCCTCCAATAATTTCAGAAAAGAAAAAAGCTGCCTGAATAGACAGCTCTTTAAAACTTATTTAAATTAAGTCTAGCTTCTTGGTTCTAGGCTCTTGACTCTTATTCTATATATCCCATTTTCCGCATCCAGTCGTCATTGAACATTTTACCCACATAGCGACTGCCGTGGTCATGGAAAAGGATCACTACTACATCATCCTTCTTAAAATGCTCTTTTAGCTGAAGCAAACCTTTTATAGCAGCTCCTGCACTGTTCCCGAGGAACATTCCCTCTTCTTTGGCAAGTCTTTGAGTATAGATAGCCGCATCCTTATCGGTTACTTTTGTAAAGCCGTCAATGATGCTGAAATCCACATTCTTTGGCAAGATATCCTCTCCAATCCCTTCAGTCACATAGGGATAGATCTCGTTTTCATCGAATTCCCCGGTCTCGTGGTACTTCTTAAAAACAGAGCCATAGGTGTCCACGCCCCAAACCTTAACGTTCGGATTTTGTTCCTTCAGGTATTTTCCAACGCCCGAAATTGTTCCGCCCGTACCAACCCCAACAACAAAATGAGTCACTTTTCCATCGGTCTGTCTCCAGATCTCAGGTCCCGTGCTTTCATAATGAGCTTTAGTATTCGAAAGATTGTCGTACTGATTAACGTACCAGGAGTTTGGAGTTTCTTCAGCAAGACGTTTAGAAGTGGAATAATAGGATTGAGGATCATCTGGCGCCACATTGGTGGGACAAACCACCACTTCGCTTCCTACCGCGCGTAAAATGTCAATTTTTTCCTTGGATTGTTTATCGGCCATCACACAAACCATGCGATAACCTTTTACAATGGCAGCAAGGGCAAGTCCCATCCCGGTGTTTCCGGAAGTTCCCTCAATAATGGTCCCTCCGGGTTTTAGAAGTCCGGCGGCTTCGGCATCCTCGATCATCTTCACCGCCATGCGGTCCTTTACCGAATTTCCAGGATTAAAGGTTTCATATTTTGCAAGCACCAGTGCGTCTATACCTTCTGTCAATTTATTGATCTTAACGAGAGGAGTATTTCCGATAGTACCCAGTATGTTTTCAGCGTATTCCATTTCAAAAATTTTCGGCTGCAAAGGTAAGAAAAAAAGCAGCTTTTAAAAGGACACAAAAGGGGTGCCCAAAATGACATTTTTGAAACTTTTCTTAATCGAACTTCATCGCCCTTACCGGCGAGATCCTTGTAATGATATAAGAAGGAATAAGCAGCATGAGCATGCACAGGAACAAGGTCCCCAGGTTTACCCCCACAATGTATTCCCAGCCTATATAAACCGGGGCCTCTGTCACATAATAGGTTTCGGGGTTAAGCGGAATGAGTTTCAGGTATTTCTGTGCGAAAAGTAGGCCTAATCCAATGAGATTTCCCCAAAAAAGCCCAAGAACGATTAGATATCCGGCATTATATAAAAAGATCTTCCTGATACTCCAGTCACTGCTTCCAAGAGCTTTAAGGATCCCTATCATTTGCGTACGTTCCAGGATAAGTACCAGTAAAGCAGTAATCATATTAATTCCCGCAACCAGGATCATGATCCCAATGATCAATGCAATATTGAAGTCAAACAGAGATAACCATTCAAAAATGGAATAATATTGCTGCTTTATGGTGCGGGTATCAAGGAAGGAATCTGTATTTTCATAGATCTCCTGCCCTTTTTCTTCCAGCTCACTAAAATCCGTCAGAAACACCTCAAAATTTCCAACCTGATCTTTCTCCCAGCGGTTTAGCCGCTGGATATGCCGAATATCGGCTATCATGTAAAGCTCATCAAATTCCTGAAAGCCCGAATTGTAGATCCCCTTGATCACAAAGGCTCTGGTAAGCGGCGTTTTACTGCTGTCATCCCTCAAGAAATAGGTCACTGCTTTGTCCCCTACTCCCAGGCCCAGCCTATTGGCCGTATACGAAGACATGAGGATCTCGTCGTTTAATCCTCCCGAAAGATCAGGCAGTTCTCCTTCAATCAGGAAATCTTTAAAATAGTCCCAGTTATAATCTGTACCTACGCCTTTGACAATGATTCCCTCAAAGTCGGTCGCAGTGCGTATTACTCCGCCAATGTAGCCTGTGGCCTGAACATGTTCAATTCCTTCAACAGAAGTAAAGTCAGGGTAAAAGTCCTGATCCGTGGAAATAGGCATTAAAGAAACCTGGGAATTGTTATTGTCATAGCTCGAGATTGTGATATGACCGGTAAAGGCACTCATCTTTTCCCTAATTTTTTGCTGAAGCCCAATTCCCGTTGCAAAAGCCACCAGCATCATGATCACCCCAATTGCAATAGCTACAATTGCAATTTTTATAATAGGTGCCGATATGCTACTTTTGTGTTGCTTCGAGCTTACGAGGCGTTTTGCAATAAAAAATTCAAGATCCAAGAGTAGCTATGAGTTTAAGATTTTTCAAAAGTACATTTTTATTCCTACTTATCACCGCCACCGGCTGCGGAAACAAATCCGAGTCTAAGTCAGTTGCAATTGCTGAAGACGTACAGGCCGAAGTTCAACCCTCTCTAAAAACAGGGGCTGAAAGAACAACCGAATATTTGCCACTTTTGAAAGGTAAGAAAGTAGGTCTGGTAGGAAACCAGACCAGTATCATCCAGACTGAAGCAGGAAACGTACATCTGGTAGATACCCTGCTGGCTCTTGATGTTGATCTAAGAAAAGTATTCGCTCCCGAACACGGCTTCCGCGGAACTGCCGACGCCGGGGAAGTCATTGAGGACGGTAAGGACCCAAAAACAGGCCTCCCCGTCTTCTCCCTCTACGGAAACAATAAAAAACCTTCGGCCGAACAGCTGGAGGACCTTGATATCCTTATTTTTGACCTGCAGGATGTGGGAGTTCGCTTCTACACTTATATCTCTACCCTGCACTACGTCATGGAAGCAGCTGCGGAAAATGATCTTCAGGTCCTGGTATTCGACAGACCAAACCCAAACGGTCATTATATTGACGGTCCGGTGCTGGATACAACACACCAGAGTTTTGTGGGAATGCATCCAATTCCTGTTGTCCATGGAATGACCATAGGAGAATATGCTGAAATGACCAACGGCGAAAAATGGCTGAAAAATGGCGTCCAGACTCCGTTACAGGTGATCAAAATGCAAGGCTATGACAGGAATGAACCTTATGACCTTCCTATCAAACCTTCCCCCAACTTGCCAAATGCAAAGGCAATAAATCTTTATCCAAGTCTATGTTTTTTCGAAGGCACCAATGTAAATGCCGGCCGCGGAACCCAAAAGCAGTTCCAGGTCTTTGGCTCCCCTTATCTTCCTGAAGACAAATACACCTTCTCATACATACCGGAATCCAATGAAGGCGCTAAAAATCCGAAGCACCTGGGCAAAACCTGCTACGGAAAAGACCTTTCTGAAGAGCCACGTCTTGCCAGTTTAAATCTTGAGTGGCTTATCGAAGCTTATAACAATACTTCCCAAAAAGAGGAATTCTTCAATGCTTTTTTCACCAAACTCGCCGGCTCCACAAAGCTTCAGGAGCAGATTGAAAAGGGGATGACTGCAGAAGAGATCAGGGACACCTGGACCGAAGGACTTGAAGACTTTAAAGTGGTAAGGGAGAGGTATTTGTTGTATTAAAAGTGTTGCGGGTTACGGGTTGCGGGTTACGGGTTGCGGGTTGCGGGTTGCGGGTTGAATGAAATTTATATCAGCTTTTCCACGAAGTTTCCACGTATTTTATAAAAGAATTTATTTTTCCCCCAAGGCTATTATACTCCTTTTGTAGATAAAGATGGTCCTTCATTATGCCGGGATACAGATGAACGAGTTTCTCCAGATGATTTAGCGTCTCGTCATTGCTTGCGTGAGAATAGACAAGAAACTTCAGAAAATCAGCTTTATATCTTCTACGGCCATATCCTTCCACAATATTAGTATTTACTGAATCTGCAGACCTGCGAATCTGGCTGCCCAATTCATAAAGTTCATGTTTTGGCAGCTGAAGACTTAAGGAGTGGATCTTGTAAAAGAGAGTAAGAGATATAGAATAAATTTCAAGTTCCTTATAAGATTGTGCCATGCAAGTATGTCTTCAAAATCAAATTAAAAGATACTCAAAATATACTTTTTAAAGAAACAACTCGCAACCCGCAACTCGGAACAGTTAAAAACAACCCTGATATCTAGTACAATACATAATCATCCTAAAGAACTAACTCTTCAAGGCTCTGCGTTTCATCTCCTCTACAATCCTAAACGCCGCCGGGCAAATAGCGACATTCTTCATCGTGAGATTGGAGATCTTGTGAAAGTCTTTGCGGTTGGTGTGGGGGAATTCGCTGCAGGCTTTTGGCCGCACGTCATAAATGATGCAATAATTATCGGGAGCAAGAAAAGCGCAAGGCACTTCCTGCAGTACATAATCATTGTCCTCATCTATCCTGAGATATTGATCGATAAACTGCTGCGGCTTTAACTTAAGGTATTTTGAAATGCGCTCAATGTCCTTATTGGTAAATAGAGGGCCCGTAGTTTTACAGCAGTTGGCACAGCTAAGGCAATCGGTTTTTTGAAATTCTTCTTCGTGCAGCTCCTGCATTTGAAGATCCAGGTGGCGCGGTGGCTTCTTTTTAAGCTGCTGGAAAAACTTCTTATTCTCCTTATGTTTATCTTTGGCCCGCTGCGGGAGCCCATCTATCTCTTCCTGCATGCTGCAAATATAAACAGAACCCACAAGTGAGCAAGCTAAAAAATGATCCCGATATCTTCGGAAAAGCTATAAAAGCATTCTTTGAAAATGGTGATGACGAGGAAATTACTGTCCACTCGCCCGACTTTGATGATGATGTGATCCCGGTGCCTTACCTCTTTAGAAGCTATAAGGAAATGCCAAAGCTGGAGCAAAAAGCTTTGCAACTATGTCGCGGAAAAGTTTTAGACGTAGGTTGTGGTGCCGGTAGCCACGCTCTTTACCTTCAGGAGGAGCGAAATCTTGAGGTAAAAGCAATTGACACATCTTCGGGAGCAATAGAAGTATGCCGTAAACGCGGAGTTACAGACGCAAAAATTATCAATTTTGAAGACCTTTCCGAAGAAAAGTTCGATACTATTCTTTTACTCATGAACGGTACTGGTATCGTGGGAAAAATGCGTTTTTTAGATAATTTTTTCCGGCAGCTGAAGAATCTGCTGACAATAAATGGACAGGTCCTGATCGACTCCTCGGACCTTATTTATCTTTTTGAGCAGGATGAAGATGGTGGGGTTTGGGTTGATACCTCCCAGGGTTATTATGGGGAACTTACCTATCGCCTTAGTTATAAAGGAGAAACTTCAAAAGATTTTCCCTGGTTGTATCTTGATTTTGATTCCTTATATTTAGCAGCAGCTAAAAATGGTTTTGAGTGTGAAAAAGTTTTCGAAGGGGACCACTATGATTACCTGGCAAAACTTACTTTAAAGTAAAAATGAATGGCAAGAATACTATTTAAACTTACCTGGTTCTCTTCACTTATATTAATACTTCTTACAGGTTGTTCTACAGATGAATCTGATAAAGAGGAAATATCACACCGCAATGATCTGGTTTTAGGAGCCTCTGCCAGGGATTTCCTTAGCGACGAAAAATTTACCGCCCTTGAGATAGAGATCGTTTACGTCACAGGCTTTGAACCAACTCCCGAAGCGCTTAGTAATCTAAAGATCTTCCTGAACAAATATCTCAACAAACCAGACGGAATCACTATAATAACAAGGGCAGTGGCTTCACCCAATTTTGGCACCTATACCCTGGAAGAAATTATTGCTCAGGAAAAAACAAACAGGACCAGCTTCTCAAGTGGAAAAACCCTGAGCACTTATATCTTTTTTGCCGACGACAAAAGCGTAGACAGTAATGAAGACAAAAAAATCATTGGAAAAGCCTACAGGAACACCTCAATAATTGTTTTCGATAAAGAAGTGTCTGAAATGTCCGGATTTTCTATATCCCGGAGCGAAATTCAGACTACTGCCTTACACCACGAATTCGGTCATCTTTTTGGTCTTGTAAATAATGGTTCCCCCGCTCAAACTCCCCATGAAGAAACTGAAAAAAGTAAAAAAGCGCATTGTATTGTTGATGGCTGCCTTATGGCCGCATCAATAGCTTTTGGCTCTTCCCCATTCAGTTACCTCGAAGATGGAGAGAATATTGTTGACTTTGATGAAAAATGTCAGCTTGACCTTAAGGCTAATGGAGGAAAATAACCCCGCAGGGGTTATTCAAGGTTTAAGGTTTAAGGTTTAGAAAAATTCAAAATTAATTGGTAATTAAAACGCCCTATAAAAATCTTCTTTTTAAAGGGCGTTTTTCATTAGTTCTATATTTTACTGCTCAAACTTATTAAAAAAACTGAACACTGATCACTGAGCACTGAATACTTTTTTCCCTCCTAAATAGGTAGCATTAGCTTTCATTTCAGGGATTTCAGCTTCGGGAACTTCCATAAGATCTTTGTCTAAAATGACAAAATCGGCAAACTTTCCCGGTTCTATGGAACCTTTTTCATCTTCTTCAAAGTTGCTGTACGCAGCCCAAATGGTCATCCCGCGAAGCGCTTCTTCCCTGCTCAAAGCCTGCTCGGGCATGTAACCACCTTCGGGATAATCTTTAGTATCTTTTCTTATAACAGCAGCGTAAAATGTCAAAAACGGACTTACTTTTTCTACCGGAAAATCTGTTCCTAATGCAATTATTCCTGCCTGGTCCAACAGCTGCTTATAGGCATAGGCTCCTTTCTCTCTTTCAGGTCCCAGCCTGTCCTGCGCCCAATACATGTCACTGGTGGCATGAGTAGGCTGTACAGAAGGAATTATATTCTTGCTGAAATATTTAAAATCCTCCTCGTCGATAACCTGTGAATGCTCCACTTTCCAACGCCTGTCCCCTGCATCTGCAAGTAAAGAGTCATATGTCTTAAGAACAACCACATTTGCAGAATCTCCAATTGCATGGGTGTTCATTTGATACGGAGAGGCAGCAATTCGTGCAGCAGTTTCCTTGAATTCGGCTACTGAAGATAACAGCGCTCCAAAATGGTCGTGCTTGTCTGAATAAGGCTGCTTTAAAGCAGCACCGCGGGAACCAAGGGCACCATCTGCATAGAATTTTACGGAGCGCACATTCAGCTTATCTGTCTTTAGCGGCTCTTTATCCAGGAAATAATCCAGATTGTCTTTGGTGTTGCTAATCATGGCATAGATTCGCACATCCAAAGCTCCAGCCTGTTGTAAACTGTCGATCAATTGGATAACCTGCCTGTCAAGACCTGCATCGTTTATGGTAGTTAGACCATACTGAAAAACCTCTTTTTGGGCATCCAGCAAAGCAGTGATCTGATCTTTGGTACTTGTAGCGGGTACGGCATTTTCAACCAGGGCCATCGGATTGTCTACAAGGATCCCGGTGAGTTTTCCATCCTTTACCTCTATTTCACCTCCTTCGGCAGGAGTGTTTGGTGTGATGCCGGCAGCATCGAGAGCTGCCTGATTCGCTAATAAGGCATGTCCGTCAATCCGGGTGATCGCAACGGGAGTATCAGGAAAAAGTGCATCTAAGGTATCCTTAACCGGGAATTCCTTCACCTCCCAGTCATTCTGATCCCAGCCGCGACCAATAATAAATTCGGAATTCTTCTGCTTCTGAAACTCAACGATCCTGCTCACCACTTCTTCAAAGCTTTTGGTTTCGGTAAGATCAACTGCCTGCAGGTTCATTCCCTGCCCATAGAAATGCGCATGTGCATCAATAAGTCCGGGTAGAATGGTTTTGCCGGCGGCATCTACTACTTCAGTGGCGTCATATTTTTCCTGAAGCTCTTCAGATGTACCTACAGCAAGAAATTTTCCGTCTTTAATGGCGACAGCTTCCGCAGTAGAAAACTCCTCATCTACCGTATAGATCTTTGCATTGATCACCAGCAAATCGGCAGCTTCTTTACTGTTGTTGTCACAGCTAAAAAAGACCCCTATACTCAGGATCAAAAAGAGTAATTTTTTCATGATTTTAATTAAGGTTTGGGTAAAAATAGAAAATGCGCCTCAATTGAGACGCATTCTGTTATACTTTGTTGCTATACGTTAAAACCAGCCGGATACCGTTTCTCCAATGGCACTGCGTATTTCTGGATTAGCACCTGCTGCAAGGGCGATAGAAACGAACAGCCCGATCATTGCAGAGGAGAAATCCCTGAAGATCATCTTTCCTGCTTTTTTGCGGTGTTTCCTTCCTTTCTTTGTTCTTGCAAGGCTTATTGCAATCTCTCTACCTCCAATAACCCCAAGGAAAACCCAGGTGGTACTCATAGGCACAGTACTTATAAAAAGTTTGTAGATCAACAGGATTACGTAAGTAGCATCGATTAGAGTTGCTGCACGAATGTCTGAGATCCTCGCTTTTTCACTTACTACTTCCTGGATCTTGTCCCCTCTCAGATAAAAGAGTAAACCAAGACCTGCAAAAATAGTGGTGGCAAAAATGATGAATTCGGTAAGGCTTTGGGTACGGGGCAGGTAAACTGCAATGTTCGCACCATCCTGCATTACCCAAACTCCCCAGAGCGTACCGCTTACAATCCACTGGATTGCTGTCCAGGCATTGTGGGTTTTACGGCTCTTGAAATATTTTTTGATGGTGTTATAGGAAAGATACCACACAAGGAAAGACAGGATAAAGGCCATGATATAACCCGACCATGACTTCCATACTACCGAAGTAATTCCAGAAGTATCTGCACTAAATACACTTAAAATGAGGAAGGTGGTTGATACCGGCATACGCATTCTGGTAAGGATAAGCAGGACCAGTGGAGCGATGATCTGGAAAAAGCCAAAAGTTTCGGGATGCGGGTATTTACTGTTCCCATCTGAATCCAGTAATCTTTGATAAGTAACATCTCCGTCGAAGTAAACCCAACTAAAGGTGACTACTGCAAGGAAAATTACACCAACAAAAAGCCATAGTACCCACCATTTCTTATTCTTGTTGCTTTCAATAAAGGTTCCCAGGGATTGAATACTGTCGTTTGCAACTGTCGCATACGCAGCAAAAAAGAAACCCAGCCACATTCCTGCCTGACCATACCCGGTGAGAATTCCTGCCAGCACGAGGCCTACTATTACGATGGCGAGGAAAGTCTTTTCCTGTACCATGAAATCGAGGACGTTCAGATAAGGTCTGTTCCTCTTCGTCCGGTTGAACTTTTTATTTTTTGCCATTTGCTATTTAATAGATTTCAAAATTTGGAAAAATAAACGGTTTTCGGCTTCTTCTTCCGGATTTTTTTCTGGCCGCAAAAGTAAATACTCCAAAAAGATCCAATGTTACCTTATTGTTAAGGTTTCTTTACCCGGATCTTATTCATGCGTAAAAAATTAAAAAGCCGGTTTAAAAACCGGCTTTTTAAAAGGTATGGAAGTTCTAATTATCTTCTTCCAAAGTCGAATTTATAGGTCGCACCGGCCATTACCTGCAGACCCATTACCGGGTAATTTTTCCATTTTTCATAATTATCACCCAACAAATTATGACCACGGGCAAATATGGATAACCTGTCATTGAACCTGTATCCCAGGTTAGCATTGAGATCTATATAACCATCAAGATCAACAACCTCAGGTGAAGGAAGTTCATCCAAAGTTCTTACATCATAAAGATTGGCATCTTTTCTTTCTCCTACCAAAAAGAGATTTGCACCGGCAAACCACTTTTTAGTGATCTGCCAATCCATCATCAGGTTGGCTTCGTATTCAGGCAGGTTCCATGCCTCCTCCTGTTCACTGGTATCATAAACAAAATAGGTGGCATTTAACCGCAGATTTAAATTGCGTCGCACATCAAAGTTTAGTTCCCCAAAGGCAGAAACAGTGTTTACCTGATCATAAACCACATTAAAGGAATTTCCGAAGCTATAATTTTCCAAATTGGAGGCAGAAACTACTGGATTAGAAATAATAAGCGGCTTAAAATCTTCGGCCGTATAATTTGCCCGTACATTGTAACCAACACTGTTGGAAAGCTTTCCTTTTGCCCCTACATAAGCGTCATATTGCCTGTCTGTTGGATGGATTTCCAGGGTAGGTGAAAGAAAAGGATTATGTTTTACAAATTCATAATAGGTGTTTTGACGCAATTCTCCTTCCAATCCTGCATAACCAATAAAATAATCCCCGGCCATACGGTAACTGGCAGTCACCTGCGGATAAACATATATTCCGCCGTCACTGTTCTCAGAATCCAGGCTGTAATAGATAGCAGCCCCCAGATTTAGAGTAAGATCATCTCTTAGGACCAATAGACTTGATTCCAACCCGGTGTTGAGGAAACTGTAGTTGATCCCTTCTCCGGTGAAGTAATCACGCTCAAAACTTCCGTTTACATAATCAAGCACAAGGTTGGTGTGGAAGAGCTCTCCTCCAATGGGCAGTTCCAGGGTTGGCTTGATCTTAAAACGATGTTCTGCAGAACTGTAGTCATCTCCAAAGTATCTGTAATTTGCTTCAGCCCTGTCAAAAAATGATTTATCAAGGTTGATTTCCCCACCCACATTAACACTGTAGTAATTATGTTGTGGATCTATTTCCTCGATTTCTGAAGGAAGTGAAGATGGGACTCCATACCAGTTATACTGCTGATGTTCGGCACCAAAATCCATATTCCAGATTAGGTTTCGGTTTCTGGAGGAGTAATTCAGGTTGAGTTCAGTGTCATAATAATGATCATCAAGCACCACATCGTCGATTCCTCCCTGGGCAGAATTGTGGTTCAGGAAAATTCCGAAGTTATCTGTGCGATTCACCTCTATATTGCTGTAGAATTCCGCAAGAGCACTGGTGTAGGTTCCAAAGCCAAGTGTAATATAGTTATCATACAGCTTTGGCGGCCTTTGACGTTCAACAGTTGCCGCCCTTCCTTTGGCCGGCGAAAAGGTGGAAGCCACAGGTACCGAAAAAATACTGTATTGCACCGGCCTTTTTTCAAGGCTCACTGAATCTGATATTTTTGGCAACTCCCTTATTTTGGGAGCATCACTTACACTTGGGGTATATGGTTTCACCACTTCTACTGTTTCGCTTCCCAGATCCTGGGCGAAGGAGAAGCCGGTGAAAAATAAGAACATGATCAATACACTTAATGAGTTGATTTTCATGGGAAGGCTTTTACGTATATTAATTGTTGGTTTCAACTGAAGCGTTTGTTTTGGCTTCCTGGGCTTTTATTCTGGCCAATTCCTGCTTAGCCTCCTGTACTACATCGGGGAACTGTGTGAAATTCTTGATCACATTCTCCAGGATATAGGTGGCCTGGTAAGCATCTCCCAGCGCATAGAAATTCTTCGCCATCAACACCAGTCCTTTTGCACCGTAAAGCTTGTAGCCGGAGTAATCTTTTGCCAGTCGTTGGACCACATCATTTGAAGCCTGGTGATTACCCGCTTTATGCTTGAAATAAGCATCATAATACAAGGCTTCTGCAGCAAGTTCTCCTTTAGCAGTTTTTTGTACTTCGGCATAAGCACGTTTTGCCCTGTCTTCATTGCCGGTACGCATAGCAGCGCGCGCAATGATCACCTGGGCATCATCTTTAGCAGCCTGCTCTGCATCGGGATTAGCCAAAACCTTTTCGGCATAGGTAACTGCTTCTGAATATTTCTCACCTTCAAGATAGGATTTCATAAGATTAGACTGCGCAAAAATGGTGTTTTGAGGATAGGATGCTTCCTGCTCCAAACGCTTTAACAGAGGAATCGCCTCAAAATAGTTCCTGTCTTCAAGGTAAACTTCTGAAAGTCTTGCCAGGGACTGCTCAAGATATTCTGAAGCCGACCTGCCAATCACATACTTGTAATGCGGAATACTTTTTTGCTTATTTCCTTCCCTAAAGTACAATTGTCCCAGGTAGAAGTTAGCCTGCACGGAATGTATTCCGTTAGGGAAAGAATTCAGGTATTTTTGAAGGGCAGTAATTGCAGCAGCGGTGTTGTTCGCCTGGTACTGCTTCTCTGCGGATTCAAAAGTGGTGTTATCAAGATCGGCATCGGTAACCTCTACGAAGTCCAGATTTTTAACCCACGCGGCATACTCATCTGTTCTGCCCATATCTACATAAATGAGACGGGCGGTACTTACTGCCTGTACAGCTTCAGCCGAATTAGGATAATCGGCCACCACTTTTTTCAGTTTATCCAGCGCCTGGTTGCCCTGGTCATTGTTATAATAAATTAGTCCCTGTTTCAGCAAGGCCTGAGGTACGAACGGGCTGCCGGGAACATCTCTTATAAGCCTGTTGTAAGCCTCCATACCCTGGGAGGTATTTTTCATTGCTACATAGGTATTCCCTAATTCGTAAGCTGCATCATCCCTGTAAGGGGAACGTGGAAACTTCCGAAGAAAATCGGTTAGCTCCTGAATTTTGGTGTCGTTACGCTGCACAAAACCATAGCTGATGGCTTTTTGAAAAGCTGCATAATCATTCTGGGAACCATTAAGCGCAATGGCTGAATTATAAGCTTCCATCGCCGGCCAGTAGCTGCTGTTCACGAAATGACTGTCACCAAGGCGTACATAAGCATCAGTTCTTCTAGACTTCTCCTTTGAGGCGTCTTTGGCATAACGATTAAAGAATTCGCCAGCTCTTCCGTAATCCTGCTGCTTGAAATAGGCATAGCCAATATTATAGTCGAGATTTTCTTTTTCTGAAGCGCCCTGCGCCCCACTCATTCCGGCGAATTCCCGGTAACCTACCAAAGCTTCGGGATAATTCCTTAGATTGAAATCACTTTCGGCTTTCCAAAATGTTGCAAGGGCTGTAAAACGTGGATCGCGTCTTTCGCTTAAAGCCATGTCAAAATATTCACTCGCCTCACGATAATTACCTTCGTTAAATAACTCAATTCCGCGGTAGAAAGCTACCTGTTGGTACACTACATTATTCTGAAAGTTTCGGTTCCCCTTCAGCAAACGCATGGCTTCCTCATAATTTTTGGAAGTAATAAAGGAATTCACCAGCAATTCATTGATCTCATCTTTCGCCGGAGAATTGGGATATGCCTCTAAATAATCCATCAACACCTGTGGGGTGCTGGCGTAGCTGTTCCCAATTTCGTAACTGAGCTTCGCATAATTCAAGGCAGCATCTGCTTTGATCTCTGCATTGAAATCCATTTCACTGGCATTCTTAAAGGCATTAAGCGCCTGTTGCTTTTTGTCTGTTTTTAGGTAAGACTGTGCAAGGTGATAGTAGGCATTTTGTGCTACCGCATTTGAACCTCCAATGATCTTATTAAATTCTGAGATCGCAGCTTCAAAATTTCCCTGCTGAAAGTAAACATAACCCAACTGGTAATAATCGGTATTGTTCCACTTTCCGCGCTCGCCCTGGTATTCCTTTAAATAAGGTATAGCCTCTTCATATTGTCCAAGATTAAAATAGCTCTCCCCAATGATCTTGTTGAGTTCGGACTTATCCCGGCGATCGGCTCTTGGGAGCTGCTCCAGCCCCAGCCTGATGGCTTCTTTAAAATTTCCCTGTTTGAAATTCATATCTGCCTGGAAATAGGAAAGATCCTCTTCATAGCGCTCATTGCCTTCTACCTCTTCAAATAAGGCATTCGCCTGCTCGTAATCGTCCCCTTCATAAGCCATAAAACCTAAGTAATATTTTGCCTGTGCGCCATACTCCTTAGAGTCTTTCACTTTATTCAAATATTCCCTGGCCTCTTCGGGTTGATTGGCGCGGAAGTACGCATAACCATTATTGAAATAGAACCGCTCCTTTTCTGCTTTACTCAGGTTTCTCTGGTCAACAGTATCATACCATTTGCGCGCAAGGGAATATTTCCCGGTTTCAAAATAGTAGTCGGCAACATCCAGGAAAGCTGCATTGGTCTTGGTGCTGGTAGGATATCGCTGCACGAAATCCTCCATGAGCTTATCGGCCCCAGGTTGATTCAATCTTATGGCAGCATTTGCAATGTAGTATGCACAATTGGCTTCAATTCTTTCGTCGTCCACCTCATCCTGTACTTCATCAAATAAAGCCTGGGCGGCAAGATATTGCTGATTGTTATAAAGATCCAGCGCACGGTGATAATCTGCCAGCTCATTCGTTTGAATTGCAGATTGTTGAGAGTACCCGAAAAGCGAAAGGAAAAGTAAAACGACAAACAGGCAGGTTTTGCTATGTTTCATTCGTAGGTATTGTTTTGTTGATGATTCAAAGATATAAGAAACTCTTAGGTAATAACGCCCATCTTGTAAGATAAATTATACCTTCCCGTTAAATGAAACTTAAAATTTTCTGCATAAAAATTCATTAGAAGAAAAGCAACACAAGCGATATTATTTACGTTCACTTTCTTACTTTTACCTCTCAAAAATGTGATTTTTCATGTCTCAAACAGTTCTGTATCTAAAAGACGCTGCCATTTATCAACGCGAAACTTTAATTCTTTCTGAAGTCAATATAGAGATCCAAAAAGGGGAATTCGTTTACCTTATTGGAAAGACCGGAACAGGGAAATCCAGTTTTATGAAAACCCTCTACGGGGATCTTCCGCTTACCGAAGGGGAAGGCCAGATCGTAGATTACGACCTGCGCACCCTAAAGGAAAAGGATATTCCATTTCTTCGCCGAAAATTAGGCGTGGTGTTCCAGGATTTCAAACTGCTGAATGACAGAAACGTCAATGATAATTTACTGTTCGTGCTGAAGGCTACCGGCTGGAAAGACAAAGCTGCGATGGATAATAAAATTGAGGAAGTCCTGAAAAAGGTAGGAATGGGAACCAAAGGTTTTAAAAACCCGTATCAGTTATCGGGAGGTGAGCAGCAAAGGATCGCCATCGCGAGAGCCCTTCTCAATGATCCCGAACTTATTCTGGCCGACGAACCCACCGGAAACCTGGATCCGCAGACCTCGGTTGAAATTATGGAGGTCCTGCAAAACATCAGCAAGAACGGAAAGACTATTCTTATGGCCACTCATGATTATGCGCTGTTGCTTAAGTATCCGTCAAAAACCCTCAAGTGCGACGGACAAAAAGTATTTGAAGTGGTTCAAAAGACCGTCTAAAGACGGAAATTCAGGATTCAAAATTCAAAGTTCAGGATTACCTCTTTGGAAAATGTCACACTGAGCCAGCGACTGTAGGGAGCGACGGTCGAAGTGCTCTATGTCTGAAAATTTCATATTTTAAAATGGAGCTTAATATTACCGCCTGAGGTATTTTCTAAATTAAAAGGATTAAGAATTCCTTTATTTTTTCTTTTTCCCCGGATCTTGCCAGGTATTGAAAATAGAATAAACTATAATATTATTTTCTATTAGCTCATAAACGATCAGAAAAGGAAATCGTTTTAAAAATGCTTCACGATAGGGTTTTCTTTTCTGCGGAAAATGCTCAGGATTAGAGATAATTCTGTCGAAATAAACATCAAGATGAATAAGAAAATCTTCTCCAAGTCCCGGCCGTTTCCTTTCATAGTAGAGATAGGCTTCGAGAATTTCAATACTTGCTTCCTCTTTTATATTTAAAGAAAAGGGCATTTAGGGTTTGGCTTTTCTGGCGTTCTGCCTCACCTCATCCCAGGAAAAGGATTTACTGTGACCACTATAATGCTTTTCTCTCCGGCAGTCTAAAATCTCATATTGCTCCTCACTTAATGAAGGTTCGTGCGCTTCATTGTGATAAGTTTCTGCCAAAGCTTCAATCATCTTTAGAAGCCTCACATCTGCTGTATCTACATACTCTTTTACCCTATTTCTTAAATCTGACGAAGCCATTATCTTTTAATTTACTATCTTAAAAATACGACTTTTTCATCGCTTATAACTTCCCTATAAAGAAATAAAAATATGGGAGCCCCACATCCCTTGGGAAGGTCTCCCTGTAAAAGTAGTTGTGCTTATAATTTAAGCACAAAAAAACCTCCCAAAAACATCATTTTTGGAAGGTAATATACTTTGCAAACCCTAAACTCGTACTTCTAATTTCGTACTTCTACCTTTTTAAAATCTAGCTTTCACTGTTCTTACGGTTAATGAAGAGGTAGTAGATATTGATCAGGATAATTGCTCCATTCGTGATGGTGATGGGCCAGGAATCGAGTAGAAATCCATAAATAACAAATAAAAGGCAGCCCAGGCTGTTAATGTACCTTAGAGTAGTGATGTTTCGCATAAGGAAGGACAGCAGCAAAACTAAAGATGCTAAATAGCCAATCCACTCCACATATGATATTCCAAATAATTCCATAATTAATTCAATGTTCAAAATTCAAGACTAGGTGTTGCACTCATAATTAGAACAACCTTTAAAAAACAAGAGCTGCCAAAAATACGATTTTTGACAGCTCTTATTATAAAAAATGATCTGATTACATGATCTTATTTCTCTTTCTGTCGTTTTCAGTAAGATAGATCTTTCTTAAGCGCAGGTGCTTGGGAGTTACCTCCACGTATTCATCTTTTTGAATATATTCCAGGGCTTCTTCCAATGAGAATTTAATTGCAGGAACTATCCTTGCCTTATCATCTGCACCCGAGGAACGTACATTCGAAAGTTTTTTGGTTTTTGTGATGTTCACCACCATATCATCCTGGCGGGAGTTCTCTCCAATCACCTGACCTTCATAAATATCTTCTCCCGGATCTACAAAGAATTTTCCACGATCCTGTAGCTTGTCGATAGAATAAGGAATTGCTTTTCCTTTTTCCATGGACACTAAAGAACCATTTTGACGCTCAGGAATTCCTCCTTTAAGCGGCTGATATTCCTTATAACGGTGAGCCATTATAGCTTCTCCCGCTGTAGCGGTCAACAATTGATTTCTTAGACCAATGATTCCGCGGGAAGGGATCTGGAACTGAATAGTCATCCTGTCTCCTTTTCCTTCCATGCTTAGCATCTCCCCTTTTCTCATGGTCACCATTTCCACAGCCTTTCCTGAAACATCTTCCGGAAGGTCAATTGTCAATTCTTCAATAGGCTCACATTTCACTCCGTCGATCTCTTTGATGATCACCTGAGGCTGCCCGATCTGAAGTTCGTAACCCTCACGACGCATGGTTTCAATAAGAACCGACAGGTGAAGGACCCCACGACCAAAGACCATGAATTTATCTGCACTGTCTGTCTCCTCCACTCTTAAAGCAAGATTCTTTTCAAGCTCCTTCATAAGGCGCTCCTTGATGTGTCTTGAAGTAACGAATTTTCCGTCCTTTCCGAAAAAAGGTGAATCATTAATAGTGAAAAGCATACTCATTGTAGGCTCATCGATAGCAATAGTTTTTAGCCCTTCAGGATTTTCAAGATCGGCGACGGTGTCTCCAATCTCAAAGCCTTCAAGCCCAACAATAGCACAAATGTCTCCGGCATTTACCTCTTCAATCTTTCTTCGACCAAGACCTTCAAATATGTGTAATTCCTTTATTCTTGTTTTTTTGATGCTGCCATCTCTTTTTACCAGGGCAACAGGCATTCCTTCTTTAAGAGTCCCACGTTGAAGACGTCCAATGGCGATCCTTCCTGTAAAGGAGGAAAAGTCTAGAGAGGTGATCAACATTTGTGGAGAACCTTCTTCCACTTTTGGCGAAGGAATATGTTCGATCACCATATCAAGTAGCGGTTCAATACTGTCTGTTTGGTTTCTCCAGTCATCACTCATCCAGTTATTTTTGGCTGAACCGTAAACTGAAGGAAAATCAAGCTGCCACTCTTCGGCACCAAGTTCAAACATCAGGTCGAATACCTTTTCATGCACCTCTTCGGGTGTACAGTTCTCTTTGTCCACCTTATTGATCACCACACAAGGTTTCAATCCAAGATCGATAGCTTTTTGAAGTACAAAGCGGGTTTGCGGCATTGGTCCTTCAAAGGCATCTACCAAAAGTAAAACCCCATCGGCCATGTTCAAAACTCTTTCTACCTCTCCTCCAAAGTCGGCGTGACCGGGAGTATCGATAATGTTGATCTTTGTATCCTTATAAACTACAGAAACGTTTTTGGAAGTAATAGTGATCCCTCGTTCCCTTTCCAGGTCATTGTTATCAAGGATAAGATCCCCGGTGTTTTCGTTTTCCCTGAAAAGCCTGCAATGGTACATGATCTTATCTACCAAAGTGGTCTTTCCGTGGTCAACGTGTGCGATAATCGCGATATTCTTAATAGCTGTCATATAAACGCCTGATTTTTAAAGGCTGCAAAGGTACGTTTATTTTTTCCATATAAAATACAGGCTTTTGGAATTATAGTAAAATTTTATAGCCTATTAAAATTCTGATAAACAATTACTTAGATTCAGAAGAGCTTCAGAAGCAAACTCACTTCTCAAAAAAGCCCTTATTGAAATCCTCTAAAACTGATGTTTCTCATATTTTGGGAAGCTAAAATTTCATTTCAGGTTTAAAATCGTTAAATTTAAGGGACTAATATTCAGTAGATTATAATTCTTTGTTTAACTTAAATTGGAGGCACTATGGAGACAGAAAAGATAATAACAAGATATATGAAGCAGCTTATGATGATCATGTTTGGGTTCCTTTTTTTCCAAACAGGTTTTGGACAGGTGACCGTTAAAAATTCTGCAGATGAGCAGGTCATGGAAGTAGCAAAAGAAACCGTTAAGGCTTATGAAGCAGGCAATTGGGATGTACTGCGTAATAATGTAGCAGCCGATGCTATGTTCTATAATTTGGGCAGCTATGACAGCTTAACATTGGACCAGACGATCAATTACTGGAAAAAAGGCAGGGAAACTGCAACCCCTTTACTAAAGGATGAAGGAATCTGGCTTGCAAATACAGTAAAATCCGGTACAAGAGCGGGAAAATGGATCCTCCATTGGGGCAATAATACCCTCACCTATCCATCTGGAGAAACCGTTAGTTTTCCTTATCATGTGGCCTTAAAATTTAAGGACGAGAAAGTTCAGCAGGCGCATTTCTACTATGATAACAATCGAATTATTCGTGCTTTGGGTTATGAGATCCAGCCTCCACTCGAAGAGCTTAAGGAAGGTCTGGAGGTTGACCAGGATGAAAGGGACAATTAGTATTTAAAATGTGAATTCTTCAGGGATTTTCAAAAAAGGTATCTTTGCAGAAAATTTCTTTTATGCAACTCAATAAGATACCACAGATAAAACATGCCGACTCAGGTAATTTCTTTCTACTTGCCGGTCCCTGTGCCATTGAAGGGGAAGACATGGCGCTACGAATTGCCGAAACCATTGTTGGCATTACCGATAAACTGCAGATCCCTTATATTTTTAAAGGTTCTTTTAAAAAGGCTAACCGAAGCCGCATCGACAGTTTCACCGGGATAGGAGATGAAAAAGCGCTGAAAATTCTCCGGAAGGTTTCTGAAACCTTTGGAGTTCCCACAGTAACCGATATTCATGAACGTGAAGATGCTATCCTTGCCGCCGAATATGTGGATGTCCTCCAAATTCCGGCATTTTTGGTACGCCAGACAGATCTTGTAGTCGCCGCCGCAGAAACCGGGAAAGTGGTGAATCTCAAAAAAGGACAGTTCATGAGTCCGGAGAGCATGAAACATGCAGTCACCAAAGTAACCGATTGCAATAACGAGCAGGTGATGGTTACAGATCGTGGAACCATGTTTGGGTATCATGATATGATCGTGGATTTCCGCGGAATTCCAACCATGCGCCAATTTGCACCAACCGTGCTGGATGTAACCCACTCCTTGCAACAGCCAAATCAAAGCAGCGGTGTAACCGGTGGTCGCCCTGATATGATCGAAACCATCGCCCGCGCCGGAATCGCTACAGGGGCAGACGGAATTTTCATTGAAACCCATTTTGATCCGGCCAACGCGAAGAGCGATGGAGCAAACATGCTTGACATTCAGTATCTGGAAAGACTGCTCGGTAATCTAACAGCGATTAGAAAGACAATAAATTCGTTTTAAATTTATAGGTTGGGACGGATTTTAAATCCGCGTCAACGAGGTTCCAGACCTCACAGGTTTCAAAAATCTGTGAGGTCTTTCATTTTCCTTTTCCCATCACACTGCGCAAAGTCTCATGACCTTGAGCGAAATAAACTCTATGAATTGTAACATGAAGTCAGAGACTTCAAGAACTTATCCTTCTTTCATAATTCAGCCAGGCGCGAGGTCGCAGACCTCACGGAGCGAAGAGAGGTGCAAAAAACCCTTTCAGGGTTTGGAACCCTGAAAGGGTTGGCAGATGCAGAAAAAACAAAAACCCCGCTTCCATAAGAAAGCGGGGCTTTTTATTTACCGGGGGACAAAATTAAATTTTTAACCGCATTTAGAGTAACCACAGCTCTTACAAACCAGGCAGCCTTCAGAGAAAATGATTCCTTCAGGATCTCCACATTCGCCGCATTCTTTATCGGCTGCCGGGGTACCGTCTGGAACGAATTGCTTGAGGGCACGAACCACACCTGCTTTCCAGGTGTTGATGCTCTCATCAAGCAGGTTCAGGTTGTTGATCAGGTCAACTACGTACGGAATTGGCATTCCGTGACGAAGGACTCCTGAGATCAGCTTTGCATAATTCCAGTATTCCTCGTTGAAAGATCTTGAAAGACCTTCAATAGTTACTTTGTAACCGTGCTTGTCGCAGAACTGGAAATCATATCTTGATTTGCCATCTTCATCGCGATTCTTGATAACATATCCTTTTTCTACCCAGGTTGGAAGGTTGAATACATCCTCCATTTTTCCGGTGAAGATCTCGTAAGGACGATCATTCAAAATTCCCACAACAGCAAGCCATTTTTCATTTTCGTTATTAAAACGAATGATCTTGGATTCCAGTTTCTTTGGACGTTTTGGCGCATAAGTTTCAGCAAAAACATTTTCCTTATTCCCTTCTTTTTTGCCCTTATCATCTGAAGAAACAAGGATTCCGCTTCGGGAACCATCGCGGTATACGGTTATACCTTTTAAGCCCTGTTTCCAGGATTCAATATAAATGTCACTCACCTTCTCTGTAGTCACATCACTGGCAAGGTTGATCGTAGAGCTAATGGAATGTGTGGTATATTTTTGAACCAGCGCCTGCATCTCTACACGCTTTTGCCAGTTAATTTCAGAAGCTGTTGCACCTGCATAAGGACTTTCCTCAATGGCTTCTTTGCCCGATGCATCCATCCAGGTCTTCACCTTTGGGTGGTAAACAGTGAACTCTTCAAAAGCATCTCCTGTGTCATCAACAAAAGCTACTTTGGCGTTAGATCCTGAAGCATTAACTTTTCTTCTACGCTTATAGGAAAGCATGAATACCGGCTCAATTCCTGAAGAGGTTTGCGCCAACATACTCAAACTTCCTGTTGGAGCAACAGTACTAATAGAAATGTTTCTCCTACCGTGTTGCATCATGCGGTTGTAAAGCTCCGGAAATTCTCTCTTCATCATTTGAACAAAATCTGACTGCTCTTCAATAGTGGGATCGAAAACCTTGAAAGGCTCGCGGGTGATCGCCATGTCAATACTACTATCAAATTCCCCTTTCAACTTGGTCTGCATGATCTTGTCAACTACCTCCAAAGCTTCATCTGTATCGAATTTCACTCCAAGAGCAGCGACAGCATCGGCAAGAGCGGTGAAGCCAAGGCCGGTACGCCTTCCGTTTTTACCATTTTCGGCAAGTAATTTCCAGGTATCGATCTCGTTCTTCTTTATGAAATCCGGCTCTTCATCCTGACTTATCTTTGCAAGAATCTTTTCTACTGCTTCCAGCTCAAGATCTACAAGATCATCCATCAATCTCTGAGTCTCATAGATCACCTTATAAAACTTCTCATGGTTGAAAGAAGCATTGTCTGTAAACGGGTTATCTACAAAATTGTAAAGGTTCACTGCGATCAAGCGACAGGAATCTCCTCCCTGCATCGCAATTTCTGAACATGGATTTGTTGAACTATTTTTAAAGCCGGGATAGAAGGATGAAGTTGAATAAGTATGCTGCTTGTCCCAAAAGATCAATCCGGGCTCAGCAGTATTATGAGCGCATTGAATAATGGTATTCCATAATTCTTTGGCACGTACTTTTTTAGTGTATTTAGGATTAGGACTGTCGATAGGCCAACGTAAGGTAAAATCGGTATCCGCGGTAACAGCCTGCATGAATTCATCTGTAAGCCTAAGGGAAATATTCGCCCCAGTTACTTTTTTAAGATCCTGCTTTATAGTAATAAAATCTTCAACATCGGGGTGAGAGACATCAATAGTAAGCATCAAGGCTCCACGACGACCATTTTGAGCTACTTCACGAGTAGTATTTGAAAAACGCTCCATAAAGGAAACTGCTCCCGTAGTAGTCCCTGCGGAATTTGAAACCTGTGCATTCTTAGGACGAAGACCGGAAAGGTCCACTCCTACCCCACAACGTCTTTTGAACAATTGCACAAGTTGCTGATCTGTGTGAAGGATTCCGCCGTAAGAATCATAGACCGGGGGAACCACTACACAGTTAGACAAAGATGCGATCATTTGATCATTCCCAAGGGCCGCCATGACACTACCCTGAGGAATACTGTATTTAAAGTCTTTAAAAAGCTGAAAAATTCTTTCTTCACTAAGGAACTCCCTTGATTTACCGTAAGCAGAAAGATTTTCTTTTCCGGCCTCACGATCTGCATACTTTGCCTCCATTCTGGCAAATTCCTTCGCCATTCGACGGTGCATATCATCGGGCGTTAATTCTAAAAATGCTCCTTTTTTGTCTTTTACTGCATACTTATTTATCCAGGTAGTGGCTGCGAGCTCGTCATTTTTAAAATATTTTAAACATGCTTGCAGTACCTCATCATAGGTATAAGTCTGGGTGCTAAATAATTCTTCAACCATGGCGTTTTGTTTTTGTTTTAACTTGAAAGAGGAGTAAAGTTATTTTAATTCCGCAGTTATAAAAGAGGGCTCATTGCTTTCTTATTAACTAAACACTGTTGAAAAAAAATTTCAGATTTTTTCTGAAAATCGGCAATTCCTTTCAGCCCTTGCTACACCTAATTTCGTCTGTCACAAATCTTCAAATTCTGATTAAAAAAATATTAACAACAACCCCAAAATTTTTTTTAAACTCTTGTTAAGTAACTGTGGCATAAGTGCTTTTTAATTTAACTTCAAAGACTAACTATCTTAAAAAAAGAATAAATTATGGAAACACAATTGGAACACATTGGCGATCGTATCGCCAATTTCTTGCCCGATCTTCTTGCAGCTTTGCTGGTACTCCTGGTAGGTTGGTTGATCGCGAAAGGCATTAAAGCCGTTATAGTAAAATTACTTAGAAAAACTTCCTGGGATGAAAGGGTTTTTGGAAGAGGAAACAATAAAGACACCAACGTTTTTGTAGCCAATATTTTCTATTACCTCATCATGATCATTGTGCTATTGATCGTTCTTGAGATCCTTGGCATTAGTGAAGTTCTTACCCCATTGGAAAATATGGTCAACGAATTCCTAATGTTCATTCCTAATCTTATAGGTGCGGTGCTAATTGCTTTTATTGGATACATCCTCGCAAAATTTGTTTCCAATTTGATCTACATAGGGGGCGACATAGTTGACAGATGGGTTGACAAGACCGGCTTTAAGGACACCGATAAACTGGTGAACATAATTCGCAAGATCGTTTTTATTGTCATTTTTGTCCCCTTCCTAATCCAGGCCTTCAACACCTTACAGCTGGATGCAATATCAGAACCTGCCAATGATATCCTTTATGGATTCACAGAACTCATAGGAGAGATCGTGATCGCAGCTCTAATTCTTATTGTGTTTGTTTGGGGTGGAAAGTACCTTGCGAATTTCCTGGAAGACCTTTTCAAAAGCATGGGGCTTGACCGCACTGCAGAAAAGATACAGATCCATAATATGATAGGCGCAGGGCAATCCCTGTCCAAACTCGTGGCAAATCTTATCTATTTCTTCCTTGTCTTCTTCGGAATTATTACCGCGGTAGAAATACTGGGCTTGTCAAGATTGACCGAAATTCTACACCAGATCCTGGAGATCACCGGACAAATCCTATTCGGGCTTATCATCCTTGCTATTGGTAATTACATTTCTCTGTTGATCTACAATACCATGACCCGCTCCAGCAAAAACAATTTTATTGCGGGAGTTGTAAGATGGGCTTCTTTAGCGCTGTTCATAGCCATTGCACTTCGTACCATGGGTATTGCCAATGAGATCGTGGAGCTTGCCTTCGGATTGATCCTGGGAGCGATTGCAGTTGCCGTTGCTTTAAGTTATGGATTAGGAGGCCGTGAGGCTGCAGGAGAGCATTTTAAAGATATCATTCAGAAGTTCAGAAAAGAAGCTTCGGAAGCCAGAGATCCCAACAAAGACAATCCTGATGTAAGGAATACCGGCAGCGCTTTCCTTCCTAAAGGAACAGGAGCCGGAAATGCCAGTACTCCAAAACCCGGAGGAATTTCGGGTGACAATCCGGGAGGCATTACCGGAAGCAATCCTGCAAAACCAAATCCACCCAAACCGGGGGATAACCAGGGATCTAATTCCAGAAGAGATAATCCATCACGGGATCCGGATAACAACGGACCTGCAGGATCCGGCCCGAATGATCCTATAAATCCAACCTAGATCCTTCAGCAAAAAGGATAAAAAAGCCACGATTTTCGTGGCTTTTTGCTTTCAAAAAAGTCCTTTTAAGGAAGTTTCAGCTTTACGAAAACCGGAAGATGATCTGAAGGATACCGCAGATCTTTAGAATCACTTAGTACCGCATATTTTTTCACCCTTATCCCATGGGTAGTAAAAATGTAATCAATTCGCCGGGTGACGGGGGAAAGAAAATCGTACCCGTTAAATGTACCTTCGGGACCAAAAACCTTTTCAGCTGCCTTTTTTGAATCGTTGTATTGTCCGGAGAGGAAGTTGATCTCTTTTGTGTCCGGTTCCAGGTTGAGATCCCCCATGAGGATCACTGGTTTTTCTTCCTTGTTGAGTTCACGGATTTTGCTGTGGATCAATTGCGCACTTTCTGCTCTTGCTATAACTCCCACATGGTCAAAATGAGTATTAAAAACCCAGAATTCTTTGCCGGTTTTCTTTTCCCTGAACTTTCCGTAGGTGCAAACCCTTGGATAATCTGCATCCCAACCTTTTCCGGGAGTTTCGGGCGTTGGTGAGAGCCAGAAGGTTCCCTGTTCCAGAAGTTCAAACTTTTGAGTCTTGTAAAAAATAGCACTGAATTCCCCTTTTTCAGCTCCATCATCACGACCCTTTCCGAAGTAATCATAACCCGACAATTCGCCACTTAAAAATTCCAGTTGACTATGCAATGCCTCCTGTACTCCAAAAATGTGAGGTTCGTAAAACTGAATTTGAGATGCCAGATGATCCTTCCTTTGTGACCAGCTGTTCTCTCCATCATTTTCGTTGGCATACTTGATATTGTAGCTCATCACTTTGAGCTGCGCCTCCACGGGAAAGGCAGCAAAAAGCAGGATCAAAAGATTAAGTACCGGTTTGTTCATATGCCTATTTCTTCGCCTTTTACATAATCTGTGAGGTATTCAAAACGGGGTGTAAGTTTCCCATTTTGGGTCATCCTGGCTCTTTCTAAAATACCGTCCTTATCCCCATTAAAGAATGCAGGGATTACATGCTTCAGAAACATTTCTCCAAAGCCTTCACTGGCATCTTTTGGCAATTCGCAGGGAAGATTATCTACAGCCATAACAAGAATGGCCTTATCCTCCCGAAAATCTACCTCCCGTTCACCGTCGGCATCATAGCCATAAAATGGTTCTGCAATGGTAGAAGGTCGTATGGTACTGGCAATAGGACCATTGATATCACAGGAAATATCAGCTACATATTTTATCCTGAAATCATGTCTCCTGGCATCTTCAGCAGTGAAAAATACCGGGGCTCCCTCGCCGTAGAAATGACCGGCTATAAAAAAATCGGCGGCTTGTGCGAACCGAAGAAAATCAGACTTATATTTTTCAGGATGCTTGTAAAACTCTTTATTGGTGCCCTTTCCTCCCTCAATGCGTTTGTTGTAATCAAGCACATCAATCTGGCAGTAAACAGGACCTTCAAAGTCTTTATTAAGAAAATCATCAACGTCTACTTTGTCAATTTTAAGGTGGTCCAGGATCTCGCACGCGCCATGCGCCACCTTTCCGTTTCCGGAAAGAACGATCTTTAACGGCGGAACAGAAATTTTATCGAGCTCTGCCAACATGGCATTAAGATCTGGAAGAACTTCTGCTTTAGGGAGTTCAAAAATGCCATTTTTGAGACCTATTCCGCGGAAACCATTATAGGCCCCCACAAGGCCGGCATATCTTCCAAAGCCTATTAATCGCCCGCCTCTCTTATTGATGATCACTTCATGATCATAGAGTTCAATATTATTTTTAAGGATCTCCCTCAAAAGATCCCGGTTATAGGGTTGCTTCTTTATGGTATGGGAGAAGAAAAAGTATTTTTTATTAGGAATGAGATGAGGCAGGGGCACTTCTTTCACCCCCAACAACACATCACAGGAGGTCATATCTTCTGTAACCTCAAATCCCTGTTGGCGGTATGCTTCATCGGGAAAGATGCGAAGCTCTGAACTTTCTACTAAAAAAGAGGCTTCGGGGAAGGCATCACGCGCAGCTGCAAGCTTTAGTGGTGAAAAAACCACCCGGCGATCGGGCGGGGTCTTTCGCTCCTTTATAAGTCCGAATTTTATCATTAAAAATACTTTTATTTGTTTGGATAGTTTCAAAGATAGCAATTATAAGGGGCGATTAAAAAGAAACAAGAATCAGGAGCCAAGACTTTACCGAACTGTAATTTGGCAGTTGCGGGTGTCGGGTTGCGAGTTGCTAGTTGCTAGTTGCGAGTTGCGAGTTGCTAGTTGCGAGTTGCGAGTTATCCCAACCCGTACTTCTAACTTCGTACCTCTAACTTCAAATTATTTCTTAACTTTGTCCTTCTGTCAATATTGGAAAAATGGCATGGAAAATGCAATATTATTGCAGAAGTTCTTTACATATTGGGGTCGACTTGGTTTTGACAGCGAGTCTAATTGAGTTGTAAGCACGTCGAGCGCTGGGAAATAGCTCGTAAATCTCATTTTTCACACTTTTTAAACGGCGAGAATAACTACGCCTTGGCAGCATAATCCGAATCATAGTAGGATTGCTCTAGTCCCTACAAGGTAGGGAGCCAAGATGTCTCGTGAGGGCCTTGATTTACGGCACTCACACCAGAGGCACCGACAAAGTAAATATAGAGACTGCAGGGCCTTGATGCGGTTTCGAAACTTAATTGAGGATAAGTGTACAGTTGGTGGTTTTCGGCCGGCTGTGCATCGAAAAACAAGCGAAAACTAAACGTGTAGAAAGCTTCTGAATTGCTTGTTTGGACGAGGGTTCGAACCCCTCCGACTCCACTTTTTGGACGAGTTTCAAATTCAAAAACCCCGTAATCCTAGTGTTTACGGGGTTTTTCATTTTTAACAATGTCATTTCATATCAAATAATTGCACATTCCCAGTGTGCAATCCGGCGACCAATTTTTTCTTCAAAAATTGCACACTGGAAGGAGCTAAAACCCCTGTAAACCAATTCTTTACAAACTATTAAAATTTAAAATCGCATGTGCTTTTTTAGTACTTTAAAACCGAATTTAAAGACCAAAAAAATGCACACTCAGTACCAGCTCACATTCTTCGTTAGAAAAAGTAGAAGTAAAAAGACCACAGACGGTGATGTTTATATGCGGATAACGGTTAATAACAAGCGATCTGACATTAGTATTAGCCGAAAAATTGACTTCGGGAAATGGAGTCCAAAATCTGAAAAAGCTTTAGGAAAAAGCCCGGAAGCGACTGAACTGAATGATTATATTAATGTTCTCAGGAATAAAATTAGGAAAATACACCAGGGCCTCGTCGAAAAAGATTTTGAAATAACTCTAAAAAGTATTCTTGAAGAATTTAAAGGTGAAAATAAGCCGAGACCAAAAATGACCCTAAAGGTGTTTAAGGAGCATAATGAGCAAATGGACCGGCTTTCAGATAGGAGTATTTCTAAGAGCACTGCTAAGAGATACTGGACCTGTTTTAATCATGTGGAGCAATTCATCCATGAAGAATATAAGACCCACGATTATCCTATGAATGAAATCAACCACCATTTTATTGCCAAGTTTGAATATTTTCTCAAGACTAAACGGGAGTGCAATCATAATTCAGCCTTGAAGTATGTCAACAACTTTAAAAAGATCATTCGTATTGCCTTAGCTAATCAATGGATGGACAGAGATCCATTCTATAATTATAAAGTTCAGTTTGAACCGGTGGAAAGGGAATTTCTAAATGAAGAAGAAGTACAAATGCTGATCAATAAAGATCTTCACATGGACCGTCTAAAGCTGGTGCGAGACATGTTTGTTTTCAGTTGTTATACAGGCCTTGCCTATTCGGATGTAAAAAAATTAAGTAGCGCCGATATCACCAAGGGTATAGACGGCGGGAAATGGATTCGCATTAAAAGAACGAAAACAAAGTCTCTTAGCAGCATTCCATTATTACCAGTTGCCGAAGAAATCATCGAGCGTTATCAAGATCATCCGGAAGTGCGAAAAGGGGATTGTATCCTGCCCGTTCTCAGCAACCAAAAATCCAATGCGTTTTTAAAAGAAATAGCGATGATGTGCGGTATCAGAAAACCTCTCACCACTCACCTGGCCCGACATACTTTTGCTACAACTATTACATTGACCAATGGTGTTCCCATTGAATCAGTAAGTAAAATGTTAGGCCACAAAGACCTTAGAACTACTCAGCATTATGCTAAAATTGTTGACCGCAAAATTAGTGATGATATGAAAGAATTGAGGGTAAAACTGGCAGCTAAAGAAAAAGAAATTATCTCTAAGGAGCAGATAAAAGAGTAAAATCTTAACCGCGGCTTATAAAAATGAGCGGAAAAACCTACAAGTTTAGATCCTGATCTTTAAAGGTCAGGCAAAAGGTAGATCCTTCATTTATCTGACTAGATACCTCAACAGTGCCACCCACACTGTTCATATAAGTTTTGATCAGGTAAAGGCCAATGCCATGACTATTACTATGATCGGTAAAGACGTGATTCAGGCTGAATATTTTACTTCCGTTCTTTGCCAGGTCAAAACCTATTCCGTTATCCGTAAAAAGAAGTGAGGTATTATCTCCGGCTTTTTTGGAAGTAATGCTAACCACGGGAGGAACTCCCGGTTTTGCATATTTAATGGAATTGGTGATGAGATTCAAAAAGATACTATGCAGATAAAAGCTATTTCCAAATAGCAATTCCACTTCAGAAAAATCAATAACAATTGTAGTACCCGAACTATTGATTAAGCTACGAATGGAATCTGTGGTGGCCTGATACACCTCTATAAGAGGAATAGGTTCTTTGGAAGATCTAAGTAAAAGGGTCTCTTTTAAAAGTTTCATCTGATCGTCCAAGGTATTCTTTAACTCATTTACTGATTTCTCGAGTAAATCAAGATATAGTAAGCTTTCTTCGTCCTGTATTTGTGAAAGATCAAGTAAACTAAAGATCGACATCATATTGCTTACCGGGGATCTTAAATCATGAGAAATGGCATAAGAGAGCTGTTTAAGTCCAGTATTTATGGCTGTAAGATCCTTTATCAGCAGCTGTCTATCCTCTTCCAGTTTTTTCTTATGCGTAACATTTTTAGAAACAGCATAGATAAGTTCTTTAGCATGATCTGGTATGGAAGTCCAGGAAAGCCATACTATTTCACCAGCTTTAGTGATGTATCGGTTCTCAAAATTCAGCAGGGGTTTATCATCCAGAATTACAGATCTCGTCTTGGCAGTTAAATTTTTATCCTCCGGGTGTACGAAAGAACTTATGGGAACAGCAAACAATTCTTCCTCACTATACCCCATAAGCTTTAGAAAGGCAGGGTTTACTTTTCTAAAGTAGCCATCGTATCCGGCAATACAGAGATTATCCTGAGACAAACGAAAAAACGCTTCCAGATCAGGCTGATATTCGAGAGTAGGGCTCGTCATAGTAGGTATTAATTTGGGAAAAGAGCGAAAATAAGAAATAGATCCAAACCAATAGTTTAAACCAATAAACAATTCGCATAATCAGGAGGGAAAACACCATCCACTCCAAATGAAAGCCCTAAGGATTGCTTTCTTACTATGAACGAAATAAGTTAATCACTCCGGAATTAGAAGCGAACGCAGCGCAGCGGAGTGCTGCAAGCCCCATATCTACCGAACTAATACTACGTTGTGAGGCAACCAAGAAATCCTTCAAGTCCCAATCTCCATCAAATCATTAACTCCAAATCTCTTTTAGAATACTCCGTTCTAACTTGTCAAGATTTTCTGGATCCACCCCTTTGCCTTTTCCAGGTCAAGAAACATTTCGAAGGGAGCTTTAGAGAAATTTTTTTCGAATGCCGCCATATTTAAAGAGGAAACTTTTTGACTTACAACTCCGAAACCAACCATGTTTTTCATTTCTCCCAATTTTTTGTACACCATGGGATTCACACTGAAGTTATTTATCCTGTGCGAAATGTACACAAACTTTTTATTGGAATAATGAGTTGCACAGATTTCCCGAATTTGATCTATTTCTGAATCTCCAATAACAATTCCTTCATGCGGTTCTGAAACTACATAGTTTTCATAGAAATAAAAAGTAGTGAAAGGTAGGTTAAGGCTTGATTGAAAATGAGACATAGTTAATAGGTTTTTAAATGAAAACAATATGAACTTTTTTCTCTGTCTTTTTACTTATTAGAGCCCTGGGACGAAGGTTTACTAAAAGGACCATAAATAGCCTCCTCTTTATAGTACGTCAATACTAATTTTCGTAAAAATAATAATTAATTTTTTTAAGAGAATTTGAAAAACCTGGTAAATAAAGGGGAGAAGAACCATAGAACATGCTCTGCGTGTTCTCCTCTTGCTTTCTTCTCCCTTACCTGTTTTCTATGATTTTGGACTGAGATTTATTTTACTATACCTAAAGAAGACCCTCATCGACCAAATTCGCAATAGTAATTTTTAAATTAGGTTCTGCCTCCATTGCACGTTTAATAGAAAATAAGGCTCCTTCATTTCTGGCCCAGGATCTTCGGGCAATTCCATTGTTTACATCCCAATGCAGCATAGATTTAAGACGTCTTTCAGATTCTCTGTCTCCCTGAAGAACCATACCAAACCCTCCGTTAATGACCTCTCCCCATCCAACTCCGCCGCCATTATGTATACTCACCCAGGTGGCACCTCTAAAGCTGTCGCCAATCACATTCTGAATGGCCATATCTGCGGTATAGCGGGAACCGTCGTAGATATTTGAGGTCTCCCGGTAAGGAGAATCGGTCCCCGAAACATCATGATGATCCCTTCCTAAAATTATTGTTCCAATTTCTCCTTTTTTGATAGCTTTATTAAATGCTCTCGCTATTTCTATTCGTCCTTCGGCATCGGCATAAAGGATCCGGGCCTGGGAACCAACTACCAGTTTATTAGCTCTTGCCCCTTCGATCCATTTGATATTATCCTGCATTTGCTGCTGAATTTCTTCCGGTGCCTGTTCTTTTAGCTTCTGAAGTACCTCTCGTGCAATGGCATCGGTCTTCTCCAGGTCCTCTTCTTTTCCTGAAGCACAAACCCAGCGGAAAGGGCCAAAGCCGTAATCAAAGCACATGGGTCCCATGATATCCTGTACATAACTTGGGTAAGCAAAATCCCTGTCTTCTCCGGCTGAAGTGCCGCTTACAAAATTTCCCTCTTCGTCTTTATAGATCTTTGCCCCGGCACGGGAAGCTTCCAGTAAAAAGGCATTTCCGTAATCAAAGAAGTAGGTACCTTTTTTGGTGTGGCGGTTAATAGCTTCGGTTTGCCTGCACAGACTTTCCCTGACTTTTTCTTTAAATTTTTCCGGGTTAGAGCTCATCATCTCATTGGCCTCTTCAAATTCTAACCCTGCCGGATAGTAGCCTCCGGCCCAAGGGTTATGCAGGGAAGTCTGATCGCTACCCAAATCTATATGAACCTTCTCTTCATCGAACTTCTCCCACACATCAACCACATTTCCTAAAAAGGCGAAAGAAATCGTCTTTTTTGCAGTCTTTGCATCTTTCACTTTTTGTACCAGGTCATCAAGGTCTTTTACCACCTCATCAACCCATCCCTGGGAGTGACGGGTTTCAACTGCTTTTGGATTCACTTCGGCACAAACTGTAATGCAACCGGCAATATTTCCGGCCTTGGGTTGTGCGCCGCTCATCCCCCCGAGCCCCGATGTCACGAACAGGGAACCCTCTCCCAAAATGCCCTTTTTGACACTTGTACCTTGGGGGGATGTAGATTTTTGTGCAATTTTCCGCAAGGCATTCAGGACAGTGATCGTGGTGCCGTGAACGATTCCCTGCGGACCAATATACATATAGCTTCCCGCAGTCATTTGCCCGTACTGGGTAACACCTAAAGCATTAAATTTCTCCCAGTCATCCTGTTTTGAATAGTTGGGAATCATCATGCCGTTGGTGACCACCACCCGCGGTGCATCTTTATGGGAAGGGAAAAGGCCAAGAGGATGTCCGGAGTTCATCACCAGGGTTTGTTCTTCGGTCATTTCGGCCAGGTATTTCATTACCAGCCGGTATTGAGCCCAGTTTTGGAAAACCGCTCCGTTCCCGCCGTAGGTGATCAATTCGTGCGGATGCTGTGCTACTCTGGGATCCAGGTTGTTCTGGATCATCAGCATGATACCTTTCGCCTGTTCACATTTCCCGGGATATTCAGAAATTGGCCTGGCATACATCTCGTAATCGGGCCGCAGGCGGTACATATAGATTCTGCCATAGGTTTCCAGTTCTTCGCAAAACTCAGGTAGCAACTCTGCGTGATGCTTCGGTTCAAAATACCGCAGGGCATTGCGCAGAGCCAGTTTCTTTTCCTCAGGATTTAAAATTTTTTTACGTTTGGGTGCATGATTTACATCGGAATAGTAAGAATTCGCCGCAGGTAGCACATCTGGAATACCCTCCAAAATTTTATATTTAAAATTCATTTCTTGAGTGGTTACTTTTGATTGTAATTAATTTGTTCCTCTAATTGTCCGATGTGGACTTTAGAAATGTATTTTCGAGCAGAAGCAATATGCTTATACATTATTTCATCGTTTTTCAGGATGGGTACCTGGGAACGGAATCCATCTAGAAATTTTTCCAATATAGGAGAGGTTTTTTCCGGCTGCCTAAAATAAAGGGCCTGTGAAGAATTAAAAAGCTCAATTGCCATAATATTTAAGACATTGGCAGTTACTTTTAAAAGTTTTGTTGCTGCATTTGCTCCCATACTTACGTGATCTTCCTGACCATTAGAAGAAACAATTGAGTCAACACTGGCAGGAGTAGCGTATTGCTTATTTTGGCTGACTAAGCTAGCTGCGGAATATTGGGTAATCATGAAACCACTGTTAAGACCTGGATCTTTAACCAAAAATGCTGGAAGACCCCTTTCGCCTGAAATCAACTGGAAAGTTCGGCGTTCAGAAATATTCCCTAATTCAGACATAGCAATTGCAAGATAATCTAGAGCAAGGGCCAGGGGTTGTCCATGAAAATTTCCTCCCGAGATAATTTTATCTTCTTCAATAAAAATGTTCGGATTATCAGTCACTGAATTAACTTCTGTAAAGATCACTTTTTGAACGAAAGCCAGTGTATCCCTGGTAGCACCATGTACTTGAGGAATACATCTAAAGGAATAAGGATCCTGCACATTAACTTTCCTCTTAACGGCGATCTCACTATCTTTTAAAAGACTTCTAATTCGTGTGGCGGTTTTTATTTGTCCGGCATGTGGACGAATATCATGTACCAATGGGTCAAAAGGTGCCATATTACAATAAAATGCATCTACCGAAAGGGATCCAATTACGTCAGCTAAAAAGCACAACCTGTGCGATTCCAGCAGAGCATAAACTCCATGAGCTGTCATGAATTGAGTGCCATTAAGAAGAGCTAAACCTTCTTTCACCCCTAGTCTTAGCCTTTCCCAGCCCAATTCGTCAAGCACCTCTGCTGCATTTCTTTTAGTTCCCCCGTAGAAAACCTCTCCTTCTCCGATTAAAGGTAGGGAAAGATGCGCTAACGGTGCCAGATCTCCTGAGGCTCCAAGAGAACCTTGTTCGAAAATCACCGGAAGCACATCCCTGTTATACATTTCTATAAGCCGTTCCACAGTACTTAGTCTAATTCCAGAATGGCCGTAACTAAGGGATTGTATTTTCAGGAACAGCATTAGTTTAATGATAGGCTTCCTCACGGTCTTACCAGTACCACATGCGTGGGATCTTACAAGATTTTCCTGCAATTCTTCCAACCGGGCTGAAGAGATAGAAACATTGCACAATGACCCGAAGCCGGTATTAATTCCATAAATAGGCTCCTGATTACTTCTTATAGTGTTTTCCAAGTATTCCCTACATGCTGATATTAAGCTTTTCGATTCTTCGCTTAACCTAAGTTTTTTTTCTTCCTTAATGATTTGCCTGATTTGCCCGAGGTCGAGAAAATCTTTTGATATATAATGATGAGACATTGTTTTGTAAATTACAAACGGCTCCTCAAAAAATGAAATCCGGGTAGGTAATTACAAGGCAGTCCCTTTCAGTAAGTTAAGTTTCTCCGGGGCAAGTCCACGGAGCATTTTACCCGAAAAAGTTTCCAAACTTTAGAACATTTACTGACAAGGGAAGCCGGGGAATATTCCCCTCTTGAATAAAAAAGGCTGCCCTTTGACAGCCTTTTTTTTGACCTAATCTGGTTTCAACTTTAAAGAGCCGTAAAGGATTCCGATGTCCGGGATCCGAGATTATTAATTTTCCTAAATGTGGGTTTTCTTTTTCTTTTTCTTCTTCGGATTTATAACCTTACGGACGGTTGGAGAAGATATGTACCACAATACAAATCCACTCAATACGGTTATTAAACCTAAAAGTGAGAAGGCTCTTAAAACAAAGTTATTAAAGTCATCTCTGCCTTCGTAATCCATAGTATGTGTCATCCAAAGAAAATCAAACCAGCGCCAATCCCTGTGTCTAAGAGTTTGGAAGCTCCCTGTAATCGAATGTACATACGCTCTGATGTTTTCAGGGGTGTCATAGGAAATAACATAAGCCGGAAGTGGTCCAGAACGGTACTCATGATGCTTACCTGTAGAAGTAATTTTTTCGATATTTTCTATTTTGAGTCCCTCCATCATGTGTTTGTCGGCTACTGCGAGAGCTTCTTCCTGGGAAATTTCCTGCTTGATCTCCCCTGTTTTTGCATTCTGAAGAATCCCATGGTTGATCCAGTAATACGGCTCCCCTGCAATTTCTTTTAATTCCACTGCATGAATCTCAGTGCCAGGATTTAATTCTGAAGGACTTTGTAGTCCTGAAAAGTTGGCGTGCACCATATTTGTATTACGATATTGGTCTCCATGGATTTCATCAATATCGGTCCAGCTGAAATATAATCCGCTTACGGTCCACATTATAAATTGAAGTCCCAGAAATAGACCCAAATATCTATGGGCCTGACGTATTTTCATGGCTGTTTGTCTTTTTACCATTGTAGTTTTATTGTGGAAGACCAGGTAAACATTTTTGGCCTTGCCTGGTCTTCCGGGTTATAATTTTTTTAGTATCCTTCTGTCTGTTGCATTCCCGAAGCTTCAATTTCACTGGCAGGTATGGGGCATATAGTGCGGTTATCTGAGGCTTGAATATTTAGATTGGCAGCGTCCACTCCAGTATTCATGTGCTCATCTACGGGTCGTACTATATCCTTTCCCCTTCGAATGAAATCATATACTCCGTGACCTTCCAGCGCCAACTCTCTTCTTCTCTCTTCTGCAATCTTTTCTTTGAGAGCCTCTCCGGTTTCGTTCGTCTGATGAGCTGCAAAATTTGTAGTCCTGTTTTTAATCAAGGTGTTCAAAAAATCTTGTGCTTCAGGTTCTCCTCCCCCTGCACCATGAGCGGCTGCTTCAGCTGCTATAAGGAACATTTCGGACAATCTTAGTACAGGTATATTGTGAGCACTTAGCCCTCCACCGTCACTTCTATTGGTGTATTTTACAAAAGCCTGTTGCGTTCCTTCTTTATCTTCCTCAAGAAGTGCGGCGCGCGGATCATTTTCATATGCGCCTAATAGATTGACAAAAGTTTCCGTAGCAATAACGTCACCCTGCCCTCCGTCTTTAACATCAAACTGTGCCCCTAGACCGTTACTACCCAATGAGTTTTGACTGGTAATACTCAATTCAAACAGAGATTCCGAATTAAAGTCGTCAAAAACGTAAGAGTCGACCCCCATAAGGAATTCTTCTCCCCTGGCTGCAATTACTTCTTTTGCATATTTAAGGGCGTTCTCCCAATCTTGTTTATAAAGGTAAACTCGAGCCATAAGAGCTTTAATCCCTGTTTTTGTAATATATTTTGTACTACCCTGTTCCCAGGTATTTTCCCCGAGTAGGTCATGAGCCGAATGAAGATCGAGAAGGATCTGATCATAAGTTTGACCCAGGGTACTCCTGTCTACCACTACCTCTTCTGAAGAAAGTTTAAGCGGAAGACCTTGAGAAGAGGCGCCTGCCTTGATCCATGGATAGGCAAAAGTCCTGGCTAAATCAAAATATACCATTCCTCGAAGTCCAAGAGCTTCTCCCAAGATTTCCTGCTTTGCAGCTTCATTACCTTCTGCTGATTCAATGTTGTTGATAATTAGGTTCAGGTTGTTTATAGCTTTAAAAGACTGTCTCCACAGCTCCTCACAGGAACCACTGTTGTTCGCACTTTCTTCATATTTATAGGCTATGGATTCATAATCCCTCGGATTAAAGGTTGTCTTCACAAACCTGAAGTCCGGTCCTTTGACAGCAGCTCTTTTGTACAAGACCCTCCCCAAATAAGTATTCCTGGAAACTTCATTGTAGGTCCCAATTAGTAATTTGTCTAATTTCTCTACAGAATTGAGTACCAGATTTTCAGAAATCACATGGTCTGGTCTTTGCGTGAGTGTCTCCTCGCTACATCCCTGAAGAACAAGCAAACCAAGTATCAATATTGAGTGTTTTATTATTTTCATTTTTTTACTTTTTAAAAATTCCTAAAATTGTAATCGAATTCCGAGCATTAATGTCCTTGCAGTAGGTACTTGGAAAAAATTAACTCCATCTACAACTGCTTCTGGATCATAGCCCTCAAGTTCTGTTAATAATAGTAGGTTATCCCCCTGTGCATATACAGATCCACCTTTAATCATACTCCACATCTCCGGCAGCTTATAGCTCAATTTCAGGTTTTTTAATTTTAGATAATCTGAATCATAAAGATGCCTAGTTGATACATCATTGGAGAAAGTAGGATTTCCATTGATCCTGATTGGGACCGTTGCATCTGTGTTATTAGGATTCCAGGGATTTAGCTGTGCCACTGTGTTTGTGTACTGCGGAGCATAGCCGTCATCATCACGTTTAAAGGCGGTACGATCATATACTTTTCCTCCCACTCCAAAAGTGAATAGGAAATCCAGGGAAAAGCTTTTGTAATTAAATTCATTGAAAAAACCTCCCTGTAAATCCTGCAAAGCATCTCCAAAAATTCCAAAACCTGCGGCTTGGGCATCTGTAGTAAGATCTCCTGTTCGATTCCCATCTTCTAATACATGATATTGTGCCATTCCTGTCTCGGGATCTACACCTGCATAATCTCTAAGGTAAAATGAATAGATACTCTCTCCTTCCTTGATAATCAAAGGATCCTGGCCGTATCTTGAACTATAAGTAGATACAATGGTATTCTTGAGTTTGGTAATCTCATTGTCAATGATTGTAAGGTTAGCGCTAGTGTTCCATGTAAAATTATCATGGGAATAAGGAGTGTAACCAATTTCAAACTCCCAACCTTCATTTACCATTTCTCCATAATTCTGAAGCTGAGTAAGGAAACCGGTAGTAGGCGAAACCGGAACATTCAATAACAAATCCTGAGTTTTTTTATGGAAATAATTCACCGAGAGGTCTAACTCGCTGAAAAGGTTCAAATCCATTCCGACATTGAAGTTCTTACTTTGTTCCCAAGAAAGATCCGGATTTTGAAGTTGACCATATGATAAACCGGATTCTCCTCCGTATCCTTTTCCGTCGGTTTCGAAAAATGCCAATGCAGCGTAATACTGTGGAGGCAGGTTTCCATTAGTTCCATAACTTGCTCTAAACTTTAAGTAATCAATGCCGTCTACATCTATAAAATCCTCTTCTGAAGCAACCCAGGCTCCAGAGAGGGACCAAAAAGTACCCCAACGGGCATCCTTTCCAAATCGAGAAGACCCGTCTCTTCTTATACTAGATGACAGATAATATTTTCGGTTAAAATTATAGGCGACTTGTGAGAAGTAAGAAAGAAGGGAATAATTTTCCGCGTATCCTGTATGTGACCAAAGAGATCCAATACTACTTGCAGAAAGCAATTCACTGTCCAACACATCATATCCATACACGTTGATGGAATTCATTTTAGATACTTGTGATTCCTGACCCAAAAGAATATCAAATCCATGTTGACCATATGTATCATTGTAGTTAAGGATGTTAGAAACGGTGTATTGGAAAACTTCGCTTTTTACACGGTTAAGAACTCCATTCCATATTCCGCCACCTGCACCAAATTCTTTATTGTCATATAAGGTTTCATCAATGGCCTGTTGATCTATTCCGAAGGTTGTTTTAAAGCTTAGAGGGTCAATGATCTGGAATTTAGCAAATGCATCACCTCTCACCCTAAATTCGATATTTTCATACTTTCCAACTTTCAGTACACCAATAGGGTTTGCATTTTTTTCGATATCATTGGGAAGATTCGCATAACCCCCATAACCATTAGGATCATAAATTGGAGCAGCCGGAGGCAATACTCTAGCCATGTATAATGGGTTCAATCCACCAGCATAAGCACCATCAATGTTGGCTGCATCTCTTTCAGATTTAGCAACAGAAAGATTTGCCCCGATTGTAATCCAGTCTTTGGCCTCATTTTCCAGGTTAAGGCGACCGGAATATCTTTTCATCCCGGTTTCTATAACCGTTCCCGCCTGGTCGAGATAGTTACCTGAAACGTAAAAGGAAGTTTTCTCATTTCCACCCCTGGCAGAAAAATTATACTTTCTTAAATATCCGGTTTGGTAAATTGCACCCAACCAGTCTGCATTGGCATTGGTTGTACCATAAATTCCTTCATAATCGCTTATTGCCTGATTTTGATAAGTACTGAAAAGATTATTGTCGGCATAAACTCTTTTGAATTCAGCATTTTCACCATTCTGGATGTATTGATTTATTTGACCTTCAATCCACAAGTCTTTAAACTGCTCATTGTTAATAAGGTTTTCTTCGGTTAAGTTTTCACTCCAGCCACTCTCTACTCCCAAGACAATTTCAGTTTCTCCCCGTTTTCCTTTTTTAGTTGTTATGATCACTACTCCGTTTGCCGCTCTTGATCCATAAAGAGAGGACGCTGCAGCATCTTTTAGAACAGTGATGCTTTTAATGTCTGCGGAATTTATTGTCGATAAGGGGTTGTATCCGGTACTTCCGGTCATGTAATCTCCTGCACGAAGGTTTGAATCCGTATTTATCACAACTCCGTCAAGCACATATAAAGGCTGAGTTGAACCACTAATGGACCCGACCCCCCGTATTTGTACATTTGATTTTCCACCCGGTTGGCCAGAAGTGGAAATATTCACTCCTGAGATTTTTCCCTGTAAGGCAGTTTCGAAACTGGCGGTAGCACCTCTTGTCACCGCTTCATTGGTAACCGTTTCAGCAGCACCGGTAAAGCTTCGTTTATTGGCTGAACCGTAGGCCACTACCATAACTTCATCGAGAGATTCGGCGCTCTTCTCCAGTTCCACGTTAATTACGTCCGAAGATCCAATGGTCCTGTTCACCACTTTCATCCCGATAAAACTAAAGGTTAACACATCCCCCACTTCTGCATTTAGGGAATATTCTCCATCGAAATTGGTTTGTGTGCCATTGGTAGTATTCTTTACTATAACATTTACTCCCGGAATAGGCATTCCGTTCTCATCGGTTACTGTGCCGGTAATATTTTTTTCTTGGGCAAAAGAGGCGTGCCCTACTAACCAAAGACAGAGGGTCAGTATGAATATTAATTTATTTTTCATAAAAAAGGTTGTTTTGAATTGGATAATTTAAAAAATGAGAATATGGGGAGATGTCAGCCCCTGCTTAAAAGCAAGGCTGAATCCATAAAAATCACGTTAAAAGCGATTTTTTTAGTAAAATCAAATGATAAATACCTGACACATCACTTGAAAGTCGTAGACAAGTTGCGGAGGTTGATAGGGAGGGTAATTAATTGCTTCAGGAGATACCTCCGGAAGGAGGTCCACCAACATAAAGGTTTTTGGAATTATAAAAGTTGGGGAAACTAAATTATAAGATATGGAATATAAATTCAGTTCATCCTGGCCGGTAATCTTTTCGGTTTTATCTGAGCAGCAGGAATCTTTACCCATTTTCATGTGCCCGCTCATCATTCCTTCTACGCCACAAGAATGAGTCTCTGATTTGCATTTTTCTACTGAAGAAAAGACCGCATGACCTACTAGACTCTTCCCACAAAAATGCTTTTCCACTGTAAAAGAAATCGTGGAAAACAGCACTAAAATGGCCATTAGGACTGAAAAAGTATGTAGGGCACCTTTTTTCATGAATTCCAAATATAACAAAATGTTAATCGGTATTGATTTTTTAACATGAAATTCTTATTTTTTTAATTGAAAAGAACTGGAGATTAATTATAGCCACCACAGGATGCAATTTTTCTAAACGCTCCTTTTTTAAAGCTTAATGACAAGATTCTTGAGGCCGGACTAACCTTTAGGGAGGTGACCGATGTAGTAAAAAATCTAAAGGTTCCGGAAAATAAATCATTCTGACCAAAATTTGACACAGTTGTGGGCAAGGTTGTAGTCAGGTTTAATCCTGCATTTAAAAAAAACGTCTAAAACCACTATCCAAAATTTTTTTTTTATTTATTTAATTTTCCCCACTCATCCTTTCCTTTATGGTTTCAGTTTTTTCCGTCTTACAAATAGAAAAAGAGGGAAAACTGAATCAATTAACTGAATTCGGTATCCTCCCCTATTATACACAATTTCATTATTCATATCATTGTATTTAAGACAGAGCTCGACCATTCTTTTATTTAAAGTCCTGTCACCAAAGTTCTTTTTCACCTCTAGTAACTTTTCTTTTTCTGCAGCCAGTTTTAGTCTACTTGCTGTGCACACTGAAATATTAAAAAGGTTTGCAGCTCCGTAAACAGATACCGGGGCAGTTTGAGACATTCGTAAGAATGAGTCAGGTTGAAAATTATAGGTACCGCCTTTTACCAGTACGCTTTTCTTCTTCCTCAGTTTTCTATGAAAGTCTTTATGGAGATATCCGAAAATAACTGCCCCTGTAACTGCTTTTAATTTCCTATAGCTTTTAAAGTTCACAGGAATGGCCAACCGGCCTTTCCAGGAATTTTCTTCCCTTATTCTGTCCAGGGATTTCAGGATGAAATATCCGGTTGTTTGGTTAAATATGATCCATCCCCTTTCTAATAAGAAATCGAAATAAGAAATAAATGTCTTCCTGGATCCGATCTTTTCCACCAGTAAAATAAATTCCATCTCACTCCTGGACAATCTTGTTTTCCCTGAAGGAAACATAAGTTTAAGGAGAAGGAAAAGACGAAGTTTCTTTTGGTATCCCCTTTTCTGAGCATCAACCAGGAGCTCAAGTGGAACATTTATTTGTCTTTGATCAGGAAGGCCGGTGGAGGGAGGCATTAATGTCTACTACGGTTAAGAAGTTTTTCTACGTCTTCTAATCTGTAGAATATTTTTCCCTTTACCTGAGAATATTCAATAAGTCCTTCATCTCTCCAAGTCTGGGCTGTTTTTGCACAGATCTTGAATAACTGGATAAAATCAGCATTGTCGAGAATAAGGGTCCTGGCAGTATAGACTCCATTTGCACTGAAGATTCTGAGAAGCAAGTCCAATTTGTTTTCTATGGATTCGATTCGATCTACGAAGGGATGTAGTGGTTCAGAGGATACGGATCTTCTGGAAGAAGAAGCAGGAATTTCAAATTTTAATTGCTTCAGGTGTTGCGCAATACCTTTAGTAGGTATCCATTGTTTTTCTTGTGACATTTTGAAGAAGTTTTGGTTACTTCAGCAAATTATTAGGGGAAATAAAAACTATTACCTTCTCCCCGAGAGTTTAACTAAAAAAGAAAGTTACTTTTAAAGATTTAGCAGCAATAACGGGATATCAATAAAAATTCTAATATTACTCCTCTACCAGGTTATTAAAATTACACAACCGGTTATCAGTGCTCTTGGAAAAGGTCATTAATCTCATTCAAAATTAATCTGTCGAATGTTAACCTTTGTTAAAGCGAGACCAATCCGGTGACCAATTTTTTAGGACCTTTTGAAACACCTTGTAAACACTATAAATTTTGAAAAACGGTCGTTCCCTCCGACTCCACGATCAAGCGCAGCTAAGCTGCGGATTAAAACAGGAAAAACCTGCCAAGCCTTTTCGCTTGAGCGGGTTTTTTTTCGTTTTAAGACGCCTGTCCCGCAGGGACAGTTGAGCTTAGCTGCATTTGCCTGCCGGCAGGATCAATTTGCTTCCTTCTTTTTTCTACTGATTGTAAAATTAGATGACAGGTAGAAATAAATTAGGATTAGGAGTATTATCAATCCTAATAAGAACCCTCCTATAACATCCGTCATCCAATGAACCCCCAAATAGATTCTCGATAACGGAATGGTAGCAATAAGGAAGACACATATTAAAACTCCAATTATTCGCATTATCTTATTTGGTTTTCTTTTATAGACCATCAAAAAAATGAGGAATCCAAAATAAACCACGTAAAAAGAGGTATGTCCGCTTGGAAAACTTGAATGTTCAGCATCTTGTACTACAATTACAAGATTATTACTGGGACGGGGACGTTCTATTAAAAGTTTAAATCCATAGTTTAAAATAGATACCAACACCGTGCAGCCAACAAAAAATGCTTCTTTTTTGAACCTGTAAATAAACAACAAAAGAGCAGTCCCAAAGGTTAGGCTTACCACTTTTATTGTACCGCCAAACCAACTTACAAACTTCATAAAATCTATGAAAATGGATTGCTGGTATTCCTGGATTTGTTGAGAGAATTTCAGATCAAAAACAGTAAGTGGGTAGAAATAAACCATGGCTGTCAGAGAAGTGAAGATCAAAAACAGGATCATTATGAAATGTAATATCTTGTTTCTGTTTTCAAGGGTATTGATGAGTTCGGGTATCTTACTGACCTGCTCTTTGGGGGTATAAGTTCTTTTCATAAATACTGTACTGGAGGAATGAAATACCTTCAGGATTGCTTCAGGCCTTGTTTTCCCGTGGAATAAAGTAAATGGGTGACTTTGGAAAGAAATGGGAATTTGCTTAGAAATTTCCCAATTATAGCAACGGCACATGCACTTTTACCAACCCCCGCGTTGTCTCCGGGAACTGTAAGATCTTAATTGGATTAGGAAGCTTAGCAGCAATTCCCTTCACCTCATAGTTAAATGAACAGGATCCCCCTTTCTACAGTTCCCATTTCTTTCCAGTTTCCTCCCCCAATTTAGCCGGGAGGATAAAAAAATGAATTTCAGAAACTTCTCCATAGCCTTAAAAAGCCTGGTATCTCTGTCGTGCAACGAGGGTGATTATATTTATGCTGAAGTGCCTTCTGTCATTAATTATCAATATTGGTCACAATACTCTGATGCCACAGATGCTGAACTCAGCCGGATTGATAAAGACTATAAGGTTGATTTGGAAATAAATCGTGTTGAGCTTTTGGAATTTGGAAATCCTGAAGATCTCACCTTTACCCCTGAAGGAGACCTTTACATGTCAAATGAAGCGGAGAACACCCCCGCATATATCCTGAGAGTTTTACTTACCCGCAATCCACAGCGAATCTAAACCAAAAACAGCAAGAAATTTATATGGAAAAACAAACAATAGAAACAGCATCTGTAAAGCAAAGCAAACTCCCACTTTACATTTCGGCCGCAATTATTATATCTCTTTTTCTTGCCTATTTCTTTATTCCCGGGGTAGAAAGCTGGCTCACAGAGGCGTGGAATGTCCTTACAAGTGATGATCAAACCAGAATTCGGAATTGGGTGGGAGATTTTGGTTGGTTTGGTCCATTAGTGCTGGTTCTGGCAATGATCGCACAGATGTTTCTTTTGGTGATACCTACAATACTGTTAATGGTCGTTTCCGTACTTGCATATGGTCCGGTTTGGGGCAGCTGTATCATATTTGTAGCAGTTTTTTCGGCATCTACGGTTGGCTATTTTATCGGAAGGTATTTTGGCTCTGTTATAGTTGAGAAACTCATTGGGCATAAAACTGAAAAGAAGATCGGAGATTTTATTGATGAATACGGGTTTTGGGCAGTCATAGTGACCCGCCTGAATCCCTTCCTCTCTAACGACGCCATCAGTTTTGTTGCCGGAGTCCTGAAGATGGGCTATTGGAAATTTATTTACGCTACCCTGGCGGGAATTGCTCCGCTAACGCTATTTATTGCAATTATTGGAAAAAGTACAGATGGACTGAAAAATGGTTTGTTGTGGGGATCATTAATCAGCTTAGTTTTATTCGGGCTTTACGTGTATTGGGATAAACGAAGAAGAAAATCAAATTTACAATCCCAGGGCCAGGGCTAATGGAAGACAGAAATGAAAATAAAATAATAATCTTGTACTCCATTGCAGGCCCTTAAGGTCAGTTGGGCTTAACTACACTACACATCAAAAAAGGCGGTAAAAACAATTTCTATTTCAAATCAACCACTTCAATTTGTGGCGGCAGGCCTTGAGGAAACCGGGCAAACATTTTAAGCTCCTCCATAGAAATATCCTGATCCCTATAAGTAAAAGCCTTTTGTCCCCGGGAAGTCACTACCGAAGTAACTACAATATTGATAGGCGCTGTAAATACTGCAAAAACTCCGTGAGATGCGGTAATCAAAACTGAAACCGGAATGCTCCAACCATAGTTTTTCGGCTGTGCATACATAAGAGTAAAACTTTTAATATTTTCGGTAGGCACACTTTGTATTTTAAGATCTCCCTGTTGTGGCAAAACAAGTAAAGCCTCTTCATCAATTGAAATAAGCTCCCCTTCAAGATCCTTTCCTTCGTTAAGATCAATGGTGATATAAGATCCAAATGCATGAGTACCTATATCTTCTGATTCCGGCAGATATGCTGGTGCCTTACAACTCCCCAGGAGAAGCATTAGGACCAGTCCTAAAAAAGCGGTTTTACGTGCCATAATATGAGAAATTTTTTGTGTCAATCCTGGAATCCCAAAACTGTCGTTCCATAGTGCGTTCATACTCCTTAAAAGATTCTGCCTCCATGCGCAAATACCTTTTCGGATTTTCGATCATTTGCCGCAGCTTGAGTAAATCCTTGTCTTTTATCCAATTTTCCCGCATCCATTCCAGGTAATAACCTTTTGAGTATAGAAAAAGTTCGTAATCACCTCCCTTCGATGGCAACCGGAAATTGAATTTGTACTCACTGCCGGGCATCGAGATCAAATACTCATCATCGGCATTGATCTCCGCTATTGCAACGGCATCTGTCAAACCATCATTCAGCACCTCATAGGGTAATATTTCAATGGCTTTTTCACTTTCCCTGATATTGGTCAATGCAAAATCATCAATGCGCCACAGCCCTTTGTTTAAAACGACTTTTAATTGAAGAGAAGTGTTTTCAGCAGAGACATTGAGCAGTAAGATCTGCCGGTTAAAAGCAATGGGGCCGGTCTCGTAAAAACCTCCCTGAAATATCCATTTTTGGGTGGTTTCATCCAGAACATAGATATCTATTTTCCCCAGTTCCTTCCTGATCCCGTTTTCCAGTTTTTTCTTTGTTTCTGAAGAAGTTTCAAGTTTCGCAAATATATCCCCTACCTCATCCCCCATGTAACCCATTGCACTGTAGATAAAGTAAGTGGTCATAAGGGTTTGACGGAAACTGATAAGTAAACCCAGATCTTTGGGATCTGTAATATTGTCAAATGTCAAAAAAATTTCTTCTTTACTGCTGAGATTTTGAGGATCTGAAAGGCTGAATCTTTCCTGTCTATCCTGCAGCTTTAGTAGATCTGTCAAATCTTCATTAGCACCCTTTGCCCCGGTTAAAAAATAATGGTTTTCACACCTGAAAAATTTATTATCCGGAGACTGGTATATGCGCTGATCCTTATCTCTCGGAAAAGCGAGAATTTTAATATTTTTCACCATATGGGTCTCCAAAGCCTCATTTTTCATGGTGAGGGTAAAGATATTGTCCATCACCGGAGGATTGTTTAAAGCATCTATGTCAAAATATTCCATGGAAGGTGCAATGGCATTGGAGAAACCCTCCGCATCTGCAAAATGAAAATCATCTTCTTCGTTCATATAAAAAGTGGGACAGGAGCCAAAACAGGCCTTAGGATTGATAAGGCATATTCCTCCCATAGCTACATCTACTCCGGCTAAAATGGCCAAAGCCCTGATTCTCTTCGATTCAGTTTTCCCTAACTTTTTGTTGGTTTCGAAAATTGCTACACTGTCGAGGCTAATGGACTGGGCACCTTCAGAGATCTTATTTCGGTTATAGTCAAAACTAATACCTATCCCAAGAAGTTTGTTTTCGGTAGTATCAACTTCCCAGGAATCCTTTAAAATGTAGACCTCTCCATTTTTCAGATGTGCCTTAAGAAAAATATCCTCCTGCAAATTTTTAGTTTCGTGCAGCAGGCTGTTGGCTGATTTATAATTATTACGGAAAAAGTATGGCTTGGGAGTACAGGTAATTATCCCTAACAGGAATACGATAAAGATGAAACTTTGATATGATCTGGTTTTCTTCATATTCCCCCTCTTTAAAATCCTGAAAAATACTACGGGGGAATGAGTTCCACACAGCGGAAATTACAATCTCACAAAGCTGAACCTAAGAAAGTTACAAAAATAAAATGAATATTATGGCAGAAATCAATTGGAGACCTCCTTCTTCCTAAAGAACTTAATTAATTCACTCCGGAACTTTAAAATACGGGGAATCTCTATTAACAACTGCTAAGAGATCATTTGAACACGCTCCCAAATTTTCAGGCTCCTTATTTCACAACAGGTTTAGGAGCGGTATTATGAAATAGGGGGGTAATTAAATTTTTATGGCCATTTATTTTGAAGAGGCCTTACTCCTCTTAAAATCCACAGCGGCTTCCTCCCTTTCCTTCTTAACAAGGAACCAGGAATAAAAAACCAGAGCACAGGATACTACCGAAAGAAAGATCATAATATTCCATGTAACTGCATAACCAAATTTGTCGATCAATTGCATCCCTGAGTTATGCCCAAAAATATGTCCTGTGGAAAATGCTATGCTATACAATGCCATATAGGAACCTTGTTTTCCACCTTCAGCTCTTTTAAGAGCAAAACTATTTGAAAATGGGAAGGCTATCATTTCCCCTAAGGTTAAAAAAATCATGGCTACTAACAGGATTCCCACCCATCCCGTAAGATTGATCAAAAGAAAGCTTAACCCTACAAGTATTGTCCCGGTTATAATATGGAAAAGTGGGGAGCGGGCTTTTGACTCCAGATATTTAATGAGCGGCATTTCGAAAAGGAAAATCAGGAATCCATTTAGTCCCAGTAGAACCCCGATATTGAATTCACTCAGGAAGTGCACACTTGCATAATATAGCGGCATTGTAGAAAAATATTGAAGAAATACAAACCCAAACAGGATCATAGCCCCTATAAAGACCAGGTAGGGTTTGTCTTTGATCATAGATTTTGGAAGGAGAAGGATCTCTTTGGGATTTTCAAATGCTCTCTTGGGATGGAGAAGTTTTAGCAGAAGAAACCCTGCAAGGATACAGGTGATCCCATCTACCCAGAAGAGTCCGCTGTAACCGGCACCTGCAATGATCAATCCACCAACCGCCGGACCTGCCGAAAACCCAAGATTAATAGCAAGACGAATCAGAGTGACAGATCTGGTCCTGTTTTCAGGTTTGCTATAGGCGTTGATCGCAACAAAAACCGCAGGCCTAAAGGCATCTGCAACCAGCATTACAAAAAAAATACCCGTGCATATTCCCCAAAAAGAGGTCGGAAATTGTAAAAATATAAAGAACAACCCAGAAATGAGAAGACTTAGAGCCATTGTCCTGTAGTGCCCAATTCTGTCCACAAGTTTCCCTCCAAGCCATGACCCGGCAACCGAACCCAATCCAAAAAAGGTAAGGATCCACCCTACTTCCTCAAGAGAAAAGCCGCGGTTTTTGGTCAGGTAAAGGGAAAGAAAAGGAATCACCATTGTGCCCGCACGGTTCACAAAAGTGATAAAGGCCAAAAGCCACACCTCCCGTCTCAGGTCACGAAAGGATCCAATATAAGCCCGAAAAACCTGCTGTAACATCTCTAGAAATAAGGGCCTGAAATTAAGTCAAATTCCCTTGTCTTTTGAGCAGGAGCTATTTTTTTGACAATTTTTCAACGGGCAGTTCCCCTTTTTCGATCATTCGTTTGGTATGATCATACCCTGCTTTGATGATCTCTTCTATTTTACTGAAATCAAACAACGTATATTTCTGCATTTCCGGCGGGTCTATAAGAAAGTCGCAGAGTTGCATTTCCGGACGGGCATTTTGCGTAATGCCAAGGTTGATAGAACGTTCCAGAATACTTTTGGGTCCTGTAAACAGATCTTTCTTACCCGGGTAATTAACGTGGGAGCCTATAAGATACCTGCACTTTTCCCGAATTGCCGAAGCCGGAAGATTACACATTAGCCCCCCATCAACATAATTTACCTCCTCCAGAACAATGGGTGCAAATATTCCGGGGACAGAACAGCTGGCAATCAGAAAATCAAAAAGTGGGCCTTCATGTTTCACCTCTTTGCAGGCATCGTTAAGATTGGAAAGCCCCAGATAAAAAGGCTTTTTAAGTGCAGAAAAATCATCTTTAGTAATGTATTTTTCCAGGGCCAGTTTCATTTTCTCAAGTTTATACAGTCCGGTCCTTCTCCAGGAAAAGCCGGTCATTCTTGAAAAAGTTTCTTCCACCAGGATCTTTTGGATGCCGCCGGGAGAATATCCTGCAGCATAAAGTACGCCCACCACTGCCCCCATACTTGTGCCTGAAATTATTGAAGGTTCGATCCCATGTTCATGCAGGGCTTTAAGAACGCCAATATGCGCATATCCCCGGGCGCTACCGCCACTCAACGTAATCCCTACGCGGTGTTCGAATTTTCTTCTGAAGGGAAAGATTTCTGAAAAATTGAATTTTCCGATAATTGTGTTGATTTTGTTATTTCTGAAATTTGGGGTGCAAGATAAGATTTTAGAAGGCAGGTTCTCCTAAAATATGGTTTTTGCTGCCCTCTATTTCTTAAATTAATCCAGAGGTTCCTTCTATGCTACGAGGAAGAATTCGTGGCGTAAAACATCTTCTTAAAGCATCTTCAAAAATGTGCTTTTTAACGGCCTTTCTTCCGGCGTTGCCCAGTTCCAAAAAATCTGTAACTTTAGAGAAATCCGTTAATTAGCTATGGATCAACGGAAATTTCAGCCGGAAAATTAAAATCAAAACTTCTGAAGAAAATTTTAACCATATACTTCTATGCCTTTTTCCGGCAGCCATTTTGTGGCCTGGCGACAACTGTTATAATCATAGGGTTACTGTTTTCCTGCTCTCCCCGACTCTCCCCTGCAGATGCACCTATTCCACAACCTGAAGCTTTCAGCTTTTCAGGAACTGCCGCACTTTCAGATAAATGGTGGGAAAATTTCGAAGATCCTGTTTTGGACTCTCTTATTGAACAAGGTCTGGAACAAAACCTCGAATTAGCAGGTAACTGGGAACAATTTCAGGCTGCTCTTGCCGTGGTCGATAGGGAATCTTCTTTCTTTTGGCCCCAGGTAGACGCCACAGCCGGTACCGCTGTTACCCGCCCACGGGATGAATTCTCTCGGAATGAAGATCTGCAAGTGGGCTTATCTGCATCTTATGAATTAGATCTTTGGGGCAGAATCCGGGCAGCGGTTCAGGCCGAAGAATTTCGGGCGCAGGCTACCCTTTTTGACTATCAGGCAGCTGCAATGTCGATTTCCGCAGAAATAAGTATCACCTGGTACCGATTGCTTTCCGCCAGAAAGCAATTAGAACTGGCAGATGAACAGATCCGGACCAATGAAGATATCATGCGACTCATAAGAGCAAGATTTACAGGAGGACAAATTAGGGCAGTAGATATTTTGCGGCAGGAACAATTACTTGAAGGTACGCGGGATGAAAGGATCTTTTATGAAACCAGGATCGCCGTATTAAAGAATCAATTAGCGGTATTATTAGGCCGACCACCACAAAATGTTGATGTTCTTACCACTGCTGCACTACCGGAGTTACCTCCTCTCCCCGCCTCGGGATTACCACTGGAGCTTGTTCGCAGGCGTCCCGATCTTCGACAATCTTACAATCTGGTTTTGGCTGCAGACAGGGAAATGGCCCAGGCCATTCGGAGTAAATATCCGCGTATAAGTTTAAACGCGGTTGGACAGGCACAGGGGGGCAACTTCAATGATCTTTTTCAGGACTGGGCTTATACTTTGGCGGGTAACCTGGTTGCGCCCTTGTTCTATGGGGGCAGATTAAATGCTGAAGTAAATCGTACTGAAGCTTTAAAGAACAGCACCCTCTACCAATACGGTCAGGATGTGTTGATCGCTTTTGAAGAAGTAGAAAATGCGCTCATACGAGAACAAAAGCAGAACGAAAGGATACAGCTCCTTGAAAGAAGGCTGGACCTTTCTGCAAAAACCAACAGGCAGTTAAGAAATGAGTTTCTGAATGGCATGACCGAATATCTGGAGGTACTCCTTTCTCTTGACCAGGAACAACAACTGCAAAGGGAAATGATTCAGGCGCAACAGGAACGACTTGAATACCGCATAGCATTATACCGGGCCCTGGCCGGAGGATTTGAAACAGAACCTATGGAAAACATTAATACAGGTAGTTGATGAGCAGAAAAAAAACATTGCTGATAAGTCTGGGGATCCTGGTAGCCGCTGCGGTGGTGACCCTTTTCATCTTCATGACCGAACCAACAGCGAGTTCTGAAGGGGCAACCAAAAAAACTGCCATGCTGGTGGAGACAGTGCCTGCCGAAATAGGAACCTTTAGCCCTAAAATAGTCGTTAATGGGAATGTAGAACCGGTAGAGGATATTATGCTTAGCCCTCTCGTGGGAGGGCAGGTGTTACGCCGCTCCCCTGCTTTTGTTCCGGGAGGCTTTGTTCAAAAGGGAACTGTTTTGTTGCAGATCGACCCTTCAGATTACCGGAATGTTCTGGAGTTAAGGAGGAGCGATCTTTTACAGGCACAGACAAACCTTGATGTGGAAATGGGAAGGCAGCAGGTAGCAGAACAAGATCTCGCATTGGTGGGAGGAGATACGCTTTCGGCAGAACAAAGATCTCTGGTACTGCGGCAACCTCAGCTCAATGCGGTACGGGCAAATTTCAAGGCAGCACAGGCTGCCGTATCACAGGCAGAACTCGATCTTGCAAGGACCACTGTTCGCGCTCCTTTTGATGCGCATATCTTATCTCAAAATGTAACCGCCGGCTCACAGGTAGCTCCGGGAGATGATCTTGGCCGCCTTGTGGGAACAGAATTTTACTGGGTGAGCCTCACTGTACCGGTTGGTCAGTTGAGATGGCTCAGTTTTCCTGCTTCTGAAGAAGAAAAAGGATCCCCGGTTGAGATCATTAATACCAGTGCCTGGCCGGAAGACAGCTTCCGAAGAGGCTATCTGGCAAAACAGGTAGGGGCTCTCGATGGACAAACCCGGCTCGCAAGAGTACTAGTTGAAGTGCCCGATCCTCTCGCTCGTACTCCTATAAATGAAGGGAAACCCGAACTTATGATCGGAGCTTTTGTCGAAGCCCGAATTCAAGCCGAACCTATTGAAAATGTTATTCGTCTTAACCGCGATTTTGTACGAACAAATCAAACGGTGTGGGTGAATGATAATGGGAAACTCACTATTAGAGATGTGGAGATCCTGCTTACTGATGCAAAATATGCCTACATCACCAAAGGATTGGAAGAAAGTGAGCAGGTGGTAACTACCAATTTAAGCGCTGTAGCCGAAGGTCTCGGGTTAAGGACCAAAGGCGAAAAACCCGCACAGGCCACAGACTCGGTGAAGACTGATACCGAAGATTAATTTATGAAGGAAAAAGAAGGTGAAAAAGTAAGGAAAGAAGGTGCCATTGCGTATATGGCGCGGAATTCTATTGCCGCAAACCTTCTCATGATCATTCTTGTGGCCGGCGGGATCTGGACCATGTTCCAGATTCAGAAAGAAGTATTTCCTGAATTTCAGCTCGATTATGTAGAAGTCAATGTCGAATATCCCGGAGCAGCTCCCGAAGAAGTGGAACAGGGAATCCTGCTCCCCGTGGAAGAGGCCATTCGCGGAATACAGGGGATAAAGGAAATCGTTTCCACCGCCAGGGAAGGTTCCGGGGAAGTGCTCATCGAACTCATTGGTGGGGCAGACAGGATGAAGGTTTTTCAGGATATTGATCAGGCGGTGAACCGCATACGTACTTTCCCCGATGATATTGAGCAACCGCGTGTTAATCTTCAATCTCGGCAAAGGGATGTAATGGAAGTTGCTCTTTACGGGAATGTGGATTTCTGGACTTTAAGGATCCTCGCTGAGCGCCTGCGGAACCAAATGTTAAGCAATCCGCAGATCACCCAGGTGGAATTGGGTTATGTGCCCGATTACATTACACATGTGGAAATTTCACGTCATAACCTGCGGCAGTATAATCTCACCCTGGGCGAAGTGGCAGATATCATTGCATCGTCAAGCGAAGACGTTCCCGCAGGGGCAGTAGAAACACAGTCCGGAGAGATCCTGTTGCGCATGCAGGAAAGAAAGCAATGGGCAGAAGAATTTGGTAAGATCACCATTATCTCCTCCCCCTCGGGAGCCCAGGTAACCTTAGCCGACATTGCCACGATCACAGATGGTTTTGAGGAAGTGGGTTTTTACGGACAGTTCAATCAGCAGACTTCCATAGGTCTTGAGATCTTTCGGGTGGGAGATCAGTCTCCTCTGGAAATTGAGGAGATCGTGCTGGAAATGCTCGAAGATTATCAGCTACCTCCGGGAGTAAGCTACCGTATAGACAGCAATCGCGCCGAAGATTATCGCGAACGCCTTTCCCTGCTCACCGAAAATGGGTTTTTAGCCATTGTCATTGTGTTGATCATCCTCACCCTGTTCCTGGAATACAAACTCGCTTTTTGGGTAATGATGGGGATGACAATCTCATTTATTGGCGGGATCATATTTTTGCCATTGATGGGCGTTAGTATCAACATGATCTCCATGTTTGGGTTTCTCGTAGTTCTGGGAATCGTCGTGGATGATGCCATTGTTGTGGGCGAAAACATTCATGAATACCGTCAAAAAGGATTTAGTACAATAGATGCTGCAATTAAAGGAACAAAAGATGTTTCTAAACCGGTGATCTTTAGCATACTTACCACCATTATCGCCTTCGTCCCCCTTCTTTTCATGCCGGGTGAAAACGGGAAATTCTGGTGGCCGCTTCCGGTGGTGGTGATTTTAATTCTTTCGGTTTCTCTCCTGGAGGCACTCTTTATTTTGCCATCTCACCTGGCAAATATTTCTGAAAAGAAGAAAAAAGGCTGGTTCAAAAAACTGGAGCACTGGCAGGAAGCTTTTGCGGAAAAATTCAATAAGGTCATTGAAAAATACTACCGGCCTTTCCTGGATCTGTGTTTAAAGTTCAGGTACATCACTTTAAGTGCTGCCATAGCCTTACTATTGATCGTGGGGGGTTACGGCTACAGCGACCACATGGGTATGATCATGATGCCTGAAGTCGCTGCCGATGAGATCGAGGCAGGAGTGCGACTGCCTGTGGGAACCACTCCCTTACAAGCTGCAAAAGTTGCCGAAGAGATCACCGAATCCACTCGTAGAATGTTTGAGGATCATGACCTCTATGAAGTGGCAGAGGGTATTAAGACCAATGTACGGGGGCAGAATTTTATTGACGTGGAGATTGTGATGCTACCACCAGATGAACGGGATATGACCGCCGGAGAACTCATTGCACTTTGGAGGGATAATATTGGAGAAATTGAGGGAGTGGATCAGATCACTTTTGAAGCAGAAAGAGGTCCCGGAGGGGCACAACAGGCCATTAGTGTCGACCTTAGCCACACCAATATTGATGTCCTTGAAAAAGCGAGTGCAGCTTTTGTGGAACGAATGGGAGCCTTTGATAATACACGTGACATTAGTGACAACTACAACAAAGGAAAGCTGCAATACGATTTTAAGCTCCTGCCCGAAGGTCGAAATCTCGGTCTTACCTCCAACGAAGTGGGAAGGCAGGTGCGGGATGCCTTTTTTGGAGCCCTTGCCATGCGACAGCTGCGGGGAACCAATGAGATCGAAGTGCGGGTGAAATTGCCTTTGGAAGAAAGAAGAGATATCCAGAACCTGGAGGACTTCGTGCTGTTAACCGAAGAAGGTATTGAAGTGCCTTTGCTGGACGTGGTACAAATTGAACAACAGGAGGCCTTTACCAGCATTAACCGCCGGGATGGAAGGCGGGTAGTGACAGTTGGAATGGATGTGGAACCTTCGAACGCTGTTAGCAGGGTTTTGGGTTCTATTAATGCAGAAGTACTCCCTCAATTAAGAGCCGATTTTCCCGGACTCACCTGGAGCTTTGAAGGAAGCCAGGCAGATATGCGCGAATCTACCGAGTCTCTGTGGAGTGGTTTTGCCATTGCCATGCTGCTCATTTATGCGCTACTCGCTTTGGCTTTTGGAAGCTACACCCAACCTTTGATCGTCCTTTCTGCCATTCCTTTTGGAATTGTGGGTGCAGTTATTGGTCATATTTTATTGGGTTACGACCTCTCCCTGGTTAGTTTAATGGGAGTTATTGCTCTTTCGGGGGTGGTGGTGAATGATTCTCTCATTATGATCGACTATGCTAACAAAAAGAGAAAAGATCTCTCTGTTTATGATGCCATTCATGAAGCAGGCCTGCGAAGATTCAGACCCATAATGCTTACTACTCTTACCACTTTTGGGGGACTAACTCCCATCATTCTGGAAACCTCCAGCCAGGCACAACATTTAATTCCCATGGCCATTTCTCTTGGATTTGGGATCATTTTTGCCACTTCCATTATCCTGGTAATTGTTCCCTGCCTCTACCTCATCCTGGAAGATCTTGAAAAATTAATAAATGGAAGAAAAACCGCTTCATAAAAAGCTGTATTCTTTGTATAGCTTCGGAAGTATTTTAAAGCTTTTCTAAGTTACCGGAAAGCTTTTGCAATTTTTCTTATCTTTAAATCGGCCATAAGGCTTCCGAAGGAAACCTTAAAAATATCAATTCTGGAACCCCTGTTCCTCATTTCTCGATTCGCTGAAAATATACCCCTATGATCAAGACTTTTGAGAAGATCCTCAGTAACAATATATTCCGATTAAGCCTCATCATGCTCCTCCTGTTGCCCGTTCCCGATGTACAGGCACAGCTATTGGGCGCCCCATCTTCTGAAGGAGAACAGAATTCAGAAGAGCAGCAGTTTCCCGATGATCCTTTGGACCGACGCACTCCCCGTTCCAGTATGGCCGGATTTATCTCGGCAGTTGCAGAAAAGAATTATGAAATCGCAGGTGCCTATTTTAAAGATGGAGAACCGGATTCCGCTACTGCAGCACATACAGAAATGGCAAAAAAACTGGAGATCATGCTTAACCAATATGGCCGAATGATGCCCTATTCCTGGTTAAGCAGTGAACCTTCGGGAAGAACAGATGATAATCTCCCCAATTATCTCGATAAGGTTGGGGTCATAAATATTTCGGGAGAATCCTTTGATGTCTTATTGGAAAAAATTGAAGGCCCTGATGGAGGGCCGTTATGGTTGATTTCCGAACAAACCATGGAATATATCCGGGAGTTTTCTGACCTGGATGAAGGCGGACTGCTTATTAACAAATTTCTTCCGGACTATTTGGAAACCAATGAATGGGGAGGTGTACCAATAGGTCAATGGCTGGTGATGATCATTTTGGCAGTACTGGCATATACCCTCGCCTGGTTCACCATTACACTTTTGTTATACCTCATCCCTTTGGTATGGAAAAGGGCAAGAACAGAACCTACCCAGGGCATTTTGATAGCCTTTGCTCTACCCCTGAAATTATACCTCGCAGTGGGACTTTTTGTTGTAGCTACAAGGGAGTTGGGTTTATCAATCATTTTAAGACAACGAATAAGTGGAATATCTATCATGGTTGGCCTGGTGGCCTTCCTCATTCTACTTTGGAAACTTTCAGAGTTTATTGGGGCTTTTACGCAGCGGCGAATGAGTTCCCGGGGAAATATATCAGGTGTTTCTGTAGTTCTTTTTTTAAAACGGGCGGCCAAGATCGCCATAATAGTCTTTGGAGTCATTGCTATACTTGGAGCCTTTGGGGTGGACGTAACTACAGGTTTAGCCGCCCTGGGAATAGGTGGTCTCGCATTGGCACTTGGTGCACAAAAAACCATTGAGAATTTCGTTGGCAGCGTCACATTAATAACAGATCAACCCATTCGGGTAGGAGATTTCTGTAAAGTGGGGAACACGACGGGCACGATCGAAAAAATAGGAATGCGCTCTACCCGAATCAGAACGCTCAACAGAACGCTCGTAACTATTCCCAACGGAGCCTTTTCTTCCAGCGAGATCGAAAACTATGCTCACCGTGACAAATTTCTATTCAATCCCACTATTGGCTTGCGATACGAAACCACCCCGGATCAAATTAGATATCTTCTTGTTGAACTTCGGGCTATATTGTATGCTCATCCCATGGTGACTTCAGATACTGCAAGAGTGCGCTTCACCAATCTGGGTGCGGATTCCCTTTCCCTGGAAATCTTCACCTATATCAAAGTTGCGACTTTTGATGACTTTTTGGAGGTAAAGGAAGATCTGTTGCTTCGCATCATGGATACCGTTGGTGAGAGTGGTTCAGGTTTCGCATTCCCGTCTCAGACCATTTACTTCGGAAAAGATTCCGGGCTTTCTCAGGAAAAAACCAAATCTGCTGAAGAAAAAGTTCGACAATGGAAAGAAAAGGGAGAACTCCAGATCCCAAGATTTGACCCTGAGCACATCAAAGAGATCGAAGACAAGATTCCCTACCCGCCTGAAGGTTCTGCCGAACAAAAGAGCCAGGGCACCGGCACGATCCCAGGTCTCTAAAGCTTTTTTCCAAATGTTTTCTGAATACGGATTGGTGAAGAATTTTCATTAATTGTCATTCAGCTGCTGCAGTGGCCCGATATTTGTTAAAATTTTAAATGATTCCTCAATATTCATTTAAAAACATAATCAAATGAACGTTATTCTACTGCTTATCATTTCTTCCATTCTTAATTTCACCATTCCAGCAACCACCATCACAGGTACAGTTACCGATGAAAATGCCATACCTCTTCCCGGGGTTAATGTGCTGGTCGAAGGAACAAAGACAGCCACACAAACTAATTTAGAGGGGAAATACTCTATAAAAGTTGAAAAAGGCGACAAACTGGTATTCAGTTATGTTGGATATGAAACGACCGTCATTAAGGTAGGGAACAAAAAAGAGATCAATGTCTCTCTGGTCCCCGACAATGCGGAACTTGAGGAGATTGTGGTGATGGGTTTTAATGAGAGAGCTTCAAAGTCAATAAGAATAAGAGGAGTATCTTCCCTTCCACCCCAGCAGGAATCATATAAGGAGATCAATGAAAATATTTTCAAAAGTGTAAATACTGCGCCACTTTCCACCTTTTCCATAGATGTAGATAAAGCCTCCTACAGCAATGTGCGAAGGAGAATCAATAACGGTCAAAATATTCCTGAAGATGCCGTAAAGATTGAAGAAATGATCAACTACTTTAATTATGGTTATCCGCAGCCTACAGGAGAACATCCATTCGAAATTCACACTAAATTGGCAGCAACACCATGGAATAAAGACACCAAACTGGTAAAAATAGCCTTACAGGGGAAAACGGTTCCTTTAGATGATGTACCTGCTTCTAATCTTGTGTTTCTGCTGGATGTTTCAGGTTCAATGAATGCTCCAAACAAACTACCGCTTTTGAAATCTGCTTTTAAATTACTCACGGGACAACTAAGAGAAAGGGATAAAGTGGCAGTAGTAGTATATGCCGGGGCAGCAGGAGTAGTATTGCCCGCTACAAAGGGGGATAATAAAAATGCCATTTTTGAGGCCCTTGATAAATTAGAGGCCGGTGGGTCTACTGCCGGTGGTGCCGGCATTGAAATGGCGTATAAAATAGCCCAGGAAAATTTTATAAAAGGAGGTAATAACAGGGTGATCCTTGCAACAGATGGGGATTTCAATGTAGGTGCCAGCAGCGATCGCGCAATGGAAGACCTGATAGAAGAAAAAAGAGAATCGGGCGTTTTCCTTACCGCCCTTGGATTTGGAATGGGTAATTACCAGGATTCCAAATTGGAGACCCTGGCGCAAAAAGGTAACGGCAACCATGCCTATATAGATACAATGCAGGAAGCAAAGAGGGTTTTAGGAACAGAATTCGGCGGGACCATTTACACTATTGCTAAAGACGTGAAGATCCAGGTTGAATTCAACCCTGCAAAAGTGCAGGCTTACCGGCTCATAGGTTATGAAAACAGGCTGCTTAATGATGAAGATTTTAACGATGACAAGAAGGATGCAGGAGAACTTGGTAGCGGTCATACTGTTACTGCGCTTTATGAGATCATTCCCACAGGAGTAAAAAGTAAATTCTTAAAGGACATTGATGATCTGAAATATACAGAAAAGAAGAACCAAAGAAATTCGGACGAACTGCTGACGGTAAAATTCAGGTATCAGGAGCCACAGGGATCTAAAAGCAGGTTGCTAACCCGGGTGGTGGAAGATAGGACAGAGGCAATGGATCCCGATTTCAAGTTTGCTTCGGCTGTAGCACTTTTTGGGATGCATCTTAGGAATTCTGAATTTACTAATAACGCCCCGGTGGATCTTGTTACACGCCTGGCCGAAGAAGGAAGAGGTAATGATCCCGAAGGCTATAGAGCAGAATTCATACGGTTGGTTTCTACTTCTTTAGTAGGGGAAGATCCGGCTTCAGAATAAATTGAGCTTCAACAATAAAAACTTCAGTAAAAAATTAACGTAAAAAGCCATTTTTCAGAAGCAAGGCATTTCAGCAGTAGAAAAACAGGAAGTATAAAGGAAACTGCTGCAGCATTTGCTATATTTATTCTGCATCCTAAAAAAGAGATCCATGGAATTTTTTGAAGCTATAAGACTTGGAGAAGCTGAAGAAGTAAAACAACAATTAAATGCCGATCCTGAGCTGGCGGGCAGAAAAGACGAGAGAGGCTTTCCTCCTCTCATACTTTCGACCTATCATGAACAACCGCAGATCACAAAGCTTTTGCTGCAACAGGGAGTAGAAACCGATGCCAGAGACGCAGCCGGAAACACAGCTTTAATGGGAATTTGTTTTAAAGGCAACAAGGATATTGCTGAAATGCTTATTCTAAATGGTGCAGATGTGAATGCCAGAAACTCTTCGGGAGCCACGGCTCTCATCTTTGCAGCCACTTTTGGACAGGAAGAGATCGTGGACTTGCTGCTACAAAATGGAGCCGATAAAACCATGAGAGACAGCAAAGGAAACACTGCTTTAGATTACGCTCAGGACCCTGCCACACTACAGCTTCTAAAAAAATAGAAATTTCCGGAATACTATTTCTTGCCTCCTGCCATTCCCTAAAATAAATATAATTGATTGGTTTTGGCCGAGTATTCTCCTATTTTAGAGAAAACTAAACCAATCAATTATGGATAAGAATATTAAAACCATGGCCCGTACCGGCTTTGTTGCAAAAGGAATTGTTTACGGGATCATAGGAATTTTAACCTTTAAAGCCGCCTTTGATATGGGAGGCCAAAAAGCAGGACAAATGCAGGTCCTGGAATGGCTGGAAAAACAAACCTTTGGTAACATTCTACTTGTACTTATGGCTTTGGGACTTTTGTGCTACGCCGCCTGGAGATTTGTACAGGCTGTTAAAGATCCCGAACATATTGGCGATGATAAAAAAGGAAAAGCAAAACGTACCGGCTTTTTCTTTAGCGGTTTGCTGTATTTGGGAATTGCAGTAATGGCAGCCCTTAAAGCTTTTGGATCTGGCAAAGGAAGTTCGGGCTCATCGGGTTCTGCCCAGCAATCCTCTTTCCTTGCGAGTGAAACCGGTCTGTGGGTCCTTGGAATTATAGGAGCAGGAATCATAATAGCCGGAATTTTTCAATTTGTGAAGGCCTACAAGAACGACTACTATAAAAAATTAGGTCTCGCTACCCTCGGGGATGAGAAAAAAAGAGAAAGCGTTAAAAAAACTGCTGAATTCGGACTTAGTGCCCGTGGGGTTATCCTCTTGATCATTGGTTTCTTTGCTGTAAAGGCAGCTGTCAATTCTAATCCTTCCGAAATAAAAACTACTCAGGAAGCCTTTTCGTTCATTCAGGAGTCGGCTTATGGCCCCTGGTTGATGGGACTCGTTGCCGCAGGACTTATTGCTTATGCGGTTTATATGTTCCTAATGGCCAAGTATAGAAGGTTCCAGTGATCTAATCCATCTATCTGCCTGATAAAAAACGGATTAGCTAAAAATAAGGGATTTCACCCATTGTTGGAAAAGTAAGTCCCTATTATCTTTGACTATACCAATTAATTAATCACGTGAATTAATAAAAGGTAATTGTAAATTTTTGAAAAGAAAAAGAGAGATTGGGGGATCTCTCTTTTTTTATGTCCTTTTTAATCTTTTTTAAATATGAAATCTACCGCCATCTGAGCGTGTAGATTGGTACTTTGAAGTAAGGGAAGATCTGAATCTTCTGCACTTATCAAAAGCGGTAGTTCTGTACATCCCATGATCACTGCCTGGGCTCCTTTTTCTTTTAGCAACTGTATATGATCAAGGAAAAATAACTTTGCAGATTCTGTGAATTTTCCCTGGGTTAGCTCCTTGGCTATGTATTGATGTATCTCATCCTGAAATTCCAGTTCGGGAACAATGGTTTGGATCCCGAATTTCTCCTTAAGTCTTTTGGTGAGGAAATCTCCCTGCATGGTTGGTCTTGTGCCTAACAATCCAAGTTTAGTAAAACCTTTACTCAGCGCATTGACCCCTACGGCATCGGCAATATGTAATATTGGAATAGAAATCTTGCTCTGCACATGATCAAAGACCAGGTGGGGAGTATTGGCACATATGACAATTGCAGATGCTCCTGCGATCTCCAGCTTTCGGGCAATATGTAAATATGTGGTTTTTATTTTTTCCACATCGTGTGATCTCATTAGCTCCACATTTAAGCTGTAAAGGATCAAAGGCGGATTGGAATGTGTTCCGATTCTTTTGGCTGCCAATTCATTAATGAGCCGGTAATATACGATTGTAGAATGCCAGGAGGTTCCACCAATCAACCCGAGTGTGCGCATGAGCATGACGGAATTTGTTTGCATTAAAAATACTTATTTCAACCCGTAGCTTTTGTGACTAATATCAGCTATAACAAAAAAAGCACTCCGAAGAGTGCTTTTAATTTTCATAGGAATAAATTTCTAATGTACTGCAATAGCATCTGCATTTCCGTCAGGATCTCCGGAAGCTGATCCACCTGAAGACACATTTCCTAAAAGAAGGATACCTGCCACGTGTGGAGAAGCCATTGAGGTTCCACTAATAGTGTTATAACCACCACCTTTCCAGGTTGATTTAATGCTCACACCTGGTGCTGCAAAATCTACAGGAGGATTTCCGTAGTTAGAGAAAGATGCGAACCTGTCATTGATGTCAACAGCAGAGATTGTGTAAATGTTAGTTCCATTTACTCTGGCCGGGGATGAGTTGTTTGCATCGGTGCTTTCGTTTCCTGCCGCAAGAGCGAATTTAATCCCTTTACCCGCTGCAGCTTTAACTGCATCATCAAGTGCCTGGGAAGTAGGTCCTCCAAGGCTCATATTAGCAACCTCACCAGATCTTCCATTAGCTGCTACGTGGTTAACACCTGCAATTACTCCGGAATAAGAACCGCTTCCACGGCTGTCAAGAACTTTTACCGGGATCACTGTAGCACCTGCAGCAACACCTATCACACCAACACTGTTGTCTTTGGCTGCAATAGTTCCAGCTACGTGAGTACCATGACCATTGCCATCATCAAGAGAACCACCGTCTTTTCCTGAAGTAAAGGCATTAAAACCTCTTGAAGCATCAACATTTAAGTCTTCATGATCAAGATCTACTCCTGTATCAATGATCCAGGCTACACCTGTACTGGCTACCCCGCCATTAACACGTGTAATTCCGTATGGGGTTTCCTGAGAGGAAGTACCTCCGCCCCCGTCACCGCTTCCGGGATCATCACATGGACCTCCATTTGGAGTACCGCAAGGTGGGGCAAGTGCAACAATACGATCCTGCTCAACATAAGCAACATCATTGCTTTCCCCCAATTTAACAGCATCATCTTTGGACATTTTTACAGCGACACCGGAAATGGCCGAACTATAAACCTGTAAAATTTCAGCGCCTTGAATGCCTTCCATTTTTAGCACCTCCTCGGTTTTTTGTTGTACCTGTAATGCAGACATTCCGGGCTCACCCATTCTTTTTTGGGTGTCCTTATACACCACGATAAACTGGCCTGGAATGGCTTCAGAATAATTTTGAGTGGCTTTCGCCTCTTCTACCTGTGGAACATTTGGCGACTCGTCTTTCGAGCATGATACCATTGCGGCAAGAGCAAAAGCTGCTGCCCAACTTGAGTAAGTTTTTTTAAACATAAAAAAAGTTTTAGGTTATTGTTAAAAGATTTTCCGAATCTATATTAAAAAATTAATAACTAAAACTTTTTAACAGCCTATCATCCATGTTTTTATGTATTTTAACAGAAGACTCCTGTTAAAATGGAGCTTTCAAAAATGTTAATTTTTTCCGAAAAACCTTTGCTGCTACTGCTCTTGCCGAAAATAAAAAAAGGCAGATTTTTAAAAAATCTGCCTTACCAAATGTTAAAAATTTTTGTAGGATTATTCTACAGTTTCCCCTTCCCATTCTGAATAGCCCCCAATGAGATTATAGGTGTTCCGAAACCCTTTTTGATCCATTATTGTACATGCCTGCGCACTTCTCTTGCCAGATCTGCAATAAATGTAATAATTCTTGTCTTTATCCAGCTTATCAATTTCATCGATGAATTCCTGCCCTTTATAGATATCGAGGTTTTTAGCCTTAGGAATGTATCCCTCCTCTACTTCCTCTTCTGTACGTACATCAAGTATAACTGCATTATCATCTTTAGATAATTGTTCTTTCCAATCTTCCTGTTTTAACTCTTTCATTTTTAAATTTTATTGTTGCTGTTCACAAATATAAGAATAGGTCTTCTATTTCTCCTTTTTGAGACCCTCGTTTGCAACAGGTACGGGAAAATTTCTTTAAATAAATTTTTTTTAAAAGATTTCCCCTTTATATTTGCTCCTCACATGAACCCGAACATTAAAAATAACTGGTGGTGGAATTACTTACGTCGATCGTCGTGAGCAACACCTCCTGTAGCATATACAAAGGCTTGTCAATCACGACAAGCCTTTTTTTATTTTAAAAACTGAAGCATGTACAATCTTAACACCACATATAAAAAATTACTCGCAGATACTTTTACTCCGGTGAGTGTTTACCTGCGGGTAAGGGATATTTTCCCCAACAGCTTACTCCTGGAGAGTAGTGATTACCACGGGAACGAGAACAGTTTCTCCTACATTTGCTGCAATCCCATCGCTTCAGTTAAGGTCGAAAAAGGACATTTAAAGCAGGTTTTTCCTGACGGACATATTTCCGAAACAAAAATTACTTCCGAGGTAAATGTTCCTGAAGCCATACAGGAATTTGCTCAAAAGTTCAGTACCACGGGCCCGGATTTCAGCTTTATCAATGAAGGACTCTTCGGGTATATCGCGTATGACGGAGTGCAGTATTTTGAAAACCTGAAGCTCTCAAAAAAGCAGGGAGATCTCGAAATTCCGGAGATCTATTACGCCGTCTACCAAAATATTATCGCGATCAATCACTTCAACAATGAAGCTTATATTTTTGATCACAGCTATGATTCTAAAAATAATCTCGAACAGATAGGCCAGTTACTAAAAGTGAAAAATTTTGCCTCCTACCCTTTTTCTGCGGAAGGCGAAACGCAATCTAATGAAACCGATGAAGGTTACCGGCAAATGGTTATTAAGGCCAAGCAGCATTGCCACAGGGGAGATGTTTTTCAGTTAGTGCTTTCCCGTCGTTTCTCACAGGCCTTCAAGGGAGATGAATTTAATGTTTACCGGGCGCTGCGGAATGTGAATCCTTCACCCTACCTCTTTTACTTTGACTACGGAAATTTCAAGATCTTCGGAAGCTCGCCTGAAGCCCAGCTGGTTGTGAAAGACGGAAAGGCCGAGATCCATCCCATTGCAGGGACCTTTAAGCGCACCGGAAATGATGAACAGGATGCCGCGAGCGCAAAAGCCCTGGCTGCCGACGAAAAGGAGAATGCAGAACACGTGATGCTTGTAGATCTCGCCCGTAACGATCTTAGTCGCCATGGCAGCCACGTAAATGTGGAGACCTACAAAGAAATCCAATATTTCTCGCACGTCATCCACCTGGTGAGCAAAGTTACCGGCACCAAAGATCCAAATACCAGCACTATGCAGGTAGTGGCCGACACCTTTCCCGCGGGAACCTTAAGTGGAGCACCAAAACATAAGGCAATGCAACTCATTGAAAAATATGAAAATGTGAACCGGGATTTTTATGGTGGCGCAATCGGGTTCATGGATTTCAACGGAAATTTCAACCATGCGATCATCATCAGGTCTTTTCTAAGTAAAAACCACCGACTTTACTATCAGGCAGGCGCCGGAATAGTCTCAGGATCGACCGAAGAAAATGAGTTACAGGAAGTGTATAATAAAATTGGCGCTTTGAAAAAGGCCCTGGAATTGGCTGAAGAAATATAAGCCTCCCCCTGCCCCTTCAAAGGAGGGGAGAAATTGGAGGACAAGAACAAAATTCGAATTATGAAGAATAAACAAAATAAAGATCAGGATTCCCTCCCCTTCAGCGAAGATAAGGGAGCTTTAAAAGTTTTGGTGATCGATAATTACGACTCCTTTGTTTACAATCTAGTCCATTACCTGGAGGAGCTGGACTGTAAAGTGACTGTGCGACGTAATGATGAAGTGGATCTCGAGGAAATCGAAAAATATGATAAGATCCTGCTTTCACCCGGCCCGGGAATTCCCGACGAAGCGGGATTGTTAAAGCAGGTGATTTCTACCTACGCCTCCAAAAAAAGCATTTTTGGAGTGTGTCTTGGGCAGCAGGCTATAGGAGAAGTTTTTGGCGGTAAATTGATCAATCTTGAGCAAGTATTTCATGGAGTCTCCTCCAAAATTAAATTATGCGTAACAGATGAACCCCTGTTCGACAAAATGGATCCCGAAATGGAAGTGGGCCGCTACCATTCCTGGGTGGTGGATAAAGCTTTGCCAGATTGTCTTGAAGCGACTTCTTATGATGAGAACGGGCAGGTGATGTCCCTTCGGCACAGGATCTACGATGTGCGCGGCGTGCAATTCCATCCGGAATCTGTACTTACACCCGAAGGTAAGAAGATCATCGCCAATTGGATCAACAGTCCGGTTAAATTGACTGAACCAGCAAATGAATCCCAGGAACCTGAAATCTTTTAGAAAATGAAGCAAATTTTGAACAGGTTGATCAACCATGAAACCATCTCCCGCGAGGAGGCTAAAGGTGTATTGGTAGAAATTTCCAACGGCAGCTTTAATGACAGCCAAATTGCTGCTTTTCTTACCGTGTATATGATGCGCAGTATCACCCTTGAAGAGCTTGAAGGCTTTAGAGATGCCTTGCTTGAGATGTGCCTTTCGGTAGACCTGCAGCAATATGATCCGGTGGATCTTTGTGGTACAGGAGGTGACGGCAAGGACACTTTCAATATATCGACTCTTGCTTCTTTCGTTACTGCCGGCGCCGGAGTAAAAGTGGCGAAACACGGAAATTATGGTGTTTCCTCCAGTTGCGGCAGCTCGAATGTGATGGAATATCTGGGGATAAAATTCAGTAGTGATAAGGACTTTTTAGATCGCAGTATGGACAAAGCGGGGATCTGTTTTTTACACGCTGCCCTTTTTCACCCCGCGATGAAGAATGTGGCACCCATTAGAAAAAACCTTGGCGTTAAGACCTTTTTCAACATGCTGGGACCCATGGTGAACCCCGCGTTTCCGAAGAACCAGGTGGTAGGCGTTTACAGTCTGGAGCTTGCCAGGATGTATGCTTACCTTTACCAGAAAACCGATAAGAATTTTACCATTTTACACGCGCTTGACGGCTATGATGAGATATCCCTTACCGGAAACACCAAAATGATTACAAATCACGCAGAAAGCATGCTAAAGCCCGAAGATCTGAACCTGCAACCTATCATGGCGTCGCAGATTTCAGGAGGGAACACTATTGAATCTGCTGCAGAGATCTTTATGAATGTGCTTCAAAATGAAGGAACTGAGGCCCAAATGAATGTGGTTTGTGCCAACGCGGCTATGGCGATAAGCACCGTCCAAAAAACAAATCCCGAAAATGCATTTTTAGCAGCCAGGGAAAGTCTGGCTTCAGGTAAGGCACTGGGGGCATTTAAAAAGCTTCAGCAATTAAATTAGAAAGATGAACATACTCGATAAAATAGCAGCCAGGAAAAGAGAGGAAGTGGAGATCCTTAAGGAAGAAGTTCCGGTAGAAACGCTCCAGATGCTCCCCCATTTCAAACGGAAATGTTTTTCACTAAAGGAGAATCTGAAAAAATCCAAAACCGGAATTATCTCCGAATTTAAAAGGCGCTCGCCATCTCACCCCGAAATAAATCTCGGTGCAGATGTTGCTGAAGTGACCAAAGCTTATGAAGCTGCGGGAGCTTGCGGAATTTCTGTACTTACAGATGAAGATTTCTTCGGCGGCAGCCTTGACGATCTGGCTGTGGCAAGGGAAACAGTGAAATTACCGCTGCTGCGAAAGGACTTTATTATCGACGAATACCAGCTTATTGAAGCAAAAGCCATGGGTGCTGATGTGATCCTTTTGATCGCTGCCATGCTTAAACCGAAGCAGGTAGAACAGTTTTCTAAAAAAGCAAAAGCACTGGGACTCGAGGTACTCCTGGAAGTGCACAATGAAGAGGAGCTTAAAAACAACATTTTTGACACCATAGATATGATAGGTGTCAATAATAGAAACCTGAAAACCTTCGAGGTGAACCTGCAAACCAGCAAAGATCTTGCGGAAAAAATTCCGGGGCAATATGTGAAGATCTCCGAAAGCGGCATCAGCGATACCACAGCTATCCTGGAGCTTCAAAAAAGCGGATTTCAGGGATTTCTTATCGGCGGGAATTTTATGAAGACTGAAGATCCGGGCAAAAGTGCTTCGGAATTTATCAACGAACTTAAAAGCAGATCAAAATGAACCTGAAGCTGAAAGTCTGCGGCATGAGAGAAGCCGAAAACATTAAAGCCATTTCAGGCCTGAAACCGGATTACCTCGGCCTGATCTTTTTTGAGGGTTCTTCGCGGCATGTTTCAGGAGAAATTCAGGAATTGGATAAGGAGATCAAAAGAACCGGAGTTTTTGTCAATGCTTCCGAAGAGGATATTCTTGAAAAGGTCCAAAAGTATGCACTTTCAGCAGTACAGCTGCACGGGGAGGAAAGTCCGAAGTTTTGCAAAGACCTAAAGAGCAGATTTTCAGAAGCCGGAAAAAAGGTGGAGATCATAAAGGTTTTCAGCATAAAAGATGATTTTGACTTTCAGAAGTTGAAAGCTTTTGAAGGCATCGCAGATCTTTACCTCTTTGACACCAAAGGAAAGAACAGGGGCGGCAACGGAATCGCTTTTAATTGGAATGTTCTCCTTGACTATCCCTCCTCCACTCCCTTTTTCCTGAGCGGAGGAATAGGTCCCGAAGAAACTGAAGCAATAAAGGAACTATATACAACCTTTCAAAAAAGGCAAAAAGAACATCTGTTCTACGGAATTGATGTGAACAGCAAATTTGAAACAGCCCCGGGCCTAAAAGATCCGGAAGCTTTAAGATCATTTAAAAAGCAGCTGTTTAAATAAGAGAATTATGAGTTATCAAGTAAACGAAAAAGGATATTACGGGGATTTTGGTGGAGCGTTCATTCCCGAAATGCTTTACCCCAACGTGGAAGAACTGCGGTCCCGCTATCTCGACATCATGCAGGAAGAAAGTTTCCAGGAGGAATTCCGCCAGCTGCTTAAAGACTATGTGGGGAGGCCAACACCATTGTACTTTGCGGAAAGATTCAGCAAAAAGTACAGCACGAAAGTTTACCTCAAAAGGGAAGATCTTTGCCATACAGGGGCCCATAAAGTTAATAACACAATTGGTCAGATCCTCATGGCGAAGCGCCTGGGAAAAAACAGGATCATCGCCGAAACCGGTGCGGGACAACATGGGGTCGCTACCGCCACGGTTTGCGCTTTAATGGGAATTGAGTGCGTGGTTTATATGGGCGAGATCGACATCAAAAGACAGGCACCAAATGTAGCCCGGATGAAAATGCTGGGAGCAACCGTTGTTCCTGCAACTTCGGGAAGCCGTACACTCAAAGACGCAACCAATGAAGCTATCCGCGATTGGATTAACAATCCGGTAGACACCCATTATATTATAGGATCTGTAGTGGGACCGCATCCATATCCCGATATGGTGGCACGGTTCCAAAGCGTAATTTCTGAAGAGGTAAAAAAACAACTGCAGGAAAAAGAAGGCCGGGAAAACCCCGATTTTGTAGTGGCCTGTGTGGGTGGCGGAAGCAATGCCGCCGGAATCTATTACCACTACCTGGACCAGGAAAAAGTGGGAATTATTGCCGTAGAAGCTGCGGGAGAAGGGGTATTAACAGGGAAAAGCGCTGCCACTTCAGCTCTTGGCCGCGAAGGCATTATTCACGGCAGCAAAACCCTGCTCATGCAAACCGACGACGGACAGATCACTGAACCCTATTCTATCTCTGCCGGACTAGATTATCCGGGAGTGGGTCCAATGCATGCCAACCTCTTCAGGACAGGCCGCGGCGAATTTATTTCGGTCACCGATACGGAAGCAATGGCTGCAGGATTAGAGCTGTGTAAACTGGAGGGGATTATTCCGGCTATAGAAACAGCCCATGCTTTAGCCATTTTTGAGACCCGTAAGTTCAGGGAAGACGATGTAGTGGTAGTAAATCTTTCCGGGCGCGGGGATAAAGACCTCAACACTTATATTGAACATTTTAATTTGTAAAAAGAAACAAGATCGCTGCGCTTCTAGAACCAAGGACCAAGACTTTTTTCATTTCTGAAACTAAAATTGAAGACTTAAAAAATTTAAAATGACCTTACAGCCCCGAGGCTTTGGGACTGTGAGGTTTACAACTCATAACATGAACAGAATAAAACAAAAACTCCAGGAAGATCCTCAAAAAAAGTTGCTTTCCATTTACTTTACGGCAGGATATCCGGAAATAGAAGACACCTTACCAATTTTGCAAGAGCTTGAAAAAAGCGGGGTGGACATGGTGGAAATAGGACTTCCATTTAGCGATCCCCTAGCAGATGGCCCGGTAATCCAAAGAAGTTCGGAAGCTGCTCTGAAGAATGGCATGACTACCAATAAATTGTTCGCACAGCTGGAGCATATTCGGGAGACCGTACAAATTCCCTTGTTGATCATGGGCTATTTTAATCCTATCCTTCAGTTTGGGGTGGAAAAATTCTGCCAAAAATGTAAGGAAGCCGGTATTGACGGGCTTATTATTCCCGATCTTCCGGTGGAAGAATATGAGCTTCAGTATAAAGATATCTTTCAGCAGTACGACCTGCTTCCGGTATTCCTTATTACTCCCCACACTTCTGAAGAAAGGATCAGGCAGATCGATCAAATTTCCGAAGGTTTTATCTATATGGTGAGCAGTGCTGCAGTAACAGGAGGCACCGCCGGATTCGGACAGCTTCAGAAGGACTACTTCAGCAGGGTGTCTAAAATGGGATTAAAGAATCCTCTTATTGTTGGTTTCGGGATCAAGGATAGTGAAACATTTTCCGCAGCTACAGAAAAAACAAAAGGGGCAATTATTGGTAGTGCGTTTATTAAACATCTCACTGAAAACGGCACAGGAAACATTCAGGATTTTATTAAAAAAGCAAGAGATTAACAGTCTTATTAACAGGTCTTTAATAGCCTTTATTAAGCCTTTTTCGTATCTTGAAAAGAACTTAAAATAGAATGTTATGGGACAGATAAAAGATAAGCACAATAAAAATAAGAGAAAGGATAGAGACAGCAATCCTTTAACTGGTAATATTGGTCAAAGGGATATTGAAACCAACGATTTTGATATCAATGATAAGACTATTAAGGACCAGCAAAACAAGTAACAGTGGAAAAAAGCGAAAAGAAGACCAAAGGAGGAAAAACTCCCCTGAACACCTTCGGAAAACTGCGACCGTTGAGAAGAAAATTCACTACGAAGCCGCAGCAAATTAAAGATCCGCTGGAAAGAGAAACCGTCTAGTCCTCAAGAAACTGACGGTACTGCAAAACCCTGAAATCAATTGTATTGAATTCGGGGTGTTGTTTTTTTAGGTGTTTATACAATTCCATGCTGCCTATGGCCCTGTTTGCCGAGCCTGAGGGTGCGGTAAGGGAAACCGTGTTAATGGGCCTGCCATCCAGGAGGAATTGATGTACCCGTGGCACATCATTGGAGATCACTTTAATTTTTATCTCGTGATGTTTTAAAAGCTTCCGGAAAAAGAATTCGGGACCGTTCTTACTATTGCCTCCGGTGAAGAGCAGGGTATCTATTTTTTCATGTTTTTTGAGGATCCCGATCAAATCCCGTAGTTCAACATGCAACATTCCAAGATCTGAAGCATCGATTTTATCTCTCCTGCAGCTTTCTACGGTATCACAGATCCCAATGCCTTTACTTGCCAGGAATTTTTTTCTCTCTTCAACGGCTTCGGCTGTATTTTCATATTTTAGATCCAGATCGAAGATCCTGTCGATGATCTGCCACAGCATTCCGTCCCGGCTGCCGTAACAAAAATCCACATCCCCCTCTTTTAATTCGCCCGTTGTGAAGCGAGGCGGTGGCAAAGTCCCTACAATAAGCCTGGTCGCATTTTCGGGAATAAAAGGTCCATATGGGTGTTGATGATGAAATAATTCAGGATTCAAAATTCAGGATTTAAGATTTATAAATAAATTCCAAATTCCAAGCACCAAATCCCAAGTCTTGGTTCCTGGTTCTTGGCTCTTGGTTCTTTTTATCTCAATTCTCATTTCTCACATCTCAATACTACTTAAGCACAATTACCAGATCATCTGCATAGACCATTTCTCCTTCTTTTAGTACGATCTTATCGATCTCGCCAGATCCGTTGGCAGTGATAGTGGTTTCCATTTTCATAGCTTCAATGACAAAGAGCGGCTGATTTTTCTCCACTTTCTGCCCCACTTCCACCTGAATATTGGACAAGGCTCCCTGTAGCGGCGCACCTATTTGTTTTTTATCATTTTTGTCCACTTTTTGATGAACTACCTTTTCCACCTTAACAGATCTGTCTTTGACTTCAACTGCCCGGGTTTGTCCGTTTACCTTAAAGAAGATCCTGGACATGCCGTCTTCATCGGTTTCGCCTCTTGAAAGGAACTCGATCAATAAGGTTTTCCCTCTGTCCAATTCCACAATGATCTCCTCCCCGGGCTCCATTCCGTAGAAGAAATTTTTGGTTGGCACGTTGATGACATTTCCATATTCCAGATGGTGGTTGTAAGCATCAGTAAAGACTTTTGGGTACAGCTTGTAAGACAGGAAATCGGTTATTTCCAGGTCTCTTCCCATTCCTTTACTAAAGGTGCTTTGGAACTCGGCATATTCTTTATCAAAATCTATTGGATCCAAATGTGCATTCGGCCTTTCGGTATAAGGTTTTTCATCCTTAAGGACGATTTTCTGGATCTTCTCGGGGAAACCTCCGGGCGGCTGACCAAGATCCCCACGGAAGAAACTCTTTACCGACTGCGGAAAAGAAATATCCTCCCCTTTTTCCAGCACATCTTCAATTGAAAGATTGTTACTCACCAGGTATTGCGCCATGTCGCCTACCACTTTAGAACTCGGAGTCACCTTAATGATGTCTCCAAAAAGGTCATTTACTTTGCTGTACATCTCGGTGATCTCGTGGAAGCGGTCTGCAAGGCCGAGGCTTTCTGCCTGCGGTTTTAGGTTGGAATATTGACCTCCGGGAATTTCGTGTTTATAGACTTCTCCCGACCCGGCCTTTAATCCGGATTCAAATGGGAAGTAATACCTGCGAACGGCTTCCCAATATCTCGAGTATTCATTCAGTTTATCTGTATTGATTGGTCTGCCGCGGTCGTGGAACCTCAGCATTTCCACTATGGAATTGAAGTTTGGCTGCGAAGTCAATCCTGAAAGTCCGCCAAGGGCAACATCAACAACATCTACGCCCGCTTCCACGGCTTTTAAGTAAGTGGCAGCCTGTATGGAAGAAGTATCATGGGTATGCAGATGCAGTGGAATATTGATCCTGGACTTTAAAGCAGAAACAAGTTCAAAAGCTGCATCGGGCTTGAGAATTCCTGCCATATCTTTGATGGCTAAAATGTGGGCTCCGGCATTTTCTATATCCTTGGCAAGCTGCACGTAATATTCGAGGTTATATTTTGTTTCTTTAGGATCCATAATATCGCCTGTGTAACAGATGGTACCTTCGGCAAGGCCTTGCGTTCTGTTTCTTACATGCTCTATACAGGGCGCTATGGATTCCATCCAGTTCAAACTGTCAAAGATCCTGAAAACATCAATTCCATTCTCCCAGGATTGTTCCACAAATTTTTCTATAAGGTTATCGGGATAGGCAGTGTAGCCCACTCCATTTGACCCCCGCAGCAGCATTTGCATAAGAATATTAGGCATGGATTCCCGGAGCCTGCGAAGTCGCTCCCATGGATTTTCATTTAGAAAACGCATACACACATCAAAGGTTGCACCTCCCCATATTTCCATACTAAAGACCTCCGGATGGTTTCGGGCAAAACCTTCGGCTACTTTCATCATGTCATAGGTACGCATTCGGGTGGCCAACAAGCTTTGATGTGCATCTCTAAAAGTAGTATCGGTAAAATGCACCTTGCCTTCATGCAACAACCACCTCGAAAATTTCTCCGGGCCGTATTCCGTCAGCAGATCTTTTGTTCCTTTCGGATACCCGTTTTGTTCCGGAAAGGTCGGAATTGTAGGTTTTATAAGATCCTTCTTTTTTTCAGCATTTTTGACATCTTCATTTCCGTTAATGATCACATCTCCCAAAAACTTCACCATTTTGGTTGCCCGGTTGCGGGTTTTCTTGATCTCAAAAAGTTCAGGATGATCCTTGATGAAATTGACCGTTACCTCTCCTTTTCTAAAGGTGGGATGAGCCAGAATATTATCGAGGAATCCCATATTGGTCATAACTCCGCGGATCCTGAACTCAGCCAAAGCCCGTCTCATCTTTCGGCATGCTCCATCTAAAGTACGGCTGCTGGCAGATACTTTCACCAGCATGGAATCAAAGAACGGGGAAACCTTTACTCCCTGGTAAATACTTCCCGCATCCAAACGAATTCCGAAGCCAGAAGCACTTCTATAGGTCGTAATCGTTCCGTAATCGGGTTTGAAATCATTTGTAGGATCTTCGGTCGTGATACGACATTGCAGCGCATAACCATTGGTCTTAAGAGATTCCTGACTTTCAATCTTGATCTGTTTATCTGAAAGTTTGTATCCGCCGGCTATAAAGATCTGCGCCTTCACCAGGTCAATATTCGTGATGATCTCGGTCACCGTATGCTCCACCTGGATTCTCGGGTTCACCTCAATAAAGAAGATCTCTCCACTTTTGTCTACCAGGAATTCCACGGTTCCTATATTGTTGTAATCTACCGCCTTACAAAGTTTAACGGCATATTTATAAAGGTTCTGTTTAATGTTCTCATCGAGATCCTGGGAAGGTGCAAATTCGATGACTTTTTGATACCGCCGCTGCACAGAACAATCCCGCTCAAAAAGATGCACCAGGTTGCCATGGTTATCCCCCACGATCTGGATCTCTATATGTTTTGGGTCTTCCACGAATTTCTCCAGGAACACAGTGTCATCTCCAAAAGCATTCAAAGCTTCCCGCCTCGATTCATTGAAACCATTCTCCAGATCTTCTTTGGTACGAATCACGCGCATTCCGCGGCCCCCACCACCAGAAGCCGCTTTGAGCATAACCGGGTAACCAATCATTTCGGCTTCTTCCAAAGCAATTTCTACGGAAGTTAACTCCTGCTCGTTGCTCCGTATCACCGGAATATCATTTTTTACAGCAACTTCTTTAGCCCGCACTTTATCTCCAAGGGATTTAAGAACTGAAACCTTTGGTCCTATAAAAATGATCCCGTTTTCTTCACACTGCTTCGCAAAATCGGCATTTTCAGAAAGGAAGCCGTATCCGGGATGAATGGCGTCAACATTATTTTGTTTTGCCACTTTAATGATGGCCTTTATGTCGAGGTAAGGCTTTAAAGGATCATTGTCTGCGCCAATTTGGTAAGATTCATCGGCTTTGTAGCGGTGCAGGGAGTACCGGTCTTCAAAAGTATAAATTCCGACCGTCCTTAAACCAATTTCTGTACATGCACGAAAAATACGAATGGCTATTTCTCCCCGATTCGCTACTAAAACCTTTTTAATTTTCATTTTCTGAAGTTGCTTTTAAAATTAAATATGCTTCGGAAAGACCTTTCTAAAATGACATTTTGGAGAGGTCTCCATTTTTCAGAAATTAAAAAGAAAAAAGCGGTGAGGCACCGCTTTTTGAAATACTTTAACAATAAACTGCTGCTGAAGCTACCTGGTAAAAACCGGCTCCTTTTCTTCTAAGGTTTCTTCGGCAGAAAATCTATATCCGTCGTAGTCAAAATTCCTGAGGTCTTCAAGAGTTTGAGCTTCGGTATCAATGATAAATCTGGCCATTGATCCCCTGGCTTTTTTGGCAAAGAAGCTAATGATCTTCAATTCACCATTTTTAAAATCCTTAAAAACAGGAGAGATCACGGGTGTCTTCAACTTATCTGTATTTATCGCCTTGAAATATTCCATACTCGCCAGGTTTACGAAGAGCTCGTTCTCCTTTAGTTCACTATTCAGGAAATCTGTGATCTTTTCCTGCCATACTTCATACAGGTTCTTTTTGCGGCCCACCCCCAAAGAAGTTCCCATTTCAAGGCGGTATGGCTGGATAAGGTCGAGGGGGCGAAGAATGCCATAGTAACCGGAAAGGATGCGCAGGGAATCCTGCATAAAATCGATCTTTTCCACCGGAATTGTATAGGCGTCAAGGCCTGTATAGACATCTCCGGCAAATGCATATGCCGCGGGACGGGAATTTTTCTTGTTATGCTCCTCCTCAAATTCCTGATAGCGGGTGTGATTGAGATCGGCAAGCTTATCGCTAATGTCCATGAGTTTAGAAATCTCTTTTTTAGACATACGGGACAGCTTCCGGTTGATGGTGGCAGTGGTGTCTAAAAATGCAGGCTGAGTGCCTCGATTTGTGGGCAGTTTACTTTTATAATCTAATGTTTTTGCGGGGGAAACTACTATTTTCATATACTTGACTTTCCGAAGAAAAAGGTGTTTGTAATTAGTACTCAAAAATATAAAATCCCGGAGGGTTTTCCTGCCGGGATTGTTCTTTCCTGTTGATACTGCTATAAAAAAGGTTTATTCATCAATAAATTCCTTTTGGTTTTTCGCGTAATTTCTCCATCGCTCGATACACTGCTGCATATCCTCGGGGATCGGAGTATCAAAACTCAGCCACTCCCCGCTTACCGGATGTTTAAAACCAAGAGTTTTCGCGTGCAGCGCCTGCCTTGGCAGCACCTTGAAACAGTTTTCCACGAACTGCTTATATTTTGTAAAAGTGGTTCCTTTAAGGATCTTGTCCCCTCCATAACGCTCATCATTGAATAAGGTGTGACCAATGTGCTTCATGTGCACACGTATCTGGTGGGTACGCCCGGTTTCAAGCTTACAGGACACAAGAGTGACATATCCTAACCGCTCAAGAACCTTATATCGGGTTACCGCAGGTTTCCCCTTATCTTCATCATCTCCTAAATAAACGGTATTCTGAAGCCTGTTTTTTGGATGGCGACCAATATTGCCTTCAATAGTGCCTTCGTCTTCCTCAACATTTCCCCAAACCAGCGCCACATATTCGCGCTCACTACTCTTGTCAAAGAATTGTTTTGCGAGTTTGGTCATTGCCTGCTCTGTCCTGGCTACCACTAAAAGTCCGCTGGTATCTTTATCTATTCTATGAACGAGTCCGGGTCTTTCATCTGAATTCTGCGGCAGGTTCTCGAAATGATAGACCAGGGCATTGATCAGGGTTCCGCTATAATTTCCATGGCCGGGATGCACAACCATACCGGCGGGTTTATTCACCACCAATAAAGCGTCATCTTCATAAACGATGTCCAGCGGAATATTTTCGGGGGTAAGCAGGAATTCATAGGGAGGATGTTCAAACATTACCTGCACCACATCTCCTGGTTTTACTTTATAGTTCGACTTTACCGGAACCTCATTCACATGAATGTTTCCTTCTTTTGCTGCAGTCTGGATCTTGTTGCGCGTGGCTTTTTCGATATAGTTCATAAGAAACTTATCGACCCGCAGCGGCTGTTGACCTTTATCTGCTACAAACCTGTGATGTTCGTAAAGCTCATCATCATTTTCATCAGGTTCGGGTATGTTATTTTCAGAAATCATATTCTTCTTCTTCCAGGTCATTTATAATTTGCTCTTCGGCTGTAGTTTCAGCCTCGTCCTCTTCATCCATTCCGTATCTTCCGGAGCCATCACCCAGGATCAGGTCGATCTTCGAAGTTTTCATAAGTTTCATTCCGGGTTCCACCAGCTGTCCGTTGTGCCGCATTTCAAGTACCACATCTTTGGCAACATCAGGTTTATAGGAAATGGTACCAATCTCGAATCCGAGGGACCGCAAAGTAGGCTCCACCTGTCTTCTTGTTCTGCGGATCAAATTCTCCGGAATCTCCACTTTGGTAAATCCTGAAGGGTTTAAAGTGATGTATATCTTTCGGTTTTCCTTCACCTGCTTCCCAGGAATCGGCACCTGATCTATCACAGAATATGGCGGAAACTCAGGATTATAATTGGCTGAATCCAGGATCTCCCTTCGCAGATCAAGTTCCCCGAGCTGCTCGTCTACCTTGTCAAGAGATAAGCGTGCCAGGTTGGGAACAGTGATTCGCTGGTCCTGGTTGGTGGAAAAATCCAACCATTTTAAAATAATAAAAGCGATCAAAACGAGCGCAAAAACGGCTAAAACCAGTTGAATTAAAAAGGTTTTGCTAAAGAGAAAACGGAAAAAACTCATAGTTCAGAATAAAAAACAAAGATATAAAATCAGGTGGTTTTGCAGACATTCATTTATAGTCCCTACTTTTGTTAACGTAAAACACCGGGCCTTATTTAATATGAAGAAGAATATAGCCATAGCCATGGGCGGCTTTTCCAGCGAATACCGTATCTCCATCAACAGTGGAAATGTGGTATATAAAAATCTTGATCGCAATAAATACAACCCTTACCGGGTACATATCCTACAAAAGGAGTGGTTTGTAGTTACCGATGATGATACCCCCTACCCTCTAAACCGCAGTAACTTTACCGTCAACATTAAGGGAAAACTCATCACCTTTGATTGCGTTTTTAATACCATCCACGGTACTCCCGGTGAAAATGGGTTGTTGCAGGCCTACCTGGAACTAATAGGAATTCCGCAGACTTCCTGCGATTTTTATCAGTCGGCGCTAACTTTTAATAAACGGGATCTGATAAGCGTGTTGAGGCCATACGGAGTTAAAACTGCTGTGAACTATTTTGTTGACAAGGGAGATGAAATCGATCCTGATGAAATCGTAGAAAAAGTTGGCTTGCCCTGCTTTGTTAAAGCAAATAAAGCCGGAAGCAGCTTTGGGATCACCAAGGTTAAATCGAAGGATGATATTATACAGGCGACAAAGTTTGCTTTTAAAGAAGATAATGAGATCATCATTGAATCTTTTCTTGACGGTACCGAAGTTTCTGTGGGTGTGATCACGCACAACGGAGAGATCACCGCACTGCCCGTTACCGAAATTGTTTCTGAAAATGAGTTTTTTGACTATGAAGCCAAGTACCTCGGAAAATCCCAGGAGATCACTCCCGCCCGACTATCAGATGATCAAACAAAAGAGGTTCAGGAGATCGCTAAACTCATCTACCGGAAGCTGAAGATGAAAGGTTTCTCAAGATCTGAATTCATTTTTCATAACAATGAGCCGCATTTTATTGAGATCAATACCAACCCTGGATTAAGTGAAGCCAGTATTTTGCCGCAGCAGGCGAGGGCTGCAGGAATCTCACTTGAAGAACTATTCGGAAGTGCAATTGAGGCTGCGATGAAATAAACAACAGACAAGAGCCGGGAATCAAGACTTGCTTTTAAAGGTCTGCAAAGGTCGAGTCGTTAGAAATTCATAATTTAGAACAAATATTGAGGTATGAGAAAAGCCGTTTTTCCGGGGTCTTTTGATCCAGTGACTTTGGGACATACAGATATAATTGACAGGGCACTGCCTTTGTTTGACGAGATCATCCTCGCAATTGGCACCAATTCTGATAAAAAATATATGTTTACCCTGGAACAGCGAGTACATTTTTTGGAAGAAACCTATAAAGATGAACCGAAAGTAAAGGTAATGACCTATAAAGGTTTGACCGTAGATTTTTGCAAGGAACAAAATGCCGGATTCATCTTACGCGGATTGCGGAACGCTATTGACCTGGAATATGAAAAGACCATTGGCCAAACCAATTATAAGCTCTCCGGAATTGAATCTGTATTTCTCCTCACCTCCTCCGGAAAAAGTCATATTTCTTCAACCGTAGTACGAGATGTGATACGCCACGGCGGGAAGTATGAATTCATGGTGCCCGATGTTGTAAAGGGATTCAAGATTTAAGATTCAAAATTTCTAAAACCTACAAGGTCTCAAAAAGACCTTGCAGATTTGAATCCCACTAAAAATTATATTCAATAGCTAAGCCTCCAAACCAATTCCGCGGCATTCCCGGGTAAAAATATCTGGGTGCGGTTCCACCAAAACCAACAGCATTTGGAATGACCGAAGCAGCGTAGGCTTCATCCAAAACATTGTTCAATCCTGCACAGATTTCGGTACTCCAGTTGCTGAAAATTTCCGAGGTCCAGGAGGTTTTTAGGTTTAAAAGATTGTAGCCTTCCCTGAATTCGGAATTCGCATCGTTCAAAGGCATCTCCCCCTCATGCTGCCAGGTAGCTCGCAACGAAATTCCGGAGGTGTGGAGAAAATCCAATCCGGCGTTTAGGGTTTTTTGAGGCACGGCAGGTAGGTTGTTTCCGGAAAAATCTTCTCCTTCATCTACGAATTCATCAAACTTAAAAGAATTAAAAGCAGCGTTCACAAAAGATCGCGCCCGAAGGTTGTTGGTGATCTTGAAATTATAATTAAGCAGCAGTTCCAGTCCGTTATGATCGGTCCTCCCGGCGTTGCGGCCAATGTATTGATCTTCGGCCACCCGTTCTGATACTAATAAATCCTCAACCTGAATTGAAAATGCAGCAACTTCTGCATACAGCCTGTTATTAAAGAAATTTCCTTTAAAGCCAATTTCGTAATTGATGCCGGTTTCAGGTTGAAGTGAGGTGTTTATTAGACCTTCGGGAGTCAAAGTTTCTGCAACTGTAGGAGTTGAAAATCCATGGCTGATGGAGGCATAAAAATTCTTGGCGGGTTTCAAAGAATAAACAGCTCCCAATCGTGGAGAAAGTACTGTTTCAAACCTGTAGTCGCCGGATTGATCTATTTCATCTTCAGCATAAACATCATTAAGTTCATATGAAGTGGAGTTTAAGTTTACCCCTGCCTCTAACTGCAGCTTTGGCAGAATTTCAATATTGTACTGTGCAAAAAGATTGTAGTACCTCCTGTCCTGTTCATTGTTACTAAGGATATTGCCCGGAATGCTGCCCTGCCCTTCAAATTCCCCGTACAAATTTTCAAAAGTAGCTGTATCGTACCATTCCCTATAAACCTCGGCACCAATACTCAATTGGGAATCGGCTTCAAAAAAAGGATTTTCGAAGCTGAATTTTGTGCGGGCCCCGGTTGCAAATTGCCCCTCGTTTAAAATATCAAATGGTCGTGGTTCATAGGCATCTCTAAACCTGAAGTATCCACTTGTAACATTTTCAAAAGCCGGAGAGAATCGATAGGTATTGGAAATCCCGAAGAGACCTTTGTCGTAAGACTCGTAACCCTGTGCAGCTGCCCAGGTAAAAGCTGCCGAAGAAGGATCATTTTCAAGGGTTTCCTTGTTTACAGAGCTTGGAATAAAAGCCTTTAACCGCACGAAATTCCCAAAAACCGAAATTAAATTTTTCTCCCCACCGGAAAACTTTCCGTAAACAGTAAAACCATCCCGGTTGTAAGCTCCATTCTCGCGCCAGCCATCGCTTTGCAAATGATTATAGGTGGCTACAACATTGGTGGTTTCTGAAGCATGGGAGGCCTTAAAATTACCTTTAATAAGGCCATAACTGCCAAAAGTTGTCTTTGCCCCTACATGGGTTCCCGATTCAGCTTCGGCAGGCAAAAGAGTGATCACTCCCCCCAGGCCGGCTCCATACACGCTGGAGACAGGTCCTTTGATGATCTCGGCTCTGCCAATCATGGCAGGATCAAGGTCATCTAAGGTGGTTTCGCCTTCGGCAGAAGAAATGGGGATCTCCATAAAATAGGCTTTTACTCGATTGGTGCTGTATTGCGACCTCGCTCCCACTCCCCGGATACTCATTTTATTGGTGTTGAGCGCCCCCTGATGCACATTTACACCGGCTACAGTACTGAAGTTCTGCATAAGATTGGTTTCATCAAATCGCTCCAGATCGCTCGATGACAGGACAGAAACCGAAGCAGGAGTCTCCAGTAATTCCTGTGGAATAATAGTACTTCGAAGAACAACTTCGGCGAGTGAACCTTCAGCCGGAGCCATATAGATGAGAAGATCATCTTCAGGAGTTTTCAAGAAGAGGATCTTTCGGCCGTATCCCGGCATTTCAAAAATGAGATTCAGCGGAAAACTTTCAGCAGGAAAATAAAAGCTTCCGGAGGCATCAGAAAAAGTGGCTTCCAGAGAGCCTTCCGCAGAAATGTTTACATTTTCAAGAGGTTCGTTGGTAAAAGCGTCAATAATTCTTCCGCTTATTTTTTGTGCAGTGGTACTTTGGAAGAACAATAAAAGGCAGATGAAGGATAAAATTTTTTTCAAGACTTAGAATTTTCTAAAAGTAAGGGGTGCCAAAAATGCCATTTTTGACCGGTGAATCAGTAATTTTGTTACAGCCTGTGCTAAAATAAGGTATATTTAAAAATTGGCTTTATCCTTTGCACTTCTTTATGCTTTTGAAGTTTTTCTTTAAGTTTGAGGCCGTTAAAAATATCCTGATGAAAAAGATCCTGCTGTGGATAACCCTGGGAATTAGCCTTAGTTCCTGCGATTTTTCAAATTACATCCTGGAACAGGACTATGATTTCACTACTGTATTTGAGAAAAGTGGCGGCACAGAAACGGCCACTTATACAGAAGTCATTGATTTTTACGAAAACCTGGCCGCGGTTTATTCCTCTGTAGATCTCCAGATCCTTGGTGAAACCGATAGCGGAGAACCCCTGCACCTTATGGTGTATAGCCGCAATAAGGACTTTGACTTTGAAAGCCTTAGGAAAGATCATACCATCGTGTTGATAAATAACGGCATTCATCCAGGGGAGAGCGACGGCATAGATGCTACCATGATGCTTTTTAGGGACCTGGCGCAGGATTCCATTACACTTCCGGAAAATACAGTGATCGCCACTATCCCTATTTATAATATTGGAGGTGCCCTTAACCGGAATTCCTTTACGCGTACGAACCAGAATGGCCCAAAAGAATATGGTTTCCGCGGAAATGCCCGCAATTACGACCTCAATCGCGACTTCATTAAAGCCGACACAAAAAATACCCGTGGCTTTTACGAAATTTTCCACCACGTAAACCCTGATGTTTTTATTGATACTCATGTGAGCAATGGTGCCGATTACCAGTACACGCTTACTCACCTTTTTACGCAGCACGACCAGATGGGAGGAGCGCTCGGCAATTACATTAAAACCGATCTTCGACCTGCTCTCGAAAAAGCCTTGAAAAAAAAGAAATGGGAGATCACCCCTTATGTAAATGTCTTTGGGGATGTACCTGAAAAAGGATTCTCTCAGTTTCTGGATACTCCCCGTTATTCTACCGGGTATACTTCTCTGTGGAATACACTTGGTATAATAGTAGAAACGCACATGCTAAAGCCATACGACCGGCGTGTGAAAGGCACTTATGAATTGTTGCGCTCCATGATCGATATTGCCGATGAAGATTTCGAGATTATTAGAAAGCTAAGAAAGCAGGATCTTCAGGAATTTCAGGCTAAAGACACTTTTGCTTTTGATTTCAAAGTGGACAGCACACAAAATTCCACGCTCAACTTCAAAGGTTACGAAGCAGATCGTATTGAAAGCGAAGTAACAGGTTTTGAAAGGTTAAAATATGATACCACCCGACCCTATACACGGGAAATAGCATTTTATAATACCTTTAAACCAACCAGGGAGGTAAAAATTCCACAGGGATATATCATTCCCCAGGGATGGTGGGAAGTGCTGGAACTACTGGAACTCAATAATGTGAAAATGGTTCCATTTGAAAAAGATACCAGCATGGTTGTGGAGGTATACAGGATAAAGGATTACCAGACAAGCAGCAGTCCTTACGAAGGACATTACCCACATACTAATGTGGAAGTAGAATTATATAACCAGGAGGTAAAGATTCGTAAAGGCGATGTATTTGTACCTTTGAAGCAAAGGGCGGCAAAATATCTCATGGCCACGCTGGAGCCAGAAGCCCCTGACTCTTTTTTTAGCTGGAATTTCTTTGACAGTGTACTGCAGCAAAAAGAGCACTTTTCACCTTATGTTTTTGAAGATGTTGCGAGAGAATTGCTGGACGATTATCCTGAGCTGGAAGATGAATTTCTTGCTTTGAAAGAGAAAGACAGGGAATTTGCCCAAAATGCATATGCACAGTTAGACTGGATCCATAAAAAAAGTGAGTACTATGAAGCCTCACATATGAGATATCCCATCTTTAGAGTGAAGCGGTAGCACTTCTTCAGGAAATAAGAGTTTAATATTGGCGTATGATTTGGTCAGAGCTTTTTGTGCCTTTTCCATATTCTTCCATTTCACTTTTTTAATACCCTCTTTTTCTTCGGGCACAAGTTCCCCGGTATAATCGGTAGTCATTTCATACCAGTAGGTCACCTTCAAGCGATAACGTCCCTTTCGCTGGAAAATGTGATATGTGGTTTGGAGAAATTTGGAGATCTTCAGGTTTTTCACCCCTGTTTCCTCTTCAACTTCCCTTATTGCTCCAGCTTCAATGCTTTCATTTTTCTCCACCTTACCTTTAGGAAGGTCCCATCGGCCATTTCGATAAATAAAAAGCACTTCGTTGTTAGAGTTCAAAACCATCCCTCCTCCTGCCGTTACCACAGGCAGCTTTTTAAAAAGGTGTTTTAGCAGCTTTTCCTTTTTATCATGATAAAGATTGACATACAGCAGTTTGCCTTTGTTGATCTTTTTGATAATCCTCTTAAGTTTAACTTCTTTTAACGGAAAAGAAATATACTTTTCCCCCATATCCCGCTCTGTTGAGAGAATTATAGGAATATCATTTACAAAAACTTTATACATTTGCAGTATGATTTTAGACAAGGAAACAGCACTTAAAACTGCTGAGCTGCTATTGCAAATTAAAGCAATAAAATTAGATGCACAACAAGGTTTCAAATGGGCGAGTGGATGGAACTCTCCTATTTATTGTGATAACCGCATCATACTTTCCTATCCTCCCATCCGCAATTTTGTGAGGGAGCACATGGCCAGACAAATCGAACAACTTTATGGAAAAGCCGATGTTATTGCAGGAGTAGCAACAGGAGCAATTGGTATAGGAATGCTGGTAGCAGAGTATTTAAGCCTGCCGTTTATCTATGTGCGTCCCGAAGCAAAATCCCATGGCCGCCAAAACCAAATAGAAGGAAAAGCAGAAGAAGGCCAGCGTGTGGTGGTTATTGAGGATCTTATAAGCACCGGCAACAGCAGCCTAAATGCTGTAAAAGCATTACAGGCGGAGAATCTCCAGGTAAAAGGAATGCTTGCCATTTTCTCCTACGGATTTGAAACTGCCACAGAAAACTTCAAAAAAGCCAACATCGAGCTGCACACTTTGAGTAACTACGACTATTTACTGGAGGTGGCACTAAAAACGAACTATATAAATCAAGCCGAAAGCGACCTGCTTAAAAAGTGGCGCAAGGATCCGGCAAATTGGAAAATATAAGCTATGGAATTACAGAGTGACAAAGTAACAGTACAAAAGAGTCAGCAGGAATTATTCAATTTCCTGACAGACGTGAAGAATTACGAGCAGATCATGCCCGAAAGCAAAGAGAAATTCCAGGTGATATCTGAGGACACTTTTGTTTTCGCTCTTAAAGGAATGCCCGAAATTGCTTTGCAGATTAAAGAAACCAGAGAACCTGAATATATAAAACTTGGATCTACTTCAGATAAATTCGATTTCTCCCTGGACGTGGAGATAGAGGCAGTAAGCGAAAATCAAAGTATGGCCCAACTATTCTTCCACGGAAAGTTCAATACCATGATGGCCATGATGGTCAAAGGACCATTAAAGAAATTCATCGGTAACTTATCCGAAAATGTAGCGAAGCTTTAATAGCAAAGTTCCACCTCTTTAAGATCAAATTCTCTGATTTCCTCATCATCGGTTTGCACACGCAGCATTCCGGTTGCTGAAACGCCGGTGATCATTCCGGTGAACATAGAATCATCCGGATTTTTAAAGGTTGATGGCATATCCTTTCTAAAAAGCCATTTTTCATAGGCCTTAAAAATAGCTTCAGAATTTTCTTCGGAAAAACTTCGGAAGCTGTTTTCAAGGTCCATCAGAATTAATCCCAGCACTTCTTCGGAATCAAAATCCCTTCCTGAAACCATTTTCATGGATGACGCTTTTGGCAGGTTTTCAAATTGCAGTTGATTTACGTTGAGACCAATGCCTATAACCGATGCTATTACTCTCCCTTCAGAAATAATGTTTTCAATGAGAATTCCGGCAATTTTTTGATTTGCTGACAATATGTCGTTAGGCCATTTTACCTTAAGCCGTGGCAGATCGAATTTTTCAAGGGAAGAAACCAGGGAAGTTGCTACGGCTGCACTAAGCAAAAACTGGCGGGCAGGCCTTAGTCGTAAATTGGGCATAAACACACTAAAGGTAAGGTTTTTCCCTTCTTCAGAATCCCAGTTTGTTCCCCTCTGCCCTCTTCCCTGTAACTGCTTTTTTGCCACTATACAAGTCAAAGGCATTTGAGGATTTTCCCTGAACATCTCCCTGGCAAAGGAATTGGTGGAGTTGATGGCATCAACTTTGATAAGGTGCATACGAGAAGATAAGATAATGCTGGCGTTAAATGTTATAAAAACGAAGGTTTTAAAACCTTAAAAAGTAATAACTTTGCGCAAAGAAAATAAATTTAATGACAAAAAAAGAAGCGAACAACGATATACTTATTGCACATATAATCAAGGGTATTGAAGAAGTAAAAGGAAATGACATCCAACTTCTTGACCTAAGGGAAATTGAGAATACAGTTTGTGATTATTTCATTATCTGCAACGGTACTTCAAATACGCAGGTAAACGCTATAGTAAACTCCATACAAAAAACCGTAAGTAAGTCACTAAAAGACAAACCCTGGCATATAGAAGGATCGGAAAATGCGGAGTGGATCTTAATGGATTATGTAAGCGTTGTGGTCCATGTTTTCCAGAAACACATCAGGGAATTTTACGACATAGAGAGTCTTTGGGGAGATGCAAAATCTACTTCAATTGAAACGAATTATTAAGAGTTAAGAAAATACGAATGGCCAAAGAGCAACCAAAAAATAAAGAACCAAAGAAGCCTAAATTCAGTGCCTACTGGATCTATGCTGCCATCATACTTGTTTTTCTGGGAATAAATTTCTTCAGTGGAAGCGGGTTCAATGAGCCGGCAAAAACCAATCCTGCAGAATTCCTGAATTATCTTGAACAGGGAGATGTAGAGAGGGTAGTTATTATCAATAAAGCACAGGCGCAGGTTTACCTTACAGAGGAAGCTAAAGAAAAGGATATCCACAGCAAGGCAGTCCAGGAGGAAATGTTTCCCGGTGGGGATTCTCCGGCTTATACCTTTGAGTTCGGAAGCCTGGAGAACCTGGAAACCAACATAAAGGAGATCAAGGAAGAAAATAATCTTTCTACCCCTATTTCTTATGAAACACAGCAGAACGTTTGGGGAGATATCCTGTTGACCCTGCTTCCGTTTGTGCTAATTATAGGAATATGGATCTTCATCATGCGACGTATGAGCGGTGGTGCAGGTGGTGGCGCAGGCGGACAGATCTTCAATATCGGAAAATCAAAAGCCAAGCTTTTTGATCAAAATACCGATGTAAAGGTTTCATTTAAAGACGTCGCCGGCCTTGAAGGCGCAAAAGAAGAGGTACAGGAAATCGTAGATTTCCTCAAAAACCCCGATAAATATACCAACCTTGGAGGTAAGATCCCTAAAGGAGCCTTATTGGTAGGACCTCCGGGAACAGGTAAAACGCTTTTGGCTAAAGCCGTTGCAGGAGAAGCAAAAGTTCCATTTTTCTCTCTTTCGGGTTCAGATTTCGTGGAAATGTTTGTGGGAGTTGGAGCCTCAAGAGTGCGTGACCTTTTCAAACAGGCAAAAGAGAAATCTCCGGCCATTATTTTTATTGATGAGATTGATGCCATTGGTAGGGCGCGTGGAAAAAGCAATTTTTCGGGATCTAATGACGAACGTGAAAACACGCTTAACCAGTTACTCACAGAGATGGACGGGTTTGGCACAAATACCAATGTGATCGTACTTGCGGCTACAAACCGTGCCGACGTTTTAGATAAAGCTTTAATGCGTGCAGGTAGGTTTGACAGGCAGATCTATGTGGACCTTCCGGATGTAAGAGAAAGAAAAGAAATATTTGAGGTGCATCTGCGTCCCCTTAAAAAGGTGGCAGATGAACTGGATACAGAATTCATGGCGAAACAAACTCCGGGATTTTCGGGTGCAGATATTGCCAATGTATGTAACGAGGCTGCTTTAATTGCAGCACGAAAAGAAAAGACCGCAGTTGGAAAGCAGGATTTCCTTGATGCTGTAGACAGAATTGTGGGAGGTCTTGAGAAAAAGAATAAGATCATCACTCCGGAAGAAAAGCAGGCTATTGCCTTTCATGAAGCGGGTCACGCTACCGTGAGTTGGATTTTGGAACATGCAGCGCCTTTGGTTAAAGTAACCATTGTTCCCCGTGGCCAGTCTTTAGGTGCCGCGTGGTATCTACCGGAAGAGCGGTTGATCGTAAGGCCGGAACAAATGCTGGATGAAATGTGTGCCGCTTTGGGAGGCCGGGCAGCTGAAAAAGTCATCTTCAACAAAATCTCAACAGGAGCATTAAGCGATCTTGAAAAAGTAACCAAACAGGCGCGGGCCATGGTAACTGTATATGGATTGAATGAGAAAGTTGGGAACCTTACCTATCATGATTCTTCAGGGCAAAGTGAATATAATTTCACTAAACCTTACAGCGAGAAAACTTCAGAATTGATTGACAAAGAAATTTCGAATCTTATCGAAGAGCAGTATCAGAGAGCGATTAAGCTTCTTGAGGAAAATAAGGATAAACTTACTAAACTTGCAGAGATCCTGCTCGAAAAAGAGGTTATTTTTAAAGATAACCTGGAGGAAATTTTTGGAAAGAGACCTTTTAAAAGCCGGGATGAGATCATGAGCGGCAATTCCCAGGAAAGGAAAGTAAAGGTAGAAGAAGAAACCGTTACAGAAAAGTCCGTTCCGGAAAATACAGACCCTTCAGCCCCTTCGGGAAACCCTGCACCGGGGCAAAATTAAATTATATCTTCCACCGTTAAAAAATCTAAACTTTCATTAATCTGTTAGTTTAGATTTTTTACCTTTGGTTTAAATGCTACTTAGTGTAATTAAAACCTATATGAGTCTATTTAGAAATTTCTTAAATCCTAAATCTAAATCAGACAAAGGTCAGGAGAATGTTGAAAATTCTGACCGTAGCAAGTATATGCCAGATGTTAAGCTCCCCACAGATGAGCGATTCATGCTCAACTTCAAGAATAACGGCGGCAAATTTCTTTATTGTGAGAGTAATGAGGAGTTGATCGAGGCGTTTGAAAATATCATGTTGGAGAACGACTGGTATGAAAAACAGGCTTGTTGCTTTGATAAAAATTTGAGAGAGAGATTTTCCGACCAGAACCTGGAGTTCACTAATTCCGGAGAAGCAGCTTTCTTTTTAGGAACCTGCGAATACCTTATTGCCAATGACGGCTCTATTCTCATTTCTTCTAACCAAATCAAGGAAAAGAAATTAAGGGAATTACCATACGATTTTGTGATCCTGGCCTCTACAAGTAAATTGGTGGACGCAATTGGAGAAGGTCTTAGAGGAATAAAATTTAAGAACAGGGATCGCATTCCTTCCAACATTACCACCATAAAGAATTTCGAAACAAATAAGGAAGGAGACTTCATGAGTTATGGAAGTAGCACAAAAAACTTATATTTGCTGCTTCTGGAAGATCTGTAACATGAAGGAAAATATTATTCGGGGATTATCGGGAATCATGTATGTGTCTATTCTGGTAGTTTCCATTTTTTTCTCTGAATTCGCCTTTACCACGCTTTTCCTTCTCTTTGGATTGATCTGCCTGAGGGAGTTGCAGCGCCTCCTTCACCTTAAGAGCTACCTTGGATACGCCCTACTTATAGGGCTGTTTTATTTATTCAGCTACCTCCGTTTTAATCCATATGCGACCCTGGTCCTGTTGCTTATTACAATTTTTGTAAACCTATTCCTGGTAAAGGACCTCATGCTGGTCAATAAGATCCCACTTTTTGAGAAGAAAAAGTATGTGATAATTATTTTCTATCTCATAGCATCAATGATCTTCCTTACCCTTATTCCAAGCTATACCGGAGATTTTACACCCGAACTGGTAGTGGGAGTATTTTCCCTTATTTGGATTAACGATACTTTTGCATATCTTGTTGGAAAGAACTTTGGTAAGAAAAAACTCTTTGAAAGGATATCTCCAAAGAAGACCGTGGAAGGATTCCTCGGCGGACTCATTTTTACTGCTATTGCCGGATACCTGGTATTTTACTTTACAGGATTACTCAACCTGCACACCTGGGTGGGAATGGCGATAATATTGAGTATTTTTGGCACTTTAGGAGACTTGATCCAATCAAAATTTAAAAGACAGGCGGGAGTTAAAGACAGTGGAAGATTAATGCCGGGTCACGGCGGATTGTTCGATCGTTTAGACAGTATTATTTTTGCAAGCCCGTTTGTATATGCTTACCTACAAATATTAACCTATGTTTCATAAAGAAGGATATAAAATTATGGGGATTGCAGTGATCCTGTTGATCGTTGTAAACCTGCTGGCACAAACTTTTATTTACACCTATTGGATCAAGATAGCGATCCTGATAGGCACTGTTCTCCTTTTCTTTCTCATCATACAATTCTTTAGGAATCCAAAGCGCAATACAGAAATCAATACCTCTCATATTTTAGCGCCGGTAGACGGAAAGGTAGTAGTGATCGAAGAGGTTTTTGAAAAGGAATATTTCAATGATAAGCGATTAATGGTATCGGTTTTTATGTCTCCCATAAATGTACATGTTACCCGGCATCCAATTGGCGGTGTGGTTAAGTACAGCAAGTATCATCCGGGAAAATATCTGGTAGCCTGGCATCCCAAAGCCAGTGAAGAAAATGAGCGCACCACTGTTGTAGTTGAAAACGAAGTTGTTGGAGAGATCCTTTACAGACAGATTGCCGGAGCCCTGGCAAAACGCATCGTGAATTATGCAAAAGTTGGCGAGGAAGTTGTACAGGGAAGCGACAGCGGTTTCATTAAATTTGGTTCAAGAGTGGACGTTTTTCTTCCCCTGGGAACAGAAATTGATGTGAAGCTGAACCAAAAGGTTAAAGGCGGAATCAGCCTTATTGCAAAAGTCTCCTAAAATGACTCCTGAAGAAGTGGATAAAGAATTTGAAAAGGCTTATGAAAGGGCCTGTAATACTTCCGAAAGATTTCCGCCAGATCTTATGCTGAAGCTATACGCCTATTACAAACAGGCAACAGAACATACCGCAGCTTACATTCCCTCGGGTAACAGTGACGTCAAAAATGCCTTTAAGCTCAATGCTTTGCTACAGGTAAAAGGAATGAGTGTATTGGATGCTAAAAGAGCTTATATTGACCTGGTAAACGAGAATATTCCGGAGTAAAGTTAGCTGGCAGTAGTTTTAATTACATTCCAATTTACAAGCACAAAAATCCAATCTTCATTGACCCTCTCGCATAGCGGAGCGAAGTTTCTCAAAAATTAAGCGGGAAACTCCATTTCTGAAAATTTCCCGCTTTTTAAAATTTTGAACTTATTGTTATCCTTTAAGAGAGTGCTTTCAGACTTGCCTGAATTGCCTCTATTTTAGCTTCTGCATCGGCTTTCTTTTGCTGCTCGATCTCCACAACTTTTGCAGGGGCCCCACTTACAAATCGTTCATTGGATAGTTTCTTCTCAACAGATGCCAGGAAACCTTTGGTATAATTAAGTTCTTCCTCCAGTTTTGCCTTTTCGGCTTCAACATCAACTGCTCCGGCAACCGGAATAAAATAGTCGTTTGATTTGACCCTGAAAGATAAAGCACCCTGAACCTGTTGATCTGTATATGACAGTGCTGAAATATTCCCCAGCTTTTCAATTACAGGATCAAATGTATTTGCTGCATTTTCATTGTTTAAAACCTGGAGTTCGATCTGGTCTTTAAATGAAATGTTCTTTTCTTTCCTGATGCTTCTTATTCCCGAAATAACTTCAGAAGCTATAGAAAATTCTTCAATAAGAGCCGCATCAAAATTTTCAATTTTGGGCCAGGAAGCAATGATCAAAGCTTCCTTTTCGGTTCGGGCTTTCATCGCCTGCCAGATTTCTTCAGAAACAAATGGCACAAAAGGATGAAGGATCTTTAAATTTTCCTCCAGGATCTCATTCACGGAGTTAAAAGTCTTGCGGTCCATAGGCTGGCCATAAGCCGGTTTCACCATTTCAAGGAACCAGGAGCAGTAATCATCCCAAACCAGCTTATAAGTTGCCATTAAGGCATCACTTATGCGGTATTTTTTATAATTATCATCGATCTCCCGCAGCGTCTTCTGAAATTTAGCCTTATACCACTCCACGGCTATTTTAGCTGATTGCGGCTGAGAAACCTCATCTGAAACTTCCCAGGAATTCACCAGCTTGAAGGAATTCCAAATCTTATTTACAAAAGCACCTCCCTGCTTACAAAGATCTTCGTCAAACATTAGATCATTCCCGGCAGGAGAACTTAAAAGCATTCCCACTCTAACTCCATCGGCCCCATAGGCATCGATCAAACCAAGGGGATCCGGTGAATTACCCAAAGATTTGGACATTTTTCGGCGCTGCTTATCGCGCACGATTCCGGTGAGATACACGTTGTTAAATGGTTTTTGATCCCGGTATTCATAGCCTGCAATGATCATACGTGCTACCCAGAAAAAGAGGATCTCGGGTGCAGTTACAAGATCATTAGTGGGATAATAATAATTGATCTCTTTATTGTCGGGTTCCAGAATTCCGTTGAATACCGAAATAGGCCATAACCAGGAGGAGAACCAGGTATCCAGAGCATCTTTATCCTGCGTCAGGGAATCGGCAGTAAGCGAGCTGTTTCCGGTCTTTTCACGGGCAAGCTGCAGTGCTTCTTCTTTAGTTTCGGCAACCACATAATCTTCCTTGCCGTCACCATAGTAAAAGGCAGGAATTTGCTGTCCCCATATCAATTGACGGCTTATATTCCAGTCACGAACATTTTCCATCCAGTGACGGTAAGTATTGATGAACTTTTCCGGAACCAGGTTTACTTCTTTTTCCAATACTGCATCGAGAGCCGGTTGCGCCAGCTCCTTCATCTTAAGAAACCACTGGTCACTTAGCTTTGGCTCTATCACAGCACCCGTTCTCTCGCTGGTGCCAATTTTATTTATGTGATCTTCAGTCTTTGCAAGAATTCCCTTCTCCTGAAGTTCCGCAACAATCCTTTTACGGGCTTCAAACCTGTCCATTCCTTCGTAGTGCATTCCAAAGGAATTAAGCGTAGCATCATCATTAAAAATGTCAATCACTTCCAGATTATGCTTATCTCCCAACACCTTATCATTCTCATCATGCGCCGGAGTTACTTTTAAGCATCCGGTACCAAACTCCATATCCACGTACTCATCCTCAATGATCGGGATTACGCGCTCACACAAAGGAACTATTGCTTTTCTACCTTTCAAATGAGTAAAACGTTCATCATTTGGATTTATACAAATTGCAGTATCCCCAAGGATGGTTTCGGGTCTGGTGGTAGCGATAGTGAGGCTGTCTTCTGTTCCCTCTATTTTATACTGCAGGAAATACAGATGCCCCTGCCGCTCCTGATAGATCACTTCCTCATCTGAAAGGGTGGTTTTAGCTTCAGGATCCCAGTTAACCATCCGGTAACCACGGTAAATATGGCCTTTCTTATACAGATCCACGAAAACTTTAATGACCGAAGCTGACATATCATCATCCATAGTGAACTTTGTACGCTCCCAATCACAGGAAGCTCCTAACTTCTTGAGCTGTTCCAGGATAATTCCGCCATGTTTGTGGGTCCATTCCCAGGCGTGTTCTAAAAATTCCTCGCGGGAAAGGTCATTTTTGTCAATTCCTTCCGCTTTAAGTTTAGCAACCACTTTTGCCTCTGTAGCGATAGAAGCATGGTCTGTTCCCGGCACCCAACAGGCATTGTAGCCCTGCAACCTGGCGCGGCGTATCAATACATCCTGAATAGTATTATTAAGCATGTGCCCCATGTGCAGCACCCCCGTAACATTTGGCGGCGGAATGACTATGGTATAGGGCTCTCTTTCATCAACTTCAGAATGAAAATAGCCGTGCTTCATCCAGTAGTCATACCACTTGTTTTCTACTTCCCGGGCTATGTATTTTGATGCTTCAGACATACTTTGGTGCGGTTTTTGGAATATCTGGGCAAAAGTAATTATAACTTCAGGATTATAAAAGGAGAACCTGTGGATTGCCATTTTATTTGCAGGAATAAGCAGATAAATCTTATATTTACAATTCTGATAAACCAAAAAACTATGAAAAAATTAATTGCAATTGCCATCTTCGTTTTTGCGGGTTTTGCAGTACAGGCGCAGGAAACTGCCAAGATCGAATTTAAGTCGGAAGTAATCGACTATGGCGAAATACAAAAAGGAAGTGACGGAGTCCGCGTTTTTGAATTTACCAATACCGGTAATGTTCCATTGGTGATTACCGATGTTACTTCAAGCTGCGGATGTACGATTCCTGAAAAACCTAAAGATCCTATTGCTCCCGGTGAATCTGGAGAGATTAAGGTAAAATATGACACCAACAGGGTTGGACCTATTAGGAAAACAGTAACTGTTTATTCTAATGCCGATGTACCTGCAAAATCTATCAAGATAAAAGGAACTGTTCTTGAATAAGAACAGAAATAGAATTATTTAAAAAGCCTTTCCTGCCGGAAAGGCTTTTTTTATGGCTCCTTTAGTTCAAAACTGAAGGTTAATTTTTGCCCGTTTCGCAACACTTCTATTTTAATATTCTTCCCCTCTTCTGATGAAAAAAGACTGACGAAATCGTTCAAATTCATTTTATACGCATTTCGTCCATTAACTTTCGTCACCTTATCTCCTACCTGCAGCCCCGACAGTAACGCAGGCGAATTCTTTCGGAGCCTCGCAATTTCAAAAGCGGGTTTAAGTTCAAACTTTTTATAAAAAGCGGGTTCCATGATCAAAATATTATCCTCTTCCTCATTTGTCTTTTTCGGAATTCTATGTAAGGACTCCACCACGGTAAAGCCACTGTGCTCCAGGACAATTCCGCTCATGTCGTAATGAAATTCCTGTTCGAACCATTTGTTTGGCTGGAGGTACATCGCACTGCTGTTGTAATCAAAAACAATATTAAATCTTCGCATGATCTCGCTTCCTATGCTGCCGTTACGGGCGTGGTAAGTTTGCAAGCCTTCTATTGAAAGACTGTCTGGAAAAGAAGCCGTGACTTTTTGAAGTGTATTTTCTCCCAGTTGCATGGAGGTAATCCTGGCTCTCTGTCCGGTCACGTCTCCCGAAAGCCCAAGGCCAAGAAAATCGGGATAAGACCTCTCTGGTACGAAGATATTGGTGCTGTCGGGGAAAAGCCATACCGCATCGCTTAACCCATTATCTAAAAGAAGGGTGGCGATGGCAGGTTTGTTGTCGATTTCCAGCCTGGTGGTTACATATGGCTTATCCTGGTAGAATTGCAGCGGCAGTTTGTCATAGCCCCTTAGTTTTTTTCTGAATCTTTTACGATCATGGAGCCTTAAAAACCGTCGCGGATAATTGATCTCCACCACAAAATCCTTGAACAGATCATAACCAATGATGCCATGAACCGGCACCCCAAGCCGCGGAGAAAAATTAATATTATCGTCGTAGATCACAAAAACATCGAGGTTTTTGTTTTCAACTTTTCCCATTTTTAAACGGTTATTGCGGGAGCGGAAAGCCTGTATAAGGTCCTCCCCTCCCAGGCCCCTCAATTGTATTTTTTCAAATGGGTTGAGCTGGGTTGTATCCTCTTCAGTCATGTTGAGCAGAACCGTCGTTTTCACCCCCGTGTCCACCAGAAATGACAGCTGCAGTCCATTTAATTCAACAGGTACGATAATGAGGTTGTTCACCAGTTCAAATTTTAACCTGGTGCTTTTTTTGCTGTTTTTAATGGTGAAGTTTTCCTGGGAATAATTTATTCCAATACCTGCAAAAATGAGCAATATGAGCAGCTTCAGCTTAAGCATAAAACAGGAATTAGGATGCGATAAAAAATACGAAAAAAATGTTTGTCACATTTTAATTTCGCAAATTTGTACTCCAAATAATAAATTATGCCACGTATTTCAGCAAAAGGGCAGGCAATGCCCGAATCTCCAATAAGAAAACTCGTTCCTTATGCCGAAGCAGCAATAAAAAAAGGACGTACTATTTACCAACTTAACATAGGACAACCAGATATAAAAACTCCTGCAAAGGCGCTTGCAGCTGTCAGGAACAACAACATTGAAGTTCTATCCTACAGTCACTCTGCCGGATTTGAAAGCTACCGCACCAAGCTGGCCGAATACTACAGGAAACACGATATCAATATTTCGGCGAATGAACTAATAATTACAACCGGAGGTTCTGAAGCTTTACTTTTTACAATGGGTAGCATCTGTGATGCCGGGGACGAGGTGATCATTCCGGAGCCATTCTATGCGAATTATAATGGGTTTGCAACAGCATCGGGCGTTACTGTTGTACCTGTAAAATCCAAAATTGAGGATAGTTTCGCACTGCCTCCCATTTCGGAATTTGAAAAATTAATTACTCCCAAAACCAAAGCAATCCTTATTTGCAACCCGGGAAACCCAACCGGATATCTTTATACCAAAGAGGAGATTGACCAACTTGCCGAAATTGTTAAAAAGCATGATCTTTTCCTTGTGGCAGATGAAGTCTACCGGGAATTTGCTTATGATGGCGCCAAACATTATTCCATCATGTCTGTTCCCGGATTGGAACAAAATGCGATCATGATCGATTCTGTTTCAAAACGCTACAGCATGTGCGGTGCACGAATAGGATGTGTGGTTTCAAAAAATAAGGATTTTATGGCCACTGCCATGAAGTTTGCGCAGGCGAGATTAAGTCCGCCAACCTTTGCACAAATAGCCAGTGAAGCTGCTTTGGAAACCGAACAGGAATATTTTGACGAAGTCATTGAAGAATATACTGCCAGGAGAAATACATTAGTTAAAGGTCTAGAAGCAATAGAAGGCGTTAGAGTAGCAAATCCAAAAGGAGCTTTTTACTGCATCGCAGAACTTCCTGTTAAAGATGCCGAAGATTTTGCAAAATGGCTTCTGGAAAGTTTTGAGTTAGACAATGAGACCGTTATGGTAGCTCCCGCTGCAGGCTTTTACTCTACTCCCAACACCGGATTGAACCAGGTGAGGATCGCGTATGTGCTTAAACAAAAAGACCTCTTAAGAGCTATTGAGATCCTTAAAGCAGCTCTAAAGGTTTATCAGGGATAATGCAGATTCTTTCCAATATTTCCCTGAAGCCTTATAATACCTTTGGTATTAATGTCAATGCCCGCAAATTCGTGGAAGTTACCAATGTGGAAGAGCTACGCCAATTGCTTAAGAACGCCTATGCTTCTGAACTTTTCATTTTGGGGGGAGGAAGTAACATGCTGCTCACTAAAGACGTAGCACAGACTGTAGTTCATATCAACCTAAAAGGCAGGGAGATCATAGAGGAAACCGAAAAGGAAGTTGTGGTGCAGGCAATGGCCGGAGAGAATTGGCACCAATTTGTGCTCTACTGTATTCAAAAGGATTTTGGAGGGCTCGAAAACCTCTCTTTGATCCCGGGAAATGTTGGAACAACCCCAATTCAAAATATTGGAGCCTATGGCGTCGAGATTAAAGACACCTTTGAATCCTGTACTGCCCTGGACGTACAAACCCTCGAAATTAAAAGTTTTAGCAAGAAAGAATGCGAATTTGGTTACAGGGATTCAATTTTTAAGAACGAAGCTAAAGGCAAATATATTATTGTTAGTGTGAGCTTCAGGCTTAGCAAAAAGGATCATAAACTCAATACCTCCTATGGTTCCATTGATACTTTCCTGGAGGAAAAAGGAATCAGAAATCCAGGAATAAAAGATGTTTCTGAAGCTGTTATAAGCATAAGACAATCAAAATTGCCCGATCCAAAAGAATTGGGCAACAGCGGAAGTTTTTTTAAAAACCCGGTTGTGCCGAAGCAAACCGTGGAAAAACTTCAGAAAGAGTATCCGGAAATGCCTTTTTACGTCCTGGATGAGGAACGGGTGAAAATCCCGGCGGGGTGGCTCATTGATCGCGCCGGACTCAAAGGCTACAGGGAAGGTGACGCCGGAGTGCACAAAAAACAAGCCCTTGTCCTGGTAAACTATGGCAACGCAACAGGACAGGAAATTCTAGCACTTTCAAAAAAGATCCAGAACAGGATCAATGAGAGGTTTGGCATAGAGATCACGCCGGAGGTGAATATTTACTAAACTTCCAAAAACAAAAAAAGAAAGCTGCTCAAAATTATCTTTTTTGAGCAGCTTTCTTTTTACCTGATTTCTATTCCTATCCTTCGTTTGAAATAATAACTTCTTTATTAGGATCCCTTGGTAACAATACCTTGTCTATGATGTAAACCATACCATTACCCGCCTGAATAGAATCTGTTATTCTTGCAGATTCTCCGGTGGCACCGGTAAGAACCAAAGAATTTCCGTCAAGGCTTATCATGAGGTCTTCGCCCTGTACAGTTGCCAGTTTAAGGGTATCATTCATAGAGCGGATCTCTTCTTTTATCGCAGCAAGATCATCTTCAGATCTTATAATATGATAGGAGATCATTTCCTCATCCTCTATTGCAATCATAGTTCCTGCTTCGATATTTTGACGTACTGTGCTAAATGCCATATTGGTTGGCGCAAAAATGATCACTTCCCCTTCCATTTTTTCTACAGAGTCTTCCACATTCCACGCATTTAGTGCGGTAGCAAAAGTGCTTAATTCTGCATTCGTCTCAACCGCTTCTATTATACCATCCATATTCCCGGCAGCCATTCTCCTGTTCTCAAAATCCTCGTCGGTAGTTTCTACAGTTTCAATAGTTTCTGTTTCTCGCTCATTATCTTTACAAGAGGTAAAAGCAACTAACGTTAAGAAACTTATGATCAAAAATTTATTCAGCTTCAAATTCATAATATAGATTTAATTATTTGAACTTCAATGTATTAAAAAGCAGCTAAGTAACCCAATCTTTAATTATAATCCTTAGTTAAATGAGGTGGCACTCTTTACCGTGAAGGTTAAGAAAGGTTTAGGAAAAGAAAGATTATTCCATTTGTTTTTCAGAAGTTCCGGGCTGCAATACATTATCTATTATATGATAGACCCCAAAATTTTCTTCCATGTTCGAGGTTACTATTGCAGCTTTATTGCCTAAAACATCGGTCAATATGATTTTACCTCCTTCTTCGGTGGCCCAAACTTTCTCTCCCATTGCTGTTCTGAATTCATAATTCCCATCCTCTGCAGCCTTTATCTGTTCTAACAGGTAATCAACTGTCAATTCCCCTTCAACCATATAGTAGCGCATGAGATCTGTTCTATTTTCTCCGATTTTCATACTCCCGTCGGGGTTGACTGCCTTTGCAGGAATTTTATCATATGCCGCATTGGACGGGGCAAAAAAGGTATAAATCCCTTCGTCTCCTTCAAATTCTTCTTCTATTCCCGATTTTTCAAATTGTTCGGTAAATGAACTTAATTCCCCTTCTTCCCGCATTTTAGCCAAAATGAAACTTCGTGGCATGGGACGCTGGCTATCATTGATTTGAGTAGTATTTTCTTCCTTAGGCAATATATCGATCTCAGATTCCTGTTTTTTCTCCCTGTCCTCACAGGAGACAAAAATTACAGTAAAAATCAGTGTCAAAAATATAATAAAAATGTGCTTCATAACTTTATTTGTTAGTTGTTTACACAAGTTATTTGTATAAAAAACAAAAAACCATTAAAGCGGAATAAAATTTAGTTAAAATGACAATTTGAAAGCTTAATTAATTTCTTTCATTCCCTTCATAACCTGCCTATTATTACTTATTTTTGCACAAACTTTAGCATATGGAACTTGTATTGATCACCATAGTTTTATTAGGCCTTGCTTTTGCCGGGATCGCCATTAAGATCTGGGGTAAAAAAGATGGGAAATTTAGTGGTACCTGTGCCAGCCAGAGCCCTTTTTTAAATAAGGAAGGAGAAGCATGCAGCTACTGCGGAAAATTGCCCGATGAAGCAAGAGATTGCGACCAACCAGAAACGGTAAAATAATCCCTAACCATAAATGCTAACCATCCTGGTCGCCTTTGTCATCATTGGCCTTATTAATCTGTCCTATTACCTTGGTTTCTTTAAGTTTGCTTTTGCTCCTACAGATTCTTTTCCTTCCTCAAAGAATCTGCCGGTCTCGGTTATTATCTGTGCAAAAAACGAGGCCGAAAATCTGCGGAACTTTCTGCCTTTAATTCTGTCACAGGACCATCCCAATTTTGAAGTGGTAGTCATAAACGATGCCTCTACAGATGACACCCTGGAGGTGCTTGAGGAATTTGAGGCTGCTAATCCAAAAGTCAAGATTGTCAACGTTCAAAACAATGAAGCTTTCTGGGCCAACAAAAAATATGCTCTGACTCTGGGCATAAAAAAAGCAAAAAAACCTTACCTCTTATTTACAGATGCCGATTGCCGGCCTGAGTCCGATCGATGGTTGCAGGAAATGAGCGCTCACTTTGAAGAACAAAAAAGTATAGTATTGGGATATGGAGGATACCTCATCAACACACGATCTCCATTAAATAAATTAATACGATTTGAAACCCTTTTTACCGCAATACAGTATTTCTCTTATGCCAGCTGGGGGAAACCTTATATGGGAGTAGGCAGAAATCTCGCCTACACTTCAGAAGAATTTTATAGACAAAATGGTTTTGCAAATCATTTACACGTTAAAGCAGGAGATGATGACCTTTTCGTCAATGGTGCTGCAAATAAACTTAATACGGCCTTATGTTTATCTCCGGGAGGAATTACCAGGAGCGTTCCCAAGGAAGATCTAAAATCCTGGTTTCAGCAAAAAAGAAGGCATGTTTCTATTGCCACTCATTATAAATTAGAACATAAATTTCTCCTGGGAGTATTCTACACCTCCCAGCTTATATTTTGGATCCTGTTTTTTGTGCTGCTATTTAGTACATATTGGCAGGTGGCTTTAATTTTCCTTGCTATTCGTTGGATTGTACAGGGAACAGTTTTTTATAACTCCGGTAAAAAATTTGGTGAAACCGATCTTTTTTGGGTATTTCCCTTTTTGGAACTGTTTTTAATATGGGCCCAATTAGGTATCTTTATAGCTAACACAATTTCAAAACCCATTCATTGGAAATAGAACCCAATCTACTTCAGGAGCAAATTGAAAAAGCTAAAAAAGGAAAACAGGCGGCGTTCAATTTTCTTCTGGACAGCTTTTGGAACGATGTTTATGGTTTTCAGCTTAAAAGAACGACTAACGAGCATGATGCCGAGGACGTAACTATTCAAACCTTCTCTAGAGCTTTTGATAAGATCGATACTTTTGATCCCAACTATACCTTTAAGACCTGGCTTATCACCATATCCAAGAATATACACGTGGATCTTGTGCGAAAAAAAAATGCTTCCATTCGCTCCCGCACTACCGACGAGGAGGACGAGCGGGTACATAGAATTCCAGATGATGCTCCCACAATTGAAGACACCCTTATTACTGAGCAAAACCTTGCCCAACTACTGCGGGATATCAAAAAATTAAAAAAACCTTACCAGGAAGTAATTACTCTGCGATACTTCCAGGAAATGAGCTATAAGGAGATCAGTGCCCATCTACAGGAACCAATGAACAATGTGAAAGTTAAACTTCTACGGGCAAAAAAGCTGCTGGCTGAAGTGATCAAAAAAAGGAATTCGTGAATTGGCTTTTCAGGAAAATAGTTTTTTTTTGAAGTAACTGTATGACAGTTAATGTATGAAGCTTTTCCCTTACTGCCCTCTGAAAAATATTACAGTACTCAGGGTTTTTGTGAGAATAGTAATATCCAAAAAGATGTTGCGATGCTTAATATAGTAAAGATCATATTGAAGCTTTTCTAAACTATCAGCATGACTATCGGCATACTCTGTCATTACCTGAGCCCAACCGGTAAGCCCCGGCTTCACAAAATGGCGGGTATCATAAAAAGGGATCAGACTGGCCAGTTCCTCGACGAAAACAGGGCGTTCGGGCCGGGGACCAATGAGGCTCATTTCTCCTTTTAAAATATTGAAAAACTGTGGAAATTCATCCAGTCGGGAGCGCCGTAAGAATTTTCCAAATCGGGTGATTCGCAAGTCATTTTTTGTAGCCCAAACCGCCCCATTAGGTTCGGCGTCGCATCTCATGGTGCGAAATTTAATAATAGTAAAGACCCTTCCATTCTTCCCTACCCGCTCCTGCCTGTAAAACAGGCAGCCTTTGTTCGCAACCAGATTGCCCAAATAAACAAAAGGTAAAATAAGACATCCCACCCCAAGCCCAATAATGGAGATCAACACATCGGCCAGCCGGTGAAAGAAAATATAAAATTTATTATCATTGCTTCGGCTAAGCGGAAAGAACTGGTAAAAATTACGCTCAATGTGTTGCACAGGAATTCGGCTGGTTTTATCCTCATAGACTTCATTAAAATCCTTAACCGGAAATCCCTGTTTTAGAAGCATAAGCACCTGCTCATATAGACCTGGCATGGTTGCAGAAGTAACATCGGAGATCAATACCTCATCAATACTGTGTTTCCTGATGGTTTGGGAAAGATCCTCCTGCGGAAATTCTTCCAGCCCTATTTCCTGCGAATCTACTACCTTTTCTGCCCCGGGATTTACAAACCCTATAACGCTGTAATTCGGATCTGATTTTTGCAGGTGTGAAGCCACCAGTTCCACCTCCAGTGGCTCTCCAATGATCAATACCCGCCGGTAAAACCGGGGAGTGGAGATAAGCGCAATGTAACAAAAACGCCAAAGTAACAGTGTCGAAACAATGGTAAGAAAAAAGTAAAGGATCTGCACCCTGTTATAGGGAAGTTCAGGAGTAATGACAGGAGTCATCAAATAGAATAAAACAGTAACCGATGTGGCTAATACAGCATTTTGAAGTACCTTATAATATTTACTTGCTTTTTGCAGATCATAAAGCTCAAAGATTCCCAGGAAGAGAGTGAGATAAATGGCTAAGACTGCACTGTAATGCCATGCTTCTTGTTCAATATGAAAATAATCGAGCTGAAAAAGTATCCCCACAAAATATAGCGCGAAAAGCACCCATATTATATCAAATAATCGTAAGAAAACTTTCCTCTCGGAAATTTCAAAATGCAGATTCTTTTTATGGGGCATGTAAAAATGTTTACTGCCCAAAGATACTGAAGAGTTTAAAGCTGAATACCCGCTACCTCTGACTTTTTTTAGAAGTTCTGTTTCTGACATATTTTCTTGAAAAAATACTTTAGGATCTCCTTCCAGATCCATCAAAATATGTAGGGAGGGAGCTAATTTAAATTTAAAGTAGTCATTTCCAGAAAAGTATAAAAATTTATTTTAAAATTTTTGAAGAAGACCGGAAAATCTTTTTAATAATTACTCAAAGAAAAAAGAGTCTGCTTTTAAGAGGAAATACAAATGCCAAACAGCTGGAATAGTCCCTAACATTAACGCTAATTTAGACCTGAAAATAAATTATTGATATTGGAAATCAGTACTTTTAGGTAGTAAAATTTTAATCTGAGATATTATGAGTACACTACGTTTAGGAGACAAAGCACCGAATTTTGATGCTCAAACCTCACAAGGGAAAATCAACTTCTATGAATTTTTAGGAGACAGTTGGGGAATTCTCTTTTCTCATCCTGCGGATTACACGCCGGTATGCACGACCGAGCTGGGAGCTGCTGCCAAATATAAAGACGAATTTGAGAAGAGAAATGTAAAAGTTATGGCTCTAAGTGTTGATGGTGTAGAATCACACATGGACTGGATCAAAGATATAAACGAAACCCAAAATACAAATGTAAATTTTCCCATTATTGCCGATGAAGACCGAAAAGTCGCAGACCTTTATGATATGATCCACCCTAATGCAGATGACACCCTTACTGTTCGATCTGTGTACGTCATTGCTCCAGACAAAACAATAAAGCTTATGATCACCTACCCGGCCAGTACCGGTAGGAATTTTGAAGAACTATTACGCGTAATAGACTCCCTGCAACTCACGGCCTACAAGAAAGTTGCCACTCCTGCCAACTGGAAGTCGGGAGAAGATGTAGTGATTAGTCCGTCCGTAAGCAATGAAGAAGCCGAAAAGCTATTTCCTAAAGGATTTAAAGAGGTCAAATCCTACCTGAGAATGACCCCGCAACCGGATTAAAAGTTTAAGTTTTAGGGAATATCGGTTAAAATAAAAAACCTCAGTTCCATTTGGATCCTGAGGTTTTTAACATCATCAAATCTTAGGTATTATTTCACTTTTACCAGCTCTACATCAAAAACAAGAGTGGCATTAGGAGGGATCACCCCACCGGCACCCCGGGAACCATAGCCCAGGTTTGACGGGATCACAAAACGAGCTTTATCTCCTTCCTTAAGCAATTGAATTCCTTCATCCCAACCTTCAATTACATGACCTTTCCCTAAAGGAAATTCAATGGGTTCTTTTCTTTTATATGACGAGTCAAATACAGTTCCATCCGGTAACATTCCTTTGTAATGGACAGCAACAGTCTTTCCTTTTTCAGCCTTTTTCCCACTACCTTCAGAAATCATTTTGTAACGCAATCCACTACCGGTTTGTTCAAAGCCCTGGGATAATTCTCCCAATAACTCCTCTTGTTGTTTTTTGGCTGCCGCTTCTCTTTCTGCTTTTGCACCGTTGAACTGTCTAAAGGTTTCTACGGCATTAAATTTTTCTGCAGACTCTCCTTTTCTTAGGATCTCTACCTTCTCAATTTTATCGCCCTGTTTAATTGAATTAACCACATCCTGGCCTTCTACCACATGACCAAAAACGGTATGTTTTCCATCAAGCCAGGCAGTTTCTACATGTGTAATAAAGAACTGACTTCCGTTGGTGCCGGGTCCGGCATTTGCCATGGATAATATTCCGGGACGGTCGTGTTTTAGCTCAGGATGGATCTCATCTTCAAATTGATATCCCGGTCCACCTACTCCTGTACCCTTAGGGTCACCTCCCTGGATCATAAAATTGGGGATCACCCGGTGAAATACCAGGCCATCATAGTAAGGTTTTCCCTGAGGTTTAGCTTCATTTTCAAGCGTCCCTTCTGCCAGTCCCACAAAATTCCCAACTGTTCCGGGAGTTTTCTCGTGTTCCAGTTTTATTGTTATCTCTCCCCTTGTGGTTTGGAGTTTAGCATATAATCCGTCGTTCATGTCGTATACTTTAGTTAAAAGGCAAAGATAATGAAATGAATAAAGTTGTAGGTTTCCATAGTTGTGAAAAGAGAGAGAAATAGGAGAATGTTAAGGAATGAAAGAACAATCGAATATGGTTTCCCGCAGAATTCGTAGATTTTCGCAGAAGGTTTGAAAAACATTTGTGAATTCGTAGCGAAGGAATGGAAACAAAAAAGCCGAAACTCATGTCCCGGCTATTAATCTTTCATCACTATACCTTAAATCTTTAATTTGCTACTTCGCTAATGAATTTTATCCTGTACAACCTCAATTCTTCTTCATCAAAATCGCCGTCAAATTCCTCAAGGGCGTCTTCAATCTTGTCGGTCTGAGCATCTATGAAATATTCATGTATTTCTTCCTGCTGATCTTCATCCAGGATCTCATCTATCCAGTAGTTGATGTTCAGCTTTGTACCGCTATAGACAATGGCTTCCATTTCCTTAATAAAATCTGTCATTTCCATTCCCTTAGCAGCAGCGATATCATCAAGAGGAAGTTTACGGTCCACGTTCTGAATAATATATAATTTAAGTCCACTATTGGCACCGGTGGTTTTTACCACCAGGTCATCGGGACGAATGATATCATTTTCCTCGACATATTGGGAGATCACATTGACAAACTCCTGACCATATTTTTTTGCCTTTCCTTCCCCTACACCATGAATGTTTCCTAATTCTTCAATGGATATAGGATATTTTAAAGCCATATCTTCCAGAGAAGGATCCTGAAAAACCAGGTAAGGTGCTATACCTTTTTTCTTCGCCACATTTTTGCGAAGTTCTTTTAAGATCTTCACCAGCTTTTCATCTGTTCCGCCTCCTTTTGCTGCAGAAACTATACTGTCATTTGCACCTGTCTCATAAATATGATCTTCGGTCATCATAAAGGAGTTCGGCTGGGTAAGGAACTTTTCTCCTTTTCCCGTTAGTTTTACCACTCCATAGGTTTCAATGTCTTTCCTAAGATATCCTGCCACCAATACCTGTCTTAACAAGGCCATCCAGTATTTCCCATCTTTTCCTTCACCTTTTCCAAAAAGCTCATGCTCGTCTGTGCGATGAGACTTGATCAAAGCGTTGGATTTTCCAATCAAGGTGTTCACCACCTCTTTTGATTTATATAACTCTTTCGTCTCCTTAACAGTGCGCAGCAAAAGAACAACCTCATCTTTTGCTTCGTGCTTTTTCTTAGGGTTACGAACGTTGTCATCCATATCGGCCCCTTCGCCTGTCTTGTCATCAAAGTCTTCGCCGAAGTAATGTAGAATAAATTTCCTCCTGGAAACTGAGGTTTCAGCAAAAGCAACCACTTCCTGTAATAGTGCCTGACCGATTTCCTGTTCGGCCACAGGTTTTCCACTCATGAATTTTTCCAGCTTCTCAATATCCTTGTAGGAATAGAACGCGAGGCAATGTCCTTCGCCTCCATCTCTCCCGGCGCGGCCGGTTTCCTGATAATAACTTTCTATACTTTTGGGTATATCATGATGGATCACAAAGCGAACATCGGGTTTGTCAATACCCATACCAAATGCTATTGTCGCCACCACTACATCTACATCTTCCATAAGGAACATGTCCTGGTGTTTTGAACGAGTCTTGGCATCAAGACCTGCATGATAAGGTACTGCCGAAATACCGTTCACCTGTAGTGTTTGAGCAAGCTCTTCCACACGTTTACGGCTGAGGCAATAAATGATCCCGGTCTTTCCCTGATTTTGTTTTATAAACCGAATAATATCGGCATCAACATTTTTTGTCTTCGGTCTTATTTCGTAGTAAAGATTCGGGCGGTTAAACGAAGCTTTGAAGGTCTTCGCATCAGTTATGCCCAGATTTTTGAGAATATCTTCCTGTACTTTGGGAGTTGCAGTAGCGGTTAATCCAATAATAGGAATATTCTCCCCTATGCGCTGAACTATAGTTCTTAGGTTTCTATATTCCGGCCTAAAATCATGCCCCCACTCACTGATACAATGGGCTTCGTCAATGGCCAAAAATGAGATTTTTACGCTCCTCAAAAACTCGACATTTTCTTCTTTTGTCAGGGATTCAGGTGCAACGTAAAGGAGTTTTGTAATTCCGTTAGTAATATCCTCCTTCACCTGCTTCACCTCTGTCTTATTCAAACTGGAATTAAGCACGTGGGCGATACCGTTTTCCGAAGATATACCTCTTATGGCATCTACCTGGTTTTTCATCAAAGCGATCAAGGGAGAAACCACAATTGCAGTACCTTCTTTGATAAGCGCTGGTAATTGATAACATAGGGATTTTCCACCTCCGGTAGGCATTACCACGAAGGTGTTATGGTCATTAACTATACTCTTTATTACCTCTTCCTGGAGGCCCTTAAACTGGCTAAAACCAAAGTATTTCTTAAGCTGTTCGTGTAAATTGATTTCCTGCGAAGTCATTCAATTGTGTTACAATTTTACATACATTTGCACAAATTAAAGATACGTTTTTCTTTAGTCTGCACAATTCATAATTCTACAAATTTGACATCTCAAGAAAAAATACTCTCTGTTGCCAGAGAAACCATTTTAACTGAAGCCAAAGCTATAGCGAATTTAGAGCAATTATTAGACCAAAATTTTGCCGAAGCCGTGCAGGCGGTGTATCAATCCAAAGGAAGAGTGATCATTACCGGCATAGGAAAAAGTGCTGCAATTGCAACCAAAATTGTGGCCACCCTAAATTCTACCGGTACCCCTGCAATATTTATGCACGCTGCAGATGCTATACATGGAGATCTTGGAACAATTTTGCAGGATGATGTGGTGATCTGCATCTCAAAGAGCGGGAATACTCCCGAAATTAAAGTACTGGTTCCCCTCATTAAAAACTTCGGAAATACTCTTATTGCCATTACAGGAAATACAGAATCTTTCCTCGGAAAGCAGGCCGATTTTACATTGAATACCTTTGTTGAAAAAGAAGCCTGTCCTAACAATCTTGCACCCACAACAAGCACAACTGCACAATTGGTCATGGGAGACGCACTGGCAGTTTGTTTGCTTCAGCTTCGCGGATTTTCCAGTTCAGATTTTGCGAAATACCATCCGGGCGGAGCACTGGGAAAAAAGCTCTACCTACGGGTAAGCGATGTAGCCGATCAAAATCAAAAGCCTGTGGTTACACCAACCACCCCAATTCCGCAGGTGATCCTGGAAATCTCCGAAAAAATGCTGGGTGTTACCGCAGTACTCGACCACGAGAAAATTATAGGAATTGTAACTGACGGGGATATTAGACGTATGCTCCAAAAGAGTCTTAACATTTCTGAACTTACAGCGGGTGATATCATGAGCCACAACCCTAAAACTATTGAGTATGACGCCATGGCTGTCGACGCAATGGATGTTTTGGAGGAAAATAAGATCTCTCAACTTTTGGCAGTAAAGGATGGAATATATTATGGCGTAGTTCATCTACACAACCTAATAAGAGAAGGAATTATTTAAGATGGCCCAAATAAAAAAATCTGCCGATGAAATGTCATTTTTGGATCACCTTGAAGATCTGCGGTGGCACCTCATAAGAGCTACCCTGGCAGTAGTAATCGCAGGAACCGCAGCTTTTCTGGCAAAAGGTTTCATTTTTGACACCCTACTTTTCGGCCCCACCAGTGCCGACTTCTTTACCTACGATATTCTTTGCCGGCTTTCCACTTTTGTAGGCCTTGAAGGCGGATTCTGTTTTGATGACATGCCATTTACAATTCAGTCAAGAACCATGGGTGGACAATTCTCTGCTCACGTATGGACCTCTATCACAGCAGGATTTATTATTGCTTTCCCATATGTTATTTATGAATTCTGGAAATTCATCTCTCCTGCAATGTATGCAAATGAGAGGAACACGGCGAGAGGGTTCATTTTCATCTCCTCTCTCTTGTTCTTCCTGGGTGTGCTTTTCGGTTATTACCTGGTAACACCCCTTTCAATAAATTTCCTCGGAAAATACCAGGTAAGTGAGGTGGTGCTCAATGAATTTGACATTGGAAGTTATATCAGTCTGGTGAGATCTTCGGTAATTGCCTGCGGCCTCATTTTTGAACTCCCCATAATCATATATTTCCTTACCAAAATTGGATTGGTAACTCCGGAATTTCTCCGGAAGTATAGAAAATTTGCTCTAGTGATCGTTCTGATACTTTCTGCTATTATTACCCCTCCGGATATTCTGAGCCAGATCATTGTGGCCATTCCGGTGCTAATTCTATACGAGGTGAGTATTATCATAGCCAGGATCGTTACCCGCAGGGAAGAGAAAAAACTTAAAAAACAACAGCCATGAAAAATCAGGTAGAAGAATTCAACGAATACCGCCAAAAGATGAATGAAAAGATCCTTGGCGACAACAATAAGATCATCAAACGTATTTTTAACCTCGACACCAATGCCTATGCTCCGGGGGCTTTGGATGTTAAGACCAAAGAATTACTTGGATTGGTGGCCTCTGCAGTTTTGCGTTGTGATGATTGTATCAAATATCACCTGGAAACTAGCTACAAGGAAGGTCTTTCCAAAGAAGAAGTCATGGAAGCACTTAGTATCGCTACTCTTGTTGGAGGCACCATTGTTATTCCACATTTAAGACGCGCATATGAATTTTGGGAAGCTTTGGAAGAAGGCGGCAAAAAATAGCGCAAAAGGAAACTTTCTTAAAATGACACTGAATCCGGAATTTTCTTCCGGAAAGATTTAAAATTTAATCGGGAAGAAAACTTTGATTGGATAGAAAGCATCCCATGTTCCGGAACCACTGTCCTCTAATTTTTTATCTTTATAAAAATTGCATAATAATTGCTAATCTCAGTTCTCAAATCTCAATACCAACATCTATAAAATGAAGTTATACGCCGAAAGTCTTGTTAAATCCTATAAAGGTCGGGAAGTTGTGAAGGGGATTTCTCTTGAAGTGAATCAAGGAGAGATTGTAGGGCTTTTGGGACCTAACGGCGCCGGTAAAACGACTTCTTTCTACATGATCGTAGGTTTGATCAAGCCTAACGGTGGCAGGATATTTTTGGACAAAGAGAACATCACTAAATTTCCTATGTACAAACGCGCTCAATACGGCATAGGTTATTTAGCCCAGGAAGCTTCGGTTTTCAGGAAGTTGAGCATTGAAGATAATATCATGAGTGTTCTTGAACTCACCGACCTCTCCAAAAAAGAGCGCAAAATGAAGATGGAATCCCTTATTGAAGAATTCGGACTGGGACATATCCGCAAGAACCGTGGAGACCTCCTTAGCGGGGGAGAACGTCGACGAACAGAGATCGCCAGGGCTCTGGCAACAGATCCGCATTTTATTCTGCTGGATGAACCTTTTGCCGGGGTTGATCCCGTTGCCGTGGAAGATATTCAGCGCATTGTAGCCCAGCTGAAAAACAAAAATATCGGTATTCTTATTACAGACCATAACGTTCAGGAAACTCTTGCAATTACAGATCGCACCTACCTCATGTTTGAAGGCCGTATCCTAAAAGCCGGAATTCCCGAGGAACTTGCCGAAGACGAAATGGTAAGGAAAGTCTATCTGGGGCAGAACTTTGAGCTTAGGAAAAAGAAGATTTTCGAATAAGCTTTGGTTTTTAAAAGCTAAAATTTACCTCTACAATTCCGGGAGAAGGTCGATAATTCAATAAATCGCCTTTGCGATGGAGCCAAAAAGGCGACTGAAGCAATCCCCTTTTATAAATCCAAATCCAGGTACCAAATCAGGTTGAGAGAATACTTCATCTTTTTTAAAACGACCTCAGCTATTCTGTAGAATCTAAGTCACAAACATCGTTCTTATTCACTACCGGCTTTCTACCACCGGCTCCGCACTACTTTTGTTCGAGATCATGGAAACAATGACATAGCTAATGATGATCACCGGAATTGCCGCAAAATGAAGAAAAACAAGCAGGATAACACAAAAAATTAGAAAAAGGTAACGGAGTTTGTTTTCAGCAAAGCCCCAGGTTTTAAATTTAAGGGCAAAAAGAGGAATTTCGGCATTAAGCATATAACAACTAAAAAGGGTGAGTCCTACCAAAAACCATTCGTTCAGGATTAGGTCTATTAGAAATGGTTGAGGCTGAAAAATAAGAATTAGAGGCAAACTTAAGATGAGCAAAGCATTGGCCGGCGTAGGTAAACCAATAAAAGAATCGGTTTGCCGCTCATCAATATTAAATTTTGCAAGTCTGTAAGCTGAACCTAAAGTGACCAACAATCCAAAAAGAGCAAATCCCGGTAAATTCCACTCAAGCAGCTCCTGTCCCGCTGTCCAGTCTGTAGCCTGTAAGTTATCTTCAGGAAGTGCCATTCTAAAAAGCTGAAACATCACAATTCCCGGCACTAATCCACTTGTAACCATATCTGCAAGAGAATCCAGTTGTAATCCTAATTCAGATTTTACATTCAACAGTCGTGCGGCGAGCCCGTCAAAGAAATCCAGAAAAATTCCCACAGCAACAAAAATAGCAGCCATGACCAGATTTCCCTGCACTGCAAAGATCGCAGCAATAGTACCACTTAGAAGATTAAGTAAGGTTATGGTATTTGGGACATGCTTGATTAGGCTCATATAGGTTGGTTTTGTGTAAAAATAGGAAAAATCCTGTTCCCTGTTACCGGTTTCCCGATGCCTGTTCCATATTGAGGCAGCCCACCAATTTTCTATATCTCATTCCCGCTTGCAGTAAGGTTCTTGGTAATTGTTTAAATTTGCTTTCCACAATTCATTATGAAACACCTCCTTTACGCTTTACTTTCCGGAATTATTTTGGCGCTGGCATGGCCAACCTATGGCTTTCCAATTCTATTGTTCTTTGGCTTTGTGCCATTGCTTTATGCCGAATTTTCTATCCGGAATTCTACTTCAGGTGCCCAAAAATGGAAAATATTTGGACTTTCCTATATCAGTTTTCTTATTTGGAACCTCATCACCACCTATTGGCTTTATTTCTCTACCCCTTTTGGAGGCATCTTTGCCATCACGGTAAATTCCCTGCTTATGAGCCTTGTGTTCCTGCTGTTCCATGTAGTGGCAAAAAGGGTGAATTTTAAGGCAGCTGCTTCCTTTTTGATCAGTATCTGGATCGCCTTTGAATACCTGCATCTCAATTGGGAATTTTCATGGCCGTGGCTTAATCTCGGGAATGGTTTTTCTGAATTTCCCCATTGGATTCAGTGGTATGAATTCACCGGCACCTTTGGCGGCACGCTTTGGGTTCTACTGGTAAACCTCGCTCTTCTTAAGATGCTGATTTTATTTCAGCAGCATAAAGACCGGAAAATCCTCTACCGAGGAATCATCAAAAATGCACTTTTGATCCTCCTCCCTATTGGAATTTCCTATCTTATTCTTTGGAGTTATGAAGAAAGTGAAGCAAGCATTGAAGCTCTTGTCCTTCAACCTAACGTCAATCCATACACCGAAAAATACAACGTTAATGATACGCGGATTGGAGAGCTACTAATCGAACTGGCGCAGGATAGCCTTACCCCTGACACAAAAATTATTATCGCCCCGGAAACGGTTTTTGCCGATGGTACTCCTTTTCGCCAATTCAACAGATCGCAGGCAGGTTATTATTCCAGGGAGTTTGTAAACAGGCATCCGGAAATGGCATTTTTGAGTGGTATTTCCTTTTATGAAAGGTTCAATGATCCCAAAAGAGTAAGAAAACAAAGCAACCAGATTGGTCCTTCTGACTGGTTTGATGACTATAATTCTGCCTTTTTTATCACTGCCAATGATTCAGCTTCCTTCTATCACAAATCTAAACTTGTGGTAGGGGTGGAAAATTTCCCTTATCAGAGTATTTTAAAACCACTCCTTGGAAATGTTATGATAGATCTCGGGGGGACGGTGGCTATGAAAACCACACAAAAGGAGCGTGGTATCTTTGACATTCCCGGTTCCGAAGAAGTGGGCCCTATCATTTGCTATGAATCTGTTTATGGAGATTTTGTCACCGGATATGTCAATAATGGAGCAAATTTTCTAGCTATTATCACCAATGATGCCTGGTGGGGGAATACACAAGGCCATAAACAGCACCTGAGTTATGCCCGATTAAGGGCGATTGAGAACAGACGCGCGATTGCCAGAAGTGCCAATACCGGAATTTCTGCTTTTATAAATGAAAAGGGAGAGATCACCAAAACGCTGGCCTATGAAGAACAGGGTGCTTTAAGAGGAAATGTTACGTTGAATGATCGTGTCACCTTCTACACCCGCCACGGAGATTACATTGCCCGTATTTCCCTCTTTCTGTCGCTGTTTATCTTTCTTTTTGCAATGGTGCCGTGGAAGCGAAGCAGACGCTAAATGGTTCAAGGTTTAAGATTTAAAGTTCAAAGTTTCTGTTCAAGGTTTCCAGTTTTCAAATGGGCCATCAGCTGAATTTGGTGCCAGAAATATAATGCTATGTGTAATTTGGAATTCGGTGCTTGAAATTTGTGCCTTTAACTGATAATTGCTTCATTGATTATTGTTCATTGCTTATGATTCGTATCTTTGCCGCGATATGGAAACACAGCAAATCCCTACCCAAAGAACCCCTAAACCCAAATGGCTTAGGGTAAAATTACCCACCGGAAAGAAATACACAGAACTTCGAGGGGTAGTTGAAAAATACAATCTTCACACCATATGCACCTCGGGAAGCTGCCCTAATATGGGAGAGTGTTGGGGTGAAGGCACGGCAACTTTTATGATCCTGGGAAATATCTGCACCCGTTCCTGCGGATTTTGCGGTGTAAAAACAGGGCGTCCTGAAACTTTGGATTGGGATGAACCTGAAAAAGTTGCCCGGTCAATTAAACTTATGAAGATCAGGCATGCAGTGATCACCAGTGTAGACCGGGATGATTTGAAAGACATGGGTTCTATTATCTGGGCTGAAACTGTAAAGGCTATTCGAAGAATGAATCCCGAAACCACACTGGAAACTTTAATTCCCGATTTTCAGGGTGTAGAACGCAACATTAACCGAATCATAGAAGTAAATCCTGAAATTGTTTCTCACAACATGGAAACTGTAAAGAGGTTAACACGGGAAGTAAGGATTCAGGCTAAATACGAGCGAAGTCTACAGGTTCTAAAATACCTTAAAGACCAGGGGATCAAAAGAACTAAATCCGGAATTATGCTCGGCCTTGGCGAAAGAGAGGAAGAGGTGATACAGACCTTGAAGGATCTTCGGGAGGTAAATCTTGATATTGTCACCATTGGCCAGTATCTGCAGCCATCAAAACAGCATCTTCCGGTTCATGAATTCATCACTCCGGAACAGTTTAAGAAGTTCGAAACCATAGGATTGGAACTTGGCTTCAGGCATGTAGAAAGTGGTGCTTTGGTTAGATCCTCCTATAAAGCTCAAAAACACCTCACCTAATGGGGGAAAATGCTTCCGCAGCAGGTAAAAAGGTGCGCATAGGAATCAATGGATTCGGCCGCATTGGCCGTAATTTATTCAGGCTTTTACTGGACCATACTCAATTGGAAGTGGTGGCAATCAATGACATTGCTCCTGCTGCAACCCTTGCCCATCTTCTAAAATATGACAGTATCCACGGAGTCCTTAAAAGGGAGATAGGTTCAAAAGAAGGATTTCTCCTCATTGACGACAGGAAGATTCCCGTTTTTAAAGAACAGGAGCCGGGAAATATCAGCTGGAATTCAGAGGCAGTAGAAGTTGTGGTGGAAAGCTCCGGAAGATTTAAAAACCGGGAGCAATTAGAGGCTCACCTCCGGCAGGGGGTGAAAAAAGTGATCTTAAGTGTGCCCCCTCAGGATGATTCCATTAAAATGGTGGTCATGGGAGTCAATGAAAATATTTTAAACGGCTCAGAAAAGATTATATCCAACGCCTCCTGCACCACCAACAATGCAGCTCCCATGCTCAAGGTGGTCCATGAATTAGCGACTGTTAAACAGGCATACATCACCACCGTTCACTCCTACACTACAGACCAAAGCCTGCATGACCAGCCCCACAAAGACCTTAGAAGAGCCCGCGCGGCAGGACAGTCTATTGTGCCAACAACTACAGGGGCAGCAAAGGCCCTCACCAGAATTTTCCCAGCCCTAAGTGATGTTATTGGCGGCTGCGGCATCAGGGTTCCTGTGCCTAATGGCAGCCTTACCGACATGACGCTGCAGGTGGAGAAGAAAATTACCATAGAAGAAATTAATGCTGCATTTAAAAATGCGGCTGCGGGACACCTGAAAAATATCCTGGAATATACCGAAGATCCAATTGTTTCCATCGATATCAACGGAAACACTCACTCCTGCGTTTTTGATGCCCAAATGACCTCGGTAATAGGAGGAAATTTCGTAAAAATCATTGGTTGGTACGATAATGAAATTGGTTATTCAAGCCGACTTATTGATTTAATTTCCCATGTTACAATTAAATAATTATATTTAGCAACAGTTATTTACGTCCCAAATGAAGAACTTTATTCTTTTGATGGTGGCTTTTCTTTCTTTTTCCTTTTCCTATGCCCAGGAAAACAACCTACAGGAAACAGATGGACTTAATGCCACTATCGAGCAGCTGTTAAGAGACGCCGAGGAGTCTATTAATAGTGTAAATTTTGACCAGGCCCTGCGTGAGCTCAATCGAGCCCTTGAACTATCGCGGGCGGTCAATCACCAGCGTCTTATTGCCCTCTCGAGCAGTTTAATGGCGCAATTGCATTATGTGCGACATGAAAATGACAAAGCAGCCACCGAACTGCAACGTGCAATTTCAATTCAGCGCGAAATTGGAGATGAGGCAGGTTTGGCCTATAGCTATCTCAACTACGGAAAAATCTTCACTGCAAAACGCATTTTTGAAAGAGCTACTGAATATTTTGACCTTTCCGAAACCCTCTATACAAAACTAGGCGATACTGAAGGCCTTGGAAATATTGATCTTAACAGGGGAATTCTTTATCTCAATACTTCGGAAAGACCCCATGCTGCCCTTTCCTATTTTAATTCGGCTGAAGAAAAGCTGCAGGCAAGTACCAATGAATATGAACGGGTACGGATTCATTTTTACAAAGCCAGAGCACTTCTCGCCACCGGAAAACTGGACCAGGCAATGGCCGAAGCCAATAAAAGTCTCTTTTTAGCTAAAAAGAACAACTTTGGAGGAATGATCCAGCACACCTATTGGGTTCAAAGCAGGATTCAGGAAGAAGCCGGCAATCATGCCGAAGCTTTAAGCCTGTTAAAGGTCAATAACCAAATGCGCGATTCTCTCTACAACCTTAACAAGGAAGCATTAGCATCAGATGCCAGCGCGAGGTATGGGGTGGATGCCATGAAAAGCACAGTGAGTGAATTGACCAAAAGGCAGGCAGAGAACGAAAGGACTTTAAAAGTAAATAAGCTTACCACCATTTTGAGTGTGGCGCTCATTACTATTCTGTCCCTGCTCACCTTGTCGCTTTATAAGAACAATAATTTAAGAGCCCGGGCCAACGATCTTTTACAGAAAAAGAATTCTGAATTGGTCACTGCCAAAGAAAACGCTGAAAAGGCTTCTTTGGCCAAGGCACAGTTCCTTTCCACAATTACTCATGAATTGCGCACGCCTTTATATGCAGTAACAGGTTTGACCCATCTCCTGCTGGAAGAAAGTCCTACCGAAAACCAGAAAGAGCATCTAAATTCTCTCAAATTTTCAGGAGAATATTTACTATCCCTCATTAACAACATTCTAGATCTTAACAAGCTGGAGGCTAAAAAGGTGGAAATGCTGGAGAGCTCTTTCAACCTGAAGAAAAGAATAACCGATGTGCTTGTTGCGCTGAAAAATTCGGCTGAAGAAAAGAAAACACAACTCCACCTCGAATTTGATTCTGAAATTCCGAAGAAACTGAAAGGGGATCCTTTAAAGATCTCCCAGATCCTTATCAATCTGGTAGGTAACTCTATCAAATTTACCGAAAATGGGGACATTTGGGTTCGGGTAAAGAAATCGGGACAGGACGGCGCATTGGTAAAGCTAAGATTTGAGATCGAAGATACTGGGGAAGGTATAAGCAAGGAGAAGCAAAAAGCCATTTTTGAGAACTTTACCCAGGGTTCCCTGCAAATTAACAGGAAGTTTGGCGGTACCGGGTTGGGACTTTCCATTGTAAAGAACCTGCTCAACCTTATGGATAGTGAAATCCATCTGGAAAGCGAACTCGGCAAAGGTTCTGTTTTTTACTTTGAATTAAGTTTTGAAGCTCTGGAACCGGCAGCGCCACAGGATCCAAAAAGCGACAATGTTATTCCCGAACCACTTTCCAATGATTACATGCACAATAAGAAGATCCTTATCGTAGAAGATAATAAGATCAACCAAATGATCACCAGAAAGATCCTGGAAAAGAACAAGGTGATTTGTGATGTAGCAGATAACGGGACCGTGGCAATCGCAAAAGTGGAGAATCATCATTTTGATCTTATCCTTATGGACATCCACATGCCCGGAATCAGCGGAATTGAAGCTACCAGGGAAATACGAAAGTTCAATGAAACCATTCCCATTATCGCTTTAACCGCAGTTACCCTGGAGGAAAGTCTGGATGAATTCTACCTGAACGGCTTTAATGATATAATTCCGAAGCCCTTTAAAACAGAAGAATTCTTTCAAAAGATCAATAAATATTTAAGTCAGGAGAAAGCAACGGTATGAGTTGGCACGCAGTTTGATTAAATGATGGCTCAGGTTATTGTAAGAAATAGTTTGAATTAGCCAAGATATAAAATGAGACCCGCACACGGGTCTCATTTTTTTTGTACAAAATTCTTTACCTGTGATTCGAACTCAGCACCGGCACTTAAAAACCGGGTTCGTATAGGCAAATAGAAGATTTTCTCCCTGGAGATCTCGTTTTTTAGCCGCATGTAATCTTTTTCGGTAGTTAAAATGAGCTCCTCGTGTTGAAGGGCTTTAATTTCTTCTTCGGTAAAGTTATGATGGTCACTAAAGGCTTTATGCGTAAAATTTAATCCAAGGCTTTCCAGGTGATCCACCAAAGGTTGTGGTTTGGCGATGCCGGTGACCAGCGTAAATTCTTCCTTTTGAAGTGCCTTTAGTTCAAGGGTCCGGTTTCTACTATAGATCTCTTTGCTATAAGCAATACTGCTGAAGAAAACCTCCTGCCCCGCTTTTGGTTTTAGTTTTTTCCTGATCTCCTCCTGTTCTGCAGCCCCAAGATCTTCGGGGCATTTTGTAACGACAATGATATTTGCCCTTTTTGCCCCCGCTGCAGGTTCTCTAAGGTTACCCGCAGGAAGGACCAGGTCATTTTTGTACAGATTTGTGTAAGATGTCAACAGGATGTAGAAACCTGCTTTTACCTTACGATGTTGGTAAGCATCATCCAGTATTACGACATCGGGAGGCTGCATCTCCTCAAGGAGTTTTTCTATTCCGTTGCTGCGGTTCTCGTCTACTGCAACCAAAACATCCGGAAATTTACTCTTAAACTGCAGGGGCTCATCCCCAACTTCTATCGCAGTATCCTGACCATTAAGAAGAATATAGCCGCTGGATTTCCTTTTATAGCCCCTACTCAAAGTTGCCACCTTATGATCCTGCCTGAGCAAATTAACAAGGTATTCCACCATGGGGGACTTACCGGTGCCTCCCACACTTAAATTCCCAACTGCGATGACAGGAATTTCGAATTCCCGGGAGGACAAGAGATTTTTATCATAGAGTTTATTCCGTACATGCATGATGCTGCCGTAAAGAATTGAAAAAGGAAATAGAAGTTTTCTTGCTGAGGCCATGCAGCGAAGGTAAATTTTTTGATGGAAAAAAAAGAGACAAAATTATAGTTCAAAACACATTTTTTTACAAGAATTACGATTATTTATTATGTCAGGATGTGGTACAGCAAGAGGAAAAAAAAGAAGATTATATAATTAAAATTCACCTCTTTATATCTATTGTCTTTAAAAATTTTAGTATTTCAAAAATAGATCTTTCAGCAAAATCTCTTTTCCCCTGGATATCTACTAATAATACGGCAAGGTGCTCATCCCCCTTTATCCATGATTTTAAATCCTCAATTCTTACCTTTGAAAAAAGCACTGCAACACTATGCTCATAAAAAATATCATCCGGGAACTGGAAACATTTGCGCCTACGGCCTATGCCGAAGATTTCGACAATGTAGGTCTTCTTACAGGTTCAGAAAACTGGGAAGTAAAGGGAATATTAGTCACTTTGGATACCCTGGAGACAGTGGTGGACGAAGCGATTGACCAAAACTGCAACCTTATTGTGAGTTTTCATCCTATTATCTTTTCCGGGTTGAAAAAACTTACCGGAAGGGATTACGTGGAGCGGGCTGTGTTAAAGGCAATAAAGAATGATATTGCAATTTATGCAATTCACACTGCTCTTGATAACAGCTTTAGGGGGGTGAATGATGTGATCTGCCAACAACTTGATCTTGGCAGCAGGAAGATCTTGATTCCACAGAAGGGAAGTATAAAAAAACTCCTCACTTTCGTTCCAAAGAAAGATGCCTCAGCAGTGAGGGAAGCATTATTTGCCTCCGGGGCAGGATCTATTGGAAATTATGACCATTGCAGCTTCAACCTTAACGGCAGCGGATCCTTCCGCGGAAACGAGGAATCCAATCCCGTGATTGGCCGAAAAGGTGAAACTCATTACGAAGAGGAGGTGCAGATAGGAGTTACTTTTCCGAAGCACCTGGAAAAATCTATTCTAAAAGCCCTTTTTGACACCCATCCCTACGAAGAGGTTGCTTACGAGGTGACCACCCTGGAAAATGAGAATCAAAAAATTGGAATGGGAATGGTTGGAGAACTGGAGGAAGAGGTATCGGAAACCACTTTTTTGGAAAAAGTAAAAAAAACCTTTGGTACAGGCTGCATAAGGCATTCGCAATTACTTGGAAAACCAATAAAAAAAGTAGCAGTACTTGGTGGTAGCGGCAGCTTTGCGATCAAAAATGCAGCTGCGGCAGGAGCAGACATCTTTTTAACTGCCGATCTTAAGTATCACGACTTCTATAAAGCTGAGCAAAAACTGGTGCTGGCAGACATTGGCCACTTTGAAAGCGAACAGTACACAAAAAACCTTTTAGCCGCTTTTCTTAAGAAAAATTTTGCTAATTTTGCAGTCGTTTTATCAAAGACAGAAACCAATCCTATCAAGTATTTTTAACTATGGCCAAAAAATCCGATGTTACTGTAGAAGAGAAGTTAAGAGCGTTGTACGATCTTCAACTTATAGATTCCCGCGTGGATGAGATAAGAAATGTACGAGGTGAACTTCCCCTGGAGGTAGAAGATTTAGAAGATGAAGTTGCAGGTTTGAACACGCGCCTTGAGAAAATGAATGCCGACCTTGAAGTGATCGATCAGGACATCAATGCCAAAAAGAATCTTATTGAAGATGCGAAAGCATTGATCAAAAAATATACTGAACAACAGAAAAATGTTCGTAATAACCGCGAATTCAACGCGCTTTCCAAGGAAGTTGAATTTCAAGAGTTGGAAATAGAACTTGCTGAAAAACAGATCAAGGAATACCGTGCGCAGATCGAACAAAAGAAAGAAGTGATCGAGCAAACCCAGGAGCGTGTTAACGAGCGTCAAAAACACCTTGATCATAAGAAAAGTGAATTAGACGAGATCCTTGCTGAAACTGAAAAAGAAGAGCAGGCTTTGATCAAAAAATCTCAAGAATTCCAGGAGCAGATCGAAGAGCGCCTTGTGAATGCATATCGCCGTATTCGCGGAAGCGTTAAAAACGGTCTTGCGGTGGTTCCCGTAGAAAGAGGAGCTTCAGGGGGTTCTTTCTTTACAATCCCACCCCAGGTGATCATGGAAATTGCCGGCCGCAGAAAGATCATTACAGATGAGCACAGTGGACGTATCCTTGTAGATGAAGAACTGGCACAGGAAGAAAGACAAAAAATGAATGAGCTCTTCCAGAGTTTCTAATTCAGAATTTATCATATCTACAAACCCTTCGCGAAAGCGAGGGGTTTTTTTTGATCCTAAATACCAGAACCTATAATCTAGACAGTGCAAACAATAAAATCCTGGCTCAAGATTCCAGGGTCCAGAATCAAAGACTGATTAACATCCCTTTCACAAAAAAGATTTCAGGAAGGCTTACCTTTAAGGATTAAACCTACAACTATGAGAAACCTGATCTTTATTTTTCTATCGATAGTTATGTTTGGATGTAACGATCAAAAAAGCACCACCTCCAATGCTGCAGATGTTAATAAACAAGATACTACTACTGCAGATCTGCCTCCGGGGAATATTCAGGAAGAACGGGATGCGGTACAAACAGAAAAAGAACAACCCCGCATTGCTGCCGTCCTTGATGGCAGATATCATAAAATTGAGAACGGCAAAGCAACAGCCGACTGTAACTGTAACTGTATTGAAATAAACTTTGATGCGCCTACCGAATGGTGTATAGACAAGGACAAATTGTATATCACCGCCCGAACTCAAAAAACCGGCGACAATACAGCAGATGTCTTCTTTGTTTCAGCAAACCGGGAAATAAAACCTGACAGAAAAATGCCCTGGGACGATTTTGACACTAATACGCCCGTTGCAAATTTAACTTTTACACCAGATGGTGGCGTGGAACTTGATTGGCTTGGTTTTGCCGTTGATGGGGAAGTCGCTACAGATTATGCACTTTATGGAAAGAAAACCCTTGAAGGCACCTATAAAAAAGAATAATATGAAATTACCTTTGATCTTTTCCCTGCTGTTTACTCTAATAGCCTGCGGAAATTCTTCTGAAAGCCAGGTCACCCTACCTGAAATCGCCAATGCCGAACCTGTGGAAGTTCCGCCGCAAGACGGTTTAAAAAGAGCATATTTTGCCAGTGGCTGCTTCTGGTGTGTAGAGGCAGTTTATGAGAGTGTAAAAGGAGTTAAGGAAGTAATCTCCGGATATTCCGGTGGGCATACCAAAAATCCAACCTATGAGGAAAGCAATACCGGCACTACAGGTCACGCCGAAGCCGTTGAGGTGATTTACGATCCGGAAGTAATTGATTTCGCAACTTTAACCGATGTGTATTTTGGATCCATGGATCCTACCCAAAAAAATGGTCAGGGTCCGGATATTGGCTCCCAATACCGGTCAATCATCTTTTACCAGAATGCTGCACAAAAAAAGATCATTGAAGAAAAAATAAAAGATTTGGCAGGAGAGTATAAAAAGGCGATTGCTGTAGAAGTGCTTCCGTTCCAAAAATTCTGGAAGGCAGAAGCTTATCACCAGAATTACAAGAAAAACAATCCTAATGATCCTTACATCCGGAATGTTTCGAACCCCAGGTTCAATAGATTCAAAAGTAAGTTTCCTCAATTGCTTAAAGAAAACAAAGCCGACTAACTCTCAAAAAAGGGCAAAAATCCCTTTCTTTGCAAAAATCCGAATAAGCCGGCTCCATCTATGGATATAACTACAGAGAATGTACTGCTCATTGGCTCCCTCCTACTTCTCATAAGTATACTGGCCGGAAAAACCTCCTATAGGTTTGGCGTCCCAACCCTTATATTATTTCTATCGGTTGGAATTTTAGCAGGGTCTGAAGGAATAGGAAAAATTGAATTTGATGATCCGCAGCTTGCCCAGTTCATAGGTATTGTTTCGCTGAATTTTATACTCTTTTCAGGAGGGCTGGACACCAACTGGCGCAGCATTAAACCCATCCTGTGGCATGGGATATCGCTATCTACCCTTGGAGTCCTTTTTACCGCCCTTTCTCTTGGCACCTTTGTATGGGCGATAACAGATTTCAGTATTTATGAAGGGCTGCTCCTGGGAGCTATTGTTTCTTCGACAGATGCCGCTGCCGTATTCTCAATTCTACGTTCAAAGAATATGGCACTAAAAGCCAATTTGAGACCTACTCTTGAGCTGGAAAGCGGAAGTAACGACCCGATGGCCTATTTCCTTACCATTGCCTTTTTAGGCCTGGTGGTGAACCAGGATCAAAGCCTGCTTTCCATAATACCGTTGTTTCTTCAGCAAATTCTCATAGGTGCAGCCCTGGGGTTTCTATTTGGAAAAGTAAGCAAGATGATCATCAACAAGATCACTCTTGATTTTGAAGGTCTTTATCCTGTTCTCGCCATTGCTCTAATGTTCCTGGTTTTTTCGGCAACAGACAGGTTGGGTGGAAATGGTTTTTTGGCTGTATATCTTTGCGGAGTTTACCTGGGGAATCAGGATCTGATTCATAAACGTACTATCATGCGGTTCTTTGACGGGGTTGCCTGGCTGATGCAGATCGTACTGTTCCTTACTTTAGGACTGCTGGTCTACCCCAGTGATATCCTTCCGGTAATTGGGCTTGGCATCCTTATTTCGGGTTTCCTGATCCTCATTGCACGTCCCATAGGAGTTTTCGTAAGCCTGTCGTTCTTTAAAATGAAGATGCGCCGGCGCTGGTATATTTCCTGGGTTGGTCTAAGAGGTGCTGTTCCCATTGTTTTTGCTACCTATCCTTTATTAGCGGGAATAGAAAAAGCCCATATGATTTTTAACATCGTCTTCTTTGTTTCACTTACCTCGGTAATAGTCCAGGGCACCACCCTATCTACGGTAGCAAAATGGTTACATGTAGCGCTGCCAAAAACCGTAAAAAAGATCTCTCCCGTGGATGCTTTCCTTGCAGATGGGACGAAATCCCTAATTCGGGAAATTACCATTCCTCCGGATAATTTTTCTGTTGGAAAAAGGATTGTGGATCTGCATTTTCCACGCACCGCTATCATTGCGATGATCTCCCGAAACGGAAAATTCCTTACCCCCAATGGTGCTACCGAAATTCAGGAAGAAGATACCCTCATAGTTCTAATGGAAAATAAGCAGAATGTCGAGCGGGTTTATCACAGCCTCCACCTCACTTATGATCCGGATACTGTAGAGGAAGAGAATTTATAGAGCGATCAGGGTCAGTATTGAGTGTGCAGGAATGAGGACTAAGTGATTCTAAAACTAAGCATCGCAGATTATTTATTCTGCAGCAATTTTAGGATTCTGTTCTCCACTTCTGCGGAATTCCACTTTTCTTCAATTTGCGGAATTTGCATGATCTCATCCATAATAGCTGCCTGCCTGTCGCCAATTTTCAATGCTTCAGAATAGGGTGCTTCAGAAAAGGTCACACGGGAATAGGCAGGAATCCACTTTTCGGGATGTTTTTCGGTAAAGTTCTTTTCGATCTTCTTCCGCAGCAGGAAATCAGGATCGGCAGTTTTGCTGCTCATCTCCATAAAATTCCGGTAGCTAAGTTCTGCAATAGCATCGGCATTTGGCTTTCTTATTTCCTGATATTCAGCAAAGATCTTTTCCCAGTCATTTCCATGTACCTCCTCCAATCTGCCCAATTCGGATATATCTTCAAAACCCGCATTCATTCCCTGTCCAAAGAAAGGTACAATAGCGTGGGCAGCATCTCCCACCAGGGCAATTTTATCATAGTAGGTCCAGGGGTAACATTTAACCGTCACCAGGGCACTGGTAGGATTTTTAAAGAAATCTTTGGTAAAACCGGAGATCTCTTCCTGCATATCGGGAAAATATTTTTCAAAAAAATCCTGCACCGCAGGTTCTGTTTGTAAAGATTCAAATGAATTCTCCCCTTCAAAAGGCAAAAAAAGTGTGCAGGTAAAACTGCCGTCAAGGTTGGGCATCGCGATGAGCATAAATTTGCCCCGGGGCCATATATGAAAGGAGTTCTTATCCAATTTGTGAGAGCCATCGGCATTTGCAGCAATCCTAAGCTCCTTATAACCCACATCAATGAAATGCTGGGAATAATTGAACCTGCTTTGTCGTTGCATTTTATGCCGCACTCGTGAAAAAGCCCCGTCTGCCCCAAAAATAAGGTCGAAATCATACTCTTCCCAATTTCCTTTTTCAGATTCCCCTGTATAAAGTTTTGCTTCGGAAAGATCTACTTCCCAAACTTTTTCTTCGAATTTAAAAACAGCCCCGGCAGCTTCGGCCAGGTCTATCATCTTTCGGTTAAGTACCCCTCGGGAAATTGAATAAATGGCTTCCCCATCCTTTCCATAGTTTTGAAAATACACAGGATCGTTATCGATATGCATGGCACGCCGGTAAAGCGGAATTGCCAGCTCTCTTATCTCCTCCTCAATGCCTGCTTCGCGTAATGCTTTCCAGCCCCGGTTAGACATGGCCAGGTTGATGGAACGTCCGGAAAATTCTACCTTTCGCACATCCGGGCGACGATCAAATAATGTAACGGAATGACCTTTTTTTCTTAGATGAAGGGCAAGAAGCGATCCCACCAATCCCGTGCCTACAATGGCAATATTCTTTGTTTGCTGCATTTGGGCCACGAAAATACTATTTTTTACCGGTTAATGAAGATGAAAAGTGGCTTGACAGCCTGAAATCAGCATTGGTTATATTGGCTAATAAGTCACCAGAGAAACGACCTCGTAGGGATTCAATTTATCTCTACCCTTTAAAAAATCGAGGTCCATCAGGAAATTACATTGTACAATCTCTCCCCCCATTTTTTCTACCAGCTTACAGGCCGCCGCTGCAGTTCCACCGGTAGCCAGCACATCATCATGTACCAGGACTTTCTCCCCTTCCTGAATAGCATCGCAATGGATCTCCAGAACATCTTCCCCATATTCCAGGGAATAATTTTCTCTAAAGGTGTTAAAAGGTAATTTTCCCGGTTTTCTTATTGGAACAAAACCTGCATTAAGTTCCTGTGCCAGTAAAGTGGCAAAGAAAAATCCACGGGATTCTATGCCAACTACCTTATGGACCTTTTGATCCCCCAATAGTTCAAGAAGCTTTTTTAAAGCCTCACGGGTTGCCGAAGGATCCTGCAGCAACGGGGTTATATCTTTATAAATGATATCTTTTTTCGGAAAATCTTTTATATCCCGAATATAATCCTGAATTCTGAACATGAAGAAAATTTAAACTACTAAGGTAAAAAGAAAATCCGTTTTTGTTCAGGAGCCAACTTAATGGTTTTAGTAAATAATCAACAAAGATTTATTACTCATTTAACTGCACTTGCTGCAGATGAGGTTTAAATTAGTATAAACCAAAAAATTAAGAAAATGAAAAATCTAAAAGATCTGTTTGAACACCAACTAAAGGATTTATACAGCGCAGAGAACCAATTGGTGGAGGCCCTTCCAAAGATGCAAAAGAATGCAAATGACGATAAACTGAAGAAGGCATTTGAAAAACATCTAAAGGAGACCGAAGGCCATATAAAACGCCTTGAAGAGATCACCAAAGAACTGGGAATCAAACCTACAGGCGAAACCTGTAAAGCCATGAAAGGACTTATAAAGGAAGCTGAATCTTTCCTTGAAGAAGATACCGAAAAAGAGGTACGCGATGCCGGCCTTATTGCTGAAGCACAGCGGGTAGAACATTATGAAATTTCCGCCTATGGGACTGCTGTAAGATATGCCAAGGAATTAGGACACGATGATATTGCAAAAAAACTGCAGAAAACTCTCGATGAAGAGTATAAAGCAGACGACCTGCTCACAGAAATGGCCGAGGATAGATTGAACCGTAAGGCAAAATCCTAATTCTTCACAAATAATTACGAAAAATCCGCCTCAACTTTAGGCGGATTTTTTATGCTTTTCAACCTCCTTATAATCCTCTTGATTAAAATTTATGAAGATTTTTGTGCTCTTTTTCCTGAATAGCTAAATGTGAGTTAACATCCTGGGGAAGAGAATATCATACAGGGAATTTTCGTAACTTAATCTAGTCACTCCAACAAAATAAAATGAACCATTCTAAGATACGGGAACGTTCACTACGCCAGCTTCTTGAAGACAATTTCAAGGTAGCCAGACACTGCCGTAAAATAGCAGAACATGTTATAGATGCTTCACTAAAGTATTATTTTCAGAATATTGCTTCCCGTCGTTCCCAGTTTGCTATGGAAATAGCAGAAGAAATTTCCTATTATGGAGGCAAAGAACCTTACATGTCTTCTTCCTCTTATGATAGGAACAGGATGGAAACAGGAATAGATGACCAGGCTGCCGCCATTAAAAAAGCATTAAAGATCCATAAGGAAAGTCTGCAAAGTTATCAAGATGCTCTTTGTCGAATTCATGAAGGCTCCTGCAGAGAAATTTTATTGCGTCATAAAGCTTTTATCGAAAACGCCATTTTTGAGTTGAAATCAATAAAAACTTTACTGAAGTATGTCCCGACTAATACTCGGAATTCTTCAAAAGAAAGAGCGATTTAGATTCAACAAACATAGATACAGGCACTATTAATCACAGGTGCCATCTCTTTTCCCGCTTATTCGGCGGGATTTTTTATATTGCCTCTCCAATAATCATTTCCTATTAACATGAAGAATGTCTTATGCCTGCTGGCATTTATCAGCCTTAATTTCTGCTTTGCTCAAACTTCCGATCTTTCAGTTGAAAAGATCATGCAGGACCCCGCCTGGATGGGCACGTTTCCTTCCAACATCTCCTGGGGAGCGCACAGCGAGAACATCTATTTTGAATATAATCCCGAGAAAAATCCTTCAGATTCGCTGTACAGGATCAGCATCAATAATCCCAAGCAAGTAGTGAAAGTGGGTTGGCTGGAAGAAGATCAAATTCTCCCGCGCCAGGGCGATTTGAATAAAAAAGGGACCAAAAAGGTTTATGTACGGGATGGGATTCTTTATCTGTATGACTTCAGGAATAGGAAAGAAGGGCAATTATTAGAATTGGGAGGACCTATTTCCAATCCGGAATTTATGGCAGATGAACAAAAGATAAGTTTTGCTTTTGACAACAATGCCTTTATCTATAACCTCGATACCGGTATGCTGGATAAACTCACCAATATTCGAACCGGCACCGAAAAGGAGGAAAAAGACGAGAAACTTTCTGAACAGGACCAATGGCTACAGGATGAAAACCTGGACTTACTGGCCGAGGTACGGAAAAGAAATGAGGATAAAAAAGCACGGGAAGATTATCGAAAAAGGACATCTGCCCCTACCCCTTTTACCTTCTATACTGGGAAAAAGAGGCCCATGAATCTACAGGTATCACCCGATGGAAACTACGTAAGCTTTCAGCTTCTTACCAGTGCAGAGGCAAAAGATACCGATGTTCCCAATTACACCGATCTTTCAGGATATACGGTAGATCTCCCTGCCCGCAGCAAAGTGGGAAGTGAGCAGTCAAAGCTGGAAACCGTAATTTATAATCTTCAAAAAGATACGGTTTACATGGTACAGACCGATAAGCTTCCGGGGATAAAGGATCTTCCCGATTATGTAAGCGATTATCCCGACCGCAAATGGGAAGAGGAGATAAGGGAGGTAAACACCAACGGCCCCTATTTTTCAGAAGATGGAAAAAAGGCAATATTGATCGTCCGATCCGGGGACAATAAGGACCGGTGGATTAGTCTTTTGGATTTGCAGACCGGGAGCTTAAAATCTCTTGACCGTCAACGTGACGAGGCATGGATAGCCGGTCCCGGGATTGGATATTCCTGGAGTGGAGGCACAATAGGGTGGCTTGATGATAATGAAACTATATATTTTCAGAGCGAAGAAACCGGCTATTCCCACTTGTACCTTCTCAATGTGAAATCTGGAAGAAAGACTGCTTTGACACAGGGCGAGTATGAGGTTTTTGACCCTTTTCTTTCCAGGGACCGTAAGACATGGTATCTCACCACTTCGGAAGTCCATCCCGGGGAAAGACATTTCTACCGAATGCCTGTTCGCGGTGGTAAAATGGAAAAACTTACGAATCTGAAAGGAAATAACGAAGTCGAACTCTCTCCTAATGAGAAGTACATGGCGATAAGGCATTCTTATTCCAACCAACCCTGGGAACTTTATTTTAAGAAAACTTCTTCCGGGGAAAAGGCTCAACAGCTCACATCAGGCCGCTCCACAGAATTTCAAAATTATGACTGGAGAGATCCGGAGTTGGTAAAATTCGAGGCTCAGGATGGAGCTATGGTTCCGGCCAGGTTGTATCAACCTTCCGAAGAAGTAAAAAATGGAGCAGCCGTAATATTCGTGCATGGCGCCGGTTATCTGCAGAACGCCCATAAATGGTGGTCAAGTTATTTCAGGGAATATATGTTCCACAATTTACTCACCGATCTCGGCTATACAGTGCTTGATATAGATTACCGCGGGAGCGCCGGCTATGGAAGGGATTGGAGAACAGGAATTTACAGACACATGGGCGGCAAAGATCTATCTGACCAGGTAGATGGGGTGAAATACCTCATTGCTGAACATGGTATTGATCCCGAAAAAGTGGGCATCTACGGCGGAAGTTACGGCGGGTTCATCACCTTAATGGCTCTGTTTAATGAAGCTGATACCTTCAAATCTGGGGCTGCCCTGAGATCTGTAACAGATTGGGCTCATTACAACCACGGTTATACCTCGAATATTCTTAATGAACCTGTGAATGATCCTATCGCCTATAAGCGCTCCTCTCCTATTTATTTTGCAGAAGGCTTAGAAGGCAATCTGTTGATCGCGCACGGTATGATAGATGTAAACGTTCATTTCCAGGACGTAGTAAGGCTGGCCCAAAGACTCATTGAGCTCGAAAAAGACAACTGGGAAATGGCTGTATATCCTGTAGAAGATCATGGTTTTATGGAGCCGAGCAGCTGGACAGATGAATACAAGAGAATCCTGAAATTATTTAATGAGACTCTCATAGATTAAATTTCCCAAAAAGAATATTGTAAATCCGGTATTTCAGGTAATTACCGGATTTTTTATTGCCAAAAATGATCTTTTTTAACTGCACTTTTTTTTGCTAAATTTAAGGAGCTAATCTACCCCTCACATGAAAAATATTCTGGTTGCAATCAACAAGGAGCAAAATGCCGGCCTTTTGGTGGGCAAAGCTGAAGAAATAGCAGGAGCTTTTAATTCTAAGATCTGGATCCTTCACGTTAGCGAACCCGATCCTGATGATTACCTGGGTTTGGAAGCCGGTCCCCAATTTGCTCACGAAAAAAGGCTTAAAAACAGGAAAAGAGAGGGAGAACTGGTAAAAAATCTTACCGAGAGCCTTCGGGAAAGGAATTTTAATGCAGAAGGAATGCAGTTGCAGGGTTCCACAGCAAAATTAATTAAAGAACAAATCAGAAAATTAAACGCAGACCTCCTCATTGCCGGTCACCACAAGAAAAACTTCTTCTATCAGATGTTTGTAGGAAGTATGGAGCAGGATATTATAGAAGACCTTAGTATACCCGTCTTGCTTGTTCCGGTGAGGCATTAAATAAACGGATACATTCATAACTCATAATTAATTGTAGGAATTTTCTCAATTTTGAATTATTTTTAAACGTCAAAATACATATTTCAAAGCTGAAAAAACCTATTTTCCTCTTTCTCCCGTGGTAACAGGAAGATAATTTTGCTATATTTGTTTCGCCTTAACAAAAAATTAAGAATTAGGCAAATACTTTCATTTCCCTACTATGAAGGATAAAAGCTGGAAAGAGATTTTTGAGGCCATGCCTTTTCCCTGCCTCATTATTGAGTCCAGATCCTCCAAAGATTACATAATTCTTGATGCTAATAAGGCTTACCTCGATCTTACAGGTTCCACAGAAGAAGAACTGTTACAAAAGGACATAAAAGAGGCTTTCCCAGCCAATCCTCAACAGGAAGTTTATGGCCTTGACACCATCACAAAATCTTTTTTAAAAGTTTTAAAAAATGGAGAAAAGCATATAGTTCGAAATCTGAGATATGATATTCGGGACAGGAAAACAGGCTTTTTTATGGAGCGTTATTTCACCTCCCAAAACATTCCGCTAAAAGATTCCGGGGGAAATGTCCAATACATTCTGCATACTACCAGGGAGGTGACTTCAGAAGTTCTCCTGGCAAAAAGGGAAAAAGATATGGAGACAGAACTTCATATCAATAAACAGCAATTCAAAAACTTTATCAAGGATAACCCGGATGGTATCTACAGGATGGATCTTGAAGGGAACTTTATACATGCCAATGCGAGTCTAACGCAAATGGCCGGCCTTCCCCTCCAAAAGATCATTGGCACCAGTTTTTTGCCGTTTTGTACCCCCCATCACAAATCTCTCGTTCTTGATCACTTTACCCTGGCCTGTAAAGGCCGCATTACCTCTTTTGAAGCCGACTTTATCTCGGCACAGGGAAGTAAGCTCATCTTAAAAGTGCTGCTAATGCCTTTGTTTTTGGAAGGAAAGGTTACCGAGATTCACGGTATTGCAAAGGATATTACAGATTTGAGGCAAAATGAAAAAGTGATCGTGGAAAAAAGCCGTTTTTTGGAAGTCAATGCGGCATTCATAAGCTCCCTTCTGGAAAATGAGATCAATGATGAGGCTCTTCACGAGACTTTTGGCGCTATAGCTCAAACCATAGAGGCAGACAGAATGTACTATTTTGGAGCCGATGAAGACCCGAATACAGGAGAAATACTTATTAGCCAAAAAGTGGAATGGTGCAGTGAAAAGGCGGCTCCCCAAATAGATAATGAGGAGCTTCAAAACATGCCCATAAAAACAGTGGAGGAAATAATGACCTCCCTAACTAAGAATCTACCTTTTATCACTACCTATAATGACCTTGCTCCAGGACCTTTAAAAGAGATCTTTGAAGATCAGGATATCAAATCCATGCTATTGCTGCCCATTTTTGTGGAGGAGCATTTATTTGGTTTTGTTGGATTTGACGATTGTACTAAAGAAAGGATTTGGAAAGAAGAGGAAGTTACCTTTCTTAGAAGTCTTACCCAGAACCTTACCAATGCCTTTGAAAAAAAGGCTGCCCTTGAAAAGGTCAGAAAAAGAGAGGAGGAACTCAGGCTCAGCGAACAAAAGTTCAGAGCTTTGGTACAGGAAGGATCAGATATGATGGGTGTTCTGGATACGAAAGGTTACTATTCTTTTGTAAGTGAAAATTATAAAAAGATCCTTGGATTTGAACCTTGTGAACTTATAGGCAAATATAGCTACGACTTTATACATCCGGACGATTGGGAACGGGTAAAGGAGCAATTTACCTCGCTTAAAAACAAGAAACAGGTGCAAATATCCCCCTTCAGGTTTAGAAACAAAAAGGGGGAGTACCACTGGGTTGAAACTACGATAACTAATCTACTCAAAGATTCAGCGGTTAAAGGAATTGTTGCCAATTCCAGGGATGTAACGACGGTCATAGCTCAGGCCAGAGAGATAGAGTATATCAATGAAAGATATCAATTGGCCGCTACGGCCACCCAGGATCTAATCTATGACTGGGATCTGCAGAGCAATGATGTAACCAGGTTTCACCGCAGCTTTAAAGAACTTTTCGGTTATCCTTCAGATGTCGTAAATAAACGGGAATTTTGGAAGATGAACATTCATCCTGAAGATCTTCCGGTGGAAAAAAGAAGGCTTTCAGATGTTCTCTCCAATCCTAACGAAAATTTTATTAAAACCGAATATCGTTTCCGCAAAGCCGATGGCACCTATGCCCAGGTGGTGGACAAAGGATACATCATTAGAGATCATACAGGAAAGGCAATCAGGTTAATTGGTGCTACCAGTGACATATCTGAGATCACTGCGAAAAAAGAGGCGCTTAAAATAGCGAATAAGCGTTTTAAAATGGCGATGAAGGCTACCAATGAAATGATCTGGGATTGGGATATTGCTACAGATTCGGTTACCCGAAGCAAGGGTTACAAGAACATTTTTGGATACGATACCAATGAAGCTACTTCTGTACATTCATTCTGGCTTACCAAAGTGGCAGATGAAGACCGGGAGAAGGTGCAAAAGTCCCTGGCATGTGCAATAAATGATCCCGAGGTAAAAAAATGGAAACTCGAATATCGTATAGTAAAAGCCGACGGTAAGATCGCCCATGTTAATGACCGTGGATTCATTATTCGCGACAACACAGGAAAAGCTAACCGTATGATTGGTGCTGTACTTGATGTCACCAATTCCCGTAAACTTCTGCGGAAAGTACAGCGGCAAAATAAAGCCCTAAAACAAATTGCCTGGGAGCAATCTCACATTGTAAGGGCTCCTTTGGCAAGAATAAAAGGCCTGCTTCACCTTCTCGAAGAAGATAGCTATGAAGAAATGTCAAGGGAAGAAATTCTTTTTCACATCCATGACTCGGCCAATGAACTAGACAACATTATACGCAACATCATAGGTAAAACTGAAGAAATTGATGTTCGTGTCAAATGATGCTCAAAGTCTTGAGATCCTGGTAGTAGATGATGACAAAGTAGTCACTCTGTTACATAAGAACCTGTTGCGCAACAGCGGTTTAAACTGGCCTCCTGTGATCTGCGAAAATGGCCTTGAAGCCTTTAAGTATATTGAAAAAAACGATGGGGACAGAAAACATTTCCTGATATTTCTTGATCTTAACATGCCGGTACTTAATGGCTGGAAATTTTTGAAAAAACTAAAAAAACTGGAGCTTTTATCCCGTGTGAATGTGGTAATTGTGACTTCCTCCATCAACCAGAAAGATTATCTAAAGGCGCAAAAGTATGAGAGTGTACTTTACTACTGCAAAAAGCCAATGCGCCTGGAATGTATAGAAAAGATCATGGATCATGAAGTCCTTAAACCTTTTTTTACTGACGTAACAGCACAGTGAAATCAGGAAAAGGAGCATAAAATGACATTTTAGACCACCTGTCTGTTGAAGTTCTTCTGAATTTTTTACCTTACCACAAAAAATGAAGCAGCTGCATACTGCCTTTGTGGGATATGGTTCCGGTGGAAGGATCTATAACGCCCCAATTCTCTCCTCTGTCTCCGGATTCAGAGTGACAAAGATTCTCACCTCCAGTCCACACAATATTAAAGCTGCCTTGCAGGATTTTCCCGAAGCTGAAGTTGTGAGCAACCTTGTTGAAATCCTTGAAGACTCAGAGATCCGGTTGGTGATCCTTGTGCTTCCTAATCATCTTCACTATTCGTTTGCCAAACAAATACTGGAAGCCGGCAAACACCTGCTGGTCGAAAAACCCTTCACCCCACACGTTAGAGAAGCAAATGAACTGATAAGGCTGGCTCATCAAAATAATCTGGTGTTAAGTATTAACCATAACCGCCGGTGGGACAGTGATTTTAGAACAGTAGAAAGGATCGTAAAGAGTAGCCTTTTAGGAAGATTAGTAGAATATGAGGCGCATTTCGATCGTTTCAGGAACGAGATCAAACCGGGTTGGAAAGAAAAACAGGAACTCGCCGGCAGCGGAATTCTCTATGATCTGGGGAGTCATCTTATTGACCAGGCCCTGCATTTATTTGGTTTACCAAAAGAGGTATTCGCAGACATAAGAATGCAACGGGATCATGCCTCGGTTCCCGATAATTTTGAACTGCTGCTGTTTTATCCCCAAATAAAAGTGACTTTAAAAGCTGGCACCCTTGTAAAGGAAAAAGGCCCCACATTCACTTTGCACGGCACCAAGGGTTCTTACGTAAAGTATGGAGCAGACGTCCAGGAAGAGGCGTTGAAAAAAGGCCAGTTACCAAAGGATTTCTCCGATTGGGGAAGAGAACCCGAAGAGATCTGGGGAAAATTAAATACCCTTGACAAAAAAGAATTTTATAAAAGTGAACCCGGCGACTACCGGGTAGTATATCAAAATCTCTTCGACGCCATTACTTCCGGCGCTGAACTTGAAGTCAAACCTGAACAGGCCAGGGATGTGATAAAGATCATTGAAGCTGCACAGCAAAGCCAGGATGAACGACGAGTCGTTACTTTTGGATAACTTCTTTTTCCGACTGTTTTAGTGCGGCAAAATATCTTTTTGCTTCCTTTAAAACTCTTGGTGACATGATTAAGGTCGCTGTCATAGTAGGAATTGCCATAAGGGCAAAAAATCCGTCGATCAGATTGATCATCATGCTCAATGAAGTCGTTGCCCCCAGCAGGATGCTTAGGATATAGAAATAGTTATAATAATGCTTTTTTTCGGCTCCTATTAAGAAGGAAAGACATTTGCTTCCGTAGTAGGAATAGGAAAAAAGCGACGAAATACTAAAGATCGCAATACATACCAGGAGCAGGTAATTTCCATAGACCGGAATTGAAGCATTAAAAGCGGCTGCAGTTAAACTCACCCCGTTCACATCATGGGTTTGCCACACCCCGGTAACCAGAATAGCCAGGCCTGTGAGGGAACAAACAATAAGCGTGTCAATCGCGGGGCCTAGCATGGCCACCAGCCCTTCTCTCACAGGTTCGGCAGTTTTTGCAGCCCCATGTGCCATGGGAGCAGTCCCAATCCCCGCTTCATTAGAAAACGCTCCCCGCCTTATTCCCAGAATGATCAAACCACCCAGGACACCTCCTAAAAATGGTTCTCCCACGTAATTTTCTGCTGCAAAGGCATCAGTAAATATAAGCCCAAAATAATAAGGCACCTGATCAAAGTTGACCAGCAGAATGATCAATACCGATATAAAATACAACCCCACCATGATGGGCACCATTTTGGAAACCGTATTACTAATACGTTCCAGTCCGCCGTAGATCACTATGCCGGTAATAATCGCGAGTATGATCCCGATAATGAGATTTGAGGTAAAATCCACATCCACTCCATTAGGAGTAAGGAGGATATAATTGATAGCCTGGGTGAGTTGGTTTACATTGAACACCGGGAGGGCGCCTACTAATCCGGCAACACTGAAAAATGCTGCCATAATCCACCATTTCTTCCCAAGGCCTTCAGTAATAAAATACATGGGGCCGCCCTGCAGCTTCCCTTCAGAATCTCTTCCGCGGTACATCACAGCAAGAGTATTGGTGAAAAATTTTGTAGCCATTCCTATAACCGCACTTACCCACAGCCAAAACATGGCACCGGGCCCACCAATGGCAATGGCTACTGCCACACCTGCAATATTTCCCATTCCAATAGTAGAAGACAAAGCAGTGGAAAGGGCTTTAAAATGGTTGATTTCTCCCGGATCGTTAGGATCATCATACTTCCCTCTCAACACCTTTAGGGAATGCCCCAGGTATCTGAAAGGAAGAAATTTAGAATAAATGAGGAGATATAATCCACCTCCGGTAAGTAAAATTAAAAGCGGAAGGCCCCAAACGAAAGAGGCAAATTCAGCTATAAACTCATCTAGTTTAGCCATAAAACAAATATAACTATTGCAACTTATTATGCAAGTTTCAATATCAGGGAGAGGAATGCTAAATGTGCCAAAATGAGAATTTATTAAAAATATGTTAAATAAATTCTCTCAAAAATTTATATTTGGGTCTCCGCCCCTTCCAAAGCGCTTTATAAACTACTAGCCGGCGAAGAAAACCCTGGCCAATATATGAAAGGATTATATACTCTGCTCTTTGTTTCTCTATTTTGCCTAAAAGCACAAGGACAGGAGCTTATCTGGGAAAAGACAATTGGAGGAGATGGCACGGATTGGTTGTTCCATTCCTTTCAAAACAGCCGGGGGAATTATATGTACTCCGGATATTCTTACTCAGGTCTTTCAGGGGATAAAACCGTTCCTGATAAAGGTGGCAGTGATTTCTGGATCATAGAGATGGATCCTGACGGAAATATTCTTTGGCAGGGAAGCTACGGGGGATCGTCAATGGACGCAATCCATAAAACAATTGAACTTAAAGATGGAACATTTTTACTGGCAGGAACTTCCTATTCGGGAATTTCAGCAGATAAAACAGAATACCTTAGAGGGCATCGGGACCTTTGGATCGTAAAATTAGATCAAAACAGGAATATAGAATGGCAGCGAACCTATGGCGGCAGTGACGCCGAGGATCTTGAAGATATTATTCAAACCCGGGATAACGGATTTTTAATCACCTCCACCAGTATTTCTCCGGCTTCGGGAGATAAAACCAGTCCCGGATTGGGAGAATCGGATATATGGATTCTGAAACTGGACCCAAAAGGCCACCTGGAATGGCAGAAAAGTTATGGAGGAAGCGATCATGACCACAATGCGAGAATTGTGGAAACTTCAGCAGGAAATTATGTCATTGGTGCCTCTTCTTCTTCCCCGGTTTCAGCGACAAAATCTCAGCCAACCCGGGGCTTAAACGATTATTGGGTGTTAGAGATCGATCCACGGGGCGAAATTTTATGGCAGAACATCATTGGAGGTAATAATGGTGACCATTTTGAAGATATTAAGAGCACCGGGGGCGACGGTTATATTCTTACCGGTACCTCCTTTTCAGAACAAAGCGGGGACAAAACAATGTCATCTTATAATTCCGATGATATCTGGATTGTAAAGGTCGACTTAAGTGGAAATATTATATGGCAAAAGAGCTATGGTGGTGGTGATACAGATTGGAGTGCCGGCATTTCTCCTTCAGCTAATTCGGGATTTTTGGTTGCAGCAATGTCTTATTCCGGAAAAGGTTATGACAAAACAGAAGCCAGCCGCGGGGATAGGGATTATTGGATGTTCAAAATTTCTGATGATGGTGAAAAATGCTGGGATAAAACCCTGGGAGGAAGTAGTACAGATCAACCCATGTTCGGTTTTGAAGACAAGGATGGAAATTACATTTTAGGAGGTTGGACAGACTCCGGAGCAAGTGGGGATAAAAGCCAGCCTTCCAGGGGAGAGAGGGATTTATGGATCACGAAAATAAGCGTTCCCAATATTCCTGAACCCGTAGTTTTTGATGCAGGGCCATATGAAGCCTGTGACAACGACCGCGATGGTTATGCTAGCTTTGATCTGTCTAATCTTGTGGATGATTTGACAGGAAATGAACCAAACCAGGAGCTCACTTATTTTGATGAAGATTGGAATCCTTTGACAATTCCCAATCCCGAAGATTTCACAAACACCACTCCAAAGGAACAGATTATTAACATTCGGGTTTCCCGCACAGATTACACCTGTTCCTCCAAAAAGGTACAGATCCTGCTGGTATTAAATGATGACTGTGAGGAAGGTGAAGGAGATGGTGATGGAGATGAGGGTGAAGAACCAACAGAAAATACTTTTTTATTCCCCAAATACTTTACCCCTAACGGAGACGGGTATAACGATCGATGGCAGGCAAGACCACAGGACCGGCCTTACCTGGTTTACATTTACATTTTTGATCGCTACGGAAAATTGCTCAAACAACTTTTACCTCAGGACTCCTGGGATGGAAAATACAATGGGTATATTATGCCCGGTGACGACTATTGGTTTAGAGCTGAAACATCTACAAATAAGGTGATCAATGGTCATTTTAGCCTCATAAATTAACCTACTTAAGGCAGTTCAAAGGTCATTTTTTAATAACCTCATTCTTCCGGAGATCTTTTCCTGAGTAACCTTCAATAAAATCAACCGGGACCGAGATAAGCCGAAGTTCACGGGGATCTGGAGCAAGAACATTGAAATGCAGGTGAGGAATATTTGTATATCCTGTCATTCCCGATATACCAATAGGTTGCCCTTGCTTTACCCACTCCCCCACCTCCACCAGAGCTCCCTGAAATGCCAGATGGCTGTATTGGAAGAAAAGCCCGGTTTGAGGATTATAGGTAATAATGTTATTTGCATAATCCAGCAGCTTTATATCATTTCCCCCTTTGGTATAGCCTTCGTGCACCTGGACGGCAAAACCTTCATAGGCTGCAAAAATGGTATCACCTACATTTAGTTTGAAATCTATTGCGAACTTTGACGTCGCCTTATAATGACTATAGGACCCGTTGTAACCCTGAATGATCTGTACCGCTTTATTTTCGGGAATAGGTAACGCAATTTTAGAATAGATGATCTTTTTTTCCGGATCTCCTAAGGCTGCTTTAAACTCGAGTTTTGGCACTTCCCTGCTATCTGAATCTATGACCAGAATAGTATCCTGCTCAGCCTCCAGCACAAGAAAGTTCAAGTTCAATTTCTGTAACCTGACCTTCCAAAGATCATCATCCGCATCAATGGTGATTCTTACAGGTGCTTTGATCCTGTTTTCGAGATTTATTCTTAAAGTATCGCCAAGAGAGTCATAGGAGATCCATACCGGATTTGAAGGTGGAATGAGATTCTCCGGTACTTTAGAAGATTTACAACCATTAAAGACCAGCAGTAAAAGGAAATTACATAGTAGAATTCGCTTTAGCACTCAAAAAAAGGTTATCAGATTATAAATTTACTTTCTTAGCCTTAAATTATATTAGAGGAAGCCGCTTTAAAAATGATTTACCGGTATCGGCTTTAGGATTCTTCAAGGCGAAAAAAATCTAAATTACTTTCCTTCTAAAGTTTCTATATGCACCAGCTTCTTAGTTTCCCTCGCAATAAATGCCTGGTACTGTAACTCCTGCGGAATTCCATTAACATATTGAGGAATAATAGCAACCTCCGAAGCATATTCGTCACCTTCAAAGCCTTTTATCTCCTCATAACTTACCTGTGACATATAATCCTCCAGGTATTTAGCTGCCAGGGGCAGGTAAGACCAATGCCATTTTTCTTCTCTGTAGCCTGTTCTTCCCGAAGTTTGAGGAGTGTACACCTGATAGAAGCCGAATTTGGCCGCATTCTTCACCAGCCATTCATATTCGGCTTTGCCCCTGCCCTCTTCAAAATACGAATTTTCAAGGCTGTTGATATCTATATCTGTTCCCCAATGATGGCGGGAGGTGCCGGGCATAGCACTAAATTCCAGGATAGAAAGGACTTTTCCCGAAGGATTCAGACTATCTCTTTTTTTCCATTTCCTTTCCCAGATGATCTTTTGCTCATCAAAATTTCTAGTCCCCGAAACTATTTGTAAGCTTATATCATCAAGTTTTGCAGCTTCGAACATTTCAATAAAGGCATTGTATGCGACAGTATTGAGATAAAGAAATTTGTTGCTATGCTGCTGCTCCACTTTTCGAAAATCGGATGAATTTCTGTAATCAAACCTACCCAGGAGAAAATTCTTTATAGGAATGACTTCCTGTGCTGCAGCCGAAATAGAAAATAACACGAGTATAAGAATACAGCTTCTTTTGATCATTGGCAGCAAGAAAAGTTTTGCTTCAGGTGCTATCCTTCTTCATTCGATGTAACTTCCGAAGCAAACAGTAGCGCCAAAATCTTAAAAGTTTCTTAAATGTGCAAGAAAAAAATTACACCTCTCCAACTTTGATCTGTTCTACAAAATCTGAGAACACTTTTTTATGATGCTCCAGGTCAAGGTCCGGTGAAACAGAAACCCTGGCAATATAATCCTTATCATCTTCCTTGGTAGTTCCCTGAGTGGATGTGGCTGGGATGGTCCAGTAACAACCTTTTAATTGGCCGTAACTCACGCAGTACTTGCTCTCATCCGGGATTTCGGTGATCATCATATTGATCAGTTTTAAATTAAGGGAGCGCTTGTAAGACTCTCTTGATTCGGCTGTATCTCCTTTGGTAGGCAAATCCAGGGAAAAAACAGATGGTGTAAAACCTGCCGCGGCCAATTCCTCAGAAACAAAATTGATCTTAGCCTCCGGGAGAATCTTTTGTATAAAATTCACGAATTCCCGGGTGTTTTTATATGCCTCCTGAATCCTCTCATTCATTGATGGCAATTGTTCGGCAAGGATCTTCACCTGTAGCCCTGTAGCCTCGTTATCGCACAGCACCAGGTGCTTTTCGATCTTCTGTAATAATGATTCTGCCTTTTGATTGGCCACACAGTAACCGGCAGTACACTTTCCGCCACTGGGGAATTTTGATCCGCTAACATAGGAGATTGCCTTGATAGAAGAGAAAATTCCATCCCTGGCCAAAAACTGAACATTAGGACAAAAAGTTTGATCCAGAATAAAAACAGGCGCAATGGCATTTTCCCCGGTTGCTGTCGTCCGGGTTTTACTTAAAACTTTTTTCAGCTGTTCTAAATCGGGCACTTCAACCCGTGGATTCGTGGGTATTTCTGCAATGATATACGGGACAGCATCTTCTTTAGCTACCTCATCCAGGATGCTGTCTATACTTTGGACCATATCATTTTCCCTATCTACCAGCAAATCCAGAATTTCCACCTCTTCTAGGGTAGCCGCCACTCTCCTGGCCTGGTCATTAGTACCTCCATAGCAATTTGGCGGTACAATAATTTTAATAGCTTTTCCCTTATTTTTTTCAAACGCTTCATCAATAAGGCCCATCATGATCGCGTACTGCATCGATAAACCCGAAGAAGCGAGACAGGCTTGAGAATTGGTGCCGGTAATTTCTTTTATGGAAGCTATTACTTTGGCTTTATTAGATTCCAGATCCAGATATTCGGGAGAGGAAGCTTTGTCTGTTAATTGCTGAAGGGTGGAATAACAATCCACAGGTGTCATGGAAATTGTTTCCCTTCTGCGGACATGCTGGATTTCAGAAATATATTTTTCATTGCTCTCCCCATTGACCAGTAAGATACTCCCCAGCCCGGGAAGCATACTCACCCAAAAATCGATATTAGGAGATAAAGCAAGATCATTAATGCTATTAGCCTGCGAAATAAAAATGGTACTCCCCCCGAATTCAGAAATATGCTCGGGATCTGCAATTTTTTCCACTTCAAAATCGTACCCGTACACCTGCTTTAGGCTTTGTGTGTCGAAGTAGTCAGGCAAGTATTCCCGGTAGAGGATCCGCGTTTTTTTCCCCGAAAATAAGTTCTTTCTCAGCACCGCCAAAACAGGAATAGTATTGGACGAAAAACTTATTACACTATCAGGGTTTAGGTGGTTCTCTTTTGCTATAGCCCATTCCAGGATTGAAGACAAAGGATGACCTAAACGAATATAATCATAAGCCGTAGGCAGAGCAGCAAGGGCAGCAGATTCAGCATTATTTTCTTCAAATAAAGTTTCGAACTCATCCAAAAATTGGGTTTTTGCCAATTGTTCATTATAAATATCCAGACGATGAGTAGTAAGTTTTAACCAGTCTGCCGGCATGTTTTTTAATACCTCTTCAATATATTTTCGCACTTTAGTCTTTTTCATATTCTTTATTATTTTTTATGCCGTTCGTTTACAGGAGTTGGCATCTTTTAATCAAATTTTTCAGCTCTATCGAAAAGCGGTTTTTCCCTGAAAAATTCGTCACAAAAGTACAAAATTCACATTGGCCAACAGCGGGTGACTGGCTGCAGGATTTAAGGCCGAAAATTTAATCATTGGAGGCTATGGGTGCTGTTTTTAACTGCACTAAGCACGTGATAATTTGATTTAAAGCCTTTGCAACAGGACCTGCAATTCCATCCGATAACCTCCCGGCCTCCGGAATATTTTTACAGCAGCAGCAGCAGCAATAAACAGCCATTAAATTCGTTAGAAAATAAAGCAGGACGCACCTATGAAAAATATACTTTTTGGAATATTATTTTTTGTTGCGGGAATTGCAAATGCACAATCATGGCACAATGATCTTGCATCTGCCCAGGAAATGGCTTTAAAAGAAAACAAGAAAGTTCTGCTCGTCTTCCAGGGTTCTGACTGGTGTGCCCCATGTATCAAACTGGATCGTGAGATTTGGTCATCTTCAGAATTTAAGGACTACGCTAAAGATCATTATGTATTGGTAAAGGCCGATTTCCCCCGAAAGGAAAAAAATCAACTTGAACCTTCCCAGCAGGAAAAGAATAATAAGTTGGCCGAAAAATATAATCCGCAGGGATATTTTCCCCTGGTGGTCATTATGGACCACAACGGGAAGGTGTTTGGAAAAACCGGTTATAAAAAATTATCCCCTAAAGAATACATAGCATTACTCAATTCATTTAAAAGCTGATTTTGAAAAAGCTGCTTTTTTTTAGCCTGACCTTCTTATTGAGCCTGAACGCTTTGGCAGAGGATATTTATAAGCGTACGCTGAAGCTCATGGGAAGCAGATTTGAGATCACAGTGATCGCCGGTAATAAAGCTGAAGCAGACGAATATATTGACCTGGCAGTCATTGAAATAGTAAGGATCGAAAAACTCATTTCTTCCTGGGATCCCAATTCGCAGACCTCTGAGATCAATCGCAATGCCGGACTTAAGGCGGTAACAGTGGATCGGGAACTTTTCAATCTCATCCAAAGGGCTATTAAAATTTCAGAAATCACTGACGGCGCTTTTGACATTTCCTATGCTTCAATGGACAGGATCTGGAAGTTTGATGGCAGCATGAATGAAATGCCTTCCGAAGAAGAAATCAAAGCTTCGGTGGCAAAAGTGGGATTTAAGAACATTCTTCTGGACGAGAAGAATTCTACTGTTTTTCTGAAAAATTCAGGAATGAAAATTGGTTTTGGAGCCATAGGTAAAGGCTACGCGGCAGATAAGGCGAAGGACCTACTTCTTTCAAAAGGTGTCCCGGGAGGGATCATCAACGCCTCCGGGGACATGAATACCTGGGGCAAACAACCGGATGGGCGTGAATGGATGGTCGCACTTACGAATCCATTGAACAAGGACCAAGCTTTTGCGCTGCTACCTCTCAGGGAAGGTGCCGTGGTGACCTCTGGAGATTACGAGAAATTCGTAAAGTTCAACGGCGTTCGCTATTCGCATATTATAAATCCAAAGACGGGATATCCCGCTACCGGGATCATAAGTGTGTCTGTCTTTGCACATAAAGCAGAATTGGCCGATGCTTTGGCGACCTCGGTGTTTGTATTGGGCAAAGATGTTGGCCTCAACAGGATTGATCAGCTGCCGCAGGTAGAATGCATCATTATAGAGGCAAATGGGAATATTAGTACCTCCAAAAACATAAAAATTAATTCTCCATGAAAAAGATAATTTTAGGATGTTTTGTTTTGGCTGCCCTTCAATCCTGCTCGGCGGTAAAGGAATACGAAAAAGTAAATATCAATGATCCGGATATGGATTTGTCGCTAAGGAGTACTGAAAGGTTTGAAACAAATTTCCAGGCTTACCGGGAAGCGGCAGCAGGAGCTAACGGAGGTAAAACAGGCGGCGGATGCGGTTGCAACTAAAGGTTCAAAAATGAAAAAACTGGGGATCATTTTATTCTTCTCCTGTTTTATAACAGGTGTAGCACAGGAAATTCCTGAAGAGGAAGGCTTTAAAAATCGTGTTTTGGAGAGTACAGAGGTGGAATTTCTCACCAGCCTTTACACCCAGGACGGCGATAATGCTGCGGTAAGCGGAGGTATAGGAACTGAAGAACTTACAGACTTTACCCCAACCTTTGTGGTATCTATTCCCCTGAATGCTGACGATGTTTTGACAATAGATGCAGGAATCTCGGCATACACCTCGGCTTCTTCCAGCAATGTTGATCCCTGGGACAACGGCGGACCAGCCGACCCATTTACTGCTTCTTCAGGTGCATCCTCCAGCGATATTTGGGCAAATTTCAACGGCACCTACAGCCATAGTTCAGACGATCGAAACAGGATCTGGACTGCCAAACTCTCGGTTTCTTCGGAATACGATTATTTCTCTATTGGCTTCGGCGGAGGCTATGCCTGGTTGTTCAATGACAAGAATACTGAAATTGGAATCACTGCCAATGTATATCTCGACACCTGGAATGCCATCTATCCTTATGAGTTGCGGTTCTTTGAGGCTAACGGACCCGGGTTGAACAGCAGTTTTTTCAGCAACATTCAGGGAAATGGAATTTACGCGCCATCATTTTCGGAATTTGATAGCGAAACCCGAAATTCCTATGCTGTAGGTTTGAATTTTTCTCAGATCCTTTCAAAAGATCTGCAGGGAAGTCTTTCGGTTGATCTTGTGCAGCAGGAAGGTCTGCTCTCCACTCCTTTTCAGCGTGTTTATTTTGCTGACAGACCGGATTTTTATGTTGAAAATTTTCAATTAGCAGATGATGTAGAACAACTGCCCGGGACGCGTTCAAAGATCGCCGTTGGAGGACGGCTCAATTATTTCCTGAATTCCATATTTGTAGTGAGGACTTACTACCGCTTTTATACCGATGACTGGGGAATAAGCTCTAATACAGCTAAGGTGGAACTGCCGATAAAAATCTTTCAAAAATTTACCATCTATCCTTCCTACCGATACTACGATCAAACTGCAGCCGATCATTTTGCAGCTTATGAAGAACATGTGTCAACAGAAGAGTTCTATACTTCAGATAATGACCTTTCAAAATTTAAAGCCAATCAATACGGCTTAGGAATTCTTTACACGGATATATTTACAAATTTCCACCTCTGGCACTTCGGTCTTAAAACTGCCGATTTGAAATACAACTACTACAAACGCGACTCAGGTCTTACTGCACATCTTTTATCCGGGGGAGTAAAGTTCATCATGGAGTAACGGTTTGATAAATCCTGAAGTAAGAGTTTCCTTAGTTCCACTTAATTTATCATTTTAATTTTTGGATCGATCAAGAAGGTTTTAGGAGTTTCACTATTTACCCTTATCATGATATTATAATATTCCATGCCCTCTACTTTTTTATTTTTGATCTTCCCCATAATAATTCCGTCTTTATTAGGGTCTCGAAAAACGCCCTCCAGTATTTCTGATCCGCCTTCTGGTTTCCGGAAAATACCCAGCACATCTACCGTAACTCCAGATTGAGGTTCTAAAGCTTCTGCTCTCCAGTATATTTTCATATTTTTTTCAACAAGTGCAATATGTTCGGAGGGCGAACTGCTTTTTTCGGAAGACTCTGAGCGGTCATCAGAGATAAACACAAATTCATTTTTAGTATCTTCTGTAATGTTTTCAGTATCAACCCTCAAGAGTACATTAGTATCCTTTTCCGCTGCAACATAAGGTTCTGTTGCAGAAGATACCCCGACATTTTTAGAATGATCCGGTAACATAGCTATTTGCGCGGAAAGAACCTGCTCCTCTAAAGGTTTTGTTTCTCTTTCGTTACAGGACGGGCTGAAAAAGCTCAGCAGTAAAATTAAATGAACCGGTAAAAAACGTAAGGTTTGGAACTTTCTCATAGCTATTGATTTACAGTCTTAAGTTATCACTTTCAACCAATTAAACCGGCAGGTCTCTGTTTTTTTAACAATCTAAATCTCTGATAATGCTGCTCTTCTATGGAATGATTAAAGAAGTTTCAGGACCTGCTTTCATTTTCCAGCAGTTTTTGCCGCCCGGCTTTTCCGGATTATTAGGTTCTTTGAAGTACTTATTCCGTTTTGAGGTAAAAGTGGTGTGGAAAAAATTTAAATTTTAAAAACTTCCCATTTTTTCCCCGGATTTCGAACAGTAATAAGTTGTGGAGATATCCATTTAGCTTCTATCGCCGGAGGTTTTCTCAGTTTTTCTTTTGAAAAGCTAACAGGAAACGGGCCGGAAAGGTATTTTAAAACTTCTCCGTTTTTATCAAGTAGCACCACATCATATTTATAGGATTTTACCTTTATATCAAGCAGGTTATTCCGCCCTAAAAAAGGTCTCTTCGATCTTAAGTGCAAGTGCCTGCTCATTATTAAAGTTAGAGACATTCAAATATTGAGGTTCAATGACGACTTTGCCCGTTGCATCTATAAATCCATAATAAGTTATTCCACCGACTTTTTTATTTACAATTGCCATTCCGTCGGAGAGCATCAAATATTTCTGAGATAGCACCCCAAGATCATTGCCCGTGGTTTTTACCTCATGGTGTACCAGATCGTCCCGAAAATCAACAACTAAATCTCCTTCCGAATTTATAAACCCCCATTGATTGTTTTTCATAACGGGGATAAAACCGTCATGTAATGGTCCTACTACCTGAAGATCCTTAATCTCCTGTGACACACCGGCAGCTGAGAACAAGAAAAGCATTAAAAAAAGATAATTTTTCATTTCTTCCATTTTTTACACCCTTCAATTTAAAAATTGGCCCGAATATAAATGATGATAAATATCATTATGTCAGTTCTTTAAGCTTTGGCAGATATAAATAAGACTCTGAGATTCATTACAAAGGAATCTCTCCTTTTGGAGAGCCCCTCTCAAAATTTATTTTTCCAGTTCCATTTTTCCATTGATGACAAAAGTCATCATTAATAGAACCTAAATTTCTTAATTTCAAATGTTTATACATGAAATAAGACAGATGATGTTCAAGGACAGAAAAGAAGCAGGTATTCTTTTAGGGATTTGCTTAAAGAAATTCAGACATCTGGAGCCTGTGATCATGGCTGTTCCCCGGGGTGGAGTCCCGGTAGCTTATGAAGTTGCAAAGGTTTTAAAAGCGCCTATGGATGTCATCTTTACTAAAAAAATAGGACATCCCAATAACAGGGAATATGCCGTTGGGGTCGTGAGTTCTAAAGGATTTTCTTTTGATCCTGTCATTTCAGGGGTTCCACAGCAATATCTTGTGGAGGAGGTCTCGAGATTACAAAAGCTGGTAAAAGAAAAAGAAATGGCATATCATAAAGAGGTTAAAGCTCAGGACATTAAAAAAAGGTGGGTCATTTTAATCGATGACGGCGTGGCCACCGGCAATACCATCATCGCGGCCGCAAATCTTTTGGCACAGCAACATCCCGCGGGAATAATTGTTGCGCTACCTGTAGGACCTGATGAAAGCATACGTAAGTTAAACGGCCATCCGGTTATTAATGAGGTAGTTTGTGTTGAGACCCCCGAATACTTTGAAGGAGTAGGTCAATTTTACGAAGATTTTGATCCTGTTGAAGATTCAGAAGCCATAGCCCTGTTAAAGGATGCCGATACCTATCGAAATTCAAAATAAATCTTACTACTATGAAAAAACTGGAAAACAAGGTATGTGTGATCACCGGGGCCGCGGGTGGCATTGGACAGGCTACCGCAGAATTATTCCTTTCCCACGGCGCCAATCTAATGCTTGTAGATCTTAAGGAAGATGATCTTAAAAAGATCTCCCGGAATATGGATGCCGAAAGAGTGGCCTTTTTTGCGGCCGATGTTTCAAAACCCGGGGATACCAGGAAATTCACGGAAGCCACTCTCTCAAAATTTGGCAGGATAGACGTGGTCTTTTTAAATGCAGGTATAGAAGGTAAATTCCTGTCCATATCTGAATATCCCGAAGATGTCTTTGATCGTATAATTGCAGTAAATCTTAAAGGGGTGTGGCTGGGTTGTCAAAATTTACTTCCGGTGATGAGTAAAGGCGGTAGTGCTATTATCACTTCATCTGTCGCGGGACTAAAAGGCTTTCCACATTTAGGAGCTTATGTTGCGAGCAAGCATGGGGTTGTAGGGATCATGAGAACCGCAGCCCTGGAATTTGCAGATAAAGGAATAAGGGTTAATTCCATACATCCGGGACCGGTGAATAATCGTATGATGCGCTCCATTGAAGAGCAGATACATCCAGATGAACCTGCAGCTTCTCAAAAAGATTTTGAAGCCAGTGTGCCTTTTAAACGCTATGCCGAAAATTCTGAAATAGCAGATCTCGCACTCTTTCTGGCCTGCGACGATAGTAAGTATATTACCGGGACTACCCAGGTAATTGATGGAGGAATGATCATTGGCTAAAAAAACCTGTCCCGGCTGTATAAGCAGTCGGGACAATTTATTGCTAACAGTTCATCTTGATTTTAAGAGTCCTGTCCTGAAGAAGTCAAACTACAGGCTCTTGTTTTTCCGGCTCTTCTTCTGCCTTCTTTATATTCCTGATCCCTTTCAAAAGGGCATCAGGGTTAAAGGAAATACTATCTATTCCCGCTTTCACCAGGAATGAAGCAAATTCAGGAAAATCACTGGGAGCCTGTCCGCAGAGACCGATCTTCTTTCCTGCCTTGTTGGCTTTCTCTATAGCAAGAGCGATCATTTGTTTAGGCGCCGGATTGTTTTCATCAAACAGAGAACTTATTAACTGGGAATCACGGTCAATCCCCAGGGTTAGTTGGGTAAGGTCATTAGATCCAATGGAAAAACCATCAAAGACCTTGGCGAATTCTTCGAGGAGGATCACGTTACTGGGTATTTCGACCATCACATAGATCTCAGTTCCATTCTCTCCCCGTTTTAATCCATTCTCGGCCATCAGGTTTACTACCTTCTTTCCTTCTTCCACGGTCCGGCAAAAAGGGATCATCAATTTGACATTTTCAAGACCCATTTCTTCCCTTACCTTTTTTATGGCGCGGCATTCAAGAAGGAATCCCTCCCGGTACAGGTCATGATAATAGCGGGAAGCGCCTCTAAATCCTAACATCGGATTTTCTTCTTCGGGTTCGAATTGCTTCCCACCAATGAGATTGGCGTATTCATTGGTCTTAAAGTCGCTCATGCGAACAATGACTTCCTTGGGATAAAATGCCGCGGCCATGGTTGCAATGCCCTGGGCCAACTGGTCGACAAAATATTCTTCTTTTTGAGGATAATTTCTCGTCAGGTCATTGATCTGCTTCCGGGCCTCTTCATTTTCAAGTTCATCAAATTTTATGAGCGCCATAGGATGCACCTTCACCATGTGCGTGATGATAAATTCCATTCTAAGAAGACCTACCCCGTTGTTAGGATAAAAGGAGAGCTGAAATGCTCTTTCAGGATCAGCAAGAATTAATTTGGCTTCGGTTTCGGGCATCTTAATCTCACCAAAGTCGATCTCTTGTGTCTCATATTTCAGCTCTCCCTGATATACGAACCCGGTTTGTCCTTCCACACAGGAAACGGTGATCATCTCCGCGTCCTTTATGTTTCGGGTAGCCGCTCCCGAGCCTACCACTGCGGGAACGCCAAGTTCCCTGGCTACAATAGCTGCATGACTGGTACGCCCCCCACGATCTGTAACGACACCGGAAACTTTTTTAAGCAGGGGATCCCAGTCGGGGCTGGTGGTCTCAGTTACGAGGATATCTCCTTTTTTCAGTTTATCGGCCTCCCGGGGGGATTCCAGAATTCGGGCAGGTCCCACCGCTATCTTCGATCCGATAGCATTTCCTTTAGCGAGTACTTTTCCCTTTTCCAAAAGCTTATATTGCACCTGAAGTTCTTCTTTGGCAGTTGCATGTACAGTTTCGGGGCGAGCCTGAATAATAAACAGTTCATTTGAAATTCCGTCCTTGGCCCATTCAATATCCATGGGCTTCCTGTAATGTCTTTCAATTTCAAGAGCCCATTTGGCAAGATCCATGATCTCCCGGTCACTAAGTACGAACTGGTCCTGCTTGCCTGGTTCGGTATCCATGTTCATGGTCGAAGCATGTCCGTTAGATCCCGCATAGACCATCGTTTTTTCTTTGGCACCCAGTTTTTTCTGAATGATCGCCATTTTTTCTTTTTCGAGGGTAGGTTTAAAGACATAGAATTCATCAGGATTCACCGTTCCCTGAACTATATTCTCCCCCAGACCCCAGACTCCGGCTAAATGAATGACATCCCTGAAGCCCGACTCAGGATCTATAGTAAACCCAACACCCGAGCTGCCCCGGTCTGATCGTACCATTTTCTGAACCCCGACAGATAAAGCCACATCCCGGTGTTTAAAATTCTTGTCTTCCCGGTATTTAATTGCTCTGTTGGTATAAAGGGAGGCAAAACAATTCTTCACTGCCCAGAGCAATGCTTCCTCGCCGGAAATATTGAGAAAGCTATCATGCTGTCCGGCAAAACTGGCCTCAGGAAGGTCCTCGGCGGTGGCACTGCTTCTTACAGCCACCTCGATATGTTTTTCTCCACTCAATTCTTTGTAAGCTTGTTTTATTGCCTGCTCAAGATCCTGTGAAAAATTTCCTTGTAAAATTAGCTTCCGGGCCTCCCCTCCTATTTTGTCAAGGTTGGAATATTCCTTTCGATCCAGATCTTCAAGGAGGTTTTCCAGTTTTTCATCCAGCTCATTTTCTTTAAGATAACTTCTGAAAGCTTCAGCGGTAGTAGCAAAACCATTCGGAATTCTCACTCCATGTGAAGCAAGATCACTATACATTTCCCCCAAAGAAGCGTTTTTCCCTCCTACTACAGGAACATCCTTCATTCCAATCTCTTCGAATTTCCGTATTAACATATTCATATCGGATGTATTTTATAATTAATACTGTACAATTTGGTACCCCATATTCAGAAGAAAAATGCCCAGCAAAAACAGGAGAAAATAAAGGGTTTGAACCAGTTTTACATTGAGAACCTCCAGTCTTCTGGTTGTAGGCTGCGGAAAAACAAAAAGTCCCAAACCAAAGAAAAGAGCGGCCCAACCCAGAAAAGTGATAATAAACCGCCAGTCGGGCTCCCATTTGTTGTGGAACAGGACACTTAGTAATCCCACAACTATAGCTATAAATGCTGAAAGGATCTGAAATTTTTCATCCTTGAGGTCATCAAATATTTGCCTTATCCTTACCGGGTTGAAGCTTAGCACAAAAAAGAATATCAACAAGTACCAACCCCAGAATTTTGCCAGGAACAGTGAAACTTCCATTTTCCCACATTTTAGTTAGTAAATGAATTTACAAAAGTTAACTCCCTTATTCCATGACATTTGTCATTGAGTAAAGGATGATTATAATTTATTTTAGCAGTACCGGAACCTCTATCCCCAACAATTACTCCCCTAATATTAATCAACAAAATTCCTGATCATGAAGGCGATGTTGCTGGAAAAGGTGGTAGATATGAAGCAGGACCCACATCCGCTGGTCCTTTCTGAAGTACCCAAACCTCAACCCGGCGAAAGGGAGGTCCTTATTAAGCTGAATGTCTGCGGAGTTTGTCATACCGAGATCGATGAGATCGAAGGAAGAGCTATGCCGGCTTTTTTCCCTATCATTCCCGGACATCAGGGAGTGGGAATTGTGGAAAAGTGCGGGAGTGGATGCAGAGAGTTTCAGCCGGGAGACCGGGTGGGAGTTGCCTGGATCTATTCTGCCTGCGGAAAATGTCATTTTTGCGCTTCCGGATTAGAAAACCTCTGTGAATATTTCCGGGCGACCGGAAGAGACACCAACGGGGCTTATGCTGAATATATGTGTATCGGGGAAGATTTCGCCGTGAGAATTCCGGAAGCACTTAGCGATGTGCATGCAGCACCGTTGCTTTGTGCCGGAGCGATAGGATACCGCTCTTTAAGACTTGCCGCTCCCAAAGACGGGCAGAACGTTGGATTAATGGGGTTTGGAGCCTCGGCGCACCTTGTGATCAAGATGCTACGGCATTTACATCCATCTCTGAATATCTACGTCTTCTCACGAACAGAAAAAGAACGGGAATTTGCACGGGAATGCGGTGCAAACTGGGCTGGGGACATTGGAGATCCTGCCCCGGTTAAGCTAAACAGTGTTATCGATACCACCCCCGCATGGAAGCCGGTTCTTGAATCTTTAAAAAATCTCGAAAGAGGCGGCCGTTTGGTGATCAATGCCATTCGCAAAGAGAATACAGACCGGCAGGTTCTAAACGGAATTTCTTATGAGGATCATCTGTGGCTCGAAAAAGAGATCAAGACTGTTGCAAATATTACCACTAAGGATGTCCGGGAGTTTTTAGAGCTAGCTGTAGAAGCAGAAATATTGCCCAGGGTCACGGAGTATCCACTGGAAATGGCCAATATCGCCCTTTCAGAAATTAAAAATAAAAAGATAAAAGGAGCGAAGGTCATAAGAATCAGTCATTAGAGATTTTATGCTCTAAACTTAGAAGTTAGTTGATAAATATCATCCTTTTCCTCTCTTCTACTGATTATATTAGGTATAAGATTTTTTTCCCCTTATATATCCTGCAATTCCATATTGCCTTCTATAAAAGATCAATACATTATCTGAACTGATTAAAAATAAAGATCATGAAAAATATACTTGTTCTTACCGATTTTTCCGAAGCAGCTGAAGTAGCATCAGATCAAGGTTTAAAGATTGCAAAGATCCTTGAAACCGGAATTACTTTCCTACATCTAATATCCACTCCTGTAGAATGGCGAAAAATTCCCCTGGAAAAAGAAAATCTATACCCGGAAACAAAAGCCGCAATAGGGGAAGCAAAAGACAAACTCTTTAAACTGGAGCGAAAAGCTAAGGAATCGAATGTGGAGGCACATACTTCTCTGGTATACAACTTAGGAATGGGTGAAATATATACCTATATCAATGAAAAAAATTACGAGCTGGTAATTATTGGAGCTCATGGAAAAGCAGATGAGAAAAAACCTGTTGGCACCAATACTCTCATGATTGCCCATAAGTCTCCGGTTCCAGTTTTAATTCTGAAACCGGGCGTTAAACCTAATCTAAGAAGAAAGTGGATCATTGTGTCAGATTACCTCGAAAAGTCTTCAGAAATTTTGTCTCTATTCATGAACATCGCCTCTAAACTCAATGCATCGGTGCAGCTCCTGTATGTTAATACCCCTTATTACTTTCTGGAGACTCCTCAGATTTACGAAAAGCTGGACAAGTATATTTCAAAATATTCAGATATGGATTTGACATATATGATCATTGATGCTTTTAACGAAGAAAGGGGAATCGAATTTTATGTCAACCTCTCGAATTGTGATGTAGTTGGTTTAATAGTTCACGGGCACAGCGGGCTAAATCCGGTGTTCAGAAGGAGTATTCTAGAAAAGGTTCTCAATCAAATTGATCTGCCTGTGATTACTTTAAATGCAGATAGGTTAAACATTGGCAAATAAGGTTTTTCTATACATAGAGGAATCTAAATTAAATCCTTGTATTTGAATTAAAGTGTCAAATTAAAACGTTTGGTCCCTTGTGACAGAAGAAGAGTGGCTAAAGAAAACAACATTATCAGAGTCAATTGGTGGAAATTCAATGGGACCAGATCTAAAATTTCTCTAAATAAAGGAATAGAAAAGGCGCCTACAACAATTGAAACAGAAAAAATTATCGCTCCCCAGATCCAGCCGTTTGCAGTGACTTCATTAATAAAAAAAGATATCTTTCTATTGGGGAGGTTAAATACGTTTAACAGTTGAGCAAGTATTAAGGTATAGAAAGCCATATTGTTTATTTCGGCCCAGGAATAGGTTTTAAAACTGTAGGAGTATACAACAATGGCAACTACCCCTATTGCAATTGATAAACTATACATTATTGTTGACCTCCAAAGTAGCTTAGTCATAATAGGCTCCTCCGGGTTTCTTGGAGGTTTATTCATAACACTTTTATCTCCTTTTCCCATCCCCAGGGCAAGAGCGGGAAAGATGTCGGTGACCAGGTTGAGAAATAGAATTTGCAGAGGTAAGAGATTTATAGGCAGGCTACTGAGGGAAAGAATTCCCACTACCAGAATCTCTGCCAGGTTACAGGACAAAAGAAATATTACAAATTTCCTGATATTCCCGAAAATATTTCTTCCCTGTCTAACTGCTAATTCTATTGAGGTAAACTTATCATCTAAAAGAATTACATCGGCTACTTCTTTGGCGGCTTCAGACCCTCTTATTCCCATTACGATTCCAATATCGGCCTTTTTTAATGCCGGGGCATCGTTAACCCCATCCCCAAGCATACCTACAACTAATTTATGTTTTTGGTAAAATTGAACCAGGTCCAGTTTCTGTTTGGGTACCATTCTAGCAAAAACGGTAGTGTTTAAAATTTTTTCTCTAATCGTTGGGTTATTGACATCCACTATTTCGCTGCCAACCATTACAGAACCAGAGTCCTTTCCCTTTTCTATTAATCCTATCTCTTCGGCAATTTTTTTGGAGGTTCCGGGATGATCTCCCGTGATCATCACAACCTTTATTCCTGCTTTTTTGTAAATATCTATGGTTTGCTTCACGTCCTCACGCGGCGGGTCCAAAAAACCGAGAAACCCGATAAAAATGAGATTTTTAAAATAATCTTCAGCATTGGGTTTATTTTCGGCTTCTTTATAGGCAAAAGCCAGAACCCTCAACCCTTCAGATGCCGTTTTAGATGACACAGAGTACCAACGTTCTTTATTGTCGAAAGAAACCACTCCTTCGCTTGTTAATATCCTGTCACAGGATTCAAGAATATTTTCCACTGCTCCCTTGGCCATCACCTCGTAAGTGTGTGAACTTCTATGTAAGGTGGCCATACGTTTATTTTCAGCATCAAAAGGTATTTCACCAACTCTCTTCTTATCAGTCCTGATTCCTGCAGTATCAAATCCTGTTCTTTCCGCGAATTCCAGAAGGGCAGTTTCAACAGCATCAGATCTTTTAGCTGCATCGCTGAGTCCACAATCGTTGCATAGAACCGATACCTGTAAAATTTTATTTAAAACCTGATCCTGCAATATATTAGAATCGATTAGGAAGTCATCCCTGGACCGAAAACCGTTGGCTGTTACCACTTTTTCGACCATCATCTTATTTTCTGTCAAAGTTCCCGTCTTGTCTGTACATATTATTCCTGTTTCACCCAGAGTTTGTACGGCTTCCAATTTTTTAATGATTACGTTTCGCCTGGAAAGTCGTATCATTCCCCTTGCTAATGCTATAGTAGCTACAATAGGTAGTCCTTCCGGGATGGAAGCCACGGCAAGAGCAATTGCTGTTTTAACCATTAACATTAAGTCCTTGCCCTGGAGGTATCCTGTCAAGGCAATGACAAAAGAAATAGAAAGTGTGAGCCAGATGAGTTTATGACTTAGTTTTCCAAGTTTTATTTCAAGGGGTGCCCGTTCCTTTTCTGCCTTCTGAGTAAGGCTGCTTATCTGCCCAATGCAAGTATCATCCCCTGTTTTAACGACTATAACTTTTGCTTTACCTCTTGAAACAATAGTACCATTAAAGACCATATTCATTTGATCAACAAAAGAAGTTTCTTCAGGAAAAACATCGACATTTTTTTCAACCTGGTTACTTTCCCCTGTAAGTATAGCTTCTTTTACAGCAAGGGATCTACACTCTATTATCCGGCAGTCAGCAGGAACTATATCTCCCGCATTCAGGCAGATGATATCTCCGGGCACAAGATTGCTTGCTTTAATGGTGTCAGGTTTTCCGTTTCTAATTACCGTTGCGACAGTTTCAGTCATTTTTCGGAGAGCTTTAACCGAAGAAATTGCCTGCCATTCCATCAAAAATCCAATAAAGGATGTGATAAGAATTACTGAAAGAACAGCAAAACCTTCAAGCCATTCATTAAAGGCAAAAGAAAGAAGCATCGCTACTGCGAGCAGGTAGACTATCGGGTTTAAAAATTGATCGGCAAAAATGAGGAATAGATTACGGGGCCTTTTGGTAGTGAGAATGTTGCGGCCATAAATTTGAGATCTCCTTTTTACCTCCTCATCGTTCAAACCCTGCTCCGGGTTACTGTCAAGCTTTTGACAAACCTCATTAACATTTAATGAATGTGGTGCTTTGATCATGGGAGATCAATATTTCATTTCAACACTAATATTAGAGAAATTTTTATTTTATTTAGTTGATAAATATCAGATAATAAAAGACATAAGACATAAGACATTAACTGTGGATTTACAATTGCCTTTTAAGAGCTGATACTATAAAAATTCAGCAAATAATTAAGAGAGTATATTAAGGTTTAAAATAGAGTGCCTCTTTGGGCTCCACCTGCTGAATTCAGATAAGCAGAAGGCAATTGCCTTGGTTGAAAGCGAAAAAACCGCTGTAATCGCTTCTATTGCTTTCCCTCAATTCATTTGGATGGCTACAGGCGGTCTAATGAACCTGAAAGGCCCCCATGCTGACAACTTAATTTTCTTTCCTGATGCTGGATGCTTTAATACTTGATATGAAAAAGTTGCTGATTTGCCACCTAATATCCACTACTTAATTTCTGACCTGGTAGAGATTATATTTGAAGGATTTGGAGGGAGAGGACGATTTACACGTGCAACCTGAAATTGCGGCTTCAAACCTAGTTTTCCTTAAAAACAAATCTTTCTCGCAAGAAGAGCTTACCGAATATATTGCCTAGAACGAAAAAGTTGCTGATCTACCGGCCAATATCCAGTGTATTTTGTGAATTTGGAGAGAGAGAATGATCTAAATCTGAAACTGACCTTTGTTATCGCAAAAATTAGGTTTGCCTCAAGAGAAAAAATCTGTCTTGATTTTTTGAATGAAAAAAATTATTATATTTATAAATATGTGATTAAGAGTATTTTGGGCTCATCCCTATTCCAAGAGCTTATCCTCCCTAAAATTCTTAATAGAAAGTCTCCCGCTTAATAAATTCTTTATTAAAAAATAAATTTTATGGTAAAGTTATCAGGCTCAGTTAATTTGAGAAAAGTAGATGATTCTATAGGATTACCAATCTCACAGGCAGATCTCATTTTTGAATCTCCTAATGGTCAGGGTAATACTTATAGAACTAAAACGGATTCCCAAGGGAGGTATGAGATTGAAGTTAATTCGAACGAAATACTAGCAACAGTAGAGAATTCAGATTTTGGAACAAGTCAAAGATGGACGAAGGTTGTTAATCTAAATTCCGACGGATCGAATACTTTAAATTTATTTATACCAGACTTAGAGAAAAGACTAAAAAATCTTGTTTCATCATATCCAGGTGAATTTGGACTTTATGCTTTGAATTTAAATTCAGGCAAAGAATTTTCCCTTAACTCAGATAGTCTGATGTATCTCGCAAGTGTAAGTAAGATAGCCATTGCAATTGGCTGCGTTGACTTAATGACGAGTCCATCCGATATCAATAAAAAAATTAAACTTGAACTATATCATCATAGGGAAGAGGGAAAATTAGTTGGAGAAAACATGGGTATCCAGTATCAAGACTTGGGTCAAGAGGTAAGTTTAGATTTACTTTTCCGGAGAATGCTGGGTATGTCTGACACATCCGCTACTGATATTTTATGTGAGCATTTTGGTATTTCTAGAATCAATAAGAGGATTAAAGAACTTAATATTGCAGGTATTGAAGAATTTTCATCAATGATCCAGCTCGATCGAAGGCGATGGTGGCTAAGTGATAAAAATGTAGGATTTCTCCCTCAATTTGCATTCTCGCTTTATCAAAGGCAACGTATACCGTATTGGTTAGAAAAATTAAACCTACCAAAACCAAGAATTGAACCCGGTAAATGGGAAGAATATTTATCTGAAAGAAGAGACAGAGCTACTACTAAGGCTTATGGAGAAATTTTAAAAAGAATAGCTAATAAAAATCTCCTTACAGAGAGTTGGAAAAACGACTTACTCCTAAATACAATTATTACTTACGGTGGTTATGGAAGGTTTAGCGGAATAGTGGACAATACGAAAATAATTGACTCTAAAGGCGGCTCTCACCATCAAGTAAGGAATCAAGCTGGAATTATCAGGGATAAATTAACAAAAGCACCTATAGCAATACTTGTGGCTTTTACACAAAAAAATGAAATTTCTAAAAAGGAAGCTGATAATTCATTAAAAGCCGCGAGTGATTTAGCACTTAAGTATATTGGCATAGATGATAAGTTACAAGAAAAAACTGTAAAAGATGAGGAAATTAGATTCGTTGCGCCGGCGTATGGTTTGACATTTGTAAATGGCGAGATACCGTTTATAAGATGGAAATCAAAAGGTATTTCAGGACCTTTAAAATTATCCTTAATTAAACGTAATGGAAGTAAAGTTTTAAATATTTCTGATTCTGTAAAAAATGACGGTGAGTGGCATAGTTTTAAGATTCCCGAAAATCTAGCTCCCGATGATACTTATCAATTTAAACTGGTTGGTAAAGATAATGATGATGATGAAGTTGAAGCATTTTCAGCATTTTTCACTATTGGAGGTACAATTCATTTAATTCATCCTGTAACGGGTTCTAATTTACGGAAGGGTAGCAAACCAACTATTTCCTGGTTGAGTTCTGGGATTAATGGTAAACTTAAAATTACCCTGAAGGACCAGCAAAATAATTCTTTAGAAATAACTTCAAATGCAAGGAATGACGGAGAATGGCATTCTTGGGAAGTACCAAACCGATTAGATAAAAAGTGGGGATACTTTCTAAACATATCTTGTATTGAAAATCCCGAAATTTTTGATAATTCGGGGCTTTTTTTCATCGGTGGAAGAATAAATGTAATTTCTCCTAAGCCTTATGAGATTTGGAAGAAAGGATCAAAGCCTAAAATAGAATGGGAGAGTGAGGGTGTTGAAGGGCCGTTGACTATTCAACTTATCGGGCGTAGTAATAATATAATAACTATTACTTCAAATGCTAATGATGATGGAGAGTGGCATTCTTGGGAAATTCCAGACATTGAATCAGGGCAGGGATATCGAATTGCAATTTTTGAAACAGGTTCCCCCGAAATCCGAGGGTATTCGGAATTATTCCAAGTTGGTACTGTTTATGAATGGGACGTGCCGTCAGTGGAACAAAGTCCATTTGCGTCTTGGGCAGCTTCAGGAAGACCGCATTACTTTAAATATAATGAAGACGTAAACCTTAAATGGAGAAGAATAGGACCTTCAGCAGGAAACTTGAAAATTGAATTACTCAAAGATAATAGAAGGTTGAAACTTTTGGCATCAAATGCTTTAGATGACGGTGAATGGCATTCGTGGAAACCTGAGTCAGATTTGACTAGAGGCTCTAACTATCAATTGAAAATATCTAATAACGCTAACGACTTTGGTTTATCAGTTCCCTTTTCCATAGGAGCTAATATTGATGTTCACATTTCCACACTTAGGCCTAAATTAAATGAAAATCCAACTATAAATTGGGTAACACAAAATATTTCTGATGATTTATCAATTCATGTTGTAAAGAAAAATGGTGATGAGATTTTAATATCTAATGTTGCGAGAGATGATGGCGAATGGCGCTCATGGACAATATCTGACGACACACCTAAGGGATGGGCAAGAATTAGGATAAGAAGTAATAGATTTAATGATGTTTTTGGGTATTCTGAATGGTTTAAGGTAGTGTAAGGACAATTGACTACTGTCATTAGACAATCTGCTATTAATTTTATTTAATGATTTATTGTCAATTGATTTTTGGTCCATGGCGTATTATAAATCTGTTGCTCTCAGAGGTTTTTATTCTATATTTCTTTCTTTTTCGTCTCCAAATTAAAGAAGCACATCAAAATCTCCAATGAGAAGGATAATTTTTTCCCAAAAAGTTTTTGAGGAGATAATAATAAATTAGGCCACACATTGGGCGGTACAAAAGCATAAAAAATACGCAAACGCTTTAATATCAGTGTGTTGCGTATTAATTCTGTGACCACGCCAGGATTAGCTTCGCTGTTCCTGAGAAAGTTCCCTCCTGAAAATACAAAGTTCGCCCCGCCTCTTGGCGTGGCTTTTTTTATTTCCCTCCAAAGCTACGGGCAAGCCCGGCTTTTACAGGAAATAAAAAAGTCCGCAGCTTTCGCTGCGGACTTTGTGCTTTAAGTGACCTCGCCAGGATTCAAACCTGGAACCTTCTGAGCCGTAATCAGATGCGCTATTCAGTTGCGCCACGAGGCCTTTTTGCGGGTGCAAATATAGGCTATTTTATAAAATACTAAAACAATTTTCAGAAAAAAGGCACCCAAATTTTCCTATCTAAACCGGGTGCCTCCAAAAAGAAAAACTAATCTTTCAATCCACTTCCAAAATAGTCGTACAACAGGGATTTTACCTGCTGCACTTCCTCAAGATATTCGTAGATATTTTCTTTAAAATTCAAATATTCTCCCAGGTATAGATTTTCACACTGCACATCATCGCATTCCCTCAACCCTTCAAGTTTGATCCTGAATTCCCTGAGGGCTTTAAGGTTTCAATGTCTCCAAAACTTCGGTTTTTTAAAATAAAAGCAGGAGATTCAATGATAACAAGTAACCACATTCTGAAGTGACTATAATTTAAGTTATGGGATGAGAACCCTTTGAAAATGTTAAAATAGTAACCATCTTTGTGAAAGAGGTTTTGGAAGTTACACCTATCAGCTATACGGCGGGGAATTCCAAACCAGAAATCAATTTTACGATGTGGAATCGGGAACCCATGCCGGGAGACCAGACAGTTGGACAATTCCCCGGATCTAAAAGAGCATCTGGAAGCAGAGATCCATGTTTTTGACGCTATGGCAAACTGCTGAAGGTCTTGCCTCCCACTCAAACCGGGACGTACTTTTCAACGGAAAAGAAAAACCTTCAGATGATTACTGGTTTAGAGCAGTGTTTGAACATGAGGGCGTGCTGCGGGAACATAAATCGCATTTCACCCTCAAAAGTTTATAATTCCGGAAGGTAAAACAAGAGCATGAAAAAAATTACCAGGATGTGTTTAGCAGGGTTTTTATTCCTGAACCTGCATTTTTCTGAAAATTTAATGTCCCAGGAGATCATCCCCACTTATTCAGACTATCTTACAGACAACCTGTACCTCCTCCATCCCTCTATGGCCGGCGCGGCTACCATAAATAAAATTCGGCTTACCGCACGCCAGCAGTGGTTTGATGTGGACAATGCACCCGGGCTGCAAACTCTCAGCATTCACGGCCGGGCCACAGAAAAGGTAGGCGTGGGTGGAATTGTGTTCAACGACCATAACGGTAACTTTTCAAAAAGGGGAGTGTACGGCAGCTTTGCCTATCACCTCAATTTTGCGGTAAGGGATACCTATTTGAACCTGCTCTCCTTCGGAATTAGCGGCGGACTAATACAACACCATCTCGACCAAACCGGATTTTCAGGATATGATCCTCTCCTCGGAGAAGACGATCTCACCGATTACTACGGAAATGTGGACCTGGGAATGTCCTACTATTACAACAATTTCTTCACCCACCTTACAATTAAGAATATTCTGGAAGGACAACGGGAGCTGTTTATTTCTGATGCTGGAGCGGGGAATCAACGTACTATTTTCTTTTCAACAGGATATGTTATAGAACCCGGGCACAGCCCATGGAGCCTCGAACCTTCCCTGCTTGTACAGTACCGGGACTTTTCAGGAGAAAAAGCCCTGGACCTTAATTTTAAGGCTTACTATCGTGGCCTGGAAGAAGGCGGGATCTTTGGAGGACTTTCCTACAGAAGAGGTTTTGAAGGTGCAGATTTTGTTAATGAAAGAGGCAACAACACCCGGGAAGCCTTACAGTATGTTACTCCTTTCGCCGGAGTTCAATTTAAAAACTTCCTTCTTGCCTATACCTATAGTGAACAATTTAATGAAGTTGTTCTAAGCAACGGCGGTTTTCACCAAATCACCCTGGGATATAATTTCGGCTCAAACAGGGAAAGACACAATTGCGGTTGCCATAACATCAACCATTTGTGGCACTAGTTATTTCGTAAAAATCAGATATTAACTCACTTAGATTTTAAGCGCCAGCCTCAATTTTCCAGGCTCATGATAATGCTTATTAAGGGTAATTGTAAAAGTAGTTCCTTCAGATTCATTGCTATGAAGTTTTAATTCTCCGCCATGAGCTTCGGCTACTGCTTTGACCAGGGAAAGCCCAATTCCACGGCTTTTGAGTCCTCGGGAGCTGCTGCCGTTAGAAGTATTCAGGAAGTTGAAGATGCGCTCCTGCCGGTCTGGCGGAATTGGATTTCCAAAGTTATGCACACTCAATTCCACCATCTCTTCCCTGTCAATGCACGAAAGAGTCACCGGGGTATTTTCTGATCCATATTTTATAGCATTGCTCACAAAGTTTTCAATGACCCGCCGTACCATTGTGCCGTCAAAAACTCCCCCAATTTCCCCTTTTTCGCAGGCAAGAATGATCTCATTGGAATAACTTTCAGCAGCTTCATGATGTACTGCAATCAGACAATCCACAATATTTTGTTGTGCAAAATTAAAGGTCATGCCCTCACCGGCCTCAAGGGTGATGGAATCCAAAAGGTCTTCAATGAGTTCTACCGAACGGGTGAGACTATTCACTGCCATGTTTCTAACCAGTTCAAACCGCTCCTCCCCTTCTTCATATTTCATCATTTTCATAGCAAAAAGCGCAGCCGATATAGGATTGCGCATATCATGTGCCACAAGAGCAATAAACTTTTGACGTACTTCCTGTATGGATTCATTAAAAGCAATTCCCGAATACAACATTGCATTTTCAATGGAATATTTTATTACAGCCGCAACTTCCGGAGAATGAACATTTGCATCCCCGAGATACTTTGAAATGACCTTATCAAAGATGATATACTCCCTCAGGATCTGTTCCAGCGTATAGCCTTTCGTTGCAGCCCTGTGCCGCCCATGCTCCATACTATTCTCAAAAAGTTCATGGTGGATCAAATCTTCCTGCACTACCTTAAATTTTTCAAATTTGTCCATTATGCCTATAACATCATCCAAAAGCTGCGGCACATGATCACGCAGTACAATACGGCTGGTATGTTTGGTAACAGAGACATCTTTCCTGATTTCTCTTATCCAAGAATTGATAATATTCTCCTTTTGCGCTTTAAGCACTTCTACTGCATCTTTCATCTTCCAGAAAATGTAATTACAGGGAGGTTATTCAATTTATAAATTTCCCCAGACAGTTCACGTATTAAAATGTTTAAAATAAACAAGTTGCAGGATTTTTCCTGAATTCAAAATCTTCTCATCCTTTTTCCTTCGGAAGTTATTCCCGCAGAAGACTGAGCTGCATAAAGCCATTTGCATTTAATGAAAAGCCAACGGTGAATAAAAGCCTCACTCAAAAATGCATTTTTATTCAAGGGTTTAAGGAAGTGTCGGGATATCAGCAATGAAGGACTTCAGAAGGACTTCAGAAGAAAATCCGAAGGCACAAAAATCAGGCAGAGACGGGGAGGGTAATCTCAGCTTTTAAACCTTTTCCCTGGGTGTCAAAAATGATATTCCCGTCTACGGTTTGGAGACGGTTCTGGAGATTTTTTATTCCGTTACCATTTTGAAGCTGATTTTGGTTTGCCCCTGTACCATTGTCAGAATAATTTACTTTGATCTTATTTCTTTCGGAAGAAAAGACGAGCGCCACAAGGCTTGCCTCACTATGCTTCTTCATGTTCACCATCAATTCCTGTAAAACCCTGTAAAGCACGATTTTTTTCTCATTTTTAAGCTTTCCCCAGTTGATGTTTTCTGCACCCCGTATGACCAGGCGGGTATTAGGAGGAGTAGTACTGCCGAGAAGGCTTAAAAGGCCTTTTAGATAATTCTCCCGGGTATCGATCTCACTGTTTTCCCTGGAAATATCACGGGTGCGCAGATAGATCTTTTCCAGTTTGTCTACCACAGGCGTATGACCGGCAGGTTCAAGGGTGCTCATCACATTATAGATATCATTGGCAATCTCATCGTGGATCCTTTTGGAGATCCTGCTTTCGGTTAGGTAGATCTGTTTGATCTTCTCGCGCTTGCTCCTTTGACGTACTGTGTAAAGCAGGGCTGCCGCAGTAATAAGGACGAGTAAAGCGCTTAGTGAACTTATTGTGGTTCCGGTTTTAAATTTTTCGGCCTTAAGGGACATAGTGGTATTCTCTGCCTCCAGCAATGCGATTTGTTGTTGCTTACGCTCTTCGTCAAACCTGATTTTTGCAAACCGGTAGCGGGTGGTTAGGCTTGCGTCTTTAAGACTGTCATTCAAAAAAAGGTATCGCTCAAGAAATTTCTCTTTTTCGGGTGATCTGCTAAGAGAAAGTAGTTTTTTGAGAGCATCGGCTTCGGCATTTGCATTTCCTATTTCTTTCGCGGTTTGCATATAAGCCAGGGCAAATTGCTTAGCCTTTGCCGGAGCGGTTTCGCTATAGTAGTCTGACAAATGAGAATAGTTGGAAAGCAAACCTTCAAGATCATTATTCCGCTTACGCTCCTCTACCATCGCCAGTAACTCCTTGTCTACCTTCAATTGTGAATTTTGAAGCCAGCGGGTAAAGGCGTAATTATCCCGGAAACGCGCCTTGGAATATTCACTGGGTTCCTCTGCCTTCACCAACTCCTCCATGATCTTAACAGCCTGGGCGTACTTTCCCTGATTTTTATAAACAAGGGCAATATTATGAAGATAACTAAGGCTGTCTGTTCGACTTGCTGCAAACTGTAGCGCGGTGCGATATTCCTTTAAAGCTTCTTCGTATAAATGCTGTTCGTTATAAAGCAGGCCCAGGACGTTGTGAGCAGAACCTGCATATTTTCCATCTACTTCTATATCCAGGTATTTTAGAGCTTCTGTAGCAGATTCCTGGCTTCCGGCATGATCACCCAGAGAAAGTTGAGTATTAGCCATATCAAGGGATCTTCTTCCGGCGCCGGCTGTATCTCCTCCTTTCAGAGAAAGCTGTCTTGATAAAAAGGCAGATTCAAAGGCATCTTCCGGCCGGGAAATAAAACTATAAGTAGCATATCTTCGATGTTGAGCTTTTGCCTGGAAGTAACTGTCTTTTTGTAATTCAGCTACCTTGATAAGACTGTCTATAAGGGGCAGCGTTTCTTCATATCTGTTTAGCCTGTGTAATGCATACACCTTGGCGTCCAGAAGCACTACAAGATTTGTATCCTTTGTGCTCTTCACAGCTTCCAATCCCCGGGAATAAAGGTGCAGTTTCTCCTGAAAATCTGAACTTTCCAGGCCCTTATTATAATAATAACCTGCAGTTCCCGGCGCATGAACAACCTCTGTCTTTTCTGCTTCCTTACATGCAGAAAAGCAGAAAATACACAAAAGAAAAATTTTACCCCAATTGCTCATAAATCAAAGATAAAAATAATAATTAACCTTTTGTTAAGATTTAAATCGCAACCTGGTAATTTCTTAAAAGTCAGTCATTTACCCGGAGATATAAACTTCAGCCGCATCCTTTTAAAGGAAACAATCCATAAAAAAATCCCCTGAAGCACTGAAGCACCTCAAAGGGATTTTTTTAAATTGATCCTTGCTTTTATTTAATTGCGTTGCCTAAGGTCATACCTGTCCAGGTTCATCACCTTATCCCAGGCTTTTACAAAGTCTTTTACAAATTTTTCCTTTGCGTCACTTTGTGCATAGGCTTCAGCAAGGGCACGTAGTTCTGAGTTTGATCCAAAAATTAGATCTACTCTTGTACCTGTCCATTTAAGCTCTTTGGAACTTCGGTCACGGCCTTCAAACAAATTTTGAGCATCAGATTTTGCTGTCCAGGTGGTTCGCATATCCAAAAGATTTACAAAGAAATCATTGGTTAGCTGCCCTACCCTTTTCGTAAATACTCCATGGTTGGAAGCGTCGTAATTAGCACCTAAAACCCGCATTCCTCCAACCAGCACTGTCATCTCCGGGGGAGTTAGGTTAAGCAGTTGAGACTTATCCACAAGCATTTCCTCTGCCGATGCGGTATACGCCTTATGTTTCTTTTCATAGTTTCTAAACCCGTCCCCTATCGGCTCAAGAGGCTCAAAAGCTTCCACATCTGTCTGCTCCTCAAGAGCATCCATACGCCCGGGAGCAAAAGGTACTCCTATGTCATAACCTGCATCTTTAGCAGCTTTTTTCACGGCAAGGCAGCCTCCAAGTACTATAAGATCTGCAAGAGATATCTTTTTATTACCGGATTGAGCTTCATTAAAATCCTTCTGTATTTCTTCCAGTTTCATCAAAACCTGCTGCAGTTGCGGCGGATTGTTGACCTCCCAGTGCCTTTGCGGTTCCAGGCGTATTCGGGCCCCATTGGCCCCTCCACGTTTATCTGAGATCCTGAAAGTGGAAGCCGAGGCCCAGGCAGTTGTCACCAACTGAGAAACAGTTAATCCCGAGGCAAAGATCTTCTTCTCCAGGTGGGCAATGTCGTCTTTATCGATAAGCTCGTGATCCAGTTTTGGAATTGGATCCTGCCAAATCAATTCTTCCTTCGGAACTTCGGGTCCCAGGTAGCGGGAAATAGGTCCCATATCCCGATGAGTCAATTTATACCAGGCTCTTGCAAAAGCATCTGCAAATTCTTCGGGGTTCTCATGGAAATGTTTAGATATCTTATGATATTCAGGATCTTCCCGCAAGGCGATATCTGAAGTCAACATAAAAGGTGCATGTTTTTTATTTGGGTCATGGGCATCCGGGATAGTACCTTCTCCTGCACCATTTTTCGGTTTCCACTGCCATGCACCTCCGGGGCCTTTGTGACATTCCCATTCGTACCCAAAAAGGTTGTCAAAAAAGTAATTGCTCCATCTGGTGGGTGTGGGTGACCAGGTACCTTCCAGTCCGCTGGTGATAGTGCTACCGGCATTTCCGGTTCCAAATTTATTTTTCCAACCCAGGCCCATTTCGGTGATGTCTGCCCCTGCCGGTTCAGCTCCTACATATTCCACGGGATCTGCTGCGCCGTGTGTTTTTCCGAAGGTGTGCCCCCCGGCGATAAGCGCGACAGTTTCATAATCGTTCATGGCCATGCGTCCAAAGGTCTCTCTAATGTCTTTAGCTGAACCAAGTGGATCAGGATTGCCGTTTGGGCCTTCGGGGTTCACATAAATAAGCCCCATGTGAGAGGCTGCAAGCGGCTGTTCCAGCTTATTCTCATGGGCATAGCGTTCTTTATTGCCAACCCATTCTCCTTCAGAACCCCAATAGATATCTTCTTCGGGCTCCCATACATCCTCCCGGCCTCCTGCAAAACCGAACGGCTTTAATCCCATTGATTCCAGTGCAACATTTCCGGTAAGGATCATGAGATCTGCCCAGGAGATTTTTTTACCGTATTTCTGTTTAATTGGCCACAGCAAGAGACGTGCTTTATCGAGATTTGCATTATCGGGCCAACTGTTCAAAGGTGCAAACCGTTGAGATCCCGAACCGGCACCTCCCCGGCCATCCCCTATACGATAGGTTCCGGCGCTATGCCAGGCCATACGAATAAAGAGTCCGCCGTAATGTCCATAATCTGCCGGCCACCAATCCTGTGAATCGGTCATGAGATTATGAAGGTCTTTTTTTACCGCGTCCAGGTCCAGGCTTTTGAATTCTTCGGCATAATCAAAATCCTCACCCATAGGATCAGAAAGTTTGGAGTTTTGCCTAAGGATGGAAAGGTTTAGCATATTGGGCCACCAGTCGCGGTTAGAAGTTCCACTTCCGGCAGTTTTGTCCAGAGCACCTCCCATGAAGGGGCATCTGGAAGATTCATTTACTTCCCAGGCTTTGTGGGTACCCGGGGAATTTCGATGCTCATTATCTGCCATTTTATTAAAATTTTAGTTAATTAATTCCTTTAAAAATACAATAATTAAGAGGTTTATATTTTATATCTCATTGGATTTTTCAATACTAAAGGAGAAAAAATCTTATAGTTGGCGTATAGGTGGTGAAATGCATGGCATGAATACAGGTTTTTCAAAAACCGCTTATCTTTAGGGGCAAAACCCTTACCCGATGAATACAAAATTTCTTACCTGCCTTTTCATATTTAGTTTATCATTCTTTGGAAATTTAGCTACAGCCCAGGGGTTAAATGAAAAACAAATTGACAGCCTTGTGGAGAAAACCATGAAAACCTTTGATGTTCCCGGTATTGCTGTTGCCATACTTAAAGATGACAGGATAGTTCATATGGAAGGCTACGGCACCCGATCTCTTAAAGATGGGGGAAAGGTTGATGAAAATACCCTTTTTGGAGTAGCATCCAACACCAAAGCTATGACCAGCGCCGCCCTTGCCATGCTTGTTGATGAAGGCAAGCTGGAATGGGACACAAAGGTTATTGAAGTGCTTCCGGAATTTAAATTATATGATCCTTACGTCACCAGCGAATTTACAGTACGGGATCTGCTCACCCACCGCAGCGGCCTTGGCCTGGGAGCCGGGGATCTTATGGTGTGGCCATCTCAGAATAAAACCCAAAAAGAGGAACTTATTTATAACCTGCGCTATTTAAAGCCGGTATCTTCTTTTCGTTCGCAATATGATTATGACAACCTGCTGTACATTGTGGCCGGGGTTATTGTCGAAAGAATTTCGGGACAGGATTACGCAAGTTTCATCGAAGAAAACATTTTTGAACCCCTTGGAATGGATCGGTCGGCTGTAAATTACAACCTTATCGAAGATAAATCCAATGTAATTGATGGCCATGCTCCCACCGATGGCAAGTTGGTAACCGTAGGCTTAAGTTTTACTGAAGCTGCCGATCCTGCGGCGGGAGTCTATTCTTCCGTTGCCGATATGAGCAAGTGGGTGCAGGCACAGCTTGACAAAGGTAAATATGGACCCAATCTGGGAAAAGAGCTTTTCAGCGAGCGGCAACATCGGGAAATGTGGACGCCGCAAACCCTTACCGGTTACGGAAAAGGCGATTATAATACTCATTTTAAGGCCTACGGCCTGGGCTGGTTTTTAAGTGATGTCAATGGCTACCTTGAAGTCACTCACACAGGAGGACTTCTGGGTATTGTAAGCCAGGTGACTATGATCCCGGAGCTGGAGCTGGGCATAATAGTACTTACCAATCAGCAATCGGGTGCAGCTTTTCGATCGATCACCAACAGTATAAAAGATGCCTACTTCGGAATTGAAGGCAAAGACCGCATTAGCCAGTACAATGAAAGCAGGCTGCGCTACGAAAAACAAGCAGATTCTGTAGTGACTGAAGTATGGAAAAATGTTGCTGAAGTTCAGAAGAAAAGCAAAATGAGTGCTGAAGCTCTTTCCGGTTACACCGGCACCTACCGGGACCCCTGGTTTGGACAGGTGGAGATCGAATTGCAAAACGGAAAGCTGCGGTTTGAAGCCCAAAATGCGCCGGACCTAATTGGAGAAATGAGTTTTTATAAAGGAAATTCCTTTGTTGTACGCTGGGATGACCGCAGTTTAAACGGAGATGCTTTCGTGGTCTTCTCTCTTGACCGGGAAGGAAAACCTGTAAGCTTTAGCATGGAACCTGTTTCCCCAATGACCGATTTTAGTTTTGATTTCCAGGACCTGGAGTTTACAAGGATTAAAGACTAAGTTTCAGGTTAAAACTTTAGGATTAGTTTAGACTTATGAAAAAGATTATTGTTATTCCCTTTTTGCTGGTTATGTTTTTGAGCTGTAATGCACAGGAAAAAGACAGGATCCTGATCTTCACAAAAACAGCAGGCTTTGTGCACGAATCTATCCCCGATGGAAAGGCTGCCATCATGAAGGCCGGAAAAGAAAGGGGAATTGGAGTGGATACCACCAGCAAGGCCTCTTATTTCACAAATGAAAATCTAAAAAAATATAAAGCTGTAGTGTTTCTCAACACTACCGGAGATGTTTTGGAAGAAGAGCAACAAAGAACATTTGAAGAATACATGCGCGGTGGCGGTGGCTTCGCCGGGATCCATTCCGCAGCCGATACCGAATATGAATGGCCCTGGTATGGAAAGCTGGTTGGCGGATATTTTAAGTCGCACCCTCACATTCAGAATGCAGTGGTTAAAGTTGTAAACAGGGACCATCCTTCAACAAAACATCTCCCGGAAAGTTGGGATCGCCGGGATGAATGGTATAACTATAAGGATCTTAATCCGGCGGTCACTGTTCTTGCTCAACTGGATGAACAAAGTTATGAAGGTGGAGAAAATGGAAGCCACCATCCAATCGCCTGGTACCACTTTTATGATGGCGGGAGAGCCTTCTATACCGGCGGCGGCCATACTTCAGAAAGTTATTGGGAGCCAGACTTTTTTGAGCATGTGATGGAAGGGATCATTTGGGCAGCAGACCTGCAAAAGGTGCAGGATTAAAAATTTTAATTCCGCTAAAAACATTCTTATGGGCAAATTTTGAGTCAGATTAATTCAGAACTCAATAATAGGAAAATAAGTTTCCAGCCTTTCAGTTCTAATAGCTACAGCTTCCTAAAGAATGAATCCACCTCCTCTTTAAAGAAATCGACCGGAATGTTATGACCCAGGCCGGGTACGAGGTGAATATGGACATCGGTTACAGGATCGAAATTCTTCGTCAAAAATGAAAGCGTATCAACAGGAGAAACAACCTCATCCACCTGCCCAAGGACGATCTGCTTCAGGGAATTCAAAGATTTGATATCAGGAACATATTGCTTTACAGATCTTTCCACCAGAGCAGGATTAAACATCAACCCGGGTTTTTCCAGGGCATTGGAAACGTAATAAGCTGCAAATCCACCCATACTGCTCCCCATTACAACATCAATTTGAATGTGGGCTAGCATCTCCAGAATGGTTTCGATAGCATTGGGATTGGTATAATAATTAAGATCGGGTGTATGGACTTTTCCGTACTTCTCTAAAATGGCTTTTTTCTCGGCGCTCAATTTACTGTCAAGTCCGTGGAGGTATACTATATTCAAGGTTTAAGGTTTAAGGTTTAAGGTTTAAGGTTTAAAAAATTAAGTTACGAAATTATATTTGCCGGTCCCTTATCTGCCCTTCTTTCCCCTCCCGAAGCATCCTGAATCTTGAATTTTAAATTTTGAATTTTAAATCCCTTAGACGCAACCTTTTGATAATTAAGGGTCATGTAAGTAAAGAGACCAAAAATTCTCAAGCATGAAATATCATATTTTACTTTTTGCCCTATTTCTAAGCTTATACTCATGTTCAATAGAAACTTCGGTGCCCGATAATTATGAGCACCAGGGAACATGGGAACTGGTAAGGACAAGAAGCAATATGGCCCATGCAGCCTACGAAGATCCCCAGGTGAGGGAATCATATACCTTCAGGAATAACGGGACCTTTCTTAAAACCAGGCTTGAAGGCGCTTCCGAAGAAACAGCAGAAGGCACCTATAAACTGGTGAACAGGCCATGGAACGGAGCCGGTGAACCCCTGCTTTTGCTGGAGCTCAAATTTGATACCGGTATTCCAATGGTATCCAATTGTACTGTGGACCCGGTGGAAAACCTGATCATTACTTCAGAATATTTACTCATAAACACCTGGGTAGCCTGTGATGGCTTCCTTATGGAATATGAAAAAACAGAACCATCTGAAAATTAAACCTTTAAATTAAATATTTGTTTCAGGAAGGAAATATTTTTTTAAAAGAAGCACGAAAAATTGAGTAACATTGTACTCTACAAAACGGGATAAATTCAATTTGTGAGTCTCAACGACCTCATCATTAAGTGCAAAAAGCAGGAAAGGCAGGCCCAGGAGGAGCTGTACAACCGGTATGCGTCAAAGTTTTTTGCCATATGCCTTAAGTACTCCAACAATTATGAGCAGGCAAAGGATAATATGCAGGAAGGTTTTATCAAGATCTTTCAAAATATATCCCAGTATAGCGGCAATGGCACCTTTGAAGGCTGGATGACCCGCATCATGATCAACACGACATTAAAGCAGTATAAAAAAAATGCTTCCGTTTTTTTAAGTATTAAGGAAGACATTGCCGAAGATCCGGAATTAGAATATGAAGAAAATGAATTTTCCACCGATGTTCTCATAAAAATGATCCAGGAGCTGCCCGAACGTTACCGGCTGGTATTTAACCTTTTCGTAATGGAAGAGCACTCTCACCAGGAAATTGCAGAAATGTTGAACATAAGTGTAGGAACCTCAAAATCCAATCTTGCCAGGGCACGAATGAAGCTGAAAGAAATGATCGAAGTTCGAAGAAATCACCCCTCATTGGCAGTAGAAAAATGAAACAAAAGAAGAAAATAGACGATATCTACAGGGAAGGCCTTAAAAGCGCTCACGTCCCTCCCCCTGCCGACTCCTGGGAGTTCATCAGTGCCCGCCTGCCTAAAGAGAAAAAGAAGAGGGTGCTGCCGCTGTGGATCCCTCTTGCCGGTGTTGCAGCTTTAGTTGCGCTGCTGATAAACATTTTTAATTTTAACCTTTTTGACACCTCTGCTCCCGAACCTTTCGTGAATCAGGAGGAAAATTTTAGACCAAATATCTCCCCTGCTGCGGAAATTACCCCGGAAGCCGAACCCGGCATTACCCATTCTGAAAATAAGGAACAGGAAGATCTTTCTATAGAAAATTCTTCTGAAGCAGTTGCTGCTGAAAGTAACTCCAATCGGGCAGCATCAAAAATTCAAAATAACGGGAAGGTTCCGAATGCTGTTGAAGCGAAGGCAGAGAAAAAGCTTTTGTCACAAAAGGCAATTCCGGATGCTGAAAATGCTACGACTGCTGATGCTGCTGTTGCTGAAACCTCAAAGGAGACTTTGGTACCTGGTGAGGGAACCGGAATTAAGCCGGCGATAACATCTACTCCTGCTGAAGCCCTTGCAGAAACTCCTGATGCTTCAAAAATGCAAAATACCAATGCGGCTGTAAAAAAGGATCTTACCAAAGAACTTCTTAAGGAAGAAGCTGAGCTTGCAGAGGCTGAAACCGCAGCACCTTCCACTAAGAATGAAGGTTTCCTTAAGCGAATAAGAATTTCAACTACTGCGGGAGCGGTCTATTTTAATATGGGAAGCAGCAATACCGTGGATTCTCAAATGGCGGGAAATACCGGAGGTAGCGATGTTTCCATGGCATATGGAGTAAACCTGGCTTATCAGGTTTCAGAAAAAGTAAAGATCCGGTCGGGTGTAAGCAAAGTGGATTTCAATTACAGTACCAGGCAGGTGGATTATAATACAGCTTCCAGTTCCAGTGCAGTAAGAACAGATCCCGCCGGTATGGGCATCATGCTCGCCTCACAGGGAGACCTGGAGCAGGAATTCGGATTTATTGAGATTCCACTTGAAGTAGAATTCGCCCTTATCGACAAAAAAATCGGACTCAATCTTATTGGAGGTGCCAGCACCCTGTTGCTCGGGAAGAATAATCTTGTCATGAACACTCCCGCTTTCACTACCGACTTTGGAGGAGCACAAAACCTTAATGAAGTGAGCTTTAGTGCAAACCTGGGATTGGGAGTAAATTACAAGTTCACCCCAAAGATCCGCCTTAACCTGGAACCTATGTTCAAGTACCAGCTTAACACCTTCGATACCGGTAATTCCCACTACTTCGGAATCTACTCCGGCCTAAGCTACCAGTTTTAAAGGTTTAAGGTCTATGATCTTAAGCGTGTTGTGCACAGTGATAAGTAGGCAGGTGGAATAAGTGTGCAGTGATAAGTGGGCAGTGAGTGTTCAGTGATCAGTGATCAGTGATCAGTTTAAATGAAGGAAAAGTCTTGGTTCCTGGCTCTTGTTTTCTACACTAGTGACCATGGGGCATGTTTTAAATCCCCAAATCTTCAAATTTACTTCCTACTGCCCACTACCAATTCAAAGTCCTGACTCTCGGTTCTGAACTCCTGGCTTTTTTTAAATCTAACACACGCAACCTTTAATGATTTTGAGGTCATATAGATAAAGACAATTACGAAAAAAGAGTATGAAAAAATTAGTATTACTTGCGTTGTTAATATTCACAATACAGAGTTGTGAATTGGAGTCGGATGATCCGGTTTGGATGCCGGAGTTAGCTAAGGTAACGGCTATCGATTTACCGGAATTTTTTGAAGAGGGAAAAAGCTATGACATTGAGGTAACTTACGTTCTGCCTACAGCCTGTCATATTCCCCAGGGAATTAATGCCTCCCGAGAATCGCTTTACGGCAGCGGCCGAAGAAAGATTTATGTGGCAGGGATTGCAGCAAAGAAATACGGCGAACCTGAGTGTCAGGAAGAAAGTACAGATCTTGAAAAAACCGGAAGTTTTAGGTTGGTGGTAGATGAAGACATGCCCTACACCTTCTTCTTATGGACCGGGAAAGATCAAACAGGAAAAGATCTTTATACCGAAGTAGAAGTACCCGTGGGGGAACCGGCTGAAGAGGCACAGGAATAAACCGCATTTTAATTATTATTTGTAGCCGGGGCTGTCTAAAGAGGTAACTTTTTAGGCAGCTTTTTATTATTTATTGATCAGCTTAAGAATATAAATTTTTGACGCAGATACTAAGGCTAATCCTCGCCGGAATCAAAAACTTAAAAATCAGTTAATTAGCAAATAGCCTCTGAGAAATAAGGCAGGATCTTCTTATATTTAATCTTACAGCAGATTAATAATTCCGGGAGGAAATTCAGCGTCGCAACCCGGGAATTTGCCGGGTTTTTGCATCGTAAAATTTTTAAAGCCATGATAGAATTCAGCACCTCCAGTAGAGAAAAACGCCAGCCCGAATCCAGGAATCGCAAAGGTATTGGAAGACAGGACTGGGGTTACACAAATCATTACAGAAGAATGATGATGCAGCGGCTTCCTCCTAAAGATAATGAAGAAGAGGAAACTTAAAAATAAAGATATCCCGAAAGATTTAGAGGCTCATAAAATGCTATTTTTTGTGCCTCTTTCTTTTTACTCTTCCCTCCACCCCTGTTCTATTTCTAAAAATGTCAAATCTTTAAGGGAGAAACCCATTAAATGTTGCCCGCGTTCTCAACAGCTTCTTTTCAAACCCAGGAAACCGGATTTTCGGACAGCAATTCTTTAGTAGATTTACTTAACCCCCTCTCCTTCTCTGTTTTTATAACTTAGGCTTAACACATTATTCTTACAATAAAGGCTATCTTAATAAGGTTAACCAAAAATTCAAAGTGATGAGAGTAAGATTAAATAGTGTCTACAAATTTTTGATGGTACTGTTGGTACTGGTGCTGGCCTCCTGTGGTTCTGCCAAGAAGACCGGAGACGACCTTGTTACCGATTCCCGGCAGGAAAAAGATATGATTGAACGTAATTATCCCGTAATGGCCGATCATTTTGACAGTGCCGTTGGATACGCCATTTTTCCAAACGTGGGTAAAGGAGCCTATGTAATTGGTGGTGCATCGGGAAACGGAACAGTATATGAAAACGGAAATCTTATAGGTTACGCCGATCTAAAACAAATTGATGTGGGACTTCAAATTGGCGGTAAAGCTTTTGTAGAAGTACTCTTCTTCGAAAATGAACAGGCTTTGGAGAAATTTAAAAGCGGAAGCTATGAATTAAGTGCGAATGCCTCTGCTGTTATACTTGATGAAGGATTTTCAAGAGATCTGGAATTCCAGGATGGAGTGGCAATAGTCACTGTCCCAAAAGGAGGCGCTATGGCAGGAATCTCTGTAGGCGGACAAAGATTTGAATTCAGGCCACTATAATAATCGTGGTTCAAAAAACAGAAAACGGCTCCCTGAAAGGAAGCCGTTTTTTTGTTACCATTTCATTATAGCAAAAAATTTAATCTACTTTTCTAAAATTTCCCTGAGCATCAAATTCCAGTTCGGTACCGTCTGCCAGCTCTACTTCCTGCTCATCATCGTTCTTTTCCCAACTGATTATCTTGTTTCCGGAATAATTTGATTGAACATAAGTGACCACCTCTTTTGGTAGTGCTGCCTCAGGTATGGCTTCATTATTTTTACTGTCTATCTCTGTGATCTCTCCATTTTTATTGAAATCCAATTTGATTCCATTGGAAAGATGCACCTCATATTTCTCATCCTTATCCCAGAATTCCCAGCTGCTCTCTTCCTTAGTGGTTTCAATAGTGGCAGAAGAGAAATTCTTTTTGATGTAATCCTGAGAATTTTGTGGCAGGTTTGCAGATGTTTGAGCAAATAATCCAAAGGAGCCTAACATTAAAGCCCCGCTTAAAATCAATTTTTTCATAGTTATATTTCTTTTTTAATTCTGAACAAAATAAGCCCCCGAAACTGGAAGAAAATGGGAATGCTATGGTTTAGTTTAATTTCTCCATTTTCAATTAACTTTTCCCGTTCCCGATTGTTTCCGAATTTGGCTTATATTTTTGCGGGCATTTAAAATCTTATGAAGATACTTATTATAGAGGACGAAGCAGAGATGTCCCGCAACATGCAAACCACCATGGAAAAAGAAAATTACCTGGTGGAGGTGGTCAGTAGCTACAAGGAAGCACTTTCGAAAATCGGAATCTATGACTATGATTGCATTCTCCTGGACATTTCTTTACCCGACGGGAATGGACTGGAACTCCTTAAGATCTTAAAAGACAAAGGCCTCTCTGATGCCGTAATTATTGTTTCGGCTAAAGATTCTCTGGATGACCGTATTCTGGGTCTTAATTTGGGTGCCGATGATTACCTCCCAAAACCATTTCATATGGCAGAACTAAATGCCCGGGTAAAAGCCATTTTACGAAGGCGTAAATTCGATGGTTCCAATGTGCTGGAATTTTCCAATTTAAAAATTGATATAGACCACCACCAGGTGAAAATAGATGGCAAGGAACTGGAGCTTAACCGTAAGGAATTCGACGTACTGCTTTATCTTAGTATCAATAAGAACCGCCTCGTAAGTAAGACTGCCCTTGCCGAACATGTGTGGGGTGACAATATCGACCAGGCCGACAGTTTTGAATTCATCTACTCGCAGATCAAGAACCTAAGAAAGAAATTGACTACCGCCAAGGCTCTCCCCGAGATCAAGGCAGTGTATGGAATAGGTTATAAGCTCATTAGCCAATGAAACTTCTCAACTATACCACCTCCTATTTTGCATTGATCCTCATCTTCCTACTTTCCATATGGGCGGTAATCTTTTACATCGAGATCCTCGATGAGATCTATGACAGCATGGATGATGGCCTGGATAACCAAAAAATGCTGGTGATAAGAAAAGCGGCAAAGGATCCGGCCCTGCTTAAGAAGAATACTTTTGATGAAGGCAACTTTATAATTACCCCTACTTCTTCAAAAACTGCGGAAAAATTTACCGATGCCTACCGGGATACGCTGATGTTCATGGAAAATGAGGAAGATTTTGAACCTGTCCGCCTGCTGGAAAGTGCTTTTCGCCATGAAGGGGAATATTATAAGATCAAGGTGATAACCTCCATGGTAGAAGAGGATGATCTCATAAAAGAATTATTCTTTTCTCTTATTTGGCTCTATGTTGGTCTAATATTAACCATTCTCCTGTTGAATAATTTCCTTCATAAAAAGGTATGGCAGCCGTTCTACAAACTCCTTAGGAGCCTGGAAAAATTTAATATTGAAAAAGACACCGAGATCAAATTCGGATCCACTAAAGTGGAGGAATTCCAACTGTTGAATGAACGTATTGATAAACTGCTGAAGAAGTCGGTCGAAAGTTATACCAGCCAAAAGGAATTTATTGAGAATGCTTCTCATGAGCTGCAAACCCCTCTGGCTATAAGCATTAACAAACTGGAATTACTTGCAGAAAATTCTTCCTTAGAGCCTCAACAAATGGAAGAGCTGGGCCTCATCCTGAACAATTTGGAAAGATTAACCCGGCTTAATCGTGCCCTGCTCCTCCTCTCCAGGATCGAAAACCGGCAGTTTGCAGACGAAGAAACGGTAAACTTTAACCAGCTCCTGAAGCAAATAAATCTCGAATTTGAGGATCTTGCCTCCCATAACAGCATTGAAGTTGATGTAATAGAAACGGCTGAACTTCAATACAACATGAGTAAAGACCTTGCCAGAATTCTGGTGGCAAACCTGCTCAAAAATGCACTTTTACACACCCCTGCAGCAAGCAGGGTGAAAGTTGAAATCTTTAAAAATCAAATTTTGATTCAGAATTTAGGAGAAAAGCCGCTCAACCCAAAAACACTTTTTTCCAGATTTCAACCAGGCAAAAGGAGTCATTCCAACGGACTGGGACTTGCGATCTCTAAAGCCATTGCCGACAGGTATAACCTGGAGATCAATTATGATTTCAGGGACAACCTGCATTCCTTTACAATTAACTTTTAATTACCACTGAATTCCCATTTCTTTCCCGATTCCGTTCGGAAATTAGCATTAAAAAAAAAATGAAGCCGAAGTGGGTCCTGTATCTGTTACTTTCCGGAGTTTTGCTTTCCTGTGATTCCGATGATTATCCGAATGCGGATATTCCTTCGGTAGCGATCAATCATTTCCGGGCTTTATATCCTGAAGCTTCCGAAGTTAACTGGGAGCAGGTCAAGGATCATTATGAAGTGGATTTTGAACTTTACGGCCGCGATACAAAGGTGCAAATTCAAACTTCCGGAGATATCATAAAGGAAAAACAGGAAATCCCTTACGAGGTATTACCTCCGGAAGTAAAAAGCAGCCTGGAGAAGGAATTCGGAAAGAAAAAAATTGAAGATCCTGAAATGATCACTGCGGGTGAAAGAAGGTATTACCAGGTGGAGATCGCCGGCTTCTTTTTTGACAAAGAAATGATAGTAGATAAACAGGGAGTAAAAATCACTTCAGTTCCTTACTGGGATTAAAAACACAGCTATGAAAAAAACGAGTCTTATCATCCTCATACTGGCAATAAGCCTGATAGGTTTCTTTGCCTTTCAAAAAGAAAAACCAAATGACCTGCAACAACAGGAATACCGGATCCTTCAAAAATGGGACCTTCCTGAAGAGTTAAGTGAGATCTCCGGAATAGATTGGATAGGCGAAAATACCATTGCAGCGGTACAGGATGAAGATGGGATCATTTTTATTTATGACCTCAAAAGTTCCAGCATAAAAAATAAAATAAAGTTTCATGGAGGAGGAGACTATGAGGGTATTAGAGTAACCAAAGATGACGCTTACATTTTAAGAAGTAACGGTACTATTTTTAAAGTGGCAAATTATAAGGGCCCCGAGCCTATAGTCACCGAATATAATTCCTACCTCGCAGAGGTCAACGGTATTGATGTGGAAGGTTTACATCTCGATCACGAAAATGCCCGGCTACTCCTTGCCGAAAAAGATAAAAAAGGCAAGAATGTTTCAAAAGGCATCTATGCCGTCACCTTAAACCTTGAAAATTCCTGGAAGGAACCCGCTCTAAAAATAAACCTGGAAGATCCGATCCTTGGGAAGGGAAAGAAGAAAAGCCGGGGCAAATTTTATCCTTCAGAAATTACCGCCCATCCTAAAAATGATAATTACTACCTGCTGGATGCGCAATCCCCATCCCTGCTCATCATGGAACCCGGCGGAGAGCTGGTAAAGCTCTATTTGCTCGATAAGAAAGATTTTGAGCAACCAGAAGGGATAACCTTTGATCCTTCCGGGAACGTATACATCTCCAACGAAGCAGGGAAAAATCAGGCAAATATTTTAAAGGTGGCTTTAGAATAAGGGTAATGGCAATAAATAATAAGAGGCCGGAAAAATTACATTTTCCGGCCTCTTATTATTTCAGGTTTAGCGCAGTTTAAACAATCTCTGCACTCAAGCCTTCGTCGAGCAATTTTCCGCAGCGGGGCTCCAGTTCCTTATAAGGTCCTGTTTTAACCGTGCATTTACCTTTATAGTGTACTAACAGCGCACACTGTTCCGCTTGCTCGGGAGTATGCTCACAGGCAATGATGAGGGTTTCAATAACGTGGTCAAAAGTATTATAGTCATCGTTGTAAAGAACGATCTCATGTACTTTGGATGCTTTGCTTTTTACTTCTTTCTTCTCAAGAACTTCTTCCTTCGTGCTCATAATCAGTCTAATTCGTGATAAATTCAAGGGTTAAATATAATAAATTCTATTCAATCTTGTTTTTTACAAACCTTAAAGCGACCCATTCATCTCTCTCTATATAATCGCTGTATTCCAGGCCCTCTTTCTCACATTCCTTTCTAATTGCAGGAATATCTTTGGAATAGAATCCACTAAGATATAATTCTCCCCCGCTGTTCAAACATTTGTTATAGGCAGAAATATCTTCCAGAAGAATATTTCGGTTAATATTGGCAATAATAACATCATAGTTGCGTCCCTCCAGCAGTTCGGCAGCACCTTCAAAAACAGAAATATTTTCACAGGCATTGCGCCCCACATTTTCAAGAGTATTTTGGTAGCACCAGTTGTCAATATCTATGGCATCGATCTCAGTTGCCCCCTTTTTCTCTGCAACGATGGCAAGTACGCCGGTACCACAGCCCATATCCAGCACTTTTTTCCCCTGAAGATCATACTTCAGCAAAAATTCTATCATCATATGAGTGGTGGCATGATGCCCCGTGCCAAATGACATTTTTGGCTCAATGACTATGTCATACTTAACATCGGGTTGAGGATGGAACGGTGCCCGAACCCCGCATTCCTCATTGACCACAATAGGATGAAAGTTTTTCTCCCACTCTACATTCCAGTTCACCTGCTCAATTTCGGTTTGGGTGAAGGAAATATCGAATTCATTCGACTGGAGTATATGTAACCCCGACATAGTTTCAGCTTCATATTCCTCTGTAGGAATATAAGCCGTAATTCCATCTTCATTCTCCACAAAACTTTCAAAACCCGCCATGCCGAGTTCGGCAATCAAGATTTCAGAAGCAGGTTGCGGAGGCTCAATAACAAATCTAAACTCCAGGTAATTCATATTTTTCACTTTAAAACGCATTAACGATAGCCAGGAAATCGGGCGCTTTTAAACTTGCTCCTCCAATTAGTCCCCCGTCTACATCTTCCTTGGCGAAGATCTCCTGTGCATTTTCCGGCTTAACACTTCCGCCGTACAGGATCGCCACCTCATTTGCCAAAGTCTGTCCAAATTTTTCAGCGATGGTTTTTCTTATAAAAGCGTGCATTTCCTGTGCCTGTTCGGGAGAAGCAGTTTCTCCGGTTCCAATGGCCCACACCGGTTCATAGGCAATTACCACCTTCTTCCAGTTTTCTTCAGAAACCTGAAAGAGTCCTTTTTCAAGTTGTGACTTCACCACTTCAAAATGTCTTTCTCCCATTCTTTCACTAAGTTCTTCGCCACAGCAAAAAATCACTTCCATATCATTTTCAAGAGCTGCATTAACCTTTTTTGCAAGGACCTCATCGGTTTCCTTAAAGATCGCGCGGCGTTCACTGTGACCAATGATCACAGTTTTAATTCCTATACTGGTAAGCATACGGGCAGATACCTCGCCGGTATAAGCCCCTTCGCTGTTTTCGTTCATATTTTGAGCCGCAACATCAATGGAATATTTTCTTAAAGATTCAAAGGCATGGTGTAAATTGGTAAACGCCGGCGCCACGATTACCCGTACGCCTTCTTTTTCCTGCCATTGATTTTTAATTTGTCCAAGCAGATCTTCTGTTTGGGCAAGATCGTTATTCATTTTCCAGTTTCCGGCTACTATTTTCTGTCTCATCTTGGTTTTTTAAGGGGATAAGTTAGTATTCTGTTTTCGATGAAAACGCTAAAACTATTATAAATTCCTTCGGAAAATATTAATAGTCAAGAGCTTATCAATTAATTTATTTCTTCTGAAATATTGCAGTACAAATATACGGCTGCAGGGCGTAGAAAACTGCAAAAAAGGGTCGGAAATACTACTTCGAAAGCGGTTATGAAAAGAATATTTTAAGGACAATTAGACAATGTCACACAGCAAATATGACTTCTTACATATTTTCAATCCTTCCAGGTTTAAAACCGGCTGAGTGGTCAAACCAGGGACTAAATACCATTCAAAAAATACCTTTTTTGGCACCTCTTAAAACTTAAGATCTTCAGCATCATTCCAATGCAATTTCTTAAGGATCGTCCCTTTCTGAAGCTTCACCAGCCCGGGATTACTTCGAATAATTGTTTTTAAAGCCGTCTCATCACTAAAAAACCACTCCAGGTCAAGGCCATACTTCCTGTTCATGGTACCTTTTAGATCCTCGTCTGAGGCTGAAAGCCCAATGACCCTGTAGCCATTGCTTCTCGCTTTTTTAATGACCTTTTCTAATTTTTCAAGCCCATCGGGTTCACTGCGATTAAGGCTGTAGGCAACGATCATGAGCAGTTTCTCCTCCTGCAGGATCTCAGAAGTAAAATTCTCTCCATCTTTTTCTATGGAGAAATCATGAATGGGCGGTTCATAGCCTTTTTTGACCATTTCGGTTTCCACTTCAATGAATTCCCCTTCCACAGCCGGGTAAGATCCATTCGTAGTGTAAATTTTTTCTTCGCCATTTACCCTGAATTTCCAGTTGTAGTCATAAACTGCTTCCTGAGCCCCTTCGGGAATGGTCATCGCCTGCTGAATATTAGTTCCTTCCTTATAAGCTCTGAAATCAAGCCAGGGAAGGTGCATTAGCACGTAATAAGCAAAAAGGAAACATAGCATGAAAGAAAGGAATACGATCCAGCGGTGCGATGCCTGTGCAAAATAAGGGGTAATGTGTTCTCTTTTAAAAAATAGGAACAAAATGAGCACCAGCAGAATGATGTCCTTATAAAACGACTGCCAGGGGGTTAGAGGAATTGCATCTCCAAAGCACCCACAGTCTGTCACCTTGTTGAAGTAAGCTGAGTAAAAGGTCAAAAAGGTAAAAAACAAGATCATGAGCAGCAGCACCCATGTGGTGAATCTTGGCAAATAACCTATAAGCAACATGATTCCCACGACCACCTCAAAGACGACCAGTAACAATGCAATCACTAAAGCAAAGGGAGCTAAAAATTCCAGGTTCAGCACCGACGGACTAAAATATTCTTCCAGTTTAAAAGAAAAACCAATAGGATCATTAAGTTTAACAAATCCCGAAAAAATAAATAAGATCCCTACCACCCAACGGGCGATGCTTACAAGAATTTTCATGTGTTGCCGATTTATGTTTTGCTTAGTTCGCTGTTTTCGTGAATATGTATAAGGGCAAAAACTGCATAATTGATCATGTCCTCATAATTCGCCCCAATTCCTTCACTCACCAGAGTCTTGCCTTTATTATTTTCAATCGTCTTGATACGTAGTAATTTTTGCAGGATAAGATCTGTCAGGGAACTTACCCGCATTTCACGCCAGGCCTCTCCGTAATCATGATTTTTATTCTCCATAAGGGCTTTGGTTCTGGCAATGGTTCGATCATACAATTCTGAAACTTCTTCTTCATTTAGATCCGGTTGCTCTGCCACGCCTTTTTCCAGCTGAATCAAAGCCATTACAGAATAATTGATGATCCCTATGAATTCCGGCACTTCTCCTTCATCCACTTTTCGCACTTCATTCTCCTGAAGCCCCCTAATTCTCTGAGCTTTTATAAAAATTTGATCTGTGAGGGACGGCAGCCTCAGGATGCGCCATGCACAGCCATAGTCTTTCATCTTTTTTAAAAACAAGCTTCGGCATTCGGCCACCACGGCATCATATTGGGCAGAAGTATCCTTCATAGAGACAGGGAATTTGCGTAAATTTCGCTGATTTTATTCTTTTTGTCAAAGTTAATTTTTCCATTCAAAAAATAGCATTTTTAAGCATGTATATCAACTGCAAGGGACAACTCATGGATTTTTCTACTCCCAAAGTAATGGGAATCCTTAACATCACCCCCGATTCGTTTTATGACGGCGGCAAGAGAAATAGCCTGCAGGACCACCTGCTTCAGGCAGAAAAAATGCTTGAAGAAGGTGCAGACATTATTGATGTTGGTGCTTATAGCAGCAGGCCGGGGGCTGAAGATATTCCGGAAAGCGAAGAATTGCAGCGGATCCTTCCGGTGGTGAAGGCACTGGTAGAAAAATTTCCAAAGATCATTTTGTCGATAGACACCTTTAGAAGTGAAGTCGCCAGGCAATGTGTGGAAACAGGAGCCGCAATAATAAATGATATTTCCGCTGGAATTCTGGACGAAAAAATGATGCAAACTATAGCCCAGCTGCAGGTGCCGTATATCATGATGCACATGCGAGGCAATCCTCAGAACATGAAAGATCTCAATGAATACGAAGACCTGGTGCAGGATCTGCTTTTCTATTTTTCGGAAAGGATCGAAAAGGCGAGGGTCCTGGGGATAAATGATCTCATCATAGACCCCGGCTTTGGATTTTCCAAGAACATCGATCAAAATTTCCGGTTGCTCTCAAAACTTGAGCTGTTCAAAAACCTTAATTTACCCATACTCTCTGCTCTTTCCAGAAAATCCCTGATCTATAAAACCTTTCACACCACCCCGGAAGAAGCGCTTAATGGTACTACGGTTTTAAACACCGTTTCTCTCATGAAAGGTGCAAATATTCTAAGGGTCCACGATGTGAAGGAAGCAGTGGAATGCGTGAAATTGGTGGAGCGCCTGAAAAACTAGCTTATAATTTTTTACATTTACCAAAAAGCAAATCTACCTTGGAGTTTTTAGACCTGCGCATTCTCGATATTGTTGACATCATCTTTATCGCTGCCCTGCTTTACTATATCTATAAATTAGTAAAGGGAACCGTTGCGGTCAACATCTTTATTGGGATCGTGATCATCTATTTCGTCTGGAAGCTTACCCAGCTACTGCGAATGGAAATGTTGAGCAGCGTGCTTGGAGAATTTATTGGCGTAGGGATGTTTGCTTTGATCGTTGTGTTTCAGCAGGAGATAAGAAAGTTCCTTCTCATGATAGGCTCCACAAATTTTGCACGGAGAAGGAGATTTCTCCAAACTCTAAAGCTTATAAAGGATGACCTGGAGGTGCCGCATGATGTGGAGGCTATAGTAAAAGCTTGTGAAAATATGGGCAGAACGAATACAGGAGCATTGATCGTTATTCAAAAAAATACCAGCCTTGACTTTATTAAGAATACAGGGGATCCAATGAAAATTCAGGTGAATCAGCCTATTATTGAATCTATTTTCTACAAGAATAGTATTTTACATGATGGAGCAATGATCATTGAGGATAATTATATTACAGCAACCCGTGTTATCCTTCCGGTTTCCAATGACAGAACAATTCCTTTAAGATTTGGGCTGCGTCACCGGGCCGCTGTAGGAATTACCGAAAAGACCGATGCCCTTGCACTGGTGGTAAGTGAAGAAACCGGGCAAATCTCTTATATTAAAGATGGGGAATTTGTGATCTACGAAGATCACGATGACCTGGTTGAAAAACTCAGAGCAGATCTGCTCTAAAGCGTTTCCTCTTCCTGCATGAACTGCACCTCATAAAGATTTTTGTAGTATCCATCTTCTTTTTTAAGAAGCTCTTTATGGGTTCCCATTTCCACAATTTTCCCTGCATCCATCACCAGGATCTTATCAGCCTTTTTGACGGTAGCCAGACGGTGGGCAATTACTATGGAAGTACGACCTTGGGTCACCTTATCTGTAGCGTCCTGAATGAGTTGTTCACTGTAGGAATCCACAGAAGATGTTGCCTCATCCAGTACGAGAATACTCGGATTGCTTACATAGGCCCTTAAAAATGCAATTAATTGCCGTTGTCCCGAAGAAAGCATTACTCCCCGCTCCTTCACGTTATAATCATATCCGCCGGGAAGGCTGGCAATGAATTCATCTACCCCGATCTCCCTGGCTGCAGCTACCACAGTCTCTTTAGTGATCTTTGGATCGTTAAGGGTAATATTGTTCAGGATAGTGTCGGCAAAAAGGAAAACATCCTGTAATACAATGGCGATTTCGCTCCTTAGAGATTTGAGGGTCATATCTTTTACATCGATGCCGTCCAGCAGAATCCGTCCACTGGAAATCTCATACGACCGGTTGAGCAGATTGATAATGGTAGATTTTCCGGCACCGGTAGCTCCCACGATGGCCACAGTTTCACCAGGTTTAGCTTTAAAAGAAACTCCTTTAAGAACTTCTTCGTCGCCCACATAGCTAAAACGAACTTCTTCAAATTCAATTTCCCCTTTTAGGTGATCCACAACGACAGTACCTTCATCGGCAATAGAAGCCTGGGTATCCAGGATGCCAAAAACGCGATTTGCAGCCACCATTCCCATTTGAAGCGTATTGAATTTATCGGCTATTTGACGCAGGGGCCTAAAGAGCATCTGGGTTAATTCCACAAAGGCGACAATTACCCCTAAAGTAACAGCTTCACTGCCCCCCATCACCTGCAAACCTCCATACCATACGATAAGACCAATGGTTATGGAAGTGGACATTTCGGCAATTGGAAAGAAAATGGAGTTGTACCATACCGTTTTGATCCAGCCTTTGCGATGTTTATCATTGATCTCCTTGAAATTCTCGTACTCCTTTTGCTCCCTGGTGAAGAGCTGAACGATCTTCATTCCTGTAATGCGTTCCTGCACGAAGGTGTTTAAGTTGGCTACCTGGGTCCTTACCTCTTCAAAGGCCACCTTCATTTTCTTCTGAAAAACTCTTGTTGCGTAAAGAATGAATGGTAGTACCACCAGTACAAGTAAGGTCAATCTCCAGCTTTGGTAGAACATAAAGGCCAGAACTACAGCCATTTTGAGCAGGTCACTAATGATCATAAACAAACCTTCGCTGAAAATACTTGCTATAGTCTCTATATCGCTCACTGCCCGTGTCACTAATCTTCCCACAGCCGAATTATCAAAATATTTCATTTTAAACTGCAGCATGTGTTTAAAAAGATTTACCCTGATATCCCTGATCACTTCCTGCCCCAGCCAGTTGGCAAAATAGATGAAACAGAACTGGAAGATCACCTCTAAAACCAGTACGCCCGCCATAAGAGATATAAAGAACAGCAGCTGGTCATTATCCTGCGGCACAATAGATTCATCTATGGTGATCTGTAGTAGATACGGCCTCATTACTCCCAGCAAAGACAGGAGAACGGCAGCAATAGCCACAAAGTAAAAAGTCCACTTGTAGGCACGGGTATAGGCCAGCAGACGCTTAAAAAGGTTAAAATCAAATGCTTTTCCCGTTGATGCAGCCATTAATTAAAAATTCCTGTTGGATAAATGATCCTGGTTAAATATAATCCGTGTGCAGGTACAGACGCGCCTGCATTACTTCTGTCTTCACTTTTAATGATTCTGTGCATCTCCTCTACCTCCATTTTTCCCTGTCCAATTTGCAGCAGGGTCCCCACTATCGCCCGAACCATGTTCCGCAGAAACCGGTCTGCCGAAATGTGAAAAACAAGCCTGTCTTCCTGTTGCTCCCACTCTGCTCTTTTGATCGTACAGTTATAAGTAAAAACATCTGTCCTGGACCGCGAGAAACATTTAAAATTGGTGTAATCGAGCAATATTTCTGCCGCCCTATTCATTTTTTCAATATTCAGCTCTTTGTGAATATGGTAAGCAGTATCTGTAGAAAAAACGTCTTTCCTGGTCACTATATGATATTCATAGGATCTGGAAACAGCATCAAACCTTGCATGAGCTTCGGGGGTTACCTTAAAAAGTCCTTTTAACGCAATATCCTGCGGCAAAAGAGAATTAGTTCTAAAGATAAAATCTTCATCTAATTCTGCTTCAGTATTAAAATGTGCAAAGATCTGCCTGGCATGTACTCCGGAATCTGTTCTGCCCGCTCCGATTATTTCGACTTTTTTCTGCAGCAGGGTGCTTAAGCTTTGTTCAACCACCTCCTGCACAGAAAGGGCATTTGGTTGTCGTTGCCAGCCGTGATAAGCCTTTCCGAAGTATTCCAACTCCAAAAAATATCTCAATCTAAATTTTTACTTTTACAAATTATAAGCTACAAAGATAAGCCATTCGGGGCAACTGCTCATTCTACCTTATCTATAGTTTGTTAATCTCGTTATAAAAATTCCCGATGAAAAAAATTCTCCTGTTAAGTGATACCCATGGCTATATGGATGACCGAATCCTTAAATATGCAGAAGAAGCAGATGAGCTGTGGCACGCAGGAGATATTGGCACCACCGCTGTAAGTGATTCTCTTCAAAAAATCAAACCCTTAAAGGCCGTTTTTGGAAATATTGATGGAGCCGAAATTAGAAAGGAATTTCCTCTTAATAACAGGTTCATGTGTGAACAGGTAGATGTATGGATCACCCATATTGGCGGATATCCCGGCCGCTACTCCCCTGCCGTAAAAGAGGAAATTAAGGCTAATCCTCCACGCATCTTCATTAGCGGACATTCGCATATTCTCAAGGTTATGAACGATAAAAAACTGGGGGTGCTCCACATGAATCCCGGTGCTGCAGGAAAACAGGGATTTCACCAGATGCGAACCATGCTTAGATTCGTCATAGACGGAAAAGAAATCCGGGACCTGGAGGTGATTGAGCTGGGGAAAAAGTAGTGTTCAGTGATCAGTGATCAGTGATCAGGAAGTTGATAGTGCCCAGTCTCCATTAGGACTAGAATAAATTAAATGTCACCTCGAGCGCAGTCGAGAGGTTGAACTTTAAACTTTGAACCTTAATCAACCCAACAAAAAAACCCGAAGTTTTCACTCCGGGTTTTTACGCACTAATACTACTAAGATGAAAGGTTTATCGCAACCGGTCCACAGATTTTACAAGATCTTCATCCTTTTTTATGGCCTTATTGGCCAGCACTAAAAAAACGATAGAAAATACAGGAGTCAGCATCCCAATACCTTTCTCTGAAACCGAAGTTTCTCCAGATATAGTTAGGGACCAATAGACAAATAATCCTAGTAAAATTAAGTTTAATAAGATATTGATACGCCCCAGCACAAACTGAAGCTTTCTATTCCTAAACAAAAAGATCGTAACTAAAGAGATCAACGCAGACAGCAAAGTAAGACCTAAGGCAGACATTACATCTTCGATGTAAACAGGATTACCTGACAGGTCATTCCAAAGCTTAAAAATAAAGACAAATCCAGCACTTAAAAGGGCCGCGATCAATAGGTAAACAGTCTGTATTCTTTGTAGCATTTATCCTCAATAGAGGCACAAAAATAAAAGATTCTTTTTAGAAACCATATTTAAATAATTAAAATAATGTCGTATAATTGCAATATCAATTCGTAACCAATTCAATAAAGGTTACTTAGACTCCAAAAAAATTTTTCGATTCTTCCTCGAGAAGGTTAAATAAACCAAAGATCAATTTTATCTAAAAACATTCATGTTTGAAATTTCAGAATTAAAGGCTAAAAAGCTGCCTGAACTTCAGGAAATAGCCAAAACGCTAAATGTGCCTAAATACCGCACTCAAAAAAAGCTTGATTTGGTATATCAAATCCTTGATTACCAGGCTGCCAATCCAAAAAAAGTTCAGGAAGTCCTGACAGATGAGGATGTAAAACCACAGCCTCAGGAAGATCAAAATTCCGAAAAGCAGCACCGCAAAACCCGTCCCCGCAGAGAAAAGAATACTGCCGACAAAGGCACTGAAGACAAGTCTTCTAAAAATGTTTCTGCTTCAGAAAAGAAGGAAGACAGCAGGGACAAATCTTCAGAATCAAAAGGTTCTTCTCCAGACAAAAGGCACGATCAGAAAAACAAAAGAGAAGATTCTCAAAGACAACAGTCTTCTTCCAAAGATTCCAGTCCCCGAAATTCTCAAAAGGACAACAGGAAAGATTCCCGTCAAAAAGATTCCAGAAACCAGGGCAGCAGAGATAACAACCAGCGGGATAACCGTGACTCCGGGAACAGAGATTCCGGCAACCGCGATAACGGCAATAGAGATAACAGCAACCGTGATAATCGTGGCGACAGCGGCAACAGGGACTCCGGGAACAGAGATTCCGGGAACCGCGATAATCGCAACCGCTACAAGGAACCCGACTATGAATTTGATGCTATCATAGAAAGCGAAGGCGTTCTCGATATTATGCAAGACGGTTATGGCTTCCTTAGGTCATCTGACTATATGTACCTTTCCTCTCCAGATGATATTTATGTTTCCCAGTCACAGATCCGTCTTTTCGGACTTAAGACCGGAGATACTGTTCTTGGACAGGTAAGGCCTCCAAAAGAAGGAGAAAAATATTTCCCTTTGATCAAGATCAATAAGATCAATGGACTTGATCCACAAGTGGTGCGGGACAGAGTTTCTTTTGAACACCTTACTCCCCTATTCCCTCAGGAAAAATTTAATATTGCCGAAAGACAAAGCACAGTTTCAACCAGAGTTATCGATATGTTCTCTCCAATAGGAAAAGGGCAAAGAGGTATGATCGTTTCCCAGCCCAAAACCGGTAAAACGATGTTGCTTAAGGATATTGCAAATGCAATTGCCGCAAACCATCCTGAAGTGTACCAAATTATTCTTCTTATTGACGAACGTCCTGAAGAGGTAACCGATATGCAGCGAAATGTAAAGGGAGAAGTGATCGCTTCAACTTTTGACAAGGAAGCTCATGAACATGTAAAGGTTGCTAACATAGTTCTTGAAAAGGCCAAAAGAATGGTGGAATGTGGACACGATGTGGTCATTCTCCTGGATTCCATTACCCGTTTGGCAAGAGCTTATAATACTGTACAACCTGCCAGCGGAAAAGTTCTTTCCGGTGGTGTTGATGCGAACGCGCTTCACAAACCAAAAAGATTTTTTGGTGCCGCCAGAAATATCGAAGGTGGAGGATCTCTTTCAATCATCGCAACTGCTCTTACCGAAACAGGGTCAAAAATGGACGAAGTTATCTTTGAAGAATTTAAAGGTACAGGTAACATGGAACTTCAGTTGGACAGAAAGATCGCCAACAGAAGAATATTCCCTGCTATCGATCTTACTTCTTCCAGCACGCGTCGTGATGACATCTTACTGGACGAAGCCACACTTCAAAGAATGTGGGTAATGCGTAAATATCTTGCCGATATGAATCCTGTGGAAGCCATGGAATTCATCAACGACAGGATCAAGCAAACCAAAAATAACGAGGAGTTTCTTATCTCCATGAACGGATAAGACTTACCTCTCTAAAATCATAAAATCCGGACATTTTTGGTGCTCCGGATTTTTTTTTGTTTTACGGTTCAATAGAGAGATTGCGGAAACGAGCACCACCCCGTCCGCTAAAAGCGGACACCCCTCCTCAATGAGGAGGGGAGCTAAAAGGGGATTCTGAAGAATAATCGAAAAGAACAAGAACTTTCCCATCCGCCAGCGGCGGACTCCCCTCCTCAGGGAGGAGGGGAGCTAATTTCCGGGTTCTAATTAAAAATCCAAAGGCGAGCACCACCCCATTCGCCGGTGGCGGACATTCCTCCTCAGGAAGGAGGGGCGCAGTTTGAAATTACAGAAGGAAAGCCCGGAGACAGACCCGTCCGCTTGCGGACGACCACCTCAAAGAGGTGGTAAAACAGACCAATGGCTCCCCTCCTTATTTTAAGGAGCGGTGTCCGCGATAGCGGACGGGGTGGTTAAAACACGAAACCCCGCAGCTTTCACTGCGAGGTCCTTTTACTTTAAAACGAAAAAATGCCTCTCGTTTTTAAACGAAAGGCATCCTCCTATAAATTGAACACTATTTTATTAAAGCGCAGCTACGTGCTTAGCTAACTGAGATTTAAGGTTAGCAGCTTTATTATCGTGAATAATGTTTTTCTTCGCCAATTTGTCGATCATAGAAACTACAGTAGGAAATAAAGTCTCTGCTTCCTGCTTTTCTGCATCCTTCAACTTCTTGATAGCGTTTCTTGTAGTTTTATGCTGGTAGCGGTTTCTAAGACGCTTAGTCTCATTGCTACGTATTCTCTTCAACGCCGACTTATGATTTGCCATTATACTTAAATTAAATTATTTCTTCTTGTAGTCCGTAGGGGAATCGAACCCCTGTTACCAGGATGAAAACCTGGCGTCCTAACCCCTAGACGAACGGACCAATTAATTATTTCAAAACCGGTTTACACGACTTGTAAACCTCTTGTAGTCCGTAGGGGAATCGAACCCCTGTTACCAGGATGAAAACCTGGCGTCCTAACCCCTAGACGAACGGACCATTTATTTTCAAATGCGGATGCAAAAATACAACTATTTTTGAATGGCGCAAATGTAGAATAAATTTTTTTGAATTTTTAATAAGCTTTAGCAAACAACACTCTTCCCACAGACGGTTTTCCCGTATAAACACAAGCACCTTCCTCCTTGTGTTCGTCAAATGGAATAAGCCTTATAGTAGCTTTTGTAAGTTCTTTGATCTTTTCTTCGGTTTCGGAAGTTCCATCCCAATGCGCCGAAATAAAGCCGCCCTTTTCATTTAAAACCTCTTTAAATTGTTCAAAGTTCTCCACCCGGGTGATATGATCATTTCTAAAGGAAAGGGCTTTTTGATGCAGGTTCTCCTGGATCTCGGTCATTAATCCTTTGACCTTTTCCACCACCTCGGTTTGTGCAATGAATTCCTTACTCAGCGTATCTCTTCTGGCAAGCTCTACAGATCCTTTTTCCAGATCCTTTGGTCCTATAGCAATCCTTACAGGTACACCCTGCAATTCATACTGGGCAAATTTCCAACCCGGCTTCTGAGTATCCCGATCATCATACTTCACCGAAATTCCCTGCGCTCTAAGGTCTGCTGCTAATTGATTAGCAACTTCAGATATCTGGTTCAATTGTTCTTCTCCTTTGTAAATAGGAACTATTACCACCTGAATTGGAGCCAGGTTTGGAGGTAACACCAATCCGTTATCATCACTATGGGTCATGATCAAAGCTCCCATTAACCTGGTGGAAACTCCCCAAGAGGTAGCCCATACATATTCAAGGCTTCCTTCCTTACTGGCAAACTTGACATCAAAAGCCTTTGCAAAATTTTGTCCAAGGAAATGAGAGGTGCCGGCCTGTAAAGCTTTTCCATCCTGCATCATTGCTTCTATGCAGTAGGTTTCTTCGGCTCCTGCAAAGCGTTCGCTTTCGGTTTTTCTACCTTTTATTACCGGCATTGCCATAAAACTTTCAGCAAACTCGGCGTATATGTTATTCATTTGCTCGGTTTCTGCCAGGGCCTCAGCTTTAGTAGCATGAGCGGTATGCCCTTCCTGCCACAGGAATTCGGCAGTACGAAGGAATAAACGGGTTCTCATTTCCCAGCGCACCACATTAGCCCATTGGTTAACCAGGATAGGCAGGTCGCGATAGGATTGGATCCAGCCCTTATAAGTGTTCCAGATTATAGCTTCAGAAGTTGGCCTTACCACCAGCTCTTCTTCTAATTTTGCATCAGGATCAACAATAAGCTTCCCTTTATTATCGGGATCGGTTTTTAACCTGTAATGAGTAACAATAGCGCATTCTTTGGCAAAGCCTTCAGCATTCTTTTCTTCAGCTTCAAAAAGGCTCTTAGGGACAAAAAGAGGAAAATAAGCATTTTGATGCCCTGTTTCCTTGAACATTTTATCCAGTTGTGCCTGCATTTTTTCCCATATTGCATAACCGTAAGGCTTGATCACCATACAGCCTCTTACAGCAGAATTTTCGGCCAGGTCGGCTTTCACAACCAGTTCATTATACCATTTTGAATAATCTTCTTTTCGAGTAGTTAGGTTCTTTGCCATCTCCAGTCTTTTGGCACAAATCTTGCACCTTGTTAATGAAATAAAGTTAGGGCAAAACTAACTATTTTTATCTTTGTTCAATAATTAATTCAACGCCATGAAACGATACTACAAGCTTTTAAATGTGAGAAACCTGCTAACAGCAGTGAGTTCTCTGTTTTTATTAGCTTCCTGTAGTTCTTACCAGTATGCCGGGTATGAAAATGATGGAATATATTCCTCTTCAAGAACCGGTGAGGCTTATACTGCTAATGATTACGAGGAATCTTATGAAGACGCCTTATACTACAAAAATCTTTTTGGAGAGAAAGCAGAGCAATTTGGAGCCGTACCTGAAGAAGGAGCCATCTTTACCGATGTGGAAAGTTATGCTTCGGGGCAATATGATGCCGAGATGTTTGGTGAAGAAGGCCTTGCCTATGAACCCGGACGTGCTGCATGGGGATCTGATCCAGATGAGATCTCGATAAACATTTACAACGATTACAACCCGTTCTATTACGGTTACGGATATCCCTATTATGCCGGATTTTACGATCCGTTCTGGGGACCTCATTACAGGTATGGGTTTTATAACCCATACAGATACGGTTATGGATATCCTTACGGATACGGTTATCCCTTTGCATATCATTCCTGGGGCTGGAATATAGGATGGAGCTTTGGATGGGGCGGTTATTACGGCCACAGGTATTCTCCCTACTACTATGGACATAATTATTACCCGTCATATAACCGTCGGGATGTAGCTTACAGCTCAACCAGGAGAGACGCCTATTCCACAAATAACCGTTACAGACAAAGTAATGATGATAGCCGCATCTCCAGAATACAGGGTTATTCGAACACCCGGAATGTTAGGGCTGCAGGTACTTCAAGAACAGATGCCAGAACCTACCAGACCAGAACTACAAGGGTAAGATCGTCCTCCATACCTAATAGAAGATCTTCGGACAGTTACAGGACTTCCACTCAACGTCGGGAAGTCCAAAGTACCAGGACTGCGCCTACACGACGTGAACCACAGGCGAGAACTACCAGATCAAGCAGCAATAATAACAATAGCAGCTACAGGTCTTCCTCATCCAGCTCCAGCACAAGATCTTCCGGTACCACTACCAGATCGAGCCGCGGTAGAGGTAACTAGCCAAGTCTAACAAAACTGATTGTATGAAAAAATTAATTTTTGCCTTCGCAGCCATCTTATCGATGACTGCGGAGGCTCAAAATATTATAGACGCCGTACGATACTCTTCTACAGATCTTAACGGAACTGCAAGATATAGGGCAATGAGTGGAGCTTTTGGAGCTTTGGGAGGAGATCTTTCTGCTCTCAACGTAAATCCCGCAGGATCTGCAGTTTTTCTAAACAGCTTTACTACTTTCACCCTAAATGTGGAAAATGCAGAAAATGAAGTAAGCTTCATGAACGGCTTCAATACCAATTCGAATACAGATGTGGATCTGGGACAAGCCGGGGCTGTTTTTGTTTTCAATAACAGGGACGAAGATGCTGCCTGGAGAAAATTCACTCTTGGGTTTAATTATAATAAGTCAGCTTCTTTTGAAGATGATTTCCTGGCGTTTGGAACCAACACGAAAACCATTAACAATTACTTTCTTGGTTTTACAGAAGGAGTCCCTCTAGATCTTTTGGAAATTGGAAATACCAACCTTGACAGAAAATATGCTGATCTTGGAGAGCGTCATGGTTTTGGAGCGCAGCAAGCCTTTCTCGGTTATCAGGGTTATTTATTTGATTATACTCCGGAAAACACCAACGCACCTTTTGCTCCGTACACTTCTAATGTAGCAGCGGGAATTTTTGATCAGGAATATGGATATGCAGCTACAGGGCTAAATGGTAAATTTTCATTTAATTTCGCAACCCAGTATCAGGATATTCTTTATTTAGGTCTTAATTTAAATACTCACTTTTTAAACTATGATAGAGTCACTACTTTTTTTGAGACAAATAGTAATAATGGAAGTGAAATAAATGAAATTTTCTTTGAGGATCGTCTTAGCACTTTGGGTAGCGGTTTCAGTTTACAATTGGGAGCTTTGGCCAAGGCAGGAGAAAGCTTAAGAATTGGGGCAGCTTACGAATCTCCAACCTGGTATACCATTTCTGAAGAAACCTCTCAATATTTGGAAACCTATAGCGAAGAGTTGGGGGAAGCCATTGTGGATCCACAGGTTGTAAATATTTATCCTGATTATAAGCTGCAAACGCCTTCTAAATATACCGGAAGCTTAGCTTACCTGTTTGGACCTTCGGCATTGATTAGCTTTGATTATTCGTACAAGGATTATTCCTCCACGAAATTTAAACCTAAAGATGACCCTGCTTTTATGAATCAGAATGATATTATTTCCAATGGATTAAAAGGAGCTTCAGAATTTAGGATAGGTGGCGAATATCGCATAGAAGCCTGGAGCCTTCGTGCGGGATACAGATTTGAAGAAAGTCCTTACACCAATGAAACCACTATTGGAGACCTGCAGGGTTATTCAGCAGGATTGGGTTATAACTTCGGAAATGTGCGTCTTGATCTTTCATATGACAATTGGGAAAGAGACAGCAATCCTCAATTATACCAAACCGGACTCACAGATCGTATGGCTATTGCAAAGAACAATTCCAACTTTATCCTTTCCCTGAGTTTCGGAATTTAAGGAACAGTAAAAAAATCAAAAACAGTCTTCGGACTGTTTTTTTGTTTCCCTCTAAATTGAAAGCGGCATCTTGCTGGTCTTGATTATCAAAAAAGGGTTTAAATATGTATCTTTGCAAGCTTAAATAGAGAGTAGTTTACCGCACTTTATAACCTGATATGAAAAAAGACAATATAGACGAGGCCATTGATGAGATGGGAGATGCATTTGTCAGCCCAAATACAGACACACCAATGCGCAGTGATGCGTTCGACCTTAGCGATGATGAAAAGATCGAGAAGATCCAGGAAGATGTAAGGAATATCCTGAACACCCTGGGGCTTGATCTTACCGACGACAGCCTTAAAGGCACTCCCAAAAGGGTTGCCAAGATGTTTGTAAGAGAGATCTTTGGTGGTTTACATCCGCAAGGGAAACCAAAGGCTTCTACCTTCCAGAACAAATACAAATACGGCGAAATGCTGGTAGAAAAGAATATCACCCTCTACTCTACCTGTGAGCATCACCTGCTACCAATAGTAGGGAAAGCCCATGTAGGCTATATCTCCAACGGTACTGTAGTTGGTCTTTCAAAAATGAACCGTATTGTAGATTATTACGCTAAGCGTCCGCAGGTACAGGAGAGACTTACTATGCAAATCGTGAAAGAACTTCAGGAGGTTTTGGGAACTGAAGATGTTGCCTGCGTCATTGATGCTAAACACCTTTGTGTGAACAGCCGTGGAATCAGGGATATTGAAAGCAGTACCGTAACCAGCGAGTACGGCGGCCGTTTTAAAGATCCGGAAGCAAGACGGGACTTTTTAGATTACATCAACCTGGAAACAGAATTTTAAAATTCGCTCTAACCATATGGCACTTTACCAGCAGCAGGAATTAAAGATCTACAATTCAATATCGGGAGAAAAAGAAGTTTTTAAACCAATTAATGAAGGTGCAGTGGGCATGTATGTCTGCGGACCCACCGTGTACAGCAATGTGCATTTAGGAAATTGCCGAACCTTCATCTCTTTTGATCTTGTATTTAGATACCTGAAACACCTTGGCTACAAAGTGCGTTATGTTAGAAATATTACAGACGCGGGCCATCTCGAAAATGACGCCGACTCGGGAGAAGACCGGATTGCTAAAAAAGCACGTTTAGAGCAGATCGAACCAATGGAGGTGGTACAGCGCTATACTGTTGATTTTCATAATATCCTTCAAAAATTCAATAATCTTCCGCCAAGCATTGAACCTACAGCTACAGGCCATATTGTTGAGCAGATAGAGATCATCAAAGAGATCCTTGAGAAAGGTTATGCGTATGAAGCTAACGGCTCTGTTTATTTTGATGTCCTTAAATTCAACGAGTCTCATGACTACGGAAAGCTAAGCGGCAGAAAATTAGAGGATATGATCCCAAACACCCGTGAACTCACAGCTCAAAGCGACAAGAAAAATCCCCAGGATTTCGCCCTTTGGAAAAAAGCGGAACCGCAGCACATTATGCGTTGGCCATCCCCATGGAGCGACGGATTTCCGGGCTGGCACCTCGAATGTACTGTAATGAGTTCAAAATATCTGGGAGAAGAATTCGATATTCATGGCGGCGGAATGGACCTAAAATTCCCTCACCACGAATGTGAGATCGCCCAGGGGGAAGCAGCTACGGGCAAGACCCCTGTTCATTACTGGATGCATGCCAATATGCTCACCCTTAACGGGAAAAAAATGGCCAAAAGCACCGGAAATAATATCCTTCCCAACGAAATATTTACAGGCGACAATCCTAACCTTGAAAAAGGTTTTGCCCCTACTGTGGCAAGATTTTTCATGTTACAGGCAAATTACCGCAGCATCCTTGATTTTTCCAACGAAGCTATGTTGGCCAGTGAAAAAGGCTTTAACAGGCTTATGGATGCCTATCACGCTCTTGGAAATCTGCCTACAGGTAAAACTTCCGATTTTGATGTGGCCGAATGGAGGCAGAAGTGTTATGACGCCATGAATGACGACTTTAACAGTCCCATTCTAATCGCCCAGCTTTTTGAAGCGGTAAAACAGATAAACATTATAAAAGAAGAGAAGTCCTCTATTACTGCGGAAGATCTTGAGCTGCTGAAAAAGACCATGAGTGACTTCATTTTTGAAGTTCTTGGATTAGTAGATAATGCTGAAGCTGCAGATAATGACTTCGGAAAGAAATTAGGAGGCACCGTTGAACTTCTTATCAAACTAAGAGCTGAAGCCAGGGCCAACAAGGATTTTGCAACCAGCGATAAGATCAGGGATGAGCTTATCGAATTGGGTATACAGCTGAAGGATGGTAAAGACGGGACTACCTTCACAATAGACTAAATACTGAAAAAGGTGAAAAAGTGGCTGTCATATCCGCTTATAGGTTTGGTGAAATTTTATCAGAATTTCATTTCTCCTCTCACCCCTGCTACCTGCCGCTACACTCCTACCTGCTCGCAGTATACCGTAGAAGCATTACAAAAACACGGCGCCTTTCGGGGCAGCTGGCTTTCCATTAAACGTATTGCCAGTTGTAATCCCTGGGGCGGCAAAGGCTATGACCCGGTGCCCGAAAAACTTCCGAAGGAAAAATAATTCCTTAAAGTCAACAAATATGTATATTTACCTTCCAACCTTAAAATCATTTCATGCTTTTCAATAAGATCTACTGGAATCCTTCCGAAGGAATCGATCTGGGATTTTTCGTTATCCATTATTATAGTTTAATGTTCGTAGTAGCCTTCACCCTGGGCTGGTATTTAATGAAAAGCATCTATGAACGTGAAGGAGTGTCTCTGGAAAAACTGGATTCCCTGTTCATTTATACCGTGCTTGCCACCCTTATTGGCGCCAGGCTGGGCCATGTGATCTTTTATGACTGGGATTACTTCCAGGACCATTTACTGGAGATCTTCCTGCCAGTACGGTTTGAGCCCGAATTCGAATTCACAGGTTTCCGTGGGCTCGCAAGTCACGGCGCTGCCATTGGGATCATTATTGCCATGTACTTCTACTGCAAAAATGTACTCCACAAGCCAGTGCTGTGGGTACTGGACAGGATTGTTATCCCTGTTGCCGCCGGTGGAATATTCGTGAGAATAGGAAATTTCATGAATTCTGAAATTATTGGAAAGCCTACCAATTCAGACTTTGGAGTGGTCTTTACCAAGCTGGGAGAAGATTTTGCACGGCATCCTGCACAACTTTATGAAGCCGCCTGTTATGTTGTTGTATTCGTGATTTTGTGGCTCACCTACTGGAAAACTTTAAAAAGAGAAAAGCTTGGCTATATCTTCGGGTTATTCCTCGTTCTGCTTTGGACCGTGAGGTTCTTTGTAGAATTTGTAAAGGAACCACAGGTAGGAGAACGCGTGAATTGGGTATTGAACACAGGGCAATGGCTGAGTGTACCGTTTATAATTGCAGGATTCTACTTTATGTACCGCCCATCTACAAAAGACAGAGTAAAATGATCCGAAAAACGACATTTTTGAGCCTGCTTATTACCGGGTCTTTATTGACAGGTTGCAAAGACAAACCTGAAGCTACAAAAGAGATCGCAACAGAACCTGTCACTTTTAAACAGGAAGCTGAAGCTTACCTTGTAAAACCTGCAGGAGATACTATCCGGCACCTGAAGCTGGAGATTGCCGATGATGATTATCAGCGCGAGACAGGTCTTATGTATCGCCAATCCATGGAGGCAGACCAGGGAATGTTGTTCATTTTCGAGAACGAGGAACCCCGCGGATTCTATATGAAAAACACGCATATCCCACTGGATCTTATCTTTCTCGATTCCCAAAACAAAATCGTAAGTATTGCAAAAGATGCAAAGCCCGAAAGTCTGGAAACCATACCTTCCAATGTTCCTGCGCAATATGTGCTGGAGATCAACGGCGGCCTCTCAGATCAATGGAATCTGGTAGTAGGAGATAGTTTGATCCTCAACAGGGATTAAAAAAAATTTTCTGAAATGACATTTTTGAAGCCTCACTTTTAGTGGGGCTTTTTGTTTAAGCAGCCACGAATTCACGAATAATTTTATATTTCCCGCTGATCTCGCAGATTAACGCAGAATAATAATAAATTTTAATGCCATTCTTTTAAATCCAAATCTTGCTCGAGTATCTCCCCTCCTCCGGAGGGGTGCCTGCAGGGTGGGGTGGGAAATAGAATTCAATGCCTGGGATATAAAATTTGGAATTATCAATCTCTCCCTTATCCAATGCACTATGTCCGCTTAATTAAATTCGTGAATTCTGGCAAAATAATTTTCAAATCAATTAATAGCACTCCCAAAGAGGCGGATTGCTTCAGTCGCCATAAAGCTTCTTCACTATGACTAAAAAAAGTTATTCAGAAAAGTGTAGCTCCGGAGGAGCGACATGTCTATAGCATTAGAATGGAAAAAAGAAAAGAGCTCCAGAGGAGCGACATACCTCCAGGTTCGACAAAAGCATTCCGGAATTCGGGTCGAAGGAATTTTTTAAAAAAGTGGCTTTTTACTAAAAGAGCGGCAGATTGCTTCAGTCGCAAAAAGCTCCTTCGCAATGACCGATGGGAATGACAAAAGAAAAAGCTCCGGAGGAGCGGCATGTTTCCAGGTTCAGCAAAATCATTCCCGAACTCGGATCGAAAGATTTTCAAAACAGTGATTTCTTATTAAAAGAGCAGCAGATTGCTTCAGTCGCAAAAAGTTCCTTCGCAATGATGGAAAAACATTCGAATAGAAAACAACTCCGGAGGAGCGACATATAATTTAGTCTCACAGGTTACAGAAAAATCATTAGTGAATTTGTGGCAAAAAAATTCTGTGAAAAACATCTTCAAAAGCACAAGATTGCTTCAGTCGCCGAAAGCCTCCTTCGCAATGGCGGTAGGCACAAAAACCCTTCTTTAAGACTTGACCGCAAAAAAAAGCCTTCCGCAGGGGAAGGCTTTCTGTTATAAGTGTTGTTGCAGATTATCCTACAACTTCTTTTTCTTTTAATTTTCTCTTCTTGCTTTCTTTGTTGAAAGTGTCGTAAGTCACAGGAGTCGCTATAAAGATAGATGAGTAAGTACCTACAATTACACCAACAATAAGAGCGAACATAAATCCTCTGATGCTTTCTCCTCCAAAGATGAAGATCGCAAGTAACACCACCAACGTGGTTAAAGAGGTATTGATGGTTCGGCTCACAGTGCTGTTCACTGCAGCGTTGATCGCATCTTTTTTGGTCCAGGATGGATGTTCGTTAAAGAACTCCCTTATCCTGTCGAAAATTACCACAGTATCGTTCAATGAGTAACCAACCACAGTAAGTATCGCAGCAATGAACGCCTGATCGATCTCCATGTTGAAAGGCATGAACTTATATGTCAAAGAGAACACCCCAAGAACGATCAACACGTCATGGATAACTGCAATTACAGCTCCAAGCGAGAATTGATACTTTCTAAATCTTAAAAGGATATAAAGGAAGATCACCAGTAAGGATCCAAGTACAGCCCAGATAGATGCCTGCTTAATATCATCGGCAATTGAAGGTCCTACTTTAAGAGATTGCATGATCCCTATTCCTCTTTCTCCTTCCCCACCTACAGTGAAATCTTCGTAGGTTGTTCCTTCAGGAAGGTAAGCCTGTACAGCGCTGTAAAGCTTCTGAAGAATCTCTTCATCAACTTCACTTCCTTCTTCTTCAACTTTATATTTTGTTGTTACCCTTATCTGGTTGGCAGCACCAAAGGTCTTGGCATTTGCACTTCCAAATTCGGTAATCAATTCATCCTCCAATTCAGTAGGGTTTATAGACTGATCGAAACGGATAGTATAACTTCTTCCTCCTACAAAATCCACTCCCTGGTTAAGTCCCTGAGTAAATAAAGAACCTAAGCTCACAAGAATAAAGATCCCGGATACCACGTAGAAAGTCTTTCTCTTTTGAAGGAAAGGAATCGTAAGGTTAGTGAACAGATTTTTGGTCATTCCGGTAGAGAACTCAAGGTTCTTGTTCGGATTCTTTGCGTAGTTGTCAATGAACAACCTGGTAATGAAGATCGCAGTGAATAAAGATGTTGCGATACCAATCAATAAGGTAGTTGCAAATCCTTTAATAGGACCTGTTCCAAGAACCAACAGGATCAAACCGGTCAACGCAGTAGTGATGTTGGCATCAAGAATAGAAGAAAGCGCATTGCTGAATCCATCCCGGGTAGCATCCTTATGATTTTTACCCAATCTTAGTTCTTCCCGTATCCTTTCAAATATAAGTACGTTCGCATCCACCGACATACCAATGGTCAATACGATACCTGCAATACCGGGAAGGGTAAGCACGGCACCAAGTCCTGCCAGTACCCCAAATATGAAAAGGATATTCACAATAAGTGCAATATCTGCGTAGATACCGGCCTTACCATAATAGAATACCATCCATAGAAGCACCAGGATAAGTGCTATTGCAAAAGAGTTGATCCCACTATCAATGGCCTCTTGTCCAAGGGACGGACCAACAATCTCACTCTGTACGATATCTGCAGAAGCCGGAAGCTTACCTGCACGAAGCACGTTCGCAAGATCCTGACCTTCAGTTATTGAAAAATCTCCTGTAATTTCGCTTCTTCCGCCGGAAATAGGTCCGCTGGAAACACCCGGTGCAGAATAAACCACGTTATCAAGAACAATAGCAATACTGCTCTGGTTTTCCGAAGCATATCCGGTCATTTCCTCCCAAATCCTGGCTCCTTTTCCGTTCATTTGCATAGTCACGGCTACCCTACCCACCTGGTCGTAGGCCTGTGTAGCATCTGTGATCACACTTCCTGAAAGTGGAGGCTCATTTTGTCTATTCCCTACAAGTGCATAAAGGGGTGCAGCTGCATCATCTTCATCTGTAATTCCCCAAACGAATTTTGCATAACGCTGCTCTCCCTGAAGAAGACCTCGCACCTGAGGCATGTTAAGATATTGAGTTACTTTGGCAGTGTCTTCTATGTTAAACGTAGCCAAAACAGGTCCTCCCTGGAAACCGGGAGAAACCATCAAGTCGAATAATGGATTATTTTGCTGAGCAACTTCAACAGAGTCGTCTGCAGATTCAAGTAGCGCATCGATCTCATCTGCTTCAGCATCGGTAGTATCTACAGTTGTTTCTGCAGTTTCGGTTTTTTGTGCTTCGAGGCCTTTTAAAGTCTCATTTGCCTGAACAAAGAAATTCTGAAATTCATTGCTTTCATATACATGCCAGAACTCCAATTGTGCTGTACTTTGTAAAAGGTCTTGTACACGCTCAATTTCTCTGGCTCCCGGAAGCTCCACAAGGATTCTTCCTGATGTTCCAAGACGCTGAATGTTTGGTTGGGTTACCCCGAATTTATCAATACGTTTTCTAAGAACTTCAAAAGCCGAAGTAATAGATTCATCAATTTTTCTACGAATGATAGGCTTTACATCCTCATTGCTCATTTCAAAATTGATCTCCTCGCTTAGATTCTTGTTTGCAAAAATATCGGGAGAGGCAAGACGGGCATCAGGAATATCTTCAAAAGCATCAAAGAAAAGATCCACGTAGTTTTCCTGACTGGTCTTCTGAGCTTCATCTGCTTTCGCAAGGGCCTGGTTAAAGGCAGGGTCTTTACTATTATTCGCAAGCTCTCTAAGGATATCCCTAACCGAGATTTGAAGAATTACGTTAATTCCTCCTTTTAAGTCAAGACCTTTGTTTAGTTCCTTTTCTTTAGCCGAGTTATAGGTGATCCCAAGAAAAGTTTCTTCATTCCCTACAGAGTCAAGATATCTTTGTTCAACTCTTTCCCTTTCAACAATGTAATTCTCAACACTTTCAGGAACTTCCCGCTGTGCAAATTCTTCGGCATCACTTTCAATATTGCCAGCAATAAATGTAAAAGATAACTGGTAAATACATACCAGGGCAAACAAAATTGCAAACACCTTGACTATTCCCTTGTTCTGCATTATTCTTTAATTTATGTTCAATTTTTAAAAACGGACAAATATAGGTTTTCAATAATGAAATCCCAATTATATTTTTTGAAAAAATTAACTATTTGAAATAATAAAAAAAACTGCTCAAAAGCACCTGTAAATTAGAATTTCACTGACCTGCCGAAGGATCAACAGTAGGAAAATTCCGTTTTAAAAAGGCTTTTTTGAGCAGCTTCTTCCGTAACTTATTTTAACCGTAAAAATACTACTTTTTAAGGTCCAGAAGGTCATTCACTTTTGATACACCTTCTGCACTTTCTTTTAATTTTGACTTTTCAGCATCATCGAGTTCCAGCTCAACGATCTTTTCAATTCCGTTTTTACCAAGGATCACCGGCACCCCGATACAAAGATCACTTAGCCCGTATTCCCCTTCTAAAAGGGCAGAACAAGGGAACATTTTCTTCTGATCACATGCGATTGCCTGCACCAATGAAGAAACTGCTGCTCCCGGAGCATACCAGGCGCTGGTTCCCAACATTTTTGTTAGGGTCGCACCTCCTACTTTAGTGGCTTCAGAAACTTCATCGATCCTTTCTTTAGAAATGAACTTGCTAACCGGAACCGAGTTACGGGTGGCCAGTCTTGTCAACGGCACCATTCCGGTATCGCTGTGGCCTCCAATCACCATCCCGTCGATATCAGATTGCGGGGCATCAAGAGCTTCACTTAAACGGTACTTAAAACGGGCGCTGTCTAACGCACCTCCCATTCCAATGATCTTGTTCTTTGGAAGATCGGTTGTTTTATGAACGAGGTAAGTCATGGTATCCATTGGATTACTTACCACAATAAGGGTTACATTAGGAGAGTGCTCTATAAGGCTTGCAGAAACAGATTTTACGATATCAGCATTGATCCCTATCAATTCCTCACGGGTCATTCCCGGTTTACGCGGAATTCCACTGGTGATCACAGCGATATCTGAATTTGCAGTTTTAGAGTAGTCATTCGTGCTTCCGGTGATACGGGTATCAAATCCAAGAAGTGAGGAGGTTTGCATAAGGTCCATGGCCTTTCCCTCGGCATAATCTTCCTTGATATCTACTAAAACTACTTCTGAAGCAAAATTCTTAATGGCAATGTATTCCGCACAGCTGGCTCCAACAGCTCCGGCACCTACTATAGTAACTTTCATTTTGAATTATTTTGATTAATAGTCTTGCGAAAATACGAATTCTACTGCAGTTTTTCTTTAAACGGAAGCTTAAATGCAGGATTTTAAATCCTTACATGAAGGCCTAAATTGGCATTGAAAAATTCTCCCACCGTACCCGTCGCACTTAACCTGAAACGGTCAAAATGAAGGTTGAAGCCAAGGTCCCCTTTGAATTGAAAATTAGAATCTTCAAGTTTATTTACCTGGGTATTTACCTCACTTAAATAGTCTCCGGTTCCTCCAAAGGTGTAGTCAAAACTTGAATTCATTAGACCTACAGCCCCAAAAGGTTCGAAAATTCCAAAATTTTTGGAAGCTATTAATTCTGCCATAAAAAGATCGGCATCTACATTGATTTGATCAAGAAGCACAATACCTTGTGCGCCCTGAGGTTCAAATTCATATTCTACATTCAGTTTGCTGTAGGCAACTCCAATAGCCACCTGAAAACTTCGTTCAAAATTGTACGGATTGAAATACTGACTTAAATTGTGTACTACCCCAAGACCATAGGTACTTGCCGTAACATCATCAATGGTCACTTTGGGCATGGCCCGAAGAGTGATTTCAGTTCCTGCACCCACTCCTACTGCCACTTGCGCAAATGCATGTGGAATATAATCTCTCCCAATCCCATCAATAGCATCAAAATCAACAGGGATGTCCTGCCCCATAAAATTAATATTACCCACGAGAACGTCATTGCTTACACCGCCAAAAGCAGTAGGTAAACTGGCACTTTCTACACCTTGTATTTCTAAAAGCTGAAGTTCTGAATTATTTAAAGTGAAAGATTTCTTTTTAGAGGGAACCATAAGGGCATTCCCGTGAAGAGAAAATCTAAAATCCCATTTTTCAAGCGCCGATGCAGAACTGAACCACCCGGCGCTAGCCTGAATTCCGGCGCCATCTGCGGCGGGAGCAGAAAATTTCCCGGCAATCAGTAAAATATCATCAATAAATTTCCCTACATCGTCAGACTGTGCAAAAGCAGGTACAGATAATAGATAAACAGTTAATAGGAGAAGAATTTTTTTCACAAGATCAGATTTATTAGTGTGGTAAAAATAGCAAAAAAAGTATAGGTTCTTCAGAGACTTCCTACAAACAAAAGACCCTGCTAAAAAGCAGGGTCTTTATAATTAATTATGTAAGGTGTTATGCATCAATATTAGCATACACAGCATTCTTTTCGATGAATTCTCTACGCGGTGGCACCTCATCACCCATTAACATAGAGAATATCCTGTCGGCTTCTCCTGTATTGTCGATAGTAACCTGGCGCAAGGTTCTGAATTCAGGATTCATGGTAGTATCCCAAAGTTGCTCTGCGTTCATCTCCCCAAGACCCTTGTATCGCTGAATGCTTACACCACCGCTGTAGGATTCCGCGATCTCATCACGCTCCTTATTGCTCCAGGCATAACGCTTCTTGTTTCCTTTCTTTACAAGGTAAAGTGGCGGAGTGGCAATAAATACGTGCCCTGCTTCAATCAACTCTTTCATGTACCTAAAGAAGAAAGTAAGAATAAGTGTAGCAATGTGACTACCATCCACATCGGCATCACACATGATCACGATCTTGTGGTATCGAAGTTTGGAAAGGTTAAGCGCCTTGGAATCTTCTTCTGTACCAATGGTTACTCCAAGAGCAGTATAGATATTCTTGATCTCTTCGTTCTCAAAGACTTTATGGCTCATCGCTTTTTCCACGTTCAGGATCTTACCCCTAAGCGGAAGGATAGCCTGGAAGTGACGGTCACGCCCGGCTTTAGCTGTTCCACCCGCCGAGTCTCCCTCCACAAGGAACACTTCACATTCCTGCGGATCCTGCGACGCACAGTCAGATAATTTCCCCGGTAATCCTCCCCCGCTCATCACGGTCTTACGCTGCACCATTTCACGGGCCTTCTTAGCTGCGTGACGTGCCTGCGCTGCAAGAATCACTTTTTGAACTATAGTCTTGGCATCATTAGGATTCTCTTCAAGATAATTTTCCAGCATTTCGGAAACCGCCTGAGAAACTGCGGAAGTAACTTCCCTGTTCCCAAGCTTGGTTTTTGTCTGGCCTTCAAATTGAGGCTCCTGAACTTTAACCGAGACAATAGCTGTCAATCCTTCTCTAAAGTCATCTCCGGAGATCTCAAATTTTAGCTTATCCAGCATTCCGGAAGCATCGGCATACTTTTTAAGGGTAGTGGTCAAACCTCTCCTGAAACCGGCAAGGTGAGTACCCCCTTCGTGGGTATTAATATTGTTTACGTATGAGTGAAGGTTCTCGTTAAATGAAGTATTGTAAACCATAGCCACCTCAACGGGGATATCGTTCTTTTCACCTTCAATAGAAATTACTTCACTGATAATCGGCTCCCTGGTCCCATCAAGAAACTTGATAAATTCTTTTAGACCTTCTTCGGAATGAAAGACTTCAGAAACAAATTCTCCTTTATCATCTTTCTCTCTGCGATCTGTAAGCGTGATAGTAATTCCTTTATTTAAAAAAGAAAGTTCACGCATTCTGCTCGCCAGGGTGTCGTAGTTATACTCAGTGGTTTGCTGAAATATGGAGGCATCGGGCTTAAAAGTTACAATAGTACCCGAAAGATCTGTTTCTCCAACTGGCTTTACCGGATAAACAGGCTTACCCCTTTCGTACTCCTGCTCCCAGATCGTCCCGTCACGGTAGACCGTTGCCTTTAAATGATCAGATAATGCGTTCACACAACTAACCCCAACTCCGTGGAGTCCACCGGAAACTTTATAGGAATCCTTATCAAATTTACCTCCCGCTCCAATCTTGGTCATAACGACCTCAAGAGCAGAAACTCCTTCTTTTTTGTGAAGATCTACAGGAATTCCCCGGCCATTATCCTCGGTAGTGATCGAATTATCTTCGTTGATGGTAACTTTTATAGTATCGCAATGTCCCGCCAGCGCCTCATCGATCGAGTTATCAACTACCTCATATACCAGGTGATGCAAACCTCTCACGCCTGTATCTCCAATATACATGGAAGGACGCATCCGCACGTGCTCCATCCCCTCCAGCGCCTGGATACTGTCAGCCGAATAACTGTTTCTTTTAACCTCTTCACTCATACTTGATTCGTTAAAATTTTATCAATTTCTATAACACACAAATATACGATATTCCATCCTTTTATACCATTCCAAACCCACACCCACCATCGAAGTTATCAACAAAATCTGTGGAAAAACCCCAGCTTGCACTATTTAAAATTTTTACCTGAAAAAATCTCTACAGCTCAAGATAATCTTCTGAAAGGTCAATAGTTAAATCGTTTTTTTCGGAACAGATCTTATAGAAAACCGGAAGTAGTTATTGACATTTTTGAGGGTGAATATTTCCTTGTGAAAAACTCAAAATTATCCGGTTTAAAACCGACGGTTAAGTATTCATCATTTTAACGAGAATTAAAGATAACCTTAACTAAATTACAAATTGCTTAAAGTATATTTAGGGCTATAATCTAAAACCATTGAAATGAAAAAATTTTTTATAATCTGTGCCGTTTTTGCAGGTACTTTATTCACACCTCAGCTGAATGCTCAGGAAACGCCTGAAACTACTAAGGATAGTGATGGACCCAATTTTTCGAAACTGGATGTGAGCCCTATGGATGTCATCCTCTTTAGAGGAGAAAACAACGAACCCCTTGCCCGGGTACTTTATAGTCGTCCTCAAACCAGAGATAGGGAAATTTTTGGAAAACTTGTTCCTTATGGTGAAGTTTGGAGAACAGGTGCCAATGAAGCTACAGAGATCACTCTTTACAATGATCTCATGGTAGGAGATAAGACTATTAAAAAAGGAACTTATACATTATTCACTATTCCGAGAGAAAAGGAATGGACGATCATCCTTAACAACAGTACTAACATTTGGGGGGCTTATGACTATCATGTAGAAAAGGATGTAGCAAGAATTACCGTTCCTGTTAGAACATCTAAAACTCCTATTGATGCACTTTCTATGAGCTTTTCTCCAACAGAAAACGGCGCCAATCTGTACATTGGATGGGATGACCGTTATGTAGTAGTGCCATTCAAAAATGTGAAGTAGCAATCTTATTATAACACCTACGAAAAAAGCCCTTTTGAAAAGGGCTTTTTTTTATGGGATATTTAGGTATTTATGGGTTTGCAGGGAGACTTTCCACTGTGGATTTTGCATCACGTAATCTACGATCAACGGCATCATTTTTTCCCTGTTGCTCCACTCCGGCTGCAGGTAAAGAATACAATTCCTGTTGACTTTTGCCGCCTGTTCTTCTGCAAATTGGAAGTCATGTTTATTAAAAACGATCACCTTGAGCTCATCTGCTACTTCATAGATCTCCGGGGTAGGTAATTTGATCTTTTTAGGAGACAGACAGATCCAATCCCATGTGCCGGTCATTGGATAAGCCCCCGAAGTCTCAATATGTATTTTTGCTCCCCGGGCTTTTAAGCGGGATGTAAGAGGCTCCATGTTCCAGGTGAGTGGTTCCCCTCCCGTAACCACTATAGTTTTACTACTTTTTAAAGCCTTTTCTACTATCTGGTCCACACCTGTTGGGGGATGTAATTTAGCATTCCAGCTCTCCTTAACATCACACCAGTGACAACCAACATCACAACCACCGATCCTTATAAAATAGGCAGCAGTTCCTTTGTGAAAACCTTCGCCCTGTATTGTGTAAAAATCTTCCATTAGCGGCAGCATCTCTCCCCTTTCCACTAATGCATTTACTTCCTGTTCATTCATAACCGGCAAAGATAATTAAAATCGGTGTTCAAACACCCCCGGTTTAAGATCAGATTTTTTGAAAAGTGAAGACAGAAATCCTCACCTCCTCTAAATTAATTTCTGATAATTAGACCGTTTTCAATTTTAGGGGCACTACCGTCCAGAGATATAACAAAACCATTGATAACTGCATAACCCGATTCCCCCGTTTTCTGAAGAAAAAAAGTAGGATTCATTCCCACCTCTATTTTTTCAGGAGCTCTAAATCTTTCCCCAACGATAATTATTGGATAGTTGGTGTAATTTTGGCCTTTAGGCAGATCTTTCACCTTCACATATGCTATTCCTTCAGACAAAAGATCAGAAAAATCCAGTTTTTCCGCAGCTTTTAGATTGGGAAGCGTTTGAGGATAAATTTTTCCGGGTTTTAAAGAAAAACCTGACACATCTATGGCTTGATATCCATAGTTGGTAGAGAGATCACCCTGATCTGCAATATTGCTTCGGAAATAGAATTTTTGTTCTCCTTTCGAAGGAATTTCGGAGTGGTTGATCCCCAGGTCCAGGATATATTGATCTCCTAAAAGTTCATATTGAAGACCCGTTAATTTAAGATCATACAACTTGCTGTCATTTTCAGGAATTTTAGAGTAGTCAGCAATAGCTGCCCGCTTATAATCTTCTTCAGAAATGGAAAAGATTGCAGCCAGGATAGCCAAAAAGTTTAATTTCCTGATCTCCTGTTTTTCCCGATCATCCGGAAAACCACCGGATTCAATTAAAATAGTGCTGGTTCCCCATTTCTGAATATTATCTCCAAAAGCACGAGGCTCGAAATCATCGTTGTATCTTCCAACATTGCCCGAAGCATACTCCTGAAGCAGCTCGTTCATCTGGACAATAAGTTTCATGGCATTTCCCCGAACGTCATTTACAGATTTTTCGTAATCATACGCAGGTGCCAAAAAGGAGATCGTAGCAGGCTTTTCTGTTCCTTCTGCATTGTAGTACCTGCTTTGATCGTGAAGATTGAATCCAAAGTCGGCATCGAGGCTGTCTCTTATTCTTTTTAAGGACTGTGCTTCAGGGGACTGAAGGCGCAGTGCATCGCGATTCACATCTATCCCCAGGGCATTTCTTCGCTGAAACTCCTCAGCACCGTCAGGATTAAGCATTGGAAGGAAATGAAGCCTTACATTCTGCAATAATTCCTGTTTTTCCTGCTGAAAGGAATCGTCTGCAAGAAAATTCAGAATATCAAAAACAGCCATTGTAGCTGTAGATTCATCACCGTGCATCTGAGACCAAAGCAGAACATCAGTGTCCCCAGAACCTACACTAATCAGGTTAAGGCTTCTTCCTTCAATTGAAGTCCCTACCTTATTGACCTCAAATAATTCATGATCCTTCCATTTGGCAATTAATGGCAAGATATCTTCATGTTTTATTCGTCTTTCTTCAAGGGTATTTTCTTTATATTTCTCATAATCTTCAACAATATCCCGGATCAAAGGAAAAGTTTCATTCCTTACGGGCTCAGGAAGTGGTTTAAATTGAAGGTCGGCAGTAGCAGCTCTAACCTTTGCCATAAATTCCTCACCGGGATCTGATTTCTGAGTCCGGTATGACTCATCTTTTTCAAGCCACAGTTCGTGATCTTCAAAATTGGTGTATTCGTGATGGCCAATTACATATTGAATATCATATTTGGACTTCAGATATCTTACCAGCCATATATTTGCTTCCACCTGAGCTTCGGTTAGTGGTGTTTCAGGTGTTCCTCCTACGTTTTCCACCCCAATAGCGGCATGATTGAGACCTATCACATGCCGTCCCATGGTGGTTTCGGGCATTAGCCGGTAAATTGTACCGTCTCTGTCCACAAGAAACTGAGTAGAGACATTAAGATTACCTGCTCCTGCTATTTCTGTCCTGGCTCCAGGAAGCGTTGGATTTTTAAAGGCTTCAAAAGATCTTTCAAGAGTGGGTATGGCCGTCCAGTGAAGTACTACCATCTTAGGTTCGATAACAGGCTGCTCCTGTTCCAACCCATACCGCTCTTTCATATAATCAAGCGAGAGCTGCTCCCTTTCCTCATCAAAAACAATGGGCCTGTCAATAATTCTGGATGGGGGATTCTTCCTGCTGGAACCACAGGAGATCAAAATCAAAGAAGCAAGAAGAAACAACAGATATCTCATAGTATAAAAATAAAAACTCCCGACAATATCGGGAGTTTTTCAGAATTATGAGAATGAGATTTTTATTCGTCCCAAAAAATTGGATCTGTCAACGTGACGTCAGGAACGTTTCTACCGTTTCTGCTTATTTCTGAATCAGGATAAGCTAATCTTCGGATGAATTCCCCCTGTAGTTCTGGATTCACATTTTGAGGCAACGTAAAATCTTCGTATTGATAATCAAACCTTCGTGCATCTACCCAAGCTTCCGGGTGTAAGAACATAGCTTTCCATTTTTCTTCAAAAATATCTGCAATAGTAAGATTATCTGCTCCCACACTTACGGATGGATGGTTAATATACTCTTCTATTTCTGCACTGGAGACTCCTACCTTTCTCATATGAGCCCGGATTCCCTCCAAATAAGCCTCATAGGACCGTTCACGGTCAATTTCAAAAGCCGCTTCTGCTTCAATAAATTTTTGCTCGAAATAAGTAGCTATTAGAATTGGCGATGTTTCCGAAGAATAAAAATCTCCCGTTTCCAGGGTCGACCTTGCTCCTTCTGCAGGAGCATCTCCCCTACCGGCACCGTTCTCAACTCCTATGTATTCCCCATCTTCTGTTGCACTCACTAATAATGGTAAACGAGGATCCACTACTCCATAGGTTGTTCCATCCATGGCTTCAATAAATTGTTCAGAGATCCATCCGCCCAAAAGAAGTCCGGCATTATCAATAGCAACCTCTGCCCACGGATTAAAGGACTCTTCAAAATAAATCACCTGCGCGTCATCATCATTACTTTCAAATCCATCTTCTAACGCGGCCAATACTGCCGCAGGATCATATGCTGCTGTTTCACTTAAATGATTCAGATAACGCGCTTGGAGCATGTTTCCAAATTTTATCCATTTATCAACATCCCCATTGTATATAAAATCATCTGCTCCTATTGGAACATCAGTTTCCTGGGAAAGATTACTGACTCCCTGGTTTAAGAGATTGATGATCTCGCCATAAAGAACTTCCGCATCATCATAAGCAGGAGTAATAGTTTGAAAATCAAGGGCTTCACTGTAAGGCACGTTTCCCCACGCGTCTACGGTCATTCCCAGATTTAAAGCCATTAAAATTTGACCAGCACCCTGATAATGATTAGCACCAATAACTTCTGCCTGGGCAATCATATCACTGAGATCTGTCATTACATTATACATACTGGACCAGGTACCACTATAGTTCACTCTATCCATAATGTCTGATGAACTGGCGGGGTTTGGTGATGCCAGGTGTTGCACATAATTTGTTGAAATATCTCCCATCCGGAAGGTATTCTGGGCGGTTTCATAAGTAGAATTTGCCATGAGACCAGCAATAGGTGCTTCAGTAGGATTATTTGGATCTTCATTAATATCCAAATAATCATCACAGGAAACAACCAGAACCATTAAGGTTATCAGGAGATAATTCTGTGGTTTTATTAAAAATTTCATATCTAATATTTTTTTACGATTAAAGACTCAGGTTAAGAGTAACAAAATAACTTTGAACCCCGGGATATCCGAGACCTGTAAATCCTACAGCGTTTCCTCCGGCACCTGCACTGAAAGATTCCGGATCGAAACCGTCCCAGGGAGTGTAAAGGATGATATTATTTGCTGCAACAGAAATTCTGGCCGATTCAAATGGTAGCGCTTCCAGGATATTACTCTGGAAATTATAACCCAGAGAAATATTTCTCAGTTTAATAAATGAAGCATCATGAACAAAATTCTCACTCACAGTTCTATAGGTATTTCGGTAAAAACCGGCCCCATAATCCCTGCCATCAGGACCTACCCCCTGGCCAAGCCATACCGCCTGGGCATTTGGAGATCCATCTTCAAGAACCCCTTCAAAAACACGGGTGTCATTCCGTGCTAAAGTGTACTCGGCTATTCCAAATGCCGCCATAAAATTATCATACTGGCTGTACTGCTCAAGCCCGGTCCTAAAGTCGACCAAAAAGGAAAGATCGAAACCTTTATAGTTAAATTCATTCCTCAGACCCCCAAACCATTTTGGAGTGGTGTTTCCTAGAACCAGTTGAGAACCGTTTCTTACCGGAAAACCATTGGCTCCAATAATAATCGGCAGATCTTCGTTCAGGAAAATACTGTTAGGATCGGCGCCATATCGTGCATAGCTGCTACCAAAGATATTCCCATAGGCTTCACCTTCTATTAATTTCATTGTAACCGTACTTCCTGCATATCCAAACTGGCTGCCTACAACAATTTCATCAATTCCCTCGCGGATATTAACTACCTTGTTTTTATTATAGGAGGCATTGAAAGAAACTTCCCAGCTAAAATCTTCGGTCATGATGGGAGAGCCCCTTAAAACGAATTCCACACCCTTGTTTTCAATTTCTCCGGCATTGGTTACAAAAGTTGAAAAACCTGCCGCCTCAGATACCGGTACAGGTATTATTTGGTCCTTACTATTAGACTTGTACCAGGTGAAATCTAATCCTAACCTGTTTTCTAAAAACCGTAGGTCTGTTCCAAATTCTATGGAAGTTGTTCTTTCAGGTTTCAATTCCGGATCTCCAAATCTGCTGAACCTGGTGAAACCAACCTGGCCGTTTAGTGGATAGACTGATGGGGAAGTATAGGTTTGTCCTATCTGGTAAGGATCTGTATCTTTTCCAACCTCTGCCCAGGAAGCACGTAATTTCCCAAAGCTTAAGAAATCTGGCACCTCAATATTTTCAGTAAAGACATAACTCAGGTTAACCGAAGGGTAGAAGAAAGAATTATTACCTATTGGTAAGGTTGAAGTCCAGTCATTTCTTGCTGTGATATTCAGGAAAAGCATATCATCATAATCAACTAACAGGTCTCCGTATAACCCCACCAATCTTTTCTTTCTTTTATGCTGGGAATTTGATATCTGGCTTGTGTAGCTAAGGTCATAAAAACGCGGAATCACAAAGTTTTCTCCTGTAGCGTCAATGCGCTCATAGTCCCTTTCAAAGATATCATTACCCACCCTTAAAGTTGTTGAGATTTTTTCACTCCACGTATTATTGAAGGTGAGGAAAAGGTTGGAATTTATATCCCGGCTGGTAATACGGGTTTCAGTGATAAAACCTGTACTACTTAATGGAATTTCTCCCGCAATACCCAGGGGACCCGGAGTTATTTCTGTTCGACTGTCACTATAGTAGTCGGTTCCGATTATGTAATTGACATCTAACCATTCTACCGGACTGTAAACAAAGTTCAAACTACCAATAGTTCGGTTAACCTCATCTTCAAAAGTACTGAAGCGGGCATCATATAAGGGATTTGTATTCCCATAGGTTTTCATAGTGCCATCGGGATTGATATAATCTGTGACGTCATGATTGGGTGCCCAATACATCATCCGTTCCATAAATCTGTCATGTGGCACCCTATTTCCTCCTGAAATAGTGTAATTTATATTTCCTGAAAATCTAAATTTATCACTCATTTTTACTTCCCCACTTAGTTTGGCAGAAGTTCTCCCCCAATCACTGAAAGGCATTATTCCCTTATGGTCAAGATTTCCCAGGGAACCATAAAAGGTTGCATTTTCACCACCTCCTGAAATACTGAGCGTATTATCAAATTGGACTCCGGTTCTAAAAGCATCTCTCCAAATATCATAAAACCGAACATCAGGATCTATTTGGTTGATCTCCTCCATGGAAGGTCCCCAGTTTGGCCAGAAAGAATCGGCCTCATATTCCCCTGAAAATCCCTGTCCATAAACTTCCTGCACATCGGGATATCGATTGATCTCTTCAAAGCCCACAGAACTGTTGAGGTTAATTCGCATAGCTCCCGATTTTCCCTTTTTTGTAGTGATAATAACTGCACCGTTTGCTGCTCTCACTCCATAAAGAGCTGTAGCTGCAGCACCTTTTAGAACGTTTAGGGATTCGATGTCGTTTGGATTTAAATCGGCTGCCCTGTTAGAAAGTCCGCGAGGAGTCCCCGCAGATTCTGTAGTAGAGTTGTCAACAGGCACTCCATCGATTACAAATAATGGTTGATTATCGGCGTTTGGATCAAGAGAATTTATACCTCTAATGATGATCCTTGAACTCTGTCCGGGAGCACCACCCGCGTTCGTGATCTGCACTCCTGCAGCCTGCCCCTGTAAGGCACTTACAACATTCTGCTGATTGGACTGAACAATATCTTCAGAAGATAATTCCTGAACAGCATAACCCAATGCCTTTGTTTCCCGCTCAATACCAAAAGAAGTTACCACCACCTCGTCCAATGCCTGTAGATCGGCTTCCATGGCTACATTAATTTCGTCTTCGGCACCCACTGTACGTTTAACAGTTTGGTATCCCATCGAGGAGAAGCTTAATACATCTCCCGCTTCTGCATTGATAGAATAGTTCCCATCAAAATCTGTTACAGTACCGGTTCTGGTACCTTCAATAATAACGTTTACTCCGGGAAGCGGCATCCCCTGATCGGCCGTAGTTACCGTTCCCGAAATCACCCTCTCCTGAGCCTGTACATTCATAAACTGCAGAATAGCGATCATGAATGTAAACAGTGTAATTTTGTTTCTCATTTGTTTGGAATTTGAATTAAAATTAAGATGAGAAGTTATTAAATTTTTTCACATTTCAAAGCTAATAATTTAAAATTCCTTTAAATTCAACCCTTTAAGCAATTATAAATTAACTATAAGTTCTCCTTTAAATCATTTTCCCGTGAAAATACTTCGCCGCCTAAAAGCCCCGATTCTGAAAAATATTTTTCGAATATTTATTGTTGTGCTGGTCTTTACCTCCTGCTCCTCCTCAAAAGTTTTAACCTCTCAACTGGATGAGACCCTGGAGGAATTCCCCGCCTTTGAAACCGGATTCACGGGAATCATGATCTATGACCCGGTTGCCAAAAAGGTGGTTTATGAGCATAATTCTGAAAAATATTTTACTCCGGCGTCCAACACAAAACTTTTTACTTTCTATACCGGATTGAAGATCCTGGGTGATTCCGCAGCAGGGTTGGAATATGTGGTAAAAGAAGATTCCCTCCTCTTTAGGGGAACCGGAGACCCTTCCTTCCTTTACGACAAACTGGAATCTACCAGAGTTCTCGACTTCCTGAAGACGAGAAATGAAACATTGTATTATGTGCCTCCAATTTTCCGGGAGGAGCATTTTGGCCCGGGCTGGTCCTGGGATGACTATAACTATTATTATTCCGTGGAACGCTCTGACATGCCTGTCTTTGGAAACTATGCTACTTTCACCTCTACTTCTGAAGCGGAAATCCCTGTTGCGAAACCAAAGTTTTTCTACCGATTTCTTCTGAAGGATTCTCTTGCGACAGGAGACAACTTTCGGGTAATGCGGGAGCGTGACCAAAACAAATTTCTCTATCATCAGCCAGCAGGAGCTGAAAAAAGAAGTCGGGAGGTGCCCTTTGTCTACAGTCCACAGTTAGTAACCGAACTTCTTAGCGATACCCTTCAAAAACCAGTTAAAATTTTACCTTCCGAAAAAGCCGATTTCAGCAACAGCAAAATTCTTTACAGTATTCCGGCAGACAGTCTGTACAAAAGGATGTTGCAGGTTAGCGACAACCTCATTGCCGAACAACTCCTGCTTATGAGTTCACAGGTTATTTCAGATACCCTCAAAACAGATATTGCTATTGATTACATGCAGAAAAATTACCTGCAGGACCTCCCTGACGAGGTGATTTGGGTAGATGGATCAGGGTTGTCGGTTTACAACAAATTCACACCACGGTCTGTGGTTAAACTTCTGGAAAAAATTTCAGAAGAAGTACCTCAAAAAAGGCTTTTTCAGCTGCTACCCGCCGGCGGAGAATCGGGTACCATCAAGAATTTCTACAAAGCGGAGGAACCCTATGTTTTTGCAAAGACCGGTACCATTAGTAATGTACATGCCTTAAGCGGGTACTTAAAAACAAAGAGCGGCAAGGTGCTTATCTTTAGTTTTATGAATAATAATTATACTGTCCCTTCCGCAGAAATAAAGGCAGGAATGGAGCTTATCCTGCGCAATATCTATTTAAATTATTAGTTTTATAGAGGCTCAAAAAGCCCATTTTTAATCTATCTCTAAATGCAAAGACGTAATTTTCTGATGAATGTTGGGCTGGGCAGCCTTGCAATCCCCCTCCATAGCCTAGCCAATTCAATACCAACCACAAATTATTTTCAGGAGGTAAAAAGACCGAAACGGCTTAAAAAAGGTGACACTATCGGGATCGTAAGTCCGGCAGGGGCTATATATGAATCCGAGCCATATGAGATCGCAGTAGAGTCTATGGAAGCCATGGGTCTTAAGGTGAAACTGGGAGAATATGTGCGTACCCGTCACGGTCACCTTGCAGGAACCGACGAACAACGTGCAGAGGAATTCAACGAGATGTGGAGAGATCCCGATGTTGATGCCATTATTTGCCTTAGAGGCGGATCTGGTGCTGCCAGGATCCTGCCGCTTCTGGATTATGAGACCATTGAGAAAAATCCGAAGATTTTTATTGGTTACAGTGATATCACTGCATTGCACCTGGCAATCTATAAGAAAACAGGACTGGTCACTTTTCACGGCCCTCTTGCCACTTCCACATGGAATAACTTTGCGGCAGAACACTTCCAAAAACTCCTTTTTGAAGCCGAAGCCGTGCAATATGACAATCCTTCAGATAAAGGAGGCTTACTCACTCAAACCAGGAACAGGATTCGGACCATCACCCCGGGTACTGCAACCGGCGGGCTCTTAGGAGGTAATCTTTCTGTACTCACGAATATTATGGGTACCCCCTATTTTCCTGAAAATTGGGAGAACAAAATCCTGTACCTGGAAGATGTAGGCGAAAAAATTTATGCTGTAGACAGGATGATGACGCAGCTACAGCTGGGGGGAGTTCTTGGAAAGATCAGCGGCTTTATCTTCGGGAAATGTACCGAATGTGATCCAGGAGGTAGCAGCGGATACGGATCTCTAACTCTTGAAGAAGTCATTGACCATTATATCAAGCCCCTTGGAATTCCGGCTTTTTCAGGAGCTATGATAGGCCATATCAATGATAATGTGACAATTCCTAATGGAATACGGGCAGAAATGGATGCAGAAAAAGGTACTTTCAAACTCCTTTCTCCTGCAGTAAGTTAAATTCTGAAGTTTTTAAACCCTGCCAGTCCCTCACAATTCTTACTTTTATAAAAATTTAAAAGTGGTCGGTAAAAAAGATTTTTCTGAGAGTATTGCTGCAGGTTACCAACCTAAAGGAGATTTTATTTACCTGGGTGCGGCTATGCATGATGGGGAAGTCTTTTCCGATGCAGCAGTGAAAATTCCGTTGAAGACCATGAACCGTCATGGACTTATCGCCGGCGCTACCGGAACCGGCAAGTCAAAGACCCTGCAGATCCTTGCCGAAAATCTTTCAAAAAAGGGAGTCCCGGTACTGCTTATGGATGTGAAAGGGGATCTAAGCGGTGTGGCAAAACCTTCAGCCGGAGAGGCCTTTATACATGCCCGCCATGAAAAGCTGAATTTCCCTTTTAAAGCTTCGGCTTCACCGGTGGAAATCTTAAGCCTTTCCGAAGAAAAGGGCGTGCGACTAAGAGCTACTGTCAGCGAATTTGGTCCGGTTCTGCTATCCAGGATCCTGGACCTTTCAGATACACAAAGCGGTATTCTCTCCATCATCTTCAAGTATTGTGATGACAATCACCTGCCACTCCTGGACCTTAAAGATCTTAAACAAATATTGCAGTATTCCACCGGAGATGGAAAAGAGGAATTTGAAAAGGATTACGGCCGAATTTCTGCAGCTTCGACAGGCGCTATCCTTAGAAAAATTGTAGCCCTTGAACAACAGGGAGCTGATCTTTTCTTTGGAGAAAAATCGTTTGAAGTTGAAGACCTGCTGCGAAAGGACGGTAATGGCGACGGGTATATTAATATCTTAAGATTAACCGATATCCAGGACCGCCCCAAACTTTTCTCCACTTTCATGTTAAGCCTGCTGGCCGAGATCTATAACACCTTTCCCGAACAGGGAGACAGCGATAAGCCAAAGCTTGTGATGTTTATAGATGAAGCTCATCTTATTTTTGAACAAGCCTCTTCTGCCCTGCTGGACCAGATAGAAAGCATTGTTAAATTGATAAGATCCAAAGGAGTAGGTATTTATTTTGTCACTCAAAATCCTGCCGATATACCTGCAGATGTTTTGGGGCAATTAGGATTAAAAGTTCAGCACGCTTTAAGGGCTTTTACGGCTAAAGACAGAAAAGCGATAAAACTTGCTGCAGAAAATTATCCTATTTCTGAATTCTACGATACCAAAAATGAGCTTACATCGTTAGGAATTGGGGAAGCGCTGGTAACGGCACTGGATGAAAAAGGAAGACCAACACCCCTGGCTGCAACTATGCTAAGGGCTCCAATGAGCAGAATGGACATTCTTTCTGAAGGTGAACTGAAAGATCTCATTGATGCTTCGGGATTGGTAAATAAATACAACCAGACGATTGACAGGGAAAGCGCTTATGAGATCCTAAAAGCAAAAATTGAAAGGGCCGATGTTGAGGAAGCCAGGGAAAAAGCAAAGGAAGAAAGAAAAAAACTGGAAAAAACCACTACCGGCAGACGCAGAAATACTTCCGCCGACCCACAAAAAGCAATTGTTAAAGTACTCACCAGCGCAACTTTTATTAGGGGTGTAATGGGAGTCCTAAATAAACTATTAAAATAACCTGTTACCACAATCATGCGACAAAGCCTCCTAATTCTAGCAATTACTTCTACTTTATTCATAGCCTGTGAAAAAGAGCAGGATCCATTTTTAATTAGCGCAAACAGTATTGGTTTACTCACCAGAGATGTAAAGATCACTCAACTGGATTCTGTTTTTGCAGAAGATTCTATAGTGAAACAAGTGAGTGACGGTGAGTTTTACCGCAAGAGCAATGAGATCGAGATCTATGATAGATCGGGTAAAAAATTATTGCTGTTGGAACCTGTACAGGCTTTTGATTCCACGAGCACCATTGGATTCATCCAGGTATTGGATCCCCGCTTTAAGACCGCAAAAGGATTGGGTACGGAAAGCACGTTTAAAGATATCGTGGAGAATTACAATATTTCGCGTATTGAAAACACTTTAAGTGCTGCTGTCATTTTTATTGACGATCTTAACATGTATGTAACCATAGATAAAAAGAATCTTCCTGTAGAACTAAGGTATGATACCCAATCCAGGATTCAGGCTTCCCAAATTCCTGATAATGCGCCAATTAAATATTTTATGATCGCCTGGGATTAACCCAAACCTAAATCACATCAATGTCTGCTGATAATCTTACCCGTTTAAATAAATACTTGAGTGAAGTAGGCTATTGTTCCCGCCGTAAGGCAGACAGCCTCATAGAACAGGGGCGGGTAACCATAAATGGTGAAGTTCCTGAAATGGGAACCAAAGTAAAACCCGGAGATGAAGTACGTGTAAACGGGGAACTGATTGTACCTCCCAAAAAAGATAATGTTTACCTGGCTTTCAACAAACCCATAGGAATAGTTTGCACCACCAATCCTAAGGACAAGAAGAACATTGTTGATTACATCAATTATCCAACCCGAATTTTTCCTATTGGCCGTCTCGATAAACCCAGTGAAGGCCTCATTCTTCTTACCGATGATGGAGATATTGTAAACAAGATCCTAAGGGCAAGAAACAATCACGAAAAAGAATACATAGTCACTGTAGACAGGCTTATTTCTGCTGATTTTATCAACCGCATGGCATCAGGAATTCCTATTTTAGATACAGTAACAAAAGAATGTGAGGTAGAGCAGCTGAGTAAATATGTCTTCAGGATCGTTTTAACCCAGGGCCTCAACAGGCAGATAAGGCGCATGTGTGAATATCTGGGATATGAAGTCGTGAAGCTGAAGCGCATAAGGATCATGAATATTGAACTGGACGTGCCAGTGGGCCAGTACCGTCATCTTACCAAAAAAGAACTTGAAGAACTGGATAAATTGACCGGTGCTTCCATTAAAACTGAAGAAGGGTCTTTGATAACTCCTGCTTCTGAAGAGAAAAACACACAAAGGCCTAAATCCTTTAAAGCTTCCGAAAATAAAAGGCTTCAGCCAAAAACCCGAAAAAATTCCGGAAGGAAGGATCGGGAATCTTAACAGAGAATTAAGCCATAAAATGATGATTACTGCCTATTTTTAATAAAAAAATAGAAAAATGGCAAAGCAAAGTAATCGCATTAAGAACGAAGATCAGTATGAGGCATTAAGAGATAAGGGTGCCAGCAAAGAAAAAGCTGCCCGTATAGCCAATTCTTCAAATTCAGGAAAGAAAGGTGGTAACGCCGATAAATACGAAGACCGCAGTAAGGATGATCTTTACAAGAAAGCCAAAGAGGTCGGTATTGAAGGGAGATCAAAAATGAGTAAAAAAGAACTTATTAACGCTTTACGAAATCATTGAAAATGCACAAAATACAACCTTTTCATCTTGCGATCCCGGTAGACGATCTTGAGAAAGCCAGAATCTTTTACAGGGACACATTGGGCTGTGAGGAAGGAAGAAGCAGCGACCACTGGGTAGATTTTAATTTTTTTGGTCATCAGCTGGTGATCCATTATAAAGCTGCCGATGAACCAAAAAATACCGGCAGTAATCCTGTCGACGGAAAGGATGTGCCAATTCCTCATTTTGGTGTAGTGCTCGATTGGGACACTTTTCAGAAATTTTCAGAAGAATTAAAACGAAAGAACGTCAAATTTGTGATCGAACCTTACATCAGGTTTGAGGGACAGGTGGGAGAACAGGCCACTATGTTCTTTAAAGATCCCTGTGGAAATGCATTAGAGTTTAAAGCCTTTCAAAATATAGACCAACTATTTGCAAAATAATTACTCAACCTAAATGAACCGATTAAAACCATCACTGGTACGACAGTTATTCGTACTACTTCTCATATTATTTCTCCTGGTTTTAATCTTTAGAGAAATTTTACCTTACCTCTCGGGAATTCTTGGGGCTATCACCCTTTTTGTTATTTTGCGAAAACCCATGATCAAACTGGTAAATAAAGGATGGAGACCGGTTATGGCAGCATCCTTTTTAATGTTCCTTTCTTTTATAGGAATTCTGGTTCCGGTTACCCTCACCGTTCTCATGCTGACTTCCAAAATAGGAAAGGCTGTCGCAAACTCAGAAAAGGTATTGCAGGTAATTAAAGAACAAATTAATCATGCCGAAACTTACGTAAACTACGATATAAGTCAAAGCATCGATTCTGCCAGCGTGACCAACTGGCTATCTAATAACCTGCAGTCTCTTGGCGCAGGCACTTTCAATGCTTTCATTGCCATAAGTATCATGTACTTTATGCTTTACTATATGTTGATGTACAGAGATCAAATGAAAGGCATTGTAGTTTCCTATATCCCTTTGGGGGAAGAAAACCTGCAGGTCATTGGGGAAGAAGGAGATGAAATAGTAAAGTCTAACGCATTAGGCATTCCTTTGGTTGCTTTTTTCCAGGGAATTGTTGCCTTAATAGGTTATCTCATCGTAGGAGTTCCCGATCCCCTCTTTTGGTTCGTTATTACGGCTATTGGCGCCATGGTTCCTTTTATTGGAACTGCTATTGGTATTTTACCGGTAGCCATTCTGCTCTTTTCAATGGAAATGGAATGGCAGGCGATCTTTATTTTAATCTACGGATTTGTGATTGTTGGGATCACCGATAATATTTTACGACTATATATTCTAAACCGACTCGCAAGTGTCCACCCTCTTATCACCCTTTTTGGGGTACTGGTGGGAGTACCGCTTTTTGGATTCATAGGACTCATATTTGGACCTTTGCTGGTATCCATGTTTTTGCTTATCTTAAAGATATACAAGCATGAATACGGAAAAACTGAAAATAAACTATAACTAAAAAAATAAGCTATGCTGGAAAATGTAAAAAAGAAGATCAATGAAGATTATCTAAAATCTGAAGTTTCTAAGGTGGATGATGGGGATCTTGATATGGTGATGAAAAACAAGGAAGCGATTGACAAGAAGCTGAAAGGTTCCGGCATGAAGAAATACGCGGAACTGGGAAAACTAATGTTTGGCATGCTAAAAGATTATAAAAAAGGAGAATACCAAAGGGTGCCCTGGTTTACAATAGCAGCTATAGGTCTTACCCTGCTTTATGTATTAAATCCAATGGACATGCTACCCGATTTCCTCCCGGGTGTGGGATATGTTGATGATTTCGCGCTCTTTACCGTAGCTATTCGTTTCCTTGAATCTGACCTACATGCCTATCTTGACTGGAAAATAGATGAGGCGAAGCTGCTAAATTCTTAGATCAGCTTTTCAGTTCTTTTTCCCTGGTGCGATGAGTTTCTCTTGCTAACAAGGTGTTCTTAAGGAGCATTGCGATAGTCATTGGACCTACTCCACCGGGGACAGGTGTTATGTAACTTGCTTTTTTGGAGACATTTTCAAAATCCACGTCTCCTGTGATCCTGTAACCTTTTGGTTTACTTTCATCGGGAACGCGGGTGATTCCCACGTCTATTACTACGGCATCATCCTTGACCATTTCGGCTTTGAGGAAGTTTGGAATACCTACGGCAATAATGATAATATCTGCCTGCGAAGTTATTTGGGTGATGTTTTTGGTGAACTCGTGAGTAAGAGTAACCGTGGAATTTCCAGGGAAACCCTGTCTTCCCATCAGAATACTCATTGGCCTGCCCACGATATAACTACGTCCAATCACACAGGTGTGTTTTCCTTTCGTCGGAATATTATATCGCTCCAGCATTTCCAGAATTCCGAAAGGCGTTGCAGGAATGAAAGAAGTCATGTCCAGGGACATTTTTCCGAAATTGGTGGGGTGGAAACCATCCACATCTTTATCGGGACTTACTGCTAAAAGTACCTTTTGAGTGTTAATCTGTGGCGGAAGCGGCAACTGCACGATAAAACCGTCGATATCATCATTGTTGTTCAGCTCCTCTATCTTTGCAAGTAATTCCAGTTCACTGGTATTAGAGGACATCCGGTATTCCGAAGATTCGAAGCCCACTCTTTTACAGGCATTGACTTTTGCATTCACGTAAGTCAAACTGGCGCCATCACTACCAACAATAATGGCAGCTAAGTGCGGGACCTTCTCCCCGCGTTCTTTCATTTTTTGAACTTCCAGGGCAATTTCTTCCTGAATATCGTTGCTTAGTTTTTTACCGTCGAGGAGCTCCATGTTTTATAAGTGTTCAGTGATCAGTGGTCAGTGATCAGTTAATTATAAGTATATTATTCTTCTGTTTTGACACCAAATTTTCCAGGGTTGAGAATCATGTAATTAATTAATTTGCCTACTTCATCACTCTCTATTATCAACTTCTTGAAATCATCTTCGGTAATATATTTACACCTGAAGGCCTATTCAAGCCACACTTGTGTTTCAGAATTTTCCGCATCTCAGTCTGTCAATTTGCTTGCAAAGTGCCGGGGATAATTTCTTTTTCTGTAAGCCTCAGCAATAGCCGCGGAAACGCTTCGGGATGAACGTCGAATCTGGTCTGTCAATGAATAAGTTTCCTCCTTCGGAAATTTTTTAGAAATCTCAAATATTTGCATTGAAAGGGTTACTGACTTCTGATATGCAAACAAATCCTGAAATTTCATAACTAAATTTAGCTGTTCACTGAGCTCTGACCACTGAGCACTTTTACTTCATTCCCTTCATCATCTGCATCATCTTTCTTCCGCCGCCGCCCTGCATCATTTTCATCATCTTGCTCATTTGGCTAAACTGCTTTAAAAGCTGATTCACTTGTTGTACCGAAGTACCGGAACCTTTTCCTATTCTCTTTTTTCTTGAGGCATTAATGATAGAAGGTTTTGAGCGTTCTTCGGGCGTCATGGAGTGAATGATAGCCTCAATAGGCTTGAAAGCATCATCATCGATCTCCACATCTTTCAGCATTTTTCCTGCTCCGGGGATCATGCCCATAAGATCTTTCATAGATCCCATCTTCTTGATCTGCTGAAGCTGGTTTAGGAAGTCATCAAATCCGAATTCGTTTTTGGCGATCTTCTTCTGAAGTTTTCTCGCTTCCTCTTCATCATACTGCTCCTGGGCTCTTTCCACAAGGGAAACAACGTCACCCATTCCAAGAATACGATCGGCCATACGGGAAGGATAGAACACATCAATAGCATCCATTTTTTCACCCGTACCAATGAATTTTATAGGCTTGTTGACGACAGATTTGATCGAAATTGCCGCACCCCCACGGGTATCCCCGTCGAGTTTTGTGAGCACAACACCGTCGAAATTAAGTCGGTCGTTAAAGGCTTTTGCTGTATTCACTGCATCCTGCCCTGTCATGGAATCTACTACGAAGAGCGTTTCCTGCGGCTGAATGGCGCTGTGAATATTTGCGATCTCTGTCATCATCGCCTCGTCAACGGCAAGTCGACCGGCGGTATCTATGATCACCACGTTATGACCATTGGCTTTCGCATGCGCAATAGCAGCTTTTGAAATAGCAACCGGATCCTGGTTGCCCTCATCGCTGAACACCTCAACTCCCACCTGATCTCCAACTACGTGCAGCTGGTTAATCGCCGCAGGACGATAAACGTCACAGGCAACCAGTAATGGCTTTTTGCTCTTTTTTGTTTTAAGGTAGTTAGCCAGTTTTCCCGAAAAAGTGGTTTTACCACTTCCCTGCAATCCCGACATAAGGATCACCGACGGATTTCCTGAAAGGTTTATACCCTCTGCATCTCCTCCCATCAATTGAGTAAGCTCATCCTTGACGAGCTTCACCATCATTTGCCCGGGTTTTAAAGCGGTAAGTACATCCTGGCCCAATGCTTTTTCCTTCACCGTAGTGGTGAATTCCTTGGCAATTTTATAGTTAACATCGGCATCCACAAGCGCGCGACGTACCTCTTTAAGGGTTTCGGCAACGTTAACCTCGGTAATTTGGCCATGCCCCTTAAGGACATGTAAGGCATTATCTAACTTATCGCTTAAACTTTCGAACATAATCTCTCAGATTTTATATAACAGCAGTTTTCACCGGCAGTTGCAAATTTAATGAATTGAGCCTGAAGTGAAAATTTTTTCAGCGCCACATCAGTTTTAAATATATCTTTTTCTTCGGAAAAAAAATTCCTCCGTAAGAGGTGTCAAAAATGTCATTTTTGATACCTCTTATTTTTACTTCTAAAATCGCACTTCTACCTTCTAACTTCAAACTACATTCTCTCCGGCACCTGAATTCCCAGCAGTTCAAAGGAAGATTTGATCACGTCTCCCACTGCTTTTGAAAGCTGCACCCTGAATTTCTTTTCAGTTTCGTCTTCGGTTCCTAAAATTGTGACATTTTGGTAGAAACTATTGAATTCTTTCACCAGTTCATAAGTGTAATTGGCAACCAATGCAGGACTATGATTTTCGGCAGCAAGATTCACAGTTTCGGGATAAAGCTGCAGCTGCTTGATCAACTGTTTTTCCTTGTCATTTAGCTGATATTCTGAAATGACCTCAGAATAATCAAATTCTGCTTTTCGAAGGATGGACTGGATACGGGCGTAAGTGTATTGGATGAACGGCCCGGTATTTCCCTGGAAATCTACTGACTCTTCAGGATTAAAAAGTATCCTTTTACGTGGATCGACCTTCAGAATATAATACTTTAAAGCTCCAAGCCCGATGATCCTGTAGAGCTCCTCCTTTTCGGCTTCAGAATAACCGTCAAGTTTTCCAAGTTCTTCAGAGATCTTTCGGGCGGTGGCAGTCATTTCTTCAATAAGATCATCGGCGTCTACAACAGTACCTTCCCTACTCTTCATTTTCCCGCTGGGAAGATCGACCATTCCGTAGCTAAGATGATAGAGATTTTCTGCCCATTCGTAACCCAATTTTTTCAGTATCAAAAAGAGCACTTTGAAGTGATAATCCTGCTCGTTTCCTACGGTATAGACCATTCCGTTAATATGAAAATCTTCTACTCTCTGGATGGCCGTACCTATGTCCTGGGTCATGTAAACCGCGGTACCGTCACTTCGAAGCACGATCTTCTCATCAAGTCCGTCGGCAGTAAGATCAATCCACACGCTGCCGTCATCCTTACGATAAAAAACACCTTTTTTAAGACCTTCGGCAACCACATTTTTCCCAAGGAGATAGGTGTCGCTTTCGTAATAATTTTTGTCGAAATCCACCCCGAGCTTTTGATAAGTTTGCTCGAACCCATCATACACCCACTGGTTCATGGTCTTCCATAAATCCACAACCTCAGCATCACCCGCTTCCCATTTGCGAAGCATTTCCTGTGCATCCTTTAGAATTGGTGCTTCAGCTTTTGCCTCTTCTTCAGTTTTTCCCTGGGCTACGAGATAAGAAACCTCTTCCTTGTAGGCTTTATCGAACTTCACATAGTAATTCCCAACCAGCTTATCACCTTTTAAACCTGAAGTTGCAGGAGTTTCATGATCTCCAAAACGTTGCCATGCAAGCATTGACTTACAGATGTGAATTCCGCGGTCGTTGATGATCTGGGTCTTATAGACTTTCTTTCCGGAGGCCTTTAAAATCTCAGCAACAGAATAGCCTAAAAGGTTATTCCTGATGTGGCCCAAATGCAACGGCTTGTTTGTATTGGGAGAAGAATATTCCACCATGATAGATTCCTCAGCTTCAGGAGTTCTTCCGAAGTTTTGATCATCTTTCATCTTTCCGAAGAAATCCAGGTAATATTGATCATCAAGAACAATATTCAGAAATCCCTGTACGACGTTGAATTTTTGGATCTCCCGGTTATGTTCCACCAGGTATTGACCAATTGCTTCCCCGAGCTTCACAGGATTGGTTTTGATCTGCCTCAACATTGGAAAGGTCACCAAAGTGATATCTCCTTCAAAATCCTTTCGGGTAGGCTGAAATTCAACCGACTCGGGTTCCACCTGAAATATATTTTTTACCGCCTCTTTTACCTGAAGGGCCAGAGTTTCCTGAACATTCATTTTTTCCAATTTTATTTTATTCCCTGGGAAACAGGAAGCGCAAAGATAACAGAAATTTAGGCTTGGGTAAACGGTTTGAAGGCAAATGCTTATCTTTAGAAAAAAGAGCATGCTAGTCAATATTTCAAAAGATTTTAGTGAGAAAAGAGAAGAGATCAATCAATTGATAGGCAAAGCATTTCCCCTTGAAGAAAGAAAAGAACTGGAAGGCACAAGTCTGCCAAATATTCCAATTACAGCCGCAAGTATAGAAATCTACAATTTACTTGTACTCAACGAGGGAAATAGCCATTGTACTATAGAAATTCGTCCTAAAGGTGTAATGATAAGCTTTAGAGCTGCGGGGGAATCTTATTCGCTCGTGATACCCTTTTATAAACTAAAGATCTATAAAGGCAGGAGTGAGGAATATTCTTTCTACAAAGATAATTACTTCATAAAAGTTTGGGCGGGCGCCAATGAACATGAGGTGCATGCCTTTATTAAAAAGCTGAGACATTACAAAGCCGATAAAGCTTTGCCACGTGTAGACGATCAGGAATAGGGATAAAAAAAGCCCTTTTTCAAGGGCTTTAAAATTTACTTTTTTGGGAGAAAAACTTCTGCCAGCATACAGCGGGCACTGCCTCCACCACAGGTTTCTATGGTGGTAAGATCACTGCTAAGGATCTCACAATGTCTTTCAATTGCTGCTACCTGGGCCGGAGTTAAACTTTTTCTTGCCGCCTCACTCATCACCAGGTATTTTTTACCTTCTGCTCCCTGTACCTGGAGCATATTTCCCGCATAATGATGCATCTGGGCTTCAGTGATCTCAATGATCTCTTTCCCATCAGATTTAAGATGCTTAATCACATTTTTTCGCTCCTTGACGTCATCAATGCTGTCCAGACAGATCACTGCAAAATTTTCTGCCAGGCACATCATTACATTAGTGTGATAGATAGGCATCCTGCGGCCGTCAACATCCTGGTAAGCAGTAAAGATTACCGGAGTAAGTTCAAAATCCTCGCAAAATTCTATAAGTAATTCTTCACTTGCCCTGGGAGAAAGTGCACAATAAGCTTTTTCATTAACTCTGTCAATGATCAAAACCCCCGTTGATTCGAGGAAAAGACCTTCCTCTTCAGCACTGGTGTAATCAATGACATCTTCTATGAGATATCCTGCCTCCTCTATTTTGTCAAAAACTTCGGGACGGCGTTCACGTCTTCTGTTTTCGGCAAAAAGTGGATAAAGAGCTGCAGTAGCATCTTCATGAAAGGTGACCCAGTTGTTGGGAAAAATTGAGTCGGGAGTATCCAGCTTCTCATCATCATTCACCACGATCACATTTACACCCACACTCCTTAACTTCTCTACAAAAGCATCAAATTCCTCCTGTGCTTTTTTGTTGATCTGTTCATTGGAGAGGTGTAGTCCTTCCTGAAAATAATTGTTTACGGCGGTTTGCTCATTCATTCTGAAAGCCACCGGCCGTACCATTAAAACTGTATCTGTTATTTGCTTTTTCAAATCGTTTAATCTCTTATTAATGGCAGGGTGGAACATCTTAAAAGTCCTTCCTGCTTTGCTATTTCGGCATAAGGCACCTCCTCCACTGTAAGACCGTTTTCACGGAGCCAGGTGTTGAGGCGGGTAAAATTCTTTTCGGAGATCACCACATCTTCAGAAATAGAGAAAACATTAGAGTTCATGTCATACATTTCCTGCCGGGTAATTTCGAATACGTTTTCCTTTCCGAAGAAATCTACGAGCCACTCATATTCCTCCCTGTTAAGGAAACCATTCTTATGAATTATCGCTTTTCCACGGCCTACAGGCTGGAAACAACAATCCAGGTGCAGGGCATTGTCTCTCGCCTCGGTATTTGATTTCCTCAAATTAAAGGACTTCACCTTTTTATTTGGAAACATTTCTCTTAGATGCTCCACACCTTTAAGGTTGGTACGGGCCGTGATAAAATCTGCATAATCTTCCCCATAATAGGCACCTATAAACAGGTAGTCATTGTACAACATAACGTCTCCTCCCTCTACATGCACATCTTCCGGAAGCTCAATTACCTTATCCTTATCTATTTGATCTATGACATATTGGATGGCTTCGATCTCTTCCTCCCTATCGGGTAAAATATTAGCCTTAATGAACTTGTCGTCAATAACAAAGGCTATATCCCGGGTAAAGATCTGGTTGAGGTCTTTTACCAATTGCGGGCGGTAAACTTTAACATCATATTTCTCAAGCACCTCCCTAACCGCCTCCATTTCTTTCACCATATCTTCCTCTGTGGGATAGGTTCCTGCTTCGATATGTTCGGCAGATTTTGGATCGTAGGCATTTTCCAGCTCCGGCACCGGCCCCGGACTCTCGGCAGTACCCAGAACTACTGCTCTTAAACGGGAAGTCTCATTTTTAATATTCAGTTTCATAAACCCCAAATTTGCTGCAAATATAGCAAAAGGATTTGTCTGATTTAAAAGCCTATGGAGGCATATATTTTTATTTTTCCTGCTTTCTCTTTTATTTATAATTACTAAAATCTGTTTTTCTATTTTTGTCTACAAACCAAAAGGAATTCCACTGCTAATTTCCTCAAAGGAAAGAGCAGATACTTTGATCAATACATTTGTTACGAGCCTTAGAAATTAAATTATCCAATATTAGATTCAGGGCGAAAAATTTTCTTTTCCCTCTACTCCTCATTTTGTGTTCTTCCTGTGAAAATCAGGAATCTGAGCATAAATTTGTTCCGGCCGTACACATTTCAAAAAACAAAGGAAAATACCAGCTTATTCGCAATGGGGAACCATTTTATATGCATGGTGCTGCAGCACACAAAGATTTTTTAGAGGAGCTAAAAGATGCCGGTGCGAATACGGCCCGCATTTATGACACCATTGATCTTAAAAGCACTTTGGATAAAGCGCAACTATTGGGTCTTGCGGCTGTTGTCGACATTCCCATGCCTAAAGAACATACAGATGGTATTTTCTATGAAGACAATGATCTTTTTGAAGAAATGTACAGCAGGGTTGCCAGAGTGGTTACGCAGCACAAAGATCACCCTGCCCTGTTATATTGGAATTTAGGAAATGAATTATATTACCCCTACTTCTACAAGGACACAAAATTCTATGAACGATTTAATATTCTAATAGATCTTATTCATGAGTTAGACCCCGATCATCCCGTAAGTACAACAACTATAGGTGCAAATAAATTGAGGGTGCTTTCTATAGAACTGAAAAGTCCCCAACTGGATTTTATTTCCTTTAATTCCTTTGGATCCCTAAGCACCTTTACTGATCGTTTAAAACCTATCGCACCTTTGTGGAACGGACCTCATGTGATCACCGAGTGGGGTGTCAACGGGCCATGGGAAGCTCCACTTACTTCGTGGGGTGTACCCATAGAAGAGACGAGCACAAAAAAAGCAGAACAAATAATACAGAGATACCGGGATTATATTAAACCTCTTAAAAACAGTAATTCTCTGGGGAGTTTTGTTTTTTATTGGGGGCAAAAGAATGAGATCACGCCAACCTGGTACAGCCTTTTCGAACCAAATCATTTGAAAAGTCAGGCAGTATTTGAACTTGCTAAAATCTGGAAAGGATTAGATGCGGAATTTCCCGGACCGCAACTCGAGTATATATTACTCAATGAAAAAGGCGCACTGGATGATATTATACTGGCAGCAGGCCAACCGGCAATTGCAGAAATATTTTTTGATAGGCCGCCTAAAGGCTATACCTTCCATTGGGAAATAAGAGAAGAATCCTGGTATGCTTACCACATAAGTCAGGTGATCCCGGGAATGGAATTTCATGTTGAAGATAATCGGGTAAGATTTGAAGCACCCGTACAAGAAGGCCCCTACCGGCTTCATCTTATGATCACCAACAATACTGGGTATTATGCCACTGCAAACATTCCTTTTTACGTCCTAAATCCTGCGAATGAGGAATAGTATTAAAGCACCTACGGTAAGAGAAGAAAGAACTATTAAACTTTTGATCCTGCTAGCACTTTTCAGCATAGCTAATTTTTTGTTCTTCTTCCTCCAACCCGAACATCAGGGAAATAATTACCTCTTTCTTTTGCTTTTTATTACCATCTCCTACAGCATTTTTAAGAAGCTGTACATGTGGTACAACTATGCAAATATTTCAGTTCCGGAAAAACCTTCTACCTCTCTCGACGTAACAGTAGACATCCTCACCACCTATTTTCCCGGAGAACCTTACCAAATGATCGTTACCACTCTGGAAGCCATTACCCAGATTACCCATCCTCACACAGCCTATTTATGTGATGAAGCAAATGATCCATATTTAAAGGATTTTTGTGAAAGGAATGGGATCATACACGTCACCCGTAATAATCGAAAAGACGCTAAGGCAGGAAATATTAATAATGCATTGAGGACAGTTGCAACCGGAGATATTTGTGTGGTTCTTGACCCCGATCATATTCCGGAACCGGATTTCCTGGATGTTATTCTACCCTACTTTGCCGATCCTGACATTGGATTTGTACAAACTGTACAATCTTACTACAACATCAAGGATACTCTGGTGGCAAGAGGAGCGGCCGAACAGACCTTTCAGTTCTACGGGCCAATGATGATGACCCTTAATTCATATGAAACTGTAAATGCTATTGGAGCCAATTGTGTTTTCAGAAGAAAAGCTCTTGATAGCATAGGAGGACATGCTCCCGGTTTGTGTGAAGATATGCATACCGCTATGTTGCTTTATGCCAAGGGATGGAAAGCAGTGTATGTTCCCGAAGTTATTGCCCGCGGACTGGCACCTTCAAATCTTACCACATATTACAAACAACAATTGAAATGGGCGCGTGGCACTTTCGACCTCTTATTCAATGTTTATCCAAAAGTGTTTAAAAAGCTTAATGTAAGACAGAAGATACACTTCGGTATCCTCCCTTTGCATTACCTGAGTGGAGTCATGTACTTTTTAAATTTCTTGATTCCTGTACTAGCCCTTGTTTTTTCAACTACCCCCTGGGAAGGAAATATTATAGATTTTATTCTTGCTTTACTTCCCGTGGCTATGAGTGCATTATTGATAAGGGCTTTTGTACAAAAATGGGTGATCGAAAAAGAAGAAAGAGGATTTCATATAACAGGAGGCTTACTCCAGATCAATACCTGGTGGATCTATATGCTTGGATTTGTTTATACCATCTTTAATAAAAATGTTCCCTACCTGCCTACCCCTAAACAAAGTGAATTCAATACAAATCTGAAGATCGTAATTCCGAACATTGCTGTTGCTGTTATTTCTGTATTTGCCATTATTTATGGTTTGCGCAGGGATTTCACTCCTTTTTCCATTTTCATGGCAGGTTTTGCTTTTTTCAATACCTGCATAATGTTGTTTGGTATTTATCTTACAGTGAAGGTTACTAATCAAAACAGAATCCTTAGATCAAACTTAAGCGACTCCACGGTTAAGAACCTGTTTTCAACAAAACAAAAACTTAGAAACCTTTTCCATACAGCTTTCACTATAACAAGAAAAGGAGCTCTGCCCCTATTGATCATTGCACTTTTTTCAACTTTGGCTTTTAAGCAACAAATGAAAAACAACAGATGGGAGAATGTGGAAGCTAATTATTACATTAAAAAAACAGGAAAGTTACTGGGCATCTTTCATCCCCCCGAAGACACCGGCTGGATTGATCTTGAAGATATTAATGCCCTGGAAGCCAGGAACAATCTTAATTTTGATATCATTTCGCTGTACATGGCCTGGAACGAGGATAACGTGGAAAATTTTCCGGACCAGCTTCTTAATAGCATAGCAGTGAAAAATGCAGTTCCCATGATCACCTGGGAACCCTGGAGTTCAGATTTCGACCTGGCCGAAGAAAATTCTGATCTGCGGGAAAACAGGAGAGTACTTAAATACATCCACGAGGGTCTTTTTGACGATTACATTACAAAATTTGCCGACAAGTTGGCAAAATACAATAAACCGGTATTTCTAAGATTTGCTCATGAATTTAATAATCCCGGATATCCCTGGTCTGCCGATGGAGGAAACACTCCGGCAGATTTTAAAGCAGCCTGGAGACATGTCCATGAAATATTAAAAGATCGGGGTGCAAATGAAGTGATGATGGTATGGAATCCCTGGGATCCACAAGGAATGGAACAATATTATCCCGGAGACCAATATGTGGATTGGGTAGGTCTAACCATGTTAAACTATCAGGGGCTAAACCAGAATGGTGAGGAAGTTGCTTTTGAGGATCTTTACCTTCCTTTTAGAAATAAGCTGCACTGGTTCACAAGAAAACCTGTAATGCTGGCAGAATTTGGTTCTCTAAATCTCAACGGTAATCAGAATGCCTGGCTGAAGAATGCAATGACCTCTATCTCCGGGGTCCTCACAGAGATTAGCGCTGTGGTTCTATTTAACAGCGCCTACGACAATAATATTCCGGTCAATAACTGGTACAAAAGGCCCTACCTTGACTGGACCACAGATTCCCTGTCTATTATAAGTGCTCACTTCGATGAGACCCCTCTTTTCTCAAATACTTCTCCTGCTCTTATTGCTGGGAAAACGGAAAATAAACCGGTGAAAAACATAAGAGGAGTTAGATATAAGAAAGGAGAAGATTGGAAGGATAATTATTACGTGCTTACACGTGAACATTTGCTTGCCGATTTTAAAAAGATGAAAGAAGCAGGCATCAACACAGTTCATTTCAAAGGCGGAAACGTCTATGAATATAATCTCCTCAAGTACATTGAGGAAAGGGATTTAAAGGGGATCTACGAATTTGACATCGATCTCTCTCAAGGGTTTATAAACCGAGATTCTGAAAATGCGAAGCTTACAGAATATATTCTTGAAAAAGTCGAAGAATTAAAATCTAATCCAGCCATTGTCTCTTACAGCTTCAACTACAATCTCGATCTTTACTACTCCAAACCCTTACTGTTCTACCAAAAACAAGCCTATGCAGATTGGCTGGCCTATCTAATTAAAAGAATAAAAGAGATTGATCCTGAAAAGTTAATATTCCTTGATCTCCCCCTTAAAAGGTCAACCCCTGCAGAACTCCTTGAGCTGGATCAAATTATTCCCGTGGATGCTTTTGGCCTAATGCTGAAGGATTCTACCCACCTTAAAAAAACCTTAGCCTTCTCCAAGGATAGAAATATACCTGTTTTTTTGAGTTCCACTCCTGCCGACCTTATTGCTACAGTGCCTTCTTTACCTGAAACCAATATTATACTTGAAAACTGGCAGGATGAAAGATACAGCCACAGGCTATCTTTTGACGGATTGTTGGATTTCTCCGGCCGAAAGAAAAGAACGTATTATACAGCTCAAGATCATTTCAGGTTTCAAAAGGATCGAGTGTTTTCCACAATAAAAATTGTAAAACCTGCCATTCCATTACTCCCACACCAAACTGTAACTTATCATGCTGCACTCTATGAAGACAACAATTGGCTTCAGGGTTCTCAAATTTCAGAAGATTTCATTTTTGAATGGAAACTCATCAAAAATGACATCTTTGGAAATCCCTTAGCGGCCCGTGATCTTGGAGAAGGAAAATCGATAAATGTTAAAATTCCTGAAGATTATGAAAACTATGAAATTCTTTTATCTGCAACGAGTAAAGATTCAGATGGAGTTTTACAAAGCCGGGAAATTCTTCATACTCCAGTTTTAATAAGAGGTGGATATTAAAAAAGCTCTGCAGATTCCTCTACAGAGCTTTTTTTACAGAATACCTGAAGATATTCTATCTGTTTTCTATTGATTTAAAAGAACGCTTAGTCTCTCCAATATAAACCTGACGTGGACGGCCTATTGGCTCCTTGTTAAGTCTCATTTCTCTCCACTGGGCGATCCAACCTGGAAGACGACCTACCGCAAACATAACTGTGAACATTTCTGTAGGTATACCCATTGCGCGGTATATAATTCCTGAATAGAAATCCACGTTGGGATAAAGCTTCCTGTCAATAAAATATTGATCTTCTAAGGCTGCCTTTTCAAGGCCCTTAGCAATTTCAAGAATAGGATCATCAACTCCTAACTGCCCAAGTACTTCATCGGCTGCTTTTTTAATGATTTTAGCTCTTGGATCAAAGTTTTTATATACTCTGTGTCCAAAGCCCATTAATCTGAATGGATCATCCTTATCTTTTGCTTTTTCAATGAATTTAGAAGTATCCCCTCCATCTGCTTTGATCTCCTCCAGCATTTCGATCACAGCCTGATTAGCACCTCCATGAAGAGGTCCCCAAAGGGCAGAAACACCTGCAGATATAGAAGCGAACAAACCTGCGTGAGAAGAGCCCACGATCCTTACTGTGGAAGTAGAACAGTTTTGCTCATGGTCTGCGTGCAGAATAAGCAATTTATCAAGAGCATTCACTACCACTTTATTCTGCTTATAATTTCTCTTTGGATTATCGTCCTGGAACATCATTTTTAGAAGACTTTCCACGTACCCAAGGTTGGTATCTTTATTATAAAGAGTCTGCCCATTCTTTTTCCTTAGGGTCCATGCAGCAAGCACCGGAAATTTTGCAAGGATCTTTACTATAGCCCTATACATATCTTCTTCCGAATCTACATTGACAGACTTGGGATTGAAAGCAGTAAGGGCACTTGTAAGGGAAGAAAGAACTCCCATTGGGTGTGCAGTTTCAGGAAAACCTTTTAGCACGGTTTTCATGTCTTCATTTACAATGCTTTGATCAAGAATATCTGTATTAAATTTCTGTAGTTGAGAAGCATTAGGCAACTCCCCAAAAATAAGCAGGTATGCTACCTCCAGAAAATCAGCCTTTTCAGCAAGTTCTTCAATGGAATAACCACGATATCTTAAAATACCTTCTTCCCCATCAAGAAAAGTTATCGCGCTTTCACAAGCTCCGGTATTTTTGTAACCCGGGTCCAGGGTAATGGCCCCACTTTCACCTCTTAACTTGGTAATATCGATTGCGACCTCATTTTCTGTGCCCACTACCATCGGCAGGTCGTAGGTCTTTCCATCTATTTTTAGAGTAGCTACTTTTGACATATCTTTTATGGATTTGCTTTTAATTTATTTTAAGGATTGCTAATTTACAAAATTCTCCCTTATTTTCGGACAGGAACAGCCTTTTCCTTGACTAGAATAGCAGGGAAAATCCCGGCAACAACAGCCTTTTCTAAAAAGGTTATCTTTTCTACTATTTTCAATTTAGTTAAATATAAATAGGATGGAATTCAGGAAGTATGACAAACATCATATTTTAAAACAAAAAGCCTTTCCGAAAAGGAAAGGCTTTAATATTTGTTCTACTTAATTAACTATTTTTTGATCTTGAAGGCTTTTTCCTGCGGAAAATACGCAACACTACCTAACTCCTCCTCAATTCTCAACAGCTGATTGTATTTTGCCATACGATCACTCCGCGAAGCAGAACCCGTTTTGATCTGCCCGGTATTTAAGGCAACCGCAAGGTCTGCAATGGTATTGTCTTCGGTTTCTCCCGAACGATGAGACATTACAGAAGTATAACCTGCATTATGAGCCATATTAACTGCCGAAATAGTTTCAGTTAAAGTACCTATCTGGTTTACCTTAATAAGGATTGAGTTTGCAATCTTATTTTCAATTCCTTTTGACAAGCGTTCCACGTTGGTTACAAAAAGATCATCTCCTACCAACTGCACCTTATCTCCAATTTTTTCTGTTAGAGCTTTCCAGCCATCCCAGTCATTTTCATCCATTCCATCTTCAATAGAAATAATCGGATATTTGGAAGCCAGTTCAGCAAGATATTCTGCCTGTTCTTCGCTGCTTCTTATTTTTCCTGATTCTCCCTCAAATTTTGAGTAGTCATACTTTCCATTGTGATAAAATTCGGCAGCTGCACAGTCCAGTGCGATCATCACTTCTTCTCCCGGCTTATATCCCGCATTTTTGATAGATTTTAAAATCGTATCAAGTGCATCTTCTGTTCCGTCAAGAGTCGGTGCAAATCCTCCTTCATCACCTACTGCAGTGCTAAGTCCGCGATCGTGTAATACCTTTTTCAGGTTGTGGAAGATCTCTGTTCCCATTTTTAAGGCTTCGGAAAAGGTTTTTGCCTTTACAGGCATCACCATGAATTCCTGAAAAGCTATTGGTGCATCACTGTGAGAACCCCCGTTGATAATGTTCATCATAGGCACCGGAAGCGTATTGGCACTTACTCCTCCCACGTAGCGATAAAGCGGCATATTCAATTCATTCGCGGCAGCTTTTGCCACAGCAAGGGAAACTCCCAGAATAGCATTAGCTCCAAGCTTGGATTTATTCGGCGTTCCGTCCAGTTCGATCATCGCCTGATCCACAATGTTCTGATCAAAAACTGAGTAACCCAACAGTTCTTCAGCAATTACTTCATTTACATTTTTTATTGCTTTAGAAACTCCTTTTCCCATATAATCCTTGCCGCCGTCACGAAGCTCTACAGCTTCATGCTCTCCAGTGGAAGCTCCTGAAGGAACAGCAGCTCTTCCAATAACTCCATTTTCGGTCTCCACATCAACTTCTACGGTAGGATTTCCGCGGGAATCAAAGATCTGGCGGGCGTGTATATTTATTATAATGCTCATTTTTATAAATTTTAATTAATTATCTTTTTTAGCCCCTGCAAGATACGAATACTTCAAAAGAATAGTAAAAACCTGCGTTTATACTTCAATGGAATTAAGAGAATTTTATTAACGAAACCGATGTAGATAAAAAATCCCCGCCGGTGCGGGGATTTAATTTTAAGCTTTTACCTTGATAAGGTTGTGAATGAACTCATCAAATAAATAATGAGCATCATTTGGGCCCGGGCTGGCTTCAGGATGATACTGAACAGAAAAACAATTCTTGTTCTTAATCCTAATCCCTGCCACCGTTTGGTCGTTTAGATGGGTATGGGTCACCAATACATCAGGATGCGCTTCGGTCTCTTCTTTGTTAATTGAGAATCCATGATTTTGCGAGGTGATCTCCCCTTTTCCTGTTTCTAAATTTAAGATAGGATGATTAATCCCCCTATGCCCGTGGTGCATTTTGTAAGTTGAAATTCCGTTAGCAAGAGCGATTATCTGGTGGCCGAGACAGATCCCGAAAAGCGGTTTATCTTCAGCAATAATATCTTTGGCAACCTGAATGGCATTTCCTAGCGGCTGTGGATCACCGGGTCCGTTAGAAATAAGGTATCCCTGTGGCTCCCATTCCTTCATTTCATTATAAGTGGCATTATACGGGAAAACCTTGCAATAGACATCCCTGGTGGAAAGGTGCTTTAAAATGCTCTTTTTGACACCCACATCAAGAACCGCTACTTTAAAGCGGGCTGATTCATCACCGAAGAAATAAGGTTCTTTGGTGGAAACCTTTGAAGCCAGTTCAAGCCCATTCATATCAGGCACTTCTGAAAGTTCATTTTTAAGAGCTTCCATATCCTCAAAGTCTGTGGTGATCACAGCATTCATAGCACCATTTTCCCTAATGTAGGTCACCAGTGCACGGGTATCCACGTCTGAAATGGCAAAAAGATCGCTTTTATCCAAAAACTCTTTCAGGGTTTCATCTGCAGCAGGCCGTGATTGATTATAGCTGAAGTTCTTGCAAACCAACCCTGAGATCTGCGCAGTTTCAGCTTCTTTTTCATCTTCCTTTGCCCCATAATTACCAATATGTGCATTAGTGGTCACCATGATCTGCCCAAAATATGACGGATCTGTAAAAATTTCCTGATACCCGGTCATTCCCGTGTTGAAACAGACTTCTCCAAAGGCTTTTCCATCTTTGTCGCCTACGGCTTTTCCATGAAAGATGGTTCCGTCTTCCAATAACAGGATTGCCTTTTTTCTGGTTTGGTATTTCATAAACGCTTTCTCCTTTTTTCTTCTACAAAACTATCATTTTTGAATGAGATAACTTTGAGTTGCTATTTATTGATTTTAAAACACTTCAATTTTTCCCCTTTCAGGAATCCCCGGGGAGAGGGTATAAAAAAAGGATAAGCTTTAATGGCTTATCCTTTTTAAAATTTATGAAGAAAGATTCATTTCTATTCCTCGTTTCCTTCAGTTTTCTTGTCATCAGCAGAAGCTTCAGGTTTTGCCTGAGGCGCATCGGCAGCTTTCTTACCTCTACCAGCTCTACGGGTAGATTTCTTCTTCTCCGGCTTGTTCACGTTATAAGTTTCGTTATAATCTACAAGCTCGATAAGGGCCATATCTGCGTTATCTCCTAAACGGTTACCCAATTTAATGATCCTGGTATATCCACCGGGACGGTCACCTACCTTAGGGGCTACTTCACGGAAAAGTTCAGTGATCGCTTCTTTATCGCGAAGTTTACTGAAAACTATTCTTCTGTTGTGAGTAGTATCTTCTTTCGACTTAGTTACCAACGGCTCCACGAATTGCTTTAAAGCTTTAGCTTTTGCTACAGTAGTGTTGATACGCTTGTGCTCAATTAAAGAACAAGCCATGTTTGCCAACATCGCCTTGCGATGAGCAGTTTGTCTTCCTAAGTGGTTTATTTTCTTTCCGTGTCTCATGACATTTTTTGTTTCATCATCTTGCTGCGACCCGCTTTGAGGAGCAAATTATGACGGTTATTGTATTATAAGGTTGCTAATTGCGATTTAAGCCGCAACTAGTCTTTATCTAATTTATATTTTGAAAGATCCATTCCAAAGTTCAATCCTTTGTTGTTCACCAATTCTTCAAGTTCAGTAAGAGATTTCTTTCCGAAGTTGCGGAACTTCATTAGATCATTCTTGTTGTATGATACCAGGTCACCAAGAGTGTCAACTTCAGCAGCTTTCAGGCAGTTCAATGCTCTAACTGAAAGATCCATGTCAACAAGTTTGGTTTTTAGCAACTGGCGCATGTGAAGAGATTCTTCATCATAGGTTTCAGTTTGTGCAATTTCATCGGCCTCCAAAGTGATGCGCTCATCAGAGAACAACATAAAGTGGTGGATTAGAGTCTTGGCAGCTTCAGTAAGCGCTTCTTTAGGATGAATAGAACCATCTGTAGAGATCTCAAATACAAGTTTCTCATAATCGGTCTTTTGTTCAACCCTATAGTTCTCAATGCTGTACTTAACGTTCTTCACCGGAGTGTAGATCGAGTCAACATAGATAGAACCTAAAGCGGCGTTGGCTTTCCTGTTCTCTTCAGCAGGAACATATCCTCTACCTTTTTCAACGGTAATTTCCATGTTCACATTTACCTTCTTATCCATATTGCAGATCACAAGATCCGGGTTAAGGATTTGGAATCCCGAGATGAACTTTTGGAAATGCCCGGCAGTTAACTGCTCTTGTCCTGAAACAGAAATTGTAACGGCTTCATTGTCTATTTCATCAATTTGCCTTTTAAACCTTACCTGTTTAAGGTTAAGAATGATTTCGGTTACGTCTTCCACTACCCCCGGGATAGTTGAGAATTCGTGTTCTACTCCTTCGATACGAACCGAAGTAATAGCGAACCCTTCAAGTGAAGATAAAAGTACTCTCCTTAGAGCGTTACCAACAGTTAATCCATAACCTGGTTCCAAAGGGCGAAATTCAAATTTCCCTTCGAAATCGGTTGAATCAATCATTATAACTTTATCGGGCTTCTGAAAATTTAATATTGCCATATTACGACTTCTGTGAATTATTATTTCGAATATAATTCGACGATGAATTGTTCATTTATATTTTCCGGAATCTGAACTCTTGCCGGTACAGAAACATAAGTTCCTTGCTTAGTTTCGTTGTTGAATGTGATCCATTCATATACACTGCTTGAATTAGCCAATGAATCCTGGATGGCAGTTAAGGATTTAGATTTCTCTCTTACTCCTACAACATCTCCCGCCTTAAGCTGGTAAGAAGGAATGTTTACTAATTCTCCGTTAACGGTAATGTGCCTGTGAGAAACTAATTGTCTTGCTCCACGTCTAGAAGGAGAAATACCCATTCGGTATACCACATTGTCTAAACGAGACTCTGCAAGTTGTAAAAGCACCTCCCCGGTAATTCCCTGGGCACGTGTTGCTTTTTCAAACATGTTTCTGAATTGACGCTCAAGGATACCATAGGTATACTTTGCTTTTTGCTTTTCCATTAACTGGATAGCATATTCAGATTTTTTACCGCGACGACGGTTGTTACCGTGCTGTCCCGGAGGATAATTCCTTTTTTCGAATGATTTGTCATCTCCGAAAATAGCTTCCCCGAATTTACGGGCGATTTTAGTCTTTGGACCAGTATATCTTGCCATTGAAAAATTGATTATAAAGCAAGCGATCGTGGAATTAAGGTCACTGTCCTTCGCAGATCTCTTTGCTTACTTTTGTTATACTTGTTAATTAAACTCTACGTCTTTTTGGAGGACGACATCCGTTGTGTGGAAGTGGAGTAACATCGATGATCTCGGTTACTTCAATTCCGGCATTGTGAAGGGAACGAATCGCAGATTCTCTACCGTTTCCTGGTCCTTTCACATATACTTTTACCTTACGAAGACCGGCTTCATGAGCCACTTTAGATGCGTCTTCTGCAGCCAATTGTGCTGCATAAGGAGTGTTTTTCTTAGATCCTCTAAAGCCCATTTTACCGGCAGAAGACCAGGAGATCACATCACCTTTTTTATTGGTCAACGAAATGATAATGTTGTTGAAAGAAGCAGTAACATGCGCTTCTCCAATAGACTCAACATTTACCTTACGCTTCTTTTGAGTTGCTTTTGCTTTTGCCATCCTACTTATTATTTAGTTGCTTTCTTTTTGTTTGCAACTGTTTTTCTTCTTCCTTTTCTGGTTCTGGAGTTGTTCTTGGTTCTTTGTCCTCTTAACGGTAATCCCGCTCTGTGACGAATTCCCCTGTAACTTCCAATATCCATCAAGCGCTTAATGCTTAACTGGATCTCTGAACGTAATTCTCCTTCAATCTTAAAAGCTCCAACGGCTTCACGGATGCTTCCGATCTCGTCATCGTTCCAATCTGAAACTTTCTTGCTCTCATCTACGTTGGCCTCTTTAAGAATTTCCTGAGCTCTGCTCTTTCCAATTCCGAAGATATAGGTCAATGCTATAACGCCTCGCTTTTGTTTTGGTATATCAACACCTGCAATTCTAGCCATAACTACCCTTGTCTTTGTTTAAATTTTGGATTCTTTTTGTTAATCACGTACAGTCTGCCTTTTCTTCGCACAATTTTGCACTCGGCACTTCTTTTTTTAATTGATGCTCTAACTTTCATCGTTATTAGTATCTGTAAGTTATTCGAGCCTTTGATAAATCGTACGGGCTCATTTCTAATTTCACTTTGTCTCCAGGTAACAACTTAATATAATGCATACGCATCTTACCTGAAATATGCGCGGTCACCACATGACCATTCTCTAATTCCACCCGGAACATCGCATTTGATAATGCTTCAATGATCGTTCCGTCTTGTTCAATTGCCGATTGTTTTGCCATTACGCTACTGCTTTTCTGTTTTTACCGGTTTTCATCAGTCCATCATAATGCCTGTTCAACAAGTATGAATTTACCTGTTGCATGGTGTCGATTGCAACTCCAACCATGATCAATAATGATGTTCCTCCAAAGAACAAAGCCCATCCAGCCTGTACTCCTAAAAGTGAAACGATAATTGCAGGGAACACTGCGATAAGCGCCAGGAAAACAGAACCCGGTAGGGTGATTTGTGACATGATCCTGTCTAAAAATTCGGCAGTTTCTGTACCGGGACGAATCCCCGGAATGAAACCACCACTACGTTTAAGATCATCTGCCATTTTATTGGTAGGTACAGTAATTGCGGTGTAAAAGTACGTAAAAATTATGATTAACAACGCGAACACCAAATTGTACCAGAAGCCGAAAATATCACTGAAGGCTGCAGTTACTCCCTGGGCAGTATCAGACTGTGAAAGTCCGGCTACGGCCGCAGGTATAAACATGATCGCCTGTGCGAAAATAATAGGCATTACTCCCGAAGCATTAAGCTTTAAAGGGATATATTGTCTTGAACCAAAAACATTCTTTTCATAACCACCGGTTGCAGTTCTTCTAGCATACTGCACCGGGATTTGTCGTACAGCCATCACCAACATCACACTGGCCAGAATGATCACGAACCAGATAACAAGTTCGATTAGGATCATAATAAGACCACCGTTTGATTCGAATACCCTGGAAGCAAATTCCTGAATGAACGCCTGCGGTAAAGTTGCGATAATACCAACCATGATAAGTAGAGAGATCCCGTTACCAATACCTTTATCGGTAATTTTCTCACCCAACCACATGGCAAAAATGGTTCCTGTTGTAAGGATAATTACAGATGAAGCCACAAATGTCACAGTACTTCCTAACAGGAAAGCACTTGACGGAAGGGTGGCAAAAAGGTTATAAATATAACCCGGCCCCTGTACCAAAGTAATAGCAATGGTAAGCCATCTCGTAATTTGATTGATCCTTCTACGGCCACTTTCTCCTTCCTTTTGCAATTTCTGAAGATATGGAACCGCAATTCCCATCAACTGCACTACAATCGAAGCAGAGATATAAGGCATAATCCCCAGGGCAAATACAGAAGCATTTGAAAATGCACCTCCTGTAAAAGCATTCAGCAATCCTAAAAGACCACCGTCTGTTTGAGTGGCTAAATTAGCTAATTGAGACGCATCAATCCCCGGAAGCACTACCTGTGCTCCAAAACGATACACCAACAACAAACCGAGGGTCACTAAAATTCTGTTTTTTAGCTCCTCGATTTTCCAGATATTCTTTAATGTATTGATGAATTTCATTGCTTATCTATTATAAAGTAACAGCTTCACCACCAGCAGCTTCGATAGCTTGCTTTGCTGAGGCAGTAAATTTATGAACAGATATTTTCAACTTAGCTTTTAATTCTCCTCTACCCAATATCTTAACCAACTCATTTTTCCCGGCCAACCCGTTCTCAACAAGAACATTCATATCAACCGTATCTGTAATTCTACCTTCATCAACAAGAGACTGAAGTGTATCAAGATTGATCCCCTGGTAGTCCTTACGATTTATGTTGGTAAAACCAAATTTTGGAACTCGTCTTTGAAGTGGCATTTGTCCTCCTTCAAATCCAATTTTCCTGGAGTAACCTGAACGTGATTTGGCACCTTTGTGACCACGGGTAGCAGTTCCGCCTTTCCCTGATCCTTCTCCACGCCCAACACGTTTACTGTTACTTTGAACTGAACCTTTAGCAGGTTTTAAGTTACTTAAATCCATGTGCAATTCTTATTTTGTCTCCTCAACGGAAACCAGGTGATTAACTTTATTTACCATACCAAGGATGTTTGGCGTATTCTCATGCTCCACAACCTGTCCAAGCTTTCTTAGACCAAGCGCTTCCAAAGTACGTTTTTGGTTTTGAGTGCGTTTAATAGCACTTTTTACCTGAGTAACTTTTATTTTTCCCATTATTCCTTGTTATTATCCTTTAAAAACTTTTTCAAGAGAAATACCGCGTTGCTTTGCAACGGTCTCTGCACTCCTCAATTGAAGTAAAGCATCAAAAGTAGCTTTTACCACGTTGTGAGGGTTAGAAGATCCCTGATTCTTCGAAAGTACATCATGTACCCCAACAGATTCCAGTACCGCACGAATAGCACCACCGGCAATTACTCCAGTACCGGGAGCTGCTGGTAACAACATAACTCTTGCACCACCGTATTTACCTTTTTGCTCGTGAGGAAGTGTACCCTTGTTAAGAGGAATACGCACCAGGTTTTTCTTTGCGTCTTCTACTGCTTTAGAGATTGCGTCGGCTACCTCTTTTGATTTTCCTAACCCGTGGCCTACAACACCATTTTCATCACCTACAACTACAATTGCAGAAAAGCCGAAAGCTCTACCACCTTTTGTAACCTTGGTAACACGTTGTACACCTACCAAACGATCCTTTAATTCAAGTCCGCCCGGTTTTACAAGTTCTACGTTTTTATAATCCTGATACATATCTTCTAGAATTTTAGTCCTCCTTCGCGAGCACCTTCTGCTAATGATTTTACTCTTCCGTGATACAAGTAACCTCCCCTATCAAAAGAAATGGTTTCTATCCCGGCCTTTAAAGCCTTTTCAGCAATAGCTTTACCAACTAAGGCTGCCTGCTCTATTTTGTTCTCTACAGTCGCAGATGCAACTTCTTTATCTCTTGAAGAAGCGGATACCAAAGTTTTTCCATCCACATCATTGACAATTTGAGCATAGATCTCCTTATTGCTTCTGAAAACTGAAAGTCTTGGACGACCTTGAGTACCATTGATATCTCTTCTGATCCTCTTCCTGAGCTTATTTCTTCTATCTTGTTTTGACACTGCCATAATCTTACTTATTAAGCTGATTTACCTGCTTTTCTTCTTAATTGTTCTCCTTTGAACTTAATACCTTTACCTTTATAAGGTTCCGGTGCACGGAAAGAACGGATCTTTGCAGCTATTTGACCAACCAGTTGCTTGTCATGTGAAGTTAATTTCACGATTGGGTTCTTACCTTTATCTGAAACTGTTTCCACTTTAACTTCGGGTGCCAAATCTAAGACAATGTTATGAGAGTACCCAACAGCCAGATCCAATTTTTGTCCCTGGTTTGTTGCTCTGTAACCTACACCAACAAGTTCAAGCTCATGTGTAAATCCTTTAGACACACCTTCGATCATATTATTAATCAAAGCACGGTAAAGACCGTGTTTCGCTTTATGTTCCTTTTTATCTGAAGGACGCTCCAAAGTGATTACCCCGTCCTCGATAGTAATATCGATCTCTGAGAATTCCTGAGAAAGCTCTCCTAATTTTCCTTTTACCGTTACAATCCCGTCATTAATGTTTACTGTAACACCCTCTGGAACTGTGATTGGACTTTTACCTATTCTGGACATTTCTTTTCGTCTTTAAATATTAGTAAACGTAGCACAATACCTCACCACCAACTTTTTCCTGTTGTGCCTGCTTTCCGGTCATTACACCGTGGGAAGTAGAAACAATAGCAATTCCAAGGCCGTTAAGGATACGAGGAAGTTCATTGGCACCGGCATATTTACGTAAACCGGGTTTACTTATGCGCTGAATTTTTTTGATAACAGGTTCTTTGGTTACCTTATCATATTTTAGTGCAATTTTGATGCTGCCCTGGGCAGTAGAATCATCAAACTTGTAGCTAAGGATGTACCCCTGATCAAAAAGAATCTTGGTAATTTCCTTTTTAAGATTAGAAGCGGGGATCTCCACCACTCTGTGGTTTGCAGCAACCGCATTTCTAATTCTTGTTAAATAATCTGCAATAGGATCTGTATTCATCTATTTCAATTTGCGGAAGTGGTTTTCGATCTCATGTCGAACCTTCTTCCAATTTATATTCTTACCAACTTGCTTTTTTAACACCCGGGATCAATCCATTGTTAGCCATTTCTCTAAAGGTAACACGGGAGATTCCAAATTGTCTCATATATCCCCGAGGTCTTCCTGTTAGCTTACAACGGTTATGCAAACGAACTGGAGAGGCATTCTTTGGTAATTTTTGTAGTGCATCATAATCACCAGCCTCTTTTAGAGCCTTGCGTTTTTCAGCATACTTTTCTACCATTTTTTGTCTCTTCACCTCACGGGCTTTCATTGATTCTTTAGCCATAATTAATTCTTTTTAAAAGGTAACCCCAGTTCAGTTAACAATGATTTTGCTTCCTTATCGGTATTGGCGCTGGTAACAAAGGTGATATCCATCCCGTTGATCCTGTTCACCTTGTCGATATCGATCTCAGGGAAAATGATTTGTTCTGTAACACCCAGGTTATAGTTTCCTCTTCCATCAAAGCCTGTTGCATTGATTCCGTTGAAATCCCTTACACGTGGAAGTGCAGAAGTGATCAAACGATCAAGAAATTCATACATTCTTTCTCCACGTAAGGTAACTTTTGCCCCAATTGGCATCCCCTTACGTAATTTAAAAGAAGCAACATCCTTTTTAGATATGGTCGAAACAGCTTTTTGACCGGTAATAGCAGTCAATTCATCAACTGCATAGTCAATAAGCTTTTTATCTGCAACAGCAGCTCCAACTCCGCGGCTCACAACTATCTTCTGTAGTTTAGGAACCTCCATAACATTGGAGTAGCTGAATTCTTCTGTAAGAGCGGAGATCACTCTCTCTTTATACTCTTTCTTAAGTCTTGGTTCGTAGGCCATAACTAAATTACTTCATTGGATTTTTTGGAAAACCTTACTTTCTTATCATTCTCTGTTCTATATCCAACCCTGGTGGTATCACCATTTTTGTCTATTAAAGAAAGATTGGAAATATGAATAGGTGCTTCCTTCTTCTTAATTCCGCCCTGAGGATTTGATGCGCTTGGCTTCTCATGTTTAGAAACCATATTTACACCTTCAACAATGGCTTTATTCTTATCCATTAATACCAGCTGTACTTTACCTTCCTGACCTTTGTGGTCTCCAGCAGTTACGCGAACAGTATCTCCGGTTTTTATTTTAAGCTTTTTCATCTTGTTTCTGTATTAAAGCACTTCTGGTGCCAATGATACGATCTTCATGAATTGCTTATCACGAAGCTCACGCGCTACAGGTCCAAATACACGTGTTCCCCTCATTTCCCCAGCAGGGTTAAGCAGAACACAGGCATTATCATCAAAACGGATATATGATCCGTCTGGTCTGCGCACTTCTTTTTTGGTACGAACAACAACTGCTGTTGAAACTGCACCCTTTTTTACGTTTCCGTTCGGTGTAGCTTCTTTTACGCTGACAACGATTTTGTCTCCAACAGAAGCGTATCTTCTATTTGTACCGCCCAATACGCGGATCACTAAAACTTCTTTAGCTCCGGTATTGTCTGCAACTCTTAATCTAGACTCTTGTTGTACCATAATTACTTCGCTCTTTCAATTATTTCTACTAGTCTCCAACATTTAGACTTACTCATAGGACGTGTTTCCATGATCCTTACTGTATCTCCAATGTTGCAGTCATTTGTTTCGTCGTGAGCCACGTACTTCTTCGTTTTCAAAACGAATTTTCCATACATGGGGTGCTTTACCTTTTTAGTTTCAGAAACCACAATAGATTTCATCATCTTATTACTGGTGACAACACCTATACGCTCTTTTCTTAAGTTTCTTTTTTCCATTTTCAGCAGAATAACACTTATTGTTGTTCTCTTTTAGTTAACTCTGTAGCAATACGCGCTATAGATCTTCTTACAGTTCTTAACTGTATTGGGTTCTCTAATGGCGATACTGCGTGAGCCATTTTAAGATCGGAATATGCTTTCCTTGATTTACCAAGTTCTTCCTGTAATTCTGCTACAGACAATTCTCTAACTTCTGATTGTTTCATAACGTATCTTATTAAGCTTGATAATCTCTAGCTACAATGAACTTAGTTTTCACAGGAAGTTTTTGTGCTGCCAGGCGTAAAGCCTCTTTTGCAACATCAAAAGGTACACCTCCTACTTCAAAAAGTATTCTTCCGGGTTTTACAACTGCAGCCCAGTATTCCACGGCACCTTTACCTTTACCCATACGTACTTCAAGAGGCTTCTTGGTGATTGGCTTGTCTGGAAAAATTTTGATCCAGAGTGAACCTTCCCTCTTCATGAAACGGGTAGCAGCAATACGCGCAGCTTCTATTTGTCTTGCAGTCACAAAATTTGAGTCTAAAGACTTGATACCAAAAGTTCCGTTAGAAAGCCTGTGTCCTCTTTGAGAAACACCTTTCATACGGCCCTTTTGCATTTTGCGATATTTTGTTCTTTTAGGCTGTAACATTTTCTTTTACTTTAAAAAATTACTTTCTACGACGTGATTTTGGTGCACCACTTCGTCCGGTTCCGGTTTTTCCTCCTTGTTTTTTGGCCATGCCAACAAGTGGAGAAAGTTCTCTTTTACCGTATACCTCACCTTTCATGATCCATACCTTAACACCCAATCTACCATAAGTAGTATGAGCTTCAACTAAAGCATAATCAATGTCGGCTCTAAATGTAGACAAAGGAATTCGTCCATCTTTGTAACCTTCTGAACGCGCCATCTCAGCACCGTTTAAACGGCCGGAGATCTGGATCTTAATTCCTTCAGCGTTCATTCTCATCGCAGCCGCAATAGCCATTTTAATTGCACGACGGTAGGAGATACGATTCTCGATTTGTCTTGCAACACTTGATGCAACAAGATGTGCGTCAAGTTCTGGCCTTTTGATCTCAAAGATGTTGATCTGAACTTCCTTGTCGGTAATTTTTTTAAGCTCTTCCTTCAACTTGTCTACCTCCTGGCCGCCTTTACCAATAATGATACCAGGACGGGCTGTGGTGATAGTAACGGTTACAAGCTTAAGAGTACGCTCAATAATTACTCTTGATACACTCGCTTTAGAAAGACGAGCATGGATGTATTTTCTAATCTTATCGTCTTCGGCTAATTTGTCGCCGTAGTCATTTCCTCCGTACCAGTTGGATTCCCATCCTCTAATGATACCAAGACGATTCCCGATTGGATTTGTTTTTTGTCCCATACTCTTAACTAGCTTTGTGTATTATTGTTAGCTCCAAGCACTAATGTGACGTGGTTGGAACGTTTTCTAATTCTATGTGCGCGACCCTGTGGAGCAGGACGTAGTCTTTTCAACATACTCCCACCGTCAACACGAATCTCCTTTACAAACAACTCTGCATCTTCAATGCTTGCATCTTCATTCTTTGACTGCCAGTTAGCAATTGCCGACAATAACAGTTTTTCAAGATTCTTGGATGCATCCTTAGAATTGAATTTCAAAATATGAAGCGCTCTTTCTACTTTTTCACCACGAACAAGGTCTGCAACCAAACGCATTTTTCTTGGTGAAGTAGGGCAGTTATTTAGTTTAGCAAAAGCTATCTGCTTCTTAGCTTCTTTCGTTTGCTCTGCTCTTTCTCTTTTACGAACTCCCATAGCTTCAATTATTTTTTACCTTTATTTTTAGCACCAGCATGACCTCTAAAAGATCTTGTTGGTGAAAATTCACCTAATTTGTGACCTACCATGTTCTCAGTGATATAAACCGGAACAAATTGACGTCCGTTGTGAACGGCAATAGTTTGTCCAACAAAATCCGGAGTGATCATGGAAGCCCTTGACCAGGTCTTAATAACCGCTTTTTTTCCAGACTCTGTGTTCTGAGCTACTTTCTGCTCTAATTTATAGTGAACGTAAGGTCCTTTTTTTAATGAACGTGCCATATCTTATTATTTCTTTCTACGTTCTACAATATATTTATTACTCGCTTTGGTCTTAGAACGGGTTCTGAATCCTTTAGCAGGAATACCCTTTCTTGAACGCGGGTGACCTCCAGAAGCACGGCCTTCCCCACCACCCATTGGGTGATCTACTGGGTTCATTACAACCGGTCTTGTTCTTGGTCTTCTACCCAACCATCTGTTTCTACCGGCTTTTCCTGAAACAAGCAACTGGTGATCACTGTTTGAAACAGCTCCAATTGTTGCAACACAGCTAGCCAATACTCTACGGATCTCTCCTGAAGGTAGTTTAATGGTTGCGTATTTCCCTTCTCTTGCCATTAACTGAGCGAATGCACCGGCGCTACGAGCCATAACAGCTCCCTGTCCAGGTCTAAGCTCAATACAAGAGATAATAGTACCTAATGGAATATTAGACAAAGGCATAGCATTTCCGATCTCCGGCGCTACATCTTCAACTCCCGATACTATGTTCTGCCCAACCTGAAGTCCATTTTGAGCAATAATATATCGTTTCTCACCATCCTGATAATTCAATAGTGCGATAAAGGCAGTTCTGTTTGGATCATATTCAATAGAAGCTACAGTTGCAGGAATTCCCTGCTTGTCCCTCTTAAAATCAATGATCCTGTAACGTTTTTTATGACCACCACCAATGTAGCGCATGGTCATTTTACCTTGACTGTTTCTACCACCAGATCTTTTGTTCGGAGCCAATAAACTTTTCTCCGGCTTATCAGTAGTGATCGCGTCAAATCCGTTCACTACTCTAAATCGCTGACCAGGGGTAATTGGTTTTAATTTTCTAACTGACATTTTTTAATCTTAAAGATTACTATATAAATCAATAGTCTCACCTTCCGCCACCTGTACTAGTGCCTTTTTATAGGCGCTGGTTTTACCAGTGACAACACCCGTCTTTGTGTAACGGGTTTTTCTGTCCGGGCGAACGTTAATTGTACGAACTTTAGTAACTGAAACACCATAAGCAGACTCAACTGCGTCTTTAATTTCAATCTTATTCGCCTTATTATCAACTACAAAAGCGTACTTATTGTTAAGTTCGCTATCGGCTGTAGCTTTCTCTGTAATAATAGGTTTTATTAAGATACTCATAATGCTTATTTACTTAAATTCGACTCAATTCCTTCCAGAGACCCCTCTAAAAACACAAGATTATTTGCGTTTAAAATTTTGTAAGTGCTTAATTCTGAAGCACTTACAACCTCAGAGGCCTTTAAATTGCGTGACGACAAATATACGTTTTTATTCGAGTCACCCAACACTATCAAAGATTTTTTCCCTGCCAGCCCCAATGCATTCAAAACATCGATAAAATTCTTTGTTTTTGGAGTGTCAAAAGAAAAATCTTCTACAACTATTATGGAGTTGTCATTTGCTTTCATAGACAAGGCAGATTTTCTTGCCAGTCTCTTCAGGTTCTTATTCAATTTGAAGGAATAGCTTCTTGGTCTTGGACCAAAAACTCTACCTCCTCCTTTAAAAATAGGAGACTTGATACTTCCCGCACGGGCAGTACCTGTACCTTTTTGTTTCTTGATCTTACGGGTAGAACCAGAAATCTCTGCACGTTCTTTCGCCTTGTGAGTTCCCTGCCTTTGATTGGCCAGGTATTGCTTCACATCAAGATAAACAGCATGGTTGTTCGGCTCCACTGCAAAAACAGCATCAGAAAGGTTTGCCTTTCTCCCTGTTTCTTTTCCTTTTATATCTAAAACTGCTACTTCCATTACTTCTGAATGATTACGTAAGAGTTCTTATGTCCCGGTACAGCTCCACTTACTACAAGCAGATTCTTATCGGCAATCACTTTTAGAACTCTCAGGTTTTCTACTTTTACTTTTTCGCCACCCATTCTTCCGGCCATTCTCATTCCTTTGAAAACTCTCGCAGGATAAGAAGCAGCACCAATAGAACCAGGAGCTCTTAATCTGTTATGCTGTCCGTGAGTAGCTTGTCCCACACCACCAAAACCGTGGCGCTTTACAACCCCTTGAAAACCTTTCCCTTTAGAAATTCCGGAAACGTCAATGAATTCACCTTCAGTAAAATGTTCTACGGTGATAGTATCACCTAATTTGTGCTCTCCTTCAAATCCCTTGAATTCAACGACTTTGCGCATTGCTGCGGCTCCGGCTTTTTTGGCGTGCCCTGTAGCAGCCTTATTAGCAGTCTTTTTGTCATCGAAACCAAGTTGAAGAGCTTCGTACCCGTCAACCTCTTTGGTTCTGACTTGGGTAATTACACATGGTCCTGCTTCAATAACGGTACAAGGAATGTTCTTTCCGTTCTCGTCAAAAATGCTGGTCATGCCAATCTTTTTTCCTATTAACCCAGACATAATTAATTATTAGTTATTAATTTATATTTATTTAAAAATATTCAGGATTGAAAAACACTTCCAATCCTGAATGTATTTTTCACCGTTTTTCCCTTGCCTAAGGCTCGGGACATGTATGGCCGCGAACACCTTCGAAGCCGGTTGTGTTTATCACACTTTTATCTCTACCTCTACTCCACTTGGCAATTCAAGTTTCATCAAGGCATCAATAGTTTTAGAAGACGAACTGTAAATATCAAGTAGTCTCTTATAAGAGCTTAACTCAAACTGTTCTCTCGATTTTTTATTAACGTGAGGAGAACGCAATACAGTAAAGATCTTCTTGTGAGTTGGCAATGGAATTGGTCCAGTTACCACAGCTCCCGTACTTTTTACGGTTTTTACGATCTTTTCGGCAGATTTATCTACCAGGTTATGATCGTAAGATTTTAGTTTTATTCTGATTTTTTGACTCATTTTCCTGATAATTAATCGTTAGCGGATCCCTTAGCTGCTTTAATAACTTCTTCTGAAACATTTGAAGGAGTTTCAGCATAATGAGAGAATTCCATTGTAGAAGTTGCACGACCCGAAGAAAGGGTACGAAGTGTAGTAACATATCCGAACATTTCAGATAATGGAACTTCAGCCTTGATAACTTTAGCTCCGGAACGGTCTGACATGTCATTTACCTGTCCTCTACGTCTGTTCAAATCTCCTACGATATCTCCCATGTTCTCTTCAGGAGTAACCACTTCTACTTTCATGATTGGCTCAAGGATCACAGCCCCTGCTTTTTTAGCAGCTACTTTATATCCCATTTTAGCAGCCAGTTCAAACGAAAGTTGATCGGAATCCACGGGGTGGAAAGATCCATCCAAAAGGTTAACTTTTAGAGTATCCATGTTAAACCCGGCAAGAGGCCCGTTTTTCATAGCTTCTCTAAATCCTTTTTCTACAGATGGAATGAATTCTTTAGGAATACGTCCACCTTTGATCTCATCAACGAATTGAAGTCCGGGTCCCTTGAAATCTGCATCTGCAGGTCCCAATTTGAAAACAATGTCCCCAAATTTACCACGACCACCAGATTGTTTCTTATAAACCTCTCTATGGTCTGCAACTTTAGTAACAGCTTCCTTATACTCAACCTGAGGCTGCCCCTGGTTAACTTCAACTTTAAATTCTCTTTTAAGACGATCAACAAGGATCTCAAGGTGAAGCTCACCCATACCAGAGATAATTGTTTGACCTGAAGCCTCATCTGTCTTCACCTGGAAAGTTGGATCCTCTTCGGCAAGTTTTGCTAAAGCCATACCCATCTTATCAACATCTGCCTTAGTTTTAGGCTCCACAGAGATACCAATTACCGGCTCAGGGAAAGACATAGACTCAAGCACGATTGGGTGCTTCTCATCTGTCATGGTATCCCCTGTCTTAATATCTTTAAATCCAACAGCTGCACCTATATCTCCTGCCTCAATTCTATCAATTGGCTGCTGTTTATTAGCATGCATTTGGTAAATACGTGAGATACGCTCTTTCTTTCCTGAACGGGTGTTCAAAATGTAAGATCCGGCATCAAGTGCACCAGAGTAAACTCTAAAGAAAGCTAAACGCCCAACGAAAGGATCGGTAGCAATTTTAAAAGCAAGAGCTGCAAAAGGAGAATCTACAGAAGGTTTTCTGCTTTCTTCTTTTTCAGTATCAGGATTGATCCCCTGAATAGCTTCAATATCTACCGGAGAAGGAAGGTAACGCATTACCGCATCCAACATTGCCTGCACTCCTTTATTCTTAAAGGAAGAACCACACATCATTGGAATGATAGACATATCAATTGTTGCAGCCCTAAGCGCAGCAATGATCTCATCTTCGGTAATTGAGTTTTCGTCTTCGAAGAACTTCTCCATAAGAGCCTCATCGTATTCGGCAACCGCCTCAACAAGTTCAGCCCGGTATTTATTTACGTCTTCCATCAATTCCTCAGGAATATCGATGGTTTCATAAGTCATTCCGAAATCTTCTTCGTTCCAGATAATAGCTTTCTTAGCGATAAGATCAACAACACCTTTGAAATCTACTTCATCACCAATCGGCACCTGAAGCGGAACAGGGTTCCCTCCAAGCATTTCTCTTACCTGACTACATACTTTAAAGAAGTCAGCTCCCTGACGGTCCATTTTATTAACGAAACCTAATCTTGGAACTTTATATTTGTCGGCCTGCCTCCAAACAGTTTCAGATTGAGGTTCCACACCATCAACCGCACTGAAAAGAGCAACCATCCCATCAAGTACACGCAATGAACGCTCTACCTCTACGGTAAAGTCAACGTGACCCGGAGTATCAATAATATTAACAGTATATTCCTGATCACGGTACATCCACTTACAATGTGTAGCAGCCGAAGTAATGGTGATCCCACGCTCCTGCTCCTGCTCCATCCAGTCCATAGTCGCAGCTCCATCGTGCACTTCACCAATCTTATGGCTAATACCGGTGTAGAAAAGAATACGTTCTGTTGTAGTGGTTTTACCGGCATCAATATGCGCAGCAATACCTATATTTCTTGTAAATTTTAAATCTCTTTGTGCCATTTTTTAGAATCTAAAGTGAGAGAATGCTTTGTTAGCTTCAGCCATCTTATGGGTATCAACCCTCTTCTTCACAGCCGCACCTTCTTCTTTAGCAGCAGCAAGAACCTCTGCAGCAAGTCTCTGAGCCATAGATTTCTCGTTACGCTTTCTCGAATAGGAAATCAACCACTTCATAGCAGTTGAAACTTTACGATCTGGTCTAATCTGCATTGGGATCTGAAAAGTAGCACCTCCAACTCTACGGCTACGCACCTCTACGTGTGGCATAACGTTAGAAAGAGCATCTTTCCAAAGTTCAAGTCCTGATTTTTCTTCATCCTGTTTTTTCTCCTCTACGATCGCGATTGCATCATAGAAAACTTTAAAGGCAACAGATTTTTTACCATCCCACATCATCATGTTAACAAAACGCGTTACTAACTGATCATTAAACTTTGGATCTGGTAAAAGTGGCCTTTTTTTCGCCTGTCTTTTTCTCATTTCTTCTTTGTAATAAGTTAATTGTTACTTGCCCCGGAAAGATTATTTCTTAGGCCTTTTAGCACCATACTTTGATCTACGCTGAGTTCTTCCCGCAACACCTGCGGTGTCAAGAGCTCCACGTACAATATGATACCTAACTCCAGGCAAATCCTTAACTCTTCCGCCTCTAACCAATACTATCGAGTGCTCTTGCAGGTTGTGCCCTTCTCCGGGAATGTATGCGTTCACCTCTTTCCCGTTGGTCAATCTAACCCTTGCTACTTTACGCATAGCAGAGTTAGGTTTCTTAGGGGTAGTGGTGTAAACACGCGTACAAACTCCTCTTCTTTGAGGGCACGAATCCAAAGCAGCCGATTTACTCTTCTTGGTAATTGTGGCTCTTCCTTTTCGTACTAATTGTGAAATTGTTGGCATAATTTCTTTTACACTAATTATTGTTTTATTATTCTCCCTTTTTAAAAAGGTCTGCAAAGGTAGAAATAAAACCGAAGTATTCAAATCTTAATTAATTAATTTTCAGCTTGATCTTTTTTCTCTAAAATTCCAGAGCACAAAACCTGGGAAAAAAAGAAAAAAAACTGCAGACCTTACTAAGAGGGCAAATTGAAGGATTTCCCAGAAGATAAGAACCCAACTTTCTTTTTACCTATATATTATGTAAGGATCATATTTTTACCCCTTACGGTAGCTGGTCCATTAGTGTAAAGATTTTCTGTATATCCCTGTACTTTCCGGTAAGGTACTGATGAGATTATGTTAACATCATAATTATGAATCTATTACAATTTTCTTCCGTGGTTAGAACGATTTTCCTCTAAAACCCCATGACCCAAAAGATTAGAAATATCAAAAGCGTTAAGAAAAACTTAAACTTTCAGAAAGAAATCAGATAAAAAGAAAGTTTTACAGGAAAAAAGTTGCCCGCTTAACAATAAATTATCAAATTTGGCACTGGCTAATTCAAACAAATCTTAAAAATGAAAACAAAGTTTAGTGGAATACTAACGCTTTTACTGGCGTTAGTTGTGCAATTTGCTTTTGCACAGCAACAGATGACGGTCTCAGGAACTGTGACCGATTCGAATGGAATGCCCCTCCCGGGGGTTAACGTACTGGTAAAAGGTACAACTCAAGGAGTACAAACCGATTTTGACGGTAACTACTCTATTGAAGTAGATCAGGGCGAAGTCCTTGTCTTCTCTTATTTAGGGATGAAAACTACTGAGTATCCTGTAACAAATGTGGATACCATTGATGTAGTCCTGGAGCAGGATGCTGCCCAACTTGAAGAAGTAGTGGTCACGGCCCTAGGTATTTCCAGAGAGAAAAGATCTCTTGGTTATGCCACAGAAGAGGTAGCCGGAGCTGAAGTAAACACTGCAAAAGAAGGAAACTTCATTAACTCATTATCTGGTAAAGTATCAGGTCTTGACATTAAGAAGAGTAGTACTTTAGGTGGATCTTCAAACATTATTATTCGTGGTTACACTTCCTTAACAGGTAACAACCAGCCTCTTTTCGTAGTAGACGGAGTGCCAATTAGTAATGCCAACACCAACACTGCAAACCAGCAAACAGGTAGAGGTGGTTACGATTATGGTAACGCCGCTATGGATATTAACCCTGATGATGTTGCTTCTGTAAACGTATTGAAAGGTGCTGCTGCATCTGCTCTTTATGGTTCACGTGCTGCAAACGGGGTAATTATCATTACTACCAAATCTGGTCAAAAAAATGAAAACATTGGTGTAACTATTAGTTCAGGTGTTACCTTCTCTAAAATGGATGACGACACTTTTGTTGAGTACCAAAAAGAATACGGTGCAGGTTACGGTGAATTCTATGAAACAGGTTATTTTGATAGCTGGGACGTAGACGGAGACGGAACCGATGACCTTGTGGTTCCTTTCACAGAAGATGCTTCTTTTGGTGGAAGATTCGATCCAAATTTATTGGTTTTCCAATGGGATGCTTTATATCCTGAATCTCCAAACTACCTGCAGGCTACTCCTTGGGTTGCTGCAGAGAATGGTCCTGAATCTATTTTCAGAACTGGGGTGACTTTTAACAACAGTGTTGCTCTTGACGGTGGTACAGACAAAAGTACTTACAGATTAGGATACACACTTTACGATCAGGAAGGTATTCTTCCTAACAGTAGGATCAGAAGAAATACAGTAGATATTAAAGCTACTCATGACTTTACTGAAAAGCTTACTGCAGGTGTTACTGCGACTTTCACTAATACAAACGGAAAAGGTCGCTATGGTACAGGTTATAGCGGAACCAACATTTTCCAATCTATGCGTCAGTGGAACCAGGCTAACGTAGATTTCGAAGCACAACGTAGAGCCTATTTCAATACAGGCCGTAACATTACCTGGAACTATGCAGATGCAGAAAACGGGGATTTCTCTCCTATCTACACAGACAACCCATACTGGCAGCTGTATGAAAACTACCAAACAGACGAAAGAAACAGGCTGTACGGTAATTTCAACATTAATTATGAATTAACCGACTGGTTGTCTGCTACTGGACGTGTTTCCATGGACTACTACGGAGATTTCCGTGAGGAAAGAAGAAACGTTGGAAGTAATGGAGTATCTCATTATCAAAGATATGACGGAACTTACAAGGAGATAAACTACGATTTCCTTTTGAACTTCGACTATGATCTTAATGAGGACATTAACCTTGCCGGTATATTAGGAGCCACAGCAAGAAGACTTGACAATGCTCAAATGAGAGCAGGAACTACAGGTGGTTTGGTTATTCCAGGACTTTTCGCTCTTTCAAACTCTCAAAACCTTTTGACTCCTCCAAACGAGGCAGTTACAGAATTACATACAAACGGTTATTTTGCGAGTGCATCTTTTGGATATAGAGATTTCTTATACCTGGATGCTACAGGAAGGGTTGATGAAGTATCTTCATTACCAGAAGAAGACAACACTTATTTCTATCCATCTATTTCTACAAGTGTTGTATTCTCTCAGTTATTGGATACAGACTGGTTGAGCTTCGGTAAATTCCGTGCCAACTATGCAGAAGTAGGTAACTATGCTCCTCCATTGTCTGTTCAGGATGTTTATGCGAGTCCAACGAACTTTACAACACCACTTTATTCTGTATCAAGTACAGCAAATAACCCGAACCTTAAGAACGAAACAACTAAGAGTTGGGAAGTTGGTTTGGAAATGGAATTTTTCCAGAGACGTTTAGGATTTGATGTTGCTGCTTACCAATCTAATTCTGTTGATCAACTAATGCCGGTGACAATTACCGCAGCAACAGGTTATACTTCAAGATGGGTAAACGCAGGGGAGATTGAAAACAAAGGTATTGAACTTAGCCTCCATGGAAGCCCTATAAGAACAGAGGATTTTGAATGGAGAGTTAACGCTAACTGGTACAAGAATGAGAGTGAAGTTATTTCCCTTTACGGAGACAACAAGAACCTTCAAATGGCTTCTCTTCAGGGAGGTGTAACCATCAATGCTACAGTAGGACAGCCTTACGGTACTATTTGGGGAACTAACTATACTTTCTTAAATGGAGAAAGAGTGATCAACCCAACTAACGGAAGATTTGTTGTAGACGGAACTCCACAGGTAATTGGTGATATCAACCCAGACTGGAAAGCGGGTATTAGCAACTCATTATCTTACAAAGATCTTTCTTTCAGCTTCCTTATTGACATCCAGAAAGGTGGAGATATCTTCTCTCTTGATACCTGGTACGGTTATGCTACCGGTGTTCCTGCCAATACTGCAGGTTTGAATGAACTTGGAAATCCATTGAGGGATCCAGTTGCAGACGGTGGTGGTCTTCTTTTAGAAGGTGTGAATCCTGATGGTTCTCCAAACACTACACGTACACAAATGAGTAACTATGCCAATGCTATAGGTTATGGTTATGCACCAAATGCTTACCACACTTATGATGCTAGTTTTGTTAAACTAAGAGAGATGACTCTTTCTTATTCTTTACCAGAAAGCATCACAGACAGAATTTCAATGGCAGACATTACTCTTTCTGCAGTTGGAAGAAACCTTTGGATCATCGACAAAAACATTCCATATTCAGATCCTGAAGCAGGATTAAGTTCTGGAAACATCCAGGGATACCAGTCCGGAGCAATTCCAACTGCAAGGGAATATGGTTTTAACGTAAGACTACAATTCTAAAAAAATAAATCATGAAGAAAATATTTTTAATTTTATTACTGGCTGCTGGTGTGGTGTCATGTTCAGATGACCTGTCTAGTGTCAACGTCGACACCAAAAGCCCGACTGAAGTACCTGCAGATGTACTTTTCTCAAATGCAACCAAGAACCTGTTTGACCAAATGGTCAGCACGAACGTGAACCGCGGTATCTTTAAGATGGTGGCCCAGTACTGGACAGAAACCACTTATACCGATGAGGCGAACTACGATTTGATCGGAAGAGATATTAACGGTGCACAATGGATCATTCTTTACAGAGATGTTCTGAAGGATTTAAAGGAAGCGGAAATGATCTTAAACGAAAATCCTGATCCTACCCTTTCTGAAGCGAATATTCAAAACAGGTTAGCCATGATCGAAGTACTTCAGGTTTTCACCTGGCATGTACTGGTTGACACCTTTGGTGACATTCCTTATACTGAAGCTCTTGATCTTGAGAATTCAACTCCTGTATATGATGACGACGCTGCTATCTACGCAGACCTTGTGGTGCGTTTAAATGGAGCTATTGATCAACTTGAAGCCGGAGCCGGTGGTTTTGGCGGGGGTGCAGATTACATCTATGATGGTGATGCAGCCAAATGGTCAAAATTTGCAAATTCTCTTAAATTGAGATTAGCTTTAAGATATGCTAACGTTGATGATACAAAAGCAGCAACAATGGCTACTGAAGCTATCGCAGCAGGAGTTTTCGAATCACAAGATGACAATGCTACTATTCAGTATCAGGCTTCTGCACCTAACACAAACCCAATTTGGACAGACCTTGTACAATCAGGTCGTAAAGATTTCGTTGCAGCCAATACTATTGTAGACGTCATGAATGAGCTTGATGATCCAAGAAGAGATGATTATTTCGCTCAGAATCTTGGCGAGGGTGTTTACAAAGGAGGTACTTATGGTGCTAACGGTAATACCCAGGGGAACAGTACAATCTTTGGTGAGATCTTCACAGATCCTACTTTAGAAGGTGTTATTCTTGACTATGCCGAAGTTGAATTCCTTATAGCTGAAGCTGCAGCCAGAGGTTATATCACTGAAGATGCTGAAACTCACTATAACGAAGCTGTAACTGCATCTATTATTTATTGGGGTGGAACTGAAGCAGAAGCTGATGCTTACCTGGCTCAACCTGAAGTTGCATGGGATGAATCTATTTGGTTGGAAAGAATTGGTATTCAGAAATGGATCGCTCTTTACAACAGAGGATTTGAAGCATGGTCTACCTGGAGAAAACTTGACGTGCCTGAATTACCAAACGCAGCACAGTCTGGTCTTCCTGTACCACTAAGGTTTACTTATCCTACAACAGAAGCTACTCTAAATGGTGATAACCTTGCCGCTGCCGCAAGCGCAATGGGAGGTGACACTCAACAAACCCGAGTGTTCTGGGATCTGGACTAAACCAAAACGAATATAATTCCTAAACTAAAACCACCTAATTCACATTAGGTGGTTTTTTTATGAGCAATAATTGCCGCGCTTCCTTCCAATCCCGGATTGTTCATATTTTAATTAAAAGTGTACATTTACTAATTATGAGCTTCTAAATGCAGGCACGTGGGGATTTATTATGGGGACCAGAATACTAGACAGGCAATTTTATTATTAAAATGACGCAACCTTTTAAAAAATTAGAGTCATTAAATAAGAACAGGTTAACTTTATTTTAAACCTTACCATCGAAGAGCACCTTATAGTTGTAATCTTCAACTCAAGGAATAATAAATCTATGTGGTATATCAGGTTATGGAGCTCAAACAAACCACTCAAATTTTAATGTCACAGGCATAATAATATGAAAATACTTTCTGCAAGGATCTCTTTTGCCTTTCTCTTTCTATTCTTTACCAACCTCCATTCCCAGGAACTTCAGGAAAACCCGATTCCTTTGGAATTATTTGATCAAATTGTAAGGATTGAAAATACCAGCCTTGCCAATGGAGAAGAATATATTGAACCTCATATAATCAGAGATGATCAACATAAATATTTCTTGTCCTCTTCGTTTCTGAAAGGACAGGTTACATATGATGAACAGTTATATTATCCGGTTCTACTTAAGTATAATATTTTTGATGATGTCCTCCTTGTCTTCCTCAATACCTCCGATGGAAATTCAACTATTAAGTTACACAAGAATAAAATCACATCTTTCAGAATAGATGAGCATAACTTTATCAATGTTAAAGAAGATAATGATCTTAAAGGTTTCTATGAAATTCTCCTTGACAGCAAGGAATCTCTACTTCTCAAGAAACATTTTAAAAAAATTCACAAAGAACTTGATGATAACTTTACCTATTACCGCTTTGAAGAAGATGAACCTGCCTATGTGTTGAATCATAATTCACTCTATTATTCCGTAAGTTCCAGAAGAGATTTTTTGAAGATTTTTCCCGATAAAGAAAAGGAGATAAAAAACTTTTTCAGAAGGAACAAGTCGCTACGGAAAAACAGTCCAGATGAATTCATGATAAGACTTCTTCAGGAAATTAACCAATAATATAATCCACAACAGTTTGAAAATATTTACGCTGCTCTTAATGCTTTTTAGTTGCTATTTTGTTTTCGCACAAGATCCTTCCAAAAAAATCAGTCTTGAATTACAGGATGCCACTCTAAAGGAAGCCATTTTAAAAATAGAAGGCCAATCTGGTTTCAAACTCTTTTTTGCAGATGAGTGGGTAGACCGTGGACATGTTACTCTCAGCTTACAGGATGTAACTTTAGAAGAAGCACTTCAGAAAGTATTGGCAAACACCCCTCTCAATTTTTACCAGCTGGAAAATGGCCAGGTTGTAATTACCAGGAATAACATAATTTATGATCGATTACCTGAAGGTTTTTTTCCTAAAGTTGATTCTTTATCCACAAAGACAGAAACAACTGTAGTAGATAGCTATAATCCCATTTTCTATGGCCCTAACAAAAGATCTCAAACCAATATTGAGACTGTGTATATTGGAAAACAGGATCAAGCTGGCGGCAAGAGAATATACACCCTGTCAGGAACTGTAAAAAATCTTGAAACGGGGGAGCCAATAGCCAACCTTGCTATCCTTGTTCGGGGGACCGAGATTGGAACAGTAACAGATCAATCGGGATTTTACTCTCTAAAAATACCTGCCGGAACTCATATTTTAGAGACTCGTTCCTTCGGAAATGAAGATGTTCAGAAGAGGCTGCTTTTATATAACAATGGATCTCTAAACCTCAACTTAAGAGAGGACTATGAACTCTTGGGAGAAGTTATGTTGGAATCTAACCCGGATAAAAATGTAAACAATGCAACGGCCGGGGAAGAGAACATCAATATTGAGGAGGTTAAAAATATTCCGTTGATCCTGGGTGAAAGGGATGTTATGAAGGTTGCCGCCACCCTTCCGGGTATTTCCACGGCAGGAGAAGGAGCAGCCGGGTACAACGTAAGGGGAGGAAAAACCGATCAAAATCTTATTCTTCTTGACGGTGCAGTAATTTATAATCCGGCACATTTCTTTGGGATCTTTTCTGCTATCAATCCTTTTACATCAGGCGACATGACCATTTATAAAGGTCATATTCCCGCACAATTTGGTGGAAGGCTTTCTTCTGTTTTTGATATTACCTCAAAAGATGCCAACACAAAAGAATTTGCCGGGGAAGTTTCGGTAGGACCGGTTACAGCCAATGTGGCCCTTGAAATTCCTGTCATAGAAAATAAATCGGGGATTATAATTGGGGGAAGAAGCACCTACTCAGACTGGATCCTTAAATCCCTGGAGGAAGAATCCTTAAAGAACAGCGAAGCTTCTTTTAGTGATGTACTTGTGAAGTACAATCACAAATTCAACGATAAAATTTCGGTAAAAACCACAGGTTACTTTAGTAATGACAGGTTTAGTATAACCTCAGATTCTTTGTATAACTACCAAAACCTCCTTTTCTCTCTTCAGGCAGATCATAAACTGAATGAAAAAAATACCGGGAGCCTATTGTTATCCAATAGCAGTTATAATTTTGATATAGAATACGATAGCCAGTTCAACAATAATTTCATTTCCGGATACCGAATTAATGAGACCGAAGCCCAGTTAAACATGCGTTATCTGCACAGTAAAGCGCATAAATTCGACTATGGTATTTCCGGAAAACTGTATAATGTTCAACCCGGAGAAATTGATCCATTGGGTGCAGAGTCAATTATACAGCCATTTGAAATTCCGCAGGAAAAAGGATTGGAATCGGCTGTTTATATATCAGACCAGTTCGAGGTAAATGACCGCTTACTGCTCAATGCAGGGATCAGGTATTCCCTATATGCAGCCCTGGGAGAAAAAGCGCAAAAGATCTATGAAGAGGGACAACCTAAAAGCGAGGCGACTTTAGTGGATACACTTTATTATGGTAAAAATGAAGTCATGGAAACCTATAGTGGCCCGGAAGTGAGGTTTTCGGCCCGTTACTTCATTCTTCCCGATCTTTCTGCCAAAGCAAGTTACAACAGCACTTACCAGTACATTCATACCCTCTCTAACAATACTACAGTCTCCCCTACTGACACGTATAAACTTTCTGACAGGTATATAGAACCTCAAAGGGCCAATCAATATTCCCTTGGCTTATATAAGAATTTCGACAGTAACGAATATGAACTTAGCCTGGAAGGCTACTACAAAACTTCAGAAAATATCCTGGACTATAAGGTGGGGGCACAACTTTTCCTAAACGAAAATATTGAAACAGAAGTGCTGCAGGGGAAAGGCCGTTCTTATGGTCTGGAATTCCTGCTGAAAAAGACCGAAGGCAGGTTAAACGGATGGTTGGGTTACTCCTACTCCCGTTCTTACCTCCAACTGGACGGGGAACATAGAGAAGAAATTGTTAATAACGGGGAGTATTTTCCCGCTAACTACGATAAGCCTCACGATGTAAGTGTGGTGGCTAATTATAAGGTAACTCAAAGGTTCAGTTTTTCAGCAAACTTTGTCTATCAAACAGGAAGACCTGTGACCTACCCCACTGGAAAATACAATCAAAACGGGATGGAATATGTGCTTTACAGTGACAGAAACAGGTTTAGAATTCCCGATTACTATCGTCTCGATCTTAGTTTTAATGTGGAAGGAAACCACAAGATCAAAAAGTTCGCTCATAGTTTCTGGAATATTTCGGTTTATAATGTTTTAGGCAGAAACAACCCCTACTCGGTATTCTTTGTAACAGACCAGGGTGAAATAAAAGCCTATAAAAGTTCCATCTTTTCGATCCCGGTGCCAACAATTACATATAATTTTAAATTCTAGGGTATAGAATGATATATATAAAAAATTACAAGATAATCTTCCTGATAGCCACCTTCCTTGCGGTCTATGGCTGTGTTGAGCCTTACGAATTTGAAACTGAAACTTTTGAAGATGCATTGGTTGTGGAGGCTATATTAACGGATGAAATTAAATTTCAGGAAATACAAATCTCCCGCACCTACAGGCTGGAAGACGATTTTCCGACAGCCGAATCTTTTGCCGATGTCGTAGTCACCGATGATCAGGGCAATGAATTCTTTTTTTACGAGATGACTCCGGGAAAATACATCTCTAATGTTGAATTTGGAATACAACCTCAACGCAAATATCAACTTCTTATTCAGACCCGGGATGGAGGAAGCTATTCTTCAGATCCCACCCAAATGGTACCCGGAAATGACATAGAAGATCTTTATGCCGAACGTGTGGTGTTGCAGGGGGAAGATGGTATTGCTTTATTAGTGGACAGCAAAAACTCTGAGACAGCTTCCAAATATGCGCTTTACGAATATGAAGAAACCTACAAGATTGTTTCGCCAATTGTAGTACGAAGCACCATTGAATTTGAAGGGAATAACTGGCGAGTCGTTCCAAATACAAAACAGGAAACTATTTGTTATAATACTGTTCCTTCCAAAGAAATCATTCTTTCAAATACCAGTGCCCTTAGCAGTAATAACCTGGATTCATTCCTGGTCCGGTTTATCCGGAAAGACGACCCTGTATTAGGACAGCGCTACAGCATTCTGGTAAAACAGTATTCTCTTACAGGAGAGGCTTATTCTTATTATTCTACTTTAAAAAAGATCTCCAGCTCAGAGAGTTTGCTTTCCCAAAATCAACCCGGGTTCGTAAATGGAAATATGTATTCAATAAATGATGATGATGAAAAAGTAATAGGATATTTCACGCTTTCAGAAGTGTCAACCAAAAGGATCTATTTTAATTATTATGACTTTTTTGATTTTGATGAACCGAGGCCCAAATTTCCAGAAGATTGTATCCCTTTTAGACCCGGAGAACTAATTGAGACTCCCATTGGCATGATCCAAAGTGGCACAGTTCGGTTTATGAACTTCGCAGGAGCTCCTGTCGAGGGAGAAATTGGAGAAGGCCCTATAAGAGTAGTAGCAACAGAATGCGTAGACTGCACCGTTTATGGAACTAATGAAATGCCTGATTTCTGGAAAGAATAAAAAATTTATGAAAAAATTAGTCGCTTTATTATTTGTCATTTTATTCCAACAGAGTTCTGTTTTTGCTCAGGCAGTAGCTCCTTCGGAAGGAGAAAAACTTCTGGAGGAGATCCCGGAAGAAAAGATCTTTGTTCATTACAATTCTTCCCTCCTCTTCGCCGGGGAATATTTGTACTACCGCCTTTACACCCTCAATTCCGAGACCGGCGAATTGAGCGGGTTGAGTAAAGTGGCTTATCTGGACCTGGTGGCAGAAAAAGACACTACTATCTTTCAGCAGAAAATTCTTCTGGAAAACGGGCTTGGACAGGGAGATTTCTTTATTCCCACAGATGTTCCTTCAGGAAAATACAAGCTTTTAGCTTACACTAACTGGATGAGAAACAATGGTGCTTTTTTTGCGGGAGATGTAGTGATCATTAATCCCTACCGGGGAGATCAATCGGCTCTAACTGCCCAAACACCTCAGGATTCTTTAAAATCTGAAATTCCTGCGGAAAAAATTCCTGTTGCAAATAAAACCTCAGGATCCAAAGAAGGTGATTTAAAAATGACATTAAATAATTCCATTTTTGGAAAGAGGGAAAAAGTAGCAATCGAAATTAAGGGTGACGCCGGAAAATATTCCCTCTCTGTAAGGATCAAAGACAGCATTAATATTCCTGAAAAATTTTCTTCTAATAACTTCAGCAATAATCTGTTCTCTCAGGCAAAACATTTAGATTCTATTTATCTACCTGAATTACGTGGCAACCTTCTTTCAGGAAAAATTATTAGCAACACTTCTGAAACCGCCAAACTCGCAGGTAGAAAAGTAGCCTTTTCTATTCCGGGGGAAAGCTACATCTATAAAGTCGCCACCACAGATCGCAATGGAAAATTCTACATAAATCTAGATGAACCCTATGCTACTTCAGAAGCTTTACTGCAGGTAATTGGAAAGGATTCCGAAGATTTTAAAATTGTTTTAGATCCAACTCCGCATATGGAAATTTCCGATCTCAATTTTGAGGATTTTTTCATTAATCCCAATCTTAAAGAATGGATCGTGGATCGCAGCGTTTACAATCAAATTGAAAATGCCTACTACAGTGTAAAACCAGACACTTTGAAAGCGCTGGTTCAAACAGAGCCGTTTTATACTGTTCAACCGGAACTTTATGACCTTGACGCCTACACAAGGTTCAACACTATAAAAGAAACCTTCGTCGAGATTATCAAGTACTCTTATCTTTCTTCGGGAAGAACAGGCAAACCGGAAATCGTTGTGAGGCAGCCAGAAGGTGCAACAAAATATTATCTGCCCGCACTACTAATTGTAGACGGTCTTATGGTCCAGGATCATGAGTTATTTATAGACTATCCTGCAAAAGCAGTTCAAAGTATCGCGATATTGAGGAATAATTTCTTCTTGGGATCTCAGATCTTCGCAGGAATTATTGATGTTAAAACCATTGAAGGAGATTTCTGGGAAAATTTAAATTCCGAAAAAATAAAAAGCATTGAACTTGAAATGCCGCTGCCAAAAAGGTATTATTTCAGGCAATCTTATGAGGAAAATCTCTCTCTGGCAAAAGAAAGGATTCCCGATTTTAGGACCCAACTTCACTGGGAACCTTCACTGAATTTCAATTCCGAAAAGGAAACTGTAGAGTTTTTCACTTCAGATGTTTCCGGAAAATATGAGATTCAACTGGAAGGCTTTACAGAAGAAGGAGATCCGGTTTCTATAAAAAAGGAGTTTTCTGTACTCTCACAGGAACAGAAACTTTAGACTTCCCTCGAAAAAGCCTGAAATAAAATTTACCTTTGCACGATGCAGGAAACCACAACCATCTTTGGAATACGCGCTGTACTTGAAGCAATCCATAACGGCGAAACCATTGACAAGATCTATGTCCAAAAAGGACTTAGCGGACAATTATTTCAGGAGCTACAGCAAAAAACCAAATCCGGTGATTATAATATCTCCTACGTTCCGGTAGAAAAACTCAATAAACTGGTGAAGGGAAACCACCAGGGCGTAGTAGCCAAAATTTCTCCTATCGCTTTTTCTGATCTGGAAGAAGTTGTTGAGAATGCATTATCTAAAGGTACTGCTCCCTTATTTCTTTTGCTGGACCAAATTGATGATGTACGTAATTTCGGAGCCATCATACGAACTGCCGAATGTTGTGGAGTAGATGGAATCATCATTCCCAAAAAAGGAGGTGCGCCCGTTACCGCCGATACTGTAAAAACATCGGCAGGAGCTATTTTTAATATTCCTCTTATAAAAGTGGATCATATTAAAGATGCGATATATTACATGCAGGCTTCCGGAATAAAAGTTGTAGCGGCGACAGAAAAAACCGATACCTTACTTTATAATGCAGATCTCGCACAACCCGTTGCATTAATTATGGGTAATGAAGGTAAAGGAATATCAGATTCAGTGCTGAAGCTTGCAGATGAAAAGGCAAAACTTCCCATGCTGGGCAGTATAGGCTCCTTAAATGTGTCTGTAGCCTGTGGAGCTTTCCTTTATGAGGTGGTAAGACAAAGGCTTTAATTTAACAGAAAGAGGCTAAGCCCCTTTTGAACTATCTGCATCTTTTTCTGATTTCCTGAAATGGTAAATGTATTGAGGCTCTTCCTCTCCATAGGGGTTTTCAATAAAATTTCCGTTTTCATCAAAATGCCTCATAAAAGGATCTTCCTCTTCTTTATAAGTTTCTTTTTCCCATTCATATTTAGGTGCCCGGGCAATATTTTTCTTGTAGATCAGGGCAAAGACAAGCCCCGAAACCAATCCCGCTAAATGACCTTCCCAGGAGATCTTGGGATCTATAGGGGTAATATACCAAAGTAGTCCGCCGTACAGGAATACAACAATCAGTGAAAGGGCAACAAGCCTGAAATATTTTGAAAAGATCCCTTTAAAAAAGAGGAAACCAGCCAATAAATATATTATTCCGGAAGCTCCAATATGATAGGCCGGCCTGCCAATGGTCCAGGTCAAAAACCCTGAAAGCAGGAGACCTAAAAAGAGGATTTTCCAGCTTAATTTTCTGTAAAAGTAAAACAGGGATAACGAAAGCACGAACAGCGGAATAGTGTTATGAAACAGGTGTTTGATATCGCTGTGTATGAAGGGAGAAAAAAGAACACCTCTTAGTCCTTCTATCCTTCGGGGATAAACTCCAAAACTGGTAAAGTCCCAGCCAAAGCGTATTTCCATCCAAAACACGATCCAGATGAGCAATACAAAGAGAAGTGGATATCCCAAAACTCCGGTTGTAAACTGGAATGGTTCTTCAGTTTTTAGCCTTTGACGTTTCATACAATCTGTCTAACAAAAATTCAACCACTGTAATTTTCTCCTGACACACCCCTCCAAAAATGCCTTTTTAAGCACCTCTTACTTCCCTGCTTCTCCACTTCATGCCAGTTCGTCATCCTGCTTCTATAAAAAGCCGAAAGTTTTCTGCACCCAAACCCAATTTACTATTTTTACTTCATGAATAAACCATTGGCCGAAAGATTACGTCCCCGGACGCTTGATGATTACCTGAGTCAGCAGCACCTCATAGGACCTGAAGCTGCACTGCGAAAACAGATCAAAAGAGACATCATTCCCAGCATGATCTTTTGGGGGCCACCCGGAGTGGGGAAAACTACCCTGGCCAACATCATTGCCACCGAGTCCGGAAGGCCGTTTTTTACCCTTAGCGCTATTAGCAGCGGAGTAAAAGATGTGCGGGAGGTCATTGAAAAAGCCAAAAAAAGCGACGGACTTTTCACCACCAAAAATCCCATCCTTTTTATTGACGAGATCCATCGCTTTAGCAAATCGCAGCAGGATTCCCTTTTAGGAGCTGTAGAAAAAGGGTGGATCACCCTTATTGGCGCTACCACAGAAAATCCAAGTTTTGAAGTTATTCCGGCACTGCTCTCCAGAAGTCAGGTGTATGTGCTCAATCCTTTTACCAAAGAAGACTTGCTCGCGCTGCTGGAAAGGGCTTTGAAAGAAGACGAAATCCTTTCCAAAAAGGAAGTAATTCTTGAAGAAACCGAAGCTCTCCTAAGACTTAGCGGCGGCGATGCCAGAAAACTGCTCAATATCTTTGAACTCATCATCACGTCTGAAGAGGATGAAAAAGTCGTGGTAACTAACAAAATGGTGTTGCACAAAGTGCAGCAAAACACCGTGCTGTATGACAAGACAGGAGAACAGCATTATGATATTATTTCAGCATTCATTAAATCGATCCGCGGTAGTGATCCCAATGCAGCAGTTTACTGGCTTGCGAGAATGATCGAGGGTGGAGAGGATGTAAAGTTCATCGCCCGAAGACTGATTATTCTAGCTGCTGAAGATATTGGAAATGCCAATCCCACTGCTTTGATCCTTGCCAACAATACTTTCCAGGCGGTTTCGACCATAGGATTTCCGGAGTCGCGAATAATTTTAAGTCAATGCTGTATTTACCTTGCCACATCCCCGAAATCCAATGCTTCTTACATGGCTATTAATGAGGCGCAGGCGATGGTAAAAAAGACTGGCGATCTTCCTGTGCCACTCGCAATAAGGAATGCACCCACTAAATTGATGAAGGATCTAGGCTATGGAGAAGATTACAAATACGCCCACAGCTATGAAGGAAATTTTGCCGCAGCCGAATTCCTTCCGAAGGAAATTTCAAACACTACATTTTTCCATCCCGGCAGTAACCAGCGGGAGCAGGCACAGCGGGATTTTCTTCAGAAACGATGGAAAGGCAAATACGGCTATTGAGCCTGCACTTTGTAAATAACTGAAATCAACTGTTGGGAATTGGGATCCAAATATTCCACCACAAGATTTCCCTGCCCGTCAAAAAAGGCATTTCCAGAAACATTTTTTGAAGAGTATAAAAAATTATCCCCTCCACCGGACTTCATGAGACTTGCAAACTTCTGCTGCTCCCCTTCCCTGAAAAGCTCATACCCTGCGGAAGTGCTCCTGAGCAGATAGGTAACAGGACCATTGGTGAATTTTTGAATTTTTCCGGCTTCTGAAGGATTTCTCTCAGCTTCGGAAGGAGTAATTTCTGCTTCTGCTTCAGAAGAGATTTCTTCAACAGCGACTTCTTCAATCTCTTCAGAAGTGACAATTGGATCAACAACTATCTCTTCCGGAAGCTCTTTTTCATTATTATTATTGCCTGAAGCGACCTTCTCAGTAACCTTGGAAGTGATTTCAACATTTTCAAAAGAAGCAAAGGCATTACGCAAAGCTTCATGTTGGGAAGGTTTGAAAGCCTTTTCCCTGCTGCTACCGGTCTCTGTTGTAAATACTACACGATTTTCACAATCGGTAAGAGTTACATACAATTTTGTTCTGAACAGGTTAGAATCATCATGCACATTGGCAGTTAATACATCACAAGGTTTTACACCCGCCGGCATTCCATTTTTATATAATGTCTTAAAACCATATTTTTCAAATAGAAATGCTGTTAGGGCATTTAGCTGATATTGGTTCTCGGCTTTCTGAAATTCAAATTTGTCCGGCACCTTGATGTATTCATAGTGGATTTCCTGAGCTGCCAGAGAAGCAACAATAAAAAAACAGCTTAAAAAATAAATAAATTTTGTCATTCCCGGGAAAATAATAGCTGAAATCCAAGCTGCACCGAAGCATTACGGGCTTTGGCCAGATTGGTATAATCCAGCAGATTGTCTGCAGCAATATAAACATTAAAATTGTAAATCGTTGCCGATAACAACAGTCCTATGTTCGAAAAGGAATAGGAATCTGCAGTGTAGGTAAGCTTTCCCCGGAATTTTTCATTGAAGGTACGATCGTAGTACAGGGTAGTAGCATAATTAAGCCCTCGAGGACGCTTCATAGCGAAAAACTGTGCCCCAATGTGATTGTAATACCTCCTTCTTCCCATTGGCCGGTAACAATTACAGGGTTCAGAATTCTCAAACCATCCAAAATCCACTGAGGCATTTAACTTTACCGGTCTCCATGTCACGTAAGAGTTGGTTAGCGTTTCATCTTTAAGATTGCGGTCCAGTTCATCTTCCCATTCATCCCAGTAGGAAGGAGAATTTCCTTCGGGAAAAAGCAGTTCGATTCCATCTGTAGTGTAATTTCCGTAATAGCGGTAATTTTCCACATTTTTGGACTGATGAATAAAACCAATATCCAGAATACTTCCCGTTACCTGGATGTGATCCTCGGGATACCAGGTAAAGCCGGCGTCCAGGCCGAGTCCGAGATTACCTCCAAAAAAAGCCTTTCTGGCGATCTTATTCATCATTCCCAATCCGGTGATATTGTCAGATTCTTCCATATCTGCCCACCCTGCTGTATTAATGAGTATATCAACTCCTGTCATATAGTGACGGTAAAGGTTTGGACCTTCGGGTGAATTTTCGGTCCTGAAAATTCCCCTGTTACCAACGCTATAGGCATTAAAAACTCCTGAATATATCTTTCCACGAAAACCGTAGTTGAAATCCTTGGAATAATAGTTTGTAAATCCAATATGGAAGACGTTGAGAGCCTCTGCCGTAAAAGCAACATCTGAAAAATCGAAATTCTCACCAATGTAATTCCTGTTTCCTTCATAAGCCAGCACAGCAGGATCTTTAGGGAAATAGGCAAATGCATCCAATTCCTGATAAATGCCTGCGGTAAAATATCTTCGATTCTTATCGCGCCAGCCAAGGGAAAGGATCTCCATTTGTTGATTCACCGTAAAAAAATCATTCCGGTCCATTTTATGAATCGTGCTTCTTATCCTGTCATTAATAGAACTTCCATCCTTTTTGAAAATATCATATAAAGAAGCTCCCGAAGATCCGGCAGAAATATGGATCTGAGACAGCAATGGCAACCCGAAATGCATATCAAAATTTGTTTCCCCTCCGGGGTTTATCATCAAAGTTTGGGGTAAATAATCGTAATTATATAGGAGCTGCTTGTTTTGAGCAGAGGATGGGATAGTGAGGAGCAATATGAAGAAGAACAGGAGTATTCTCATCATTTGAATTCGAAGTAATAAGTGCCTTTAGATTTTAGCTGAAGACTACCTTCGGTCACTACAGGATCTTCCAGCATGTCTATATCAATGGACACTTTTATACTTTTTCTTATTTTATCTATTTGTGAGTTATCGACTATTTCTGTGTAATCAATAACTGCAGGGGCCTCCATACTTCCTGCAGGAATTTCAATAGGAATCTGATATCTTATTGCATTTGTGGGAGACCTGAACAGAATATTAATTTTAAAGGCATTTTCAAAGGAATTTATAAACCTAAAATTGAAATCAGCCCGCATTAAGCCTGTCTGGATATAATCATCGTCGAGAAAATCCAGACGGGATTCGTCTACAGCTCTTAAATTGCCCCCGGGCCCCAAAATAAATTCATCTGAGGTTAAATCAAAATATATTAGATCTATAGCAGCAGTAGGGGGAATTACAATTTCCTCAGCCTGGTTAAGATCTACATCCTTAACACAGGAAGTGAGAGAAACAAGCAGGAGTAAAAATGCTATTTTGAACAGGTATTTCGTAGGAGGCATGTTCATACAATTCATTATCAAACGAAATTAATGGCGGGTTATTACAGGAACTTTATCAATTCCCTCATTTCCAATACCTGGTGGAATTCTTTGGAAAAATCATTCTTGTAATAATTATATAAAATAGCTCTCATCCCCAATTTTTGAGCACCAAGAATATCTGCTTCCAGGTTATCTCCAATCATCAGACTTTCATCTACATTGGCTTCAGCATTGGCAAGTGCCGTTTCAAAGATTCTAGGGTGAGGTTTTTTCACTCCAACATCTTCAGAAGTAGTAATGGTTGTAAAATATTTCAGAATTCCTGAACTCTCAAGTTTTTTATGTTGTACCTCTTTAAAACCATTGGTGATAATATGTAGTTTATAGGAGGATCTTAAATAATCCAATATCTCCAGTGCTCCCTCAAGAAGATGGTTATGATTGGGCAGGTGATCAATATAATCTACGCTTAACAGGTCTATCTGCGTATCGGTCACATTGATGTTCAGCCCATCAAAAGATTCCTTAAGCCTGCCATACCTTAGATCTTCTTTGGTCACTTTGTCTTCCCGGTAAAGCTTCCAGTAATTTTCATTTATTGGGGTGTAAATCTTTAGAAAATCCTCCAGAGGTACCATGATCTTATGCTTCTGAAAAATCGAATTAAATGCAAGACCTGAATTCTTATCAAAATCCCATAACGTATGATCCAGATCAAAGAATATGTGACGTATGTTACTGAATTTCATTTACTGTCTTTAAAATTGTGTAATTGATCCTGGAATTGGCATATTCCGAAAAATCGATATTGCTAAAAACCGCAGTTAAAGTGCCGTTCACCAGTTTTATCTGTCGTTTTATTTCCCGAACCTTATATTCAATTTCTGTTTCTTTATATTTTTGAAGTGCTCCTATACTTATAGCATATGGATGAAGCAGTAATGGAGTAGTAATTTCAAAATTCAAATCGTAAAAAAGAAAGGGTGTACATGTACCTGCTCTAAATCCAATTGCTTCAGGATAACCCATTGAATAATCGTTCTTAAATTCCAATTCTACCATGTGATTATAGGAATCTGGCAATAACAGGTTATAATGATTATTTATCCCACTCACTACTGGCCTTTTCATGATATCCTCCAGCCTCTGCTTTTCTTCTTTAAGCACCTTAAATTTCATATTGGCATAGTATCCCGGCTGCAAACCAACTTCGGCATAATCGGCAACAGATTTGATGAGACTTTGCAGCTCCAGCCGATTATGATTAATGTTACGGTCATAAGTGGAAAAATCACTCACCTGGAACATGAATTTCATCTCCACTTTATGCTTTTTCAGAAGTCTGATCAAACGCGAGTAAACATCATAGGGATCTTTTCTGAACTTAAGCATGACCTGGAGCCGGTGTAGCACATGTTTAGGCCTTAGCTGAAGCAGATCCACAAGTAGACCAAGAACAACTCTTACTATTCCCTTTTTTCGATAGCAGAAAGCTTCAGTAACGGTAATAACAGAATTTGCTGAAAATTCCCTCTCCTGGAAAACATAATTCGGAAACTTTTCTTTCAGAATTTCACGAAATCTCACTGCCCAAATGTCAATCACCGGCAATTCTAAAAATCCTTCCTGAAAAGCCAGGCTTTCACTCGCCTGAAATCTTCCCTCCTCGTCCTTTACGTGGGGAAGATATTCTTCATACCTGCTAAGCAGATAAAAGGAAGCAGCAAAAATGTCAAAGGGCAGGGAACTGTTTTCCCCCACAGCAAAAAAACAGGGAATGCCGTCCCAATCCTGCACCTTAACCTCTAGATCGCTTATCCCCTGTTCCAGCAACAGGTCAACATTCTGGATAAAAACCTCATTACCGAGACTTTGTTTTCCATAGGAAATTTTCATTCCCTCATGAGCTACAAATTCTTCAATTTTAGAGGTAAAACCTATGGGGATTCCAAGGATATGGGTGCAAAGGTTTTTAAAGGTATAGGTGATCCTGGGAGTGATTTTCTGAGTATATACCAGCAGCATAGGCTAAATTTAAAGCAAACCTTCATCGGCAAAGCTAAAGTAGGACTTCTCGGTTACAATAACGTGATCCAGCACTTTAATATCAAGGCTCTCCCCCGCAGTTTTGAATTTATTGGTTAACTGTTTGTCTGCAGTACTGGGATTCAGGTTTCCCGAAGGATGATTATGCACCAGGATGGTTGCCGTTGCACCCAGCTGCAGCGCCTGCTTATAAGCAATTCTTATATCTACCAGAGTACCGGTAATGCCACCCTTGCTTAATGGAAGCTCCTGGATAACCTTGTTGGAATTATTAAGATATAGGATCCAGAATTCCTCATGGGGCAATTCCCCGATCTTAGGTTGCATGAGTTCAAAGACCGAAGAACTGGAACTGATTTTTTTCTTTTCTAATGCCTCAGAAGAGCGTCGACGACGTCCCAGTTCCATGGCAGCAACTATGGTCAAAGCCTTGGCTTCTCCAATACTTTTCACTTCCATGAGCTGCTTAACCGAGAATTTTCCCAGCTCATTCAAATTATCTCCTGCCTTGGAAAGCACCTTTTTGGAAACTTCTACAGCAGATTCATTACGGTTGCCGGAACCGATTAAAATTGCCAGAAGTTCGGCATCGCTTAAGAATTCCCTCCCTTTTTGAAGCAGTTTCTCCCTTGGCCTATCCCCTTCTGCCCAATGTTTTATAGTAAAAGAAGGTAACTTTTCTGATTCCATTCCCCTAATTTCCTTAAAGATAAGAAAATGAAATAATCTTCAGGAAATTTTACTTTATCCACTCCGCAATTTTGTTGAAATCAAGTCCGCCGTAAGTTCCACTGCTCATGAGTAGTAAAACCACGTCCTCATAATGCTGCTGTTCCAGCAATTTCTGAAAATCTTCCGGATTGGTATAAACTTGTAGATCCTTCCTGTCAAAAGCATTGAAAATCTGCTCTTCAGCCACGGGAGCCAGCTTTTTATTTTGAATAGCTTCCGGAGAAAAATAAACTACAGCCGTATCCGCAGCATTTAAAGCACCTTGGTACTCCCTAAGGAATTCGGCATTCAGACTACTATAGGTGTGCAGTTCAAGACAAGCCACAATTTGCTTTTTTGGATACTGATGTTTTACCGCCTTTGTAGTCGCCATAACTTTTGAAGGACTGTGGGCAAAATCCTTGAACACAATAGCTTTTGAAGTTTCAGCAATTCTCTCGAGGCGTTTTGAAGCTCCTTTAAAAGAGGAAATGGCTTCATAGAAATCTTCTTCATCAATTCCCATGTGTTGACATATCCATTTCGCACCGGCAAGGTTTTGGAGATTATGGCTTCCAAAAACTGAAACAGGCATGTCTCCTTCCGGCGTTTGAAGCAGGGTCTTTTCATCTTCCACACGGAATTCCGGTGTTTGATAAGGATGTTTCCTTATGGTGTTTGTTGTTTCAGAAACCAACTTTTTAAGTTGAAGATCTTCCTCGTTATAAACAAGAATTCCTCCCTTTACAATAGAATCGATGAAGATCCTGAATTGATCCACATAATTTTCATAAGTAGGAAATACATTGATGTGATCCCAGGCGATCCCGCTTAGGAGAGCGATATTTGGTTTATAAAGATGAAATTTGGGCCTCCTGTCTATGGGAGAAGAAAGATACTCATCCCCTTCCAGGACGATGAAATCATTTTCTTTGGTTAAATGTACCATGGTGTCAAAACCTTCGAGCTGAGCGCCTACCATGTAATCCACCTCTTTTTGATGATATTTTAGCACGTGCAGGACCATGGAGGTAATAGTGGTCTTTCCATGGGAACCGCCAATAACCACGCGGGTCTTCTCCTTTGACTGCTCATAAAGGAACTCGGGATATGAGTAAACCGGAATATTTAACTCCGTTGCTTTTTGAAGTTCAGGATTATCCTCACGGGCATGCATTCCCAAAATGACAGCATCAAGATTAGCAGTTATTTTTTCAGGAAACCATCCCATTTCTTTAGGGAGCAAGCCTTTTTGCAAAAGTCGGGTACGCGAGGGTTCATAAACAGCATCATCACTTCCGGTTATTTTATAGTCTTTATTATGAAGAGCCAGGGCAAGGTTATGCATGGCGCTACCTCCTATGGCAATAAAATGAATGTACATTAAAAAATTTTTGGTGTAAAGATACGGGAAGGATGAAATAAAGGAAGATAGAAAGAAAAAAAAGAGAAATTTATGTAACAAAATCTCAATTAATAGGTCCAACTGTGAGTTACATTTAATCTATGAATGGAAAGTTTAACTTTTTATGTGTAAAAATATTCCTAAAAATATTTTATTAATGAAAAAATTGTACTTTTAACCCTCCCTACTTCAGTAACATAGCCAGCCCAAGTGCTGATGCGACATTAGCTCCCACCTTAACAGGAGTTTAAGTTTTAATATTATATGTTTGCTTAAAATTTTGAACTATATACACCTTAATGAAAATTGATTTAATTTAACACTTAGAGCCTATGCGAATTTTTACTCTGGGTAAAAATGGAATTCCTTTATTCTTTTTTGCCTTATTTTTATTGACAGGAACTTACTCATCTTACGGACAGACATGTCCTACTGTAAGTGAGACAGATTCTACACAGTACTTCTGTGATTCACAGGAAGCTGAAGTGAGTCGCCTTCGGGTGACTTCAGGAACAGACGTGGTATGGTATGCGAGTCAAACATCTGACACTCCAATACCTTCTACAAATTTTTTAGTTAGCGGAGTAACTTATTACGCCGGCACGAGCGCTAATAACTGTCAGAACAGTCGGGCAGCTGTTACAGTAGTAATTGCCAGCGAACCTGAAATCTTAGGAATTAAATCTTCAACCACTCCAGTGACTTCTGCAGAGAAAAAACAATCTCTTGCAGTAATTGGGGTTTGTGTTGCAAATGTAAATGAACCCGGGTTAACCATTGATGATCTGAGGACCAATGCAGCAGATGAAGACCAGGTAAGATGGTATTACACCCGTACAGGAGGAACAGCTATTCCTGCAGGAACAGAACTTCAAAATAACACAGATTATTATGCGGCCTTAGTTTCTGCAGATGGATCCTGTGAAACCAATAGAAGGAAAACTACTGTACAATTCTATTCTGAAGCCGCTCCAACAGGTCCGACTTCCCAGGAATTTTGCGCTATCAACAATCCAACATTAGGAGATATTGAAGCGACAGGAAACAACCGATATTTCAGTACTGTTTCTTCTCAAACTGAATTAAGTCCTAATACTCCCCTAGTAAGTGGAAGAACTTATTTCATTTCTTCAGTAGGAGAAAATTGTGAGAGTATTGACAGACTTGCTGTAACTGTTACTGTAACACCTTCCGTTGAACTTACAACTACCAGTCCTGGAATTGTGTGTGAACTAGACGTTCAGGATACTTTTCCAAGTGAGGATGCTATACGTAATTATTATTTAAATCTTTTAGGAGAAGGAGTTCCCACAAACGGAACTTTTAATCCTACTGCCGGACAATTAGCCACTCAATATCAGAATGATGCAGATGGCCTGGGAGATTTTACAACAACTTATACAGTAGGATGTGATCAGGTTGATTTGACCATCTCTATTGTTGCTTCTGAAGATGCCAATGCAGGTGCTGATGTAGCGAAAACTTATGATTTATCTCAGGGACCTCAGGATCTATACGGATTAATTTCAGGAGGTCAAACTATCGGAACTTTCGAAGGCTACCCTGACGGTATGTTTGATCCCTCATCTGAAGGACCCGGAGTTTACACCATAAACTACACAGTAGATGAAACTTCTGGATGTATAGTTGGAAGTGATACCGCTGTTTTCACTATTACTGTAGCTCCTTGTGAAGCTAATGCAGGTGAGGATGCTGATTTGGTATTTTGTCAATCTGAGGCTGTTGCTATAGCAGGCCAGCTTCTTCTGGCTCAAACTGAAGAAGAAGGCTTTGCTATTATAGCCGCCTGGATTGGGGACAGAGATTTAAACGGCACCTTTTCTAATGATCCTGAAGGACAAATTAGAACCCAATTAGCCAATGGCGCCACTGAACTTTTTGTAGAAACAACCTACACGGTTGGAACTGGAATTTGTGAAGAATCAGCTGATATCACTATTACTGTTATCGAGGACGTAGATGCAGGAGAAGATGGAAGTGTTACTCTAAATAGAAACGATACCCCTGTAGACCTTTTTGACTATTTGGGAGGTAATCCAGATACAAACGGAACATGGAACACTGGTGACGGAACTTTTGATCCAGCTACTGATGCTGCCGGCACTTATACTTATACTGTCGGTTCAGGAGATTGTACTGATTCTGCTGATGTTGTTGTAACTGTTACAACAACCCCTCCTACAGATCCAACACCGGCTGAAGGATACGCAATTGTATGTCAGGGAGACGTAGATACTTTCTTCCCAAGCTATGATGAAATCAGGAAATTCTATCTAAGATTACTTCCTGCAGGTGTATCAACCAATGGTACATTTAATCCAACGCCAAGACAAATTTCTGAAATGTACCAGGCAGATGAAGATCGTCTGGGAGAATTTACTACTGTTTATACAGTTGGTGGTGAATCTTACGAACTTACAGTAAACATAGTTACTGAAGCCGAAGCAGGAGCGAACGCTACAGTGGAATTGACTACAAAAGATGAGCCCGTTAATCTATTCGATTACCTTGGAGCAGATGCTCTACCAGGAGGAACATGGAGTTCTGGAAACGGAACTTTTGACCCTGCTACAGATGAAGCAGGTACTTTCACTTACACAGTAGGATATGAAGGTTGTATGGACTCCGCAACAGTAACTGTAATTGTTAACGACCCTACCGATCCAACTGACCCAACTGACCCAACAACTCCAGGTTCTGGATACGCGATCGTATGCCAGGGAGATGTTGATACATTCTTTCCAAGTTTTGATGAAATCAGGAAATTTTATTTAGGTTTACTTCCAACAGGAGTAGCTACAAATGGTACCTTCAATCCTACCCCAAGACAAATTTCTGAAATGTATCAGGCAGATGAAGATCGTCTGGGAGAATTTACTACTGTTTATACAGTTGGTGGTGAATCTTACGACCTTACAGTAAACATAGTTACTGAAGCCGAAGCAGGAGCGAACGCTACAGTGGAATTGACTACAGAAGATGAGCCCGTTAATCTATTCGATTACCTTGGAGAAGATGCTCTACCAGGAGGAACATGGAGTTCTGGAAACGGAACTTTTGACCCTGCAACAGATGAAGCTGGTAGCTTTACTTACACCGTAGGATACGAAGGTTGTATGGATTCTGCAACAGTGACTGTTGTAGTTACCGATTCTGAATGTGAAGGAGTCGTTGATGCAGGTACAGATAATAGCGTTACCATCTGTGAGACTGAAGTCGATGCTGAAACTTTCTCTGATGTAGAGACTTTAACAAACTTCTATCTGGTACTTTTGGACCCAGGCGTACCAACAACAGGAACTTTCAATCCAACACCTGCGGAACTTTTGGCAATGTATGCAGATGATGAGGATGGATTAGGAGATTTCACTACCACCTACACCCTTACAGAAGGAGAATGTACAGCTTCTGTTGACTTAACAGTGACTATCATTCCGGTTGAAGAAGCTAATGCTGGAACTATTGAAGATTTCCAGGTTTGTACCAGCGAGACTGCACTTGATCTTTATACATATTTAGCTGATGATTCTTCGCAAGGAGGAAAATTCTTTGATGCTGATGGAAATGAAATTACCGATGGTGCTCTTGATATTTCAGCAGTAGGTGATTACACGATAACATATACCGTCAGTGAAGAGGACGCCGGAGCTTGTGTTACAGGAACTGATTCTACAGATTTTACTGTAACAGTTGCTGAAAACACTACCAATGCAGGAGCTGATAATGCTGTTACTCTTTGTAATTCTGAAGTAAGAACTTTAAGCAACACAGGAGTCCGTAACCTTTACCTTAACCTGTTGGAAGATGGTGTTGCTACCAACGGTACCTTTAATCCTACTATTCAACAATTAATTGACCAGTACAACTTCCAGAGCAACTTTGGAGACTTTACTACAATCTATACAATTGGAACAGGAAATTGTACTGACTCTGTTGAGTTGACTGTTACTGTTGTTGAAAACCTATTAGCAGGTGAAAACGCAACAGTCACTCTTACAGAAGAAGATAGTGAAGTTTTTGATCTATTTGATGAGTTAGGAGGAACACCTGATGAAGGTGGAACATGGACCGACGCAGAAGGAAACACTTTTGACGGATCCTTCGATCCTACCACAGATGAAGCCGGAGTATATACTTATACCGTTGTAAGTGATAATGGTTGTGAAGATTCCGCTACAGTAACTGTAGTGTTTGAAGACGATCAGAATCCTTGCGAAGAACTTCCTGCAGCCCCAACCGTAGCAGACTTTGATGGATGTGTGGTTAATGGAGATACCGTAGCCGATCTTGATATCACTGTAGAAGATGGAAACACTTTCGCGGTATACACAGATGCAGCTCTTGAAACTCCAGCAACTGAAACAGATCTTCTTGTAGAGGGTGAGTATTTTGTTACTCAAACTACTGCAGAAGGATGTGAATCACCTGCAGCGACCATCACTGTCACTTTGGATGATAACGATGCACCAACGCTTTCTATGAATGGTAATATCTTCTGTAAATCAGATAATGCTACCCTTGCAGATCTTGAAGAGTTTGTTTCTGCAAACGGAGATGTTACCTGGTATGCAACTGAAACCGGTGGTGAAGCTCTTACTACAGCTACTACTTTAGTAGACGGAGTTACTTACTATGCTACCTCAACAGGTGCAGATTCAGACTGTGAAAGTTCAGAAAGACTTTCTGTAACTATCACATTAGAAACCTGCGAAATTCCGGAAGCTTTCTCTCCAAACGGAGATGGGGTGAATGACACCTTCTTTGTGAATAATCTTTCCTCCAATTATCCAAACCACATGATGGAGATCTATAACAGATGGGGAGAGCCGGTTTACAACGGAAAAGCTGGAACTAAAAATGAAGGTTGGGATGGAACTTCTTCCGAAGGATCTTTTGGAAGCGGAGTTCTACCTGCAGGTGTCTATTTCTACATCCTGTACTACAACGACGGTCAAACAGCTCCTATTCAAGGTAGATTGTACTTAAGCAGATAATTTTGAAATATTCGAAACACATGAGAAATTCTTTTATAAAAATTTTTACAGTTGTTTGCATTGCCCTTTTTTCACTAAAGGGTAATGCACAACAAGATCCAATGTACACCCAGTACATGTACAACATGAGCGTGATCAACCCCGCTTATGCGATAGATGACCTTGGGATGCTCAACGTTGGAGGACTTTACAGAAACCAATGGGCCGGAATGGATGGTGCGCCTGAAACAGCTAATTTCTTTGCCCACACCGGGCTAAGCGAAAGGCTGGAAGCAGGCATCTCCATCGTTCACGATGAAATTGGTGACATCGTAAAGGAAAATAACCTTTACGCAGACGTAGCCTACGTCCTTCCGGTTTCTGAAACTTCAAAATTATCATTTGGGGTAAAGGCTGGGGTAACTTTCTTTGATGCAGATCTTTCCAGACTGAGAACTAATGATCCGGATGACGATGCAATGCAAAACATCAGTGAAGCCTTCCCAAATTTTGGTGTTGGAGCTTACTGGTTTGGAGATAAGTACTACGTTGGTTTATCTGCCCCAAACATCTTCACTTCAAAGCATCTTGAAAATGAAACAGGATTAGCTCGTTTAGGAGAAGAGAACATACATTATTTCCTTACAGGGGGATATGTATTTGACCTCAACCCAAACTTGAAATTAAAGCCCGCTTTTATGGCTCGTGCTGTAGAAGGAGCTCCTCTTTCTGTTGACATTACAGCAAACGTACTTCTTTACAACCGTTTTGAAGCCGGGGTAGCTTACCGTTTTGATGAAACAGTTAGTGGTCTGGTCAACTTCAGAGTGACTCCAGAGCTTAGAATAGGTTATGCCTATGACTACACTACAGGAAATCTTGGTGACTTCAACGACGGTACTCATGAGATCATGGTATTGTTTGACCTTGACCTGCTAGGCCTATCAAAAGGCTATAACGTATCCCCAAGATTCTTCTAAAAAACTGAGACACATGAAAAAACTTTATAGCACACTTTTGATTTTACTTGTTGGATTTGGTGCATTCGCACAAAATTCCCAGGTGAAAAAGGCAAATAAGCTCTACCTTCAAAGAGCTTATATGGAGGCTTCTGAACAGTACCGTTTGGTTTCCGATAAGAATCAGGAGGTTCTTGAAAAATTAGGCGACTCCTATTACTTTACCAACCGAATGAAGGAAGCTGAAGATACCTACAGCCGACTATTCGATCAGTTTGAGACCATTGATCCAATGTATAAATTCCGTTATTCTCACGCTTTGAGAGCCGTGGGTAAGAACGATAAGGCTGCTCAATACCTTGGGGAATACCTGGGAGAAGAAGTAAACTGGGAAGACTGGACCACTAAAATGGATACCGCAGTTTCTCACACTTACACCACAAACCAGGTAATGCAGAATGCTGCTTCTTCCGACTTCGGAATTACCTTCATGGGTGATAAAGTGGTTTTCGCTTCTACCAGAAACTCAGACAGACCTATCTACAGATGGAACAATAAGCCATATCTTGATCTTTATGAGGCTAATATTTCTGATGATGGAAAATTAACTGAAATCGAACTTTTCGGAAATGAGATCAATACCGATACTCATGAAAGCTCTGCTGCATTTTCTGATGACGGAAACGTAATGTACTTCGATCGTACCAACGAGAGAAGAGTGAAGACTGACTGGTCTGAAGTTCCTGTAGCTACAATCCGAATCTACCGTGCCGAAAAAGAGAATGGAGAGTGGACAAACATTGAAGAGCTTCCTTTTACCAGCGATCAGTATTCTACAGAACATCCTACTCTAAGCCAGGATGGGAAAACGCTTTATTTTGCGAGCGATATGCCCGGTTCATTAGGTTCCTTTGACATCTACAAAGTGGCTGTTAACGAAGATGGCACTTTTGGAGAGCCCGTAAATCTTGGACCTAATGTAAACACTGCTAACCGTGAGCAGTTCCCATACATTGCCAATGACGGAACTCTTTACTTTGCAACCGATGGTCGTATCGGCTTCGGAAATCTTGACATTTTCAAAGCTGAAGCTGAAGGTACTGGTTTCTCAGAAGCTCAAAACTTAGGTAACACGCTGAATTCTGAATTTGACGATTTCGCTTATGTGTTGAAAGAAGGAGAAGAAAAGGGATACCTTGCATCTAACCGAAGAGGATCTGACAATCTTTACGCTTTTAGTCGTGAAGAATACAAGAAGCCTGTACTTCCGAAGGAAGAAATGGAGATCAATCCTGAAACCGGAAGAAGACAGATCGCAGGTGTAGGTAATATCTACTTCGACTTTGACAAAGCTACCATTAAGCCTGAGTCTGAACCAACTCTTAACCGTGTGGTGGAGATCATGAAGAACTACCCAATGTTAAAGATCGAAATTGGATCTCACGCGGATGCTCGCGGAAGCGATAAGTATAACATGGATCTTTCTCAAAGACGTGCTGAGTCTACTCTTGAATACCTTGTGACAAATGGTATCAGCAGAGATAGATTGGTACCAAAAGGATATGGAGAAGAAGTTCCGTTGAACGATTGTACTCAACCTACAGGTTGTACAAACGAACAATATGCTAAGAACCGAAGAAGTGAATTCACAGAGATCACAGGAGATACAAAATATTTCCAGGATCAACCTGAAGCACAACAGCAGGAAGAAGAAAATTAGGCATCTAACTAACTAACCACAAAAAGGCCCTGAGAGATCAGGGCCTTTTTAATTTGACGAAGTTTAAAATTAGTTTACGGAATTACCTTTTTGGAGGGTAACCTTCTAAAGCTTTTTCTACTATAGCATCAAAGCGATTTTGTCGCTCTTCAGGAGAAGCATTAAAGTTAAACTTGCTATCCACGACCGCCTGCCATACCAGAGCGTCAGTTTCTACATCGATAAGATCAAATGTTAGTCTCAGGAAGGTCTGAGGTCCTCCTATAGGAATACCTCCGCTCACCCCTACTCCGACATTCCTGCCGGTTCCACCCACACCTACTCCCAGGCTGCTTCCGCTTTGCTCCTGGTATTCTTCTGTGTAAATATTGAGGTATAGATCAGTATTTTGGGAACTGTACAAATTTTTCTCCCTAAGCGCATTTTCGACACTGCTAAGGAGTCTTTTCTCATCTAATGGACTTAATCCGGTTCGAATCTCGGGATAAATAGCAACGGAAGAATATTCTGAAAAGTTGGCCTGCTGATCGTAGTCATAAACCACCTGAGTCCCGCCACAGGAGACTAAAAGGAAAAATAAACCTATAAAAAAATATGATTTCATAACAGTGTTTTCCTTAAAAATAAAGAAAACACTCCTGACAATTAAGAGATTAACAAGGAATTATACAGTCTCCTTGTTCAACATCTCCCAAAGTTTATCTTTTAATTCGGTAAGTCCCTGTTGTGCTACAGAAGAAATGAAAATATAAGGTGCACCCAAACTTCCGTCAAGTTCCTTTTTAATTTCTGCTTTTAATTCGCTGTCAAGCATGTCGCTTTTGGAGATTGCAATCAATCTGTCCTTGTCCAGCATTTCAGGATTGTAGCGGCGCAATTCATCCAGCAGGATCTCGTACTGCTTCTTGATATCTTTAGCATCTGCAGGGATCAAAAATAGCAGTGTTGAGTTTCTTTCAATATGCCTCAGGAACCGATGTCCTATTCCCTTTCCTTCTGCAGCGCCTTCAATAATTCCGGGAATATCGGCTACCACAAAGGTCTTAAAATCGCGATATTCAACAATTCCTAAGTTAGGTTTTAGAGTGGTGAATTCGTAATCGGCTATTTTAGGCTTGGCGGCAGTGATCACTGAAAGCAATGTAGATTTCCCGGCATTTGGAAACCCAACCAGGCCGACGTCGGCCAGGATCTTAAGCTCCAGAGTGACGTCATGCTCCTCGCCGGGAATTCCGGGTTGGGCATACCTTGGCGTTTGATTAGTGGATGACTTAAAATGCCAGTTACCTAATCCCCCTTTTCCACCTTCGGCAACAACGATTTCCTGTCCGTCTTCTGTAATTTCATGAAGTACTTCCTGGGTTTCAGTATCGCGAATAACAGTTCCTAATGGGACATCGATGATCTCATCCTGCCCGTCGGCCCCGGTACTTCGTTGTTTACTGCCATGTTCTCCATGGCCTGCTTTCACATGTCTTTTGAACTTAAGATGAAACAGTGTCCAAAGGTTTTTGTTCCCCCTCAAGATCACATGCCCTCCACGGCCACCATCTCCTCCATCTGGACCGCCTTTGGCTACATATTTCTCCCGGTGTAAATGGGCGGATCCTTTACCCCCGTTTCCGGATGAAACATGGATCTTAACATAATCAACAAAATTACCTTCAGTCATTCTTTCTTTCTTAACCCGGAATCCGGGATGGTGTTAGACCAGTTGGTCAATAACTTCTTTTAAACGGTTGGTGATCTCCTGTATGGTTCCTACTCCGTTTATTCCAAAATATTTATTTTCTTTCAGATAAAACTGCTTTAAGATAGCAGTTTCTTCGTAATAAACTTTAATGCGTTTGCGAATAACCAGTTCATTGGCATCATCGGGCCTTCCCGATGTCTTTCCGCGTTCAAGTAGACGCTGTACAAGGATCTCATCATCAACTTCCAAAGCAATCATCGCACTTACCTGGGTTCCTTCCTCGTTCAGGAATTCTTCCAGGGCTTCGGCCTGTGCCACAGTACGTGGAAATCCGTCGAAAATGAAACCATTGCCCTCACTTGCCTGTCTCACCTCAGCCTTCAGCATATCAATGGTAACTGTATCGGGTACCAACTGGCCTTTATCCATATAGGCTTTTGCCAATTTTCCCAGTTCAGTCTCGTTTTTGATATTGTACCTAAAGACATCTCCCGTGGAAATATGTTTTAGGTTATAATGATCTTTAAGAATGGTAGCCTGGGTTCCTTTGCCCGCTCCCGGAGGTCCAAACAGCACGAGGTTTGTCATTTTAGTATTTTTAAGTTTATAAACCTGGGTGAGATTTCTTCCCAGGCCGTTATAATCGAGTCCGTATCCAACTATAAAATCATTTGGGATCTCCAGACCTATATAATCTATATGAAGAGACTTATGATAGGCAGCAGGTTTATAAAAAAGAGTTGCAATTTTATAAGACTCCACTTCCTCCCTTTTAAGGATCTTATCTATACTTTCAATAGTATTCCCTGTATCTACAATATCTTCAATAATGATCACCTGCCTTCCCTTAAGAGATTCGGTAAGGCCCATTAAAGATTCCACTTTTCCGGTGGTACCGGTACCCTCATACGAGCTTAGCCGCACAAAATGCACTTCACAATCTCCTTTAAACTTTTTTATAAGTTCGGCTGCAAACAAAAAAGCGCCATTCAGGATCCCCAGGAATACCGGAGTTTCTCCTTCAAAATCGGCATTGATCTGCGCAGCCACCTTCTCGATGCCTGCATTGATCTCAGATTCAGAAATAAAAGGGGTAAATTTTAGATCGTGTAATTGTACCAAAACAAAATTATTTTTGGGAAGCAAAGATACATATTCCATTCAACTCATCATGTCAATGCCTGCGCATTTCTAATTGAATCTTGCGGCATTCTTGATTTTTAAAATTATTTTTGCTGAAACACCGCTTTAATGACGAATTTCTTTTCTTCAGATTTCACCCTCGGGATCCTTGGCGGCGGCCAGTTGGGCAAGATGCTGCTTTACGAAACGCGGAAATTTGATATACAAACTATTGTACTTGATCCAAGTGCAGAAGCTCCCTGCCGCATTGCCTGTAACGAATTCACACGGGGCGATCTCATGGACTATGATACAGTGCTTAACTTCGGAAGAAAGGCAGATGTAATAACCTTTGAGATTGAAGGGGTCAATGTTGACGCGCTTGAAAAACTGGAAGCTGAAGGCAAGAAAGTCTATCCATCCTCACAAACCCTGAAGAGGATCCAGGATAAAGGAGTGCAAAAGGATTTTTTCAGCAGCCACGAAATTCCGACAGCCGCATACAAAAAATGCCCTTCAAAAAAGGCATTTTTGGAAGGGCTTCAAAAAGGAGAAATTTCGCTGCCTTTGGTCTGGAAAAGTACCACAGGCGGGTACGACGGAAAAGGTGTTGCGATAATAAAAAATATGGATGCTGCAGAAGATCTTCCGGAAACTGAGTGTATTGCCGAAGACCTTATCCCATTCAAGAACGAACTGGCAGTGATCGTGGCACGAAATCCTTCAGGAGAAGTAAAAACTTATCCAGTTGTGGAAATGGAATTTCACCCTGAAGCCAATCAGGTGGAATATGTAATTTGTCCGGCGCGTATAGATGCTTCCGTAGCTGAAAAGGCTCGAAAAGTGGCCGAAAAAGTTTCCGAAGCATATCAACATGTGGGTCTACTTGCGGTAGAGATGTTTCAAACCGAAGAGGATGAGATCCTGGTGAATGAAGTAGCGCCAAGGCCACACAATAGCGGGCATTACAGCATAGAAGCCGCGTTTACCAACCAATTTGAACAACATTTAAGGGCGATCCTTGATCTTCCCCTTGGAGAAACAGAAAGCAAAGCCGGCGGCGTGATGGTAAATCTTGTTGGCGAAGAAGGCTATACCGGAAATGTCGTTTATGAGAACATTTCAGAGATCCTGAAACTAAAGGGCGTCACTCCCCACATCTACGGAAAGAAGATCACGCGGCCTTTCAGAAAAATGGGACATGTGACGATCGTAAATGCAGATCTTTCTGAAGCCAGGAAGATTGCTGAAGAAGTTAAAAAGACTATAAGAGTAATAAGTTAATAATATAACAGACCTTCAGGTTTTTAAAATCTGAGAGGTCTAAACTTTATAACATGAGCAAAATAGGGATCATCATGGGCAGCACCAGCGATTTGCCGGTAATGCAGGAAGCCATCGACATTTTAGCATCTTTTGGGATCGAGACCGAAGTAGATATAGTCTCTGCCCACCGTACCCCCGACAAACTTTTCGATTACGGAAAAAATGCTCATCATCGCGACATCAAAGTGATCATTGCCGGCGCCGGGGGCGCCGCGCACCTACCGGGAATGATCGCTTCCCTTTCTCCACTTCCGGTCATCGGAGTGCCGGTAAAATCGAGTAATTCCATTGACGGGTGGGATTCTGTACTATCGATTCTTCAAATGCCTGGCGGCGTACCCGTGGCCACTGTGGCGCTTAATGGTGCTAAAAATGCAGGAATTCTGGCAGCTCAGATCCTGGGTAGTGCAAATTCAGAAATTCTGGAAAAAATTGTAGCTTACAAGGAAAGCCTGAAACAGAAAGTACTGGAAGGCGCAAAGGAAATAAAAAAGTAAAGCCACGCTTTCACGTGGCTTTGAAGTAGCATTTGTTGTTTTAATAGTATTTATTAACCATTCTAAATATATTAATCAAAAACCTAAAGCTACTATCGTTAATATTTTTGATAAGGTGAAGTAAAGAATTTTTTTAGAAAAAAACCAATTTTTTCTAAAAATTTAGTTAAATGACTCTCTATTAAGGTAATATAAAATTGTTTATGATAAAAGGAAACCCGCTTTTGGAGCCGTTCGATACTGCTCCTTTCATGAAAATAAAAACAGAACATTACAAACCGGCAATAGAGGAGGCCATTGAGCTTGCAAGGAAAGATATAGCAGAGATCACCGCTTCTACTGAAGCCCCCAGTTTTAAAAACACCATTGAAAAACTGGATTTTGCAGGAGAAAAACTGGATCGCATCACCAGCATTTTCTTTAATATAAATTCAGCCGAAACCAATGATGAGATCCAGAAGCTGGCGCAGGAGATCTCTCCGGTGTTGACAGATTTTAAAAATGACGTCATCCAGGATCCTGTACTTTTCAAAAAAGTGAAAGCTGTTTATGAACAAAGGGATTCTCTGGACCTCAACGTGGAACAAAGTACGCTCCTTGACAAGAAGTACAAGATGTTTACCCGCAACGGGGCCAACCTTAACGCGGAACAAAAACAGCAGTTAAGGAAGCTCGATAAAGAACTTGCCGCTTTAAGTCTCAATTTTGGTGAGAATGTGCTCGCAGAGACCAACCGCTATGAACTGCATATCACCAAAGAGGAAGACCTCGAAGGATTGCCTAAAGGAGTGAGAACTGCGGCAAGAATGTTGGCAAAAGAAAAGAATAAAGAAGGCTGGATCTTCAACTTACATTACCCCAGTTTTATTCCTTTCATGAAGTATGCGAAGAATAGGGAATTGCGTAAAGAACTGGCAATAGCATTTGGGGCCAAAGGATTTCACGGGGATGAACTGGACAACCAGGAGAATGTCCTAAAAATTGTGAAACTCAGGCATCAAAAGGCCAATCTTTTAGGCTATCCGACATATGCTCATTTTACTCTTGAGGAGCGTATGGCCGAAACCCCCGAAAAAGTGAATTCTTTTATGGAGGAACTTCTGGAAAAAGCCAAACCTGCTGCTCAAAAGGAATTTTCGGAATTAGAAAATTTCGCCAGAGAGCTTGATGCGATCGGCCGACTCGAAAAATGGGATGCCGCATATTATTCAGAAAAACTGAAACAAAAACTTTTTGATCTTGATGACGAGAAGCTAAAACCTTATTTTGAGCTTAACAGGGTGATCAACGGCGTCTTCTTAGTTGCTGAAAAATTGTACGGTCTTAACTTTGAGCAGGTTTTTGATGTAGAGGTCTATCATCCTGAAGTCACTACTTATAAGGTCACAGACGAAGCCGGAAAAGAAATAGCCTTGTTTTATGCCGATTTTCATCCCCGGGAAGGAAAACGCGGCGGCGCATGGATGACCTCTTATAAATCTCAATACCGCCTAAACAACAAAGAAGAGCGACCACATATTTCCATTGTCTGCAATTTCACAAAACCCACAGAGGAGGAGCCTTCCCTCCTAACCTTCAATGAGGTGACGACACTTTTCCACGAATTTGGTCATGCCCTACATGGGATGCTGGCTAATACTACTTATCCGGGTACTTCGGGAACCAATGTGTACTGGGATTTTGTGGAACTGCCAAGCCAGGTATTGGAGAACTGGTGCTATGAAAAAGAAGCCTTAAAACTCTTCGCTAAACATTTTGAGACCGGGGAAATAATTCCGGAGGAATTGATACAAAAAATAAAGGATTCGGCTACTTTTCATGAAGGAATGGCAACACTAAGACAGCTTAGCTTCGGAATGCTTGACATGAGCTGGCACGGGCAGGATCCTTCTGGCATTACAGATGTAAAGGCGCATGAAGAAAAGGCCTTTGAACCCACACAATTATATCCCGAAGTTAAAGAGAATTGCATGAGTACCTCTTTCTCCCATATTTTCCAGGGAGGCTATGCTGCGGGCTATTATTCCTATAAATGGGCAGAAGTGCTGGATGCCGATGCTTTTGAATTCTTTACTGAAAATGGCATTTTTGACAGGAAAACTGCAGACAAATTCAGGGAGACGGTTCTTTCCAGGGGCGGCACAGAGCATCCATTGACCTTGTACAAACGCTTCAGGGGGAGAGAGGCTGCCCCGGAAGCCCTTTTACGACGGGCAGGATTGCTTCCGAAGAAATAATTCAGGGAAGGATCAGCTCTTTCCGCAGCAATAGAAAAAGGTTTAGTGAAACTTGAGAAAGTATTAACTAAATCTTTTCCTATTTTTGAGAGACTCCAACCATCCAAAAATGGAAGAAAACCAACTTGATCCGGAAAAATGGGTTGACCGGTATTCAGATTACCTGTTCAATTATACTATCGTGCGGGTAAATGACCGGGAGGTGGCGAATGATATTATTTCAGAAACCTTTTTGGCGGGTTTAAATTCCATGAAGAATTTTAAAGGGGAAGCTTCGGAAAGGACATGGTTGATCTCTATTCTTAAGCGAAAGATCATTGATCATTACCGCAAATCCAATTCAAATAAAGGTCAGGCCGAAGTGAAAATGAACTTTCCCGACAGCGATAATGAGGGAGACTGGCTGGAAGAGCGGGTTGCAGATCTTTCTGACATGACTGCCGAAGATCAAATGGAGAATCGGGAACTGGGTCTTGCCATTCTGGATTGCCTGGACCAGCTCAATGAAAAGCAGGCAAAGATCTTCAAAATGAAAACAATTGATGGTTTAGACACAGAAACCATTTGTAATGAATTCAATATTAGTCCGTCTAACCTTTGGGTGATCATTCATAGAGCCAGAACTTCTCTGGCCAAATGCCTGGAGAAAAACTGGTTTTAGTATGAAGGGAATAAGTATTATGAAACTTAGCTGCAGAGAGGCAGCCAGCGTTTGCAATAAAGCAGAATATAAAGAAGCAAACCTGCGGGAGAAGTTAAGACTTAAACTTCATCTCTTTTTTTGTAAGACCTGCAAAGACTATTACCAAAACAACCGGAAGCTAACGGGCCTGATTAAAAAGGCAGATATTAAACCATGTTCAGCCGAACAGAAAGAGATCTTTAAACAACACATGAAGAACGGAAATTCAAAAACTACTGAATAGCCACAACAATCCCAACCACATTATTGGAATACCTTCCACCCAAAAAGCAGCAAAATAGCGGCTTTGTCTTTCTTTAGAGGACCATACCAGCAATCCTGTTACCAAGCACATAATTATAATTGCCGATATTGAAGCGACAGTCGCAGTACTTTTCCACAATTCAAGACCAATTACCACCAGCAATAAGATTATTCCAAGGACCTTTGTTTTGGTTACTCCAATGCGTTGCGGCAAAGTCCCCAGTTGTTCCAGGTCATATTTTAGGTCTCTTATTTCAAAAGGCAGGATCCACACCAGCACCAGGAGAAACCGCTGCAGGAATTCCGGCAGAAGGGTGTCAAAAATGCTATTTTTGAAAGGTAATACCGGCAATACTACTGTGACTCCCGCCCATACAAAAGCAATGATAAAAATCTTGACTCCTGAGATGCTCCTAAGATTGCGGCGTTTGCTGAAAACAGGTAACGCATAAAGCAGGGTGAATAATCCGAAGAAAGCGCTCCACAAAAGCACCTGAATTTCCACCAGGAAAATTGAAATCAATAACCCAACCAGGCATAAAAGTGTAAAAACCTGAATAAATCTGAGTCTTTTGGTAAGGCTGCGGTGGTGCAAACCCGTAATGCCGGCGTACTTTACAAAGTTGTAACCGCAAATGCTTCCAAAAAGGATAAAAAACAAAAGGTTTTTTTCTAAGGGAATTTCAAAGTTTATCCAGGTGATAAGGACCAGGGAAACTACTGCTAAAGCCACATGTATGCTGCTGTTGATATAGAAATTAAATAGCTTTTTTGCAGCTCCCATTTTTTGTCTTAGACCCCTTAAAAACTTAACACATCTTGCCCTTTAAATTCATTAAAAAATAGGTTGATTTTCCGTATTTTCGCTCCTTCAAACACAACTTTTATTTAATGAATACTTATTCTTTTGCTAAACGACATATAGGCCCGCGTGAACACGATCTTCAGGACATGTTGAAGACAGTTGGAGCAGACTCTATAGATCAGTTAATTTACGAAACCCTTCCCGATGATATTCGCCTCAAAAAGGATCTTGAACTGGAACCTGCCATGAGTGAGTCTGAATATCTCGCACACAGCATTTCCCTTGCTGCCAAAAATAAAATTTTTAAATCTTACATAGGTCTCGGGTACCATCAATCTATCACTCCGGCGGTTATTCAGCGTAATATACTTGAAAATCCGGGATGGTATACTGCCTATACCCCATACCAGGCTGAAATTGCACAGGGAAGACTGGAGGCACTGCTGAATTTTCAAACAGTAGTTGCAGATCTTACCGGAATGGAACTGGCCAATGCATCTCTGCTGGACGAAAGTACGGCTGCTGCCGAGGCTATGTCTTTACTTTTTGAGGTAAGAGAGCGGGACCAGAAGAAAAATGAAGTAAATAAATTCTTCGTTTCTGAACTTGTGCTTCCGCAAACCATTGACGTTCTAAAAACCCGCGCCATTCCGCTGGGTATTGAACTTGTTATAGGAGATCATGAAGAATTTGATTTTTCAGCAGAATTCTTTGGAGCTTTTCTTCAGTATCCGGGAAGAATGGGCCATGTTTACGACTATTCAAAGTTTGTCGCTAAAGCAAAAGAAAACAATATTAAAACTGCTGTTGCAGCCGATATTTTAAGTCTTGTAAAATTACGCGCTCCGGGAGAATTTGGAGTGGATGTAGTTGTGGGTACTACTCAGCGTTTTGGTATTCCGTTAGGATACGGAGGACCACACGCCGCTTACTTTGCAACCAAAGAAGAATATAAAAGAAGTATTCCCGGAAGGATCATTGGGGTGACCAAAGATACCGACGGAAACTTTGCTTTGAGAATGGCGCTTCAAACCAGGGAGCAGCATATCAAAAGAGATAAAGCAACATCTAACATTTGTACCGCACAGGTACTCCTGGCAGTAATGGCCGGAATGTACGCTGTTTATCACGGTCCCCGCGGACTTAAGTTTATTGCAAACAGAGTGCACCGCACGGCAGTAACTGTTGCTGAAAATGTTGAAAAATTAGGTTTTTCTCAGCTAAACTCCTCTTTTTTCGATACGGTTCTTATTAAAGCTGATGCAGCTAAGATCAAAGAAGTCGCTGAAAAGAATGAGGTTAATTTCTATTATCCTGCTGAAGATGTCGTAGCCATTGCACTTAATGAAGCTACAAACATTGATGATGTAAATACTATTCTTGCCATCTTCGCTGAAGCTGCAGGAAAAGACAAGATCACAGTTTCTGAACTTTCAGAAAACAACCATATTCCTGCTTCTGTAGAGCGTAAAACCGAATTCCTGACCAACGCAGTTTTCAATTCGTATCATTCAGAAACAGAGTTGATGCGTTACATCAAAAAGCTGGAACGTAAGGATCTTTCCCTTACTCACTCCATGATCTCTCTGGGATCCTGTACCATGAAGCTTAATGCGGCAGCCGAGATGCTTCCTATCACTTATCCACAATGGGGAAATCTTCACCCTTTTGCTCCTATTGAGCAGGCAGAGGGTTATCAATTTGTGCTTAAGAAATTGGAACAACAGCTTAACGAGATCACAGGATTTGCAGGAACTTCGCTGCAACCTAATAGTGGAGCGCAGGGAGAATATGCAGGTTTAATGGTTATTCGTGCATATCATGAATCAAGAGGTGAGTCCCACCGGAATATTTGCCTTATCCCATCCTCTGCCCACGGGACCAATCCTGCATCGGCAGTTATGGCCGGGATGAAAGTGGTGGTAACAAAATCTACCGAATCTGGAAATATTGATGTCGATGACCTCAGAGAAAAAGCATTGAAGCACAAGGACAACCTTGCAGCTTTAATGGTGACCTACCCTTCTACCCATGGAGTTTTTGAATCAGCAATTATTGAGGTCATCAATACCATTCACGAAAACGGCGGTCAGGTTTACATGGACGGCGCAAACATGAATGCGCAGGTAGGTCTCACCAGCCCCGGTGCTATTGGTGCCGACGTATGTCACCTCAACCTGCACAAGACTTTTGCCATTCCACACGGTGGAGGTGGTCCGGGAGTAGGACCAATTTGTGTGGCAGAGCAGCTTGTACCATTTTTACCGGGCAACCCGGTGATCAAAACCGGAGGTGATAATGCAATTACTGCAATTTCGGCAGCTCCCTGGGGATCGGCTTTGGTTTGCCTTATTTCCTACGGATATATCAAAATGCTTGGAGCTGAAGGATTAAAAAAATCAACAGAATACGCGATCCTGAATGCCAATTACATTAAGGCCCGAATTGAAGAGCACTATAAGACCTTATACAGCGGAGAACGCGGAAGAGCAGCTCACGAAATGATCGTGGACTGTCGTCCTTTTAAAACTAAAGGAATAGAAGTAACAGATATTGCAAAAAGGCTGATCGATTATGGTTTCCACGCCCCTACGGTTTCATTCCCGGTTGCAGGAACACTTATGATTGAACCTACCGAAAGTGAAAGCAAAGCTGAATTAGACAGGTTCTGTGATGCTCTTATATCTATTAGAAAAGAGATCGATGAAGCCTCGGCAGACGAACCTAATAATGTATTGAAGAATTCCCCACATACCCTGGCCATGTTAACTGCCAATGAGTGGGATTTCCCATATTCCCGTGAAAAAGCAGCCTACCCACTTGATTACCTTTCAGAAAATAAATTCTGGCCGGCAATTAGAAGAGTAGATGAAGCCTTTGGAGACAGAAATCTTATTTGTACCTGTGCTCCAATAGAGGAATACATGGAAGACTAAAAAGAAAACCGGGAGCATTGCTTCCGGTTTTTTTCTTGAAACTTTCTTAGCCTTAACAGCTATTTAACAAATTAATAATATTTTGGTATGATTTTTTATCATATTTGATTTTATGGCTCCTCCTATTAAGGATGCCGCAAAAGTCGATTTTTAATGAAAAAAATATAGGAAAAGCGCAGAGACATTTATTACTTTTGAAAGATGTCAACCCTATAACTGACAGAGAATGAGCATAAAAATAACCGGGGTAGGAAGTTATATCCCAGGCAGAGTTGAAAAGAATTCAGATTTTCAAAAACATGAATTCCTTTATGAAGACGGTCGAAATTTTGATCAGTCCAATACTGTAATTATTGAGAAATTTAAAGCTATTACCGGTATTGCCGAGAGACGTTATGTTCATAATGAACTGACCAATTCAGATATCGCTTACCTGGCGGCCAATAATGCAATAGAAGATTCAGGAATTGATCCGGAAGAATTGGATTACATTATTGTTGCCCATAATTATGGTGACGTACTGCACAACGATATGCAGAGCGATACCGTCCCCAGCCTTGCAACCCGTGTTAAACACAAGCTCCGGATTAAAAATCCGCGTTGCGTAGCCTATGATATTCTATTCGGATGTCCGGGATGGGTTGAAGCCATGATACAGGCCAAAGCTTTCATCAAAGCAGGAATGGCTAAAAAATGCCTGGTTATTGGCTCTGAAACTCTTTCAAGGGTAATTGACAAACATGACCGTGACTCCATGATCTATTCAGATGGTGCCGGAGCTACCGTTGTGGAGGCCAGTGAGGAAGAAGGAGGAATTTTGGCTTACGAAAGTGCCACCTATGCTTTTGAGGAAGCTAATTACATTTTCTTTGGAAAATCCAACAACCGCGAATCGGCAGATTCGCGCCGTTATATCAAAATGCATGGCCGTAAGATCTATGAATTTGCTCTCAGCCACGTACCGGATGCTATGAAATCCTGCCTTGAAAAAAGTGGAAAAGGCATTGAAGATGTAAAAAAGATCCTTATCCACCAGGCCAATGAAAAAATGGATGAGGCAATAATAAAGCGATTTTATAAGCTGTTCAAGACAACTCCTCCCGAAGGCATTATGCCAATGACCATTGAGAAATTAGGGAATAGTTCTGTTGCCACAGTTCCGACCCTGCTCGACCTCATCCTGAAAGGCAAACTTGAAGGCCAGGAAGTAAACAAGGGTGATGTCATCCTTCTGGCCAGTGTAGGAGCGGGAATGAACATCAACTGCATCGTGTACCAGTTTTAGGAATGTACGAAAACAGCTTTCCCAATAAAAGATTTAAAGAAACCCTCCAGTTCTTAACCAAAGTTACACCTGCGCCGGCAGACATTCTCGATCTTGGAGTAAAGAATCCTTTTTCAGAAATCATGGAGAAACAGGGTTACAGGGTTACCAATACCCAAGGCGAGGACCTGGACCTGGACACTTCTGCGGTCCAAAATACTTCTGCAGAAATTGTAACTGCTTTCGAGATTTTTGAACATCTCCTGGCACCTTTTAATGTTTTAAGAGACATTAAAGCCAATAAACTTGTGGCAAGCGTGCCTTTAAGGCTTTGGTTTTCTCCTGCCTATCGCAGCAAGACAGATCCCTGGGACAGGCATTTCCATGAGTTTGAAGACTGGCAATTTGACTGGCTGCTGGAGAAGGCGGGTTGGGAAATAAAACAGCGACATAAATGGACGAATCCCGTGAATAAACCCGGCCTTAGACCATTATTAAGGAAATTTACTCCCCGTTATTATGCCGTTTATGCAGAAAAGAAATAGCTACGTTTTTTTAATAATACCATAATATTTTCCTAACCGTAAAAAATCAAAACCGGTTCATTTTTACAACAAAAAAATGGACCTGTTTATTTATGTTTTTGCCGCTCTTTTTTCAGTCATGAATCCCCTGGGAACTGTACCCGTCTTTGTTGGTCTCACTCAGAATGACTCCCCCCAGGAACGCGCTACCACCTCCATGCTGGCAGCCTTAAACGTCTTTATAATTCTTCTTATCTCTTTCTTCACCGGGAAATACATCCTGCAATTTTTTGGAATAAGTATTTATTCTCTCAAGATCGCGGGCGGACTTATAATTGTGACTTCCGGATTTGCTCTCCTCACCGGTTCCTTTACCAAACATAAAGGCATGGAGAAAAAAGGCGTTAAGGAGGACGTATTTCAAAAGGAATCAGTTTCACTAACCCCACTTGCCATTCCAATGTTGGCGGGACCCGGATCTATTTCAATGCTTATCGGGATGTTTGAGGAATATCAATTGGGATGGGACAGGACGCTCGCAGTTCTTGCCATTTTCGCAGTATGCCTATCCACTTACCTTATCTTACGCTGTGCGCATTATATTGCTAAAGCTCTTGGAGCCTCGGGTATAAATGCAGTCTCCAGGATTATTGGATTTATTGTCATTGCTATTGGAATTGAATATATCGCTTCCTCTGTCACCGCAGTACTCGGACTCTCCTTATAAGCTGAGAGACTAAAAGTCACCAGATTTTTTTTTGTAACAGATTTTTCGCTGGGCCGTTTTAATAATAAACGCAACCGCATGAACAATCTTTACAGAAATATTTCGCAATTCAGGAATATTCCGATTTTAAATTTGTTGCTAGTTAATCTCCGGTATATGATCGGTCTTGGGTTTCTTCCTTCGGGGATGATCAAAGTTCTTGATAAGCCATTTACCCGCGTTGAGAATGTGGGCGTCTTTTATGATTTTTTGGATGCTCTTTATACTACCGGCATTTACTATAACATGATTGGTTTAATGCAGGTAATTGCTGCTATTCTTCTCATTACCCAGCGATTTGCCACGCTCGGAAGTTTTTTATTTCTACCCATTATTTTTAACATTACTGTCCTTACCATCTCCACAATTGGCAGCCTTACCCCGTTGATAGCACTGCTCATGCTACTGGGAATAATATTTCTGCTGTTGTGGGATTACCAAAAATGGTTCAATATCTTCAACCCGGACAATGCCATTAAAAATCTTCCTTCCCATAATAGCTATCTTACCTACAATGCTGTTCAATTGTGGACTGGGGTAATTCTAATTTCACTTCCCTCCCTTCTTATTTTTGCAGGTTATTTAAAGACGGGAGTAGCTTCTGTAGGAATTATACTTATTGTTGGGAATCTTGCTTCAGAGAAAGTGCAGCCGGTCCTGCGACCTTTTTTCAGCAAATTATTAAGAGGCACTGCTACGGAAACACATACCCAAAAATTGTAATTTAGCTGAAAGTTTCTGAAGCATTGAAGATCTATATTGTTATTCCCGCTCATAACGAGGCTGATTATATTAGTCAAACCCTTACCTCTCTTGTCAACCAGACTCTGAAGCCGGAAAGACTAATTGTCGTCGATGATCAAAGTGAAGATGAAACAGCCGTGATTGTAGAAAAATTTGCAGCACAATATTCCTGGATCACTCTTATAAAAGCCACTTCTTCAGAAGCTCACCTCCCCGGGAGCAAAGTGATCAATGCTTTTCATAAAGGTTTAGAGGCCCTTGATGATAATTATGAAGTGATTTGCAAATTTGATGCAGATCTTATATTTCCCGATCATTACCTCGAAACCATTGTATCTCATTTTAATGCCGATCCTGAAGTCGGAATGTGTGGTGGTTTTTGCCATGTGCTTTCGGAAGAAAAGTGGATTCTTGAGAATCTAACCGATAAGGATCATATAAGGGGTGCCTTAAAAGCATACCGCAAAGCCTGTTTTAAAGACATTGGCGGACTTAAACCTTCTATGGGTTGGGATACGGTGGATGAGCTGCTGGCACAGTACCACGGATGGAAGATCAAAACCGACAGTTCTATAATGGTAAAACACCTGCGGCCTACGGGTGCAACCTATAACAAAGCCGCTAAACTGAAACAGGGGGAGGCATTTTACAAACTCCGCTATGGCTTGCCCATAACGCTTATCGCTGCGGCCAAGCTGGCTTCAAAAAAGAGAAAGCCGGAGTTCTTTATGGATTATTTAAAAGGATATTTCCAGGCGAAGCGTCAAAAAATGCCATTTTTGGTAGGTGAAAAAGAAGGAGCCTTCATAAGAAGGCTCCGATATAGAAAGATGTTATCTAAACTGTTCTAGGTTAATTCTCCAATACCATTTCTAATGGTCTTCCTGTAGAGCCGTTTGGGAAAGGAATTCCCAGTAAAGCTGATATTGTTGGGGCTATATCTACAATTTCAGTTCTTTCCATACTGCTTCCGGATTTTATTCCTCTTCCGTAGAAAATAAGCGGGGCGTGGGTATCATAATTCTGGCCGCTGCCATGTGTCGAACCCGTGCCGGAATAGGAGATCACCGATGGATTCAAAAGATAGGTGACATCCCCACTTCTTTTTTGATGAAAACCGTGATCGATCAAAGATGCCATCCCTTCATTAAAAGCTGTTCCTTCCAGCTGCTCCCTGGTATAAACCTGGTTGATCAAATCATATTGCAGCAGGTAGTGAGCAATTTCCCCCTGAAGTTCCTCCCTTAAAATGCCATTTTTGGCCACTGCATCATAGTTAAAGAAGATCTGTCCGTTGGAAATGTTCTCAATAAGATCTTCAGCTCCAAATTTTTCGGAAACAAAAGAATTCAATTCTTTTCTAAAATTAGAGGTTTCAAAATATCCCGAAGGAACTTTTAGGGACTCCAGATATGCGGGCACATGTACTCCTCCATGATCAGAAGTAAGGAAAAGCGTGTAATTTCCTGCTCCAATTTTGGCGTCCAGTTCCTTAAGTAATCTTGCCAGGTCCCTATCCAATCTCAAATAATTATCCTGGATCTCTTTGGAATTTACACCAAAGTTGTGACCAATATAATCGGGAGAAGAAAAACTGAGGGTAAGAAAATCGGTAAATTCATCCTGCCCCAACTGTTCACCATCAACTGCCGCAAGTGCAAAATCAAGAGTAAGGCTGTTTCCGTAAGGCGTAGATTTCAATATATCGTAGCCTCCGTTCTCCTTACTTAATTTTTTAAGGTCATAAGGAAATCCTGTGTCCTTCTTTCCGGAATAACCTCCTTCAAAATTATTGATATCCGTTCCGCTTTCAACATAAAAATTCACATCTTCAAGAGTAGTCCAGGGTTTCAGATATTTTTCTGCATGACCTTCGGCATTAAATTCTTTCACCCACTGCGGAAGGTCTTCCAGGTAAAAGGAGCTGCTTATCCAGACTCCCTCATTCTGTCCATGAAACCAATAGGCCGCATTTGCTGTATGACCCGCTGGAAGAACTGCACCGCGATCCTTAATTGCCACCCCAATGGTTTTACCACGTAATTGGGTATGTATCCTGTTTTCGTCGGCTACAGTGGTGGTAAGCAGGCGGTGGGGCGACATTTCCCCGGCATCATCCTTAGTGCCTATTGACTGTACCGAAGGATCGCCCACGCAATACACCATTTCATTCTGAAATTTATTGTACCAGTCATTCCCAATGATCCCGTGGGTTTGTGGCGCAGAACCGGTAAACACGGAAGCATGACCGGGACCGGTGTAGGTGGGGATGTAATTGAAATGATTATTGCGAAGATTAAAACCTTCAGAAACCAATTTTTTAAATCCATCATTTCCAAACCTGTTCCAGAAACGGGTGATATAGTCATAGCGCATTTGGTCTACAACAACGCCTACTACCAGCTTAGGTGTAGCCATAAGATCTTTTTCGGGATCAAATTTAGAAGGGGAATTTTCCTGTGCAGAGACAGAGGAGAGTACTAAACAAAAACTTATTACTTGAAAAAAATATTTCATTTCCTGATATTTTAAAATGCAAAAATACAAAGATAAGGGGGTTTAAAGATTAAGTTAAGCTTAAATACATTCGTACAAAAAATTAGTATTTTAGCCGCAACAAACCTTCAGAATGAAATACCTGCAGTCTATTGGAGAATATTTTTTAATGTTGAAAGGCATCTTCGGCCGAATGACTAAAAGGTCTGTTCTTAGTAATCTCATTTTCAAGGAAATTGATGAGTTGATCATCGGCTCCCTGGGGATCGTAGCTTTTCTGTCATTCTTCATTGGAGCAGTTGTAGCGCTGCAAACAGCTCTTAACCTCAATAACCCTCTTATCCCAAAAAGCCTTATCGCCTTTGCGGCAAGACAATCGATCATCCTGGAATTTTCCCCCACTTTTATTTCCATCATCATGGCGGGAAAAGTAGGATCTTTTATTACCTCCAGTATAGGGTCCATGAGGGTGACCGAACAAATAGATGCTCTTGAAGTTATGGGAATAAATTCCCTTAATTATCTTGTTTTTCCGAAAATCATCGCGATGCTCACCTATCCCTTTGTCATAGCGATTTCAATGTTCCTCGGGATTCTGGGAGCTTATACGGCTGCTGTAATGGGGGGCTTTGTAGCGCCAGACATATTTGTGCAGGGGTTGCAGGAAGATTTCGATGCTTATCATTTATTCTATGCTTTTTTCAAGACCTTCCTTTTTGCCATGATCCTTGCCACCATCCCGTCTTACCATGGATATTATATGAAAGGTGGATCTCTTGAAGTTGGAAAAGCAAGTACCACCTCTTTCGTGTGGACCAGTGTAGTGATCATCATTACAAACTATATTGTAACCCAGTTATTACTAAGCTAATGATCGAAGTTAAAGGATTACATAAAAGTTTTGGAGAGGAGCACATCCTCAAGGGGATCGACTTCGTATTTGATACAGGAAAAACCAACCTTGTGATCGGACAATCCGGTTCGGGAAAGAGTGTGCTCATGAAATGTATGCTTGGGCTTTTCACTCCGGAAAAAGGTACCATTGAATATGACGGCAAAGCTTATTCTACTTTTACAGATGAACAAAAAAGAGAACTGAGGCAGGAAATAGGTATGCTGTTTCAGGGTGGCGCACTGTTCGATTCCATGACTGTGGAAGAGAATGTGATGTTCCCTCTTAGAATGTTCACTAAAAAGCGGAAGCGGGAACTAAAAGAAAGAGTTGATGAGGTTCTGGAAAGAGTTAATCTGAATGACTCCGGAAAAAAATATCCGGCAGAAATTTCCGGGGGAATGCAAAAAAGGGTGGCTATTGCCCGGGCAATCGTGAACCGGCCGAAATACTTATTTTGTGATGAGCCGAATTCAGGATTGGACCCTCATACCGCAACGGTAATTGACAATCTTATCCATGAACTCACTGTGGAATATGATATTACCACAGTGGTGATCACGCACGATATGAACTCTCTACTGGAAATTGGTGAAAAAATTGCCTTTTTAAAGGATGGGGTATTGGCCTGGACAGGAGATAAAAGCCAGATCTTTAAAACTGACGACCAGACAGTGACAGATTTTGTTTATTCCTCGGACCTATTTAAGAAAGTCAAAGAAGCCCAGAGACAGGGATTATAATAATTAATTTACTGAATTTACTCTCAGCGTATCCAACGCCAGCCTTACCTGAAGCCATTGCGCCAGTTTTTTCATTTCGGCATTCCGGGTATTTCTGCTCAGGTTTGAATTCCAACGCACATTGAAAGTGGGAATGGTATCGATCTTCGAGAAGTTGGTTACAAGATTATTGGCGTAGCTCATCTCCTCAATGTTTGAATAATTGATCTTTGCCTCCTTACTAATGGTAGCAAAGGGAATTCCGGAGCTTCGGTACTTTACCAGCTCCTCCTCCAATAACCTTATACGTGCATCCTTATCTTCGACAACCTGTTGATTACGGACGTAAAGGTCTTCCAGGATTCCGGCTCTCACCTGGGTAGATAATTCTGCAGCCATTTCAGAACTCTGGTCAGAACCCTGATGGATTTTCAACACTACATTCTTTAGTTCGGTCTTTTCCTTAAGTTGTTCCCTCCACTCTGCTATCTGATCCTGTGGCACCGGTCTTCCAATCAAATAAATATCCAACACCCTTGTCTTATAATCCTGACTGTATTTTACAACTTCAGCCCCCGGGTAATTGATCTCTTCCAGGACAAACTCGGCTGACTTACTTAAAAAAACCTGCTCTCTTAAAAGCTGAACAAAAAGCACAATGCTCGGGATCATTACAAGTAAGGCAATTAAAGATGCAAGCCTGGCGGTATTTTTACGGCGTTTACTGTTAGCATATTTGACTAAAGGAAAACGCAGCAGCTTGGCAACAACAAAAGTAGATAAGGCTATATAAACCGAATTAATTGAGAATAGGTAAAAGGCACCTCCTGCATATTGCCAGTTTTTTGTTGCAAGTCCATAACCCACCGTACATAAGGGAGGCATAAGGGCAGTGGCAATTGCAACTCCCATGATCACACTTGCGATCGCTCCTTTTTTGGTCTTTGCAATGATCAATGCTGTACCTCCAAAAATGGCAATAAGCACATCGAGAAGAGTAGGAAAGGTACGGGCAACCAACTCGGGTGTTTCCTGTTTAATAGGAGAAATGGTAAAATAAAGAAAAGCGGTCAACACACTCAGAACGATCATTACCCCCAGGTTTACAAGGGATTTCCTGAGGGTATCGATATCATTAATGGCAACAGAGAATCCCACTCCAACAATGGGCCCCATTAGAGGAGAGATAAGCATGGCACCAATTACTACCGCCGGGCTGCTTACATTAAGCCCGATAGAAGCCACAAAAATAGAAAACACCAGGACCCACGCATTATGACCCTTAAAGGAAATATCCCGCTTAACGGTCTCCATTGTCGTTTCCCTGTCTGTGTCATCATGAATATCCAGTAACTCCCGCAGGAACTCCTTAATATCTTCAAGAATGGATTTACCTGTCGCTGCAGAGCCATTTTTCAATACGCTACTTTCTCCTGAATTCTTTTCCATTCGCTATCCCAGATTGTGCCCAAATTTTTTCTGCACTTTTTCTCTTATAGATTTTATCTCCTGCTCCTTTTCTTTAGGAACAATAAGCAAAATGTCATTTTCGTCGACTATTATATAATCCTTGAGATCCTCGATGACCATAAGCTTATTTTTGTCTGAAGTTATAATGTTACGGGTAGAATTTTCGGCATGTAATCTCACATTGAGCACCACATTCTCCTGTTCATCCTTAAGACTTTCATTATATAAGGAACCCCAGGTGCCGAGATCATTCCAGTCGAAACTCGCCGGAATGACAAAAACAGTTCCCTTCTCCTTTTCAAGGATTCCATAGTCTATCGAGATATCTTCGGCTGCAGGATAATTATCTTTTACGAACTTTTTTTCTTCGGAAGTATTCAAAACCGCTTCTTCCTTAGAAAAAAGCTGAAACATTTCTGTAAGGTTTGTCTTAAACGATCTGATAATATAATCGACATTCCACACAAAGATCCCGGCATTCCAAAGGTAATTTCCACTATTCAAAAATTCCCTGGCTACGGCGTAAGTTGGTTTTTCGGTAAAAGTTTCCACCGGTTTCACAGGTAAGGATTCCGAAGGATCGTATTTTATATACCCGTATCCTGTATTTGGAAAGGTGGGCTTGATACCAAGAGTGATGATCTTATCTTCTCCTCTTGCCGCATCAAAGGCTGCAGCAATATCTCTGGAAAAAGCTTTCTCATCTTCTATCCAGTGATCGCTGGGAGCCATAACCATGACGGCATCTTTGTTCTTTTTCCTGATCTTGAGGGCTGCCAGCAATACCGCAGGGGCCGTATTTCTCATCACCGGCTCCAGGACAATCTGCTCTTCCTGTATTTCCGGCAATTGCTCTCTTACCAGGCTATCGTAACGTTCATTGGTAAGGATGTAGATATTTTCTGCCGGAACCAGGCTGGTAAGCCTTTTAAAAGTGGTTTGTATTAAAGTTTCACCCTTACCTAAAAGATCTCTGAATTGTTTTGGTCTTGCAGCGGTACTTACAGGCCAAAACCTTGATCCCACTCCACCTGCCATCAAAACTGCAAAGTTATTCTCCCTCATATCAATTGGCTGCTTTTAATAATTCAACTTCTGCATTTGGTTGAAAAAGATAAACTCTCCCTGTCTTAACCTCTACACACTCAAAGCGCTTTATACGCTGCTCCCCTTTTCTAAAAATCCTGCCATTATAAATTCTGAAGATACTTCCATGCGGGACTTCAAAAATGTAATTCTTGTCATTCTCTTCATCAAATTGTTTTAGAGCTACAGAAAGATGTGCATCTGTATCACTGCTCGCTTTCGGATTCTTAAAATGCCTCGCGATTAACGGAAGCAGCTGCACCGGAAAAATTTCAGGTCTAATAAATGGCAGCATGAGCCTTTGAAAAGTTTTCTTCCATTCAAGGCCATGGGGTTTAATATGTCTGCCAAAACTTTCAAAAGCCAGCAGGTGAGCTATCTCATGGATCAAAGTGATCAAGAACCTGTATTTATTCAGATTTGCATTTACCGTGATCTGGTGGGAACCGTCAGGTTTTCTGCGATAGTCGCCGTGGCGGGTCTTACGCTCATTCACGATCTTGAGATGGATGTGGTTTGCTTCGATCAAGCCAAAAACAGGCTCAACAGCGTGGGTAGGGATATATTTCTCAAGAATATGCTTCATATTTTAGGGGGTGCTGCTGGAAACCTGCAGCAATTTGCCGTTATAGAATTTATTCCCGGTAAGGGAAAAATCTGCAATATATTCTGCCATTTCCCGTGGTTGCAAAGGAGCTTTATAACCGGGAAAAGCTTCAGCCAGCATTTCAGTCTGCACTGCACCTAAGGCCAATACATTAAAGGATGGTCCGGTTTCTTTATATTCTTCTGCCAGGAGTTCGGTAAGGGTGATCACCGCACCTTTGCTGGAGGAATAAGCCGAAAGTCCGGGGAATTTCACACTGCCCTGTACTCCGCCCATACTGCTTATTGTCACTACATGGCCTGTTTTTTTAAGGAACGGTAGCGTTTTTCTTGTCAATGCCGCTACTCCAAAAACATTGATGTTATATACCTTCTCAAATTCTTCAGCAGTAATCTTTTCAAAACCTTTGTTCACGATCGCTCCTGCATTATGAATAAGAATGTCAACCTGCTGCCATTGCTTCTCTACAAAAGTAGAAACTTTATCCAGGTCTTCTTCTGCAGTAATATCAAATGGAAAGGCATGAACATTCTTTAATCCCAGTGCATTCACCGGCTCCACGTTTCTTGACAGTGCAAGCACCTCATGACCTGCTTCGGCAAAGATCTTTACCAGCTCGAAACCTATTCCACGGCTTGTCCCTGTGACTATAATTTTTTTCATCTATTGTTTCAGCTTTATCTCCTTTTCAGGAGTATTAGCCATTTTGATAAGCCCCGGAATAATGGCTTCAACCAATTCTTCCATGTGAGCAGTATCCATTAGCTCAAATTCATCATCTACATGGTGGTAATATGGGTAATTAGTGAAGTCAAAAGTAGAGATCGTCTGTGCCGGAATATTGAAATCCTGGTAAAACGGATAATTATCACTTCTTTGGAAGAGGCTGTATTGTTTGGCTTCGGGCAGGAATCCAAGAACATTTTCACCTGCGTATTCATTGAACTTTTCTGCCAAATTAGAAGCATCGTAGCCAGTGAGATAGGCTTTATAAGCTCGACCTTTCATGGGAACTCCTATCATTTCTATATTGAACATGGAATAAAGGTCGATACCTTCGGCTTTCAAACTTTTCGCGAGCTCCTTAGCTCCTACCAGGCCCATTTCTTCTGCGGAAAAAAGAGTAAATAAAATACTCCTTTTTGGAGGTCGTGCCGCAAAATATTTTGCCAGCTCCAGCACGGCAGTAGTTCCGGAAGCGTTATCATTGGCGCCATTTGCGATCTCGTCTCCTTCAACCGCTTCTTCCAGACCAACATGATCATAATGGGCTCCAATAATGATAAATTCATCCTTTAGTTGGGGATCTGTTCCCTCGACCATTCCTACAAGGTTAAATCCCTGAGTCTCCTGAATAGTAAAATTGTGCCTGTAGGTATCAAAAAAGGGTTGTAGATCATGTTCTTCAAAAACGCCCTCAATATATTGCGCGGCTTTTTCTATACCCTCTGTTCCCGTTTCCCTACCTTCAAGTTCATCTGAAGACAGGTAACGCAAAGCGGCGGCAACTTCCTCCTCTAAAATGGCATTTTTGATCCCCTCCTTATCAACAGGTGTTGCAATGATCTCTTCTGAAATGTCTTTTGAATTTCCGCAGCTAAGCAGAAGCAGAAAACTAAAGGCGGCAAGCCCCGAAAACAAATTTTTTCTCATGTGGCTAAAGATAAAAAAATCCCGCGAAAAGCGGGATTTTTAAGAATGTGGATATATTTATCTTAAGCCAGCATAGTCACCGGATTCTCAAGATACATTTTCAAAGTTTCAAGGAATTGAGCTCCAGTAGCTCCGTCAACTGTCCTGTGGTCACAAGCCAAAGTTAACTTCATGGTATTACCAACAACGATTTGACCGTTTCTCACCACCGGCTTCTCAACAATAGCACCTACTGAAAGGATCGCAGAGTTAGGCTGATTGATGATACTGGTGAATTCGGTAATTCCAAACATTCCAAGGTTAGAAACAGTAAATGTACTGCCCTCCATTTCCTGAGGCTGCAGCTTTTTATTACGTGCTTTACCTGCCAGCTCTTTCACCTGCCCACCAATCTGGGTCATGGACATTTGGTCGGCATATTTCAGAACAGGAACCACAAGCCCGTCTTCTACTGCAACTGCGACCCCCATGTGAATGTGTTTCGCAATTTTAGTAGTATCACCTGTCCATTGAGAATTCACCCTTGGGTGCTTTCTTAGGGCCATGGCTGTAGCTTTTATGACAATATCATTGAAAGAAACCTTCACATCTGGCAGCTCATTGATCTGCTTACGGTTGGCCATGGCGTTCGCCATGTCAACCTCTATGGTTAGGTAGTAATGAGGTGCAGTAAATTTAGATTCTCCAAGTCGCTTGGCGATGGTTTTACGCATCTGGGAATTCTTGATCTCTTCAAAGCTTTCTTCCCCTGCCGGTACATAAGTTTGTGCCGCCGGAGCCTTTTGTTCCTGTGATGGAGCAGCAGCCGGTTGAGCCTGGGCCGTTTTTTCTGAAGGTTTGAAGTTCTCTATGTCTTTTTTGACAATTCGGTTATTCTCTCCGGAACCTTTTACATCGGCAAGATTGATTCCCTTGTCTTCGGCCATTTTTTTGGCAAGCGGGGAAGCAAAGATCCTTCCTCCATCTGGGGTTGTTGCACTTCCTGAAGCTTGTGAAGTTTCAGGTTCTTCTGCTTTTTCTTTCTTCTTTTCTTCTGTCTTTTTAGGAGCAGGTTTAGCTTTACCACCACCTTTTACAACTGAAGAAACATCGGTTCCTTCAGGGCCAATTATAGCCAATACGGCATCAACAGGAGCAGTTTCTCCTTCCTGAATACCTATATGCAGCAATGTACCGCTGTAGAAGGATTCAAATTCCATAGTTGCCTTATCGGTCTCGATCTCGGCAAGAATGTCTCCTTCTTCAACTTTATCTCCTTCTTTCTTAATCCAGGAAGCAACAGTTCCTTCTTCCATGGTATCGCTAAGACGAGGCATTTTGATCACTTCTACACCTTCAGGAATTTCACCGCCTTCAGAAGATCCTTCTTCCGAAGATGATTCCTCAACAGGTTCAGATTTCTCAGATGATTCCGGTTTTTCAGAAGAAGCTTTTTCCGAAGAAGCTTTTTCAGCAGAAGCACCTCCGGATTGTCCATCCAAAAGCGAGGAAATATCTTCCCCTTCTTCTCCTATGATAGCCAAAAGCGTATCTACAGGTGCAGCCTCTCCTTCTTCGATTCCTATATGCAGCAAGGTACCGCTGTAGAAGGATTCGAATTCCATGGTAGCCTTGTCTGTTTCGATCTCCGCCAGGATATCTCCTTCTTCAACTTTATCACCTTTTTGTTTGATCCACTTCGCAACAACACCTTCTTCCATGGTGTCGCTTAAACGTGGCATTTTAATTACTTCGGCCATAATATCTATAATTTATGGGGTAAAAACGGATAATCCTTTTGCTCATACACAACATCATACATAGTCTGGATTTCCGGGAAATCTGATTCTTCAGCAAATTTCTCACATTCTGCAACCAGGTCTTTTACCCGTTTGTCGATTTCCTTGATCTCCTTATCTGTAGCGTATTTGTTCTTTTTGATAATATCCTTTACCGTGGTAATTGGATCGATCTTTTGGTATTCGGCCACCTCTTCCTTAGTACGGTACTGTTGCGCATCACTCATTGAGTGGCCGCGATAACGGTATGTTTTCAATTCAAGGAAAGTAGGACCTTCTCCCTTACGGGCGCGAACGATAGCTTCGTCAAGAGCTTCGGCAACTTTTTCGGGATCCATGGCATCTACCGGTCCACATGGCATATCATATCCAAGACCAAGCTTCCAGATGTCCAGACTCTTTGAAGTACGGGCCACAGAAGTTCCCATGGCATACCCATTGTTCTCCACACAGAAGACCACGGGTAAATTCCATTTTACAGCCATGGTAAAGGTCTCGTGAAGAGATCCCTGCCTTGCAGCCCCGTCACCTAAAAAGGTAAGGGTCACTGCATCTCTTTTAAAATATTTATCGGCAAAGGCAAGGCCTGCTCCCAAAGGAATTTGACCTCCTACGATCCCATGCCCACCATAGAAACGGTGTTCTTTAGAGAAAATATGCATAGAACCACCCATTCCCATGGAAGTCCCTGTTTTTTTCCCGTAAAGCTCTGCCATTACTTTTCTTGGATCCACGCCCATTCCAATTGGTTGCACGTGATTTCGGTATGCGGTAATCATTTTATCTTTAGAGAGATCCATAACATGCAAAGCCCCGGCAAGAATAGCTTCCTGCCCGTTATACAAGTGTAAAAAACCTCTAACTTTTTGCTGAATATAAACCTGCGCCAGTTTATCTTCAAACTTGCGCCAAAACAGCATGTCCTCATACCACTTAAGGTAAGTGGCTTTCGTGATTTTCTTCATTTAACAACAAATTTTTAAGGCTAAGCATCGCTTGCGCCAAGAGAACAACAAAAATACTATTTTCAAAAGGAACTAAAAACAGTTTCTCTTTTAAAAACCGCGAAATCGTTATAGGTAAGAATTGTCGAAGATTAGCGGCAAAAGATCTGAAATAGAATTAGCCTTTACAACCTTACCTTTTTCACCCATAAAATAGATCTCAATAGGCTCCTTCTGCCTCACCTCATATTCGGCAATGGCCTGCCTGCAGGAGCCGCAGGGTGGCGTTGGAATTTCCACTTTATGATTTTCTGACCGGGCAGTGATAACCAATTTATCGATCTTCACCCCGGGATACTTTGCCCCGGCATAAAAAATTGCTGTTCTTTCTGCACAAAGTCCGGCAGGATATGAGGCATTTTCCTGGTTACTTCCGGTGATAACTTCACCATTTTCCAACAGCAAGGCTGCACCTACCCTGAATTTTGAATATGGCGAATAGGATTTCTCCCTTGCTTCAATGGCCTTATTCATTAGATCCTGTACTTCCTGCGGCAATTCGGCTTCCGCATCATAGACCTCAAGATCTGCACTAATAGTTATTTTTTTCATTTACGTTATTTCTGAAGATAAAAGCTCCCGCAACTAAAAAGCCCGGGAGTTAGTATTCTGCACTTTAGGTGCAAATTTATGTAATTATATAGGAATATTCTCAGCCTCTGTTAATACTCATCATAAGTATTACCAAAATTAAAGGTTAGCCCAAAACGCAGGGTGCCCTCCAGTGGACTCACAACATCGGAAGTTGAGAAAAGATAGGAGATATCGATATTTACAACAGTATATTTAAATCCGGCTCCAAAGGAGATGAATTCTCTTGACCCTTTTTCGGGACTTTCGTGGAAATATCCTGTTCGAAGGGAAAAAATATCCTGGAAAACATATTCTGCCCCCAGAGCGTAAGTGATCTCTTTTACTTCTTCAGCAAAACCATCGGGAGCATCACCAAAAGATTTGAACATTCCTTCTATTGCCCCTATGGAATTATATTCCAGGTTATCTTCTGCATCTATATCACCATCAAGATCAAAATCCTGTGGAGTAGGAACCAGCAGCTTGTTGAATTCAAGATAAGTTCCAATACGGTTTGAATTGTCAAGAATGAAATCGAAACCTCCACCTAGTTTCAGGTTGGTAGGAATAAAATTCTCCTGCCCTCCTTCATCATATTTAATTTTTGGCCCAATGTTAGAAATAGCTGCACCGGCTCTCCAGCGACCGTCAAAGGTGGTGAAGTCAATCCTGTCGCTTTGGTAATATGCAGTAACGTCTACTCCAAAAGTACTCGCAGCAGTAGCATCGGGATCAACCGGTGCCAATTTAAGATCAGACCTTAAAAATCTTCCGGCAACTGCCATGGAGAATCTCTCGCTCAACCTAAGGGAATAGGAAAGATCTAAAGTAAATTCATTCGGACTTAGGATCAAGGGCAGTTCTTCGGGATTTTCCCTGGCCTCAATATTTCCCATACTAAAATATTTGAAACTGGCCCCAAAAGCACTTCTTTCACTTATCCTATTATAATAGGTAATATTCCCCAGAAAAATATCATTAACCAGTTCACTTAAATAGGGAGTATAGGTCACTCCAAAACCCTGCTGACTTTCGATAAAAACATATTTGGCAGGATTCCATTGCTGGGAAAAAGCATCTGCGGGTGTCGCGACGCCCTGATCTCCCATTCCTGCCGCGCGGGCATCTGCAGCTATCATTAAAAATGGAACAGCAGTTGTTATTACGCGATCCTGCTCTTCCTGAGCAAATGACTTCCCGCTAAATAACAGTACCGCTGTTAATGTTAAGAGTGATAGTTTTTTCATTAGATTGGCTGGTTAATTAAACAAATATACCCGAATTGCTTTAAAAATTGTTCAGAAGCCCGAATTTCTGTTTTTTATTCTTACATAACGTTTAAATTAACAGAAGCTTATACAGATTCCATATATTTCTTACATTTCGGTAATGATCAAAGGGGGGAGGTTTTGAAGTTCAGGCTTTTAATTACATGATATTGTAAGAAAAACCAAAACCTGAAAAGGAATTTTAAAGTAATAAAAAACCGTTACTTTTGCGAAATAAAAGATAGGAAAAAGATAAGAAAGTTCTTTAGGCCGTTATAATAAAAGTTTTATACCGGCGTTATCCTAAAGATTTTCAGCGTACTACAAGATCCCGTTTCTATTGAAATAATCTTGATAGTTTTACGTTAATTACTATATTGCAAAGCCAAAATCGCTACAAAAGATATTGTGAATATGAGAAATAAGGTTGCTGTAAAGGCTCTTTTTGCCGTCGCTTTAAGCGCCGGTTTATTTAGCTGTAACAACTCGAGGGATTACAAGGATAATTCCCGCGCCACCGGTTGGGATATAAATTCCAAAGAAGGCGGTTTCACCTACAATGCCGACTATGATGAGCAGGAAGCAGGCCCCGGACTGGTTTTTGTGGAAGGCGGTACTTTTACCATGGGACGCGTGCAGGATGATGTGATGCATGACTGGAATAACTCCCCCACCCAACAACACGTACAATCTTTTTACATGGACGAGACAGAGGTGACTAACCTTATGTACCTCGAGTATCTGGATTATTTAAAAAGAGTTTATCCTCCAAGCGAGGAACGCTACCGCAATATCTATCATGGAGCTCTTCCAGACACTTTGGTTTGGAGAAACAGGTTAGGTTATAATGAGACCATGACCAACAATTACCTGCGACACCCGGCTTATGCAAATTATCCGGTTGTGGGTGTGAGTTGGATCCAGGCTGTGGAATTCAGCAAATGGAGAACAGACAGGGTGAATGAATTAAGACTGGAGAAGGAAGGATTTACTGCCAAAGGTGCGCGCTTTGCTGCCGAACCGGGAGAAACCTTTAGTACAGAAGCTTATCTTAACGCTCCTACAAAAACCTATGGTGGTAATGATAGTCTTGTACGCGGCGGAAATAAAGCCGATCGTTTCATGACCGAAGACAGTACCAATTTATATGTACAACGCAAGCATGGAGTTCTTCTTCCCGAATATCGTCTTCCTACCGAAGCCGAATGGGAATATGCTGCCCTTGCTCTTGTGGGAATAAGAAGCTATAACGTATACAGAGGTAGAAAGAAATATCCATGGGATAGCCAGTACACCCGTAGCGGTGATGCCAAAAGCCGTGGAGATCAAATGGCGAACTTCAAGCAGGGAGATGGGGATTACGGCGGAATCGCAGGATGGAGTGACGACGGCGCCGATATTACTGCCGAAGTTAAATCTTACGAGCCAAACGATTTTGGACTTTACGATATGGCCGGTAACGTAGCCGAATGGGTTGCCGATGTTTACCGCCCTATTGTTGATGATGAATTCAACGACTTTAACTACTACCGCGGAAACGTTTATACCAAGCACGCTATTGGAGAAGATGGAACGGTAGAAGTACTTGGAGTTGACGAGATAGAATATGACACCTTAAGCAACGGTAGAATCGTAGCGAGAAACCTGCCAGGGGAAATAAGAACAGTTCCTATCACTCCTGATGACACTTATCTGAGATCTAACTTCAACGAAAGCGATAACAGGAACTTTAGAGATGGGGATAGAAAATCTACCCGTTATTATGACACCTTTGGAGAGGAGACCGAACAGGATCCTAACCAAAGAATGTACAATTCTCCTGTGCACACTGCTACAGTAGACAGCCTTGGAGGTCAGAGCCTTCAATACGACCGGTCTACCGGAAGAACTACTTTGATCGACGATAATGTTAGAGTTTACAAAGGAGGTTCCTGGAGAGACAGAGCTTACTGGTTGGATCCTGCACAAAGAAGATTTTTCCCGCAGGATATGGCGACAGACTATATTGGATTTAGAAATGCAATGTCAAGAGTAGGTTCCAAATCATTAAAGGATAACAAAACAGCCAAGAACTAATTTTCTACAATATTAAGTGAAAGCCCTAATCTAATTAGGGCTTTTTTTATAGCTTTATTTTATGAAAATAGAAAAGCTTCATCAACTATTCCTGGAAAGTTCCGGGGTAAGCACAGACACCAGGAAGATCGATAACAACAGCATATTTTTCGCTTTAAAGGGTGAAAATTTCAATGCTAATGATTTTGCTGCGGAAGCTCTTAAAAAAGGAGCATCCTACGCAGTAATAGATCAGGATCTACCTCAGGAGGATGATCGCTTAATTCGGGTAGAGGATTCGTTAAAAACACTTCAGGAGCTGGCCACTTTCCACAGAAAACATTTGGATATTCCTATACTCGCATTGACCGGCAGCAATGGTAAAACCACCACCAAAGAGTTGATCAAAGCTGTGCTTTCAAAAAAATATACAACTGCGGCCACAGTGGGCAATTTGAATAACCATATAGGAGTTCCACTAACACTTTTGTCCATGGATAGCCAAACCGAAATTGGGATCGTTGAAATGGGCGCTAATCACCAAAAGGAGATCGAATTCCTCTGCGATATCGCCCTGCCGGACTTTGGTTACATCACAAACTTCGGAAAAGCCCATCTTGAAGGCTTTGGGAGCGTGGAGGGTGTCATAAAAGGAAAGAAGGAATTATATGATCACCTGAAGCAACATCAAAAACTGCTTTTTCTGAACCTGGATGATCCACTTCAAAAAAAGGAAGCATCTTATTCAAAGGTTTTCAGCTTTGGAGAAGCGTCAGAAGCTGATGTGAAAGTAACTTATCTTCAAAAAAACTCCTTCGCCGGGCTTGAGGCGGAAGACCAGATCATCTACGGCAACCTTACAGGAAAATACAACGGGACCAACATGGCCGCCGCATATACCGTTGGAAAATATTTTGAGATCGATCCTAAGGAGATCAAGGCTGCCCTGGAAGCGTATGTCCCGCAGAACAACCGTTCACAGGTGATCATGAAAGACAACAAAAAGTTGATTCTAGACGCCTATAATGCTAACCCTTCAAGTATGGCTGCAGCTTTAGAGAACTTCGATCAAATGGAAGAAACTCCTAAAATTGCCATTTTAGGTGACATGTTTGAGCTGGGTGCCATGGCACAGGCTGAACATGAAACCATTCTCAGCATTCTTGAGCAGAGCAGGATCGATAAAGCTTTTGTAATAGGTAAGAACTTTTATGGAACCTCCGGAACTTCCAAAAGAATCAAAAAATTCGAAACTTTTGAAGGTTTTAAGGAGTGGATCCAACCTTCCGAATTTAATGCAGGTGCCATTTTAATTAAAGGATCCCGCGGAATGGCGCTGGAGCGGGTACTGGAACTTTTATAGTTCAAGGTTTAAGGTCTAAGGTTATTCTTTGGGCCCTTTCAGATTCCTTTTTCGGCATGTTACAGATTTTACTTCTGTTTTAAAATAAAAAAGCCCAACAGGTTTTGAAAACCTGTGAGGCTTGAATCTAATTCAATTTGTCTTACTGAAATTTCGAAGTTCCAATTTTCGGGTGATACTGCCCCGATAGCTATCGGGGGATCCAATGACCCTTTTTTGGTGTATAAAAAAACCTCACAGGTTTTAGAAACCTGTGAGGTTTATACATTTTTGGAATTTGTTCTTTGGAATTTGGAATTTCCGGATTGTGGGTGATACTGGGTTCGAACCAGTGACCCCTACCTTGTCGAGGTAGTGCTCTGAACCAGCTGAGCTAATCACCCTTTAGTTTAAATCAAAAAAGGCCTCCAGAAGAGGAAGCCTTAATTTGTGTGGGCAATGAGGGATTCGAACCCCCGACCCCCTCGGTGTAAACGAGGTGCTCTGAACCAACTGAGCTAATTGCCCTAATATTTTAAAGAACTCTGCATTCGTAAAGCGTGTGTATCTCTCTGAATGCGGATGCAAATATAGACTACAATTTCATTTATGCAAAGAATAATTTCAAAAAAAATTAAATTATTTCTGCCACTGTAAAAGTACTGCCTCCAACGTAGATAATATCATTAAAAGACGCCTTTGCAAGCGCTGCTTCGTAAGCTTCAGAAACTGAATTAAATGCCTCCCCAAAAAGGCCTTTTTCACCAGCTTTTTGCCGGAGGATCTTAGCGTCCAGCCCCCGTGGAACATTGGGTTTTGCAAAAAAATAAATTGCTGTTTTTGGAAATAAAGGCAGCACTGCCTCCAGATCCTTATCATTCACCACCCCAATCACCATGTAAAGATCATTAAATTCTTCCTCCTGCAACTGCTTCAGGGCGTAGACCAATCCTTCTTTATTATGGGCAGTATCACAGATTACCTTTGGGTGTTCCTGTAACACATCCCACCTACCGCGGAGTCCGGTGTTAGAAATGACATTTTTGAAGCCTCTTTCAGCAGCTTCAGGAGTAATATCCCAACCGGCTTCGTTGAGCACTTTCAGCGCCATAGAAACCGTTCGTATATTCTTTTTTTGATAATGTCCTTTTAGTTCGGAAGTATAGACTTCTCCGGTGAAATCTTCGGCAAGATATAGAGGCGAATCTTTATCTTCAGCAGTACGTTTAAAAACAGGAAAGGTCTCTTCCTGATATTCCCCGATGACCACCGGAACCTGCTTTTTAATAATCCCCGCTTTTTCCGCAGCAATCTCAGGAAGGGTATTCCCCAGGATGCTCATGTGATCAAATCCAATATTGGTGATCACAGAAATTTGAGGAGTAATAATATTTGTAGAATCCAATCTTCCGCCCAGGCCCACCTCTATTACCGCAATATCCACTTCTTCTTCAGCAAAGAATTGAAAGGCCATTCCCACTGTCATTTCAAAAAAGCTCAAACTTTCCTGCCTAAAAAAGCTTTTATTTTCTGCTATAAATTTTACGACTTCAGCTTCCGGGATCATTTCGCCATTGATCCTTATGCGTTCACGAAAATCCTTTAAGTGAGGAGAGGTGTAAAGCCCAACTTTATATCCGCTTTCCTGCAGTACAGAAGCCAACATGTGCGAAACCGAACCTTTGCCATTAGTGCCGGCAACATGGATAGTTTTGAAATGATGATGGGGATTATTCAGTTGTTGTACCAATTTATTGATATTGGAAAGATCAACTTTATAAGCCTTGCTTCCCACCATCTGGTACATGGGTAACTGCTGAAACATCCATTCAACAGTTTCAGAATAGGTCATCAAGTTATTCGGAAAGTTTGAAATTATAGATAATGGTTCCCACCTGCTTGGCAGGAGCCTTGGAATCGCTGTTAAAACGTGTGGCCAGAGCTGCTCTCTTCGCAGGATCGGTCAAACACGTAGCATTATTGGTAGTTCCTTTAACGCCGGGTATTGCACGGGTAACTGTACCGTTGCGATCTACTTCGATCTGTACCACCACAATTCCCGATTCATTGCAATCCTGAACGAATTTCTCTTTGTTTAAAGCTTTACGGCCTCCGAGACGGTAATTTCCATCTCCGTCGAGTCCCATTCCGGTACCGTAATAGGATTTTGCATTAGGATCACCGTCGGGACTTCCTTTGTCGCCTGCAGCCTCGTCATTGCCTTCTCCACCTCTCGCCTGCCCATCGCTTACAGGACCATTAAGGATGCTGCTCAAAGCATCTGTAGTGGACTTTGACGGTTGAGGATCGGGTTTTTTGGGCGGTTCTTCAATTTTTTTCACCGGTGCTTCCACCTTTTGAACCACCTTCTCTTCTTTTTTCTTCTCGATCACGGGTGCTTCCTCGGTTTCCTGAGTTACCACCTCTTCTTTAATATTTGTTTCTACAGGAGTAACAGGGGTGCTGGTTTGTTGAGGAGAAGACTTCACCGGCTCTAAAGGTTGTTCATTACCGGAGCCGACATCTGAAGTTCCGAAATTGATAGCTATTCCATTTTCGGGTGGAGGATCTAGATAAGTAAAGCCAAAAAACAGCAATAGCAAAATGAGCAACACGTGTAAAACTACCGTAATTGCCATGGATTTGCGTTCGTATTCTGTTTCCAGGTATTTCACTCTTTTGATTTATTGAAATTTTTATTCAGCAAACTTAGTTCCACAATAGCTGTCTCTGCTGAAAAAAGGGAAAAATTATTCGGGTTTTACTGCGAGCACAATCTTGTATCGATTCCTGTTCGCTATGTCCATAACATTAACTGCCCTTTCTATTGGCACCCCTTCTTCTGCCCGAAGAATGATTGTTGGATCTTCAACACCACTCAAAGCTTGTTGTAACCTTGCCTCCAGGGAGCTGCTGCTCACTCTTTCCTTATCAATATAGATCTGCAGGTCTTTTGTTATGCTCACGGCCACATTTTGTTTGGTGGTAGTTTTTCCCTTTGCCTTTGGAAGGATAAGGTCAAGCGCTTCCGGTGTAATTGCGGGAGAGGTTAGCATAAAAAAGATCAACAACAGAAATACAATATCGGTCATGGAACTCATACTGAATTCCGGACTGATTTTATTTCTTCCTCTTAAATTCATATTAAGCGGGTTCGTTTAGAAGGTCAAGGAAATCTACCGCGGTAGCCTCCATTTGGTGTACTACTTTATCGGTTTTCACAACCAGGTGGTTATACCCTATATATGCGATGATACCCACAATCAAACCTGCAACGGTTGTTGTCATAGCAGTATAAATACCTTCTGCCAGAGCTCCCATTTCTGCCTGTCCGCTACTTGTAGCCAGTTCATGGAAAGCGATTACCATCCCTATAACCGTTCCAAGGAACCCGATCATAGGAGCAGCACCTGCAATAGTTGCAAGTACACTTACGTTCTTCTCAAGTTTATATACTTCCAGACGGCCGGCATTTTCTATAGCCGTGTTGATATCTTCCAAAGGACTACCAATTCGGTCCAGACCTTTAGCCGTTAAGCGGGCCACAGGGGAATTTGCCTGAGCACAACGAATACGTGCAGATTCAATGTTACCATTAAGAACACTGTCCTTGATCTGGTGCATGAAATTATTATCGGTTTCTGAAGCTGCCTTGATAGCAAACAACCTCTCGAAATAGATGTAAATGGCTGCGAACAAAAGGATAAAGAGAATTAAAATGATTATTTGACCTCCTACTCCACCACTTAAAAATAGATCAAATAAAGAGAGGGTTTTTTCCTCTACTACCGGTTCTACCTCCTGAGCTGCCTCGGCAAGACCGTCCTCCTGAAAAAAGTTTAGCATTTGTGTAAATGGTTTTTTATGTAACGTGAGAATCTAATTTTAATTGTAAAGATAATCAGCCTTTGATTTTTTACAACCTAATTGGCGGGAATAATCTTTAAAAGAAACTGGAAAGGATCACAAAACTTATTGCGCCTCCCAGGAATCCGAACAAGGCCAAAGGTGCAATATTTTTAAGATACCACATAAAATTAATTTTCTCCATTCCCATGGCTGCCACTCCCGCTGCAGACCCTATCACAAGCAGGCTTCCGCCCGTTCCGGCACTATAAGCAATGAAATGCCAGATCCTGTCATCTACCGGAAAATCATACATTGCCATAGATGCAGCTACAAGTGGCACGTTATCTATCACTGCTGAAAGTCCGCCCAGGATCACCACTACCACATCCATACTGGGAATAGTTTCAGACAACTGTGTGGCTGCGTAGTATAAAGTACCCACTTCATTACCTCCAACAACACCAAATACCAGGCTTTCCAGGCCGGCTACGGCAAGCAGGATCCCAAGGAAGAACAGGATACTCGAAAATTCAATATTTGATAAGGCTTTATGTGTTGAGTAAAGATTCTTTTCGTTTTTGCTGAGATTCTTTACCGGCTTAACATATTCGGAAAGCAACCAAACTACACTAAGGCTAAAAAGCATTCCGATGTACGGCGGAAGCCCGGTTATTTCCTTGAAAATAGGAACAAAAAGTATGGCCCCCAATCCTGTATAAAGCATGGTACGACTGCTCAAAAGGCGTTCCTCGTCATCATCGATCACCTTTCGCTTCAGGACAGTTTCCCCTTTAAAAGCCTTCAATCTTCCGGCGATAGCAAAGGGGATAATAAAACATACCAATGCCGGAAGGATCAAATGTTCAGCCAGTCCCGGCGCGGTAACTTTATTGTTGATCCATAACATGGTGGTAGTAACATCTCCAATAGGAGACCAGGCACCACCTGCATTTGCTGCAATTATAATCAAAGCGGCGAACCATACCCGGTAATCCCTTTTTGGAACCAGCTTCCGCAGCAGCGTCACAAGGATAATTGTTGCAGTAAGGTTGTCGATAATTGCTGAAAGAATAAAGGCCAGCGATCCCAACACCCACAGGAGTTTCTTTTTATTAGTGGTAGTTATAGTTTTTTTAATAATTGCAAAACCCCGGTGAAGGTCAATGATCTCTACAATAGTCATTGCTCCAATAAGGAAGAAAAGAATTTCGCTTACGGTGCTAAAGTGGTGCATAAGATTTGCCTTAAAACCCCACAATTGATCATGAAGATCGCCTCTATTGATGTTAAAAACCTCCCCATGCGCATCTACAACAGAGAGCCAGCCGTTATTAAATCCAAATGCAATCACCCCCCAAATTATTGTAGACATTAAAAGGGCCGAAACAGCTTTATCCAGTTGCAAAGGATGCTCGAGCGTGATCGCCAGGTAACCAATAATAAAGACAACTATTATTAAAGAGATCATTTTAAAAAAATCATACCAGCTTTTTCAAAGCAACTTCAAACGCAGTTTTACTGATGTTTGTTTTGCTGCTGTTATTGCTGAAGGTGTTTTGAATTGCATTTCTAATGGTAATCGAAGTATCATTAAAGATTGCCTCATCTGTCATTTGGACCCTACGCTCCATAAAATAAGCAAACACCCTGGCCATGCCGCAATTGGCTATGAAATCGGGAAGCACACTAATTCGCTCATCTGTATATTCCATGATGGGACCAAAGAAAATTTCTTTATCGGAAAATGGTACATTGGCACCGCTGGAGATCACTTCCAGGCCGGAAGCTACCATTTTATCTACCTGTTCTCTTGTGATCAATCGTGATGCAGCACAGGGTGCAAAGATTTCGGCGTTTAAAGACCAGATGCGATCATTGACCTCTTCAAAAGAAATCATGTTGTCACTCTTTAAGGTATTGCCTTCCTTGTTTAGGAAGAGTTCCCGCATTTCTTCAAAGGTGAAACCGTCTTCATTGATGACCCCTCCTACGCGGTCAATAATCCCCACAACTTTAGCTCCCATCTGGGCCAGGTAATAGGCTGCTGAAGATCCTACGTTTCCAAATCCCTGAACAATTGCCTTTTTCCCCTGCACGTTACCTCCATAGATATCATAATAATGGCGCACGGCTTCGGCTACTCCATAACCGGTGATCATATCGGCAACTGTATATTTCCGGGAAACATCCGGAGAGAATTTAGGATTTTCAAGCACTTTTATCACTCCCTGGCGCAGCTGGCCAATACGGTTGATCTTATCTGCTTCGGTTGGTTTGAAATGTCCGTTAAAGACCCCTTCCTGCGGGTGCCACACTCCGGAATCTTCAGTAATAGGAATTACTTCATGAATTTCATCAACATTGAGATCACCACCGGTACCGTAATAATTCTTTAGAAGTGGAGATACAGCTTTAAACCAACGCTCCAATACTCCTTTTTTGCGGGGATCATTGGGATCAAAATTAATTCCCGACTTTGCCCCACCAATTGCAGGACCTGAAACTGTAAATTTTACCTCCATTGTCTTCGCCAAAGACAACACTTCATTCATGTCAAGACCTTTTCTCATCCTGGTACCGCCACCTGCTGCTCCCCCTCTAAGAGAATTGATCACTGCCCAACCTTCGGCGTCAGTTTCCGGATCTTTCCAATTAAATACAATTTCCGGTGCTTTATTTTGATATAAATTCAATAATTCCTTCATAATGATGATAAAATTTGATGCAAATATAATTAAGTAATTTTCTCTAAAAGTTGATTTCGATCATGAATCAGGAATATATAACTCCCGATGAATGATCCCTGGAAGCCCCTGTCACTGAGCTTAAAACATTGATCTCTTCCCGTAATTTAAGAACTCCCAAAAATGCAAAAATGAGAGCCTCTTTATAATTCACCGTTTCTGCAGGGGGAAGAATAATTTCTGCAGAAGTATTCTTCTGGATCTGGGAGATCAAAAATGAATTAAAAGTACCGCCGCCTGTCACTAAAACCTTTCCCCCTGCTAAAGATTTCCCTATTTCCCTGCCCGCGTGAATTGTATAGGTATTTAAAGCTGAAGCTATATCCTTCTTCCCTTCAAAAAGTGGAAAAATATGTGCATTTACCCACTCTATTCCCAAAGATTTAGGAGGTTGGAGGTCGTAAAATGGCAATTTTTCCAGCTTTTCCAGTAGATCACTATCAGTCATTCCTGTTGCTGCAATTTTTCCATCGTCGTCAAAGGCGAGGTCCATTTTGTTAGCCAACCAGTTGAGCACCGTATTAACGGCGCAAATATCATAGGCGAGGCGGGTATCGTTTTCACGTGTAGAAACATTGGCAAATCCACCCAGGTTGAGGCAATAATCAAATTCCGGGAACAAAAATTCATCCCCTATGGGTACCAGAGGAGCTCCCTGCCCGCCCAATTCCACGTCCTGCACCCTAAAATCACATACTACGGTCTTTTTCAATGTCGTCGCCAGCTTCGGAAGGTTCCCTATTTGTAAAGTAAATCCATTTTGTGGCTCATGTTTAATGGTGTGGCCATGACTGCAGATCGCATCCACTTCAGAAATGTTATTCCTGGAAAGAAATTCAGCAATGACTTCAGCTAAATATGCCGTATAATCTTCGTTAAGCTCCTTCAGGCGGAGGTCGTCGTAAAAAACAGCTTCCGAAAGGGTTTTTTGCCAGGCTGCTGAATAAGGAATGGTTTCCGCAGCAAAAATTCTATAGTTCCAGCCTTCAGAAAAAGTGAAATTAACGTGTGCCAAATCAATCCCATCGAGAGAGGTTCCCGACATAAGTCCGATAACGTTATAGTTATTTTTTTTCATGCCGGTAAAAATAGCCAACTCAATTGAAAAAATGCTTGTAAAACGGTATCTTTGGCAACCAAAATTCAACATTTCTAAAAAATTACCGAATGGATTTTAATTTAACCGAAGAACATATCATGATCCGCGATGCGGCACGCGATTTTGCAAAGAGTGAATTGCTGCCCGGAGTGATCGAAAGAGACGAAAAACAGGAGTTTCCGAAAGAACAGATCAAAAAGATGGGGGAACTCGGATTTTTGGGAATGATGGTCTCTCCCGAATACGGCGGCGGCGGAATGGATACGGTGTCTTACGTGTTGGCCATGGAGGAGATCTCGAAGATCGATGCTTCGGCTTCTGTGGTCATGTCTGTCAACAATTCTTTGGTATGCTGGGGATTGGAGAAATTCGGAAATGAAGAGCAAAAGCAAAAATACCTTACCAAACTTGCCACAGGGGAATCTATAGGGGCATTTTGCCTTTCGGAACCTGAAGCTGGTAGTGATGCCACTTCTCAAAAGACAACGGCCATTGAAAAAGATGACCACTATGTTTTGAACGGGACCAAAAACTGGATCACTAACGGAAGTTCTGCAGATTTTTACCTGGTGATCGCACAAACGCATCCTGAACTTAAGCATAAAGGTATTAACGCCTTTATTGTTGAAAAGGGAAGTAAAGGTTTTGAGATAGGACCTAAAGAACAGAAACTGGGAATCCGCGGAAGTGATACACATTCATTAAACTTTAATGATGTGAAGGTTCCGAAGGAGAATAGAATAGGAGAAGACGGCTTCGGATTTAAATTTGCAATGAAAACCCTTTCCGGCGGAAGAATCGGGATCGCTGCCCAGGCCTTGGGAATTGCTGCCGGAGCTTATGAACTTGCAAGAGAATATTCAAAAGTGCGTAAGGCATTTGGCACAGAGATCATGAACCACCAGGCAATTGCTTTTAAATTGGCCGACATGCATACTTCAATCGAAGCTGCCCGTCACCTGGTGATGAAAGCTGCCTGTGATAAGGATAATGGAGAGAATTATGATCTAAGCGGTGCCATGGCAAAACTTTTCGCTTCCAAAACTGCGATGGATGTGACCATTGAGGCGGTACAGGTACATGGTGGAAACGGATACGTTAAAGAGTACCACGTAGAGCGACTAATGAGAGATGCCAAGATCACACAGATCTACGAGGGAACTTCAGAAATTCAGAAAATAGTTATTTCCAGAAGTATTCTGAGAGATTAAGATCTTTTGCCACGAATTCACGAATTTCTTATTTGATCTTCTGAAGAGGAGAACGAAACGTAAAAAGTTAAAAACAAAAAGCAGCCGTCGCCGGCTGCTTTTTTTATTTGAATGATTAATAAACTTTATTTTTTGGCAGAAACAATCCTTTCAACAATTATTTCCTGACCGGTAAAGATCTTAAGAACATACATTTGATTTGCCTGAATCGCAAAATCAATGTTTAAAGAAACGACGGAACCAGAACCAACATTGGATTGGTTATAGGTTCTCAAATGGTTTCCTTTCATGTCGAATACCTCGATCTTGACATTGGAAGTGTAGTCCATATCAAACTTGAGATTAACAGATTCTCTGAATGGTACAGGATAAACAGTCACTTCTGACACAGCTTTCGGATTGCCATTGCCATTGTTACCTTTATTTCCTTTTCCACTATCAACTTCCTCATCACATCCTTCAGAAGGTGCGGTAGTTGCTTTGGAGCCTCCCATAGTACAGCCTGCATTATTCAACATATCAAGATAAGAACCAGCATTGCCTGCATCCCAGAAGTTGGCATTCACATATGCTATCACATCTGCAGTAGTCTCTAATTCGTAGTCCACTCCATCACTGCAAGCATTCAACAATGCAGCTACAGACTGACGGCCCAGGTTATAGATGCCGCCACCGCCAAGATTAAGCACTTCAAGCAATGTTAAAGTAGCTAATTCATCGGGTGCGTTTTCAAATACTAGTCCGTACTCTGTACAGGTTTGGTACTCATCACACCATCTGTCGGTATGGTTCTTCCAGTAACCTAAGGTACAGCCTTCATATTCGGGACACTCTGGCTCCATAAGGGTTATTGTGGCCATTCCGGATTCACAACCATCTGCACTCAATGCAAAGACAGCATATTCCCCGGGGGCAAGTCCACTGAAACCTCCCATTGGATAATCTACATATAGCGGATCGATAAAAGGAAGATCTTCCACCAGTGCTACAAAGAATTGCAGATCTGTTCTTGAAGTCACTATAATAGTACCGGTAGGAACTTCACATGTTGGTTGAATAGCATCCAGAGTTGGTGTTACAGGAGAATCAGGAAGTGGCGAAATAGTAAATGGCACATCTTCAGATTCACATAAAGTAACGGCATCACGTGCTACCAAAGTATGAGCACCTGGCGCTACATCAATAGGTCCGGAATAAGTGAACCAGTCTCCACCATCAAGCTGAAATTCCAGGCCATCTGTACTGGAAGTTACTGCTACAGATCCTTCTTCAGCGAAGCAGTCTATTGGAGGCATTACAATAGTTACCACTGGTATGGCATTAACCGTAACTGTGGCAGTATCGCTGTTCTCACAACCATTGCCATCGCTATAAGTATAAGTCACCACATAATCAGCAGCGGCTAAACCATCGGCATCAAATAATCCGCTTGCGCTAACATGATCTCCACTCCAGGTTCCTCCAGCAGGACTGGCTGATAACTGCACTGTACTTCCAATACAAACCGAATCATCATCGGCAGTAACAACAGGAAGAGCATCAACTGTAACGGTAGCGGTATCGCTGTTCTCACAACCATTGCCATCGCTATAAGTATAAGTCACCACATAATCAGCAGCGGCTAAACCAGCGGCATCAAACAAACCTCCTGAACTAACGTGATCTCCACTCCAGGTTCCTCCAGCAGGACTGGCTGATAACTGCACTGTACTTCCAATACAAACCGAATCATCATCGGCAGTAACAACAGGAAGAGCATCAACTGTAACGGTAGCGGTATCGCTGTTCTCACAACCATTGCCATCGCTATAAGTATAAGTCACCACATAATCAGCAGCGGCTAAACCAGCGGCATCAAACAAACCTCCTGAACTAACGTGATCTCCACTCCAGGTTCCTCCAGCAGGACTGGCTGATAACTGCACTGTACTTCCAATACAAACCGAATCATCATCGGCAGTAACAACAGGAAGAGCATCAACTGTAACTGTGGCAGTATCAGAGAATTCACATCCTTCTGAATCCATTACTGTATAAGTTACATCATAAGGCCCGACTGCCAATCCCTCTGCATCGAATAACCCGGAGACACTCACATGGTTTCCACTCCAGGTTCCTCCTGCAGGGCTCGCTGACAGCTGAACGGAACTTCCAATACAAACGGAGTCATCATCAGCAATAACATTTATACTTACAGGAGATTCCCCACTTACATTACCCGTGCACTGGGTAGGATTGAAAGGATCTGTACATGGAATTTCCGGTGGAGACACAGCAACTATATCAATATTATAGTCTGTACCTTCATTATAGGTTAGCGTAAAGGACCCGGAAATAGCTCCACCCTCTCCAAGATTACCTAAACATACATCTTCAGAAATAGATAAAGCGTTAGGATCACTGGCACTATACTGTGCATTAACACCATCTATAGGCACAGTAACAGAATATGTACCATCAACAACACAAGATATTTCGGGATCTCCTACGCTGAGGGAGCAAAGATCTGCTTCTCCACATCCATAACGGGCTTTGAAGTTATTTACATTCAGTTCCCCGTCAGCATCCTGATCCCAGATTGCAAGATAAAAGTTAGTGGACTCTAAAAAGTCCACTCCTGCAATAGGAATTGCATTCCAGGTATTGGAACTTTCAACTCCACAAGAGACAGCTTCCAATTGTAAATTTTCACAATTCCCACTAAGCCCGTTATTTCCAACACTTGAAGTATGGTCAAGGGAAACATACAGAGCCCAGGCTATATTATCACCGGCATTATCATTTATCTGAATTTCAAAATTTCCGGAATATGCCCGTACGTCGAAATTCAGCCAGATCACAGGTTCTCCAGGGGTTGGATTGTTTGGATAGGTGACTATGCCGGTACTTGGATCCACACAACCAGTTTGAGAAGAAATGTCAATCTCAAAGACTTCGGGGGTGTAAACGGTGTTCTTAAATGGCAGGATATTCGACTGAGTTTCAGCAGAACTACCACAACGAATAATACCGTTAGGTGCCGGTGCATTGGGTCTGTCATTTATAGAACCATCGGGATTCCAAGAGGCTCCACCCTGCCATCTTCCTCCATCACAGGGACCTGTGCCCTGGGCAAATGTGGAAGGAATGAGGAATAAAAGAAGTATTGCTGTAAACACACCAGAAAAACTCCTCTTTACATTCCATGTCTTCTTCCCCTGACCCGTCAGAGGATTTAAAGTACTTTCTTTCATAATTAATTAGTTTTTGGTTAATAAAAGCCAAGAACCAAGTCAATTAAGCAAATAGATCAAGGGCGATCCGGTCAGATAAATACATCTGATAGCAACAAAAAAGGGGGAATTTTCTTCCTGGGGAAATAGAAGAATAGTGACCTGCGGGGAACAGATCATGGGGGAGTTTTCCTGAATAATTCAGTTTATAAAAATTACGGTGGGTGGAGGAGCCGTCCGTTTCACGTAATGACCCGGGGGAAGGATCAAGCAGGGGAGACAATTTGATAAAATAATTTTTGTCCGATTATCCCTTCACTAAATGTAAAACAAAATTTTTATCACAAGAGGTTGATTTTCAGAATATTTTGTTAAACATTTAATCTCGTCTTAATTCAATTCCAAACCACTTAAACATTAAGTATCGGCTTATTTTGAAAATAAATCAATAAAAAAAGCAGCCGTTTCCGGCTGCTTTTACTTTTAAGATTATATTTTTTAAATTTTACTTTTTAGAAGAAACAATTTGTTTAACAAAAGTCTCTCTATCTGTAGTAACTCTCAACAGGTACATTTGATTAGCTCCTATAGAGAAGTCAACTCCTATACTGGTAGAAGATCCTTTTGATACATTGCTATCTTTCACTGTTCTCAACAGGTTGCCGCCGAAGTCAAAGATCTCGATAGTCACATCTGAAGTATAATTCAGATCATAACTTACATTGATCTCTTCATCAAATGGTACCGGTGACACACTCACATCATTCTCCACAGTTTCTATACTCAGGCTTTCTGCCTGGATGGATTGGGTGGATTGTAGAGTTGCTGTACTTGGCGCAGGATCTCTCGTTCCTTCACAAACATCAACATCGGCGTGAGCTATAAAATAGAATGTGTTATTACTGCAGAAAGTTATATCTCCTAAAGGAATTCTTATGATTCCTGAAGTTTCATCCGAAGAAATCTGCACATTCCTAAATGGGTACTGCCCAGGACTACCATAGTAAGAAGGAAATTGCTGACAACCAATGTATACTTGTGCATTAAGAAGTTTATTATGTTCTCCTGATATATTGTCCTCAATTAGGAAAGTCACAACAAAGAATCCCGGCTCATAACTAATAGAAACATCTCCAACATCAACTCCCCTACTTGGATTACATTTAGAAGCGCCTGCGTACATATCGAAAGTATAGGCTGTATCTTTGCTTAATAGACCAATAGACCATCCCCAGTTATTTCCTCCTCCTGGTTGGTTACAGAAAGGACCTGAGTTTTGACGGGTGCCATATGCGTAAGCAGTTTCATCAGAGCAGCATGCTTCAATAATTATACTCACACTTTCATTGTCTGGGAGACATTCCGAAGGAGAAGTCGGGGTGACAGTATAAGTGTAAGTATAGGTACCTGGAGAAGCTGAACTCAAATCAACCGGACTGGTAACAGGGTTATTACTGGAATCTGTCCACTGTCCATTAGGACCTTCGTCGGAAAGCAACGAATATAAATCATAGCCTGATAGTGCTGAATCACCTTCACAATATGTTACTGAACTTCCTGTACCGGCTGTAACAGTTCCATCTATCCGAATCGATACGCTTTCACTATCGGGTGGACATTCTGAAGGTGAAGTCGGTGTCACAGTATAAGTATAAGTATAGGTGCCAGGTGACTTAGAACTAAGATCTATCGGACTGGTAACCTCTGTATTATTAGAATCAGTCCATTTACCTCCTGCATCTTCACCATCTAACAAAGCAAATAAATCTACTGTGGACAAAGCACTATTGCTCTCACAATATTCATCATTCTTACCAGTACCAGCAGTAACTTTATTATCCACATAAGTAGTTGACTCACACTCAACATTCCCAAAAGGGGTAATAATATTTAATTTAACCACAAAATCATTACTACCTGCATCAACATATACTGTTAAATCACCTAAACCTGGCTGTGGATCAAATTCAGCATCTGAACTACCGCCAGAGGTGCTTTCGATGCTCCAGTGATATTCAGGCAGGTACTGTGGATCTACTTCATCAACGGTATATGCAATATTTGTCTCTCCTTCGCACACTCTGGTATCTTCAAGAGAGCATTCCGGTGCGGCAATAACAGCTTCTGCCTTTAATGACCTGTCTTCATTCCCAATATTACCAAAAGCCCAAGCCTTGAGCCTCATATGATAGGGAGATCCGGAAATATCACCGGCAGAATAAATCATTCCGTCCCCGTAATCCCAATCATTTCTATTAGCAATATGGCCACCCCAAGCCAATATAGCAGTACCACCTGCAGGACCAGTTATGAAATCTACTCTCACTTGTTGCGCACTCTTTTCTGCATCTAAATCCCCTGGTACCGCTGCAACATATGACACACCTGTAATGGTCCCGTTCCAAAGTGTCATATCTCTTCCCGTACCCATTATAGCCTGGGCACTGGTTTCCGGTTGAGAAATCCCTGGTTGCCCATTAATAGAGGGTAAAGTCTTGTTTTTAGTGGGAACTGGAATTATTGCGGTACTTGCAGTGATTCCGCTCAATGCACTATAACCAATCAACGGATTTATATCTTCTTCTGGATGGCCATAAGCCAACTCATGGGGCCAAATTCTATCATAATGGGTCAAATAATCCAGAGCATGGCTTCCACTATGTTTAATATCGTATTCTATTATAACATAGGCGGGTTGACCAGCAGGTAAATTTTTCATTATTGCTCGATAAGGCACGGAGGCCCCTTCAAAGTAATGGGAATTCTCAGGCCCAAGATTCCCATTCTGCCAATTCACAACTTCGGTTGGCGGATCAACCCCATTCAAGGGATCATCTGCAGAACCGTTACGCACCTGCTCCAGACTTATGGAGGGTTGTTGAGCAAAGAGATTAGTGTTTAAACTAAAGATAAATAGCAAAATTGCTATTCCCACAAAATTACTCCAGCCACTCGTCTGTACCTTTACTGTTTTTTCCAGATCACCTTCCTTTGGCGGGAATGATCCAATCGTAAAACTTTTCATAATTAATAAAGTTTTGGTTAATAAATACTAACCAGAACAAAAAGGAGAGTAACTTCAAGAGGATAGACCAGGGCGATCTTCCTGCATTAAGCAGTTCACAAAAAATTCAAAAGGGGGAAATATCTTTTTCTGAAGGAGGAAATAGAAAAAGGAAGAACAACAACAGGTGGAGGGAACCATGAAAACTAGGAGTTTGAACTTCACCGGGAGAGTACTGTTAAACAGTGGTGAATCTCAACCTGAATTTACATAAATTTCTAACAATCAGAGTTGTATGTATGTTAAATTTTAATATATATTTTTATATCAAAGACTTGGTCCGGGATAAACAAGCCTGATTTAGTTAAAAAAAACAAAAGCAGCCTTTTCAGGCTGCTTTGTCTATAGTTTTAAATTAAAATTATTGTTTTCCAGAAACTACATTTTTGGTGTATGTACCTTGATTAGTAGTTACTTTAATAATATACATCTGTTCTCCGCGAACGAAGTCTGCATTGATCTCAGTGACCTTACCAAATGATGCGTTAGATTCTTTTTGAGTTTTCACCAGATTTCCTCTCAAATCAAAGATCTGGATAGTAGCATCAGACTTATAATCAAATTCGTACCTGATGTTCAGTTTATCTTTGAATGGTACAGGAGATACACTTATACCTGCTGCGGCATCAAAAGAATCAGGGACTGAGCTACAGTTATCAGAAGGTGCTGTGGTAGCCCTTGAACCTCCCATTGGGCAATCCCCCGCATTGTTAAGCATGTCTAAATAACTGCCTGCTTCACCTGCATTGGCAAAATGAGCTGTTACATAATTAATCACATCCTGTGGAGTGGCCAGTTCGTAGTTGACCTCTTCACTGCATGCGTTTAGAAGCGCAGCAACAGATTGTCTTCCCAGATTGTAGACTCCGCCACCTCCGAGGTTGAGTGCCTCAAGCAGGGTCAAATTGGCAAGTTGTGATGGTGCACCAGGGAAGATATCGCCATAGATATCACAGGTTCTGTAAGCATCACACCATCTATCGGTATGATTTTTCCAGTAACCCAAAGTACAACCTTCGAAATCATCACAAATTGGTTCATCTAAAGTAACCATGACGTTGCCGGTAATACAACCATTATCACTTATTGCACTAATGTAATAATTACCTGCGGGGAGTCCTGTAAAACCACCCATTGGATAGGAGACTCCGGAATAGTAGTCTGTACTGGTATCTGTATTGGTGACGGTATAATTTAGGTCACCCAACACTCCAGCATTTGTGATCATAATGGCTCCCATAAAAGTCTCACAATCAGGTGGGGTCACTTCAGGAATAAGCGTTACTATATCTTCATTAGGTCTTTGAATCTGGACTTCAAATTCTTCAGAAATACAGCCGTCCTCATCATATCGAATTCTAATGTCATAGAAGCCAACAGCAAGGGCTATTTCTCCATCATACAAGATAAAAGGACCTCCATCTATACTGTAATACATATTGTCACCCACATTAAGTAAAACCAAACCACCATCACCTCCAAGACAGTCGGCCAATGAAGTTTGGTATTCAGGTACATCAGGAAGTGGGTCTATGGTTATGGTCACTGTGGCGTCATCGGGCTCACAGGTAGAATTTTCCCCAACCGGACCAACGGTATATTTAAAGATGTATACCCCGGCTTCAACCATAGTGAAATCTAAACCACTACCATCTCCAAGGGTCAATCCACTACTGGTAATGCTGGTTTCCATCCAGGAACCGCCCTCATCGGGATTGCCTTGCAATAAATCAAAAAGATCTACAGAAGAATAATTGGCATCTCCATAACAGAACTGAGCACTGCCATCTTCACCTGCATCCGGATCTTCAAAGAAATAAATGACCACATCATCTTCTGCGGCATCACAGGGACCTTCAGGGTCATCTGTAGTAAGAGTGAGGGTTACACTACCGTTGCTGATGTCATTTTCCCCTGGAGTGTAAACAGCATTAAGGGCAGAAGCATCATTAAAATCACCATCCCCAGAAGAGGTCCAGCTTGCACTGGAGGCACCACCATCGATACTACCGGCTAATTGAACAGTCTCTGAACCATCAACAATACAAATAAATTGATCGTCTCCGGCAGCGACTGTAGGATCTTCAAAGAAGTCTATCACTACGTCATCATCAGCTGCATCACAGGGACCTTCAGGATCATCTGTAGTAAGAGTGAGGGTCACAGTACCGTTGATTAGATCATTTTCACCTGGTGTATAAACTGCATCAAGGGCAGAGGCATCATTAAAATTACCATCCCCAGAAGAGGTCCAACTTGCGCTGGAGGCACCGCCGTCAATACTACCGGCCAACTGAACGGTCTCTGAACCATCCACGATACAGATCTCCTGGTCTTCACCGGCATCGGCTACCGGATCTTCAAAGAATTCGATAACTACGTCATCATCAGCTGCATCACAGGGACCGTCAGGATCATCTGTAGTAAGAGTAAGAGTTACAGTACCATTGATTAGATCATTTTCTCCGGGTGTATAAACTGCATCAAGGGCAGAAGCATCATTAAAATCACCATCCCCAGAAGAGGACCAACTTGCACTGGAGGCTCCGCCATCAATACTACCGGCCAACTGAACAGTCTCCGAACCATCAACAATACAAATTTCCTGGTCATCCCCGGCATCGGCTATGGCTAATGGATTAATGGTCACACTAGCTATAGCGGGTTCGGAAGGACAATTACCTACACCTCCAATACCTTCACCTATTGCTATTACTGAATATGAACCTGCATCTTCGATGTCGAGAATGTCCAGGGTGGAAGAGGTCTCTCCAAGAAGCTCACCATTTTTTCTCCACTCGTACTCAACGATTCCCAATCCTCCTTCTACAGAAGCAGTAAGACTTGCCGGAAGCTCATCCTCACAAATCACAAGACCTTCCAGACTAACGGAAGGAGTAACATTAAATCCTCCGAGATTGAAATCTTCAAGGGCTGCATTTACGGGATTTGAAGATCTGGTTTCCATAAGGAAAGATGAAAAACAGGCATTCGCCAATCCTAAAGAAGCGATATCAATAAAGCCTTCAAAAAAGGTAATTGGAGGCAATAAATTAGGAGGATAATTTTTGGACTGGTGTGGCCATGGAGTGGGTTGCTCCAAAGTGTTGACTACTCCGTAAAGATCTCCAAAAATACCTATTTCAGTGTCGAGTTCATTAAAAGCCTTATTGCTGTTTGGCAATTCTCCATTGCCCTCCCCAACATATCTATAGGCCCTTAAAAATCCAACAGCACCTCCCTGCTCAACATCGGCAACAATTAGAATGTCACCTATAGTATGTTCTCCAATAAAACCTCCATCAGGGTCAATTTGGACTTCATCCTGAAAGAACCAGAATCCAATGGTGGTTGTTCCTTCGGCAGCAAATTTATTTCCAAAGAAATAGATTTTACCACCAATTAGAATGGCACCAGATTCAAGAATATTAGTCTTATCACTTGAGCTGGCATTAGAAGTTTGCCAATCCCATCCACTTATAGGAAGGTGGTCTTTGGTATTTCCTCCGAAATAAATAGTATCTGGTGCAAAAGCATCAAATAAAATATCTGTAGTTACACTTCCTGCTGGCAAGATATTCACACCATCAGGTTGTTGGGCATTCCAAATATCCTCCCAATCCAACTTACCGTCGTCATTACGAACATTTTCGTCTAAAAATCCATAGGGATGTTGAGCAAAAATGCTAGTACTAATGAAAAATAGGACAAGAGTAAGAACAGAGAAAATATTTCTTCTATTCTGTCCGGTCCTATTTACTACTGCTTCACCGGTGGCAAGACCTCCCGGAAACGTAAATTCTTTCATAGTTCCAATTTTTATGGTTAATACAATGCCATAGCGCAGCATTTAAGCAAGCAGAGTTGGAGCAGGAACTTTGCTACTGGAACAAAAAATTATAAGCTGAAAATAATAGTTAAACACTTTTCCCTAAGAGTGGAAAAGAGAGCATCGAAATGGAAAAAACCATTTCAGGGGATAATCCGAAGTTGGGGGAACTACTCACCTGACAGGTGGTTAGGGGCGCTACAGGAATTCAAAAATTCCTGATTATAAATATAATCATAAAAAACTAATCTACAGGTCATTACAAGATTATTTTATAATATATTCAGCATATAAACTTCTAATAAAAATAGGGCGAGTTTGGACCAAAAATTTATCTCTATTTCACAGAAGCTATTAATATGTTGATGCTATTCTGTTAAATATGATTTCCAAAATTTACCGCATTCATTTTGAAGGTTCAGTTTTATATTTTTTTATGCAATACTTCTGCTTTTCCTTGACTTTTTTAATAGTTCATTCTTTAAACCTAGCGTACAATTTAGACTAATGTAAAAGTCTGAAATATGATATGAAAGAAGAATTGGCAATTGCATTTAAAATGAAGGGTTAACGCTTAAATAAACTTAAAGAGTGTTATGGGTATAGACCAGAAATCCGAAACAATGGAACCGGTTAACCATACAGCCTTTCTGAAACCAAACCCATAAAGTGATAATTAGAAATTTCGTTTTCACATAGCTGTAGTAGAAAACTAATTTCCCATACTCCCTGCCCTGGGAACATTCCCACCAGATAAACAGGACAGCAAAGAGCAGGAATCACATTTAACTTTAGCGTATAAAAAAAGCCTCAACATTGCTGTTGAGGCTTCTAAAGAAAGCCTGCCTGCCGGCAGGCAGGGCGGCGATCCTTCGACTTCGCTCAGGACAGGCTATCAATGACCACCTTTAAAGACAAGCCTGCAGGGCGCGGGCTTTCAAGAAGTGGGAATTGATCCCGAGAGCGACAGCGACTCGGGACTCTCCAATGCCAATAATTGAAACAAAAAAAGACCCTTACATTGCTGTAAGGGT
>NZ_OCMF01000005.1 GCF_900215295.1 Salinimicrobium sediminis | reverse complement strand
GTAAGAAACAAATTAATCCACATCGCTATGGCCCTGATCAAGAACAAAACATATTACCAAAATCGTTTGGTTTTGTCATAGAAATCGAACTGACGAAAGCAACTATGCCTGATCAGCTACGCCTTTCACCCTCTCGGCAGAATCTGATTTTGACAGGGACAAACGAACTATACTGTCTGCTTCTGCTTTAAGATCATGAGGTATATTTCCTTCAAGAGATAACATATCCCCTTTTTCTATTTTGTGTACCTCACCATTGACTCCAAACGTTATTATACCCTCAAATAATTCTACAACAATAGGATAAGGTGTTTTATGTTCTTTCATAACCTGTCCTTTCTTCATAGCTATTCGTATCTCTTTACTGCTATCGGTATCCATTAAAACGTGGACAGCAGGTTTTGTATCATTATATTCCAGGTTCTTTAATAAAGAAGCGGTTTTCATAATTTATATTTTAAGTTTCGATTTAATGTACAAAAACTTCAGTAGAATAAAGGCGATTCAGCCAAATCCTAACAAAGGTTTTTGATATCCCCCAGTATTCTTCGTTGGCCGGATTAATTGAAGCTTCAGAAATGCACATAAAAAAACCGCCAGAAAATGCTATTTTCAGACGGTTAATATAAAAACGTTCTTCAGCTTAAAGCTTTTTCAAACCTTTTGTTTCCTTCTTCTCAGCGGGAACTATGCTAATTGCATATCCTCCTCCCGAAGCGCTCCACTGCTTTAGATCACTCTTGCTGGTCACAACAACTTTCCTGATGTTATAGGCCTGCGGGTTCTTTTTGTAATGCGCATCTTTAGCATCGGAATAAATGGTAGCAATATACTTTTGTCCAGGCTCAAGGAAATCAAAAGATATTTTTGAAGTTCTCGGGGTTTCCCCGTTTACATTTCCAACAAACCATTTTTCAGTACCTTTTTCTTTTCGGGCTATAGTAATATAATCTCCCGGTTCAGCTTCAAGATACACACTCTCTTCCCAGTCCATTCCCACATCCTTGATAAACTGGAATGCATCAGGGAAACGTTCGTAGTTTTCAGGAAAGTCGGCTGCCATCTGTAACGGAGAATACATGGTTACATAAAGGGCCAATTGATTGGCAAGTGTACTGTTTACCCAGGAGTCATTCTCAGGATTAGCTTTACTTATATCCATTTCAAAAATTCCGGGAGTGTAATCCATCGGTCCGCCGATAAGCCTTGTAAACGGCAGTACGGTCACGTGATTTGGCTTGGAACCTCCAAAAGCCTGGTATTCTGTTCCCCTTGCCGACTCATTGGCAATAAGGTTAGGCCATGTTCTGGCAACACCGGTTGGTCTTACTGCCTCATGGGCGTTTACCATGATCTCATAATCTGCCGCTTTTTCAATGGCGTATTGATAATGGTTTACCAGCCACTGACTATAGTGGTTCTCCCCTCTTGGAAGAATATCACCCACATATCCACTCTTTACAGCATTGTAACCATGATCCTTCATGAACTGATAAGCCGAATCCATATGACGCTCATAATTTCTGACTGAAGAAGAGGTTTCATGGTGCATTACCATTTCCACACCTTTGCTCTTTGCATAATCTCTTATCTCTTTCAGGTCAAAATCGGGATATGGAGTCATAAAGTCAAAAACATAGTCCTTGGAATTCCCAAACCAGTCTTCCCATCCAATGTTCCAGCCTTCCACAAGAACTCCGTCAAAACCGTGTTTAGCAGCAAAATCTATATAACGCTTCACGTTCTCTGTAGTAGCTCCATGAGTATCATTAGGAGTGGCATTTTCAAAGTCTGTCTCACCAAGTTTCACTGCGGCAAAATCATTAGTGTAGTGCCAGCTGCTTTTTCCTGTGATCATTTCCCACCAAACCCCAACATATTTCATAGGTTTGATCCAGGAGGTGTCATCTATGGCCACAGGTTCATTGAGATTATAAGTCATTCGGGAAGCAAGAATGTCCCGCGCGTCATCGCTTACTATGATCGTTCTCCAGGGTGTTTTTCCGGGGGCGATCATATAAACTTTATTCCCGGTAACATCCGGAGTAAGCCATGATTCGAAGACCATGTTCTCATCATCCAGCTCCAGGTGCATTGCAGAATAATCAACAAGCGCGGCCTCGTGCAGGTTTATATAAAGACCTTCATCTGTTTTCATTAAAAGTGAGGTTTGCACCCCGGTATCCGAAAAAGAGGTTTGGGAAAGATTATCAGTAATGGAACCTTCCATCTTACCTCTAATTTCACTGAGCCTGGATTCAATATAATCGTATTCCTGAGTATCGTAATCTCCGGGAATCCAAAAGGCAGTATGATCCCCGGTCATTGCAAACTGGGTCCTCTCTTCTTCTATAATGAAATGTCCTAAATTTTGTTGCTGCGGAAATTCATATCTAAACCCGAGTCCGTCATTGAATACTCTGAACCTTATGATCATTTGACGATCTGTTGGCTTTTGGTTAAGCACTACTGCCAGTTCGTTGTATTTATTCAGAATCTCGCTTTCTTCTCCCCAAACCGGTTCCCAGGTTTCCTCAAAATCAGACTCTTCACGTTCTATGACTTCAAAACTATTGATTAGATTATGCTCATCATTTTTTAGGATCAATCCCAGCTTACTTGTCTCGATTACAGGCTGACCTTTGTAAAAAAGGCTATATGCAGGAGTTCCGTCTTCCAGTAATTCAAACTGCATTTGCACCTCCCCATTAGGGGAAGCGACTTTTTGAGCTACCGCCACTGCAGTAAAACTTAACCAAAGGCAGGAGGCTACTAACAGATTCTTCATCTTCATTTCAGAGAAATTTTAATTAAGAGGCAAATATAAGACTCTCCGTAGGAAAGTGCATGGAAAAAGAAACGGCAGGATATTTCCTGCCGTAATTACCATTCATAAGAATGATTTTAAATCTTATCGGGAGAAATTTGAAACAATTTCGGACTAAAACTAAGCATCACCCAGGCCCAGTTTTGAGTTGCGTCTTTATCTCCTCCTTTCAGGATCTCAAGAGAACCACTCCCGAACATCTGCGAATAGCCAAAATTGACCTGAAGATCCTTTCTGAATTTGTACCCTGCCGCAAAGTCAATTTCTGTTCCCAGGTAATTGTCCCGTTCATTTCCGGCCGCATCAACAATATTCGCGGAAGATGAGAACACATGGGGCATTATAGAAAAATCAAATTTTGAGGTGGTGTAAGAGAATTTACCATAGATGTCTAAGAGTCCAACAGAGTTCTGGTGGTTGCCTACATAGAAATAATCCATATGCCCATTAAAGCCATGATTCGTTCCAAAAAGTGGAGTGAAGGATTTAATCTCTCCAGAGGTATCGTTCATGTCTGTCCCGGAGAGATATTCAGCTCCCACTCCTGCTATCCAGCTTAAAGAAAGCTTGTAGTTAAGATTTAGACCAGTGTACCAGGCAGAAACATCCCGGTTATTTCGGCTACCGGCCTGCCCGTAAGCTCCCACATTTCCGGAGAAATCGCCGGAAACAAAGTTGTGAAAGGCACCAAAAGTCTGGATGTAATCAACCTCTCTGTCTTGTGATACAGTATCAAATTCATATCCGGTATTCATTAAAAGGAAACTAAATCCAACATTATTGACATCCATGTGGTACCAGGCCATTTGCAGATTTTGGTAGGAATTTACCAGGTATGGTGCCTCAATTAAAGTCTCTGCTTCGGCGTTATAAGCCGCAGCCACATCGAGCCTGTGGTTTGCAGCAGGCTTCCAGGATATTAGAGCCGCATCATGACTTTGCCCCTGCTGAGCCCAATTCACTTCACCGAGGATTCTCTGGTTGTCGTAAGAAAGTACCTGTCTCCCTACACGAAACAGAAAATTCGGACTGGTTTGATATTGTCCATAGGCTTCAAAAATGCTAAGGGAATTATTGTCTTCCTGGCGCATGGTAGGTGAGTCTCCCCATATTCCGACACTTTGAAAAGAGAATTTTACCTGCAGTGCCTCATCGTTGTAGCCGAGAATGAGTCGGGACCGTTGTGAAACGAGAGAAGCAGGATCTGCAGCTTCCGGCAAGAGAGTTTTAAAACCATTCCGGAATTCATACCTGGGTCTTAGTTGTAACCCGGCTTCAAAATTTTGAGAAAAAACAGAAAAAGTAATTAAAAAAGCTGCGAATTGCAGGATTGATCGTTTCATGAGTATATATTTACAGAGCAAAAGAAGATAAAGTTGTCCGAATAATTTATGATTATACTCAGCTTTTAAGGAATTGTTTCTCTAATTTTTCGCTTAAACTCGAAAACAACAAACCCCGACTTACTGAGGCAGGGTTTTTCTGTTTTTAAAAGTTAGATTATTTAAGCAAGCAGGTTTTCCCGGCGCAGAAATTCATTCATTTTATCTGCAATTTCATAGCATTTGCTCACCTTTTCAGTATCACTACAGGAACGGGAATCGGGTCTATGTCCTTTGCACGAAAAATCATGCAGATCGATCTCTCCGAACTTTTCATTCAATGCTACACATCTTTTATAAAGCGTGTTAATGCTCTCATCTCCCGCAGCTTCGGTGTTGTTCTTAAGAAGATATCCTCTTAAAAAACTTTCAATAGCATACTGGGAATTTTTGCAGACCAGGTAGGATACAACATCCTCTTCGGGCCTGCAAAGCTCTTCATTGGCTTCCCGAAGCTTCTTAACAGCTTCATCAAAGAGACCGGGTGCTTTGCTTTCCATAAGTTTATATTTGGTTAAACAGAAGCTCTTTCGGCAGGAAAACACCTGCCGAAAAAGCCATTTTTGTGGTTACATATCTCTGTAGAGCTCCAGTCTTTCCCACTTGGATCCTACTTCTTCCTGAGCCTGCTTCAAGAGGCTTGCACCTATTTCGGCATTCTCTTTGGCTACCCGTGTAAAGCGGGTTTCATTGTACATAAATTCTTCCAACGGCGCCTGTGGTGGCTTGGAATCCAACTTAAAGCGTTTTCCTTTTTCTTTGGAAGGATCAAATCTAAAGAGCGGCCAGTAGCCTGTCTCTACAGCTTTTTCCTGCTGGCGTGGACCATGCTTTAGATCATAGCCGTGTTCCCCGCAATGGGAGTAGGCAATGATGATCGATGGTCCCGGATAAGCAGTAGCTTCTTCAAAAGCCTTAAGCGTTTGCATATCTTTCGCTCCAATCGCCACCTGGGCTACATACACGTTTTGATAAGATACTGCCTGTAGCGCAAGGCTCTTTTTGGAAGTTTTCTTACCCGATACCGCAAATTTCGCACTGGCTCCCAAAGGGGTGGCTTTAGACATTTGTCCGCCGGTATTAGAATAGACTTCTGTATCCATTACCAGAATATTGATATCTTCTCCCGATGCAAGCACGTGGTCTACTCCGCCGTAACCTATGTCATAGGCCCAGCCGTCTCCACCCAGGATCCACACTGCCTTTTTACGCAGATACTCTGTTAATTGATTTAGTTTAAGAGCTTCAGGAGTACCTACAGTAGAAAGAATGTTTTTCAACTCGGCAATGTCAGCATGTTTTTGCTTCTTTTGAACCTCATCTGTTTCCGGATTGTCCAGTATGGCTTTAACAAGTTCTGACCCTATTACCGGCTCCAATTCCTTCAGCAGATCTACGGCTATCTCCTGTTTCTTGGTAAGGGCAAGTCGCATACCCAATCCGAATTCAGCGTTGTCTTCGAATAGTGAATTTGCCCACGCCGGACCTCTACCGAATTCATTCTTCTTGTATGGGGTAGTTGGCAGGTTTCCGCCGTAAATAGAGGAACAGCCGGTGGCATTGGCAATCATGATGCTGTCGCCGTAAAGCTGGGTCAACATCTTGATATAAGGAGTTTCCCCACATCCTGAACAAGCGCCTGAAAACTCGAACAAGGGCTCAAGGAATTGGGATCCTTTCACATTGGTGATCTGTAACTCGGTGCGGTCGTAGTATGGCAGACTGGTAAAGTAATCCCAGTTTTTGTTCTCTGCTTCGGCAACATCCAGTTTGCTACGCATATTGATGGCCTTGAAATTCTCCACTTCCTTACTCTCTGCAGGACAAACCGCCACGCAAAGATCACAGCCCGTACAATCTTCAGGAGAAACTTGCAAGATATAGGAGTCAGTTCCGGAGAAAGGACGGCCTTTAGCCGCTACTGTTGTAAGGCTTTCGGGTGCCCCGGCAAGATCTTCAGTAGGAACTACTTTGGCCCTGATGGCTGCGTGAGGACAAATAGCCACACATTTGTTACACTGTGTACAAAGATCAGCGCCATCCCACACCGGTACGAAATCGGCAATTCCGCGTTTTTCGTATTGAGTGGTTCCGGTAGGGAAAGTACCATCAACAGGGAAAGCACTTACAGGAAGTTCATCTCCCTGCCCTGCGAGAATTTTCCCCAGCACATCCTTTACAAACGGATCGGCCTCTCCTGTCATCATTGGCTTCAGTCTTCTAACGCTGGTGATCTTCTTAGGATAATCTACCTTTTGAAGAAATTCAAGAGATTTATCTACTGCATTAAAGTTCATTTGTACAATCTTTTCTCCCTTATGAGAATAAGACTTTACAATGGCATCCTTAATTTTCTGTATGGCTTCATCTTCGGGAAGAACACCTGAGATAGCGAAGAAACAGGTTTGAAGTACGGTGTTGGTGCGTTTTCCCAGATTAGCCTCTAAAGCTACTTTGGTGGCATCTACAACGTAGAATTTCAGTTCCTTTTCTACGATATCTTCCTGCATTTTCTGCGGAAGCATATCCCATACCTCTTCATTGGAGAAGGGCGCATTCAAAAGGAAAGTTCCACCTTTTTTGATCTTTTTCAGCAGATCATATTTTTCAACAAAATTGAACTGGTGACAGGCTATGAAATCAGCTGTATTTATCAGATAGCTCGAGAAGATAGGTTGTGGTCCAAATCGTAAATGAGAAACGGTTTGAGAACCTGCCTTTTTGGAGTCGTATACAAAATACCCCTGTACGTAATTATCTGTGGTTTCTCCAATGATCTTGATGGAGTTCTTGTTTGCTCCAACAGTTCCGTCAGACCCTAAACCATAGAACATACAGTTAAAGGTAGTTTTCCTTGTCTTGAACACCGGATTGTAAAGCAGACTGCTAAAGGAAACATCGTCGTTAATACCTATTGTAAAATGATTTTTTGGCTGAGGTTTTTGTAGTTCATCAAAAATTCCCTTTACCATTGCCGGATTAAATTCTTTGGAAGATAAACCATAGCGTCCGCCAATGATTTGCGGGATATTGCCTCCTGTTTCGGCAAAGGCTGTAACTACATCCAGGTAAAGAGGCTCTCCTGTGCTTCCCGGTTCTTTGGTCCTGTCAAGAACAGCTATCTTTTTTACTGTTTTTGGAACCTTAGCAATAAAGTCTTTAATAGAGAAAGGCCTGTAAAGACGAACGATCAAAACCCCTACTTTCTCATCTGAATTAAGGAGCGTATCTACAGTTTCTCTTACTGCACCCTCTCCCGAGCCCATAATTACTACTACCCGTTCGGCTTCAGGATGACCTTCATAATCAAAGAGGTTATACCTGCGGCCGGTATGCATGTAGAATTCATCCATGATCTCCTGCACAATCTCCGGTACCCGTTGATAATAAAGGTTAGCAGCTTCTCTCGCCTGGAAGAAAACATCAGGGTTTTGGGAAGTACCGCGAATCACCGGACTATCCGGATCAAGCGAGCGTTTTTTGTGCTCCATGATCTTTTCTTCGGGCATCATGGCTTTAATAATTTCGTCGGTAATTCCGTCGATCTTGGAAATCTCGTGAGAGGTTCTAAACCCGTCAAAAATGTTCAAAAAGGGAATTCTTGATCTAAGGGTGGCCACCTGTGAAATGAGGGCAAAATCCTGCGCCTCCTGAACTGAACCTCCAAACAACATGGAATAGCCCGTTTGCCTGGCCGCCATAACATCTGAATGGTCTCCAAAAATGGACAAAGCGTGTGTAGCAAGAGTACGGGCTGCCACGTGGATTACGTTTGGCAACAGTTCCCCGGCGATCTTGTACATATTGGGAATCATAAGCAGCAGCCCCTGGGACGCTGTAAACGTTGTGGTTAATGCTCCGGCTTGAAGAGAACCGTGTACCGCACCTGCAGCACCTCCCTCGCTTTGCATTTCCACAATCCTGGGAATGTTATTCCAAATGTTCTTCTTGCCTTTTGAACTGTAAACATCCACATGTTCTCCCATGGGAGAAGCAGGAGTTATGGGATAAATGGCACATACCTCATTTGTTTTGTGTGCCACACGGGCTACCGCCTCGTTGGCATCACAAATGAGCTTGGGAAAATCTTTTACCATAATATAGGTATTATGTAATTAGTTGTTATGCTCCGTGAAGCCAAACTTTCTTTTGAAGCAATTCTTCTTCGCTTTCCTTTACATCTTCTCTTGGATGAATACAGTCAACAGGACATACTGAAACACACTGAGGATTATCATGGAAGCCTTTGCACTCGGTACATTTATCGGCTACTATGAAGTAAAATTCGTCAGATAATGCTTCCTGCTGTTCATTGGCATCCATTTCCTCTCCACGGGGGGTGGTTACTATTCCTTCCAGTGCAGTTTCATCTGCCAGTGACCACTCCTGATCGGGTTCATAAATTGCTGTGTTCGGACATTCCGAGATACAGGCATCACAGTTGATACATTCGTCTGTTATAAAAAGAGCCATAACTTTTAATTTTAAGATTACTACTAAATTTCTCAATAAAAGTATTGTGGCTTTACCTGCTTCGATATGACGATAATCATGTTTTTATTAACTAAGAATTATTCTTAATAAGCTCATTTTAAAAACTATATGACCTGCATCATATTTCCTGCTGTTTAATGAATATACATTTGAGTTAACATCCAAAACTCTTGGTTTTAACCAGTTTCAAAAATATTAATGTATGATAGCAGCAGAAAAATCAAGGTCTCAGGCCGAAGCTCTTGAAGCGGTAGTGATTCGTTTTGTGGGAGATTCCGGCGACGGAATGCAGCTAACGGGAACACAGTTTTCTGATACCTCGGCCATGTTCGGAAATGATGTGGCAACTTTTCCAAATTATCCTTCAGAAATACGAGCTCCGCAAGGAAGTCTGTACGGAGTTTCCGGTTTTCAGGTTCACATTGGAAGTGTGGAAATCAGCACGCCGGGAGACAACGTAGATCTGCTGGTAGCAATGAATCCCGCAGGCCTTAAGACAAACCTTTATGCGGTTAAGCCGGGACAGACCATAATAGTCGATGCGGATTCTTTTTCTAAAAAGAATCTTGAAAAGGCACAGTACCTTACCAATCCACTTGAAGATGGAAGTCTTTCCAATTACAGGGTCATTCAGGTACCCATGTCATCTTTAACAAAAGAGGCACTTAAAAATATTGAGGGGCTGGATCAAAAAATGATCACCCGTAGCAAGAATATGTTTGCACTGGGAATGGTGTACTGGCTTTACAGTCGTTCTCCCGAACATACCATAGAATTCTTCAATAAGAAATTTAAGACCAAGCCTCATCTAATAGAAGCTAACACAAAAGTTCTCAACGCCGGTTATTTCTACGCGGAAACAATTGAGCTGATCCCTAACTCCTATAGTGTATCTCCTGCCAAAATGCAGAGCGGTACCTACAGGATCATTATGGGAAATACGGCTACAGCCTGGGGATTCCTTGCTGCTGCCGAAAAGTCGGGGCTGGAACTGTTTTTAGGATCCTATCCTATTACTCCGGCGACAGATATTTTACATGAGCTGGTAAAACATAAGCACTTTGGAGTGAAGGCTTTCCAGGCAGAAGATGAAATTGCAGGGATCACCTCTGCAATAGGTGCTTCTTTTGCAGGAGATCTCGCTATTACAACAACTTCAGGTCCGGGTCTTGCACTCAAAGGAGAAGCATTAGGCCTCGCAATGATGATCGAACTACCGTTGGTTGTAGTGAACGTACAACGCGGTGGCCCATCAACAGGGCTACCCACAAAAACAGAACAATCTGACCTTTTACAGGCGATGTATGGCCGTAACGGGGAAAGCCCTGTAATAGTTATCGCTGCCAGTACTCCGGCGAATTGCTTCATCTATGCCTACCAGGCAGCCAAGCTGGCCCTGGAACATATGACTCCGGTAGTACTTTTAACAGACGGATATATAGCAAACGGATCTGCCCCCTGGAGAATAAGAAAGGTAGAGGATCTGCCCGAGATCAAGACAAGGCTGGTGAAAGAAGGAAAAGAAAATTGGCACCCTTACAACCGGGATGAGATCACTCTTGCCAGAGATTGGGCTGTACCGGGAGTTCCGGGGCTGGAACACCGTGTTGGAGGTCTTGAAAAAGATGCGAAAAGCGGAAATGTCTCCCATGTACCCGAGAACCATGAAACTATGACGCAAATAAGAGCCGAGAAAGTGAAGAGAGTCCAGAGTTTCATCCCTGAACTCATTCCGGAGTTTGCTTCAGAAGGAGATCTGCTGATCGTTGGATGGGGCGGCACATACGGCTCCCTGCATACTGCTGCCAAACAATTGTATGACGAAGGAGTAAGAAATATAGGATTCGCACATTTCAACTACATCAACCCACTTCCGCGGAACACAGAAGAGGTCTTGAAGAAGTTTAAAAAGTTCATTGTGTGTGAGCTTAACAACGGACAATTCGCTAACATACTCAGGATGAACTTTAACAGGGAATTCCTTCAGTTCAATAAAATTCAGGGCTTGCCATTTGCCAATTCAGAGCTTATAGAAAAATTCAAACAAATTGTAGAATAACATGGAAACAGTAACTGCAAACAATTACACGTATAAAGATTTTGCAAATGACCAGGAGGTTAGATGGTGTCCGGGCTGTGACGACTATGTTATTCTGCGGTCAGTTCAAAAAGCTTTGCCCGAAATTGGCGTTAAAAAGGAAGATGTGGTGTTCATCTCCGGAATTGGCTGTTCTTCCCGCTTCCCTTATTACATGGGGACTTACGGGATGCATGGAATTCACGGTAGAGCTCCGGCAATCGCTTCGGGTGTGAAACTTGCCAATCCAAACCTAAGCGTGTGGGTGATTACCGGTGACGGTGATAGTATGGCAATTGGAGGAAATCACTTTATTCACGTTTTACGCCGAAACATCAACCTCAACATCATCCTTTTCAACAATGAGATTTACGGACTCACAAAAGGACAGTTCTCCCCTACTTCTTTAGTGGGCCAGAAAACAAAATCCTCTCCTTTTGGCAACACCCAACCGCCATTCTCCCCGGGAGAACTGGCAATTGGAGCTCAGGCAAGATTTTTTGCCCGCATAGGCGGAAATGCTCCAAAAGAGATGACCGATATCTTCATTGAAGCAGAAAAATTCAAAGGTACCTCCCTGGTAGAGGTACTTCAAAACTGTGTGATCTTTAATGACGGCTGCTACGTGAAATACACAGACAAAGCCGTTAGGGAAGACAAGCAGCTTTACCTTGAGCACGGCAAACCGATGATCTTTGGGAAAGAACGTAATAAAGGTTTGGTGCTTAACAAACTGAAACTGGAAGTAGTAACTATTGGAGAAAATGGCGTGACTGAAGAAGATATTCTTGTACACGACGCCAAAGAAAAAGATCCTACCATGCACCAAATGCTGGTGAGATTGGAATATCCTTTAGTAACAGGAATTATAAGGAGTTTTGACGACGTCACTCTGGAAGAAAGAGAAGATGCGCTCACAGCACAGATAAAGTCAAAGTCAAAATTTAAACAGACAGATGACCTGTTCTTTTCCGGAGAAACTTATGAAGTAAAGTAGCTGAGAACTGATTTTCATCAGTTCTTAATAGCTGCCGAAAAGTTAATTTTATTAACAAATTAAGCCTGTACAATATGGGTTCAGAAGCCATCATAGTCTTTCTTATCGCAGGGATCGTTTTGGTCGCCGGCGCTAACTTTCTCTCAAACCTTATTTCTCCAAAATCAGATAACCCTGCCAAAAGAGAACCCTATGAGAGTGGAATGACCACCATAGGCCCCACCTGGGTTCAATTTAAAGTTGGATACTATTTGTTTGCTATCCTCTTCCTCATTTTTGATGTGGAAGTGGCTTTTTTGGTGCCATGGGCAGTAGTGTTTGGAGAATTGGGAACGGTAGCCCTGGTTGAGATAGTTATATTTCTCTTTATCCTGGGACTTGGACTTGCATACGCATGGAAAAAAGGAGCATTAAAATGGGAATAATAAACACTAAAGAAGAGGCTGCCAAAAAAGGCGGAATTCCGGAAGATTTTCCCGGAGACGTAATTCCTGCGGGAAACGGCGGAAATATCCTTGTCACCTCTCTTGATAAAGTTATTAACTGGGGCCGCGCCAATTCTCTTTGGTCACTCTATTTCGGCACCAGTTGTTGTGCAATTGAAATGATGCAGACAGGCGCTGCACGCCATGATTATTCCCGCTTTGGTTTTGAAGTTGCACGCCCGTCCCCCAGGCAAGCCGACCTTATAATTATCGCGGGAACTATAACTACTAAAATGGCACCGGTACTACGACGGCTCTATGACCAAATGGCCGAACCTAAGTATGTCATAGCCATGGGTGCATGTGCGATTAGTGGCGGTCCTTTCTTTTATAACTCATACTCGGTGGTAAAAGGGGCCGATCATGTGATTCCCGTGGATGTTTATGTTCCCGGATGTCCTCCGCGACCTGAAGCTCTCCTCGACGGAATGATCATGCTACAGCAAAAGATTCTTAAGGAAAAAAGATTGGAAAAGCCCAATCCAATTGAAGGATTTGACGAGGGAAAAAAATAAGAGGCTATGAACAACGAAGCACTACAACAAACGATCTTAAGCTGGTTTCCCGATCCTGAGTTTCCTCAACCGCAATTCACTGAAGAAGGTAGCCAGTTCCTGAACCTCAGCACAGAGCCTGAACAGCTGCACGAACTCATGCACCTGCTAAAAAATAATCCTGAAACCCATTTTGATTACCTCTTCTGTCTCACCGGGGTGGATTACGGTAAAGAATTAGGAGTAGTATACCACCTTGAGTCTACAGTTCACAGGCATATTATGGTAGTGAAAGTACAAACCGCAGATCGTGAGAACCCTATTTTAGACAGCGTACAGGATCTATGGGCTACGGCCAATTTCCATGAGCGGGAGGTATTCGATTTCTTCGGAATAAAATTTAAGAATCACCCAAATTTAAAGCGCCTGTTCCTTACTGATGAGTGGGAAGGATATCCGCTGCGGAAAGATTATGTCGATGAAACTAACATGGTTGTAAAATAGGAAATATGGAAACAGCTGTTTTAAATTCAACCACTGTAAAAAAGTCAAACTTCAAGTCTGAGGAATACTTCATCAATATGGGGCCACAGCACCCGGCTACCCACGGGGTACTGCGACTGCTCCTTACCATCGACGGAGAGATCATCAAAAAGGTAGAGCCCGATCTTGGCTATATTCACCGTTCCATTGAAAAGATGTCTGAGAGCAACAGCTATCAACAAATAGTACATCTTACAGACCGGCTGGATTACCTGTCTTCTCACATCAACAATGAAGCGGTTTGCCTCTGCGTGGAAAATGCACTGGAACTGGAAGTTCCCGAAAGAGTTAAGGTCATTCGCACCATCCTTGGAGAACTAACCCGAATTGCCTCTCACACCTTGTGGTGGGGAGTTATGGGTATGGATGTTGGTGCCCTCACCACGTATTTCTATGGTTTTAGGGACCGCGAAATGATCAATGACATTTTTGAGGAGACCTGTGGTGCCCGTTTAACCATGAACTACAACATTCCCGGAGGATTAATGCAGGATATACATCCTAATTTTGTCAAAAGGGTAAAGGAGTTCATTCCTCACTTCAGGTCCAAACTCCCTGAATACGACCGACTGCTTACGGGCAATATCATTTTTCAGAAAAGAACGAAAGGAGTTGGAGTTCTCAGTCGTGAGGACGCAATTAATTTCGGTGCTTCGGGCCCTGTGGCAAGAGCATCGGGATATTCCTGTGATGTGCGCAAGTATCACCCGTACAGCGCTCTTGACAAGGTGAACTTCACTGAAGCTCTTGATACTGCAGGAGATTCCTTTGCCAGGTACAAGGTAAGGATAGCCGAGATGTGGGAATCTCTAAACATCATCGAACAACTCATAGATAACATTCCTGAAGGTGACTTTAAGGTTGCAACCAATGCCGTGATAAAGTTGCCAAAAGGAGATTTTTATCAGAAGGTTGAAACTGCCCGGGGAGAATTCGGAGTGTATATCATAAGTACCGGAAACAAGAATCCTTACCGGGTGAAATTCCGTTCTCCAGGTCTTTCCAACCTTTCCCTGCTCAATCATATCGCAGTAGGTGGAAAAATCGGGGATCTCGTCGCCACTATGGCCACTATAGATATTGTTGTACCTGATATTGATCGTTAACCTGACAAAAATGAACAGCATTTCAAACATAATTGATTGGTTTATAAATACAGGAGTGTTGAATATGGCCTTGATTGCCCTTATTTATCTTACTGTCTTTGCATTGTTGGGCTTGTTCCTGGTATTGCTTGAAAGAAAGGTAGCTGCCTGGTTCCAGTTGCGAATAGGTCCTAACCGTGTGGGATATCTTGGATTATTTCAAACCATTGCCGATGCATTAAAACTGGTATCCAAAGAACTTACCGGCACTGTAAAAGCCGATAAATTCCTTTACAATCTCGCACCCTATTTCGTCATCGTCACCTCCTTAATGGCTTTGGCTGTTTTTCCATTCACCAAAGACCTGCAGGCTTTTGATATCAATATCGGAATCTTCTTTCTAATCGCTATTTCCTCAATTGGAGTGATTGGTATCCTTTTGGGAGGCTGGAGCAGTAATAACAAGTTCGCTTTAATTGGTGCCATGCGAAGTGGCGTACAAACAGTAAGTTATGAACTTTCTGTTGGGCTTTCATTGCTTACCATGGTGATCCTTACCGGTAGCCTTCAGCTTTCTGAGATCATTGAGGTACAAAAGAGCGGCTGGTTGATCGTCCAGGGACATATTCCTGCCATCATTGCCTTTATGATCTATATGATCGCAGGTACAGCTGAAACTAACCGCGCCCCTTTCGACATGGTTGAAGCCGAATCTGAACTTGGCGCAGGGTATCACACCGAATATTCCGGGATGAAGTTCGCGTACTTCTTTCTGGCAGAGTTTATAAATATGTTCATCATTGCCGCTATCGCCACCACCATATTCTTCGGTGGCTGGTTATCTCCTTTCGGAATTACCGAATCCCTGCCATGGATGGGTCTCTTCTGGTTCCTCGTAAAAACTTTTGTACTGGTGTTCTTAATGATGTGGTTTCGCTGGACATTTCCGAGGTTAAGGGTAGATCAACTCTTGACATTAGAGTGGAAATACCTGCTCCCAATCAACCTGGTGAACCTGGTGCTAATGGCCGTAATTGTATGGCTTAACCTTACCATTCAAATCTAATTGCTATGGGTTATTTCTCAAACATATATCACGGGATTAGAACTCTTCTCACAGGAATGAGGGTCACCGGAAAATATTTCCTGAATGCCCGAAAAGGTGCAATTACACAACAATACCCCGACAACCGCGATACGCTGAAGATGTTTGAACGTTTTCGCGGGGAAGTGGTCATGCCACATGATGAGAACAACGAACACAGCTGTACCGGCTGTCAGAAATGTGAACTGGCCTGCCCTAACGGAAGTATAGAGATCATTTGGGACCGCGTTATTGATCCGGAGACCGGTAAAAAGAAAAAAGCTATAGATCAACATATTTACCATTTCGGAATGTGCACTCAATGCGGACTCTGTGTGGATGCCTGCCCATCGGATGCTATCAAATGGGCACAGAACTTCGAGAACTCTGTTTATGACAGGACACAGCTTACGAGAATCTTAAACAAACCCGGTTCTAAAGTGAGAGCCGGAGTAGAAGAATAAGCCATGGAAAAAGTAATCTTTTACATCCTTGCAATAATTATGGTGGCTGCGGCCATTGCCGCAGTAAGCAGCCGAAAAATGCTTCGGTCTGTAATATATCTCCTTTTTGTTTTAATTGGAGCCGCCGGACTCTATTTTCAGATGGATTATAACTTCCTTGCGGCCATTCAGTTGACTGTTTATGCGGGAGGGGTAGTAGTACTCATTATCTTTTCTGTACTGCTTATTCACCATATAGAAATGAAACTGGAGGTAGCAAAGAAGTCACGGCAGGCGATGTCTGCTTTGCTTTGCCTGTTAGGTTTAAGTGTATTTCTTGCAACAATTTATGCACATCCTTTTGAAGTGGCAGGAGTAAGTACAACGACCACCACTGCCGAAATCGGGAGAGCTTTATTAAGTTTCGAAAAACAAGGCTTTATTCTGCCTTTTGAAGTGATAAGTGTCCTGCTGCTTTCAGCAATGATAGGAGCTATAGTGATTGCCAAAGGTGGAAGAGCAATCAAGCAACCACCCCTTCAAAAAATAGACCCCGAAAAGCTCCTGAAGGACCTCAAAAAAGAGGTAACTGAAGAAAAAGTTCCTGAAGAAGAGATAGGTGTCTAAAATGAGATTTTTGAACCTGAATATTTTGAACACATCCGGCCGTTGCCGCTAAAACTTAAACTATGATCCCGGGCGTAAGCATAAATGAAATCCTCACCCTCACTTCCATCCTGTTCTTTATTGGAGTGTATGGGTTTATTACCCGAAAGAATCTCATCTCAATCCTGATCTCCCTGGAATTGATCCTGAATTCTTCAATAATAAATTTTGTGGTGATCAATAAGTACCTCTATCCCGAGCTCCTGCAGGGAATGGTGTATTCGATCTTCATCATAGCAGTAGCTGCAGCCGAAACTGCTTTGGCGGTGGCGATCATTATCAACATTTACAGGCGAACAGGCTCTGTAGAAGTAAGCGAAACTGAAACCATGAAGCATTAATCTGTAAAAGAAATGAACCTTATCAACCTTCTTTTAATTCCTGCAATTCCCCTGGCTGTTTTTCTTGTCCTGGGAATATTCAGCCATAAGATCAAACCGGCAGCATCAGGTGTTATTGGTGTGGCAGGTCTTTTTACCTCCACCCTGCTCTCTTATTATACTGCCTGGCAGTACTTCTTTGTTTCAGGTAAGGTTAATGGTGTCTACCAAACCTTTGTTGAAAAGACAGTCTGGATCAATTTTACAGATACGCTGCATATCGATATGGGAGTGCTCGTGGATCCTATTTCGGTAATGATGTTAATTGTAGTTTCCACTGTTTCGCTGATGGTACACATTTACAGTAGAGGATATATGAAGGGGGATGACGGTTTTACCCGTTTCTTCGCCTATCTTTCTCTTTTCACTTTTTCAATGTACGGACTGGTCCTTGCGACCAACCTCTTCCAGATCTATATTTTCTGGGAACTTGTGGGGGTTTCCTCCTTCCTGCTCATTGGATATTACTACACAAAAACTTCGGCAATTGCAGCTGCCAAAAAAGCCTTTATTGTTACCCGTTTTGCCGACTTCGGATTTTTGATCGGGATCTTTATCATTGGCTTTTATACCAACACCTTCGATTTTCAATTGCTGAATGATCCACAGGGACCGGCGATCCTTACCTGGGCGTCCTCTTCCTTTATGGGTCTTTCGGTGATCACCTGGGCCCTCATCCTCATCTTTATGGGTGGTGCGGGTAAATCGGCCATGTTCCCGCTACACATCTGGTTACCGGATGCCATGGAAGGTCCTACTCCTGTTTCGGCTTTAATACATGCCGCAACCATGGTTGTAGCCGGTGTCTATCTCGTTGCCCGTCTCTTCCCGATGTTCTATATGGTCGAAGACGGATTTGCACTACAGATCGTTACCTATGTCGGAGCATTTTCTGCTCTTTTTGCAGCCATAATAGCCATTACTCAGACGGATATAAAAAGAGTCCTCGCCTTCTCCACCATGTCCCAACTGGGATACATGATGATGGCCCTGGGAGTTTCAGGCTTTGACGGTCAAGAAGGAGTAGGATACATGGCCTCAATGTTCCACCTGTTCACTCACGCTATGTTCAAGGCTTTATTATTCCTTGGCGCAGGATCGGTGATCCACGCTGTACACAGCAACCTGCTGCAGGACATGGGAGGTTTGCGAAAATATATGCCAGTTACAAATATCACTTTTCTTATTGCAGCCCTGGCTATTGCGGGCGTTCCACCACTGGCCGGTTTCTGGAGTAAGGATGAGATCCTGGTTGCAGCATATAACAACAGCCAGTTTGTCTATGGGGTTGGAATTTTCGTAGCAGGGTTGACTGCATTTTACATGTTCAGGCTTTACTTCGGGATCTTTTGGGGAAAAGACAGAAAGTATGCTCATACCCCTCATGAATCTCCTGCTTCAATGACCATACCGCTAGTAGTGCTGGCAGTGCTAACGCTTACAGCAGGTTTCGTTCCCTTCAGTGAATTGGTGACTGCAGACAAAGCGGGATTTGAAGCCCATCTCAATTTACCACTTGCAGCGATAGCAGTGGCGGTTGGATCATTGGGAATCTTCCTCGCATGGATCTTCTATAAAAAAGAAAACGATCTGGCTTTCAGGTTCGCCACTGCATTTGGATCGCTTTATACATGGACTTCGAATAAATTTTATTTTGATGAGATCTACCTCTTTGTAGCCAGAAATATTTTCTTCAAAAATGTCGCGGCGCCGATTGCGAAGTTTGACAAAAAAATCGTTGACGGCACCATGGAAGGTATAGGTAACCAAACGGTTGTGATTTCCAGAAAGATCAAAGGCTGGCAATCGGGTAAAGTGCAGGATTACGCCTTCGGATTTATGGGAGGAGTGGTGATACTCGTCCTGGTCTTCATTTATATATTTAACAATTAAGGTGCTATGGATATTCTATCTCTATTTGTCGTTGTTCCGGTACTGGTGATCCTGGCGCTGGTGTTTACGAAAGATCTTAGACAGGCAAGGGTCATTTCCATGATTGGCGGTTTAGTCCAGCTGGGAATGGCAATAAATCTTTTGTTCGCCTACTTCAGGGAAAGGGCAGTCAATGACTCGGTCATGCTATTCACCCGCGACCTGGTTTGGTTCGAACAATTCAACATCCATTATAATATTGGAGTGGACGGGATCTCAGTTTCACTGATCCTGCTTACTTCCATCATCGTTCTCGCCGGAGTTTTCATCTCCTGGAAGATGGAAGAGCTGCCTAAGGAATTTTTCATTTCTTTGATCGTGCTTGCTACGGGAGTCTACGGGTTCTTTATTTCCATAGACCTCTTCACCATGTTCGTGTTCTATGAGATCGCAGTAATACCAATGTATCTTCTAATAGGCATCTGGGGTTCGGGTAACAAAGAATATTCGGCTATGAAGCTCACCCTGATGTTAATGGGAGCTTCCGCAGTCCTCCTGGTGGGAATTCTCGGAATCTACTTTAATTCAAATGCCGATGGAGGAGCGCTAACTTTTAATATCCTCGAGATTGCTAAAGTGAATATTCCTTTTGAAGCCCAGAAGCTGTTCTTCCCATTAACCTTCATAGGATTTGCCATTTTAGGAGCCTTATTTCCATTCCATACCTGGTCACCTGACGGACATGCTTCTGCGCCTACTGCAGTTTCCATGCTACACGCCGGAGTTTTAATGAAGCTTGGAGGCTACGGAATTTTCAGAGTAGCTATGTTCCTGCTTCCTGCCGGAGCTTTGGAATGGAGCTGGTTCTTTATCATACTTTCGGCTACCGGAGTGATCTATGGTGCCTTCGCTGCCCTGCGTCAAACCGATCTAAAATATATTAACGCCTATGCATCTGTGAGCCACCTGGGGATGGTGACTTTTGCACTGCTTATGCTGAACAAAACGGCCTGGAATGGTGCTATTTTACAGTCCCTGTCTCACGGATTCATGACTGCACTCTTCTTCGCTTTAATTGGGATGATCTACGGAAGGACCCACACCCGGGACATTACAAAACTGGGTGGCTTGCTTAAAGTTATCCCTTTTATTTCGGTAGTATACGTAATTGCCGGAATGGCTTTACTGGGTCTTCCCGGCTTCAGCGGATTCGTCGCCGAAATGAACATCTTTATGGGTGCATTTCAGCAGGACAGCATGTTCTACAGGGTCGCTACCATTGTCTCCATCTCCGCCATAGTAGTCACGGCCGTTTATGTGCTTCGGGTGGTTGGGATCATGCTTATGGGAACGGTAAAAAATGAAGCTTATAACAATCTGGAAGGAACCACCTGGTATGAGAAAACCGGAATTATGCTATTGTTGATCCCCATTGTAGGAATTGGTATAGCTCCATTATGGATAAGTAACCTAATCATGGAAAGCCTTCAGCCTTTCATTCAGGGAGTGCTATAAATTAAAAGAATAGAAAATGGAACTGAGTAGTTTTTTACTAATGCGGCACGAGATCTCCCTACTGGCGATCATCCTGCTGCTTATCATTGCCGAGATCGCCATCCCCGATCATAAAAAGAGTAGTATTCTCCACCTGGCTTTGCTTTTCTTCGGAATTCATACTGCTGTAGGCTTCCTGCCCCTGGCTGAGAGTTTTCTGTTTGGAGGCATGTTCAGGAGTAATGACATGATCCACTTTTTCAAGGGTATCCTGAATATTGGTGTTTTCACTCTTTTACTTCAGTCGGCGGAATGGCTCGAAAAAAATATGCTAAGCCAGGAAAGGGGCACAGAATTTTTCATCCTGTTGTTCGCCTCCCTTCTGGGAATGTACTTCATGATCTCTGCCGGAGATTTTCTTATGTTCTTTATAGGAATGGAGCTTTCCACCCTTCCGGTCGCTGCACTTGCCGCCTTTGAGATCATCAAGAGAGAATCGGGCGAGGCGGGAATTAAATTCATACTTTCGGCAGCTCTGGCTTCAGGCGTGTCTCTTTTTGGGATCACCATGCTTTATGCCACCAACGGCTCCATCTATTTTGATGACATTTTAACCACCCTGACAGCGGAAAACCTGACAATCCTTGGATTTATACTCTTTTTCGCCGGACTGGCGTTTAAGATTTCCCTCGTGCCCTTCCACTTTTGGACTGCCGATGTTTACGAGGGAGCTCCAATTGGAGTGGCATCCTATTTATCAGTAATTTCCAAAGGTGCTGCAGCATTCATCCTAATGATCCTTCTGTTTACTGTGCTGAAGCCTTTAATGTACATCTGGGAACCTATGCTTTACTTACTGGCCGTGGCTACGATGTTCATCGGGAATATTTTCGCCTTACGGCAGGAGAATATGAAGCGTTTCCTCGCCTACTCCTCTATTGCCCAGGCAGGTTTTATACTGTTGGGTCTAATGACCGGCACCCAATTGGGAACAGCCACAGTGGTATATTTCGTTACCATTTACATCTTCTCGAATCTGGCAGCCTTTGGAGTGGTGCAGGCTATATCCACCCAAACCGGGAAAGAGAATATGAAAGATTATGAGGGTCTTTACCGCACAAATCCGAAATTAAGCCTTGTAATGATGCTGGCACTTTTCTCGTTGGCAGGTATCCCTCCTGTTGCAGGATTTTTCGGAAAATTCTTCCTCTTTACGGCAGCGGCAAGCGAAGGTTATTACCTGCTCGTTTTCCTTGCTGTGGTTAACGTCACCATCTCCCTCTACTATTACCTCCTGGTGATTAGAGCAATGTTTGTTAGAAAAGGAGAAGCACCAATTCCCTTTTTTGAGAATAGATTATACATGCGACTCGGGCTTTTAATTACAGTGATAGGGATTCTTGCCCTTGGTTTATACAGCCCCTTGTACGATTACATATATCAGTTAAGTACATTCTTAAATTAGGTCTTATGGCATTAGATGGAAAGCATAGCTTCGGAAGCATTGGAGAAACAAGAGTGAGCTTCATTGAAAAGAAAATTGATGAAGAACGGAAGGAGTTTCTGACAAGGCTATTAGAACACAATGGATTTCAGGTTATCATTGAGGAGGAAAAGAAAAAAACTCCTGAAGAACCTCAGTTATATACAATAGGAGTAACCGATATTACATTTAACCCTGTGATTGGGGTTTTCGAAAGAAAATTAAAAACATTTGACGGTCGTAAGGTAACGCCGGGATATTGGAAGCAGCTTACCGAAGACACCAAACCGCAATACTGGAAATAGGTTCAGTTGATTTTTGTTTAAGTTTAGGTTGGCCGGAAACGGCCGGGCCCTGCAAGTTGCAGGGCCTTTTTTTGAATACCAGTTTATAATCCTGAGATAGATGCCGGTTTGGCGCCCGGTGGAATGGGTGCAGGCACCACGTTTTCTACGGGTTTGGTACTCTGCAGGTAAACGTACATGGCCTCCAGGTCCTCATCTGTAAGATGAGCAAAGTTGAACCAGGGCATTGGAGGTAACAAATCTCTGGCATTCTCAATTCCTTTGTACTTTCCTTTTTGCATAGCTGTTTTGAACTGTTCCAGGCTCCAGTTACCAATCCCGGTTTCATGAGAAGTAATATTTGCTGCAAAAGAAGTTCCCCAGGGTCCGTAAGCAGCAGTAAGATCTCCGCTCATTGCTATAAAACCAGGTGGAAGATTAGCCATGTCAACTGCGGGAAGCTCCTGCCCCTGCTGATAACCTGAAAGTAGCAATCCTGCAACCTCTTCAGGCCCTCTTTCTCCAAACTTCTTAGGAGAATGACAGTCTGCACAACCAATTGTAGTAACAAGATATTCTCCTCTTTTAACCTTTTGATCGTGGGATACTTCGACAACCGTTGGCTCTTCGGATACTTTGGCATAATTCTTTTCCTGGCAACTGCTAAGAAACAAAGAAAGTAGCATTAACAGCCCGGGTAGAAACCATCCGGCTATTCCCATTAACAGCCGGCTGTACGATTGTTTTAAATTAATTTTTACCATAATGAGAATTGTTTATAACACACAAATCTCTTCAAAAAAAGGATTCATTTTAGGTAAAAACGTTAAAAATCAATTAAATCAGATGAAAACAACATGATCACCTAAGGAATACGAAATTCAAAAACCGCCTGACTATTGATTGCAGTTATCTCCTCTCCTCGTTTTCCCTCAATTCTTTCATCATCTACGTGCATATCTTCTCCCATCCATTTGATACGAACTTCCTTGACCTTTTTTAAGAAAGCAAAATCTTCCAGAGGTCTTTTCTTACGATTTTCCATAAGATCCTCAATGTATTGGGCAAGATCTTCCCTCGCATCTTCGGGAACGGCAATAAGTTCAAAATTGCCATCACCGGTATTGGCACCGGGAGCAAGTTCAAAATGAGGGCCTATAAATTTTATGTTCATGAGCTCAATAAGGAGAAACTTACCGGTTATCTCCTCTTCGTCTGCAATAATAATAGCTTCACCTGCGGCATAACTTCTTACGGTTTTTAGCAGCTCCTGCAAAGATTTCTTCAGTTCGACCTCAGGATCTAACTCCCCATCCTCTTCTTCTTTTTCCTTCATTATTTTGACCAGCCGCGGGAAAATTCCGAAACCGAGTGCCTCTATAAAAAAATCGGGTTCACCGGCCCCTTTTACTTTGCCCACATCAAATCCTACCGTATTTTGATATTCTACCAGCTTCTCTACAGGAGCATCCAAATTAAGCGTAGCGGCGATATTATTGGCTGTTCCCATAGGTAGTATTTGCACAGGAACCTTTTTAATTTGATCATCCTCATTTAGCAGAGCTGCCACCAGCTTTTGAACCGTCCCATCACCCCCGGCAACAAAAATGACATGAACTTTTTCTTTGGTAAATCGCTCCCATCCCGGCAGGTCAGTAGAGAAATACTTTACTTCGTACCCAGCCGATTCAATTTTTTTAATCAGGCTCTTTTTACTGTGTTCGCCGGATCCTGCTGTGGGATTATGAACCAGAACTGCTTTTCTCATTTCACTTGGTTTTTAATAAAAATAAGCAGCAAAAAACACTTCTGGGTGCTTCTTAACACAGACTTATAATTCCAACGTTTACAATTAATTCAAAGTTTTGTATTTTACTTTAAGAACCAGATTAAAAATATTTGTTATGAAGATATTAGTGACCAATGATGACGGAATATACAGCCCCGGACTTTCCTGCCTTGCCAAATGTGCAGCTGAATATGGTGAAGTAATTGTCATGGCGCCCGATGTGGAACAATCTTCCATGGGACAAGCCATAACTTCTGCAAAACCTATTACTTATAAAAAATCTCCCATTCACTTCGAAGGCATGGAAGCTTACCGCGTAAGCGGAACTCCTGCCGATTGTGTAGCCCTGGGGATCCACCTTTTTGATGATATAGATCTTGTGCTTTCCGGAATAAATATTGGTTCAAATCTGGGAAATTCAGCATGGCATTCCGGAACCCTTTCGGCTGCCCGGCAAGCTGTTCTTTTCGGTATACGAGGAATTGCTTTAAGTGTCTCTGTAGGGGAAGATGAACCCGATTTTGAAGCTTTGGAACCTTTTGTAAAAGCTGCCTTACAGGATACAGTTAAGGAACATGAAATGGAACTTTTAAATATCAATTTTCCGCGGCAACCCGAAGGAGATATAGTTTGGACCTGCCAGTCTATACGTCACTATGATGGTAAAGTCATTCAGCAACAGGACCCGATGGGAAGAGACCACTATTGGTTCACCGTTTTTCCTATTGAAGAGGTCGAAGAAGGTACAGACCGGTGGGCAGTGAAAAACGGAAAAACCAGCATTACTCCGATGATCCTGGACTTAACCAATAAAAAGATCCTGGAAGGGAAAAGATCATAGAAAACTTTCCGAATAAATATCCAGGTAAATTTTGCACTTTCAAAGCGGGATTAAGAGCACTTTATCATTAATAATAAACAAAGAATAAGAGGATGTTCACTGGATTTATTTAATTTCATTTTACTTGTTACGCAACCTTTATAAGTTTTTTTACTCATACAAGTAGAAGCTCCTTTCATTAAAAATCCTTGTTATGCTAAAAAGAATATTTAAAGTTATTAATTTTTTAATAACTATTGTTATAGTATCATCTTGTTCAAAAGATAATACTGACTTTGTTGAAATGAATGGTAGATTTAATCAGGAAAATACAGATTGTGAGGGATTTGATTGTACTGAATATATTCAATTTATCGGAAATTCTCAAGCAGATCTCGGAATAGGTGATATAATATACAGAGTAGATTACAAAATCAGTGGCGAAAAGATTGATCTTTTCTTTGATAAAGACAGGAAAATGAATTTTTCATTTATCGTCAAAAATGAGAGGACACTGCTTAGAGCAGAGGACAATACAAGTTGGGTAAAACTATAGAACTATTTTTCAAAAAGTAAAGTTCAAAATCAGTCCGAATTTGAAATCCTACGCACAGGTACTGACACGCCTGCACAGATTTTTTTGCCAGCCCTTCGGTTTAAGAGCAAGCGTTGGCTTCAATTAAAACAAAAAAACCTGCACAAAAGTGCAGATTTTTATTTTGTAGGGGTGGCAGGTTTAATTTGCTTGTCCCGTCATGCCAGTAAATTCAGAACCTTTCTCTTTTCCCTATCCTCCAGGTAAGCGATTAGGTGACCTTTAGAAGGGTATTTTTTGCATTTTAAAAGTACTATTCTATATAAAAAGTTATAAGATAATTTTATCTGATTATGCTGTTTTGTGATTTTTAAAGAAGACCTTAAAGGTGCTTCCTTCTCCTTTATCACTCTCTAGCTTAATTCGGCCATCATTATCTTCAATCATTTGTTTAATAACATAAAGCCCCATTCCGGTACCTTTTATATCATTATGTAATCTTGAAGATTTTTTGAACACAAGTCTCTGATCTTCACGTGATATACCCAATCCATTATCCTGCACACACAGGATCACAAAATCTCCTATTTCCTCTGTGGCTATATTTATCTCTGAAGCTTTTTCAGGATCGTTAAATTTGACCGCATTATGGATAAGATTATAGATTACACTTCTTAGACTGCTCCTGGGAAAAGTTATCTCTGCTACCTTTAGATCCGTTGTTACTTTTATATTTTTTTTCCTAATCTCCAATTTAAGGGCGAGAAGTATATCTTCGCAGATATCTTTAATGTTCAGCTTCATTTCTTCGGAAGATTCTGCCCTCTCCTCTACCTTACCGGCAGTAAAGTCTTCAATCAAAGTTTCTAGACTTCTTGAAGATTTTCGGAGGGTGTCGGCCCATTTGCCGAACTGTCTAGAACCGTCCTGTGAAGAAACCATCTTTAATCCATCAGCAACTAAGGAGATTGTTGAGAGAGGTTGTCTTATATCATGTGCTAAGGCAAACATGAGGATCTCGTACTGAGAATTCAATTTTTCCGATTCTCTCAAAGCAAGCAATCTCTTTGTAACATCTGTAAAAGTGATAATAACTCCGTTAATGACATCCTCCTCGTGTTCAATATAAGGAACAATGTTCATCTGATACCAGTAGCCGTCTGTGGTCTGCACTTCTTTTTCCAAAGAATCACTTGGATTATCAATTACCTCACGAATATCTTCAACAACATGGGGATAACGGAGGTTATCCTTAATATCTGAGATATGGCTACCCACATGATCATATGTTAAAGAAAATTGTTTCATTGCTGGTGGAGTGAAGATCCTCAAAATGAGATCGGCATCAACAAACAGCTGCGGAATTACTGTATTGGAAAAATAATTTGCAAGGTCGAAATTAAGTTGCCGTAATTGTCGGGCATCATTTCTGGGAGTCTCAGCCATAGGCACAAAAATAAGATCTTATTATTTAACATTATATCACAAAATAAACAAATTATACCGCTAAAGATGTGAGGCAAAACTAAGGGGGAAGAAAGCAAGAGGAGAACATGCGGAGCGATGTTGAAAAAGTTCTCCCCCTTTATTTTTAGAAGTTTCCAGGGGAACCTGCGGCCTTCTTTATCTAATAATACCATTAAAAAAAGCCTCGCATCAAAAATGCAAGGCTTTATTTGTCGGGGTGGCAGCCCCGAAGTGTCGGGGGAACCTGCGGCCTTCTTTATCTAATAATACCATTAAAAAAAGCCTCGCATCAAAAATGCAAGGCTTTATTTGTCGGGGTGGCAGCCCCGAAGTGTCGGGGGAACCTGCGGCCTTCTTTATTTAATAATACTATAGAAAAAGCCTCTCATCAAAAATGAAAGGCTTTATTTTGTCGGGATGGCAGCCCCGAAGTGTCGGGGAACCTGCGGCCTTCTTTATCTAATAATACTATAGAAAAAACCTCGCAAGAAAAATGAAAGGCTTTATTTGTCGGGTTGGCAGCCCCGAAGTGTAGGGGGAATTTGCGGCCTTCTTTATCTAATAATACCATTAAAAAAGCCTCGCATCAAAAATGCAAGGCTTTATTTGTCGGGGTGGCAGCCCCGAAGTGTCGGGGGAACCTGCGACCTTCTTTATCTAATAATAGCATAAAAAAAGCCTCGCATCAAAAAGGCAAGGCTTTATTCGTCGGGGTGGCAGCCCCGAAGTGTCGGGGGAACCTGCGACCTTCTTTATCTAATAATAGCATAAAAAAAGCCTCGCATCAAAAAGGCAAGGCTTTATTCGTCGGGGTGGCAGGATTCGAACCTGCGGCCTCCTGCTCCCAAAGCAGGCGCGATAACCGGGCTACGCTACACCCCGAGATCAGCTTGCGCTGATAAAACTCAATAAGCAAATTTCAAATTCCAATTTGAATCTTAAATTCTGAATCTTGAATCCTCTTAGCGGCTGCAAATATAATATTTCTTTTAATATATCTGGCGTATTACATACTTAATAAAATCTCTTGATTCCACCTCTATTCATCTTCTCCATTTTCTTGTTATCTTTGGGTTTGCATTAATCTTGATCAACTTCAACTTCTTAAAAATGAAAAAAATATTCCTTCTTTCCCTTAGCCTTGGTCTTTTCGCATGTGGTGAAAACGGAAATACAAAAGCCCAGGAGACAGAAACTACTCCTGAAAATGATACTGTTCAGAAAATTTCAGTAGTTACTATTCCCGAAGAACAACTTACTACTGCCGAATATGAGTATGAGGTAGTAGTGCCCGGCCTTGACATTGCATGGGGAATGGATTTCCTTCCCGATGGCAGCATGTTGATCACCGAAAAAAGTGGAGAATTGATCCATTTTAAAAATGGCCAGAAACAACAGGTACAGGGAGCTCCCGAGGTGTATAACCGGGGACAAGGCGGATTCTTAGATGTTGCCCTTAGCCCTAATTATCAGAGTGACGGCTGGATCTATTTCACATACGCTTCATCTGCAGGAGAAGGTGAAGGCGGAAACACAGAATTAATGCGCGCCAAACTTGAAAACAACCAGCTTACAAATAAAGAAGTTTTATATAAAGCAGTCCCGAATTCTACCCGTGGACAACATTTTGGATCCCGAATAGATTTTGACAATGAAGGTCATCTTTACTTCAGTATTGGAGATCGTGGAGACCGGGATGTGAATCCGCAGGATCTTACACGAGATGGAGGAAAAGTGTACAGGCTGAATTTAGACGGCAGTATTCCGCAGGATAATCCTTATGTAGGAGTATCTGGCGCTAAGGAAGCTGTATTTTCATATGGTCATAGAAATCCGCAGGGGATGATCTTCAATTCAGACACCAATGAGATTTGGGTACATGAGCATGGACCACAGGGTGGTGACGAAATTAATGTAGTTAAAAAAGGTGCTAACTATGGATGGCCATTGGTAAGTTACGGCATCAATTACGATGGCACTTCTTTTACTGACGAGACTTCGGGACCAGATTTTGAAGATCCTATTTACTATTGGGTTCCGTCAATTGCCCCAAGTGGTTTTGCACATGTAACTTCAGATAAATATCCCGACCTCAAAGGAGATATTTTGGTAGGTTCCTTAAAATTCCAGTATGTAGAGCATCTTACCCTTGACGGGAAAAAAGTTACTGCAAGGGAAAAGATCCTGGAGAATATTGGCCGCGTACGTGATGTTGTACAGTCACCTGACGGGCATATCTATGTTTCTGTAGAAGGAAAAGGAATTGTAAAAATACTTCCGAAGCAATAAACATGAACAAAGTTTTATGGACTTTTTTACTGGTGATCAACCTGGGATGTAAAGACACAAAGCAACAAGCAGATCAAAAGCTTACCAGGACACCACGATCTCCTGAATTCAAAGAAAGTATAGACAGAGGCGCAGGACTTTACAATAATTTCTGCGCCTCCTGTCATCTTTCTGGCGGCGAAGGCATCAAAGGTGTTTTCCCTCCCCTTAATCAATCAGATTGGCTGGCTAATAAACAAAAAGAAGCAATTCGTGCTATTAAGTTTGGATTGCGTGGTCCTATTAAGGTGAACGGAGAAAAATATGACAATTTAATGCCCGCTTTGGGATTAAGTGACCGTGAAGTCGCAGATGTGATGAACTACATCAATAATTCCTGGGAAAACAATAATGAAGATCAGGTGACCGAAGAAGAGGTAGCAGCTATAGAAAAATAAAACCAGATTTTACAACTTGGTAAATAATTACCTTTGCCGAAAATTTGAATATGCTGATCATTGGAATTGCCGGGGGTACCGGAAGTGGAAAAACCACTGTTGTTAATCAAATCATTGAGGAATTAAAAAATGAAGAAGTAGATGTCATTTCTCAGGATTCATATTACCAGGATACCAGCCACCTCACCTATGAGGAACGAACAAAGATCAATTTTGATCATCCAAAATCCATAGACTTTGACCTTCTGGTTTCTCATTTAAAAGATCTAAAGGCCGGCAAGACAATTCAGCAGCCTGTATATTCCTTTAAAGAACACAATCGCACGGCCCAGACCATCACCATTGAACCCCGCAAAGTTATTATTGTGGAAGGGATCCTTATCCTCACACATGCAGACATTCGGGAAATGTTCGATATCAAGATCTACGTACATGCCGATAGCGATGAAAGGTTGATACGCCGCCTAAAGCGTGATATCGCAGAAAGAGGCCGTGACCTTGAAGAGGTGCTTAACCGTTATCAAAACACCTTAAAACCCATGCATCAGCAATTCATTGAACCTACCAAAGAATTTGCAGATATTATAATTCCTACAAATCGCTATAACACTGTAGCTGTTGATATTGTTCGCACCATTATTCGTCAACGTTTACTCTAATTTTGTATATTTCGGGCTATGAAGATGAAAGAGATCCTAAGCAATAAATGGTTTCGCATAGCCAGCAACAAATATTTGCTTGTCCTGGTGGCCTTTGTTTTCTGGATGCTCTTTTTGGATAGTAACTCCTGGCTTATTCACCGGGAACTTGATCTTGAGATCAATGACCTGGAGAAAAATAAAAAGTACTACCTCAACGAGATCTCTCACGATAAGGCGATCATGGAAAATCTTAACGATTCCCTGGAGCTCGAAAAATTTGCCCGCCGGGAATATTTTATGAAACGGGATAATGAGGAGATCTTTATTATTGAATATAAGGAGGCCGAAGAATAGGTGCTAAGAATGTCATTTTAGAGACCCTTAATTTTTAATGAAAATGAGCACGAATTTATTCACAGAATTTGAAGAAGTATCGGCTAAACAATGGAAGCAAAAGATCCAATACGAACTAAAAGGGGCCGATTATAATGAAACTCTGGTCTGGAAATCTCTCGATGGGATCAATGTAAAGCCTTTTTATCACCCTGATGAATCTCCCGAACCTGTACAGGTCAATAACCCTCTAAAATGGAATATTACTGAACAGATCTATGCCGCTTCTGCGGAAAGAGCCAACAAAAAAGCACATGAAGCCCTTGAAAAAGGAGCAGAAAGTATTTGGTTCATCATTCCTTCTGAAGAAATAGATCCTGGGATCCTGCTAAAGGACCTAAATCTCACCGAAATTGCTGTTTACCTGAAGCCGGAATTTGCTTCCGAAGCATATTTCCTAAAGCTAAACGACTCAGTTGAACCCGGCTCAAAAGTTTTTCTTCAGTTTGACATTATTGGTAACCTCGCCCGTAGCGGCAATTGGCATAAGGACCAAAAACAGGATCATAAGGTATTGAATACCCTCCTACAAAAATGTAAAAATCTGGAGTCATTTATTTCAGTTGATACCTCTCTGTATCAAAATGCAGGGGCAAATATTCCGCAGCAACTGGCTTATGCCCTGGGACATGTCAACGAGTATTTCCACCACATTTCAGAAACAGGGGTATCAAAAAAGGTAAATTTTCAGTTCCTTATTTCTGTAGGGCCCAATTACTTTTTTGAGATCGCAAAGGTTCGGGCCTTGCGGCTGCTCTATACCACGCTGAAGTCTGAATATGATTTTGTGGGAGAGTGTAATATCCTGGCACAACCCACCCGTCGTAATAAGACGCTTTATGATTTCAATGTCAACTTACTTCGCACGACTACAGAAAGTATGAGTGCAGTACTGGGGGGGGTTGACAGCGTTTGCAACATGGCATATGATGCTATTTACCACAAGAATAATAGCTTCGGAAGCCGTATCGCTCGAAATCAGTTGCTGGTGCTGAAACACGAAAGCTATTTTGAAAAAGTTGCTAACCCTGCTGAAGGCAGCTACTATATTGAAACCCTTACCCACGAAATGACTGATAAAGCGCTGGATATTTTTAAAACCATTGAAAAAGGCGGCGGATTTATCACTCAGCTAAAAGAGGGAATCATTCAGAAAAAAATTGCCGAAAGTGCTCAAAAGGAACAGGAAGAATTTGATGAAGGCAAACTGGTGCTCATTGGCACCAATAAATATCCAAACCCCCAGGATAAGATGAAGGAGGAATTGGAGCTTTATCCTTTTGTAAAACACAAACCAAGAAAAACCCTGCTTCAGCCGATAATTGAAAAACGATTATCAGAAAAAACAGAACAGGAAAGACTTAAGAAGGAGAACGAAATTAACAGCGAAAACTAAATTATGGGCAGAAAGGATCTTCAGCATTTAGAGCTGAAAACAACAGCAGAGAATTCAGAAAGACCTGAAAATTCCTATGCTTTTCAAGATCTGCCCCATCTAAAATTCGCTGCGGGGATACCACCTTACCTCCGGGGCCCTTACAGCACCATGTATGTTTCCCGGCCCTGGACCATTCGCCAATACGCCGGATTTTCAACTGCCGAAGAAAGTAATGCATTTTACCGCCGCAATCTTGCCGCCGGTCAAAAAGGACTTTCGGTCGCTTTTGATCTGCCTACGCACCGTGGCTACGATAGTGATCATGAACGGGTTGTAGGAGATGTTGGAAAAGCAGGAGTTGCCATAGATTCGGTAGAAGATATGAAGATCCTCTTCGACCAGATCCCTCTGGACAAGATGTCGGTATCTATGACCATGAATGGGGCCGTACTACCCATCCTGGCTTTTTACATTGTTGCCGCCGAAGAACAGGGAGTTAAGCCTGAACAACTTTCAGGAACCATCCAAAATGACATTTTAAAGGAATTCATGGTGCGGAATACTTATATCTACCCACCTACTCCTTCCATTAAGATCATATCAGACATCTTTGAGTATTCTTCGAAGCACATGCCGCGCTTTAACAGCATTAGCATCTCAGGATATCACATGCAGGAAGCAGGTGCTACCAGTGAAATTGAACTGGCTTATACCCTTGCAGACGGGCTGGAATACATACGTAAAGGTTTGGAAGCGGGAATGGACATTGACAGCTTCGCCCCCAGACTTTCCTTCTTTTGGGCCATTGGTCTTGACCACTTTACTGAGATCGCAAAATTGAGAGCTGCAAGAGCACTCTGGGCAAAGCTGGTAAAACAGTTCAATCCCAAGAACGAAAAATCTCTTGCCCTTCGCACCCACTGCCAAACAAGCGGCTGGAGTCTTACTGAACAAGATCCTTTCAATAATGTGGCGCGAACCTGTATCGAAGCTGCAGCTGCGGCTTTTGGAGGCACGCAAAGTTTACATACAAATGCCCTGGATGAAGCCATTGCTTTGCCCACCGATTTTTCTGCACGTATTGCAAGAAATACCCAGTTGCATTTGCAGCAGGAAACCCAGATCACCAGAACCGTAGACCCATGGGCCGGCAGCTATTTTGTTGAAGCCCTGACAGATGAGATCGCCCTTAAGGCATGGAAGCTTATCGAAGAGGTAGAAGAACTGGGCGGGATGACTAAGGCAATCGAAGCCGGAATTCCTAAACTGCGCATTGAAGAAGCTGCGGCTATGAAGCAGGCCCGAATCGACAGTGGGCAGGACATTATTGTAGGAGTCAATAAATACCGTAGAGAAAAAGAAGATCCTATCGTCACGCTGGAAGTTGATAACCAAACTGTGCGCCGACAACAGGTTGAACGCCTTGAACAGTTGAAAGCCGAAAGAAATTCGGCAGAAGTGACTTCAGCATTAAAGAATCTTACCGATGCAGCGCGATCGGGTGAAGGAAATCTATTAGCTTTAGCTGTAGATGCGGCAAGAAAACGAGCGACTTTAGGGGAGATAAGTGATGCTCTCGAAGAAGTTTTTGGAAGGTATAAAGCAAAAATTCAATCTTTTAGCGGGGTGTATTCAAAAGAGATAAAAGACGACTCTTCCTTTAAAAAAGCAAGAGAACTAGCGAACAAATTCGCGGAACAGGAAGGCCGCCGCCCACGCATTATGGTGGCCAAAATGGGCCAGGATGGACATGACAGGGGAGCAAAAGTTGTAGCCACTGGCTATGCCGATGTTGGTTTTGACGTGGATATAGGTCCACTGTTCCAGACTCCGGCAGAAGCAGCCAAACAGGCTGTAGAAAATGACGTTCACATCCTGGGAGTATCCTCGCTGGCTGCGGGTCACAAGACTCTCGTACCTCAGGTAATTGAAGAACTAAAGAAACAAGGGCGGGAAGATATTATGGTGATCGTGGGCGGAGTAATTCCTTCACAGGATTATCAGTTCCTGTTCGATGCCGGTGCAGTAGCAGTTTTTGGTCCCGGAACAAAGATCAGCGAAGCTGCAATCCAACTGCTGGAAATACTCATAGAATAATGTTTAAGGTTTAAGGTTTAAGGTTTAAAGTTTAAAGTTTAAAGTTTAAAAATCTGCACAAGCCGTGAGAAAAACAAGTCTATTCTTGGTTTAATCAATTAAAAAAGCATCAACCTACATAATCTGATGATTGCTCCCTTTCGATCAATCCTTGTTAATTGATCATTGTTAATTGATCATTGTTAATTGATCATTGTTAATTGATCATTGCTAATTGGATCTTCTCTGAGCCTGGACAATTCTTCTGTGACTTCTGTTCTATCGTTAGCAGTTGTTATAGATGTAGATAAGCACCGCTGCTACTCCTCTTTGCAGCTCTCTCAGCCGTAGGTCCTGGAACCTCGGGTTACCCCGATCTCTTAGGCAGACCGGGTTTCTTTTTCATCGGCTCTAATTTTACAGCCCGAAAAGACGATAAGAAAAAATAAAAGTTGAAACAATCCGCATTAAAATATGTAAAGAATTGATGCTTTTCATATGAAAAAAAATTAAAGGGTTATATCTTAGGTCTCAAAAGAATAATTTAAAATTTGTCCTTTTTCTAAGGCTTTAAAAAAAACTCAACCAATATTAAGGATCATTCCTAATATTTTTAAGGAAACAACATATGAACTACACACAAAAAATGTTACGGGACGATGCATTAAAAGGAAAAAATATTGTGGTCACGGGAGGCGGAAGCGGACTGGGAAAGGCAATGACAAAATACTTTTTGGAGTTAGGAGCTAAAGTGGCAATTACTTCCAGAAATCTGGAAAAACTGGAGAATACTGCACGGGAATTAGAGACTGAAACAGGAGGCACCTGTTTGGCCCTGCAGTGTGATGTAAGGCATTATGACCAGGTGGAAAATATGTTGCAGCAAACCGTGGAAGCATTTGGGCCGGTGGACATCCTTCTGAATAACGCAGCCGGAAATTTCATTTCTCCAACCGAGCGCCTTAGTGCCAACGCATTTGATACCATTATTGACATTGTACTCAAAGGGAGTAAAAACTGCACCCTGGCTTTTGGTAAACACTGGATAGATAAAAAAGAGCAAAATAAAACTGTGCTAAACATCGTAACCACCTATGCCTGGACCGGTTCTGCCTATGTCGTCCCAAGTGCAACTGCAAAAGCCGGAGTGCTGGCCATGACCCGTTCGCTTGCCGTGGAATGGGCAAAATACGGCATCAGGATGAATGCGATCGCTCCCGGTCCTTTCCCAACCAAAGGAGCATGGGACAGGTTGCTTCCGGGAGATCTTAAAGAGAAATTTGATCTGGCCAAAAAAGTGCCTTTAAAGAGGGTGGGAGAGCATCAGGAACTGGCAAATTTGGCGGCTTACCTGGTTTCAGATTTTTCGGCTTACATAAACGGGGAGGTAATCACTATCGATGGAGGAGAGTGGCTAAAAGGTGCCGGGCAATTCAATCTTTTGGAAGCCATTCCGGAGGAAATGTGGGACCAGCTGGAGGCAATGATCAAATCGAAAAAAAGTAATTAATCTTTTAAGTCCCGCTGAAATTTTTCAGCTGAAAATCACCTTTTTAAGGCCCTTCAGAAATAGCATTTTTGAAGGGTCTTTTCTATGTGAACCTGCTAAGAACCTGTTAACAAATTACCTTTCGTAAACCTATAATAAATTGTATTTTTACCCTTTAAATTCAAAATAATTGAATGGGTAAGATCATTGCCGTTGCAAATCAAAAAGGAGGAGTAGGTAAAACTACAACTTCGGTTAACCTGGCAGCATCATTAGGGGTGCTTGAAAAAAAAGTTTTGCTTATCGATGCCGATCCGCAGGCGAATGCTACTTCGGGACTTGGGATAGATGTTGAAAGTGTGGAGTTAGGCACCTATCAGTTGCTGGAGCATTCTATAAAAGCTGAAGAAGCAATTTTAAAAACTGAATCTCCCAACCTGGATATTATTCCTGCCCATATTGACCTTGTTGCTATCGAAATAGAACTCGTGGACCAGGAAGAGCGGGAATACATGCTTAAAAAAGCCATTGGACACCTGCGGGAAAAATATGATTATGTGATCATTGACTGTGCCCCGTCCCTGGGACTGCTTACCTTAAATGCGTTAACTGCTGCCGACTCTGTGATTATTCCTATCCAGTGTGAGTATTTTGCGCTTGAAGGCCTCGGGAAACTTTTAAATACTATTAAAAGCGTTCAGAAAATTCATAATGACAAACTGGATATTGAAGGTTTGTTGCTCACCATGTATGATTCGCGCCTACGCCTGTCAAATCAGGTAGTGGAAGAGGTACAAAAGCATTTTGATGAGATGGTGTTCAAGACAATCATTCAGCGTAATGTGCGTTTAAGTGAAGCCCCCAGTTACGGGGAGAGTATTATAAATTACGATGCCGGTAGTAAGGGCGCAAGCAATTATCTAAGCCTGGCACACGAGATCATAAAGAAAAATTCATAGAAGAAGATGGCTAAGGCGACGAAGAAACAGGCATTGGGACGAGGGCTTTCGGCACTGCTGAAAGATCCGCAGAACGACATCAAATCGGCCGAAGATAAGAATGCAGATAAGCTGGTTGGGCATATTGTAGAATTGGAGCTGAATGCCATAGAAGTAAATCCTTTTCAACCGCGAACCAGTTTTAATGAAGAGTCGCTAAGAGAGTTGGCTTCTTCAATTAGAGAACTGGGCGTGATCCAGCCGATAACGGTAAGGAAGCTGGATTACAACAAGTACCAGCTGGTTTCGGGAGAACGCAGGTTCAGAGCTTCTAAACTTGTAGGTTTGGAAACCATTCCGGCCTATATTCGAATTGCCAACGATCAGGAATCTTTGGAAATGGCCCTGGTGGAAAATATCCAGAGACAGGATCTTGACCCTATTGAAATCTCTCTTTCCTACCAAAGACTTATTGATGAGATCAACCTTACCCAGGAGCAGCTAAGTGAGCGCGTAGGGAAAAACAGGTCAACAATCGCCAATTATTTAAGATTATTAAAGCTGGATCCCATTATTCAAACGGGGATGCGGGATGGTTTTCTTAGTATGGGTCATGGACGGGCGCTTATCAATGTTGAAGATCCACAGGTACAGCTTGAGATATATGAAAAGATCCTGGCTAATTCCCTGTCTGTTAGAGACACAGAGAAGTTGGTGAGAGAACTGCAGGAAGGAAAGCCCGAAAAAAAATCTGCCGGATCTGCTCCTGCTGTATCGAGAGATATCAAGAAAAGCATCAAAGAATTTTCTGATAGGCTTGGAGCAAAAGTAGATGTAAAGGTGACAAAAAAAGGAAATGGCAAACTCATTATCCCGTTTAAATCTGAAGATGATCTTAACCGCCTGAAAAAAATAATTCAGGGTGAAGATTAGATCTTTCATACTACCCCTACTTCTCCTTTTTACCCTGCAACTTACTGCACAGGAAGATACCCTGGCAATAGCAGCCGATGAAGTTGTACAAGAACCCGCTTACCGGCCATACGACCCTCTATCTCCTGCCCGTGCGGCTTTTTATTCTGCGGTACTTCCGGGATTGGGACAGGCATACAATGGTAAGTACTGGAAAATTCCAATTGTTTACACCGCTTTGGGAGTGGGCGTTTATTTCTACAGGGAAAATGACAGGCAGTATGACCGCTACCGAAGTGCTTATAAAAGCCGGATAGCAGGAAAAACTGATGATGAATTCAGCAATGAAAACGGGCAACCTATCGTTTCTACCAATGCTTTAATTGAAGCTCAGCGATTCTACCAGAGAAACAAGGAAATTTCTGTTCTTGTCACTGTTGGTTTATACGCTCTTAATATTATTGATGCCAACGTGGATGCCCACCTGCAACAATTTAATGTGAGCGAAGATCTTTCGCTAAGGCCCAGCCTTGACTATGACAGATTTAGTGGCACTGCCGGCTATGGACTTACCTTAAATTTTAATTTTTAATGAAAATAGCTCTTTTAGGTTACGGAAAAATGGGCAAAACCATAGAAAGATTAGCCGAAGGACGTGGCCATGAGATCATCTTTAGGATCACCGACGATATAGAAAAATACGACCTCCAAAAAGCCGATGTGGCAATAGATTTTAGTGTACCTGATGCTGCTTTTAATAATATCACCACCTGTTTCAGGCAACAAATCCCGGTAGTTTCGGGCACCACAGGATGGCTCCAGCAATATGACGATGCTGTAAAAATCTGTGAAGAAAACAATTCCGCTTTTATTTACGCCTCAAACTTCAGCCTTGGTGTAACCTTGTTTTTTGAGCTTAACAAGCAGCTGGCGCAGATGATGAAGAATTTTCCGGAATATAAAGTAGGGATAGAAGAGATCCATCACACTCAAAAATTAGATGCTCCAAGCGGAACTGCGATCACCCTTGCTGAACAGATCCTTGAAACTTCAGAAAAAAAAGCATGGAAACTGGATGCCGTAGCCGAAGATGAATTGCGTATTACAGCTAAAAGGATTGAAAATGTTCCCGGGACACACATCATTTCCTATGACTCTCCGGTGGACACTATAAAAATAGAACACATAGCTCATTCCAGGGATGGTTTTGCCCTGGGAGCAATAGTTGCAGCAGAATGGCTTCAGCATAAAAAAGGAATATTTAGTATGAAGGATGTGCTGTTCTAATGTAACAATTGAGCAGCAGCACATACTTATAAACAAATTACATCATGACATTTACAAACTGGATCCTGTTTGTTCTTCTCGTTCAGCTCATTCATTTCCTCGGAACCTGGAGATTATATCAAAAAGCAGGACGTAAGGCCTGGGAAGCTGCTATTCCCATTTATAACGCGGTTATTTTAATGAAAATCATCAACCGCCCATGGTGGTGGGTGATCCTCCTGTTCATACCCATTGTGAACCTTATCATGTTCCCGGTGGTATGGGTGGAAACGGTAAGAAGCTTTGGCCGCACTTCAACCACAGACACTATTTTGGCAGTGGTTACCTGCGGATTATACATCTACTATCTAAACTATGTTGCCGAGGTAAAACACAGGGAGGACAGAAGTCTTCATCCGGGCAGTGCTGCCGGAGAGTGGATAAGCTCTATTCTTTTTGCCATAGTTGCCGCTACCATTGTACATACTTATGTGATGCAGCCTTTTACCATACCAACCTCCTCTCTTGAAAAAACGTTGTTGGTAGGAGATTTTCTTTTTGTAAGCAAGTTCCATTATGGCGCAAGGACTCCCATCACTCCTATAGCTTTTCCCATGGTTCATGATACCATTCCGGGAATAGGTATTAAATCTTACCTCAATAAGCCGGGCATTCCATACTTTAGAATTCCGGGGTTCCAGAATGTTAGCCGCAATGATATAGTGGTTTTTAATTGGCCCATTGATACAGTAAGGAAATTTAGAGATAGATCTGGAATACGTTATGACAAACCTATCGACAAAAAATCCAATTATGTAAAAAGAGCGGTAGGTATTCCCGGAGACTCTCTGGAGATCATCGACGGCAAGATCTTTGTTAATGATCAACCGCTTCAGTTACCTGAAAGAGCTAAACCTCAGTACTCCTATACAGGAACCACAAAGGGCCAGGGATTTGATCCATACACACTTTACCGCATGTATGATATTACCGACGCTTTTTATCATGATCCCAATACCAACCAATTCTATATACAGTCGCTTACCGAAGAAAATTTTCAAAGGTTAAAGAATCATCCGAATGTAGCATCCATTGAAAGGATCATCACTCCCAAAGGAGAAAAAGAGGCTACTATTTTCCCCAATAACAACAGGGTGAATTGGAACAGGGACAATTTTGGACCGGTCTACGTGCCGAAGAAGGGAGCAACTGTAGAAATTACACCCGAAACTATGGCCCTATACAGGCTCATCATTGAGTTCTATGAAGGCTTGGAAATGGGAAGAGAACAGAATCTCTCCGTAAAAGGGAATCAGGTGCTATTGAACGGGCAGCCCATAGATTCCTATACTTTCCAACAGGATTACTACTTTATGATGGGAGATAACCGCCATAACAGTGAGGATAGCCGCTACTGGGGCTTTGTCGCTGAAAATCATATTGTGGGAAAACCTGTTTTTATATGGCTTAGCTTAGACCCACATGCTTCAGGATTAAGCAAAATAAGATGGGACCGAATGTTCACTACTGTAGGAGGACAGGGAGACCCGGTATCCTATTTTCCGTACTTTTTGGTAATCCTTGTAGGTGTTTTTGGATATAGCTTCTTCAGAAAAAAGAAACCTAAAAAATAGCATTTTTGATGCACAAGTTGCTGTTACATCCTGCATATTTTGGACCTGTTTCTCAATATGCGGCTATGATCAAGGCGGAAAAAGTAGTTTTTGAAAATGAAGATAATTATCAAAAACAAACCTACCGTAACCGCATGTATATTTACGGAGCTAACGGAAAGTTATCTCTCAACGTTCCTATAAGGCACACCGGCAATAAATCCAATCACCAAAAATACCGGGATGTAAGGATAGAAAATGATTTCCCATGGCAAAAACAGCATTGGAGATCTCTGGAAACCGTATATCGCACCTCGCCTTTCTTTGAATTTTATGAGGATGATTTCAAGCCGCTTTATGACGAAAATTTCGAATTTCTGATCGACTTTAATTACAAATGTTTTGAACTGGCACAGGAAAGTCTCCAGGTAGAGATCAACTTTGAGAAAACGACAGAATATTTTTTAAATCCTGAAGGCATGGTCAATGGTCGAAGTTTGATCAATGCAAAAAATTCGAAACCGGTAATTATAGAACCCTATACGCAGGTGTTTCAGGAAAAATTCGGGTTTTTAAATGACCTTAGTATTGTGGATTTGCTTTTCAATGAAGGCCCCAACGCAATAAATTACCTTAAAAACCAAAAAGTTTTACTTCCCGATCCTTAAACTTGCCGTAATAGGAAAATGGTCTGAATAAGGGATTTCATAATTTTCAAAAGACAGAATTTCCATAGTATCCTGAGGGAGGATAAAATCTATACGCAGGGGAAGGTATTTGATCTCAAAGGTCTTTCCGAAGCCATTGCCCGCTTCCTTATAGGCGTCATTGAGTCCAAGAGCCTTTAACTCCCGGTAGACATAGGAATAGGCGGTATTATTGAAATCACCCAGGACAATTGATTGATGGTCGGTATTCTTAATCAGGTCACGCACCAGGTCCATTTGTCGTTCCTGCCTTACAAAGGTCTGACCCATTCCCAGAAATACCCGCTTGGTATGCTGTTTTTCGATATTGTTTAAATTGGGTTTAATCCCAAAAGACTGCAGGTGCACATTGATCACTCTAATGGTGTCTCCCCCTTTAAAGATATCAGCATAAATAGCATTATTGTTACTCTGGGTTGGAAAATCAAGAGATCCTGTTGCAATAATGGGATATTTGGAGAAAATTGCCAGGCCAAACTCAGCATTTTTGTCTTTCAGTTTTATGTATTTATGTGGAAAACTCCGGGCAATATTGAGTTCGCCGTTGTAGTATTCCTGCATGGCAACCACATCGGCATCCTGTTCTTTAATGAATTCTGAAATCTTTTGCGGAATATCCCGGTCTTCTGCCCAGCCGTATTGGTTGAACTGTCGCACATTATAAGTAAGTACTTTTAGCACATTATCCCCCTGCATTTCTTCTTCTCCCGAAGAGATCTCATATACTGAAGTGACATGATTAAAACCGATCAACAAAACAATTAGTGACAGTAAAGCCTGTATTCTTAATCTGAAGAGCCAGAATAACAAAAAAATGACATTGACCACAATAAGCAAAGGCACCCCTAAACTAAAGACAGAGAGCAAGGCAAAAGTACTGGGAGGTATGTAGGGCAACAGATAGGAAAAAAGCAGTACCAGTGCAGCCAGGATGTTCAGGAAGAACAGAAATTTATCAAACCAGTGGAGACCTTTCATCAATCTTCTTTTCCCGCGTTGAATAAATAATCCTTTTCCTGTTTGGTAAGGCTGTCATACCCGCTTTTACTTATTTTGTCAAGAATAGCATCGATCTTTTCCTGCTGTTCTTTCTTATTCCGGTCCCGGGTATTAATTCCTGCAGGGGTACCGGGACTGCTTTTTCTTTTATGAACAGTCTTTAAATTACTCCTTTTTTGAGGTGCAGGACTGGAAGAAAACAAAGCTCCAAACCAGTCAAGAAATTTTTCAAATCCACTGGCGATGTTGTTTCCTCTCCCCAGTTGCTTAGCGTACAAATACCCAAAAGCTGCACCTCCCAAATGGGCCAGATGTCCTCCGGGATTGGAAATGGGGATTTGGATGATATCCACGACCACCAGGAATGCAGCGATCCACCACAATTTGATACTGCCAAGGAGGATTAGTCTTACCCTCATATGTGGAATATGAGTGGCGATTCCCACAAGTATAGACATTACCGCTGCCGAGGCTCCAAGAAGATATGACCTGCCGGTTCCCTGAAAGGCCGGAAAAAGATTATAACTGGCCATATAAACAAGGGCCCCAAATATGGCTCCCAAAAAGTAGAAATTCAGCAGCTTTTTTGGAGAGAAATAGTTCAAAAAATAAACCCCGGAAAAATAAAGGATCAACATGTTCGAAAGAAGGTGCCATATGCCGCTATGCAAAAAAGCATAGGTGATGATAGACCAGGGTTTGAATATAAATTCTCCAAGTTCCTTTGGAAACACCAGCCACTCAAGCAGGAAATCTGAGTTTAAGCTAAATAGAAAAGCAAGAGTTTTAAAAAAGAAGATCAGGATAAAGACAGCCACATTCACGGCGATCAACTTTTCGCTAACCGTAGCCATTTGAATCTTGGACCTTATCCTGTTATTACCCCTCATTAATCCCAGCGGTTTTGATTAAACTGATTTTTCTTCCAGTACCACATCATGATGAAACCAAACAATGCTCCCCCTACGTGTGCAAAATGAGCAATTCCTCCTCCAAATATAGAATATCCCGTGAACCCTGAAAAAAGGTCAATTGCAATTAATGCCGGTATAAAATATTTTGCCTTTATTGGCACCGGAACGAACAACAGGAACAACTCCACATTGGGAAACAACATCCCAAACGCTACCAGGATCCCGTATATTGCACCCGATGCACCTACCGCAGGTGTATTATAGGATGCAAAGAATTCGCGCAGCATATCCTGCGAGACTGTATTTAAAATTGCAGTGTTATACTGCCCTGTTTCCAATAAGCTCTGAATCGCCCCGGGGGTCATTCCCGCTTCCAGCAATTCGCTGTAGCCGCTTTGGAAATGGTAATAATTCACCAGGCTGTGTATGATCGCAGCCCCTATCCCTGCCGAAAAATAGAAAAACAGGAATCTGTTCTTTCCCAGCACCTGTTCAATTGGGCTTCCAAAGGCCCAAAGTGCATACATGTTGAACAGAATGTGAAAGATACTGTTAGGATCATGCATGAACATATGCGTGATCACCTGCCAAAATCCAAAATTTTCGTTCTCCACGAACCACAGTGAAAATAACTGGTAGGCTTGATTTCCTAAAACCTGGCTCCCTATATAGACAATAACATTAATGATCAAAAGAACCTTAACGGTTTCAGTCATTCTTCCCATTTACATGAACTTTTTATCCAATTCTTCTACAGTTAAGGTAGTAAAAATAGGTTTATTATTTGGAGATAAAGTGGTTTCCTTGCAGGCAAATAAACTATTAACAATATTTTGTTGTTCGGCTGAATTCAATATAGTGCCAGATTTTACTGCCATGCCTTTTGCAAGAGATTTTGAAAGCGTATCGATCTGTGAAAAGCCGGTTCCGGGCACTTCATTTTCCAGGTCACTCAACAATTGCTCCAGCAGAATAGCCACTTCACTTTCTGAAATAAGAGTAGGAATGCCTGAGATCTCCACGGAATCTTTCCTGATCTCTGAAAATATAAAACCGGTTTGTTCGAGGGAATCCTTGATCTCTTTTAGTAGTTCAATCTCATGCTTTGAAAACTGAAGCAATAGCGGAAATAATAATTGTTGACTCACGGCCGAAGTAATAGTAATGTTCTTTAGCAATTCTTCATACAGGATCCTTGTATGGGCCCTATGCTGATCTATTACCAGGATTCCGCTTTTAAGGGTGCTGATGATATATTTCCTGTTAAGCTGAAAGGTGGTGCTGCTTTCGCCCGAATCGGAACTACCGAACAAATTCCCCGTTACCTCCTCACTTTCAAACTCCACCTGTTCAAATCCGGAGATTTTTTCCTGCCCATTGCCGCCAAGGCCAGTGTAAAGGCTTTCCCAGCTCCCGCTGTTGCTCCTTTCCCTCGGGTACGAAAAACCGGATTTTCCGGAACCCTCATTTCTAAAAGGATTGAAATTGTGATCCACCTCCACTTTAGGCGGGGTCACAGCTTTATTAGAAAATTCATAAGGAGTATCCAGGGTAGCATCCCGGTCAAAATCCAGAACGGGAGCTACATTAAATTGTCCAAGGCTATGCTTGATGGAACTTCGCAAAATGGTATATAGTGCGTGTTCATCATCAAATTTTATTTCGGTTTTGGTGGGGTGGATATTGATATCAATACTTTTTGGGTCTACCTGTAAGAACAGGAAATAACTGGGATAAACACCATCCCTTAACAGACCTTCAAAAGCAGCGGTAACTGCATGATTTAAATACGGACTTTTAATGAACCGGTCATTAACAAAAAAGAATTGCTCCCCCCTCCCCTTTTTGGCAAATTCAGGTTTTCCAACAAAACCGTGGATCTTCACAATGCCTGTCTCTTCCTGAACAGGCACCAGTTTTTCATTGGTCTTTCCACCAAAGATATTGACTATCCTTTGCCGGAAATTAGCTTCGGGAAGCTGAAATAATTCGCTCCCGTTGTGGTATAGTGAAAACTGAATAATTGGATGTGCTAAAGCTACTCTCTGAAATTCATCGATGATGTGACGCAGTTCTACAGTGTCACTTTTTAAGAAATTACGGCGCGCAGGAATGTTATAGAAAAGATTCTTTACACAGATCGTGCTCCCTTGCGGGGTAACACAAACTTCCTGTGACACCACTTCACTGCCTTCGATCCTGATGCAGGTACCTACTTCATCATCTTCCTGCCTGGTCTTAAGCTCCACATGGGCGATAGCTGCAATAGATGCAAGCGCTTCCCCCCGGAAACCTTTTGTTTTTAAACTGAAAAGGTCTTCGGCCGAATTGATCTTGGAGGTTGCATGCCGCTCAAAACATAAGCGGGCATCAGTTACACTCATCCCCTTTCCATTATCGGTCACCTGGATAAGGGTCTTTCCTGCTTCTTTTACTAATATCTTAATATTTGTGCCACCTGCATCAATAGAATTCTCCAGCAGTTCCTTAATTACGGAAGCCGGCCTCTGCACCACCTCCCCTGCTGCGATTTGATTGGCGACATGGTCTGGTAAGAGATGAATAACATCTGTCATTTAATAGGGATTGCTAAAGATGGAGAGATCAAAGTCGATGATCCACAAGAATATTAGCACCAGGATAGCTATGATCACCAGCACTGTGCGGTTGATCTCACGATTGCCACGGTTGCGGCTGCTTTCACGTGCCTGCTTCCATTGGCTGCCAAAATCAATTGCGTTGGTTGCTTCCCGGTATTTGTTGAATTTCGAATCGAAATTGTACATATTTCCGGTGTCTTTGCCTTTATAGTAACGTGGGGTATAATTATACCTGTTGTTTTTCTTTTTAGGCTGAAAGATGTTGAGTTTAAGCATTACAATTCTTTATTACCGGAATTTCAAATTTACTTAAAATGCTCAAGAATTCCGAAGTTTAGGAGAGCAAACTCACAGCAACAAAAACAATGCCTATTGTAGAAAATTAAATACGCGAGTCCTTGCGCAGCTGTGCCATTTTTATTGCAGCAACCGCCGCTTCTGCTCCTTTGTTACCATGTTTACCGCCAGAGCGGTCAATGGCCTGCTGCACATTTTGATCTGTAAGCACACAAAAGATAACAGGTATATCGTTTTGAACATTAAGATCCTTAATGCCTTGAGAAACTGCCTGACACACAAAGTCAAAATGTTTTGTTTCTCCTTCGATAACACTACCTATAGCAATAATAGCATCAAGCATATCAAAACTCTCCTGCATTTTCTTACACCCGTAGATCAATTCAAAACTTCCGGGAACATTCCAGCGAACGATCTTTCTTTCCAGAACGTCATTCTCCAGAAGTACTTTTATCGCTCCCTGTGCAAGATTCTCAGTAATATTATCGTTCCATTCAGAAACAACGATCCCAAACCTGAATTCCTTCGCGTTTGGGATCTTATTCTTATCGTATTCAGAAAGATTTTTTCCTTCGGTAGCCATAGATTATTGTTGCATTGCCTGAGCCTGACCCATATAGGCTGCTACTTTATTAGCTTCAGCAGATTCTGGATATTCTTTTTCGATCCTGGTTAGATACTCTTCAGCAGCTTCCCCATCTCCTAAACTTATTGCTGTCATCGCAGCCTTAAGAAGAAATTTTGGCGCAGTAAAGTTATTGTCTCTCATGGTAGCTGCCTCTTCATAATAACTTAAAGCCTCTTCCGGTTGATCCAGCTGAAGGAAAGCATCTCCAATTCCACCTTTTGCAAGCGGAGCAAGTATTTCATCGTCACTCTTAAAGTCATCAAGGTGCTCAATGGCTTTTTGATACTGGTTGGTGCTTAGGTAAGCCATACCTGCATAGTAACGGGCAAGGTTACCGGCTTTGGTAGAACCATAATTCTCTATAATGTCTTCAAAACCAAATTTACCCTGACCTCCGGTCAAAGCCATATTGTACAGGGAATCACTTTGCGCACCCTGGGCATCAAGTGCATTGTCAAAATATTGCTGGGCCATATACATTTCATTGGCAGCTTCAGCCTCTTTTGGCTCCTGGATAAATTCCTCATAACCAAGGTATCCAAGAATAACAACGGCAGCAACACCTATTATGATAAAGATATATTTCTGGTTGCGGGCAACCCATTCTTCAGTCTTGTTAGCACCCTCATCAAGGGTATTAAAAACTTCTGCAGTTGTTGAATGATCTTCAACAGCCGTGTTTTGCTCCTCTTTAGTGCCGGGCTTATATCCTCTTTTCTTGTACGTAGCCATAAATAAACGTTAATGAAGCGCAAAAATAGAATTTTTCTTTAAAACTTAAAGGGAATTAAATTGTTTATTTATGCTAATTTGCAAGCCCTGCCGGCCAGGCTCCCTATGGAATTCATTCTTCTGAATATCAGTTATATATGTTTTTAAAAAACCTTTCCTTACTCAATTATAAGAATTTTACAACGGCCGAATTTCATTTTGATCAAAAGATTAATTGCATGGTAGGGAATAACGGGATTGGAAAAACCAATATCCTCGACAGCATCTATCATCTTTCCTTCGGAAAAAGTTACTTCAATCCCATCACCAGCCAAAACATAAATCATGATTCGGATTTTTTTGTGATCGATGGGATCTTTGAAAAGAAAGAGCGGGAAGAGCAGATCATCGTGAGTGCCAAGCGTGGGCAAAAAAAGGTGATCAAAAGAAATAATAAGCCTTATGAAAAATTTAGTGAACATATAGGCTTCATTCCCACCGTGATCATTTCACCCGCAGACAGAGATCTTATTATTGAGGGCAGTGAGACCAGAAGAAAATTCATGGATGGAGTGATCTCCCAAAGTGACAATAAATACCTGAACAACCTCATCAACTACGGAAAGATCCTTGCACAACGCAATTCCCTGCTGAAATATTTTGCTGCAAACAACAGCTTTGACCGCGAAACACTTTCGGTTTACAACATGCAGCTGGAGGAATTGGGAAATGATCTTTTCCTGAAGCGAAAAGAATTCCTTAAAACATTTATTCCCATTTTTAAGAAGCGATATGATACCATTAGCAACGGGCGCGAAGAGGTAACTATCACCTATAAAAGTCAGTTGGATGATGGCAGTTTTAAGGATCAATTGGAAAACAGCCTTCAAAAAGATATGACGCTGCAGTATACCGGAGTGGGCACACACAAGGATGATCTCATTTTTGAAATAGCCGGGCATCCTATTAAAAAATTCGGTTCCCAGGGGCAACAAAAGTCATTCCTGATCGCTTTAAAATTAGCACAGTTCGACTTTATAAAAGACCTAAGCAAAGTTTCTCCGATTCTCCTCATGGATGATATATTTGACAAGCTTGATGAGAACCGGGTGGCACATATTGTTGACCTGGTGGCGACAGATGAGTTGGGGCAGTTGTTTATAAGCGACACTCATGGTGACCGCACCGAAAAAGTAGTTAAAGGCACCGGCCAAACCTATAAAATGTTTTACCTGTGAAAAAAGGCATTTCCATAATTCTGTTTTTAAGCCTGCTTATAAGTTGCAGCAGTAATGATCATGAAGAAAAAATACAAAACCTAAACGGTTACTGGGAAATTGAACAGGCAGACCTACCCGAAGGAATCTCTAAGGAATTCCGCTTTAGCGAATGGGTAGATTATATTGAGGTGGATAGCGCAAATGGCTTCAGAAAAAAGGTTAAACCTCAGATCGACGGAAGTTTTATTACCACCAATGATGCAGAGAAATTTAAGGTAAAGGTTGAAAATGACAGTATTAATTTGTACTATTCCACTCCCTACGCAAACTGGAAGGAAACCGTACTTTCTTCCGAAGAAGATGAACTTGTCGTTCTAAACCGGGACGGCATTATTTACACCTATAGACGTTTCACCCCCTATTCCGGCAACTATGGCGAAGAGAATTAATGACCACATAAGTATTAGCGATGCACTAAAAGAATTTGTTAGCGATAACAAATTGCAAAAAGGGCTGGATAAGGTACATGTGCGGGAGGTTTGGAACAGCCAGATGGGTCCTGCCATAGAGAAATACACAACCTCCATTAAACTGGAACGCGATACCCTTTACGTGCAGTTAAGTTCATCTGTGCTACGGGAAGAACTCAGCTACGGAAAAGAAAAGATTATAAAAATGCTCAACGAAGAGCTGGGGAGAGACCTGATCAAAAAGATCATTTTACGCTGAAGTTATTCCGGATTCAGGTGCTTTTCAAAAAATTCATATAGATCTCCTTTGGTGATCACCGCTCCCTGCTGAATTAATGCAAAAATATCTTTATTGCGATCATCACTTATATTTTTTGATGAAGTGTAAAGCGAGACCCGGTTATCCATCAAATTTTGTTGCAGCCAGGCATATCCCTGGCGGGTGGTAATATCAATAGCTTCATATTCTACTTTAACCCCAATTAGATTTATGGTAAATTCGGTGATCTTAAATAGATAAATTTGGTTAGGAGAAATATGCTCGAGGAATTTTGCCTGGTTAAGTACTCCTTCCCACACCAGGTCACTAAAAACATCCAGTTCCTGCTCAGCAACTTCGGGTTTATTCTTTTTTATACTCTCCCACTCATCTCCGGTTATCGACTGTGATGCAAGAAAATTAATGAATTCCTGGTGCAGCTCCTCGAACTGCTCTTTTGTTAATCGGGCGTACTTCATAAAAAGGTTTAAAGTTTAAGGTCTAAGGTTCAAGGTTTTTCAAAATCTGTTTTACAGTTTCACATTTCAAATCTCACATCTCACATCTCAATACTAAATAAAAAAGCCCACTCCGTTAGAAGCAGGCTTTAAAGTTATCTTATCAGCAATTAAGCTTGTGCTTCTGCTACCACTTCAAAGTTGAAGTTAGTAACCACCTCACGGTGAAAACGCAAAGTAGCATCATACTGTCCTAAACGCTTGATGTTTCCACCAGCGATAGAAATGTATTTCTTTTCGATCTCAACTCCTTCTTTTGCAAGAGCATCAGCAAGATCTGCATCGGTTACAGATCCAAAGATCTTATCACCGGCACCTGCTTTTGCAGTAAGTTTAATATCCAAATTCTGAAGTTTTGCAGCCTGAGCTTTTGCATCTTCAATTTGCTTTTTCTCTTTGTAAGAACGCTGCTTTAAAGTTTCTTCCAAAACTTTTTTTGCAGAAGGGGTTGCCAATACAGCAGCACCTTGAGGAATAAGGAAGTTGCGGCCATATCCCGGTTTTACCGAAACCACATCATCTTTAAATCCTAACTTTTCTACGTCTTTCTTTAATATCACATCCATAATAGCCCCTTTTTATTTTAGTAAATCGCCAACATAAGGCATTAATGCTAAATGACGTGCGCGTTTAACAGCTACAGCCACTTTTCTCTGATATTTCAAGGAAGTACCGGTCAAACGACGAGGCAATAATTTCCCCTGCTCGTTTACGAAGCTCATTAAGAAATCCGGATCTTTATAATCGATATATTTAATACCAGATCTTTTAAAACGACAGTATTTCTTAGCCTTGTTTGTCTCAATATTCAACGGGGTAAGATACCTGATCTCTCCGTCTTTCTTTCCTTTAGCTTGTTGTTCTATAGATGACATAACTACGCTTTTTCTTTGTTTCTATTCCTTCTCTTCTCTGCCCAGGCAACTGCATGTTTGTCTAAGCTCACAGTAAGATAACGCATCATACGCTCATCTCTTCTAAATTCAACCTCCAATGGATTGATTGCTTCACCCGGAGCGGTGAACTCAAACAAGTGATAAAAACCACTCTTTTTGTGCTGAATTGGGTAAGCCAATTTCTTTAGCCCCCAGTTCTCTTTTGATATCATCTTGGCACCGTTAGAAACAAGAAAATCTTCGTATTTCTGAACTGTTTCCTTTATCTGGTCATCAGATAAAACGGGATTCAAGATGAAAACAGTTTCATAATGATTCATAAAAAATTTACTTTAAATTAAATTGGCTGCAAAAGTAACATTATTATTTTATTCTACAAACAAGAACTGCCTGGCTAAACTGCTTTTTTAATCGGTGAAATTCCTCTTTTACTTTTTTTTATGATTTTTTTTATTTATTATTGCTATGATCTAACCTTTTTATAGTGGAAGAAGTTATACTTAAATGTGCAGTAGTAGATGATTCAAGCTTGCAACGCCTTTCTATTGTAAAGCTTATCAAAGACCACCCAAATCTTAAATTGGTTGCAGAATACAACAATGCCATTGAAACCAAAAATGGCTTACTGGACATAGAAGTAGACCTAATATTTCTTGACATTGAAATGCCAATTCTATCAGGTTTTGACCTGCTGGACGATCTTCCCAACAAACCTCAGATCATCTTCGTCACAGGAAAGACCAAATATGCTTTTAAAGCTTTTGATTACGATGCTGTAGATTATCTACACAAACCTATTTCCAAAGAACGTTTTCTTAACGCGGTATCCAAAGCAATCAACCTTTACCGGCTTAAACATGAAGGTGCCCCACCAGAAGATGATAACTATATCTTTGTAAAAAGCAATTTAAAGAACCGTAAAGTTTTCCTTAATAAGCTTAAATACATTGAAGCCTTAGGAGATTATGTGAAATTTGTCACCGAAAAAGATAATTTCATAGTACTTGCTACCATGAAGTCTTTTGAAAACCAGTTGCCATCCAACAAATTCCTGAGGATCCACAAATCCTACATTGTAAACCTGGACAAGATAGAACGCTACAACAGCAGGAACATTGAGATAGACAAACAACAGATTCCTTTAAGCAGGCATAAAAAATCAAATCTTATTGAAGCACTGGCTGCGAATCAATAAGGATCTACATTAATTACAGTTTTCACACCCCTGTAGGCGCCAATTGCTTTAAAACTTTGTAGTACTCTGCTTACGAGCTCCTTTGTTTTCGCAAGTGACTGCTTCTGCGGAATTTTTATGAGAATATTCTTATGGTACTCATTCCTTATCCTGGCGATTGGGGGAAATTCCGGCCCCAACACGTTCTCATAAAAGGAATTCTTAAGTGATGTCGCCAACCATTCTGCACCCTCATTTACTCTGGAATAATCCCTGCCTTTAAGGGTTATCCTGATGAGCCTGTAGAAAGGTGGATATTTGTAATTTCTTCGCTCCTCCAGCTGCTCTTTGTACATATCCAGGTAATTGTTGGTAGAAACCTGCTGCACGATCTGGTGATGTGGATTATAAGTTTGGATAAGCACAAGACCGCGTTTCTTTGTCCTTCCCGCTCTCCCTGCAACTTGTAGCATCAATTGAAAACTCCGCTCATGCGCCCTAAAATCGGGAAAGTTGAGTAGCGTATCGGCATTCATGATCCCCACCAGCCGTACATTTCGAAAATCGAGACCTTTGGTGAGCATTTGTGTTCCAACCAGAATATCGATCTCTCCTTCCTCAAAAGCTGAAATGATCTTTTCATATCCATGCTTTCCGCGCGTCGTGTCAAGATCCATTCTTCCAATTTGATGTCCGGGAAAAAGAGCTTTTAACTCGGTCTCTACTTTCTCTGTCCCAAAACCTTTGGTGGATAATTCAATGCTGCCGCACGCCATACATTTTGTTTGTAAAGCTATATGATAGCCACAGTAATGACATCGCAGTTGATTGTTATGACTGTGGTAGGTAAGGCTTACATCGCAGTTAGGGCATTGGGGGGAATGCCCGCAGGTATTACATTCCAGGATTGGACTAAACCCACGCCTGTTCTGAAAAAGAATGACTTGCTCGTTGTTGCTCAGCGTTTCCCTGATCTCTTCCAGCAGTCTATCAGAAAAATGGCCGGTCATTCTTTTCTTGCGGTGCTTTTCCTTTATATCTACGATCTCTATTTCTGGCTGCAGTACATTGCCATACCTGCGGTCGAGGTTTACTAAACCATATTTGGAGTGTTCGGCATTGAAATATGATTCCAAAGCCGGAGTAGCCGATCCTAAAAGCACCTTTGCTCCGTTCATTTTCGCCAGCACAACTGCAGCATCCCGGGCGTTATATCTTGGTGCAGGATCATACTGTTTAAAAGTAGATTCATGTTCCTCATCAACGATGATGAGCCCCAGGTCGTGAAAAGGTAAAAAGATACTGGAACGCACACCTATTACAATTCGTGCATTGTCATGATTATTTAAAACGTTCTGGTACACCTCTACCCGCTCATTTACAGAATATTTACTGTGATAAATAAGCACCTTTTCTCCAAAATAATTCTGAAGCCGGGTAATCAATTGGGCAGTAAGGGCAATTTCCGGAAGCAAATAAAGCACCTGTTGCCCTTCTGAAACTGCTTTTTCTATTAGCTCTACATAAAGCTCTGTTTTACCCGAAGAGGTAATTCCGTGAAGCAAACAGATATCCTGAGTTTCAAATGCAGTTTGAATTTCCTGAAGAGCCTGTTGCTGATGCTCATTAAGTGCAACCTTTCCAGCCAGCTCTCCTTCTTCAAATTGAAATCGTTGCTCCCGAACCTTCACCTCCTCAAGCACTTCTTTGTCAATTAAAGCTTTAATAACAGCTGCCGAAGCTTTACTTTCTTTGGTTAATTCTGAAATTTTAATAAGGTCTTTGCCCTGTGCTGTCATTCCAAAAAGGGCAAAAATCACCTCTCTTTGTTTTGGCGCTCTGCTCAAATCATCGAGAAGCTGATGCATGGCCGTTTCATCCTTATATTTCTCATGCAATCTCACATGTCGCTCCAGCTTAGGCTTGTATTGTTCATAGATCTCCTGGTTTACCGCTACCACCTTTTTCTCAACCAGGGAATTGATCACCGGAAGCACCGTTTTCTTATCCAGCAGCTGGATGATCTCGTTGATCTTGAGCAAAGATTGCTGTTGCAGGGCTTCATAAAGGACGAATTCATCATCTGTGAGCTCCTCATCCTGCACTTCCACACCTTTTAAAAGCTGCACCACAGTTTCACTTTCCAGAAGAAAAGCACCTGGAATGGCTGCCCGTAACACTTCTCCTTCAGTACACATATAATATGAAGCAATCCAACTCCAAAACTCCATTTGAGCTGCTGTCACCACCGGACTCTTATCCAATATTTGCTCTATAGGTTTGGCTTCATAGATCTTCGGGTCATTTTGATGTACTTCAGAAACAATTCCGGAATAAACCTTTGATCTTCCGAAGGGAACAGCTACCCTCATGCCGGGCTTGAGAAAATTTGCTTCAGCTTCAGAAATGCTGTATGTAAAATGATTGTCAAGCGGAAGCGGCAAAATTACATTGATGAAGAAGGGCATCCCGTAGGTTTTAAGCAAAAATAAAAGGAATTTGGTGCAAAAAAATAAACCATCCTAAAAAGAATGGTTTATGATTAAAGATTGTTTCCGGATTATTTTCCGGAAAGAAGTTCTTTCTTAAGATCATCGTCTGCAGGCCTGTTAGAAAGCCAGATTCCAAAAAGCGCTTTTTTAAACTCTTTCCCTTCGACTACACCCCTTTCTTTACCGTTCTTGTGCGCAATAACTCCTTTAGAAGGAACATAAACAAGATCAAAAACGTCATTCTTTTTGATATCTTCTTTAAAGAAACCTAACATGGTATTGATCTCATCCTGAATTGGAGCTGTATTGCCATTGGTGGCTTTTTCAAAACCTTCGGTCACCGCTTCCACCATCTTGTCACTGGTAATAAGTTTAGAAACGATATGAAGCTTTATGGCCATAGGTTTATCAGAGTTCAGCACCTCGTCTGCATTGGAAGTTTTTTTCTCAAGATATAGTCCGGCGGCATAAAGATCTATCCATAGCTTCTCCCGAACCCCGGCTCCATTAAGATGCAACGTATGTTCTTTGAATTTTTGAGTTGCAGGAAGAGTTACTCCTCCAACCTCTTTTTGAGCTACGGCGGTAGATGAAACCACAACGGCCATTATTAATAAAAGCAGATTTTTCATAATTGAATTTTTGTTAAAAAGTTATTTTTTATTTCGTTTTAATCTCATAAGAGAGGCATTTAGTTCAAAACCGAGCAACAATATATTAGAATTTATCCAGATATACACCATCAAAATCAACAGTGCTCCAATCGAACCATAGAGCTCATTATAGTTTGAAAAATTTTCAATGTAAATCCCAAATAGATAAGTTGTCAGAATGATCAAAATAGTAGCAAAAAAAGCTCCTATTGAAAAAAAGCGGCTCAATCTGCTTTCTTTGGTTCCAAAATAATAAAGGATCGCTACTCCTATATATACCAGACATATAAATATTATATACCTGCCCACATTTATCCACATTACCGTATCATCTACGACTCCCAGACTTTTAAGGTCTTCTGTTAAGAATGTCAAATAAACAGTTACTACTACAGTAGTTAGCAATAAAAGGGCCATAATTAATGAAACCCCTACTGCAATGAAATATTGTCTTATAATTGAACGGTTTATTTTGGTGTGATAGGAGAATTCAAAGCCGGTAAACACTGCATTAACGCCGTTTGCCATTAAAGCAATGGAAAGCAAAAAAACAAAAGATAAAAGTCCTCCCCTTTTGCGGGCTGCGATATCGTAAAAAATATCGTCAAAAAATGCGCTTGTTCCCGGGGGCAGCAGCGAATCGATAAAATCCAGGAACAGGATCTGGAAATCATCAATAAAGTCAATAAAGGGAATGAGGTTTAATATAAACAGCAAAAAAGGGAACAGGGCCAGTACAAAACTAAAAGAGATAGCACTTGCCCTTGCCGAAAAAGTACCCTTGACAATTCCTGCATAAAAAATAATGTAAAGGTCAAAAAGAGAAAGTCCTTCCAGCCCCGGAAGAATGATCTTTTTTGCCCGGCTGGTCCACCAGTAGGTAAAACCTTCTTTCTTTTTAGCACTTTTTGCCTTGCCGTTAGTCATGCATTAAACCGCCTTTAAACTCAGGTCAAGATTATACACCGAGTGGGTTAATGCGCCACTTGAAATAAAGTCCACTCCACATTCGGCATATTTCCTGGCAGTTTCGGGAGTAATGCCTCCGCTGGATTCAGTTTCGCACCTGCCGTTGATCAAAGCTACCGCTTCTTTTGTTTCATCATAGTTGAAGTTATCAAGAAGGATACGGTTAACACCCCCGGCTTTAAGGATCTGTTTAATCTCGTTCAAATTTCTTGCTTCCACAATGATCTTAAGATCCATGTTGTTTTCCTTTAAGTAAGTCTTGGTCTTTGTAATTGCAGTATCTATTCCTCCGGCATAGTCAATATGATTGTCTTTAAGCATGATCATATCAAAAAGTCCGAAGCGATGGTTTTCTCCTCCTCCAATTTTAACCGCCCACTTTTCCAGAGCTCTGATTCCGGGAGTAGTTTTACGGGTATCTAAAATGTGGGTATTAGTGCCTTCCAGTTTATCGACGAAGGTGCGGGTTTTGGTGGCGATGGCACTCATTCTCTGCATCGCGTTAAGCACCAGGCGTTCTGCCTTTAAAATGGAACGGGAAGCTCCTTCCACATAAAATACAATGTCCCGGGGCTTGATGCGGCTACCGTCTTCCATTTGGACTTCTATCTTTAATTGTGGATCTACTTTTTCAAAAACCCTGCGGGCAAACTCGACTCCTGCCAGAATTCCGGTGTCTTTTACCAGCAATTTTGCTTTTCCCCGGGCATCTGCCGGGATACAAGCCAGGGAACTGTGATCCCCGTCTCCCACGTCTTCCCTTAAAGCATTTTCAATTATTATTTCAATTTCCTTTTCAAATTGTTCTTTTGAAATCATTGCAGTGCCTATTTTTGCTAAAGTTACAAAGTAAACACTAAAATTTTACCATGACCATAAAATTGCTGACAATAGGAAAAACTGATGATAATGCACTGCAAAACCTCATCGGAACCTATGTCAACAGGTTGGGCCACTACAACAAATTTGAACTGGAGATCATCCCCGATCTAAGGAAGACAAAGAACCTTTCTGTAGAGCAGCAAAAGGCTGCAGAAGGAAAACTGATCCTCGAGAGAATAAATACTTCCGACTTTGTTGTGCTGCTCGATGAGAACGGAAAGCAATTTTCTTCGGAAGGTTTTTCAGAATACATTCAGAAGCGGTTGAACAGCGGCATGAAACAGCTCATCTTTATCATTGGAGGCCCTTATGGCTTTTCTGAAGAAGTCTACTCCCGTGCCGACGGAAAAATTTCCCTCTCAAAAATGACTTTTTCGCACCAAATGGTAAGACTGTTCTTTGTCGAACAGCTGTATCGCGCCTTTACTATCCTTCGGAATGAACCCTACCATCACAAATAATCTGCTATGAAATTGGTTTTCGCCACGAATAACAAGAACAAGATAAAAGAAGTACAATCCTTGATGCCTGAAGGTATCCACCTGCTTTCTCTGGAAGAAATTGGTTGCCATGAAGATATTCCTGAAACCTCGCCCACCATTGAAGGCAATGCTATTCAAAAAGCTGAATATGTAAAGGAAAAATACGGATATGATTGCTTTGCCGATGACACCGGTCTGGAGGTCGCAGCCTTAAATGGCGCGCCCGGAGTTTACTCTGCCAGGTATGCGGGGGAAGAAAAAAGCAGCGATGCCAATATTGGAAAGCTATTGAACGAATTGGAAGGAAAAGAAGATCGCAGTGCCCGTTTTAAGACAGTAATTGCACTGCATCTTAAAGGAAAGTTCCACACTTTCGAAGGAATTTGTGCCGGAAATATCATTTTTGAAAGGAAAGGCTTACAAGGTTTCGGCTATGATCCTGTGTTTCAACCCGAAGGAAAATCGGAAACATTCGCCGAAATGAACCTTTCAGAAAAATCCAAAATCAGTCACCGTGGGCGTGCAATCCGCAAATTGATTGACTTTCTTGATCATTTGAACAGTTAAATATTAATGTAATAAGCTGCTAACTAATCCGTACCTTTGCCGCTTATTAGATATGTATGAATAAATTTGAATTATTAGGATTGAATGACGCCCTGTTACAGGCAATTAAAGACATGGGTTTTGAAAGCCCTAGCGAAGTACAGGAAAAAGCAATCCCAATTTTATTGCAGGAAGACACAGATATGGTGGCTCTTGCACAAACCGGAACGGGAAAGACCGCAGCATTTGGCTTTCCGCTTATCCAAAAAATTGATGTAAACAGTAGAAAGACGCAGGGCCTTATTCTTTCTCCAACCCGTGAGTTGTGTTTACAAATTACAAACGAATTAAAGAATTACTCAAAATATTTCAAGGGCCTGAATACCGTAGCTATCTATGGAGGCGCAAGTATTACAGATCAGGCTGCGCAGATCAAGAAAGGAGCCCAGATCATTGTTGCCACTCCCGGCCGTATGCAGGACATGGTGAACAGAAGGCTGGTAGATATTTCTGCCATCCAGTATTGCATCCTTGATGAAGCAGATGAGATGCTGAACATGGGCTTTTATGAGGACATTACAGAGATCCTCTCCCATACTCCAAAAGAAAAGAGCACCTGGTTGTTCTCGGCTACAATGCCTAAGGAGGTTTCTACTATTGCTAAAAAGTTTATGCGCACCCCGGTAGAGATTACTGTGGGTACAAAGAACATGGGAACCTCAAATGTTTCCCACGAGTATTATGTGGTTAATGCCCGTGACCGTTATGCAGCCTTAAAAAGACTTTCAGACGCAAACCCGGATATTTTTTCTGTTGTTTTTTGTCGCACCAAACGTGACACTCAAAAAGTAGCCGAACAGCTTATCGAAGATGGGTATAACGCTGCTGCTCTTCATGGAGACTTGAGTCAAAATCAACGTGACCTGGTGATGAAAAGTTTTAGAGCAAGACAGATCCAGATGCTGGTAGCTACAGATGTTGCTGCCCGCGGAATTGACGTTGACGATATTACTCACGTGATCAACTACCAGCTTCCAGATGAAATAGAAACTTATACTCACCGAAGCGGTCGTACCGGAAGAGCCGGAAAAAGCGGAGTTTCTATGGTAATTGTTTCCAAGAGTGAAGCAAGGAAGATCAAAGGTATTGAGCGAATCATAGGGCAGGCTTTTGAAAGAAAGGATATTCCCGATGGCAGAGAGATCTGCGAAGTGCAGCTATTCCACCTTGCCAATGAAATAAGTAAGACAGAGATCAATCATGAGATCGATAAATATTTACCGAGTATAGCCGAACTTTTTGAAGGCCTTACAAAAGAAGAACTCCTTAAAAAATTCTTTTCGGTAGAATTCACCAGATTCTTTAATTACTACAACAACGCACAGGATCTTAATGCAAAAGGTTCTACGGAAGTTTATGAGGACGAAGGTGACAGCACCAGGTTCTTTATTAACGTAGGAGCAAAAGATGATTTTGACTGGATGAGCCTCAAGGATTTCCTTAAGGCTACTTTAGATCTTGGAAGAGATGATGTAAATCGTGTTGAAGTAAAAGACAGCTTCTCCTTTTTTAACGTAGACAGTTCAAAAGCGGAAGAAGTGATTAAAATTTTCCAGGATTTTAAACACAATGGTCGTCACATCAATGTGGAGATCACCAAGAAAAGCGCCGGCAAGGAACGCAGTGGCGGCCGCAAAGGCGGGGGTGGCTTTAAAGGTAGAGACAAAGGCGAACGCAGTTTTGACAAGCCCTCCAGAAGTGGAGATAAAGGCCGCAGACGTTCATCTGATGCACCTACGGGTGGTAGAAGAAGGTCATCTGACGCAGGATCCGGCGGACGCCAGGGAAAGAAGAGCGGTGGCCGCAGCAGCAGCATTGAAAGCTCCATTAAAAGAAGAAGATCAAAAAAGTAATTTTTGGAAAGCTTTTGGTACAATTTTTCCTAGTACGTAAATAGCTTAGATCACAGCATGAAAAAACTTTTAGCTCCCCTTTTCCTACTCCTGGGTTTTATGGCATTTAGCCAGGAACAACCTACTGTAGTAAAAGGAAAGGTACTTAACGCCGCGAATGACCTTCCCATTGAGAATGCTCACATTGTGAACCTCAACCAGGTGATTGGTGCGGTGTCCTCTGCGACAGGAGATTTCGAAATTAAGGCGCAGGTCAATGACACCCTTTATTTTTCTTACCTGGGTTTTAAATCCATACGGGTAAGAGTCACCAATGACTGGCTTAAGTTTGGAGAGGTAAAAGTAAAAATGACCGAACTCGGGATTGCCCTGGAAGAAGTTACTGTGAGTCCCGTTCAGTTGACAGGATATCTGGAGATCGATGCCAAGAATATTCCTATTTATGAGAATTACCGCTACAGTATTTCCGGATTGAATCAAGGCTATGAAGGTGGAGATTACAGTCCTAATGCGGTTTCGAGAGTATTGGGGGCTGTTTTTAATCCGGCAGACGCTTTGTATAATATTTTCGGAAAGCAACCTCAACAAATGAAAAAGCTTAGGGAGATGAAACAGGATGACGAGATACGCCGCCTGCTGGCTACTAAGTTCGACAGGCAAACCTTAATGGCTGTGCTTGGTATAAACAGGATGGATATCGATGAAGTGCTTCGCAGGTGTGATTATTCAACCGATTTCATAAAAACGGCTAACGACCTGCAGATACTGGACGCCATGAGTGGTTGCTATGAGGAATACAAGGTTCTGAACAGGTAAAGCAGAAAGAACTTTGAAATTTACAGGAGCCGAAAATGTGAATTTTCGGCTTTTTTTTTGACTATTTACCAGCTATTAATTTTCTACCCTGAAAGTGGTTAAAGTGACGTCAACAGATAGAATTTAAATAACTTTTATCCAGACCTTCCCGGAATTTGTAATTGAAAAGTTGGAATTTGGAATTTTTGATTTGGTGCTTTAATGAGTTATTTTCTCTCCAGGTGAATTTTTAGGTTGTACAAACCTGTTTCAAAGTCTTTTCCCAAAGCGCGATCCATTCCGTAAAAAAGCATCAGCACCGACGCAGGAAATTTATGTACTCCTTTTACACCCCATACCATTTTTGTGCGATTAGGCTCCACCTCCTTGACCGCCATATAGCAAAGAGAAAGAGATTTATAGGGTTTTATGAATAGTAACTGGGTTTCAAAAACTTTTCCTTCCTTTACCTTTACGATCTTCTCGATCCCCTCCACGTTGTTGCTACCTTTCCAATAAGCAGAAGCGCCAACTTTACCGTCTTCTCCCTTAAATTTTAAAACCACCCCGGGATCATTTAAGAACCACGGCATCCAGAGAGGTTGTTTTTTCAACTGTCTTATAAAAGCATAAACTTCAGCCTTAGGCCTGTTTATGACCACGGTTCTGCTAAAGTTATATTCCTTTTTTGCCCAGGCATGGAGGAACGCAACAAAAGTGATGAGGCCAATAATGATGTAAAAGAAAAGTGTCATGCAAATTTCACATAGGGGACCTAAATGTAAATAATTTTATCGTGATGCCTCAAAACGGCTGATGATTTCGGCGGAATTTTTTAAATTTTTCTTTGCCCAGTCTAATCGTTTAAAAATTTGCTCTTCTTCGGAAAGCTGCCAGTTGATCTCACTCCTTCGTAATCGGGCAGTTACATCCTGAAGAATAATAGCTGCAGAAACCGAGATATTCAAACTTTCGGTAAATCCCACCATGGGAATCTGCAAAAATTCATCCGCCTCTTCCAGTACTTCTTCTGAAAGACCTTCAGTTTCCCTACCAAAGAACAGGGCTGCAGGCCTGGAAATATCGAAATCCTGAAGCATGATTCCTTTATGAGGCGAGGTCGCTATGATCCTATAGCCTTCATTTCTCAATGTGTCAATACAATCTTCTGTTGAAGTATACCGGTTAATATCCACCCATTTTTGAGCACCCATTGCGATTTCCCTGTCGATCTTCTTGAGATTCACCTCTTCCACCACATGTACATTCTGAACGCCAAAAACATCACAACTGCGAATCACCGCACTGGTATTATGTAATTGATAAACATCCTGGGTGGCCACCGTAAAGTGATTTGTGCGCTGGGAGAGGACTATTTTAAAAAGTTCCTTTCTGCTTTCGGTAAGAAATGATTCGAGGTACTCGAGTAATTTCCGGTTCTCATTCATGTGGCGAAATTAGACAATCCTCCCGATAACAATTCAATGAGGCCTATGAAATTCCGTAAAAACTACTTATTTTATGCATCAAATTGACATGTATGAAAAAAGTTGTTGTACTTACGGGAGCAGGTATTAGTGCAGAAAGCGGAATTAGCACCTTTAGGGATGCCGATGGCCTCTGGGAAGGACATGATGTGATGGAAGTTGCTTCTCCAATGGGTTGGGAACGCAATATGGAACTGGTACTTGATTTTTACAACAAACGCCGAAGACAGTTAAAGGAGGTTTCTCCCAATGATGCACATAAGGCTTTAAAAGATCTTGAGGAAAAATATGAAGTTTATATCATTACCCAAAATGTTGATGATCTACATGAAAAAGCAGGCAGCAGCAATGTAATCCACCTTCACGGGGAGCTTAAGAAAGTCCGCAGTACTTTTAACGGTGAGCTTATTATGGATTGGGAGGATGACCTGAATCCCGGAGATTTTTGCGAAAACAATTTCCAGCTTAGGCCACATGTGGTGTGGTTTGGAGAGGCTGTTCCTATGATGGAGCCCGCCATGGACATTACTTTCCAGGCAGATGTCCTTATGATCATTGGCACCTCCATGCAGGTTTATCCCGCCGCCGGACTACTGGACCTTGCTCCTGAAGGGATTCCTATTTATTTTATCGACCCCAAACCCTCTGTCGCTGAATCTAAAAATCTAAAGATTTATGCTGAAAAAGCATCAGTAGGTGTGCCGCGGGTGGTGCAGGAGTTGCTCGAAAAAGCCTGAAAAACTTCAGGAAAAAATGCCTTTTTGAGTACCCCTGAAAAATGTATCTTTAGCCTTTAATTTCTGAAACAGATTTTCATGACTTCTCTCCAGGCAATTTCGCCCATTGACGGTAGATATATTTCCAAGACCCGGCAGCTTGCCGAATACTTTAGCGAACAAGCCCTTATAAAATACAGGGTGCGGGTAGAAATAGAATATTTCATTTCTCTTTGTGAGCTCGGCCTACCACAGCTAAAACAAATGCAGGAATCCAAGTTTGCTGAACTGCGTAAGATCTACAGCAACTTTTCCACAGAGGATGCTTTGGAAATTAAAGAGATCGAAAAAACCACAAATCACGACGTTAAGGCTGTTGAATATTTTATCAAAGACAGGTTCGACAAGTTAAACCTGTCGCAATTCAAGGAATTCATTCATTTTGGCCTTACCTCACAGGATATCAATAATACGGCAGTTCCTTTAAGTATAAAAGAAGCTCTGGAAGATGTTTATAATCCTGCATTGAATGACCTTTTGGAAAAGCTGGAACAATTGGCCACCGACTGGAAGGAAATCCCTATGCTGGCCAGAACACATGGCCAGCCTGCCTCCCCTACCCGTTTGGGAAAAGAGATCAAAGTCTTTGTAGTAAGATTAAAGGAACAGTTAAAATACCTGCAGGATATTCCCAATGCAGCTAAATTTGGTGGCGCAACAGGTAATTTCAATGCTCATAAAGTAGCATATCCCAAGGTAAACTGGAAGCTCTTCGGAAAGGATTTTGTTGAGGGTTCTCTAGGACTTTATCATTCTTTTCCTACTACCCAAATTGAACACTATGACCATATGGCTTCGCTTTTTGATGCTCTAAAACGTATTAACACTATAATTCTTGACCTGGATAGAGACATTTGGTCTTACGTCTCCATGGATTATTTCAAGCAAAAGATCAAAAAAGGAGAAGTGGGATCCTCGGCGATGCCCCACAAGGTGAATCCCATCGATTTTGAGAACAGTGAAGGGAACCTGGGCATAGCAAATGCCCTTTTTGAGCACCTTTCGGCTAAATTACCGGTTAGTAGGTTACAACGGGATCTAACAGACAGTACAGTCCTAAGAACTATAGGGGTGCCTTTTGGTCATACCTTGATCGGATTTTCATCTACCCTTAAAGGCCTTAATAAGCTGTTACTGAATGAAGCCAAACTCGATGCCGATCTTGAAGATAACTGGGCGGTAGTGGCCGAAGCCATTCAAACCATTCTTAGACGCGAAGGTTATCCAAACCCGTATGAAGCTTTAAAAGGCCTTACCCGTACCAACGAGAAAATAAATCGTGACAGCATATCAGAATTTATTGGAAGCTTGGAAGTTTCAGAAGAAATAAAGGAAGAACTCAGGCAAATTAGTCCGCAGAATTATACGGGAATATAATCAAGTATTCAGTGGTCAGTGATCAGTAATGAGTAGTAAGTTGATATGAATGTGTGGGAAAAATTCTGAATTCTGAATCTTGAATCTTGAATCTTGAATCTTGAATCTTGAATCTTGAATCTTGAATCTTGAATCTTGAATCTTGAATAAAATAAAGAGGCTCAAAAACATCATTTTTGAGCCTCTTTATTTTTAATCCAGAAAACCATCCAGGTCCGGTAAACCTGCTACATCCAATTCTCCTTTTTCGAAAGACTTAAGCAGTCTTATCATAGCTTCAGGATTCATGTCATTTCCGGTTACGCGGGCAATTCCGAAGCCTTTTTCATCATCACTGCCAAAAATAATCAATTCATCTATGGCGTCTTCCTCACCTAAATAGTACAACTCGGCTTTTCGGTTTCCGCCGCCATAGCGCATAAGCTGCTGATATTTATCAGATTTAAGGATCTCGGTCAATTTAGCTTTTTCAGCTTCATAAAACTCCTTGTTCCCGTCTTTTAAAGGAAATCCAAGTACATTCACCTTTTTAATGGTTTCAAGGGTAGCTTTCTGTTCAGCATTCAGTTTTGAGTTATCCCCGGTCAACAAACTGGCAGGCAGGTCAAAAGCTAAATACTGCTGACTGTTCTGGTTCTCTACATAATACTCCTGAAGGGTTGTTTCATTTTTACAGGAAACAACCCCAAGAGCTATTAGTACCAGCATTAAAACTGCTTTTTTCATCACTGTTTGGTTTCAACATTCTTCAATTCATTTCCCCCCGGGATCTTAAAATCATTGGCGAGTTTAGAAACCTGTGCAAGATTGATCTCCCCGGTTATATTTAGGATCACAGATAGAGGCTTGTTCTTCTCCCGGCCTTCCATAAACATGAACAACTGGCTCACATAATCATCATTTTTGCCGGGTTTGTAGTAGAACTTCACTGTCTTGTCGCCTTCAGAAACTCTCATAAGCTCTTCCATTTTTCCGGTTTTAAGGTATGCGGCCACATCTGTTGCCATTTGTTTACGCACCCCGTCCTGTGTGGAAGACAGTACTCTCATTTCCTGCAGATTTTCAATAAGATCAATATAGGCCTGAGTTTCCGGATCATCTGCATTTAGATCTATTTTGGTAAGTAGCTTGAACATTTTGCTCGTGACTACTACTGCGTCTACCTCTTTCATGTTCTCATATTTATCGAAATTCTGTGCAGATGCAAGAAAGGGTAATATTAATGCCAGTAAGGCTAAGGTCAATTTTTTCATGGGTTCTTTATTTTTTGATTTTACTTAACAATTTTATCTTTGGTACTATTAAATTCTTCGATGTATCCAAGCTCATCGGTGCCTGAATTCATATAAACAGACATCATTTCAAGGGCTTCCATGGTTTTTTGCATGGCCAGTTCAGGATCTTCATAAGTGCCATATTCACTTACCTGGTTCTCCTGCTGAACTACTACCCCGAGAAGGATCACTATGGAGGCCGCTATAGCCACCCAGGAATAAACCTTTCTACGACTTTCCTCAAATATATTTTTAGGGGCATAGGTTACTTCTTTGGTCAAATTTTCTTTCCCTGCCTGCTCAAAGTAGCAGAATACTGGAATATACTGCTGCAGGTGAGGTGCCACTTCTCCCGAGGTGAAGTAGGTTTTTAGTTGAGCTTCTTCTGCTCCCGAGGTTTCTGCCTCAAAATACTTATCCAGAAGGGATTCAATTACTCGTGATTCCATAGCGATGTCTTTTAGTCATTTCTTCTCTTATTTTTTTTCGGGCCCGGCTCAAAGCAACCCGTATAGCCGTTTCATTCATTTGGGTCATCTTGGCAATTTCTTCATACTCGTACTGCTCCACTTCCCTAAGTTGTATTAATATTTTCTGTTGCTCGGGCAGCCCTGCAATGATCTTCTGTACCCAGTTAAGATCATCCTGCACCTCAACCTTGTGCTGCAACGAAGATTCCCCACACTCGTAATTGTTGTGCACGATCCTCAGATTGTTGTTCTGCTTGAGCTTAAGTTGATCAAGACAGTGGTTCTTGGTAACGGTCATGGCAAAAGCCTCAACATTATTATAAGAACTCAACTGTTCCTTTCGGCTCCACAATTTGAGCATCACTTCCTGCGTTGCATCTTCGGCCGCCTCTTTCGAAACCAGGAGACGTAATGCAAGTCTGTACATCTTGTCCTGCACCGGTTTCATAAGGCTTATGAAAGTATGCTGTTTCATTTGATTGTTGGTTAGCGGGAGGTTTTTTACTGCCTCTTACCCTTACGACGGATGTAAATCAATTTTGTTACCAATTAATTTCAAAATTTCTTTATTCCACCTAAATTTAGTGATTTCAAAACCCTGTAAAGCTATGAAATCTGCCCACAAACTGATCTTCGGCCTCCTCCTGCTCTTCTTTTTCACCGGCTGCCAGGATGATCTTGATGATGTAATCCGCCCCAGCACCGACCTGGATATAAAGAATTTTATCTGGAGAGCTATGAATGACACCTATCTCTATAAGGCAGATGTGCCCGCACTGGCCAATGATCGCTTTGCTAATCAGTCGGAACTAAATGAATTCCTGAATAGTTTTTCCTCGCCCCGGGATCTTTTTTATAATGGCCTGGTGGCCCCTCATGATGAATTCAGCTTTTTAGTCGAAGATTATCATGCTTTGGAACGATCTCTTGACGGGATCACTCTTTCCAACGGAATGCAATTTGGCCTGTTAAGATATACTTCCACTTCGCAGGAAGTTCTGGGATATGTGAGGTATGTTATGCCAAACACTTCGGCTGAAGCACAGGGTATAAAAAGAGGTGATCTTTTCAATACCGTCGATGGAGAACAATTAACTGCTGAAAATTTCTCCCGCTTGCTGGAACCTGCCACATACACTATAGGCCTGGCAGAAATTAACGGCGATGTAATAAGCTCAACCGGGGAAACCGTTACTTTAAAAAAAGTAGAATATACTAGTAATCCTGTCTATATAGCGACCACTATTCCCACGGCTTCAGGGAAAGTGGGCTATTTGATGTATAACGGTTTTACCGGCACTTTTGATGATGTACTTAATGAAACCTTTTCGATGTTTAAATCTGAAGGAATTACCCATCTTATTGTCGATCTGCGTTACAACAGCGGCGGATCTGTTGAAAGCGCCAGCGACCTTGCCAGCATGATCACGGGCCAGTTTAAGGGAGAAGTATTTTATAAAGAGCTGTGGAATGAAGAGCTGCAGACCTACTTAGAGACCACAGATCCTGAAAGCCTGGTCAACCGTTTTAACGATCGCACTAATTCAGGTGCACTGATCAACAGCCTGAATTTAAATAAAGTATATTTCATTACAACTTTACGTACTGCATCGGCCAGTGAGTTGCTTATCAATGGACTAAAACCTTATATAGAAGTAGTACAAGTAGGAGAAAACACCACAGGCAAATTCCAGGCCTCTACCACTCTTTATGACTCTCCCACCTTCCGAAGAAACAAGGTCAACACCGGCCATACCTACGCAGTGCAACCCCTTATTTATAAAACAGCAAATGCCGATGGGGTGACCGATTATAGCGAGGGACTTATTCCTGATGTTGAAATAAGTGAAAATATAAGTGATCTGGGAGTTCTTGGAGATCCAAACGAACCCTTATTGGCTGCAGCTCTTGCTATAATAGCAGGAACTCAACCCTTAGATACAAGAGTTAAAAATAAGTTATTTATCATTTTTGGAGAAAGTGGTATGGATGATGCACTCTATCAAAAAATGTACACAAGTGATCATTTACCAAAAAACACACAACCTGTAGTCGATTAACAATTATTTAAGAAAAGGTTTTGCCATAAACTTGGTTTACAGTAGATTTAGAACCTATTAAAAATAAATTTTTGAAATGAAGAAATTTTTTATGCCGGTGCTCCTTTTAGGAGTGATGTTGACATCCTGTTCCAAGGATGATGATATCAATGAAGTTGAAGAAGTAGAAGTTGTAGTAGAGCAGACCGCCGAGGAAAAGAAAATGCTTGAGATAAATGATTTTATCTGGAAAGGCATGAACGACATTTACCTGTATAAATCCAATATCCCACAGCTTGCTGACGACTATTTCAGTACCCAAACAGAGCTAAATGATTATCTCTTAAAATGGGATGATCCTGAAGACCTTTTTTACAATGGTTTGGTCTATAAAAATTTAGACAAATTTAGCTGGATTGTAGATGATTATTCAGAGCTGGAAAGTTACCTGGCGGGTTCCAGTAAATCTGCAGGTTTTAAATATGGCTTCGTCTATGCCCCTAACAGTGATACAAAAGTACTGGCATATGTCATATTTGTTTCTCCCGAAGGGCCTGCCGACATTGCAGGTTTAAAACGAGGAGATCTTATTTCCAAAGTGAATGGAACAGAAATGACTGTCAGTAATTACCAGTCCATTTTTAATTCCGAAATGTTAGAATTGGGAAGATCAACCATAAAGGATGGTGCTTTGGTAGCTAACGGAGATCCAATTAATGTTACTAAAACAGTCTTTAAGGAAAAACCCATAGCAGTTGATAAAGTATTTACCGTAAACGGAGTGAAAATCGGGTATTTATACCTTTCTACTTTCCTGGGTGAATTTGGTGTTGATGACGTAAAATTAAACGACGTCTTCGCAAAGTTCAAATCAGAAAACATTGATGAATTAATCGTAGACCTGCGGTATAACAGCGGGGGATATTCTGAATTCTCAGCCGATTTGGCCAGTATGGTAACCGGGCAGTTTGAAGGACAAATTTTAACTCAGCAGTTATGGAACGACAACTGGATGGATTACTGGAAAAAGAATGACCCGGAAGCCATATACAACCGTTTTGATGCAGAAGTTAGTACCGAGCAGGCTATTAACAGCTTATATCTTGATAGAGTTTATGTGATTGAAACTGACAGGAGCTATTCTGCAAGTGAAAGTTTCCTCATTGCTTTAGAACCTTACATAGATGTTATTCATGTGGGGCAAAACACGGGAGGAAAATTCCAGGGTTCGGTTACTGTTTATGATTCCAATGGTTTTTTCAATAAGGAAGGTATCAACCCAAATCATAAATACGCCATACAACCTTTGATCTATAAGTATGCAAATGCTGTAGGCTTTACCGATTTCGTTGGAGGACTTACTCCGGATATAGAAAAAGATGAAAGCATCGGTAACCTGGGACAATTAGGAGAATTGGATGAACCTCTTCTTGCCAGAACTATCCAGGCAATTACAGGAGTTGCCCCTCAATCTTCGGCGGTTAAAAAACAGCCGACAGATTCAGGTTTAAATTTCCGTAAAATAGCTAAGCAAGATGAAAAAGGTTGGTTCATCACCCAAAATGAGGGACTTAAGAATGTGCCGCTTTCTTTCCCTCAAAATTAAATTGTTCAAAATTTTAAAAATAAAAAATCCCGCAATTGCGGGATTTTTTATTTTTAAAGATTGCTTGTGCTAGTCGTTGAAGAAAATTCCGTTAGGGTTTATTCCTGTATCATACTGGCCAACAAGATTTCCACCTGCAAGGTCGTAGATAAATAGCTTTCCGTTACCGGTGAAGTCGGGACTTGCTGAGGCCGCATAAGCTTTGCCCTCATGAATATTGAAACCATAAAGATATGCCACCTCTTCTATTGGAAAAGCTGAAATAGTCGGTAGTTCTGAGGCAGAAGTAGAAAAACTGAAAACCTCATCCCTCAGTGTAAAATAAATATCTCCATTGTAGTGGCTCATGTTAGCAGGATGTTGACCGGCATCCGGAAAACTAAAGGTTTTTTCTACCGTTAGTGAGCCCAAGTCAATTTTGCTAATGCTACCAGCGGTTTCTCCGGCATAGTCTGGAAGACCGGCAGAAGAAACCCACAATGATCCATCTGCAGCTGCGATACCGTTTGGCACCTCTCCCACCTCAATCACCTTGTTAACTTCAGTTCCGGTGATGACACTAATCTTGTTATTGAAATTCCAGCCTCCGCCGTGAGCGACAAAAATATTGCCGTTGAAGGATAAAATATCCTCAGGCCCTTCAGCTACAGGAATTTTAGTGAGAAGTTCAAAATTTTGTGTGTCAAATACAGCCACATAATCATCTGTGGTATCGCTACCTTCTCCCCAATTGGTCACGTACAGCATTCTCTCAGAAAATGCTATTTTTCGTGGGTTATGTAAGTCAGAATCAATTGTAGCTATACTTTCAAAAGTAACAGGATCCACGATCTCGATCGTATTCGATACGTTTAATACTATAAAGCCGTGATCTTCAAAAAAGGCTAAATCTGTTGCGGTGTCTCCCATGGGAACTTTGTTTACACCTTCAAAGATATTGTGAGACACCACTCCCGCAGCAGGATCTACATAGGTTACAGAGGAATTTCCCTGTTGAAAATTTCCCTCATTAAGCACAAAGATCCCATTTTCAAAGGTAACGGGACCTTCAGGATCCGGAAGTGAATCATCATTGTTATCGCAGGCGCTAAATAACAGAGCACAGAGGCAGAAGTAAATTAAATGTTTGGAATGCATAATTAAAAATTAAAGGTTAGTGAACTTTGAATGGAGCGTCCCGGCATAGGTCGGGACGGCATACTTTGATATTCTTGGTCAAATATGTTTTGAACGACCAATCCCAGCTGCACCCGGTCCTTCAAAAAATTATAATTGAAACCGAGATTGCTCAGGGTATAACCGGGAAGGGTATAGTGATTATCCGAGGAGGTAAAAACCTCTCCGTTATACAGGATTTGCAGGTAGGTGGAAAAGTTTTTGATCTCATAACCTGCAGATGCAGTGCCCTTGTGCATAGGCACATAGATCAAGGTCTTGTCTGAGCTTTGGTCCATGGCTTTTGTAAAAGCGTAAGTTCCTGAAAAACTGATCTTATGCTCTTGAATTTTTATCTGCCAGTCGGCTGTTGATTCAAACCCGTAATTCAGGGCTTTTTTAGTGTTTTCGGGAAGCCAGAGTCCTCCCGAAGAAGGCACCCAGCGCAAGAGATCCCGGGTGTTGATAATAAATCCCGTAAGACTGAAATTAAGATTTGAAAAATGCAGATTTTGACCTAGCTCTGCCTGCAGGGATTTTTCCGGTTTAAGGTCCAGATTCCCTCCGGAATACCAAAAGAGATCATTAAAAGTGGGGATGCGGTAATTGCGGGAGACATTCAGCTTTACTGAATAAAAATCGGTAAAAGAATAAGTTGCCCCTGCCGAAAACAACAAAGGAGAATTGTATTTATCTGAAAATTCTGCTCTTGCGCTTATTTCATACTTCAGCGGAGAAAGGTCGTGGATAAAAAGCAATCCCGCAGAACCCATATTCCGTTCGTTGATCCCGGAAAAATTACTGCCTTCCCCTCTCGAATTCTGGTATTCCAAAATTCCGGTGATCCCTGCCTTTGAAGACAAATTATACCTGAGGTCATATTTTATTATACCGGTTTTAGCTCTTCCGTAGCTGAAGTTATCTCTTTCCCGGTTTTCAAAATACTTGTAATGTTCATCCAGGTAAGCGAGGCGAACATTCGATTTAAAGTTTCTAAAATAGCTATTCCACTCCACCAGATTACGGGAGTTCCTGTCTTCATATTTCGACTTTGAACCTGCAGTCAGAGTTCCTGAAAAACCGCGGTCTCCATCAAAATAGTTGGTGTAGAATTTAAGAGTATTGTTTTGATCAATTAAGTACCCAATAGATAGAGAGAGCTGATCATTGCTAAAATCTCCATTGTCATTGATCTTATCAGATTCAGGATAAGGAAAATCATTATCGCTTTGATGTCGCGCCACAGCAAGCTGCAAGCTGAGATCTTCATTTGAATATTCCGAATCGAGGCTGCCGTAACGGGTGTCAAAACTGCCATATCTTAACTGAATTTTATTCTGAAGTCCGCGATTGAACCTAAAGCGGTTGTTGAGATGTATACTTCCTCCAATGGCGCCACTTCCATAGAGTACGCTCCCTCCACCCGATCTTATCGCTACTTCATCAAAGCCCGAAGTGAGTACCGTATTAAAATCTGTTTGCCCGTTAAACTGCGAATTGATATTGATCCCATTCCAGATCACAGCTGTTTGAGAAGCAGTTGTGCCCCGAAAAGATGCCGATGCCACCATTCCCGGACCATTTTCTCTAAAGTAAAGCGGAGAATTGAATTTTAGAACCGATGTCAATGCCGGCTGATTTTGATCCAGCACAGAATCCTTTAGCACCTGCACATGATTGGTAGAAGAGCTGCGGTGAAGATGAATATCACTTAAGATCACCTCGGGCAATTGTTGCAGGGATTCTAGTTGTGCATGAGCCGGGAAGGCCTGCAGCAGTACAAAAACTAATAGGTAATAGACGTTTTTTTTCATCATCCGCAGGCTTTTTTCCCGAAAGCCTAAAGGTTTTAATTGATAGAAAATTGGCAGGTCTCCTGGCTTGCGTCCTTTTGTTAACCTTCCCATCCTTAACAGAACAGTGGTATGAAGTGTACAAAAGGCATCCGCCGCGGCGGACTAAGCTTACAGTTGCGGGAACAGCTCAGGCTTGTTTGAAGTATGATCTTAGAAGTACGAAATTAGAAATTGCACTTTGAGATCGCTTCGGAAGTTAAAATAATTCGTACTTCGTACTTCTTATTTCTAACTTCCCCTGATTCCCTTTTAATCGAGCTGTTTAATTCTGAAGATATTTCAGAAAAACTCGAACCAAAATTTCAATACGAAAGTAACAATTTCAATTAATCCCACTCCCAAAAATTTAAATAATCTTACTTTTGATTCGGCAATGAAACATTTCTCTCACATCCTTTTCCTTCTGCTCGCTTTTCACCTGCTTGGTTGTAAGACCGATGAAAAACGAAAAAAACCATTGGTGATCTCTGGCGGAAAAGAAATTGAGATCAAATATGCCAGCGGACTTTCCATTGTGGATTTCGGTGACTATTCCATTGTCACCGTTGAAAACCCATGGCCTAATGCCGATCGTTCCTACAGATATTTACTCGCTGAAGCAGATGCAGAAGTGCCGGAAAATGTAAAATTCGATCAAAAGATCCAGGTGCCGGTGGAACATGTTGTTGTTACCTCCACCACTCATATTCCCTCTTTGGAAATTCTCGGTGTGGAAAGTACCCTCATTGGTTTTCCAGGCCTGGACTACATTTCTTCAGAAAAAACCCGAAACCTGATCGCGGACGGCAAGATCAAAGAACTCGGCAAAAATGAAGCTTTGAATACAGAGACTCTTTTGAACCTCCGGCCAGATGTGGTGATTGGTTTCTCCATTGATGGCAGCAACAAAAGCCTCAACACCCTCCAAAAAAGCGGAATTCCTGTTGTCTTCAATGCAGACTGGACCGAAAGTTCTCCTTTAGGAAAAGTGGAGTGGATCAAATTCTTTGGCGCCTTCTTCGGAAAAATGGAGGCTGCAAATGCCTTTTTCGAAGAGGTAGAACAGGAGTATCTCAAAGCAAAATCTTTGGCGGCAAAAGCAGATAAACGACCAACGGTTATGGCCGGCGCCATGTACAAGGATCAATGGTATTTACCGGCAGGGAATTCCTGGCAGGCCATTTTTATTGAAGATGCCAATGCAGATTACCTTTTTGAGGATACCGAAGGCACCGGAAGCCTTTCGTTATCTCTTGAAGCAGTGTTGGCCGAAGCCGCAAAAGCCGATTTTTGGGTAGGACCGGCACAGTTCACGGCTTATCAAGAATTGCAGGAGGCTTCTCCTCATTACCGGCAGTTCCAGGCATTTCAGGATCAGAATATTTTCACCTTTGCCAGCGAAAAAGGGGAAACCGGCGGAGTTATTTTCTATGAACTCGCTCCTAACCGGCCCGATCTTGTGTTGAAGGATCTAATTTCCATTTTTCATCCTCAACTGCTCCCCGACTATAAAACCACCTTTTACAAACCCCTCGAATAGTTGCAAAACTCCCGTCCTTATATCATCAGCCTCCTCGTACTGTTGCTTTGTACAGTAGCCGCCTGGTTTTTGAATATAAGTCTGGGATCGGTGAATATTCCATTCATGGAAGTGCTTACAGTTCTTTTTTCCTCGGAAGCCGAAAATAGCAACTGGCAATATATCATTATGGAATACAGGATCCCTAAGGCGCTTACATCGGTTTTGGCAGGTTCGGGCCTGGCGGTTAGCGGAATGCTGATGCAAACCATGTTTCGAAATCCATTGGCAGGACCTTATGTTCTGGGTTTAAGCAGTGGCGCCAGTCTGGGTGTGGCTTTAGTGCTTATGGGTGCCTCTCTTTTCGGCGGACTCGCAGGTAGCGTGCTTTTTTCAAGCTGGGGATTGGTATTGGCTTCAAGTTTGGGAAGTCTACTGGTACTCCTGGCCGTGATGCTGGCTTCAGTTAGATTAAAAGACACCATGGCCATTCTTATCATTGGGTTAATGTTTGCCAGTTTGAGTTCGGCGGTGGTAAGTGTACTGGCATATTTCAGTCCGGCGGCACAACTGCAGCAATATGTCTTCTGGTCCTACGGAAGTGTGGGCGATCTTTCCTGGACTGAGCTGGGGGTACTTAGTATTTTCTGGACCTCCGGAATTGCCATTGCACTTTTCAGCATTAAAAATCTGAATTCTCTCCTGTTGGGGGAGCAATACGCCCGAAGCCTTGGCATGAACATTGGCCATAACCGGGCGCTGTTGATCATTTCTACGAGCCTCCTGGCCGGAAGCATCACCGCGTTTGCCGGCCCCATTGCTTTTGTGGGCCTGGCAGTTCCACATTTGATAAGACAGGTGGTGCCGGGAAACGATCACAAGATCCTTCTTCCTGCAGTCATTTTTGGCGGAGCAATTTTGATGCTGCTCTGCGATATTGTTGCTCAATTACCCGGTAGCGAACATACCTTACCTATAAATGCCATAACTTCCCTAATAGGAGCGCCGGTAGTGATCTGGCTGCTGGTAAGGAAACGGAAATTCATCTTTTAGCCATAGGAACAACAATAAAAAATATCATTCTAAAGACCGAATCTCTCAGGATCGGGTACAGGAAAAAGCAACTGGAAACAGTGGTAGCTTCAGGTATTGATATTGATGTTGCTGAAGGGGAACTCACTGCTGTGATTGGAATTAACGGGGTGGGAAAATCCACTTTTTTGAGAACCATTTCAGGAATACAACCTGCGCTTTTGGGAAAGATCCTTATAAACACTGAAGCTCGTGAAGATATTCGGCCGCAACAGCTGGCCAGGCTCATAAGCCTGGTGCTTACAGAACAGCCTTTATCCAAGAACCTCAGCGTAGCCGAATTGGTAGCTCTTGGAAGACAGCCTTATACCAACTGGATAGGTACATTGAGTGCTGAAGATCGAAAAATGGTAAAAAAGGCGCTGGCTCTAGTGAACATTGAAGACCTGCATAACAAAAAGTGTTATGAACTTAGTGACGGTCAGCTGCAAAAAGTACTTATTGCCCGGGCTCTGGCACAGGACACCAAAATGATGATCCTTGATGAACCCACCTCCCACCTGGATATGTACCACAAGGCGCAGGTGCTAAAACTTTTAAAGCAACTTAGCCAACAGACCGGGAAAGCCATTATTTTTGCCACTCATGAGATCAATCTGGCCTTACAGCTTTGTGATAAGATCATTCTTATGAAACCCTCACAAGTGATTCAGGATGTGCCGAAACAGCTCATTCAAAAAGGCCATTTTGAGAGCATCTTTCCTTCAGACCTTATTGTTTTCGATCCCGTGACGGAAACCTTCAGAATAAAAACCTGAAAATACTATCTTTGAGCAAACCTCCTGCTCATGACCGAATTTAGCCTCATCGCCCTCTCCTTCTCTATTCTGATATTTGGCGGCTTCTTGGGATATTTTCTTTCGGGCCTTAGAAGTAAAAGCCTTCAGAATCTGCTTTCAGAAAAAAATAATCAGCTCAATCAGCAATTTTTGGATGCCTGTAAAGAGCGTGAGGAAATAAGGAATACAAAAGACCTTTTAAGCACCCAATTAACCGAACGAAATTTAGAATACAAAAATCTTCAGCAAAAGCTCGAAGAACAAAAATTGGATCTGGAGAGACTTCAGGAGAAATTCAGCAAGGAATTTGAAAACCTCGCAAATAGAATTTTAGAGCAGAAATCGGAAAAATTCACCTCCATAAACAAAGAGAATATTGCACAGATCCTGCACCCGCTTCAGGAGAAAATAAAGACTTTTGAGGAGAAGGTGGAGAAGAATTCCAATGATTTTATCGAGCGGCATGCGGCTTTAGGACAACAACTTCAGCATTTGCATGAGCAAAATATCAAAATAAGTGAAGAGGCCAATAACCTTACCAGAGCGCTAAAAGGGGAAAATAAGACCCAGGGAAACTGGGGAGAATTGATCCTGGAGCGCGTGCTGGAGAAATCGGGGTTGGCCAAAGACAGGGAATATTTTGTACAGCAGTCTCATCAAACTGAAGATGGAAAAAAACTCCTGCCAGATGTGGTGCTGCATCTCCCCGGAGATAAGCGCATGGTCATTGATTCCAAGGTGTCACTCGTGGCATATGAAAAATATATTAACGAAGAAAATGAAGACCAGCGTCAAAAATTTTTAAAGGAGCATCTGCGCTCGCTTAATTCACATATTCAGGATTTGAGTTCGAAGAAATATGAGGACCTCTATAAAATGCAATCTCCGGATTTTGTTCTGATGTTCATACCCGTAGAACCCGCTCTATACCTGGCGCAAAATCTTGATAACTCCTTTTTCTATACCGCCTTTCAAAAGAATATTTTACTGGTAAGCCCCACCACCTTGCTATCTGTTCTGAGAACTATAGATACCTTATGGAGCAATGAAAAACAACAGCAAAATGCCCTGGAGATCGCAAATCATGCGGCTTCGCTTTATCATAAGTTCAAATTACTGCTGGACGAACTGGAAATTGTAGGGAACAGGCTGAAATCAACCACCTCAGCTTACGATGGGGCAATGAAAAAGCTTACGGGGCAACAAAATCTTATCAAGGATATTGACCAACTGGAAGCACTCGGGATCTCTCCCAAACAAAAACTTTCGCAAAAATGGCTTTCCCAGGCAAATGGGGAGGAAAATCAATTGAATTAGAATGAAGAAAATTTACACTTTAGGTTTTTTCTATTTTTCCAGCTTTTTATTTACTCCGGCTGCCGCACAGGAAATTTACTTCCCGGAGGCAGGAACATGGGCAGAAAAACCTGCTTCTGAATATAATATTGATGTCTCTAAAGCGGTCGAATTTGCACAAAATAATGAGTATTCAGAATCTAAAGACCTGCGACAGGCAGTTTTAAAAGGTTTTGAACACGAACCTTACCACGAGCTCCTCGGTCCCACAAAACGACGTGGCGGCCCTGCCGGAATAGTCCTCAAAGATGGATATATCATAGCGCAATGGGGAGACACAAAACGGGTGGACATGACCTTTAGCGTGACCAAAAGCTTCCTTGCTACCACTGCCCTTCTGGCCCTGGACGCCGGCTTTATAACCGATGTAGAAGACCCGGTAGAAAAATATGTTTGGGATGGCACTTTTGAGGGGCCCCATAACAGCAAGATCACCTGGGAACATTTGCTGCATCAAACCTCGGACTGGAGCGGACAATTGTGGGGTGGCTTTGACTGGGCAGACAGGCCTTCTTCGCAGCAGAACATAGATCAATGGAGAGCCAGAGCATTAAAGGAGCCGGGCACTTCCTTTGAATACAATGATGTGCGGGTAAATGTACTGGCATATTCCCTGCTCAACGTCTTCAGAAAACCTTTACCTCAGGTCCTTAAGGAGAAGATCATGGATCCTATTGATGCTTCGCCCACCTGGCGCTGGTATGGATATGAGAATTCCTGGGTCACCATTGATGGCCTTAAAATGCAGTCAGTAAGTGGCGGCGGGCATTCGGGTGGAGGTTTGTTCATCAGTACAGAAGATATGGCAAGATTTGGTTTACTGTACATGAATGCCGGGAAATGGGACGGGGAACAGTTACTTTCCTCTCAAATTATTGCAAAAGCATTGGAATCTTCAGAAGCTAATCCATCTTACGGATATATGTGGTGGCTCAATCGTGGGAACCGGAAATGGGAAAATGTTCCCGACCATGTATTCTATGCAGCGGGATTCGGGGGCAATTTTATAGTCATTGATCGCAAAAAGAACCTCGTCGTGGTGACGCGCTGGCTGGAACCTTCCAAAATTGAACAATTTATGAACCTACTTTACCAAAATTTATAAAATGACCGACAAGTTTAAAACCGTAGCCGATTCTCAGGTTACCATTTCTGAACTCATGCTTCCCTCCCATTCAAACTTCAATGGAAAAATTCACGGAGGTTATATTTTGTCCCTGCTGGACCAGATCGCCTTTGCCTGCGCCTCAAAGCATTCCGGTGTTTATTGTGTGACAGCAAGTGTGGACACAGTAGATTTTTTAAATCCCATAGAAATAGGAGAACTGGTGACCATGAAAGCCTCTGTAAATTATATTGGGAACAGCTCCATGGTCATTGGAATTCGTGTTGAAGCCGAAAACATCCAGACCGGGGCCTGCAAACACTGCAATTCCTCTTATTTCACTATGGTTGCAAAAGACTCCACAGGAAAATCTTTAAAAGTACCCGGTCTTATTCTGAGATCTAAAGATGAGATAAGACGTTTTGCAAAAAGCATAAAGAGGTACGAGAACAAAGCAAAGCGTAAAAAAGAGTTCAATGAGACAGATTTTATTCATGAAGAATACCTGCACATACAGGAACTGGATAACGTAAAGATCGAGCAATAGGTGAAATTTAACGGATTTATAGCCGCACTCCTTTTCTCGATCCTGGTCGCCTGGTTTTTTCCACAAGGGCCGGAGGTCCTGCCGTTAAAAACAATCACTGATATAGGAATCGGCTTCATCTTTTTCTTCTACGGATTAAAACTTTCTCCGACTGAATTTAAAGCAGGTTTATATAATTACCGGGTTCACATTCTCATTCAGTTGACCACTTTTGTGGTTTTTCCTTTGCTGGCTCTCGCTTTTTTGCCATTTTTCGAAGCCGGTACAGCATCCAATCTCTGGCTGGCTCTTTTTTTCCTTGGAGCCTTGCCGTCAACAGTGAGTTCGTCTGTTGTTATGGTGTCATTAGCAAGAGGTAATTTACCTACTGCCATCTTTAATGCCAGTCTTTCGGGACTAATTGGAATTGTGGCGACACCGCTATGGATGAGCATGTTTATGGCTGCAACTTCAGATTTTGAATTTGGTGCCGTTGTGCAAAAGCTAATGCTACAGATCATTTTGCCGTTGATCATTGGTCTGTTTCTTCAAAGGTGGCTGGGTAACCTCGCGCGGAAACATAGTAAAAAGATCAGCTTTTTCGATAAATCAGTGATCATCCTCATTGTTTACTCCAGCTTCAGCACAGCTTTTTCAACACAGTTATTTAGCAGCGTGGGAGTTGCTGACATGCTGAAATTAATGCTGATGGTCTCTATGCTTTTCTTTGTAATTTATTTTGGATTGGGATTTGCCTCTAAATTGATCGGTCTGAACACAGAGGACGAGATCGCAGCGAAATTTTGCGGCACCAAGAAATCATTGGTCCATGGGTCGGTGATGGTGAAAGTGATCTTCGGAAATAGTGCGGCGAATGCATTATACCTTCTACCTATAATGCTTTACCACATCTTACAGTTGCTGGTAGTTGCTGTTTTTGCGGAGAAATACAGGAACAGACCGGTTGAATAGGAAATGGTTAAAACCATTTCAGTTCTGCCGTGCCTACTTTTCTCCCCGGGTTAAAACCCAGGGCTATTTTCTCTCTCATGATTTTCTAATTAGGACTATTGATTTGGTTAAAAACCAAATTGATATGAGTAGGTTAAACTTGCCTTAGAAGCTATCATCTAAAATGAGTAAATCATACTAGATAATGAGGTGAGTCTGATCGAAAATTCAGAATATTATATTTATTTTCAATGAATTAAATAATAACGTTTTTTTAGCCCCGGGTTTCAACCCGGGGTGTTGTAATTTTATGTATTATAAAAAACCGTTTTAACGGTTTTAATTTTCAAGATTCTATGCCTCATTCCTATAACAAAATTTGGATCCACGCAATCTGGTCAACAAAGGATCGAAGGCCTTTAATTGAAAAATCGGTGGAGGCCGAGATTTATAACTATATTAAAAAAGAATTTCAGGAAATAGGGTGCAGGGTAAAAATGGTCAATGGGATGCCCGATCATATTCATTGTCTATTCCTTCTAAGTCCTCAAAAATCTATTGCTGAAGTTATAAAACAAATTAAAGGCAGTAGTTCCCATTACATCAATAGTAACGACTTAACTAATGATAAGTTCGCCTGCCAAACAGGTTATGCGGCATTCTCTGTGTCTGAATCTGCCGTAGAGAAGGTGTTTCTCTATATCCAAAACCAAAAAGAACATCATAGGAAAAAGACCTTTCAGGAGGAATACAAAGAATTTTTAAAATTGTACAAAATCGAGCAACAACCGGAAGAATAATCGGTTAAAACCGATTATGAAATAATACTCTTCGATGTCCCCGGGTTGAAACCCGGGGCTATTATCATTTCCCGATTTTATGACTTGAAAACAGGACATTAGGCAGGATCCTTGGGCCGGAGAAATAAAAATGAATTCTATTATTTCATCATAAAAATTTAAATTAGAATATAAATATTCAACGAATTATTTAGGATAATTTAGCCCCGGGTTTCAACCCGGGGTATAGAGAATTTACGTAATATCAAAAAACCGTTTTAACGGTTTATCTTTTCAAAGAAATTCAGCAATTGCAGCTACATTAATTGCAAACAGAATCCAGCCCATAACCAGAAGCAATCCTCCCAACGGAGTAACAGGTCCCAAAAATGACATTTTTCGACCTTTTGCCGAACTCAGAACCAATCCATAGATGCTGAAGGAAAAGAAGAATACTCCGAGCAAAAGAAACCATCCCATGAGGTTCTGAGAAAACCCTGTAAAAGGAAAAATAATTCCTACCAGAATGAGCAGCAGAGCGTGATACATCTGGTATTTTACACCGGTCTCAAAACTTTTCAGCTGCTCCACATCAAGAACCTTTTTAAGAGCGTGAGCACCAAAAGCACCAAAAATTACTGCGAGGGCACCATATACTCCGCCCATGATGAGGATGAATTCTTTCATTTGATCAACTTTTTCTCTGTTAAAAGAAGAATGCCACCTTAAACAGATGGCATTCAAATATAGCTTTTTTGGAACCTATTTACTCAGGTACATTTTCCTTCTGGAATACAACTCGTAAAAGGTATCATCTCTTAGGCTGTCAATAAACAAGATACTTTCCCCCGTACTTTTCATTTCAGGACCAAGCTGTTTATTAACCTTCGGAAATTTGTTGAAGGAGAAGACAGGCTGTTTAATAGCATAACCCTCAAGCTGCGGATTAAATTTAAAGTCGGTCACTTTCTTTTCCCTAAGCATTACCTTAGTTGCATAATTAACATAAGGCTCTCCGTACGCTTTAGCAATAAAAGGGACTGTTCTGGAAGCCCGCGGATTGGCTTCTATGATATACACTTTATCATCCTTGATGGCAAATTGAATATTGATCAGACCAACAGTATTAAGGGCCAAAGCAATCTTTTTTGTGTGGTCCTTTATTTGCTGCATCACCAGGTCTCCCAGGTTGAATGGCGGCAATACTGCATTAGAATCTCCGGAATGAATTCCGCAGGGTTCTATGTGTTCCATGATCCCAATGATCTGAACGTTCTCCCCGTCACAGATTGCATCCGCTTCAGCCTCTATGGCTCCATCAAGATAATGGTCAAGCAGCAGTTTATTGTTTGGGATCTTTCGAAGCAAATCAACAACAGTGGCTTCCAGATCCTTTTTGTTGATCACGATCTTCATACCCTGTCCACCTAAGACATAAGACGGCCTTACCAGAATTGGAAAATCAAGTTCATCGGCAAGTGCCAGGGCTTCATCGGCGGTTTCGGCCACACCGAATTCCGGATAAGGAATATCATTTTCCTGGAGCAATCTGGAGAAGCTACCCCTATCTTCGGCAAGGTCTAAAGCTTTATAGCTGGTACCGAGGATCTTAATTCCGTAGCGATCAAGTTTTTCAGCAAGTTTAAGAGCGGTTTGTCCCCCCAGCTGCACGATCACTCCTTCGGGCTTTTCATGACGAATGATGTCATAAATATGCTCCCAAAAAACAGGTTCAAAATAAAGTTTATCTGAAACATCAAAATCAGTTGAAACCGTTTCGGGATTACAGTTGATCATGATGGTTTCATAACCACACTCCTTGGCAGCAAGAACCCCATGAACACAACAGTAATCGAATTCAATTCCCTGTCCAATTCTGTTAGGCCCGGAACCCAGGACTACAATTTTCCTCTTATCTGAAACCTTGCTGTCATTCTCCACATACCTCACCCCTTCTTTGGTTTCAATATCGGCCTCAAAAGTGGAATAGTAATAAGGAGTTTCCGCTTTAAATTCGGCGGCACAGGTATCTACAAGTTTGTATATTCTGTTAATGCCTAATTCTTCTCTTTTTTTGTACACCTGGCTTTCCAGACAACCTACCATATAAGCTATTTGCCTGTCGGCGAAACCTTTCTGCTTTGCCTCCAGAAGCAAATCTTTAGGCAGGGAATCAATATTGTATTTGGAGATCTCAACTTCCAGAGCATACAGTTCCTCATATTGCTTAAGGAACCACATGTCAATCTTGGTGATCTCGTGAATTCTGGCCAGAGGTATACCTAACTGAATGGCATCATAGATTACAAACACCCTGTCCCAGCTGGCATGTTTCAATTTATCGAGGATCACATCATAATTGGTGTAACCTTTTCCATCGGCTCCAAGTCCATTTCTTTTGATCTCCAGCGATTGGGTGGCTTTGTGAAGTGCCTCCTGGAAAGAACGTCCAATTCCCATTACCTCTCCTACAGATTTCATCTGCAGACCCAGAGTACGGTCGCTGCCTTCAAATTTATCGAAGTTCCAGCGCGGAATTTTAACGATTACGTAATCAAGAGTCGGCTCAAATAACGCGGAAGTAGATTTTGTGATCTGGTTATGTAGCTCATCTAAAGTATAGCCAATTGCCAGTTTTGCAGCGATCTTAGCAATAGGATATCCGGTTGCTTTAGATGCCAGTGCCGAAGAACGGGAAACCCTTGGATTGATCTCTACGGCAATAATGTCTTCCTGATCATCTGGGCTCACCGCGAACTGCACGTTACATCCCCCGGCAAAATCTCCAATGCTTCGCATCATCTTAATGGCCAGGTCACGCATTTTCTGGAAGGTGACATCGCTCAAGGTCATTGCCGGCGCAACTGTAATGGAGTCACCGGTGTGGATCCCCATTGGATCCATATTTTCAATGGAACAAATAATAACAACGTTGTCATTCTTATCCCGTAAAAGTTCTAATTCATACTCCTTCCACCCCAGTAAAGCCTTATCGATAAGTACTTCGTGAATAGGAGAGACTTCCAGACCGTATTGAAGCATCTCATCGAATTGATCTTCAGTATGTACAAAAGAAGCACCTGTACCTCCAAGAGTAAATGAAGCCCGAATTACAAGTGGAAAACCAAACTCCTGCGCGATCTCCTTACCTTCAAGGAAAGAAGTTGCTGTTTGTGCAGGGGCTACGGGAACATTGATTCGTCCCATTAATTGTTTGAACTTTTCTCTGTCTTCGGTAATATTAATAGCATCTATATCCACCCCGATGATCTTCACATCAAAATCTTTCCAGATTCCTTTTTCGTCGGCTTCAATACAGAGGTTAAGAGCAGTTTGCCCACCCATAGTTGGGAGAACGGCATCTATCTGCGGATGTTTCTTAAGGATCTCGATGATCGATTTAGTATTGAGCGGCTTTAAGTACACATGATCGGCCATCGAAGGATCGGTCATGATCGTTGCAGGGTTGGAGTTAATAAGAATGGTCTCGATGCCGTCTTCTCGTAGGGATCGTAGTGCCTGAGTTCCGGAATAGTCAAATTCACAGGCCTGCCCAATAATGATGGGCCCCGATCCAATAATTAAAATGCTTTTAAGGTCTTTATTCTTTGGCATTGGGAAAAATTTGCGTGGTGTTTGTAAAAATAGGAACCTATAGGGTATAAAAAAAGGCGTTACTTGAAAAAGTAACACCTTTAATATTTTCGGGAATTATCATCTAGTGTTTATGCCTGTTCTCAGAGGAAACTGATAACTTCTTTCTTCCTTTAGCTCTTCTACGAGCCAGCACTTTTCTTCCGTTAACACTTGCCATACGTTCTCTGAAACCGTGCTTGTTTTTTCTTTTCCTCTTTGATGGTTGAAACGTTCTTTTCATGATAATTATCTTTAATCTTCTTTGAAATCGCTTTGAAAAATTGTTCTAAGACCTCCTCCTAAAACTGCGGGCAAATATACAAAGAGTTTTTACTTGCACAAACCCATTTTTGAAATAATTTCCAATTGTTTTTCTTACCTTTGCGGCCTTTAAATTTCACAGCAAATGTTCAATAAAGTCTATAAATTAATCATCGCAGGTCTCCTCGTGATCCTGGCCATCTGGCAATTTTTTGAAGGTAATATAGGGAACGGCATCTTCATTTTGCTTCTTTCGGGAATCTTTGTCTTTCTATATTACAAAAATGAGATGATATTAATGGCTTTCCTGAGACTTAGAAAGCAGGATTTCCCCGGAGCCAAAAAATGGCTTGATAAGATCAAAGATCCTGAAAAAGCTCTTACCCAAAAACAACAGGGTTACTACTGGTACCTTCACGGACTAATGGTTTCCCAAACCAATATCACCCAAGCAGAAAAGTTCTTTAAAAGAGCAGTTAAGATGGGACTTTCAATGAAGCAGGATTTGGCTATGGCCAAACTTAACCTTGCAGGAATTGCCATGACCAAACGAAGAAAAAGAGAAGCTCAAATCTTGCTGCAGGAAGCTAAAAAACTTGATAAGCACAACATGCTTGATGAGCAGATCAAGATGATGAAACAACAAATGAAAAAGATCTAATTTTTAAGATTTCATTTGTAGGAAATATTGCTGCTGTAGTTCATCTAATATCCCTGTATTTTAACGAGTAAATTTCTGCGGAAGCTACCTTCTCAGTACTTTTGTCCTGAATTTGGAAATCATCCTGATGCGGAAAATATTACTCTTCTTTCTTACACAAATTTTAGTAGTCCCCCTTTTCGCCCAACAAGATCAAATTTCTTTTTCTGAAGCTTTAACCACCCATCTGCCGAAATACAAAAAACAAGCAGATAAAGCTTACCGCACCGAGAACCTAAAACGTGCCGATTTTCTTTTTGATTCCCTGGTTAAATACGGACTTAAGGGCAGCAAAATGGATAATTTTAAAGTACAGGACCTTAAAAAGAAACCTGTAGCTCTTGACGAATTCCAAAAACCCGTTTATTTGACCACTTATGCCTCGTGGATCGTTCCCACAGAAGGAGAGATCCCGGCATTAAATAAATTATCAGAAAAATATGGCGACCAAGTCGATTTTGTAATGCTGTTTTGGGACAGCCACTCCACGACCAAGGAACTTGCAAAAAAATATAATAAGAATATTACCGTACTTTATGTTGATGAAATGAAAAATGACAGCCCTTACGTCATTAAAATGATGAAACACTCTCTTGGGTTCCCTACTTCATTTCTACTCAACAAGGACAAAAATATTATTGATATTAGACGAAAAGTGTCTCATCCCTTCGGGATAGAGTTTGAAAAATCCTTTGACCTTAACTACGATTCCTTTACCAGTGCCATTTCCCTTCTCCTTATTAATGACAGCAGTCAATATTCACAGGCAGAAAAAACTCTCACTCCTTAGCAGCCGATCTTAATAAAAGCAGTCTTTCATATTTTGCCTTTTTTTAAGGTGCTACACTATAATATTCCGGTTCGGGCAACTCGATCAAATATTCTTTACGGGACTTGTTTTTAAGATCTGTTTCCCTCAACCACGGATTATGCAGCTTTAAAATTTTATAGTTGATCCCGAAGTTTTTTGCAAACGCAGCAAAATCGGTCACAGAGGAATCTACCTTTACCTTACGTGAGGGAATCTGTTTGTAAAGATCCTTTGTCCTGAAATTAAATCCATATTTATCGGGATTTTCCATGATCTCCTTTAGCGCCAGAATGCGGAAAACATATCTTCCTGTCTCTTCTCCTAACAACAGGTCATAATAATCCCGAACATCCTGCCTGTCTCTTTGCTTATCTACTCCGTAATTTCCGGCATTATATGCAGCTGCCGCCAGGGTCCAGCTTCCGAAGCGTTCTTTGGACTTTTTGAAATATTCCGCAGCAACCTGGGTAGATTTTTCCAGATTATATCTTTCGTCAACATTGTCATTGATCTCTAAACCATACTCTTTCCCGGTTGATTCCATGATCTGCCAAAAACCTCTGGCTCCGGCAGGAGAGACGGCATTGGTAAGGCTGCTTTCGATCACCGCCAGATACTTAAAATCATCCGGCACCCCATTTTTAGCTAAAATGGGCTCTATTACAGGAAAATACTTATTTGCCCGTTTTATTAGAAGTAAGGTATTGGATTGCCAGTAAGTGTTAACCAGCAGCTCCCTATCCATTCTTTCATAAACATCAGGAATTTCCAGAGGCACAGGTTCTTCTGCAAATTCAAGTTCCTCGGGCATGGGTAAGGCATACACATTATAATCATTGATCATTTTTTGCTCCTGGTTCTCGTCACTGGGAGCATCCTGCACAGCATTTATACCTAATCCCAAAACTACCAGCGCGCTTCCTCCAATAAGTATGTTCTTAATCTTCATCTCAATTTATAATTTCGTTTTTTACTTTTTCCTTTTTTAGTTTTCCCGTAAGGATTATTTCCTCCAGGTGTTCATTGAACCACCTAAACCTGTTTATGATCATTACATGAGTTCCTCCCGGTACCGTAATACAGTCTTTTATGTACTTGTAAGGGAAAATTTCGTCTTTATCCCCATGAATGTGGATCACGTTTTTATAAGGTTCTTTTCTTTCCCAGCAAACCATTTGTTCAATTGCCCAATCCAAGTACCGCGTATCTGTTATAGACAAATACTTTTTATACAAAACAGCCCGTTTTTTTGCAAAATCTCCTACCGCAAGCTTTTCAAAAGTGTCTACGTGCCGGGCCAAAGAGGTAGGCAAAACTTTGAATACTTTTGTACACCTTGCAAATTTCATCCTGCGCGGCAGTTCATTCTCTGTTTTGACACTGGAGATTATAATAAGCCTTTGCACATCGATAATCTGAGCCATTTCCTGAACAATTATCCCGCCAAAAGATACTCCCATAAGGACCGGCTTCTCATGTTTCACCAATTTACACATGCGTCCTGCATAATCCACAAGGCTCTCTTTGTGCTTTGGCAACAACCAATCCAGCCAGTGGATCATAAATTTTTCCGTGGGAAGATCAATATTTTCGAAAATCGTGGAATTCGCTGCCAAACCGGGCATGCAATACACGTGAATAAGAGGGTCCTTCATCATTAATTAGCAGCTTCTACAGCTCCAAATTGCTCAAAATTTCTTAACTTTATCTTCAAATTTAAGGGAAATTCACGGCTTCCGATAACTTTTAATCCTAAAAAATTTCCCCTGGCCATAGAGCAGACTTCGACTCATGGAATAATTAGTAAGTAATTTCAACAGTGGCCAATTTTTTGATAATAGAATAGAAACCAAATACTTATACACATGAACCCTCCACTTACAGTTAATGATAATGAATTCCTGCGCCAGTTTGAATGTGAGATTGATGGAGATCTGGCCAGGATCGAATACTCCAGCCAGGACCGAAAGATCTTTTTAACGCGCCTGGATATGAGTGAAGAACTAAAAGAAAAAGGATACCTGGAGCCTTTTATTGAAGAAGTTCTTCAACTAATTAAGGATAGGGAGATAAGAGTAATGCCTACCAGTCCTGTGATTGCGAAATTTATGCGGAAGAATCGCCGTAAATATAAGGATCTGCTACCCGTGGGAATAAATATCTAAACCGGAAGCTTTTCTTCAACATATGTAAACCTAACCAGACCGTCTTCCCCTATTTTTTGTAGTTCAATTTCATGAAGGGTATTGACCAGGGCAGGATCCCAGGGAGTTTTCACCTTGACATAGTTCTCTGTAAAACCATGGATATAGCCTTCTTTATTTTCCCCTTCGAATAAAACCGTTTTTTGTTTTCCCAATTGAGATTCGTAGAACGCCCTTCTCTTTTTGGCTGAAAGTCCGCGCAACATCTTACTGCGTTTCTTTCTTACTTTTAATGGCACCACCTCTTCCATTTCTGACGCGAGAGTATTATCTCTTTCAGAATAGGTAAATACATGAAGATAGGATACATCAAGTTCATTCAGGAAGTTATAGGTCTCCAGGAAATGTTCATCTGTCTCTCCCGGAAAACCAACTATTACATCGACTCCAATACAGGCATCTGGCATGGTCTCTTTGATCTTATGAACCCTGTCAACGTAAAGTTCCCTAAGGTACCGGCGACGCATGGCTTTTAAGACAGCGTTGCTTCCGCTTTGCAGCGGGATATGAAAATGGGGCACAAAGGCATTGCTTTGAGCAACAAAATCTATAGTTTCATTTTTCAGAAGGTTAGGTTCAATAGAAGAAATCCTTAGCCTCTCGATTCCTTCCACAGTATCCAATGCTTTAACAAGGTCCAGAAAAGTATGCTCATGCTTTTTATTCCCAAACTCTCCTTTCCCGTAATCTCCTATATTTACCCCGGTGAGCACAATCTCCTTGATGCCTTTTTCGCTGATCTTTCTCCCATTCTCCAGAACATTTTCCAGAGTATCACTTCTGGAAATTCCTCTCGCCAGCGGAATGGTACAATACGTACATTTATAATCACAACCATCCTGCACTTTCAAAAAAGCTCTTGTGCGATCGCCAAAGGAATAAGAACCAACATAGAAGTCTGCCTCTTCGATCTCACAGGAATGCACCTCTCCCATATCATTTTTGGTGAGGTCATTAAGGTAATTGGTGATCTTGAATTTTTCGGTAGCTCCAAGAACAAGGTCCACCCCATCTACCGCCGCCAATTCTTCGGGTTTTAATTGTGCATAGCAACCAACAGCGATAACAAAAGCGTTTTCATTAGCCTTTTGTGCCTGCTTTACTATGGTTTTAAAGCGTTTGTCGGCATTGTCTGTGACCGAACAGGTGTTGATCACGTAAATATCTGCTGCTTCAGAAAAATCCACTCTTAAAAAACCCTCATCTTTAAACGAACGGGCAATTGTAGAGGTTTCAGAAAAATTAAGTTTACATCCAAGGGTGTAAAAAGCAACTTTTTTAGGTTCTTCCATTTCTTCTCCTTCGGGGAATTCCAAAGCTAACCTTCAGGAATTCAGTTAAATATAAAAACCTCTAAAAATGTCATTTTAGAGGCTGCAAAGATACTAACTATAATCAGGTTATAAAAGGGTACGAAACAGAGGAAAAAGGATTTAAATTGGCATCGGAAGTTTTCCTCAAACAATCCTAATCCTTCACCCGGGCAAAGAAAAAATTTCAGCTTCTGTTTAAGACCCCGGTTTCAACAAATACATTCTTTGGATCTTCTATTTCGAGAACATATTTTTCGTCATCAACAGTTAATTCTCCTTCATTTTTTACTCCGTCGTTTACAAAAACAATTTTATAAATGCCATTTTTGAGACCAAACAACTCCAGGGACTGTGCCGGACCCAAGGCAGTCAAACAGAGTTCCGGTTTTACTATCCCCGAATAGGTGATTGTAATTTCATTATTCCTGAATTGTTGTTGAGTTACAATGGAAAAATTATAACAGCTGAAGATCTCGAAGGTTTCTGATCTAATCACAAGCTTTGAACCCTCTTCTGAAATCTCTTCCTGAAGGATCACTTTAATATCCGATCCTACCTTTCCATCAGCGTCTGCCGACTGGGTGGAGCAGGAAGAAAAAACAACCGCTGTTATTATGAATAGGAAAAATATTCTCATGACTAAATTTCCAGAATTATTCCTGAACTGAACCGTAGATTAATCCTTCCTCCACTTTTTTGTTTCCTCAAAAACATGCTCAAGGATCGCTTTCTCTTCTTCAGAAAATTCCACTTTTCTTCTGGACATCACTTTTTCGGCAACCTCAAAGGCTTTTACAGTCTTATAGGTAGTTGTTCCTCCACTTCCGCCCCAGCTAAAGCTTGGAATAAAATTCCGCGGGAATCCGGCTCCGAAGATATTGGCGCTTACGCCCACCACTGTTCCCGTGTTGAACATGGTATTGATAGCACATTTACTGTGATCTCCCATCATGAGTCCGCAAAACTGCAAACCGGTAGGAGAAAACCTTTCCGAAGCATAATTCCACAGCCGCACGTCTGAATAGTCATTCTTAAGATTCGAAGTATTGGTATCTGCTCCCAGGTTACACCATTCTCCTATAACCGAATTCCCCAGGTAGCCATCATGGCTTTTATTGGAATAAGCAAAAATCACAGAATTTGTAACCTCTCCTCCCACTTTGCAGTAAGGCCCAACAGTGGTAGGCCCATAGATCCTGGTTCCCATTTTCAAAGTGGACTCCTCTCCTATTGAAAAAGGTCCGCGGATCATGCTTCCTTCCATGATCTCGGCATCGGCAGCTATATAAATGGGACCGGTAGATGCATTTAAAGTCGCACATTCTACTTTAGCCCCCTTTTCTAAAAATATATTTTCGGGTGCTATTACATTATTGGTTGCAGATAAAGCTTCGCTTTTCCTATCTCTGGTAAGCAGATCGAAATCGGCAGCGATCGCTTCCCCGTTCTTTAAAAAAATATCCCAGGGATGTTCAATGGTGATAGCCTTACCTTCCATTTCAATACTGCTACAGTCGGCAAAATTCACCTCCTGTTCTTCATAGGCATGAAAAGCCACCACATCTTCTTCGTGAAAAATTGCCTCTCCGGGCTGAAGCCCCATAATTTGCTCTACAAGTTCGGCACTTGGCAGAAAGGAAGCATTGATCATCACATTTTCTTCCATTTCGACCATAGGCCATTTTTCTGAAAGATAATCTTCGGTAATGGTCGAGGTAGTAGTGTTAAGGTATTTTTCCCATTTTTCACGGATGGTCAGGATCCCGGCTCTTAGATCGGCTACCGGTCGGGTAAAAGTAAATGGCAGAAGTTGTGAACGCACAGTGCCATCGAACAAAATATAGTTCATGCAGTCTCTTTTGGGATAAAAGTACAGTTTTTTAAAAAAACCCGCTTATTTTTTAGAAAGTAAGCCACAAAAAAAGCCTCTTTTTTAAAAGAGGCTTTAATTCTATGGTAATAGCGGAAATTACTTCTTGAATTTCGCGTATTTGTTCTTGAACTTGTCAATACGACCGGCAGTATCCAATAATTTGGCTTTTCCGGTGTAGAATGGGTGAGAAGTTCTGGAGATCTCCAACTTCACTAAAGGATATTCCTCACCATCAACTTCAATAGTTTCTTTTGTGTTTGCGGTAGATTTGGTAAGAAACACCTCTTCGTTAGACATGTCTTTAAACGCTACCAATCTATAATTTTCCGGATGGATTCCCTGCTTCATCTCTTTATTCTTTAAAATCTTGTAATTTTTTCGAGCTGCAAATTTAAATAAATTTTGTAAATCAACAAGCAATATAAATTAAAATTTCACTCTTTACAAACTCTCTCCCGCTGTGTAACGTTTTGTTATATTTGCTTACTAACTGTAATATCAACCAAAATAGTTATTTATGGAAGCTCAAAAAGCTAAAGCACGCAAGACAGTGCTCAATTACGGTTTACTTTTAGGAATTTTAATGGTGATCCTTGGGGTCATTATGTATGTTATGGATCTACATTTGGATCCACATTGGAGCTTTATCCTTATTACCCTGGCAATTTTTATTGCAGTAATTGTATACGGTATTAAAGCTTTTAAAGGTGATAACGGCGGATTTCTAAGTTTTGGCGAGGCGTTGAAGGTTTCGGTAGGGATTGGCCTTATTGCAGCTATCATCAGCGGAATCTGGAGCCTGGTTCTTACCACAGTTATTGAACCCGACTATGCAGATCAAATGGCTGAAGTACAAAGAGAAAAAATGATTGAATCCTATCCTGAAATGAGCGAAGAACAAATTAATCAGGCACTCGAATTTAGTGCCGGGTTTAGCAGTCCATGGATTACCTTTGCATCTACCCTGGTTATGTATATGTTATTGGCTTTAGTCATAGGTTTGATCGCCGGAGCGGTAATGAAACAAAACCGTCCATACGAGGTATAAAAGTATTTTAATGCAGTTATCTATTGTCATCCCCCTTCTTAATGAAGCCGAATCTTTAAAAGAACTACATAATTGGATCGCATCGGTGATGCGGTCCAATTCTTTTTCTTACGAGATCATCTTTATAGATGATGGCAGTACAGACGATTCCTGGAAGATCATCAAACAAATTTCTGCGGAAGACCCTTCTGTTAAAGGCATTAAATTTAATCGCAACTACGGAAAATCCCAGGCATTGCATGTTGGTTTTGACAAAGCTGAAGGTGATGTGATCATTACCATGGATGCCGACCTGCAGGATAATCCCGAAGAAATTCCGGACCTGTACCATCTGGTATCTAAAGAAGGTTACGATCTTATTTCGGGCTGGAAAAAGAAGCGCTACGACTCTGTGCTTTCAAAGAACCTGCCTTCAAAATTATTTAATGCTGCAGCCAGAAAAACTTCCGGACTTAAGTTGCATGATTTTAACTGCGGACTCAAAGCCTACCGCAAAGCGGTGGTGAAAAATATAGATGTTTATGGGGAGATGCACAGGTATATTCCCGTTTTAGCAAAGAATGCCGGATACTCAAAGATCGATGAGAAGATAGTTCAGCACCAGGCCCGCAAGTATGGAAAGACCAAGTTTGGTGCAGAACGCTTTATCAATGGCTTTCTGGACCTAATCACAATCTGGTTCCTGTCGAAGTTCGGCAAGCGCCCTATGCACCTTTTTGGAGCTCTCGGGATCCTCATGTTCTTTTTCGGCTTCCTTTTTACTGTTTGGATTGGCGCTTCCAAGCTCTATAAGCTTTACCATGGGATGCCCAATATATTGGTGACAGATAATCCGTGGTTTTATATCGCGCTAACCACCATGATACTGGGGACATTATTATTCCTCACCGGATTCCTTGGAGAACTCATCCTGCGCAGCAGCAGGGAGAAAGACCGCTACCGCATCAGCGAAACTACAGGAGAGTTTTAACGGGCCTTTACCACATAAATCCTTATTTTTGTTGCTGAAAATAAAATATTGGCATGAGCTATTACGACATAAAGTCAAGAGCAGAAAATTGGTTAAAACCTGTTTTTGACGAACAAACCCAAAGAGAAGTAAAGGAACTTCTTGAGAATAAACCCGAAGAATTAAAAGAGAGTTTTTATAAGGACCTGGAATTTGGTACCGGCGGAATGCGCGGTATTATGGGTCCCGGAACAAACAGGATCAATAAATATACCCTTGGTAAAAACACCCAGGGGCTTTCAAACTACCTGAAAAGGCAATTTCCCAATGAAGATATTAAAGTGGTGATCGCTTATGATTGCCGCAATAACTCAAAAGAACTTGCTCATATAGTGGCCGAAGTTTTCTCGGCAAATGGAATCCAGGTGTACCTGTTCTCTGAACTTCGTCCAACGCCTGAACTTTCCTTTGCCGTCAAATACCTCAATTGTCACTGCGGAATTGTACTCACCGCCAGCCACAACCCACCCGAATATAATGGCTACAAAGTTTACTGGCAGGATGGAGGACAATTGGTGCCTCCCCAGGATAAGGAGATCGTGACTGAGATCAATAGCCTTGACTATAATGAGGTGAAATTTGAAGCCAATAAAGACCTAATAAAAATAATCGATACCGAAGTTGACGAAGCTTTCGCCTCAGCTTCTATATCTAACGGCAGTTTTGATACTTCTGCGGAAGCAAAGAAAAACCTGAAGATCGTTTTTACCTCCCTTCACGGAACTTCCATTACCATGGTCCCAAAAGTGCTGGAAAAAGCAGGGTATTCAAACCTTCACCTGGTAGAGGAACAATCTGAGCCTAACGGAAACTTCCCCACAGTAGAATCTCCTAATCCCGAAGAACCTGCAGCTCTTAAAATGGCATTGGAGTTAGCAGAAAAGATCGATGCCGATATTGTTATTGGAACAGATCCCGATTGCGACAGGCTCGGAGTGGCAGTTAGAGATAATTCCGGTAAAATGGTGCTCCTTAATGGAAATCAGACCATGCTCATCATGACCTGGTTTTTATTGGAACAGTGGAAAAAACAAGGCAAGATCAACGGTAAAGAATTCGTAGGATCTACCATAGTTTCCACTCCCATGATACGGGTAGTTACTGAAGCTTATGGCGTTCAATATAAAGAAGGCCTTACCGGTTTTAAATGGATTGCAAAAATGATCAAAGATCACCCTGAATTAGATTTTGTTGGTGGTGGTGAAGAAAGTTTTGGCTTTATGGTAGGAGATTTTGTACGGGATAAAGATGCAGTCACCTCTACCCTACTTGCCTGCGAAATAGCCGCTCAAATGAAAGTTAAGGGCAGTTCGGTCTATGAAAAGCTAATTGAACTTTACAGCGAATTCGGGTTGTACCGGGAAGAGTTGATCTCCCTGGTCAAAAAAGGTATAGACGGCGAAGCACAGATCAAAAATATGATGATTAGCTTAAGAGAAAATCCTCTGAAAGAAATAGCCGGAGAACACGTGGTTTTAGTCGAAGATTATCAGAAATCTGAAGCAATAAATTTCAACTCCAACTCTCAGGAAGTGCAGACCCTCGATGTGCCAAAATCGAATGTTTTGATCTACTACACCGAGAACGGCACAAAGGTCGCAGCCAGGCCAAGTGGAACCGAACCTAAAATTAAATTCTACATTAGCGTCAATACCACGCTGGAGAATGTAGAAGATTACGAGAAAGTTGATCAGGAACTTTCAGATAAAATTGCCGGTATAAAAACCGATCTAAATCTGGCATAAGCCATTTGAATGAATTATTTTAAGAAGATCCTTCAATTCGCGATCCCATACAAGAGGTTCGCGATCCTCAATATTATTTGCAACGTTTTTTACGCGCTCTTTAGTACGCTGTCGTTCCTCGCGCTCATTCCGGTGATCCAGATCCTGTTTGATAAGACCAAACGGGTGGCAGTAGAACCGCGTTACGATGGTTTTGGAAGCTTAAAAGATTACGTAATAGATTCTTTCAACTACCAGGTCACTCAAAGGGTGAACGAGGATGAAGTTTCTGCACTCCTCTTCGTCTGCGGAATTGTTGTGCTATTATTCTTCCTGAAAAATCTTTTCGGCTACCTGGCTGCTTTCTTTATCACCTTTCTGCGGAATGGAGTTCTAAAGGATGTTCGAAATGCAATTTATGATAAGATCCTATCTCTTCCGGTTTCCTATTTTTCTGAAAAACGGAAAGGAGATACTATATCCCGTATTACGGCCGATGTTAATGAGGTGCAATATTCCTTTCTGTCGATCCTGGAATTGATCGTAAGGGAGCCGTTGACAATCATTTTTACAATTACGGCGATGCTCATCATGAGCCCCACACTTACCCTGTTTGTATTTGTCTTTTTGCCTATTTCGGGATTTATTATTTCCCTTATAGGTAAAAAACTTAAAAGCCAGAGTGACCAGGCGCAGCAGGAAAACGGGCATTTCCTGTCCTTAGTGGAAGAAACACTTTCCAGTTTAAAGATCGTTAAAGGGTTTAATGCCGAAGATAAATTCAGGGATAGATTTCACGATTCTACAAGCAGGTTAAAAAGAATTCTTGACAGCCTTATAAATCGTCAAAACCTCGCCTCTCCTACAAGTGAATTCCTTGGGATCTTCGTTATTGTAATCATTCTTTGGTTTGGAGGCAACATGGTATTGGTAGAGGGAACTTTAGATGGGGCTACTTTTATCGCCTTTATGGGATTAGCCTATAACATTCTTACCCCGGCAAAACAGATAAGCAAGGCTACCTACAGCGTCAAAAAAGGAGATGCCGCAGCAGAAAGGATCTTCCAGGTGCTTGAAACTGAAAGCAATATCACAGATGCTGAAAATGCAGTTAAAAAAGAGCATTTTGAAGAGGCAATAGAAATTGAGAACATCAACTTTAGGTATGAAGACGAAAATGTGCTGAAGAATTTCAGCATAACAGTACCAAAAGGTTCTACGGTAGCACTGGTGGGACAATCGGGCAGTGGAAAATCAACCATAGCCAATCTCGTCACCCGGTTCTATGATGTGAACGAAGGTTCTATAAAAATCGATGGCATCGACATCAGGCAAATGACAAAGAAGTCCCTGCGCAATCTCATGGGATTAGTGACCCAGGATTCGATTCTTTTCAATGACACCATTAAGAACAATGTAAGCCTCGGTAAAGATGGCGCTTCAGATGATGAGGTGATCGAGGCATTAAAGATCGCCAATGCCTGGGAATTCGTTAAAGATCTGCCGCAAGGTCTTGACACCAACATCGGGGATAGCGGAAATAAATTAAGCGGCGGTCAAAAGCAACGCCTTTCCATTGCCCGTGCAGTTCTTAAAAATCCACCGATCATGATCCTGGACGAAGCCACATCTGCCCTGGATACCGAAAGTGAAAGACTTGTGCAAAAGGCACTGGAAAACATGATGAAAAACAGAACTTCCATTGTAATAGCCCACAGGTTGTCTACCATTCAAAATGCAGACAAAATTATAGTGATGCAAAAAGGTGAGATCGTGGAACAGGGAAAACACGAAGAACTTTTAGCCAAAAGATCCGTTTACCAAAAACTGGTAGAAATGCAGTCATTCGAAAGCTAATTTGAAGTACGAAGTCAGAAGTACGAAATTAGAAGGACGATTTAGAACAGAGGAATTTTAATGAGGATCCACCTGATATTGTTTTTAAAATTTATCTGCGGGAGCTGCGGAAATTAATTGAGTTATGAGTGGTAGTTATTCTTCTTTTCGACAAGGAGACTACAAAAGAAATTAAAAATTCGTGGGAAGGCTGTAAAAGAAAAAAATGGATGAAGTAGGTCCATCCATTTTTCCTGATCTTAACGCCACTTTGGGGCAACGGCGGAAAGACATTCTCATTTGGAGCAAAAAAGATATCTTTTTCACAATGTGAAGATACTACAAAAAACATCACTACCAAATTTTTTGTGTATTTTATCCTAATTTTGTGTATTTCATCGATGTTTTGCCCTGAATAAGGCGTCATAATCACTTCTGTAATTTCTAAGGAAATCCTTTTATCTTTATCGGCTTTAAAATTCCACAGAACTATTGTGAATGCTTCCGAAGAAAAATTAGTGCTTCAGCTACAGGATCCTGCATCCCGCAATGAGGCATTCAGGGAGCTTTTAAAACTTTATCAGGAACGTCTTTACTGGCAAATAAGAAACATTGTTAAAAATCACGAAGATGCCGATGACGTGTTGCAGAATACCTTTATTAAGATCTTCAGGAACATAGAAAAGTTCAAAGGAGAAAGTCAGCTATTTTCATGGATGTACCGCATTGCCACCAACGAAGCTATCAGCCACTTAAATAACCGGGCAAAAAAGCAGAGTATAAGTTCAGAAGAGCTTCAACAGCAAATCATTGACAACCTGGAGAATGACGTGTATTTTGAAGGGGATGAAATCCAGCTAAAACTTCAGAAAGCCATCGCTGCCCTTCCGGAAAAGCAACAGCAGGTTTTTAATATGAAATATTTCCAGGAATTGAAATACAAAGAAATTTCCGATATCTTGGGAACATCTGAAGGTGCTTTAAAAGCATCCTATCATCATGCAACCAAAAAAATCGAAGAATATTTAAAACAAGTTTAAACCTTGAGAAGAAAATTCAGTCAAATAAACAAATGAAAGAGAACAGGTTACCATATCACAAACAATCAGGCTTTAAAGTCCCCGAAGATTATTTCGGGAACTTTGAGGAACGTATGATGGTAGAAATGTTTTTTGAAGAAAATAAGCTCAGACAAACACCTTTTAAAGTACCTGAAAATTATTTTGAGCAACTGGAAGGTCGTGTTTTTGAAAAACTGGAAGTGACTCCTAAAAAAGGTAAAGTAATTTCTCTTTTCAATCGTCGTACCTTATCCTATGTGGCGGGTATTGCCGCTGTACTCTCGGTATTGCTTACCTCTGTAGTATTTAACCAGTCGCAGGATCCCGGTTTTGAAGATCTGGATATAACTGCCGTGGAAAATTACCTTTTAGAATCTATAGATCATGATGATCCAAAGAATAATCCGGAAAATTATGATTTTACAGCTTCTGCAAACCCCAATATTGACAAAGAAGCGTTGCTCGAATATCTTAATGAAAACATAGAAGAGCCCGCACTCCTACTTAATGAAGATTAAAATGAAACAAATAATTTTTCTTGCCTTTTTCCTGTTTGCTTCTCTCTATGCTGTAGCACAGGACAGAGATGAACATCGCGAGAAGATAAGGGCGTTAAAAACAGCTTACATTACCGAGGGTCTTGACCTCACTGCCAAAGAAGCACAGCAGTTTTGGCCGGTGTACAATGAATATGAAGAGAAAAGAAGAAACCTCTATCGCCGGGAAAGAGCCGAAGTTGCTAATATGGAGTGCCTTTCTGAAGAAAATGCCGATGCAAAACTGGAAGAATACGTTGAGATTGAGCGGGAAGATTACCTGCTAAAAAAGAAATATTACAACGACCTGAAAAAGATCTTTACAGCCCGCAGGATCATGCAGCTAAAAAAGGTCGAGGATGAGTTTAATCAAAAAATGATGCGTGAGTATAGAGAAAGACAGCAGGCATCGAAAAATAATCGATAGTTAGATTTTGGTTGGTTAGTTAGAGTGATCCGGTGGCTGTAAAAAGCGCCGGATTTCTTGTTTTACCTGAAGGTCAACCTGGCCAGCCTGTTTTTTCCTGCCGCATACGCAGTTGTATCGTTTAAAAACCTAAGGGTGTAAAAGCCTTCTTTAGAGAGTTCTTTCCAGCTCGTCCCGCCGTCTGCGGAATAAGAAATTCCGCTAAAACCAACCGCTACCATTTCTTCTGCTTCGCCGTCCGGAACATATCTAATACTGCTTTTATATCCGGGGTCTTTTCCTTCCGCAATAAGTTTCCAGGTTTTACCGCCATCTTTAGTGACGGCTTTATTAGAAGTGTTTTCTTCGGGAGCTGTATAATCGCCGCCTATGATCACACCGTGCAGCATATCATAAAAATCCACGGAGTAACCACCCTGGGTACTCTTCCCCTGCACCAGCGGGGTATCAAAGACTTCCCATGTTTTGCCTTTGTCCGGCGAATAATAGATCCTCGATTTCGCTCCTCCTGAGAGGATCCAGGTCTTTTCCCCCTGTACGGCAATATTGGAGTTACTTGCAGCAAATGCAGCTTCGCCTTCAGCAGCTTCCGGAATAACATCACAGGAAAGTTTTTCCCAGCTTTTCCCGCCATCCCGGGTAATAATGATAGAAAGGCAATTCTCTACAGGATCTCCCATTGCGATTCCTTCCTCGTCATTCCAAAAGGTCATAGCGTCGTAAAATACCTTTTCATGCTCCTCCTTATAAACCAGCTCCATGCGCCCGCCGTTGCCGGTTTTAAACAAAAGAGCGGGATTAGCGACGCTAAGCATGAAAAAATCTTCAGAAGTTCCTGCCACTGCCCTGAATTCAGGATAGATCGAATCATACTGCTGCCGGCTCACCCGCACCTGGTCCTGTGCCGAATTATAAATGCCATAGGTCCCGTTGGATCCTGCAAAGGCCACGTCGTTACCCATGATCTCAATTGCCCTAATGCTTACCGAATCCTCAAGCAACACCTCCATTTCCACTTCAGAAAATGGCCCGCGTTCGACTGCAGAAACCTGTGGCAGTTGCTCCTTTTTAGGATCTGATTTACACCCGATTATTAAAATTAACAGCAAAAAACTTATTCGCTTCATATCCGGAATTTGAAGGTAAAGATAGATTTTTCCGAAGTTTAAAAACCTTACCTTTGCGCCTTTAAATTATTTTTATGCGCTTGTACAGAAATCTGGTCTTTGCTACCGTTGATGCCCTTAGTGAAATTTTTAATGAAGGAGCTTATGCCGATAAGGTCATCGAAAAAACCCTGAAACGAGATAAACGTTGGGGAGCAAGGGATCGGAGCTTTATTGCTGAAACCACTTACGACATAGTTCGCTGGAAAAGACTTTATTCTGAAATTGCTGAAGTTAAGGCACCTTATTCCAGGGAAAATCTTTTTCGGCTGTTTGCAGTATGGGCGACCTTAAGAGGGATTGAAATTCCGTCTGACTGGAAACAGATCGAGCCTGTTCCTACCCGCCGCATCAAAGGAAAATTTGATGAACTAAGCAAGATCAGGAAATACCGGGAATCAGTACCAGACTGGCTTGATGAGATGGGAGTTAAGGAATTGGGAGAAGAAGTTTGGGAAAAGGAAATTCATGCCCTCAATCAGCAGGCTCCTGTGGTGTTAAGAGCAAATACCCTTAAGACCACGCGGGAAAAACTACAACAGGAGCTTCAAAAAGAGGGAATAGAAACTACCTTTTTAGAAGGTTATCCTGATGCACTTCAGCTCAATGAAAGAACCAATGTTTTTAGAACAGAAGCTTTTAAAAATGGATTTTTTGAAGTACAGGATGCCTCTTCACAAATGGTGGCACAATTCCTTGAAGTTCAACCCGGCATGAGAGTGGTGGATACCTGTGCGGGGGCCGGAGGAAAATCTCTGCACCTGGCTGCCTTGATGGAAAATAAAGGCCAGTTGATCGCTACAGATATCTATGATAATAAATTGAAAGAATTAAAACGCCGCGCCCGTCGCGCCGGTGCTCATAATATTGAACCCCGCGTAATAGATTCTACCAAAGTGGTAAAAAAGCTTTACGGAAGTGCAGACAGGGTTTTGATCGATGCACCTTGTAGCGGACTTGGAGTCCTTAGCCGTAATCCCGATGCAAAATGGAAGTTACAGCCGGAATTTATAGAGACTATAAAAATGACCCAGGAGGAGATCCTGAAACAGTATTCTAAAATGGTAAAAGATGGAGGTAAACTGGTATATGCAACCTGCTCTGTCTTACCTTCAGAAAACGAGGAACAGGTGGAGAAATTTCTTGCTTCAGAAGATGGGAAAAATTTCAGTTTAAAGGATCAACAAAAGATCCTTTCCAGTGAAACCGGTTTTGATGGTTTTTACATGGCATTATTAGAGAAAAAATAATTTCAGAAGCAATTCGCAGCCGTTTTTTAAATAATCTTTTAGATTTGCAGTTAAACATTATATTTCCTCAATCTATAATTTCTTTACAATGAAGAATACCTTTTATTTACCCTTTTTGACAGTGCTTTTCCTTTTAGGTTGTAGTTCTGATGACGGAGGTGATCCTATCAATCCCCAACCGGAACCTGAGCCACCTGTAGTTGAAAATTTTTATGAAATTCCTGAAGCTCTTGACGCCTATTATGCCGGCGTGGATTTTAACCTGGAGGGAGCTGAGTTATATGATGAACTCGCGGCCCACACCATTGCTAAACATGGAACTTTCCTTGAATATACTCAAAGGCATGATTATTTATATGACGCCGATGAAGATCCTAATAATCCCGACAATGTAATTCTTGTTTACACCGGGGAAAGCAGGGACAAAAGAGAATATGAGTCAGGTAATAATTCCTATTCTCCGCAAACCTTTAACACAGAACACATCTATCCCCGCTCTTATCTGGAAAATGAAGCTGAGGCCGATCTTCATGTACTTAGAGTAGCCGATAAAGATGTAAACACGCTACGCTGGAACTACCCTTATATAGATGGAGAAGGAAAATATTCATTAAAAGGAGAAGCATTCTTTCCGGGAGATGAATGGAGAGGCGATGTAGCCAGGATCATCATGTACATGAACCTGAGATATGATGAATCTTTTGATACCATGGGAGGTATGGATCTTTTCCTGGAATGGAATGCTGAGGATCCTGTTTCTGCTATTGAAAAGCAAAGAAACGAGGTTATCGAGGATGCACAGGGTAACCGTAATCCATTTATTGACAATCCACATCTTGCTACCCGCATCTGGGAAGGACCGGAAGCCGACAATCGTTGGGATGGAGAGGCTGAGGAACCAGATTCTCAAGCCCCCACTGTACCTCAAAATGTTACTGTAGATGAAGTGACCTTTGAAACCGTAACCTTAAGCTGGGAAGCTGCGACAGATAATGAAGGGGTTGCAAAGTATAATGTGAATGTTGACGGAGAATATTATACTGCCGTTTCTTCAACTTCGGTTACCGTGGAAGGTCTTGATCCCGGAGTAACTTATGAATTCACCATTACCGCAGCAGATGCTGCCGGAAATATTTCTGATGCCAGTGCCGCTGTTGAAGGTACCACTAATGCCGATGAAGAAGCTCCATCTGTTCCACAGAACCTAAAAGTTTCAAATGTAGCAGTAACCTCTGTTACTTTAACCTGGGATGCGTCTACAGATAATGCAGGAATCGCCGGCTATGATATCTACATGAACGGGGAATTCTACGAAACTGTAGAAACCAATGAATATACTGTTGCCGGACTTACAGCAGTTACGACTTACTCCTTTGCTGTAGCAGCCAGAGATCTTTACGATAATGTTTCTGAAGTTTCTGCCGCAGTTGAAGTTACCACAGAAGTAGCAACCGGAGAAACCGGAAGCACAGATCTAATCATCAGTGAATATACCGAAGGTTTTGGATATAATAAGATCCTGGAAATTGGTAACCCAACTTCTGAAGCTATAGATCTATCGGCATATTCCCTTAAGAAAATGACAAATGGTGATCCTGCAAGATGGGGTGACGCTTACCAGCTTCAGGGAACTCTTGAAGCAGGTGCAGTTCTGGTAATCGCTAATGAAGGTGCAGATTACGCCGGTTTACAGGCAGACATTGAGATCAACCATGACATCGTGAATTTCAACGGTAATGATCCTGTTGCCCTTGTAAAAAATGGCGAAATTATAGACTTGATTGGAGTTGAAGGCGGGGCAGATTTTGCCAAAGACGTGAATATGAGAAGAAAAACAACCATAACTTCTCCCAGCTCTACTTTCCTTACAGATGAATGGGTGATAAGTACCGATCATGAAGATGTTTCAGGATTTGGCGAGCTATAGGTTCTCTAAAATCTAAAATTAAAAGCCACTTTTTCAGTCTGCTGAATTAGTGGCTTTTTTCTTTTGGGACAGGAAAACAAATATTAAAAAATGTAAATTTGCGGCACAACACACAAAACCCACAGAATGATCTTATTCTTCGGAAATTACCCCAATAAAGTATATGCGGTCGATACGCATAAGGCACTTTCGGCCGAAAATATCGCTAAACTTGACTGGCTTTTTGGAGACGCACAATATTTAGAAAAATCTGCCCTGGCAGATTTTTTTGTTGGTCCGCGTGCTGCCATGATCACTCCCTGGAGTACAAATGCCGTGGAGATTACCCAGAATATGGGTATTGAAGGCATTCGCCGTATTGAAGAATTTTACAAAGTTGATGAGCATTATCATGATTTTGATCCTATGCTTTCCCAGAAGTATAAAGGTCTGGATCAAAATATCTTTACCATCAACATAGAACCCGAACCTGTAAAAGAAGTCGATAATATAGCTGCCTACAACAACAAAGAGGGATTAGCCCTTAATGATGAAGAGGTAAAATATCTTGAAGATCTTTCTAAAAGGATTGGGAGAAAGCTTACCGATTCTGAAGTATTCGGATTCTCTCAGGTAAATTCCGAACATTGTCGCCATAAGATCTTTAATGGAGTTTTCGAGATCGACGGAAAGGAAAAACCTGTCTCCCTTTTTAAGCTCATCAGGAAAACTTCTGAAGAAAATCCTAACGAGATCGTATCAGCATATAAAGATAACGTGGCTTTTATAAAAGGTCCAAGGGTGGAGCAGTTTGCGCCAAAATCGGCAGACAAACCCGATTATTATCAGAAAAAAGAATTTGAATCGGTCATCTCTTTAAAGGCCGAAACCCATAATTTCCCTACAACAGTAGAGCCTTTTAACGGGGCTGCAACCGGAAGCGGTGGCGAGATCCGTGACAGGCTTGCGGGGGGAAAAGGTTCGCTGCCCCTTGCAGGAACCGCTGTTTACATGACCTCTTATTCAAGGCTGGAAGAAAACCGCGAGTGGGAAAAAGCTTTTCCTGCAAGGCCATGGCTTTACCAAACTCCGATGGATATATTGATCAAAGCTTCTAACGGGGCTTCAGATTTTGGTAATAAATTCGGGCAGCCGCTTATTGCAGGATCGGTGTTCACTTTCGAACATTCGGAAAACCGGAGAGCTTTGGGTTACGATAAAGTGATCATGCTTGCCGGCGGAATTGGTTATGGAAAAGCAGACCAGGCCATCAAAGGAGCTCCAAAAAAGGGAGATCAGATCGTTGTTTTAGGAGGTGAGAATTACAGGATTGGAATGGGCGGTGCAGCGGTTTCTTCTGCAGACACTGGAGAATTCAGCAGCGGGATCGAACTAAACGCGATCCAACGTTCCAATCCCGAAATGCAAAAACGCGCTGCAAATACCATTCGTGCAATGGTGGAGGCAGATGAGAACACCATTGTATCCATTCATGATCATGGTGCAGGAGGCCATTTAAACTGTCTCAGCGAATTAGTGGAAGATACCGGTGGACATATCGATCTTGACAAATTGCCTGTTGGAGATCCCACGCTTTCGGCAAAGGAGATCATTGGAAACGAGTCCCAGGAACGTATGGGATTGATCATTTCTGAAGAGAACCTGCAGCAAATGAAAAGGATCGCCGAACGCGAGAGAACACCGCTCTACGCCGTAGGTGAAGTAACCGAAGACAGGAAATTCACCTTTGAGAGTCAGAAAACAGGCGCTAAACCAATGGATCTCGCGCTGGGAGATATGTTTGGAAGTTCACCAAAAATGGTGATGAAGGACAAGACCATCGAGCGAAATTATTCCGAAGTTGAATATAACCCGAAAAACTTTCAGAAATACCTGGAGCAGGTACTGCAACTGGAAGCTGTGGGTTCCAAAGACTGGCTTACCAATAAAGTTGACCGCTGCGTAACCGGAAGGGTGGCTAAACAACAAACCGCCGGTCCCCTTCAGTTACCACTGAATAACGTAGGCGTGATGGCCCTCGATTACAAAGGAAAAGAAGGTGTGGCAACTTCAATTGGCCACTCCCCTGTTTCGGCGTTGATCGATCCTGTTGCGGGTTCAAAGAATTCCATTGCCGAAGCCCTTTCCAACATCGTTTGGGCTCCCCTTGAAAAAGGCTTGAAATCGGTTTCTTTATCTGCGAACTGGATGTGGCCATGTAATAATGAAGGTGAAGATGCCAGGCTTTACGAAGCTGTGCAGGGAGTGTCAGACTTTGCAATTTCCCTCGGAATTAATGTGCCGACGGGAAAGGATTCACTTTCTATGAAACAGCGTTATGAAGATGGCAACGTACTGGCGCCCGGAACGGTCATCATCTCGGCCGCGGGGCACTGTGACAATATCATAAAGGTTGTTGAACCTGTTTTGCAAAAGGACGGAGGCGCAATTTATTATATAAACCTCTCACAGGATGAATTTAAATTAGGAGGTTCCTCTTTTGGACAGATCCTTAACCGCGTGGGTGCTCAGGCTCCAACAATTAAGGATGATCAGAAATTTGCTACCGCTTTCAATGCGATTCAGAAGTTGATCAAACAGGACCTCATTCTGGCAGGACATGATGTAGCTTCGGGTGGGCTTATTACCACCTTGCTGGAAATGTGTTTTGCGGATGTGAATCTTGCTGCCGAATTTAATCTTACAAAGCTGAAAGAAAAGGACAGCGTAAAATTGCTTTTTTCGGAGAACTGTGGAATTGTATTTCAGGGGAAAGATTCTTCTGTAGAAGACATGTTGAAGGAAAAAGGAGTCGAATTCTTCAAGATCGGAAAAGTAACTGAAGGCAAGACCCTAAAAATAAAGAACGGGGAAGAAACTTTGAAGTTCGATATTCCGAAGCTGCGCGATACCTGGGCAAAAACTTCTTTTCTGCTCGACCAGAAACAAAGCGGAAGGGATAACGCCGCCGAGCGCTACCGCAATTATGCAAAACAACCACTGCAGTTCAGGTTCCCGGAAGGATTCACAGGAAAGTTACCTGCCTCCCCCGGCCCCTCCAAAGGTGGGGAGCCGCGGATTAAGGCAGCGATCATTCGTGAAAAGGGATCGAATTCTGAAAGAGAGATGGCCTATGCTATGGATCTTGCAGGTTTTGATGTAAAAGATGTGCACATGACCGATCTTATTTCGGGAAGGGAGACGCTGGAAGATATTCAGTTTATAGCCGCAGTGGGAGGATTCTCGAATTCAGATGTTTTAGGAAGCGCCAAAGGCTGGGCAGGAGCCTTCCTGTATAATGAGAAAGCCAAAGCAGCTTTGGATAACTTCTTTGCGAGAGAAAATACGCTTTCCCTCGGAGTTTGTAATGGTTGCCAGCTGTTCATAGAATTAGGCCTTTTACATCCAGATCATGAAGAGAAGCCAAAAATGCTGCATAACGAATCTCATAAATTCGAATGTAATTTCACTTCTATGGAGATTGCAGATAATGATTCGGTAATGATGCATTCGCTTTCCGGCACCCGCCTGGGAATCTGGGCTGCGCACGGCGAAGGAAAATTCAGTTTCCCTTATGAGAAAGACCGATATAACATCATCGGTGAATATGGATATGAGGAATATCCCGCCAACCCTAACGGGTCACACCACAACACGGCAATGATAGTAAGTGATGACGGGCGTCACCTTGCCATGATGCCTCACCTGGAAAGATCCACCTTCCCCTGGAACTGGGCACATTACCCAAAAGACAGAAATGATGAGATCACTCCGTGGATACAAGCTTTTGTGAATGCAAAAGAGTGGCTGGAGAAGAAAAAATAATACCTTTAAAAATGACATTTTTGAAGCTCCTGTTTTTACAGGAGCTTTTTTATTGACCTTTTTTAGTCTATACCCAGAAACTTTTGGTTGTCGGTGTGGGGAAATACAGTTCACCCTATGAGAAAGAACCGATATAACATCTTTCATGGATAGAATTCTCGGTGAACGCCAGAAATTGGGCAGAGAAACACGAGTAACAGTAATTCTTTACAAAAGAAAGCTCCCGAAAAACCGGGAGCTTTTTTTTGTATAGGTGAACTTTTAATTTCTATTCCATCATGATACCAATAAGGATAACTACTTCTACCAGCTCGCCTTCTTCATAAGCTTCCTCCATGATTAACCCGGTGCCGTGAGCATAATATTTCAATTCATACACTTCAGGTTCGAAAGGATTAACATCGCGGGTGATCATGACATTTTCATAAATTATCCCGTTCACCTCAACTGTTTCTCCTAGTGCAATGACTTCAGCATAATCTTCTGCCTCGCCTGCATAATATTCCTGGTAATAGAATTGTCCAACAACAGGATTTCCAGGCAACCAGTAGCCGGGAAGGGCCCCGTCTACTCCGGCTTCCCATGACCCTTCAGTTCCTAAAAAATTACCCAGTTCATCGTAACTTTCTGAATACTCACCCATATACCAGAGGTTGCCGTCATCATCCTGGGCCAGCCAGTCGTCTGTATCTTCAATAATTACACCGTCAACAAACACTACATCATGCTGGATTACGGTAGTGATTCCCATTACTTCCTTGGTTGAAGTTCTACGCTCGATCAAAACGGTTTCTTCAGGTTCATCACCCCATTCTCCATCTTCCACTTCATACACTTCATATTCATAGATAGCATCGGAAGGAGGACCGTAGTATGGATTGGTGATATTTGTTGGATCTGAAAATGCGGCGGCATCAAAACTCGGAATCCCATCCGGAAGTTCCCCATTTCCATCTTCACATCCAAATCTCAAGTGCTCGTAATCTATTCCTGCATCACCATTAAAATTTTCCATTATGTCATTTCGGCTAAGGCTGCCGGTAATGGTCATTTCTTCTGCATCATATACACCTTCCCAGTCAAGCAAGGTAACAGTATAATCCAGGTACTCTTCATCGTCATCAAATTCCGGAAGGTCAGGTAAGTGGAGGCATAAAGGATCTGCATACCAATCTCCGTCTTCGTTAGTTCCTGTAGTATTGATCACTCCGGTGACAACAGGCTCTCCATCTATTGTAATGTCTACAGAATAACGGGCAGGATAATGGCGTCCATTCTCATCACAGTAATTGGCGAAGAAGCAGTATTCAAATGTCTCCGTTGTTTCAAAATCAAAGAATCCGTAACCATATTCGTTGACGTTACGATCATCATAACAAAGAACAGAAACATCCACATATTTTTTCACTCCTGCCCCGAGACTAATGTTGTAGGGCAGGGCGTTGTCTACAAATTCAGAAAGAATGCTTCCCTCCGTAGGAGCAAGCCAGATAGGATCTCCTGCTGAATTGTACACCGCAAAATATTCCAGAGTATAATTACCCGGGGTTAGTTGAAGTTCCGGAACTTCTTGTGTAAATAATTGCCCGGCAACGAGATCTATTCTAAATGGATCACCCGCAGAACCTACAATTTCTGAATCCTCCTGCATTAGAATGATCTCTACATAGGCAGGAGTGTCATCGGTACAAATTGGAATATCGGCAGTTGATTGTTTACTGGTTTCTTTGTTAGTAAGATCTTCTACAATGGCACTAAAGGTCAGGGTAGCAAAATCGGTTTCGGGGTCAATTTTATTCTCTTCCTTACTACAGGAAGAAAATACGAAGGTTAGAATTGTCAATCCCAATAGATAAACGTTCATTTTTTTCATAACTGAATGGTTTAATTAATATTTATTGAATGGTTAATTACACGCACAAAAACTCCTAGGCAGGAAGGATTCCTGACTTAGAGAGTATCTAAATATTGGGAGGCAAGGCCTATAAATTTACTGGCGAATTAAAAGTAGTTTTTATTTTTAGCAAAATAAATAGGGAAAAACACTCATTTTCAGCAAATTATTCTAAAAAATTGCCTCTTTTCAACCTTTTAACTGGAGCTGAAGGAGAGAAGTCTTGCAGCAGGATTTCTTCCGACGGCATCAAAGGTGCTGCCATAGGAATTGACTTAAAGGATGAAGAATATGCTTTTGAAGTAAAGACAAAGGATTAAAAGCAGGCTTATTGACGAACAATGAAGGCTCTCCCCTCCTCTTCCTGACAAATTTCCAGAGGACCGAAGAAACTGTGCACGAAGGCATTAATTTATTAAAAGTGAGTGTTTTGTGACAGGGTCTTAAAAAATAGTTTGAAATAGTTGCTTCTTTTGCTATTTTGCAAGAACTATTGTAATAAATCAATAATGATTGAAATAAAAAGACTTTTTGACTTTCCATACTTCCAGTTGGAAAATGCGCCCCAGGAAAAATCCCTGGTTACTAAATACAACGGAAAATGGGAAGCGCTTTCCTCCCAGCAATATATAGATCAGGCTAATGCTGTAAGTCGGGGATTACTGCGACTGGGGATACAGCCAAATGATAAAATTGCGGTGATCTCAACCAGTAACAGGACAGAATGGAATGTTCTTGATATCGGAATTCTCCAGCTGGGAGCACAAAATGTGCCTATATACCCCACAGTTTCTGAAGAAGATTATGAATACGTGATCAACCACAGTGAATCGATCTATTGCTTTGTTTCAGATAAGGAGATCCTTGACAAACTCACAAAAGTTAGAGGCAATACCCAGCTTAAAGGCATCTACACTTTTGACGAGATTCCCGGTGCCGAAAACTGGAAAGAGATTCATAAGATGGGAGAAGATAAATCTAATCAGGAAGAGGTAGAAGCCAGAAAAAAGGCTGTAAAAGAGGATGACCTTGCAACCCTTATCTATACATCAGGAACTACGGGAAGACCAAAAGGAGTAATGCTGAGCCATAAAAACATCGTAAGTGATGTTTTGCTGAGTTCAGACAGGGTTCCTTTTGAATTTGGGACTTATACTGCCTTAAGTTTTCTTCCTGTTTGCCACATATTTGAGCGCATGATCCTGTATCTCTACCAGTATTACAGCGTTTCAATACATTTTGCTGAATCTATCGATAAGATTAGTGACAACCTTAAGGAGGTGAAACCTCATGTGATCTCTGCAGTACCGCGTTTACTGGAAAAGGTATATGATAAGATCATCGCAAAAGGTTCTACTGTAGGTGGGATCAAGCAAAAATTATTCTTCTGGTCGGTTGAACTAGGTTTGGAATATGAACCCTACGGAAAAAATGGCTGGTGGTATGAAACTAAACTTTCTATTGCCCGGAAACTGGTTTTTTCAAAATGGAAAGAAGGTTTGGGCGGCCGTATTGAACTAATTGTCTCGGGAAGTGCAGCGCTGCAACCAAGGCTTGCACGTGTTTTTGCCGCAGCGGGAATCCCGGTGATGGAAGGTTATGGTTTAACCGAAACCTCTCCAGTGATAGCCGTAAATGATCAGCGTAATGGTGGCTTTAAAATTGGTACAGTGGGCAGGGTTCTCAAAGATGTTGAAGTGAAGATCGCCGAAGACGGGGAAATTCTGTGCAAGGGTCCCAACGTAATGCAAGGTTACTATAAAGAGCCCGAAAAAACGAAAGAAGCTATCAATGAAGATGGCTATTTCCATACCGGAGATATTGGAGAACTTGACAGCGACGGTTTCCTGAAGATCACAGATCGTAAAAAGGAAATGTTCAAAACTTCGGGGGGAAAATATGTTGCCCCGCAACTTATCGAGAACCAGATGAAGCAATCCAGATTTATTGCAGAAATGATGGTCGTAGGGGAAGGCGAAAAAATGCCTGCAGCGCTTATTCAACCCGATTTTGAATTTGTACGGGAGTGGGCAAAGAGAAAACATGTTGAATTAGGACCAACAAATGAAGATCTTATTAATAATGACCGTGTAAGAGCAAGAATTCAGGAAGAAGTAGATTTCTACAACCAAAAATTCGGAAGCTGGGAAAAGATCAAGAAGTTTGAGCTAACCCCGGATGTCTGGAGTATTGAAGGAGAACATCTTACTCCTACCATGAAGTTAAAACGTCGTAACATCATTAAACTTTACCAGAAGCTTTACGACGGAATTTATGAGAGATAAAATCATAAAGAATTACAGAAAATCCGGCCTTTGTGCCGGATTTTCTTTTTAATAAAATATTCCAAATTTGATAAACTCTGCAAAAGAGGATCTGCAGGAAAAGCTTAAATTTAGGTGCTTCTAAAATGTAAAAAATGCGCTTCATTGTTTTTTTCCTTCTTTCATTGCTGTTGCTTAGCTGCAAAGCAGAAAAAACTCCTCAAGATCAATATTTTGAAGCCGGTGACGAGCGGTTCACCTACATGGGACGCACCTTAACTTCGGGAGAAGGAAAAGAGCTTATTGCCTCTGGAGCTTCAGTTAAAACCAAAGTGTATGGAGATACCGTAACTGTTTTCCTGAAAAGCAAGGAAGGTAGCTACCATTATGTGGCGGTAGAATTAAACGAGGAATACAAAGGACGTTTCCGTATTACCAAAGACACTCTAAAATTCGCTCTCCCCAGGAAAGATTCAGCAAATACCATAACCATTTTCAAAGAAACTGAAGCAGCCAATGGCATTCTCATTTTTAGCGGAATTCGCGCAAATAAGATTGAAAAGATTTCCGAACAGCAGCGGGCAAAGATCGAATTTATTGGGGATTCCATTACCTGTGGTATGGGTGCAGATACAACTGAAATCAATTGTGAAGAAGGAGAATGGTTCGATCAGCATAGTGCCTATACGTCTTACGGCCCACGGGTCGCAAGGGAGCTTGGGATAGACTATGAGATAAATTGTGTGTCGGGAATGGGAATTTACCGCAACTGGAATGATGAGGACAAACCGGCACTGCCCGATGTTTATCCTTACCTGCACCTTGATGGTAATCACGGGAAAAGAGTGATCATCAACAAAGAAGATCCTCCCCAGGTGGTGAGTATTGCTCTTGGAACTAATGATTTTTCTTTAGGTGATGGTGAAAAGTTAAGAATGCCCTTTAGTGAAGATCCATTTAAAGAGAATTATATCACATTCATAGAACGCATTTTTAAAATTTATCCTGAAACTAAAGTAGCTCTTATTTCCAGTCCCATGACCCGGGAGGAAGACAGTAAAGAGTTGATAGAGATACTTCATGAAATTAAGGCGCAGTTAGCCGATAAGCCTATAGAGATCTTTGAATTTAAGAAGACCTATGCCCGTGGCTGTTCCGGACATCCAAGTGCAGAAGACCATAAGTTGATGGCCGAACAACTTGTACCTTTTTACCGTAAAATGCTGAACAAAGAATAAACTATGGAATCATATACCGCTGCCAAAGATCGCTATGAGAAAATTAATTACCGCCGCTGCGGAAGGAGTGGGATTAAACTCCCCCTACTTTCCCTGGGGCTGTGGCACAACTTTGGAAATACCACCAGCTTTGAAAACTCAAGGCAGCTGCTCCGCACTGCGTTTGACCATGGAATAACCCATTTTGATCTTGCGAATAATTATGGACCTCCTTTCGGTTCGGCTGAAGAAAACTTCGGAAAGATCTTCAACGAAGATTTCAGAAATTATCGGGATGAGCTTATAATCTCCACTAAAGCCGGATGGGATATGTGGCCGGGGCCTTACGGAAATTTTGGCTCCCGTAAGTACCTTATTGCCAGCCTTGATCAATCTTTAAAAAGAATGGGGCTGGATTATGTTGATATTTTTTACCACCACCGGCCAGACCCGGAAACACCCCTTGAGGAAACCATGGGGGCTCTGGACCAGATCGTGAGACAGGGAAAGGCTTTGTATGTTGGAGTCTCCCAATATTCTGCCGATCAAACTGCCAAAGCCGCAGAGATCCTGCGCCGTCTCGGCACGCCTTTTCTTATTCATCAGCCGCGCTATAACATGCTTGATCGCTGGGTGGAAGACGGGCTTATGGATACTCTCGAAAAAGAAGGTCTAGGCAGTATAGTTTTTTCACCTCTTGAACAGGGCATTTTGACCTCAAAGTATTTGGGAGGAATCCCTGCCGACTCGAGAGCCGCAATAGAAGGCGGATATTTAGACAGGAACAAGTTAACACCTCAACTGCTGGACCAAATTAAAGAACTGAATACCATTGCGCAGGAAAGAGACCAAAGCCTGGCGCAAATGGCAATTGCGTGGCTTTTAAAAGATGAAAGAGTAACCTCTGTACTCATTGGGGCCAGTAAAGTGTCGCAACTAGAAAATAATATTGGAGCACTTAAAAATTTGAAATTTTCTAAGGAAGAACTTGAGAGAATTGAAGACGTCCTAAAAATGACATAAAGGAATTATTCATTTTTCCGGTTTTTAAACCACAAAGATCTCCAGCAGCTCTGCGCCTTCAGAAGTAATTTGCACCTGATTGTTTTCAGCCGGGATGAGCAGGGTTTGCCCCTGTATGATTTTTTCAGAATTTTCGCCAACCGTTACCTCAGCTTCTCCACTCACACACATGTAGATGACGAAGGAGTCAAGATGAGAGTAATCTTTCACTATATTACCATTCACCGGCAGGAAATTGGTGGTGAAGTATTCACTGGTGGCAATGTTCGTCGAATGATTTTTAATCCGGGAATATTTATTTCTGAAATCTTCCTTTCTCTCAAAATCAATCGCGTCCAGAGCAAGATCAGTATGCAGTTCGCGCGATTTCCCTTCTGAATCGATCCTGCCCCAGTCAAAAATGCGGTAGGTAATATCCGAAGTTTGTTGAATTTCAGCCAAAAGTACTCCGGCGCCAATAGCGTGGACTTTCCCGGGGTTGATAAAAAAGGAGTCTCCTTTTTTCACTTTTTCGAAGTTCAGCAGATTGGTGATCTTTCCGGAATTTAGGTGCTCCAGGTATTCGGCTTCGGAAGTGCTCTTTTTGAAACCTATATTGATCTCTGCCCCTTCATCGGCCTGCATGATGTACCACATTTCGGTCTTTCCGAAGGAATTGTGGCGTTTCCTGGCAATCTCATCATTTGGATGCAGTTGCACAGAAAGTTCGGTCTTTGCATCTATGAACTTGATCAAAAGCGGAAATTTAGTACTAAACTTTTTAAAGTTCTTCTCCCCTAAAAGCCGTTCCTTATACTCAACTAAAAGATCATTTAAAGTCTTCCCCTTTAAAGGTCCATTAGCTACTACAGAAATGTCACCTTTGAGACCGGAAATCTCCCAGCTCTCACCAAGATCTTCTCTATTGGAGTCCTTATTAAGTATGTTCCTTAGTTTGTTACCTCCCCAAATCTTTTCTTTCAGAATAGGTTCGAAACGGATAGGATAATTAAGCATTCCATCTTCTTTAGTGGGCAAAGATAAGCAATGGCTTATGCTCCTTAAATTCTCCGACGCAATTTATAGGATCAAAAATGTCATTTTTAAAAAGGGATTGATTTATTAATCCTATTTTGGCTTTGATTATCGGGTTGCAGCGTGAAAAAATACATTCCAATATTTTTCTTTTTATTTTTCCTCAATCTCCACGCTCAGGAGCGTAACTCCCTACAGGGGATGGTGATGAGCAAGGATTCCCTGCTCCGGAATGTTCATATAAAAAATGTTTCTTCAGGCAAATTTTCAGTTTCGGGTGAGAAAGGGATTTTTCAGCTGAACATGAAAGTAGGTGATACTCTGGTCCTGTCGCATGTGGGGATGGAGGATCTCATAAAATTTTTAAAGGCTGAAGATCTTCAGAAGTCTCCATTGGTTTTGGAGATGATTGAAAGATCTGAAGAATTGAAGGAAGTTATGCTGAATGAAAATTCAGAAATAAACGTAGTGAGTCTGGGTATTATTCCGAAAAAAATAGAGAAGCTGTCCATGAATGAAAGGAGATTAAGGACCGCCGGAGATTTCAAACCCATTCACCTCCTGTCAATTTTAGGAGGATCCTTAGAGATCGACCCTATTTTAAACGCGATCAATGGTCGTACAAAAAAGCTGAAACGCAATATTGAAGTGGAAAAAATGCAAAGAAAGACAGCTTTTTTAGAGGTGCATTATAAGGAATACATGGAAGAATTTATGGATTTAAGCAGCGGAGAAATAGCTTTACTCATTGATTTTATGTTGGAAAGAGAAGAACTTCAGCGTCTTGTGGAGCAAAAAAATGACGCCGAAATAAAGCTCTTCCTCCATGATTCCTGGTTTCGGCTGAGCGAAAAAATGAAAGTTCCGCACAAATAGGCCCTTCAGCCATACTATTAATTTTGTTGTTAAACTCCTCTTTTTCCGGAGTTTTTTTGTGTTTTTCCAATAAATTTAAGAGAGCCTGTAAAAACAGTAAAGAATTTGCTTATTTGCTATGCGCGCATAATAAAATTTTCTTAACTTTGGAATTCTATGAAAGAAAAGACCATTGATTACGTCCTTCGCGCAACCTGGATGGCCATTGCCAAAATGTACAATGAAGAAGCCAGCAAAGAAGGAAGTACTATGGCTACAGGCTTTGCCCTTTTAAGCATCGACCCTGAAAATGGCACCCCCTCCACTTCTTTGGGTCCTAAAATGGGCATGGAAGCCACCAGTCTTTCCAGGACTCTTAAGACAATGGAAGACAAAGGGCTCATCATGCGTAAAAAAAATCCTGATGATGGCAGGAGCGTACTTATTTATCTCACCGAGTTTGGGAAGGAGATGCGAGACTATTCCAAAAAGGTAGTGCTCACATTTGACCAGGCAGTGAGAAAGGAAATTCCGGAGGAAGATCTGGAGAAATTTATTGAGGTGGCATCAAAGATCATGGATCTCATTGCGTCGCGAAAAATTTATATCGAATAAATAAAGACTGCTTTGGTGGTCGATTAAAAAATAAGAATAACATGAAAAGACGAATCAACAAAGTTGCAATTATAGGTTCGGGAATTATGGGAAGCGGGATTGCCTGCCACTTTGCCAATATTGGTGTGGAGGTTTTACTGCTGGATATTGTTCCAAGGGAATTGACCGAAAAGGAAAAGAAGCAGGGACTCACCTTGCAGGACAAGCAGGTGAGAAATCGTATTGTAAACACTGCACTACAGGATGCCCTCAAGTCCAAACCCTCTCCTATCTATCATAAAGACTTTGCCAGTCGTATTAAAACCGGAAACCTGGAAGATGATATTTCTAAGGTTTCTGAAGTTGACTGGATCATGGAAGTGGTTGTGGAAAGGCTGGATATCAAAAAGCAGGTCTTTGACAATCTTGAAAAACACCGTAAAGCGGGAACTTTGATCACTTCAAATACTTCGGGCATTCCAATTCAGCAAATGAGCGAAGGCCGAAGTGAAGATTTTCAGAAACATTTCTGCGGAACGCATTTCTTTAATCCGCCGAGATATTTAAGACTTTTTGAGATCATTCCGGGCCCTAAGACTTCTGAAGAAGTTCTTGAATTCCTGAATGAGTATGGTGAAAAATTCCTTGGAAAAACTTCAGTAGTTGCAAAAGATACTCCCGCATTCATTGGAAACCGGATTGGGACCTACAGCATTATGAGCCTCTTTCATATGGTACGGGACCTGGATCTAAGTGTAGAGGAAGTAGACAAGTTAACCGGGCCGGTAATAGGAAGGCAAAAATCTGCCACTTTTCGCACTGTAGATCTTGTAGGTCTTGACACCTTAAGCCACGTTGCTGAAGGTTTACACAAAGGAGTTCCTACAGATGAGGAGCATGATCTGTTTGCCATGCCCGATTATATAGGAACCATGGTGGAGAATGAATGGTTTGGAAGCAAAAGCGGGCAGGGTTTTTACAAAAAAATCAAGAAAGACGATGGTTCCAGTGAGATCCATTCTCTTGACCTGAAAACTTTGGAATACAGACCTCAGAAAAAAGCAAATTTTGCTACTCTTGAACTTACGAAAACGATTGACAAGGTAGAAGATCGTTTTAAAGTTCTTGTCAATGGCAAAGACAAAGCCGGAGAATTCTACAGAAAGAATTTTGCAGCTATTCTTGCCTATTCTTCCAATCGTATTCCCGAGATCACCGACGAACTTTACAAGATCGATGATGCCATGAAAGCTGGATATGGTTGGGAACACGGGCCTTTCCAGATCTGGGATGCCATTGGCGTGGAAAAAGGGCTGGAAATCATGAAAGCCGAAGGTCGTAAACCAGCGGCCTGGGTCAATGAGATGCTTGAGAAAGGATTCAAAAGCTTCTATACAGTCAAAGACGGAAATACGTGGTATTACGACATTCCGGCGAAGGAATACAAGAAGATTCCGGGACAGGATGCATTTATTATCCTTGACAACATCAGGGAATCTAAAAAAGTTTTTAGCAACAGTGGGGTTGTAGTTGAAGATCTTGGCGACGGAATTTTGAATGTGGAATTCCGCAGCAAGATGAACTCCATCGGTGGCGATGTCCTTGACGGATTAAACAAGGCCATTGATCTTGCTGAAAAAGAATATCAGGGACTGGTAGTGGCCAACACCGGAAAGAACTTTTCTGTTGGTGCCAATATCGGGATGATCTTTATGATGGCGGTAGAGCAGGAATACGATGAGCTGAACATGGCTGTGAAGTATTTCCAGGACACCATGATGAGAATGCGCTACTCCTCAATTCCCACCGTTGCGGCACCTCATGCCATGACACTTGGAGGTGGATGCGAACTTTCCCTACACGCCGATAAAGTAGTCGCTGCAGCCGAAACCTATATTGGACTGGTAGAATTTGGAGTTGGAGTTATCCCCGGTGGAGGTGGATCCAAAGAAATGACACTTCGTGCCGCAGATACTTTTCAGAAAGATGACGTGGAACTGAATCGCCTTCGCGAGCACTTCCTTACCATAGGAATGGCGAAAGTATCTACTTCGGCTTATGAGGCATACGACCTCAACATCCTGCAAAAAGGAAAAGATATTGTGGTAGTAAATCCCGACCGCCAACTGGCTATAGCGAAACAGCACGCCTTGCTTATGGCTGAGAACGGATATACTAAACCTATCATGAGAACAGACATTAAGGTTCTCGGTCGTCAGGCACTGGGAGCTTTTTACGTGGGAACAGATCAAATGCTCGCAGGGAAATACATCAGCGAACACGATAAGAAGATCGCAAACAAACTTGCCTACGTGATGGCCGGAGGTGATCTTTCTGAAAACTCATATGTTAGCGAACAATATTTGCTTGATCTTGAAAGAGAAGCTTTCTTATCACTTACCGGGGAAAGAAAAACTTTGGAAAGATTGCAGCATATGTTGCAGAAGGGGAAGCCTTTAAGAAACTAGAGTCTAGAGTCTAGAAACTAGACTGTGAAGAAAATGGGACGACATAACTTTAAAAAATTAAAAATTTGGAATGAAGGGATTTCACTCGTTGGGGAAAGTTATAAGCTTACGCGAACATTTCCTGCCAGTGAAAGATTCAATTTGATAAGTCAGTTAAACCGTTGTGCCGTTTCTATTCCTTCTAACATAGCTGAAGGCTCCAGCAAAAGTACCGACAGGCATTTTAAAAAGTTTTTGGAAAACAGCCTGGGATCGGCTTTTGAATGGGAGACACAATTGATCGTCGCCTACAATGAAAATTTTCTTTCTAAAGAAAGATTTGAAGAACTGGAAAATAAGATTTTACAAATACAGAAAATGATAGGTTCCTTTATGGATAACCTTGGAAATGATTGAGTCTAGACTCTAGGCTCTAGTTTCCAGACTCTCGTTTTCATATTAATATTAAGAACTATGAACAAGACAGCTTACATCGTAAAAGGATACCGAACTGCAGTGGGAAAAGCCCCGCGGGGGGTATTCAGATTTAAAAGGCCAGATGACTTAGCGGCAGAAACTATCCAGTTTATGATGGATAAGCTGCCCGACTTTGATAAAAAAAGAATAGATGACGTCATTGTGGGTAACGCAATGCCGGAAGCCGAGCAGGGCCTTAATGTGGGTCGCTTTATCTCGCTGATGGGACTCGACATTAAAGATGTTCCGGGGATGACCGTTAACCGTTATTGTGCGTCTGGATTGGAGACCATTGCTATAGCAACAGCCAAGATCCAAAGCGGAATGGCAAATTGCATTATTGCAGGGGGAGCCGAAAGCATGAGCTATATTCCAATGGGAGGTTATAAACCTGTACCTAATTATGAACTGGCAAAAGCAGGTCGGGAAGATTACTACTGGGGAATGGGCCTTACCGCTGAAGCAGTAGCCGAAAAATATAACGTTTCCCGGGAAGCACAGGATGAATTTGCCTTCAATTCTCACCAGAAGGCGCTAAAGGCTCAAAAAGAAGATCGCTTCCAGGATCAGATAGTTCCTATTACCATTGACCAGACCTATGTCGATGAGGATGGAAAGAAAAAGACCCGTTCCTATACGATAAATAAGGATGAAGGTCCGCGGGCAGACACTTCTAAGGAAGTTTTGGCTAAACTGCGTCCTGTGTTCGCAGAAGGTGGTAGCGTAACTGCCGGAAACTCTTCACAAATGAGCGATGGAGCTGCTTTTGTAATTGTAATGAGCGAAGAAATGGTGAAGGAACTGAATCTTGAACCAGTCGCAAGACTGGTAAGTTATTCCGCAGTTGGTGTAGAACCAAGGATCATGGGAATCGGACCTGTCTATGCAATTCCAAAGGCTGCAAAACAAGCCGGAATTTCCATTCAGGACCTGGAGCTTATCGAACTTAATGAAGCTTTTGCTTCTCAATCTATAGCCGTTATCAACGAACTGGGATTGGATATGAACAGGATGAATCCAAATGGTGGTGCAATTTCAATGGGTCACCCCCTGGGTTGTACCGGAGGAAAATTAACCGTGCAGCTTCTTGATGAAATGAGAAAACGTAACCTGCAGAACAAATACGGCATGGTCACCATGTGTGTAGGAACAGGACAGGGAGCAGCGGGAGTTTTCGAGTTCCTCTCTTAGTTCAAGGTTCAAGATTTAAAGTTTAAGGTTAAAATACAGTGAAGACCTGAGATAGATCTCAATACTCACTACTCAATACTAAATACTACAAAAATGAGCACACAAGCAGATAGCAACAAAAAAGACCTCCTGCGCGGGGGGCAGTTTCTGGTAAAAGAAACAAAGGCGGAAGATGTTTTTACCCCGGAAGATTTTTCCGATGAGCAAAAAATGATGCGTGAAAGCGTTCAGGATTTCGTGGATCGTGAGATCATGCCGAAGAGGGAGGAATTCGAGAAAAAGAATTATGAGCTAACCGAAGAACTCATGAAAAAAGCCGGAGAAATGGGCTTTTTGGGAGTTTCGGTTCCCGAAGAATATGATGGACTCGGGATGGGCTTTGTTACTACCATGCTTGTGGTTGATTATATCTCGGGAGCTACGGGATCGTTCTCTACAGCTTTTGGTGCACATTCAGGTATTGGGACTTTACCCATCACCCTTTACGGAACCGAGGAACAGAAAAAGAAATATCTTCCCAAGTTATCCACCGGAGAGTGGTTTGGAGCTTACGCGCTTACAGAACCCGGAGCAGGTAGTGACGCCAACTCCGGAAAGACCAAAGCTGTTCTTTCTGAAGACGGAAAATACTACAGTATTACCGGACAAAAAATGTGGATCTCCAACGCCGGATTTTGCAATATGATGATCGTTTTTGCAAGAATTGAAGACGATAAGAATATCACCGGATTCATCGTTGAATATGATCCTGAAAATCCCAACGGAATTTCATTGGGAGAAGAGGAAAAGAAACTTGGAATCCACTCCTCCTCTACCCGACAGGTTTTCTTTAATGACACTAAAGTCCCTGTGGAGAATATGCTTTCTGAAAGGGGAAATGGTTTTAAAATTGCCATGAATGCTCTTAACGTGGGAAGGATTAAACTGGCAGGTGCCTGTTTGGATGCCCAAAGACGCACCATTACTTCCGCAGTAAAGTATGCTAATGAGAGGGTTCAGTTTAAAACTCCAATCGCCAATTTTGGTGCCGTTCAGTCTAAATTAGCAGAAATGGCGGCTTCAGCTTATGTAGGAGAAGCGGCTTCTTACAGGGCTGCAAAAGATATTGAAGACAGGATCTCTATTCGCCAGGAAGAAGGGAATTCTCATCAGGAAGCCGAACTAAAAGGTGTGGAAGAATATGCTATTGAATGTTCCATTTTAAAAGTAGCAGCTTCTGAAGATCTTCAGAATTGCACAGATGAAGGAATTCAGATCTTTGGAGGAATGGGATTCTCTGCAGATGCTCCAATGGAATCTGCATGGAGAGATGCGCGTATTACCAGGATCTACGAAGGAACCAATGAGATCAACCGCATGCTTTGCGTGGGAATGCTGGTTAAGAAAGCCATGAAAGGCCATGTTGATCTGTTAGGACCTGCAACTAAAGTTGGAGAAGAACTTACCGGAATTCCTTCTTTTGACAAACCAGATTTTTCTGAACTTCTTGCCGAAGAAAAGGAAATGATCAAAAAGCTGAAAAAGGTATTTCTTATGGTTGCCGGAAGCGCAGTTCAAAAATTCGGGCCTCAACTGGAGGATCATCAGCAGTTGCTTTTAGCTTCAGCAGATATCTTAATTGAGATCTACATGGCCGAATCAGGAATTCTTAGGGTTGAAAAGAATGCTAAACGTTTTGGGGCAGATACTCAGAAAGAACAAATCGCTATGGCAAAGTTATATCTATATCACGCTGTTGACATCATCAACACCAGAGCTAAAGAAGGAATTGTTTCTTTTGCCGAAGGTGATGAGCAAAGAATGATGTTGATGGGCTTGAAACGATTTACAAAATATGAAAATCAACCCAACGTAGTGGAACTTCGCAACACCATCGCACAAAAGGTAATTGCCGAAAACCGCTACCCGTTCTAAAATTTAATTTGCATCATTAAATCTGTTGAAGGTCGCCCTGGGGCGGCCTTTTTCTTTTGTTATTTCTTTAACAGCTTAAGTGCCAGGCATTTTTTAGCTTATGAAAAATGAAAAAGACACATGGAAGATTCCACAAGAAATATTCTAATTTTTCTGGCGGGTTTATTTGTTCTTTATTTTTTATTGCATTTTTTACTTAAAAAGTTAGGTAAAGATCAGCGCAACATACTTCCTCACAACATAGCCAGCAGATTAAAGATTCCTATGATCACTCTTTTTTTGGCAGTGGCCATTCAGGCCGGGCTTATTAACCGGGAAATCATTACAGATGAAGAGCAGGTAAATTTCTTACAACATGTGCGTTCCATTTTACTGATCTTTAGCTTTACCTGGTTTATTATAGTTGCCATTAGGATCGCAAAAAATAAATTTTTAAGACAGTTTGATGTCAGCGAGACCAACAATCTCCGGGCACGGAAATTTTACACTCAATTCAATATTATTGAAAGAATAGCCATCTTCGTAGTAGTGCTCTTTGGTTTGGGAATAGCACTGCTCACCTTTGACGGGGTAGAAGAAATTGGGGTGAGCATCCTCACCTCTGCGGGAATTGCCGGTATAATTCTGGGACTTTCCGCCCAAAAGGTTTTCGGGACCATCTTTGCCGGAATCCAGATCGCCATAGCACAACCTATTCGGCTTGATGACGTAGTGATCGTTGAAGGAGAATGGGGACGCATCGAGGAAATAAAACTTACTTATGTAGTGGTTCAAATATGGGATAAGCGCCGCCTTGTTTTGCCTACGACCTATTTTATAGAAAAACCTTTTCAAAACTGGACCCGCAATTCTTCAGACATCCTGGGTACAGTTTACATCTACACCGATTTCGATCTACCCATTGAAAAACTCAGGGAAGAACTTACCAGCCTCCTTAATGCAACAGAATTATGGGATAGAAAGGTCAACGTGATCCAGGTGACCAACATGACCGAAAAAACTATGGAATTGAGAGCCTTAATGAGTGCGCAGGATGCACCTACTGCCTGGGATCTACGGGTGTATGCCAGGGAAAATCTCATTAAATACATTAAAGAGAATTACCCTGACAGTTTACCACGTACTCGTTTGGAAATTAAAGAAGATCTTCCTCACTCAAAAGAACCTTCAGACGCGCTTCGGTAGAAAGTCCCTGGGAAAAATTCATAGCAGTTTCTATCAATGCCAGGTGAGAATAAGCCTGCGGGAAATTCCCTAACAGGCGTTTGGTCTCAAAATCCAGGTCTTCACTAAATAATCCAAGGTGATTACTATAAGAAAGCAGCTCATCGAACATCTTCATCGCTTTTTCCCTTTCTCCTATTTTGTACAGGCTATTGATAAACCAAAAGGTACATATAGTAAAAGAGGAAGAAGGAATTCCAAAATCATCCTGGTTCCTGTACCTGAAAAGGAGACCGTTATAACACAGCTCTCGTTCAGTCGCTTTTACGGTACTTACAAACCGGGGATCCTTAGCTTTTATAAACCCATAGGTTTCCATGAGCAAGGTGGAGGCATCAAGATCTTTTGAACCATACGACTGGGTATAAGCCTGCATTTCCTCATTCCAGCCATTTTGGTAAATATCGTCATGGATCTCCTGTCTAAGGTTTGTCCATTTTTGATCATTGATCCCGTTTCGAAGGATCTCCCCAATTTTTACGGCTCTGTCAACGGCAACCCAGCAAAGCAACTTGGAAAAAGTAAAATGGCGCTCTTCTGTCCTGAATTCCCATATTCCCTTATCCGGTTGTTTCCAGTGTTCTTCTACGATACGCACAATTCCGCGGACGATGGTCCACAGCTCTTCACTATTTTCAAGGGTGGTTTCAAATTGCAGGAACTGTTGATAAATGACCTCCATGAGAATTCCATAGATGTCATTCTGCTTTTGGATGTACGCGGCATTTCCTATACGTACAGGTTTGGAACCCTCATAGCCTTCCAGGTGATCCAAAAATTGCTCTGTAAGTTCTTTTTCTCCATTGATACCATACATGATCTGCAATTTCTCATCTTTTTCGGGGATAAGATTGATGATGAACTGTAAAAAGCTTTCTGCAGATTCTTTATGCCCCAGGCTATTCATCACCTTAATTACCATGGATGCGTCCCTTATCCAGCAAAAGCGATAATCCCAGTTACGTACCTCTCCCACGGTTTCGGGCAAAGAAGTCGTCACTGCAGCAAGCACAGCCCCTGTTTTTTGATAGCTAAGTCCCTTAAGGACAAGAGCACTGCGATTTATTTGCTCATCGTAGTAAGGGAATTTGGTGGTGGATTCACTCCAGTTCATCCAATAGGTTTTGGTGCGCTGAAATTTCAAATATGCCCTCTCAAGATTCTGCTCCCTAAGCTTCTCATGATAACCTACAAGAAAATACTCATTTTTGGAAAGGGTGATTTCTTCCCCATTCAGGACCTCATCCAATCCAAGGCTTGTATACAAGTATAGAGAATCATATTTTCCTTTTTTGGTAAAACTCTTCAGGTAGTAACGGTGATTTTCGGTAAAAGTCTCTTCCCGTGCATAATCCAGTTTCGGCCTGTAATGCACTTTCATCTTCGGATTCCCCTTCAGAAGATAAACGAACCTAACAATATCGGGAGGCATGTAGAAAGATCCATTCTCCTCACGATACCGTGGCATAAAATCAATTACCTGGAAGGCATGAGCTTCCGAAGCAAAAGTGGTACACAGAATATTAGTCTTCCAGAGGTATTTTTGAGAAATCGTATATGTATCGTCAACCTCAAAGGAGAAATGTCCTCCCTTGTTGGAATCTAGCAATTTGGCAAAGACCGAGGCGGAGTTAAAATTGGGCAAACAACACCAGTCAAGGGAGCCCGATTTTGAGATTAATGCAGCACTGTGGCAGTTGCCGATCAACCCGTAATCTAATGTCTTCATGTAGTCTTAAAGTTCTTTTAAAATGGTAGGGTGCTTCTTTTAAATTTCGGAAATTTAAGGAAAATGAATTAGATAGAACGTGCTGAAAAAACATTATGGGTAAAACAATAATTATCTCTAATCGCCTACCCTTACAAATAAATATTTCCGAAAATAATAAAGTAGAAGTAACTCCCAGTGTAGGTGGCCTTGCCACCGGTCTTAAAAGTTTCCACCAGGAAGGTGACAGCATCTGGATTGGCTGGACAGGTATTGCTGAAGAAGATATCCCCGCGGAGCTGGAAGATGAAGTCGAAGCGGAGGTCAAAAAGCAAAGATGTGTACCGGTTTCCTTAACTTCTGAAGAGATCGAGAAATTCTACTATGGCTTTAGCAACAGGACCATTTGGCCGCTGTTTCACTATTTTATGGAATATACCGAGTTTCACAATGAACATTGGGAAGCATATAAACAGGTCAATGAAAAATATGCTGAAGCAGTTGTAGAACGACTTAATGATGATGACGTAGTATGGGTGCATGACTATCAGCTCCTACTCCTCCCCGATTACATTCGCAGGAAAAAACCAAAAGTAACCATTGGCTTTTTTAATCACATTCCTTTCCCTTCTTCGGAAGTTTTCCGGACTCTGCCCTGGAGGGAGGAGGTGCTAAAAGGAATGTTGGGTGCAGATCTTATTGGCTTCCACACCTACGATTATGAAAGGCATTTCTTAAGGTCTGTAAATCGTATTCTTAGGCTTGATATCAACTTCAACAGTGTGAATGTCGGAAACCGGGTGGTGAGATCAGACTCTTTCCCAATGGGGATAGACTATAAAAAATTCAGGAAAGCAGCAAAAGATCATAAGGCGCAGCCGCGAAGTGAAAATAGTGATATTCAGAAGAAGCTGGATTATCATAAATATGTTACCCGAAACACTAAACTTATACTTTCTATAGACCGGTTGGATTATACCAAGGGAATAGCAAACAGAATTAGGGCCTTTGGATATTTTCTGGAAAAATATCCTGAATATCAGGAAAAGGTAAGATTGATCATGCTGGCTGTACCTTCCAGGACCAATGTACCGCAATACCAGCTTCTCAAAAAAGAGATCGATGAACTGGTGGGCCGCATCAATGGTAAATTCGCAACAATCAACTGGACACCTATCTGGTACTTTTATCGCTCTATGCCTTTTGACAATCTCATAGATCTTTACACCTCCAGTAATGTTGCCCTTATTACCCCAACACGGGACGGAATGAACCTGGTGGCCAAAGAATACATCGCGACCAGAACCGATCAAACCGGAGTTTTGATACTGAGCGAAATGGCAGGTGCAGCACACGAATTAAATGAGGCCTTGATCATCAATCCTAATAATTTTGAACAAATAGTTGATACGATTAAACTCGCCCTTGAAATGCCCGAAGAGGAACAGATAAGGCGAAATAAACTGCTTCAAAAAAGATTAAAAAGATATAATGTCGAAAAATGGGCTAAAGATTTCATGAAAAGCCTTGATAATACCAAGGATTCCAAAAAGGCTTTTAAGGCCATTGAATTGACAGAAAATATTAAAAAAGACCTTTTTGACAAGTACAGTGCTGCACAAAGAAGGATCCTTTTCCTGGATTACGACGGCACCCTAAGAAAATTTGTCGATAAACCAGAAGAAGCCATGCCCGATCCTGATTTGATCCAACTCATTTCACGACTGGGAGAACAAAAAAATACCAGAGTGGTTCTTATTAGCGGTAGAGACAAAGAAACTCTGGGGACCTGGTGGAAAAATGTTCCTGTTGAACTTATTGCCGAACACGGGGTGTGGAACCGACCGGTGCGGGAGGAATGGCAGCTCACAGAAAATCTTAACAATAGCTGGATGACCAGTGTGCGGCCTGTGTTGGAAACCTATGTTGACAGAACTCCAGGCACCTTCATCGAAGAGAAGAATTATTCCCTGGCCTGGCACTACAGAAAAGCCAATCCTGAATTAGGAGATGTTAGAGCCAACGAACTTTCGGCAGTATTGAAAGATATGATCTCCAACCATGGTCTAAGTGTTTTACAGGGAAACAAAGTACTGGAGATTAAAAACAGCGGCGTAAACAAAGGAAAGGCCGCCAACAAACTACTGGTGGAAAAATATGATTTTATTTTCGCTATTGGAGACGACTGGACCGATGAATTTCTGTTTACAGAACTTCCCGATCAAACCGTCACTGTTAAAGTGGGCATGAACAAAACCGAAGCGAAATATTTCGTGGATAATGTAGATGAGGTAAGGGAATTAATAGACCAATTTGTTAGCCTTACCCGCTGAAGATTTCAGGAAAATCTTGTTAAAAATCAGCTAAAAAATTAAGGATTTTTATAGCAAACTTAACTAAGGATAACCTTACAACACCTTTAATTAGAAGTATCTTAGCAAGATATTTAACTATTGTTCAAAAAGAAAACAAATCAACATGAAAACAGGCAAAATTTTAGCAGGAATACTTTCAGGTGCCGCAATCGGCGCTATAGCAGGAATACTTTTCGCCCCTAAAAAAGGAGCGGACACACGTAAGAGTATTTCAGAAAAAAGCAATGAGTACATGTACGGAGCCAAAAACAAGTACAATGACCTGGCTGATAACCTTTCTCACAGATATGATTCAGTTAAATCCAAAATGAGGGGGAAATCCAAACAATTGGAATCCAACCTTGATGGTGATGATAAGATCATCTATTAATTGACTCATTTATGAAATATTAAGCTGCAGTTCCTGCAGCTTTTTTTTTGCCTTTAATTTAGTATTTTGTACAGCAAAAGAAATTTAAACAGAAAACATGATTAAAAATACCCTTTTCGCCACTTTATTCTTTTTAGGTTTTAATAGTGTAGCTCAGGAAGCTGCTCCACCACAAGTTGATCTAAGAATTTACGACATCATAGCATCAGTTTCTGCCGATAGTATTGAAGCGGACATTCGAACCCTTGCCGGATTCGGCACCCGTAACACCTTTAGTGACACTGTTTCAAATACCAGGGGAATAGGTGCTGCCAGAAGATTCATAAAAGCTGATTTTGACCGTATTTCCAAAAATTGTGATGACTGTCTTGATGTTTTTTACCAGAAGGATTTCGTGACCCCAGATGATGGGAACAGGATTCCGAAAGAAGCATGGATCGTGAATGTTGCTGCCATTCAAAAAGGTACAAAGTATCCAAACCGTTACATCATCATGAGCGGCGATATAGATTCCCGCGCCAGTAACACAATGGATTTTGAAACCGATGCGCCGGGAGCAAACGATAACGCCAGCGGAATGGCCGGAGTTATGGAAGCCGCCAGGGTGCTTTCAAATTATGATTTTGAAAGCAGTATTATTTACCTGGGATTATCGGGCGAGGAACAGGGCCTTTTTGGAGGTCAGGGTTTCGCAAAAATGGCTAAGGAAAAAGGCTGGGAAATTATAGGGGTCTTCAATAACGACATGATAGGAAACATCAAAGGTGTTGATGGAGTTATTGACAACAGGACCTTCAGGATATTTTCTGAACCGGTACCTCCTACTGAAACTGAGAGAGAAAGAAACATGAGAAGGTTTTATGGAGGTGAAGTTGACGGCATATCGAGGCAACTTGCACGTTATGTGCATAAAACAACGGAAACCTACATGCCGGAAATGAACCCAATGATGGTTTACAGGCTGGATAGGTTTGGAAGAGGCGGGCATCACCGACCCTTCAACGATTTAGGTTTTGCGGGTATAAGGATCATGGAAGCACATGAAAACTATGATCAGCAGCACCAGGATATTCGTACCGAAAACGGAATAGCGTATGGAGATGTTGTAGAACATGTGAGTTTTGATTATGCTGCCAAATTAACTGCAGTAAACGCAATAAATATGGCAAGTCTTGCCTGGGCTCCTCCCGCTCCTAAAAAGGTAGAAATTGGAGGTATCGTGGAACCTTCAGCAAAACTAAAATGGGAAAAAGTTTCAGGAGAAAACGTAGCAGGATATAAGATCTACTGGAGAGACACTACTGCTCCTCAATGGGAACACTCCAGGTATGTTGGAGATGTTGATCAATTTACTTTAAAAGGAATAGTGATAGATAATTCCTTTTTTGGGGTTTCCACTGTAGGAAAGAATGGCAATGAAAGTGTAGTAGTATTCCCTTCAGGAACTTTTAGAGAATAAAATTTTTCATCCGAAGGATTAAATAAAATGGGGATCTAAACGATCCCTATTTTTTTTGAGTGCCCAATTGCTGTTCCGCTGTCCTGAAAGTAACAGGTGGCGATCCCCAGGTCTTCAAGATTTTCAAGCACCTCTATAACTTTCTCCTTTTGTCTTCGGCTGGTTTGACGAATATAAACAGCTTTAATATTGACGGGAAACATTTTGACGATGCGTTCATACAAAAAGGGATCATGTTGAGAATCGTCCCCCATTAGTACATATCTTAACTGGGGATAAAAGGAAATAATGTCTTTGATCTTTATAAATTTGTGGTCGTGACCCCCCCGGCCTGTAAATAGAAAATCTCCCAGCCCGGTTTTTATGTCCTTAAGTTTAATAATAGCTTTGGGAAGTTCGTGTTTTCTTGCAAACTGTAAGATAAATTCATAGAGATTCCATTCACTGCTCGAAACATAAAAAAAGGAATTGAATTGTCCCTCCTCCTGCCCTGCCCGACTTAAAGCCTGGTAATGCGGCACTACATCATCAAAAATTTCACGGTTATCAATATTCTTGGTAAGGATGACGTAGAGCTTTTTAAAAAAATTGTGGGTATGTGAAATTAAAAAGGTGTCGTCAATATCTGAAATAATCCCGAGTTTACTTTTGAAAGGTTTGAGCAATTCTCCCCTTTCTACCATTCCTTTTCCGTTTAATTTACACGAAACCGAATAAGGATGCCAGCCGCTATCGAGAAATCTGTTATAAGGAATATTAAACCTGAAGTAGCCGTCATCCAGAGTCTTGGTAACTACTTCAAGATCTTTAAAGCGCAGTTGGACGGTAGCATTTTTGACTGGATCAATAGTGAACATTTTATACACGGATTTTGCATGTCTGTATCCACGGCGATCAATCTCGTATTTATCGGGAGCCCAGGAATTAAATACATGTCCAAAGACAACCAGCTCCTGGTCATTGACATAGCCCCTGTACAACTTAATGTCCATTTTCATATTAAAGATATTTTAACTGCCTGTGCTCTGTAAAATAGCTATTTTTAGCAACAAGCTCAATACAATGAAGGATTTTAATAGGGTTTTAATGGTTGTCAATCCTATTTCGGGAGGCAGAGACAAATCTGTATTTATTGAAGAAGTAGAAGAAGAGGTCCGTCGAAGAGGATTAGATTTCAGACTTTTTGAAACCTCAGGTCATAATGACAAAAAAGCTTTAAAAGATGTAGTAAAAACTTATGCCCCTCAACGTATTTTATCGGTGGGTGGAGACGGCACTATTAAGCTCATCGCTGAAGTTACACAATCAGAAAATATTGTTATTGGAATTTTCCCGGCAGGTTCGGCCAACGGCCTTGCGGAAAACCTGGACCTGCCTGCGGATATTTCTGAGCTTACGAAAGTTGCCCTGGGGGGAAAATACACCCAATTTGATGTTATCTTGATTAACGGGGAATTTTGTCTACACATTAGCGACATTGGCCTAAATGCTGCCCTGATCAAAAACTACCACGAGGGAAACATTAGAGGTAAACTTGGATATCTCATCCAGAGTATTCCTACTCTCATAAACAGCGATTTCCCCTTTGAATTTGAAATCGAGACCAATGGAAAAATATTCAAACGTACGGCTGTGCTTATTGCTGTTGCCAACGCTCGCAAATATGGAACCGGTGCGACAATTAATCCACATGGAAAGTACAATGATGGGAAATTTGAAATCCTCATCTTCAAGGAATTCAATATTCCTCAAATTCTACAAACCTTTAGGGAAGACGTCGAAATTAGCGAAGATTTTTTAGAGATCATTCCTGCAGTTGAGGCAAGAATTACCAGCAGTAAAAATATTCCTTTTCAAATTGATGGAGAATACCGTGGGGATGTAAAAGAAGTGCGGGCAAAGATCGCTTCAGTAAAAATGAAAATTGCAATTCCTTAAATTATTTAAGAAGACTTCCGGGAATCGATGGAATAACTGCAATCTTTTGGTCCTTTTAGTGCACAATTAACATTAGTTTAGGCTGGCTTTAAATAAAATAGGGCTCAAAATGAGTAATTTAGAAAGTCAATAATCTAACTAATAAATAAGAAAAATTATGGCAGAGATTAAGATCGAAAAGAAAAAACCAATTTGGCCGTGGATTATCCTGGCTCTCGTTATTCTTGCACTCTTATACTTTTTAGTATTTGCTGATGACGACAATGATGACGACATGGATGATACCACTACCGAACAGGTTGAAGAAGGAACAGTATGGGAGGATGAAACCGACACCACCACCTGGGAAACAGAAAACGACACTCTGGGTACCACTGAACAAGGTGTGCAAGGCTATCTAGCCTACATCGACAATGATGAGAAAATGGGTATTGATCATCAATATACCAACAATGCGATCATCGAACTTATGAACGCCGTACAGGCCAAAGCTGACGAAATCAATTATGACATTAGTGCCGATATGCAGGCTGTGAGAGCAGATGCCCAGGCAATTCAGCAAGATCCTATGGCTTTAAATCACGCAAACAGGATCAAATCTGTAGGAACTAAGTTGGCCGAAGTGATGGAAAAGATGCAGAAAGACAAATTTCCTAATCTATCGCAGGACGTAACCGAAGTTAAAACGGCTGCGCAAAATATTAATGCAACTACACCAACTCTGGACCAAAAGGACCAGATAAAAAAGTTTTTTGATGAGGCAGGTGATGTCTTGGAAAAAATGAGCTAATCAAAATAAAAAAACAGGAGAATTATGACAGATAGAAAAGAACATAGAAAGCATTTGTATTACCTGAATGAACTTTCAGATTTTAAGGTAGACAGCGATGATCCCGATGTAAGGGGATGGACAGTAAAAGATGTGGATAACCGCACCATTGGAAAAGTTGATAATCTACTGGTAAGTAAGGAGAAAAAGAGAGTTTTATATTTGGATATAGAGGTAGATAAATCTATAATTGATGCAAACCACGATCCATACGGAAAGTCATCTTCAGAAGTTCATGAGTTTATCAACAAAGACGGCGAGAATCATCTTATTCTACCTATCGGGATGGCAAGGTTAAATCTGGACGAAAAATATGTTTATTCAGACAGGCTAAATCACCAGACCTTTGCCGAGACCAAGCGAATGGAAAAAGGATATGATGTAGACCGGGATTATGAAGTTGTCGTTCTTGAGTCTTATAACAGAGACTTTGACAGAGATAGAAATGACAATGACAGGGACAGAAGTGATTTTGACAGAGACCGCAATGTAGGAACAGGAAGAACAGATTCCGACATTACCGGAACTCATACCGGTACCACCCGCAGAGAAACTTCTCTTGACGAAGAGAGAAGAAGAATGCAGGAAGCCGATCGTAACAGGGACAGAGACAGAGATTTGTCACATGATGATAGTGAACACATCGCCGGCAGATCTGCAAACAGAGATACAGATCGTGATCGTGACAGCCTTACAGGGCGTGAAAGCGGTACCCACTCCGAAAGAAACACCGGTCGTATAGCCGATAATGATTCCTTCTATGATAGAGGAGAATTTGATTACGAAAGATTCCGAAACAGGGACAGAGACAGAAACTCATAATCCTTAGAAGTTTTACTAAGGCTATTTAAAAAGCAATATTAATTCTGAGCTTCAGAAATTATGGAAGAGCCACTTAAGATCTCCCAGGTTTTTGAACAGAATCAAAATAATGCTTTTTGAATAGCCTTTTTTAATTACACCCACTCCAATGAACAATAACAAAATCGCCTTTAAGAATTCCGAAGGTATTGAACTTTCCGGATATCTGGAACTTCCCCTAAATAAACAGCCTCACAGCTTTGTGCTTTTTGCCCATTGTTTTACCTGCAACAAGAACTATTTTGCAGTAAAGAATATCTCCAGGGCCCTCTCAAAAAATGGCTATGGAGTTTTACGCTTTGATTTTGCCGGTCTTGGAGAAAGCGACGGGGATTTCGCCGACACTACTTTTTCAGGAAATGTGGAAGACCTTATGTCGGCTGCAAAATACCTGGAAGAAAAATATTCCGCTCCTACCCTTTTAATCGGGCATTCCCTGGGTGGCGCCGCTGTAATTTTTGCTGCTGCACAATTGCCCCAGGTTAAAGCTGTAGTGACCATTGGTGCTCCTTCCTCCCCTGTACATGTGAAACATTTGCTTAGATCTAATCTTGAGGAGATCCGGGAAAAAGGTGTGGCAGAGGTGAATGTGGGAGGTAGAAATTTTACCATAAAAAAGGATTTTCTGGAAGATATAAATACCCACAACTTAAGTGAATTTGCGAGGGGCTTAAAAAAGGCGTTTTTATTCATGCATTCTCCACAAGACAAAATTGTAGAAGTAAGTAACGCCGAAGATCTTTACAGGAGCGTTAAGCATCCCAAAAGCTTTGTTTCTCTGGATGGGGCAGATCACCTCCTTACAAATAAAGAAGATTCAATTTATGCGGGAAACCTAATAGCTTCCTGGGCTTCACGCTATTTAAAGATCCCTGAAGACGAAGAACTGGTTACAGAATATGAGGTTGCGGCTAATCTTGGAAAAGAGGGTTTTACCACTCAAATGAGGGCCGGCAGACATTATTTTATAGCAGATGAACCTGTTTCTTTTGGTGGCGAAGACTTAGGACCCTCTCCTTATGACTATCTTTCGGCAGGATTGGCAGCCTGTACCTCAATGACCATTCAAATGTATGCCCGCCGAAAAAAATGGCATCTTGAAAATGTGGAAACTCATGTAGATCATCATAAAATTCACGCCGAAGACTGTGAAAATTGCGAAAGCAGCAGTGCTAAAATTGACCATTTTGAAAGAGTGATTGTGTTGAGGGGAAACCTTGATGAAAAGCAACAACAAAGGTTGCTTGAAATCGCAGATAAATGTCCGGTACATAAATCACTTTCATCCAAATCCACCATAGAAACAAAGCTGGAAAACACGCTCTAATTGATTCCGGGAGTAGTAGTTTAACCGAATCCGAAATTGTTAAGCTCTCCTTAATATTTTGGCTGTAGAAGCCTTTTGGTATAATTTAGATTTGTTAACAATTTAAACTAACCATATGAAACGAATAGGATTATCAATACTTTTCTCTGCCGCCCTTGTATTTACCGGTTGTAAAAATGAAAATCAAACAGCTGATGAAAGGGTGGATGAGCACACTAATCTGACTCAGAATGAGGAAGAAGCAGGAGCTGATGACACTAGTGAAAATAAAGAACTTACACTTCAAATCGAGCCAAGAAGCGGGAGCAACGTTTCAGGAACGGTAGTTTTTACTCAGGAGAATGGAAAAGTAACCATGACAGCTGAAGTATCCGGACTTAAAGAAGGAATGCACGGAATTCACATTCATGAAAATGCAGACTGCTCGGCAGATGATGGTTCTTCGGCAGGAGGTCACTGGAATCCAACCTTTGAGGACCACGGAAAGTGGGGAGACAGCAACGGCTATCACAGGGGAGACATTGGTAATTTTGATGTCAATTCAGAAGGTACCGGAAGTATAACCTTCACTACAGATAAATGGTGTATTGGTTGTGAAGATGAAAAAATGAATATTTTAGGAAAATCTGTCATAGTGCATGACGGAGAAGATGATTTCACTTCTCAACCTAGTGGAGACGCAGGTTCTCGTGTAGGTTGTGCAGAGATCGTAGAATAGTTTCCGAAATAGGAAAATTTAACAAAAAGCGGCTAATAGCCGCTTTTTTTATTGAAGTTTAAGTCACTTTTTGCAAGGCTTAAACAGAGATTCCTTGATGTTTTTAGTAAGTTATTTTATTGTAAATCAATAAAAAAGAAAACAATGAAAAAGCTGAATCTTTTAACTTACATATTTCTTACCGCCCTCCTTTTCACCTCATGTGGAGAAACCGGGGAATCGAATGAACCAGTGGAGGAAACCCAGGACACAGAAGTAACAATTAACAACAATGAACAGGAACAACACGTTGACCGCGTCCTTACTGCGGAAGAAAGAGATGCCTTGACACCTGATGATGTTGTGGCAGAATTTCATGAAGGAAATACAAGATATATTAAGGACAGCCTTACTTTAAGGGACAGGCAAACCAGAATAGCTCAAACCGGTGAAGCTCAGAATCCAAAAGGAATGGTGCTCTCCTGTATTGACAGCCGTGTACCCGTCGAAGAAATATTCGATCAGGGGCTAGGAGATCTTTTCGTTGGACGAATTGCAGGAAATTTTGCAGATACGGAAATGCTGGGAAGCATGGAATACGCTACCAAGGTAGCCGGATCAAAAGTATTGGTGGTGTTAGGACATAAGAATTGCGGTGCAGTAAAATCGGCTATTGAAGGAGTTAAACTTGGGAATATCACAGCTTTACTGGATCATATAGAACCCGCAATAGCAATCACCGATGGATTTCCGGAAGATCAAAGAAGCATTAAAAATGAAGACTACGTCAATGCAGTGATCAAAAATAATGTAAGACACACCATTGAAGAGATGAGGGAGAAAAGTCCAATAATTGCTGAATTGGAAAACAACGGCGATATCAAGATCCTGGGTGCGTTCTATGACGTTTCCAACGGAACAGTAAAATTTCTGTAGAAAACAGAATATAAAGTCAAAGGCTGCTGAAAAGATGGTTTTCAGCAGCCTTTTTTTATACCTTTTTTTGATCTACCTCGAGATTTTCCTTGTTGCTTTTAAAGGGCCTGATGATCAATCTTGCAGCTTTATCAAAATTCACATAATTGTACACCCAGTTAAAAAAGGTGATCAACCTGTTCCTGAAACCTACTAAAAAGTACAAATGGATGAACATCCAGATGAACCAGGCAAAAAATCCTCCAAATTTTAATTTTCCGAGATCCACCACGGCTTTATTCCTCCCCACAGTAGCCATAGTTCCTTTATCATTGTACTCAAAGGGCAGCATTTGCTCTTTATTAAAAATGCGTTTTAGATTTTTTGCCAGATGTCTCCCCTGCTGTATTGCGGGTTGAGCCACCATAGGATGTCCTTTGGGATATTCTTCGCTTCTCATGACAGCTATATCACCAATGGCAAAAATGTTTTCATATCCTTTTACCTGGTTAAATACATTGACCTCATAACGGTCTGCCCGCTCCACGAGAGCGGAAGCATTTAATCCTGCTACCGGTGCGCCCGAGACTCCCGCAGCCCAAATAAAGGTGGAGGTATAAAAAGTAAGATCCTCCTGATTCGTAGTTACCTTCAGTCCGTCATATTCTTGCACCATCGTATTTAAATGAATCTGTACGCCCAGTTCCTTCAGGAATTTCTCTGCTTTTTCTGAAGCTTTTTCACTCATTGGTGGCAGCACTCTATCCAGTCCTTCCACCAGGTGGATCTCCATTTCCGCAGGATCAAGATCTCTAAAGTCTTTCGGCACGATGTGATTTCGTACTTCGGCGATCGCCCCACATAATTCCACTCCTGTAGGTCCTGCCCCCGCAATAACAAAATTGAGCAGCGTCTTTCTTTTTTCAGGATCTTCGGTAATTACCGCCTGTTCCAGGTTTTCTAAAATAAGACTCCTGATGTTTAAGGCCTGCGGAATGGTTTTCATCCACATTGCATTCTTTTCAATGCTTTTATTTCCGAAGAAATTGGTGCGGGAGCCTGTAGCGAGCACCAGATAATCATAAGCCAGTTCTCCAATAGAGGTTTGGATCTTATTTTCTTCAGGAATGATACGTTTCACTTCTGCAAGTCTAAAATAACCCTCGGTACTATGGCGGGTGATCTTCCGCAGAGGATAGGCAATGGAATCGGGTTCTAGTCCGGAAGTAGATACCTGGTACAAAAGCGGCTGAAAAGTATGGTAGTTGTGCCGGTCCATAAGCACAACCTGCAATTTTTCCTTTACAAGATGTTTGGCAAGGGAAATACCCGCAAAACCTCCACCTACGATCACAACTCGCGGATATTCTGAAATTGGAATGTTCATAGAATTTTAGCCTTTCTCTCAAAGTTATAGCTTTCCCTAAAGAAAAAAGAAGATTAAATAAATCTTTCCCCCGATTTGTAACAAGAAGGGTAAATTCGCTACTTACCATTATCTATACATGAAGAATAACCTGGAACATGAGTTTGTAAGTAATCTTGAAAAGCACCAGAATATTGTGCACAAGATCTGCCGTATGTATACCAATGACCGGGAGGCTCATAATGACCTGTTTCAGGAAGTAACTATACAACTTTGGAAAGCTTATCCAAAATTCAGGGGAGATTCCAAATTTAGCACCTGGATGTACAGAGTTGCTCTAAACACTGCCATTACCTTATATAGAAAATCGAAAAAAGACCTCCATACCCAGGATTTTGATGAGGTAAGTTTTAAAATAAAAGCAGAAGTTTACGACGATGAGGTGGAACAACAGTTACAACTCATGTATAAAGCCGTTAAAGAATTAAATGATATTGATAAAGCACTGGTATTCCTATATCTGGAAGACCAGTCATATAAAGAAATTTCAGATACCCTGGGGATTTCTGAAGTTAATGCCCGTGTGAAGATGAACAGGATCAAGAAAACCCTCAAGAATATTTTAAATCCGTAAAGACCCCATGGATGAATTAGAATTTTTAAAACAGAACTGGAAAAAGCAGGAAGAAAATCTTCCCAGGCTTTCCTATGATGATATCTATAAAATGATATGGAAGAGATCTTCTTCTATCGTTAAATGGATCTTTGTGATAAGCATTGTAGAACTTTTGCTGTCCAGCCTCTTGAGCATCTACATGGCCGATGCCAATTACTGGGCACAAATGGAACAACTGCATTTAAAGGAGATCACTATTTATTTTTACATTGCAAGCTACCTTATCACCTTCTACTTTATTTACTGTTTTTACAGGAATTACAGACGCATTTCGAGTACAGATGATGCTGCCACTCTTATGCAAAATATCATAAGAACACGTAAAACGGTGAAGACCTATATCGCTTATATCCTCATTTCCACCGGGGTGTATTCTATCGTTATTACCTGGTTTACTATCCAAAATCACCAGATCACCCAGGAGGTGCAGGACGTTTCAAAATATACTTTTGATACTATGGATTGGGTAAAATTAGCTGTTGCAGGATGTGTGATCCTGGCAATTATTTTGCTTGCTCTATGGCTTTTCTACAGGTTGGTCTACGGAATTTTATTGGGTAGACTAAAACGTAACTATAGGGAGTTGAAAAGGCTTGAAATGTAGATGGGTTGCGGGTTGCAATTTTTCTATCATCACCTATTCATCATTCTTACTGCTCAAGACTGATTACTGTTGCCTGACCTCTTTACATAGATTAATATTCTCCCTCATAATCCCAGGTTCTGGTCTTATTGAGTTCTTCCATGACTTCAAGAGCTTCTCTTGGAATCACTTTAAGGAAAGAAGGGTGTTGTTCAATGGCATACTCCAGCTTTTCCACGATCTCCTCCACGCTTTCATTTTCGTAATCAATTACCAGAGGCTCCTTGATCTGAAAGGATTGTAAAATTCCTTTTTTTCTGATCCTGAGTCCCTTTTTATCAAACGATCTTCTAAACCCATCAATAACAATAGGAATAACTACCGGCTTGTATTGTTTGATAATGTGCGCTGTTCCCTTTCTTATAGGTTTAAAAGGCTTGGTCGTTCCCTGCGGAAAAGTAATTACCCAACCATCCTTTAAGGCAATCCCAATATTCTTATGATCATCGGGGTTCACCTCCCGCTGCACTTCTTTGCCTTTTTCCCGCCAGGTCCTTTCCACCGAGACCGCTCCTGCATAGGCCATCATTCGGGTGAGGAAGCCGGCGTTCATGGTTTCCTTGGCAGCAACGTAATAAATATTTAGCTTAGGCTGCCATAGATATCCTACATTTTTTATCGAATCCACCCTTCCGCTTAAGGCCGCGTTAAAGACGTGGAACATGGCCGTAACATCAGCAAAATAGGTTTGGTGATTGGAAACAAAGAGTACGTTATTATCAGGAAGATTTTTAATAATTTCTGAACCTTCGATTTTGAGTTCATTGAAGCCCCGGTACCTGCGGTGGGATAGCACTCCAAAAATGCGGATGAGCCATTTTTTTATAAAAAGATAATGTCCAAAAGGATTCTTTTTCAATATCCCCATTTGTTCCCTTACATTTTAAAGAAGAACAAAGATACTTATTTAAAACTTACAGCGCCTGCTCCAGAATGTCTTTCATTTCACTCAACATCATTGCTGTGGCACCCCAAACAATATGTCCCCCAAGTACAAAAGCCGGCACTTCAATTTCTTTGGCGTAAGAAGTGCTTAGGGTTTCCCTGGTAAGACAGGAGTCATTGAGAAAATCTAAAAGATTGATCTCCAATACAGATTCGACTTCCTCCTCCTGCGGAATAAGTATAGGGGTCCTTTTCATAATTCCCATGAAAGGATGCACCCAGAAATTACTTGGAGGAATATATAATCTCGTTAATTCTTTGATCACTTCCACTTCATGTTGTGGAATCCCTACTTCCTCTTCGGTTTCTCTTAACGCTGTGTGTGCAAGGTCTCTGTCTTCGGGTTCCACTCTTCCCCCCGGAAATCCCACCTGATTGGAATGCACTCCCTGATAAGTTTTTCTCAGGATGAGCACAAATTTTGTTTCCTCCTGTTGTCCCGGATAAAATACAGCCATTACCGCCGCTTTCTTGGAATTTTTCTCCTCAATTTTGAGGTTTTCCAGCTCCTGCAGCCGCAGCATTGGTGCCAATTTGAAGTGCGCCTCTTCTCCGGGAAGTTTTATTTTCCTTAATTTCGGACTTATATTGAGAAAATTCTGAAAATTCATGAGATCTTATTTCCTGATAATTTGTGCAGCAGCCATATTAGCAAGTTGTGAAGATAAAAAAACTCCCTCACAAAACAGCACCTTAGCAGAGCCTGAAGTCAAAGAAACAGTGCAGCCGGATACTGTTACAAGAGACAATACCAAGGTTGAAAAAGTGCTTGAAGCCGAAAAAAAAACTCCTGAAAGAGAAGGACCTGCTATTGTGCAGGAAGAATTTATTCCTTTCATGATGAAATACCATGAAGAACATGATGAAAACCGGGTGCGGATAAAAACCCGTTTTGGAAACATTGATGTGGAACTTTACCGTGACACTCCCCTGCATAGGGCGAATTTCCTGTACATGGTGAATAATGACTATTACGATGGCACCTTTTTTCACAGGGTAGCAGATGGGTTCGTGATCCAGGGAGGAAATTCAGATACTCCCGACACCAATAAAAAACGCTTCAAGATTGGAGACTACCTTATTCCCAGCGAATTTGATGCGGGACATAAACATGTGAGAGGCGCACTTTCTGCAGCAAAATATGCAGAGCAAAACGTGAGTAAGGCTTCTTCTCCCTATGAATTTTTTATTGTACAGAGTGAACGCGGAGCACATCATTTGGACAATGACCACACCGTGTTCGGTCGGGTGATCTCAGGGATGGATGTAGTTGACAGGATCAACAAAGTGCCTGTTGATCAAAGTGAATGGCCCCTTACCAATATTCACATTGAAATGGAGGTTCTGGAGTAACTACTGCTGCGTATAATAGCTGTAATCCTTAAGTACTGTTTTGATGAACTGAAGCGGTTTTTCTTCGGGTGTTACCTGCAGTAGATCAGAAACTTTACTGGATAATTTTGCTATGACCCGATAATTGGAATTCTCAAGTGATTCACGGTAGATCTCTTTGATTTCCTGCACATCCAGGTCGCTCAACATGGTCACCTGCGGGTATTGAGGTTTGTAATCTTCAGGAACATTGACTAGTACTGTGCGGTCCAGTCCAACCCGTGATTTTTCTGAAATAACGGTTGTCCCGGCTGCAAGATCCCCCAATCTTTGTCCTCTCCCGGTTAGGAGGATCGTAACTACGGCAACACTACCGCTGGTGATACTTATATCTACAATCCTAAGAAGCCAGCGAACTAAATAATTCGAGAATGCCGGTTTTGAACCATCCAGCTTTACAACTCTTAGATCCAAAGCCGCCTTTCCCGGCGATCGCCCGTTCCACAAAGTTTCCCAGAGTAGAAAATACAATAACAGTGGCAGGAAGATCACTGTAACAAATAACCACTCCTGGTCTCCCGGGACGTCAAGCCCTGCCAGCATCAATAACGAAAACACCACATAAATGATCATAATGACCAAATCGATGAGGTATGCAAGAATGCGCTCCCCCACTCCTGCTACGTTTTGTGTAATGCTTATATTTTGAGCAGTTTCAATTTGAAAATTATCCATTTAATACGTTTCTTTGAGACAAACTTACTACAGAGAATGCGTGAGGCTGCTTTCGTGAAGCAAAATAAGAATAATTGGCAGAGATTTGAGAGTGCCCTTCAAAATAATGCTCACGTAGATCCAAATGAACTTTCGGTCCTCTACCTTGAAGTGACAGACCATCTTAGTTACGCCCAGACTTTTTACCCTAACAGCAACACCTTACTTTATCTCAACGGCCTGGCTTCAAGAGCGCATCAAAAGATCTACCGCAATAAAAAAGAATCCCGTAACCGCTTTATCACATTTTTCACTGAAGAATTTCCGGGGGAATTTTACCGTTACCAGAAGCAATTGCTGTTGGCATTTCTTGTATTCGTGATATTTGTAGCTGCCGGAAGTTTTTCCGCAGCCAGCGACGGGGCTTTTGTAAGATCAATTTTGGGAGATGCTTACATAAACATGACCCTGGAAAATATAGCCAACGATGATCCCATGGCTGTCTACAAAAAAATGGGAGAAATGGAAATGTTCCTCGGCATCACCATCAATAATGTAAGGGTGGCATTAATGGCCTTTGTCTTCGGAATTTTTGCCGGACTTGGTACGTTGTACATCGTTATGCAAAATGCGATCATGCTTGGCTCCTTTCAGTATTTTTTTTACGAACAGGGCCTGCTGTGGGAATCTGTGAGGACCATATGGATCCATGGTACCATCGAGATCTCTGTGATCATAGTGGCTGCCTGTGCGGGACTGGTGGTCGGGAAAGGCATTCTTTTCCCGGGAACTTATACCAGGCTTACTTCTTTTGTACAAGGGGTTAAGGCAGGGTTAAAAATTGTAATCAGCACTGTTCCCTTTTTCATCGTCGCAGGATTTCTGGAAGGTTTTGTCACCCGACAAACTGAAATGCCGGACTGGCTGGCAATCATCATCATATCGCTTTCTTTAGCACTCATCCTTTTTTACTACGTATTTTACCCCATATATCTAAACCGAACCTCTAACCATGTCAAAGAAGACCATCGAATTTAAAAAACAGCGCGAGCTGGGTGATATTATTACCGATACCTTTAAATTCCTCCGACAAAACTTTAAGCCCCTTTTTAAAGCCATTTTTAAGATTACAGGACCCGTGTTTGTGATCCTGCTGTTTGCCATAGGTTATTATTCCTATCTGGGAATGGATATTCTCCAAAATCCCTTTTTTGGCGATAATGAAGATATAGATGTAGAAATGTACTTTATTGCCCTGTTCATCCTGTTTTCTTCCCTCCTGGCTTTCTATGTATTATTGTATGGAACGGTACTTAATTACATTAAAAGCTATATCCGGAATTCGGGCATGGTGGATAATACCGAAGTTTTTCAGGGGGTCAAAAATGACTTTGGAAGCATGCTTGCCATCATGATTGTGTCAGGTATCATTACCATTTTTGGTCTTTTATTGTGTGTGCTTCCGGGGATATATGTATGGGTACCGCTAAGCCTGGCTCCGGCGATGCTGGTCTTTGCCCGCACTTCTATTGCAGATTCTATAAGTTATGCCTTCAGCCTCATCAAAGACAACTGGTGGAGCACATTTTTCACACTTTTTGTTTTAACCCTACTGGTGTATCTAATTGGAATGATCTTTCAGTTTCCAATGATGATCTACATGTTCATCAAAGCTTTTACCATATCTCAGCAGGGAAGCGCTGCAAATCCTGCGGAACTTATTGATTGGGTGTATGTGTTTTTTAACGTGATCTCTTCCCTGTTCCAGTACCTGCTTTCGGTCATTTTGATTGTGGCTTCGGCTTTTATTTATCATCACCTGGATGAAAAGAAAAATGCCACAGGCTCCTATGAGCGCATTTCAAATTTAGGGTCTTAAAAATGACAAAATTCTTCCTCTTTTTGTGTTTAAGCTTTAGTTGCTTCGGAATTCCCGGAGAGGCAAAGCTGCTCGCGCAAACTGCGGAAACTGAAGTTGTTCCCCTTGATTTTTCCGAAGAAACCCTCGAAAGATTCAGGCAGGATCCTGATTTTGATTATACTGAAGCTACAGCCGAAGATAACTGGTGGACCAAATTCAAGCGATATATTAGGTTGCAGTGGAACAGGTTCATGAACTGGCTTTTTGGTGATTATGAAGCTCCCCTGCTGCTGGCTATTTTCCTGGATATCCTGCCCTATTTGCTGCTGGGTTTGTTGCTGGTGTTTTTGCTCTACCTATTTGCAAAGATCAACCCCGGAAATTACTTTTTTGGTGATCCTGCAAAACCGGAGATCCATTTTGATGAAGAGGAAAAGATCATCAGGACCCGTGATATCAAAAAACTGATAGAAAAAGCGGTTTCAAAGGAAAATTACAGGCTTGCAGTACGTTATCATTTTCTTTATGTGCTTCAGCAATTGTCCCGGCAGGAGCTGGTGATCTACGACAGCGCAAAGACCGACGAGGAATATGTACAGGAAATCGGTGATCCTGCTTTAAAAGCCCGGTTCAAACGGGTGAATCGCATCTATGATTTTGTGTGGTACGGTAATTTCGAAACCAAGGCAGAAAATTACCTGAAGATCAAAAATGAATTTGAAAAAGTTGAACTTTTAATACAGCCCCAACATGAGCAAAGCCTATAAGATCACCCTCGGACTCTTGGTGGTGATGCTGGTAATGCTCACCTGGCTCGAGGCAAATGAACCCCGGGAGGTAAACTGGTTCCCCAGCTATTCGGCGGCAGATCATATTCCCCTGGGTACAAAAGTGCTGTTTGAAAATCTTAAAGAACAGGACCTCGATCTTAAAGGAGTGAATGTTCCTCCATTTGAATTTCTCGAGGATACCACACTTACCGGCACCTACTTTTTTCTGAACAACAACCTGCAAATAGACCAGAATGAACTTAAAAGAATCCTAAAGTGGGTGGAAAAAGGGAATACTGCTTTCTTTATTGCTGAAAACTTCAGCGAAAACCTGCTGGATACTTTTAACCTGAAAACCGAGATCCTCGTGCCACAGGATGGGATCTCCTCAAAACCCCGGCTCAACTTCATCCATCCTGACCTGCAGCAGAAAAATCCTTTTATATTCGATAAGGAAACCTACCAGGTAGTATTTTCTGAAAATGATACCCTGTCTCGGGATGTGCTGGGGGTGACCCAGCTGCAAACAGATACCGTTTCTCAACCTCAAATGAACTTTATAAGAGATACTGTGGGTAAAGGCATGGTATACCTGCATCTAATGCCAAAAGCCTTCAGCAATTATTTTTTATTGAATGGGGATAATGCAGCATATGCAGAACGTGCTTTAGCTTATATTCCTGCTCAAAAAACCCTTTTTTGGGACCACTATTATAAATCGGGCAAATCTTTTTATACCTCCCCCCTTTATTTGATCCTCAACAACAAACCTCTCCGCTGGGCATATTACTTCCTGCTGATAGGCAGTGTGTTATTTATCATTTTTGAAGGCAAACGCAAACAAAGAAGCATTCCTGTCATAGAACCACTAAAGAATCAAACACTGGATTTCACCCGCACTATCGCCGGGCTCTACCTTGACAGGGGCGATTTTAAAAGTATAGTTTCCAAAAAGATTAGTTTATTTTTGGAATATGTGAGATCCCACTATAGGATCTCCACACAGGAAATCAATGATGATTTTTACCGGCGCCTGGCAGCGCTGAGTGAAAATACTGTTGAAGACACACAAAAATTATGGCAGTACATGGCCCGGTTTGAGAAAGCAGAGTCCGTTTCAAAAGAGGAACTACTGCAGCTGAATAAAGCTATCAAAGCTTTTAAAAATAAGTAAATGGAAAACGAAGAAATAAGAAACGAAGAGATCACATTTGAGAACAGGATTCCGCTGGAGGATCTAAAGTCTTCGGTAGAAAGTCTCAAGGCGCAACTTTCAAAGATCATCATTGGACAGGAGAAATTTATCGAATTGTTGATCGTTGGACTTCTTGCAGATGGTCATGTCCTCATTGAAGGTGTTCCCGGCGTGGCTAAAACCATCACGGCCAAATTATTCGCCAAAACACTCAGGACAGATTTTAGCCGCATCCAGTTCACACCCGACCTTATGCCGAGTGATGTGTTGGGGACTTCTGTGCTCAATGCAAAAACTTCCGACTTTGAGTTTAAGCCGGGGCCAATTTTTTCGAATATTGTTTTAATCGACGAGATCAATCGTGCGCCTGCCAAAACCCAGGCTGCACTTTTTGAAGTTATGGAAGAAAGGCAGATCACTATTGATGGAAAACAACACCGCATGCAGCCACCATTCATGGTGATTGCCACGCAAAACCCTATTGAGCAGGAAGGAACCTATGCCCTTCCGGAGGCTCAGTTGGACCGATTCCTCTTCAAGATCAATGTGGACTATCCTCAAATGGATGAGGAATTGATGATCCTGCAAACGCACCATGAGCGGCAGGGAGCGGCTCCTCAAACCAAAATTGAAGCTGTACTGGATCCTGAAAAACTTCAGGCACTGCGATCGCAGATCCAAAGTATAAGAATAGAGCAAAAACTGTTGAAATATATAGCCGAAATTGTAAGTAAGACGCGAAACCATCCGCATTTGTACCTGGGAGCTTCCCCGCGTGCCTCTATTGCAATCATGAATGCTTCCAAGGCAGTTGCAGCCGTGGAAGGCAGGGATTTTGTAATTCCCGAAGACATTAAAAAAGTACTGGAACCTGTGCTGGGTCACCGAATCATTCTCTCTCCCGAAAGAGAAATGGAAGGCAGCACCACTGCAAGTGTCATTGAAATGATCACTCATTCTGTAGAAATCCCAAGATAATTTGCTCCGGTTCTTCAAATCACTATATCTGCACCAACGCTTCTTTGTCGTCACCTTCACCCTGGCGGCAGGATTCCTGTTTTCATACTGGTTTGAATGGCTGTACCCTATCCTGTGGTTGCTCACAATCATATTTCTCCTGATTGTTCTGGTTGATGTTATTGCTCTCTTTAAAAGCCGCGGAATCACTGCGGAAAGGATCCTGCCGGAAAAATTCTCCAACAGCGATGAGAACCGGGTGCAGGTGATGCTTCAGAATCATTATGGTTTTAAATCCTATGTGGAGATCATAGATGAGATCCCGGTGCAGTTTCAAAAAAGGGATTTTTTGCATAGGCTTCAAATTGCGCAACAAAGCGCTTCTACCTTTAACTATTCCCTCCGCCCGGTTGAACGTGGTGAATATTACTTCGGAAATCTAAATGTCTTTGCCTCCACTCCCCTGAAGCTGGTGAAACGCAGACAAAGATTTCAGAAAGAACAGATGGTAAAGGTATATCCATCGTTCATCCAGATGAAGAAGTACGATTTCATGGCCATCGACCGAAAGATCGCGCAACCGGGGTTGAAAAAGATCAGGAAGATTGGCCATACCATGGAATTTGAGCAAATACGGGATTATGTACTGGGAGATGATGTACGCAGCATCAACTGGAAAGCTACGGCCAAACAGGGTGATCTAATGGTAAACCAATACCAGGATGAGCGGTCACAGCCGGTATATTCAGTGATAGATACCGGCCGTACCATGAAAATGCCTTTTAATCACCTCAAGCTGCTGGATTATGCGGTAAATTCAGCACTGGCCTTTTCCAACATTGCCCTAAAGAAAAAAGATAAAGCCGGACTCATAACTTTTTCCAATAAAATGGAAAAAGTGATTCCTGCCAGTTCAAAAAAGACACACCTAAATCTCCTTTTAGAGACCTTATACAACGTCAATACCCGCTTCAATGATTCGGACTTTGGATTGCTGTACACTCACGCCAACCGTAGATTGCCGCAACGAAGTCTGCTGTTACTCTACACAAATTTCGAACATTTAAGCGCGCTTCACCGGCAGCTACCTTACCTGCTCGCCCTGGCCAGAAAACATCTGCTTGTGGTCATCTTTTTTGAGAACACAGAACTGGAAAGTTTTATCGGGGCCGATGCTGAAAAAGTCGGGGAGATCTTTGACCAGACAATTGCTGAACAATTCAGCTATGACAAAAGATTAATGGCAAAGGAACTTCAGAAGCACGGCATCCAAACAATTCTCACCAAGCCCGAAGATCTTACTGTCAACACCATCAACAAATACCTGGAGATCAAAAAGAGGGGAATTTTGTAGTTCTTTTTGTTAGATCCAAGAGGCAAGAATCAGGAGACAAGACTTTTTCAATATTGTCAAGTTGAGCAATTTCGAAGCCGATAGGCATGAAAATTTGGTCGAAACCCTTTTTATTGAAGGATTAAGCATCAGAACATGAAGACCTTTCGACCGTCGCCCCTCCGTCGCGAGCTCAGGGTGAAATTCTTTTGAACCAAGAGGCAAGAATTAAGAGACAAGACCTTTTCAATATTGTCAGGTTGAGCAATTTTCGATACCGATAGGTATGAAAATTTGGTCGAAACCCTTTTTTTTGAAGGATTAAGCATCAGAACATGAAGACCCTTCGACCATCGCTCCTCCGTCGCGAGCTCAGGGTGACATTTTTGGAGAATCAAGAGGCAAGAATCAAGAGACAAGACTTTTTCAATATTGTCAGGTTGAGCAATTTTCACTAACGATAGGTCTGAAAATTTGGTCAAAATCGGGTTTGTTACAAAAGTAAACTCACAACATAAATGCCCTTCGACCATTCGCTCCTGCGTCGGGAGCTCAGGATGACATTTTTCGAACAACCGAAGAGAGGACCTGGATTCCCATTTAAAAAAAATTGAAATTTGGAATTTGGAATTTGGAATTTGGAATTTGGAATTTGGAATTTGGAATTTGGAATTTGGAATTTGGTGCTTGGTGCTTGGTGCTTGGTGCTTGGTGCTTGGTGCTTGGTGCTTGGATTTTTTTAATTCAGCGCTTTCTTATAGGTTTCCAAAGCCCTCGCTCTGGCAAATTGGTGATCCACAATAGGATCAAGATATCCAGCTCTAAAATCGGGGATCCAGGTCTTCACATATTCAAGTTTTGGATCGAATTTCTTTAGCTGCGTATCGGGATTAAAAATTCGGAAATAAGGCGTGGCATCACAGCCGGTTCCGGCGGCCCATTGCCAGTTTCCGTTGTTGGAGGCCAGTTCGTAGTCCAGGAGCTTTTCGGCGAAGTAAGCTTCTCCCCAGCGCCAATCGATAAGCAGATGCTTGCAGAGGAATCCGGCAACCAGCATTCGAACTCTGTTGTGCATCCAGCCGGTCTCGTCTAGCTGGCGCATTCCTGCATCCACCAGCGGATACCCGGTTTCTCCTTTTGTCCACAACTCAAATTCCCGCTCATTATTCCGCCACGGGATCCTGTCATATTTGCTGCGGAAGTTTTGATGCTCCACCTGCGGAAAATGCCACAGGATCATCATAAAAAATTCCCTCCAGATCAATTCATTCAGCCATACCTCGCTCCATTTTAGCGCCTTTTTCACCAGCTGCCTCACGCTTATGGTTCCGAAGCGCAGATGGACTCCCACCATACTGGTGCCGCTAATGGCAGGTAAGTTCCGGGTTTCGGAATAGTTCCGGATGAGCGCTTCAGAAAGATCGGCTTCAGGAACATGATCTTCTACAGATTGAAATCCCATCTCTTCCAGGGAAGGCAGGTTTCTTTTTTGCATTTTAAGCAGGTGTTCCATATGCTCTTCCGAAGGAAAACCTGGAACTCCCTCACTGTGTAGCCGGTTTTTCCATACCCGGGAATAGGGAGTGAAAACAGTGTAAGGAGATCCATCGGGCTTCATCACCTCATTCTTCTCAAAGATCACCTGATCTTTATATGTGTGAAATTTCACTCCGTTTTCAGCTAAAACATCGGCTACTTCCTTATCTCTTTTTCGGGCATAGGGTTCATAATCGTGGTTCGTGAAAACATCTTTTACAGCATAATTGGAAAGCAGCTTCAAAAATGCTTCTTTTGGCAACTCATGCAGTACTAACAACGAAGAACCATACTGGCTGATTTTCTCATTGATCTTTTGCAGCTGTCTGTGAATAAAGGCAACCCTGCGGTCACTTTTATCGGGAAGAGTTTCTAAGATTTCAGGATCAAAAATGAATAATAATAAAACCTGTCGGCCGCTTTTGAGGGCATGGTACAGCGCACTATTATCATCAAGGCGAAGATCCCTGCGCAGCCAGCATACCGCGATTCCTGTCTCTAAAGCTGCTTCCATGGGGAAGTTTCTCTGTTTTTGAACCCATGTACTCCGCTGCTTATCACAAGGATTGCCGCGGCGATTACGGCGGTTAAAAATATCACTTCATGCTCCCCTTTATTAGCTATTCCAACAGCCACCAAACCCCATGCTCCCACGAGAGCAAATTCCCTCATATTCCGTGTCCAGGTAATGATCAGGTTTATAGCCAGGGCAGCCCCAATCATAAGAAGAGTCCAGATAACTTCAGAAATCCCAAAGCCATCCCAACCCAAAGATGTCAACCAGGCAGCAATATTCGCAATAAGAGCCACAGTGATCCAACCGGAATAGAATGAGAACGGCCACCACACAAAAGCAATGATCGAAAGTGGCGCATCATCCAATTCCATTCTTGTTTTAAATACAATCATGATCAAAGAAAACAGCAGCAACACCATGATCAACACCGAAAGACCTACAAAGTGATTCAACCAGGCAAAGATCCATGCAATATTAAGCGCACAGGAAATCACAAACCACCATCCTATTTTAGAGGCTTCTTCCCTGCCCCTGGAGTTTCCGATTTGGAATATTACAAAGGCGGCAAGCGCAAAATAGATCAAACCCCATATAGAAAATGCATACCCTGCGGGCGTAAAAAGATTCTGATAATCGGCCGAAACAGATCCCATGGTTTCGCCATTGATGGCACCGGTATTAGAAAAATAATTGAAAATTACTACCAGGATAAATGCGACGAGGTTCAGTATCTGTAATGACTTTTTCATAAGGCATGGGCTTTTCGGGTGATCTTCTGCGACATTGTTTTCCGGTTAAGAAGATACCGGTAGATCAAGAGGTTCAGCAGGATCAGCATAGCTCCGTAAAATGCATCTTCCACAGGAATGGTCCCTATCCTAAAGTTCATAAATTCCGCAGCATTATACCACACCACCTCCTCTTCGATCCAACTTCCGGTAAGGACGCCATTCACAAAAAAGAAAGGAATCAGGAGCACGGCATACACCACATAAAATCGGGAGAGCCAGTTGATCTTCAGGATAAATTCAGCAAAAAGCAGCACCAGGGAAAAGCTGATAAAAGTAGCCGCAGTATAGCTTCTGTTGAAATTCAGCAAACCTAGGATCAGCAAAAAGGCTACTAAAGTAAGGGTGATGATTTTTTGCGTTTTTGGATTCCCCACCTCGGGCATGAAAAGGTTAAGGCAATGAAAGGTGAACACGCAGGCATAGGGAATACAGAAGAAGAACAATACTTCTTCCATGGGCAGGTTTCCGATCTCTACTCCTGTGAGATATCTTTCATTGAAGCCCCAAACCCCCAGGTGTGTGAAATACATATCCCACACCACAAAAATGAATCCCGCAATAAAAACCGCAGGAAAGAAGGCACTCCAGGTTTTATGAAACTTCAGTTTAGGATGAAATGAAAATAAAAACGGAATGATGATCGTAAAAAAATTAACCAGCAGGTACGTGTATTGCATCAGGCTCTTTTACGTTGTTCCTGGAAATATTTCATGGGGACCCACAGCATTCCGAAGCATTCCCCGTCCTCTTTATTGATATGCTTGTGGTGCATTTTATGTGCCCGCCTAATGGCCTTAAAATAAGAATTATCGATCTTACGGAGTACCTTGAACCGCTGATGAATGAAAATATCATGAACGAAGAAATAGGCGGTTCCATAAAGGGTAATTCCAAAACCTATCCAAAAAAGGTAATTATAGCCTGCTTCCACCCCGAAATACAGGGAGATGATGCCGGGGATCGCAAAGATCAAAAAGAAAAAATCATTGTGTTCAAAGAAGCCCGAAGATTCCTTTTTATGGTGGTCTTTATGCAACGTCCACAGCAGCCCATGCATAATGTATTTATGAGTAAACCACGCGACACCTTCCATGGCAAGGAAAGCCGCGAGTACAATAAAAAAATTTAATGCTATTGTTTCCATAGTCTTATTTTTACTCTCCTCTAATTTACTGAAAAGCAATTAATTATTTAAGATTTTTCTTTTCGGAAGCGCTTAGCTCCTTTGAAGATAAAAGGTAAGCCAGGATCATTTGCCGAAGCTCTTCGTCTTTAAGAACAGAGGTTCGGGAGAGCAGGATTCTTTTATCCTCGCCGAGATTTTGCTTATAGTTCAAAAATCCGGGCGTCTCTGCCTGTACTGTGAACCTCAGAAATCTTAGCTCTACATTTTTGGGATCGGCCTCAATGGCTTCAGAAAAGTAATCTTTACCTTTATTGAAATAAGAAAGCTTTTTAAAAGGATTGCCCACATGTTTAGCCATCATCATCTGCGCCACCCCATAATATCCATGCATTAGTGGCTCTTTATCCTTTAATGCAGCAGTCACCTTAAGAAGTTTTTCTGCTGCTTTCTCTTCTTCGGCGGCTTCTTTATAGAGGCTCCTCACTTCTGAAATTTCCGGATGTTGAGAAAAACCTGCCATCATGATAAAAACCACGGTCAAAATAAACTTCATCAAACCATTCTCATTTTACATTCTACCAGACTGTTGATCATCAATCCCACTTTTCGGCCGTTGTTGATCCTTATTCTGCCCGATAAAATTCTTGTGGCAGGAAGTCTCTTGATCTTCTTGAACAGGGATTGATAATAAACATATGCCAAATATACACCGCCTTTTGAAGACGCAGGCAGCATTTTAATTCCTTCAAGGGCAATCCTGAAATCTTCTTCGATCTCCTGTTCTATCTGCAATTTTGCTTCCTGTGAGAAATATTCCATGTCCACGCCGGGAAAATATGTTCTCCCCAATACATGGTAATCATCTTTTAGATCCCTTAAAAAATTCACTTTTTGAAAGGCTGCACCAAGTTTCATCGCGTAAGGTTTCAACTCCTCAAACTGTTGTTTGTCTCCTTCAGTAAAGATGTGCAGGCACATTAGGCCTACCACTTCTGCAGAACCCAGAATATACTGCTGATATTTTTCGTCATTATAATCCACTTTTTGAAGGTCCATTTCCATACTCGCCAAAAAAGTATCTATAAGCTCCCGGTCGATCTCATATTCATGCACCACCTGTTGGAAGGAATTGAGAATAGGATTCGCAGAGATCTTTTGATCTAAAGCTTCATAGGTATCTTCCCTAAATTTCCTGAGCAGGTACTCCTGATCATAACCCTCGAAACTATCCACGATCTCATCGGCCACTCTAACAAACCCATAAACCGAATAGATTGGATCCCGCAGCCGGTCATGTAGAAAATATATCCCAAGGGAAAAACTGGTGCTGTAGGATTGGGTGGTAAGCTTACTCACCTTCACCGATAAATTATCAAACAGTGACTTCATATTTTTTCTTTTTAAGTTCTTTTAAAACCTGCTCGGCTGCAATTTTTCCTGAAATCAAGGAAGGCGGCACCCCCGGCCCCGGAACAGTGAGTTGTCCCGCGTAAAAAAGGTTCTTCAGCTTCCTATTTCTTATACTCGGTTTGAGGATCGCAGTTTGCTGCAGGGTATTGGCAAGCCCGTAAGCGTTGCCTTTATAGGAGTTGTAATCTGAAATAAAATCAGACACACAATAGCTCTTTTTATAGTCGATTTTGTGAGAAATACTTCTACCAATTTGTTTTTCCAAACGTTTGATCATGATCTTGAAAAACTTCTCCCGGGTTGCTTCTTCATCTTTTAGTCCCGGTGCCAAAGGCATGAGTAAAAAAAGATTTTCATGACCTGCAGGCGCTACAGAAGCATCTGTACTGGACGGGCAGCAAACGTAGAACAGGGGTTTCTTTGGCCATTGAGGTTTCTTATAAATTTCTACGGAATGATCGAACAGGTCTTCATCAAAGAACAAAGTATGGTGTTCCAGCTCGGGAATCCTTTCTGAAATTCCCAGGTAATATATGAGACTGGAGGGTGCAAATGTCTTTTTCTCCCAAAATTTCCCACCGTAATTCCTGAATTCCTGCGGAAGCAATTTCTCCTCCACATGTTGATAATCTGCCGCAGCAACAACGGCATCAAAGGAAATCTCTTCGTTATACACTTTTATTCCCCTTATTGATTTGCCTGAAGTTAAGATCTCCTGCACCGGAGCGTCATAATGCAGGCTCACTCCCTGCTTTTTTGCCACGTTAACCATAGCAGTGATCACACTACCAAAGCCGCCCTGGGGATACCAGGTGCCGAGTTTTAGTCCGGCATAATTCATCAGGCTATACAGCGCCGGAGTATCCTGCGGCATGGCGCCTAAAAACAGGACCGGAAACTCCATAAGTGAGATCAACTTAGGATTGGAAAAATATTTTCGTACATGCTTGCTGAAAGATGAAAAGACCTGCAGCCTTAATGCACCTTTGATAAGATCAATGTCCATAAATTCCCCGATAGAAATTCCCGGCATATATACCAGCCTTTCCATCCCCTGCTCATATTTATACTGTGCCTCTTCCATGAACTTATCAAGCTTTGCAGCACTTCCGGATTCGGTCTCTTCAAAAAGCTTCCGGAGTTCCCCGTAATTTTCAGGGATACTCATTTTTTCATTTCGGGGGAAAACAACTTCAAAAGAGGGGTCCAAAAGGTCAAGTTGGTAAAGGTCAGAAACATTGAAGCCAAAGTCTCCGAAAAATTTCTCGAAAACATCGGGCATCCAGTACCAGCTAGGGCCCATATCAAAAGTATAACCCTCCTGGGTATGTAGTTGCCTGGCACGGCCACCGGCAGTACTGTTCTTTTCAAAAACATGCACCTCGTGACCCGCAGCCCCTAAATATGCTGCTGCACTTAAGCCCGAAAAGCCTGCTCCTATAACTGCTATCTTAGACATATCAACCTGTATAAGTTTGTTCCAACTCCCCGTCAAGATCTTCTACAGAAGTTATTTGAAGAATGGATTTATTTTCTATTGGGCCTGCAGCATTAATTGCCCCACCTGTGACAAGTACTTTTCTCTTACCCACCACAGCTGCAAGTTCATCGAGATAATTTTTGATATTCTCCGGCAGATCATTTCTTACCATAAAGACAAGCAAGTACTGAACATCGACTTCTTCCAGAGTTCGTTCTACAGAACTAAGTGGAACATTCGCTCCAAGGTAGATCACTTTCTTTCCTTTACTTCTCAAATAGTAATTGGAGAACAACAAGCCTAACTCGTGAAATTCATCTTCGGGCAGAAAGAGCAGCCAGGTTTCTTTTTCTGCTTTTTCTACGGGATGTGAATCAATAGCGGTAGAGATCTTTTGTCTTAAGAGATTGGAAATATAATGTTCATGTGCGGGGGGAATCTCGTCTGCAGACCACATTAGGCCAATTCTGCTAAGCAACGGGTGAATTACTTCAACGTAAGTTTTTAACATCCCAAATCTTAGCAGACAGTGAGAAAATATCTTTTCGAAGTTGAACTCGTCAAAGTTCATCCCGGCAGAGATCAATTGATTTACGAAATAGGCATAATCCTTATTTTCAGCAGCGCTTTCACTATGCTCCCTTATCATTTGGAAAAGTTCCTCGTCACTCATAGCTCCAAGACGGGAAAGTTTTACTCCCGTTCCCGAAAGACTAACGATATTTAGAAGCCTTCGCAACTGGGTTCCATCGTAGTAACGGGTATTCCCCTTAGAACGATGTGGAGTAAGAGCATGATATCGCTGCTCCCATATACGAATAGTATGAGGTTTGATCCCTGAAAACTGGGAAAGCTGACTTATAGTAAAGTTATCCACTGTTTAAAATAATTTATACAAACTTAAACAATAAAAGTTTTGAAAAAAGTTAATTTCAAACTAATATTGCTCAACTTTTTTTAAAGTCTTAATACTCAAAAAACTGGAAAAGAATTAAATATAAGAAATTTAATAGATGAAAAGAGGGAGGAAAGCTAAGTTTAATTTTCAAATTTGAAGTTAGACAACAGCAAATTTCACCTGATTAAGTATCTTTGATTCCCATGAAACACACTGACAAAGACATGTTGTTCAAAGGGTTGAAATACCTGGCAGGGGCTTTACCTCTTTCATTTATTGGTCCGGTTGTTCTCTTTAGTTCCTTTAAGAATCAGGAGAACGTTTGGTTCATTCCGGTGATGATCTTTGCCCTGTTAGCAATGGCTGCCGCTGTTTTTCTAATGTTTAAGGGAATAAGAACTGTGATGAAAGCCTTATTTGATTAGGTGCCAAAAATGGCATTTTTAAAACCCTTACTTTGAAGAAATTTTTTCTCCTTTTCGTTCTATTCACTATTTATGACTTAAGTGCTCAGGAAAATTATGTGGTGAATGGAGTTATTAAAGATGCCGAAAATAACGAAACTCTCGCCGGTGTAAACATTCTGATTCCTGAACTCCAAAGAGGCACAGTGAGTAATGAATACGGCTTTTATTCCATTAAACTTCCTGAAGGAACTCATACCATCGAGATTTCATATTTGGGATACCAAACTGTAAGTCAGCAGATCACTGTCGACGGAAATCTGCAACTCAATTTTGATCTATCAGCCGCTGCGCAGGACCTGCAAGAGGTCGTAATTACTGAAGACATTGAAAGACTGAATATTTCCCGGCCCGAAATGAGCGTTAATAAACTTGAGATCGCAACCATTCAAAAGCTGCCCGTGGTATTTGGGGAAGTTGACGTAATAAAATCTCTCCTTTTATTACCCGGAGTTTCCAATGCGGGCGAGGCATCTTCGGGATTCAATGTTCGAGGCGGTGCAGCAGATCAAAATCTTATCCTGCTCGATGAAGCCACCGTATATAATGCCAGCCATCTCTTCGGATTATTTTCTGTTTTCAATCCTGATGCCATTAAGAATCTTAAGCTTTACAAAGGCGGAATTCCGTCGAATTACGGAGGAAGGGTTTCCTCTGTACTGGATATCTATCAGAAAGACGGAAACAGCCGGGAATTTGAAGCTAACGGCGGAATAGGATTAATCTCCAGCCGACTTTTAGCCCAGGGACCTATTAAAAAGGATAAAAGTTCTTTCCTGGTGGGAGGCCGAAGCTCCTATGCCCATCTTTTCCTGAAGCTTACAGATAATGAGAATTCGGCGTACTTCTATGACCTCAATACGAAACTCACCTTTAGACTGGATCCTAAAAACACAATACTTTTTTCAGGCTATTTTGGAAGGGATGTTTTTAAACTGAGTGACAGTTTTGACAATATCTATGGTAATTCTGTTTTCAACCTACGGTGGAACCATGTACTAAAGGATAATATCTTCAGCAATCTTTCCCTTATCTACAGCGATTATTACTATGGCCTCACCCTGGATTTTGTAGGATTCAACTGGAATAGTGGGATCAAAAATTTCAATTTTAAATACGACCTGGACCATTATCTTAATGAAAACCTGAACCTGGATTATGGAATTCATACTACATGGTACGAATTCAATCCCGGAGAGATCGAACCCAGTTCATCTTCTTCAGGTATTATCTCTTCTAAACTTATCAAGAAATATGCTTTTGAATCTGCTGCTTACATTTCGGTCGAGCATAATATTTCCGAAAAAATTTCCGCAGAATATGGTCTTAGATACAGCAGTTTTTTAAGGCTGGGACAGGAGGAGCTCAATCTTTATCCCGAAGAGGGGCCTGTAACTTTCAACAGCAGGTTCGGGATCTATGAAACCATAGACCCTATAGGTACAAAAAATTTAGAAAAGGCTAAGGTAGAACGTTCTTTTGGGAACCTGGAACCAAGATTGGCTCTGGCATATATTATTTCTGAAGATATGTCTGTAAAGCTAAGCTATAACCGAATGACCCAGTATCTGCACCTCATTACGAACACAAGTTCTCCTACTCCGCTGGATGTCTGGGCACCAAGCGGACGTTACATTGAGCCGCAGTCACTGGATCAGGTGGCGGCGGGATTTTATAAAACCTTTTCCGGGAACTCTTATTCATTAGAAGTTGAAGGTTTTTATAAAGCTCTAGAAAATAGGTTAGACTATATAGATGGCGCCAATTTAATAGCAAATGATGCAATTGAACAGGTGATCCTTCCCGGTGAGGCTCGTGCTTATGGCGCAGAGGTGTTACTGAAAAAGAATTCCGGAAGATTTACCGGCTGGCTTGCCTATACCTGGACAAAATCTGAACAACGGACTCCCGGCAGAACTGCTGAAGAACCGGGAATCAATGATTCACAATGGTATGCCACTGCTTATGACAAACCTCATGACCTTTCCATAACCGGCTCCTATGAACTGAGCCAAAAATGGGATTTTAACGCCAATTTTGTCTATCAAACAGGTTTGCCTACCACCTATCCTTCAGGGCAATATCAATTCGAGAGTTTAACTATTCCGGTCTATGGTTTACGCAACAGTAACAGGTTACCGGATTATCATCGTCTGGATATTTCTGCCACTTATACCCCAAAACCTAACAGAAGATCAGGATACATTTCCTCCTGGAACTTCGGTATCTATAATGTATATGCAAGAAAGAATGCCGTTTCACTTAGCTTCAGAGAAAATGAAGATACAGGTATAAATGAAGCTGTGAGATTATCTCTTTTTGGAATAGTTCCTTCGATCACTTATAACTTTAAATTTTAGCAGATGAAAAGAATATGCTTATTGCTGATGCTGTTGAGTCTAATCTCCTGTGAGGAAGTTGTAGACGTTGATCTGGAAGAGTCTGCACCGAGACTTGTTGTTGAAGCTTCCCTGCTTTGGAATAACGAACAGGAGGAAAATAAACAGGTGATAAGGCTGACGACCACTACAGCATATTTCGAAGATAAAATACCTGCAGCAACGGGAGCCACCGTTACAATTTTAACAGCTACGGGAGAAGAATATGTTTTTAATGAAGTGACAGATGGGGTTTTCACCAACGAAAATATTCCACCGGTCTTAAATGTAGATTATCAATTGGTGATCACCTATGAGGACGAAGTTTATGTTGCTACAGCACAGTTTGTGCCGGCACCACCTTTGGGTTACGTAGAGCAAAGCCTGGGCGGATTTTCGGGGGACGAAGTGGAATTTAAACTGTTTTACCGGGATCCTGCAGGTGTGGAAAATTATTACCTGTTCCGTTACATCAACGAAAAGATCTCTCTGCAGATCTATGAGGATGAATTCACAGACGGCAACCAGACTTTTGCGTTCTTTAGTGATGAAGATGCAGAACCGGGAGACATGGTAGGTTTTCAGATAGAGGGAATTTCTGAAGGCTTTTACGAATACATGTATATTCTCCGCTCCCAAAGCGGAACAGGCGGAGGTCCTTTCCAAACCCAGCCGAGTATAGTAAGAGGAAATATCGTTAACACCACCAATCCGGAAAATTTTGCCTTTGGGTATTTTAGATTATCCGAAAAAAATATGCTGACCTACGAAGTGGAGTAGACCGGGCGTTTAAGACTCAAAGTTTAAAGTTCGAGGATAGAGGTTCCAGATGTTAGTCCGCGCCAGCATCTATTAATAAAGAGAATTATTTCGGAAGACTTATCTGTCGATCTATACAGGTTTAAAGAACAACTTAACTTTTCCTGATCCAACTCTCTCAGAAGGCTAAGTGAAAGGGAATGTTTCTGAATTAATACGTGAACAGCACGGATTATAAATCCGCGCCAGCGCTTTTTACAAATGTCTCCTGGTTTCTTGTTCTCTTCCTTTCTGAGCAGGGATGGATTCGCCGGGAGGCGGAGACAGGGTGGCGCGTCACGGATTATTATTTCATGGAAGAATTTTAAGCTTACTTCAAGGCAACCCTTTCAGGGTTTGGAACCCTGAAAGGGTTATTCGGGATTCAGGGTTCCTTTTTGAGAGCAACATCTGTAGAAACCTAACCCTCCCCGTCCTGCGGACACCCCTCCCTAAGAGGGAGGCCTGCCTGCCGCAGGCAGGGGAGCTGAGATTCGATTCTCATTCAGCTTCTCGTTTAAGAACTCCCCTCCTTTTTAAGCAGGGGTGACCGAAGGCGGGGCTGGATTTATTCCATAAAAAAAGCCTCAAAATTGCTGTTGAGGCTTCTAAAGAAAGGCTGCCTGCCGGCAGGCAGGGCGGCGATCCTTCGACTTCGCTCAGGACAGTCTATCAATGACCACCTTTAAAGACAAGCCTGCAGGGCGCGGGCTTTTAAGAAGTGGGAATGGATCCCGAGAGCGACAGCGACTCGGGACTCTCAATTCAAAATTATTTAAAACAAAAAAAGACCCTTACATTGCTGTAAGGGTCTTCTATATAAAAGGCGGCGACATATTAATGACCACCTTTAAAGACAAGCCTGCAGGGCGCGGGCTTTTAAGAAGTGGGAATTGATCCCGAGAGCGACAGCGACTCGGGACTCTCCAATGCCAATAATTGAAACAAAAAAAGACCCTTACATTGCTGTAAGGGTCTTCTAAAAAAAAGGCGGCGACATACTCTCCCACGAGATGCAGTACCATCTGCGCTAACGGGCTTAACTTCTCTGTTCGGAATGGGAAGAGGTGAGCCCCG
>NZ_OCMF01000004.1 GCF_900215295.1 Salinimicrobium sediminis | reverse complement strand
GTAAGAAACAAATTAATCCACATCGCTATGGCCCTGATCAAGAACAAAACATATTACCAAAATCGTTTGGTTTTGTCATAGAAATCGAACTGACGGTTTTGAAAATTGTATCGAGAACAGAGACCCCGCATCTATCTGCCACAAATCCTTGCAACCTGTAACCTGGAACTTTTTATCTCCTATTTTTGAAAAGAGGTAAAATCTCCTCCACCGGCAGCTGCTCAATAGTTCTGCCATTTGCGGTCATCGTTTCGGCCATAAAAAGGGAATTGATAATAGCCTCTTCCGTAGCTTCGATAGCGGCCATAAAAAGCGGCGTCATCCTGTCATTATGCACGATTTCCTGTTTTAGAGTCGGGGTTTGGATCTGGTAGGGAATCCGCACGCCTTCCGCAGTAGAAAAGGCGATAATATAATCTCCGCTGCCGTTGGATACGATACCTCCGGTTTTGGCAAGCCCCAAAAATGCCCTTTTTGCCAGTCTTTCCAGGTTGCGGCTGTCCAGCGGCGCATCTGTCGCCACTATGATCATACAGGAGCCGTCAACATTGTTGAGCAATTGATTGTCAAAGGCAAAATTTTTCAGCTCTTCTCCCACCTGTACGCCATTGATCTGCAGCACCCCTCCATAATTGGATTGCACCAGCACACCTACAGTGTAGCCGCCAAGGGATTCCGGAAGTTTCCGGGAGGAGGTGCCAATTCCGCCTTTGTAACCAAAGGCTACAGTTCCCGTGCCGGCACCAATATTTCCTTCTTCAGTATTTGTTTCCGAAGCTGTTTTTATAGCCATGAGTACGTCCTCCTCAGTTAGATGCCTGCCTCGAATGTCATTGAGGTATCCGTCGTTGGTTTCTCCGACCACCGCATTTACCGACCGCACCTGTTCATTGCCCTCTAAATTCAGGGTGTAGCCAATCACCGTATTCATGGCTGTGGGCACGCTTAAGGTGTTGGTGAGGATGACAGGCGTTTCCAGGTTTCCCAGTTCGGTAATTTGGGTGCTTCCGGCAAGCTTCCCGAAACCATTGCCTACAAAAACTGCGGCGGGAACTTTCTGTTGAAAGATATTTCCGCCGTGCGCCAGGATCGCGGTTACTCCGGTCCTTACCGAATCCCCTTTAATAAGCGTGGTGTGGCCTACTTTCACTCCGGTTACATCTGTAATCGCATTTAATTCTCCGGTAGGCATAACACCAATCTCGATGCCCAGTTCCCGTGGCCGCTGTTGTGCTCCAACTAATAGGGTGGTGACCAGAAAAAGAAGCCCGGTAAAAATTACTTTTTTCATAGGTAAGGTATAAAGGCTTCAAGATAAATTATTTCCGGAAAAGATGATTTTTTAAAGCTTAAACTGTTGAATGTTAGATTTGTCATTTTTGGTCGTATCTTTGCAGCCGCCAAAGAAAGACCTTCTTTTCAAAACCTCACAGGTTTTGGAAACCTGTGAGGTTTAAATGGTGGAGAAGTTAAGCGTATGAGAACAAAGTCATTAAAAAAGAACAGGATCAATGTGGTCACTCTGGGCTGCAGCAAGAACGTGTATGACAGTGAAGTGTTGATGGGCCAGCTAAAGGCTAACAACAAGGATGTGGTGCATGAGCAGGAGGGAAATATCGTGGTGATCAACACCTGTGGCTTTATTGATAACGCTAAAGAGGAGTCGGTAAATACCATTTTAGAGTATGTAGAAGCCAAGGAGCAGGGCACGGTGGACAAGGTTTTTGTTACCGGCTGCCTCAGTGAGCGCTACAAGCCCGATCTTATTAAAGAGATTCCCAACGTAGATCAATACTTCGGAACTACCGAACTCCCGGAACTGCTTGCAGCCCTGGAAGCCGATTATAAGCACGAACTGGTGGGAGAACGGCTCACTACGACTCCTAAAAATTATGCATATCTCAAAATCGCTGAAGGTTGCGACAGACCTTGTTCTTTTTGTGCGATCCCGTTAATGCGTGGAAAGCATAGATCGACTCCTATTGAAGACCTGGTGACCGAAGCTAAGAAACTTGCAGCACAGGGGGTGAAAGAGCTTATCCTTATTGCGCAGGATCTTACTTATTACGGCCTTGATCTTTATAAAAAGAGAAATCTGGCCGAACTTCTTGAAAATCTGGTAAAGGTGGAAGGCATTGAATGGATCAGGTTGCATTACGCATTCCCAACAGGATTCCCTATGGATGTGCTTGAGGTGATGAAGCGGGAGCCTAAGATCTGTAACTACCTGGATATTCCGTTACAACATATTTCTGATGACCTGCTGAAGTCTATGCGTCGCGGAACCACTCATGAAAAGACAACCAATCTGCTGAAGGAATTTCGTAAAGCGGTGCCTGAAATGGCAATTAGAACCACTCTTATTGTTGGTTATCCGGGAGAGACTGAAGCTCATTTTGAAGAGCTGAAGCAGTGGGTAAAAGACATGCGTTTTGAACGTCTTGGATGTTTTGCCTATTCCCACGAAGAAAATACCCACGCATACAACCTGAAGGATGATGTGCCGCAGGAAGTAAAGCAGGAGAGAGCAAATGGAATCATGGAAATTCAGTCGCAGATCTCCTGGGAACTGAATCAGCAAAAGATAGGGCAGACCTTTAGAGTGGTGATCGACAGGAAAGAGGGAGAACATTACGTAGGTAGGACCGAATTTGATTCTCCAGATGTAGATAATGAAGTACTTATTGACGCCACAAAAATCTATCTTAAGACCGGGGAATTCTATGATGTCCTGATCACAGATGCCGCCGATTTTGACCTTTTTGGAGAGCCTGTGAATGCGAATGTAGAGAAGCCTAAGCGGAAAGTGCTATTTAAGCAGTAAGACAGTGCGCAGTCTTTAGTAGGCAGTAAAGCTGAAAATATCCAAACCTGCAAGGTCTTTCTTTGACCTTGTAGGTTTTGTTTTTTGAAGCCACGAATACACGAATATTTTTTTCAGAACCTAATAGCAGGTAACCAAAAGAGACCTACAAGGTTCTAAAAAACCTTGCAGGTCCTGCAAGATCTCAATACTCAATACTAACTACTCAATACTCAATACTAACTACTCAATACTCAATACTAACTACTCAATACTATCTATGCCACCGTGATCTCCTCGGTCAAATACACCTCCTGTACGCTTCTTAAAATCTCCACACCATCCTTCATTGGCCTTTGAAATGCCTTGCGCCCCATGATGAGTCCGCAGCCGCCGGCGCGCTTGTTGATCACAGCAGTCTTTACAGCCGCTTTAAAATCGGAATCTCCCTGGGAGCCTCCTCCGGAATTGATGAGGCCGATCTTACCCATATAACAATTTGCCACCTGGAACCTGCACAGGTCGATGGGATGATCTGTAGTAAGGCTGTTGTACATGTCTTCAGAATGTTTACCAAAGTTGATATCGCGAAACCCGAAGTTGGTTTCCGGCAGTTTCTGTTTGATGACATCGGCTTTAATGGTGACGCCAATATGATTTGCCTGCCCGGTAAGATCGGCGGCAGAGTGATAATCCTTTCCGTCCTTTTTAAATGCTGAATTTCGGGTGTAACACCAAAGGATAGTTGCCATTCCTAATTGATGGGCCTCTTCAAAAGCTGCAGCAATCTCCTGGATTTGCCTGGTGCTTTCTTCGCTTCCGAAGTAAATGGTGGCACCAATTGCAGTTGCACCCATATCCCATGCCTCGCGCACACTTCCAAAGGGGATCTGGTCATACTTATTAGGATAGGTAAGGAGCTCGTTATGGTTGATCTTTACTATAAAAGGAATTTTATGTGCATACTTGCGGGCGTGGAGTGCAAGGCCGCCAAAAGTAGAGGCAACTCCATTACAGCCGGCTTCTATGGCCAGTTTAATGATGTTTTCGGGATCAAAATAATCCTGGTTCTTGTAAAATGAGGCTGCAGCGGTATGTTCTATTCCCTGATCCACGGGCAGGATGTTGAGGTAGCCTGTTCCCCCCAGGGCTCCATGGTTGTAAAGCTGTGCCAGACTTTTAAGCACCTGCGGGTTCCGGTCGCTTTCAGAAAAATTATTTACAGTGTGAGGCCCAGGCAGGGTAAGTCGCTTTTTTGAGATCCTGGTGCTCTCATGTTCCAGCAAATAGGAAGCTTCATCTTCGAGAAGTTCAATGATCTTGTTTAGATTACTCATAAGATAAGGGTTTGATTGGTTGAAATATATCCTATGAAGCTGAAGTTAAGATTTTTAGCTCATAAGCCTTGGCTGTGCCTTCTTAAATTATGTTTAAAATCAGTGATACTTATAAAAGATGGCGTCGTCAAACGGAGTCCAAAGACAGGCCGGAAGACCTGCTTCTTTGAGGCCGTTATTGACCCAGGTGTTGCAGGTATAAAAGGCATTGAGAGATCTTTTGGCATGAAAAAAGGCATCATTTTGATTATAATGAAGATCTGGCACAGGTTTTACCTTTCCCGAAAAGTCCTTCTGAAAACTCCATTTCACATACTCCACAAGCTTTTTATACTCTTCCCGACTTACGCTTATGGAAACCGTTGGTTCTAACAGCCGGGGCATATTTTCAAATTCCACATGCATGGCACTAGGAGTAGGCATAAAAACGGCTCTCATTGCGGTGGGAAAGGTTAGATCTTCCCACTCGGGCGTATTCTGGTAAAAATCGAGGTCTCCCCAGCCAAAGGAGACGTAATCGTAATTGCCTTTTTTGGAGAGGGTGTAGCTGGAATCTACCAGTTGTTCCCAGTTCATGATCTCATTTTTCTTCGGAAAGATGAAATCTGTATGCACGCCGTTGGTACGCAGGTAAATTGTGATATGGCCATCAGGCTCCCATCCCCGGTTTACGGGAATAGCCGATCCTATTAGTGCTCCTACAAAATACAGCAACATTAGCATCAAAAATGCCAGCAGGCCTTTAGCGAAGAATTTTATAATCCTGATGATCATTCCCTGCTGTTCATATGGAGAAGGTCTTTTAGTGCTTTTTTAAAGATCTCAATTTCTTCAAGAGTGTTGTAGGGGGCAAATCCAATCCTTATCCACCCTCCGGTATCCATCACGGGAAAGACTTCGGCCATTGTGGAAGCGTAGAAATGGCCGTCTGCAATGCATAGGTTGTATTTTTCGGCAAAGAATTCCGTAGCCTTCCGGGAATGAATCCCTTTGATCTTGAAAGCAAAAGTAGGAGTCTTTATTACTTCTTTCGGCGCCCTGTAGAGGTCGATTTCCGGAATGGATTCGAGGAAATTTTGCAATTCCTCCATCAGTTTGTCCTCGTGGGCTTCGATGACCTTCATCCCGGCCTGCAGGCGCTGCCGCCGGTTCTCACCTGTGCCCAGGCTTTCTATAAAGCTGATGGTGCCGCAAAGTCCGGCTATAGCTTCATGATTTTGTGTGCCCGTTTCCAGTTTATAGGGAATGTCATTAGGGGCCGGTTGTAACTTCGGAAAACTTAAGGCCTCAAAAAGGTGTTTTTTAATGGCTGCTATTCCCAGGTGAGGACCAAAGAATTTATAAGCCGAGCAGAAGAGGATATCGCTCTGAAGCTCCTGAAAATCCACAGAGAAATGAGGCACAGCATGAACGGCATCTGCTATAGTGATCGCATTAACCTTTTTTGCTCTTTCAAAAATGTGTTTGGCCTCATTTTTAGTTCCTGTAAGATTGGAGGAGAGGCCAATGGCTACCATTTTTGTTTTTTCTGTAATTATGGAATCCAGGCCCCGGAGATCCAGAGTTAGCTTCTCCCGGTCAACCGGAATAAATTTGACTGTAGCTCCGGTTTCTTTTGCTAAAAATATCCAGGGATCTACGTTCGCTCTGTGATCAAGTTGAGTGACCACGATCTCGTCACCTTTTTTCAGGAGAGGCCTCAAACTTGTTGCCACCTGGTAAGCAAGACTGGTCATATTTTGCCCAAAAGCAACTTCTTTATCAGAACAGTTCAGCAGATCGGCCACTGCCTGTTTGGCTTCTTCCAATAGTGCATCTGTTTTTATGCTCGTGGAAAAGGTGCCATGAAGGTTAGCCATGCCGGTTTCGATATACTCCAGCATCCTGTCAATACAGCCTTGCACCATTTGAGTGCCGCCGGGGCCATCAAAGTAAACAGGGAATACCTGATCTTTATTTTTAAACCTTAAAGCCGGAAACTGAGCCCGTACCTCTTCTACCGAAAAATTATGTTTTTTCATGCTTCTTTCTTTTTTTGTAATCCATAAAAATATAAAGTCCGTAAAGGACCGCTCCCAAGCCTCCAATCCAATATAGCCCATTTTCCAGTTTATCTACATCTGTCGAAAAATAGCCGACAGCAAGAGACAGGGGGATCATGCCGGCATAGGTGGCCATAATAAATTTTTTGTAGCTCATTCTAAAAATTCCGGCAATGAAGCTAATGGCATCATTGGAAAAGAATGGTGAGATCCTGAAAAGGACTACAGTTCCAAAACTGTAATTTTTGATCCAGTATTTCCATTTTTCATAGTTCTTGTTTCCCAGGATTCCCTTGAATTTTTTCCCTATGAAAAAACCTATAGTAGAAGCAATACCTACTCCAATGAGGTTGATCAACACCCCCCACCAAAAGCCGTAAGCCAAAACTCCAACAATGATAGGAAGCCAGGAAGGAAAGATGATAAGGAACATTTGCAGGATGATAAAAACAATGATGGCAAGAGGACCCAAAACCCCAAATTGCTTCACATAATCCCTGATTCTTTCACGGTCTTCACTCAGCAGTACATTCCAGGCCTCTTTCACTGCTTCCCGGAAAGGATCATGATAAAAATAAAGGATCACCAGAAAAATCAGGACACTTCCGCTAAGGATAAAGGAAAGGTACTTCTGTAAAAAGTTTTTGCTCACACTCCGGGATACTTAAGTACCAAGTTAGAAAAAATTATTCAGCAGCTCCTTAAGCCAAATTTTTAAAATCTTAAACTTTAGTTTAAGTTGTGGTAACACTGCTTTTAATTAGAAATGGCACCTTTGAATACTCATATATTCTTAATTTTTGTCGATTGTGATGTATGACGTAAGGTTGCCCTTTCCGGGCAACCTTTTTACTTATTGATAATTTGGAGTTAACCTTTAGGTAACATACGAATTCGTTCTTTGCAGTGACAAAAATTAAGATCATGAGCATTAGAACCGGCTGGGTTACAGTAATTACGCTAATTCTTTCTATTCAAATTTATGGACAGGAGATTACAGGGAACAAATTTGGTAAAGGCCTCATTAATATAGAGGCGCAGGACAGCTCTTACAGCATGAAGATGGGATTGCGAATGCAATCTCTCTTTACTTCTGACTGGGGTATTACCGAGGAGGATGGGTTTGGTGATGCAGAATCTGCTTTCCTCATAAGAAGGGCCAGGTTAAAATTTGATGGTTATGCCTATTCTCCAAAGTTGAAGTATAAGGTACAGCTGGGGCTCGCTAACAGGGATATGTCCGGAGCTTCCGAATTTACCCGTAATACCCCCCGCTTTATTCTTGATGCGGTGGTGATGTGGAATTTTTATGAAAATTTCGAATTATGGGTAGGACAGACTAAACTGCCGGGCAACAGGGAGCAGTTGATCTCTTCGGGTAGTTTGGAAACAGTTGACAGGTCGCTGGTGAACAGCAATTTTAACCTGGGACGTGAAATGGGCCTTCAGTTACACCATGAGACGAACCTGGGTGGGGACTTTCTTTTAAAGGAAGCAGTTTCCATATCTCAGGGAGAAGGAAGAAATATTACTTCAGCAAATTTAGGAGGTCATTTATACATGGGGCGTCTTGAATTCCTGCCATTCGGGGATTTTGATTCCTACTCTGGTGGCGACCTGGACCGGGAAGCAACTCCAAAACTTGCTGTAGGGGTAAGTTATGCCTATAACAACAATGCGGTACAGACAGAATCGAATGCCGGAGATTATATGCTTACCGACACCGGCTTCTACCAAACCGATATCTCCACGCTTTTTTTAGATGCCATGTTCAAATATCAGGGATTTTCTTTGATGGGAGAGTATGGGCACAGGTCTGCAGATGATGCTTTTGCCAGGAATTCAGATAGCTCCCTTACCGGCGATGTCGTTAATATCGGGGACGGCTTTAATCTACAGGCAGGATATTTATTTCCAAATAGCATTCAGGTAGTAGGAAGATATACTACAATTGATCTCGATGACAGTATTTCGCAAGTAGTTGAAAATCAGTATACCTTTGCGATTTCTAAGTATATTGCCAAGCATAAACTTAAGGTGCAAACAGACCTAAGCTATACAGATATGAACCTTGGCCTCGAAGACGGCCTTACATACAGACTGCAATTAGAACTTCAACTATAACAAAAAAATCATGAAAAAAATCATTCTATTAACAGCACTAACAATTTCCCTGGTTTCCTGCGGAAATAACAAGAAAGACAAGGAAGCCTCTTCTATCAATATAGATGGTTCCAGTACAGTTTATCCCGTGACCGAGGCGATAGCCGAAGAGTACAGGTCAGTAGATAGCGATGTGGATGTTACTATCGGAGTATCGGGAACCGGTGGAGGTTTTCAAAAATTTGGAAGAGGGGAGACTGATATTTCCAACGCCTCCAGACCTATTAAAGAGGATGAAAAGAAGATCGCGGAAAGCAACAATATAGACTTCGTGGAACTGGAAGTAGCTTATGATGGTCTTGCAGTAGTGGTAAACCCCGAGAATGACTGGGTGGATTGTTTTACTGTAGAACAACTTAGAAAGATATGGGAACCTTCTGCACAGGGAACAATTACCCGCTGGAACCAGATCGATCCTTCCTGGCCCGATGAGGAAATTCACCTTTTTGGCCCCGGAGTTGCTTCAGGAACATTTGACTATTTTACAGAAGCTGTCGTGGGTAAAAGCGGAAGCAGCAGGGGAGATTATACTGCAAGTGAAGATGATAATGTACTGGTACAGGGAGTTTCGGGAGACAAATACGGACTAGGATTCTTTGGTCTTGCCTATTACGAAGAGAACGCTGACAAATTAAGAATGGTGGCAGTAGACGGAGGTGAAGGCTGTGTTGAACCTTCTACTGAGACCGTAAGCAACGGTACCTACGCACCTCTTTCAAGGCCTTTATTTGTCTATGTGAATAGTTCATCTGTACAAAATAATCCAAAGGTTGTGGATTTCATTAATTTCTATCTTGATGAAGCTCCATCCTTGTTAAAAGATGTAGGTTATGTGCCTTTAACTTCAGAAGAGTACAAGGAACAAAAGGAAAAGTTCAACGCTTTTGTTGAAAAACACCAGAAGTAAATCAAAAATTAAAGGAAATCACCGGGGTCCGGAAGGACTCTGGTTTTTCCGCATAACCTGATTTTCTATGCGAAAATTAAAAGAAGCGGTAATTGAAAAGACACTCCTTTCGAGTGCCCTGGTTACTATAGCTGTTACTGCTGGTATTATTGTGGTGCTTTCCATTGAGGCAATAAATTTCTTCAGGGAAGTATCCATAATTGATTTCCTTACAGACACGCAATGGACACCGCTGTTTACAGATAAACATTTTGGGATCCTTCCGCTTTTATCGGGAACTTTACTTACCTCTTTTATTGCCATCGTCTTTGCGGTGCCTGTGGGGCTTTCAATAAGTATATATATCAGTGAATATGCTCCCCAAAGTTTCAGGAAAACCATTAAGCCGGCTTTAGAGTTACTTGCCGCTGTACCTACTGTGGTATATGGATTCTTTGCCTTAACGGTAGTAACTCCATTCCTGCAGACTTTTATTCCCGGGCTGTCCAGTTTTAATTCTCTTTCTGCAGGCCTGGTAATGGGAATAATGATCATCCCCTTCATCTCCTCTTTAAGTGAAGATGCTTTACATGCAGTACCTAATTCTTTAAGAGAGGCGGGATATGGTATGGGATCCACAAAACTTCAGAATGCATTCAGGATATTGGTTCCGGCAGCTTCTTCAGGAATTATTGTTTCCATAATCCTCGCAATTTCCCGCGCCATTGGGGAAACCATGATCGTGGCAATTGCCGCAGGGCAACAACCAAGGTTAACTTTAGACCCAACTGTTCCCGTGGAGACTATAACTGCATACATCGTGCAGGTGAGTTTAGGGGACGTACAGCATGGCTCGCTGGAATACCGAACCATTTTTGCAGCAGGGATCACCTTATTTATTTTCACCTTTCTGCTTAATACGATTAGTTATCAAATAAGGAAAAAATTCAGGGAGAAGTATGAATAGGATTAAGAAAAACCGGTTCAAGGATCAGGCTTTTAAGCTCTGGGGAATTTTTTGCACCTTATTAGGAATTGTTCTTCTTTCAATTTTTATAGGTTCGATCCTGGTAGACGGGATCCAGAGAATTGACTGGGACTTTATCACAAGCCTTCCTTCAAGAAAAGCTGAAAGAGCGGGTATTTACACCGCTTTAATGGGCAGTGTGTGGATTCTGGTACTCACAACCATTATCGCACTGCCTGTAGGAATAGCGGCTGCTATTTACCTGGAAGAGTATGCTAAAAAGAACAAGCTATCTTCTCTTCTGGAGATCAATATTTCGAATCTTGCAGGGGTGCCATCAATTATTTACGGATTATTAGGTTTAGAGATATTTGTGAGAGTAATGCAAATGGGAGCAAGTGTGCTGGCAGGAAGTTTCACCCTTGCCCTGTTAATTTTACCTATAGTTATTGTTTCAACCCGGGAGGCTTTAAAGGCTGTTCCTAAATCGATAAGAGACGCCTCCTTTGCTTTAGGTGCTTCCAAATGGCAAACGGTTTCGAGGCAATTATTGCCGGCCTCATCGGGGGGAATATTGACAGGGATCATCCTGGCGCTTTCGAGAGCTGTTGGAGAAACTGCACCATTAATTGTAATTGGCGCCCTGGCTTATGTGCCATTCGCGCCGGAATCACCTATGGATGAATTTTCGGTTCTGCCAATCCAGATCTTTAACTGGATTTCCAGGCCGCAGCATGGGTTTGAAATCAACGCGGCAGCAGCCATCATCATCCTTTTGTTCATCACCTTTGTAATGAATGCTATTGCAGTTTATTTTAGAAACAGGTGGCAGAGTAAATTTAAATAAATGAAAGAAAATCAAGATAAAATAGAGACTCCCGTTAGGAAAAAGCATAAGCTTCAGGCTAAAGAAGTGAAAGTTTTTTATGATGATTTCATGGCTATTAAAGGCATTGACATGAACATCAGGGCAAATAAGATAACGGCTTTTATTGGACCCTCGGGTTGCGGGAAATCGACCTTCCTTAGGCTGTTCAACCGTATGAATGACTATGTTGATGGTTTTAGAATGGAAGGAAATATCCTTATCGACGGAGAAAATATATATAAGAAGAATATCAACGTAGAGCAGCTTAGGAAGCAGGTGGGGATGGTATTCCAAAAACCAAACCCGTTCCCGAAATCCATCTATGAAAATGTGGCTTACGGGTTAAAGATCCAGGGTATTAAAGATAAAAGTTATCTTAAGGACAAAGTAGAAGATTCGCTTAAGCAGGTTGGGCTTTGGAATGAGGTAAAAGAGGATATTAATAAATCTGCTCTCGCCTTATCGGGTGGGCAGCAACAAAGGCTTTGTATTGCCCGTACCCTGGCGGTAGAGCCTTCCATAATCCTTATGGATGAACCTACCTCTGCCTTAGATCCCATCTCTACTGCCAAGATCGAGGAGCTTATTTATGAGTTAAAACAAAAGTACACTATAGTTATTGTTACCCACAACATGCAGCAGGCAGGGAGGATTAGTGATTATACCGCATTCTTCTATATGGGAGAGCTCATTGAATATGATAAGTCAAAAAAGTTATTTACCAATCCCGAAAAACAGCAAACCGAGAATTATATTACCGGTAGATTCGGATAAATCTTTAGATATATGATAAGTTTAGACCAACATAGGGAAGCCCTGAACCAGTCGGGATTAGAAATGCTGGAGCTTTGTATAAAGCAGCTGGAAAATGCACAGGAGGCTTTCTTTAATCATGATAGCGATCTTGCCGAAGAGGTTTTACATACAGAGAATAGGGTAAATGCCCTGGATCTCAAAATTGATCGTGATTGTGAGCGTTTTATCGCCTTGCACAATCCTGTTGCCAGCGATCTTCGGTTTGTTTTAGCACTAAGAAAGATCAATTTTGACCTCGAGCGGGTTGGAGATCATGCCTACGGAATTTCTAACTACATCGTAAAGATCGATACCAAGATAGAGCCCAGACTTTTAGAAAGGATGCGGGTGGAGGAGATGTTTACCACTGCTTTATCCATGCTTGATGATATCACTCTTGCCTATACAGAATCTGATACTAAGGTGGCAAGAAAGGTATTTAAAAAGGATAAGATCCTGAATGATATCAACATGAAATCTTTTGCTATTATTTCTGAAGAAGTAAAGGCAGATCCACAGGTGATCGATCAGGTGATGTTGTTATTTTCGGTGATCAAAAAAGTAGAAAGAATAGGGGATCTTATTACTAATATTGCTGAAGAGATCATCTTCTTCAGAGAAGCTGAGGTCCTGAAGCACCGCAAGAAGAAAGGCGGAAAGAAGAAAGATTCATAGGTGAAGCACCAAATTTCAAGTACCAAATTTCAATTGGATTTGAGAATATGAAGATTTGAGAATTTGAATGTTAGAATTAATGATGGGTAAATTATCCTGTAAACCAGTCATGTCTTGTAGGGACGAAATATAATTTGTCTCAAAAAAACCAATTTAATCCCCTTTCTGTGTCCCTTTGCTTTCCGAATCTCCCTCTCTAAATTCAGGGTGTAATAAAAAATGCCCGGAATCTCCGGGCATTTTTTATTATGATCATATTAATCCTTAGACCTTAGGCTTTCAACCTTCCAAAGGGTTATTTTACCTCCCCATTAAGCAAAACCGGTTTTCCAAAACCTAACTGTTCAAGACGATCCAGCTGGGTTGCTGCATCTCCTACGATCAGGTAATACATTTTATTTGGATCAACATACTTTTCGGCCAGGGCCTTGATCTGTGGAACAGTAATTTTTCTTACTGTTTCTTCCTGCTGTAATACAAAGTCCTTAGGCCTGTTAAAGTTGCTTATTTCTCTAAGCATCTGCAGTTTTGAACCTAAAGTTTCAAATTTACGGGCGTTACTTTTGGTCATGAAACCTTTGGTAACCTCCAGGTCCTGCTCATTAAAATTCTTCGGATAATTTTCCAGGATCTGCTTTACAAGGTCCACAGCTTCATAAGTAATGTTGGAACGCACGCCGCTGGAGATCAAAAAAGGACCTTTTAAGGTGCTGCCGTCAAATCCTGAACGTATTCCGTAAGTATAACCTTTTCCTTCTCTGAGTTCCTGAGTGAGTTGTGAAGCAAAACTTCCACCGCCCAAACGATAGTTCATGATAGTAGCCGGAAAGAAATCTTCATCTGTCTCTGCCAGGGCAGGATACCCTATATGCAGTACAGATTGCTTTGCACCAGGTACGTCATAGAAATACACCCTGGATTTTTCCGGAGCGGCCAATTCCGGAAGGTCTTTAAAATTCACCTTTTTGACACTCCAATCTGCGGTCAGGTCCTTCACTCCTGTCACCGCACGATCCTGTTCAATATCTCCCACGACAAGAAAAGAGGCAAGGTTAGGGGACAGGTTATTGGTGTAATAATCCTGGAGGTCTTTCATTGTGATTCTTTGCACCGATTCTTCTGTGCCAAGATTGTCATTGGCCAGGATGTGACTGGTGCCATAAATAAGCTTTTTAAACTCATTGGCAGCTATGTTATTCGGAGAGGCTTTTTGCTGCTGAATCCGGCTTATCACCTGTTGCTTTGTAAGCTCAAACTCTTCAGTATCCCAACGTGGTTCTAAAAGGATCTCTTCTACAAGAGCCAGGGTCGCTTCGTAATTTTTAGAAAGTGTGCTGCCGCTAATAATGATCTTTTCATCTGTGGCATTCACCCTAATCGTTGCGCCCAACAGCTCAATGGCTTCCTCAAGCTCCTGCGGAGTCTTATTCCTGGTGCCTTTGGTCAACAAATTGGCGAGTAGATTTGAAACCCCTGTTGTGGAAGGATCTTCCAGCAACATTCCGCCTTTAATCTCCAACATGAATTGCACCAGCGGCACTTCAGAATTAGTGATCCCGTAGATCTCCAGTCCGTTAGAAAGGTTTTCTTCCCAAATCTCCGGAACCTTTACCTTAGGGCTGTTGCCATAAGGAGGTTCTACGGTACGATCAAAACTGGAAGGAGTTCTCTCATAAGTCACTTCCTCTTCCAAATCAAATTCCTGTTCGGCTCCCATCACGATCTGCTCCTCTTCAACTTCAGCAAGCTGCGAATTTTCCAGCGCAAACTCTGTCTGACCTTTTGGAACAAAACTGGTAACCACAAATGGTTTATCCTGCACATATTTTTTATAAACTCTCATCACATCTTCGGGAGTGACAGCAAGAATGAAATCGATTTCTTTATTGATCATATTGGGATCATTGGCGAAAATTTCATATTGTGCAAGTTGAAAACCTTTGCCTAAAACACTGGAAAGACTATTGTAAAATGCAGTTTCCTGCCCGGCTTTGATACGTTTCAGGTCTTTTTCTGAAATACCTTCTGCTTCAAATTTTTTGAAGGTTTTTTCTACGGCAGCGTGAACACTATCCAGATCCTTTCCATCGTAGGCCTGAATTTCCATCATCAGCTGTCCCGCCAGTTCTGAAGTGTAATTGTACATCTGCACGTTAGGGGTGAGCTTTTGTTCTGCTACCAATTCCTTATAAAAGGGGGCATTCTTTCCATCGGCCAAATAACTAGCCAATACTTCCAGGGCATAGGCATCTTTGTGATATGAAGGTACAGTTGGCCATGCATAGGTAAGCTCGGGCAGGCGAGCAAAATTGTCTTCGTAATACAACTTTTTGATCTGTTGCAGGTTGGCAGGTTGTTTTTCAAGTTCAGGAATTGCAGGGCCTCTTTTGATCTCCCCAAAATATTTTTCTACCCATCCCTTTGCCTGATCCTTATCAAAATCCCCGGCAACGGTAAGAATTACGTTATTCGGAACATACCAGCGGTTAAAGAATTCCTTTACGTCTCCTAAAGTGGCATTTTGCAAGTCTTCAAGAGAACCAATTACCTGCCAGTTGTAGGGATGATCTTTGGGATAAAGATTCTTGTCGATGACATATTGGGTATGGCCGTAAGGACGGTTGTCAACACTTTGTCTTTTTTCGTTTTTCACCACCTGCTTTTCTTTTGCGAGTACAGGTTCAGTAACCGTGTTGATGAAGTAGCCCAGTTTATCGGCCTCTGCCCAGAGCATTTTCTCCAGGGCGTCATTAGGTACTGTCTGGAAATAGTTGGTGCGGTCGCGGCTGGTGGAACCATTAGCACCACTTCCTCCAATACGCGCACTAAGTTTATCCAGTCCGCCTTTCCCGAGGTTTTCAGACTCCAGGAATAACAGGTGCTCAAAAAGGTGAGCAAAACCTGTTCTTCCTTCCTTTTCACGGGAAGAACCTACATGGCTGGTCAAGGCTACGGCCACAACAGGATCAGAACGATCTACGTGAAAAATCACTTTTAATCCGTTATCAAGAGTGAAGGTTTCAAAATCTACTTCAAAACCGGTTGCTTCAGCGACTTGCTGAGACCAGGCTTGTCCTGCCACAATAGTGAACAGGAAAGCCAGAATATGAAATTTAATTGATCTCATTCAGAATTTATTTCAGTATTACATGATTAGATAGGTGACATAGGCAATGTAAGCAATTACAAATACTGCGCCTTCCCAACGCTCCACCTTGCGGCCACGGCCGGTGAAGACAAAAATGAAAAGCAAAAGGCCAGCAACTATATTTACGAGAATGTCGAAAAAGGAATCCGGATTTATCGTAAGCGGGACAATGGTTCCGGAAACTCCAAGGATAAGAAAAATGTTGAAAATATTGGATCCTACCACGTTTCCAATAGCGATGTCCACATTTTTCTTTCTTACGGCTATTATTGAAGTGGCTAGTTCCGGCAGGGAAGTCCCTATGGAAACCACAGTCAAACCAATTACTCTTTCAGAAAGACCAATAACTTCAGCAATACTTACCGCGCTGGTTACTATGAGTCGTCCACCAAGAATAAGTCCGGCAAGCCCCAGGATGATGAACAGGATACCTTTTCCTACGGAATATTCTTTGGTTTCCATCTCCTCATCTGCACCTCCGCTTTTTGCAACCACAAGGTTGTACACCAGAAAGATCAAAAAGAACAGGAGCAGTACAATTCCTTCACTTCGTGAGATAAGATTTGTAGTTGCGCCATCCAAAACAACGTCGGAAGCTACCACAAACACACAAATTGCTGCAAGTAAACTCAGCGGAATTTCGATCCACGTGGTGTTGGATTTTACTGTGAGCGGATATATCAGGGCAGAAATACCCAGGATCCCCAGCACGTTGAATATATTACTTCCAAGCACGTTTCCAAGTACCATATCTGTACTACCCGAGGTCGCGGCAAAAACATTCACCACGAGCTCCGGAGCGGAGGTTCCAAAAGCGACAATGGTCAACCCAATGACTATACTGGGAACTCCCCAACGAGCTGCAAGGCTTGAAGCAGCATCAACAAGAGCATTGGCTCCAAAAATTAGCGCGACAAAGCCACCTAAAAGCAGAAGAATGTTTACTAACATATTATCTAAGGGAATTGGTGTAATTGGTGATCTCGCTGTTATTTTCGAAGAAAATGGCGTTCACGAACAAGAGTTTTCCATTCTGCCAGAAGGCACGAAATAGCGGATTATCCACGAGGTAAACAAAACTTCCTGTACCCATTGGTTCCACCCCAAAACTAAGGGAATTATTGATCTTGTCCTTTGCCTTAACACCCACAAATCCTGAAACTATTTTAGGAGAGTCCTGAAGGTAACCTACATTAAAACCATCATTTAAAAGACTGTAGCTTTCATCGCTCAACTTTAAGCTCAAATAGGTGTCATCATAGCCAAAAGCTACGGGATGAGAATTGTCCATTTGGGTCTCAATTATGCTACCTGTGATAAGATCTTTGATTTCTTCTCTTTCCCTTTGGGCATAAGGGATAAGATTGGGTTTATTCACAGTGTCTTTTTCCTCTTCCTTTAACTTAAGATCAAAACCTTCTTTTCCTGCAAAAGTTTTCATTGCGCTTCCAATGGCTATAACCTTACCACCTCCTTTTACCCAGTCGGTAAGTCGCGCAAGACCTTTTTCATCAAACAGTTTGCTGTAGTTCCCAATGGGTAAAACCAGTACCTCAAGTTTTGACAGATCTACATGATCAAAATATTCTGTATCAATAGAAGTGACAGGATAATTGAGTTCCTGTTCAAAGAAATACCAGATCTCTCCATAGTTAAGTGAAGAAATACCTTCTCCTCTTAAAACGCCTATTCTTGGACTGTTTATAACCTTTACCTGTGAGGATCCAAAATCGGGTCCCGAGGTGGAAAATCCGGTAGTTGCAGCTGTAAGGTTTCTGTTATGATCATTTGCGAGATTAGTGAGTATCGTGTCAAAATTTTCCAGGCTGCGATTATCACCTTTGGTGATCACCAGACTTCCCGGGCTAAACTTTTTTCCTGAAGTTTCCAAAGCAGTTTCGGTGAATCGTACCATTACTCCTGCGTCTAACAAAGCCGAAAGAAAGCGGGCATCTTTCATGCTATTCCATTCCAAAAGGTAGGCTGCAGCCTGTGGCGCAGGCTGATTCACAGATTTGTTGGCTTCGGCCGTAGTGGTGGTAGGAACAGAAGATCCTGTGGAAATAACATCCAGACCATAGGCAAATGGCAGGCTCCAGGCAGTAATATCATAAGTAAGGGAATCGGAAAGTTTGGCGGCGGGTTCCATTAACACCTTCACCATTTTTCCTTTAGGTTGAGCGGTACTAATTACCAGGCTTTCTTCTGAAGTTTCGATGCTGCGGTTCTTTTTTTCAAGTGCATCGTAACCTTTCACCTTTCCGGCTCTTGCTGCCGCATAGGTGATCTCATGCTTATCCAGCAATTCCTTTAGCAGGTCAAGTTGATCTTTTTTTCCTGTTAACACGTAATTAGTTGCATTCTTTTCCTCATTGATATAGAACTTCGAAAATTCTGAATTAAGACGATCAACATTTTGGGCTGCAATTTCTACAGTAGACAAACCGGTAGTGTGATGATGTGCTACACGATCTGTGAGAGTAAGGAGGTAACCATGATCTGTCTCAACAGAAAGTCCCGTGTGGCCTGCCTGTTCATAGGTCATCCCTATTGCTCCCATATACGTTGGATAGGTGTCTCCATAACTCGGGTAGAGCAGGTCAAATCTTTCTTTCGTAAAATACAGCCAACCTTCTTTGTCAAAATATTTAGCATGATTCAAACCAATTTCCTTTTGAAATTCTCTTTGAAACGGAGTGATCACTTCGTGCAAAGGCTCTGCAGCAGGGGCAAAATAATAAGGGCTGTTCTTTCCCTGTTCATGAAAATCCACGTGGATATGCGGTAGCCACTGGTTATAAACTTTTAGACGCTGTTGGGTCTCCACCTGCGTAGCCCATGCCCAGTCACGATTAAGGTCAAACAGGTAATGGTTTGGCCTGCCACCGGGCCAGGGCTCATTATGTTCAATAGCCATGGGGGAAGTATTGTTTGGAGTAGCTTTTACCTGTTTGTACCAGTTCACATAACGATCGCGGCCATCGGGATTCACAGCTGGATCCATAATCACTACTAGGTCTTTTAACCAATCCTGTTTTTGAGTGACCAGTTCATAGATGGTTTGCATGGCAGCTTCGGTACTGGAAGCTTCATTCCCATGAACATTATAGCTAAGCCACACAATTCCCTTTTTGGAAGGAGAACCTGCGGAACCTTGATTAATACCGGTATTTTCCAGGTGTGCCTGGCGTATCTCCTCCAGATTTGCAAGATTTTCTTCCGAAGAAATGACGGCATAGGTAAGTGGTCTGCCTTCATAGGTTTCTCCATAATTATGAAATGTTACAAGGGGAGAATTTTCTGCAACATGTTCAAAGTAATCTACCACTTTACTGTGGCGGGTGAAATTGCTGCCCAGGGGATATCCCAGAAATTCTGAAGGGGATTGTTGTGCAAAAGTGAATTGAAAACTGACTAAAAGCGCTGTAATTAAAGCCGGTAATTTTCTCATAAGGGGTTGATCTTAATATTCGAATTAGCATGTAAATATAAAACTTTATCTGTGCCAATATGTAATTATTGATTTTACCGCCAACGCTCTTAATTGTATATTTGCGAAAATTCTTTTAAATGCATAAAAATTCTCTTGCGTATCGGGATACTAATTATTTCACACCTTTAGTGACCGATTATCTGGATCAAAAAGAGAATGTGCAGCAGTTTTACGGATTATTTCCCACCCTGGAAAACTTTCAAGAACAGATTGCCCTTAAAAAGGAAAATTATGATGCTGCCGGCGGAACAGAAAAACGCGAGGTCTTGACCGGGATCCTGAAGGAACAGTACAGGGATATTAAAATTTCTGAAGCTACAGCATCCAATTTTGACCTGCTTAAGGAAGAAACTACTTTTACCGTCACTACGGGTCACCAGCTCAATCTATTTACTGGACCTTTATATTTTCTATACAAGATCGTTAGCGCTATCAATCTCGCAAGGGATCTAAAAAAGGCGTATCCGCAATATAATTTTGTGCCTGTTTACTGGATGGCGACAGAGGATCACGATTTTGAGGAGATCAGCTTTTTTTATCTGCATGGGAAAAAATTTCAATGGAATCCCCCAAAATCTGAAAAGACAGGAGGCCCTGTTGGGGAACTTCCTACCACCGGATTAAATGATGTTTTTGAACTATTTTCTGCGGAAATCGGGAATACTAAAAATGCCGGTCAATTGAAGCAGTGGTTTAAAAAAGCTTACCTGGAGCACGATAATCTGGCTGATGCTACCCGATATCTTGCCAATGAACTTTTTGGCGAGCAGGGGCTGGTGATCATGGATGCCCATCATGCCGAATTAAAGAGGCTTTACATTCCACAGATGAAGAAAGAGCTGCTGGACCAGGTCTCTTATAAAGCAGTGCAAAAAAAATCTGAAACTCTTGAACAGGAAGGCTATAACGTGCAGGTAAATACGCGGGAGATCAACCTGTTCTATATACAAAAAGGCCTTAGGGAGCGTATTATTGAAAAGAACGGAAAATTCTTTGTTCATGAAAATGAAATCTCCTGGAGCAAGGAGGAATTACTGGAGCTGTTGGAAAATCATCCTGAAAGATTTAGTCCCAATGTTTTATTGCGGCCACTCTATGAGGAGGTGATCCTGCCTAACCTCTGTTACATTGGAGGGGGAGGAGAATTGGCATACTGGCTGGAGCTTAAAGGACTTTTTGAAGCGGTGAATATTACCTTTCCTGTTTTATTGCTTCGGAATTCAGTCTTGCTTCAAACTGAAAAGCAGGATCAAAAAAGGCAAAAATTAAATATCTCCCTGCCGGAGTTATTCCTGAAGCGTCACGAGCTCATCAACCGAAAAGTTCGAAAGATCTCCAACATTGATATCGACTTTTCCCCTCAAAAAGAGCATTTGGTGGAGCAATTCCGTGGCATGTATGAACTTGCCGAAAAAACAGATAAAACTTTTCTTAATGCCGTAAAAGCTCAGGAGGTTAAGCAGCTAAAAGGTCTTGATCACCTGGAAAAGAGATTGCTGAAGGCTCAAAAAAGGAAGCTGGAAGATGAGGTTTCAAGGATCGCAGACCTGCAGAATGAACTTTTCCCCAATGGCGGACTTCAGGAGCGGCACCATAACTTTTCTGAATTCTATCTGGAATATGGAGAAGACCTTATTCCGGCGCTATTAAACAGCCTGGAGCCGCTGGAATTAAAATTTGACATAATAGCACTATGAACAAAATGCATAAGATCGACATCGAACTGGTTGAAATGACCCTCGATGTGATGAAATATACTATTGACAGAATTTCAAATATAACCCCCGAACTCGGTGTTCCGAAAAAAGAGGAGGAACTTTTCGAAATGATTGGGGAAACCGTCACTCCCAAAGGAATTGGGGGAGAAGTAGCCTTTAAGATGTTTCGGGATATTCTGGTAAAGGCAACCGTGCCTATTGACCATCCCCGACATCTGGCTTTTGTTCCGGCTGCGCCTACGCGTGCTGCGATCATGTTCGACCTTGTGACTTCAGCTTCTAGTATCCATGGTGCCTATTGGATGGAGGGTGCCGGCGGGATCTTTTGTGAAAATCAGGCTATGAAGTGGCTGGTTTCCCTCACCGGACTGCCTAAAGATTCCTTCGGAGTATTCACCAGTGGCGGAACGGCTGCAAACCTTTCGGCTATGGTCACTGCCAGAGAAGCCTGGCGGAAAAGAGATACAGGAAATATTGGGGTGCGGGCGTTGCTGTTAACCTCAAATGGAGCACATTCCTCTATCCAGGCAATGGCCAAGGTTATGGATGCAGATGTGGTGATGATCGATTGCCCCGATGAAAATCTTCGTGGAGGCATATTGCAGTCAGCTATTGATGAATTGGGAGAAAAAGACAGAAAAAGGCTTTTTGGAGTGGTAGCCACGGGTGGTACTACCAATGCCGGGATTATTGACGAACTTGATTCTATTGCCGAAGTTTGCGAGAAGGAGAATGTATGGTTCCATGTAGATGCAGCCTATGGCGGAGGTGCCCTCGCTGCACCCTCTGTGCGCCACCTCTTCAACGGAATTGAACGGGCAGACAGTATTACTATCGATCCTCATAAATGGCTTTTTTCGCCCTATGATTGTGGGGCGGTGATCTATAAGAATATGGAACTGGCTGCAGAAGCACATTCTCAAAAAGGATCCTATCTTGAAATTTTTAAGGATGAGGGTGCCCATGGCTTCAATCCTGCTGATTATCAGATACAGCTTACCCGCAGACTTCGGGGAATGCCGTTGTGGTTTTCCCTGGCCATGCATGGAACTGATAAATACACTAATGCTATCGAAAAAGGCATTGAACTGGCGAAGATCGCAGCCAAAAAGATTGAGGAGCATGAAAACCTGGAACTGGTAAGGCCGGCAAGTTTGTCTGTGGTTCTTTTCCGGAGAAAAGGCTGGACTCCGGAGGAATACCGGGATTGGACCTACAGAAACCACAAAGCCGGAATTGCATTGGTAACCCCGACAAAATGGTATGGAAAGAACGGCTATGAAACAATATCCCGTTTCTGCTTTATCAACCCTGAAACCACCGAGGCTGACATTGATCTGATTTTGGGAACGATGGGATAATTCAGGATTTAAAATTCAGGATTTAAAATTCAGGATTTAAAATTCAAAATTCAAGATTCAAGATTCAAGATTATTTTAATTACTATTCAAAATCCGGAGAAATAAATTTGAGAATTTGAGAATTTGAAAATAGACTGGGGTGAAAAAAAGTCGCATGGTTTTGCTCCCTTGGCGGAATCTTTGTGCGCTTTGAGAGCAATGATTTTCTGTTTCTAAAATCTGCGCTAATCTGCGAAATCTGCGGGAAAAAGCGAATTTGATAATAGGGCGATTCGAATAATTTGAAGATTCCGGAATTTCGGAATTCAAAAACGGCAGCTGTGCGCCCTTTTCGGAATCTTTGCGCCCTTTGCGAGAAACAAAAATTCTATATCTCAAATCTCACATCTCAAATCTCAATACTCAATACTCAATACTCAATACTAACTACTAACTACTCACTTCCACATTTTCCCCAATCTCCACTGTAGAACCTTCTGTGAGAATAACCGAATGGGGCACCCTAGAGTTTAAGATGTTGAAGACAGGATCGAATTGCCGTGAAAAATCCACATTTACTGCATATTCTTCCACGGTGTACAAATGCCAGGAAGCATGTTTAATAGCATATAGGTAAGTTTCTTCCTCGCCGGCTTTAATAAATCCGAAAGGCCTATCGAGCAGGAAGGCAGCTTCAGTATCTTTATCATATGGCGCTGCCAGTTTGTTGCTCTTTACGCTGAATTTTTGCTCTTTCCCATTGAGCTGCCATGAATATTTTACTTCGATACTTTTTTCAGTTTCGTTTACTTCGCCCATAGCAGGCACAGATGTGTAGTTGGTTTTAAAAAGCGTATTAGTCAATTCTGCTAGCCCGGGTTGATCAAAGAGCCGGGAGATCACTACCACTCCTTTGACCCAACTTGCACCATCAAAGCGTTTCACATAGATCTGCAGGTCTATTTCGTCCAGATCCTTTATCATAGGCACTTTTAAGTCATTTACTTTCAGCTTTTTAACCTGAAATCCTACTAGACTTATATAGCAATTTCCGTTGAAAAGATCGGGTTTCGTGTACTTTGGCAGGTATTTTTCAACAACTTCCGGCGGTACGATATAATTGAGAAGCGCTACTTTCCGGAATTCCGAAGAAATGGATAATTTCATAACTATTTTGATGGCTTTCTCTCAAATTTATTAAAGCTAAAAGAGTAAACAGGTAAGTTTGTGAAAAGTTTAAAAACCGGACCAGCCAAAAATGCCCATTTCCGAAGGTGTTCCGGCTACTCTTTAATCTATTTCGAACTCCAGCCTCATAGTTACCGAAGCCGTTTTCTTTTTGTCGGCCGTGTTATATGCCCCACCCCAGGTGAAGTCTTCGCCGCTGTTTTGTCCAATGATCTGGAAAACTCCAAGATCAGCACTGCGAAGGGAGCCAAGGTCGCTTCCGCTGTTCTCGGCAATTCTTTCAGCCCTGATCCTTGCATCTTCGGTAGCTGCAGCGATCATCTGGATCTTGAGATCAGAAAGTTTTGTATAGTAGTATCGGGGTGGAGTGGAATTGAACTGCACGCCTTTTTGCAATAGTTCTGTGATCTCCCGGGAGACCTGTTCGACCATGGGCACGTCTTTAGATTCGATCTTTACAGTTTGTCGCAGTTCATATCCTTTAAAAATTTCTCCTATATAATTACCGTTTTGATACTGGGGTTCTCTTTGTTCAATGGTCTGTACGGAATTAAAAACAAGGTTTTCTTCTGCAATCCCTTTGGATAGCAGGTATTGCCTTACAGTTTCCTTGTCTTTATTCAACTGCTCGTAAGCCGCTTGTAAGTTGATATTGGTTTGAGAAAAAGTTCCTTCCCAAACAATAAGGTCTGAGGTGAAATCTTCACTGCCCGAACCTGTCACGGCGATGACTCCCGTAGGTGTTGCTCTTTTGACATAAGAGCTCCCAAGGATGTAAGCAGCCACTACTATAGCTATCGAAAAAATAATTGCAGCAACATGTTTCATAAGACCTTGTAAAAAAGGGAATTTGTATAAAGGTAGAAAATAAGAAATAGCAGGCTTAGATTTTACCTCAAATTCTTACTTTTGTGCATGCAAAATAACGTCCTTATTTTAGATTTCGGCTCGCAATACACTCAGCTTATTGCAAGACGGGTTAGAGAACTCAACATCTATTGCGAAATCCATCCTTACAACAAGATCCCTGAAGACATTTCTCAGTTCAAAGCGGTCATTCTCTCGGGAAGCCCTTTTTCAGTGAGAGGAGAACAGGCTCCACATCCCGATCTTTCGAAGATCAGGAAAAAAGTGCCGCTTTTGGCGGTATGTTACGGAGCCCAATACCTGGCGCATTTTAACGGCGGAAAAGTGGAAGCTTCAGAAATCAGGGAATATGGCCGCGCTAATCTTTCAGTAATTAAAGCTGAAGAAGCTCTGTTTGAAAATATTGCTGAAAATTCGCAGGTATGGATGAGCCACAGTGATACTATAAAAGAATTACCCGAAAATGGTGTGAGGCTCGCAAGTACCTCAGATGTACTCAATGCTGCCTACCGTATAGAAGGAGAGGAAACCTTCGCCATTCAATTCCATCCCGAAGTATATCATTCTACAGATGGAAAACAGTTGTTGGAGAACTTCCTTGTAAACATTGCAAAAGTGGAACAGGAATGGACTCCTGAAGCTTTTGTAGAAATGACCGTTGCAGATCTTCAGGAACAAATTAAAGATGATAAAGTTGTACTGGGGTTAAGTGGTGGTGTAGATTCCACGGTCGCTGCTGTGTTACTCCACAGAGCTATTGGAAAGAATCTCTACTGTATCTTCGTGAACAATGGTTTGCTTAGAAAAGATGAGTTCGAAAGCGTATTGGACCAATACAAGCACATGGGCCTTAACGTAAAAGGGGTAGATGCTTCGGCACGTTTTTTGGATGCCCTCGCGGGAATCTCAGACCCTGAAGGAAAGCGGAAGGCGATAGGGAAAACCTTTATTGATGTTTTTGATGATGAAGCACACCGCATTCAGGACGTGAAATATTTAGCGCAGGGAACTATTTATCCCGATGTTATTGAATCCATTTCTGTGAACGGGCCTTCAGCAACTATAAAATCTCACCACAACGTGGGTGGTTTGCCAGATTATATGAAATTAAAGGTGGTGGAACCATTAAGAATGTTGTTTAAGGATGAGGTTAGGAGAGTTGGTGCAGAACTGGAGATCGATAAGGAGCTGCTTGGCAGACATCCTTTCCCCGGTCCCGGGCTCGCTATAAGGATCCTTGGAGACATCACTGCAGAAAAAGTGCGGGTGATCCAGGAAGTGGATGCCATCTTCATAAATGGCCTCAGGGAATGGGGGCTTTATGATAAGGTTTGGCAGGCAGGAGCCATCCTGCTTCCGGTGAATTCCGTAGGAGTGATGGGCGACGAAAGAACTTATGAGAAAGTAGTAGCTTTACGTGCCGTAGAATCAACAGACGGAATGACGGCAGACTGGGTGAATTTACCCTATGATTTTCTGCAAAAAACTTCCAATACAATAATTAACAGAGTTAAAGGCGTTAATAGGGTAGTGTATGATATAAGCTCCAAGCCGCCAGCCACTATTGAGTGGGAATAAAAATTAACCTATGAAAAAAATTGCAGTTCTTATCCTGTTTTTACAATTGTTTACCGTACAGGCTTTCGCACAGCAGTACAAGTACCATATTGTAAAGCAGGGAGAAACAACTTCCCAGATCGCCAAACAGTATAATATTTCTGAAGAAACGCTCTTTAAGTATAATCCCGATGCCCGTCGCGGAATAAAACCACAGGGGAAACTCGTGGTGCCAATTAATGTAGGGCAGGATCAAAATGTTAAGACCGTTCAGCAAGATCCGGGAGATGCAAATGTGCAGTTTCAAATGCACCGGGTGAAGCGACAGGAAACTCTTTTCAGCCTTTCCCAGCAATATAATGTAAGCATAGAGGATATTAAGAGATTCAATAAACACCTCTATTCGGCAGAATTGCGGAGAGGAGAAAGGATTAGGATACCAAAGAATCTTGCAACAGTTCAAAAGACTGAGCCTGTTCCTTCGGCCTCTAATCCCCTGGATCTTTCAGTAAAGGAACATCTTGTTCTTCCGCAGGAAACCCTTTACGGAATTTCCAGAAAGTACAATATCACCATTGCCGACCTGCAAAGACTTAACCCAACTTTAGAGACACTAAAACCGGGGATGGTCCTTAAAGTGAGGAATGGAAATGTGGAAAAAGTAGTGGAGGTAGAGGGTAATCTTTTCAAATATTACCAGGTGCAGCCGCAGGAAACCTTGTTCAGCCTCACCCGTCGCTTCGGAATTAGCCGGGACTCTCTTGTTTCTTTAAATCCGGCGCTTGCCGATGGTTTAAAGTCGGGTATGGTGCTAAAGATTCCAAATGTAGATTCTGCTGAGATTGAAGAATATACCGAAAGTGCTACAGTGAACCTCGAAAATAGGATTTCCAATTATAGTACAAAGAACCTGGTGGTCATGTTGCCATTCAATAAAAATAGGATAGTGGCTACAGATTCTTCCAGCAATGCTGCCGATAGGATCAAAAATGACAAAGTGATGCAGGTATCCCTGGATTTTTACAGCGGAGTCCTCATAGCGGTTGACTCGGCCAAAGCGAGAGGTATTTCTTCCAAAGTCACCATCCTGGATACTGAAGGGAATTCAGGAAAGGTGAATGTTCTTTTGAATACTCATAATTTTGATGATGTAGATGCAGTTATTGGACCGCTTCTTCAATCTACTGTGGAAACGGCTGCCCGTGGCCTGGAGAGAAGAAATATTCCTGTAGTTTCACCACTTACCTCAAAAGAGGCCGGTTCCATATCAAATTTTTTGCAAACTGTACCAACAGATGAAATGCTGGCTAACGCGATGATCTCATATATTTCAGAAAATTCTGCAGGAAAAAACCTGGTGATCATTGCAGATAATTATGAGAAAAGAAGAAAACTTTCCGCAGCCTTGCCTTCAGCAAAAGTAGTTTCTCCCGGAGAAAGCGGCACTATAAGCCAGGGAGCAATGGCCGCCGCTTTAGATAATTCCAGACCCAATTGGGTGATCCTGGAATCGGATAAGATTGGTTTGCTAAGCAATGCTACCTCTTACTTCAATTCCAGAGCAGATTCTCATAAGATCACACTTTTTACTACAGACAGGAACAAATCCTTTGAAAGTGATATCATTTCCAACAGTCATTTGGGGAAACTTAATTTCCATTATCCTTCTGTTGACCGGGCTTTTGATCTGGTGAAAAACAGAAGCTTTATTAAAAAGTACGAAGAGAAATATGGCGTCACTCCCAGTCGCTTTGCCGTTAGAGGTTTTGATGTGACATATGATGTGTTGTTAAGATTGGCTTCTGCCCAGGATCTGTATTCCTCCATTAATGAAGAAGGAACTACACAATATGTGGAGAACAAATTTGATTATGATCACAGGCCGGGTGGTGGTTATATGAACAAAGCTATTTATATTCTGGCTTATGACAGGAACCTTAATTTAAAAGTGGTGCAGTAATAATGACTTCAAAAGTTACTTATCTGGGCGATCTGAGATCAGAATGTGAGCACCTGCAAAGCAAGTCCACCTTTATTACCGATGCTCCCCTTGACAACCAGGGAAAAGGAGAAGCTTTTTCTCCCACAGATACTGTTGCAACAGCACTTGCCAGCTGTATGTTTACCATTATTGGGATCAAAGCCAGGGATAACGGCTTAAAAGTAGAGGGGGCTTATGCTGAAGTTACCAAGACCATGGCTGCCGATCCACGAAGAATATCGGGCATAAAAGTTGCAATTACCTTCCCGGCTTCCTATGAAGATAAAGACAGGAAGATCCTGGAGCGTGCGGCTAAGACCTGTCCCGTGCTTTTCAGTTTACACCCTGACATCGTCCTGGACATAAGCTTTCATTATAAGCATGAAAAAAGCATTTTTTAGCACCTTATTAATTTTCTTTCTCGGCTTTAGCGCCAATGCTCAGCTGCCTGATAATCGTATTTCCTGGACTACTGATTTACTTACCTGGGAAAATTTTGCAGGTAAACCAGATCCGGCAAACCCTTTTCATGCCAATACCAGTTCGGGAATTTCCTATTCGTGGTCAATGAAACAAACCGGGATCAATATTGAATTTATTTATGAGGTGCAGTCTTATTTCCTGCCGGGAGAATCCTGGGTGAAACCGGGAAGGGATTCAGCTCACCTTCTGGCGCATGAGCAGCTTCATTTTGATATCACCGAACTACATGCCCGAAAATTGAGAAAGGCAATGGAAGAGGTTGATTTGAAAACACCAAACCTAAAACCGGCTTTACAAAGTATTTATAAAAATGTTGAATCTTCCCGGGCGGATATGCAACAACAGTTTGATTCTGAAACCCGTCACAGCATGGATGCAGAAACCCAGCTTAAATGGCAGAAATACATTAAGGAAGAGCTGGAAAAGCTTTCAGATTTTTCTTCTTAAAGCAGAGCGACTTCAGCTTTTGCGGCATTGAATTCAGCAATTATTTCCTTTACAATTTGAGCAGCGGGTTTAATGTCATGAATAAGTCCGGCGATCTGGCCTATTTCCAGTTCCCCTTCCTCGAGATCCCCTTCGAACATTCCTTTTTTAGCTCTTGCACGGCCTAGAAGTTCGATAAGCTGTTCCTTGGTCGGATTTTTTGAATAAAGTTCTGTTACCTGCTCAAAAAAGCGATTTTTGAGAAGCCTTACCGGCGCAAGTTCTTTTAAAGTGAGAATTGTATCTCCTTCCTTTGCTTTTACCACCAACTCCTTAAAATTTGGGTGTGATGAAGCTTCATCGCTGGCAACGAACCTGCTGCCAACCTGCACAGCATCTGCTCCCAGGACCATAGCGGCAAGCATTCCCCGACCGGTCGCAATGCCTCCGGCGGCAATAAGGGGAATTTTTATCTGTTCCCTGACCATGGGGATGAGTGTGAAAGTGGTGGTTTCGTCTCTCCCGTTGTGGCCACCGGCCTCAAAACCTTCGGCTACCACGGCATCTACTCCGGCTTCCTGAGCTTTTAAAGCGAATTTTACGCTGCTCACCACGTGTACCACTTTAATTCCTTTTTCCTGAAGATGTGAAGTCCAGGTCTTCGGATTTCCGGCAGAAGTGAAAACGATCTTCACGCCTTCGTCAATGATGATCTCCATGATCTGCTCCAGGTTGGGGTAGAGCATAGGGACATTTACAGCAAAAGGAAAGGAAGTCGCTTTTTTACATTTTTGGATGTGCTCCCGCAGCACTTCCGGATACATGGAACCGGCACCAATAATACCGAGTCCGCCGGTGTTGCTCACGGCACTGGCAAGTTTCCAGCCACTGGCCCAGATCATTCCGGCTTGTATCATGGGGTATTGTATGTTGAAGAGTTGAGTAATTCTGTTGGTCATAATCAGGTTGTATAAACCCTGTCAGGGGTTTGGAACCCTGACAGGGTTGGAAAGTTGTTTCGCGAAATTACGAAATTACTCCCGATCCAATTAATTCATCTTCCAGATACCAGGCTACGAATTGACCTTCGGTTATGGAAGCCTGTGGTTCGCGGAATTCAATATAAAGACCGTTTTCAGTTTGGTGAAGCGTAGCATCCTGCAGGGGTTGCCTGTATCGAATTCGAGCCTTTACCTGCATTTCGCCATTGGGAGCTAATTTAAGATCCTGCCTCACCCAATGAGTTTCATCGGGAGAAACGAATAAAGCCTTTCGATAGATCCCGGGATGGTCCTTTCCCTGCCCGGTATAGATCACATTCTCCTCCACATCTGTCTCGATCACAAAAAGCGGTTCTGGCGTACCACCAACTGCCAGGCCTTTGCGTTGGCCTTTGGTGAAATAATGTGCCCCCTGATGTCTGCCTACTTTTTTTCCTTCCGCAGGGTTATAGCTGTATTTCCTGGAAAGGTATTCCAGTTCTTCCTGTTTGTTCTGAAATTGAGGGGCTTCAGGTTGGTATTTAGCTTCAGTAGCAGAGATCTCTACAATATCTCCTTCTTTTGGCTGTAATTTTTGCTGAAGGAATTCCGGAAGTCTTACCTTTCCTATAAAACATAGGCCCTGAGAATCCTTTTTTTCAGCAGTAATGAGATCTTGTTCCGAAGCTATTTTTCGCACCTCGCTCTTTTGAAGTTCCCCAATTGGAAATAAGGTTTTTGCCAGCTGCTCCTGAGATAACTGACATAGGAAATAGGATTGATCCTTGTTATTATCCTTTCCGGAGAGCAGGCGGTAAACGGGTTTACCATTCACTTCGGCTTCTCCTTTGCGGCAATAATGCCCGGTAGCAACAAAGTCGGCACCCAGGGAAAGGGCGATCTTCATAAACACGTCGAACTTTATCTCCCTGTTACAAAGAACATCGGGATTAGGAGTGCGGCCGCGTTCATATTCATTGAACATATAATCCACGATACGCTCCTTATATTCTGCACTAAGATCTACTGTTTGAAATGGGATACCGAGTTTATCTGCAACCAGCATGGCATCATTGGAATCATCCAGCCAGGGACATTCTTTGGAAATAGTCACTCCTTCATCGTGCCAGTTCTTCATGAATAGCCCGATAACCTCGTAACCCTTCTCCTTTAAAAGATAGGCTGCAACACTTGAATCTACACCTCCCGATAAACCTACAACAACTCTTTTCATATTAATTTTCTCCTCGATCTTGAGTCTGCTAACAAGCGGCAAAATTACATAAAATTTGCCATTTTTCGAGGGAAAGGCATTTGAGGGATTAATGCAGGAAACAAAAAAAGCGGCACCGGGCCGCTTTCTCAAGATGTTATTTCTTCAGACTATTTTTCGAAGGTAAGTACTACCGGAAAAGTTTGAACTGAAGTATTGAAAGTGAATTTATTCGCTCCTGAGAAGTTTACAGTTCCATCAAATTCTCCCACGTCCGGAATAGTGATGGTATATGTTCCGTCGGAATTTTTTACCCAGTCTCCTGTACTGGAAACTGCAGCACAATTATTTTCAGAATCGTATAACGTCCAGTCTGCAGAACCGTTTGTAGAGAAAGTGATCTCTGGATTTTCGTCACAGGCAGAAAGATCCCATCCAGGAATAGTTGGATTCACTGCTGTTAGCTGCCAGGTTGCAACTATTGAATTTTCGGTTTCGCCACCGTCGTCGTCTTCGCTGCATGAGCTAAATAAGAAGAGTCCGAATGCGGCTAATAATAAAAGATACTTTTTCATAATGGTTTTAATTTTGAAAGACTAAAGTATTTAAATTTAATAAGAAGGTAAAAAGCTTTTTTAATTAGATTCTTTCGAAGGTGAAGATTAGGACCTTATCATTGGATCTGGTGAAGAAATTAAAGATATTTATACTCTCGAAATCTATTCTTCCTTCTGTTTGACCTATTTCCGGAAGAATCTCAATAGCATATTGATCATCTTCTAAATATTCCCAGCTGCCGGTGGAAACTTTTTCGATACAATCTGCCGCCGGATCATAATAAGTTGTTTTGATTAGGTTCTCTTCTTTTAATATGATACGGGTTTCCCTGGGGCAGGCGAAAGGATCGTAAACTGCATCATCATTTATTTCAATAAGCTTCCAATTCCCCTGGAGTTCTTCTCCCTCCTCTTTATCGTCAATTATACTACAAGAGGAGAGGGTACTGCAAGCTATGAGCAAAAGAAAAGATATTTTTAGTTTCATGGGGATAAGAGTTTAAAGAGGTTCAAAGATAAATCAATCCTTACGATTAAAAATAAAAAAGCAGGGAACAAATCCCTGCTTCTGAATATCGGTTGATCCTGGTTAAATTTGCCTGTTGAATGTAAAAACTACGTCAGTTGACGTTGTGAAAGTGAAGGAATTGGCCGAATTGAAATTTACTGTTCCGGTTACTTCTCCTAACTGCGGGAAATTCATGGTGTATTGAGAATTTCCATTGTCTTCCCAACTTCCTGAAGCAGTCAATAGGTCACAATTATTTTGTTCCAGGTAAAAATTTGAGCTCATGGAATTGTCTCCATTTACGCTTATGGTAGAACTATTGGTGCAGGCAGCAGGATTAATAACTGTGGGATTTACACTAACAAGGGTCCATTCTCCAATTATAGGGTTCTGGTCATTGTTATCATCATCATTGGTACAGGAAGTGGTGGCGAAAAGGCTTATTGCCGCGAAAAGGATTAAAAATTTTTTCATAACAGTGATTGTTGGTGAAGATTAACTTTAACCAATAATAAGAGAAAAAAAATTGTAATTAACTAAATATAAGTTAATTATATTTGAAAATAGCCATTTCTTAGGGGGGGTGGAGCCAAAAAATTAGGACATTTTTGTCGGGTAACCCCTATACTAATTCCCTATTAGTTATTTAAATTCTTTTTCCTCTTTCAACTGGCCATTTTCAAAATACTTCCAGATTCCTGAGTGTTTATTATTGCGATATTCTCCTTCACTCATTAATTCTCCCTTTCCGTTATAGAACTTCGCAGGGCCGTGTAGTTCTCCATTTTTATAGAGAAGGTCTTCCAGCACAACTCCTTTTACTGAAAAAAGCTTTCGGGGCCCGTGGAGTTCTCCGTTTACATAATTGGCTTCTTCGGCCAATTTGCCACCGGGATAGAAGATCTTTTTGGTGCCACTTAATTTTCCATTACTATAGGTCTCAATCATCATCACTTCATCTGAATCTTTATGATAATAGGTCCAAAGACCGGTACGTTGTTGGTTTACCAGATTACCCTCACTAATGGTCTTTCCTTTTTGGGTAAGGTATTTTCCCCTGACGGTATCTGAGGCAGGATCGAATTCCATAATCGCGGCAGGTTGTTTTAATCCTTCCTGATAAAACTTAAACAAACCTATTTCTTTTCCATGAACAAATTCACCCTCAAATTTCAATAGGTTATTGCTTTCGTCATAATATTCCTTCCACTCACCATGACGTTCTCCATTTTGATCATACTGATTAATAGAGGAGTCTTGCGCTGTAGATGCAAGTGTTGAGCAAAGGAAGGAGATGGTGAAAAATAAATTAAAAGCTCTCATGATTTTAAAAATTATTTTGTTTAAATAAGTTTAACTAAACTTAAACAGTATCTATTGATTTTGTAGTTTAACTTTGAACCTAACTTAATACTTAAATTGATTCTATATGAAACGTTTTCCAAACTTAGCAAAATTCACCACAGCTTTATTCCTTTTTATAGGCTTTACCGCCTGTAGTGATGACGATGACGCAGTGAACCCTGTTGTGGTCGAGACCAACACCATAGCCGACTTTGTTGCTTCAAATGACGATTATTCCTCTTTAGCTGCCGCCCTCGATGTGACCGGCCTTACCTCCACGCTCGATGGAACACAAAAGTATACTGTCTTTGCACCCGATAATGATGCTTTTGCAGCATTTTTAGAAGATAATAATTTTGCAACTCTAAATGATGTACCTGTAGACTTGTTGACTCAAGTACTGCTTAATCATGTGCAAATGGGTGAGTTGATGGCTGCCGATCTTTCTACCGGGTATATAGAAAGTATGGCTGTTGGAGGCGCTTCCGAAGAAAATCTTTCCATGTATATCAATACAGATGACGGGGTAATGATCAATGGAGTGGCAACAGTGACCACAGCCAACGTTGAAGCGGATAACGGAGTGATTCATGCAGTTGACGCTGTTATAGGTTTACCAACTATTGTGACTTTTGCGTTGGCCGATCCTACTTTTGATACGCTTGTAGCTGCTCTTACCCGGGAAGAAGATTTTCCTTTTGTAGGCGTGCTTAGCCAAACAGGAAGTCCGGCTCCATTTACTGTGTTCGCACCAACCAATGATGCTTTTATGGCTTTACTTGAAGAGTTGGAAATGGAGAACCTTGGAGATATTTCTTCAGATGTCTTGGCTTCCACTTTAAGTTACCACGTAGTTGCAGGTGCGAATGTGAGATCCACAAATCTAGAAGATGATATGGAAGTTAACACTCTTGCCGAAGAAGCTTTTACCATTAATCTTGGAGATAGTGCTGTGATCACGGATGCTAATGAAAGAACTTCAAATATTATCGCCACAGATGTGCAGGCAAACAACGGAGTGATTCACGTTATTGACACCGTACTTTTACCCACGATGTAGTTTTTCATAATTGTTGATAGGTTAAATAAGAAGAGCGCGGGATTTTTTCCCGGGCTCTTCTCTTTATAAAGAAATAAGATTTTACTTTTTTCCTTTTTGTTTTTGCTGTTGTTCTGCCTGCTCCATCATTTCCTGCATCTTACGTGCAAATTTCCCTTGTTTTTTAGGCTTCTTCTTGTTCTCCTGGATTTTTGCATGGATCTTGTCTTCATCGATGATAAAGTTCTTGATCACCAGCATGATCCCTATGGTAATAAGATTCGAAGTAAGATAATACAATGATAATCCACTCGCATAGTTGTTGAAGAAGATCAACATGAACAGCGGCGACAGATACATAATGAATTTCATATTTGGCATTCCGGGTTGTTGCATGTTCTGCATGCTTTGCCCTGTGGTCATCATCATATAGATAAAGATGGCGATTGATGCCAAAATTGGAAATAAGCTTACGTGATCTCCGTAGAACGGGATATAAAATGGCAATTGTGCTATTGTATCATAACTTGAAAGGTCATCTGCCCACAGGAATCCTTTTTGTCTTAGCTGAAATGCGCTGGGGAAGAACATGAACAAAGCATAGAACACCGGAAGTTGTACCAGCGCAGGAAGACATCCGCTCATGGGACTTGCTCCCGCTTTGCTGTACAGCTTCATGGTTTCCTGCTGCTTTTTCATCGGGTTATCCTTGTACTTTTCATTGAGCTCATTGATCTCCGGTCTTAGAACCTTCATCTTAGCCTGTGACAAATACTGTTTATACTGAACCGGAGAAAGCACAATCTTAATAAGGACGGTCATAAGGATGATCGCGAGCCCGTAGCCCATGTACTCGGTGATAAATGAGAACAACGGAATGAAAACGTACCTGTTGATCCACCCAAAGATACCCCAACCAAGTGGCAGGATCTCATCAAGGTTCTTGTCATAATCATTCAGGATCTTGTAATCGCTGGGACCATAGTACCAGTTCATATTATAGTTTAGTTCTCCTCCTTTTAATTCCAGAGGGAAGGTGGAAGCAAAGGCTTTGGTATAAACGGTGTCTACTTCTTCATCTTCTACAAGATCTTCAGAAACAAATTCCCCTTTTGCAAAAGGAGTATCGGTAAGTAGAATGGATGAGAAGAAATGTTGTTTGTAAGCAACATAGCTCACATCTTCAGCTTCCTCTGTTCCATCGGCTATATCATCATCATCCCCACCTTCATATTCGAATACGAGTTTGGTATATCGGTTTTCGTAAGGAATACTTTTAGCATGGCGATACCCTTTTAATTTCCAGTCCAGGGTAAGTGGGGCTGTAGAATTAAAGACGTCATTCAGGCCCTGACTTCTTATGCTGAAGTCCATCATGTATTCTCCCGGCTTCAGGACGTAACGGTATTCCAGAAATTCATTTGGAGATACCTTCAGTTTCATGGAAACAACGGTGTTTTCTCCATTTTTGGTAACCGTAGGTTCAAAATACATGTCCTGTGTATTCAGCACCCGCCCGTCTGTAGTCGTGAAGCTGATGTTAAAGGCGGCATTATTGTCCTTTACCAGGTAAACCGGGATAGAATCATAGGTCTTATAATTCTTCATTTTTGCCTCGGAAATATATCCTCCTTTATTGGTAATGCTGAGTTCAAGTACGTCGTTTCCTACTGTGGTTTCGGCATCTGAAGCCGAAGGTAAGGTAGCTGAATATCCAAAAGCTCCCAATCTACTCGCTGCCTGGGCTACCGCGGCAGAATCTGAAGGTATTGCTTCAGGTTGTGCAGTTGCCTGGGAGACATCCGGAGTTGTAACCTGTTCTGTTGTGGTTTGTTCTGCTTCGTCGGGAGCAGAAGGATTCATGTACAACATCCAAAGCAGGATCCCTCCAATTAATAGAAATCCTATAAGGGAATTGATATCTAATTTTTTTTCTTCCATTCTAAATTTAAATAAAGGCGAAATTTTTCCGCTGTCTTTGCCTGGTCAATAATGCGGCCAAAAGAGGCTACTGTGCCAGGCTGGCATTCTTTTTTTTCTGTGAATATTCTTTTGCAGCTTTAATAAAGGCTATAAAAAGAGGGTGCGGATTCGCAACCGTACTTTTATATTCAGGATGATATTGTACTCCCACAAACCACGGATGATCGGGGATCTCAACGATCTCCACCAGGTTTGTTTTAGGATTCACCCCTGTGCTACGCAATCCATGTGATTCAAGTTGAGAAGCATATTGGTTGTTGTATTCATACCTGTGGCGGTGTCGCTCGAAGATCTGGTTAGTTCCATAAACTTCTTTGGCAATGGAATCATCTTTTAAAGTACATTCCCACGAACCTAATCTCATGGTTCCACCCAGGTGGGTGATCTCTTTTTGTTCCTTCATGAGATCTATCACCGGGTGAGGGGTGGTAGGATCCATTTCTGTAGAGTTTGCATTACGCAACTTAAGAACGTTTCGCGCAAACTCGATCACTGCCATTTGCATTCCCAGGCAGATTCCCAAAAATGGCATTTTATGCTCCCTTGCAAATCGCACCGCATCGATCTTTCCTTCAACACCTCTTTCCCCAAATCCCGGGGCTACAAGTATTCCGTCAAGATGGGAGATCTTATTGTTTATTGTCGAGTCGTTGATAAATTCTGAATGAATACTTTCAATATTCACCTTCACCTCGTTGGCAGCTCCTGCATGAATAAAAGCTTCCAGAATGGATTTATAAGAATCCTGAAGCTCCACATATTTCCCTATTAGCCCGATAGTAACTTCGTGCTTTGGATTTTTGTGTCGCTTTAAAAATTCATTCCACTGGGTAAGATTGGGCGTGGTATCATCCGGAAGGTTAAGTTTCTTAAGTGTTACCCTGTCCAGGCCTTCCTCCAGCATCATGTTTGGAACATCATAAATTGTGGAAGCATCGATAGACTGGATCACGGCTTCCTGCTTTACATTACAGAACAACGCCAGTTTTCTTCGAATATCATCAGAAAGCTCATGTTCTGTGCGACATACCAGGATATCTGCTCTCAAACCACTTTCCATCAGCGTCTTTACACTGTGTTGGGTGGGTTTGGTTTTTAATTCTCCTGCAGCCGATAAATATGGCACAAGGGTAAGGTGGATCACCAGAGCATTATCATCTCCCAGTTCCCATTTAAGCTGTCGTACAGCTTCAATATAGGGGAGAGATTCAATATCACCCACGGTTCCGCCAATCTCGGTGATTACAATGTCGTATTCATGATTCTTTCCGAGTAGCTGCACCCGCTCCTTGATCTCATTGGTGATGTGCGGAATCACCTGCACCGTTTTTCCCAAAAATTCTCCCCGCCGTTCCTTTTCGATCACACTTTGATAAATTCTTCCGGTGGTCACGTTATTGGCCTGGGAAGTATTCACATTAAGGAATCTCTCATAGTGTCCCAGGTCAAGGTCGGTTTCTGCACCATCTTCGGTCACATAACATTCTCCGTGTTCGTAGGGGTTCAGCGTTCCGGGGTCGACATTGATATAAGGGTCCAGTTTCTGAATAGTGGTCTTGTACCCGCGTGCCTGCAGTAATTTTGCCAGGGAGGCGGCAATAATGCCTTTTCCCAGGGACGAGGAAACTCCGCCGGTGACAAAAATATACTTGGTTTCAGCCATTTTAGAGAGGTGTTTGGTGCGTCAATTATTCAGGGCGCTAAATTACGAAGAAGAATAGAAAAAGAAACCATTTGCAGGAGAATATGTTAGCAAAACCTTAAGACTTCCTGCAGCCCTAAAAATGCCGGTTCTGAAGCCTATTTTGGATAGCGTTGTCTTATGCTGCGCAGGATATCTTCCATCCCGTTCACTTTTAGGTCCAGCACCTGTTGGAGCAGGTCTCCGGTTTTTCCCTTCGGAAATCCCTGTTGCCTGAACCAGACCAGGTAAAATTCAGGCAATTCCGAAAGATAACGCCCTTTGTATTTGCCAAAATGCATTTTGGCATGAGCCAGTTCTATCAACGCCTTGTGATCGGGTTTAAGTTCCATGGCCGAAAGGTCTTAATAATGGTAAAATTTATTGATGTTTTTTCTGAAAGATTTCAGGCGGAATGGGACTTTTAAAAGGTTAAAATCTTGGTAATTAAATTCAGGTTAAGAAGCGGACTTTCGGCTTTTAATTAACTTCCGCAAAAATCAGAGAAATGGCCGTTATAGGATCAATTATTAAAGGATTAATTCATGCAAGAGATGCAGTGGTTTCTGAACCCGATGCTGTTGAAGCTCAGGAAAAGGTTTTGAGAGACCTTCTTGAAAAAGCAAAGGATACTGCTTTTGGACAAAATTATAATTTTGAAGAGATCCTTGGTAGTGAGAATGTAAAAAAGGCTTTTGCTGAAAAAGTCCCTTATTTTAATTACAACAAAATCAATGAGGAATGGTGGAGCAGGATGCATGCGGGGGAAGAAAATGTTACCTGGCCGGGGAAGCCGCCATATTTTGCACTAAGTTCGGGAACCACCGGAAAATCCAGTAAAAGGATTCCGGTAACAGATGATATGGTAGAAGCCATTCGTCAAACCGGGATCAAGCAGGTAGGATCTCTGGCGAACTACGAATTGCCGTCAGATTTTTTTACAAAGGAGATCATGATGCTGGGGAGTTCTACAGATCTTAATAAGGTGGAAGACCATGAGGAAGGGGAGATAAGTGGGATTAGCGCCAGCAATATTCCTTTTTGGTTCCGGAATTTTTATAAACCCGGAGTAGAAATATCACAGATAGAAAATTGGGACGAGCGGGTCCTGGAGATTGCAAAAGAGGCGAAGAACTGGGATATTGGAGCTATGTCCGGCATTCCTTCCTGGACCGAGTTAATGATCAAAAAGATCCTGGAATATCATAATGCGCAGAATATTCATGAGATCTGGCCAAATCTAATGGTCTATACCACAGGCGGAGTGGCCTTTGAACCCTATGAAAAAGCATTTGAGAAACTCGTGGCTCATCCGCTTGTGGTGATCGACACTTACCTTGCTTCTGAAGGGTTCATGGCCTTCCAGTCCCGTCCCGAAACTCACTCGATGAAGCTGGTAGTGGACAACGGGATCTATTTCGAATTTGTTCCCTTTAAACCTGAATATATTGCTGAAGATGGTTCCATCAAACCTGAAGCCCCTGTTGTGCTTTTAGAAGATGTAGAGCCCGAAGTAGATTACGTGCTGCTTATCAGCACTGTATCTGGGGCGTGGAGATACCTTATAGGAGACACCGTAAAATTTACAGATGTTGAAAGGCACGAGATCAGGATCACCGGAAGGACAAAATTCTTCCTTAATGTGGTAGGGTCTCAATTGTCCGTCAACAAAATGAATGATGCTGTGAAGGAACTGGAGCAGCAGTTTGATATCACCATTCCGGAATTTACAGTTGCAGCTGTAAAGAATTCCGAAGGAGATTATATCCATAAATGGTATTTAGGAATTGAGGAAGGAAAAGCAGGAGAGGAAGAACTCGCCGAAGCGCTGGATAAAGAACTTAAGGCGGCAAATAAAAACTACGGTGTAGCCCGAAGTAAAGCCTTAAAAGGAGTGGAAGTAGTTGCCGTTTCTCCCAAAGTTTTTACCGAATGGAGCGCCACCAACAAAAAGAAGGGCGGACAGGTAAAAATGGAAAAGGTGATGAACGAAGAAAAATTTGCGGAGTGGGAGGAATTTGTGAGTTCAATGAACAATAAACAATAAACAATTAACAGGGAATAATTAGCAGTTACCCATCATCAATGGTAACTAGGATAGGCGATCGTCAATGGACGGGAGTTTAGTCTAACACCCTGTCTAATAATTTTACTAAATACACACTATTCTACAATATACATATTCAATATACAATATACATTGATTTAGCTTTCCGGTTCTTCTTCTAATTCTAAAATAAGTTCTTCATCTAATTCCGCCGCAACTTCTTCATCCAGGCCATTTACTAGTACCAGGATCTCCTGGGGAGAGAGGTAAAGGCGGGCTTTTCTTTTCTTATAGGATTCGGACAGACCGGAGTGGTTAAGAATAAAATCTTTCGTTGAAAAAATATAATTGCCCATCCCGTGATTTATAGCGTGGGTATCTGCTGTTCGTTCAGCTTTTTTGATAAATTTTTCTGAAGCAATATATCGGGTTCCAAATATCACCAGTCCCATTGCCGATTTATCTGTATAATCTACAATATGTCCCAGCTCGTGACCCAACCAGCCGATAAGGACTTCTAAAGGCACATCGGCCATAGAAAATTCTTCGTCCTCAATGAGAAATTTATTACTCATAAAAACATAATAGCCACGGTTTTTTTTGCTTTTGAACAGATTAGAGAATTTTGGCTGTGCCTGCATAAAGGCATTTTTGATGTTGCTTTTATATCTAAACTCTATTTCTACCTCTTCGAGTTCATGATAATGTGAGAGGGCGATGGTCGCTTCCTCCAGAATGGTTTTTGGAATTGTTTTATTTCCCCGGTGAACAGTTTTATTCTCCTGATAATTTTTCTTTGCAGCACAACTCCAATTCCCTGCGAGGAAAGGTAAAATCAACGTGAAAAAAATAATTTTTTTAATGGATCTGGGGAATTTTAATTTTTGTAAATCCTGAAATGAGAGGTGCCAAAAGAAACCGGATTTTTTAAAAATTTTCATAGAAGAGGGGCTGCGTGCTGGTTAGAGAAATTTAATAGTTAGTAAATCAACCAGCGTGCCACAACCTATGATGGTCTCCCTTTTTCAGGAATATTATTTCAGGGAAAATCGTGGTACTAACTCTAAAGAAAATTTCACATTACTCATTACTCATTACTCATTACTCATTACTCAATCACCCTCCTTCCCGTTCCGCTTCTTCCAGGTCTGCTTCCAATTTGTTGACCAGCACCAGGATCTCGTCAGGCGAAAGATAAAGTCTGGCAATGCGTGCCTTGTAGGAATCTGAGAGATGGGAATGGTTCAGGATAAAATTCTTGGTGGCAAGAATATATTCTCCCATGCCGCCTTTAACAGCGAATGTATCGGCAGCGCGTTCGGCTTGTTTAATGTAATTGGCAGAAGTGATATACCTTAAGCCGAAGATCACCAGCCCCATAGCCGATTTATCGCGGTAATCCATAATATGTCCAAGTTCATGCCCCAGCCATCCAATGAGAACTTCCGGAGGCACGTCGGCCATAGAGAATTCTTCCTTTTCAATAGCAAACTTACTGCTCATAAAGACATAATAGCTTCGATGTTTCCTGCCCTTAAAGAGGTTGCTAACTTTTGGCTGTGCCTGCATGAACGACTTCTTGATATCCTCCTTGAACTTAAACTCTATTTCCACATCTTCCAGTTCGGGATAGTAAGAAAGCGCGATCTTAGCTTCATTCAAAATACTTTCGGGAATTATCTTATTTTTCTGATATACGATCTTTTTTTCTTCCATGTCTTTTTTTGCTGCACAACTCCAGTTTCCCGCAAGTAGGGGAATCATTATAAGAATCAGGTACAAAGGTCTTTTCAAAATAACAATATGATTTTTCGGCACGTCCATTCAATATAAAGTTTCCTTAATTCAATTATTTGAAACTTTTCCTAAAATGTGGCGTAGCAGATTGTTTTTAAGTAATTTAATGCTAAACCAGTTAAGACATACATTATGCCAGAGCTTCCCGAGATCACCCTCTTTAGAAATTATGTACGAGAAACCTCCTTAAAAAAGACCATTAAAAAGATCGATTTTCCCGAGTCCTCCCTGCTTCAGGCTCCTGCTGAAGACTTCAAAAATGAACTTATCGGTAAGAAATTCCAGGCTGCGGAAAGGTTAGGCAAATACCTGGTGATCACCACCACAGGTAGCCCTTCCCTTATCTTTCATTTTGGAATGACCGGAAAGTTGGAGTATTATTCAAACCAGGATCCGCCGAAATATTCCAAGATGATACTTTATTTTGAAGATGATTATCGTTTGGCTTTTACCTGCAGGAGAAAACTGGGAAAGATCTATTTAACTGAAGATCTTGAGTCATTTAAGAAGGAGAATGAGCTGGGGCCCGATGCATTGGAAATTTCTGAAAAAGAGTTTCTGAATTTACTGGAGGAAAAAACCGGAGCCATAAAAGCCGTACTAACAGATCAACATGTGATCTCCGGGATAGGCAATGTATATTCAGACGAAATGTTGTATCAGTGTAAGATACACCCCAAGACAAAGACCAGTGAAATTTCAGCTTCAGATAAAAAGAAGCTATACAAGAAGATGAAGCATGTATTAGAGATGGCCATTGACAAAGAGGGGGTGAGAAAGGATTTTCCGAAGACATGGATGATACAACATCGCAAGGATGGAGCCGATTGTTCCAAATGCGACGGAAAGGTAAAAAAGATCAAAGTAGGAGGGCGGAGTACCTATTTTTGTCCCACCTGTCAAAAAGAGGAAGGATGAAGGTGCACATTGGCTGTTCGGGATATAACTATAAAGAGTGGCGGGGGCCGTTTTATCCACAAAAACTGGCGCAAAGAAAGTGGCTTGAGCATTATGCTTCAGTCTTTGATACGGTGGAGATCAATAATACATTTTACAGATTTCCGAGGGAGTCAATGCTGGAGAATTGGGCAGCAACTGTAGATAAGAAATTTCAGTTTACCCTAAAGGGCCACAGGTTTGTAACGCACAGGAAAAAATTAAAGGAGGCTGCACGTCCGGTTAAGGATTTCGAGGTCCTGGCAAAAATGCTTAAAGAAAATCTTGGCTGCATTCTTTGGCAATTGCCGCCCAATCTCCACAGGAATGATGAAAAACTGGAGGAGTTCTGCGACATCCTTGATCCTTCATTTAAAAATGTAATCGAATTTAGACATAACTCCTGGTATGAGCCGGAAGTTTATAAGATCCTGGAGAAAAACAAAATCATTTTCTGTGCTATTTCCAGCCCGGAATTTCCCGATGATCTCATCACGACAGGTAAAACAGGTTATTTACGCTTTCATGGCACCTCAAAGAACTGGTATGACCATCTTTACTCTAAAGATGAATTGAAGGAGTGGCATAAAAAGATCACAGACAGCGGACTCAAAGAGATCTATATCTATTTCAATAATGATATTCACGCCCATGCTCCCAAAAATGCTGTTCAGCTAAAAGAGCTTTTTGGACAGGATTAGATTTCGATCTGCATACCATCATACGCCGGGATCAATTCAACGTCTGCTTCCATAGATTTGATCCATTCTTTGCTTTCTTCAGCCTTGTTCTCAAAGAACCATTCCCCATAATGGCAAAAAGCGATTTTGGGGGAAAGCGGACTCAGTAATCGAATAAGATCCGGAATGCCCGTATGGCCAAAAATTCGGTCTTTTTTGCGGTTTATCCTGCCACCTTTTTGGATAAAAGTGGCTTCAGTAATTACCAGGTCCAGGTTTGATATTTCAGCAAGATTTGCTTTTTCGATCCAGGCAACATCACCTGTAATAAAGACTTTTTTTTGCCCTTTTTGAATAATATACCCTAAAGACTTCAGCCTTAAGGCATGGATCACGGGCACAGGAGTGAATTTGTAGCCATCAATCTCAAAGGGTCCTGTAATGACCTTGAGTTGCGGAATTAGCTCGTGAGCTTCGGGTCCAAAAAGGGGAATTTTTGGAGAGAATTTTTGTTTTTCGGGGACAAAGAAAGCATGATCGGGATGAAAATGGGTGAAAACGACAGCTTCCGGCCTGTAATCCATATATTTTTCCTCTCCCACATCTACCAGTATCTTTTCATCAATTAAAAAACCCGTATGGTTCACATGATCTTCAGCTTTGGGTTCAATTTTTCCGCGGGTTCCAAGTATCCTGATCTTCATAACTTCAGCTTAAATTCCAAAAGGATAGGTTTCCGGAATTTTACTTCCGTCAGGTTTGAGATGGAGTGGATGTAAAGCCTGGGTTTTGTCGAGAAACAGGAAAGCATCATACCTTTTTGCCATTTTTGAGGGAACATAATTTCCTCTTTCCCGGTGAGGATCATACACTACACCCACTGCACGATGACCAATACTCTTTTTGAGCTTTTCGTTGAGATCAGATCCTTCTTCAAAGAGCAACAACTTATTTCTCGAATCCATGGTATGAAGCAATTTTTCAATACTTCCATCAATGGCCTTGGGTAACTCCATGTTCTGCATAGGGGCGCCCCAGAATTCACCTGCCATTACAGATCCTTCATAAGATCCAAATCCTACCAGTACCACGCCATCTTTTTTATGCTGTTGCCTTACCAGCTGCCCCACGTTGTGTAAACCTGAAGCTGCCATATCTGTGGCGCGCGCATCTCCAATATGCGTATTGTGTTCCCAGACAATGACTTTGGCGTCCTCTTCGTGGTAGTCCATCAAAGTATTTAAGGTTTCTACCATATGGCTGTCCCTCACATTCCAGGAGGAATGGTCAAAATGTGCCATGGCTTCATAATATTTTTCGGCATTCTTAAGTACCAAGGAATTAAGTTCGGCGTTAAGGCCTGCTTCAGGCTCATCCTCATACCGGTCTGCTCTTTGACGCACTTCCCGCAGCAATTGGACCACCTCATTACGACACTTTTGTTTTAATCCGCGGTAGGCGGTAACGTAGGAATCATTTCTCCTGTAGGGTTCAAAACATTCTGCTGTTTGCCGGGCCAGGGCAGCAGTTTCAGGGTCTTCTTTTTCCAGATACTTTACAATAGTTTCCATGGATTCCCAAAGACTGTAAACGTCCAGGCCGTAGAATCCAATCTTCTTTTTGTACTCCAGGTGCCGGTTATAATCTTTAAGCCATTCAGAAAAGGCGGCAATTTCCCAATTCGCCCACATCCAGGTGGGCCAACGATTGAATTCCTGCAGCACTTCGGCAATAGAAGACGGAGTGCCTTTCTGGCTTTTTATCCAGCGATTGATCTTAAAACAATCCGGCCAGTCACCTTCTACCGCAACGAAGGAAAATCCTTTTTCTTTTATTAATCGTTTGGATATTTCTGCACGCCAGGTATAGTATTCATGCGTTCCGTGGCTGGCTTCTCCCAAAAGGACATATTTGGAATCTCCTATCTTTTCAATAAGAGGATCCAGATCTTTAGGTTCCTGCAAGGGAGTAATATGTTCAAAATTACTTTTATCTGAAAAATTTGATATCATGATGCTAAAAATTTGATTTGTATGAAGTTACCAAAAATGAAGCAGGGGAAGGAAAGGTTTAGTAGGAGCTTTAGAAAAGTTTAAGGATGCTTTTATCATTTTTTCTGTAATTTTAGAAATATGCAAACCGTTCAAATCGCAGTTGGAGTACTTATTATTGTATTGATCTTCCTTGATTTTTTCCATACAACCCTGTCAGGAAACGGGTTCGGAATTTTCTCAAGGATTATAAACCAACTGCTTAACAGATTAATCCTTCAAAACAGGAACAGGAAAATCTTCACCTATTCAGGAATTACTCACCTCCTGGTTACCACATTTCTCTGGCTCGCAATCCTGTTTTTAGGAGTTTTTATCATTTATACTGCAGATGAACAAATGGTAGTCAATGGGACAACAGGATTGCCTGCCACCAAAATAGAAAGATTCTACTTTACCGGTTATGTGTTGTCAACGCTGGGAATTGGAGATTTCGTGCCGGGGAATGAAACGAGCAGGATACTAACCGGAATACTTTCTTTCACCGGTTTTGTTTTGATAACCACCGGACTTACTTATCTCCTGAGTGTTTTAAACGCAGTTCTTTCAAAAAAGCAATTATCCTTTTTTATTTCTACAACAGGAGAAGATGTGGAGGAGTTATTTCAATACTTAAAGAAGCAGGACGATCTGGCTTCTCTTGTTTCTGATGCGTCCAGTTTTAGACAGCAAATTCTGCAGAACTCCAGTAGTTATCTCGCTTTTCCTATGTCGAATTACTTTTTGAGCAGAGAAAGAAAATCTGTGCTTATCGTGCAATTGGCTGCCATGTACGAGGTGCTAAAGGTAGTGAGGCTGGATTGGCAGCCCAATACCATCCAATATGAGAAGATTAACTCTATTATTAAGGCAATCGAAAAATTTCTTGAATTAGGCCTGGAAGAACCTGAAGCGGGAGAATTCAATCCTGAAAAGCTGAAAACCCTTAGAAGTTACTGGAAAAAGCATGGGTACGAATTTCCTGAAAATACTTATATCGATAAACAATTCAATTCCAGCCTGCAATATGCAGGTTGGGACTGGGAAGATGTTTACCGGCTCAAGGCCTTTCAAAAATGATGTTTTTAGGAGAAATTATTTTTCGGCTTTTTCCGGAGTGAATTCCATCTTTACCTGTCCGCGGATAAGGTCTTCAAAAGTTTCTCTTTTTCTAATGAGGTGTGCTTTGCCTTCATGCCACAGCACTTCGGGCGGACGGAACCTTGAATTGTAATTGCTTGCCATAGAAAAACAATAAGCTCCTGCATTTTTAAAAGCCAAAATATCGCCTTCCTTGATCTCTGAAATTCTTCTGTTGCTGGCAAAGGTGTCGGTTTCGCAGATGTAACCCACAACCGAATAAAATCTTTCTTTTCCCTCGGGATTGGAAATGTTGTAGATCTCATGACGGGAACCGTAGAGCATCGGCCTGATGAGATGATTAAAACCGCTGTCTACCTGCGCAAAAACTGTGGAGGTGGTTTGCTTGATCACATTGACCTTTACCAGGAATTTCCCGGCTTCACTAACAAGGAATTTTCCCGGTTCAAATGCCAGGGTAAGTTCCTTTCCATATTGTTTACAGAAAGACTGGAATTTAGCAGTAAGTTTTTCTCCTAACTCTTCTATATTGGTTTCAATGTCGTCTTCTTTATAAGGCACTTTAAAACCGCTTCCAAAGTCAAGAAATTCCAGGTCTTTAAACTGGAGGGCAGTGCTAAACAAAATCTCTGAAGCATACAGGAACACTTCAATATCCAGGATATCACTTCCTGTGTGCATGTGAATTCCATTGATGTTCATCCCGGTGTTCTCCACGATCCTTAGAACATGCGGGATCTGGTGAATTGAAATGCCGAATTTTGAATCTATGTGCCCTACAGAAATATTGGTGTTGCCCCCGGCCATTACGTGAGGATTGATCCTTATACATACCGGAACTTCCGGATGTTTTGTACCAAACTGTTCCAGTATAGAGAGGTTGTCGATATTGATCTGGACTCCCATTTTGGCAACCATCTCAATTTCTTCAAGAGAAACCCCGTTAGGTGTATAAATAATCTTTGAAGGATCTACTCCGGCCTGTAATCCCAGTTTTACTTCCTGCACAGAAACTGTGTCAAGACCTGCACCAAGGTTTTGGAAAAGACTTAAAATGGAAATATTTGATAAAGCTTTGACAGCATAGTGAATTCGCAGGTTTTTTACCTTGCTAAAGGCATTGGTAAGCCTGTTATATTGCGAAATGATCTTTTCTGAATCATATACGTATACCGGGCTGCCGAATTTTTCTGCTATTTTTAAAAGATCCTGGTTTGTCATGCTATCTAAAATTAAAGCTGCAAAAATAAGGGAGATTTTTTAGGTGGAACGCACCACCGGTTTAAAAATAACCAATTCCCGTGAATTGTTATTTGCATATGAGACAGAGTTGTAAAATTTAGGTGAGAAAAATTAAATTAGGTAAAGAAATTTTGTAATTTTCCATATTGAAAATCAGAGTCTTATGTTATCCAGACTGGCGCTTTTTCCTTTACAAAACGTGGTTTATCCCGGGGAGAAGCTGCCCTTGCACATTTTTGAAAAACGCTACAAGCAGTTGATCACCGATTGTGAAAAATCCGGGATTAACTTTGGCATTCCTTTGTATAAAGACAATCAGCTGGAATACGGAACTGAAATGGAGCTGTTAAATGTAGTGGTGAACTATGAAAATGGAGCGAAGGATATTATTTGTCGGGGCCTAAGAGTTTTTAGGATTAAAAATTTTGACCCCATGGAAAAGGGGAAATATTATGCCGGGGGAGATGTGGAATTTCTACAGGATAAAGATGATGCTTCAGAAACTTTAAAGAATCAATTGCTGGAGTTGATCCGGGAACTTTATATGCATCTAGGGGTGCCGGGTCCAAAGATCGATATCCCCTCCTTCCGAAGCTATACTTTAGCACATAAAATCGGCCTGTCCCTGGAACAGGAATATACCCTGTTAAAACTGGATTCAGAAAAGGCAAGGCAGGAATTTTTAATTAATCATCTTCTCATTACAATCCCCATAATTCAGGAATTAAATCGCACCAAACAGACTATTGAATTGAATGGGCATTTCAGGAATTTTGATCCCCTGGATTTTACCGAATTTAGGTTGAGGACCAAAAAATAGCAAAATTCCCACGAGCTGCGCGCTGCGCCTAAAAAAGATTGGCATTATCCTATAACATTTGTTACTTTTGTGGACCATAACAAACACTGAAGAAACACCTTATTATGAATATACACGAATATCAGGGAAAAGAGATTTTAAGCAGTTTTGGAGTGCGCATACAGCGTGGGATCGTTGCCCAGGATCCAAAAGAGGCAGTAGAAGCTGCAAAAAAACTTACAGAACAAACCGGTACAGGTTGGCATGTAATTAAAGCTCAGGTTCATGCTGGTGGACGTGGAAAAGGTGGAGGAGTAAAACTTGCCAAAAACCTTCAGGAAGTAGAAGAGATCTCGGGACAAATCATTGGGATGAATCTTGTAACGCCTCAAACTTCTGCGGAAGGTAAAAAGGTACACCAGGTTTTAATCGCTGAAGATGTATATTATCCGGGAGATAATGAGCCGGAAGAATATTATATGTCTGTGCTCCTAAACCGGGCCACCGGAAGAAATATGATCATGTATTCTACCGAAGGTGGGATGGATATAGAAACAGTTGCAGAGAAGACTCCGCATCTTATCTTTAATGAAGAAATTGATCCTTCAACAGGATTACTGCCTTTCCAGGCCCGCAGAATTGCTTTCAATCTTGGTCTTAGCGGAACTGCTTTTAAAGAAATGACCAAATTTGTGATGTCGCTTTATGAAGCCTTCACAAAATCTGATTCTACTCTTTTTGAGATCAACCCTGTCTTGAAGACAAGTGATGACAAAATCATGGCTGTTGATGCTAAAGTAACTTTAGATGATAACGCCCTTTTCCGTCATAAAGATTACGCTGAAATGCGCGACGAGCGGGAAGAAAGTCCTGTAGAAGTAGAAGCGCGTGCAGTGGGACTTAATTATGTGGACCTTGACGGAAACGTAGGTTGTATGGTAAATGGTGCCGGACTTGCAATGGCAACAATGGACCTTATTAAACAGGCCGGAGGAGAACCTGCAAACTTCCTTGACGTGGGAGGTACAGCAGATGCCAAGAGAGTGGAAGAAGCTTTCCGTCTTATTTTAAAAGATGAAAAAGTAAAGGCTATCCTCGTAAATATTTTTGGAGGAATTGTTCGTTGTGATCGAGTTGCTCAGGGAATTGTTGATGCATATAAGAACATGGGGAACATCCACGTACCTATCATTGTGCGTTTACAGGGAACCAATGCAGATATTGCAAAGGAATTGATCGACAATAGCGGACTGGATGTCTACAGTGCAGTAGAATTTCAGGAAGCAGCAGATAAAGTACAGGAAGTGTTGGCTTAAAGTGTGCCAAAACTTAATGAATACGGACCCCGGCAACTGCCGGGGTTTTTTTATGCAGAATCTAAAATGTTAAATTGTAGTTAAGAAGAAAATAGTACTGTAACAAGAAATATATCCCGGCAGTCTTTAAGGTATAACATCAATCAATAATCAATAACTAAAAACGAACTGTCATGAGAAAACTAAAATTATTTTTCGCGGCTTTTGCCTTAATGTTGACTGCATCAACTTTTGCCAATTCAGCTTATTATTTTGAAGCTAACAGGGGCAGCATCACCTATGAAATTGAAAAGATGCTGAAAGATTCAGGGTTAATCATTGAAGAAGAATTTACTGTCACTGTTATCTTCGAAGTGAATCAGGAACAAAAGATTGAGATCTATTCGGTAAAATCTCAGAACGAGGAAGTGAATGAATTTATTGAAAAGAGATTGAACCATCGCAAATTAAAGGGAGAAGGTTGGTCTACAGAAAAATTCTATGAGTTACCTGTTAAGGTGAAATCCAGGAGATAATCTTCATTCCTTTAAATAAAGAACCCGGCTCATCCCCGGGTTTTTTTTTATCCTTACATTAAATATAGTGAAAGTTTTGTTAAAATATATTTCTGGTTGTAACAACTCTCTCTTTTTTAAGTCTTTATAGTAAATCATTAATCATCAAAAAATAAATCAGTCAATCTTAAAACGAATATTATGAAAAGTATCAAGATGTTGTTAGTAGTAGTTGCAATGATCCTTACTTCGGCCACACAGGCCGGAACAGTTGGCAATCCGGATTCAGTTTCTCTAGAAATTGAAAAAATCCTGAAGGAGTTTAAATCGGCAGACGGTAAAACCCTGCAAGTAACTTTGTTCTTCTCGGTTTCTGAAGATCAAAAGATCCAGAGTCTGTCTGTAGCCTCAGACAATAAGGAAGTGAGCAAATTGCTGGAAGAGAAACTTGCCAATAAAGCCTTGCCTTCAGATTGGATGAAAGGTAAGATCTATGAACTTACAGTGGTAAAGCCTCTATGTTAGATTTAGCCGAATTTACTAAACAAAGAATCCCGGAACTCATCACTCCGGGATTTTTTTATGTCATGTCCTGATTCCTGCCTACAGGTTCCTGGGTCTTTAAAGTTACAGATGTAACCCACATTCTGTCTTGGGATTGTTATTCCAGCGGCCGCTACGTTCATCACCTGCTACAGTGCAGTGGGAGCAGCCAATAGAATGATATCCTTTTGCCACAAGAGGGTGAAAAGGCAATTGATGTTTTTCAATGAATTCGTTCCGTTCTTTTTTTGAAACATCTAAGAGAGGATAAAATTTCAGGATCTCTCCTCTCTGTTCAAAAATATCTAATGTGGCCCTATGGTCGCTTTGCCACTCCATTAATCCGCTTACCCAAACGGTATATTTGGATTTTATGAGGTCCAGCGGCTTAACTTTATTGATGTAACAGCAAAAATCGGGATTCTTCTTCCAGGTCTCGTCAGTTTTGGTGAACTCGTGTTCTTCCTTCACCGCACTAATAGATTTTACCCGCAGCCCATAGAGTTCTGTTAGCTGCTCCTTATATTCCAGAGTTTGTTCAAAATGGTATCCGGTGTCAATGAAGTAAACAAGCTGATTCCTGTTAACATCAGAAAATAGTTTGAGCAGAAAAGCAGAGGTGGCAGCAAATGAACTGGTTAACATCACTTCTGCCTCATTAAAATCATTATATAATTCTGAAATTCTCTGGTGAAGGTTGAGGTCTTTGTATTTTTGATTCAGCTGTGCTATTTCAGCAGCTGAAACCTCTCGTTTTTCTGAAATTACCTCCATGAACTACTTCTTTTCTTCCTTTTTGGGCATTGGGCCGCGTTTGTAGATCACCAGGCCGTTAAGGAAATTCCGCAGGAATTGATCCCCGCATTCCACGTATTTTGGGTGATCCTCACTTCTAAAGATGGCTCCAATCTCACTTTTGGTGACTTTGAAATCCACCAGGGAGCAGATGTGTACTATGTCTTCATCGCGGAGCTTTAAAGCAACTCTAAGTTTTTTGAAGATATCGTTATTGGATAGGGGCATAGGTTGTTTTTACGGGATAAAATTACGAAACCTTACTAAATAAATGGGAGTTCCAACTTCAAAAGTAGAAAAAAGGACGAGTACATCTTTTTTCAATGAATGACAATTTGTCGGTAAAACTCAATCGATATACGCCAAAAAGTCTGAAATATTGCTGTGGTATCTAATTTGACTGGATGTTTTTGAAATTTTAAAAGTATAACCTCAAAATATTACAATTATGAACCTTATTAAAAGAAACACCGACAATTGGCTTCCATCGATTTTTGATGACATGTTTAAAACCGACTGGATGGACAATGGAAACAATGGAATGAGCAGGATTGGAACCAGCGTACCTGCAGTGAACATCGCCGAAAATGATGAATCTTTCACTCTGGAAGTTGCTGCTCCCGGAATGTCCAAAAAAGATTTCAACCTTGAACTGGATAATGGAGTGCTTACTATTTCTTCTGAAGTCAAAAAAGAAGATGAGAAGAAAGAAAATGGAGGAAGATTCACCCGTCGCGAATTTAGCTACACCAGCTTCAAAAGAGCCTTTAGTTTGCCTGAAACTGTAGATCCCGAAAAGATCTCTGCAAAATATAATGAAGGGGTATTGAAGATCGAGCTTCCAAAACGCGAAGATGCTAAAGTACAGGCAAAGAGAATGATCGATATTAAATAATGAACGATAGATTTAGTTAACTGGTGATTAAAATTTAAGAGACGCCCTTCGGGGCGTTTCTTTTTTTAATACCTCTTTAAAATGTCATTTTTGAAACCTTTTCCAGGGTTTCTTTTGACTAAACTTTTTAAATGGAGCTATTTCTTACCTCCGGCTGCGGACCGAGATAACATGTAACCTGTACTTTTGAGATCTTCTTGAACACCCTGGATTATCCTGGGTTCATGTTGAACAAAAAAAGCTCCTTCTGAAATGGTTTTACCAATACCATTCAAAAATCCCCTTTTTAAGACCTCCTTCTTATTCTCGCTTGTGTAATCCTCATCGTATGACATAGGTCATACTCTGTTACCTCTTAACCTTCTAAATTAGTTTGCACAACTAAAAGTATTTTTAATCAGATGAAAAGTTTACTCTTAGGTAACGAAGCGCTTGCCCAGGGGAGTATTGATGCAGGTCTCTCGGGAGTCTATGCATATCCCGGTACGCCGTCAACCGAAATAACCGAGTACATTCAGAAGTCAAAACTCGCGAAGGAGCTGAATATACATACCACCTGGTCTGTCAACGAAAAGACAGCCATGGAGGCTGCACTGGGTATGTCCTATGTTGGAAAGAGATCCATGGTGGTCATGAAGCATGTGGGGCTCAATGTGGCTTCAGATGTTTTTATGAATATGGCTGTTTCCGGAGTTAATGGCGGACTCGTAGTGGTAGTGGCTGATGATCCTTCCATGCACTCCTCTCAAAATGAACAGGATTCACGCTTCTACGGTAAGTTCGCGATGATCCCTATCCTGGAACCGTCAAATCAACAGGAAGCTTATGACAGTATGTTGTATGCCTTTGATCTTTCAGAAGAGGTAAAACTGCCGGTTCTACTAAGGATGGTCACCCGTTTATCACATTCCCGGGCTGGTATAGTATTAAGAAAGAGGCGTGGCCCCAATGATATTAATTTACCGACAGATACCTCGCGATTTGCTTTGCTTCCCATGAATGCGAGAAAGCAATTTGATCTCCTGGTGAATAAACAGGACGCTTTGATCGAATATTCAGAAAAATCCAATTTGAACAGCCTTAAAAAAGGCAAAAACAGGGGAGTGGGAATTCTTGCATGTGGGATAGCCCATAATTATGTAATGGAAAATATAGGAGATGAGGAAACTGATTATTCGATCCTTAAGATCTCGCAGTACCCTTTACCCAAAGAAAAAGTAAAAGCGCTCTACGATCATTGTGACGAGATCCTGGTTGTAGAGGATGGTTACCCTATAGTGGAAGAATTACTGCACAATTATTTTGATGAAGATGACAAAATAAAAGGAAAGTTATCGGGGGATCTGCCGCGAACAGGAGAACTTAATCCCAATATTGTAGGGAGATCTTTAGGTCTTTTCCAGAACAAAATGGCACCCATTCCTTCTGTGGTGACTCCCAGACCGCCCCAACTCTGCGAAGGATGCGGTCATACAGATCTGTTCAACGCCATAAATGAATTAATTCCCGTGATAGGAGACAAAAATGTATTTGGGGATATTGGCTGTTATGCACTCGGGGCCTTACCACCTCTGGGTACCATCAACACCCTTATAGATATGGGAGCCTCAATTACCATGGCCAAAGGTGCCGCAGATGCCGGGCTGGAAAATGCGATTGCAGTTATTGGAGATTCAACTTTTACACATTCAGGCATGACAGGACTCCTGGATGCGGTTTATGAAAATACACCTATCACGGTCATCATTTCAGATAACTCGGCTGTTGCTATGACAGGAGCCCAGGAATCAACGGCAGTGGGAAGATTGCACAAGATCTGTTTAGGAATAGGGGTCCATCCCGATCATTTGAAGACTATAGTGCCACTGAAAAAGAATCACGAAGAAAATGTGGAAATCCTGCGTAATGAATTAAAATATAAAGGAGTATCAGTTATTATTTCAGAAAGGCCTTGTGTGCGATTATCCAGGGATCAAAAGGAGCAAATCAAAGCCAGGATCGCAGCCCTGAATTAGACCAACTCATCCACTAAAATTTAAGAGAACCATGAATACAAATATCATATTATCAGGAGTTGGTGGTCAGGGCATCCTTACCATTGCTGCGGTTTTGGATACCGCTGCTCTAAACCAGGACCTGTTCATAAAACAATCTGAAGTTCACGGGATGAGCCAGCGTGGCGGAGCAGTACAATCTCACGTGAGAATATCTGACAAGGAAATATTTTCTGATCTCATCCCCGAAGGTAAAGCCGATCTTATCCTATCGGTAGAACCCATGGAACTGTTGAGGTATATACCTTTTTTGAAAAAGGATGGCTGGCTGGTAACAGATTCAGAACCTTTCATCAACACCTCCAATTATCCTGAAAAGGACGATCTCTTTGAAGAAATAAAAAAACATCCGAATCATGTGATCGTTGATGCAACTCAAATCGCGAAAAGCATCGGGAATTCAAAAGTTGCAAATATGGTCTTGCTGGGCACAGCATCTGCCATCATTCCTTTGTCCGAAGACAGCTTGCTCGAAGCAATAAAAACCCTGTTTCAACATAAAAGTGAAAAGATCATAAAATTGAACCTGGAAGCTTTTGCTGAAGGTAAAAAAGTAGCAGAAGGAATTACTAATCTGGCTGCGAATCAATAGATCAACAAAAATATTTCTGAAAATAGATATCGGGAGTGGGCTTTTTTAAAAAGCTTATCTCCCGATATTTTTTTTGAGCAGAACCTGGTTTCTATTTACGGCTGACTTATGAAAGCACCATTTTTGAATTCTGAAGCACTTTTTTTATTGCTTCAGACAAAATAATAACCCCTTTTTCAATTTGATCCTTTGGCATGTTTGAAAAGGAAAGTCGCAGCCTGTCATCTTTTTCACTGGCGGGATCAAAGGTTCGACCTGTCACAAAGACCACACCTCTGGAAACACTTTCATTGAAGATCTCGGTTGACTTGATATGAGAAGGTAATTTCAGCCAGACATAAAAACCTCCTTTTGGTTCATTCCAGGTAACTTCTTCGGGCATGTAAGTCTTCAGATACTGCTGAAGCAAATCCTTGCGTTCCAGATACTCACTCCTCAAAAATGTCAAATATGGCTCAAGTTTATTTTGAACTAAAAATTCATTTGCCAGTATCTGCATAAAACTGGAAGTACAGGCATCCAGGGCTTGTTTCACCGTTTCTGCTTTTTCGAAGATCTCTTCAGAAGAAAGCATATAACCCAGTCTGAAACCCGGACCCAGTATTTTTGAAAATGATCCGGTATAGATGATCTCTACATCCTGAACCCCATTAGATTTCATGGCTTTAGTCAGAGATTTCTCTTCCTCGTTGAAATAAAGATCACTGTAGGCATCATCTTCAATTAAGATAATCCCGGTACCGGCCAGGGTTTCCAGGAGTTCTTTCTTCCTTTCGGGGGAATAAATGATTCCGGCAGGATTATGATAGTTAGGCGTAACATATAAGAACTTGGGTTTTCGATCTAAAGATTCGATTTTACTTTTTAAGGCTTCGATATTGATGCCATGCTTATCTATAGGTATACTGTGGATCTCGGCTCCAAAAGTTTCAAAGACTGTTAAAGCTCCCACAAAACAAGGATTTTCTGTAAGTATGATATCTCCTTCATTGACAAATTCCTGGGTAATTATGGATATTGCCTGCAGTGACCCGGTCGTGATCAGGATCTTATTATCGCCTATGATCAGGCCTTTCTTTTCCAGGTAGCTCTCCAATGATTTCACCAGGGGAGGATATCCCGAGGTAGGGCCGTATTGAAAACATAATTTTTTGATCTCTGGGGATAAAGAATTATATAGCTCATCGATCTGTTCTACAGGAAACAGATCATTGTTCGGCATACCGCCGGCAAAAGAGATCAGGTTCTTCCCCGAAGCCTGTTTCATCAATTGTTTAACGTCCTCTGAATGCATGGAATTGACTGCTTTCGAAAATGCATACATAACCTGAAAAATTTAGCTGTTTTATCAAATTAACGAAGATGTAATCAAACAGATGCTGATCAATATCAGCTAAAAACCTTTTTAAAATTTCTTCCTTTACCATACCAAAATTCCTTATTTCTTATGCTGCACTCGAAATTGATCCATCCTGAAAGCATAGTAGTTGTTGGAGGTTCCGACAATATTCACAGTCCCGGGGGAAGAGTTTTGAAAAACCTGCTCGACCATCAATTCGAAGGCGATTTATTCGTGGTCAATCCCAAACAGGACATGGTGCAGGGGGTGAGATCTTATAATGACATCAATGATCTGCCTGAAGTGGATCTGGCAATTATCGCCATTGCTGCAAAATATGTTGTTGAAGCCGTTAGGGTGCTTACGCAAAAGAAAAATACGAAAGGCTTCATAATTTTCTCGGCAGGCTTTAGTGAAAAAGATGAGGCCGGTGCGCTATTGGAGAAGGAGATCGTTAAGCTCCTTGACAAAGCAGGCGGTAGTTTTTTAGGTCCCAACAATATTGGAATGATCAATAAACATTATGCCGGAGTCTTTACCACTCCCATACCAAAACTTGATGAAAAAGGAGTTGATCTCATCTCAGGTTCCGGGGCGACGGCAGTTTTTATTATTGAAGCGGCTCAGAGTTTTGGATTGACGTTTTCCAGTGTGTATACCGTTGGAAACAGCGCCCAGATAGGGGTGGAGGAGATCCTTGAATATTTAGATCATTCTTTTGAGAAAGGAGTAAGTTCGAAAGTTAAATTGCTTTACATAGAGAGTATCAAGGATCCACTGAAGTTCTTAAGGCATACCACTTCCTTAATAGCTAAGGGCTGCAAGATAGCAGCTATTAAAGCGGGTAGTTCTGAAGAAGGGAATAGGGCGGCTTCGTCGCATACCGGAGCTATTGCCAATTCTGATGTCTTTGTAGACACCCTGTTCAAAAAAGCCGGAATCATTCGATGTTTTGGCAGGAACGAACTTATTACAGTTGCCGGGATCCTTCAGCAAAAAGAAACCGCCGGAAAAAATATAGCTATCATCACCCATGCCGGCGGACCTGCGGTAATGCTGACAGATGTGCTGTCAAATAACGGTTTGAAAATTCCGCATATAGAAGGTAAAGAAAGTGAAGCTCTACTGGATCAATTGTTTGACGGCTCCTCGGTCTCCAATCCAATTGATTTTTTGGCTACAGGCAATGCCGGGCAGTTAAAAGCAATTCTTGAAGTTTGTGAATCCAGTCCCCGGATCGATGCTATGGCAGTTATTTTTGGAAGTCCCGGTTTAACAGCTGTAGACGATGTTTATCAAGTATTGAATGAGAGAATAAAATCTTCTGAAAAACCGATCTACGCCGTTTTACCATCAGTGGTGAATGTGAAAGATGAAATTCAGGTGTTTTTAAAGAAAGGAAATATTGCTTTTCAGGATGAGGTCTTATTCGGACAGGCCTTAGCTAAGGTTTATAATCACGCGTCGGTTAGTATAAAAACTGAAAATCCTGACCCCAAATTTTCTACAGAAATCAGGAAATTGATAGATGCACTTCCCGATGGATATATGCCCACAGAAGCAGCCGTTACATTGCTGGAAACTGCAGGAGTGAAATTCGCTGTTCCACTTCAGGTTAAGAATGAAGCAAAGCTAAACTATTTTGCAAATACTGTAATTTTTCCGGTAGTTCTAAAGGTTGAAGGTCCGTTGCATAAATCTGATGTCGGTGGGGTCATTTTAAACGTATCTAATAAATCCGAACTACATGATGGTTTCCACAAGTTGATGCAGATCGAAGGAGCAACTTCTGTCATGATCCAGCCTATGATAAAAGGCAAGGAAATATTCATTGGAGCAAAGAAAGAAACAAACTATCCTCACGTCATTCTATGCGGACTCGGAGGTATTTTTGTGGAAGTTCTAAAAGATATAAGTGCTTCTATGATCCCTGTTTCAGAAGAAGAGGCTTTAAAGATGATCACAGATCTAAAAGCAGCTCCGATCTTAAAAGGGATTAGAGGTCAGGCCAGTATCAACATTAAATTATTTGCTGAAACCATCGTAAAAATTTCAGATCTCCTGACTCTAGTGCCCGAAATTGCAGAATTAGATCTGAATCCTCTCATGGCATCTGAAAAAGACCTTACAGCCGTAGACGTAAGAATTCGTTTGGAAAGATCAGTTAAGAAGCTGCAGCCTAATGAGACAAATGAGTTCGTTTAAATTGAATCTGAAATCCAGTTGGGCTAAAGCCCTTGGAATAGCGGCTTCTTAACCTCCGCCTAAAGGCGGAGGTAATTCAATTCCCCGGAAAGATTAATATGGATTCCATGAATTGCCCCCGGATTTACCCGGAGGATTTAGAATTAAAATATCAGCAGGGCTTTAGCCAAAATCTTTCTTAAGTTTATTTATCTAAAAGTATCCACCTGTTCCCTGCGCTTTGGATCAAATATTTCTGTCCCGCGGCAATTCCTGTAACAGTCGAATTCGTAGTAATGTCAAAAAGATCATTACTGCCCAAAAAGTCGAAACTTTTATAAGAATTTCCCGGCCAGTTGATGAGGTATAGCAACCGACCTTTATTAGCTGCTGCATCCGGAATTATTATACTGCTCACCTGGTTGTTTATTCTTAAAGTATAGGTGTCATCAGGAATGGAATAAGCTCCTGTGGAAGAAGTAGTGGAGGAGTAGGTCTTGAAATATGGATATTTCCAGGAGACAATTCCGCCGGCGTCGGTAACCAGCACCTGGTCCAGACTACCTCGGGTGGCAGGAAGTATGTAATCTGTGCCCGGGGTACCTATTCCCACTCTGCCTTCAAAATAGCCGGCAAATAATTTTTTCGGATCATTTCCCAGTGCTTTGCTGTAAATACCATAGACAAAGCCGGTTCCCTGTATAGTGCCAATGACGTTGTAGATGCCATAATGGTTCTTGGTTGCACCGAAGGTTTTCCCCACATCGTTCCAAATCCCATAGATCTCTTCATTGGTATTTTGATTAACCTCATTGAAGATCCCGTAATGTATTCCTATTCCGTCGGCCGAAACGCTGTTTTTGATCCCATATTTTTTATCAGCAGTTAGACTTTTGTTGTTGCTCACAATGCCATAGGTGACATTCGTCGGAGTGGAACTGGCATTCTCCACCTCCAGTCCGGTGCGGGTGGTTGCTTCCTCAGTGGCATCTATCATAACTTTGAGTTTCACGTTCTGGGAAGAGCCTCCAATATTTACATTTCCTTTCCGGAAAACTGCCTCGTTGGGATTGGCTGCCGGGCCTGTAGTACCTACCTTATAAAAATCTGAAGATGCTTTTCCCGACATGCCTTCCCATTTTCCTTCGGAAGAATTCCACCAGTAAAACCCCGGAGAAAATTCCCCTTTTTGGGAGGTAAGGAAGATCAGCATTCCGTTTTGATCTGTACCCGGATTGGTGGCCGGAAATTTGTCAAGCCTCGGGATCAAAATACCATCTGCAGGACCGGGAGTCGCAGGATCTGAGGTGTGAATATCCAGTTGTGCCTTGGGATCTGTAGTATTTATCCCCACCTGTGCAGCAGTTTCTGTCAACCACAGGAAGCCCAGCACTAAAATAATAGTGATCTTTTTCAAAGCTGAAAGTATTGTGGGGAGGCACCAAAGAGAATTAAATATAAATATTTATTCTTCTGAAGCAGAGGCTTCTATAAATAATTTAACACTTTATGATGCAGTCTGCACTTTCTCCTGAAGCATTTTGATCTCATCCCGCAACTTTGCCGCTGTCATAAAATCCAGCTCTTTCGCTGCCGACTCCATTGCCTTGCGTTTTTCCCTGATGCGCTTCTCCAGTTGAGGTTTGCTGAAGTATTCTGTTTCCGCTTCCGCAGCTTTAAGATCGGGCGCCACCTCGTAGGTATATAGCTCCGGCTTTTTGCGAACCAGCATGTTTTCGAAAGATTTTTTCAGGGCAGTAGGAGTGATGTTATTATCGGCGTTATATTTTAGCTGCTTTTCTCTCCTGTACTCGGTTTGATCGATCGTTTTCTGCATGCTGTCTGTGATCTTGTCTGCATACATGATAGCTTTTCCTTCCAGATGACGGGCCGCACGACCAATGGTTTGGGTAAGGGAACGGTTACTACGAAGAAAACCTTCCTTATCTGCATCCAGAATGGCTACCAAAGAGACTTCCGGAAGGTCAAGACCTTCTCTCAACAGGTTCACCCCAACCAGAACGTCAAAAAGCCCTTTTCGAAGGTCCTGCATAATTTCCACCCGCTCCAAGGTGTCCACATCACTGTGAATGTAACGGCAACGTATATTGATCCGGGTAAGATATTTTGTAAGCTCTTCGGCCATGCGTTTGGTAAGCGTTGTAACGAGAATTCGTTGATCTTTATCAATTCGTAGTTGCATTTCCTCGATAAGGTCATCGATCTGGTTCAGACTTGGCCGCACTTCGATCACAGGATCCAACAGTCCGGTAGGACGTATCACCTGTTCAACATACATCCCTTCTGTTTTCTGAAGCTCATAATCTGCCGGCGTCGCACTTACATAGATCACCTGATTCTGAAGCGCTTCAAATTCCTCAAATTTTAACGGACGGTTATCCATAGCTGCAGGCAACCTGAAACCGTAATCTACCAGTGTCTCTTTTCTAGACCTGTCTCCGCCATACATGGCATGCACTTGTGGGATGGTAACGTGACTTTCATCCACTACCATTAAATAATCATCCGGGAAATAATCCAGCAAACAGAATGGCCTGGTGCCGGGCAGGCGGCCGTCGAGGTAACGGGAATAGTTCTCGATTCCGGAGCAGTAACCTAATTCCCGGATCATTTCCAAATCAAAGTTGGTTCGCTCATCCAGGCGTTTTGCCTCAAGATGTTTCCCAATGTCCTGGAAGTAATTCACTTGTTTGACAAGGTCGTCCTGTATTTCTCTTATTGCTCCCTGCAAAACATCAGGAGAGGTCACGAACATATTGGCCGGATAGATATTCAAACGGTCGTATTTCTCAATAATGTCATTAGTAGCAGGATTAAAAGCTTCAATTTCTTCGATCTCGTCTCCAAAAAAGTGGACTCTAAAAGCGTTATCTGCATAACTTGGAAAAATGTCAACCGTATCTCCCTTTATACGAAAGTTTCCGTGGCTGAATTCGGCTTCAGTTCGGGAATATAAACTCTGTACCAGCCTGTGAAGCAATTGAGTTCGGGAGATCACCATATCTCTCTGAATGGAAACGACGTTCTTCTTGAATTCCACGGGATTCCCAATTCCGTAGAGACAGGAAACAGATGCCACCACAATAATATCCCTTCTTCCGGAAAGCAGGGAAGAGGTAGTGCTCAAACGCATTTTTTCGAGCTCTTCGTTTATGGAAAGATCCTTTTCAATATAAGTGCCCGAAGTGGGAATAAAGGCTTCCGGCTGATAATAGTCGTAGTAGCTCACAAAATATTCCACGGCATTATCGGGGAAGAATTGCTTGAATTCGGAATAAAGCTGAGCTGCAAGGGTTTTATTGTGCGCCAGGACCAGCGTAGGCTTCTGCACTTCCTGGATGACATTGGCAACCGAAAAGGTTTTTCCGGAACCGGTTACTCCAAGTAAGGTTTGATATTTCTCTTTATTATTGATGCCGTTGACCAGCTGGCTAATTGCCTGAGGCTGGTCCCCGGTGGGTTTAAAATCAGATTTTACCTTGAATTTCATAGAATTTTTTGCTGACCTGCAAAAGTAGCTAATTCCATGGTTTTCGGCAAATTATGCCTGCTCCCAAAATCATAAAGATGAGCGCTCTTACAGGTCGCGTTTCTTCAGCAGCAAATAGGAGAAATAGACAAAAATTGCGGTCCAAATAATAACGACCAACAATTGATACCAATGCACCCCGTAGTCCTTGGTGAATTCTGATCCCAGTTGTGTAGCCGCCGATTGAATAACGTTCAATCGTGAAAAAGGCTCTTTTACCAGCAGCGCCATAGATTCCAGCGGAAAGAATTGTGCTATATTTTCAGCAATATCGGTATCCCTGAAGATCTGGTATTTCATAAGTCCGCGGGCGATGCTTTCGAGGATCCACCAAACGAAGAGGAAGCCCAATGCAAAAGCCGAACGTTTGATCAACATTCCCAGGAACATGCAAAAGGCGAAAAATCCTGTAAGTTTTATAAAATATGCCAGCAGATATTCCATATCAGAAAATATGATGGAGATCTCTGTATAATCTGAAAATATAAGACCAAGGATCAGGGATACAACGAAAAGGAATACGGTGGATAAAAAGGAAAAAGAGACCACTGTAAGGAATTTTGAAAGGATAAATTCCTTTTTGCTCAGCCCGTCGATGAGGTTTTGTTTGATCGTGCGATTGCTGTATTCATTGGAAACCATGGAAACAATCACGATAGCCAGAAACAGCTTAAGCAGCGCAGCGATATAACTGTTAAAATGCCAGATGTATGGAAAATTAAATATCCCCTGATCTGCCACCCGAAAATTTATCCCTCCAAATTTAAATTCTATAGACGCGATTAGTGCGATAAAGGTGATCAGGATAAAATAGGTGGTGATAAGTACTTTGGACGATTTGCTGTACCTTAGTTTATGATATTCTATGTTGAGTAATCGTAGCATTAGACGGTGGTTTGGTTGGTTAACAACAGGAATTGCTCTTCCAGGCTTTCTTTACGTTTTACGAGCTGGGAAAGAATAAGACCATTTTCAAAAAGGTAAGTGTTTAAAGCTTCCGGCTCCAGCGGTTCTTCCAGGAAAGCAGTATATATTTCCCCTTTTTGACTCACCTTACCAATGGCAGGATGAGAATTTAATAGCGCCAGTAGTTTTTCCTCATTGGCAGCTTTAAGCTCAAAAAATCCGAAGCTGGCGTTCATTTGATCCACCGGCCCACTGTATAGTTTTTCACCTTTCCTAATGATCACCACATGCGTACACACCTTTTCAACTTCATCAAGCAGGTGAGATGCCAGCAAAATAGTGGTTCCGCCGGCGGCGATCCTGGTAATGATCTCCCGTATCTGGTGAATTCCCTGTGGGTCGAGTCCGTTGGTAGGTTCATCTAAAATGAGAATTTCAGGATCGTTTAAAAGGGCAGACCCTATAGCAAGCCGCTGTTTCATTCCCAGCGAAAAGGTGCGAAATTTACTGTTCCTCCTGTCTAATAAACCCACCAGTTCCAGCTTTTCATCAATTTTATTAGGAGGTACATTTTTAATTTTACAAACCAGCTCCAGGTTTTGAGCTGCAGTCATATAAGGATAGAAGTTGGGTCGTTCTATGATCGCACCAACTTTCTTAAGGGCTTCATGGGTATTTTGGGTGCCGTCAAACCATTGGAAATCTCCACTGGTCTTGTTCACAACATTCAGGACTATACCGAGAGTTGTGGATTTTCCGCTCCCGTTGGGACCCAGAATGCCATATACATTGCCTTTTTCAATGGAAAAAGACAGATCCTTTACGGCAGTGACCGGTCCATATTTTTTTGTAAGGTTATTCAGTCGAAGTATGGTGCTCAAAATTAACGCGTTTTAACATTCGACGTCTAAGTTAACGTTTTGTTACACCCGTAAATAAAAAGAAGTCTTATTTTTGAGGAAATTCAAGGTATGCAGGAAAAGTTAATGTCAAAAAAGAAGCCGTCATTTCCCGTAAATGACAGGTTTCATAAATACCTTGCAAAATACAATCGCAATACAAAAATTCCCGTTTTTTATGATGACCTGCTCCGGTTTTCGGGATCAATAGTGGTCTACGATCAGCATGAAGAGGATACTTATTGGGTGCGTTGCTATTACCCGGATTATGAAAGGGATGACATAGATAACAGCCTCAAACAGGTATATACCATCCTGCATTCAGACGGGAGCGATGATTCCCTGGAATTTCTGAATGTTGATGCTATTGATTACTGCACCTTCGGAAATTCAAAGCCTTTCAGGATCAAGGTCAGGAATATTCTCAACGACAGTTTTACTTATTTCTATGTAAAGAAAGCCGATGCTTCCCGCATTTACGGGCTTGAATTTGAACATATACTTTCTCCTCACAGGATCAACTTCCTGGTGTACCGCGATACTCTTATTGAGGAACATATTGCCGGAATTCCCGGGGATGTATTTATTGAAAACGAATTGCCTATGTGTGATGAACGTGCTAAAACACAGATCGCCAAGCAGTTTGTGAAATTCAATGAACGCTGTACAATTCGGCTTTTGGGGGACATGAGATCCTATAATTATGTGATCATTCCTACTCATGATTTTGATCATGTGGAGTACCAGATTCGGGCTATAGATTTTGATCAGCAATGCTATGAAGGGAATCTGAAAGTTTACCGGCCACAGTTCTTTAAGGAGAACTTTAAGATGGTGCAGCTGGTTGCGGAAAAGCTTCAGGAGAATTCAATAGAACAATACAGAAGGGAAGAGCGTTCTTTACTTGCAAAGAGAATAATCAACGCCCAGACGAGGTATAAAGAATTGATGCGCTGTATACTAAATGACCAGATCTCCAATGAACCTAATGTAAGGCAGCTGCGAAAAGAACTCTATGAATTCTCGAATGATATGAAGTTCAAAAGAGCCCGCTCCATGGGACAAATCCTTAGAACCGCCCTCGACTTTGTAAAAAGAAATTATGAGGATGTGAATATGAAAAGACTTATATGATTCAAAATTCAAAATTCAGGATTGACTACCTCTAAAAGAAGGAGCCTCAAAAATGTGATTTTTGAGGCTCCTTCTTTTTCTCCAGGGATTTTAAACCCTGAATCCGAAATCTTGAATTAAAAAGTCCTGGCTCTAGGTTCTTGACTCTAGACCGTAGCTGTCTTAACTTTTTTGCTCTTTGTTAAAATACACCAGGTAGTAATACATCTGTTTTTCTTCATCCCAGCCTTTTTCTACAAATTTTTCCGCAGATTCCGGGTTGATGAAATCCATTCTTATCTGGATGTTGGTGTCTAGATTGATCGTGTTCTTTATAGATTTCCTGGCTGCGGTCACAGCTGTATTGGAAATTGGAAAACTGGTAAGGTCTTCGATCTTGTATTTTGGAGCCTTTTCAGTTTTATAGTTTTTAAATTCCGGAATTAGATCGGGATTGTCTATTACCGAATTCAGGAAGGCAGTTTCTTCAAATTCATCATTCTTGGCGAAGTAATCCACACTTCGGTTCATGAACATCACTTCTTCCTTTTTATCTTCCGCAGGAAGCACCACGTCTTTAGCGAAATTCTGGCAGAATTTCAGGTACTTTTTAGTGTGGAAATTCTCATCGGCCAGTACATCAACCCCTAAAAAATTTTCAAGCCAGTATTTGGTATCATATTTATTGGAATCTACCGAAAGGATCTTATAACCTTCGGCTCTGTTGCGGTTTAAAATAAGAGCACCTTTGTCAAGTTTGTTCAGGTTGATCCCCTGCTGAATGATCATTTCCAAAATGCTCTCCTTTTCCTGAAACTGCAGGAAATCGTGCTTCAATTCAGATTTAAAAATTCCGATAGCGTTGGTCTTTTCATTATCGAGCATGATGTTCTCAAAATGTACCACGTAAACCTCTCCACTTTTAATATGCGGATGGGCAGACTGTTCAAAAAGCAAGGTGGTGATCTTCTTTGACTGCTCATGTACATCCTGCGGATTGTCAAAAATGTGATTTACGATCTCATACAACGGGTTGAAATCCACATCCACCTCGTTTGAGAACTGAAAATAATTCTCTTCTTTTTCCCTAAAGGGCTTCAGGAAATATTCCTTAATAAGAGGAGTGATCTCATCATTCAAATGAAAAGGCTGGGTGGAGAGAAAAATATTCTCATTTCGGCTCTTGTTGCCAACCCTGTGAATAGATAGAGACTCAATTTGAGCGTTATATAAATTGATCATATTGAAAAGCTGCGGTTAAGTTACCGGGTTAATTAAATGCGAAAAATAGGAAAAAAGGAACTAGTTCCAGTTCTCGTCGAAAGAAAGATCGTCGTAATCGTCTACGTCGAAATCATCATTAAAGTCCAGCCCTAGGTCATCGGCTTCAGCTTCAAACTCCTTTTCGGGTGCAGCCACGGGCAATTGACCGTGTACAAAGAGAAGATTCGGGTAGTCCATTTGTGGATCGGGTTCTGCGATCTCTGCCAGTTCCACCAAAAAAGTCCACATGCTAAGGAAGTCGTAAATGTAGATCAATTTGGTCTGGGATTCTGAAACCACATCATCAAGTGTTGTCTCATTCATGAGGCGTACAGATGCATCTCCATCTGTAACGTCAAACTGGGAGATCTCCTCCCCCTGGTTCCAATCGTCGTCACTTATGTAGAATGAAGCCATCTCGGTGCCATCAAAACCAAATGATTGTAGTATGGTGTTGTGTAAGTCTTCCAATGTGTTATCGGCCATGATCTCTATATCACGAAACACATCTTCTTCGGCATCAAGAATAATTCTAAATCTATAAAGCATAAATCAAAAAATTGGATTGCAAAGATACATTTTTAGATGACATTTTTCAGCTATCTGCTAAATCTGTGGAGCGTAAATGTCATCGCCGTAAGCAGGAAAAATGCTCCCACCTGGTGTGCAACTCCTAACCATAGCGGCACCGCATAGATCAAGGTTAGGACACCCAAAATAAATTGCAGAAACACTAATCCCAGGAGCCAGTTTATTCCTTTTTGCTGCGGAAGAGTGAGTGCCATTTTTCTTGATCTGAACCAGATATATACTATGACCCCTACTACCACATAAGCCAGGTAGCGGTGAACGAATTGCACCCCACTTTTTCCTTCGATGAAATTCCTCCACAGCGGGTTTTGTTCGATATAAACGGTCTCATGGATCCATTCGCCACCTGTCATTTTTGGCCAGAAATTATGGATCCATCCTGCATCCAGGCCGGCTACAAAAGCGCCCCAAATGATCTGCAGGAGCAGAATGATCATTCCCACCCAAATAAGATTCCTGAAGCTTTTATTGATCTGTTTTTTCTTTGGATAGACCAGGTCCATGGCAACCCAAAAACAGTAGGCAAAAGTTACAAAAGCTGTAGTTAGATGGGCAGCGAGGCGATAATGGCTAACTGCCGGCATATCTACAAGGCCACTTTTAACCATGTACCAGCCAAGAAATCCCTGAAATCCACCCAGGAATAACAGAACAATAGATTTATAAATCGTGGGACGCGTAAGTTGTTTGGTGGCCAGGAAATAGAGGAATGGAAAAACAAAGACCAGTCCTATGAGCCTTCCAATAACCCGGTGCAGCCATTCCCAAAAATAAATTCCTTTAAAATCTTCAAGGGTGAAGTGGTAATGCAATTTCTGGTATTCAGGAAATTGTTTGTAGAATTCGAATTCTTCCACCCATTGTTCCTCTGTCAAAGGGGGAATGGTCCCGGTGATCAATTTGTAATCTGAAATAGATAAACCGGAATTTGTAAGGCGGGTGATCCCACCTACAACAACCATTACAAAAATTAGAAAACAACCGGTGTACAGCCAGTAAACTACTTTCTTATTGTCTTTCATGGGGGTGAATGTGAAGGTAACGCATGATTTATTTAGGGGATAAACCTATTTCTTTTCCTTTTTGAAGCATAAACTCTCTGGCCGCATCATATTCATTTGGAATAACTCCTTCTAAAATGGCTTCTTTGATTGCATCTTTTATGACTCCTATTTCCCTGGAAGGTTTAAGGTCAAAAGTTTCCATGATCTCTTCTCCCGAAACCGGGGGTTGGAAATTCCGCACATGGTCCCGCTCCTCGACTTCTTTAATTTTTTGTCTTACAACCTTGAAATTATTGTGATACCTGCGATACCTCCTCGGATTCTTCGTGGTAATATCTGCTTCACAAAGTGTCATGAGATCTTCAATATCTTCTCCTGCATCAAAAATAAGTCTTCTCACTGCCGAATCCGTTACCTCTTGCGAAAGAACAATAGGACGCGAACTCATATAGACCATCTTTTGTACGAACTTCATCTTTTCATTCAATGGCATTTTAAGGCGCTTAAATAGCTTGTACACCATTTTGGATCCTACAAATTCGTGACCATGGAAGGTCCAGCCCAAATTCTCATCAAACTTTTTTGTGGGAGCTTTACCTATATCATGAAGTAAGGCTGCCCATCGCAGCCACAGGTCATTAGTGTTTTCTGAAATGTTGTCGACCACCTCCAGGGTGTGCCAAAAATTATCTTTGTGGCGCTGCCCTTCAATTTCATCTATCCCTTCAAGTGCAGTAAGTTCGGGCAGGAGCAATCCCAACATTCCGGTTTTGTGTAAAAGGCTGAAACCAACTGAAGGTTTTGGAGAAAGCAGGATCTTGTTCAGTTCATCAACAATTCTTTCACGCGAGATGATCTTGATCCGGTTCCTGTTGCGGGTGATCGCCTGCAGAGAATCCTTCTCGATCCTGAATTGTAATTGCGAGGCAAATCGTATTGCCCTTAGCATTCTAAGCGGGTCATCAGAATAAGTAACGTCGGGGTCCAACGGAGTTCTTATCACTCCGGCGCTTAGATCCTGCAGTCCGTTAAACGGGTCCAGCAGGTCGCCATAGGTCTCATCATTAAGGCTTAGGGCAAGGGCGTTGATGGTAAAATCCCTTCGGTTTTGATCATCTTCAAGAGTACCGGTCTCAACTTCCGGATTCCTGCTTTCTTCAGAATAGCTTTCTTTACGGGCGCCAACAAATTCCACTTCCATATCATATGCCCGTAGCATAGCCGTACCGTAGGTTTTGAAGATCTGCACTTTTGGCTTATGTGGAAGCAGGGAAGATACTTTTTTTGCCAGTTCGATCCCGCTGCCCACTGCGACTATATCAATATCCTTATGTTCCCCACGCTGCAGAATATAATCCCTCACAAAACCACCAATTACATAGCTTTCCAACTGCAGTTCTTTGGCTGCTAAAGAAATAACTTTAAAAATGTTGTTTGAAAGGGCTTGCTTATAGTTGTTCACGTATTGTAATTTTTCTTGCCACGAATCCACGAATATTTTCAGAGGCAAAACCTCACAGGTTTTTAAAAACCTGTGAGGTCTATAAAAATTTTTACTTTCTAATTACTTTTACTTCTCCATCATTGCTCAGCTTGATAATAGCTGAAGGCTTAGGAGTCTTTATAGACTGTTGTAAATTTACCACATAGTCTACACCCTTTAAAATTTCGGGAGCAATTTGGGCAAAGGATTCAGGGGTGGGCTGGTTACTTAAATTTGCCGATGTAGAAACAAGGGGCCGCTTTAATTTCCGGATCAATTTCTGGCAAAAATCGTCCTTGGTAACCCGTATTCCTAAAGTATTATCCTTGCCCACCAGGTTTTCTGCTACTCTAATAGGTTTATCGTAGATGATCGTGGTAGGTTTAGCGGCATATTTTAGGATATCGTATGCTACTTCGGGTACTTCTTCAACAAACTGGTTCAGCATTTTAAAATCTGAAACCAGGCAGATAAGGGCCTTTTCTTCACTCCTTTTCTTTAAAGCATAGATCTTGTCTATGGCATCGGCATTGGTTGCATCACAGCCAATTCCCCATACCGTATCGGTAGGATATAAAATAATTCCGCCTCTTTTAAGAACGGCTAATGCGTTATTCAGTTCCTCTGTATAATCTACCATTGATCGCTGTTTTATATTCTTTCAGGGTTTTCTGCGCCATTATATCACTTGTAAAATGCTGCAACAGTTTTTCCCTGGAAATTTTTGCAAAGGTCGGGATTACCTGCGGATTAGCAATTAAAAACAACAGCTTTTCACCTATTCCCGTGTGATCATATGGTTTGCATAAGAACCCGTTCACCTCGTCTTCAATGACTTCAGCAATTCCGCCGACTTCGGTACTAATTACCGGCACATTATAGTAAAATGATTCATAGATCACCTGCGGAATACCTTCATTTTCTGAAGTCAGCAGCATCACGTCAAACTGTGGGATCAATGCAGAAGCCTCCGGAATATAATCTGTGAAGATCACATGCTTTTGAAGCTGAAATTCTTCTACCATCGCCAGTAAGGCTTCGGTCCTCCTGCTAAAACTTCCAATCTGGATGAAATAAAGATCTTTTTGCTGCTTCAGGTTCACCAGGTGATGTGCAGTGCGAATAAAGGTCTCCAGGTCTTTTGCTTCAATATGATTTCCAATATTCCCTACCAATTTTGCACCTTCAGGAATTTCATATTTATCTCTTATCCAAAAAGGGGATTTTTGACGCTTGTTGTCAAGACGGGTGCCGTGGTAAATTACTTCGAGGCGTTCCTGTCCAATTAGATTCTCTGAACTGATCCTGCGGGTAGCTTCTGAAACACAAAGGATCTTTTTGACCTTGGGATAATTATATTTAAAAAGGGTTTGGCGTCGGGGTCTTATGGGAAAAGATGTTTTTTTACTGAAAATGAATGGCGGCAGTTCCCCAAAATGGTCGGCCATCACTGCAAGGGTGAGCGCTGTGCTGTCGTGAATGTGAAGCAGGTCGAATTTTTCCTTTTTGCAGGTACGTGCCAGCTTCAGGACAAAACGCGGATCCATTTTGTTGGCCAGGGGGGCAGGTATTATCCTCGTTCCATTTTTTTTCAGGCGTTCGTGCAGCATGCCTTCAGCTACGCAAAAAACCGTGTTGGAAATCTCATTTTTCAGCTCATGACACAGGTTTTCCAGGTGGTTTTCACCACCGCCCCATTTTTCCGCAGCCGAAAGATGTAAGATCTTCACTTCAATTTTTTACGCCGGTAAAATTACTTTATAATTTTAAAACAGGGGAGGAAAGGAGGTATCCAAAAAGCCGTTATTTCAGTAAATTTTTATTGGGACTGTATACAAAATGGGTACTGCAAGGGAAAACCTTTACCTTTGTTTGTGAAGATTGATCTTTATGAAAGTATTACACGTTTCGGGCGCCCGCAGCTGGGGTGGTAATGAACAGCAGTTGATGTACCTAATTGATGAGCTGGAAAAGCTGGGGGTGGAACAGAAAATCTTTTGTTTTACCGGAACCCCTTTATTTGAAGAGGTGAAAAACCATCCCGTGGAAATCTTAGCCATGGAGTATAAAAAGCCTCATACTTCAGCATACAGGAAGTTCTTTAGGAATCTTGTGGAACAACATAAAATTGATGTTATTCACCTTCACACCAGTGATTCTGTTACAGGTTTTGTGGTCACGGACCTATTTAAAGTTATTGGAATTCCTACTGTTTTTGCTAAAAAAGGGGTAAGGGAAAAGAACAGCATCCTGAGCAAATACAAGTACAATTACCCCGCTATTGACCGGATCATAGTGATCTCTGAATATGTCAGAGAGAACTTCAAAAAGGTACTTAAAAGAAAGAATCACAGCAAAATGGTAACGGTTCATAATGGGATCAAACAAATTGACCGTGGAGAACCTGAATTTTCCATTAGAAAAAAACTTGGCTTGCAAGAGGAGCTTGTACTTTTTGGAAATATTGCAAACCATACCAGGGCAAAAGATCTAATGACTCTTGTTAAAGCTGTAGAAATTGTGGTAAAAAAAGGGGTTACTAATTTCCACCTGGTTCAAATGGGTTCACCTTCTAAACTGACCCCGGAATTTAAAAAGGCTGTTGAAGCTGCAGGAATTGGTCCATATTTTACCTTTTTAGGATTTGTAGCTAATGCGGTTTCTTTCATGCCACAGCTTGATGCTCTCGTTATAAGCTCAAAAAGAGAAGGAGGGCCATCTTCTTTAATGGAAGCCTTTTCTCAGAAAACGGCAGTGATCACAACTAGAGTGGGAGTTGTGGAGGAAGTTATTGAAAACGGGAGAAATGGATTTTTTGTAGAACCTGAAAATCCTGAGGCTCTAGCTCAAAAATTGATAGAATTTATCAGGAATCCGGAGCTTGAAAAGCAATTTGGTGATCTTTCTTTTGAAAAATACCGGAACGAATTTACTGCGGAACATTTGGGAAAAAAAACCCTCGATGTATATAAGGAATTAGTGACCTCAAAAAGAAACCTGGTTCATTAATATGAAGACAGCCTTACTACTTTCAACATATAACTGGCCCGAAGCACTGAGGTCTGTTTTGAACAGCATCATTATCCAATCCCGGCTTCCGGATGAGATCCTTATTGCCGATGATGGTTCGGGAGCCCAGACTAAAGCAGTTATTGAGGAATTCTCTAATAAAAGCAGGGTTGCGGTGAAGCATGTTTGGCAGGAGGATAAAGGCTTCCGTAAGTCGGCTATCTTAAATAAAGCTGTTGCAGGAACAAAAGCAGATTATATCATCCAAATCGATGGGGACTGCATTTTACATCCGCATTTTATTAAAGATCATCTGGCTCGTGCAGAAAAAGGAATTTTTCTTTTTGGCTCCAGGGTCAACATTAAACCTTCAGCAGTAAGCGAGGTGTTGGAAATGGATCAGGCAAAATTTTCTTTACTTTCCGAAGCTATTAAAAATAAATCCCGAAACCTGAGAATTCCATTGGTGCAAAGGTTTTATAAACCTACCTCCGGGTTTTCAGGGAAGACGAGAGGCTGTAATCTTTCTTACTGGCGTGAAGATTTTATTGCAGTAAATGGTTATGATGAAGTTATGGAAGGCTGGGGAAGGGAAGATTCAGAGTATGTAATAAGGCTTTTGAACTATGGCGTTAAAGGAAAAAGGCTTCGATATGGCGGAATTGTCTATCATATATTTCATCCTGAAAAGTCCAAAGAATTTTTGGAGCGTAATAACGAGATCCAGGAACGAACAATGAGAGAGAAGAAACTTCGCTGTGAAAAGGGGATTGATAAATATCTTGAGCAAGCATGAAATTAGTGATCTCAGAAAATTTCCGGAATTCAAAAGCAGAGATCCTCGATCTCATTGACAATTTTGATAAGAAAGGGGAGCAGCTGGGTAATGGAGTCCGCAACCGGATAAAATTGTTCGATCTCCAAGGAATGAGGGTCAATGTCAAAGCTTTTAAAGTACCGAATGCTGTTAATCGGGTAGTATACCGGTTTTTCAGAAAATCCAAGGCAGAAAGATCCTTTACCTATGCTCAAAGATTACTTGAGAAAGGAATAGGTACGCCGCGTCCTATTGCTTACCTGGAAGAGAAAAATCCTGTGACATTCGTCCACAGCTACTACATCAGCGAGCATTTAAGTTACGATCTTACTTACCGCGAACTGGTGCAGCAATCAGATTATCCTGACCATGAGAAGATCTTAAGGGCTTTTACCCGCTTTACCTGGAAACTTCACGAAAACGGAGTCGAATTTCTGGATCATTCTCCGGGTAATACCCTGATACGGCTGAATAAAGGAGATTACCAGTTCTTCCTTGTGGATCTAAACCGAATGAATTTTAAAAATCTTTCCCTTGAGGAAAGAATGAAGAATTTTTCACGGCTAACTCCCCAAAAAGATATGGTTAGAGTAATGGCATCTGAATATTCCAAACTCATTTCACAACCCGAGGAAAAGATCTTTGAGAAAATGTGGGGATATACAAAGGAATTCCAGAAGGATTTCCAAAAGAAAAAGGCGCTCAAGAAGAAAATAAAGTTTTGGAAAAAATAAGTTCCAAAAAACCTATTTTCCGGACCTCTTTCTGCGGAACATCCTGTTCATCTTACGCCTTCTAAGGAAAGGAAGTTTTCTTCTTGCGGGAACACCAAATTCTTTGATGTAATCTTTTACAGCCTTAACCATTCTTTCGGCGCTTCTTCCGTCATCGTAAGGGTGATATTCTTCAATGACCTCTTTGCGTTCTTCTTTAAAAGGATCCTGTTCCAGGTTTATTCTAACTTTTCTGGCCAGACCAACATATTCGTTCGCATTGTCCCAAACTTTAGTTTGAGAATTACTTTTAAAGGTGATCACCGGTTTATCCAGCAACAGGAATTCATAGACCACAGATGAGGTATCGCTGATCATAAGATCGGCCATTAGCAGGAACTTTACAATATTAGGTTCTTCTTCCAAAATAATGTTTGGAGCGTTGGCGGCGAGTTTCCGGTATTCTTCCACGACTTCGGGAGCCATGAGATCATGGAACTTTATCACGATAAGATAATTTTCTTCTTTTGCAAGTTCCCTAACTTCCTTCAGTAAATGTGGGGCAGAGGTAAGGGAAGGAGAAAAAGTAGGGGCATATAAAATCAGTTTTTCAGCCTTGTGTTCATTCAGTAAAGTTTTCTTTTCAGTCTCATATATCTGAAGATCCCTTGCATAAATGTCCAGCTTTGGCCATCCTGTTTCCACCACCTCGAAATTCCTGTGACGGCGTTTGAGCCTTCGGAATTTCCTAGTGAAATATGGTCCCTGGGTGAGATAGAGATCAAAATAGTGCCTTATTCTGAAATGTCCTTTTTTCTCTCCTGCCAGTCCATGGAAGATCTGCACTTTTACTCCCCTAAGATAATGTGGGACTTCATTGCCGGGGCAAAAGATCGCATCGCTTTGCCATGCAACCAGCTCCTCAATGTCACAGGTATGCGGCTCCTCCTTAAAAGGAAATTTACCTTTTAAATTTTCTGTAAGGAACCACAGGTATTCCTCCTTTTGCTCCTTGAGTTCCTGCATGATTGGCTCCAGAATACCGAAGGCATAAGGGTTCTGACAAAAAAGGATGAATTTCATGATCGAAAAATTTTATTTGCTACCTCCAGGTCTTCTTTAAAATCAACCTCCATACAGCGATATTGGGAAATATCTAAAGCTGTAACTTTCATACCGTCTTCCTGGATCGCAGTTTCTATTCCGCGTTCAAAATAGTCATTGTCGCCACATTTTTCCAGGTGCTCGATCAAAAGTTGCACATCTTTTTTGGCTATAAAATTAATGCCCACGGCTTCTCCGAGGCCATTCTTTACAGTTTTGGAAAGCTCTTCAATCGTCCCATTTTTGAGGGTGTATTTCACCTCTTCTTCGGCCACCCGGCTTGTGTTTACAGATACAAACGAATTTTTACGGGCTATTTCTTTTTTAAGAACATCAAAGATCGACGGTTCAAAGATCACGTCTCCATTAAGCCACAACACATCTTCATTCTGGTTTTTCTTTAAAGCTTTTAAAAGGCTTTTTGAGGTGTTTGTGGCGTCAAAAAACTGGTTGTAGATGTAAGTAAGATCGGGAAACCTTTCCATAATAAGATCTTTTTTAAACCCCACCACGATGGTAATATCATGTTCAGAAAAAGCATCTGAAAGACTTTCTACCTGTCTTTCCATAATCGTTCTTCCGTCTTTTAAGGGGGTAAGAGGCTTCGGAAATGGATTTCCAAGGCGGGAACCTATTCCTGCAGCCAGGATGATGATCTTCATAGATTATTTTTTATTTCTGAATTTGATTTTAAAAAAGTCTCCAGTTTAGCGAATATAAGGTTTGGAGTTAGGAGTTTATATAATTCCGGAGCTTTTTTTGTGATTTCCGAAACTGTAAGACCATCCAGTTCGGTGGGAGAGAAGTCGGCAAGATGTACAGAAACATTGGTGGTGCCATTCTCGTAAATGCTCCAGTTTTGCTTCTTGATCTGCGGAGAGAAAATAGCAAAAGTGGGTACATCCAAAGCTTTGGCCATATTTACTGCTCCACCTTCATTGCCTATTAAAGCATCGCAAAAAGAAGTGATGGCCATAAATTCCCTAAGGGAGGTTCCAAAAATGTCAAAAAAGATCTGCTTTTGTGTTTCTGGCTTACATAGATCATAAAGAGTTCCCGCTGCTTCCACTTGTTTGGGAATGTAATTGAATAACAACTGGGCGCCGGTTTTTTCCACAATGAAATCCAGCACCTGTGCCATGTAAGGTAAAGGATAGGTCTTAGCTTCTGAACTTCCCAGGATCCCGCACATGATAAGCGGTTCTTTCAAATCTATCCCGTCAGCCAATAGTCGTTGTTCAGCTTTCTCTTTTTCTTCGGAAGTAAGATAGATCTTAGGTTTGATCTCCACAGGGAAATCAGGGCTTATAGCCTGCAGGAGCTGCATGCGATTTTCAATGGCAAGTCCGGCGTTGGTCTCGCTTTTTTTCTTGTTTTTAAAGGTTTGAGTATAGGCTTTCCTGGTGTACCATTTGTCGTAGGAGATCCGCAATTTTGCATCGGAAAATCTGGTAATTAAGGCCGTATTAATTTTTGAGTAGACATCGATCACAATATCATATTTCTGCTTTTTTATACTCTTCAAAAACCGAAAAAAAGCGGCAGGTTTTTGATCTGCTATGGGATCAAAAAGAATGAGCTCATCTATAAACGGATTGTGTTCTACCACGGCTGCGGTATGGCGATGGATAAGATAATCCAACCGGGCGGCAGGATATTTTTTTCTTAAAGCTTCAAATAAGATAGAAGATGTCAACACATCTCCTATCATTTTTTGCTGAATCACCAGTACTTTCATAGCCCACTTTCCTTTACCCCAGGAAAATATTTTTAATTATTACACGGCAACATTATGTTCTCTCAAAGCGTCATTAAGAGAAGTTTTTTTATTGGTGCTTTCTTTTCTTTTCCCAATGATCAGAGCGCAAGGCACCTGATATTCGCCTGCAGGGAATTTTTTGGTGTAGCTTCCCGGGATCACTACAGAACGAGCGGGTACAATTCCTTTCATTTCTACAGGTTGGTCTCCCGTAACATCAATGATCTTTGTAGAGGCAGTCAATACCACATTAGCTCCAAGGACAGCTTCTTTTTCCACTTTTACGCCCTCTACTACAATACTGCGGGAACCAAGAAATGCATTGTCTTCTATGATTACCGGGGCTGCCTGTAAAGGTTCAAGGACGCCTCCTATTCCTACTCCTCCGCTAAGGTGCACGTTTTTGCCAATTTGAGCACAGCTTCCTACGGTAGCCCAGGTGTCAACCATGGTACCCTCATCTACATAAGCTCCAATATTCACATAACTCGGCATCATGATGACTCCGCTTGAGATATAGGCGCCATGCCTGGCCACTGCATTTGGCACCACCCGAATTCCTTTTTCCTTATATCCTGTCTTTAACGGGATCTTATCGTGGTATTCAAAGATCCCTGCTTCCAAAGTTTCCATTTTCTGGATAGGAAAGTAAAGAACTACAGCTTTTTTCACCCATTCATTCACCTGCCAGCCTTCATTTGTTGGTTCGGCTACCCTGAGTTTTCCGCTGTCAAGCAGGTCAATAACTTCCCTGATAGCCTTTGTAGTTTTATCTTCTTTTAAAAGTTCCCTGTTTTCCCAGGCATCTTCAATTATAATTTTTAATTCCTGCATTTCAGTTTCTGATTTTACTTCTGCTAAAAGGGCAAAGTTAAATGATGTGCTTTATTTTAAACAGGAAAAGTGAAGAAATAAGACCAATCCTGATTCCGCATGCATTCTTCCATACTTCTTGAAATTTAAAGATCAGCAAAAAATCATCGATCTGAAGAGTAGTTGGAGGTGGTAAATTTCAGGTTTCCATGATTAAAGCTATCTTTGCCAAAAATATTTCATGGCGAGAATTCTGGCATTAGATTACGGCAGCAAACGCACCGGAGTTGCGGTTACCGACGAGCTTCAAATGATAGCTTCGGGTTTGACCACAGTTCCAACTGCCAACCTGTTGACATTTCTCAGGAAATATTTTTCCGAAGAAAAAGTTGAGCTCGTCCTGCTGGGAGAGCCGAAGCAAATGGACAATACGGCTTCTCAAAGTGAGGTAGGCATTCAGGAATTTCTGAAAAAGTTTACGGAAGCCTTTCCCCAGATGAAACTGCTAAGAGTAGATGAAAGGTTCACCTCAAAAATGGCTTTTCAATCCATGATCGACAGCGGACTTAAAAAGAAACAGCGTCAAAATAAAGCCCTTGTGGATGAGATAAGCGCAACGATTATCCTGCAGAGCTATCTGTATAAATGATTAGGGTCTAAGGTTAAAGGATTAATTAATAAAATTGATAGATTAGGAGAAAGGATAATGGAAAGTGATCTTAAGAAACGCTCAAACAATTTTGCTCACAAATGTGTAAATCTCGCTCTTTCTTTTAAAAGAGGTGTTCTTGAAGATCATGTTCAAAAGCAATTAATTAGAGCCTCTACATCTGTAGCCGCAAATTACAGGGCTGCTAATTTGGGCCAGACCAAAAGATCTTTTATTTCAAAATTGAGTATTGTTATTGAAGAAGCAGACGAATGTATTTTTTGGATTGAATTTTTGGAAGAAGAGAAATTACTTCAACAAGGAAAATTTGAGGATATATTAAGGGAAGCCCGGGAGCTAACGGCAATTTTCGTTGCTTCAAGAAGGACTGCTGAAAAATCTCTTTTACGTTCAAGTGGGAAAAATGAGCAAGAGCAGCCTTAAAATTTAAAAGATTAAACATTAGACATTAAACGTTAAACATTGATATGGTTTTACCAATTACAGCATACGGAGACCCGGTACTAAGAAAGAAAGCAAAGGATATTGAACAGGATTATCCTAATCTAAAGGAGCTTATTCAGAATATGTGGGATACCATGTATGGAGCTTACGGAGTAGGTTTGGCGGCGCCGCAGGTGGGTCTGCCAATAAGGATCTTCCTTGTGGATACTTCTCCTTTTGCCGAAGATGAAGAATTGACAGAAAAAGAGAAGAAAGAACTGGAATCTCTCAAAAAGGTCTTTATTAATGCTACCATCCTGGAAGACATGGGAGACGAATGGGCATTTAATGAAGGCTGCCTAAGTATCCCTGACATAAGGGAGGATGTTTTTAGAAAACCTAAGATCAAAATTGAATATTTTGATGAGGATTTTAATAAACATACCGAAGAATATGATGGTTTGGCGGCACGGGTGATCCAGCACGAATATGATCATATTGAAGGAATTCTGTTTACCGATAAGCTTAGCAGCCTTAAAAAAAGACTGATAAAAGGAAAACTTGCCAACATCTCTAAAGGAAAGATCCAGGTAGATTACCGCATGAAGTTCCCTGAACTTAAAAAAGGCCGTTAATTATTTTTGTTTTCTAGGTGTTACACCTGATATTTGCCATCCAAAATTGAAAAAAATATGAAGTTAGATAAAGTGTTGTCGATTTCCGGAAAGCCGGGATTGTATGAACTTAAAGCTCAAACCAGAGGTGGTTTTGTAGCGGAATCTATGTTAGACGGAAAGAAGATCTCTGTTAACCTGCGCCACAATGTGAGCCTGCTTAGCGAGATCGCCATATATACTTATACCGAAGAAGTGCCTCTTAGAGAGGTTTTTCAGAAGATTTCTGAAAAGGAAAATGGGGGAGAGGCCATCAGCCACAAGGAATCTAAGGCTAAGCTGGAGGAATACTTCAGCGAAGTGTTACCAGATTATGATGAAGATCGTGTTTACGTGAGTGATATCAAAAAGATCTTTCAATGGTACAACCTGCTGGTGAGCAAAGGTTACACCGACTTTTCGAAGGCTGAAGATACGACTGTGGAAGAAGGAACTTCAGAAGAAGAAACCACCAGCAAAAAGCAACCGAAAGATTCCGGAGGCGAAGAAGAATAGTATTCACAATATCGAAACCAACTGATCTCAGTTGGTTTTTTGTTTTTAAATTACCCTTTTACAGAGACGCATGAATACAAGAGAAGAACAGCTAAAGGCATTTGACAGGTTACTAACCATTATGGATGAGTTGCGGGAGCAATGCCCCTGGGATCGAAAGCAAACGCTACAATCCCTGCGCCACCTTACCATCGAGGAAACTTATGAACTGGGTGATGCTATTCTTGATAACGATCTGCAGGAGGTGAAAAAGGAGTTGGGTGACTTACTGTTGCACATAGTTTTCTATTCTAAAATCGGAAGCGAGACTCAGGATTTCGATATTGCCGATGTCGCCAATGGCATTTCGGAAAAGCTGATTAGCCGGCATCCACATATCTATAGCGATACCAAAGTGGAGAATGAGGATGACGTAAAGCGCAATTGGGAGCAACTCAAATTGAAGGAAGGAAAAAAAAGTGTACTTGAAGGTGTACCAGCTTCACTTCCTGCCCTGGTGAAAGCCAGCCGAATTCAGGATAAGGTAGCGGGAGTAGGTTTTGATTGGGAGGAGCCACAACAGGTTTTTGAGAAACTTCAGGAAGAGCTGGAGGAATTGCAACACGAAGTTGACGGTAACAATCAGCAGAAAATTGAGGAGGAATTTGGGGATGTAATGTTCAGTATGATCAATTATGCTCGCTTCCTAAAAGTAAATCCCGAAGACGCCCTGGAAAGGACCAATAAGAAATTCATAAAAAGATTTCAATACCTTGAGGGAAAGGCAAAGGAGCTCGATAAAAGTTTAAAGGATATGACCCTGGCCGAAATGGATGTCTACTGGGAAGAAGCGAAAAAAATCTAGAAAACCAGCAACGGGGAGCCCGGAGTCGGAACTTTTTTAGTAGATCAAATTAAAGAAGCCTTCAAAAATAAGTTTTTTGAAGGCTTCTTTATGTAAGCAATGACTTTTATTGGTCGTATAGTGATTTTACCTTTTCCAGTTTTTCCTTCCAGATCTTTAGCTGCTCTTTATGATCGCGGATGTTCTTGTGAACATCCTGCACAAGTGGGTTCTTGTCATCCACATTGGAAAAGAACTGCAAATTGTTTTCCAGCTGGCGAATCTCTGCCTTGGTTTCCTCAATTTTTTTGGTAAGGAAATAATGCTCGTTATTCAGTTTTCGGGAATCGTCGGCATCTTCCAAAGCCTGCACCTTGTTCTCGTACTTGAGCATTTCGGTTTGCTTCTTGTCCATATCGAGTTTGTCAAAAGCATGGTCTAAAGCCCGGTTGAATTTTCCTTCAATATAGCGCTTGCTTTGAGGTACTCTACCCAGCTTTTTCCACTCCTCGATATAACTCTTAATCACCGGAAGATCTTTTTTACGATCCCCGGAGAGCTCCTGATTTTTCAATTTATCCAGAAGTTCCCGCTTTTGTTCAAAAGCTTCATTCTCTTCTTTATTTTCCTCATTTCTTGACGCGTGAAGCCGGTCGAAGTAATGGTTACAGGCAGCCTTGAACTTTTTCCAGATCTTATCGCTGTCCCTGCGCGGAACATGACCTATGTTCTTCCAGTCTGCCTGGATCTTTTTCATGATGGGAGTAGTAGCCTTAAAGTCTTCACTGTCCTTATGTTCTTCGGCCAGTTTTACCAACTCCTGCTTCTTCTCAAGATTATCGTACTGTTCCTTTTTCTGATTCTTGTAAAAAGCATTTTTATTGCGGTTAAAGGTTCTAACTGCTTCTTTAAATTTCTTCCAGGTTTCATCATTTACCTGCTTAGGCACCTTTCCTGCATTAAAAAAAGCTTCCCTCAGTGCTTCAACTTCGGTGATCTTTTGTTGCCACTGTTTATGTGAGGTGTAGCTTCCATCAGCAATCTCACGAATCCTGGCAATGATCTCCTGTTTTTTCTCCAGGTTCTTTTCAAATTCCTTTTCGAGCTGTTCAAAGTACTGCTGGCGTTTATCATGTATTTGCTTGGTAGCTTCACTGAATTTTTGCCAGATATCTTCGCGGTATTCTTTTTCTACCGGCCCAAGATCTTCTTTCCACATTTTGTGAAGCATTTGCAGCTCCCTAAAAGCGCGGTTTGTATCTGGTTCCTGGGTGAGTTCCTCTGCACGGGAAATGATCTTTAATTTTTGCTCCAGATTGTGTTTGAAGTCAAGATCCCTGAATTCCCTGTTGAGGTGTAGAAAGTCATAGAAATTTTCAACATGGTGGTGGTAAGTGTTCCAAACCGTGTTGTACTTATCCCGCGGAATTGGTCCTGCGGTTTTCCAGCGATCCTGCAGGTCTTTAAAATGTTTGTAAGTGGTATTGATGTTCTCTTCGACATCAAGCAGACCTTTAAGCTCTTCTATGATCTCCAGCCTTTTTTCCAGGTTCTTGTTTAGATCCTGTTTCAATTGCTGGTAATATTTATTGCGATTTTCCTTGTAGTCAAAATACAGGGAATTGAATTGCTTCTTTAGTGGAGTAGAGTAGTGGAAGTCGATGATATTCCCGCCTTCGGCAAGGAATTCTTCTTTTTTCTCCTCTACTTCCTCGTCAAACTTCGCATTGAATTCAACTTTTATTTCCTCTACGTGCTCTTTAATAGCCTGTACTTTCTCTTTCTTAAGAAGTTTTTCCAGTTCGGCTACAAGAGCTTCCTTGCTCATGGCGTGGTAATCTTTTTTCTCGATCCCATGTCGCTCGTGAGTAGTTTCATCCTCACTGTCTTCGGCAACCGCATCGTCCATTTCGCTCTGTGCATCCCTGGGTTTTGCCGGCTCAGAGGTTTCTTCTTCTTCCTGATCCTCTTCAAGATTTTCTTTTGGAGCAGGGGCGTCAAAAAATGGATTTTTTGGACCCTCTGAAGCATCTTCTTCTAAAGTTGAATCCTTAGCTTCATCTTCTTTTTGAGATGCTGTTTTTTCCTCGTCTTCCTCGTCGGTTTCCAGCGCTGCTTCGGGAGATGTTACTTTTTCGGCATCTTTTCTTTCTTCGGTGGCTTTGTTTTCGTCTACAATGGCGTCCGAAATATGATCCTTCTCCTCCTGTTCTTCGGAAGGTTTATTTTGAGTCACCGGCTTCTCTGGAGCGGGCGGCGTAGTTTCATTTTTCTGAGAAGCTGGTTTTTCCTCCACCTCATCATCACTCTCCAACGCAGCTTCAGGAGATTCTGCATCTCTCTTTTCTTCGGTTGCATTGGCCTCATCTACCATAGCATCGGCTATGGAATCCCTCTCTTCCATTTCTTCGGAAGTGTTTTCAGCTTGATTTTCTGTCTTTTCCGGGCGGGTATTCTGGTCCTGTGAGTGCAGGTTTTTTTCCTCGTTCTCCGGAAGATTTTTGTTTGACAGGTTTTCTTTCTCAGACATATCTTTCAATGTTAGGTTCGTCGTTACTTATTAATCCTGAAAGATAACAACTCCCCGCGTACCTAACAAAGGTTTCGGGCTATTTGTGAAGTGAAAAATGTCCTGAAAGCCTTAGCTGCGGTTCCAGATTTCCCAGGCTTTTTCGGCCTGAAGTTCCAGCATTTTCTGACCATTTAAAACAGTGGCACCTTGTTGTCGTGCTAACTGCATCAACCGGGTTTCCGGCGGATTATAAACCAGGTCAAAAACCAGATGCTGTTTACTTAAAAATTCTACCGGAATTGCCGGGATTTCTTCAGTTTTAGGAAAGGTACCTAAAGGGGTAGTGTTGATGATCGCAGTATATTCTTTCAAGAGCTCTGAGGAAATATGCTCGTATAAAATGGAATTTTCGGAAGGATTTCTCGAAACAAAAAGAGGGTTGATTTTTAGCTTTTTAAGCGCATAATGTACTGCCTTTGAAGCGCCGCCGGTGCCAAGGATGAGGGCGTTTTGATGATGTGGTTTCAGGAAAGGTTTAATTGCGCTTGTAAAACCTACGTAATCTGTATTAAACCCGGAGAGACTGCCGTTATTTTCAAATCTAATGGTATTTACCGCGCCTATGGTTGAAGCTTCAGGATCAAGGCGGTCTAAAAATGAAAAAATTTCCTCCTTATAAGGAATTGTGACATTTAGACCTTTAAGGTCAGGATGCTTCCGAAGCACCTCCGGAAATTCAGAAATATGCTGCAGGTCAAAATTCTCGTATACGGCTTCAATGCCTTCCGCAGCAAATTTTTGTGTAAAATAAGTTCTGGAGAAAGAGTAGGAGATATTCCTGCCAAGAAGTCCGAATCTACGCATCCTGTTTCTTACTTTTAAGTTCGGCCCAGGCCAGCCATAACACCAACAATGCTCCTGTAATGATTAAGAAAATGGCTATCCAGGTACTCAGCTCGTGGAATGACGGCAGGTACCTGTCGTAATTATCGATGATCCTGTTTCCGGTCTTATCGAATAGAAAAATACCTTCTTCATTCCGACGAAAAACTGCTTTTTTCCACGGCCAAACCACACCAAGCGAACCCGTTATAAAACCTATGATCACGGCAAAAGTGGCATTTTTATAATGCTTCAGGAGGTATCCCAAAATATGGGAAAGGCTAACCAGACCTGCCAGAGAACCTAAAGTAAAAACCAGAAGCACCTGTAAAAGACGTTTTCGCTCTTCATCCTGTGCGAATGAGAAATCCCAGGTAAAGACTTCAGCAATTGTAAGGTAAAGGGCATTGACCGAATCTACCAGGAGTAAAACATAATTCCCGAGTAAGATCAATATAAAGGAACCGGATAAACCCGGCAACGTCATCCCGGAAACACCTATGATGCCGCAAAAAAAGACGAACCATAAATTGTCGTTTTGAGCCGCAGGTTCTAAAAAGCTGATGCTTACCCCTGCAATAACGCCCAGCAGCATGAAACCAATATTCCGCCGGTTCCACTCTTCGAAATCTTTGCTGATATAATAGATGGAGCCAAGGATCATCCCAAAGAAAGCTGCCCAAACATAGAGTTCATAATGAGTGATGAGATAATCGAGCAGCAGGGAAACCGAAAAATAGCTTATCACCATCCCCAGGATAAGCAGCGATAAGAATTTGGCATTGGTGTAATACCAGAGACTGCGAAACCTGCCGTTAACGATGAGCTTAAGGGAATTTAGGTTGATGCGTTTTAGGGAAAAGATAAACTCTTCGTAAAAGCCCGCAACAAAAGCAACCATACCTCCCGATACTCCCGGAACTTTATTGGCGGCACCCATTAGGATACCTTTGATAACAAGAAATATTTTATCGGTTAGTGTTCGGGTTTGCTGCATTTTCCTGCACCGGTTTTTTCTCTGCGAGGCCCTCTAAGATAAGAATAACAAGAAACCCGGCAAGCATTAAAATAAAGGCCTGGTAGGTGTGCGGTTCTGCGTCAAAATTCCAGGGCAATACCGACTGATCCCTTATCACAATTGACTTGTCCCCGTATTGTGCGGTCTCAAGGGTTAGCTTCCATGGCCAGATCTTGTTGAGGGAACCGGCTATGAACCCGGTAAGGGTTGCAAGGGTGAGGGTGCTGTAGTTTACAAAAAGCCATTTGAGCAACCTCGAAAAAGAAAGCAAACCAAAAACAGCTCCCAGGGCAACTATACCAAGGGTTTTAATATCGAAATCATGGGCGGCTTCACTTACTGTCTTATAAGCTCCCAGCAGCACCAGAATAAAAGCACCAGAAATACCGGGAAGGATCATCGCGCAAATAGCTATTGCGCCGGCAAAGAACAGGAACAGTTCACTAGCCGCTGCCGCCATTGGAGGCAGGGAAGACAGGTAAAAAGCTATTGCGGCACCGATGAGCAAAAACAAAAATACATTGAAGGTCCATTTTGGGATCTGCTTTGCAACGTAATACACACTGGCCAATACCAATCCAAAGAAAAAGGCCCAGATAAGGATAGGATGATTTTCCAGCAGGTAATTTGCCAGTCTCATCACGGTAAAGATGCTTAAAAGAATACCCGATAAAAGCGCGACAATGAAATTGCCGTTAAGCTCCTGCCACATGGCTTTAAACCCGGCTTCTTTCCAGGTCCTTAGTAGGCCAATCTTTACCCCGCTTATGGTGTTGATCAACTCTTCGTAAATTCCTGAAATAAAGGCAATGGTGCCTCCCGACACTCCGGGAACCACATCTGCAGCTCCCATTGCCATTCCTTTAACCGAGATAATAAGGTAATCTTTAAAACTTCGTCGCATCGCCTGAATTTGAAAGGCGCAAAGTTAACAGAATTAACTACAGGATTTAAGGTGCAGGCTAATTTTGTCTTTTACAGATTTCCTGGCAAAGATCGATGGGAAAAGCTCTTCAATGATGATGTAGTATTCCGAATCCATCTTTAGGGCTGTATTAAGGTGGAAATTCCCTTTTTCAGGTTCATGTAACATGAAATAAAGCCCTGCAAGTCTGTATTCAACCTCAACAGATTCCGGGTAGAATTCTGTGGCCTGAAGCAGGTTTTGTACTGCCGCCTCAAATTCTCCAAGATCGATTAAAATATCACAGCGTTTGATCCAGGTTTCCAGCTCATAATTTCCAAGCTCAAGGCTTCTGCGGTAACCCCTTTCGGCTTCCTCCAGGCGCTGCAGCTTATTATTGATACGGGCATACCTTTTCCAGTACAACACATTCTCACCATCAATATTGATGGCTTTATTGATATAGTACAAAGCTTTCTGATAGTTCTTCTTCTTAAAAAAGAAATCTGTAATGGCGATCCAGCCTTTATCGAGCAAAGGATCTTCATGTACGGTTTGCCTGTAGTTCTTTAGTGCCAGTTCATCAAGACCGAGTTTTTCATAACACTTTCCAATTCTAAGGTAAGCGAAAGAAGTAGGATCGTCCAGATCCATAGTGATAGTGTAGTTCTCTATGGCCTCATTGTACCTGCCCAGTTTTTCCAGGACCTTTCCTTTTTCAAGATAAGCTCCTATAAAAGTATCGTCACTTATGATCGCGAAATCGAAAGATGAAAGTGCTTTTATATAATTTTTAAGATCAAAATATTGTTTTCCGAGCTGGTGCCAGCCTACTTCAGAATAAGGATTCCTGTCAAGGAAGGTGTTGAGGTAGTCAATAGCGCCTTGCTTTTGTTCCAGAAAATCAAAGCAGTACATGATGTTATATAAAGCCGAATAATCTTCTTCATCGGCTTCAAGACATTTCATGAAATTTTGCTTTGCATTTTCGAAATCTTCAAGGAACAGGTATTCCATCCCTAAAAGGGAATAGACATCGGCTTCATCATAGGTAAGCTCCAAAGCTGTTTCCAGCATTTGAATAGCTTCCTGATGCAGATCCTTTTTGGAAAGTATATTAGCTTTTTGAATATAGATCTCCTCATTGGAAGATTCCAGATCGTAAATTTCGTTCAGTATGTTTTCTGCCTGGTCCAGCTTATCTTCAAAGACAAGGATTTCTACCCGTAGCAACTTTAGGTTAACAGAGGTAGGGTGTTGAGAAAGTCCCAGCTTTACAGCTTTCTTGGCAAGGGCAATTTTTCCGTTCTCTAAATAATAATGAATAATGTTCTCAAATTCCTCGGAATCAAAAAACAATACATCATTCGTCTTCAGCATCGATTCAAAACGAGTAAGGGAGAAATTGTTTTCTTCGTTATGGCTCAATTGCATAAGCTATTTGTTACTGATTTCTACAGTATTAAAGTTATAAATGTTCTACAGCGACACCTGATTTGTCTAAAATTGTTGTTAACAAAGTAATCAACAATCAGCGTTTACTGCGTTAAATCATTCAATATGTCAATAATTATGCCGCAACCTTCTCTTATTTCTTCTTCGGAAATTGTCAGCGGAGGCGTGATCCTGACAGCTTTTCCTTCAAAAAGCAACCAGAACAGGATAAGGCCTTTATCCTGGGCTCTCAGCACCAATTCGTTTACAATTTCTTCGGAAGTTAAGATCGGAGCAAGCATTAATCCACGGCCACGCACCTCAGTTATTAACGGATGCACCAGCAATTCCCTGAAGAGTTTTTCCTTTTCAAGAGTTTTTTCTACCAGTTTTCCTTCAACCAGCTCTTTTAAAGTTGCTAATGCTGCCGAAGCTATCACGGGATTGCCACCAAAGGTGGTGATATGTCCCATCTTGGGATCGTGACTCAGCGTATCCATCATTTGTCCGGAAGCGGTAAAAGCACCTATTGGCATTCCTCCGCCCATTCCTTTGCCCATTACCACAACATCGGGCACCATGTCAAAATTCTGAAATCCAAATAATTTTCCCGTGCGCCCAAAGCCGGGTTGGATCTCGTCCAGGATAAGTAAGGCTCCAACTTCTTCACAGCGATCTTTTACCATTTTAAGATAATCATTCTGCGGCTGAATAAATCCAGCGCCGCCCTGGATGCTTTCCAAAATGACTCCTGCAGTATGTTCTGTGATCTGCTCCAAATCCTTCTCATTGTTGAATTCGATCCAGGAGACATCGGGAATTAAAGGGCGAAAGGGTTTTTGACGTTCTTCATAGGTCATCAAGCTCAGGGATCCCATAGTATTGCCGTGGTAGGCATTTTTGGCAGCGATAATTCCGGTGCGACCGGTATAGCGGCGCGCCAGTTTTAAGGCTCCTTCAATGGCCTCGGTACCCGAATTGGTTAAATAGGTCTTCTCAAGAGGAGCAGGTAAATATTTAGCAAGTCGCTTACATAATTCTACAGCAGGACCCTGTGCGTATTCCCCATAGACCATAACATGCAGATACCTATCTGCCTGCTCCTTTATGGCATTGACCACCCGGGGATGGCAATGACCCAGGGTACAGGCCGAAACTCCTGCAACGAAATCGAGGTGCCTACGGCCATCTGTGGAGTAAATGTATGAGCCTGAAGCATGTGAAACTTCCAGCGCCAGCGGATAAGGCGAAGTTTGCGCCTGATATTTTAGAAAATCCTCTTTCAAATGCTTACTTCTTTTTTTGTTGTGGGATCACAGCAGGGGAGACTGTATCCCCGCGTGTTTCAGGCCTCGGCTCGTTATTCCCCGGCTGTATAGTATCATTGGCAGGTAAGCTTTCCAGGAGCTCAGGTCCAATAAGAGGTTCGGGTTGGGCTATGCTGTCACGAACAGTATTTTCCTGAAGCCCGGGGATGGTGTCCCCGGCCCTTTCCTGCAGATCTTCAAGACGAAGTCTGGACTTTTCATTCAGCAAATGTTCATCTGACTCTCCATTTTCAAAAAAGCCTTCTTCCTCTTCTGGTAATGGAATTCCGCGAATAGGAGTGAGCTCATATTCCTCTTCTCCTGCAAAAAGATCTTCTATCGAATTCAGTTTTTCCTCTCCCCGCCAGTTGAAGCCTAAAAGCTCCCTGGCATTTGGAGGCAGGTCTTCTTCAGGATAAATAGTGCCTTCGACATTTTGAATATAATCAATCATCTCTACCTTCCTGTCCTCAAAAAAGATGCTTATAGAGCTTGAAAGGGTTTTGTTGATCCCAATAAGCTGCCCTGAATCATCCCGCATATAGTAGAGCGTTTCGGTATTTTTTACAAGGTCCACCTGCTTAAGCTCATTTTCCCTGAATTTCCCGTACATCTCTTTCCCCTTAAGCTGATTATAGCCGCCAAGGGAATCCTGCTGAATCATAAAAGCATTGTCGAAAACCTTGAGAGAATCCATTTCTTCTGTCTCCACATTGCTGATCAAATGAATGGTGTCTCCGGTTAGCTGATTGTTTTCTGACCAAACCACAGGGTTTCCAAGCATTTGCGTTAGACCGGTTCTTTCCCTTACGTGAATGGAATCGCTCTTCCCGCTCATGTTGCTCTTAAAAAGCCGCACATCATAAAAACCGCGGATCACCCGATCTTCAGGTTTACCCGTAACCATCAACGTGTCACTATGGATGTAGACGGAATCTTTTTCCTGAAGAGCTACCGCAACCGCTCTCCTGGTTATAAAAACCGAATCTTTGTCGCGGAAAACTTCGGCATAATGTCCTCTAATGACACTTTTGTTTACGGTGTCAGTAACTTTTATATTATTGGTCCCTGACGCAAAATTGGTATTCCGGTTGAAGTAAAGACTATCACCCTCTAAAATGCGGTTTTCATAGTCTATTCTGGAATTCTTTACAAAATAGCCGGTATCGCCACGGGTGTCGTAGAATCCGCGTTCGCAGTAAATTGTAGATGCCTCACTGGTAATCGTGGATGGACCATACATATAGGCGTGTCCATTTTCTGAATAGAAATCCAATTGGGTAGACTGCAAAACATAATCCGGGTTGGTGATCACTACTTCCGAAGCAAAGGAATATTTCTCCTGCTCCAGATAATATCGGCCAATGCGGCTTTTTAGAACGCTGGCAGTATCTCGTATGGTTCCGCCGCTGCGGTAGTAGGCCTGTTGTTTATTACGGTCAAAGAATAAGGTGTCGGTTTGCAGACTGGATTGGGGATTTCGCATAAATACCTTTCCGCTGGCAAAAGCGAACTGGGTATCTCCATTGTATTCGGCATATTGACTGGTCATGGTTATCGTGTCGCCCTGTTCCATACGCACGTTTCCATAGGCTTTAAAGAAATTTTCTTCGTCATACAGTATCGCCTGGTCACACCACACCTTGATCCCTTCATGGGTAAATACCACCTGGTTATCTACTTTGCTCAGAATAAAAGCGCCGGGGTAGCGCTCCTCATTCACAATGGTACGGTCGCTGTCATATTCTATTTGCCGCCCCTGTTGTGCAAAAACCGTAAAGCCGCACAGCAAAAGCAGTAAAAAAGTATGATAAGAGCGCGTGTTTTTCAATTGAAAAATTTTGTGTCAAAAGTAGTGAATTCCTGAAGACTTTATGCCAACGCATATTTTCGAACTGTCCATGATGTGAATATTATGCTGCCTGTTTTGAAGTACAGCAGTATTTGTGCTACAGGATTATTTCCCTAAGCTTTTTTGACAAAAAGAGGTTCGAATTATTCTTCAGCGTCTTCTTCGCAGCTTTTCTTGATGGTGTCTAACTGATCTTTACTGATCCAGCCCATTCTCAAAGCATGGCGGGCGACGGTAAATATGTCCCGCCAGAAGAAAATAAAGTTTTTTATAGAGAAAAGGTTTGGCTGAAACAAAATATTTAGAGGTACAGCCTGTTCCATCATAGCCCCAAATGTGGGAGTTTTGTGGGTATATCCCGGAAAAGGTGTAGAGAAATTCCCCAATTTTTAATCTTTAGTAATGCATAGAATGTTAAACTGAAGCCTTTTAAATTCTTGGTACGTGGATTGCTAAGTGTGGCAGGTGTCCTACTGGTAGTTAACACCGTTAGGACCAAAAACAAATAAGAATATAAAAGGAATGAAAAATAATAGCATAACAGCTCCAATTCAAATTAATAATTCCGCAGAGAAATCTGCTTCAAATGATCTTCAGAAAGAAAAACCGAGACACCTTAAAGGAATTCTTGTCAGAGCGCTAAGTTTGGCCCTGCTTTTTGGTGCCGCATACCTGGTCTATGTACTTCAGAATGACTTTAGCCGGTATAATTTATCCGGACTTGATTCCAACTGGGGAATAGCCATTTTGACGGTAACAGGTTCCCTGCTTCTTTTTAGAGCCGGATTCTTTTTCTATAACCTTTACCTGTATCTGAGGTATAAACCTATTGCTTCGGTAACAGATGCAGAGCTGCCAACAGTAACTGTAATCGTTCCTGCATATAATGAAGGAAAACAGGTGTGGGCAACTTTGATGAGCCTGGCGAAAAGTGACTATCCTGAAGGAAAACTGGAGTTACTGGCGATTGATGATGGGAGTAAGGATGATACCTGGGAATGGATGCAAAAAGCTAAGGAAGATCTTGGCGATCGCGTGAATATTTACCAGCAACCTCAGAACAAAGGAAAACGTCACGCGCTTTACCGCGGATTCCACCTGGGTACAGGAGAAGTTTTTGTGACTGTAGATAGTGATTCTGAAGTTAGTGCAGATACCTTACGAAACCTGGTAAGCCCGTTTGTTGTAAACGACAAATGTGGAGCAGTAGCAGGAAATATTCGTGTGCTAAACAATGGACAAAAAGCCTTGTTGCCCAAAATGCTCGATGTAAGTTTTGTTTTAAGCTTCGAATTCGTACGTTCTGCTGAAAGCAGCCTGGAATCGGTGCTTTGTACCCCTGGAGCTTTGGCGGCCTATAGGAGGGAAGCTGTTTTCGGTTGCCTGGATGAATGGATCAACCAAACTTTTATGGGGCGTCCCTCAGACATTGGAGAGGATCGTGCAATGACCAATATGATCCTTAAACAGGGATACCATGTGCTGTTCCAGAGAAATGCATTTGCCTATACCAATGTACCTGAAAAATACACCGGGCTATATAAAATGTTCATTAGATGGGGGAGAAGTAACGTACGGGAGAATATTGCCATGGCGAAATATGTATTCACCGATTTTCGTGAGGGTTCAAAAACAGGATCACGGGTCTTATTTCTCAATCAGGTGTTGAAACTATTGATGAGCTATCCCACCATTCTAATGATGATTTTCTTCATCTCTATGGATCCGGTATTGTTCCTGGCTTCAACACTTTTCAGCATCTTGATTTGGTCAAGTTTCCCTGTGCTGTTCTATGCTAAAAAGTATAAGTTATCTGAATCCTTCTGGGCGTATTCCTATAGTATCCTTTACACCTTTGGCCTGTTCTGGATCACGCCTTATGCTATCGCAACAGCGAGCAAAAGAGGTTGGCTTACCAGAGGATAATTATTAGTGGGCAGTGCTAAGTATTCAGTGCGCAGTTGCAGTGTTGGAAACGACAGACTGAGCTGAATTAAAAGCAAAAAAACAATCGGGATAAAACAATAAGACCTCACAGGTTTCTGAAACTTGTGAGGTCTTTATTATTTTAGAACGTAATCCGGTCCTGGTTCTTGTCTCCTTGTTCCTGACTCTGAAATTTACATTTCAATGGTCTGTAGCCTGTCCGGTCCTACAGAAACGATCTTGATTGGGATCTCCAGTTCTTTTTCGATATAGGTAATGTATTCCTTAAGCTCTTTCGGTAATTCGTCAGCCGAACTAAGTTTGGTAAGATCTTCCTTCCAGCCTTTAAAATGGGTGTAAACAGGGGTTACATTTTCAGCTTCAATATTATAAGGCAGGTGAGTGATCTCTTCTCCGCGATAGTTATAGGCTGTACAGATCTTTAGGGTTTCAAAACCGCTTAAAACGTCTGCCTTCATCATGATCAATTGGGTAACCCCACTAACCTGTACGGCATATTTTAATGCAACCATATCCAACCAGCCGCAACGACGGGGTCTTCCAGTGGTGGCACCAAATTCTTTCCCAATACGGCCCATTCTTTCTCCGTCCTCATCAAAAAGCTCTGTTGGAAAAGGTCCGCTACCCACACGGGTAGTGTAAGCCTTAAAGATTCCGAAAACCTCTTTGATTTGATTTGGTGCTACCCCTAAACCGGTGCAGGCACCTGCTGCCGTAGTATTTGAAGAGGTAACAAAAGGATAGGTTCCAAAATCGATATCCAGTAATGAACCCTGGGCGCCTTCAGCAAGAATGGATTTTCCGCTTTTTTGAGCCTGATAAAGATATTCCTCACTGTCAATGAACTGCAGTGATTTAAGGGTTTCTATAGCCTTAAAGAATTCTGCCTCGAGCTCTTCCAGATTATATTGAACATCCACATTATAGAAACTTATCATCGCTTCATGCTTGTCTGCAAGGGTACGGTATTTCTCTTTCCAGTCGCTTAGCTCCAGATCCCCCACTCTAATCCCGTTTCTCCCGGTCTTATCCATATAAGTAGGACCAATCCCCTTAAGGGTGGAGCCAATTTTAGCCTTGCCTTTTGAAGCCTCACTGGCAGCATCGAGCAGGCGATGTGTAGGTAGTATTAAATGTGCCTTCCTTGAAATTATTAATTTTTTTGAATAATCCACGCCGGACTTCGTGAGGTTGTCAAGTTCTCTCTTGAAGATCACAGGATCAATCACAACCCCGTTACCCACGAGGTTTACTGCGTTTTCATGAAAAATTCCCGAAGGAATCGTGTGAAGCACATGCTTTTTGCCGTCAAATTCTAAGGTGTGACCGGCATTTGGGCCTCCCTGGAAGCGGGCGATGATGTCATATTGTTTGGTAAATACATCTACAATCTTTCCTTTTCCTTCATCTCCCCATTGTAATCCAAGAAGTAAGTCTACTGCCATAAAAATTCAGGTTATTCGGTTGTTTTTTTGTTTCCGTAAAAATAGAGGGAATGGGTGCTGATCTCAATGTCAAACACCTCTTCAATAGTTTGTTTAATGGACTGGATCCTGGGATCACAGAATTCAATGACTTCTCCCGTATCTGTAAGAATGATATGGTCATGGTTGCGGTCAAAATAAGATTTCTCGTACTGTGCCTGATTATTTCCAAACTGGTGCTTTCTCACCAGCCCGCATTCCAAAAGAAGCTCAATGGTATTGTATAAAGTCGCCCGGCTTACTCTATACTTTTTGTTTTTCATTTTGATGTAAAGAGATTCTATATCAAAATGTTCTTCACTGTTGTATATCTCCTGCAGGATGGCAAAACGCTCGGGTGTTTTGCGGTGTCCTTTTTCTTCCAGGTATTTTGTAAAGACATTCTTTACAATGGCCTGGTCATTTTTATTGACTACTTTCTTGCTCATGATATGGGTGCAAAGGTATAAGATTATTCACGTGAGACCTTATCTATACCGTTTATTTTTTTGAGGTGTTCCATCAATTTCTTCAGGATACTGTTGTTCTTTACCACCACTGTGATCCTTCCGGTAAAGATTCCGTCGCTACTGTCAAAATTAATGTTTTTAATGTTGACATTCATGTTGTTGGAGATCTCCTTTGTGACATCATTTACCAGCCCGATATTATCTATTCCGGTTAATTTGATGACAGCCTTGAATTCCTCCTGCGTTGAATCTTTCCATTTTGCCTGAATGATCCTGTAGGCAAAATTGCTCTGCAACTGGATGGCATTAGGACAATCCTTTTTGTGAACTTTTATTCCCTCACTTACAGTAATAAACCCGAAAACATTATCCCCGGGTATGGGGTTACAGCAGTTCGCCAGTTTGTAATCCAGGACTTCTTCATCTCTACCAAAAACCAGTTGATCATATTTTGCGGTAATTTCATCCCGGTCAATATCTTCAACCAAGGGAGACTTCCTCATTTTGCTCTTAAAGAAGCTAACCAGCGCATTACTGCGGGAAGCAGCATAATCTTTAAGCTTTTGGTTGTCTATGGTGCCCACTCCCACCCGATAGAAAAGGTCAAGACTGGTCTTTAGCTTAAAAAAGATCACCAGCTCATTCACTGTTTTTTCGTTGAAAGGTATTTTTTGAGCCCTCAACTTTCTTGCGAGAATGGCTTTTCCTTCTTCGGCAATATTCTTCTTCTCTTCTTTTAAAGAAGATTTGATCTTTGCCCTCGCTCTTGCCGTGGTGGCATAGTCCAGCCAGTTGGAATTGGGTTTTGCTTTTTCTGAAGTGATGATCTCCACCTGGTCTCCACTGTTCAGGGTAGTGCTTAAGGGGACAAGTTTTCCGTTGAGCCTGGCTCCCCGTGTTCTTAAACCGACCTCGGTATGAATGCTGAAAGCAAAATCCAGTGGAGTAGCTCCTTTAGGAAGAGATTTTAATTCCCCCTGCGGAGTAAATACAAAGATCTCTTTAGAATAAAGGTTCAGCTTGAACTGCTCCACAAAGTCCACCGCATTAACCTCCGAATTTTCCAGGGCCTCCTGAAGTTTATTTACCCATTCTTCCAGACCGTCCTCGCCATTGCCTTGTTTGTACTTATAGTGGGCCGCATAACCTTTTTCTGCGATCTCATTCATGCGTTCACTTCGTATTTGCACTTCTACCCAACGTCCTTTTGGACCCATTACAGTGATATGGAGAGCTTCGTAACCCGTGGATTTTGGGGACGAGATCCAATCTCTAAGCCTGGTTGGATTCGGCCTGAAGTGATCTGTAACTATAGAATAGATCTTCCAGGCAAGGAACTTTTCGTTTGAAGGTTCAGATTTATAGATGATCCTCACAGCAAATTTATCGTACACCTCGTCAAAACCAACATTCTGGTTCTTCATCTTGCGACGGATAGAATAAATGGATTTTGGCCTTCCCTTTATGGTATACTGCATTTGCTCCCTATCCAGAGAGTCTTTGATCACCTGCGTAAATTCTCCAATGTATTTATCCTGCTCTTCTTTGCTTTCGCGAATTTTCTGAAGGATCTCGTTATAAACTTCGGGTTCGGTATATTTTAAACCGAGATCTTCCAGTTCAGTTTTAATATTATAGAGCCCTATCCTATGGGCGAGGGGTGCATAAATGTAAAGGGTTTCTGAAGCGATCTTCTCCTGCTTATCTGTACGCATGGAGTCCATGGTCTGCATGTTATGCAACCGGTCTGCGATCTTAATGATGATCACCCGCACATCGTCGTTGAGGGTAAGCAGCATTTTTCTAAAGTTCTCTGCCTGCAGGGATACGTCCTTATCATGCTCTAAATGGGAAATCTTTGTAAGGCCATCAACGATACGCGCAACAGTATCGCCAAATAATCTTTTGATATCCTCCAAGGAATAAGTGGTATCCTCTACAACGTCATGAAGTAGGGCAGCTGCAATAGAAGTCGCATCCAAACCTATTTCTGAAGCTACGATCTTGGCCACAGCAATGGGGTGAAAAATATAAGCTTCACCCGATTTGCGGCGCTGGTCCTTATGGGCATCAACTGCCACATCAAAGGCCTGCCTTATCAATTTCTTGTCTTCTTCAGAAAGCGTTTGGTAACTTATGCGCAGCAGTTCTTTATACTGCTGGGCAATGTCCTTGTTTTCTTTTTCAATAGCGGCTTCCGTCATCATGAGAATAAAAGTACGATTAAGATTAAAAACAGGCAATACATTTATCCCTGCAAATTGCGGAAACGCTTGTACAGCGGCGGATGTGAATAATGTACAAACACATAAGCAGAATGCGGGGTGAGATTGCTAAGGCTGTTCTTTGACAGCTTCTTCAACCCATTGATCAAAGGCTGTGCCTTATACGTATTTTTCGCAAAGTTATCTGCCTGGTATTCAAATTTCCTGGACAAATAGTTCATGATGATCCCGGTTACTTCTGAAATCGGGCTGTACAGGATACCAAAAGCAACCAGTCCTATATGGAAGCCCGGTTGTTCCACACCTAATGCTGCGGAAAGCAATGGATTACCAATAAAGAGCGACAGTAGCCATAATGTGAAGCCGGTAGTAAGAATGCTGATGATGAGGTTGATGATGATATGGTTTTTCTTGTAGTGGCCTACCTCGTGCGCCAGTACCGCCACGATCTCTTCTTCCTCCAGGTCATTGATCAGGGTATCGTATAGCGTCACCCTTTTTTCATTTCCGAAGCCCGAAAAATAGGCATTGGCCTTGGTACTTCTTTTGGAGCCGTCAATGACAAAGATCTTTTCCAGGGTAAAACCTTCTTTTTGTGCGTAGGCTTCGATGCTTTCTCTCAAAGAACCTTCGGTAAGCGGAGTTTGCTTATTAAACAAAGGAACTATGAGTCGCGCATAGAACATATTCAGGAAAATGCTGAATACCGCAACCAGGATCCAGGCATACCACCAAAAATCTTCACCCGCGATTTGGTAGAACCACACAATTAGCGCAAGGATTCCGCCGCCGAGCACGATCATCATTCCCCAGCCTTTTAGCTTGTCTAAAATGAAAGTTTTTGGGGTGGTTTTATTAAAACCGAATTTCTCTTCAATCACAAAAGTGTGGTACCATGAAAACGGAAGCGACAAAAGGTCACTTCCCAGCATGATGATCCCAAAAAAGACAAGGGCAATCACAATAGCATTATCTGAAACCGATCTTGCTATTTGATCTACAAAATCGAATCCATCCAAAAACAGGAACAGCAGCAAAACAATGAGTGAAAAGGTCGAAGACAGTATTCCAAACCTATAGTTGGTCATCTTGTACTGCTGACTCTTCTTATATTCTTCTTCATTAAAAACATCGGCTAGGGAATCCGGTACAGGGTCGTTATAATGTTGGGCATTTAACGCATCCAGTAGTTGATCTACCAAGAAATCAATTATGATAATGGCCAGTATAATGTAGAAGAGAGTATTTGCAGTCAATGTCTGTGAGTTTTGAGCTAATATAAATTGAAATTCCAAATTACAAGCACCATATCCCAAACAGAGGGAAAAGGAAAGTGAACAGAGAATAACCAAAGGTTCAGGCTAAAAACTTAAAGATTCCTCGAAGTGCGTAAATTCAGATGGGACACCAAGTGCCAGATTTTAAATTTTTAATTATGAATCTTGAATTTTGAACCAGAAATTGCGCTTGAGCGCCTTTGTCTTTTGGCCTCAAAAACAAGAATTCCCGCAGCGACCGAAACATTCATGGAATCGATCTCTCCTGCCATGGGGATAACGATGTTTTGAGTGGAATTTTCACGCCATTCCTCACTAAGGCCGGTAGCCTCTGTTCCAACTACTATGGCTGCGGCCTGGGTAAAATCTATGCTGTCGTAAGGAACGGATGCCTGTAAAGCGGCTCCAAAAATGGCAATTTTATGCTGCTTTAGAAAGGCAATAATTTCGGAAGTTGTACCCGTGGCCAGCTGAGTGGTAAAAACACAGCCCACGCTGCTGCGAATGATGTTGGGATTAAAAAGATCGGTCCTGGGATTGGCAATGAACACGGCATCTACCGCGGCAGCATCAGCCGTACGTAGAAGTGCACCTATATTTCCGGGTTTTTCGGGTGCTTCGGCGATAAGGATCAGCGGATTTTCGTTTTTAAGCTGAACATTTTCCAGAGAAAGTTCTTTAGCTTCAAAAATGCCTGTAACACCTTCGGTGCTTCCGCGGTAAGCGATTTTTTCATAAACTTCGGGAGAGAGCTCGGTCAAATCAGCAGGAAAAGGGATCAAATTTTCCGCTTTTTCAGCAGGAAAGAGCTCCGGATTATAATAAAGCTCCTTCAGTTTATATCCTCCCTTGATTGCCAGATGTATTTCCCGAACACCTTCTACTACAAAGGCATTTTCTTTTTTTCGCGCCCGGGCTTTCTCCTGTAATTGTAGGATCCTCTTCACATTAGGATTCTGAAGGCTGCTAATGAATTTTTGCATGAAACAAAGATAGAAAAGTTAAAGTAGTGAAGAGGAGGAAGGCAGGCCTTCCCCTACTATTTTTCGATTATTGAGAAAAAAGAGGTAAATTAACAGGAAAACAAGTTTATGGAAAAGAAAAACAACAAAAAGAACTTTTTAAAAATGAAAGATTCCTTCAGGATCCTGAGTTTTATTTTTGCCGCAATCCTTGTGAGCGCCTGCTCCAAAAAAGTGGTTTTTCCTGTTTCCCAGGTGGTGCCTGCTGCAGAGGCGGTACTAAAGGTGGACAGGGATGACAATAACAATTATGGGATCGAACTGGAAGTGAGTAATCTTGCAGGACCCGAACGATTGACTCCCGCCCGAAGGCATTACGTGGTGTGGATGGTGACTAAACAGCACGGCACGATCAACATTGGGAATCTCGACATCAACAGGAAGAATAACGGGGAACTAAATACCAGCACCCCATATGAGCCAATGAGAGTTTTTATCACTGCCGAAGATGACCCGAAACCGGTGCTGCCATCCACTCAGGTAGTTCTTAATTCAGAAGATTTCAAAGTATAAAAAAACTGCCTGAAAATTATTTTTCAGGCAGTCTCTAAAATGACATTTTTGGAAATTATTTTTTTTCCTGCTGTTCAAATTTATCTGAATACCTTTTTGCGAGTTCGGTTTGGTGGCTTTCCAGACTAATTTCACGGCCCCGGATAAAAGCTTGTGAAACTTTATTGGTGCGCATATCCAACGCGTCACCTTCACTTATAAAGAGGGTCGCGTCTTTCCCGGCTTCAAGACTTCCAAGGCTGTCATCGACTCCTAAAATCTTTGCTGTATTAAGGGTAATCATTTTTAATGCGTCTTCCTTATTGGCACCATAACCGGTTACTGTACCTGCATAAAAGGGCAAATTCCTGCTGTTCATTCTTTCCATGCTGCCGCTGGTCTCCAGTGCTACCAGAAGGCCTTCCTGCTGAAGCAAATGAGCCAGTTTATAAGGAAGGTCGTAATGATTGTCTTCCAGGTTAGGTGTACTGTGAACCCTGCCTACAAGCACCGGAACATTTGCTGCTTTTAATTCGTCTACCACTTTTAAAGCATCATATCCTCCTACCAACACCAGGTTATTGAGATTATGTTCTTTTTTAAATGTAAGGATGTCAATGATCTCCTTCTCGCCGTTGGCATGAACATACACCTTTTGGTCTCCGGTAAACACCTTCTTCATGGCCTGGAAAGGCAAATTAGCCTGTTCCTGAGATCCTGCCAGATAGGCTTTTGCATTCCTGAAGAAATCCGAAAGGGTTCTTACATTTTCCTGGTAGTCAGCATTCGCTTTGATCCCGCGGTCTTCACCTTCCCACCAGCGACCTCTGCGAACACTGTTTGGCCAGTTCACATGGATTCCGTCGTCTTCCTTTAAAACTGCATCTTCCCAGTTCCATGCATCAAACTGCACGATGGAAGATGTTCCGGAAATTCTTCCCCCGCGGGGAGCGATCTGTCCCACAAGCACTCCGTTTGGTCGCATACTTTCCACTACCTGACTTTCGGCGTTGTACGCAATGATACTTCTTACATGCGGAAGCAATTCTCCCAGCTCATCTTCGTCATCAGATTGTCGTACGGCATCGATTTCCACCAGACCCAAACTTGAATTCGGTGCGATAAATCCTGGATAGACGTGTTTTCCTTTTGCATCTATTACAGTTCCGGGATATTGGCGGTCGCTGGAATTTGCGTCGCTCACCGTAGTTATTTTTCCATTCTGAAAAATGATAAGGCTATTCTCGATTACTTCCCCGTTCCCAATATGAGCCGTTGCCCCTACAATGGTGACAGGCCGGGACTGCTCTGGCGCCGGAGTTTGTTGTGCGAATGCAGAACCTGAAATAAAAAGCAGGACCGGCAGGATATATTGTTTTAAATTTTTCATACTCATATAATTATAGGGTGTCACAGTGCATTTCTTCTTTTTTGGAATCTTTGACCGGCTGAGTCTTTAAACCATTGTTCTTGGCCTTCAGCATTTGAGTGGTGAGCAGGTTTTTTTGCTTTTCCACTTCCCCGCGTAATTTTTTATCGCGCTCCAGGTCAAAATAAACAACCCCTTCGATCATTGTCTTTTCCGGTTTTGCATATACCGAAAGAGGATGGGCATTCCATAGTACAAGATCTGCATCCTTACCCTCTTTGATACTACCCACACGATCATCGATGTGAAGCAGTTTCGCCGGATTCAGCGTTACAAATTTCCAGGCTTCCTCTTCAGAAATGTCACCGTACTTGACACTTTTGGCTGCTTCCTGATTCAATCTCCGGCTCATTTCGGCGTCGTCACTGTTGATAGCAACTGTTACTCCGGCATTATGCATAATGGCAGCATTTTGAGGGATCGCGTCCTTGACTTCATACTTATATGCCCACCAGTCAGAGAAAGTAGAACCTCCGGCGCCATGTTCAGCCATTTGGTCGGCTAGTTTATAGCCTTCAAGAATGTGGGTAAAAGTATTGATCTTAAAGCCAAGTTGTTCTGCAACTTCCATAAGCATATTGATCTCGCTTTGCACGTAGGAGTGGGCGGTGATGTGTCTTTCACCATTGAGGATCTCCAGCAGGGTTTCCATTTCAAGATCCTTTCTGTAAGGCTTTCCGCTGTTCTTCTGCGCTTCATATTCACGGGCGCGGGTAAAGTAATCTATGAAAACCTGTTCCACACCCATTCGTGTTTGCGGAAATCTTACATTACTGTCCCAGTTCGCCTGCTTCACATTCTCACCCAAAGCAAATTTGATGAATTTTGGAGAATTGTCTAAGACCATTTCCTGAGGCGAAGCTCCCCATTTCATTTTTAGAATTGCCGACTGCCCTCCAATAGGATTGGCAGATCCGTGCAGCAACTGCATGGTGGTGACACCCCCTGCCAGGTTGCGGTAAACGCCAATATCATCTGGGTCTACAACATCTTCCATACGTACTTCGGCAGAAGAGTTGTGGCCTGCTTCATTGATCGCTGAAGCCGCTAAATGAGAATGCTCATCTATGATCCCCGAGGTAAGGTGTTTCCCTGTAGCGTCGACTACCTTAGCTCCGCGGGCATTAAGATCTTTTCCTATTTCGGCTATCTTTCCGTTGCGCACCAGCACATCGGTATTTTGCACAATTCCCTGTTCCTCGTTAGTCCACACCGTGGCATTTTTGAATAGTATGTTTTCCTGCTTCGGAAGACTTTCGAAGCCATAAGCCATATTTGGAAAAGTTACCGGCAATATTTCCGGATGCTCAGGTTTTTTATCTTTTTTATCTGCTGAAGCTTCCGCAGTTCTTGTTGCAGTGAAAGAAGTTTCACTACCATCTCCTAAAATGGCTTTTCCGCTGAAGCTTTTTGCGTCTTCAGGAATTTTGGCACTAAGGCGGGTATATTCGGCTTTAGTGGTATCTGGAGCTGAAAGCAGGATATTCACCCAGTTATTCTTATAATTTATTTTGGATCCAATCTTATTGTTGTTGAGTTTCACTTCAGCCTTAGGCTTGCCGGCTTCTCCTGTAACCTTCATCTCATAAGAATTACCGCCAACCTTTACATCATAGGTGCCGTTGAGGTTCACCAGGTCAATATCTTCGATCACCGATCTTTTTCCCTGCACCCAATTTTCATAAATGGTAGTTTCCTTATCAAAGTAATCACCAGATGTGATAATAAAATTCGCCCATGCTCCTTCTTTTAAAGATCCCAGGCTGTTCTCCTGACCTATAAGTTTTGCAGGAACAGTAGTAAGTGCAGCAAGAGCTGTGTTTTTGTCAAGTCCGTATTCTACAGCTTTTAAAATATTTTCCCGGAAATTCTTTTTTGCATCCTTAGAGGTGATCGCAAAAGGGATATTTGATTGCGCCATCATCCTGAGATTAGCCGGAGCCTGGTTCCATTCTTTCATGTCTCCCAAAGTCGCATATGCTGCGATGTATGGATCTTCCATATCATATGGTTCGGGAAAATCTACCGGTACAATGAAAGGAGCATTGGTGGCTTTAATGGCGTCAAGCCTTTCGAATTCGTTCCCACTACCGACTATCGCGTATTGCACTCCAAATTCATCCCCCACCTTATCGGCACGCAATTCATCCAGAAGATTATCTGTTTTAAAGATCTGCAGGAGACCTTTATTCTCATTGAAGGCTTCCAGGGCAAGGTCTTTATTATCTGCCTTGCCTTTTGAGTACCAGTCGGCATCAAGATAGGTCTGTCTCAGCAGTGCCATGGCTCCCATTTTTGAAGAAGGATAGACCTGACGCGATTTGGCACTTTTATCAAAAGAGAAGTATTGAGCAGATTCTTCATCCAGGATGCGATCTCCCAGAGTGCCTTCAGAATTAAGGGCGACCAGCATTCCTGTACCACGAATAATTCCGTCGGGCATATGAGTATTTACCACCCCAAAGCCCAGCTTCCGAAGTTCTTCAGCTTCAGTATCGTTATATTTAAAACTCTCCAGGGCTGTGGTTTCAGGTCTGATATGATCATTCCAGTAATATCCTTCCCGGGTAGCATCATACTGGGGATTTCCACGGTTGGAATTGTTCTCTGCCTTTGGTGCCTCAATTCCGAAGTTAGTGTAGAGGTCAATGAAGGAAGGATAAATAGTTTTTCCTTTAAGGTCGATCACCACAGCATTAGCGGGAATCTTGATGTTCTTGCCTACAGCAGTCACTTTACCCTCACGCACCGCCAGCATTCCACCGGTGATATAATTGGAAGGATCAACATAGATATTGGCATTTTTGAAAACGGTGAAGTTGGTATTCACCCCGGCCTTGACGGCATCATTTTTAGGAAAATACTCCTGCGCCTGCAGCCCGGTTACGACACAAAGCAGCAAGCCTAGTAAAATTTTTAATTTCATAAAGTAATTTAGGATTGGGTAAAAAATTTCAAGCAGGTAAGTTATAAAAAAATCGAGAATGGCAATGCCTTACAATTTCCCCCTGCTCTTGTGATAATTCACCAGGAGTGCTACCACATAACTATAACTGCGCATCCCCCCGGGCTGATTATTGGCTACTAAAAATGTATTGTAAGTATACATGAACAAAGGTTCAAAGGGATTGGCATGATTTGCCCAAAACTCCTGTACCTCCCTGTAATTTTCCTTTATACCGAAGTTGACTTCCCCGAGTAATTCTTCTGCCAGAATTTCATCTCTCCGGTATAGTTCACTAAGGCAATAACTCAATGCAAAAGTGTACCCGGAATATCTGAAATAAGGATCCTCATGATTCATGGTGGTGAGGCAGGCAAGGAAATTAGCTTCGTTTTCTTTTGCAAAACCGAGTTGATGTCCAATTTCGTGACTGGCTGTAGTGGGAATTTTGTAAGGTACAATCAAAGTATTCACCTGCCCTTCATTGGTCAGCGGATTCAAATACCCGTTAAAACCCATATAGGTGAGGGGAAGACTGTAGAGAGATCTTTTAAGGCTTGGAATATTATAATCCAACTCGGGAAAATTCTCTTCAAGATTATAATAACCCGCAATTGACAATTCCAGCAGTTCTTTTTTAGAATGAGGCATTTCTACTTTAACCGAATCATTTTCCGCAAGTTCTAAATGAAGTTCATTGGAGGTTTTAATAAGGTCCCGGGTGAGGTTGATCAATTCTTCGGTAGTGTAATCGTCTTCTATTTCAAGAGACTGGTGCAACGGAAGCCGGTAATAATTAAAACCCCAAAAAAGATTGAAACAGAAGTAGATGAGGGAAAGAGAAGCGATCCCATTGATGATCCATCGTTTGGGCTCCCTAAATCTTTGCTGTACCCTGAGTGCAAACCACCTTATGATCATGATCCCCAGTAGGGTGTATAAGATGTCTCCCAATGAAAAAGGTAATAATCCAAGGCCTCTTCGCAGCAGGGCAGAGGTGAAGGGATAGACCCCGTTGCTGTACCACTGCTCCACAAAATGCGGGTACCCGCTCAGGATCCTGATGAGGATAAGCTGAACCGGCAGGAACAGGGCAAGGATTAAAGCAGCTTTTTTATTCACCACTCAAAAATAGGATTTTTAGGTGATAGTATTGAGGAGTGGGAATTAAGTAGTGAAATAAGTGATAGTTGGCCACGAAATCACGAATTATTTATTGTACCTCGTTTCCTTCCCTTCCTCCGGAGGTTGTCCGTCGCGGCTGACGGGGTGGGAGAGGTGATAAAACTGAAAGAGAAAGATCAGTCGTGAATTCGTGGCAAAAATAATTTCTTTACAGTCTTCTGTCTGCTGTTCTCTGCCCACTTTCTACGGTCAACTTTAAAAATACCCGTGAATTCATGGTAAAGAAAGTAAACCCTGATTTCTTCCTATCTTTGTTCTCCAACTTAAAACCAATAATATGAATGAAGAAATAAGGGCTTTGGAACCAAAGCCACTCTGGAATAAATTTGCCGATCTTAATGCTGTACCCAGACCTTCCAAAAAGGAAGAAAGAGTGATAGAGTTCATGAAGAACTTTGGGAACAATCTTGGGCTGGAGACCGAAGTGGATGAAGTAGGGAACGTGATCATAAGGAAACCTGCTACTCCCGGAATGGAGCATAAAAAAGCCGTTGTGCTGCAGTCGCATTTAGACATGGTCCATCAAAAAAATAATGATTCCAATTTCAATTTTGACCAACAGGGAATAGATATGTATGTGGATGGGGATTGGGTTCGGGCCAGAGGTACAACCCTGGGAGCCGACAACGGTCTTGGAGTCGCCACAATGATGGCCATCCTTGAAAGTAAGGAAATAGAACACCCTGCCCTTGAAGCTCTTTTTACCATTGATGAAGAAACAGGAATGACCGGTGCCATGGGCCTGAAACCGGGTATTTTAAAGGGAGATATCCTGCTCAACCTGGATACCGAAGAAGATAATGAAATTGGAATAGGTTGCGCCGGGGGAGTAGATATTACCGCCACCCGTACCTATAAAGAAGAAGAGGTGCCTGCCGATACTGTAGCTTATAAGATAGTTGTTAAAGGCCTGCAGGGGGGGCATTCAGGAATGGATATTATAAAAGGCCTGGGTAATGCCAATAAAATGATGAACCGTATCCTGTTTGGTGGCTTTGAAAACTTCGGAATGAGGATCGCAGAGATCAACGGCGGCGGACTTCGAAATGCTATTCCGCGGGAAAGTGAGGCTGTAGTTGTGGTCGATAAGATCCAGAAAGAAGATTTTTCTTCGGAAATGGGAAAATTGATCCAGCAAATTCAACAGGAATACAAGTCTCTGGAGCCAAAGCTGCATATTGAGATCTCCGAAACTGAAGCCCCCGAAAAAGTAATGGGGCTGGGAGTGCAGGAGCTTTTGGTGAAAGCACTTTATGCTGTTCCTAACGGCGTGTACAGGATGAGTCCCGATATTGATGGACTGGTTGAAACATCAAACAACTTGGCCAGGGTAACTGTCAAAAATGGAAAAATTGAAGTGCTTTGTTTAACCCGTTCTTCAGTAGAGTCCTCAAAAACAGATCTGGCCAACAGCATACGTTCAGGTTTTGAACTTGCTGGTTTTGAAGTGGAACTTTCGGGAGCTTATCCCGGTTGGGCACCTAACATGGATTCTCCAATTCTAAAAGTTCTTGACGAGCTATATCAAAAAATGAATGAAGATAAACCCGACATCGCCGCCTGTCACGCCGGACTCGAATGCGGAATCCTCGGGAAGAACTATCCCGAAATGGACATGATCTCCTTTGGACCCACCATTAGAGGTGCCCATTCGCCAGATGAAAGAGCGAGCATCTCTTCTGCTCAGAAATACTGGAAGTTCGTGCTAGAAGTATTGAAGAACATTCCGGAGAAGAAATAATCCTGAAAAGATTTAAAAACAAAGGCCTGTCAAAAATCACTTTTTGACAGGCCTCTTGTTTTTGAAAAATCTGAACTTACTCCTGGATTCCTACCAGTTCGACCTCAAAAATAAGATCTGCAGATGGTGGAATTACCGGGGGATAACCTCTTTCTCCATATCCTAAATGAGAAGGAATAAACAGTACAGCTTTATCTCCAACCTGCATTTGTTGAATTCCTTGTTTGAATCCCGGAATCATTTGTGCTTCCGGACTATACTGCACTGGCATGGGAGAATAGCCGCCCATTTCCTGTCTTCTTGGGTTAAGAATTCCTGCTCCCTCGGCAACTTTCTCAATATTAGTATCAAAGATGTCTCCTGAAGCTAAATACCCCTGGTAATTTACAAGTACTGTATCGCTGGAAGTAGGTTGTGGACCATCTCCTTCTTCTAAAATGGTCATTTTTAGTCCATTTTCAAGCTCTTTGGCATCAGCCTTCAGCCCTTCGTAGCGCTGTTTGTTTGCCTCTCTTTGAGCATTCATTTTCTTCTCCCTGCCTTCTGCTTCTAATTTGAAGTCCTGTAGTTTCTGAATAAGCACCTTAGGGGCATCGAAGTTTTTGGCTTCGTCTCCTTTTCTTACAATTTTCACTTCCTGGATCACGACCTCTTCTACAGGTCTATCTCCCGGTCCTGTTTCCACCTCACCTATTTTATCAACTACTTCCTGTCCCTGGACCACTTTTCCAAAAACTGTATGCATGCCGTCAAGCCATGGGGTTTCTTTTAAAGTAATGAAGAACTGACTTCCATTAGTGTTAGGACCCGAATTGGCCATAGAAAGAATTCCTTTAGAATCATGTCTAAGCGTATCCACGATCTCGTTAGGGAATTTGTAGCCCGGGCCACCACTTCCGGTTCCCTGGGGATCACCACCCTGGATCATAAAATCCTTGATCACACGGTGGAAGACTAGTCCGTCATAAAAAGGTTTATCTCTGTACTGCTCTTCGACCATAGTGCTTTTTCCTTCAGCAAGAGAAACAAAGCTCGCCACGGTCATTGGAGTAGCTTTATAATATAGTTCTGCCAGTACGGTACCGTAGTTGGTCTTTATTTCGGCGTACATTCCGTCTTCAAGGTCCGGATATTCTTCATTACAGGCAGTAAAAGCAAAAAAGATGCTGGATAAAATTAAAAAACTGATTTTCTTCATTTGTGGATCTAATTGTTTTGGTTGTTATTTTCTTCGGTTTCTTCGGAAATATTCATGAGCGTAACCTTAGAGATCACAGGTACATCTTTACCTATTCGCTTTTTATCGCCATAATATCCGAATGCTTTATGAGAAGGAAACAGAAAAGTCACCGTTTCTCCTTCTTTCATTATTTTGAGTCCCTGTCTAAGTCCGCTGAAAAGTTGCTCCTTATCCATGGTGTAGGTACGGGGAGTGATCTCCTCATCTGTATAAATATTTTGGCCGTCGAGGGTTTGCAGGGAATAGTCGAATTCTACCACATCTCCAAATTGTGGGGTTTTTGTAGAGGTAGTGTCTTTAACATTGTAGAAATACCAGAACCCGTTAGGAGAGGAAATATACTCCCGGGTGGAATCGTTTTTAATGATCCTTTGTATTTGTGCCTCTTCTTCGGCAACGATCTTCCTGTTACGCTCTACGGCTTCATTGATATAGGAACCCGATTTTTGGGTCACCGGCCTCCTGGCTTCGGGAGATTTGCAGGAAAACAGCAGCAGGCCCGCCAGCAGCATTACGATCTTTACTTTCATAGTGCCAGACTTGTTTTATAATTGGGCAAGATACTAATAAATTTATCAACTGTCTCTTGCAGAGAGAGATCGCTTTTTCCTCCTGCGGCATTGATATGGCCACCTCCGCTAAAATAACGCCTGGCAAAATCATTCACAGAAAATGTCCCTTTTGATCGCAGGGAGATCTTTACAATTTTTTCGGCTTCATTTTCAATAAAGATTGCAGCGAAAACAATTCCCTGCAGGGAAAGCCCGTAATTCACAAAACCTTCTGTGTCCCCCTTTTTAAAATTATGCCTGTCCAGTTCTTCCTGGGTAAGAGTAATATAAGCGGTTCGTAAACCTTCCACAACTCTTAAATTCTGCAGGGCACAACCCAGCAATTGCAGCTGCCCGTATGAGCTGGTGTCAAAAACATTTTCATGAATGGTAGTATTGTCTGCACCTTTCTCAATAAGGTCGGCGATTACGCGGTGGGTGAGACTGGTAGTAGAGCGATACCTGAAGGATCCGGTATCGGTCATGATCCCGGTATAAAGGCAAGTAGCGATCTGGGGTGTTATTTTTTCCTTTAGTCCAATGTTTACAATGAAATGATACACCATTTGACAGGTGGAACACATGGTCACATCGCTATAGGTGATTTCGGCATAATCATCCGGCTGCTGGTGATGATCAATCATGATGAATTTGGCCTTTGCAGCTTGCAGCGGCTCATACATTTCTCCGGCGCGGGAGAGATGGTTGAAATCCAGGGTAAAGATCACTTCGGCTTCAGCAATAATGGGATCGCATTTTTGAGGCTCCTTATCATAGATAAGAACTTCTTCCTGGTAAGGCATCCACTTCAAAAAATCCGGATAATCATTAGGAGCAATAAGATGCACAAAATGTCCCTGTTCCTCCAGCAGGATCTTTAACGCGAGGGTGGAACCCATTGCATCTCCGTCGGGGCCTTTATGCGGCACAATTACTATTTTCTTCGACGGCTTTAGTAACTCTTTGACCTTCGAGATTTCTTCATTTGTCATATGACGCGAAGATATTGATAATTTCATACTTAAGGAAACCTTAAATGGGGTTCCAAAAAAGGTATTTTTGCTGTGATTTTATAGCTTCTGAAGCCATAAATAAAAGCTACAGGCTTGGAAATGGGATTGTTTTGACTATTTTTGCAGCCAAATTAAAAATTGATATAATGGCAGGAAACAGAACTTTCACCATGATTAAGCCCGATGCAGTTGAGAATGGACACATTGGCGCTATTTTAGAGCAGATCACTGCTTCAGGATTTAGAATTGTTGCGATGAAGCTTACGCAAATGACCCGTCGCGATGCCGAAAAATTCTATGAAGTACACGCTGAGCGTCCTTTCTATGGCGAACTGGTTGAATTCATGAGCCGCGGACCTATCGTTGCTGCTATCCTTGAAAAAGAGAATGCAGTTGAAGATTTTAGAACTTTAATCGGAGCTACAAATCCTGAAGACGCTGCTGAAGGTACTATCAGAAAGAAATACGCGACTTCTGTAGGTGAAAATGCTGTTCACGGAAGTGATAGCGACGAAAATGCGAAAATTGAAGGAGCATTCCATTTCTCAGGAAGAGAGATGTTCTAAGATTTTCCGGAAAATACTTTATTAAAAGCCACCTCTTTAGGTGGTTTTTTTGTGCAGAAACTTTTTTGCCACGAATTCACCAATTTTTTCTTTTTGGCCAATGGAAAGAGACTTTTAGAATGACTTAACCCGTATAATTTTTCCCACAGATTTCGCAGATTCGTCAGATCCCTCGGATCACTTCAGATGCAACCCGCACTCGAAAACCTGAACCTTTAAACTTTAGCCCTTAAACCTTGAGCTAAAGAGTACTGAATACTGAGCACTGAATACTGCTCACTTTATTCGTATCTCAGCGACTCAATAGGATCCTGTTTTGCAGCTTTTGCGGCGGGATAACTTCCGGCGAGTACGGCTACTACCAAAGTGATCCCTGTTGCCCAGAGCACAGCCATCCACGGAGTTGTAAAATCAAAACCTACAGCTTTTGATACTCCAAAGCCAATCAAGACTCCGAAGAAAATCCCGAGGAGCCCGCCCAGCTGGCCAATAATGAGAGTTTCCATGAAAAACTGCATAGCAATGGTGTTTTTCTTGGCTCCAAGAGCCTTTCTAACCCCAATTTCCCGGGTGCGTTCACTCACAGATACCAGCATGATGTTCATTAAAGCTATGGAAGATCCAAAAATGGTAATTATGGAGATCACCCATGCCGCAATATTGAGATATTGGGTGATGGAAAAGATACGGTTGATGAGGTCATCGCTTTTTGCAAGACCAAAATTATTTTCTTCTACAGGGCTAAGTCCGCGAATATTTCTAAAAGTCATGATAGCCTCATCCTGAGCCCCCTCCAGCATTTCCTTATTTTCTACCCGCACGCTGATGTTGTAGTTGATCTCCGGTTGTGTAAAGATTGACCTGGCAACCTGAATGGGGATGAGTACCCTTAGATCCTGATTATTTCCGAAGGTAGAACCTTTGGACTCAAGAGTTCCAATAATTCGGAATTTTACTCCCCTTACAGAAATCACTTTGTCCAGGGGATCTCTTCCTTCCAGCAGTCCGTTAGTAATATCTGCGCCAACAATTGCCACATTGTTATTGTTCTCAATATCAAAAATGCTGAAATCCCGACCTTTTTCCACATTTAGTCCGGAGTTAGATATATAATTTTCATTCACTCCCAGCACACTGGCTTCAGGGTCAGTCTTATCGCTCTCATGTTTTATCTCAGCTCCCGAGGTGCCTGTAAAAGAGATGGAGACCTTGGTTTGAGGAAATTCGTAGTTTTCTTTAAAATCCTTTACTTCTCTATAGCCGATAACCGGATTTACCTTTTCCCGCTCTCCGCCGTTGATCCTTATTTGGGAGTCATAGCGTTGCAAATTAAAAGTATTGGAACCCATAGAAGCAAAATCACTCGTGATGGTATTTTCCAGCGCGGCAATAGCACTTAGAATTCCAACCAGGGCAGTGATCCCAATAGCGATGATCATTACCGTAAGCACCGTACGCAGTACCTGGCTCCTTATAGAGAAAAAGGCAATACGAACATTTTCTTTAAAAAGTGGAAACATTAGAAGGTTTCAGTTTAGGAGTTAGACGCATTTGCTGTACGGTTGTTACAGAAAAATTGAGATCGCAGTCTGTTGCAGGCATTCTTTTAATTTTTCAGATATTTGCGCTCTAAAGAAACAGATCCAAAAATGGCACAAAAACCTTCCATTCCCAAAGGTACCCGCGACTTCTCTCCCGCCGAAGTGGCTAAAAGAAATTATATCATCAACAGTATCAGGGGACAGTTTGAAAAATTCGGATTTCAGCCTATTGAAACTCCAAGTTTTGAAAATAGTGAAACCCTTATGGGGAAGTATGGCGAGGAAGGCGACAGGCTTATTTTTAAGATCCTTAATTCTGGAGATTTTTTACAGAAGGCAAATGAGCAGGCTTATGCTGAAAAGGATAGTAATAAACTTACTGCTTCCATTAGTGAAAAAGCCCTGCGTTACGATCTTACCGTGCCTTTTGCGAGATATGTTGTCCAGCACAGGAATGAAATTGAATTCCCTTTTAAGAGATACCAGATCCAGCAGGTGTGGCGTGCAGACAGGCCTCAAAAAGGTCGTTTTAGAGAATTCTTTCAATGTGATGCCGATGTTGTAGGCAGTGACAGCCTGTGGCAGGAGGTGGAGTTCGTGCAGCTTTATGATGCTGTTTTTACTGCCCTTGGTCTTAATGGGGTTACCATCAAGATCAACAACAGGAAAGTGCTTTCCGGCTTTGCTGAAGTCATTGGTGAGTCGGATAAGCTTATCGATTTCACAGTTGCCCTTGATAAACTTGATAAAATTGGGGAAGAGGGTGTAAAAAAGGAAATGCAGGAGAAGGGAATTTCTTCGGAAGCTATTCAGAAGATTCAGAAGGTCTTTGGACTCAAAGGAAACTTTTCAGAAAAAACAGAGGTATTAAAACAAATTTTAGAAACTTCAGAAATTGGCCGTAAAGGGATTGAGGAGTTGGAATTCATTAACAGCGCCATTGATGAGCTGAAGCTAAATACTGCCACTCTTGACCTTGATGTGACCCTTGCCCGCGGACTTAACTATTATACCGGGGCTATTTTTGAAGTGGCAGCCCCAAAAGGAGTGGCCATGGGATCTATTGGTGGCGGCGGAAGATATGATGACCTCACCGGAATTTTTGGGATGAGCGGCATGAGCGGGGTGGGTATTTCTTTTGGCCTGGACAGGATATATCTGGTGTTGGAAGAACTTGACCTTTTCCCGGAAACCGTAACCGGAAATATAAAGGCACTTTTTATCAATTTTGGGGAAAAAGAAAGCCTGTACTGTTTAAAGGCTATAAAGGAATTACGGGCTGCGGGAGTTGCTGTCGAACTTTATCCCGAAGAAGCTAAGATGAAAAAACAAATGAACCACGCCAATAAACGGGAAGTGCCATTTGTGATCCTGGCAGGAGCCGAAGAAATTGATAACAAGATGTTTACCTTAAAGAATATGAAGACCGGAGAACAGGCTGCGGTGTCTTTCGAAGATTTGAAAGATAAACTGGAATAACAGAAAGGATCTTCTTCCTCGAACCGGCTTGTGATTTACTAAAATAATGTTAATTTAGTAATTCTAACCCAAGCCAGTAATGAAAACTTATTCTCTTTTATTCCTAATTCTAAGCTTCCCACTATGTATTTATGCCCAGACCAGGGCTATAACCGATACGGGGCAGGAAGTCATGCTCAACAGCGATGGTACTTATACCTACGTAAATAAAGAAGAAGCTGCCGCAGTAAACATTCCTACTAATTCCATGGAATTTTCAAAAAGTGAAACTGCTTCTTTTCTTCTTAAGAGCAAACGGGTAAATGTGGGGTTTTGGTTAGATCCAAAGCTCTGGTCTTTTGGAGAACCACAGGACAATCCCGATGCAGAATATGAGGTTGCTTTAAAAGGGGAGGACCTGTATGGGGTGATCATCACCGAAAAGATCGAGGTGCCACTGGAAACCATGAAAAATATTGCCCTGCAAAATGCGCGGCAAATCGCACCTGATGTTCATGTTGTTAAACAGGAATATCGCATGGTAAACGGCCAAAAGGTACTATACCTTGAACTGTTCGGGACTATGGATGGAATGAAGATCGCCTATGCCGGCTACTTTTTTTCTAATTCTTCGGGAACGGTACAATTTATCACTTTCACTTCTCAAAATCTTCTGGAAGAATACCGGGAACATAGTCAACAGCTTATCAATGGTCTTGTTAGCCTCAGCTAACGACTCAGTATAAAACTCCATTCTAAATTTGAGCGTGGGTAAACTATTTTTACCCAAAAAATCCCTGTTCTATAAATCCAGGTTTTTCATTTCTTCACTTGAGAGTTCAATGTTGACTGCTTCTTCAAAAGCAACCAAATGGCTCTCTTTTGTCGCACTTGCTATAGGGGCAGTAATTCCTGGTCTTTGCATGAGCCAGGCTAAAGCAACTGCCGCATTGGATACCTGGTGTTCTTTTGCGATCTCATCCTGTATTTTTAAAAGCCTAAGGCCTTTGTCGTTAAAATATTTTTTGACCATTTCTTTTCTGTCACCTCTAAGATCTTCTGCCCTACGATATTTTCCTGTAAGAAATCCACTGGCCAGGGCAAAATAAGGTGTAACTGCAAGGTTAAATTCTTTCACCAGGGGCAGGTATTCTTTCTCGAATTTTTCTCTTTCAACCAGGTTATATTCAGGTTGCAACACCTGGTATCCTGGCAGCCCGTTTTCTTCGGAAGCTTTCATGGACTCCCTAATTCGGCCGGGAGAGAGATTAGAGGCACCAATGTTCCTTATCTTCCCCTGTTTTAGCAACTGCTCATAAGCCGCCAGCGTTTCCTCTACGGGAGTATTTTCATTGTCCCAGTGAGTAAAATAAAGATCAATGGTTTCTGTTCTTAATCGTCTCAGGGAGTCTTCAGCCGCTTTTATGATATAATCTTTAGAGACGTCCCTGCCTTCTTTCCCGGGATTGGAACCTACTTTGGTAGCAATTGTGACCTGTTTTCTTACACCACTATCTTTCATCCAGTTACCAATGATGGTTTCGCTTTCTCCCCCGCGGTTTCCGGGAGCCCAATGCGAATAGGAGTCGGCAGTATCAATAAAACTGAATCCTTTGTCAAGAAGCTTGTCCAGCATTTTGAAGGATTCGGTTTTATCGAGCGTCCAGCCAAAGACATTTCCACCGAAAATGATTGGCGGGGTATGCAGATCTGTGTTTCCGAGCTGTATCTTTTTCATTTCCGGTGTTTTTCCTGAAGATACAAGGAAGCTTCCGAAAATTAAAATTGTGCAGAGAAATTTTCAGCAAGAAGAGGTTTCAGAAATGCCATTTTTGAACCCATTTCAGAAACATATTTTATTGGACCCCTTCTGGAACAAACCCTTTATCATTAATAGCTTGGATCAATTTTTCCGGATTTTTAAGGCTCCAGAAGATAATGGTCTTTGGCAGCTGAGGTTGGTTATGAATGATCTTTATGCCCTGTCCCAGAAAGGGTATGAAAATTACCTCTTTAAGTGCTGTGACTTCTGACGCTTTTAATTCGGCAGCAGCAAAAAATGACCTGATGACCAGCTTACTAGAGGAGACACGCAAAGTGGCCAGGGGTATAGTTGCGCTGAGAGGTCCTATGAGGTGTCCTCCTATAAACCTCAGGGTTTTTTCACTCATAAATTTTGGTTAGAGGTTTTAAAACTATAAAAAATCTTTTGTTTGATAGAGAAGTTTAATTTGGATAAAATGATCTTAATCATTTTTCGTCATTTTAAATCCTTTTACTATTGTACGTTTAATTCAGACCATGAATGTATTAGTACTTACAGATCTTTCTGAGGTGGCAAAAAATGCCGGTAGTTATGCTGTACAGTTTTTAAGCAGTATTCCCGTCCATTTTCACCTGCTTAACATCAGGCTTTTTCATCCAAATGAGCCGGAAAGTGCGCATCAACATACACGGCAGCTGGCTCTTGGGAAACTTAACGCGCGGGTTGAAGAATTAAAAGCACTTACTAAAAATCCGGATCATAAATTTTCGGTTATCTATTCCGAGGATAATCTGGTGGGCGCTGCCAGGAAGTTTGTTGAAGAGAAGAAGATCGATCTCATTGTGATGGGTGCAGCCAACAAAGGCCATTCTCCCAACACTATAATTGGAAATCACACCTTTGAGGTGATCACCAAGATAAGGTGCAATATTCTTGCAGTTTCAGAAAACACCAGGTATCGTGAACCTCACAGAATGATTTTCCCTATAGATTCGGGAATTGAAGTTAATAAGGAGAATCTTTCGATGTTAAAACAACCCGGTATTGCCGAAAATGCGTCGCTAACCGTGGTGGAAGTGATAAACGGACAATCTGTACAGCTAACACCAATATTATATGACCATCTTGTTGAAGAGATATCTAACAGGCGGGTTAATATTACAAAGCTTGAAAAATCCCGGGCTTTTTCCAGGGAGAAGTTGGAGGTGCTACAAAAGAATTTTGACTTGATCATTTTGCTGGGACGTAATATTAATATTTGTGGAGAACTCTTACATACCAAACAGGGTCTTTATTCCCAGGTAGCGAATCAATTACCTATTTTGGTGCTGCATAAGTAGATCAGTTTTATAATTTGCTGTAATGTAATTGGTCATCAATAATTTTAGCCGGTTTTGTGTAAGGATGTTCTGTGGTTTTCCCCGGTCCCATGATATGCCGCACTTCCCAACCTCTAATCTTTAGATAATCTGAAACTAAAGCGCGATGGCAACTCCACCATACGGCTTCTGAACACATATATACGACTCTTTTTTTTGCGGCTGATTCCTGCAACTCTTTTGCTGCTTCGGCAAATTCTTCAGTTTCCATATAATCTGCATAAGCTCTGAAAGACGGAAGCCGCCAGGCAGAATTTTTGGAATCCGGATCCCCTTTTCTACGGCCGCCAAGCTTTTCAAAGTGCAGATATTCAATGCCGTCTTTGGGTAATGATTGTTCCAGATTTTCTTTGCTGAAGTGAGGGAATTTGTGGGAGCCTGGGTATCGCCTTACATCTGCCAATACCTCAATTTGGTGAGCCTTGAGGAGATCCAGAAATTCCTGAATAGAGCGGGTAGAATGGCCAATGGTCCATATGATTTTCGAGGGCGGGGAAGCAGGCATTTTTCTTTTTCCTTAAAAATAAAAGAATTGGAGACGGCTTCAAAATCTAATGTAGTTTCTTTTTCGGAAAAGCAGATGAAGAAGAATTTATTTAAAATAAGGCATAAAAAAACCCCTTTTTTCAAGGGGTTTTTTCTTGTAGCGAGAACGAGATTTGAACTCGTGACCTCCGGGTTATGAATCCGACGCTCTAACCAACTGAGCTACCTCGCCAAATACTCCAAAGATAGCGGCTGCAAAGCCCTTGCTTTCTTTTAGCGGGTGCAAATATAAAAACAATTTGTCTTGCCACAAACTATCTTTTGGGAATTATTTAATTTGATTTCTTTTTAGGTTAATAATTAATATTTATATTGCCCGAAACTAATCAAAACCGAAGAATGGACGATAAGATCAAGTATGAAATGGAATTTCCAATCCAGGCTTCCCCTTCCTTATTATACAATTATATTGCAACACCCTCGGGTCTAAGTGAATGGTATGCAGATAATGTGAACTCCCGTGGAGAACTTTTCACATTTATCTGGAATGGCAGTGAAGAGAAGGCAAAACTGGTGAGTAAAAAAACCGGAGAAAGAATAAAATTTCGCTGGTTAGCTGATGAGGATACACCTTATTACTTCGAATTGCGAATTCAGGTAGATGAGATCACCAAAGATGTGTCTATCATGGTGACCGATTTTGCCGATGAAGATGAAATTGAAGAAGGGAAAATGCTATGGGAAAACATGATGTCAGATCTCAAACAAGTATTGGGATCTGTTTAATAATTCCTTTATTAAATACTAACTTTGCCCGTTTTTAAACGGGTTTTTTTATGGTTAATATAAACGGAGAAATTAGAGAAAAAGAAGAGGCTGCTCTTTCAATTACTAACAGGGGGTTTGCATATGGAGATGCACTTTTTGAGACCCTAAGAGTAATTAATGGCAGGATCATTTTTTGGGAGGATCATTATTTTAGGCTTATGGCTTCCATGCGCATCATGAGAATGGAGATCCCGCTTAATTTTTCTCCTGAATTTCTTGAAAGCGAAATTCAACAACTTGTGGAGGAAAATGGACTTTCCGGATCGGCTGCAAGGGTAAAATTCACCGTGTATAGAAAAGAAGGCGGTTTGTACGCTCCTGCCACTAATGAAATAGATTACCTGATCACAGCTTCGGCACTTCCCGATGCTTTCTACCTGCTCAATGAGCAATTTTACGAACTAGAGCTTTTTAAGGACCATTACGTCACCGCAGGGCTTCTTTCTACTTTAAAGACAAATAACAGGGCTATAAACATTTTAGGAAGTATCTACGCTAAAGAGAATGAATATGATAATTGTTTCCTCATCAATGAACAAAAGAATGTTGTGGAAGCTTTAAATGGCAATATTTTCCTGGTAAAGGATAAGGTTATTAAGACGCCGCCATTGACCGATGGCTGTCTAAAAGGTATTACCCGCGGAAAGATCCTGGAGATCGTTAAAAAGCTTCCCGATTACCAAATAGAAGAGGCTTCGGTCTCTCCCTTTGAGCTTCAGAAGGCAGATGAAATTTTTATAACAAATGTTGGAGTAGGAATTCAACCGGTGAGTAAATACCGGAAAAAGGAATACAGCAACGAAGTTGCCAAAACTTTGCTGGGGAGATTAAATACTTTAGCCCGGCTAAGTTAGTTGTAGGATGGATTTTCGGGAGCGTTAGACCATATCATGTAATTGCCCCCCAGCTGCATCATCTTATCTTTCCAGAAGGTTCTCGGCTTCCTGTTCAAAATGTCTTTATGGTCATGATTTTCGGCAACGATCCAGGAATGTGCATTGAGTTCTTCATTTAACTGTTCACAATCCCATCCGGAATACCCAAGGAAGAATTTGATCTCATTTGCGCTAATAAGATTTTCATTGATCAAACCTTTCACGACTTCAAAATTTCCACCCCAGTAAATGCCGCTGGCTATTTCAATACTGTCGGGAATAAGATCCGGTACTTTATGAATGAAGTAGAGGTTATCCTGCTCCACCGGTCCGCCGTTATAGACTTTGAAGTTACCTTTAATTTCGGGCAGGAGGTCGCGCAGGGTGAAATCCAGTTCTTTGTTCAGGATAAAACCAATGGAGCCGCTTTTGGTATGATCTGCGATCAAGACCACAGAGCGATTAAATGAAAGATCCCCCGTGATGGCAGGCTCGGCAATTAACAGTAATCCTTTGGCAGGTTTTAGTGTAGTCATATTTTCATGAGTTTCTGCGATCTTTCTATTAAAACTAAAAAATTATTGTTCAGCTTCAAATGCCGTATTAATTTATTTAACAAAAAAACTCTCCCAAAGGGGAGAGTTTAATATTTTCTTAGGTTTTGTGAGAATTAGTTCACAGCCTTCTGAAGATCTGCTCCTGCTTTGAATTTTACAACATTCTTAGCACCGATCTTAATAGTTTTTCCGGTTTGAGGGTTTCTTCCTTCTCTTGCAGCTCTTTTAGAAACTGACCAGGATCCAAATCCTACTAATGAAACACGGTCACCTTTCTTAAGGGATTTTTCAATGTTTTCAAGGAAAGACTCCAAAGCTTTTTTTGCAGCTGCTTTAGAAATTCCTGCGTTTTCTGCCATTGAATCGATTAAATCTGTTTTGTTCATAATTCGAGTTTTAAATAGTTGTTGGTTAAACTTTTATTAATTTGCTCTACAAATTTATATGGAAATCTTTCCCATGCAAGTAATATCAAGGGAAAAGCAGGTAATTGTTAATAACTTCGGCAAATTGTTGATAACCTTAGTTGATTTTTTCAAAAATACGTTCCTTTCAGCATTGACAAGGGTTTACACAACTTTTGCCGCAGGAGAAAAATTATAGCCGTTAAGAAGATCCTTAATGGCCATTTTTCGTTTTCCCGGAAGCTGGATTTCTTTCAGCAGCAAAAAGCCGTTTTTCACCGATACTTTTACCTTTTTATCTTCTAAAATTATTTTCCCCGGCACCTCTGTGTGGTCGGAAAATTCCGGTTCGCAATCGTAGATCTTCAGCATTACTTCCTCTCCCAAATTGGTGAGCATGGTCCAGGCAGTAGGAAAGGGACTGAGACCTCTTATATGGTTATATATAGTTTCCAGAGATTGCTCCCAGTCTATCCGGGTATTCTCGCGGGTAAGTTTGTGAGCAGATTTTAATTCTCCGGCATCTTTTTGAGGGATAGTTTCTACCGGTCCCTCCTCAAGAGCTTTTAGAGTCTTTACAACCAGGCTGGCCCCCGTGGTCATTAATTTGTCATGAAGACTTCCCGCATTCTCATCCCGGTCAATATTTACCTTTTCCTGCAGGATCATTTCTCCCGTATCGATCTTTTCATCAATAAAGAAAGTGGAAACCCCGGTTTCTTTTTCTCCATTTATGATAGCCCAGTTAATAGGTGCTGCTCCCCGGTACTGTGGAAGCAAAGAGGCGTGGAGATTGAAAGTTCCGTATTCCGGCATTTTCCAAACCACCTCCGGTAACATTCTGAATGCCACTACTACCTGCAAATTCGCCTGAAGAGCTCTAAGCTCTTCTAAAAATGCTTCAGATTTTAAATTAACAGGTTGCAGCACTTTCAGGCCCTGCTCCATTGCATATTTTTTGACGGCCGACTCCTGAAGCTTTCTTCCTCTTCCGGCAGGTTTGTCGGGGGCGGTGATCACTCCCACCACCTTAAACCCGGCTTCAACTATAGTCTTTAGCGTAAACACCGCAAAATCTGGTGTTCCCATAAAAACGATCCTCAAATCTCTCATAAATGACTTAATTTATATTTATTGGCAGGTGTAGTTGCAAGAGCGCCTTTTTCAACCAAAATTTGAATCACCTTAATAATATGTGCTTCGGGGAAAGGCAATTTTTCGGTCATTTCCCTTGAAGAATGTTCCCGTTCTTCCAACAATCCAACGATCGCAAAATAGATCTTTTTCATGCCTTCCCGATCCACTTTGGTAGTAAGAGGTTGACATACAGAGCATATTCCGCAGGGTTCTGTGTCCCTTTCTCCGAAATATCGGAGGAGTTGCTCACTTTTGCAGACCCTGTCATTTTCGACATATGCCAGCACCTGTTCGATCTTCTCCTTTTTTGACTTCTCCTGAAGTTTAATATAAGGCACCAGCGGATTAATAGTGATATCATCTTCCCGGGGGACCAAAAATGTGATCCTGGTATCATGCTGGTCGTGTTCAAATTCGGCTATTCCTTCTTTGTGGAGCTGCTGCAAGAGTTTTACAACTTCAGGCTGATTGGTTCCGGCTTTGCCCGAGATGATCTGGAGATTGATCTCCACCATACTGTCAAAGGCTCCGCCGTAGGTTCGTAGGATAGCTTTAACCACTGCATCAAACTGGGGGTTTGCCTCAAGGTAATAGGTGATTTGTTTTCCGGAAGTTAAAAACTGAACCCGAGTCTTCTTCTGAAATTGCTCAGACAGGGTTAAAACACTCGCCCGGTCCAGCATTTGCATGGCGTTAAAAGCGAGCAGGGTGTTCAATTCATATTTTTGGCAGAACTGGTAGAAATTGAAATAAAAACTTTCACCTTCTCCCTCTCCATAAGCGATCCTGAAATAGGAATTAAGCTTCTTATAAACCAGCCGCACTACATCAACCCCGGGAAGGGTGGCTAAAAACTGATTTTTAAGCAGCGGAATATCACTCTTGTTGGTCAATACTACCGCTTTTGAAGATTTCCCATCTCTCCCGGCCCTACCTGCTTCCTGAAAATAGCTTTCAAGGCTTTCGGGCAGGTTCATGTGAACCACTGTGCGCACGTTAGCTTTGTCAATCCCCATTCCAAAGGCGCTGGTCGCCACCATTACCCTTTTCTCTTCCTTTAGCCACTGTTGGAGGCGTTTTGATTTTTCGGCTTTTGGCAGTCCGCCGTGAAAAGAGGTGGCTAAAATGTCTTTTTTGGAGAGATATTGTTCCAGTTCAATAGTCCCTTTCCTGGTGCGTACATAAATGATCGCCGATTCTTCATGCTCTCTTAACAGCTGTTCCAGGTAGTAATTCTTGTCTTCGGCTTCTCTTACAATATGTGCGAGGTTATCTCTGCGGAAGGATTTTTGAAGAATCCTGACATCCTTTAGTTCCAGTTGTGCTGCAATATCTTTCACCACCGGAAGCGTTGCCGTGGCGGTTAATCCCACAACATTTACTTCAGGTTTTATTTCCCGCAACAGGGCAATATTCCTGTATGCGGGCCTAAAATCATGACCCCATTGAGAAATACAATGGGCCTCGTCAACCGCAATTAGGTTCACGTGCATCTGTCGAATCCTTTCCTGGACCAGCTCCTGCTGTAAACGTTCGGGGGAGAGATAGAGAAATTTATAGTTTCCGTAGATGCAGTTGTCAAGCATGGTATCTACCTCCTTAAAAGGGATCCCGCCGGGGAGTGCCATAGCCTTTATGTTTTTGGCCTGCAGAGCTTTCACCTGGTCCTCCATGAGAGCCACAAGAGGAGAGATGACAATGCAAATTCCGGGTTTGATAAGTCCCGGGACCTGGAAACAAAGAGACTTTCCACCGCCTGTAGGCATAAGGGCGATCACATCTTTATTCTCCAGCAATTCCTGTATGATCTCCTTTTGTAATGGGCGAAATTCATCAAACCCCCAGTACTTTTTTAATATGTCTTCTGGCCTAGACAAGATGACTTAATATAAAGGACGTACGTTGAGCAACCGTACCCTGCGGCACTTCCACCGGCTCGTATCCATGTTCTGTGTAACTGCGGGCAAGGGCGTCATGTATTTCTACGGCCTGTTCATAGGTTTCGTATCGCTCACTATCATCGGTATAGATCTGTTTCCAGGGAGGTAAAATAAAAACCTGTTCATAAACATACTCCCTACATACGCGATTGAACACCGGGGGATAATCATTTCCGAAATAATTCATGTATGCCACCACATCGGGAACTCCGCGGTCAAGAAAGACCAGATCTGAGGTGGATTCTCCCGCATCACGATGTTGTTTGATCCTGCCTTCAAGCAACAGTTCGCTAAAGAGCAAGGGATCTTCAAGGAACAATTGATCGATCCCTTTCTTTTTTGCCTCTTTGATGATCTCCCTGGAGACTTCATGGAAGCAGTAGTAGCCATGATCTTCCAGGGCTTGAATGACAGAAGTCTTACCTGTACCGGGACCGCCGGTTATTACAATTTTTTTGGTATTCACGCGGCAAATTTCGCGATTTGCATCCGATTTAAAAAATAGATTCTAAAATGTATATTTGCAGGAATCATGAAGTAAGAAAGTTATGAGTGAAGCTAAAGATCCGGAAGAATTCTACAGGAAATTAAAATCACAACTACAGGATACTGCAATTTGGCCTTCTATTTACCTTTATAAATTCATTGTCCCCACAGAACGTGAAAAGATAGTGCAGGTGGAGAATATTTTTGACAACATGGGTGCAGTGATCAATACCAGGCAGTCAAAAAAGGGTAATTATACCAGCGTTTCTGTAAACGTAAAAATGAGAAACCCAGATGCGGTCATTGAGAAGTATAAAGAAGTAGGAGAAAAAGTTGAAGGGGTGATCTCCCTGTAAATAATTGCAGGATAATTTAATAGTGCCGCGTTTTTCCTGAATTATTTTTTTAATTTGCAGTCGATAAACTTCTGCAGTATATTATCACCTAATATTATTCATTTTGACAAACGAATTAGAATATAACTCCGAAAGGAGTAAACTCATTATTCCCGAATATGGAAGACATATTCAAAAAATGGTAGAATATGCCGTTGAAATCGGGGATGATGAAGAGCGGAATAAAGTGGCGAAAGCTATAATTTCGGTAATGGGTAACCTTAACCCTCATCTTCGGGATGTGCCCGACTTTCAGCATAAACTCTGGGACCAGTTGTTTATCATTAGCGATTTTAAACTTGATGTGGAAAGCCCTTTTCCAAAACCTTCCAGGGAAATGCTGGAAGAGCGGCCCGAGCGAATGACCTATCCGCAAAACTTTCCGAAGTATCGTTTCTACGGAAACAATATCAAACGCATGATCGATGAAGCGAATAAGTTTGAAGAAGGTCCCGAAAAAGAAGGCCTTGTTTATACCATCGCCAATCACATGAAAAAATCTTATCTAAGCTGGAATAAGGACTCTGTTGATGACAAGGTGATTTTTGAACATTTAAGGGAGCTTAGCGGCGGCAAGATCAACCTGAAGCATACCGATGAAGACTTGAGTGAAGCTTCAGAACTTTTGAGAAGCAATAAGAAATTTGCTTCAAAAAAACCGGCCAAAAAAATGCATAACAGAGCACGCAGCCGTAAACGTCATTAATTTCAAAATTCTCTATGGGATCTTTTCAAATTGAGGGAGGGCATGCTTTAAAAGGGGAAATACAACCCCAGGGAGCAAAGAATGAAGCCCTGCAAATTCTTTGCGCGGTATTGCTTACTCCCGAAAAAGTTACAATCAATAATATTCCGGACATCCTGGATGTCAATAAACTTATTCACCTGCTCAGGCAACTAGGTGTCAAGGTTGAAAAGCTTAAAAAAGGCTCCTATACCTTCCAGGCCGATGAGCTGGACCTTGACTATCTTAAAAGTGAGAAATTCAAGGAAGAGGGCAGCGGGCTACGTGGATCTATCATGATCGTGGGACCTATGCTGGCCAGATTTGGCCATGGCTATATTCCGCGTCCCGGGGGAGATAAGATTGGCCGCAGAAGGCTGGATACACATTTTGAAGGTTTTATTAATCTGGGAGCAGATTTTCGCTACAACAAAGAAGAAAGGTTCTACGGAGTGGAAGCGCCAAACGGACTCAAGGGTACTTACATGTTGCTTGAGGAAGCTTCAGTAACCGGAACCGCAAACATTGTTATGGCGGCTGTCCTTGCAAAAGGAAAAACAACCATTTACAATGCAGCCTGCGAACCTTACCTGCAGCAACTTTGCAACATGCTCAACAGCATGGGAGCAAAAATTACAGGAGTAGGATCCAACCTTTTGGAGATAGAAGGCGTGGAATCCTTAGGTGGATGTACCCATACCATCCTTCCCGATATGATCGAGATCGGTTCCTGGATTGGCCTTGCCGCCATGACCAAGAGTGAGATCACCATCAAGAATGTAGGCTGGGAGCATTTAGGTATTATTCCAACCACCTTTAGGAAATTGGGTATCCAGCTGGAAAAAAGGGGAGATGATATTTTTATTCCTGCCCACACAGATGGTTATGAAGTGCAAAGCTTTATTGATGGCTCTATTATGAGCATCAGCGATGCTCCATGGCCCGGGTTTACACCCGATCTTTTGAGCATTATGCTCGTGGTTGCGACTCAGGCAAAAGGAGATGTGCTCATTCATCAAAAGATGTTCGAAAGCCGACTTTTCTTCGTGGATAAATTAATAGACATGGGAGCGAAGATCATTCTTTGTGATCCGCACAGAGCTACTGTTATTGGCCATGATTTCCAGTCTCAGTTAAAAGCCACTACCATGGTGTCTCCGGACATTAGAGCCGGTATTTCCTTATTGATTGCAGCCCTTTCAGCTAATGGAACTTCTATTATTCATAATATTGAACAGATAGACAGAGGTTACGAAAATATTGAAGAGCGCCTGCAGGCAATTGGAGCCAGGATCAAGAGAGTAGCTTAATCCGAAAGAACCAGGAGTCACGAGACTAGAACCAAGACTAAATAGATATAAAAAGAGCTGCCGGAAATTTTTCCGGCAGCTCTTTTTTAGATAATACTTATTCCTTAAACCTTAGCCCTTTTTAATGGCTTTGCATTTCGGCTTTACGTTTTTTTAGTTGCTTTTCCAGGTCTTTTACCGTTTCGGCTGCGGCGGCTTCAAAACTTTCTCCGTTTGACGAGGCGTGGATCTTTGGGCCGGGCAGGCTCAGTTCGATCGCACAGGTCTTTCCATTGCCGTTGGTAGATTTCTCTTCTTTGAACATTACATCTGCAGAGATGATCCAGTCGTATTTATTTTCAAGTTTATCTAATTTTCTCTGAACAAGTTGTTCTGCCGAGATTTTTGAGTCTGCGTGTACAAATTGAATGTTTGTCTTCATATTCTTCGTTTTTTGCTTAAAATATTCGTTCTCAAGATACCAAAATTGCCTCGGAAAAGAAGTAGTTTATAAAAACTATAACGTTCCTGAAATGGCATTTCTGGAAGTTTTTTTTATTCAGGAAGTTTAGTGGCAACTTCAGTAAATTTCACCTCTCCGTCCTCCTGAAGCTCATAGGCAAAAATGGATTTTCCCTGCACGTGCCCATCATCATAGATCGCCAGTACCCACTCTTCAGAGATCACCTGTACCTGTCGAAATTCCATATTGCCTCCAAGCACAGATTTTAACGGAATAAGATCTTTTTGCTTTTTTAAAGCTTCAGAAATATAAGTTTCGGGCTCATCGATGTCTTCATATTCCTTTCCGAAGAAGACAGAATAATCATTAGCGTAAAAGTTAGTCTCCACAGCTTGCTGCAGCGAATCATTCAACTTTTGTTGCTGTTGGAGTTCCATGGTTAAGGAATCAACCATTGAAGATTTCATTTCCATTTCAGAATGTACAGCTTCGGGATTTTCTGAATCATCGCGGCAGCCGGAAACAGTTACAGAAAGGAGCGCAAAAAAAGCAATTTTTGAGAGGTGTTGTTTACAGATCATATATATTATGGTAAGAATTACCGGGAGTAACAAAGAATTCCCCCGTTACATACCTAAAATTACGTTTAATTTCTGCAATCTTCTTAAGATCTTCTTCGTCCAGATTCAATTTTATGCTTTCAAGATTAGCAATGATATGCTTCTCTGTGGTCGATTTGGGAATAACTGCTGTTCCTCTGGCTACTGCCCACTTAATAAGGACCTGGGCAGGGGAAGCATTATGTTTTTTGGCGACCTCTACAATTGCGGGTTCTTCCAGTAAAGAAGGTTCATTCTCTGCTTTCATCTGCGCACTGCGGTCTCCACTTCCCAAGGGTGAATAGGCCGTGGCGTGGATATTATTTTCTTTACAAAACTCCAGCAGCTCATGTTGCTGCAAAAATGGGTGTAGTTCTACCTGATTCATTTCGGGAGCTTCATTGGATTGAGCCATTAGATCTTTTAGTTTTTTGATGCTGAAATTGGAAACTCCAATATGCTTCACCAGACCCTGTCTTTTTGCCTCGATCATCTCATTCCAGGTTTCCAGTATGGGCACTTCTTCAAGGGAAAGATAGTCATCATCGCTCTGCGGGAAACCTACGCCGTGTTTAAACGCCACCGGCCAATGAATTAGATAAAGGTCCAGGTAGTCAAGTTGCAGGTCTTTTAGGGTTTGTTTTAATGCAGGAATTACGTGTTCCTTTCTATGGGAGTCATTCCATAGTTTAGAAGTGACCCATACCTCTTCCCGCTTAATTTTCCCTTCTGAAAATACAGCAGTAAAAGCCGAACCTATTTCAGCTTCATTCCCGTAAGTTGCCGCACAATCAATATGTCGGTAACCATTATTTAGAGCAATCTTTACCGCTTCTCCTACTTTTCCTTTTTCCGATTTCCAGGTGCCCAGGCCAATCGCCGGCATCTCATCCCCATTCCTGAATTTTAGTGTTTCCATGTTTATTAATTTATGCATTAAATTAAGCAGGAAAAGAAGCACAGACAAGGAAATAAGGAGGTTTAGCATTTAATTAAGCACCAAATTCCAAGCACTAAATTCCAAGCACCAAATTCCAAGCACCAAATTCCAAGCACCAAATTCCAGGTACCAAATTCCAGGCGCCAAATTCCAAAGCACGGGTTTCACCCGGGAAACTGCTCAAGCCTGGGTTAAAGACATATACCTCGCCTAATCCTGAATCCTGAATATTGAATTTTGAATCTTTAACGTCTCGGATGAAACTCCTCCATCACCTTTCGCAGGTGAGAACGGTCAAGGTGAACGTATATCTCGGTAGTGGTAATGCTTTCGTGCCCCAGCATTTGCTGAATAGCTCTTAGGTCGGCCCCGTTTTCCAGAAGATGGGTGGCAAAGGAATGTCTAAAGGTGTGCGGACTAATTTTCTTTTTTAACCCCGAAGCTTCAGAAAGCTGTCTAATTATAGTAAAGATCATTGCACGGGTAAGTTTCCTGCCACGGCGGTTAAGAAAGAGGGTGTCCTCATGCCCTTTTTGAATATCCTGGTGAATTCTTATCTGCTCCCGGTAAAGGTTGATGTATTTTTGAGTGGCTTCAGCAATGGGGACAAACCTGGATTTACTGCCTTTTCCCGTAACCTTGATAAATCCTTCAGCAAAGAACAGGTCGCTAAGGCGCAGGTCGATCAATTCTGAAACCCTTAATCCGCAGCCATAAAGCGTTTCCAGGATGGCGCGGTTACGTTCTCCTTCAGGTTTACTTAGATCAATGGCAGCAATAAGTGAGTCTATTTCTTCTGTGGAAAGGGTATCAGGAAGTTTGCGGCCCGTCTTTGGCGATTCGATAAGCTCCAGGGGATTTGTCTTTCGGTAATCTTCGAAGACCAGGTAGCTGAAAAATCCGCGAAGACCAGATATTATTCTCGCCTGGGATCGGGAATTGACCTTTTTAGCCAGGGAATAAATAAATTGCTGCACTACTTCTTCAGAAATAGAAACAGGGGAAACAGAGATCTCGTGTTCCTCAAGCCATTTCATCAATTTCTCCACATCAAGGGAATAATTGGTAATGGTATTTTCGGAAAGGCCTCTTTCGATTTTTAGGTAACTTCGGTAGTCTTTAAGTGCGTTTTTCCAGTTCACCCGCTAAAGATAGGGGGTTTAAAGGCTTCATTTATTAATTATTTAATAGAAACTTTTATTTTCTTAACACTTACGCTCCTACATTTGTCCTGAACTTTAAAACAAAGAAGTTATGAAGAAGTCAATTTTGTTTATCGCAGCAATGGTTTTTAGTACCACGTTTGTAGCTGCACAGGAATTCGTTTATTTTGGAGTTAAAGGAGGGGTGAACTTCTCAACTTTTTCAGGAGACGGATTTTCTGATTTTAAAGATGAAAGTGCCAGAACAGGATACCATTTAGGTTTGTTGGCTGAAGTTCCTGTAAGTGACAGGTTCTCAGTGCAACCTGAGGTGTTGTATTCTGCACAGGGCTTTGATCTCGTAAGAAGAGAGGACAATAATGACGTTGAGCACCAGTTAGATTACATTACTGTGCCTGTAATGGCTAAATTTTATGTTTTTGATGGTTTAGCTCTTGAAGCAGGACCACAGTTTGGATTTGTCGTGGAAGAAGCCATTGATTTTGGAAGTACCGAAATCGAACGTTACGACAACAACAGGAATGATTTTGACCTGAGTTTAGGATTAGGTGCTTCCTACAAGTTCAACAAGTTCTTCCTTTATGGACGTTATAATGCCGGGATGACCGACATTTATGATGTTGAAGGTGTTGAAGCCAAGAACTCTGTAATCCAGGCAGGAGTTGGACTCCTGTTCTAACCAACTATTTTAACCAACCAATAATTGCAATGAAAAGGCGGTCCCTGCGGATCGCCTTTTTTTTATTGTTCGGCTGGAGCCAGATGGCTCTTTTAAAAAATGTATAATTGAAGTAAAACGGGGAAACCCGTGTGATCCCTAAAATTTTGGTAGCTTAGTAAGAGCGATAAAAACCAGATCATGAAAAATTTACTTTGTATCCTATTTCTTTTTAGTGCAGTCACTGTTTCTGCTCAAACCACCGATTTTAAACTGGGAGCACACGCAGGACTGCCAGTGGGAGATATGAATGAGGCATACAGTTATAATGCCGGGGCAAATCTTTCTTATATGGTGGGTATCGCAGGCCTGGTCGAATTTGGAGCTTTGGTGGGATACATGCACTATTTCGAAGATTCCGGGAAAGAAGGAGATCTTTCCTGGGAAGGTAATGATGCCTCCTACATACCAATGGCGGGTTCCGGAAGGATAGACATGGGGCCTGTTTTTGCCGGAATGGATATTGGTTATGCGCTTGGACTTAACGAAGGGAACGACGGCGGATTCTTCTACCGTCCCAAAATCGGCTTCGGCTTCCTGGGTCTGACTTTTGTTGGTTCTTATTCGGGCATTAGTGCAGATGGAATTGAAGTTAATTCTATAAATCTGGGGCTGGAATTCAGTTTTTAAGAAGTTGAAAATTTTCCGGGAAGAATTTTTTCTATTTTTACTTTATGAAATTATTGATCATTAACGGCCCTAACCTTAATCTTCTTGGTAGCCGTGAACCCGATACCTACGGAAATCAAACCTTTGAAGATTATTTTCAAAACCTGAAGCATAAGTTTCAAAATGAAAAGCTTGAATATTTTCAATCTAATATAGAAGGGGAGATAATAGACAAACTTCAGTCAGCCGATAAGAATTTTGACGGCATCATTCTTAACGCCGCAGCTTATACCCATACATCAATTGGGATCGGCGATGCGGTAAAGGCCATTGCCACTCCGGTAGTGGAAGTGCATATTTCCAATACCTCGGCACGGGAGGAGTTTCGTCATAAATCTTTTATCGCCCCCAATGCAAAAGGTGTAATTCTTGGCTTTGGACTTCAAAGTTATGAGCTGGCGGTTCAAAGTTTTCTCTCACCCCAATAATCCTGCATTTATGAAAAAAATATTCTTTGCCGTGATCCTTTTAATTGCGGGGACGGTAACCGCTCAGGAATTTGAATTTGGAGCTAAGGCAGGTCTCAATTTCGCCACTCTTGAGGGAGATGGTTTTGAAAATTTGGATAGTCGTACAGGATTTCTTGTAGGTCTCGTTGCAGAACTTCCTGTGTCAAAAAGGTTTTCTGTTCAGCCGGAATTGCTCTACTCCAGTCAGGGAGCGACAGCTTCCGGTGACAGGACTTTTAAGCTGGATTACGTAAGTCTTCCTCTTATGGGTAAAATTTATATTGTGGAAGGCTTTTCTTTTGAAGTCGGGCCGCAGGTGGGGATAAATGTTGTTTCTAAAGAAGAGCATGGAGGTGAAAAGAAAGAGATTCAGGATATTGAAACTCTTGAATTTGCCGGCGCTTTGGGTGCAGGTTACAGGTTTCCGGGAAATCTTTTCTTTCAGGCGCGATATATTTGGGGTCTTAATCCGGCATGGGAATTTCAGGAATTGAAAAACCGTGTTTTTCAATTGTCTGCAGGATATAAATTTTGACCTTAAGAATAATACAATTCTTCCCTTGACTATGAAAAAAGCCTTTTTAAACTGGAGTTCCGGAAAAGACGCAGCCTATGCACTTTATCTTCTGCAGCAGCAAAAGGAATTCAATGTTGAAAAGTTAGTCACCACAATTAATTCTGAAAATGACAGGGTTTCTATGCATGGGCTTCGGAAGGAGCTACTGCTGAAGCAAGCTGATAGCATTGGAATCTCCTTGCATTTAATTTCCCTCGCCGGAAATGTACCGCTTAGCGACTACAACAAGATCATGGAGAAGGAGACCCTACAGCTGAAGGAGGAGGGTTTTACCCACAGCATCTTTGGAGATATCTTTCTTGAAGACTTGAAGCAGTATCGCTTACAGCAGCTTCAAAAAGTGGAAATTGAAGGGGTGTTTCCGCTGTGGCAAAAAGATACTGCTCAATTGATGCAGGAATTCCTTTCGGCAGGATTTAAAGCCATTACTGTTAGTATCAACGCCGCTGTCTTGGACAAATCTTTCTGCGGAAGGATCATAGATGAAGATTTCCTTAATGACTTGCCCGAAGGAGTAGATCCTGCCGGCGAAAATGGGGAATTCCACACTTTTGTTTTCGACGGACCAATATTCTCAGATTCCGTGACCTTCCAAAAAGGGGAAATTGTAGAACGCTCTTTTGCTCCGGTAAAAAAGCAGGACGATAACTGCTTCAAAAAAGAGCCGGAAGCATGGGATACGAGGTTTTATTACTGCGACCTATTTTAATTCAAAATTCAGGATTCAAAATTCAAAATTGATTTGACAATGGATTTTCCGTCTCAATTCTCATATCTTATATCTCAATACTTTAACCAATTAACACAAATTTATTCCCGTGTCCTGTTACAAATAGATCCTATCTATTAAATTAGGGCATGGAAAGGAATAATGTTAGAAAAGGATTTGTTTTCAAAAGATATGAGGCAGAGGATATTCCTCCTTTTGATAAATTGTTTGAGATCTTCAAAGAGCTCATCACCCATACTTCGGGAGATTTTGATGAGGCCATAGAATGGCTGCGACAGCTGGATGTGGAATACCAACTTACCGACGAGAATTACACCATTGATGACTTCATCGAGGACCTGAAGAAGAAAGGTTACATCCGCGAGGAAATAGATCCCGACGGTAATGGCGGAATGGCAATTACTGCCAAGACCGAAAGAGCTATCAGGCAGCAGGCCCTCGACCAGATCTTCGGAAAATTGCGTAAAAGTCGCTCCGGAAATCACAATACCAAACAAGTGGGACTGGGGGATGAGCATACAGGAGAATTTAGGGATTATCATTTCGGTGATTCCCTGGACAAGATCTCCATGACCGAATCCCTTCGGAATGCACAGATCCAGCACGGAGCCGATGATTTTCGAATGACCGAAGATGACCTGGTGGTGGAGGAAACTCATCATAAGAGCCAGATGAGTACCGTACTTATGATCGACATTAGCCACAGTATGATCCTCTATGGAGAAGATCGAATCACGCCGGCAAAAAAAGTAGCCATGGCTCTGGCCGAGCTTATTACCACCCGCTATCCAAAAGATACTCTGGATATTCTGGTCTTTGGAAATGACGCCTGGAGGATTGAAATAAGTGATTTGCCTTATCTGCAGGTTGGCCCGTACCACACTAATACCGTCGCCGGACTAGAACTGGCTATGGATCTTTTGCGGCGGAAGAGGAATACTAATAAACAGATCTTTATGATCACCGACGGGAAACCCAGCTGCATCAGGGAACGCGACGGCGATTACTATATGAACAGCGTAGGTTTGGATCCCTACATCGTAGAGAAATGCTATAATGCGGCCAGCCAGGCGCGAAAGCTTCATATTCCAATTACCACCTTTATGATCGCCAGTGATCCTTACCTGGAGAGGTTTGTAAGGGAATTTACCCAGGCGAATCAGGGGAAGGCCTTCTTTACCGGGCTAAAAGGTCTCGGGGAAATGATTTTTGAAGATTACGAAACCAACCGCAAGAAAAGGATCAAAGGATAGGAGGGGCTAAAAATGCCTTTTGAACAAAATAATTTTTACTGAAGATATGAACGTACAAGAAATAAGAACTTTCGGTGCATTAAAAGCCGCAGATTATAAAAGCAGAAGTATAAAAGATGAATTAAGACAAAATCTGCTGAAAAAAATTAAGAATAACGAACCTACCTTTGAGGGGATCTACGGATATGAAAATACCGTTATTCCTGAACTGGAGCGTGCTATTCTCTCCAAACACAATATTAATTTACTCGGGCTCCGGGGTCAGGCAAAAACCAGGCTGGCCAGAATGATGGTCAACCTGCTGGATGAGTGGATACCGGTAGTAGAAGGTTCAGAGATCAATGATGATCCTTTTAATCCTATTTCCCGATATTCCAGGGAACTTCTGGAGGAGCAGGGAGATGAGACTCCTATTTCCTGGGTGCATCGCAAGGAACGTTTTTTTGAAAAACTTGCCACCCCGGATGTGACCGTAGCTGATATCATTGGGGATGTTGATCCAATAAAGGCAGCGAACCTAAAACTGAGCTACGCCGATGACCGGGTGATCCACTACGGAATGATCCCGCGGGCAAACCGTAGCATCTTTGTGATCAATGAACTTCCCGATCTACAGGCGAGAATTCAGGTGGCACTTTTCAATATCCTGCAGGAAGGAGATATCCAGATCCGCGGATTTAAGCTGAGGTTGCCGCTGGACATGCAGTTTGTGTTTACTGCAAATCCCGAAGATTATACCAACCGTGGAAGTATAGTTACTCCGCTAAAAGATCGTATCGGTTCCCAGATCCTCACTCATTACCCGATAGACCTTGACACTGCCAAAGCGATCACCCAGCAGGAGGCCAAACTGGATCCACAGCAAACAGAAATGGTGCACGTGCCCGAGCTGGCAAAAGACCTGCTGGAACAGATAAGCTTTGAAGCCCGCGATCATGAATATATCGATGCCCGCAGCGGGATCAGCGCCCGACTTGGCATTACCGCCTATGAAAACCTTATGAGTACGGCCGAACGCAGGGCTGTCAAAAATGACGAAAACAAGACGCTTCTAAGGTTCGGAGATTTTCTCGGTGTTATTCCTTCTATCACCGGAAAGATCGAACTGGTATATGAGGGAGAGCAGGAGGGAAGTGCCGTAGTTGCACAGGAACTTATTGGAGAAGCTGTAAAAACTTTATTCCCCACCATGTTCCCGAAGATCGAAAAGCTTCAGAAACCCGATGCCGAAGATCCCTACGCCGATATCGTGGAGTGGTTCTTCTCCGAAAGCGGATTTGAACTTTTAGATGAAACACCCGATGCTGAATATAAAGAAGCTTTGGATTCCATTCCTGCACTGGATAAATTAGTAAACAAATATCAGCCAAAGGTCTCTGAAGAGGATAAATATTTCCTCAAGGAGTTCGTGCTTTGGGGACTGGTTGAATATAAGAAGCTAAATAAATTCCGTTTTGCACAGGGCATGCAGTTCAAAGATATGTATGGAAGCTACATCGAAGGTTTAAGGAATAAAGAATAGGAAGAATCTAGAGTCTAGAAACTAGAACCTAGACTTTTTAAAACATCTTTTTAGCGACCTAAGTAGAACCTAAATAAAAACCCTTCGAAAATTTTTCGAAGGGTTCTATTTTTGGTCCAGTCTCTAGACTCTAGGTTCTAGTCTCTAAAAAATACCTATAAATGGATCACTTCCCCATAAGCATCGGCTACTGCTTCCATTACCGCTTCACTCATTGTTGGGTGTGGGTGGATAGCTTTTAGTACTTCATGGCCTGTGGTTTCCAATTTGCGTCCAAGAACGGCTTCAGCGATCATATCGGTTACGCCGGCTCCAATCATGTGGCAGCCCAACCATTCTCCGTACTTCGCGTCAAAGATCACTTTTACAAATCCATCAGGGGTACCGGCAGCTTTGGCTTTTCCGGAAGCTGAGAATGGAAATTTCCCAACCTTCAGCTCATATCCTGCTTCCTTAGCTTGTTTTTCGGTCATTCCCACTGAAGCAATTTCAGGAGAAGCATAAGTACATCCGGGGATGTTTCCGTAGTCAATTGGTTCTACATGCATTCCCTTGATCTTTTCTACACAAGTAATCCCTTCCGCAGAAGCAACGTGAGCAAGCGCAGGCCCTGCAACCACATCTCCAATTGCATAGATACCCTTAACATTGGTTTCGTAGTATTCGCTCACTAAGATCTTGTCCTTATCTGTCTTTATGCCTAATTCTTCAAGACCAATATTTTCAAGGTTAGATTTAATTCCAACGGCTGAAAGAACAACTTCGGCCTCAAGGGTTTCTTCTCCTTTTTTAGTTTTCACTTTAGCCTTAACAAGGTCTCCTGAAGTGTCAACACTTTCTACAGAAGAACTGGTCATTACCTTAATTCCTGCTTTTTTAAAGTTGCGCTCAAATTGCTTTGAGATCTCTTCGTCTTCAAGCGGCACCAGGTTTGGAAGGAATTCTACTATGGTAACATCAGTCCCCATGGTTTTATAGAAATGAGCGAACTCTACCCCAATCGCACCCGATCCTACTACGATCATGGATTTTGGCTGCTTCTCAAGGCTCATTGCCTGGCGATAACCAATTACTTTCTTTCCGTCCTGTGGCAGGTTAGGAAGTTCTCTTGAACGTGCCCCTGTTGCGATAATAATATGATCTGCAGAATATTCTGTTTTCTTATCGTCCTTATCTGTAACTTCGACTTTCTTGCCTTGCTTCAGTTTTCCGAAACCATTAATAACATCGATCTTGTTCTTTTTCATAAGGAACTGCACACCTTTGCTCATAGCATCTGCTACTCCGCGGCTGCGCTTGATCACTGCTCCAAAATCCTTATCGGCTTTTTCTACTTTTAGTCCGTAATCCTGGGCGTGGTTGAGGTATTCAAAAACCTGTGCACTTTTAAGAAGGGCTTTAGTGGGAATACATCCCCAGTTAAGGCAAACGCCACCAAGGCTTTCTTTTTCTATAACAGCGGTCTTAAAACCTAACTGTGACGCACGAATGGCAGTCACGTAGCCCCCGGGACCACTTCCTAAAACTATAACATCGTATTTACTCATTATTCGGAAATTTTTGTAACTGAAATTAAGACAGCGAATTTACGGAAATTAACCTGAAACCTAAAGTATAAGACTTCAGGAAATCCTTCATAAAATCACCTTTTTGGAAGAGTAGAAATAAAAAATTCCTTTCTCCCGGCGGGAAAAAGGAATTTTTTTTTAATGTTTTATGTTGATCCTATTCCAGAACTTCCATCACAGCCTCATAATCTGAAACATCCACTCCGGTATCCAGAGCAAAGTCTGAAGGCACTACGATAAACCTGAAGAACTGGTTTTGGGTAAATGCGCCATCGAGGGTTGAAAGATCAAAATTACCATCGATCAACAGTTCGATATCATCGGCAGTATGGTTGAATACATACTGAATGGTTCCTTCCTCTAAAAAAAAGTTTTGAGGGATCATGCTCCAGGTTTCGGTTCCGTCAACGACTTCGCGACGATAGACCAGGATGGCATCAGATTCGAAGACCTCAATTTCTGACGGAATGGTTATGACTGTGGCATAGAAATTCCCATCTTCAAAGTAAGCGAAATCTACATCTTCAAATTCGAAGGTCTGGCCGAGAATATTCACTCCCGGTTCACCCGGAGGTCCCGGTGGGCCCGGCTCATCACTGGAGCAGGAAGTTAAGGTAAATGCTATAAAGGCGAATAATAAGGATAATTTTTTCATGTTTATTTAGATTTTGATTCAAATTCTATACTGGCCGAATTTACGCAGTAGCGTTGTCCGGTTTCTGTTGGGCCGTCATCAAAGACATGACCCAGGTGACTCCCGCAATTGGCGCAGAGGATCTCGGTACGTATCATTCCAAAACTCCTGTCCTGCACATATTCTATAGTGCCTTCTATGGCGTCATCAAAGCTTGGCCAGCCGCAGTTGCTCTCAAATTTCTGATCGCTTTCAAAAAGCTTCGCATGGCAGGCGGCACAATGATATTCCCCGTCCTGGAAATGCAAATTATATTTTCCTGAATGTGGAGCTTCTGTACCTTTTTCCCGCAGTACCCGGTATTGTTCTTCAGAAAGTTCCTTTCGCCATTCAGACTCAGATCGTTCAAAGGGAAATTTTTTGACCATTTTTTATTTTTCTTTTAAAATTAAATAATAGAAGAGGTTTCCCTTCTTAAACTATTGGTAAACTTTGGTCTCAGCCGTGGGACTAATCCGCTTTGGGAATGAATTCCATGGCTACTCCATTGATACAATGACGTTTTCCTGTAGTTGCTTTAGGGCCGTCATTAAATACGTGTCCCAGGTGTCCGCCGCATTGGGCACATACCACTTCGGTGGCTGGATAACCTCCCGTACGATCGGGTCTGTAATCAACATTCTTTTCAGAAATGGGACGGTCAAAACTTGGCCAGCCGGTACCGCTATCGAATTTATGTTTGGTCTCATACAGCTCATTTCCGCAGGCTGCACAAACAAAGGTTCCGGGTTCTTCTATCTTGTTTAATTTACTGGAAAATGCTCTTTCCGTTCCTTTTTTTCGAAGTACCTGGAATTGTGCCGGACTCAGTTCTGCTTTCCATTCTGCTTCAGTTTTAGAAACGGGATATGTCTTTGCTTTTTTTGAATCCTGTGCTTTTCCCTCACAGCTTAGAACCAGAATTGAAAATATTGCCAGAAGTATTCTTCTCATGTTATTGTTTCCGAAGAAAAGTACAAGAACTATACCGAAAGAAATTGAATGATTTTATTAATTACTTCAGGATTCCCTAAAATGCGTCGATGTCCTAATCCTTCCGTAGTAAAGAGTTCACTGTTTTCCAGTTTTTCGTCGATTTCGTGGGCAGAGCTTATATGCACATCCACATCATCTTCATCATGGATCACTAAAGTAGGTACCTTTACACCTTCTGCAGAAACAGCTCCAGAGAGGGTATCCATGTCCACCTCAAATTTTTCATCAAAATAGCTCTTCATTTTTGCAGCTACTTTGTTATTCATTTTCATGTTGCGTGCAAATTCCTGAGTAATTTGGGTAACACTATTGGCGGTGCCAATGATCACAAGCTTTTGAACAGGCAGCCCGTTAGAAATGGCTTTAAGAGCAGACATTCCTCCCAGGGAATGTCCAATGACAGCTTCAAAAGGACCGTATTGCTTCTCTATGACCTCTATGGCCTCAATAAAGTGTGGCATCATAGACATTTTTCCCGGAGCCTTTCCATGGGCAGGGGCATCAAAGCTTACCACACTAAAGCCGGCCTTTAAGAGCTCCTCGGCCATTACTGCAAGTTGAGTGCCGCGGCCGCTCCAGCCATGGGCTAATAATATTTTTCTGGGGGAGTCTCCATATTCATAAACAACGATCTCTCTTTGATAATGGGGCAGCATTAGGGAAGTTTGTTTGCTCTCCCTGTCCATCTTTTTTTCCCTTTTTGGAAGTTTATATTTAAAGGGTGTAAGAAAAAGTTTTGCGGCAAATCTACTTGCCAAAAAGGGGGAGACTGCCGTTAGTATTTTTCCTGTTGCTAATATGTACGAAGGCACCAGCAGCCGTTGTACCGGAGTCTTATCTTTCTTTTGTTGAGTCATGGAATTTATAAAGCTGCAAGTTACAAATATGGATCATTTCAAGTGAAGCCTTTTTCCTTCAGTTATCATTTTGGCAGGTATTTTGTTAAACCTACTTTAAAGCTTCAAGTGGAGCGGGAGTGATTTAGTAACTTTAACAAAAATCCCATAATTATGAAACTTAGACAAATAACTATAGTGATCAGTTTTCTTCTGCTGTTGGCAGGATGTAAGACAAATCCTTTTACCGGAGAAAAAAATTTAAACTTTGTATCAAATTCCCAGATTTTTCCTGCTTCCTTTGAACAATATGATCAGGTATTGGCTCAGAGTAAAGTAGAAAGAGGAACTGCAGATGCCAGGATGATAGAGAATGTTGGGAGAAAAATTGCCGTGGCTGCAGAAAGATTCCTTGATGCCAATGGATATCAGGGATATCTACAGGGATATGACTGGGAGTTCTCACTTATTAAAGATGATGAACAGGTAAATGCCTGGGCTATGCCGGGTGGAAAAATTGCATTTTATACCGGGATCATGCCAATTGCTAAAAATGAAACCGGGGTGGCGGCCATCATGGCCCATGAGGTGGCTCACGCTGTAGCCGATCACGGAGCCCAACGTATGAGTGCCGCTCAGTTACAACAGGTAGGTGGTGCCGTAGTAGGAGCTGCCGTAGGTGGAAGAAGTGAAAGCACTCAGCAGATCATTGCCCAGGCTTATGGTTTAGGTACCAATCTAGGCGGTATGCTACCTTTTAGTAGAAGCCATGAATCCGAAGCCGATAGAATCGGGTTGACCTTAATGGCTATTGCGGGATATGATCCTGCCGAAGCTGCAAACCTGTGGAGAAGAATGCAACAAAACAGTGGAGGACAAGCTCCGCCGGAATTCCTTAGTACTCACCCTAATCCTCAAACCAGGATCAATAACATAGAAAAGTGGGCTCCCGAGGCAAAAGCTGAAGCCCGTAAATATGGAGTAACCTCCTTCCAGTAAAATAATTCGAAATAAACTGTAATTTTAGGAGCTGCCAATTTTGGCAGCTCTTTTAATTTTTACGCTATGCGCCACCTCCCAAAAGGAAGTAAAAAACTGCTTAATGCCTGGGCTTTTTATGATTGGGCAAATTCTGTTTACAGCCTCGTTATCGCCTCCACGATCTTTCCTATTTTTTACGCTGCTCTTACCGTTGTCAAAAATGATGCGGGAAAGGTCATTCAGGATACGGTAACGCTTTTCGGGATAGATTTTAATAATGATTCTCTTATTAGTTATGTAACGGCCCTCGCATTTCTGGTAGTAGCGATAATGAGTCCTTTTCTTTCGGGTATTGCCGATTACGTAGGCAATAAAAAGAATTTTTTAAAATTCTTTTGTTACCTCGGCGCTCTTTCCTGCATTGGGTTATACTGGTTTAATCTTGAAAATCTAATTTTTGGGCTCACCTGTTATTTCCTGGCCCTGGTGGGCTTTTGGGCAAGTCTGGTTTTTTACAATTCTTACCTCCCCGATATCGCTTTCCCCGAACAACAGGATAAGGTAAGCGCAAAAGGTTTTTCCCTGGGTTACATTGGCAGTGTGATCCTGCTTATCCTGTGCCTGTTGATGGTTCTTAATTATGAATGGTTTGGATTTGAAAGTGAAGCCATACCTACCCGGCTCTCTTTTGTGCTCACGGGAATATGGTGGATAGGCTTCAGCCAGATCACCTATTACTATCTGCCAAGGGGTAACAAAAAGCAGAAGCTCACAAAAGATGTCATGTTCAACGGTTTTAAAGAACTTAAAATGATCTGGAGATCCTTTGAGAATAATCCGCAGCTCAAAAAGTATCTTACCGCCTTTTTTGTCTACAGCATGGCAGTACAAACGGTGATGTTGATCGCTACCTATTTCGGAATAGAAGAAGTGAACTGGACGGGGCAGGATGCCACTAAAGGATTAATTGTAAGTATTCTTCTGATTCAGCTGGTAGCAGTGGCGGGAGCAACAATTACTTCCCGTCTCTCCTCAAAAATGGGAAATATTCAGACGCTTATCCTTGTAAACATTTTCTGGATCGGGATCTGTATTTATGCCTTTTTCGTGAAGACTCCCATGCAGTTTTATGTAGCCGCAGGGCTGGTGGGCCTGGTGATGGGCGGAATCCAGACCCTGTCGCGCTCCACCTATTCAAAAATGCTTCCCGAAGGCACTTTAGATACCACGAGTTACTTCAGTTTTTATGATGTTTCTGAAAAAATCGGAATCGTTATAGGAATGATGCTCTACGGAATGGTGACGCAGATCTTCGGAAGTATACGTTTCTCCATTTTATTCCTTACCGCCTTTTTTCTGGTAGGGGTCTTTCTATTGCTGAAGGTTCCCCGCACTGGAAAACTTGCAAAAAGAAAAGCGGCCTAAAAATACCCTTTTTGACACCCTGAGATGAAGGTTTTTTAGCCGCTGAACTTACTTTCTGTAAATAATCTAATTCTTGCTGATAGAACCGGATCCCATAGTCCTGAAGTCTTCTTTTTTAGGATTTCCACGATATTCAATATCTCCCGAACCCGGAGTGCTCGCTTTTAAGGATTCTGAAGCATATACCTGGACGTCACCGGAACCTGTTACAGTTACCCTGACATGTTGAGCTTTAAAATCAAAGGCACTGATGTCGCCGGAACCGGTTACCTTACAATTGAACTCTGTAGAGCTTCCCTTTAGATCTATGTCTCCGGAGCCTGTAATGCTTGCAGAAGTGTTTTCTGCCTGTACGGGTAGTTTTATATTTCCGGAACCTGTAACGCTAAGGGAAAAATCTTTTGTAGTGATCATATCTGAAGATCTTATGTCTCCCGAACCTGTTAGGCTAACAGCATCAAGATCTGTAAAGGGAACCGTGATGATGATATCACTGTTTCGGGATGGGTTAAGGGAATAACCTTTTTCAACAGAGATCTTCAGTTTTCCACCACTGACTTCGGTAGTAATATGTTGCTGCAGATTTTCTTCAGCTTCAACTTTAATATTTCCTTCGCGGCCTTTTATCAGGATCACGTCCATTGAGCCGGTAAGATCTACAGCATCATAATCTGAAACGTTCCTGGTTTGGGTAATAACATTTCCGTTGCCATTGATCTCCTTGGTTCCCTGCCACCATTGTGCCTGGGAGGCCGTTATACTAATAAAGGTAAGAAGGAGGGTAGTGAATAATTTTTTCATGATCTTTTAGTTTGAATGATTGATGTATTATTTTTTAGTCTACAAAAGTTACACTGCCGTAGCTTGAATCTATTCTTATTCGGCCCCCTGTATTTTCTGAAAGATGGTAGCCTGCGTAATAATTATCACCGCTGCTCTGGTTCCTTCTGTTTACTGTAAAGTTAGAATTATCTATGCCATTGACGCCGCCGTAGGAGGTATTTACTTCAAAACCAAAAGCTGCCTCCCTGTCATACCCAATTTTAATTCCGGTGTAATCACTGTTAATGTTCATTTCCTTAAAGCTTGGCATGATCTTCTGAATGCTAAGGGAGCCATAGTCCATATTGATATCCAAAGAACCATAGACTAACCCAAGCTTAATACCCAGATAATCCCCTTCGCCTTTGATATTTTTAAGCCTTTCCACTTTTAGGGATCCATAATCATTGTTAAAGCTTATGTTTTCAACCTTAAGGATATTAGAATCTGTGTAATCTGCATTGATATCAAGCGTACCCGCATCTTCAATAGTGAAATCAGAATAATCTGCGTTGATCTTTGCACGTTTTACATAGCCAATATTACTGTTTCGGGTGTAGTCGAAATCCAGTTCATTGTTATTTCCGTGAAGCTCTCCAATCATGATCTTTCCGTAGTCACAGGAGATCTTAGCGTCTCCTTTAAGATTATCAAGATTAATGCTTCCGTAGTCATTGGAAAGGTCAACTCTGTTGGTCACTGGTGCTTTGATCCGGTAATTGATCTCCATATTTACATTGCTGCTGCTTCCGCCAAAGAGCATGCTCCAGAAGGAATTGCTGGAATTCTTTTCCAAAATGGTCTTTGCTGATACAACTCCGCTGCTCTGGTCAAAAGCCACGTCAATCTCCTGCAGGCGTTTTTCTACTTTTTCCTCATCGTTGCCATTGGTTTTTACGATCACCTCGATCTCCACCCGGTTTTGATCCCAGGTGACCATATCGATATTTCCATAGCTGTTGTCGATCCTTAGCAGGTCATTGGCACCTACACGGAATTCTTTTTTGACGCGTTTTTGCTTGGTGTATTTACCTTTGAACTCACCTTCTGCGCAGGCTACTGCCGGCACTAGTAAAAAGAAGATAAATGCTTTATATAGTATTGTTTTCATGACTGTTGTTATTTAGGGTGTTTATAGTTTCTACTTTTTCTAAAACTGTTTGTAGCAGCTCAATTCTTTTTTGAAAATTGGTGATCATCGCATAGATCACCCGCTTATCCTGGCCGCTCTTGCCAAGGTCTTTTTCCAGATTTTCATAATCACTTTCCAGGATCTCCAGCTGTTTAAGAGCATCGGTAATTACAGCTTCAGTTTCGGGAGATTTCTCATCTTCAAGAGCTGCCAGTTCTCTTTTTATAACTGAAGAATAAAAATCCTGTGTTTGTTTCATTTCGGGAGAAACATTTGCCAGCTCCTGTTGTTGTGAAAAGGGATTGGCAAAGTTGCCCTGGAACAGCAGGAAGGCAACAAGGAAACTTGCTGCTATCGCAAGCCCCGGCATCCACAGGTTTATCAATCCATTATGGCTTGCCCGTTTTTTTTGTGGCTGTTGCTTTCTCAGTTTTTCGCGAAACCGTTCTTCGTGTTCTGCTGAAGGTTCTGCGATATCGAAATCCAGCCCTTCAAAAAGGTCTTTTAAATCGTTATCAGTTTTCATAGCTCAGTAATTTGGTGCGCAGGCTTTCTTTAGCCCTTGAAATGGTTGTTCTGCAGTTAGCGTAGGTAATATTCAGGATCTCACATATTTCTTCATAATCATAGCCCTCTATTAAATGTAGGGTTAAGGCCACGCGATAATTTTCTTTTAAGGTTTGCATGGTCTTTAAGATCATTTTTACTTTTGGATTCTGCCCTTCTTCTTCAGAAGCTATTCCGCCGTCTTCTTCAACTGCATGTTTAAACTCGTCGTGGTACTGTACTTCCTGGTATTTCGTATTCCTGTTGTATACGCTTATACTTTGGTTCACAACGATCTTTTTAATCCATGCCCCGAAGGTGGAGGTACCTTCAAAAGAATCAAGATTTTTAAAAGCCTTTAGAAAGCACTCCTGCATGATGTCTTCGGCTTCTGCCGAATCTTTCACTATACGAAAGGCAACGTTATACATGGCCTTACTGTATTTATTGTAAACTTTCATCTGGGCCCGCTCGTCACCTTTGCGGCATTTTTCCAAAAGCTCATCAATATGTGTGGTGGTTAGTGTCAAAATATTAATGCTTTATAGTAAAGATTAGTGGAAAGGTAAATTGTTACAGTTTGGAGAAAAATTTCTTTAAATTTTTTTGAGTACGTTGGCATAACAATTGAAATAATGCACGTAGATTAAGCATTAACTGCTTAGTTTTCAATATAAATAGGTGCTGTTAAGCAGCTTTAAATATAAAGATATAATAACTGCAGTGACAGTTTGACTTAAAATTAGATATGGGCAGAACAAAATATACAGATCTTGACAGTCTGTCATTTCAGGGAATCGATGAAGATGCAGAATTAATTCCCTTAATGACTCCGGAAGATGAAGAAGAAATAAACAAGGAAGATTTACCCGAAGTTTTACCTATCCTCCCTCTGCGGAATACCGTTTTATTCCCCGGGGTGGTTATTCCTATTACCGCCGGGCGTGATGCTTCCATAAAGTTGATCAACGAAGCCAATAACGGCAGTAAAGTTATTGGGGTGGTCTCTCAAAAGGATGAAAAAGTTGAAAATCCTACCGCGACTGATATCAATAAGATTGGAGTCGTTGCGAGAATCCTTAGGGTGCTTAAAATGCCAGATGGAAACACTACTGTTATTATTCAGGGGAAGAAACGCTTCGAGATCAATGAGGTGATTTCCGAAAAGCCTTTTTTAAAGGCGAAGATCATTGAGGTGCCGGAAGCACGTCCTGCAAAGGATAATGATGAATTCAGCGCGATCATTGAATCCATAAAAGATCTGGCTTTACAGATCATTAAGAATAGTCCTAATATTCCTTCGGAAGCTTCTTTTGCAATTCAGAATATTGAAAGTCCTTCCTTCCTTATCAATTTCGTGTCTTCCAACATGAATCTTTCTGTTGATGAAAAACAGAAATTATTGGAAACAAATGATTTAAAGGACCGTGCGCTTGCCACCTTGAAATTTATGAATATGGAGTACCACAAGCTGGAACTCAAAAATGATATTCAGAGCAGGGTACAAAGCGATATGAGTCAGCAACAGCGGGAGTATTTCTTACACCAGCAAATGAAGACCATTCAGGAAGAACTCGGAGGGGTATCTCATGAAGGAGAAGTAGAGGAGATGCGGGCCCGGGCCAAGAAAAAGAAATGGGACGAGAAGATTAAGGAACATTTCAATAAGGAACTGGCCAAGATGCAGCGAATGAATCCGCAGGTGGCCGAATATTCCATACAGCGAAATTACCTGGACCTTTTCCTGGAATTGCCATGGGATGAATTCAGCAAGGATAAATTCGATCTAAAACGCGCACAAAGGATTCTGGATCGAGATCACTACGGTCTTGAAGATGTGAAGGAAAGGATCATTGAATATTTGGCTGTACTTAAGATCAGGAATGATATGAAGTCACCTATCCTGTGTTTGTACGGACCTCCGGGAGTTGGTAAGACCAGTCTTGGTCGTTCTATTGCCGAAGCTTTAGGAAGGGAATATGTTAGGGTTTCCCTTGGAGGATTAAGAGATGAGGCCGAAATAAGAGGGCACAGAAAAACCTATATAGGGGCTATGCCCGGCAGGATTATTCAGTCTATAAAGAAAGCAGGCACCAGTAATCCTGTGTTTGTTCTGGATGAGATAGATAAATTGAGTATAGGGCATTCGGGAGATCCTTCCTCAGCTTTACTGGAGGTGTTGGATCCCGAACAAAACAGTGAATTCCACGATAACTTCCTGGAAATGCCTTACGACCTCTCAAAGGTGATGTTTATTGCCACGGCAAATAACCTTAGCCCTATTCAGCCTGCCTTGAGAGACAGGATGGAGATCATAAATGTGAACGGTTATACCATTGAAGAGAAAGTGGAGATTGCCAGACAACATCTGCTTCCGAAGCAATTAAAAGAGCACGGGTTGACCAAAGAGCATCTTAAAATAGGTAAGAAGCAACTTGAGAAAATTGTTGAAGGGTATACCCGTGAATCGGGAGTACGTAGCCTCGAGAAGCAGATCGCAAAAATGGTGCGTTATGCTGCCAAAAATATTGCGATGGAGGAGAAATACAATATTAAGATCAAAGAGGCAGATATTTTAGAAGTCCTTGGAAGTCCAAAAATGGAAAGGGATAAATATGAGGACAATGAAACTGCCGGAGTGGTAACAGGACTTGCCTGGACATCGGTGGGAGGTGATATCCTCTTTATCGAATCCATACTTTCAAAAGGTAAGGGCTCTCTTAATATTACCGGGAACCTTGGAAAGGTGATGAAAGAATCGGCCACCATTGCTCTTGAGTATATAAAAGGTAATGCCGAAGAATTAGGTATAGATCCGGAGATCATGGAAAAGTACAATGTGCACATTCACGTGCCCGAAGGTGCTACTCCTAAAGACGGGCCAAGTGCCGGGATCACGATGTTGACTTCTCTGGTTTCTCTTTTCACACAGAGAAAAGTGAAAAAGAATATCGCAATGACGGGGGAGATCACCCTGCGTGGAAAAGTACTGCCTGTTGGCGGGATCAAAGAAAAGATCCTGGCTGCAAAACGTGCTCATGTGAAAGAGATCATTTTGTGTGAAGAGAATAAACGCGATATAGAAGAGATCAAGGAGGAGTACCTTAAAGGTCTTACCTTCCACTATGTGAAGGAAATGGGAGAAGTCATAAAACTGGCCCTCCTGGATGAAAAGGTAAAGAATCCGAAGAAACTATAATTGTAGAATAACAGACAAAGACCCCGGAAAAACCTTCCGGGGTTTTTTATTGGGTGTATGTTCTGTAAAGTGCAACTTGATTCCTTATTTTTGCACTCCTACACCAGAAAGGATTTACATGGCAAAAAGAATAACCATAGCGATAGACGGATTTTCATCAACCGGTAAAAGTACCGTAGCCAAGCAGCTGGCAAAGGAACTGGGTTATGTATATGTAGATACCGGAGCCATGTACAGGGCCGTTACACTTTATGCGCTAAGACGGGAATTTATTGCTGAAGGTCATTTTGATCCTCATGCTCTTATTGCTGAATTGCCTCTCATTTCCCTGAAATTTATCTTCAATCCCGACAAAGGTTTTGGCGAAATGTATCTCAATGACGAGAACGTGGAGCAGGAGATAAGACAAATGCAGGTTTCACAGTTTGTAAGTAAGGTAGCCGCAATTCCCGAAGTTCGGGAGATGCTTGTAGCACAACAACAGGAAATGGGTAAAGGCAAAGGTATTGTGATGGACGGCCGGGACATAGGTACTGTCGTTTTCCCTGATGCCGAACTCAAAATATTTATGACTGCCACTGCCGACGAACGTGCGCAAAGGCGTTATTTAGAACTAAAGGAGAGAGGTGAAAATGTCACTTTTGAAGAGGTGCTGGAAAATGTGGAGGAAAGAGACCTTTTAGACACCACAAGAAAAGACTCTCCCCTGGTAAAAGCCGAAGACGCTAAAGAAATAGATAATTCCCACCTTACCCTTGCCGGCCAGTTCGAAAAGATCCTGGAGCTTTTCAAAGAAGCAATAAACAATTAGCAATTTGCAAATTCCAAATCACAAGCACCAAATTCCAATTTTCCTGATTTGAAGATTTGACATTAAGATTTGAAAATCTGCGCTTATCTGCGAGATCAGCGGGAAAAATTCCAGGCTTCAGTGGCAACAAAAATCGGACATCGAACATTCGAACCGGCTTCGACTATTCGGCTATCGCCGGCTCAGCCTGACAGAACTAAAAGTCCAGTTCACAGGGTTCAGTCTTCAGAAATAAAAATAATTAGACCGACATCGCCTTCATTTCGACTTGCAACCTGCAACCTGCAACAGCCAACTTCTGACAACCATTTTTCTGATAATTGTTTATTGTTTATTGACAATTGAATAAAATAGTTGTATTTTTGCGCTCCTTTTAGCAATAGGTCGGAAGACTAAAAGGGTTGAAAATCAATATTATAAACACTTCTGTGTTCTTTTATTGCAAACATCTTCCGGAAGAATACAGGATACAAATTAATTATCAGCAATGGCTGAAGAAAACAAAAATCAAGAAGTTCAGGGTTCTGAAAACGCTGAAATTCAACCAGTAGCAGGTATGGAGACAGCCTCTCAACCTGATGCGGCTGTACAGCAACAAGATCCTGAGCAATTCTTAAAGGAATTCAACTGGCACAACTACGAAGAAGGAATTGATCCTATCGACGATCAAAAGCTGGAAGAATTTGAGAAGCTTGTAGCAGAAAATTTCGTTGACACTTTACATGATGAAGTAGTTACCGGAACAGTGATCAACCTGACAGATCGTGATGCGATCATCGACATTAATGCGAAAAGTGAAGGTGTAATTTCTCTTAACGAGTTCCGTTACAACCCCGATCTTAAAGTAGGAGATGAGGTAGAAGTATTGATCGATGTACGCGAAGATGCTACAGGACAGTTGATCCTTTCTCACCGTAAGGCTCGTGTGATCAAAGCATGGGATCGTGTGAACAAAGCACATGATGAAAGCCTTATCGTGAATGGATATGTGAAGTGCCGTACAAAAGGTGGTATGATCGTAGACGTATTTGGAATTGAAGCTTTCCTTCCTGGTTCACAGATCGATGTGAAACCAATCAGGGATTACGATGCATATGTTGGAAAAACAATGGAATTCAAAGTGGTTAAGATCAACCACGAATTCAAGAACGTTGTTGTTTCTCACAAAGCGCTTATCGAAGCAGATATCGAAGAGCAGAAAAAAGAAATTATCGGGCAGCTTGAAAAAGGTCAGGTACTTGAAGGTACTGTTAAGAACATCACTTCTTACGGTGTATTCGTTGACCTTGGAGGTGTTGATGGACTTATCCACATTACCGATCTTAGCTGGTCAAGAATCAACCATCCAAATGAGATCGTTGAACTTGATCAAAAACTGAACGTTGTTATCCTTGACTTTGATGAGGCTAAAACAAGAATTCAGTTAGGTCTTAAGCAACTTAGCAAACACCCATGGGAAGCTCTTGACGAGAACCTTAAAGTTGGTGACAAAGTAAAAGGTAAAGTAGTTGTAATCGCAGATTACGGTGCATTTATCGAAGTTGCTGAAGGTGTTGAAGGTCTTATCCACGTTTCTGAAATGTCATGGAGTACTCACCTGCGCTCAGCTCAGGACTTCGTAAACGTTGGAGATGAGGTTGAAGCACAAATCCTTACTTTAGATCGTGAAGACAGAAAAATGTCTCTTGGTATCAAGCAATTGACTCCAGATCCATGGACTGATATCACTTCTAAGTATCCTGTTGGTTCAAGACATACCGGTATCGTTCGTAACTTCACTAACTTCGGAGTATTCGTTGAGTTAGAAGAAGGTATCGACGGACTTATTTATATCTCAGACCTTTCATGGACTAAGAAGATCAAGCATCCATCAGAATTTACTAACGTAGGTGATAAACTTGAGGTAGTAGTTCTTGAACTTGATGTTGAAGGCCGTAAATTAAGTCTTGGTCATAAGCAAACCGAATCTAACCCATGGGATAAATACGAAACTGACTTCGCTGTAGGAACTACTCACACAGCTGCAATTACAGAGATCGTTGACAAAGGTGCGACTATCGACTTTAACGAAGATATCACTGCATTCGTTCCGCAACGTCACCTTGAAAAAGAAGACGGAAGCAAATTGAAGCAGGGAGAAACTGCAGAATTCCAGATCATTGAGTTCAACAAAGAATTCAAGAGAGTGGTAGCATCTCACACTGCCATTCACAAGGAAGAAGAGCAGCAGATCGTTAAGCAGGCTCAAAAGAAAGCAGCAGCTCAACAGGCACAGGACAAAACCACTATTGGTGATGTGAATGCCGAGCTTCAGGCTCTTAAAGACAGAATGGAAGGGAAATCATAATCCTGTCATTCTTTTAAATATGAAAACCTCCTTAGGAAACTAAGGAGGTTTTTTTTGTCTGGGCGTTTCGGAAAACCGTTTGCAGAATTTCTGCGGAAGGTGTAACTTAAGGGAAACCAAAACCAGTTATGTCAAGAACAATACTTTTTAAAAATCGTCCTGCAGGAAAACCGTCAAAATCTGATTTTGAACTCCTTGAGGAAGAAGATCCAAAACCAAAAGAAGGTGAGCTTCTTCTTAAATCTCTTTATATTTCTGTAGATCCTTATCTCCGCGGAAGAATGCGGAATGAAAAATCCTATATTCCGCCATTTGAACTCAATCAACCGGTAGAATCTATGGTCGTGGCCGAAGTGTTGGAATCTCATAATCACAACTTCAAAAAAGGAGAATTTGTTTCGGGAATGCTAAAATGGAAAGAGTTACAAATCTCCAACGGTACTGGCTTGAATAGGGTGGACCGTGACCTGGCGCCATTACCGGCTTTTCTTGGAGTGCTGGGATTGACGGGACTTACCGCTTACCTGGGGCTTGAGAAGATCGGAAAACTAAGGGCAGGAGAGACGCTTGTTGTTTCGGGAGCTGCCGGGGCTGTGGGAAGCATTGTCGGGCAGATAGGTAAGATTAAGGGATGTATGGTGGTAGGAATTGCCGGTAGCGATGAGAAAATTGATCATATCGAAGATAAATTCGGTTTTGACAAAGGAATCAATTACAATAAGACCGATGATATGGCTCAGGCCATCAGGGAAATTTGTACCGACGGGGTGGATGTATATTTTGATAATGTTGGGGGAGAGATCCTCGATGCTGTTTTACAGAATATAAATAAAGATGCCCGCATTATTAACTGTGGTGCAATCTCTCTATATAATGAAACCGAAGTGCCAACAGGACCACGGCCGGAAGGTCTTCTTATAAAAAATACTGCTTTGATGCAGGGATTTCTGGTAAGGGATCACGTAAAGGACTTCGGAAGGGCATTACAGCAACTTTCTGCCTGGTTACAGGAAGATAACCTGGAATATGATGAAACCATTGCAGATGGCTTTGAAAAACTTCCTGAAGCTTTTATTGGGCTCTTTGAAGGCAGAAATGTGGGAAAAATGATTGTTAAGGTTTAAAGTTTAAGGTTCAAGGTCTAAAGTTCAAGGTTAAAGGTTCATCAGAATAACCGTACTTACTAATGACGGATAACCGACAACGGAGAACCATCAACTGAGAACTCAGAACCGGCAACCGGGAACAGGCAACAGTATCAGCCCAAATACTCTTTACCCTGAAGGATCTGTTCAAGGATCTTTTCGTATACTTCAAGATCTTTGCTGCTGTAGAGCACAAAAACTATATTTTTGAGGTGCTTTATTTCGGTAATTTTCCCGATGATGGTTGTAATAGCAACCCTGGCAGCCTCTTCTATGGGATAGCCAAAAATTCCGGTGGAAATAGCAGGAAAAGCTATAGAGGGAAGGCGATGCTCTTCAGCAAGATCGAGCGCATTGGAATAACAGTTTGCGAGTAATTCGGCTTCAGGTTTGTCTTTTCCGTAAACAGGTCCCAGGCAGTGGATCACGTATCTATTCGGAAGCTCAAAAGCTCCGGTAATTACTGCTTCTCCCGGTTCAAGAGGTCCCAGCGGCACTGCTTCTTTTTCCAACTGTGGACCCGCAGCTTTATGGATAGCTCCTGCCACTCCGCCGCCGGTTTGCAACCGGGCATTGGCAGCATTGACCACTGCCTCGCAATCTTTCTGACGGGTGATATCTCCCTTTCGCAGCTCTATAGTGACTCCTGAAATCTTCCTTTTCATATCCTTCTAAAATAACAAAAAAGATTCAATTTCCTGTTTAAGCTGATTTTAGTCATATTTGAAAATTTCCTTTTGTGGTAATTTACAGGGGCAAATATTTTAATTATGAAAGATAAAGTAGTCATTATTACAGGTGCTGCCTCAGGAATTGGAGAGGCCGCAGCGCTTCTTTTTGGAAAAGAAGGAGCTAAAGTGGTAGTATCAGATATAAATACTCAAACAGGGGAGGAAGTCGTTAAACGGATCCAAAAAGCCGGCGGCACCGCCAGCTTCTTTAAGGCAGATGTTGCCTCGGCAGCCGAAAACAAATCACTTGTCGATTATGCCGTTAAAACCTATGGAAAACTGGATATTGCTGTAAACAACGCCGGAATTGGCGGAGAAGCCAATAAAATTTCTGAAATGTCCCTGGAAGGCTGGCATAGAGTGATCGATATCAATATGCATAGCGTTTTCTATGGCATGAAATATCAAATCGAGGCGATGCTGAAACATGGACATGGAAGTATCGTCAATATTGCATCTATCCTGGGTAGTGTGGGTTTTGAGGGCTCTGCAGGATATGTAGCAGCCAAACATGCCGTGGTTGGGATGACAAAAACAGCAGCCATGGAATATTCTTCTCAGGGTATCAGAATAAATGCTGTGGGTCCCGGATTTATAGATACTCCTCTTCTGGATCAACTTGATGACGAGATCAAAAAACATTTGGTCTCCCTGCACCCTATAGGTCGCCTGGGAAGAAGCAATGAGGTCGCAGAATTGATCCTTTGGCTGGGCAGCGATAAAGCCTCATTCGCTACAGGAAGTTATTACCCCATTGATGGAGGATACCTGGCCAGGTAAACCGAAGTACGAAACCAGAAGGACGAAGTTAGTAGTAAAAGTTAGGATCAAAAAAAGAGTCCATTCCTGTGGAATAGACTCTTTAATTATATAAAACATTTTCTGATCACTGACCACTGATCACTGACCACTTAAAAACTATCGTCTTCCTCTGTTCCTGTTATTATTCCTGTTTCTCTGTTGAGGGGCAGCAGGTGCAGGTTGTGCGTTCAGGTCCATGGGAAATGGATGTTCATCAATTACCGGGATCTTTATGGAAGCTAGTTTTTCTATATCCTTAAGTTCTTTGCGCTCATCGGCGGCACAAAAGGAGATGGCAACCCCGTCGTTTCCTGCACGACCTGTTCGGCCAATCCTGTGCACATAAGTTTCAGGTACATTAGGAAGATCAAAATTAAAGACGTGCGTAAGTTCATCTATATCAATTCCGCGGGCGGCAATATCTGTAGCTACAAGAACATTCAGATTTCCGTTCTTAAAGTTCTTAAGAGCGTTTTGACGTGCATTCTGACTTTTATTACCATGAATTGCTGCAGAACTAATCTTGGCTTTATCTAAGAATCGCGCAACCTTATCGGCACCGTGTTTGGTGCGGGTAAAGACAAGTGCGTTGTCAATTCCATTGGTTTGCAGTAAATGAAGCAAAAGTTTCCTTTTGTCCGGCTTATTGGTGAAGTAAACCCGTTGCTGAATTTTATCAACCGTTGAGGACGGGGGAGTAACCTCGATCTTAACAGGGTTCTTCAGCATCATTTTAGCCAGCTCCTGAATTTCTTCGGGCATGGTAGCCGAAAAGAAAAGCGTTTGCCTCTTCTCCGGAATGCTTTTGATCACCTTTTTTACGTCATGAATAAAGCCCATATCCAACATCCTATCGGCCTCGTCAAGAACGAAGATCTGCAGTTGCTTCAGGTTAATGAAGCCCTGGTTCATAAGGTCAAGCAGTCGTCCCGGGGTGGCAACAAGAATGTCCACTCCGCGTTTTAGCTGTTGAGTCTGGGAATTCTGTGATACTCCGCCAAAAATGACTGCATGGCTTAATTTGGTATGTTTTCCGTAGGCCGCAAGGCTTTCGTCAATCTGGATTGCGAGTTCGCGGGTTGGTGTAAGAATAAGAGCCTTGATCCCTCTGTGGGAAGCGTTCTTTTCACTTAAGAGCTGAAGTATTGGCAAGCCAAAGGCAGCTGTTTTTCCTGTTCCGGTTTGGGCAACGCCCAGTAAGTCTTTACCTGAAAGTACTACTGGAATTGCTTGTGTTTGAATGGGAGTGGGAGTAGTATATCCCTGAGTGTCGAGTGCCTTCAAAAGGACCTCATCTAAATCTAATTTTTTAAAAGACATTAATGTATATTATGTGAAATGCTGGAAAAGACGTTGCATTTTCTATAAACAGCTGTTTATTTTTTTCATTCTGAACCGGCTTACAACCTGCCGTGTTTTCATGTAAAGAAGTTGGCAAAGATAAGCTTTTTATCTGCCGGTATTACAAAAGGCAATAACCGGGCCGAATACCTGCATGAACTAAATGATCTCGATCTTGTATTTATTGAGCAGTCCCTGCAGGTTATGTGTGGAAAACTTTGCTCCTGTAATGATGTTGTTTTCAGGATCTATGCTGAAGTGTTCTGCAGTGCTGAAATCGGCTTTTTCCAGCCGGGTGTTATAGAAGATAGTCCCGCTTAGGTCACTGTGGTCAAAGGTTGCGCCAGTAAGGTCTGCGTCAGAAAGATCTACTTCCTGTAATCTGCAGCTTTTAAAAAAGGTATTTTTTAGCTTCAGTTTAAAAAATGAAGAATAATTAAGTATACAGTTTTCAAAAAAGAATGAAAGGAGAAAACTGCTGCATTTATCAAAGCTTAAGCCAAGCATTTTACAATCTGTGAAGGTAACTTCACGCAAACTGCATCCGGTAAGATCTGCATTACTTAACTCACAGTGTTCAAAAGAACATTCCGAAAAGGTCATTTTTGAGAACTTAGTGCCGGAAAAGCTACACTTCCTGAAAAGGCAATTTTCATATTCCCCTTGAGGCAAGTCTGCAGTTGAATAATCTATGGATATAAATTCCCGGTCCTGGAATAATGCGTCGGACATGTATTAGCAGCCTTTCCCTTTTCCGTCTTTGCAGTTTTTAGATTCTGCAACCAGGTAGGCGATGCTACCGCCAAGGTCGATCTTAAGAGTGGTAGAGCCAAAGTCTGAAGCCAGGCGTTTTTTTCCGTTAAGCACCAGCTCATTAAAGCCGCTGATAGTAAAAGTCCTGGTCTTCTTGTCGTACACGATCTTATCGGCTTTTTCAATTTCCACAATTGAAGTGGTGAAATGTACATTGCCTTTAAATTCTACGATTTGCTTGTCGCTTCTCACCACACTCTGGTCGCCCGAGAAGAATACATCTTTGCTTTCAAAGGTCACGGGAGCTTCCTGTGCCATCACTTCAACACCAAGGAACATTACAAAAAGCAAAACAAAAATTTTCATGATCTTAATCTTTGAGACGAGCACAAGGTATTAATTTTCTGTTAACTGCCATCAACTTTTTATTGAAAATTTTGGCAGAATTCTTGACTTATATTTGTAGTAATTAGAGTTGAGAAAGCCTGAATTACTGTAATTTTATTGGAAGAATTCCTGTTGGTTATAAGTCGATTTTTTCACGCTTTTGGCCATGAAATTTTCCACAGGTTATTGGTCTTCGAAGACAAAGAGATTAATTGAAAACACATGAAGTTTATTTCTGAACATGGTTTCGTTTTGGCATTGTTAACAGGTCTGTGCATTTTGTTGCTGGTATCCTGTGACCAACCTGATAGTCTTGCTTCCAACGTGGCTATGGAAGAGCCTATGCTTCAGGAAGAACTGCCTGCACATCCACAAAAATTACCGGTGATCATCACTTACCATCTGGACAGTATCACCACTTCCGAAGGGGTAGATACATTTCAGCAGAAATTCTCAGAAGATGCCAAAAAGATCATTTTTGCACTTAACCGTATGGACCCTGAAAGACTTAAAGCGGGAATTAAACTTGTCATTCCCGATACGATTACTGCTAACTTTTTAGATTATTCCCCATTTCCCTCAAACTTTGAAATGCTTGAAAAGATTCCTAAGACAGTGCTTATTTCGAGAAGAGTGCAGGCATTTGGATTATATGAAGAAGGTAGGCTGGTGCGGTGGGGACCGGTGAGTTCGGGAAAAAGATCTACTCCAACTCCGGCCGGACTTTTTTATGGAAACTATAAAGCAAAAAGGAAAATTAGTACGGTAAACGGTTCATGGATCATGCCTTACTACTTCAATTTCATGAACTATTACGGGGTGGGTGTGCACCAGTATGCTATGCCGGGTTATCCCGCCAGCCATGCCTGTGTGAGGCTTTATCACGACGATGCCTATTTTATATACAATTGGGCAGAACAGTGGCAACTGGAATCGGGAGGCAGAGAGATTACCAGAAACGGAACGCCTTTTATGGTCTTCGGAGATTACGATTTTGAAAAATCTGCACCCTGGTTAGGTTTGGCAGAGAATTACAATTCAAACTACCTCACTGCAGAAGAAATGGGGATTTTAAAAGGCTATGTGGAATTGTACTTTAAAGATAACAGGAATTTTGCGCCGCCGGCATCTTCAGAAAAAATTCTTTCGGTTGCCCCTAAAGAAGGCCTTGAGACGATAAGATAAAATTATAAAAGGTTGCCAAAAAACATTTTTTTGACAACCTTTTCCTCAAACAATTAAATTTTAGAACTGAGATCTTTCAGCATAAGCCAGGATTGCCTTTTCAAGGTCGGCTTTATCTTCAATGAACGGGATATGGCCGCCGTTATTTTCCCATAGCATCAAATTTGGAAAATCTATTCCATTAAAATGTTTTGGTCCTACCATAAAATCATTTTTTCCATAGAAGTAAAGGACCGGCATGGACATTTTCGCCGTAAGGGGTTTAAAATTATTCCAGTACTCCGGGTAATTCCAAACATAATTTCCGAGGTCATAATTGAAATCAGGGATTTCGGCAGAAATCTCATCAAGTTTTCCGAAAGTTTCAGATTCCCTGGAACCCATTTTCCAGAACAATCCCTGCTCTCTTAATTTTCCTCCAAATTCATTCATTCTTTGGGTGAGCGGTACAGTATCTCCTTCACAGGTATAAGATTCTCCCACGATTTCAGCCGCTTTGGGGATCCAGCTTTCGCAGGCAGAACCATTGAGATCAATTGTGCAGTTTAGCATGATCATTCCTTTAATAGCTTCCGGATATCTTTGTGCATACCCCATTTGCAATATTCCACCAAAGGAATGGCCAAGGGTGATCCAGTTTTCATAACCTAACGCCTTTCTTACTTCTTCAAAATCCAGCGTCATTCGCTCAAGGGAATAGTCCTCGTTGGCGGGACTGCCAGACCTTCCCACTCCTCGCTGGTCGAGATAAATTACAGTAAAATGCTGTTCCATAAATTCTCCGGTAAGTCTTTCAAACCAGTAACTGCCCGAACCCGGCCCGCCATGGAGATACAAAAGAGGTGTGCCACTGCCGGCCACTTTTACATAAAGTTCAACCCCGTCTGTGGTGGTGATCTTTTTTTCGCCGGCTTTCACTCCGAAACTTATGGCTAAACAGGCAAGGATTAAAATGATCTTTTTCATGTGGTATATATTGGTAAAACTGTTTTTTAAATTAAGCCTCACTTTCATGAGGCCTTTTGATTTTGATTGAATGATGACACAAAGACTGTTGAAGTTTCTATTTGTTACAGTTGGTATCTGCACAATTGGAAATATTTTCAATCTTTTTTTCATCAATAGCTGTCGGCACCTCTTTTGCATCATTACCCTGCCATCGTTTCATTATGGAGGGAGCGGGCCTGGCATTAATTCCTTCGCCATAGATCGTAGCGCTTCCATAGGTGTAAAAAGCTTCCCAGTCTACACCCTGTGGATCTGTAATCCAGCTTTTTTGTGATTTTGAATAGCAGCAGGTACAGTCGCCTTCTTCTCTAACTGTTCCTTTGGCGCGTTGCATATTGCTATAGATCTCTTTTAGTTCTATCTCATTATCGGTTTGTAGCCCAAGGTGTTCAATGCCGTTTTCTGTATGACCGGTTGAGATTGCATAGTTGATTCTGGGATCTTCCAGCATCCATTTCGCATAATCGGATTTTACCAGAGCTGGTCGGGTATTAAACAGGGCAGTATAAAAGTCTATGCTCTCCTGAAGATCTTTTACTCTTACGTGTACGTGGAATGTTTTCATCTTGAAAAGTTTTAAAATTTACACTCAAGACGCAGGAGTTGGAAAAAAGACGCAAAAAATTTTAATTTTTTTTCTTTAGTGCCTGCAAAGGGGTACAGGAGTCTTTTATCTGGAAGGAGATAATTCCGCCGGAAGTATCGGTTTCCAGGTGGCAGCAGGTGATGAATTCGGCTTTCAGGAGAGTGCGACCACGCTGGATTCGGGATTTTGTAGCCGAAAGCGAAAGATTCAGTTTTTGTGCAATTTCGGCTTGTTTCAGGCCTTCAAGATCGGCCATTCTTAGAGGTTCCGCATATTCCTTTGGAAGGAAATTCAGAAGAGGTTCAATATATTCCACGGCCTCCTTAAAAGCAAAATTTTCCTCCTCTTCGGCTATTTGAATATCTTTTGCCAAAGATGTTGGGCCAGAATTTTTTCTGTAGTAGTCAATGATGGTGTTGTGGGCAATTTGATATAACCAGCTCTTGAGGCTCAGCACACCCGATTTGGAGAGGCAAAAAGTATACACTTTCAGTAAAACATCCTGCAGGATATCATTGGTGATTTCTTCATCTTTTACTCTCTTATAAATGTAATTTCTAAGAGCATTTTTATGCTCCAGCCATAATGCGGGAACATCACAATTAGGAGTGGTGACAGATTTTGCGCCCATTTTCAAGAAGCTCTTCTCAAATGTACAGTAAAAACTAATTGGGAGAAAAAGAAAATCCCGCAGAAGAAAAATTGCTCTTCCCGCGGGATTTCCGGTGTAGGGGGTATATTATCTACAGCAAAAACTCTGCCTGTTTTTATGCCGAAGTAATTTTTTAAAGCTTCTGGTTCCTAAAATTTTCAAGGCTATTAAAACAGATTAAAAGCGATCGATTTCTAAAAAAACCTTCCAAAAAGGCAATTTTTGAGATCCGATATTAAAGCCTCTAATTATTCAAACTTTCATTGAAGCCGATCTTTCTGAAGCCGAAGCTAGAACAGCAGATTTCTCCGGGAAAAAACTCATGGCTCTTTCAGCAATTGCAGTAATGGACAAACTGGGGTTCACTCCGGGATTGGCCGAGATCATTGAGCCGTCTACCACATACATCTGCTCATAACCAAAAACCTGGTTTTTGCTGTTGATCACTCCTGCAGTAGAATCCTTTCCCATGACCGCACCTCCAAGGATATGAGCGGTTGTAGGAATTCCGGCCAGGCTTTCCAGTGCAAATGAGGTGGCCCTGCCATTAATGATCTCACTGTATTTTTGGGTAAGTTCCCTGGATTCGGGAATATCTGAAGTGGGTTTTTTGCCGGCACTTACTCCGGTGGTAAGCATCCCGAAAATGCCTTTTTTGAGCCTGAGCGTACTGTCAACACTTTGCATGAACAGCAGCACAGTCGTACTACGCGACCAACTGTTTACGAAGTAAGTTTTGAACCAGCCCAGGGGTGATCTGAGAAATTGGTCTCCTACATTAAAGATCCGTTGAACAGGGTTTTTTCCTGAAACCAATGGCAGGTGCAAAAGCTTCCAAAAACCTGAACCTTTTGAATAACGCACTATTTCCAGATGGCTGTTGTCATCGGTATGTAACAGACTTCCGATTGCCACGCCTTTCGATAGATCCTTGTCCTTGTCTGCAGTAGAAACGCTTATCAGCGTCTCATTATTGGTGCGAATATTTTCTCCTAACTGGTCAGAAAGATTCGGTAGGGTAGTTTCTTTCAGTTTAAGCATCAGCTTGACGGATCCCAGGACTCCGCCGGCGAAGATGACTCCTTTGCTGCTAAAGATTTTCTTTCTGCGGAAGAAATTTGTGCTGCTTTTGGTGATCACGGTGTAGCCTCCGCTTCCGTTTTTTTCTTTAGGAATTATATTTATTACTTCATGTTCTGCCAGGATCTCCGCCCCATGCTGTTGTGCCAGCCAAAGGTAATTTTTGTCCAGGGTGTTTTTGGCGTTATACCTGCACCCGGTCATACAGCCCCCGCAGAAATTGCATCCGGTGCGGCTGGGGCCCTTTCCGTTAAAGTAGGGATCTTTTACAGTTTCATTTTCTTTTCCGAAGTAAACAGCCACATTTGGGTGCTCAAAATGCTCTTTTCGTCCAAGCTCTTCAGCAAGTTGTTCTAAAGCTTTGTCCCCATCAAAAAGTCTTGGATTGGGAACAGCGCCCAGCATTTTAAGTGCGGTGGCATAAAAAGGTTTTAATTCCATTTCCCAGTTTTCAAGCTTGCCCCAGGAACCGGAGGTATAAAATGCCTTTTTAGGAACCGGTAAGGTGTTGGCGTAAACCAGGGAACCACCACCCACTCCTGTGCCGGAGATCACTGCGACATGCCTGAAGATGCTTAGCTTCATGATCCCAAAGAACCTTAATGCCGGCATCCATAGCCATTTCCTGAGGTTCCAGTTCGTTTTTGGAAAGTCTTTGGGTTCAAACCATTTTCCCTTCTCAATGACCAGGACCTTATATCTTTTTTCTGAAAGCCGCAAGGCACTTACAGATCCGCCAAAGCCGCTGCCAATTATAATGTAATCGTACTGAGGTTCCATGGGTTTAAAGAGATCTTATGTAGCAGATTTCAAAGTACCAAAATTACCTGAATAAGAAGGGTAGACAGGAATAAAAAAAATCCAACGAACAGAGCTGTAGGGGGCACTCTATTCAGAAGGATTCTAATGCAAATATATTCTGAGATAGATTGCTGATAATCAGAAACCCATTGAATTTTATTATGAGTGCATAGTAAATTACAAGAGAGTAATTTCCGACGCTTCTAATTCCCTGAGGCTTCTAAAATCTTCTTTTTCGCAGGAATTGTTTAATCATCTTTTTTGAAAAGAAGGTTTCTTGTCGGGAGATTTAATAATGATCTCGGGAGAGCTTAGGTCGCAGAGCTTCTTCTTTTCCTTCCGAAAAGGAAATAAAGGCCAAAAGCAGGCCCGGGGGCGAGAAAGAGAAAGAGGTAAAACGGAGCAAAATGCAGCGCAAGAAAATTGAGTAGCTGTATACTGAAGATGGTTATGGTGAAACCGATGGAATTCACAATGGTTAAAGCTGTGCCTCTTGCTTCTTCAGGTGCATTTTGTGCAACCAGAGTGGAGAACAGGGGCGAATCGGCAACGACCATTAAACCCCAGAAAATAAGGAAAAAGAGCAGTAAAATTTCCGAATCCTGGAGCAGGAAAATGGGAGAAAATAAACAGCACAAGCCGGAGAGCAATAAGGCTGTTGCAGCTGTTCGTTTTGTGCCCAATCTTTGGGAAAGGTATCCTCCTGCAACGCAAGCCACCCCTCCCGAACCTATGATCAGAAAAGATAGGAGCGGGATATTGAGATTCAGTTGAGGATGTACCTGTTGATAAACTGCCAAAACCAAAGGAACAAATGCCCAAAAAGCATAGAGTTCCCACATATGCCCGAAATATCCAAAGGCTGCAGCACGAAACGCCTTCAGCCTAAAGACCGAGAAAAACGCCGAAAAGTCCTTTTTCAACATGGGGCGCCGGTAAGGACCATCGGGCACCAGGAAGAGGATCATTAAACCTCCGGCTGCGGCAAGTAAAGAAGTGCAAAGCACTACAGCTTTCCAGGGTAGGTTCCCGGTACCCGCAAAGGTCTTGAGCAGATGCGGAAAAGCCGTTCCCAGAACAAGAGCTCCTACCAGGAAGCCAAGAGAAGTGCCCAGTCCTTTGCGGTAATAATCTGATGCGATCTTCATTCCCACCGGATAAATTCCCGCGAGAGCCACGCCTGTAAAAAACCTTATCAAAAGAAGACTTTCCAGGCTATTCGCCTGCCGGGTCATTCCCAGGTTGACCATAGCACCAATTACAGCGCAATAAAAGAATACTTTTGAAGGGGAGAAGCGGTCTGCAATGGTCAAAAGTGCAAAGACTAAGGTGCCGGTGATAAAACCTACCTGTACTGCAGAGGTGAGATGCCCCAGGGCAGTAATTTCAAGATGAAAAACCTTAAGCAGGTCATCCATTACTCCGTTTCCTGCAAACCAAAGAGAAGTACAGCAGAATTGTGCAAAGACGATAATGGGCAGGATATGTTTTTCCTGTGGCATCAAAACTATTTGGAGATGCTAAGATGAAAAAAATATCATCCCGGCTTACTCCTTTTTATGAAGAAAGTTTTCAAATTTAATTTTTAACTTCCTAAAATAAAGGGATCTTGAAAAAATGCCTTTTTCCTTTACATCTCTTCGTCTTTAAGGTATTTATCTAAAAATGCGAGAATTTGTTTATAACCCTTTATTTCATTTTCTTTTTTTATGAATCCGTGGCCTTCGTCTTCAAAAATGACATATTCAACCGGCACATTATTTTTCTTTAGTTCAGATACGATCTCATCAGATTCCACCTGCAGTACCCTGGGATCATTCGCTCCCTGAAGTACCATCACCGGATTCTTGACCTTGTCCGCATGAAACAAAGGTGATTTGTTATAGAGTGCTATGGAATCTTTGGTTGTGGGATCTCCCATTTCTTCATACAAAGCTGTTTTAAAAGCTTCCCAATAAGGTGGGATGGATTTTAGAGTTCTAAGCCAATTGGTAACGCCAAAAAGATTGACTCCCGCATCGAATTCTTCAGGATTAAAAGTCATTGCTGCCATGGTCATATAGCCGCCATAACTTCCTCCAATGATCCCAATGTTTTCATCATCAATGTATTCCTGCTCCTGTAACCACTTTTTACCCCAAATAACATCTTTCAAATCTTCCTCCCCATGTTTCTTATCGTCCATTTTATAAAAGGTCTTACCGTAACCACTGCTTCCGCGGTTATTCACAGCCAACACTGCGTACCCATGATTGACCAAGTATTGTATTAGGGCAGAATAACCGGTTCGCGATTGGCCTCCCGGTCCTCCGTGAACCCAAACAAGTGCAGGTACCTTATTGTCTTCAGAGGCCTGATGCGGTTTATAAAAAATTGCCGGAATTTCCAGGCCGTCAAAAGATTCATACCGAACTACTTCTGAAGCAACCAGATCGTCGGGATCAATTTCAGGATTAAGGGTATTGGTGAGTTTCCTGATCTTATTGGTTCCAAAATCATACACATACAGGTTGTTTGGAGTTTTGGAAGTTCCAATGGTTAGCCTCATTAGGTTTTCACTTTCAGAGAAATTTACTTCTTTTATATCTCCATCGGGCACAGAAGGTAAGTCTACTTGTTCCTGACTTTGTGTATCAATGACCAGTATTTTGTTCTTGCCGTCTTCATTGATACCTATAACCCGATACATATCATTTTTGCTGAGGTAGCTGTACATCACATCCCAATTGGTTTCATAAACAGGGGTGGTTTCTCCGGATTCAAGGTCATACTCTACCAAATAAGAGAATTCCTTGCCTACATCTGTGATGTAATAGAACTTTTGATCGTCTTTACTAAAACCTGAAGCTGAATAACTACCCTTTTCCTCAGAGATCTCTTTTAGCTGGTCTTTCTCACGATCGTAAATGAACAATTTATTTTCACTGGTTGTAATTGGCTGGGAAAGAGCGATCAACTTTTCATCGTGCGACAGACCTTCTAATTGATATCCTTCGTCATTCTGGTACAACATTTTGGGCTCCCATGAACCAATGACCATTTTGTATACATCAAAGAATTTTGGATCCCTTTTGTTGGAAATATAGATCAACGATTTATTGTCCTCGCTCCATCGAATAAAGTTTGCTTTTTCGTTTTCTTCCGGGGTAAGGTTTTTTACTTCTCCATTCTTTTTGAGCAGATAGAGCTGGCTTATTTCGTTGCCACCCTTGTCCGCAGAATATATTATTTCCCCTGTTCCGGGCACGTAATCTTCGGCAAAGAACGAATCTTCTTTTGAATGAGTGACCTGTTTTTTAGAGCCGTCTTTAAGGTCGATTTCGTAAACATTGAAAATTCCTGATTCGTCACTGCTAATGAGGAGCTTTGTTTCATCATTGGAAAATTCACCACCACCCACACGGGTATTACCATAAAATTGTTCAATGGTGTAGTTTTCTACGGAAGTAGAGTCCTGGGAGAATGCTGTAACTCCGAAGAGCATAAAGAGCAGAATAAATGGTTTCATCACTTTGGCTTGATTAGAAATACGGTTTTATTCGGGCAGGGGGAGAAAAGGAGCCCGGTTGGTAGTTCTAATATAACCAATAATTACAAAACCCTGGACATCAAAAATTTGTGGTTCAACGATTTTTCTGAAGAATTCGCAGGAGAAAGTTGAAGATCCTTAAGTCCTGTCCACTTTCTCAAAACCCTTATCCCGGTTGGGTTGAAGATCTTCGGTAAGATTCATGATCTTTCCAAATCTTTGAGAAGCCGTTATGAAGGTGATAAAGGTGCATAATTCGGAAATTTCTTTCTCGGTGAAGACATCTCTCAATAGGGAAAAATGAGCTTCCTGAATGGAAGTATGATCAATGGCAAATAATTCTGCAAAGGCAGTAGCATTAGTGATACGTTCATCTTTAGCGTCAAAAGAAGGCCTTCCTGCTTTGACCATACAATATTCACAACCATTACCATAGGCGAGTGTCCTTCTTACCTGTTCCAAAAGATTAGGGTCTAGGGTAGTGTGGTGGAAAAGAGTGGTTTCCAGTTCATTCCATTTTTCCAGGATTGCACTGTTGTGCCCTATTAATTTTTCAAAAGGCGTAGAGCCGATTTCAGATAGTTGAATAGAGGTACTCATCAGGAGATAGTTGTAAAAAGCTCCGAAAATAGCACATTTTTCGGAAGTGAAAATCTAAGAGTTTATTTTTTCAATAGTAGTAGGAGTCTTCAAAAGATTTCCGGCCATTCCGTCAAAAACGAAGAAGTGAAAGGGGAGTACGGTGTACCAGTATATTCTGCCGGCAAGGCCTTCAGGACGAAATGTGGCGGTTTGCTGAAGAAAATATTCTCCTTTTCTTTCGATAATATTGAACTCGAGCCAGGCTTCACCCGGTAGTTTCATTTCGGCATAAAGCAGCAGGCGCCGGTTTTTTTTGTCGGCGGCAAGTACCCGCCAAAAGTCGAGGGTATCCCCGGTATTGATGTAATGAGGATGAGTACGCCCGCGCCTTAGCCCAACGCCTCCAACCATCTTATCCATGAATCCGCGAATCTTCCATAGCCAGCTGCCATAGTACCAGCCTTTTTTTCCACCAATTGACCAAATGTTTGCCAGGACAAGATCTGGATCTCCGGTAATTTTCTTCTCCCTTTTATCAATAAAACATCCATCTGTAGGCACATGAATGTGCTCAAGCAGGGAGTTATCGGCATAACTCGACGCTAAGGAATCTTTCCAGCTGGAGATCACAGAGTTCTGCTCAATTTTCTGGAAGGCCAGTTCAACGGCTTTGTTATAGGGAATGGGATCAATTTTCAACATTTCTGCCAGGTCATTCTCCCGGGCAATCACCTCGATCTTCATGCTGTCTACAAGATTAATGGCCAGTTTGTAAGAAGTTGAGGTAACAAAATAAAGCCAGTAGGAGGAAAGCCTGGGTGTCATTACCGGCACGGTATAGATCCTGCGCTTAAAGCCTCTCACTGCTGCAAATTGCAGAAGCATTTCTTTGTAGGTAAGAACATCGGGTCCTCCAATATCATAGGCTTTGTTGAAGGTTTCCTCGCGCAAAAGGACTCCTGTCAAAAATTCAAGAACATTTCTTATTGCAATTGGCTGACTTTTAGTCTCCACCCATTTTGGAGTGATCATTACGGGTAATTTCTCCACCAGGTCACGAATTATTTCGAAGGATGCACTTCCGGAACCTACAATAATCCCTGCTTTTAAAGCGGTAAGGGGAATACTGCTGCGACCCAGAATCTCTTCGACATTCTTTCGGGAGGATAAGTGCTTCGAGAGTTCTTTTTCGTTGGTAATTCCGGTAAGGTAAATGATCTGTTTTATCGCTGTTGGCTTCACCAGCTTTAGAAAATTTTCTGCTGAAGTGGCTTCCATTTCAGCAAAATCTCCGGTACCTGCACTCATGGAATGGATGAGATAGTATGCAACATCAATGTCTTTTATAGCTTCAGGAGATGGCAGGTCCTTTAAAAAATCTACTTCCAGGATGGAGATCTTAGGATTGGCGTACACACCTTCCGTAGGAAACCGGTTCCTGTCCCTTACGCAACATACAATTTCATGCCCCTGCTCAAGTAAAACCGGGAGCAGGCGTTTTCCAATATATCCGGTAGCTCCTGTAAGAAGGATCTTCATAAATTCCTGTTTTTGAGCAGTGATGAAAGGATCTACTGCTTTCAGAAAGATAGGAAAAGATAATGAAGACTTATTTAAAACTTCAAAGCTAAAGCCAATAGAGGAATAGAGAGTTTCTACTGGTTCACTTCTTCCAGGATTTCCTGCAGATCTTCCTTGGAAAAAACCTGACCTTGAGCCATTACAACCGAAATTTCTTTTAAATTTTTTATGTCCCTTAACGGATTTTCGTTCAAAATTAATAGGTCAGCTTTTTTGCCTTTTTTGATGCTGCCGTAAGAATTCTCAAGGTCAAAAAATGCGGGGCCATTAATGATAGAAGTCTTTAAAGCTTCCCGGGGATCTAAACCTGAAGCTACCAATCTTTCAAGCTCGCTATGTAAAGATTCCCCCGGATACACAAAGGAATTATAGGGGCCGCAGTCTGATCCTGCCAAAAGCGGAACTCCGGCGTCATACATTGGCCGGATCATTTCCATAGATTTCTGCTCCATTTTATTCCTCATGGAATTTCCCGCAGATTTGGCTCTTTTGGCATTTAAGATCCTACCGCGATAGGTATCTATAATTCCATCGCCTATGTAAGGGAGCAGTGAATCTGTACTGTGGTCAACTTTTAAAACTTCTGCAAGGGTTTTGCCAATATGGAGAGTAGGCGTAATGTAGACCTGCTGTTCTTTAAGCTTTTTGAAAACCTTTTGAGCCAGGTCCTTATCGTAAGTAGCGATGATCTCATCCATCATTCCGTAGCCGGGATTGACGCGGGTAAGGCTGTCGGCTTTTGGGGAGCAGGCTTTCATCACGTAATAAAGATGTTCTGAACCGTCTAATCCTAAGTCCACACCTTCTAAAATATCTGCCGACATTGGCATATGGCCTGTGGATTTAAAACCTCTCTCCTGGGCTGCGGCGATAATCCCGTAAAAAACTTCATCGGTCAGGCTGCCGTCATACATCTTTACATAATCTACTCCCAGTTTTTCTAGAGAATCCAGTGCACCTGGAATATCATCAAGAGTTGCAACCTGAATAGACCCAGGCCATGCAGGTTTGGGACCGTCTAATTTTGGGCCGGAAGTAAATATTGTGGGGCCGGTGAGTTCCCCGGTCCCGATCTTTTTTCTCCAGTTGAGAATATTATTAGTAATATCACCTCCTGCATCTCTTACGGTAGTTACCCCATAAGCCAGGAAAAGCGGCAGGAGATCTTTATTTTCTACCGCGAGGGTATCACCGCCTCTAAAATGCACATGCATGTCCCATAGACCGGGCATGACATATTTATTTTTAGCATCTATAATTTTGGCAGCTTTAAAACTATCCTTTTCGTCCATGTCCAGCACCGCCTGTAACGTATCTCCCGAAATTGCGATCATTTTTCCGGGAACTTCTTCCCCCGATTCTATATCCAAAATGGTAGCATTAAGGATGATCACATCTGCCTGCTCCCGGGAGGAGTTACAGGCCGGTAATAAACCTGAAATTAAAAGAGTGTAAAAAATGGCTTTTTTGATGCTCATGTTTTAGGGGCTATTTCTTCTGAACTTTTTCATCCAGGATAAGCAGATCTGCTGAAGCCCGGTTAAGAGCTATTGGGATATTGTTGATCACAGCGGTACGAATAAGCGTCTGGATGTCATGTTCGTGGCCGTGAGGAGTCTCGGCATCAATAAAGAAGATGATCATTTGCACCTCTCCCTGAAGGATTTTTGCGGCTAAAAGAATATCTCCACCACTGGGACCATGGCCAAATCCTTTAACTTCAATATCAAGCATTTCACTTAGAAGCTTTGAAGTGTTGGTAGTACCAATGAGATTGTATTTAATAAGAGCTTCTCTGTGTACTTTTGCCCAGTTGAGAAGGTCAGTTTTTCGGCTGTTGTGTGCGATAAGGGCGATAGTGTTCATTTTAATATTGATTTGGGTCAATTAGAAATTCCATGGTGTAGTCTGCGTATTCCGGTTGGGTAATTCCGCGGGAATAGACAAGATTTTCCGGCTGATCATATTTTTGAAGATAAGCCATATTAATCGATTCATGGACCGGGTCATCTGGCAGGACCTTTTTTCCCAGGACATTAATAATGGATTCTCCATATTTGATCTGGCCTACTCCGGAAGTAATAAAACTTGTAAACCAGCTGTTGGGACTCTTGTTCCAGCTTCTTGAAAAAAAACGGTCCCCAACCTGCACCATCCAGATATTTAAAAAGCTTTCTCTGTCCACCCCGGCTTTGATTCCAATAAGCGTGTGGCGGTTGAGGTAATTCTGAAAATCCTTCGGGAAATTATTAGTGTTGGTCATAGGCAAATTTGCTGAGTAGTAAAATTAAAGAATTAATAAAAGCAGGACCACCGGGAGAGCTACAAATATTAGAGATCTAATTTGAGAAAAAATTAAGATTGAAATCACTAATTTTAGAGCTATGACTGAATTTATTGATATTGAAGCAAATAACCCCGGAATTCTCCTGGTCTATGCTGCTATATTTTTCTTTGCCATTCTCTTTAGATATTTTGTTGCCGCCGGAATCTTTTACTATTATTATTACATAAGGAACTTTAGGAAATATGATGAACGGCGCCTAAGTAAAAGGCTTGCAAATAAAGCCCAGCTGAAAAAAGAGATCGTGTGGAGCATTAAATCTTCTGCGATATTTGCACTTGTAGGAGCCGGCACATACTGGTTGTGGTTAAAAGGCTACACAGCGGTTTATCTTGATCCTTCAGCTTACGGGCTGTGGTATCTACCGGTAAGTCTTTTGATCATCCTGCTGCTTCATGAAACTTATTATTACTGGGTTCATCGGTGGATGCATCATCCCAGGGTATTTAGGATCGTTCACAAGGTACATCACGACAGCCGGATTCCCACACCCTGGACTGCCTTTTCCTTTCATCCATGGGAGAGTTTGATCGAAGCCGTTATATTGCCATTGATCCTGATCTTTTTACCGGTCAATATTTATGTACTTGGTTTTTATCTTCTGGTAATGACCATAAGCAGTGTAATTAATCACCTGGATATCGAGGTTTATCCTGTCTGGTTTCAAAAAAGCAAATTTGGAAAGCTCTTTATAGGCGCTACCCACCACCATCATCATCATACGGAGTATATGACCAATTACGGACTTTATTTCACATTTTGGGATAAATGGATGTCTACAGAAAGCCGCAGAATGAAGGCCTGATTTTACCTGATCCTTGTAAAGATCAAATTTTCAGAAAAGAGTTTTTTCTTTAAAATCTTTTTAAACTGGGATTGTGTAGGGTTAAGCAGGTAATGGTGAAACTTTCCTTCCTTAAAGACCTTTTGAACTTTAAGATCTTCGTCGAACTCCTCAATTATCCTTTGCTCGTTTTCCTCCATGTTTGAATAAAATACAGTGATTCTGTTATTACCTGAAATTTGAAAAGGATAGATCCACCATTCCCCCTCGTCCCTAATATTAAGAAAATACCAATTATCCATTTTTTTCAGAACTACATCGGGGGGTGTAATATCTCCGGATAAACTGATCATTTCTCCGCCGTTATAAATAAAGGAAGTTTGTTCTACTATGAGAGTATCTTCACTATTAGTAAAAATTCCCTGGATCTTTGCCGGAAACTCCTTTAGTACCTGCGCATTTTCGGGTTGATGTGTTGTAAAGGTAACACTGCTGCAGGATTGCAGAGTAAAAATAAGGACGAAAATCTTCATGAAATTCCTCATCAGATAAAAGTAAAGGGGGGAAGACTTCTCTTATTAAATTTACTATTATTTATGGTAACATGTACTGTGCTTTAAGAGTTTTTTCTATTGAAATTCATTCCTAAGCTGTTACCGAAGAAAGCGATAAGGAATGTGATCTTGGATGCATTGTAGAAAGAATTAATCACATTCAAAGCACCTTTCCAATCCTGAAGGCAGCGCAAGGTCTTCTGATCCTTTTAAGGGTGCTTCAAGAAAATCTGATCGTTCGATCTCTTTCTGAAATTTTACTGCATACTTCTGAAGTTTATCCCGACGATTTTTTAGTTTCTCCAGAATTTCATTTCCGTTCAATTGCTGAAGTTCCTGAGGCCACTGCTGCATTGCCTTCTTCATTTTCTCATCAGTTAGGATTGCCTGAAGGGCTTTTGCTTCCTCAATAAATATTTCTTCGGGAACATTTTTCAGGAAGTACCGGTCAAATGGATATACATAACCGGAAATATAACTGATATCTTTTTCAAAAGGCCTCACCATTGGCTGCACTAGTTCATTAGTGAGAATGGTAGGAATGACGCCATCTATCCTGAAAAAAGCATTATCCCGGTCTCCGGGAACAGGGATGGCAACCAAACGATTGCCCTTTTTCTGAAGTGCCCATCCCCATTGTTTTGAATGCCGGTCCCAATCTCCTATGATCAGATCAAATAATCTTGCTCTCACCAGTTCCCTGACGTCCACCTGAAGCGCATCTCCCATCTCCAGTTTCAATTCTTGAAGATCATCTGTCTCAACGATCTCCACAACATTAGACCTGCCGGTCCAGTTTATATCTCCCTCTGTTTCATATTCCAGTAAATATAATCTGTCCCCGTAGGTTTTAGAAAACTTCGCCAGCTTTTCCTGTTGAGGCACATACACCAATTGAGGGTGGGTATGAAGAACTCCGGCGGCATCTGCGAGGGATGCCGCAAGGAGGGCCCCATATGGGTGCTGGGCAGAGATACCGTCTCTTACAATGTTCTCCAGCTTTAAGATTTTTGCAGCTTCAGGAATAAGCGGGGTAGGATCTTTATTGACGCTTCTAAGACTGTAAAGTGCTCCTTCATGACCCAGCACTTTCAGGGAATTTGTCTGGTTTCCGCCTCCTTCTTCCAGTACCTCAAAGGAGTCGAGGTAAAGAATTTCTGCCGTGACTGGTGTTTCCCAGGCTTTCCGGTAATTCACTCCCTGCATAAATCTTTTTAAAGCATTGCCTCTATACTGATTGGTAGCAGAAACCTGTACCGTATTTTCAATTTTTACACCTTGGGGAGTGATCTCTTTAGATCCTATGATCCTGGATATATAAATTTCTGAAGGTCCCACCGAAAGTGACCAGTAGGTGAGACCGAAAAAGACGATCAGGCAGATAAAGATAAATAGTAAAAGTTTCTTCATGAAAAAGGTAGGTTCTGCCGCAAAAAGTATAAAATTTTACTTTCTTAATATACAAACTCAACCTAAAAGTAATTCTAAGCTGAAATTTCTTTTGCCTTTACCACATGAAAATTAAACATTGGAGATTGAAACTTACCCATAAGCCTTACCCATAAAGGTAAAAGCATTTCTGTACCCCGGGCATTGGAAATATCTCCTAGATCGATGATGTTTTCCTTTTTCCATCAAAATCCCCGAGAAGCCCGGTTACCTTTTCTTTTGCCGCAGCATCATTTCCGCAGATAAAAAGGTTGTGGTCCCCTTCTATTGCCCCTGGATTACCCATTAAAGGATGACTTAGAGTATTTAGTGCTTTTACCACCTTCAACTTCGGAAAAGCCTCCTGAATTTGTTCACCCAGGCTTTCAGTATTGCAAACACTGAGGGTAGGAGGAAACCCCTGGCTAAAATCCAGCGGATTAGAAATATCGATCATCAGCTTGTCTCCCAAAATTTCGCTGCCAATTTTTTTAAGCACATCAAGTGCGGCCATTCCATTCATGGCAAAAATAATGAGGTCACTACCACTCTTAACGGATTCCTTAAAGCTCTTTAATTGAACCTGCGGATGATCTTCTATCCAGGCTCCTATTCCCGGGGTGCCCCATTGATCGGAATCTTTTCGGTTCATACTTTGTTGAGGATCTCTGGTGCCCATAAAGACCTTATGGCCCAGTTCCAGAAATTTTTTTGACATGGCCTGCCCCACAGCGCCGGTGCCAATAACAGCTACTTTCATAAAGAATTAATTAAGATAAAGGAGAGCTGAATAAATTTAAGAAAAAGAAAAATCGGTTGTAACTGCTTCAGGAAAATTTTTCAGAAGAAGGATTTAAAAAAGGTACTTTTAAGAGGTATTAAAATTCAATTGCCGACACTACTTCAAGAACAACGGGTTGATTGATCTTTTTTTCTATTTCTTCTTTTATACTTTGGATACGGTCAGGATCTACGGCTTCGGGTCCAACAAGCCTTAATGAAACCACTATTTGTGGGCCAAACCTTATTTTTACATCCCTCAACACCACGTTATGAATGGTGGTGCCTTCAAGTGCTTTTGTTATACTGGCCTCCTGCATGATCCTGTTAAATGAGAGGGAAAGAGGCACTGTGACAAGTATCACTATAATAAAAGTGTAAACCAAACCCATTTTTGCCCTTTTAAAAGGTGCAAAACCAAGGAGCAAAAAGGTAAGGCCGGCAAAGAGTATAATTCCTGCAAGGTTGGTAGCATAAAGTAGAATAGCTCCCGAAAACACCTGCCAGTCCCACCATCCAATTCCTATTCCCGCTACAGAGAGAGGAGGCACAAGGGCAACTGCAATAGCCACACCTGCCAGACTTTTTGCTATACTTTCTTTAGAATGTGCATAGGCGGCAGCTATCCCCGAGGTAACCGCTATGCCCATATCGAGCAGGGTAGGAGACAAACGGGCTTCTATTTCAAAAGTCAGGATCTTAAGGGGAATAATCAGCGCGATAAATGCTGCAAAAGCCAAAGACATAAGGGTTCCTGCAGTAATAGTCACAAACCCCTTTTTGAGCATGGTGACATCATAGCGCACCATCCCCATAGCAAAAGAAACTATGGGAGAAATGATAGGAGCCAGGATCATAGCCCCGATAATTACAGGAGATGAATTAGCAAATAATCCAAAAGTGGCAATTAGGGTGGATAATACCATCATCACCATAAAAGGGGTGGAGATTTCGGAATTTACCCTTAAGACTTTAAAAAGGTCTTCAAATTGCTCGGCATTGGCACGTGGTAAGATGGGTAAACTGCGTTTGATCAATTCTTTTCGGGTTTCTCCTTTGGGAAGGCCCTCGATCTTAAGTGTTTTTTTAGTGTTTCCATTGTCACCACTATGGCTGTAAATACTTATCTGCTTCAGGATAATTGCCTGTTTTTGTACCTCTAGGTCAATTTCTTCAGCCTCATGTTTTACGCCATCAATAGAAAATTCCATTCTTTCAGACTTTACCTTCAGTTTGCTGGCTTTTATGTGACCAATAAATGCCGGAGTTTTCTCGATAGGCTTCTTTTGTGGCCAAAGACTTCTTATAAAGAACCAAAGAAGTACCAGAAGATTTTGAGGAGAAAGAATGAAGGCCTGAAATGAACCGTCACTAATGGAGCTGTCCTGCAGCAGGCGTTTCGAAATCAGAGAACTGGATGCGTGTTCAACCACCACTATTCCCAGGGCAGAAGTATTAATGATCTTATCTTCATCACTGCTAAGTTGGTATGGGTGATGAGAAAGAGAGGATGCCCGGCGAATATTCCGGATAATGTTCATTACCTGAGAAAAGAAGCTCTTTTTCCCGTTGCCTTCAGAAAGCAGGAAGATGTCTCCAATATTTACCGAGCTAAAGACAGGAATTTCATTACAAAAGAGAAGATCAATTTCATGAGGAGATTCACATTCAGAAAATTCTGTGATCACTTCATCAAGATCGTTCGAAATCCCCAGTCCTTTAGAGGTGAATTTATTTTCCGGATGAGGCAGGATGGCAACAGGCCACTTATTTCTTGCCGCAACAGGGATCACCTTTCTTAGGGATTCATCAGACAAATACAGGAGGAGAGAGGATTCGGTATCAAGATCAAACTCTTTATCCAGCGGAAAAGATATGAGTTCATGCTTAATATTCGCCAAAAGGGGGAGAATCTTTTCTTTTACAGTATCAATTTCTGCAGGATCATGTAAAAGGTAGAGCATGAAAGTAATTTTACTGCAAGATACTTCATAAATTCTCTTTTTCTAAAGGAGTTTCTGGTTAAATTGCCCTTAAATATTGAGAGTCGGCTTCTTTTAAAAAGCCGGTGCAGGCTGTCCATCTCAGGAAAAAAATCTTACTTTTGTTAAGCTAATTTCGAAAATTATGAGCCAAAAAGTGTTGCTTGCTTCCAAAGAAATGAACATCATTTTACACCGCTTGGCCTGCCAGTTGATTGAAAATCACACTACTTTTGAAAATTCTGTTCTAATTGGGATCCAGCCAAGGGGCGCATTTCTGGCGAACCGCATCTATAAGATCCTTAAAGAGGAATATGGTATTTCCCAAATAAAAATGGGTCAACTGGATATCACCTTTTACAGGGATGATTTTAGAAGAGGTGAAAAACCTCTAGAGGCCAATAAAACAAATATCAATTTTGTTGTTGAAGATAAGCGGGTGATCTTTATTGATGATGTGCTGTATACCGGAAGAAGTATAAGGGCAGCACTTACTGCCATACAATCGTTTGGGAGGCCCAGCGAAATTGAACTTCTTACCTTGATCGACCGAAGATTCAGCAGGCATTTACCCATTCAGCCCGACTATAACGGGAGGCAGGTGGATGCAGTAAATCAGGAAAAAGTAAAGGTAAATTGGAAGGAAAATGAGGGGGAAGATGCGGTTTACCTAATAAGCAAAGAATAACATGAGTGAGTTAAGTGTTGACCATTTACTGGGAATTAAATATCTGACAAAAGAAGATATCGCCCTCATTTTCCAAACTGCCGATCATTTTAAGGAAGTGATCAACCGGCCGATTAAAAAGGTTCCTTCTCTTAGAGATATTACCATTGCTAACCTCTTTTTTGAAAATAGCACCAGGACCCGGCTTTCTTTTGAACTTGCCGAAAAGAGATTGAGTGCAGATGTGGTAAATTTTTCTGCTTCCTCCTCTTCGGTGACCAAAGGAGAGACGCTCATTGATACTGTAAATAACATCCTGTCTATGAAGGTGGATATGGTGGTAATGCGACATCCAAATCCCGGGGCAGGAATTTTTCTTTCGCGGCATGTGAATGCAAGTATCATTAACGCCGGCGACGGAGCTCATGAACACCCCACACAGGCTCTCCTGGATTGTTATTCCATAAGGGAAAAACTTGGAGAAATTGAAGGAAAAAAAGTAGTGATCGTGGGTGATATTCTACACAGCAGGGTGGCTCTCTCAAACATCTTCGCTCTAAAATTACTGGGTGCGCAGGTAAAAGTTTGTGGACCTTATACTTTGATCCCAAAGCATATTAGATCTTTGGGAGTGGAAGTAGAACCCAACCTAAAGAATGCCCTGGAATGGTGTGATGTGGCCAATATGTTGCGGGTGCAGCATGAGCGCATGGATATCAGTTATTTTCCCAGTACCAGAGAATATGTCCAGCTTTTTGGATTGAACCGGCAACTTCTGGACTCGTTGAACAAAAAGATCGTGGTGATGCATCCCGGACCTATAAACAGAGGAGTGGAGATCACAAGTGACGTGGCAGATTCAGACCAGGCAATAATCCTGGATCAGGTGCAAAACGGGGTTGCAATACGAATGGCCGTGATCTACCTCCTGGCTTCAAAAATCAAACAAGTATGATTGTAATCGAAAAGGAAGGATATAAGATCCTGAAAGATGAAAAAGATGATGTCACCGAATATGCTTCTTTCCTTGAAGCTCATCACAAAAGTTTCAAAAATGACAATGTGGTTGTTGATATTCTGAAGTACGGAGAGCTGAGCCTTCAGGAGTTATTGAATTTCCTTGAGCTCTCTAACAGACATCGACAGGGGAAAAGATCTTTTGTTCTTGCCAATGATACCATCAACATTGACCAGGTGCCCGAAGAACTAATTGTGGTTCCTACCCTCGAGGAGGCCGGGGATATAATTCAAATGGAAGAAATAGAAAGAGACCTGGGCTTTTAAAACAGATCTTCTTCTAAAAATGAGAGATAGATGAAGCTTACTGTTCTTGGCTGCTATGCCGCCACTCCGCGTACTTTTACCAATCCTACCTCTCAGGTCCTGGAGATCAATAATGAAGTTTTGCTTATTGATTGCGGGGAAGGTACCCAGGTAGAGCTGCGCCGGAACAAAGTTAAGTTCGGTAAGATCAAACATATCTTTATCTCCCATTTACATGGTGACCATTTCTACGGATTGATTGGGCTTATCTCCACTTTTATGCTGCTTAACCGAAAGACGGAATTGCACATCTATGGGCCCAAAGGAATAAAAGAGATCATAACCCTGCAGCTAAAATTTTCTAATTCATGGACCGGTTATCCTCTTTATTTTCACGAATTGTCTTCCCATGAACCCGAAGTAATTTTAACCACCAGAAAAGTTACCGTAGAGACCATACCTCTTAAACATCGCATCTATTGCAATGGTTATCTTTTTAGGGAGCAGCCTAAGCCAAGAAAGTTGCTAATGGAAGAAGTAGAGAAGTATGACATTGATGTGGCATATTATAAGGGAATCAAAAAGGGTAAAGATGCAGTACTTGCTGATGGTAATGTAATTCCGAATGAAAAACTTACCGCAGATCCCGATCCTCCTAAAAGTTATGCTTTTTGCAGTGATACCGCATATCATCCCGGAATGGTTGATCAACTGCATAAGGTTACCGCCCTCTACCACGAAGCCACCTTTCTTGAGGAGCACGCATACCTCGCTGCTCCAACAGGCCATTCTACCGCCAGGGAAGCAGCCGCAATTGCCAGAGAAGCAAGCGTGGAACATCTTGTACTTGGCCACTTCTCTACACGTTATGAGACGATTCTCCCTTTTAAGGCTGAAGCTGAAAAAATATTTTCTCCCGTCCAACTGGCAGATGACGGAAAGTCATTCAATTTTTAAATTACCGTTCGTCGTACATAATTACCATTAATCTATCTATAATTTTGGCCACTTTTCGTAGGAAGAGAGCATAAAATATGTTAAATTTTATTTAAAGTGTGTCGTTCATCGATTATATTGTTTGTTTATCGGAAATAATTACTACTTTTCCTATCCCAAACCTACTGACCGACATTATGAAGAACTTTACTTCCCTTGTGTGGATGATGGCAATTTGTGCGTTTTCTCTTACATCTTGTTCGAAAGATAGTATTGAGGACTTCGATACAGCCAATCTTACTGCCCCCACTCCTCCTGTCGCATACACTAATATTGAACTCGATATTCTGGAACTTGTAAATGAATATCGCTCCGATAAGGGATTGTCCCAACTTCAATTTTTAGATGAAAGCTCTGTACAGGCAGCTGCTCATAACCGGCACATGATCGAAAATAATGAGATTTGCCATGACTTCTTCGGAAGCCGCTATGAAGCACTAGTAAAATCTGTTAATGCAAAAGCAGTTAGTGAAAATGTTGCTGCCGGCTACCGTACAGCCGATGCTGTAGTAAATGCCTGGATCAAGAGCGACGGCCACCGGAAGAATTTAGAAGGCGATCATACTCATTTTGGAATATCGGTAAAAGAGAGTAGTGATGGAAAATTATATTTCACTAACATTTTTGTAAAGAAATAATCAATTAGGAATTCCACTTTTTTCATAATTATTTAAGGTTAAAAAGAGGCTTTTATAAGCCTCTTTTTATTTGGTCCTTATTAAGCTTATTAAGTTAAAAATTGCAATGTCGGGCTGCCATTTAATCTTTTAGCATTATCTTCAGGAGGAGCTAATAAAAGGCTCTCTTCCCCATTTTTTCCCCTTTATCAAATTTTAACTAACCCTTTTCGGGGCTTGGTTTATTGTTGATTCTCAATGGTGCGGTAATGAGCGGGAAGGTTGGAATATTTATCTCTAGAGGAAGGCTGCTGTTAATTTTAATCATCTTCTGTTATTTAATGGCTTGTTCAGAAGATGCGATTGAAGAGGATTCATTCTTACCGCCTGTTTCAGAGTACTCTCTACTCGAGGTGGAACTGTTGGGCCTGGTAAATAATTATAGAAAAGATCATGGAATGGCCGAATTGGGTCGGCTCCAGGAGATCTCTCAACAGGCGCAACTTCATAGTCTTCATATGGCAGGAGCTAAGGAAATTTGCCATCACAATTTTGGAAGCCGGCTTAAAGCTTTAAAAGAGCAGGTAGGAGCAAAGGCAATGGGAGAAAATGTGGCTCAAGGTTATAGAACTTCCGAAGCATTCTTTAAGGCCTGGTTGAATAGTCCTCACCACAAAAAGATCATGGAAGAGGAAAATACACATTTCGGAATTTCGGCTATCCAGGCAGAGGATAAGACCTATGTCACCCTTATCTTCATTAGAAAGTAAGACTTGAATTCTAAGCCCTGCATCTTCAAAAAAGGGCAAAAAGAAAGGAGGCTCAAAAAGCCTCCTCTCCCGGGTTGGTTAGTAATGTAGGGTTCTTTATTCCATTTTAACTACCTTGAAAATGGATCTTCTGTTAAGCTGATGTTGTTGTTCGTTACAATTGGTGCATTTCACTTCCGGCTGCTCTTCTCCATACCCTTTATAGGTTACAATCCTTTCTGCGGCTATTCCGTTTTCTACAAGGTAATCCCGTGTTGCCTGAGCTCTTCTTTCAGCTAAGCGGCGGTTGTATTCTGCAGAACCTCTGCGATCTGTATGGGATCCAATTTCTATCACAAGCTCAGGATATTCGTTGGCCATTAAATTTACCAGCTTATCAAGTTCCTGTGCAGCATCCGGACGGATATTCGATTTGTCAAAATCAAAATAGATCTTATTGATCTCAGCCAGGTATTCCACGTCATTGATTGGAGAGAGTTCAATGTCATAAACAAACTCTTTCCTGTCATCCATGTTGGCAGTACTTACCTGCTCATTTTTTGTGTTGTACTTGATGTGCTTTGCTTCCAGAGCTAAATTTTTGTCCCTGGCAACTACTGTTTGATAATTTCCTAATGAATCGGTTTCCAAAAATGCGATCTGGCGACCGTCTTCTCCCAACAACCTTAAAGATGCATTTGCTATTGGCTTGTCGTTAATAGAATCTGTTACCTTTCCTTTAAGGACAAGAGGAGCAAGAATGTTTAATTGGTAAATGTCATCATTTCCCTGACCTCCTTCACGATTTGATGAAACAAAACCTTTGGAATTATCATTTCCGGAATAGGAAAAGGAAAAGTCATCCATATTGCTGTTCACCGGCTCTCCCAAATTCTGAACTTTTCCGGGTGCATCAGCAGTAACCACAAAAACATCCAGTAATCCGTAGCCTTTATGACCGTCTGAAGAGAAGTAGAAATTCCCGTTTTCAGCTATAAATGGAAAGACCTCATTTCCGGGAGTATTAATAGGTGCTCCTAAATTTTGAGGGGTTCCAAAAGTGCCATTTTCAACACTAACTTTATATATGTCAGACCCACCCATTCCTCCGGGAGCTTCAGAAACAAAATAAAGCGTTTTACCATCTGCTGAAAGGCTTGGATGTCCTACAGAGTATTCGTTGTTGCTAAAAGGTAACTCTTCTATGTTAGTCCATTCGCCGTTTTCAAGAGATGCTTTATAGATCTTGAGGTGGTTTACACCCTCATCATCTTTTTTTCCATCCCGCTTCAGGTAATTGTTCCGGGTAAAATACATGGTTCGCCCGTCGGCAGAAAGTGTTACAGGACCTTCATGGCGTACCGTATTTACATCGCCTTCAACAGGGGTAACATTGGTGCTTGCAGTGGTAGTTTTATAGATATCTAAAAATGGCTCCCCGGTCCAGTCGTAAATTTTAGTTTTTGTATCAGCTTCACCTCTGGCGGAAGTAAAGTAAATGGTGCCGTTGTTCTCAAAACTTCCGAAGTCACTAAACTGCGAGTTGAAAGGTGCGGGGTTTACCCTGAAGCTTTCCAGTCCGTCGTAGACGGCAATTTCATCAGACTTCAGCAGTTGCTCCACTCCCTGCGGATTGCGGGCTTCTTCCTGGTATTTCTTCAACCATTCCCTGGACTTTTCATATTCCCTAACACCGCGCAACATTTGAGCGTAATTGTAGTAAACTTCAGGAGAAATTTCGGGTTGCTCCACCACCATAGCATAATAAGTCACTGCATTTTCGGGATCTCTTAACTTGTAGTAGCTGTTTGCCAGTTGCTGCTGATTGTAAGCAGTATTGTATTCGTCCTCCAGCAGGTCTTTATATTCCTCAATAGCCTTTGTGTAGGCAAAGTTGTCATAATAACGATCGGCTTTTTTCTGTTTCGACGATTGCGCAAAAAGAATGGCCGGAAAAATGAGCAACAGTATAAATAAGTAATTTTTGTTCATAATCCTTAATTTTTTATTAGAAGAACCTTGGGGATTTGTATTTAGTATTTCCTAATCTAAGTTCATAGATCAACAGGATCTCGTGTGAGCCGGAAGTATAAGGTTGCAAGTCTGAAACCGAATATTCATAGCCGTATCCAACTCTAAAACTTGGAAGGACCTGGAAATCAACAAATCCTCCAATAGCATCATCAAAACGATAGTTTGCACCCAGATATAGTTTTTCGTTGAAGATCACCGTTCCTGAAACATCTACGGAAAGCGGTGCTCCATTGGTCATTTTAAAAAGGGTAGTGGGCCTTAGTTTTACATTGTCACTAAGGTCAAAAACATAACCTCCCGTCAAATAATAATGAACCTGTTCCAAAGCCACATATTCGCTGCCTTCCTGGTCATTATTGTCATTATTGATGAACTTTGGAGCAGAAAGACCAACATACCAATCCTGTGAAGAAAGGAATAATCCCGCACCAAAATTAGGTGTCCAGCGATTAAAAGTATCCCCATTGAAAAAAGGATCATTGTTGGGAACATTGGTCATTAACTCTTCTTCCAGGTTATAATAACTCATACCCCCTTTTAAACCCATCGATAGGGTAGTGGAAGGGCTAAGGTCAATAGTGTATGAAAAATCTGCATAAGCATAAGTGTAATTTTCATAACCTATTTGGTCATTAATCACAGAGACTCCCAAACCTATCTTTTCATTCCGTAAAGGAGAATGAATGGATAATGTTTGCGTTTCGGGAGCACCGTCAATTCCTGCCCACTGACTCCTGTGTAATCCTACCACCGAAATTGCGTCGCGGTTCCCCGCATATGCCGGATTGATGGAAATGGTGTTGTACATGTATTGCGTAAACTGGGGCAGCTGTTGCGCATTGGCACATACACTAATAAACAGAAGGATTATTATTGGGTAGATTTTTTTCATGTTCATTAAATTATTTTGTTCCTAGATAGATGTAACCCTGGATTGGTTCAAAGCCACTTTGTTTAATTTCAACAATATAGAAGTAGGTTCCTGATGGTAGTTGATCTCCCGTTACAGAATTGCTGGAGTTTCCATCCCATTCATCACTGTAGTTGTTTGAGCTGAAAACTTCATTCCCCCAACGGTTGAATACTTTTAAGGTGTAAGTAAATCCACAGTCAATCCCGATTCCTACTTCAAATTTGTCATTGATTTGATCATTATTTGGAGTTACAACTTTAGAAATGCTGTTCCTGATATCTGAAATTTGACATGGAAGTTCTTCCCCACAGTCTTCGATCTCAATAGTAACCTCTGTACTTGATGGACAGGCTCCTTCCACAACATAAGTGAAGGTGTAGAAACCGGCTGCCATGTCTGGATTAAGCATGCTTCCTGAAAGCGCTCCTGTTTGATCTGTATCCACCCATGTACCGGCCGAAGTATCTGCGCTTAGCAGGCTGTTAAGGTCAAACATTTCTTCTGCATCATCACATATTGGGCTGGTAGGATTAGTTATAGAAACATTCCCCTGAGGCTCCTCAATGGTAACTGTAATTGCATTTGACACACATCCATCGGCATTCTGTGCGGTTACGGAGTAACTTCCCGGAGTAAGATCTTCAAATATTCCATCGGCATCTTCATCTGTGAAGGTATTTCCATTTGCATCAGTAAGGGTGAAACTAACACCTTCTACAATTGTCAGTACCAGGAATCCTGAAGGATCTTCGCAAGTTGCCTGCATCAGTTCTTCAACTACCGGAGCTGCCGGAGCATCGGGAGTTTCATTAATGGTTACTGAAACTGCTTCGGAAATACATCCCTGTGCGCTTTTTGCAGTCACTGTATATGTTCCGGACGAAAGTCCTTCAAAAGTTGTAGCAGGTCCAAACTCACCTCCATTTAAGCTGTAGGTCATTCCGGCCACAGCAGTGATGCTGAAGGAACCGGATGGATTCGCACATGAAGGCTGGATGATTTGTCCTAGTGCTGGTTTTTCTATTCCTGTTATAGTCACCTTTTGATCAGCAGTAGTGATGTTTCCGTTTCCATCATTGAAAGTCCAGGTAACCATGTATTCACCCTTCTCAGTGTAAGTCAGTGCATCATTAGTAGTTGCTGTGATAGTTCCGGCACAATTGTCTGTAGTTGTTGGAGCAACAACAGTAGCTTCACATTCTCCTGTTACATCAGCAAGAGAGATAGCATCAGGAGCGGTAGTGTCTTTTACGATCACGTTTTGCTCAACAGTAGTAATGTTTCCGTTTCCATCATTGAAGGTCCAGGTAACCACATACTCTCCCTGTTCAGTATAAGTAAGAGGAGCATCGGTAGTTGCAGTGATCGTTCCGGCACAATTGTCTGTAGTTGTTGGAGCAACAACAGTAGCTTCACATTCTCCTGTTACCTCAGCAAGAGTGATAGCATCAGGAGCGGTAGTGTCTTTTACGATCACCTTTTGATTAACAGTAGTGATGTTACCGTTTCCATCATTGAAGGTCCAGATAACTACATATTCACCCTGCTCAGTATAAGTAAGAGGAACATCGGTAGTTGCAGTGATCGTTCCGGCACAATTGTCCGTAGTTGTTGGAGCAACAACAGTAGCTTCACATTCTCCTGTTACATCAGCAAGAGTGATTGCATCAGGAGCGGTAGTGTCTTTTACGATCACGTTTTGCTCTACAGTAGTAATGTTTCCGTTTCCATCATTGAAGGTCCAGGTAACCACATACTCTCCCTGCTCAGTATAAGTCAGTGCATCATCAGTAGTTGCAGTGATTGTTCCGGCACAATTGTCTATAGTTGTTGGAGCAGTCACTGTTGCAGAACATTCTCCTGTTACATCAGCAAGAGTGATAGCATCAGGAGCAGTAGTATCTTTTACGATCACATTCTGATCTACACTAGTCATGTTACCGTTTCCATCATTGAAAGTCCAGGTAACAACGTATTTACCCTGCTCAGTATAAGTTAGTGCATCTTCAGTAGTTGCAGTGATTGTTCCGGCACAATTGTCAGTAGTTGTAGGAGCAGTTACAGTTGCTTCACATTCACCGGTAACATCAGCAAGAGTGATTGCATCAGGAGCAGTAGTATCTTTTACGATCACATTTTGCTCTACAGTAGTAACATTTCCATTCCCATCGTTAAAGGTCCATGTTACCACATATTCTCCCTGCTCGTTATAAGTAAGTGCATCTTCAGTAGTTGCAGTAATAGTTCCGGCACAATTGTCGGTAGTTGTTGGAGCAACAACAGTAGCTTCACATTCTCCTGTTACATCAGCAAGAGTAATCGCTTCAGGAGCAGTAGTGTCTTTTACGATCACATTTTGCTCTACTGTAGTAATGTTTCCGTTTCCATCATTGAAAGTCCAGGTAACTACGTATTCACCCTGCTCAGTATAAGTAAGAGGAGCATCAGTAGTTGCAGTGATGGTTCCCGCACAATTGTCTGTAGTTGTTGGAGCAGTCACAGTTGCAGAACATTCCCCGGTTACATCAGCAAGAGTAATAATTTCAGGAGCAGTAGTGTCATTTACGATCACTTTTTGATCTACAGTAGTGATGTTTCCGTTTCCATCATTGAAGGTCCAGGTAACTACGTATTCACCCTGCTCAGTATAAGTAAGAGGAGCATCAGTAGTTGCAGTAATAGTTCCGGCACAATTGTCTGTAGTTGTTGGAGCAGTTACAGTTGCAGAACATTCAAGTGTTACATCAGCAAGAGTAATGGCTTCAGGAGCAGTAGTATCATTTATAATTACATTCTGGGTGCTGCTAACAACATTTCCATCTCCGTCGTCAAAGGTCCAGCTAATTGTATAGTTACCCTGTTCAGAGTATGAAACTGCATCGTTAGTTGTTCCGGTAATGGTTTCTCCTGTACAGGCATTTGTAGTCGTTGGGGCAGGGATGGTGATCTCACACTGAGATACAGCGTCTGCCAGTATTGGTGCAACCGGAGCTGTGTTATTACTTACAATCACTTGTTGTCTTGCAGTGGTGGTATTTCCATTGCCATCATTGAAGGTCCAGGTGATCTGGTAAGTTCCCAGTTCGGAGTAAGTAAGAGGATCATTAGTAGTACCTGTAATTGTTCCTGCACAGTTGTCTGTGGTTGTAGGAGCGGTCACAGTCACTTCACAATTACCGGTTACATCGGCTAAAGTAATAGCTTCAGGCGCGGTAGTGTCTTTTACGATCACGTTTTGATCAACAGTAGTGATATTTCCGTTTCCATCATTGAAAGTCCAGGTAACAACATATTCACCCTGCTCAGTATAAGTCAGTGCATCATTAGTAGTTGCTGTGATTGTTCCGGCACAACTGTCTGTAGTTGTTGGTGCAGTCACAGTAGCTTCACATTCACCTGTTACATCAGCCAAAGTGATGGCTTCAGGAGCTGTAGTGTCTTTTACGATCACATTTTGATCCACAGTAGTGATGTTTCCATTTCCATCATTGAAGGTCCAGGTAACCACGTATTCACCCTGCTCAGTGTAAGTCAGTGCGTCATCAGTAGTTGCAGTGATTGTTTCGGCACAGTTGTCTGTAGTTGTTGGAGCAACAACAGTTGCAGAACATTCACCAGTTACATCAGCCAGAGTGATGGCTTCAGGAGCAGTAGAATCTTTTACGATCACATTCTGATCTACAGTAGTGATGTTGCCATTTCCATCGTTGAAGGTCCAGGTAATCACGTATTCACCCTGCTCAGTATAAGTCAGAGCATCTTCAGTAGTGGCAGTGATAGTTCCGGCACAATTGTCTGTAGTTGTAGGAGCAATCACAGTTGCAGAACATTCACCGGTGACATCAGCCAGAGTGATTGCTTGAGGGGCAGTAGTATCTTTTACGATCACATTCTGATCAACAGTAGTGATGTTTCCGTTTCCATCATTGAAGGTCCAGGTAACTACATATTCACCCTGCTCAGTATAAGTAAGTGCATCTTCAGTAGTTGCAGTGATTGTTCCCGCACAATTGTCTGTAGTTGTTGGAGCAGTCACAGTTGCAGAACATTCACCTGTTACATCAGCAAGAGTGATGCTTTCGGGAGCAGTATTGTCTTTTACGATAACTTTCTGAACGCTGCTTACAACATTTCCATCTTCATCGTCAAACGTCCAGGTGATGAAATATTCTCCCTGTTCACTATAAGTCAGAGGAGCGTTGGTTGTTGCCTGAATAGTCTCACCGGTACAGGCATTTGTAGTTGAAGGTACGGGTACAGTGATTTCACATTCTGCAACGGCATCTTCAAGAACCGGTGCAACGGGAGCAGTATTGTTTTCAACAACTACCTGCTGAGTTGCAGTGGTGGTATTGCCGTTACCATCATCAAAGGTCCATGTGATTTCGTAATTTCCAAGCTCGGTATAGGTAAGAGGGTCGGAGGTAGTTCCGGTAATAGTTCCGGAGCAGTTGTCATTAGTGGATGGAGCAGTTACAGTTACCTCACAGTTTCCGGTGACGGTTTGAAGAGTAATAGCTTCAGGAGCGGTAGTGTCCTTTACAATTACCTTCTGGTCGACAGAAGTAGTATTCCCATTCCCGTCATTGAAAATCCAGGTAACCATATATTCTCCCTGCCCGTTATAGGTAAGAGCATCTTCAGTGGTTGCAGTAATCGTTCCGGCACAGTTGTCTGTAGTTGTTGGAGCAACAACAGAAGCTTCACATTCCCCTGTTACATCAGCAAGAGTGATAGCTTCAGGAGCATTGGTGTCTTTTACAATTACTTTTTGATCAACAGATGTAATGTTTCCGTTTCCATCATTGAAAGTCCAGGTTACTGTGTACTCACCTTGCTCGTTATAAGTAAGGGGAGCATCGGTAGTAGCAGTGATAGTTCCGGCACAATTGTCTGTAGTAGTAGGAGCAATCACTGTTGCAGAACATTCCCCTGTAACATCAGCAAGCGTAATGGACTCAGGAGCGGTAGTATCTTCAATAAACAGAACCTCCACTGTTTCAGTGTCAATACATCCGTTAGTACCTGTTACAGTTACTGTGAAAATTCCTGCAGTGCTTACCGCAATAGATGGCGTAGTTGCTCCGGTAGACCAGGAGTAGCTTGTTCCGCCTGTAGCAGTAAGCGTGGTTGAAGGTACATTACAGCTAAGTGAAAGTCCGTTATTGTTGCTGATCGCAGCCACTGGCTGAGTATTGTCTAAAGTTGTAGTTACTGAGGAGGTGCTGGTACATCCATTGGCACCCGTTACAGTCACAGTAAAAGTTCCCGCAGTGCTAACGATTATTGAAGGAGTAGTCTCTCCGGTAGACCATAAGTAACTGGTTCCGCCCGTAGCATTAAGCGTAGTTGAAGGATTATTACAGCTAAGTGCAAGTCCGTTATTGTTGCTGATCTCAGCAGTTGGCTGAGTATTATCTAGAGTTGTAGTTACTGAAGCCGTGCTGGTACATCCGTTGGCACCTGTTACAGTCACTGTGAAAGTTCCCGCAGTACTTACGGTTATAGAAGGAGTAGTCTCTCCGGTAGACCATAAGTAACTGGTTCCGCCTGTAGCAGTAAAAGTAGTTGAAGGAGTGGTACAAGTCAGTGCAGTTCCGTTATTGTTGCTGATGGCAGCAGTTGGCAGTGTACTATCAAGAGTGGTAGTTACTGAAGCCGTGCTGGTACATCCGTTAGCACCTGTTACAGTCACAGTAAAAGTTCCTGCAGTGCTCACGGTTATAGATGGAGTAGTCTCTCCGGTAGACCATGAGTAGCTTGTTCCGCCTGTAGCAGTAAGTGTGGTTGAAGGATTGGCACAAGTCAATGCAATACCATTATCGCTGCTGATAGCAGCAGTTGGCTGAGTATTATCAAGAGTTGTAGTTACTGAGGCAGTACTGGTACATCCATTAGCACCCGTTACAGTAACAGTAAAAGTTCCTGCGGTGCTCACTTCTAAAGTAGCACTAGTGCTCACTTCCTCAGATCCGTTCGACCATGAGTAGCTTGTTCCTCCTGTAGCAGTTAGCGTAGTTGAAGGAACATTACAATTAAGGGCAAGTCCGTTACTGTTGCTGATTGCCGCAGTTGGTTGAGTATTATCCAGAGTTGTAGTTACAGAAGCCGTGCTGGTACATCCGTTAGCACCTGTTACAGTCACAGTAAAAGTTCCTGCAACATTTACGGTTATAGACGGAGTAGATTCTCCGGTAGACCATGTGTAGCTGGTTCCGCCCGTAGCAGTAAAAGTAGTTGAAGGATTGGCACAAGTCAGTTCAGTTCCGTTATTGCTGCTGATGGCAGCAGTTGGTTGGGTATTATCAAGAGTTGTAGTTACTGAAGCCGTGCTGGTACATCCGTTGGCACCCGTTACAGTCACAGTGAAAGTTCCTGCAGTGTTCACTTCTAAAGTAGCACTAGTGCTCACTTCCTCAGATCCGTTCGACCATGAATAGCTGGTTCCGCCTGTAGCAGTAAACGTAGTTGATGGATTGGCACAAGTCAGTAAAGTTCCGTTATCGCTGCTGATTTCTGCATCCGGAAGCGTGTTATCAAGAGTTGTAGTTACTGAAGCAGTACTGGTACATCCGTTAGCACCCGTTACAGTGACAGTAAAAGTTCCTGCTGCGCTTACGGTTATTGAAGGAGTAGTTTCTCCGGTAGACCAGGAGTAGCTTGTTCCGCCAGTAGCAGTAAGGGTAGTGGAAGGAACATTACAGCTAAGTGCAAGTCCGTTATTATTGCTGATCGCAGCAGCTGGCTGAGTATTATCTAAAGTTGTAGTTACTGAAGCCGTGCTCGTACATCCGTTAGCACCTGTTACAGTCACAGTGAAAGTTCCCGCCGTGCTCACGGTTATTGAGGGAGTAGTCTCTCCGGTAGACCATAAGTAACTTGTTCCGCCGGTAGCCGTAAGGGTAGTTGAAGGAACATTACAGCTAAGAGCAAGTCCGTTATTGTTCTCGATCGCGGCAACAGGGTTCTCTAAAATGGTAAGTTTTACAGGAGTTCTTTCCAGGCTTGCGCAAGTTCCGTCGTTATATTCCGCATAGTAGGTTACCTCACCTATAGCATTTAATATTGGATCTTCTACAACAGTTCCTTCAGTCGCTGCAGTATACCAGGTAATTCCAGTAGTCGAACCTAAGGCATTGTTCGCATCTAAGGTTTGTAAAGGAGAAGCTTCACATTCAGTTATATTGCCTGAACTTACAGGAGCATCCACACCAACCACTGTAACATTAAAGCTCAGGGTTTTGGTTTGTTGTGTAACCCCATCCGGTGCAGTATAGGTGGCAACATATTCGAGATCATGAGAACCTACAGGATAGAAACCCTTTTCAGGTCCTGTAACTACAAAATCCACACCTCCGCTACATCCGGTGTCGTATAAAATACCCTGAATAGCAATAATTGTGTCTCCTGTGTTAGCCTTAGGAGGTCTGGTACCAGTGTATGTAAATACATATTGAAGTCTATAAACTCCCGTTTGTCCAATGGTAAATTCATAAACACCGGAATGATCCACTTGCTGTGGATCGCCACTTGGGATAGGAGTACCATTTTCAGGAACGAGAAATAACTGTAAATTATAATCTCCATCTCCATATTCTAACTGGATAGTAGTCTTAGAACCAGCTTCCACTACCAGATAAGGTGTAGTAATTACCGATTTATTTCCATTATCTGCATTGTTGTTATTGCTTGAAAATAGTTTCACATAACCACCATTGATTCCCACGCGTTGTACAAAAGTGAAATTCCAGCAATCTTTTGCCAGAAGGGATTCGTTAAGTTCAAACTGCATTTGGAAACTTCCAGCATTATCAGATCCCGTACAGGATTGAGAAATGTTAGGAGTGATCCAATCAATATAAGCTCCTGCCACTCCATTAACCACATCTGTAGCACAAACTACCTGGTCCTGGGGAATTTTTTCTCCAAAGTCGATGCAATCATCCCCGGTAATAATGGTGTTCACATTGTTTCCATTGCTGCCGGAGTTTTGAGCCTGAGCAACAAGAGGCGCGAAAAAAAGAAATGCCATTACAAGGGTCAACCTTGTCAATGCATTTCCGGAATTCTCCAAAAGAGGAAGAGCGTGAAATTCTTTTTTCACGTTTTCGGCAGGCAGGAAAATTTTAGTTAGAGTAGTTTTCCAAATCATAGTCGTAATGTTTGAATTATTGTGACCTACTTGGGCATTGATTCAATGAATCAATTCCTGTTGGGTTACTTTTTTTATGTTTTATTCGTTGGTTTGCGGTTAAGTTCAAATCATCCTCTAGGGAAGGACAAAGCGAATGTATGCTCAATTTTTTCTTACAATTTTTCTGATTCGTTGGGGGGGTAAATCAGATCAATTTGGGGCATTTTTCAATCTTATTCTGAGGTAAAATTAAAGCGATTTCCTGTTAAAAAAAGAAATTTCAAATCTTTTAGATGTAGTGTGGGGTTTTACGGACAAACGACACACAAACAGTAAATTATACAAGAGAAAAAATGATATTTATCAGCTTCTATGAATTAATTTTTACTGATTGAAAGCGTGAAAAATGTGAGAATTTTGGTCTTAAATTTTTATTAAGTTTTATTGCCCGTTTTGTTGGTTAATTCTGTTAATCAGGACCATAAGGCCTTAATAATCATCTTCCGATTTCTTACAAAATTTTGTTGGAGACAGACAGGTTTTTTTATCGCATTGAGATCAGGATTTTGTAAATTGGCTAGATGAAAAATAAGCTTCACGATTACCGTAAACTCTATCAGAAACATGAGCTTCTGGAAGAGGAAATTCCGCAGGATCCTTTCGATTTATTCCACACCTGGTTGAAAGCAGTAGAAGAAAGCAGGGAGGTGGAGGAGATAAATACCATGAACCTTTCTACAATCGGGCTAGATGGCTTTCCAAAGACCCGAGTAGTCTTATTAAAGGAATACGACACAGAAGGTTTCGTTTTTTATACGAACTATGAATCTGAAAAGGCTCAGGCCATAGCAAAAGATCCACGGGTATGTTTATCTTTCTTTTGGCCAGACTCCGAGCGACAGGTTTTAATAAAGGGAATGGCTCAAAAGACTTCTGAAGAGGAGTCTGTGGATTATTTTAGATCCCGACCCAGAGGCAGCCAATTGGGCGCTTGGGCTTCCGCTCAAAGCTCGATCATACCTTCCAGGGAATATCTGGAGGAGAAAATGCGGTCACTTGAAAAGGAGTTCGAAGGAAAAGAAATTCCAAAACCCGTATATTGGGGAGGATATAAGGTCATTCCATCACAATTTGAATTCTGGCAGGGCAGACCCAGCAGGCTTCACGACAGGATCTACTATTGCAAAGAAGATTCAGGATGGAAAATGGACCGGTTAGCACCATAACTATGAAGAAATTAATCCTGGTAAGGCACGGTAAATCCTCCTGGAAAGAGGATCTGCCCGATGATGAACGTCCCTTAAAAAAGAGAGCTTATAAAGATGCAGACCTGGTGATCAAAGCCTTCTCCGGTTTTAAAGATGATCAAATGACCATCTGGAGCAGCTATGCAGTAAGAGCATTAACAACTGCGAAACTTTTTAAAGAAGGATTGAATATTCCCGACAGCCGATTTGAAGTTAAAGATGATTTATACACTTTTAATGGCAGCCAACTTCTAAAGGTCATTGAAAGTTGTAATGATGACATACAGACATTAATGATATTTGGTCATAATCCTTCAATGACTTCAGTTGTGAACAGATTGGGAGATCAGGATTTTGATAACATCCCTACAACCGGCCTAACAATGATAGAATTCGAAACCAACAGCTGGAAAGGTCTCAAAAATGGGAAAACGCTGCTGTATTTATTTCCGAAGAATTTAAAATAATGGAGAACAACCGGTACATCAACAGGGAGCTAAGCTGGCTGCAGTTCAATGCGCGGGTATTACAGGAAGCGGCAGATAAAACTGTCCCCCTTATTGAAAGGCTCAGATTCCTCGGGATATTTTCAAACAACCTGGATGAGTTCTTTAAAGTGCGCTATGCCACCATTAAGCGAATTGACATGGCAGGAAAAGGAGGAAAAAGTGTGCTGGGGGGGATCAAAGCCAATAAGTTGTTAGAAGAGATCACCCAAATTGTTATTGACCAGCAGAGTGAGAGCTTAAAGATCCTGGACAGCATTCAGAATAAATTGAAGGAGCATAATATTTTTATCATTAATGAAAAACAGGTAAAGAAACATCAGCAGGCTTTTTTAAAGAATTTCTTTCTTCAAAAGGTAAGTCCCGCATTGGTGACCATTGTGCTGAATGATCTGGACGAACTACCCCGTCTCAAGGATAGCGCCGCTTACCTGGCCGTGAAAATGGTGATGAAAGATGCGGCTCCAAAAAAGGAAAATAAAAGGGTGGTTAACCGGCAAATAAAGGAAAAGAAATATGTTCTGATTGAGATTCCGAGGAGCATTGAAAGATTTGTGGTTTTGCCTAAGGAAGGGGAGAAGCAATACGTGATCCTTCTTGATGATCTAATTAGGTACCATCTTCATTCCATTTTCAACATTTTTGAATATGAAAGCGTTACTGCTCATATGATCAAAATTACCAGGGATGCCGAGCTGGATATAGACAGTGACCTTAGTAAATCCTTTATTGAGAAAATCTCTGCCAGTGTTAAAGAAAGAATAGAAGGCGAGCCTGTAAGATTTGTCTATGATATGAATATTGAGCAGGATACGCTGCAGTATTTGATGAGCAAGATGGGAATTGATGCTACAGACAGTATCATCCCCGGTGGCCGGTACCATAACCGTAGGGATTATATGAATTTCCCAAGCCTGGGAAGCGAAGAACTGCAGTATAAGGTTTATGAACCCCTGCCAATTCCCGGAATGATCCTTCAGGGAAGCCTTTTTAAAGAGCTCGCCAAAAAGGATTATTTACTGCACACGCCTTATCAAACATTTTCCTATACAGTAAAATTCCTTAGAGAAGCTGCCCTGGACCCGGCAGTGAAGTCAATAAAAATTACAATTTACAGGTTAGCAAAGGTCTCTCATATTGCCAGTTCCCTTATTAATGCGGTGAAAAATGGAAAAAAAGTAACCGTGCAAATAGAATTACGAGCCCGTTTTGATGAGGTGGCCAATATCAATTACGCAGAGCAAATGCAGCAGGAAGGAGTAAACCTCATTTTTGGAGTGAAAGGGCTTAAGGTTCATTCCAAAGCCTGTGTAATAGAGCGACAGGAAAATGAAAAACTGGTACGGTATGGCTTCGTAAGTACAGGGAATCTTAATGAATCTACAGCACGGGTTTACTCGGATCTTACCTTGTTCACAAGTGATCAAAATATTTTGAAAGAGGTTAATAAAGTCTTTGATTTCTTTGAAGTGAACTATAAGGTGAGTCGCTACAAACATTTGATCGTTTCTCCTCACTACACCCGCGCCGGACTGATAAAATTGGTCCAAACCGAAATTGATAACGCTAAGGCAGGAAAACCTTCAGGAATTCGGCTGAAGCTTAACAGCCTTTCAGATTATTCCCTTATTGACAAGCTTTACGAAGCCAGCAGAGCAGGAGTGAAGATGAAACTGATAGTCCGAGGGATTTGTTGTTTGGTCCCGGGAGTGGAAGGTATGAGTGAAAATATACAGGTAATAAGTATAGTCGATAAGTACCTGGAACATCCAAGAATTTACATTTTTGAAAATGAAGGGAAACCTAAGGTGTATATCTCTTCAGCAGATTGGATGACTCGGAACATGGATTACCGTGTCGAGATTACCTGTCCAATTTATGACAGCAGCATTCAGAAGGAATTAATGGAGACCTTTGAGATCTGCTGGAGTGATAATGTGAAGGCGAGGGTGATCTCTGCCAAACAGGATAATGCATACAGGCGCAATAACAAGCCACCATTACGCTCGCAGTTCGCACTTTATGATTACTACATGAATAAGTTAGAATTAGAAAAAGAAAAGGTTTGATCGTTCAAAAGAAATATGCAGCTATAGATATTGGATCTAATGCCGTGAGGCTTTTGATCATGACCATAACAGAACAGGAGGACAGGGAGCCAATCTTTAAAAAGACTTCCCTGGTGAGGGTGCCCATTCGTTTGGGAGCAGATGTTTTTCTTACCAAAAGAATTTCTGAAGAAAATATAGTGCGCATGATCGACACCATGCAGGCATTTAAACTACTCATGAAGTCACACAAGATCGAAAAATACAAAGCCTGTGCAACTTCTGCCATGAGAGAATCACATAATGGAGATGAAGTTGCTGCCGTCATTGAAGAAAAAACAGGAGTAAAGATCAACATTATTGACGGGAATGATGAGGCTGCAATTATCGCCGCGACCGATTTGCATGCACTCATTCAAACCGATAAAACCTATCTCTACGTAGACGTGGGTGGTGGTAGTACTGAGTTTACTCTGTACTCTTCCGGAAAAACCGTTGCATCTCGGTCCTTTAAATTGGGGACAGTGAGATTGCTGGAAGATATGGTCCCTCCTGAAGTGTGGGAGGAAACAGAGACATGGATCAAAAAGGTGACCAGGAACTACAGCAAGATCGATCTTATAGGATCAGGTGGAAACATCAATAACATTTTCAAGAGCAGCGGTAAGGCAAATGGAAAACCTCTCAGTTTTCTTTACCTGAGTTCCTACTATCAGTTGCTGCAATCTTTTACTTATGAAGAGCGTATCACAGAACTTAATCTTAACCAGGATAGGGCAGACGTAATTGTGCCCGCTGCAAAGATTTACCTGTCTGCTATGAAATGGACAAGGGCGCGCAGGATATATGTGCCCAAAATCGGACTTTCAGATGGTATTATTAAGTCGCTGTACCAGGAAACTTTGGAAGCTGCTACCCGTGAATAGTTTCTGAAGTGCCAAGATCTTTCATGATCTCTGCCTCAAATGCGAGTAAGTTTTGCCATTTTTGATCCACCTCTTTCCTGTCCCCGTATTTGCGGGCAAAGTTGAGGAACATTGTGTAATGATTGGCTTCACTTACCATGAGGCTCCGGTAGAATTCAGCAAGTTCCTTGTCTTCAAGATTTTCAGAAAGCAGCCTAAAGCGTTCACAGCTACGTGCCTCGATCAAAGCTGCATATAGCAGTCGGTGAATGAGGTTAGTAAGCCTGCTGCCACCCTTTGGGAAAAAGGTCATCAATTTAACCACGTAATCATCACGCCTGTCGCGGCCAAGTTGTAATCCCCGCTCCAGGATCCTGTCATGTACCATCTTGAAATGTGCCATTTCCTCTCTGGCAAGGGCAGTCATTTCGGTGACCAGGTCAGAATATTCAGGATAAGTTACTATAAAAGAAATAGCCGTAGAAGCTGCCTTTTGTTCACAAAACGCATGATCTGTAAGGATCTCCTCAATATTTTTTTCTACAATATTCACCCATCGCGGGTCTGTGGGTAATTTTAAACCTAACATTATATATCCAGATCAAAAGTTGAACGTAGCTTTTCAATTAGAGGATTTTTCTCCCTTAATTTTTCAAATTTTTCAATAGGCGTAAAGGCAAATTTTTTCTCTGCCTTTTCATTTACCGTTACTTTCAGCTGAATGTGGGTATTTTGAAGTTTTTCCTTAAGAAAGCCCATCAAATGATACTGTACCTTTTCCAGCTCCAGTTTCATGGTTTCATTTGGCAACTCAACACAAATATTTTTTCCAATTAGAGCCGGGGTATCGGTTTGCATGATAGAAGCAAGGATCTTTTCACCTTTTTCATTCTGCTCTTCGGTATATTCCTGCCAGGCTGCCTGCATTTGTTCCTCGGTAAATTTCCCGTTTTTCACCACTTCCTCCTCGATCTTTGCTTCCCGTTTTTGAGCTTCCAAAGCCTTTTTTTGCTGAATGCTCTTTAGCGAAAGACCCGAGATCTTTTTAGTGGTAATTTCCGTCAGGACATCAGAGTCTTCTTCAGGTTTTGTTTCTGCGGAAGGGGAATTCGAGGGCTGTGTCTTCTGCGGAAAATTTTCAGCGGAAATTTCTTCTGTGGAAATTTCTTCTGAAGCAGATTTTCCTTCTTCTATTGAAGCGTCATTTTCCACCGAAGCTGTTCTTCCATCTGAAGTGTTTTCCTCAACTGATTCTTTTGCTGAAGCTTCCTCATTTTTTGTTATTTCCTGGGGGGCAGGTTCTGAAGCTGCCGGGGTGCAGTCCTCGGGTTTTTCAGAAGGTTTAGGAAGTTGCGCCTCTGCCGGGGCGGCTGAATCTCCCTCGGCATATTCATTGTTTACGATGACCTCCTTTTCCTTTGGCGAAAGCTTAAGAGCCGGCGCAGGAATAGGAGCCCCGGTAAAATGATTTGGCGGAATTATATATGCGTTATCCTTTTTTTTTTCGTCACCAAAAGTGACCGAAGCCAGTTGCATCAGGCACAGCTCTACTAAAAGCCTTTGGTTGCGGCTGCTTTTGTATTGAAGGTCGCATTCGTTGGCGAGTTCAATTCCCTTCAGTAGAAATTCTGAAGAAGCTTGCTGTGACTGCTTGTAATATAAGGCTTTGGTGTTATCGCCTACTTCTAAAAGATTGATGGTCTTGGGATCTTTACAAACCAGCAGGTCCCTGAAGTGGGAGGCTAGTCCTGCTATAAAATGATGACCGTCAAAGCCGTGAGACAGGATCTCGTTAAACAGCAAAAGCAGCTGCGGAATATCATTTTTCAGGATGAGATCTGTAGCAGTGATATAGGTATCATAATCAAGTACATTCAGATTTTCGGTCACTGCCTGTCTTGTAAGATTCTTTCCGCTAAAACTTACTACCCTGTCATAGATCGAAAGCGCGTCCCTCATCGCACCATCGGCCTTTTGAGCAATGATGTGCAGGGCGTCATCGTCGGCTTCCACACCTTCCTGCTGTGCTATATAGCCAAGATACTCCTTAGCATCCTTTACCGTGATTCTCTTGAAATCGAAGATCTGGCAACGTGAAAGAATAGTTGGGATGATCTTATGCTTCTCTGTAGTCGCAAGAATGAAGATCGCATGCTTTGGCGGCTCTTCCAGGGTCTTTAAAAATGCATTAAAAGCAGCCTGAGACAACATGTGCACCTCATCAATAATATAGACCTTATACTTTCCAACCTGTGGCGGGATACGAACCTGGTCGATAAGGTTCCTTATATCATCAACCGAGTTATTAGAGGCGGCATCAAGTTCAAAGATGTTGAAAGCAAAATCTTCATTGGGATCCTGTTCCCCGTCCTGGTTGATCTTTTTTGCCAGAATTCGGGCACAGGTGGTCTTTCCAACTCCTCTGGGACCTGTAAAAAGAAGGGCCTGGGCCAGGTGATTATGTTCAATGGCATTGAGTAGCGTGTTCGTGATAGCCTGCTGGCCCACAACGTCTTTAAAAGTTTGAGGGCGGTATTTCCTCGCCGATACTACAAAATGTTCCATTGAAATGCTTTAGAAGACAAATATAAAAATACAAAACCGATGCCGGAGTAATTCCCGGTGTTTTTATCCACAAAAACCTGTTGACACTCATGATATTTTCCTTGATTTTACCCCTCTCAAAAATGGCATTATAAATGTATCTTTGCAGCAAGCAGACCGCCTTATCGCTGCCCCGTCCCGTTACAATCGGGAGCGCGGGGTGGAGGAAAGTCCGGACACCATAGGGCAGCATAGTGGGTAACACCCACCGGCACTGATGCAAATCAGGGTCAGGACCAGTGCAACAGAAAGGATGTACAGGTAATGCTGTAGTGAAATCAGGTAAACTCTATGCGGTGCAATGCCATGTATACCGGCTGTTAAGGATTGCCCGTCCGTTGCCGGAGGGTAGGCAGCTAAAGGCTTTTGGTAACAAAAGTTTCAGATAAATGATAAGGGCTCCTTTTGGAGAACAGAATCCGGCTTACAGGTCTGCTTTTTTATTCTTTTCTTCTATTACCTCTTGTGTCCACAATAGGGCTTTATCAAGATCAAGAAAGATCTCATAGGGTATTTTACAAAATCTCTTTTCAAAACTAGCCATATTCAAGGATGAGGGTTTACGGCTTACCACACCTATTCCTGCAAGATTGCGTACTTCATTAAGATTAAGGTAGATTGTAGGATTGACATTGTAATCGTTGACCCGGTAAGAGAGATAGACAAAGTTCTTTTCAGCATAAAAATCAGAACAAACCTCTACAAGGGCTGCAACCTGTTTGCCTGCAAGAAGTTCTCCTTCCCGGGGCTGGGAGATGACGTAGTTATCAAAGAATTCCAGGACTGTGAATTCCAGTTCCAGTGTCTTAAGGGGTCTTGCCATCCTCTAATTTATACAAAAAAACTGAAAACAGAATTTCCGTACTTCCTCACTTCAGAAAAATGTGGCAGGTGAGAAAGGTCGATCTTTTTGGAATGTTCGATGATCAAAGAGCCACCGTCTTCCAACAGGTTTCGGGAGAAGGTAATTTCCGCCAGGTCCTTAAGCACATCTACTTCAAAATTATATGGAGGATCGGCAAAAATAATATGTGCTGTTTCTCCTGTAGCATTCAGGAATTTAAAAGCGTCACTTTTGACAGTACGAATGGGCATATTCATCTCCTCGGAAATTTTATTGATGAACTTGACGCATTCAAAATGTGCATCAACAGCTATGATCTCCTGCGCTCCCCGCGAGGCAAATTCATAGGCGATATTGCCTGTGCCGCTAAAAAGGTCGATTACCTTTAATGCTGAAAAGTGATATTGATTATTGAGGATGTTGAAAAGGGCTTCCTTGGCAAAATCTGTAGTAGGTCTTACCGGAAGTTTCTTGGGAGCTGTGATCCTTTTCCCTTTGTGTATTCCTGAAACTATTCTCATACCAGAACTTTAAAAAGTGAATAATGCATATAGCCTTTTGGGGGCTCCTCACTGGTTGAAAAAATGTATCCAAAAGAAGTGTTCAGGAATTTTATCTCCTTAACATAGGTGTAGGCGATATCATAATAATCTGAATGTTCTTTGATCCTTCCAAGCAGGATCAATTCAAAACGGGAAGGATCCAGGTCCAGCTGTTCAGCCGTAAACAACAGGTAGTAGATAAAGTCTTCCTTAGTACTACATTTGAAAGTATTAGCGAGTAATAATTGCCCTTTTTGGAAGACCAGCAGGTCATAACCTCCCGGGAAACAATTGAGGTATACCCGGGTGCCTTCGGTCTGGAACCGGTTCTGGATCAGGAATTCTTCTGCCAGGACACTTACGGTATGTCTATATTCAAATTCTCCATACCTGTCAAAAAAGAAGTTGTTGATGTTGGTGTACGGAATATAAACATTGACCATTTTACCTTCAGCCAGTTCATCCTGCGCCACATAATCTGTCTCCAGGATCCTGGTGTTGTATTTAAGGTATTCTGAAGCGTTCTCTTCGTTAAAATAAACTTGAGGCACAAGACTGTAAAGTTCATTGGAAAATAAGACGATAACCTCTGCCTGTTGCTCCTTTAAAAAGGCTTCTTCGTCATAGATCTTTTCGATCTGTTGAAGCACCTGCTGCGGATTAAGCTTCCGCGGGAAGAGCAGATCTTTAAAAAATACGATCCTCTTTTCTTCCCGGGATAGAGCGCAAAAAGAAAGTCCATTCAGGCTAACCTGAATGGACAACTTTATATTTTGAGTTTCGATTTCCTTATTCGGCGTCACCATACTTGAGTGGCCAGTTACCGCTGGTTTTAACTTCTTCCATAGAACCTACAGAAATGTATGGTCCGGGAACTTCGTCAACTCCAACTATTTCTTCTGCCTGGTTCACAAGATCCTTGTCCTGATCGTAAAGCACAACAGCCTTTGGAATTTTAGCTTCAAATACAGGGATTTGAGTATCATTCTTACTTACAGTACCTGCTTTTAATTCGAATTTCTGGTCAACACCTTGTATCGGGACGTTCATCATGGTCTTATAACGATCTGTTCCCTGGAAAAGAGAATCTTTGATAGATTTATATCCAAGGGTGTCGATCACTACAATCTCCACTCTGCGATCTACCCCATAGGTCTTACGATATTCCTCATCCATTACTGTAGTATCTCTTCTTTGGGTAAGGGTGAACTGAGCGGTATCTAAGAAACGTACCAGCTTGTCCCAATCTCCTTCAAATTTTCCGGTAACAGTACGGTGAGCAAGTTCTGCATCCCTTATGTCTTTGAGGTTGTTAATCACTTTGGCATATCTTGCCTCCTTAACTTCATTAAATTTAATAGGCTCATAAATTGAATTAAAAACCAGATATCCAAGGAAGATAATTACGATCCAAAGAACTAACTGAATTACAAGTTTCATGTGGGTGCAGATTAAGATTTATTTAAGTGTTCCACGCAAATCTACAATTTTTTTTTATTCACAAAAGATTCTTCCGAAAAAAACCTTGTTATCTTTGGGCTTAGAGGAAATCGCTTATGGAGAAAATGAATGTTGCAACTTTTTACAACCTGTTACTTAAGGACCTAAAATTTGAAGCAAAAGTTAAACAGGATATTGCACTGCAACAACTTGCCTCCTTCGTAGTAAATGAAGATAAGGATTCTCTTTTTTTACTTAAGGGATTTGCGGGTACAGGAAAGACTACAATAATAAGTGCTCTTGTAAAAAACCTGTGGCAGGTAAAGAAAAGTGGGATCCTTTTGGCACCAACAGGCCGCGCAGCAAAGGTGATCGCTAATTACTCCGGAAGGGAGGCCTTTACCATCCATAAAAAGATCTATTTCCCCAAGAAAAAGTCGGGTGCCGGAGTGAGTTTTGTACTGCAACCTAATAAACACCGAAACAGCATCTTCATTGTTGATGAAGCTTCCATGATCCCCGATGTAAATAATGATGCTCAAATGTTCGAGAATGGCTCTCTGCTCGACGACCTTATTGAATACGTTTACTCCGGCCACAACTGCAAGCTAATATTAATAGGAGACACGGCTCAGCTGCCGCCGGTAAAACTGGAGGTGAGTCCGGCACTGGAAGAACAGAAGCTTCGGAATAATTATTTTAAGGAGGTCACGCACATTGAACTTGATGAAGTAGTAAGACAAAGTGAGGAAAGTGACATTTTGCATAATGCTACCTTAATAAGAGAGGCACTTAGAGAAGAGTTCTATGAATCCTTCAGTTTTGAGCTGAGCCAGAAAAAGGATGTGATAAGGCTGGTAGATGGCTATGAGATCATGGAAGCTATTGAAGATTCCTACCGCAACCTGGGTCATGAGGATACTACTATTATCGTAAGATCTAATAAAAGGGCAAATCTGTATAACCAACAGATAAGGAACCGGATCCTTTTTCAGGAAGAGGAGATCTCTTCGGGAGATTATCTTATGGTAGTGAAGAACAACTACTTTTGGGTAAAGCCAAACAGCGAAGCAGGATTCATTGCCAACGGGGATATTATAAAAGTGTTGGAGATCTTTGCAATAAAAGAACTCTACGGTTTCAGGTTTGCTGAAATAAAGGCTCAAATGGTAGATTATCCAAATATGCAGCCCATAGAGACGGTGGTCTTGCTGGATACTTTGGAAAGCAATAACCCTTCACTTACTTATGAAGAATCGAACCGCCTGTACCAGGAAGTGATGAAAGATTATGAAGAAGAGCGAACTAAATACAAGAAATTCCTGCAGGTGAAGAACAACAAATATTTCAACGCCTTACAGATAAAATTTTCCTATGCCATGACCTGCCATAAATCCCAGGGTGGGCAATGGAATACTGTTTTTGTGGAACAGCCATACCTCCCAAATGGAATAGACAGGGATTACCTGCGCTGGCTGTATACGGCAGTTACCCGGGCGCAGGAAAAACTATATTTGATTGGGTTCAAGGATGACTTTTTTGCTCCGGCAGACTAGTCAAAAATGGTATTTTTACAACATCTTTAAAACTACAGCTTTGGAAAAGACGCCGCTTAAAATAATCGCTATGATCCCGGCACGATACGCCGCAACACGCTTTCCGGGTAAATTAATGCAGGACCTGCATGGCAAAACTGTCATTTTACGTACTTATGAGGCGGCAAAGAATACCGGCCTTTTTCAGGAGGTTTATGTGGTTACAGACAGCGATGTGATCTATTCTGAAATCACTAAAAACGGCGGAAATGCCATCATGAGCAAAAAGGAGCACGAATGCGGCAGTGACCGTATTGCCGAGGCCGTCGAAAATATGAAAGTAGATATTGTGGTGAACGTGCAGGGTGACGAGCCCATGATCGATACCGAGAGCCTTTCTTTACTGCTGAATGTCTTCCGCGGAAAAGACGCGAACAGGATCGATCTGGCTTCATTAAAAGCGCCGCTTAAGGAAAAGAAGGATATTGAAAATCCTAATAATGTAAAGGTGATCACCAATAAGGAAGATTTTGCCCTTTATTTTTCGAGATCTCCCATTCCATACCCACGGGATGAAAATACAGGCGTCACCTGGTACAAACACATCGGAATTTATGCCTTCCGGAAACAGGCTCTACTGGATTTTTACCGCCTGCCCATGCTGAAGCTGGAAGCAACCGAAAAGATCGAATGCATCCGTTATCTCGAATACGGAAAGAACATCAAAATGGTGGAGACCACGGTGAAAGGTGTGGGTATAGATACGCCCGAAGATCTTGAAGAGGCAAGAAAGATCCTTTCTGCGGAAAAATAATAAGGACCTACTTCCTTTTTCTTATTAAATGTGACTCTCTCGAAAAATCGTATTCCGGAAGGTTGTTTTGCTAAAGTGCTAATGCTGAAATTCTCTATCTTTGGGAAAACTAACCTAAAAAATATGAAAAAAATCATCTTATTCCTTTTTGCAGGACTTATTTCCGGGGCTGCTTCGGCGCAGATCGAAGTGCCACAGCCAAGTCCCTCTACCACCATTGAACAGGAGGTAGGCCTTACCAATGTTACCTTAAAATATTCCCGCCCCGGCATGAGAGGGCGAACCATTTTTGGAAATCTTGTGCCCTACGGCGAAAAATGGCGTACAGGAGCCAACAACAATACCACTATTGCTTTTGACACCAAAGTTACTATTGAAGGTAAAGAACTTGAACCCGGTTCTTATGCGATTTTTACTATTCCCAACAAAGACAAGTGGGAAGTGATCTTCTATAAAGACACTAATAACTGGGGGCTTCCACAGCAATGGGATGAGAACAAAGTTGCTCTTAAAGCCACTGCACAGGTACAGGAGATGCCTATGCCAATGGAAACTTTTACCATTTTAATTGACGAACTTAAAAATGACTCTGCAGCTCTTAATTTTATTTGGGAAGACACTGTCGCAACCTTAAAATTTGAAGTGCCAACAGATGAGCAGGCGCTGGCAAGCATCAATAGAGTGATGAATGGTCCAACTGCCGCAGATTATTTCGCAGCTGCAACTTATTATCATGATGCAAAAAAAGATAATAAACAAGCCTTGGAATGGATCAATAAAGCTTTAGAAATGCAGGGCAAAAATGCTCCTTTTTGGGTGCTACGGAAGAAATCCCTTATCCAGGCAGATCTGGGTATGAAAAAAGAAGCTATTGAAACAGCAAAACTTTCTTTAGCAGCCGCCGAAAAGGCCGGAAATAAGGATTACGTAAAGATGAACCGTGACTCTTTGAAAGAGTGGGGTGCTATGTAATCCCAAACATTTAATACTATGTCAAAAGCGGCTTTTTTAGCCGCTTTTTTCTTTAGAACTCAAGCCCAATTTGCTTCCTGATTTTGTCAAGTATGGAGATGAGCTCCAGGCTTTTATCAAAGCTCATTATCTCACTTTCAGTTTTATTCTGCCTTAGCATTTCCTGCACATGTCTTGCCTCAAACTCATAACCAAAAGATGCAGCCTCAAATACCTTAGTTTCAGTTCCTTTTTTTGAAGTGATGGATACGGCAGTAGGTTCGTACCAATTTGGACTAATTTTAATACTGGCTGCTTCGAGCTCAATTACGGCTAGCGTTGGCGTCTTTTCAATTATACTGCTGTGCAGAAGTGCCGTGGTATCTCCGGAATATTTAAAGATGATGTCACAATGCTCGTCTATTCCGGTTTTACCTAATTTGGCGGTGGCCTTTATTTTCTTGGGGGTTCCCAACAGGTGAAGCGCCAGGAATACAGGATATATTCCTATATCCATAAGACTTCCTCCTCCTAAACTCTTCAAAAAGAGCCTGCCTTCTGCATCAAAAGGAGTATCGAATCCAAAATCTGCTTTTAGGGTCTTTACTTTTCCGAATTTTCCGGAATCAATAATTTCCTTTACGTACCCTATGTGAGGCAGGAAAATGGTCCACATAGCTTCCATTAGAAACACATTTCTCTTATGGGATGTAAGGATCATTTCTTCCACTTCCTGCCGGTTCAAGGCAAAAGGTTTCTCACATAGAACCGGTTTACCCGCGTTCAGGCAAAGCAGGGTATGAGGATGATGAAAGCTATGTGGAGTAGCAACATATATAATGTCTATAGCAGGGTCCTCCAGCATGGTCTCATAAGAAGAATAGGATTTTATAGTACCCATTTCTTCTGCAAAAGCTGCTGCTCTTTCAGGATTTCTACTGGCAATTGCATATAATTCAGCGTCTTCTACAAATTTTAGGCTAATTGCAAATTTGCGGGCGATTTTTCCCGGACCAATAATTCCCCATTTTATCTTCTCCCGTTTCATTCAGCTTCAATTCTGTCAGGTTCTGAAGTCATAAACATCTGGAAGAGCATAGCAAGTCCTATTACCAAAGCACAACCCAGCAGGTTAAGCCATAGATAGGGCAGGAGGTCCATAAAATAAACGCTGATGATAATGCTTTGAGTAATAATGGCGGCTATAAAAACTGCAGTGCTCTTTACAAACTTTATAAAGAAAGCGAGCAAAAAGATTCCCAATACATTTCCGTAGAAGATCGAACCTATGATGTTCACGAGTTGAATTAGGTTATCAAAAAGATCGGCTATACTGGCCACTGCAATGGCTATTAATCCCCATAGCAGGGTAAACCATTTCGACGCTTTTACAAAATGCTTTTCCGAACGCTCCCCTGTTATGTTTCTTTTGTAAAGATCGATCACGGTGGTAGAAGCCAGGGCATTCAATTCTGAGGCGGTGGAAGACATGGCTGCAGAAAGGATTACCGCCAGCAATAGACCTATTAGCCCCCGCGGAAGGTTATTTAGTATAAAATGAATGAACACATAATCCTTGTCGTTGGTCTCTACGGTAGCATCTGCCTGCGAAATAATTTCTGAAGCCTGGGCGCGGGTAGCGAGTTCGGCTTCATTTAATTTAATAAGATCATTTTTAAAGCTGTCTCGGTCGTTGTCTGCAAATTTTCCGGCGTTAGCATAAGCCAGACTTTTTTCCTGTTTTTGATCCTGGATGTCCTCCAGTTCCTGCTGCAAAGCCTTATATTCCGAAGCCATTTCAGAATTCTCCACTGCAGTGGTTGCCGCGGGATTAAAGTTAAGCGGGGAATAATTGAACTGGTAGAACACAAAAACCATCACCCCAACCAGCAGAATAAAGAACTGCATGGGAACTTTAAGGAGCCCGTTAAAGATGAGGCCCAATTGACTCTGCTTCACAGATTTTCCGGAAAGATACCGCTGCACCTGACTTTGATCTGTTCCAAAGTAGGAGAGAGCGAGGAAAGTCCCGCCAATCAATCCGCTCCAAAAGGTATATCGGTTATCAAGATCAAATGAAAAGTCGATAATGTCTAATTTTCCGCTGGCACCGGCTATTTCCAGGGCTTTTGTGAAGCTGATCTCTTCCGGCAGATATTGGATGATAAGCAGAAGCGCCACCACCATTCCAAAAAATATCACCGCCATTTGCTGTTTTTGAGTGATGTTCACAGCCTTTGTTCCGCCGGAAACTGTGTAGATGGTCACCAGCACTCCTATAATAATATTGAGTGTTGTAAGATTCCACCCCAGTACTGCCGAAAGAATAATAGCGGGGGCAAAGATGGTAATTCCGGCAGCCAGCCCGCGCTGAATAAGAAAAAGAAAGGCAGTAAGGGTACGGGTTTTCAGATCAAACCGGGATTCAAGGTATTCGTAGGCTGTATAAACCTCCAGCCGGTAATAAATGGGTATAAATACCATGCAGATGATGATCATTGCAATGGGTAAACCAAAGTAGAATTGTACGAACCCCATTCCGTCATGAAAAGCCTGGCCGGGAGTAGAGAGGAAAGTAATAGCACTGGCCTGGGTAGCCATGACAGACAATCCTACCGTCCACCACCTGGCTTCATTCCCTCCGCGAATATAATCCTGCACATTCCTGCTGCCGCGGGTTTTCCATACTCCGTAACTTACAATAAAAGCTAAAGTTCCTGCCAGTACGATCCAGTCGAGTAATTGCATATCAGGAAAAGATTGTCATTAGCACATAGAACAGTACGATGTAAACGGCATTGGCAATAAGAACTGCCGTGTAAGACCTTTTCCATTGATATTTCTTGGGAGGTTCCATTATTTAGAATTGTTTGTAGCGGCGGAAGGTGTTTCTTTTCCCAGCGAAAGGATGTTCGCAAAAAGCCTGAAAGCTCCCGGCACCCCGGCAGGGAATTCCCTGAAAAAGCTTAAGCCGGTGTAAATATAATTTCCTTTTCCGTAGGGAGCGATCAATAAACTTCCCTTTTTTGGAGTTTCTCCTTTGTCGTTCATCGCCAGAATAGGAGTGAATTCCTTTGCCCATTCATCTGGAAAATACAATCCCCGTTCCTGCACCCATCCTTCAAAATCTTTGGCGGTAATTTTATTTGGGTAATGAAGCACCGGATGATCGGGTGCCAAAAATGTGATTTTTGAATGCTCATCTGTAACACGGTCACGGGACAGCTTCAGGTTATATGGGGCAAGCTCGTCAGTGACAAGTCCCCGGCTGGTGTTGTACTGGATAACGAGATTTCCGCCGCGATTGACATATTCGAATAAAGCCGGCTGTTTGTACTTTAGAATATCCAGGGTATTGTACGCCCTTATTCCAATCACCACTGCATCGAATTTCTCAAGAGCTCCTGCGGAAATATTCTCCAAATCAATATTTTCCACTTCATAGCCCATTTGCAACAATCCCTGTGGAACCGCATCACCGGCGCCCTGGATATAACCTATTAGATTTCCTCTTTTTTGGATATCCAGTTTTACCAGACGGGTCTCATTGGGAAGCACAAGAGTTTGCAGCGGAATGTGGCTGTAAGCCATCTGCATCACAGTTTTATCATATTTTTCTCCTGCTACCTGGGCAACCGGATGGAAGATATAGGTATCCTGAGCTTCAGGCGGAAAAACTTCAAAATAGAAGGTCTTTTCTTCTCCTTTTTGAAGACTGTCAAAAAGGTGTTTTTCCGGAGTTATTTTCCAGCCGTTCAGTTTCCCCGGGAACAGAGTTCCGGAAATTCCGTCCTTCATGGCCTTTATGGTTACCGGAATTGTTTTGGGAGCATTATCGGCGAATACCAGCACATCGGCTTCAGTTGTGACCGAAAGCGCCGGCACTATCTCAAACGGAAGATAGGTTTCCCCGGTAACCGGATCGTTGTATTTGTACTTTAGTTCCCGTTGAAAAGGAATTTCCACACCATTGATCCTGATGCGAAATTCTGCCTTGAGCTCCCGCGGAGTTTCAGGAAGACCGATGTTTTCTGAATTTTCAACTTTGTACATCCCCAGGCTTCCCGGCTCGTTGAGCCAATAAGGGCTTGTAAAATCCACTTTTTTGGGGATTTTGTACTCCACACTATTTAAGCAAGGGGTATTGTTGGCCAGGCTGAGATCTACCGGTAAATTCTTTTCTACAGGAAAGATCTTTACGGCAACTAATTCTGCATTTATATCACTACGGTTTATTGCTTCCAGGTCCAGTTTAATCACCTCTCCCGGAGTTGCCAGGGGAGAGCCGGTAATCGCTTCCAGATATAAGCCAAGAGAAGCAGCGATGATATCTTTGATCTGTTGGGACTTTACCTTTTTCCAGTGTTGATCTTCGAGCTTCAGGATCAATTGATATGCATTCACTAATTGAGGTACACTGGCGGCTGGATCCTTAAAATCGAAGTTTTCCTGTACCTTTTGAAGCAACTTTCCAATTTCCTTTCCGCCTTTGATGCGGCTCCATTCGGTATTTATTCCGTGGAAGACATCATTATTGTTCATTGGATGGTCTCCCTTAAGCAGCTGAATATATTCGGCAGCACTACCGCGGGTTCCGGTGCTGCCAAAACCCTGGGATTGATGCTGGCTGCGGCTTAGAGAGGCGATCTCGGTGTTTGACATTCCCATTAACGGAAAATACACACCAGTGTCAAAAGTTACAAATCCTGATTTATCTGCCGCGTCAAAGGCTTCCTGAGATTCATAGAACCAGGGCGAGGTGTTGAAAAATAGCTTTTTTGGCTGCCAGGTTCCCAACTCCTCAGCAAGTTGCGGAAATTTATCTTTTTCACCGGCAAGATCAAATGCGCGGCTGCTTAAAATGGCCGATGAGGTATGATGACCGTGAGTTTCCCCGGCAGAATTTGCATCGAACCGATTGATGATCACATCGGGTTTGAATTTCCTTACCGCCCGCACCACATCCTTTAGAACTTCCTCTTCATTCCAGATAGAGAGGGTTTCCTCTGGCGTTTTACTGTAGCCAAAATCATTTGCGCGGGTGAAGAATTGTTCGCCACCATCAATTTTTCTGGCCGCGAGCAACTCTTGTGTCCGAATTACTCCCAACAGTTCCCTTAGTTGAGGGCCTATAAGGTTTTGTCCCCCATCTCCGCGGGTCAGAGAAAGATAGGCGGTACGGGCATTAAGTTCGTTGCTAAAATAGGAGATAAGCCTGGTGTTCTCATCATCGGGATGAGCCGCTATATACAAAACCGAACCCAGGAAATTAAGTTTTTCAATTTCTGAATAGATTTCAGAAGAACTTAATTTTTCAGGTTTTTGAGCATATGCAAGGGTGGTGACAAGTATGAGAATATGGCAAAAAAGCTTCCGCATAGGATTTTCTTTTGATAAGCTTTCAAATATAGCAAGATTCCTATCTATTCAAAGTTACAGGGCATCTTTCCCTTCATCGGCATGGTATTCTTTTTCAATAAGAGAGACCGCTTTTTGCAAAATAAGGTTGTTGGGATAAGTGATCAATTCCCCTTCAAGCGTGCGAAGGTGCAGGTGAAAGGCCTTTATATCCTCGATCACTGCTTCTATTGGCAGATCCTTGTCATGAATTTTAATGCGGCTTCCAATCTTGTATGGAAAGGAGAAGAAAAGAATGATTCCGGCTGTTATATTACTAAGAATGGACCAAATGGCGAACATGGCAACTCCAATTATCGCAAAGACCGAAGAAAAGATGAGTGCCAGCTCCTGTGCATTATAACCCCAGGTGAGAGAGAGCAGGAAAATAGCCAGAATGGTCACCAAAACGTTGATATACTTAAACATCAACCGGGTACGGGTGACGTGGATCCCGCTGTTGTGGCCCACACGATTGGCTGTTTTTTTAAGAATAAACTGGAAGATCCATAGTACCAGCATTATGGCAAGGGTAGTAAGGATCTGATTTTTATTAAGAAGAAACAGTTCGGTCATTCCGGAATTAAATTTTTACAAAGATAATTTTTACAGCAGGAATAGTTCTTCGGTTCAGGTTTTATTCTGCAATTTCCCTTAATGTTTGGTATACCAAATGGGTGGGAAGCCCTACAACATTGAAATAACTGCCTTCAATATGTTCTACCCCAATGAGGCCAATCCATTCCTGAATTCCATATGCTCCGGCTTTGTCAAACGGCCTGAAATTGTCGATGTAAAACTGAATTTCATCTTCTTCAAGCCTGCTGAAAGTGACGCGGGTAATAGCATGAACAGTGCGCAGCTTTTCTGAAGTCATGAAACAAACGGAAGTAATGACCTCATGGGTTTTACCTGAAAGTTCTTTTAGCATTTGAAGGGCCTGTGCAGGGTCTGCAGGTTTTTCCAGTGCTCTTCCTCCATGCCATACAATAGTGTCGCTGGTGACTAAGATATCGTCTGTGGAAAGTTCACCTTCAAAAGCAGCTGCTTTTAATTCAGCAAGATAATTTGTGATCTCTACGCCTCTCAATTCCGACGGAAATTTCTCTTCGATGGGTTTTAGTCTAATTTCAAAATCCAGTCCCAGGTCCCGGAAGAATTGTTGTCTCCTGGGAGAACCTGAAGCAAGAATGATATGATGATCTTTTAATTTTTCCTGTAGCATACTTATAGCAATACAAATTTATAAAGGCCAATAGAAAGAATTCCGGCAGCAAGAACGAATTTGAGGATGTGACTCAGTTTATGAAAATCCCTTTTGGTCTCTGCTCCTGTAAGTCTCACAAGGAAGTAGAGTAAAGGTCCCATGACCAGCAACAAGACATATAGCATCGCCGGCTGACTTTCATAAAGGTACGTATATATATAATAAAGAACCCCCGCGAGCGGCAGTAGGGTAACAGCAAAGATGATCATGTTTGTCCTTTTTCGCCCCAGTAGAACCGGAAGCGTATTATAGCCGGCGTTATAATCTCCTGTTATATCTTCCTGATCTTTAACCATTTCCCTTATAAAATTGACCAGGAAGGCAAAAACTGCATAGTCAATGAGGATGGAAAACATCACTTTTTGCGTCTGTAAATTTTGTGGGGTAATTGCCGGTACGAGATCAAAGATACCTACCATTACGATGATCATAGCTACCATGATACTCACCACAAGATTCCCCACGAGCAGGGTGCCTTTGATTTGGGTCGCATAAAAATACAGAAATGCTGAAGGCAGAATAAACAAAGCTACAAAAGAAGGTTTTCCAACAATATTACTAAGATAAAAGCCGATTCCCACACCTATAATGTTCAGGACCATGAACCAGTTCCAGGCTGTTTTCTCAGATATTGTGGTGCCGATGATAAGCTTGTGCGGTTTATTGATCTTATCTGCAACCGTGTCATGAATATCATTTATGATATTTCCTGCAGCCGCCAGGCTCATCATGGAAATTACCAGGAGTGCAAATTCCAGATGGGAAAGAACAGTAGCTATTCCAAAGGGTTCAAAAAGGAAATATTTTACCAGCACCTGGGTAAGAAGGATCATCAACAGGTTAGGCCATCTTACGAGCGTCAAAAAAGGAGATACAGCCATAGCTTAAGCTGAAACAAATTTTAACCCCACGATCGATGCGATGAGGGTAAAAAGGAAGAACAAACGCCAAAAATGCACAGGTTCCTTAAAAAGGAATATCCCGATCAATACTGTTCCGCAAGCGCCGATTCCCGTCCACACGGCATAAGCAGTGCCAATAGGTAAAGTTTGAGTCGCCTTGTACAGCAGAGACATACTAATGGAGAGACAAACAAAAAATCCTACCATCCACCAAAAAGCGAGACTTCCTGAGGTTTCTTTAGCTTTTCCAAGGCAGGTGGCAAAACCTACTTCAAATAAACCTGCGATGATGAGATAGAACCAATTCATTTATGATCGTTCCAGTTACCCTGTACTTTCAATACCTGCTCGATAACATCACGCACGCAGCCTTTACCGCCTTTTTTATGGGAAATGTACTTGGAGATCTCTTTGATTTCGGGGGCAGCGTCCTGTGGACTGCAGGGTAATCCCACCTTTTTCATAGCGTAAAGATCGGGCAGGTCGTCACCCATATAAAGTACGTTCTGAGGATCTATATCATAAATATCAAAAAATTCTTCCATTTGCTCCACTTTATCAGGGCAGCCAAGATAGATATCCGTGATCCCCAGGCCTTTTAACCTAAGGCGAACTCCTTCATTTTTTCCGCCGGAGATCACACAGATCGTGTAATTTTTCTCCCGGGCATATTTCATCGCGTACCCATCCTTAATATTCATCGTCCTCAACAATTCGCCCGAGGTGCTTATTTGAATGGAACCATCTGTAAGTACGCCGTCAACGTCAAAAATGAATGTGTTGATCCTGGCAAGGTATTCTTTATAACTTTTTTCCATGAAAGGTTTGGATTGCAGAAGTTAGTAGTTCGTAGATCTTTTTGTTTTCGTTGGACTCCAGGAGTTCCAGGTGTCCTTTAATTGTAGATTGATCATTTCTTATGGCCGGCCCGGTTTGCACCTTGGCAGGAGAGGCATTTTGAACTTTACGTGCGGTCTCGGCAATGAGAGGCTTCAAAATATCAAATGGAATTTCGCTTTTTTGACAGATCTGTTCTCCTACAGCATAAAGATGATTCACAAAATTACAAACAAAAACTGCCGAAAGATGCAGCTTCCTGCGCTGTTGTGAATTGATCTCGTAAGCCTTTCCGGAAATCATTTCAGCAAGAGATTTAAGTAACTGTAGATCTTCGGGAGTATTAGCTTCCAGACAAAAAGGAATTTCTGAATAAATTACCTCATTTTCTTTCGAAAAAGTCTGTAGCGGGTATAGCACTCCCTTTCTTTTACAGCCGTTAAGAGCTTCAAGAGCAACAGATCCCGAGGTGTGAACTATTAATCCCTGTTTATCCTGAAGTTGTGCAGCCACAGTTGGAATGACATCATCTTTTAAGGCCATAAGATAAATGTCTGCTTCAAAAAGTTCAGAGATTTGTGTGGTAATTTCAGTTTTATTCTGAAAGTAGGCAAGACTGTTTTTTGAGTGATTATAGACCTGTTTTACATGAATTCCTTCCGCAGCCGAAAAAGCTTTAAAAAGATGTGTAGCTACATTACCGGAACCTAAAAGTACGACCTCGATCATGCGGCTAAATTACCAAAATTTTTTCAACGATTCCGCTGCTGCTGCCTTATTGATAATGCGGCTTTAAGATAATTTTAATTCATAAAAAAATCCTACTTTTGCAGCGTTTTCTAAAGCAACGCCTCCATGCAGAAAAAAATTGCCTCCATTATATTTTCCACCCGGTTAATGGCCTTTCTTTTTATCGTTTTTGCTATCGCTCTTGGGCTTGGAACTTTTATTGAAAGCTGGTACAGTACGGCTACCGCAAAAGTCTGGATCTACAACGCACTTTGGTTTGAAGTGATCATGGCGCTCTTCGTCGTGAATTTCACGGGAAATATTTTCCGGTTTAAATTGCATAAAAAGGAAAAGTGGTCCTCCCTGTTACTTCACCTTTCCTTCATTCTGATACTTGTTGGTGCATTTGTCACAAGATATATTAGTTACGAAGGAATGATGCCCATTAGAGAAGGCGCTACAGAAAATACATTCCTTTCAGAAAAGACATTTTTGACCACCTTTATTGATGGGGAGATCGATGGGCAACCACGAAGAAGGGTAGTGGAAGAGGCGCTGCTTCTGGCTCCCGGAGCTTCCAATGAACATACCTTCAATACAGATTATAACGGGCAGCCGGTAAAGCTTGAGATCATTGATTTTATTCACGGCGCCGAAGAAGGTCTTGTTGAAGATCCCGAAGGTAAAAACTACCTTAAGATCGTGGAAGCAGGAGGTGGAGATCGTCACGATCATTACCTTGAGGAAGGGGAGGTCTCCAGCATACATAATGTGCTCTTTACGCTGAATAAGCCTACCGAAGGTGCTATTAATATTACCTTTGAGGATGGTGATTATTTCATCTCTTCACCTTTTGAAGGTTCTTATCTTAGAATGGCCGATCAACAGCAGGGAGAAGTGCAGGCAGACACCATCCAGCCATTAGTGCTAAGGTCGTTATACAATATGGCCGGAATGCAGTTCGTGCTTCCTGAGCCTGTAGTGAGAGGAAAATATGATATCATTCCTACAGAAGAAAAGACTGAAGGTCAACAGGACGCTGCTGTTGTAAGGGTTACCACTAATGGAGAATCTGAAACAGTGAAGTTGCTGGGAGGGCAGGGCAGGATCAATGATCCAATAAAGCTCAACCTTGGCGGACTGGAATTCTACGTACGGTATGGTTCCAAGGAATATGAACTTCCGTTTTCAATAAAACTTAATGATTTCATCGCTGAAAAATATCCGGGAACGGAGAATAGCTACTCCTCCTTTAAAAGTAAGGTGACCGTAATTGATGAAGGGCAGGAAAATTTTGATTACGAGATTTTCATGAACCACGTGCTTGATCACCGCGGATACAGGTTTTTCCAGGCTTCCTTTGATCCCGATGAGAAAGGAACTGTACTTTCTGTAAATCATGATTATTGGGGCACCTGGATCACCTATATTGGTTATACATTGCTCTATATCGGTTTGATGTGGATCCTGTTTGCTAAAGGTTCCCGTTTTGGAGAACTCAAAGTCATGCTTGAGAAAGTGAAGAAAAAGAAAGCTAAGATCATGGCTTTATTGGTAATTCTTTTCACTTCGGTTTCCGGTTTTGCACAGGAACAGGAGCATGAGCATGAGAACCCACTGGTTATTCCAAAAGCACGAATTGACTCCATCATTAAAGCCAATGTTGTTTCTGAAGAACATGCCGCGGAATTCGGGCGACTTGTAGTACAGGATGCCGGCGGAAGGATGAAGCCTGTGAATACCTATTCTTCTGAATTGCTTCGGAAGCTGAGTAAAAGTGATGATTACGAAGGTTTGACCTCAGACCAGGTAATTGTTTCGATGACTGAAAATCCTACCATCTGGTATAATGTGCCGGTGATCAATGTTAAGAAAGATAATGACAGTATTCGCCATATTGTAGGAGTGCCCGAAGATCAAAAATACCTGGCTCTAACCAGCTTTTTTGATAAGGAGGGGAATTACAAACTAAGTCCTTACCTGGAGAATGCATACCAGGCAGCAGTTCCAAACCAGTTCGATAAAGATTTTATTGAGACCGACAGAAGGGTGAACCTGCTTTACAATGCATTGCAAGGAAAGATCTTGAGGATATTTCCAATTCCCGGAGATGAAAATAACAAATGGGTCTCCTTTCCCGAAGCAGCCGAGGCCGGTTTCAAGGGCATGGACTCCGTGTACACCAGGCAAATTCTGCCCATGTATTTTACAGCTCTTCGTTCGGCAAAGGAAACAGGGGATTACGAACAGGCGAACGAGCTGCTCAATAGCATAAAAGGTTTTCAGAAAAAATTTGGGGCAGAGGTAATTCCTTCCGAAAGAAGGATCGAAACTGAGATCATTTACAACAAGTATGACATCTTTAGAAATCTTTTCTCCTGGTATATGTTTGCCGGGGTGATCATGCTGGTCTTTGTGATCTTCCAGATCTTTAAAGACAGTAAGATCATGCGGGGTTTAATAACCGTGAGCAAGGTGGTCATTATTATCCTGTTCATCCTGCATACGGCTGGTCTTATTGCCCGCTGGTATCTTTCAGGTCATGCTCCATGGAGTGATGCCTATGAGTCTATGATCTATGTGGCATGGGCAACTATGCTCTTTGGGTTGCTTTTTGGAAGGAAAAGTGATCTTACCATCGCTTCTACTGCTTTTGTGACATCAATGATCCTCATGATCGCTCACTGGAATTGGATGGATCCTTCAATAGCCAATTTAGCACCTGTACTGGATTCTTACTGGTTGATGATCCATGTATCGGTGATCGTAGGAAGTTACGGGCCCTTTACGCTGGGGATGATCCTGGGAGCTGTAGCCTTGCTTCTGATGATCTTTACCACAAAAAAGAACAAAAAGAAGATGGATCTCACCATTAAAGAAATTACCATTATTACTGAGATGGCCCTTACCATAGGTCTGGTCATGCTTACTATTGGAAATTTCCTGGGAGGACAATGGGCAAATGAAAGCTGGGGTAGATACTGGGGCTGGGATCCCAAAGAGACCTGGGCCCTGGTAAGTATAATGGTCTATGCCTTCGTGATCCACATGCGCCTGGTGCCGGGGATGAGAAGCCGCTGGTTATTCAACTTTATGGCAATTGTAGCGTTCGCCAGTATTATGATGACCTATTTTGGAGTAAACTTCTATCTCTCCGGCCTTCATTCCTATGCAAGTGGAGATAAGGTGATCACCCCGACCTTTGTGTATTATTCTATTGCTGTTGTTGGATTGTTGGGTGCTGTTTCCTACTGGAGGTTTAAAAAACACTACAAGAAGAAAAACCGCAGCCGCCTTACGCTGGAGAAGATGAATAAGAAAAAGAAGAAGAATGAATAACAAAAATCCTGCTGAAAAGCAGGATTTTTGTTTTAGTTCATGTGTGTTCCTAAACGCCAGAATCGCAAGAAATAAGTCCGTACAATTTTATTTCAATAGTTCGTTTGTCTGGTTATTGCTCAACCATTGCTATTTTAAAAATCTTTCCTGTTGTACCATCGGGCCCTAATGTCGATGAAACTGTTACATACACTTCTCCATTCATGTCCTGCCCAAATCCCTTTACAAAATATCCCAGGTTGTCTGGATAACTCTCAAGGTTTAAGGATTCATAAGACCAAGGGCCTGTGCCTGATGGAGTGGCAACAAATAATTCACCCTTAGGTTCAAAATCACTCGAGAAGGATCCGAATATATATCTACCGTTCAGCTCTGGGATCTCCGAACCCCGATATACGTTTCCTCCAATGATTGTGACTGTAATTCCCCCTCCGGGATTTGAAGCGTTGGCTATTTCGATAACGGGATCCACAAGTTCATTTCCATGTACATCAACATCCGGACAGGAATCAAGAATATTTTCGTTGTTTGAAGCATCAAAGCAAATAGTACCTTCCTTTACATTCCATCCATAATTGCCGCCTTTCTGGACCAGATTTATCTCTTCATACAGATTCTGGCCTGCATCCCCTACGATAAGAGAATTGGAGCCTCCCATATCAAAGGAAAACCTAAAAGGATTCCGAAAACCATATGCGTATATCTCGTCCAATCCGGTTTGACCAACAAAGGGATTATCTGTGGGAATGGTATATGGGCTTCCACCATCAATATCAATGCGCAGAATATCTCCCAATAAATTAGCCTCTATGTCCTGCCCATTGCCCCCTGCATTCACTTCGTACCAATCTTCCACGTGCCCCGGAGCAACATCATTGGAGTTTCCACCGTCACCTATTGAAATGTAAAGATAACCATCGATTCCAAAAGCTATAGTTCCTCCTTCATGGTTTCCCTGGGGTTGATTTACCTCCAGAATGATCTTTTCCGAACCAATGTTCACCATGGAAGGATCTGTTGCGGATATTGTAAATTCTGATATCCGGCTAATATTATTCCAGCTTTCACCTTCGGCAGGTCCACCGGCATTTGGCGGGGCAGTGTAGTAGACATAAAGCTTTCCATTAGAGTCATAGGAAGGATGAAAAGCTAATCCTAACAGTCCTCTTTCATCATAATTTGTGTTTAAGCTGACCATCCTGTCGCTTACATCGAGAAATGCCTCTTCCATTAGATCGCCATTCTCGTCAATAATCCAAACCATTCCTGCCTGATCAATGACGTATAACCAGCCACTGTCGTTGGGTGCTTCAGTTAAACCCACCGGGGAAATCATTCCTTCTGCCACGAGTAACAGGTCCATTGCCATTTCGGGTTCAGGTTCCCTGCGTGTGGAATCATCATCATTATCACATCCCGACAAAGTGCTCAAAAGAAGTAACAGGGCTACAAATTGCTTAATCCCGTTAAAAGAGAATTTTATCGATTTGAGAAAAATTATTTCTTCTTCACATTTCCATTTCATGATCCAATATTTTTTGAATTAAGCGCAGGAAACAGTCACAGCATGAGTGTGGCCGCTATCGGACGTAGAAGTTGCGGTAATTGAACTGTTGCCCCGTAAAGTGGCAAATTGTGCAGCGGTTATCGTTACCTGATGAGTATGGGAATTAACGTTACTTAAGACATAGGATTTCTCTACACCTGCAGAAACATCTTCCTTGGGTACCGTGAAACTGTGGCTGTGACCAGCTGAACTGGCTACATTACTGTTGGTCCCATTTTCGAGGCAATTGGCCTGGGAAGGTGGGTTCGGATTGGGATTAGAATCTCCCCCATCATCTGAACCTGAACAACCAAGGATCGTAATCGCAGGAATTCCTAAAAGCAAACCTGCTGTTGTTTTCCGGATAAAAGTTTTTCTGTCCATAATTCCATTATTTAGTTTCACAAATCATTTATAACAGAAAATTGGGGCCGGTATAAAAATATATTAACCAGTACAGGGGAGAGGAAGGTTAATAGCGTCGCTTTATTAAGCGATAAGACTTATCTATAAAATTAATAATAATTAAATGAATTTTATTACTTAAGTAGATAATTTTTACATGTCTTTCATTTATTAAGTTAAAAGAAAAGACATGCTAAAAAGGCTGTTTCAGATGATCTACCTGAAAATATGACATAGAAGAGAGTCATGAAGTTTTTTGCTCAACATGAAAATAATTAATCAAATTTCCCCTGCTGGTAATCCTGGTATGCCTGTTCTATTTCTTCCATGGTATTCATTACAAACGGTCCCTGCGCAACCACGGGTTCATTAAAAGGTTTGGCATGACCAAATAAGACAGTAGATTCTGCCAATGCTTCTATTCTCAGGTCTTCATCATCGTTGTTGAATTCCACCAGATGCAGCGACTGAATGATCTCTCCGTTTATCCTGATTTCACCTTTGATCACATAACATAGAATATTGTGATCTATGGGTACTTTTGTAGAAAAGACCCCTTCAGGTTCAAAGAAGAGGGTACTGAGGTGAATATCTGTAATGGTCTCGAAACCTCCGGAAGTATTATCGATCTTGCCCGAAACGACTTGAGCTTTTACTTTTCCGCCGTCTAAAGAGACTACAGGAATATCCTTTTCTTGAAGGCCCTTATATTTAGGATCGGTCATTTTAAGTTTTGCAGGCAGGTTTACCCATAGCTGCAGAATTTCCAGAGGTCCACCTTCTTTTTTAAATTTTTCAGAAGAAACTTCGGCGTGAGTAAGGCCTTTTCCAGCAGTCATCCATTGTACGCCGCCGCTTTCGATCACGCTGTTATTTCCGCCGGAATCTTTATGGGCAATGTCGCCATCCAGAATAAAAGTGACTGTTTCCATTCCGCGGTGGGGATGAGGTCCAAAGGGTAAACCGTTGTTTCCCGGAGAATATCTCTGCGGCCCATGGTGGTTAAGGAACAGGAATGGGTCGATCATCCTCAGCGACCTGGTAGGCATAGGAGAATAAGTGATAAGATCGGCAATCGGCCTGTATTCGGCCTTATAGGTTCTTTTAATTGTTCGCATAGCATGAATCCAATTTAAAATTTAAAGTTCTGGATTTACTTCAAGAGGTATTTGACCTTATTCCTTAAACCTGAATCATTTTTTATTCCTTATTTCTTACGTAAATAAGTTTGTATTTCCCTCTTCCCTGGTTTTCCCTGGATTCGATCTCAAACCTGTCAATTGAATTGATCATAGGGGTTAATTTCTGAAATCCGTAGTTACGGGAATCGAAGTTTGGCTGTTTCTTTTGAAGCAGACTGCCCACATCACCCAAAAAGGCCCATCCGTCATCATCGGCAACATCAGAGATCGTGGAAGCGATCAATTTGATCACTTTATTGGTGATCTTATCGTAGTCACTCTTCTTCGTTTCTCTTTCCTTGCTGGATTCTTTCGCCTGATTCTTTAAGATCTCGATGTAGATAAACCTGTCACAGGCCACTATAAAAGGATCTGGGGTTTTCTTTTCTCCAATCCCAATTACATTCATTCCTGCTTCCCGCAACCTGGTGGCTAAACGGGTGAAATCACTGTCGCTCGAAACCAGGCAAAACCCGTCCACTTTTTGGGAGTAAAGTATGTCCATCGCATCGATGATCATAGCCGAGTCGGTGGCATTCTTGCCCTGGGTGTAGCCGTATTGCTGTATTGGAGTCACTGCATTTTCAAGCAATACATTTTTCCATTTGACCAGATGAGGTTTGGTCCAGTCACCGTAAATTCTTTTTATCGTGGGGTTGCCGTATTTGGCGATCTCTTCCATCATTTCCTTTACATAGGCAGAAGGTATATTGTCGCCGTCTATTAATACCGCTAATCTTGTATCCATTAATTTTAACTTTCTTGATTATCCTATAAAGATAGGGAATTGACCACGACCCTGCCGAAGCATTGGCTGGATTAAGATTTTTTTAGGAAAGCAGAAAATCCTGAAAATTTAGAAGTGCCAAAAATGGCATTTTTAAGAGTGTTTTATGTTATCGGGTTCAATGTGGATAAGAATGTCTGCAATCTCGGGCATTTCATGCAACAGGCGATCCTTGAGGTCATGAGAGATCTTATGACCTTCATTGACAGAAAGCTCTCCATCCACGATGACATGAAGGTCCACGTGATAGGTCATTCCGGTTTTTCGGATATAACATTTTTCCGTCTCAATAACACCTTTTTCCTTTTGGGAGATTTCTCTAATTTCCTCCACCATATCATCATAAACGTGTTCGTCCATGATCTCACCCAGGGCGGGGCGCAGGATCAAATAGGCGTTATAGAGAATAAAGCCCGATGCAAAAAGAGCTGCCCAATCATCGGCAGTTTCATAGCCTTTGCCCATGAAGAGCGCTATAGAAATACCAATAAAAGCCATTAGGGAAGTGATGGCATCGCTGCGATGATGCCAGGCGTCAGCTTTTAAGGAGCTGCTTTTGGTCTCGTCACTTTTCTTATTGATGAACCTGTAGAAGATCTCTTTTGTAAGGATGATCGCTGCGAGTACTATAAGTGTGTAAGGTTTGGGAACTTTATGAGGAGTCTGAATGTTCTCAATGCTTTCCATAACAATAATAGTTGCCGATACCACAAGGAAACCCACTACAGCAAAGGTGATAAGAGGTTCCACGCGGCCATGGCCATAGGGGTGATTCTCATCTGCCGGGCGGGCCGAATATTTTAGGCCGAATAGGACGAGCAGGCTGGAAAAAACGTCTGTAGTAGATTCAATAGCATCTGCAATAAGTGCATATGAATTTCCAAAAATACCGGTTACCCCTTTGATAATGGCAAGAACGGCATTTCCAAAAATGCTGAAATATGCAGCTTTCACCGCCTTCGCGTGTAGTTCTGTTTTCATGGGGTAAAGTAGAAGCTAAAAGGCCGGTTTTCACCGGCCTCTGTTATTATTCTTCCTCTTCTTCAGATTCTTCCATTGTGTGATATACATGCTGTACATCATCATCTTCCTCAAGCTTTTCCAGAAGTTTTTCCACATCGGCAGCTTCTTCGGAAGTTAATTTTTTCGTCACCTGCGGAATGTACTCAAAACCGGAAGATATGATCTCTGCGTCACGGCTTTCCAGTTCTTTCTGAAGCGCTCCAAAAGCTTCAAAAGGAGCATAAATAATTATACCGTCTTCGTCCTCAAAAACTTCTTCGGCACCAAAATCGATTAATTCAAGTTCCAGTTCTTCGGCATCAAGGCCATCTTTTGCAATTCTGAAATTACACGTATGATCGAACATAAATTCAACAGAGCCTGAAGTTCCCAGGTTCCCGTCGCATTTATTGAAGTAGGAACGCACATTAGCAACGGTGCGGTTATTATTGTCTGTAGCAGTTTCTACAAGCACGGCAATGCCATGAGGAGCATAACCTTCAAAAAGTACAATTTTATAATCGCCCTGACTTTTATCTGAAGCGCGTTTAATAGCACGTTCAATATTGTCCTTGGGCATGTTGACACTCTTGGCATTCTGGATCACTGCTCTTAGCCTGGAATTTGTATCGGGATCGGGGCCGCCTTCCTTTACAGCCATTACGATATCTTTTCCAATGCGGGTAAAGGCTTTGGCCATAGCAGACCATCGCTTCATCTTTCGCGCTTTCCTGAATTCAAATGCTCTTCCCATTTCTTATTGTTACTGGTATTAACGAGCCGTAAAAATAGGAAAAATCATCAAGCTCCTAAAAAAGATTATTCGCCAGAGTCCACTATATTTTCAATGGCGCGGGCGAGTTTAAAATCCTTCTCGGTCACCCCGCCGGCATCATGGGTAGAGAGCGAAATTTGGAGTTCATTGTAAACATTAGACCAATCTGGGTGATGTTGCTGAGCTTCGGCTTCAAAAGCTATTCGTACCATGACAGAAAAGGCTTCTTTAAAATTCTCAAATTGAAAAGAGGTGTGGATTGCGTCATCCTTATACTCCCAACCTTCAAGATCTTCCAGTCTCCTGTTGATCTCATATTTATCCAGTATTTCCATAACTTCAGGTATTAAAATTTAAAGTTACACAACCTGCCACTGGCAAGGGAGCAATTAGTAGAAGATTAACAATCAGCTAACCAGGGTGCTGGCTACTACTTCCTGGATGGAGATCTGGAGGTTCTTTGGGAGGAGATTATCTTTGGGAATAACTGCCAAGAACCTGTCAAAGTTAGAATCGAAAACGTTCTTAACCAATGGTTTCTTCTCGCCTAAAGTTTCACAGATATCTGTAATAAGATCATTGTGATGGACAAGATCATTACTGCCAAGGTGAAATACTCCCTGCCGATTTCTGTTGATGATGTAATGAAGTTGCTGAGTGAGTTTTGCTTCAGAAGTAGCATTCACCACAACATTTGAAAATACCTCTATAGCTTCATTTTCCTTTAGCTGGCGCTTTATTTCGTTCACCCGCGGAGAATTGGCTCCAAACACCATAGGCAATCTTGCAATTACATATTTGTTGTTGGGAAGTCGCAGCAACGCATTTTCAATTTTGATCTTAAACCTTCCGTAGACGCTTTGCGACAGGGTCTTATCGTATTCATAAGAAGGGTAATTAGTGAAAGCGTCAAACACGTTTGCCGAAGAAAGAAAGATAAGTTTGGTGTTCTTATGCTTCAGCAGGTATTCTATGATTTCAAAATGGGCATGCACCTGGGCATCAAAGTTTCCGCGGAGGGCAGAAATGATCACATTAGGGCGCAGGTTTTCCAGCAGAATACTGATGCTTTCCCGCTCCATATCGAACTGATGAAACTTTTGGTTCTTATCGAAAAAGGCATTTTCTGAGAGATAGGTGGCGTGTGTATCAAAGTAGGGGTAAAGCTCTTTATACAGGCTGTTCCCTATAAAGCCGCTTCCCCCTAAGATCAATATTTTTTTCAAAAACTATCCTTTATAAAATGGCATTTTTACCACCGTAGCAGGAAGAGCTTTTTTACGAATTTGTATATTAATTTTACTTCCCGGGGTGGCATATTCTACAGGAACATAACCCATTCCAATTCCTTTTTCAAGGGAAGGAGACATGGTTCCTGAAGTTACATTGCCAATAACCTTGCCATTGTCATCTACAATTTCATAGCTCTGGCGGGGTATTCCGCGCTCTTCAATTTCAAAACCGATCAATTTTCGCTTCGGCCCGTTTTCTTTTTGCTCTTTTAGAGCTTCAGAATTAACGAAATCCTTTGTGAATTTAGTGATCCATCCAAGTCCGGCTTCTATAGGGGAAGTAGTGTCGTCAATATCATTTCCGTAAAGACAGAATCCCATTTCGAGACGCAATGTGTCTCGGGCAGCTAGACCAATGGGTTTAATACCAAATTCTGCCCCTGCTTCAAAAACGCGGTCCCAAACCTTCTGGGCATCTTCGTTTTTTACGTAGATCTCGAAGCCACCGCTTCCGGTATATCCTGTGGCCGAAATGATGACATTTTCCACACCCGCAAACGGTGCAACCTCAAAAGAGTAGAATTTAATATCTGTTAAATTTACATCGGTAAGGGACTGCATGGCTTCTGCAGCTTTAGGCCCCTGGATGGCGAGCAGAGAATATTCGTCAGACAGATCTCTCATGGTTGCGTCCATGGAATTGTGCTGAGAGATCCAGTTCCAGTCTTTTTCGATATTGGAAGCATTTACAACAAGTAAATATTTCTCGGCATTGAAACGATAGATGATTAGATCATCAACAATCCCGCCGGTACTATTTGGCATGCAGCTGTACTGCGCCTTACCGTCTGTAAGTTTTGAAGCATCATTGGAAGAGATCTTCTGGATCAAATCCAGGGAGTGCTCTCCGGTAATGAGGAATTCCCCCATATGAGAAACATCAAAAACACCGACCGACTTTCTTACGGTTTCGTGTTCTGCATTTACGCCTTCGTAGGAAACAGGCATGTTATAACCCGCAAAAGGAACCATTTTGGCTCCCAGTTCTATATGAGTAGAGGTTAGGGCTGTATTCTTCATATTTTAAATCAATTTGCGCAAATTTAATTATTTCAGCATGGAATGAATAGGTTTGAAGAAAATTTAAACAGAAATAAAGCTTTGCCGGAATGAGCAGTCAGGAAATTCTATATTTGTAATAATTTTGAAATCATGCTTCCATGAAGATCCTCAGTGCAAGTCAAATTAAAGAAGCCGACAGGCTTACTCTTGAAAAGCAGGAGATCTCTTCTGTAGATCTTATGGAAAGAGCTGCTACCATGGTTTTTAATGAAATCCACAGGCGATTACAGGGGGTACAGATCCCAATCAAGATTTTCTGCGGAATAGGTAATAACGGAGGTGACGGGTTGGTCATTGGCCGGCTGCTCATTGATTCAGGTTATGACGTTACCATATATGTGGTGAATTACAGCGATCAACGCTCACAGGAATTCCTGGTGAATTATGACCGCGTTAAAAATATGACCAAAAAATGGCCGGTGCTGCTAAAATCTGAAGCCGATTTTCCCGAAATAAGCTATGGAGATTTTGTTGTAGATGCCATTTTTGGAGTAGGGTTGAACCGCCCTCTTGTGGAATGGGTGGCAAACCTGGTAAAGCATATCAATAATTCCAAAGCCTTTGTACTGGCCGTAGATATGCCCTCGGGACTTATGGCCGATGCTGCAGTTGAGGATAAGGAGAGTATAATTAGAGCCAATTTCACTATAACTTTTCAGGTACCAAAAATGGCATTTTATATGCCCGAGACTGCGCCATTTGTGGGTGAACTGCAGGTCATTGACATTGCTCTTGATCGCGAATTCCTTCAGAATACTCCCGGCTCGGCTCAGTTGATCTCAAAGCCTGAAGCCAAAGCCTTATACAGGCCCCGCAATAAATTCTCCCATAAAGGGACCTATGGTCATGCCCTGATAATTGGAGGAAGCTATGGAAAAATAGGAAGCGTGAGTCTTACTGCACTTGCAGCTTTAAGAGCCGGTGCAGGGCTGGTAAGCATTTATGCTCCAAAATGTGGTTATGACATCCTTCAAACCCTGGTGCCGGAAGCCATGGTGCTCACAGATCCTCATCTCGAAATCTTGAGCAGTATCGACTTTGACCTTGATCCCGAAGTAATTGGCTTCGGAATAGGAGTGGGTACTAAAGAAGAAACGGTTACCGCGTTCGAGGGGCTTCTAAAACAATATAAAATACCTATGGTCATTGATGCCGATGGTTTAAATATACTTTCCAAAAATGTTGAGTTCCTGAAGCTTTTGCCAGAAGGTTCTGTGCTTACCCCTCATCCAAAGGAGCTGGAACGGCTTATAGGAAAGTGGAAAGATGATTTCGACAAACTTGAAAAGATTAAGGATTTCACTACTAAGTACAAGATCATTCTGGTGCTAAAAGGAGCCTATACCTTTACGGTAACTTCTGAAAATATTTTCATCAATACCTCCGGGAATCCGGGCATGGCTACAGCAGGTAGTGGAGATGTGCTTACAGGAGTAATAACTGCATTAATAGGGCAGGGATATGAACCTTTACAGGCAGCTGTCCTGGGTGTCTATTTACATGGTAAAGCAGGAGACCTCGCGGCTGCAGAGCTAAGCTACGAGAGCACTCTTGCAGGAGATATTGCCAAAAAAACAGGAGCCGCCATTTTTGACCTTTTTGAAACCGAACAAACCAACCCCAAACAATGAGAGATTGTCACTATATAAGTTCTTCTGTTCTTGATGTTGAAGAAATAAGAGGAATTATCGATAACGAAAAGAACCTTGCCTTAAGCGAAGAAGCTATTTACAACATTGATAAAGCCCGTAAATATCTCGATAAGAAGATGAAGGAGAACAAGGCTCCTATTTATGGGATCAATACCGGTTTTGGTTCGCTTTGCAACGTAAGGATCTCTTCTGAAAATCTTACCAAACTCCAGGAAAACCTGGTAATGTCTCATGCCTGCGGAACAGGAGAATTGGTGTCAAAACCTATAATTCGCCTAATGCTGTTGCTAAAGATCCAGTCGTTAAGCTATGGTCATTCCGGGGTCTCAAGAGAAACTGTAGACAGGCTTGTGGAGTTTTTTAATAATGATATTTTGCCGGTGGTCTATGAACAGGGTTCTTTGGGAGCTTCCGGCGATCTTGCGCCACTTGCGCATTTATCGCTTCCCCTCATTGGAAAAGGAGAAGTTTATCTCGACGGAAAAATTGTGCCTTCCGAAGAAATGCTGAAGAAGTTTGGTTGGAAACCTATAACCCTTCAGTCCAAGGAAGGGCTGGCTTTGCTTAACGGCACTCAATTCATGAGTGCGCACGGAGTGCAGGCGGTCCTAAAAGCAACAAAACTTTCCATGTGGGCAGACGTTATCGGAGCTCTGTCTGTAGATGCATACGACTGCAATATTACTCCTTTTGACGAGCTGGTGCACCTGGTGAGACCTCACCGCGGACAGGTGAAAACTGCTGAAAGGATAAGGAAAATCTTATCCGGGAGTGAGATCGCTAAACAGGTGAAGCAAAACGTGCAGGATCCATATTCCTTCAGGTGTATACCGCAGGTGCACGGAGCCAGTAAGGATACTTTGGATTTTGTGTACAAGGTTTTTAAGACCGAGATCAATTCAGTAACAGACAATCCGAATATTTTTGCGGATGCAGATAAGATCATTTCCGGAGGGAATTTTCACGGACAACCCCTGGCTTTGGCTATGGACTACCTGGCGATTGCAATGGCCGAGCTGGGAAATATTTCAGAAAGAAGGATCTATCAGCTGGTATCGGGATTGCGAGGTCCTGCATTTTTAGTGGATGCCCCCGGATTGAACAGCGGATTCATGATCCCTCAATATACAGCTGCGAGTATTGTTAGCCAGAATAAACAATTATGTACCCCTGCAAGTATAGATTCTATTGTTTCTTCAAACGGACAGGAAGACCATGTGAGCATGGGGGCAAATGCAGCCACAAAACTTGTAAAAGTGGTTGAAAATGTTTCGACCGTCCTGGCAATTGAGTTGTTTAATGCGTCCCAGGCGCTTTCCTATAGAAACCCTCACAAGACTTCTCCCATTCTACAAAAGTTGATCACCGAGTTTAGAAAAGAGGTTCCGCTTGTAAAAGAAGATGTTGTGATGTCGCCTCTTATTCAGAAATCCAAAGATTTCCTGGAAAGCTATTCACTAAAGGATTTTTCTTTTGAATAACTGCCTATTACCTCCTTCATCCAATCCATAGCTTCTTCCAGGGTGCTAAAGATCTTAAAGGAATTCCTGTTGGTGTAGAATTGTTGTTCTATACGGGCATTCTCACGTCTCATTTCACTTTGGGAAACCACGGCAATGGCTTTAAGTAAAGGATGCTCTGCAGAATCCCGGTAAACCATAGGATTAACTGCGTAGGAGTTGACCCGGTGAGAAATATAGCCAAATACTTCATTTTCAAATATCTCGGTTCCTATTTTCAATATCCTTCTGTTTGTTTCCACATCCAGAAGTGCGCCTTCGTTCATTTCATTAATAAGGATCCTGTCCTGAACACGGAGAACACCGCAGTCCAATTCAATTTTATCAATCATTCGTAGTAGGGATTTCAGGCGTGAAAATAGTATAAATATTTAAATTGCGTCTCGCCTGTCTTAGGATTAATGTAAAAAAAGAGACCCTTCCAAAAATGGCATTTTGGAAGGGTCCCGGTGAATGATTTTCAGGGATCTTATTTCAAACCACCTACCATGTCCTTAGGCTGTACCCACTCATCAAAATCTTCGGCGGTAACATATCCAAGATTCACGGCTTCCTCCTTAAGGGTGGTACCATTTTTATGAGCGGTGTTTGCAATTTCTGCAGCTTTATAATAACCTATTTTAGTATTAAGAGCGGTCACCAGCATGAGGGAATTATTCAGCAATTCCTGGATCCTGGGCTTGTTAGGCTCGATTCCTACTGCACAATGTTCATCAAAAGAAGCGCAGGCATCTCCTAAGAGACGGGCGCTTTGTAAAATATTGGCAGCCATAACAGGTTTAAAAACATTGAGCTCAAACTGACCCTGCATTCCTCCTACGTTTATAGTAACATCATTTCCTATTACCTGTGCGCATACCATTGTAAGGGCTTCCACCTGGGTAGGATTAACTTTTCCGGGCATAATTGAAGATCCCGGCTCATTGGCAGGAATAAGGATCTCGCCAATTCCACTGCGGGGGCCCGATGCCAACATACGAATGTCATTTGCTATTTTGTTAAGAGAAACTGCCAGAGTTTTTAAGGCCCCGCTGGTTTCTACAAATGCATCATGAGCAGCCAGGGCTTCAAATTTGTTAGGTGCCGAAATAAAAGGCAGGTCGGTAAATTTCGCTATAAATTCGGCTACCCTTTTTGAATAACCTTTTGGAGTATTTAACCCAGTTCCCACGGCTGTTCCTCCCAAAGCAAGTTCAGAAAGGTGAGGCAAGGTATTTTCAAGAGCAATAATTCCATGATCAAGCTGGGAAACATAGCCGCTGAATTCCTGCCCAAGGGTAAGGGGAGTAGCATCCATAAAATGAGTACGGCCTATTTTCACCACATCCTTAAATTCTTCTGACTTTTTCTTGAGGGTATTTCTCAATTTCTTAACCCCGGGCAGTGTCACTTTTACAATCTTTTCATACACCGCAATGTGCATACCTGTTGGAAAAGTGTCATTAGAAGACTGGGATTTATTCACATCATCATTTGGAGAAAGGACCTTTTCACCTTCCCCAATGTTTTTTCCGGCTAATTGTTGAGCACGGTTTGCGATCACCTCGTTAAGGTTCATGTTGCTTTGGGTGCCGCTTCCCGTTTGCCATATCACCAATGGAAATTGATCATCGTGCTTCCCGGCAAGGATCTCGTCACATACCTTGGCGATAAGATCTCTTTTGTCTACAGACAGCGCTCCCAGCTCACAGTTTGTAAAAGCGGCTGCTTTTTTAAGATATGCAAAGCCATAAATGATCTCAAGGGGCATACTGCCCGGAGCGCCAATCTTAAAATTGTTCCTGGAACGTTCAGTTTGCGCGCCCCATAATTTATCTGAAGGGACTTTTACTTCCCCCATGGTATCTTTCTCTATTCTATATTTCATAATGACTGGTGATTTGTTACAAATTTACATTTTCAGTAAAATCTTTAGCCCGAAATGAGAATAAAAATATGAACTAAAAGAGAAAAAATCTGAACGAAAGCTTTGAAAATGAAGCCTGGAAAAATAAAATAAAAACTATTGGGAGAACTAACAGGAGTTGCTATCTTTGACAAAGATTCAAAAAACAAGGAAAACATGTTTGAATTCGATCAATATCTGGGATTTATTGCTTTTCTCGTCATCGGCCTGTTAGGGTTTTGGGTAATGGTTTTTCTAATTGGCATTATCCCGTACTGGATTGGCGGAGCTGTCAAAGAAATGCTGGATGAAAAGAAAGAAAAGAAAAGACTGGAACGTGAAAAAGTATAAGGACTTATTTTAAGTCCTTTTTTTTGTCCTTTATTGAAGGAAATGATAAAATGAAAAAGCCGTCGAATTTTCGACGGCTTTTTCATTTTACCTATGGAAGATTGAATTAGAATTCTCCTCCATTATCCATGTCTTCATCATTCATTCCTTCTCCTCGCTCCCTTCTTTGCTGATCTCTTTTTTGTTGATTGAATCTGTAAGTGAAAGATAAAGTTACACTTCTTTGTCTCCACTGGAATTCGCTTTCTCTTTCAAAGAATTGGGTAGTAGTAAAGGATTCTCTTTTTTGAGAGTTTAGAAGGTCTCTTACGTTTAGCGTCAGGGAAGCGGTTTCATTAAATAATTCCTTGCTCAAAGCCATATCGATGGAAAGCAGTCCTTCGGTTTCAGTTTGTGCGCCTTCAGAAGCTCCCCGGTAAAAGGCATTGGTTTGCCAGTCGATTTTCCAAGGTAGGGAAACCTTGGAACTAAACCTTCCGAAGTAACTTGTGTTTTTGGCACTATAGTCTACATTATTGTATTCTCCTTCAGTATCAAACTGGAAAAAGTTAAAGCTCCCGTTTAGTCTTAACCATCTTGCAGGATTGTAGAGAATCCCGGCTTCGGCACCAAGGCGGGTATTGGTAGCGAGATTAATTGGGATGGTACGAATTACCTGTGTCCCATCGGCTGCAGTTGTTCCCTGTTCCACGCGCTCAAAAGAATCTGTCTCATGTTGATAATAAACTGAGGATGTAAAAGTGAGTTTATCCCATCTCTTTAAATAACCAACATCAAAGGCATTAGAAAAGGCGGGCTCCAGATTTGGATTTCCCTGAAATATATTGGTTCGGCTCGACCTGGAAGGAAAAGGATTGATAAACCAGCCGCGGGGACGGTTGATCCTTCTGTTATATCCCACGGTAACATTTTCTCTTTCTCCTATTTCATAGATAAGGTTGACTGTAGGGAAAAGTCCCAGGTAATTATTGTCGAACTGGGTGTCAATCGGGATGCCGAATTCTTCTTCCAGTTCCTCTGCAGTAAGTTCAGACTGTATATCACCCTTTAACTGGGTGTTCTCTAAACGTAGCCCAAGCAGGAAGGAAAAATCTCCAAACTTGTTTCCATATTGAGAATACAGGGAGTTTACATTTTCGGTATATGTGAACATATTTGAAAGGGGAGATTGGATTAGATCTCCTGTCTCCTCATCTTCCAGCAAGAGGGAATAATCGGTGATCTGCTCTTCAAAATTACCCCGGTATCCGGCTTCAAACTGGGCTTCCTCTCCAATAGGTCGCACATAATCTGCCTGTATCAAATATTCTGTTTGATCTTCTTTAGTAAAAGTCTGTTCTCTTGGATAAAAAGGTAATTCTTCTCCCAGGTTAAAATCAATGGTTTCGTTGATATCCCCCACCTGGGTTTCTTTATCTTTTTCGAATTGAAGATCGGCAGTTAATTGATGGCCGCTGTCATCAAACCTGTTCATGTAGTTCAAGGAAATTTGGTAGCTGTTATCCTCTTCCATTTCCTCTTCCACTCTGCGGGTTTCCTGAGATCTTGCACCGTCCTCAAACATTCTGCTAAGGTTTGTGGTAACATCTTCGTCTTCCCCGTACCTGTAAAAACCGGTTGCTGTAACCGAAGACCTGTCGGTAAGGTAATATTCTACCCCAAGGCTGGTATTAAAGTTTCGGTTGAGTCTTTCGATCTCACGATCTTCTATGATACGATCAAATCTTGGAGATACCAACTCTCCATCCTCATTGGTATAATCGAAGTAACGTGTATCGGCAAAGGAATTTCCGGGTGCATCGAAATAACGGAAGCCTGTGGTATTAAAAATGTTGAATTTATCGGTCCTTAAGTTAAGATTAGTGGAAAGTCCCGCCTGATCGGGATAACCCGCCCTTGCTGAAACAGAACCATTAAAGCCAAGAGTGTTCTCTTTTCTAAGGATAATGTTGAGTATCCCTGCGGTACCTTCGGCATCATACCTGGCAGAAGGGGAGGTGATCACTTCCACACGCTCTATAGCATCTGCAGGAAGTTGGGAAAGTACATCGGTATTCCCAAAACCTGCCATGGCCGATGGTTTTCCGTTGATAAGGATACGCACATTTTCGTTTCCTCTTAAACTAATTCCCCCTTCTACGTCTACAGAGACTGAGGGTACATTATTAAGAGCATCTGCCACTGTTCCTCCTGCGGTAGTAAGATCTTTTCCAATATTATAGATCTTTTTATCCAGTCTTACCTCCACCTGAGTGGTTTCGGCAGTCACTACGACTTCCCCGAGTTCCCCGGCTGCCATGCCAAGTACAATATTTCCCATATTGACGTCTCCGGTAATTTCCCGATTACTGAAGGTTTTTGGTTCAAAAGAGATAAACTCTACTGTAATGTCATAAGTGCCTGCCGATACATCTATGGAAAAATTTCCCTGGGGATCTGTAATTCCTCCTGTGAGGTTTTTGGGATCACTGGGATTCTGAAAAGATATTGTTGCATATTCCAGCGGTGTCCCCTGCTCATCGGTCACTTTTCCTGTGACGGTGTGCAGATTTCTTTGGGCTAAAGCTGAAAAGGTGTTTATTAAAAGAAAAGAAAAGATTAAGACACTACTCCATAAGTGCCTGCTCGAATTTGTGGTCATACCTGGTTTTTCTAGTTTGACCTGTAAATCGGAAGAAGGTTTAAAGATTAGAGAGAAATTTTAAACAAAATAGCGTTAAACTTTTAATAAACCTGATCTTGAAGTGCTTAAGGAAAGAGGCTGGTTCTCTTTCTGTATTAATTATCAGTATTCTGCTGCTGAATTTTTTGCTCCTGTAGCATCAGGTAGCGGTCGAACTGAGGTTTGGTAAGTATATCCCTCATATCGCGGTTTTCTAATTCCTTAAGCTCAAGAAGCTGTCTTGATTTTTCTTTCTTGTCCAGGTTTGATTGTATTACATTATCTTTTTTGAAGACAAATTCAATGATCTTATGCTCCATAAGCAGAGATTGCTTGGCAGTAAGAGAGAGTTCATTTTCCCAGTATTCAACCTGTTCTTTAGCAGCTTCTTGGAGCTCCTGAGAAGCTTCAGGTTGCGTTCTGGTCTGCGAATAGGTTATAGCAGAGGTTAAGAACGCTATTGAAATTAAAAGAAGTAATTTATATGTTTTGTTAATCGTTACCATAATACCTTTTTTACAAAAGTATTGAAGAACAATAGTTTATCCGGTTAACTGCGGGTTAAAACCGTTGTAAAACATGTTAAGATAACAGTCTTTCGATGTTAGAAGAGGGGCGGCCCACAATTGCAGCTCCTTCTTTTTCCACCACAGGACGTTGGATAAGTTTTGGATTTTCAACCATTACCCTGATCAATTCCTTATCACTCAGGTCCCGGTCCCGGTATTCTTCTTTCCATATCTTCTCTTCTGTCCGCACGAGTTCTATGGGAGACATGTTCAGCTTTTGGAGTAAAGACGTTAGTTCATCTTCAGAAAGTGGATCCTTTAAATATTCCCTTACTTTAAAATCTTTACCGGAAGCCTCTAAGACTTTTACTCCTTCTCTGGATTTGCTGCAGCGGGGGTTATGGTATATAATTATCATTTTTTACAGTTATGAGTTATAAGTTATGAGTTAAGCCTGTAGTCGGTTGCATGTTTTTGAGTTCCGAGTTATTAATTCTAAATTACTGTCCACTGTCCACTGTCCACTGTCCGCTGTCCACTGTCCACTGACCACTGATCACTGATCACTGATCACTATTCTTCGACCTTCTGTCCCATCATCATTAAAAATGCTTTCAGGAAGCTGTCTATATCTCCATCCATCACAGCATCCACATTTCCGGTTTCTTCCCCGGTGCGAACGTCTTTAACCAATTTATAGGGATGCATCACATAATTCCTGATCTGAGATCCCCATTCGATCTTCATTTTTGAGTCCTCAATCTCCCTTCGCTGTGCCTGTTGTTTCTGAAGTTCAATTTCATACAACTGGCTTTTTAGCAACTGCATTGCCTTGTTCTTGTTATCTAACTGGGAACGGGTTTCAGAATTTTCTATGACAATGCCCGAAGGTGCATGCCTAAGTCTTACGGCAGTTTCTACCTTATTCACATTTTGCCCTCCTGCACCCGAAGATCTCATGGTTTCCCAGGAAATATCTGCAGGATTGATCTCGATTTGAATAGACTCATCGGCTAACGGATAAACGTAAACACTGGCAAAGGAAGTGTGGCGTTTTGCATTACTGTCAAAAGGGGAGATGCGCACCAAACGGTGTACCCCATTTTCACCCTTTAACCAACCAAATGCAAATTCACCTTCGATCTCAAGCGTTACTGTTTTAACTCCGGCCACTTCCCCTGCCTGGTAGTTGAGTTCTTTCACGGTATAACCTTTGTCTTCGGCCCACCTAAGATACATTCGCATAAGCATTTCTGCCCAGTCACAACTCTCAGTTCCGCCGGCACCCGCAGTCACCTGCAGCACCGCACTCAGGCTGTCACCTTCTTCTGAAAGCATGTTCCTGAATTCAAGATCTTCGATTAGATTTTTGGCTTTTTCATGCCTTTCGTTTACATCCTCCTCTGTAGCCTCACCTTCTTTAAAAAATTCGAAAAGCACTTCGAGGTCATCCACAAGAGTTACAGCCTCTTCATAATCATCTACCCATTTTTTTTGGGAGTTGATCTCTCTGAGGAGTAATTCGGCTTTTTTGGGATCGTTCCAGAAATCGGGAGCAAGGGTCTTCTCCTGCTGATTAGAAATTTCTATTTTTTTGGCATCAACGTCAAAGATACCTCCTTAACGCAACCAGGCGATCTTTGAGATCTTTAATAGTATCTATAGTAAGCATACTTTAATTTTTAACAAAAATAGAATTTGTGAGTCTTCCCGAAAACTATTTTACGATTATTTTATAGTTTTAAGCCACTCAAAATTCTTCCAATGAAAATCCTTGCCACTATTGCTTTAACGTTCAGTATAATACTTAGCGCCCAATCTCAATTTCTGAAAAGCAAGGAAGACCTTGTAAATCATGAAGGCTACTTTGATTTTTATTATTCAGCGAAAAATGATGAGATCTACCTGGAAGTGGAGAAGCTCAATGAAGATTTTCTTTATGTGCCTTCCCTTGCAACGGGAGTAGGTTCTAATGATATAGGGTTGGATAGAGGCCAATTAGGCAGTGAAGCAGTGGTTAGGTTTGAAAAAGCAGGAAATAAGCTGCTCCTGGTGCAACCCAATCTGCGATACAGGGCAATAACAGATAATGCTGCAGAGAAAAAAAGTGTAGAAGAAGCTTTCGCAAGATCCGTTCTTTATGGATTTGAAATTAAAGAGGAGGTAGATGGGAAATACATAATTGATCTTACTCCGTTCCTTTTTGAAGATGCTCATGGAGTAGCTTCCCGTTTAAAACAAGGCAACCACGGGAATTTTAATGTAGACAAATCCAAAAGTGCGTTGTTTTTGGAGGGCACCAAAGCTTTTCCTGAAAATGTGGAATTTGAGACCATGCTCACTTTCAAAGGGGAAGCAAATAGTGGTGCATTGCGCAGTGTTACTCCTAATTTCCAAAACTTTACGGTAAGCTTACATCATTCCTTTGTGAAACTTCCCGGAGAAGGCTTCGAAATGCGACCTTTCCTTCCTGGTAGCGGCGCGATTTTCATGTCCTATTTTAACTATTCCTCTCCGGTATACGAGCCGCTTGAAAAAAGATTTATAATTCGCCACAGGTTGAATAAAAAAAAGCCCGGGGCTGCAGAAAGTGAAGTGGTTGAGCCAATTATCTATTACCTTGATCCCGGCACTCCGGAGCCGGTGAGATCGGCTCTACTCGATGGTGCGAAATGGTGGGCAGAAGCTTTTGACGCTGCCGGGTACAAAAATGCCTATCAGGTGAAAATGCTGCCTGAAGATGCAGATCCTCTTGATGTGCGATATAATGTGATCCAATGGGTGCATCGGTCTACCCGGGGATGGAGTTATGGCGCCAGTGTGATTGATCCAAGAACCGGAGAGATCATTAAAGGACACGTGAGCCTGGGAAGCCTTAGAATAAGGCAGGATCTCATGATCGCGCAGGCATTGCTGAATAAACCTTTTGCCGAAAGGGATGATAATTACAATCAAATGATGGATCTTGCTCTTGCAAGGATTCGGCAGCTATCTGCTCATGAAGTGGGACACACTTTGGGCTTTGCTCATAATTTTGCAGCAAGTACCAATGACAATTCTTCTGTAATGGATTATCCTCACCCAATGATCAGGTTGGAAAACGGGCAGCCTGATCTTAAAAATGCGTATGATACAGGAATAGGCGAGTGGGACAAGGTAACGGTAAAATATTCTTATGGGGCCATTCCTGAAGGGGTGTCAAAAAAGCAATTTTTGACAGGAGTTTTGGCTGAAGCTCAGGAAAAAGGATTACAATTTATAAGTGATAATGATGCCAGGGCTGCAGGTGGAGCCCACGTCAATGCCCATCTTTGGGATAATGCTGATGATGCTGCCCGGGAATTGGCGAGGATCCTTGAGGTAAGAAAGAAGGCAATTGCCAATTTTTCTGTTGATAATATCCGCACAGGAGAACCTTATTCAGTTTTGGAAGATGTATTTGTGCCTTTATATTTCTTCCATCGCTATCAAACCGAAGCCGCTGTAAAGCATATTGGAGGTCTTGATTATTCATACGCCGTAAAGGGAATTGAAGAAACGGTTGTGGAAAGCCTGGACGAGGATGTTCAGGAGCAGGCGTTGGATGTCCTTCTTAGAACTCTGGATGCCGAAGAAATAGCTATTCCAAAAGAGAAGCTTAATCTTTTTCCACCCAGGGCCTTTGGTTATTCCAGATCCCGGGAATCTTTTAAAAGTAACACAGGGGTGGCCTTTGATGCTTTGGGAGCGGCTGCTACCGCGGCAGATATGACGTTATCGCTGTTGCTTCATCCTGAAAGAGCTGCCCGGCTGGTACAGCAAAAAGCATTGGATGAGGATCAATTAGGTCTTGCTGAAGTCCTGGAAGACCTCGTGACCGAAACTATTAAGGCCGGAATAAGAGATCCTTATTTGCAGGAGGTTCAAAATTCCATCAATCATAATGTGCTTCAGCATTTAATGAACCTGGCCGTTCATAAAGATGCTGTGCCCCAGGTAAAAGCGATTACCAATTTTCAGCTCATTGAGCTGGAAGAATGGCTCCAAAAAAATATTAAGCAAAATCCGGTGATGTTCAGGCAATTTATTGAGGATATCAAGTCTTTTAGAAAAGATCCTGCAGCATTTAAAGCCTTACTTGTGGCGCCACAAATTCCCGATGGTTCTCCAATCGGCAATTTTTAAAATTCAGTTGAACAAAATTATTTTATCCATATAAACAAATGAAAGAAATTGACCTAAGAAGTGATACGGTAACAAAACCCACTCCCGGAATGATGGAGGCGATCATTAATGCCGAAGTAGGGGATGATGTATATAAGGAAGATCCCACAGTAAATAAACTGGAGCGAAAACTGGCCGATATGTTTGGGATGGAGGAAGCTTTGTTCTTTCCAACCGGCAGCATGGCTAACCAGGCAGCCATTAAGTTACATACTCAGCCGGCAGATCAGTTGATCTGTGATAAATGGGCTCATGTATATAATTACGAAGGCGGAGGGGCTTCCTTTAATAGCGGAGTATCGTGTAAGCTTGTGGATGGGCAACGCGGGATGATCACTGCGGCGCAGGTGGAGGAAAATATTAATCCGCCAGACTTCTACCACTCTCCCTTAACTACCCTGGTGTGCCTTGAAAACACCACCAATAAGGGTGGAGGCGCCTGCTATGATTTTGTGGAAATAAAAAAGATAAGGAAAGTGTGTGATGAGCACAACCTGGGCTTACACCTTGACGGCGCCCGACTTTTTAATGCTTTGGTAGCTACAAAAGAAGATCCTAAAGATTATGGAAAAGTTTTCGACACTATTTCTGTTTGTCTTTCAAAAGGTCTTGGCACCCCACTGGGTACCGTACTCATTGGGAACAAGGAGATCATGAAAAATGCGATGCGGGTGCGAAAAGTTTTAGGTGGCGGAATGCGGCAGATTGGTTTTATGGCTGCCGCCGGAATTTATGCTTTAGATCATCACGTGGAAAGACTGGCAGAAGATCATAGGAGAGCTTCAGAATTGGGTAAAACCCTTAGGGAGCAGGATTATGTTGCCGAAGTAGAGCCGGTGGAAACAAATATCGTGATCTTTTACCTTAAGAATTTTTCAGATGAAGCTGATTTTATGGAGGCACTTAAAAAAGAGAATATCAGGATCAGCAATATGGGGCAGGGGAAATTGAGGATAGTTACTCACCTGGATTATTCCGAAGAAATGCATGACAGGTTTAGGGAAGTGCTCAGGAAAATTAAACTATAAAAAAAGATACCCTCCAAAAATGTCATTTCTGGAGGGTATTTTTTCAATACGGTCTGAGGAGTAAGAATGTAGAGCAGAATTTTACCTCATTCATATCTCATATCTCAATTCTCACTACTCAATTCTCAATACTAACTACTATATACTATCCGTTCAGCATATCGTTCATTCCGGGAATATCGGGCATGCCTTCTTTGGCAACGGCAGCAAGTTCTGCCTCATTGACTTCAGTAGCACGGGCAACTGCCTTATTCAATGTAAGTACAAGGTAATCTTCAAGTTGTTCTTTATCCTGCAGGAGCTCATCGGCAATCTCAATATTTTTGATCTCCCGGCTGGCAGTAATCGTTACTTTTAATAATCCGTCGGCAGACTGCTCGTCCAGAAGGACTGTTTTTAGTCTTTCCTTTGTTTCTTCAACTTTTCTTTGGGTCTCTTTGATCTTATTCATCATACCCATCATATCTCCAAACATAGTCTTCAGTTTTTGCTTTCAGCAAAACTACCTAAAAAGACATAATACATAACTTAAGACAGGAGATTTTAAGTTTTCTTTATAAGAAAGTGTAACTTTGCAGCTTGAAAAAAAATGATTTGAAGAATGAAAGTGATTGAGAACGAAAGGATTGCTCCCCGCGCAAGAAAAGTGCCTGTTGAACTCGAGAAACATGGGGATATTAGAATTGATAATTATTTTTGGCTAAGAGAGCGTGAGAATCCCGAGGTCCTTGACTATTTAACCCAGGAAAATCTTTATAATGAGCAAATGACTGCTCATACTAAAGAGCTTCAGGAAAATCTTTTTCAGGAGGTAAAAGGCAGGATCAAGGAAGATGATTCTTCGGTTCCCTATAAACTTAATGGTTACTGGTATATCACCAGGTTTGAAAAAGGAAAGGATTATCCTATCTACTCCCGAAAGAAGGAAAGCCTTGACGCGCCTGAAGAAATTCTTTTTGACGTCAATAAAATGGCTAAAGGCCATGATTATTATAAACTTTCAGGATTAAGTGTAAGTCCTAATAATAAGCTTATTTCCTATGCTGTGGACACAGTTAGCCGGAGAAAATACACCTTATACATTAAGAACCTTGAGACAGGAGAGGTGTATTCAGAAAAAATAAGGAATACCACCGGAGGCGCCACATGGGCAAATGATAATAAAACCCTTTTTTATGCCCGCAAAGATGAAGAGACTTTAAGAAGTAACAAGATCTTTAAGCACCGGCTTGGAACCAAAGCAAAGGATGATGAGTTAGTATACCTGGAAGAAGATGAAACCTTCCACACGTATGTTTATAATTCCAAATCCAAACGCTACATCATCATAGGATCAGACAGCACCCTTACTTCAGAATACAGGGTCTTATCTGCAGATGATCCTCACGGAGAATTTAAGGTCATTCAGCCAAGGATCAGAGGTCTTGAATACAGCATTGCTCATTACAGGGAATGTTTTTACATACTTACCAATAAAGATGGAGCGACAAATTTCAAACTTATGAAAGCCCCAGTTTATAATCCCTCCATTGAGAACTGGGAAGAAGTTATCCCACACAGGGAAGAAGTATTGCTGGAAGATATCGACCTTTTTAGAGATTACCTGGTAGTAAGCGAAAGGAGCAACGGTCTTAACAAGATCCATATAAGACGTTGGGATGGAACAGATTCTTATTTTCTTCCTTTCGAAAATGAGACCTACACAGCCTTTACCGGTACCAATCCTGATTTTGATACGGAGATCCTGCGGTACACCTATAACTCATTGATCACTCCGACTCAGGTGGTGGATTTCAACATGAGAACCCGTGAAAAGGATGTGAAAAAAGAACTGGAGGTGCTCGGCGGAAAATTTAAAAAGGAGAACTATGTGTCGGATAGGATTTGGGCGACAGCACAGGATGGTACAAAGATCCCTATGACCCTGGTACACCGTAAAGAATTGAAAAGGGATGGAACCAATCCTGTTCTGCAGTATGCCTATGGATCCTATGGTTCTACCATTGATCCTTACTTCTCGAATGTTAGGCTAAGTTTACTGGATAGAGGATTTATATTTGTAATTGCTCACGTAAGGGGAGGAGAATACCTGGGAAGGCAGTGGTATGAAGATGGAAAGCTCCTGAAGAAGAAAAATACATTTACAGATTTTATTGATTGCACACTTCATCTCATTAAAGAGAATTATACCTCTGCAGATCATATGTATGCAAGCGGGGGCTCGGCCGGAGGACTTCTTATGGGAGTTGTGGCCAACATGGCACCGCAGCTGTACAAAGGCATCATTGCATCTGTACCTTTTGTGGATGTGGTCACTACTATGCTCGATGAGACCATTCCATTAACCACAGGAGAGTATGATGAATGGGGAAATCCTAATGATCCTGTTTTTTATCATTATATGAAATCCTATTCTCCTTATGACAATGTAGTGGCGCAGGATTACCCAAATATGCTGGTTACTACCGGTTTACATGATTCTCAGGTGCAGTATTGGGAGCCGGCCAAGTGGGTTGCAAAACTCAGGGAGTTAAAAACCGATAACAATATTTTACTTTTTCATACTAATATGGATGCGGGGCATGGAGGAGCATCAGGACGCTTTGAAGCCTTAAGAGAAGTGGCAGAAGAGTATGCGTTTCTATTGGATTTAGAGGGAATACACGAATAATTCAAATATTTGACTTAAATTTGTTCCGTTTTGTGATCGTGGCTGGGAGATTTTTTCAAATGCGATTAATGTAAATAACTTCAATTTATGAGAGAAGATTTACAGGTTTATGATAACGTATTACAGTTAATCGGTAATACGCCCCTAATACACTTAAACCGTATCATCCAGAATTTAGAAGGAGAATTTTATGCCAAGGTTGAAGCCTTTAACCCGGGGCACTCCACTAAAGATAGAATAGCACTACACATTATTGAAGAGGCCGAGAGAAAAGGCATTTTAAAGCCCGGTGACACAATCATTGAAACCACTTCCGGAAATACCGGATTTAGTATTGCCATGGTGAGTGTGATCAAAGGTTATGAATGTATTCTTGCGGTAAGTTCGAAATCCTCCAAAGACAAGATCGACATGTTGCGGGCTATGGGCGCCAAAGTATATGTGTGTCCTGCCAATGTCTCGGCAGATGATCCCAGATCCTATTATATGGTAGCAAAGAGGATGCATGATGAGATAAAGGGTTCTGTCTATATCAACCAATACTTCAATGAACTGAATATAGAAGCTCATTACCGAAGCACCGGTCCTGAAATCTGGAAACAAACCGAGGGTAAGATCACTCACCTTGTGGCTTGCAGCGGAACCGGCGGAACAATTTCGGGTACTGCAAGGTTCCTGAAAGAAATGAATCCCAGGATTCGCATTTTAGGAATCGATGCTTATGGTTCTGTTCTTAAAAAATACCATGAAACCAAAGAATTTGATGCTGCGGAGATCTATCCCTACCGAATCGAAGGCCTTGGAAAAAACCTTATCCCTACTGCAACCGACTTTGAATCTATTGACAAATTTGTGAAGGTAAGCGACGAGGATAGTGCTCATGCTGCGAGGCAGCTGGCAATAACCGAAGGTCTTTTTGTAGGTTATACCAGCGGGGCTGCACTACAGGGCACCCGCCAGCTCGCTGAAGAAGGAGAATTTAACAAGAACAGCAAGGTCGTCATTATCTTCCCCGATCATGGTTCCCGCTATATGAGCAAGGTATTTAGTGATGAATGGATGAATGAGCAGGGCTTTTTTGATAGTAAACACGAAAAAGCTGCAAATCAAATAGAATTTATCAAGTAAATGATTTTCCGCTTGAAAAGAAAAAGAAGGTATAGAAATATACCTTCTTTTTTTTTCGTTAAAGAGTTGTAATTACCCTTCAGCAGCAGCCGGTGTTAAATTATGTTCTTAGAACATGTTTTTCAGCAGTCTTAGGTATGGAGGATTATGCAGTTGCTATTAATTTACTACTTTTGCAGAAGTCAAAAAATATAAAAAATGGCAGACTTATTTGATAAAATATATAAGGACAAAGGGCCTTTGGGGAAATGGAGTGAGGTAGCAGAAGGGTATTTTGTATTTCCAAAGCTTGAAGGACCTATTTCCAACCGAATGAAATTTCGGGGACAGGATGTAATCACCTGGAGTATTAATGATTACCTGGGGCTTGCCAATCACCCTGACGTTAGAAAAGTAGATGCTGAAGCTGCTGCTCAATGGGGTTCTGCATACCCAATGGGCGCAAGAATGATGAGTGGACATACAGACCTGCATGAAAAACTTCAGGACGAACTTGCTTCTTTTGTTTCTAAAGAGGCTGCTTACCTGCTCAATTTTGGTTATCAGGGGATGGTATCAACCATCGATGCTTTGGTATCCAAAAAAGATGTTATTGTATATGATGTTGATGCTCATGCTTGTATTATAGATGGGGTGCGCCTGCATTTAGGTCAGCGCTTCACCTATAAGCATAACGATATGGAGAGTATCGAGAAGAACCTGCAACGTGCCGAAAAGATCGCTGAACAAACCGGCGGAGGGATCCTTGTTATTTCTGAAGGAGTTTTCGGAATGAGAGGAGAGCAGGGGAAACTTAAAGAAATTATTGCCCTAAAGGAAAAGTATAACTTCAGATTCCTTGTTGATGATGCACATGGATTTGGTACCCTTGGGGCTACCGGTGCAGGAGCAGGTGAAGAGCAGGGAGTGCAGGATGGAATAGATGTTTATTTTGCCACTTTTGCCAAGTCCCTGGCAAGTACCGGAGCTTTTATAGCTGCAGACCAGGAGATCATAGATTATCTTAAATACAATCTTCGTTCGCAAATGTTCGCCAAATCCCTGCAAATGCAGCTGGTTATTGGAGCACTAAAACGTCTTGAAATGCTAAGAACCATGCCTCAGCTTAAAGAAAAGCTTTGGGAGAATGTGAATACCCTTCAAAATGGCTTAAAAGACCGCGGATTTGATATTGGAACTACCCAAAGTTGTGTGACTCCTGTTTATCTTAAGGGAAGTATTCCTGAAGCTATGGCCCTGGTTAATGACCTTAGAGAGAATTACGGAATTTTCTGCTCGATTGTGGTGTATCCGGTAATACCGAAAGGAATGATCCTGCTAAGATTAATTCCTACTGCGACTCATTCTATGGAAGATATAGAGGAAACCCTTGCTGCTTTTTCTGCAATTAGGGAACGTCTGGAAAATGGGACTTACCGCAGGCTTTCTGCAGGAGTAGCCGCTGCTATGGAGAAATAATTTTATACTAAAATATAATTGCTAAAAATCCCCTTTTTCGAAGGGGATTTTTTTTGCCCTTTTTGGAGCCTGTAACTTTATAATTAGTTTAATAGAAAGGAATTTACTGTTGCTTATATTAATAAGGAAAAGGAAGTTTAATATTAAAATATATAAGAATGGAAGATCTAAAACTGGCAGTGATTTATTACAGCTCTACAGGAACCAATTATCAACTGGCAAAATGGGCAGAAGCTGCAGCAAATGAGAATGGCGCCGAAGTAAGATTTAGAAAAGTGAAGGAGCTCGCACCACAGGAAGCAATTGCAGCAAATGAAGACTGGAAGAAGCATATTGAAGCCACCAAAGACGTTAAGGAGGCATCCATGGATGACCTGGAATGGGCAGATGCCTATATCTTTAGCGCTCCTACCCGTTACGGGAACCTACCTTCCCAGTTAAAGCAATTCCTGGATACTACCGGCGGATTATGGTTTAGCGGAAAATTGGCCAATAAAGTAGTTAGTGGTATGACCAGTGCAAGTAATGTTCACGGAGGTCAGGAATCAACGCTCCTATCTTTGTACAAGACCATGTTCCATTGGGGTGCAATAGTTGCGGCCCCTGGATATACAGATGAAGCTATTTTTAATGCAGGAGGAAACCCTTACGGAGTAAGTGTCACCGCCGGAAAAGATGAAATGGGTGAAAAAGTGAAAAAAGCTGTTGGTCACCAGACTAAAAGAACCCTTCAATTGGCCCAATGGGTGAAAAAAGGGTCCTGATTAAAACCTAACTTTTGAAATATATAATTTTAGGAAGCTGCCGGAGAGGCAGCTTTTTTTATAAAACTAATTCAGTAAATAACCGGTCCAGAGTATTGTCCAGATCAATGCAAAGCCCGGGGTGAGGCCTGGAGGTTTGGATCACTGAGCTCCGAACGGCGGTTAACCACCTAAACCTTGAAGCCACATCCATTTGCGCGATAGGTCCGCCTTCTTTGTCTCCCCGGCATATCCTTTCGAAAGACCTCAGGTTTTTTTCCAGCTGCTCTATATCACAATCGGAACAGAGCATGAGCAGTTTTTCAGAATTGAGCAGGTAGCGAACCTTGAGGTATTTCTCTTTTTTGCAAAACACAACTACCCCTACGTTGAGGAACTCTTCCCGCTCCACCCGTGGTACCACCCTTAAGACGGCATATTCATATAAGTGCTTGTCTTGCATTTTGTGCTTCTTTTTTAAAAATGTGAGAGTGCTCCAGCCTTATTTTTAAAAATTGGAGATAGGCTGCCCGTATCTCTTCGGGAGTTTCTTCTGTTTCCTGCCATTGCAGCCATTGATCGGGCAAACCTGCAACGATATCTTTTAAATTTTCTTCTGAAAGTAATTTGGTGAACTCAGCATCAATAGTGTCAAGTTGTGTGGCCTGTGGCAGTAAAACATGGTCTTTGATCAAGCTGAAAGGAGTCTTTGCCTGTTTTTCCAGGTCGGTCCAGGAATGATGGAAATAAAACGAGGCGCCGTGGTCAATAAGCCAGAGCTCCTTGTGCCACATCAACATGTTTGTATTCCTATAGGTTCTGTCTACGTTCGTAATAAATGCATCCAGCCAAACAATTCTGGAGGCTGTAGATTCATCTATAGTATTTACCGCCGGATCATAATTAATGGCACCCGAAAGAAAATGAAGGGCAAGGTTTAAACCTTTGCTGCCTTGAAGTAGATCCTGTATTTCTTCATCTCCTTCAGTCCTCCCAAATGCTTCATCTAAATTAGCAAAAACGAGTTCAGGCACCGGGAGGCCCAACAGCCGGGCGATCTCTCCTCCTAAAAATTCAGCAATCAGAGCTTTTACGCCATGGCCTGCGCCACGAAACTTCAGGACGTATTTAAAATCATCATCTGCTTCGGCAAGGGCAGGTAGAGAGCCTCCTTCCCGTAAAGGAGCAATATAACGACAAACCGTAACCGTTCTTATATCTTCAATTTTTCCCATTAAGGGTGTTTTGGGTGCAAATTCCGGAACAAATTTAAAATTGTTCTGCAGTTGAAACAGGTTTTATAGGATTTAAATTTTTGTGGCTTTTAATTCTACTTCATAAGGAAATGCAAAATTTTCAACCGGTTTTTTTTCCAGCCACGCCTGCCGGTCTTCCTTACGTATAATTACCGGCATTCTTTCTTTATTGTTATGAATTTCACTCATGAGCTCATTTGCCCTGGTGGTCACTATAGAATAAGTATTCAGAAAATTTCGGGTTACAGGATCTCTCCATGAAGAGTATATCCCTGCGAAGGCAAAAATTTCCTCTTTTACCGGAGTGATAAGATATTTCTGTTTTTGTTTTCCTTTTTCATCCAGCCATTGCCATTCATAGTAACCGTTTGCGATTACCAGACAACGATTTTCTACTGAATTACGAAAAGCAGGTTTTTCGGTGAGAGTTTCAATTCGGGCATTGAGAGTGGATTTCTTCAGGTTGTCATTTTTAGCCCAACCAGGAATGAGACCCCAGTTGTATAACAGGATCTCCCCGGGAGCATAATCGGTGATCACAGGATTGGAAGAGAAATCAAAGCCATTGATCTCTTCCTGCGGCTGATATGAGCCCGGTTCCATAAATCGGGCTTCAAAAGCTTTTTCTATCTCTATAATTTTAGCATTAAGCCTGGTCCTGAAACACATGGGAAGTTTCTTTTAAAGATATGGAAATCTGCGGGATGGCAAAGAACCTCTGCAATAGAAAAGCCTGCAATAAGAGCAGGCCCTGTTGAGTTAAAATAAGCTTTTACACCATTATTCTTTAGGTAAAAGTCTTTTTTGTCTTTGTTGTTTTAATGCCTTGGTTACAGCTTCAAAAATATCCTTTTTCAGGCGCTTATATTGCCTTGAAAAATGGATTACTTCGTTAAGGAGAATTTTATGTTCATCTCTATAGATCCTGCCTTCACGGGGAGTGTCAATATCTTCCAGTAATTTTTGTAACCTGTTGCTATGGTCATTAACCTTTTGCTCCAGGAGTACCAGATCTTTCCGGGAATGGTCCAGTTGCTGAATAAGTTCTCTAACCACCGTAAACAGCTGAGATTCTATAATAGGCATAGTATATTCTTTGAGCATATCCTCAAAGAACCTGTGTTCATCCTTAATAAAGTTGAGTTCAGATTTCCACTGCAGCGAGGAGAAATGCATTTCATCGGGTGATTTCCACTCAATGTACCGGTAATGGTGAGCCTTATTTTCCATGATGAAAAAAATTATGTTTTATTAGGTCTCTTTACTGGTCTTTCTAAGATTACTGCCAGTATAGAGATAGATGTCCATTTTAAGAACCTTGAAATTATCGGCAAAGTCTTGTATTCTTTGACCCAATTTTATATGTTCCTCGTGATAAAACACTTCACAGCTAATGTCTTCACATTCCAGAATACCTTCAATATCGTACCTGTGATTATGTACTTCTCTTATCAATTCTATGTTTTCTTTTTTGATCTCCTGTAGATCATTGTAAAATAGTTGAAGCTTTTCATACAGGTTCAAAACGTTTTTTCTGAATATATCTGCCGTAAGGAAAAGGATGAGGAAATTGATCTCCTCAGAAATATAGGACAACTCCTCTTTCCAGCTCCTGTTTTCCTGAAGCAATCTCTCTATCTCTTTCTCGTTTGCCGAGAAACTTCTGGAAGTATTCCGGTTCATAAATCCTTACGTTTAAGTTATTAAGGTAAAAAATAAATATTTTAATAAGATGACAAATGTCAAGAATTTAAAATTTAGCAGGCTCAAAAAGGGTATTTTTTAAGGAAGTTTTGTGGTCTTAAAAATTTAACTAAAAATAATTTTTGAATATGTATTATGAGTCTAAAAATGATATACATTTGGCGCCTCAAACAATTAATAATTCATTTAAAATGAAAAAATCCTTTTTGACTTTTGCTGTTATCGCATTAGTATTTAGTTTTACTTCTTGTAAAGAAACTACTACTGAAACCACTGAAGAAAGTGCAGTAGAAGTTATCGAAACTCCAGAGACTCCAGAAGTTGAGGAAGTTGAAGTTGAAGAAGTTGTTGATACTACAAGCACCGGCGGTACCGTAGTAGAAGACATTACAGATACTACTTCTGTAGAATAATTTATTCTTTCGAAGAACCCGGCACATAAGTGCCTTGGAAGGATCCGTGAGCTTATCACGGATCTTTTTGTTTTAAACAGAAACGGTTACCACCTGCCCAAGGTGAGGGATCTCAGGTTTCCAGTTATATCTATCCCTAATCTTTACCCTAAGTACATCTGCTGCCTTTTTTTCACCGTGGATTAGAAAAATCCTTTCCGGCACATTCTCAATCCCAGAGATCCAGTTCAGCAGCCCGTTTTGATCTGCATGAGCCGAAAGGCTGTTGATGCTTTCCACTGCCGCTTTTACCTGTAAATATTTTCCAAAAATCTTTACTTCAGGCAAACCTTCTAATAGTTGTCTTCCCCGGGTGCCTTCGGCCTGGAAACCTGTGAGTAAAATTATTGTTTTTGGGTCTTCAATGAAAAAACGCAGATAGGTAAGTACGCGTCCCCCCGTAACCATCCCACTACCTGCAATTACGACCTTAGGAGATGGATCTTCAATAGTATTCCAGGTATCCTTGTATTGGGTTATGACTTTAAAACATTTTTTCATCCGTTTAAACTCATCGTGAGATAGTTTATGCCATGACATGAACCTGCTAAAAACCGTAAGCACTTCATTACCCATGGGACTGTCAATGTAAAGCGGAATCTTGGGAATTAAATTCCTGTCCCTGAGTTTATAGATACGATACATAAGAGTTTGTAATCTCTCCACCGCAAAACTTGGTATAATAAGTATTCCCTGCTGTTCAAGGGTCGTTTCTATAGCAGTTTTTAAGATGATATCGGGATCCTCATCAGGATGTAAGCGATCTCCATAGGTGCTTTCCAGAAAGAGAAAATCGGCACGTTGTGGTTTTAGAGGGGGATTGAGCAGGCTATCTTCATCCTGACCAATATCGCCCGAAAATACAAAGATCTTCTTTCCTATTTCCAGTTCAATATAAGTGGAGCCCAGGATATGTCCATTTGGTCTGAACCTGTATTTTATATGCTCGGAAACTTCAAACCATTCTTCGGGTTTTACCGTCTTAAAAAGAGAGACTGTCTGTGCTACATCTTTTTCGTCATACAAAGGTAAAGCGGGTTCATGATGAGAGTAATGTTCTTCATTGGCTCTCTCTGCATCCTCCTGCTGGATCTTTGCGCTATCTGTCAAAATAATTTCTGCGATAGACAGAGTAGGAGAGGTTCCTATGATTTGACCTTTGAAGCCTTCTTTAATTAACCGTGGTAAAGCTCCGGTATGGTCCAGGTGTCCATGGGTAAGTAATATCAGGTCGATTTTCCCAGGCGGGAAAGCAAATTTATTCCAGTTCATTTCCCGAAGCTCTTTAAGCCCCTGGAACATTCCGCAGTCTATAAGAATATTTTTTTCAAAGGCTTGCAAAAGAAATTTTGACCCGGTCACAGTTCCCGAAGCACCTAAGAAATGTATTTGCACATTATTTTTCATGATAAGCCATTCCCGAATTACATAGTTCTTCCATTTCTTTTAAAATCTTCTTTTTCCTGCCCGGTGATATTTCCAGTTGGTCCAGAAGAAACTGATTATCCAAAAGTTCCATGCATAAAACAACATCTCTGCTTAAAAGGAATTGTTTTTCCCTGCCTGATAACAAAGAAGATACAGTAATAGGATAAAGACCCAGATGATCGATGCGATCTTTAAGACCCTGGTATTTAGGGTAATCCCAGCTTAAGAGCTGCAAACCAACGCAGTGACTGTACTGGAGTGCGTCTTTAGTAAACCTGGTATTGGTAACAACCCAACCCTCGTTATAGACCTGTACATTTTCTCCTTTTTGAGACCTGTGATTCCTGATATCCTGAAAGCGGGCATGAATATACAGGGGGATCTTCACATTACAATTTCTTCCCTGTTCACCATGGAATTTACATTCAATAAACAACTTCTTTTCATCCTTTACTGCAATTACATCTATTTCATGGGGGACGCAGGCTCCCTGTACCACTTTACCAATTTCCACCTTGTACCCGCTGTGTTCTAAAACGGCTCCAATAAATCGTTCAAAAGGAAAACCGGTAGGTCCCAGTTCAAAAATTGCTTTTTTAAGTTTGTACCTGGAAGCTGTTAGTCCATCCTGTGATTTTAAAAGTTTGTAAGCCAGTTTGTAGATCTGTTTTGTGCTCATTCCTTCATAAAGATCCTTTTCCAGAGTCTTAAGGATATCCTGGATGACGTGTTCCTTTGCACCCGACCTTCTTAGAGAGCCTGCAACTTTTTCTTTTGAATAATCAGGTCGTTCTCCCGAAGCAGTAAGGATCTTCATAGCAAAATTTTAGGATTTTTCGGGTTGATGTAAAACCAGTACCGGTACCTTAGAATAATGTGCAAGGTTCTTATACAAAGGTTGTAGTAAAAGATTCTGTACGAGCGTATGTTTTTTATTAATAAATGCGATCATATCACTCCCTCTGCTTTCCAAAAATGAATAAATGCCTATTGGTACACTGAGGTATTCCAGAAAATGGAAGGAATGTCTTACCCCTTCAAGTTTTTCCTGAAGCTGAGCCCGGTTGTATTTTTGAGATCTGCTTAATCCGCCTTCTTCAGCGATATGTAAAATTCGAATAGCAGACCCATATTTTCGTGCTAAACCAATCAAAAAATCCAGGTCTGTAGGAGTAAGCTCCACCTTAAAACTGTTCGCCAAAACAATTTCCGTAGGCGGTTTAAAAGAAACATGCGCAGGTATAGCAAGGACGGGACACTTTTCCACATCTTCCATGATGTTAATAGTATTACTGCCGTAAACAACTTCTTTATTACCGGTCTTTCCCTGGGTGCCTATTACAATTAGATCCTGTTTATGGATTCTTAGCTCTTTATTTATGGCATCAACAAGCAACAGGTTGTGAACAGCTGTTTTAAATGTGTGGTTTTTGCCAGCCTTCAAGGAAAATTCTTCGGCAAGCTGTTCAAGTTTTTTTTCTGTATCCTTCCTTACCTTCTCCAGATTCTTTTCACCCGGCTCTGCGGTTAGCTTACTTTTCTCGTGGTATTCAAAAACCTTATAGGCGTGTAAAAAGGTAAAAGTGATTTTATCTTCCCTAAACATTTCCAAAGCATAGGTGATCGCATTAAAAGCATTCTGCGAGAAATCTGTGGGTAAAAGGATCTTTTTCATGATTTCTTATTTGACGGAATTACCAAAAAAGGCACTTTCACATTAAAACCAATTTCATTTACCACCGGACGGAAGAGAAGGTTCTCAAAAAATGAATGTTTGTTGTTGACCATTACGAGCATATCAACTTCATTTTCTTCAGTAAAATCATAGATGGCGCGGGTGACGGTTTTATCGGTAATACTGAAAAAGTTAAGTTTATTATCCTTAAAGGCTCGTACCAATGCTTTCTTCCTGCCCGCCTGACTTTCAGTAAGATTCAGTTCGGAATACACATGGAGCACATTTATGGCAGAGTTGTGAGTATCAACAATATTGCGCATGATCTTAAGTACCCCGGGAATTTCAGTCTCATAGTCTGTTGGGAACAGGATGTTTTTTGGCGGCCGGTATTCAAAATGAGCAGGAATTGCCAGTAAAGGGCAGCGCGTCTTTTTTATAGCATGAACGGTATGAGTGCCAAATAAGATTTCTTCGGCACCGGTGGCTCCTTTAGTACCCATTACCACAAGATCAATTTTTTTCTCCTTTACAATTTCCTTCAATTCATCGCTAAGGAGATTAAATGAAGAAACCAGTTCAAAATGGTGATTTTCATTCTTATACTTTCGCAGTATTCTTCGCCGTACCCGCTCAAGACCCTGCTGGGATTTATTTCTGTAGATTTCTGTTAATGTGGGTTGTGTGCTGCTATAAGTTAAATATTCATTATCATACAGTACAGGAGTATAGGTATTGAGAAGGAAAAACAAACACTCTTCCCCGGCAAAAAGTTCCATAGCATAACAAATGGCATTAAGTGCATTTGCAGAAAAATCGGTGGGAAGCAGGATCTTTTTCATCGGTCTGAAAATTTATAAACGGTAAAAATTTTGAAGTACCAGAAATGGAATTTTTGGGTCAAATCCTATTTTATCTATAGTCGAAGTGTATAGGAGATTCTCAAGGTAACTGTGGCGCGAGTTTACGAGTACCAACAGGTCGATGTTCAACTGGGGGATAAGTTTTTTAATAACTTCAGCTTTATCATCCAGTTCTTCAAAATGTTCAGTAATCTTTATGTTATAAAATTGCTCCAGGACTGCCGCTTTATGTTCTTTTTGTCTCAAAGTTTCTTGCGGATATTTGGAAATGTAGAGCAAATGTATCTCTGCACATATGGATCGCACTAAATCCCCTACCAACTTTAATTCTCTGCGCTGGTAAGGTAACATGAAATTGGAGGGGAATAATACTCTTTTCAGGTCTCTGAAGCTGTAGCTTGCGGGTATGCTGAGAACAGGACATTGAACATATTTAATAATCTGTAGGGAGTTGCTTCCAAAGGTAAGTTTGCGGTCATCAGAGACTCCACGGGTGGAAGTAATAATTAGATCTGCATTTTCCCTTTCTGCGAGATCGTTGACTTCATCTATAAGTAGTCCAAAAGCAGAAACCGTCTTAAATTCATGTTTGGGATTGGGAAAGATCTCCAGAATTCGGGATTTGGTTTTTTCCAACTCTGCATCTGCTTTACTTTTTATTCTGCTCTTTAGTTCTTCAAGAAATTCCCTGGAAAGGTCGTCGGCCTCTTCAAAGACTTCATCGGCATAAGCGTGCAAAAGAAAGAACTCACTCCTTTCGTATTTAAACAACTCGGCAGCATATTTAAGGGCATCAAAGGCGTTCTCTGAAAAATCTGTTGGCACGACTATCTTTCTCATAGGGAAGGATTTTTCTAAAGTTACGGGAAATCAGTAGATTAAATAATGATTTATGTCATTGTGCCAATAAATAAAAGAGGGATGAGAAATCCCATCCCTCTTTTGTTTTTATGAGATCAGGAAATGTTGATGCGGCGTGCCTTTTTGGGCTCCATATTTTCTTTTTTGTGAAGTTTTAATTTAAGTACACCATCTTCATATTTGGCGGTGACCTCTTTTTCTTCATCAATACTTTCTGGAATACTTATAGATCTTGAAAAAGAGTTATAACTAAATTCCTTAGTAATAAATCCTTCTTTTTCTTCATCTTTGCTTTCCTCTTTTTGGGCAGAAACAGTAAGGATCCCTTCATCAAGGGTAATATTAAAATCCTCTTTTCTGAGGCCTGGCGCTGCAAGTTCAACTTCAAATTCTTTTTCTTTCTCTTTGATGTTCATTGCGGGACTAATATCGAAGTCGCCGTTAGTGTCAAAAAAATTTTCAAACATACTTTTTCGATCCATTAGGTCGGAAAAAAAAGGATCATTTCTAAAGACATTACTCAACCTGGGAGTCCTGCGCTTGTTTGACTTGATAAGTGACATAACTTTTTTTTTAAATTAGACATTCATGCAGTACTAAAGTAAAAAAGGCAGGTTTATGGCTTCATGATAAATGTCAGGCAGTCAAATAATTAAGAAGATATTAGCATATCATTTTTAGTGAATATTCTTAAGTTTTTGAAGATCGAGTATCCTGATGTTGCGGCCAATTATATCAATAATTCCTTCGGCCTTTAAAGAGGAAAGACTTCTAATAAAACTTTCTGTAGAAATTCCGGCAACACTGGCCATATCTCCACGGGAGACTTTAAGTAAGGGTTGGAGGCCTCCATTGGTCTTTTTCACAAATTCAAGCAGGGTACTCGCCGTTTTCTTGAGAACAGAACCATAGGCCATTTCCAAAAGGTGGTTTTTAAGAGTGATAAGGTGATTGGAGAGAAGTTCGGCAAATTCAAGGCTAAGATCATGATTTTGCTTAAGCATATCCACAAAATCGTGATGAGAGATCCTGAACAAAATGCTGCGTTCAAGTGCAGTTGCACTTTCGGGAAGAGAAGAATGGGATTTAAAGCTATAGAAGCCTATGAAATCCCCTTTTTGACAGACATCGGTGATTAATTCTTTTCCCCACTCGTCGAGCTCAAAGGTTTTTACCAATCCATACTCCAAAAGATATACACTGGAAGCTGACCGGCCTTCAAGAAAGATCTCTTCATCCTTTTCTGCCTCCTGTTGTTCTCCATATGTCCGGAAAAATTTCTTTAGCTCTTCAAGCTGATTCTGTTTACTATATTTAGTTGCTTCTTTTTCTTTACAGAGTTTTTCCTTTTTTTCAAGTCTTTTTTCGACAGCGACAAGGAGATCTCTTTCATCGAAGGGTTTGGGGATATAATCGTCTGCCCCCAAATTCATCCCTTTTCGAATATCACACAGGTTTGATCGGGCCGAAAGAAAAATAAAGGGGATTTTAGCTGTTTTTTGATGTTGCTGGAGAGCTTCATAGACTTGATAACCGTCCAAATGGGGCATCATAATATCCGAAATTATCAAATCCGGCTCTTGGGTCAAAGCTTTATTAAATCCGCATTTTCCATCAGGGGAAGTAATCACATTATATCCCGAGAGTTCCAGCAATTCTTTAGTGTTCTCTGCAAGAATCTGATCATCTTCAATAAGTAGAATAACTTTTTCCATCTTGTTGAAATTCAGTAATATGGCTTGCCGGAATAAATATTAATGAAGATAATATTCAGGCAGAATTTTAATAGCATTAAGATACGGCAGGATTATGGATTTTGTAAAATTTTTAGTAAAAAATGTATAGTTATTTGATGGTTGATTTTTTATCTTTAGTAATCATTCTCCCAAGCCTGAATCCATTTTAATTCTAAAAGGGAGGGGAGAGAAAAATTAATCTTATGAATTCTATGATATGCCAGTGCTGCGGACTCCCTTTTTCCCCTAAGGCCAGAGGTACCAATCGTGACCAGAGTAAAAGTGCAGAATACTGCTACGACTGTTTTAAAGATGGAGAGTTCAGGGATCACCATATGAGTATTCAGGATATGGAGAAAAAACTCCTGGAAATGGCCAGGCACCATGATGGGTTATGCCTGGAGGAAGCAGAAGCGGCTATTAGAAAACTTCCCGATCTTAAACGCTGGAAAATGACACATATCCTGTAGGCGTTTAAAACTTCTTTAACTTTCCTTAACTAAGGTTATCCTTTTATTTATGGAAATTCTTTTACCTTTGAAGATACTTCAAAAATGGAGGTATAATTATTAATTTAAAATAAGTAATATGAAGGATATTCAGAGATTTCTTATGATTTTAGCTACCGTGTTGTTGGTAAGCTGTGGTGATGAAAAGAAAGAGCAGGAAACTATAACTATTGGTGAAGAAGGAACAGTTGAAAGAAGCACAACTGCCAACCCCACAAACACTGCCACTGATACTGCAGGCACAGCTGCTGAAGGTATTGAGAGACAGGATGGCTTTGTACAGGTAAATCTTACCGGGAATGATCAAATGCAGTTCAATCTTAAGGAGATAAGAGTAAAGGCAGGGGAAACGGTGCGCTTAACATTAAAGCATGTGGGACAATTGCCGGAGAATGCAATGGGCCATAATTTCGTGCTTTTACAAAAAGGAACCGATATTGTAGATTTTGCAACCAAAGCTGCAAGCGCAAGTGGAAATGAATATATCCCCGAAGATACTGATCAGGTTATTGTTCATACCGAAATGATAGGAGGAGGAGAAGAAACATCTATTGAATTTACCGCTCCCGAAGCTGGGACCTATGACTTTATTTGTAGCTTCCCCGGGCATTACATACAAATGCAGGGTAAATTCATTGTGGAATAAAATTCTTTAAAATTTCTTTAGAGGCTTTCTGTTAAAACAGGAAGCCTTTTTTATTAATCCCTTTTTGCTTCCTCTCTTGCTTTTATACGGGCCTGCCTTTTAAAGTAGCCTCGAAAGAGGATATTGTGTTGTAACGCCTGCATATTCTCATCAAGTTTTTTACTGGCAGCTTCAGCATTTTCAAGGGTGGCATTTATTTGCTCTACTAAAGTGCTGTCGTGAAGCACATAGTCAAGTACACCTTCATTATTTATGATCTCTTCAGAGAATTTATTAAGGTTACTGGTCATTTGTTCTATTTCCCCGGCCGATTTTTCCAGACTTACTATCACCTCCTTAACCTTTAAGGCAGGAAGTGTGTCCTTAAAAAGGACTCCTGCCACACTATTTTCCATATCAAATTGAGAGATTAGCCTGTTCAATTTGTTTACTGTTATAGCGGCACCCTGAGTGGTTTTTTTTAACTCGGCCATACTGCTGCTTATATCCTGGGCCATTTGCTCATCTCTAATCAAAACACCTAAAGTTCCTTTTCCCTCATTGATAGCTGCCGTTATTTTTAATAGATCTGCGGTCAATAAAGCAGCATTTTCATTAGTAGTATTTAAGGTGGTGAGCATATCGGCAGTAGCTACCTTACTTATTGATTGTAAAGTATCCCCGCCTCTAATAGTTTCCGAAGAGAATTCTTCCCCGGGGGTGAGATTAATGATCATACTGCCTACCAGACCATCTGAACTTATGGTAGCCACCGAATTTCTTTTAATAAGAGGCATGGTCTTTTCTTCAATAATGAAATCCACTAAGATGCTGGTGTCGTTAACAATGGTAATATCTCTTACGGTTCCCACATTAACTCCTGCATAACGCACATTATTTCCCACCTGCAAACCATTGACACTTTTAAAGACAGAGCTTATCCTGGCGTTATTTCCAAAGAGGTGCTGGCGGTTTCCAATAAAATAAACTGCAGCGACAAAAATGAGGATTCCTGCTATTATAAAGATCCCCAGTCTAAGGTTTTGAGAATTTGAATTTTTCATCTTACTGTCATTTAAAAAAGGCTTTCACTTTAGGATCTGGGGAAGTAGACAATTCCGTAAAAGTACCTTCGGCATAGTTTGTCTTTTCATAAAGAAGTATGATCCTGTTGGCGATCACACGTGCACAATCCACATCATGGGTGATAATTAGAGAAGAAGTATTATATTTCTTCTGCACATCCAGCATAAGTAGTATGATTTCTTTAGCTGTAATAGGGTCTAATCCTGTCGTAGGTTCATCATAAAAGATGATCTTAGGTTTGAGGATCAGGGCTCTTGCTAATGCAACCCTGCGTTGCATTCCTCCTGAAAGTTCTGCAGGCATAAGATCAAGGGTATGAGCCAGACCTACATTTTCCAGAGCTTCCATCACAAGATCCTTTGTTCTGTTACCATTCATTTTATTCCGATGTCGGCGTAGGGGGAATTCCAGGTTCTCTCTTACCGTCATTGAATCATAAAGTGCGCTTCCCTGAAAGAGAAATCCAATTTCGGCCCTTAGTTCATCCATTTCCTGTTGCCCCAATTTGGTGATATCCTTTCCAAGGACCTCTATTTTTCCTTTATCGGGTTGCATCAAACCTATGACACATTTTATCAGGACAGATTTTCCGGAACCAGATTTCCCCATGAGGACCAGGTTTTCATCTTCATAGATGTTCATATTAAAATCGTCCAGCACAACGTTTTCCCCAAAGCTCTTATAAAGACCTTTAATGGAAATCACCTCGGTCCTTCCTGAAGTTGCTCTATTATTTGATAAATCATCCATAGATCACATCTGAAACAAAAACTGCTATAAAATCGATAACGAATAGAAGCAGGGAAGTAAACACCACAGCAGAGTTTGCTGCCTTACCTACTCCCGCAGTACCCTTATTGCTATTATACCCTTTAAAACATCCCACCAGTCCTATGGCGAAACCAAAGAAAAAAGACTTCACTGTGGCTGGGAGGAGATCGCTGAATTCCAGGGCTTCAAAAACCTGGTTGAAGTAAAGGAGGAAAGATACATCCCCTTTCACATTTTCGACCAATGCAGAACCTACAAGCGCCACAAAATCCCCTATCAAAATAAGAATAGGTAGCATTAAAGTGGCTGCAAAAATCCTTGTCACCACAAGAAATTTGAATGGATTGGTCCCTGATACTTCCATGGCATCTATCTGTTCTGTAACTTTCATAGAACCTAATTCTGCGCCAATACTGGAGCCAATACGTCCGGCACATATGAGGGCAATGATCACAGGACCAATTTCCCTTACAATAGAAATGCTAATCATGGAGGGCATCCATGAAACGGCGCCAAATTCCATCAGGGTAGGGCGCGATTGCAACGTAAACACCAGGCCCAGGATAAACCCGGTAATAGCTACCAGGACGAGAGATTTATTTCCCATTTGATAGCACTGGCGCAAAAATTCTCTGAATTCAAATGGACGGGAGAAGAGCTCTTTAAAAAATCTTCCGGCAAAATGCGAGAGGGCTCCAATTTCCGTGAAAAAGGAGGAGGCATTTGCGGCTATGGAAAAACTTCCTGGCATACCGGGAATTTTTATAAAGCTACAATAGTTTTTAACAGCCTACTATGATTTCTCTCAGGTTTAACCGAGCCAAAAAAAGAAATGCAGGTGAGGAAACCGAAAATCCCCGGGTTTTCTTATAATGTTCAAACTTATCTGTAATTTAGGGAGAATGTAGAATCGAACCTTCTTAAAGATGATCATAACCTTAACTGTCAATCCAGCCCTGGATATTTATTCGACCACAGAAAAATTGGAACCCAGTGAAAAAATGAGGTGCGAAAAACCCATTATTGACCCGGGAGGAGGCGGAATTAATGTCTCGCGGGTGATCAAGAGATTGGGAGGAGAATCTACTGCGGTATATACAAAAGGTGGGCATACCGGAAAACTATTTTCTGATCTGCTGAAGAAGGAAAGGGTAAAAGAAGATCCCGTTGAGGTGAAGAAAGATCTAAGGCAGAATTTTGCCATAACCGAAACCTCCACAGGTAACCTTTACCGTTTTGGATTTCCCGGGGCCGAATTAGAACCTAATGATTACGAGGCTTTGCTCAAAAAGGTTGATACCTGTGAAAAAGGAGCTTTTTTGGTAGCAAGCGGTAGCCTTCCTCCCGGTGCTCCACCAGATTTTTATGCAAGAGTTGCTGAAAGAGCAAATCAATGCGGATTAAAATTCGTCCTTGATACCTCCGGAAAATCCTATAAGGGAGTCCTGGAAAAAGGAGTTTACCTCCTTAAACCAAATAAAAAAGAACTAAAAGACATCACAGGAGAACCGGCAGAGACACTGGAACAACAGAAGCAACTTTTGTCTAAAATTTTAGACCATTACCCTGTTGAGATCGTAGTGCTTTCTTTAGGAGCAGAGGGAGCATTGCTGGCTACTGGTCAAGAGATCAAACATTTTCCTGCACCACAGGTTGAGCACGTAAGTTCTATAGGTGCAGGGGACAGCATGGTGGCAGGAATGGTCTATAGCCTGTCTCTTGGGCACCCGGTGGAAGAAGCTGTTTTATTGGGATTGGCCTGTGGCAGCGCAACAATTAAATCTCCGGGTACAGAATTGCTAAAGAAAAAGGACGTGGATACACTATTGGAACAATTACAACAGGTAATTTCCAATCCTGCCCCTAAAAAAACCAGGGAACCTAAAGATCTTCCTTCAGCATTGAAAGATTTTCCGGAGATAAAGAAGAAGATCAACCGGCATAAACCTATGTTATTCCTGGATTTCGACGGTACCCTGGCGCCCATAGTAGAACACCATACAGATGCAGCCATTTCTGAAGAAATGAGAGGTTTGGTAAAGGAACTTTCGAAACGGTATTGTATTGCAGTAATTAGTGGCCGTGGAATGGCTGATGTTAAGCAACGAATGAACCTGCCCGATCTTTATTATGCCGGGAGTCATGGCTATGAGATCTCAGGCCCTAATGGATTTTTTAAAGAAAACGAGGAAGCTCAAAAAATCCTGCCTCTTTTTGATGAAATTGAACCTGTCTTGCGGGAGCAGCTTCAGAAAATAAAAGGAGTAGATTTTGAGCGCAAAAAATTCACCCTGGCTATTCATTACCGGCAGGTGAAATCTGATCTGGAACAGGAAGTAAAGGATGAGGTAAATAGGGTATTGAAAAATTACCCGAAACTTACAGGAGCAGGAGGGAAGAAGGTCATTGAGATAAGGCCCGATATTGATTGGGATAAAGGAAAAGCAGTGGAATTCCTAAAGAAAGAATTATCAGACCAGAAAGATCCATTTTCGATCTATGTAGGAGATGATGTAACAGATGAAGATGCCTTTAGGGAAGTACAGCATGGCCTGGGAATTTTAGTGGGGGAGCATAGCCAAAAAACCTATGCCGACTATTCTCTAAAGGATTTGGATGAAGTAAAGATCTTTTTCAGGAATTTATTATAGAAAGGCATTAGCTTGTCTTATACATTCTCTTTTGGTTTACTGTTATTGCTGCCTAAACAGTCCCTAAGTCTTCACGGGTAAAATAAGGGGTATAGTGATATTAATCATTTTATCTTCCACATTAATGTCTTAAATTCAGAGAATTGAGATCTTGAAATCAATTCAGAGTGCATTCGTTCAGCATTGATTAGATGAAGTGGTGAAAAATTAAAATGTGATGTTATGCAAGCCGGCCTATTATATCAGTTAAATACTTTGATTGCAGGTAATCAGCGTCTTATGGACTTGTATAAATCAATTTATTATCTGCTTCCTGCGAAAGAAAGTGATCTCATAAATAAGGTTTGGAGCCTTTTTGAAAAAAGAGAAGAATTGGATCTAAAGTTAAAGAAATGTTCCTTTAACATAAGAAACCAAAATGCAGATAAACATTGCTCTTGTGGGAATATAATAAAATACATGCCTTTTTTCCTCTGGTTGGAAAAGTTAGCTCGTTCACAATTTAAAGGCACCAAACAACACTGGCTTTACCTTGAAGAGAAAAAATTTTTGCAGAAATACTTTGAACTCCTTTACAAAAGAGATTTATCAGATAGAGCTTTTGAATTGCTTATAAAATATAAGAGAAAAGAAAGATCCATCTCGTAAAAGCCTCTCTGATTTTATTTTTATAATGTATGTGTCGATGGGGAAAAATGAAAAAGAGCAAGAACTTAGAAGTCCGGAAGCTTACCGAAAAACCGGGGCAGAGGTAGCTGAAGATCTACTCTCCAACTGTGACAAAGGACTTACTGAAGAGGAAGCAGAAAGAAGGCTAAACATTTACGGATTAAATAAACTGAAGGCGGCAGAAGTCCGCAGTGTTTGGGATATAATTTTCTCTCAGGTTAACAATCCTGTTATTTATCTACTCTTTGCGGCGGCTGCTCTGGCCCTTATTTTTGGAGATATTCCCGAGGGTATTGCCATTTTTATAGTGCTACTCATCAATACAATTTTAGGATTCTGGATGGAGTTTCAGGCTCAAAAATCCATGCAGGCTCTTAAAAAGCTGGATAAGACGGGAGCTGTTGTAATTAGAAATTCAGAAGAAAAAGATATTGATGCCGAAAAAATAACCCCGGGGGATCTTATTAAAATTAAAGCCGGGGATTTGATCCCTGCCGATGCCAGGATTTTAGAAGCTACTGAATTAAAATTGGATGAATCGCCATTGACAGGAGAATCTGTACCGGTGGAAAAAGTTTCTGAAGTTTTACAGGAAGAACTGCAGGTGGCGGATCGTAGAAACATTGTTTATAAAGGCACTGCCGTTACTGCAGGTACTGCTATTGCACTGGTCATTGCTACCGGAATGAATACAGAGGTAGGTAACATTTCAGCTTTGGTAGAGGATCAAAAGCAGGAAGACACTCCCTTGAATTCTAAGCTAAATAAACTTACCAGGAAACTTATTTGGGTAATTCTTGCAATGGCTACTTCCTTTTTCGTTCTTGGCTGGCTGGCTGGCAAGGATCTTTATCAACTGGTGCAAACTTCCATCGCCTGGTCCATTGCTGCTATTCCGGAAGGTTTACCCATTGTTGCCAGTATTGCCCTTGCCCGCGGAATGGTGAGGCTTTCCAAAAGAAATGTTTTGATCAAGAGCCTTGGTGCTGTTGAAACTTTGGGGGAGACAACGGTGATCTTTACAGATAAGACAGGTACTCTTACCAAAAATGAACTCACTGTCCACACCTTTTGTCTTCCCCAGGAGCAGTTGTTAAAGGTTAATTGGAATGGAGATAAACCCGAACTGGAGGGGGAGCAGCAGCAAAGTGTGAAAGCTAATTTGAAAGAGTTGCTCGAAATCGCCGTTCTTGCCAATGATGCCACCATCGGGGAGCCGGAAACTTCAATTGAAGCAAGTGAGAATGAGGAAATCCCCGATTATAACGAGCACGATTCCCCACCAGAGTCGCAGGGAAATATTTCAAAAGGAGATCCTCTGGAAATTGCTTTACTCGATTTTGTAAACAATTATGATCCTCAATTCTACCGGGATCTCCAGCGATTGCAGCGGGAGTTGCATGATCCTTTTGATTCAGAATCCATGGTGATGGGAACAATTTACCGGGAGAATGAGGAGCTATACGTCGCAGGAAAAGGATCTACAGATGCCATTTTATCGCGTTCCACACACATCCTTATAGATGGTAAAAAAGAGGAATTCAAAGAAGAGGAAAAGGAGAAGTGGAAGAGTAGAAATAATGAGCTGTCTGAGGACGGCCTGCGGGTGTTGGGATTTTCCTTTAAAAAAATAAAAGAGCTGCCTGCAGGAGAAGAAGCTGAAGATTTTTTACACGAACTCATTTTTGTTGGTTTGTTGGGATTTTTGGATCCTCCGCGCAGGGAAGTAGCCACAGCGATAAAGACCTGTAAAGATGCCGGAATTAAAGTGGTGATGGTGACGGGAGACCATCCCGGAACTGCCAAAAATGTGGGACGCGAGGTGAGGATCTTTTCAGAAGAAGAACATGAGGTGCCGGTATTACATGGAAAAGACTTGAAAAAGGAGCTGAAGGAAAATGATCAGGATAAATTGGTCAATATTCCCATATTTTCACGTGTGGATCCAAAGCAGAAGTTAGATCTTATAAGCCATTTTCAGGAGCTTGGTGAAATAGTGGCCATGACGGGTGACGGGGTGAACGATGCACCGGCACTTAAAAAGGCAAATATTGGAATCGCTATGGGAAAACGAGGCACCCAGGTGGCCCAGGAGGTGGCAGATGTGGTGCTAAAAGACGATTCCTTTAATTCTATTGTCAAAGCTGTTGAACAGGGGCGTATCATCTTCGGAAATATTAGGAGGTTTGTACTTTATCAGCTTTCATATCACCTTGCAGAGATCATTCTTATCGCACTCGTCAGTTTTTCCCTGTTTATTCTTCCTATTCTACCTCTACAGTTGCTTTTCCTTAACCTGCTTTCAGATGTTTTTCCTGCACTTGCACTCGGAATAGGAGAAGGTACTCCAAACGTAATGAAGATGCCTCCTAAAGATCCTAAAGAACCTATTATTGCTCGTAAGAACTGGGTGCAGATCATTGCTTACGGAATTATTATAGCCGCAAGTGTAACAGGAGCCTATTTTTATTCCCACTTCTATTGGGAGGAAAACATGAGGGTCAATAACAATATTGCATTTTTGAGTCTGGCTTTTTCCCAGTTTCTACACGTCCTGAATATGAGGAATGCAAGTGAACCAGTTTTAAATAACCAGGTCACCCGAAATAAGTATGTCTGGATGGCGGTAATATTTTGTACGGCTGCAGTACTTGCAGCATATTTCATTCCTGTAGTGGCTGAAGTTTTAGATCTAAAGCCTTTACAGGTTAAACATTGGGTGTTGATCATCATCGCAAGTGTTCTGCCAACCTTTATCATACAAATCATAAAGGTTTTTTATAAAGATTTTTAACCCGGAAATTGCTGTAAATAAGATGAAAGACTGGATTATAAAATATTCCGGCTATTCCCCCCAGGAGGAGCCTCTAAGAGAAGCTTTGTGTACTGTTGGTAACGGGTATTTTGCTACACGGGCTGCTGCTGAAGGTGCTGTGGCCGGGGGAAACCATTATCCGGGTACTTATCTCGCCGGTGGATATAATAGGCTGGAAACAACCATTGCCGGAAGAGTAATTGAAAACGAGGATCTGGTAAATTGGCCCGACTGGACGCTGCTGAAATTTAAAGTTGCTAATGGGGATTGGTTGGATATTGATGCTGTGGAGGTTTTGAACCTTGAGCAGTCCCTGAATCTAAAGGAAGGGATTCTGGATAGAAGGATGAGGATTCGCGATAAAGAAGGCAGAGAAACACAAATTAACAGTAGCCGAATAGTGAGCATGTCAGAAATGCACCTGGCCGCAATTGAATGGCAGCTACAACCGCTCAACTGGGAGGGACAACTCACGATCCAGTCGGCTTTGAACGGGCAGGTCATGAATTCCGGGGTAGCACGATACAGAGCGCTCAATGGGCAGCATCTCATCCCGCTCGGGACAGGAAGCTTTGAGGAAGACGGGATTTATCTGAAGGTAAGAAGCAGCCAGTCAGAAATCGTAATGGTCCAGGCCTGCAGGACACAAATTAGTTTTGACTTATATGAGCCTTCAGTTGAAAGAACCAATATAATTGAGGAGGACTTTGTTGCACAGGAATTAAACTTTCATGCCCTCGAAAACAAAGTCATTAAAATGGAAAAACTGGTAAGTATTTATACTTCAAGAGATATGGCAATTGCTGATCCTCTTTGTGAGGCAAAGAAATCGGTGAAAAGAACCCCTGGATTTGATCAATTGCTGTTCTATCACAAGCTGGCGTGGGAGGAGCTTTGGGGACAGAGTGATATAGTTCTGGAAGCTGACGGTAACGATGATCAACTGTTGCTAAGGCTCCATATATTTCATCTTTTCCAAACTTTTAGTTTAAAGACCATAGATGAAGATGTGGGTATTCCCGCCAGAGGCTGGCACGGCGAAGCCTATCGCGGACATATATTTTGGGATGAGCTTTTTATTTTTCCTTTTTACAATATTAGTATTCCTGAACTTACACGCGCCCTGCTCATGTATAGATACAGGAGATTGACGGAGGCCCGTTTCGCGGCAGCAAAAGAAGGATATAAAGGAGCGATGTTCCCATGGCAAAGTGGTAGCAACGGGAGAGAAGAAACGCAGGTTTTACACCTCAATCCCGAATCCGGGAACTGGTTACCGGATCATACCCATTTACAAAGGCACGTTAATTCGGCCATTGCCTATAATGTTTGGCAGTACTTCCAGGTAAGCGGAGATCTGCAATTCCTGTCCTTTTACGGTGCAGAATTAATGCTTGAAATCGCCAAATTCTGGGCAAGTAAGGTTTCTTATAATGAAGAAAAAGGAAAATACGAGATCCATGAGGTAGTAGGCCCCGATGAATATCACACCTCCTATCCCAATTCGTCAGCTCCCGGTCTTCGTAATAATGCCTATACCAATGTAATGGCAGTTTGGACGCTTCAACATGCTCTGCTTGTAATTGAGAAGCTCAACGATCGCAGGGCAGGTGATCTTCTCAGATTACTGGGGATCAACGAAGAAGAACTATCCCGCTGGAAAACTATTTGTTGTAACATGTTAATTCCTTTTGTAAAAGATGGAAAAATCATTGAACAATTTGAAGGTTTTGACAAATTAAAGGAATTAGATTGGAAACACTACCGCAGTAAATTTGGGGAAACAATGAGACTGGACCGAATACTGGAGAAGGAAGGTGATGATGTGAGTAATTATAAGGCGGTAAAACAACCGGATGTTCTTATGCTCTTTTTCCTTTTTTCTTCAGAAGAGCTGAAGGAACTCTTTGATCTCATGGGTTATAATTTTGATCCAAAAGAGCAAATTGCACTCAATATTGATTATTATCAGAGGATTACTTCTCATGGCTCTACTTTGAGTAAGGTGGTTTACTCCTGGGTGTACGCAAGGTCTCACCGCGAAGAATCCTGGCATGATTTCAAAGAAGCCTTGCTCAGTGACTTTTCAGACATTCAGGGCGGTACTACGGCTGAAGGAATTCATCTTGGAGCGATGGCCGGGACAGTTGATCTGATTCACAGGTGCTATACCGGAATGGAATTCAAAAAGGAACGTCTTTATTTCAATCCAGGATTGCCTTCCAACGTAAAGCAGATAAGTTTTAGATGCAGGTACCGCAGGCATTGGCTGGAAGTAACACTTACGCAGGACAGCCTTTCCCTAAAGAGCAATGGTGGTTGGAAAGACGATATTAGAGTGGTCGTCAATGAGGAAGAATTCAAAATGAGAAAAGGGGAGGAGAAAACTTTTACCTACCGGAAAAAGGAGGTTTAGCTTAAGATAAGTTAGTCTTAGTGATGTTTTTTCGTTGGGAAGATCACACCAGGGATCTTTACTCCTTAAGCTGATGAATATCATTCAAAAAAGGATGATTTTCAGCTAAATTTGATCAAAAGCGAATCAATGAATTGGCGCACGATACCTGCAGCAGTAATGATCTTTTTCCTTTCCTGCAATAATGAGCAGGAAAGCATAAATCCCGTGGAAACCACCATCACCGAATCTGTTTATGCTTCAGTTGTTATTCAACCCGATAGCCTGTACCAGGCATTCGCTGTTGTGAACGGAATACTTGACAGGATCCTGGTGGAGGAAGGGGATACGGTAAAAAAAGGAGAGATCCTGCTGGAGATCGTCAATACGAATCCACAATTGGTGTCCAAAAATGCCTTTTTAGCCTTACAATTAGCCAGAGAAAATTATAACGGAGGTGCGGCTGTTTTGTCCAACCTTAAGGAGGAAATAAGGGTTGCCAGGCATCAATTTCAGGATGATTCCGTTAATTTCAGAAGACAGGAACGGCTTTGGCAGCAGCAAATTGGATCACGTTCCAATCTTGAGAGCAGAAAGCTGGCTTTGGATAGATCAAAAGCTGCCCTGGAAGTGCTGCAGAACAAATATGTTTTGACTCAAAAAGAACTGGAAACCCAGCTAAAACAGGCAGAGAATTCCTATTCGGCTTCATTGGTGAATACTACCGACTTTACTATTCGCAGTAAAATAGACGGTAAAGTGTATGCTATTCATAAAAATCCGGGAGAGATAGTAAATACTACGCAGCCGCTGGTCTCTGTGGGAAGTGTGGACAGGTTTCTTGTGGAGATGCTGGTAGATGAAGAAGATATTGTAAAGGTGAAGCAGGGGCAATTGGTCTATTTGAGCCTGGATGCTTATCCTCAGGAGGTTTTTAAGGCCGAGGTTTTCAAGATCTACCCCCGCAAAGATGAGCGAAATCAAACCTTTTTGGTGGAGGCAGTTTTTAAAGAAGCTCCCGGGGTGCTTCTTCCGGGATTATCAGGAGAAGCTAATATATTGGTGGCTCAAAAGGAAAAGGCTCTGGTAATTCCCCGCAAATATCTTATAGGACAAAACAGGGTCAAAACTAAGGAGGGGCTAATTCCTGTAAATACAGGCCTTCAAAGTATAGATTCTGTAGAAATTTTAAATGGGATCACCAAAGAAACAGAAATACTATCTCCCTAAAAATGAGAAATTACAGGGTAATACTCAGCATCGCAAAAACGCACCTGCTAAGCAAGTTCAGGCAAACGCTTATTGCAGCTCTGGGAGTCACCTTTGGAATAGGCTCCTATATTACTCTTGTTAGTTTCATGACCGGCCTTAACCAGATGCTGGATGAACTGATTCTTAATCAAACTCCGCATATTCATATCTATAATGAAATCGAACCCACGGCAGAACAACCTGTTACCCTTTTTCAGGATCTTAAAAATGGGTTCAACGTGGTGCATTCTGTAAAACCGAAACTGTCTCAAAAGAAGATCCACAATGCTGAACCGCTAATGAAGTTCCTGAATACCGACGAAAGGATAAGAGGTGCAATTCCCCAAATAAAAACACAGGTCTTCTATATAGCCGGTTCTATTGAACTTGGTGGAAATCTTTCAGGAGTCGAAATTTTAAAGGAGGAGGAGCTTTTTAATTTAGGGGATTATATTGTCAAAGGGAGTGCCTCAGACCTTCATAATACTTCCAACGGAATTATTTTAGGTGCGGGACTGGCAGATAAATTAGCTCTGGAAATTGGAGACCGGGTACAAATAACCACTGTAAAAGGGGATATTTTTCCTTTAAAGATAGTAGGGATCTACCAGAGTGGGATCATAGAGATAGATAATGTGCAGAGTTTCACCAATCTTAAAACCGTTCAGAATATTCTTGGGGAACCGGGTAATTACATCACAGATATAAATGTAAAGTTATACGATATTGAAGATGCCGTTCCTATTTCGCGGTTCATAGAAGAGCAGTTTGGACTTACCGCAATTGATGTCAAAACTGCTAATGCCCAATTTGAAACGGGAACTACCGTTAGAAATTTAATTACCTATGCTGTTTCCATCACTCTTCTTATTGTCGCAGGTTTCGGGATCTATAATATTTTAAATATGTTGATCTATGAAAAGATGAATGATATTGCCATTTTAAAAGCTACAGGATTTTCGGGAAGGGATGTCCAGCTTATTTTTATGAGTCAGGCGTTGATCATAGGATTTCTGGGAGGAATATTAGGCCTTCTCCTTGGCTACGGAATTTCTTTGCTAATAAGTCATACTCCCTTTGAAACTGAAGCTCTGCCCACTGTAGAAACTTACCCCGTCAATTTTGATCTCAGCTTTTATGTGATGGGAATATGTTTCGCTATGCTTTTTACCTTTCTTGCCGGATATCTCCCTTCGCGCAAGGCTAAAAGAATTGATCCTGTGAGGATCATAACGGGAATATAGTCATGAAACCAATCCTTGAAGCCAGGCATATCGATAAACATTTCAGGAAACCGGTAGATTTTCATGTGCTTAAGGATATCAACTTTGATGTAAAAGCAGGAGAATTTGTTTCAATTATGGGAAAATCTGGCTGCGGGAAATCTACACTTCTCTACATTTTATCTACCATGGACCGGGATTACCAGGGAGAATTATTTTTAAATGCAGAGTTGCTCACAGGACAACCACCCAACAAACTTGCTTTTGTAAGGAATAAACATATAGGTTTTGTCTTTCAGTTCCATTATTTGTTACCCGAATTTAGTGTTCTGGAAAATGTCATGCTCCCCGCCCGCAAACTTGCCGAATGTTCCCCGCAGCAGATAAGGGCAAATGCACTTCACAAGTTAGAAATGCTACATATAAGTCACCTGGCGCAGAAAAAAGCTTCACGAATTTCGGGAGGAGAGAAACAGCGGGTGGCTATTGCCCGGGCTCTAATTAATGATCCCCTCATCATCATGGGAGATGAACCAACAGGAAACCTTGACAGCCATAATTCAGATAATGTACTAAAGATCTTCAGGCAGTTAAGTGATGAACAGGGGCTTTCTTTGCTTATTGTAACCCATGACCTGGATTTTGCCAATCAAACCGATCGTATCATTACCATGGAAGATGGCAGGATCATTAGCCTGAATTAAGGTTTTGCAGAAATAATTTGGGAAGTTATCCTAAAATTTTATGCTACAGATATTCGTCTTGAACAGGAGAATTAAGAAAACACCAACAACATCAGGAGAAAAAAAATTATAATTTGTGGTGAAAATCACACAAGATGAAATGGAGAGGCCGCAGGAAAAGTTCTAATGTCGAGGATCGCAGAGGTAGTTCCACCGGAAAAATAGCAGCGGGAGGCGGAATTATTGCCGTTATCTTTATTGCTATCCAGTTATTTACGGGGGGAGATGCAGGAGAGATCCTCAACCAGTTACAACAGCAACAAGCCCCAGCCGGGGAAGAAAGAGAATTAACTTCAGAAGAAATAGAACTTGGAGATTATTCGGCTATTGTATTAGCCGACACAGAGGATGTCTGGAACCGGCTTTTTGAGCAGGAAGGTTCAGATTATCCCGAACCGGGAATGGTATTGTTCAGCGAGGCAGTCAACACGGGCTGTGGGGGAGCATCATCGGCTGCCGGTCCATTTTATTGTCCGGCAGATGAAAAAGTGTACATGGATCTTCGGTTTTTTGAGGAATTGCGTACCAGATTTGGGGCAAAAGAGGGAGATTTTGCTATAGCCTATGTCATTGCACACGAGGTAGGACATCATGTTCAGACAGTGTTAGGGACTTCGGGAAAGGTGAGGCAACTTCAGCAGGATTCAAACCAGGAAGAAGCAAACGAACTTTCTGTTGCTCTTGAACTGCAGGCAGATTTTTACGCGGGTATCTGGGCTCATTATAACAAGAAATATTTACAGGAAGGTGATATAGAAGAAGCCCTCAGTGCCGCAAGTGCAGTGGGAGACGATGCTATACAAAAGAGGACCACAGGACGTGTAGTTCCTGATGCTTTTACGCATGGGACCTCACGGCAGCGCATGGAATGGTTTTTAAAAGGATATCAAACCGGAGATCTTTCTTTGGGAGATACTTTTGCTGCCCTTGGACTTTAAGTCAAGGCAGGGAAACTTATACCTAAGATAAGAATATTTAGAATTGTCCCATACTTTGCGTCTTCCCAGTTCATAGTTATAAGGAATTGTGAAAGTAAGGATCCTATGATCGCCAGCACCGGCCAAAAGGGATACTGAAGTAAAAAATAGATGTCAGCCAGGATCAAAAGGCCACAGCAAACCATCCAAAGCAATCCTTCAGATTTACTTATATCTCTCATCAACTTCGGAAAAAAATCCGAATAAAAGGCTTTTACAAAACCCAGGAGGTGCAGGATGGCGTGAAGCAGAAGCAAAATCGCTATAAAAACCCTCATTTTAGGAAGCAGGTTTAGAGATATGTTGCAAAACCGAAAAATCTTATAGGAATTGCTATCCTGAAGTTACGAAAAAATCGGGTACTTTTCAGCACAAAGGCGAAAAAGAAGGAAAGCATTTCCCGGTGTATAACGGGAATGGATAAGCAGAATTTTAAAGTATAAATTCCTTCACTTCCTGCACTTCTCCCATTTCCATACTTCCCAGCATTTCTTTTCCAATCCTCACTCTTACCAATCTTAAGGTGGGAAAGCCAACAGCCGCAGTCATTTTCTTTACCTGGCGAAATTTGCCTTCCCTAATGGTTACAGCAATCCAGCTGGTAGGTCCATGCCGCTCATCTCTTATAGGTTTTTGCCTTGGCGGGAAGGAAGGGGGAGAGGAAATGATCTCAGCTTTGCCGGGTTTTGTCATGTATTTTTTCCCTTCGAGTCCAATTTCTACTCCATCTCTTAGGAGAGCTACAGCTTCAGGAGTAATTTTGCCGTCCACCTGCACAAAATATTCTTTTTCAACCTTTCTTCCGGTAATTTCTGCACTCACTTTTCCGTTGGTGGTTAACAACAAGAGGCCTTCAGAATCTTCATCCAACCTTCCTATAGACATGGTTCCTTCAGGGAAATCAAATAATTCCCCCAGCAGCTTTTTATTGCGCCGGGTTCTTTGGTTGGTAATGAACTGGCTTAAATATCCATAGGGTTTGAAGATCCTAAAATGTCTTTCCATCGGGTTAAGGGAGCATTAGAAATTATATCGGAAATAAATTTACAGCGGCAATTTTAACAAATAAAGTCCAATTTAAAGCAAAAATTCCCCAATAATGGGTATTGTTTGGATCGTAAAGCCCTGTTATTTTTACACCATGAAGTTGAAAGAGTAGGATTACTAATTCAATGGATTAAAAAATCGGGGGTGTAGGGGCCCCGATTTTTTTTTGTCCTTTCCTCAAATGAGGTCATATGCGCGAGCATATTCTGCAAATTCGTAATTAGATGAGATCCCAAGTTTTTTCTTGATGTTCTTGCGGTGGGTATTTACGGTTTCGATGGAAATGTTGAGCTCTTCTGCAATCTCAGCAGAACTTTTTCCCAAAGCTACCAACCTTAGGACTTCCTTTGCCCTTTTGCCCATGTTCAGGAATTTATGAAGATTCTCTCTGAAAAATTCATTTTCAGCTAGCAGACGTTCTGCTTTATTGGGGATATGTTTCATTCTGTCCACCGGAAAGGAAACTGTCACCAAATGCGTGGGAGTGCCATCTGCAGCCTGATGAAAGATTCTTATGGACCCCATATGCCATACCCATTCCTCTCTGTCTTTAAATTTTACCTGTTGAAAAAAGGTGAAGGTTTCCAGGGGATCTTTATTTTGAAGCAGCTGTCGCAGTTTCACCATGAAATCTTCCATATCTTCATTGTTGAAGAAGCGTTCATGATATTTTGAACCCATATCTGATAATTCCTGCAAACTCACTCCCAGTTGGTCCAAACCCCGGGAACTCATGAAGACGGTGCGGAAATCCTTTTCTTTTAATTCGTGAACTACTACTACTCCGGGCATTAATTCTGCACAGGAAGAAAAAATCTCTAATTTTTCATGGAAATTTTGAACCAAATCCTTTCGTTTTTGCTAAAAATATAAAAATCTGATAATTCTTGAAAACAGAGTCATTGATAACGACAAAATCCCAAAAACCTTTATAAAAGGTCAAAAGCTCTGGCGAATTCCATAAGTTCAAAAGAGGAACTCACCTTCAGTTTTCTCTTGATATTTAAATGTGAATTTATAATCTCTTGATAATATTCAGAGATTCGGCGATTCTGCCGGTCCTTTTTCCGCCTGCTGCCATGGCAAGAACTCGACCATTGGTAATCCTGAAGGGTATGGCACAAGTAATAGTATGGGTTGGCCACAATTCTATATCAGCCTGGAAAGAATGAATTTTTAGAACCCTGCAAGACCTATTTTTATAATAGTTTGATTAGCTCTTTCGCTGCTTTTTCAGCTGAGGCGGGATTCTGGCCTGTAACAAGTTTACCTGAAACTTTTACCCTTGAAGTGAAAGGTATTGTTGCACTGCTGTAATGAGCACCTAAAGTCTTTAAACGATCTTCCAGGCTAAAGGGAATATTGTCTCTCAAACCTACCATCTTTTCTTCAGTATTTGAAAAGGCGGTGACCTCTTTGCCTTGCAAAAGTTCAGGTGCTTCGGTTGCTGCAGTTAACAAAGCTGCTGGCCCATGACATATCGCCGCAATGGGTTTATCCTGATTAAAGAATTCAACCACCAGGCGGGCAGTATCTTCATCTGTAGCCAAATCGCCCATTGGGCCGTGTCCTCCGGGGAAGAAAATGGCGTCAAAATCATCAGCGCTTAAGTCTGAAAGCTTCTGCGTAAATTCGAAACCTCGTTGAGCTGCTTCATCTTTCTTGAATCTTCGGTTTGAAGAAGTAATGTTTTCAGTGAGTTCGCTTCTGGGATCCACAGGAGGCTTCCCGCCTTTAGGACTTGCCAGGGTAACCGTATAGCCTTTATCAATAAATTCATAGTAGGGATCTGTGAATTCTCCCAGCCATACACCTGTTTTGGAATCTGTGTTTACCAGTTCACTATGAGAAGTAAGAATGATCAGGATCTTTTTCATATCGTAATTCGTTTAACTATAAAGATCCTCAAAAGCCCTGGTGCAAGCCAAAACTTTATCTTTTAATTAATACGAAAAGCTAAAAATATCTTTACCCCACAATTTCCAATGAGCTATATCCCTGGCCGTTTCTGGTAAGTCGAATTTGTGTGGCTATTCTTTCTTTCAAAGAATCCACATGACTTATCACTCCAATGGTTTTGGAAGACTCTGCCTGTAGTTTTTCCAGGGTATCCAGAGTTTGGTCCAGAGTCTCAGGGTCAAGGGTTCCAAAGCCTTCGTCTATAAAAAGGGAGTTGATCTCAACATTTCTTGATGCGAGGTCACTTAGAGCAAGCGCCATAGAAAGACTCAACAGGAACGTTTCCCCTCCCGAAAGGGTTTTGACAGAACGTCGCTGCCCGCCCATATGTTCATCAATTGCTACGAGGCTGTCATCTTCATCTTTCTCCGGTTTATCTATAATATAACGATCGCTCAGATCTTTAAGTCTGCTGTTAGCGTGGGCCAAAAGTTGAGAAAGGCTTAGGTCCTGTGCAAAATCATTAAAACGGTTTCCTTTTGAATCACCTATAAGTTCATCAAGCAATTTCCAGCGTCTGATCCCCTTTTTAGCTCCCGCAAGATCTTTTTCAATAGCAGCGATCTTCGTCAAACAGCTTGTATGGATACGCTGTTTATACCTCAATTCTTCACATTCCTCTCCTAATTCTTCAAGCTGTTTTTTTGCAGCCGACAATTTTTGCGTGAGTTCCTCTTCAGTTTCCTCAACATCTTTGTTTTTTAAATTCCGGAATTGTTCCCGGAGTGTTTTTAAAGAGGCTTCAATTTGCTCTTTTTGGGAGGTAAGCTGTTCCCGTTTTTTTCTAAGTTCTGTAAACGCATTTTCGGGCATTAACCTTTCTAAAGCCTCTTTAATTTCCCTGCAATCTATTTCGGTGAGCTTTGGCTGCAGGGAATTTTCCAGGAGCTTTAATTCTCCCGATCTTCTTTCCAATTTGCGGTTTAATTCTTCCGCCAGTATTTTAAGTGACTTGGATTGGTGTTGGAATCCAGTCCAGGATTTCTGAAGGTTCAGGCAGTCGGTGTCGATATTATTTCCCTGGTAAAGTTCATCCAGTTGTGTCTTGATCTGTTTCCCCTGCGAGACTACTTCCTTTATTTCCGGAATAATTTTGACTCCCGCGATGATGGCACTTAAACGCCGCTTTTCCTTTTCAAATTTTTCCAGGAGCTGCAGCTTTTGTTCCCTGTGGCTGCAAAACAATTCCCAGTTCTCTCCTAAAGGATTAATCTTAGAGAATTTGTCTTCAAAATCTCTTTTTTGAGCCTCCAGTTGCGGCTGCTTTTCTGAAAGATGCTTTTGAATTTCTGCAAGTTGCTTCCGGTAATGCCCAAGGCTGGTTTTGTAGCCGGTGATTGCTCTTTCAAGCCGATCCAGGTTGTTTTGGGCTTCAGCAATTTGATCCTGAAGTTGATCATTTTTAGGTGGGAGTCCGCTGGCGTAAGGATGTTCCTTTGCCCCGCACAAAGGGCAGGGTTCGCCGGAATGCAATTGATGTCGCAGGTCTTCAAGATTAGCAGTAATGATTTCATTTTCGCGCTGCAGCTGAAAGATCTTCAGATCTTTTCGTACAGCTTCAGATGTTTTGCTTAGCTCCTCAATTTTCTTCGGAAGTCCTTCTATCTGGGGAAGCAGATCTTGCTCTTCCTTTTTTGCTTTTTCGATATCCCCCGAAAGCATTTCTATACCTGAAGCCTGCTGCTGGGCACGCCTTCCCAGCTGAACAGCCTGTTGAAGCCTGTCTTTTTCTGTTTCCGGATCTTCAAGGTTGAGGTCCTTCAGCTGCTCCCTTAATTCCTCAAGGCTTTCTTCGCGTGCTGCCTTCATCTCCTTCAGCTTCTGCTCTTCAGAATCAAGATCTCCGTTCAGCTTAAAGGGAACTTCCCTTACTTCGAAATGAAATTGGTCTTTCAAAGTATCAAATTTGTTAAGCTTGTCCTTTCTTTGCTGTTGGAGATTTCGCACATTTCTGGAAAATTCCTGCAGGCTGTCCTCAATTTTTTCTGTTTCGGGTTCTGTTTTTAAAAAGGCCCTGATCTTTTCAAGACATGAACTGATGTTTTGCTCATTTTCCTTTTCGTTCCTGGCCTGTGCAGCCAATTCTTCTTTGATCTCCTTACAGGTTTTATCCAGGTTTTGCCAGGACCTAAGATCTTCTGCAAAAACCTGCACCTGCTCATGCTTTTCTATTTTATTCTGGTATTGATCCAGAAATTGCTGCAGTTGATTATCAGCAGAGTGTTTCAGTTTTTCTTTTTCAGAAACCTGTTTTTTATGCTCCTCAATATTTTTTTTGAGATCAAGATTTTTCTTAAGCTTTTCCACTTCCTTTTCCAACGGGGCACAGGCTGCCGATTTCTCTGCGAGGTCTTTCGTTAACTGCTCCACGGCTTCGTCTTCTAAAAGGTCATTTTGAAGCAGGTTTATATCCCGCTGCCGGTCTTCTATTTCGGCGTTAACTTGTTTAAATTTCTGAAAAGCCCTTATCCCTAATTGCCGGTAGATTCCGGTGCCGGTGATTTTTTCAAGTAATTCGCCTCTTTCCTTTTTTTCAGCCTTTAACAATTGTGCAAATTCTCCCTGCGCCAGGAGCACAGCTTTAATGAACTGCTCGTAAGAAAGACCAATCAATTCCTCATTTTTAGAAGGTACTTCAGATTTTTTGAGATCAAAGAGCCTTCCGGAGGAGAGATCGGTGATCTCCATTTCGTAATCCCTTAGGTTTCCAGTACGGGCTGTGGAGATGGACCATTTTGAGGTGTAATGTCCCGAGTTGGTTTCAAAGGTGATCTTTGCAAAGGCTTCTTTATGATTGCGGGTAAGTACCGCACCAAATTTTTCAATGTCTGCTTTTGAAATCGTCCTGTTACCGGGCATGCGCGGAACACGGTTGAAGAGTGCAAGTGCAATCACATCCAGGATCGTGCTTTTTCCACTTCCGGTGGGCCCTGTGATCGCAAATAATGAGCTAACGGTAAAAGGAGCTTTAGAAAAGTCGATTTCGTGAGTTCCTTTCAGGGAATTTATATTTTGAAATTCAATTTTTAAGATCTTCATAGCGCAGTGTTTTCATCCCGTTGTACCTCTTCCAGAAGCTCATCAAATGCAGAGAAAATTTCCTGTCTGGTTTCTGGATCATATTCGTGGTGGCCAATAAGCTCCTCAAAAACTTCTTTCGGCTGTAAATCCTGCAATTGTTGACCTTCATGAAAGGATTGTGCAGCGCCTTTTCTATGATGTTTATCTCCCGTGCGATATTTTACAATCCTAAAACCATCTCTTTTAAAGTTGGAAACCAGCTCGTCAAGTGCATATAGTTTTAAAGCGTCATAATTTTCTTCCCTCAATTCAACCTCAATCAAACTTTCCAATTGTTTTTTTTCGGAAAGTGCTTCCAATTTGAGGTTGAGTTTCTCCAAATTCCCAGTGATCTTAAGCAACGACCGGAATGAAGGAACAGGTAAGCTTTCTGGTTCCCATCCATTATTGGTATCTATTAGCAGCACTCTTTTTTCATCTTTTCTTTCGCTGAACGAAAGGGGGAGGGGAGAGCCACTGTAAAAGGCCGGCACTGCAGCCGAAACTCTTTGTGGCTTATGGATGTGACCTAAAGCGATGTAATTAAAGTAACTGCCGAAGCGGGAAGCTTCAAAGGCTGCAAGATTCCCTATTTGAATCTCTCTTTCGCTTTCTGAAGTCTCAATTCCTGCAGTAAAGAGATGGCCCATTGCCAGAGCCGGAATTTCGGGAAATTTAGATGCGCAAATTTCTGAAGCCTCAAAAAAGGTATTTTGAATGCCTTTTTTAAGAGCCTCTACACGACCTTCATAATTTTCGCCATCCTCTGCCCTTCGCAGGTCGGCATCTCTTAGAAAAGGTAAGGCAGCTACTACTATTTCAGTTTTACCATCTTTCCCCGGCACAGGGATTACAACATCTTCAAGATCTTCCGGTAAGCCCCCGAGGATGTCGATGTTTAATTCCTTTAGGATCTCTTTTGGGGCATCGAGCATTGCGGGAGAATCATGGTTGCCTCCTGTTAGAATGATCCGGCATTTGAACTGCTTCATTTTTATGAGGGCACGATAATATTGTCGGCGGGCATCAGAAGAAGGATTGGCAAGATCAAAGATATCACCCGAGACGAGTAGCAGATCTACTTTTTCAGCTTCAATAGTCTTGCACAGCCAGTTGATGAACAGATCGAAATCTTCGGCCAGTTCTGTTTTGTGGAGCTTTTTTCCTATGTGCCAGTCGGCAGTATGAAGGATCTTCATTCAGATATAATATTTGAGATCTCGAAGGTAAAGGGATTCTAAGTTTCCTGCAAAGTTACAGAGCACGACGACAAACGGTGACGCAATAAAATAATATACTCCTGAAAAATATCATTTTCAGGAGTATATTTTGTGCTGATAAACTGATTTAATTATTCTCCAGTTTATTCCTTATTTTATCTATTGCACTTTCAATAGATTCATCTGGTTCTATAATATTATTTTCACCCCAAAAAGAAAGATCGGCAAAGCCTGAGACATCATCGTTCATGATAATCCTGCGGTTGATAAAGTTCTCATCCCTTCGCGAAATTTCTTCATTTACGGTTTGCCAGTTTGTTACAGCCAGTTCACTATCTACTTTATATCGGGAGTTAAACAGCCTGCGTTTCCAGTTTACAACAAATTCCAACTCGGTATGCCCGTGGCCAAAATACCAGCGTCCATCTCTTTCTCTGTACGAAATGTCATAATTGACTTCGATGGGATAAACTTTAGTGCCCCCCGGTTTTTTCTTTACAAACAGATCTGTAGCAGCCTTTCTATTGTCGACATTAAGATTAAAAGAAGCCTTGACAAGGGTGAAACTTTCGGCGTCTATGTAGAGTTTTCCATAGTACCAGGGTAGATCTCTTTCCAACTCTTCAAAATTTACTACGTAAAGATACCGTTCCCCATTTCTTGTAGGATTATCAAAACTAAACCTGAAATTCGAAAGATCCTGCTGGTTAAAAATATAAGTAGGATTTTTCATGATATCTATACTCAAAGGATTATACGGGCCACCTCTTAATTTTAGAGCCAGGGTATCCAATCTGTCATAATCTGCCGTTTTACGGGCTTTAACCAGGGAAATCCTGTCGTCTGCATTGGAGGTGTAAGATTCCTTATGGATTTTTACAACAGCTTCGCTGAGAGATACATTTTTGCGACCTCTTTTGATAGCCTCTCTGTAAAAACCTGTCATGGTCGTTGGCTCGGTAAAATAGTTGCTACCCCGGTTTTCAAGCATATTTTTAACTAACGCCACGGGATCGGTATAGGTCAATATGGCAACTTCCTCAAGTTCTTCTAAGGATTCCTGCAGTTCGATAACAACATTACCCCTGGCAAAAAATGATAATGGCAGTCTTTGGCTTCTAAAGCCAAGGTGAGAAACCAAAACATTTACGTCCTCATTTTGCTTAGGCACCTTGAGGGAAAATTCTCCGTCACTGTTGGTCACGGTAGAAATATTACTGTTCTCAACAGCAAGATACACGGCAGACAAAGGTTCCTGATTACGGCTATTGACAACTTTGCCTTTGTATTCGGTAAATGAAGTGCCGGGAATTTGTTGAAACATTGCCGAACCTTCGGAATTAAAGCTGATAATAAGCAGGAGGGCCACTAAATTTTTAAGGGTAAATAAACAGCGATTTTTCATGGCTCATGAAATTTTAAGATCTACCTCCTAAGGTAGTGAATTTCAGTAAGATTTTTAAGAGGCTAGCCTCTCTCTTTAAAAAAATAAGGGATTTATCCTACTTGCTCGTAAGGACTTTAAGGAAAAACACCATTACATCATCTATAAATATTATTTTATCGATTTAAGCACTGTAATTCCAAACTTTAATTATAATTATTGTTAAATTTATGCTATTCCTTCCCGATTCCCTACAATCTGGGAAAATTCCCCTCTACCCCCTGAGGCGTGAATATAATGTTCTATTTCTGTTTCATCAATTGCTTGTCCATACTAACAGTATTGGAGCTAATCTCCAATTGAAGATTTTGAAAAAATAAAAATTATCATGATAGAGATTCAAAAAAAATCCTTCCGGTTTTACTTCTCAGTCCCTTTTTGGCAAATAGTAAAAACTATGGTTTTACTTTTATTCGTTATTTCCATTTGGTCTTGTGAAAAGGAATCAGTGGCAGAGGACAGTCTAAAAAAACTGGAGGTAGACGTTCAAAGTGGTGTAGAAAATAAACAATTGGTAAAGGACCAATACATTGTACTGTTGTCAAAATTTCCTGCCGATTTCAAATCGCAAGCAGCTTTAGATGCGGTAACTAAAGAAATTCGTCAGATCCCTGGAGTTGAAATAAAGGGAAGCTTTAAACATACTGTTACGGGATTCACTGCTAAACTGGATCTGCAGCAGGTTAAAAGACTGGAAAATGATCCGAGGGTGATCTCTGTCACACAGGATGAATATATTTTTCTAACAGGCGAAGAAGTCAATTCTCTTGTTACTGTACAGGAGTACCCGGAGTGGGGACTTGACAGGATAGATCAAAGACAAAGTATTTTAGACCGGACTTATGCTTACACTTCCACAGGTGCCGGAATAAATGTCTACGTCATGGATTCGGGAATAAGATTTTCTCATAATGAGTTTGAAGGTCGGGCGACCTTGGGGAAAGATTTTGTTCGGGATTTTCCCGATGATCTTTACGATATTGATGATCCCGATATAGGAGATGGAGAGGACTGTAATGGTCATGGAACTCATGTTGCGGGTACTATAGGGGGAAAAACTTATGGGGTGGCGAAAGATGTAAATTTAATTTCGGTAAGGGTCTTTAGTTGCCATTCTCAAACCTCTGAAGCCAGGGTCTTGCAGGCTGTAGATTGGGTCACCGCAAATGCTGCTCATCCGGCAGTGGTGAACATAAGCCTGGGTAAGGAAGGAGTAGAGGAGCCCCTGGAACTGGCTATTGAAAATTCTATTTCTTCTGGAATTAATTATGTTATTTCTGCCGGAAATTCAAATATAAATGCCTGTGAATACACTCCGGCAAGAACTCCCGGGGCTCTAACAGTTGGAGCCAGTGATATTTATAACAAACGGGCCTATTTTTCAAATTACGGCAACTGTGTGGATGTTTATGGACCCGGTGTTTCCATTGCTTCAGCCGGATTTGAAGCTGATACCGCAACCGTTCTAAAAAGTGGAACTTCAATGGCTGCTCCTCATGTTTCAGGAATTGCAGCTCAATATTTGGAAATGCATCCGGAAGCTACGCCTGCCCAGGTTCATGCTGCTGTTGTTGAAAACGCTACTCCCGGCTTTATTGATGATGTGCCGTCTGGCACCTCTGCTCTTGCCAATAATTCCTGGGGAACAATAGACTTTATACCCCCTCCTGCGCCTAAAATAACCCTTGAGGCTCTTCTGTCAAAGTCCAGAGGAGACTATAGAGTACATCTTAACTGGAATACTCCGGAAGGAAGAATTTACGAGCTCTATAGAAACGGAATGATCATAGGGCGATTTGAAAAAGGTCCTTATATTTTCGATGAATTCCTCTTTGAAAAGAATGCTACAATAGTTTACCGGGTGTGTAATATCGAATACGAAAATTGTTCTGAAGAGGTAGCTGTGGTCATCGGAAATGGAGGAACCTCGGGTTCCGGAAATAATTCACCGCAAGCCGATTTTTCCTTTTCCGCCGATCTTTTGGACTTGGAATTCATAGATCAGAGTTCAGATTCTGACGGAAATATCACTGCCTGGAGCTGGGATTTTGGAGATGGAAATTCATCAAATCAGCAGAATCCGCAGCATACCTATGCAACAGGCGGTAATTATGAGGTGGGACTTCAGGTGACCGACAATTTGGGTGCAACTTCATTTATAGCAAAAAATATTTCAGTTAAGGGGGAGGAGATGAATCCCGGGGAATTTTTGTTGACTGGCAGAGGCTATAAGAATAAAGGGCAGTGGCAAACCGATCTCACCTGGAGCCCTGCCGGTAATTATGAGCAGGTTGATCTCTACAGAAATGGCGAATTTTTAAGAACTATAGATGACACCGGAATCTATACCGATTCCACATCCTTTAAAGGAGGAGGTGCACTGACCTATAAAATTTGTGTTTCTTCAAGTTTGGAAATTTGTTCAAATACGCTTAGTGTTCAATTTTAAGAATTCCGAAATAAAAATTGGGGGAATTCCCCGGGTTATAGACTATGATTTTTTAAGAGGATAGAGTATCTTTGTAAGATGTTGATAATTATTATGTTACAGCTTTAATTTTTTGTTTAAAATAAAGAAAGGGAGTAAGATCACTAACGTGCCTTTTAAAGGGGAAGAAGGCGCGTTATTCTTCTCTCTTTCATTGTTTTACAGCTTTTTGTTTTAAAGATTATCAATATTGTTATGCAATTAAAAATTACCTGCAGAATACCTTAGTCATTTTCTTTTAATTGCCAAAAATTCTTTCCTGAAATGTTAGTTAACAATTCATTAACAGCAAAAAAAACCAGATAGAATTATTTTCACGGCCTGATATTTTTCAATAAGCGCTTAAATTTATTGGTGTTGTTAAGTACGATCACAGCTTACGCTGAAAAACAATAGGAAAACTCCAGGATTTTCAGTGTAGCGTATGTTGAGTCATTGACAGCCTTAGACCATGTATGAGTAAAAACGTATCCAATTCCCAGGCTCTTCGACCCGAACCATCTTCCAAACCCACTTTTGCAAGAATTATTGCAATTGGAGCCAGTGCAGGAGGGCTTGAAGCTCTTAAGGCATTTTTTCAAAATGTGCCGCAGGGTTCTAAAAGTGCATATGTCATTATACAACATCTTTCACCCGATTATAAAAGTATGATGGGAGAGTTGCTTTCCCGAAGTACCAATCTGCCCATTCTGGAAGTGGAAAATGGAATGGAGGTAATGCAGGGGCATGTATATTTAATTCCGCCGGTAAATAATCTGGTATTAAAGAATGATCGCCTTTACCTTTCCGAAAAACCCAAGAACCAGACGCTTAACCTTCCCATTGATATGTTCTTTGAGTCTCTTGCAAAGGAGCATAAGGAAAAGGCAATTGGTGTAATTTTAAGCGGGACAGGAAGTGATGGTACCCGTGGTGCACGTGCCATTAAAGAAAATGACGGTATGGTAATGGTGCAGGAACCCGACGAAGCACAATTCGACGGAATGCCAAGAAGTGCCATCAATACCGGATTGGTTGATTACGTGCTTCCGGTAAAAAAAATGGGAGCAGAGCTTAGCAACTTTATTTCTGCCCCGGCTGTCTTTCATTTTAAGGATGGGGATGTAGCCTACGACCAGTCTGAGTTGATGAAAATCCTGAACTTTATTGATGAGCAGACAGGTTTGGATTTCAGGGAATATAAAAGATCTACTCTGGCAAGAAGAGTAGCAAGGCGGGTGAGTGTTTGTAAAAGTCGGTCGCTGGCAGAATATTATACTTATTTGACCAGTACAGAAGGTGAGGTTGATATCTTATACCGGGAATTTCTGATAGGTGTAACCAAATTCTTTAGAGATAATAAGGTGTGGGAAGTCCTCCGAAAATCTGTCATACCTCAAATTATTAAAGAAAAGGAGGACGGAGACATAATTAAACTATGGGATGTTGCCTGTAGTACAGGAGAAGAAGCTTATTCCTTTGCCATGTGCTTCTATGAAGAAATGGAAAAGCAGAATAAGAATATTGAGCTTAAGATTTTTGCTACAGATATTGCAGAAAAGCATCTTGAAATTGGCGGAATGGGCCGATATCCCGAAAGTATTGCGGCAGATGTTCCTGCAGAACTTCTGGCAAAGTACTTCGCCAGTAAAGCCCACAACTATGAGGTAGTTGAAAAGCTGAGACGGGCAGTTATATTTTCCCGGCATAATGTGATCAAGAACCCGCCGTTCAGTAATATGGATCTGGTTTCCTGTCGCAATTTGCTTATATATTTCCAACCCGCTATTCAGGCTAAAGCGCTGAGCGTATTGCACTATAGTTTGAAAGAAAATGGGATACTTGTTTTAGGTACCAGTGAAACGGTCCATCCTCAACAGAACAATTTTGAAGATGTTGACCGCAAATGGAAGATCTACAAGAATATAAGACCGAGTAAAAGACTTGAATCCGGTCTTTCTCACTTTCCGTCAAAACAAAATTATGGGCAGCAAAGGAAGGAAAATCAGCCAAGGCAAATTTTAAAAGCTCCTTCAGTTTCAGTTACGACCAAACTTACCGGAGACTTTAATTCCACTATTCTGGACCATTTTAACGCAGCCAGTGTTTATGTAGATTCAGATTATAACATTTTGGATGCAATTGGGGAATTCAGGAAATATGCCAACCTTCCTGTAAACGGTTTTTCTACAAACCTTCTTGATATGCTGGATTCAGATCTCAAATATCTTATCCAGAACAGCCTTAAAAAGGCTAACAAACTTCAGGAAACAGTCTATTGCAGTGATGCCGTATTTCGCCACCAGGATGAGAAAAAGTCAGTAGATATTCTAATTAAACCTTTTGTTCAGCAGCACCTGGATTCCGAAACAGGATTTATGATCACTTTTATTGAAAAGGAACTGAATCTAGAGGAAGTGGAAACTGTAGATAATCTTACTCTCACTACCCGCACAAAGGAATATGTGATCAACCTGGAAGAGGAGTTAAAGCAAACCAAAGAGGAGCTCCAAAGCTCTCTGGAAGAAATTGAGACAAGTAATGAAGAATTACAGGCGGCCAATGAAGAATTGCTCGCTTCAAATGAAGAACTGCAAAGTACCAATGAGGAGCTTCAAAGTGTAAATGAGGAGATCAATACTGTAAATGCAGAAAATCTTCAGAAAATGGAAGATTTGGCTGCTCTTAACGCAGATGTGAACAACCTGCTTGAAAGTACACAGATAGGAACCATATTCCTGGATAATTCATTGAGCATAAGAAAATTTACTCCTGCCATCCAAAATCACTTTAGTTTCCTGAAAAGTGATATAGGACGACCCATTAGCCATTTTACAGGGAACATTGGAAGAAGTAAACTCGTGGAACGATGTAAAAAAGTTCTGGCTACAGGTAAAACTTTAGAGAAACCTGTCACTTCCAGAGATGGTACTCATTTTCTGCGTAGGATCTCTCCTTACATCAATTCGAACCAGAAAATTGATGGCGTGGTCATTACTTTCATCGATATAGAAAACCTGCACAAGTCAAAAGAAAAGCTACAGGCCAGTGAGAAGAGGCTAAAGAATTTCTACGAGGAGGATCCTGTAATGCATATTAGTGTAAACCCGCACAATTACAAGATTATCCATTGTAACAACATGGCGGTGAGGAAGCTTAAATATGACTCCAGGGAAGATCTTGTGGGCAAATCCATTTATGACCTCTATGAAGAAAATGCTCAGGTAGAAGCACTAAAGTCTCATAAAATTTTTGCAGAAAAAGGTACTCTTGTTAACCTTGAACAAACACTCCTTACCCGTACCGGGGAACGTTTGCCTGTGATCCTTAATGCAATTGCCGAAAAAGATGAGGAACAAAGACTGGTGACCATTCGTTATACTTTTGTTGAAATTGGGGCGCAAAAACTTGCTGAAACTCAACTAAAGGAACAAAAGGCAGATTTGGAAAGGGCTAACCGGGATTTGGAGCAATTTGTATCAATTTGTTCTCATGACCTCCAGGAGCCTCTTTCTACCATAAAATTCGGTATTGACATTCTGGGCAAGATGTATTCATCTGAACTTGATGAAAAAGGGCAGAATTATATTTCATATATTAAACAGGCTTCTACGCGTCTTTCCGAACAGATAAGGGCACTTTTAGAACATTCCCGCATTGGAAGAAACGGAAAGAAGAAACTGGTGAACACCCGGGAAGTTGTAGCGGTGGTGACCAATGACCTTGGAAAAAGCATTAAAGACAGGAAAGCAAGGATACATGTGGGTGAACTTCCGGAGATCCTTGGCTATGAAGTAGAATTAAGGCTTTTATTTCAAAACCTAATTAGTAATGCTATAAAATATACACCTAAGGATAGAAATCCTGAAGTTCGGATTTCCGCTTACAAAGAAGGAGAATACTGGCTTTTTTCAATTGTCGATAATGGAATGGGAATTGCCAAAGAAGATCAGGCGAAGATTTTCACCATTTTTAACAGGGTTAAAAATGATGACGATAAAGGTACGGGTGTAGGCTTGGCACATGTGGAGAAGATCGTTCTCCTGCACGAAGGAAGTATTTGGGTGGAATCGCAGGAAGGAGTGGGAAGTTCCTTTTATTTTAAACTAAAAGCATAAAAATTTTTAATGGCCCCGAACCCTTCACCATACCCGAACCGGGTAGATCTTGATAATTGCGCTAAAGAACCTATTCACAACATTGGCAGAACTCAGGCTTATGGTGTTTTAATAGTTTGCGACCCCCATACTTTTCAAATTGTACAGGTAGGAGAAAACGCGGAAGAGATCATTGGGATAGACTTTGAAGAACTACTACAAAAAAAAATCCCGGACCTGCTGCAAGAGAAGGATTTTAAAAAATTTAAGCACGCGCTTCATGGAGAAGATACTTCCGAAGCGCTGGAAGTGAATATCAACGGAAGGAGGATAAATGTTTCTGCACATTTTTCTGAAGGCAGTTTAATTATAGATTTCGAGCCGTTACATGATGTGCAGGACCCTTTTGTCTTTCAAAGGCAGCTCGCGTCTATACTCAATAGATTTCAGGCGGCATCTTCAGTTGAAGATCTAAGCGAAATAGCTGTGTCCTTTACAAAAGAAATGTATGGTTATGACAGGGTGATGATCTATCGTTTTGATGAGCAGTGGAATGGAGAGGTTATTGCCGAGGCAAAGGAAGAGGAGTTAGAAACCTGGTTAGGTTTACATTATCCCGCAACCGATATTCCTGAACAATCCCGAAAACTTTTTCTTAAACACCGGGTTAGGATAATTTCCAATGTTTCTTATGAACCGGTCCCAATCACTCCCGAAATTTCTCCTCTTACAAACAAGCCTTTAGATCTCTCCATATCTGCCTTAAGAGCAGTCTCACCTATTCATATTGAATACCTGAGGAACATGGAAGTAGGAGCATCTCTCTCGGCTGCTATTATTGTCAAAGGAAAGTTGTGGGGACTTATTGCCTGTCATCATAGAACAGCCAAATTCCTGGATTTTTATCAACGGGAGAGTTGTAGATTTTTGGCACAAATATTTTCTACAGAATTAACCCTTAGGGAAACCAGGGAAACCTTAGACCGGTCTGAGTTAGCAGACAATATCAGGCGGCAATTGATTAACCAAATGAATTTTCATAAGGACCTTATAAAGGCCTTATGCCACGATACAGTAAAATTTACCGACCTTATTTCCTGTGGGGGTGGCGCTTTTTATATAAAGGGCACATGGGAATTACTAGGGCAAACCCCCACTCGGGAACAATTGCAAAGCCTGCTTTTTAATTTTATCAAAAAGCAGCCAAAGAGCCTTTTTATGGACAGAAATCTATCTGCTCTTTTTCCGGAAGCTAAATCATATAAAGAAGCAGCCTCGGGAGTACTAAGCTTAAAGATTGCTGAAAATAAGTATTTCTTTTGGTTTAGGCCAGAAGAGGTGCAGGTAGTGAACTGGGGAGGAAATCCTGAAGAAAAAGCTTTTTTTAACGAGAAAGAACAGCGGCTTAGCCCGAGGAAATCCTTTGAGAAATGGTCACAGGAACTTACAGGCGTCTCAGAACCCTGGAATGTGCTTGACCGCAATATAGCAAGAGCTCTTAGGGAAAACGTGAGTCACTTCCTCCTTGCCAGGCAGCGGGAAGAAATTGAGGCTTTAAATGAAAAATTGACAGCTGCCAACCAGGAACTGGAACTTTTTAGTTATGGACTCTCTCATGATCTGAGGGCTCCTATTAGAGGAATGGAAGGTTTCCTCACTATTCTGGAAGAAGATCATGGGGAAGAGCTTAGTGCCGATGGTAAGCAATTGCTAAGAATGGCACGCGGGCTTACAGAAAAGATGAATTTGCTCATTGACAATATTCTTGAATATTCGAGGCTAAGCCATATTCACGGTCTGGATTTTCAGGAAATAAATACTACAGAATTAATTCAGGAAGTTCTGGAATTGTTTAATATAAAATCAAGTTATCCCAATACAACAATAAAAATAAATAAGGATTTGCCTAAAGTTAAAGGAGATCGAAGAATGCTATTTCAGCTATGGGCGAATTTGCTTAGCAATGCCTATAAATATTCAGCAGAAAATGATGCTCCTGTTGTTGAAGTCGGGATCACCGATAGGAAGGGTAATAATGTTTTTTTCATAAGGGATAACGGTATAGGGATCAAACCCGAATATAAGGAAAAGATCTTCGAAACTTTTATTAGGGCAGTTGGAAGCCGCTTTAAAGGATCAGGAATTGGATTAGCTATTGTAAAAAAAATTGTTGAAAAACACGGAGGAGAGGTGTGGGTAGAAAGCGAACCGGAAAAAGGTTCTCAATTTTATTTTTATCTTGATCCGCTTAATGTGAAGGAAAGGGAGCAATGATAACAACGCCATTAAGAATTTTACTCGTTGAGGATAATGAAGCTGATGTATTAATTACCCGGCGTACTATAGGTAAACTGGTAGAAAAACCTGAAATTGAGGTGGTAGAAGATCTCACTTCCTGTAAATCTAAACTCATTAGCTTTTTGCCCGATGTCGTGATCTCCGACTATAATCTTCCAACCTGTACAGGACTGGATGTTTTGCAACTGGTGCAGGAAAAAAGTCCTGAATTGCCGGTGATCTTTTTAACGGGAACGATTCACGATGAGGAACTTGCAGCAAATACTATCCTCGCAGGGGCTTCAGGCTATATCCTGAAAAAGGACATGAACAACCTGGCAGAGAAATTGAGACCTCTTCTTAAGAAGGTAGTCTTTAAAATGGATGCAAAAGATGAAGTTCGTGAAAGATTACGCCAAAACAGAATTGCCATTAATCAAATTTACGATTACCTGGACAACCTGAAGCTGGACAATAAGGAGCAGAAAGATAATATGGGGAAAATTAAAAGAACCATCCGGAATTTTGAAATAGGTGATGATGATGATAAGAAAACTTAAAGAGGAAACCCGCTGGTTACATGAACAAATAGAAGATCAAAACCTTGCAACAAAGATCATGGATCACAGCATTGATCTTCCCACATATAAGCTGTTGTTACTACAGAATTATATTGCGTACCGGGAAACTGAGAATGAAATTAAAAATCACCTTCCCAACTACAAGGCTGGAAAGCATCTGCAATTAAAACAGGATTTAGAGAATCTAAAGGTTTCTACTACAATACCTGTGAAAAATGTCATTTTTGAATGCCATTCTCCTGCAGAAGCTTTAGGAGCTGCTTATGTGGTAGAAGGTTCTGCTTTGGGGGGAATGCTGCTGGCAAAAAATCTGCAACATTGTATTAAGCTCAACGAGGTGGACAGGCATTACTTTTTCAATGGTGACAAAGAAAACCTGAAAGATTGGAACAGCTTTAAAAAGGAACTGGAAGCCTACAATTTTAACCGTGCCGAAGAAGAAGAGGCTATTCAAAAAGCAAAAGCCACTTTTCTCTTTTTTGAGAAGGTCTTTAATATGGACTTTCCCATTTCCTGACTAAATTCCGCTTTCGAATACCAGGGAAAGCAAACGCGGAATATTTTCCTTTTCCCTGTCTACAAAAAATTCATTAATGTCAAGGAGTTTAAAGTCATTGGCTTTTGCTGCATTTAGGTAGTCTGAAAGGTGATGCACGAAAGCTTCGGGGGTATGTAACCCTTCTGAAGTACTAAAATTTGCTCTTCCCCCGGCGTATTGCTTTCCCGGGTGCAGTTCGCAAATATAGAATTTTCCGTTGCGCTTCAGGGCACGTGCAGCTTCAGCAAAGATCTGTTCAAGATCCTGTATATGTTCTAATACAAGGCTGCAGGTGATAAGATTGGCCCATCCGGGTTTTACGGGCCATTCATTGATGAGGTCGGCTTCAATAAAAGTGACATTTTCCGCCGTGACCTTTTGCTTTGCCTTAGCGATCATATTGGAAGAAAAATCAATGGCAATAACAAAATCTGCTTTTTCAGATAACCAGCCTGTATTTTTTCCGGTTCCACAGCCAAGTTCAAGAATGTTCCCGTAATGCGGATTCAAAAAAGTTTCCCTTAATACCTCTGCTTCCAGGTCGCGGGTGCTATTTCTACCCGAGTCATATGACGAGGCCCAGGAATCATAGGAATCACTTATCTTCATAATTCTATCTTCTTTATCCAATTCTTAGCCTCATCCTTTTCGCTGCTGTCAAAGTATTTTATTGTAGCCCCTGTAAAAGGCTTCATGAGCAGGGTAAGCTGTTTTTCCCAATTCTTGTTGCCTACCATAGCTATTCTTTCAAGATTTTCGTTGTTGCTGAAATCAAATTTTAGATCCCGCCACATTGCACTAAGGCTCCAGCCTTCGAATTCCTTCATTTCAAAATACCAGCGAATTTTGCCATATGATCTCACCTTTTCCTCCAGCAGAGGGATTAACCTTTCGTAATCTTCATCGGTGAGTTTTTCTTCGGCGACGGTATAGATAATATTCTTGTCAACTTGAATGGAAAGCATAGCAGTTTTTATACAATTTCTAAAGAAATGCAGATATGAACAACACCTAAATAGTTGTATTCGGTTAAGTTGTTGTTAATTTTTATCTGAAGAGCTCCATTATTAGACCTCGTGCTAGCTAAATCGAATTTTACCAGATTAAAATCATAGTGCCACTCTTTTTTTATGAACAGGAGCGGATTAGGTTTTATGATTCTTTTAAAACAGTTCCCTTGTAGCTTTCTTATCTTGAAATGAGTTTGTCTGATGATGGCTTATAATCTCCATTGACAGAATAGTGAAGCAGGAACTTTAAAAAACAAAGTATGACTAACGGGGAAAATTTTAAGGCTCCATCCACGGCGAGGATTGGCCACGTGCACCTTAAGGTCTCCGATCTTGAAAAGGCTCTGGATTTTTATAACGGAATACTTGGTTTTGAAATTACACAAATGATGGGAGATTCAGCTGCATTTTTATCAGCGGGAGGATATCATCATCATATAGGTCTTAACACCTGGCACAGCAAAGGTGCGTCTGAAGCTCCCAAAAATGCCGTAGGTCTCTATCATACAGCAATTCTCTACGAGAAGCGCAAAGAGCTAGCACAGGTATTGCAACGACTTCTGGAAGTGGAATATCCTCTCACAGGTGCCGCAGATCATGGCGTTTCAGAAGCGATTTACCTTAATGATCCCGATGGTAACGGCCTGGAATTATACTATGACCGCCCCAGGAGAGAATGGCCAAAAGATAGCCAGGGTGGTCTTGCTATGTACTCCAAAGCTTTACACTTTGATGATCTGTTAGCAGAACTTAAAAATTAATTACCTACCGCGTATCCTTTATCGATCCAATCCACCTTTACATTTTCGCGTAAGTTAAGCAGGTGGTGATTGGTGAATCCTTTTTCGTTCAACCCTATTTTAATTGCACATTTGTAGCCCTTTAAATCTGGAAATAAAAATCCGTACCCTGGACCAGGAATCTTAAACCTGGAGCCAGGAATCCTAAATAATAATCCTAAAGTCTTAGACTTTATTATTGTTTTGGAGGGGTAATCATGATGTGAGCCCTGTGCGTCCCCGGGTCCATTAACCAAGGCATACCCGGAGCAAAAGGTTTATCGGGTAACCCGGTAGATTCTGTGGTTGCATAAGGAATGTATATCACATATCTAAAATGTCCGTCTTTAAGTTCTCCTGTAGAAGGGTTGTAGTTTTCTTCAGTTCCGCTTAAGATGTAGGTCATTGCGGGGGTATCAGTTAATTGCAATTCTCCGGATTCTGCTTCACTCCTCCTAATCTGTCTTTTTTCCATTTCTCCTTTACCTTCTGCGATCAATTGTCGGCCACGGGCCATAAAAGGTTCGAGTTTATCGGAATAACAGGAGATATTTATGCCTTTTTTGGAAGGATCATCAGCAATGCAAATGAGATGATTTGTTCCCTCGCGTAAAACTACAAATTCCCCGTTTTGATCATAGCCATAGACCTTAACCCCTTCCCTAAGATCTTCGGGAGCAGCAAGGCTGGCCGTTTTGATCTGGATCTCTTTGGGTAGAATTTGAGAAGTGTTCTGGGCCGCAAGGCCTGCTGTCATAAAACATGCTACTGCAAAAAGTAAGGTTTTCATAAGGAAAAATTTAGCTCTTTAAAGATAAGAAATTCAGCTTGTAGAAAAAGCCTGTTTTAACTGAAAGAAAGTCTTAGCGGCCATTGTTCAGAATAGAAGCGGCATTCTGGTTTTTTAAAGCTTTAATAGATTCTTTTTCTTTTTGAATAAGGCTTCTTTGTTTGCGATTGCTGTATACCATTTTGATCAAAATCCCAAACAGCAGAAACAGCAGGCAAAGGATTAAAATATTGATCATAATACAGCAGATTTGGGAATACAGTAAATTTATTAAAAATCTGCCGGTGAACTTTTTTTCAAAATGTAAATGAAAGTTAAAATTTAGTGCCCCGGAATTCGGGGCACTAAAACTAACTACTAACTCTCATAATAACTACTCAATACTCAATACCCAATACTCAAGACTAACTCCATTCCAACAGCCGCTTTTCTCCTTCAATATTTTTTATATCAGTAATATCCTGGGACATTTCAATCACTCCACGGTAATTTTTTTGTTTATCCCGTACTGCAAAATAACGGATGTAGATCAATCTACCCTTGAAGTTGATCCAAAAAGCAGCTTCATTCTTTGTTCCTTTTCTAAATTCCTCAAGGATCTTTAAAACGGTTCCCACACTTTTGGGCGGATGGCAGAATTTCACTTCCCTTCCAATAATTCCGGCACTACGTGGAAACACTCGTTCCTCCCCCCGGTTATAGAAGATCACCTTATCGTTCTCATCAACATAAGTAATATCAAGGGGCATGGTGCGCAGCAAGAGATTTACCTGATCTACAGTCATGTAACCTTCGTCGTAATGGCTTGTGTTTTCCAGAGAAAATGAAAGCTCACGTTTGGTATGATCTTCAGCCGGATGAATGTAGGCCTCTTCTTTTTTTTCCGGAAATGCCGCAGGTTCCAGCGGAAGCATCCAGCCTATCTCTTCTTCGCCTTTGCGCACCTGCTTCCAGTCCTCTTCCGTGAGGATCTCCATGGCGTTGGGGAATAGTACCTTTTCTTCTGTAAGCAGCAGCCTAAAGATCCCGCTAATGAGGTATTGCGAATCCTGGACTATCGCCGGAAAATCCCGACTTTCGATCTTCTTTCGGAGCAATCTGAATTGTTCCCGCAGGTTGTCGTGAAAGGACCACATCCCCTGTGAAGGTCCGTTCCAGCCTCTCTTCTCCAAAAAGGGGAAAAGCTGGTTCTCTTTTCTCTCAAACCGTCTTTCGATTTGATGTAACTGGTTGAAAATATTGTAAAACTTCTGGTATTCGGCTTCAGGATCTGTTTCCTGCAGCTCCTGCGCCAACCGCTGGATCAGCTCTTTTTCTTCGGAATAGATGCTCACCGGGTGCCCCTTGGGCAAAGATAAAATCTCATTCATGATATAATTTTTTCCGAAGCAAAGAAAACGGATAAAATTGTCTTGAATTATGACCTTAGTCACATTGTGGCTGCCTCTTGGCTGTTGTCTGTTGTCAGATCCGAGTACTTTTAATTATATCAGCTTCAAACCTTAAACCTTAAACCTTGGAAGAAAGTAGTTTTTTTACTTCCTTCTCCAGGCTCTCCGGTTTGGTTACAGGAGCAAATCTTTTTACAGGTTTTCCGTTGCGGTCGATTAGGAATTTCGTGAAGTTCCATTTGATCTTGCTGCCAAGGATCCCGCCCAGTTCCCTTTTGAGATATTTAAACAGGGGATGGGCATTATTTCCGTTGACCTCTACCTTGGCAAACATCGGGAAATCCACCCCATAGTTTACCACGCAACCTTGCGCAATGTCTTTTTCATCTCCGGGTTCCTGTTTTCCGAATTGGTTACACGGAAACCCCAAAATAACAAGACCCTTATCTTTGTATTCCTCATATAATTTTTGCAGACCCCCGAATTGGGGAGTCAAGCCACATTCTGAAGCTGTATTCACTACCAGAACTACCTTGTCTTTATAAGATTCCATTTTAATTTCCTCTCCGCCGAGACCGGATGCTGTAAAATCATAAAATTGAGATGCCATAATTTTTTTTCTAAAGGTACAGTTTTAGAGATTTTCCTACTCCGCCTGTAACTACTGCTTTTTCTATATACCTATTGCTAAGCCTTATTAAACAGGATTCCTTCTTTCCAGGATGACCTTTGGTCAAGTTTTGTGACCAGGATCATATTTTCATTCCTGAAACAATTTTTTCTTTGCCGCAGATTTTCTGCCGGTTATAATATGTAATTGGGCAGCATTATTATTGAAATAAATTATGGTAAAAAGTTCAGGAAAGATGGAGCTCATGGCACCCGCAGGAAATTTTGAATCCCTGCAGGCAGCTTTGGATAACGGTGCAGACTCAGTTTATTTTGGTGTGGAGCAGCTTAACATGCGTGCCCGCGCTTCCATTAACTTTACAATGGATGACCTGCCGGAGATCGTGAGACGCTGTGAGAAAAAGAACGTCCGTACTTATTTGACCCTGAATACCATTGTTTACGACCATGATCTTTCCCTGATCAAAAACCTGCTTGCGAAATCCAAAGAAGCGGGAATAACCGCGGTTATAGCATCAGACCAGGCGGTGATCGCCTCAGCCCGCAGCATGGAAATCGATGTACATATTTCCACACAGTTGAATATTACCAACATTGAAACCGTAAGGTTCTACAGTCTTTTTGCTGAAACCATGGTGCTGTCCCGGGAACTCAGCTTAAGGCAGGTAAAGAAGATCACCGATGAGATCCAAAAAGGGCAAATTAAAGGCCCTTCCGGGGAACTGGTGAAAGTGGAGATCTTTGGGCACGGCGCTTTATGTATGGCGGTTTCAGGAAAATGTTATCTGAGCTTACACTCCCATAATTCTTCGGCAAACCGTGGTGCCTGCAAGCAGAACTGTAGAAAAAAATACACAGTGATCGACCAGGAATCTGGATTTGAGATCGAGATCGATAATGAATACATGATGTCCCCAAAAGACCTTTGTACGATCAACTTTTTGGATGAGGTAATGGAGGCAGGAGTGCAGGTTCTAAAGATCGAAGGGAGGGGCCGTGCGCCCGAATATGTAGCAACGGTGACTAAGGCTTATAGGGAAGCGATCGACTCCTGGTATGAAGGAACTTATTCCGAAGAAAAAGTGGCAGACTGGATGGAGCGGTTGAGTACGGTCTACAATCGTGGCTTCTGGAGCGGGTATTACCTGGGACAAAAATTAGGGGAGTGGAGCAAAGCCTCGGGCTCATTGGCCACTCAGAAAAAAGTCTATGTAGGGAAAGGCATGCATTATTTTCCCAAAGCCGGAATTGCGGAATTTAAAATTGAAGCCTATGACATCAAAAAGGGAGACAGGATCCTTATCACCGGCCCCAGTACAGGAGCACAGGAATTTGATCTGGAAGAGATGATGGTGAACGACCTGGTTGCCGAAACAGCGACAAAGGGGGATAGCTGTACCATGAAATTGCCTTTTAGAGTAAGACTGTCAGATAAACTATATAAGATCGTACCGGCATAATGGTGGTGGTAACCCTGCAACGAAATAAGTGTATTGGCTGCAATTACTGTGTAGAGCTGGCCGCTGCACATTTCCAAATGTCTAAAAAAGATGGGAAAAGCGTACTCTTGAGATCTCTGGATCGCAAGGGTTTCCATACTTTAAAATCTACAGATCATTCCATTTTTGAGGAATGTGAAGCCGCGGCAAAAGCATGTCCTGTGAAGATCATTTCGGTTAAGTTAACATAGAGATCGTTCCAGAGGTTAATTTGGCTTCTGAAATTTCATTGCAATTCCTAAAATTCGTGGAAATAGGAAGAAATTTAACAGCAGCAGAATGTTAAATTTTCTCTACGATCATTTATTTTAGTCCCTGAGGCTGAAGTCACTCCAATTTTTTTCAACAGGATTCACGGTACTTCCCAGAGTAGAAAACGTTTGCGCATTTTCCACTTTTTTAAGTGTTTTTCTAACATAAAATTATCATGAATTTAACTTTGTAAAATACTGAAAATAAAGGAATAAGGATGTAATTTCGTCATGATTTCCATTAAAGGTTTTTACAGGGTAAAATGAATAATTTTCTTTTTGTTGCTTCAGAAAATGATGCCATTCCAAATTGCAAGGTTGGAGGCGTAGGTGATGTGATTCGTGATGTTCCCAGACAGATCTCCGAGAGGGGTGACCGGGTACACGTGATCGTGCCATCTTATTCGCGTTTGCATTATTCTGGAACCTTAAAAGCAACTTTAAAGATCACACTTAGGGATATAGTTTATTCGGCAGAACTTTACGAGGTGCCGCCAAAAGAGGAGCATGAGAATATTACCCATTATGTGATTCATCATCCTGAAATTGGAACCGGTAGCATTGGAGGGGTTTATGATCACGATGATGAACCTTTCTTTACCGATGTTACGAAATACACCATCTTCTGTACTGCAGTTGCCGAAGCTATCAAACAGGGACATTTTGGAAAACTGGATATTATTCACCTGCATGACTGGCATTCCAGTATGTTGTTGTTCCTTAGAAAATATCATCCTGCTTATACAAAACTGAAAAAGATAAGGACTGTTTATTGTATCCATAATCTGGCCCTTCAGGGGATCAGGCCCTTTGGAGACAATTATTCCTCTTTGAAAACATGGTTCCCTAAGCTGGATCTGGACTATGATGCTCTTCGCGATCCGCGATATCCCGATTGCTTTAACCTCATGGCAATGGGTATTCGCTTTGCCGATTCTGTTCACACGGTTTCTCCGTCATATAAACAGGATGTTTTGCTGCCCAGCGACGCCCCCGAATTCATTGGAGGAGAAGGTCTTGAAAATGATCTTAGGCAGGCTGATAAAGAAGGGCGCTTCCACGGTATTCTCAATGGATCCGATTATCAAAATGTACCGGTTAGAAAAAATAAGTTATTCCCAAATATTGCTACAACCATTTTTCAACAGCTTCAAAGGGAACCAAACCGAAAAAAAGCCGATTTTCTTGCCCACACCGGAGAAAAAGTAGTTCCTTTTCTTAAGAAGCGACCAAATTTCATTTGTGCAAGTGTAGCCCGGTTAACCGAACAAAAATTTTATTTCTTTAAACGATCTCCAGAAGCCCTGCTTCAAATTCTGGATCAATTAGAAGAAGTAGGAGGTATTTATGTTTTGTTAGGAACAGGTGCCCCCGATTATGAGGAGCTCCTAAGAAACCTGAGCTACGAAAGAGAGAATTTTATTTTTGTCAATACACAGTCAGAAAGTGTTGTGAATTCCATCTACAGGGATTCAGACCTTTACTTCATGCCCAGCCTCTTCGAACCTTGCGGCATCAGTCAGATGCTCGCCATGAGAAACGGGCAACCCTGTTTAGTCCACCATACCGGCGGATTAAAAGATACGGTCCAACATGTACATACAGGTTTTGCTTTTGATGGCAAGACCTACGATGAGAAGGTTTACAACATGGTTGAAAGTTTTAAGGAGGCACTTTATCTTTTTCAGCACGAGAAAACCACCTGGAAACAAATCCAGCTTAACGCCCGTAAGATGAGGTTTACCTGGAAAAAATCTGTGGATGAATACTACAAATTGCTCTACACATTCAATCCGGCAGAGGTAAGAGTGGCTTAGTGATGTGAGCATTGGCCTATGTACAGTGGACAGTAAAACCGGTATTGTTCTCTAAAATCATATCGGGATTTCTGTTGGATCTATATCTATGCTTCTTTTCCCGGGCGTCAATTGTACTCAACAATCTCGATTCCCCGGCCTTTTTGGATGTTCGGATGAAATAATCTTTGATAAAGCTTAAAAAAAGCTATTTTTGCCGGCTCTTATGACGAGCACAAAAAAAATATTCAACTCACCGGTTACTCCGCCCTGAGATACTTCTTTTTCTCATGAAAACTCCCTTTCCTTATAGTGAGAAATTATTTATTCCATCTATTTTAAATATTACTTACAGATGAAAAAATTCATCAATCTTTTTGATTTTAAACAAAAGGTGAATTACAGAACCGAAGTTCTTGCAGGACTTACTGTGGCCCTTGCTCTTATTCCGGAGGCTGTAGCTTTTGCCATGATCGCAGGGCTTTCACCCCTTACCGGGCTCTATGCCGCCTTTGTAATGGGGCTTATAACTTCCATTTTTGGAGGCCGACCGGGAATGATTTCCGGGGCAACAGGAGCTGTAGCGGTGGTGGTCGCAGCACTTGCAGTTTCTCATGGCGTGGAATATGTGTTTGCTACAGTTGTTCTTGCGGGAATCCTTCAGGTGCTTGCAGGAGTTCTAAAGCTGGGAAAGTTGATTAGGCTTGTGCCGCATTCCGTGATCTTTGGTTTCGTCAATGGTTTAGCCATTATCATCTTTATGTCTCAGCTCGATCAATTCAAAACTGTAAATGAGGCAGGGGAATTGGTTTGGATGACGGGGAACAGTTTATATATCCTGCTTGGATTAGTCCTGGTAACGATGTTGATCATTTGGGGGCTGCCAAAACTTACTAAAGTATTTCCCTCTTCTCTTGCCGCTATCCTGGCGATCTTTGGCCTGGTCACTTTCCTTAACATCGATACGAAAACAGTGGGAGATATTGCTTCTATCAATGGTGGGTTCCCCCCCTTTCATATTCCAATGGTTCCGTTCACCTGGGAAGCTATCATGTTGATCTTTCCTTATGCAGCGATTATGGCAGGTGTAGGCCTGATAGAGAGTTTACTTACTTTAAACATTGTAGATGAAATTACCGAAACCAGAGGTCATGGCAACAGGGAATGTGTGGCACAGGGATCTGCTAATATATTATCGGGGTTTTTCTCAGGAATGGGAGGTTGTGCGATGATAGGGCAGAGTTTGATCAATGTTTCTTCGGGTGCACGGGCAAGATTATCAGGAATTATCGCTGCTGTAATGCTGCTCGTTTTTGTCATGTTTGCCGCCGATATTATTGAGCTACTGCCAATGGCTGCACTTACCGGGGTTATGATTATGGTCGCCATCGGTACATTTGAATGGGCAAGTCTCAGGACCTTCCGCAGGATGCCCAAGAGTGATGTGCTGGTGATGGTGCTGGTAACTTTTGTGACTGTTGTGCTTCACAACCTTGCCCTGGCGGTGCTTGTGGGGGTAATCATTTCTGCTCTCGTATTTGCCTGGGATAACGCTAAGAGAATACGGGCCAGAAAATTTGTTGATGACAAGGGCACGAAACATTACGAGATCTATGGTCCTCTTTTCTTCGGAAGTGTGGCTGCTTTTAATGAAAAATTTGACGTTTTGGGAGATCCCGATGATGTTGTAATTGATTTTTCAGAAAGCCGTATTGTTGATATGTCCGGCATTGAAGCAGTGAACAGACTGACTGAACGCTACCTGAAGCAGGGTAAAAAACTGCATCTTAGACACCTTAGCCGGGACTGCCGACAATTACTCAGAAATGCCGATGAGATTATAGAGGTAAATATACTTGAAGATCCTACCTATAAAGTAGCGGTAGACAGATAAACCGTTTCTTTCAATATTTAACAAAAAAGGGCCTGAAATTTCAGGCCCTTTTTTAATTTTTTCTTCCGGAGTTTTATGGGGTGGTGGTTTCACCATGAGGGGGCACTGCAGGGGATTCAAACCGCAGTTCTAATGCATCATAATTATTGGCTCTTATTCCAACCAATCCGTAAACAGTCGCTCCTCTTTCGATATTTTTACCATGCAGGTCATATTCCCTTAGGTCTCTTTTAAACTTTTTATTTGCCGAAGATGCTGCAATCAGGTTACCTGCTGCAAGTCCTGGTCCCACAATTAAACCAATAGGGAAGGCATTACTGGTTTCGGTCAATCCGTTGGCGTGAGTTTTTGTAGTATAGACAGAAACAGGGGAAAGCAGTAAGTACGCCAGGTGAGACGTAGGATGTTGTTTAAGTTTGCTAAACACTTCTTCTGTAGGCATTAGCAGTACCTTTCCGCCGTTCTTGTAGGTAAGAAAAATGTCTTCTCCAAATGTGACATCTTCATTGCTGTTATTCTTGATCCTTACTGCTACCAGCCTCACGTCTTTTTTCTTTTCCTTCTTGGCATATTTCTTTTTAAGGAGGTCATACTTGTACTCCAGCGAAATTCCCTGTTCAACATGTTGAGAGTTATAATTTAAGATTGGAAGGTCCTACTGCCTGGTACTTTGAGGCGCAACTGCCAAGCAGGATTGGGAATAGCAACAGAATTGCGATTTTAAAAGTTTTCATTAAAAAAATTGTTAAGTTAAGTAGGGATCATAAAAGTATAAAATTTTGTTAAAAATCATAGGATTTTCCTAATTCTTCTTGTGCCTGCTCAAAATGTTCAGGAACAAAGGTGTCTTTTTAAGAAAGCAGGGGGGAAGGTGGAAGTAGCCGAAAAAAATTACTTAAATTGAATGGTGAAAAGCTTGACCAATATGCCAATTAAAGAAATTAGTGAAGTAGAATTTGATCCGGTGACCTCCATCAAGAATAAAGCACTGCGTATCAATCTAAATGAAAATATATATGGAACCTTTGCAGAAATAGGAGCAGGACAGGAGACTGTACGCAACTTTTTCAGAGCGGGGGGAGCTTCAGGTACAATTGCGAAAACTATTAGTGCCTATGATAAGGATTTTAGCGATGCCATCTACGGAATTGAAAAGGATGCGAGATATGTGACCGAAGCGCGGCTGAAAAGTATGCTGGAGTATGAGACAGGTCTTATTGAGCAAAGGATATCAAGGGAAAAACATCCCGATAAGCTTTTTTTTAGCTATGCCAATACTGTAGCTACCATAGATTTTGCGAAGAAATATAAAGGGCATGGATGGCTTGGGTTGAAATTTCAAACGAAACCAAGGGAAGAATATAGTGAGATCATCATGCATGTTCAGTTTCATGAGAACAATGCTGCCCTTCAGCAAATTACTCTCGGAACAATGGGCACCAACCTTATTTATGGAGCATTTTATCAGTATGACGATCCCAAAGTACTGCTGAAACATCTATATGATCACCTCACTTTTGACCAGATCGAGATCGATATGATCAATTTTACAGGCCCGGTCTTTGAACATGTTGATAACCGGTTAATGAGCCTGCAACTTGTAAAAAACGGAATGACCGAAGCAGTGATGTTTGCCCCCTCGGGCAACAATGTATTACCTGCAAATGAGCTTTACAAAAAAAATATTCTTACCCTTCGCGGCAGTTATCGACCTGTGACCAAGGTGAACATGAATATGTATGAGCAGTCCCTGGAATTATTTCTGAATGAGAAAAAAGTGGATAGGGAAAAGACAAGGGTGATCTTTGAAATAACTTTGTCAAATTTAAAATCTGAAGGTACTATTGACGAAAAAGATTTCCTTGACCGTGCAGATCTGTTAGGTTCGCTGGGCCAAATGGTAATGATCTCCAATTTTCAGGAATATTATAAGGTAGTGGAGTATTTTTCTCAATTTACTGCCGAGAGAATGGGGCTCACCATGGGAATAAATACTTTTGTTGCCCTTTTTGACGAAAAATACTATCGCCATTTAAGCGGAGGGATTTTGGAAGCATTTGGAAAACTCTTTTTCAGGGATCTCAAGATCTATTTGCATCCCATGAAAGATCCGGAAACCGGGGAGATCATCACCAGTGATAATTTAAAAGTTCATCCCCGTATGAAGGAACTCTTTAAATTCTTTAAAGATAATGGTAGAGTAGTGGACATCAAAAATTACAATCCTGAGATCCTGGACATCTTCTCCCGCGAGGTTCATCAAATGATCGTTGAAGGAAGATCTGGTTGGGAAGACATGCTGCCGCCAAAGACTACCCAAATGATCAAGGAAAAAGGGCTGTTCATGACAAAACAATAAGGTCTAAAAATTAAATTTTGAAGAAAATTTTTGCGACCTACATTTCCTGCAAGTCCTAAAATAATCTTATAAAAAAGGGACTTGTATTACTGTCTTTCTTTTTTTTCTTAATTTCTAAAAAAAGCTGCATATGAAATCTCATAATAAATCTATTGAACATTATTTTTCTACAATAGGAGAAAAGGCGGATGAAATTGGACTTTCAAAAGAGAAAATTAAAAAGGACTTTTTACAAAAATTATTTTACCAGTTAGGTCGCGTGCCTGCTGTAACTACCAGCAATGACCTTTATACCGCACTCGCTCTCACTGTAAGGGACAGGGTCTTACGCCAGTTTGTTCGTTCCACCGAAGAATTTTCCAAAAAGAATTCCCGGGGAATCGCTTATTTTTCAGCGGAATATCTACCGGGACCCCACCTTGGCAATAACTTGCTTAACCTGGAGATCGTCGATGAAACCCGGGAAGCTTTAAAGGAGTTGGATCTCGAACTGGACGAGATCATTGAGCAGGAAGTGGAGCCGGGATTGGGAAATGGAGGTTTGGGAAGACTTGCTTCCTGTTATATGGATTCCCTTGCTACCCTTGGAATCCCAGCCATTGGCTACGGAATTAGATACGAATTCGGAATTTTTAAACAGGAGATCAAAGAAGGCTGGCAATCTGAAGCTACAGATAAATGGTTACATTATGGTAATCCTTGGGAAGTGATAAGACCAGAAGTCTCTTATGTGGTCAAATTTGGAGGTAGAACAATTCATAGTACCAATGAGAATAATAAGTATGCAGTAGAATGGGAGCCGGAAAGTGAAGTGGTGGGAACTGCTTACGATACTCCCGTTTTAGGTTATCAAAGCAATGGGATCATCATGAGGCTGTGGAAAGCCGAGGCAACAGAATCCTTTGATTTCTCGGTCTACAACATGGGGGATTATTATAAAGCCGTAGAAAAGAAGGTGCGGTCAGAAAATATTACGAAAGTTTTATACCCCAATGATGAAAATCTTTCCGGCAAGGAATTAAGATTGCGCCAACAGTATTTTTTTGTTTCCTGTTCTCTTCAGGATATGATAAGGCTCAATTTTGTACAGGGGCGAAAACTGGAAGAATTTCATGAAAAATTTGCCATCCAACTTAACGATACCCATCCTTCTATTGCGGTAGCCGAATTAATGCGGCTCCTGGTGGATGAGCACGAAATGGAATGGAAACAGGCCTGGAAGATCACCCGCAATACTTTTGCCTATACTAATCACACGCTACTACCCGAAGCTCTTGAAAAATGGTCCGTAAGTTTGATGGGAAGGCTTTTGCCGCGCCATTTGGAAATTATCTATGAGATCAATAGCCGGTTCCTCCATGAGCTTCGTGAAAAAGGACTTAGTGGGGAGCAAATAGCCCGTATGTCTTTAATTGATGAACATGGGGAACCTTCTGTAAGAATGGCACATTTGGCCACGGTAGGAAGCTTCAGGGTAAATGGAGTCTCACAATTACATTCACGCCTCCTCAAAACCCAGGTTCTCAATGATTTTGCCGAAATATGGCCCGATAAATTTACTAATGTTACTAATGGAGTGGCTCACCGCAGATTCCTTGCGGTAAGTAATCCGGGACTTTCCCGCTTAATTACAGAAAAAATTGGAAACGGTTGGCTTACCGATCTCACCACCCTTAAACGTTTGGAAAAATTTGCAGATGATGAAATTTTTCAGAAGCAATGGATGGAAGTGAAGCTGGAGAATAAAAAACTGCTTAGTCAGCTGCTGGAAGAACGTGCAGGTGTAAAAATTGATCCTACCATGCTTTTTGATGTACAGGTTAAGCGTATCCACGAATATAAAAGACAACACTTGATGTTATTGCATATTCTGGACCTTTATCTCAAGATCAAAGATGGGAAGGGTGAGAACATTGCACCTTCGGCATTTATCTTTGCCGGGAAAGCGGCCCCGGGATATTTTATGGCCAAACTTATCATAAGACTTGTCACAGCAGTAGCCGATCTGGTTAACAATGACAAAGATGTAAATAAAATTCTTAAGGTAGCTTTCCTTCCTAACTTTAGCGTTAAACAGGCACAGCGCGTTTATCCTGCCGCCGACCTGTCTGAACAGATATCTATGGCCGGGAAAGAAGCTTCCGGTACCGGAAACATGAAATTTGCTCTTAATGGTGCACTTACTATTGGAACTTTAGACGGTGCCAACGTGGAGATACGTGAAGAAGTTGGGGAAGAAAATTTCTTCCTGTTTGGGCAAACTACAGAAGAAGTACAGGAAACGCGCAGACTGGGGTACAGGCCTTCTAAATATTATGAAGAACAGGAGGATCTGGAAAGAGTACTTGACTTTTTGGTTTCGGGAGAACTTGGAAATGGAGACCATGAACTCTTCAGGCCCTTGTATAATAATTTGCTTCAACAGGATCCTTACCAACTCTTAAAAGATTTTAAATCCTACTGTGAAAGAAAACATGAGATACACCAGATCTGGAAGGATCAGAAAGAATGGACAAGACGGTCAATTCTCAATGTTTCAAGGGTAGGAAAATTTTCCTCAGACAGGTCCATACTTGAATATTGTCAGAATATCTGGAATGTGGAGCCGGTAAAGCTAAGAGATTAAGGGGTTCCCGGTAAGGTATCTTTCCTGACCTTTTTCTTTAGATCTGCGAGGTGAGCTGCTTTTATGGCTTCACAATGCACTTTGCAGTAATTGGTATGGTAAGAGTGGTCCTGTAAAAATTTTACCTGGATTTCATTCCATTCCTGTCGGGAAAGATTTGGCCGGTCATGTAGTAGTTCTTTATAAAGATCTTCACTAATTTCAGGAAAACTCTCTGTTCCTAAATATTCAAGGTCGGCATCTGCCAGGATCTTTTCCAAGTGAGTCTTAGGTTGTTGAGGAATTTTGGTTGCCATGATCATTTTACAGATCGTCTCATTCTCCTGGGTAGAAATATCAAATTCTTTCAATTCTTCAGCAGCTATTTCGCAGCTTTTTTGTTCATGCTCTTCCCGGCCTTTAATAAACCCCAGATCATGGTACAGGGCGGCTACCTTTAACAGGTAAAGATCCCTGCCGCTAACTCTTTCCTGTTCTGCCAGGAAAATAGTTTTTTCCAAAACATATTTGGTGTGTTCCGGGGAATGGTAATATAACCAGGTTGGAAGGTTATTCTCCAGGTTTGATATTACTTTCCTGTAGATCTGTTCGAACATAATCTTCAAAAGGGTCTTTTGCTGTTTGTTTTCCGATACCCCCTTTTACTTCTTTAATTCTTTGCACAAAAAAGAAGGCATGGGGATCTATCTTAATGGTCGCTTCCTTAATTCTATGGATCTCCAGGCGGGTCACTATGGTCATTACTATATCACAATCATGTTTGACATTATAGGCACCCGGCAGGTAACCTCTTTCTCCTTTGTATACGGTTATCGCCTTTCCAAAATCATTTACTATGAGAGATTTTACCTGATCACACTCCCCGGAAATTATACTTAGAGCAGTAAATTCTTCAAACCCGTCCACTACATAATCTGTAGTTTTCGCAGCTGTAAAATAGACCAAAAATGAATACATCGCCGTTTCAATGTCAAAAACAAAGGCTGCTCCAAGGAATATCAACCCATTGAAGGTAAGAATAATTTCCGCAGTGGAAAAAGCAGATTTACGGGTGGTGTAAAAAGCCATGATTTCCATACCATCAAGTACACCCCCAGCTTTTATTACCAGTCCAATGCCCAGACCTATTAAAAATCCGCCGAAAACCGCTATTAACACTTTATCTTCGGTAAAGGCAGGAATTTCAATAAAGTGCATTAAGATGGTGAGTAATATAATAGAGATCAGAGCCCTAATGGCAAAGGTCTTGCCTATCTTCTTATATCCAAGATAAAGAAACGGCAGGTTAAACAACACAAGAAGGTAAGTGAAAGGAATTAGAGTAATGGCCTCAACGAGAATAGAAATCCCGGTGACCCCTCCATCCAGAAAGTGATTAGGCAGCATAAATCCTTCCAGGGCGATCATGGCCGAAATTACACCAAAGATGGTATATAAAATGGATCGTAAGGAGAAGATGGAACTCCAATTTATCCTTTTGCTTTTTCGCATTTTTAGTTTTTCAGATTTTTTAGCAAATCACTTCATAAACCTTAAGGGGCGCTTTTTTATTTTTCAAGTTGATCAATCCAACCTCCCTGCATTGAAAAGATTCTTTAATTTTTTCGTAATTCCCGGCAGAGATCAGAATTTGGTTTACAGAAGCAGAAGCTTGTAAGCGGGCCGCAACATTGACCACATCACCAATTACTGTATAGTCTAACCTTTTTAGGGTGCTGGAACCAATATTTCCTGAAACCATTTCTCCGGAATTAACTCCAATGGAAATCTTCAGCTTATAATCCTCCTCTTCTTCCTTTTCAACCTTTTGCAGGCTTTCTCTTATTGCCAGGCACGCATCAATTGCCCTGTCCAGATGATATTCTCCTTTAAAAACTGCCATGATACAATCTCCCATAAATTTATCTACAATCCCTCTTTGGTTGATGATCTCCCTAACCATGATGTCAAAATACTTGTTAAGGAGTTTAACCACCACATCAGGAGATTCCGTTTCACTGATTTTGGTGAATTCTACGATGTCGATAAAGGCTACGGAACCTTCAACCGTTTCATTTTCAAAAAGGGCATTTTCAACCCCGTTCTTTCCCATAAAATTTAGAACAGTCTCGTCTACATACATCCTTAAAATATCATTTTCCTTTACAGCTTTGAGCGTTTCCTTAAGTTGATTTACGTGGTTTATTGTTTTGTCAATGGTGATCTCCAGATCTTTAAAATCTACTGGTTTTGTTACAAAATCAAAGGCACCCCTGTTCATGGCTATTCTAATGTTTTCCATATCCCCGTAAGCCGAAACAATAACCGCTTTTAACAGAGAATTTTTTTCACTAATCCTGGTAAGAAGGGTGAGTCCATCCATCTCGGGCATGTTGATATCACTTAAAACAAGATCTATGTCTGGATTTTTCTCCAGCTGTTCCAGGGCATGACGGCCGTTAAGCGCAAAAAGAAATTCATATTCATTTTGCCTTATCTTCTGCCTGAATTTCTGTTTTATCAACACCTCCAGGTCTGCTTCATCATCTACTACCAAAATCTTGGCCATGGCTTTTTATGTATTTAATACGCCTCTTATTTCTCTTTTTAGAGAGGTGAAATCTATAGGTTTGGTGAAAAATTCTTTAGCTCCCGAATTAATGGCCCTGTTATAATTTTCAGAATCCCCATAAGCCGAAATCATACTTACCTTTATCTGCGGAAATTTCTTTTTTATAATCTGTAAAAGTTCTATTCCGGTCATCCCCGGCATGTTAATGTCCGAAAAGACATAAACGACGGAAGGTGGGTCGGACTCTTCCAGTATCTCAATTGCCTCCTTTCCCGAAAAGGCGAAAACCAATTCAAGATCTTCCTGTTTAATTTCTTTCCTGAACTTTTGGCGGAACAGCATTTCCACATCTTTTTCATCATCAACAATCAATATTTTCATAGCGTTTCCTTTTAAAGCTTTTGACTAAGTTCTATTCTAAAGCGGGTAAACTCACCCTCTTTTGAATCTATAGAGAGAAGTGCCTTATGTTCCTGAAGTATTTCCTTCGAAATGCTTAAGCCCAGACCCGTGCCTTCTGCTCCTTTTTTGGTGGTAAAGAAGGGGGTAAGTATCTTATTTTTGAGTTCATCGGGTACACCGGGACCATTATCTTCTACAGTTATAACTGCCTTTTTATTTTCGGTAAAGGAAGATACCTTCAGTTTAGGCCTGTAATCATCAGGTGCACTGGGAGATCCTGCTTTTTCACGCATCGCATCAAAGGCATTTTTGCAAAGGTTGAGGATCACTCTGCTAAAACTTTCTGCATTGACTGTGACCTTCCCCAAATTGGGATCAAGGTCCAGGTTGATCTCAACATTTATAGGGTTTTTATTGGCCCTCATGCCGTGAAAAGCCAGGTTTACATATTCTTTAAGAAGGGCATTCAGGTCGACAGGATCATAATGTCCGTTTCCTCCTCTGCTGTGCAATAGCATAGATCTAACTATTCCTTCGGCACGATGCCCATGGTCATGGATTTTACCAAGATTGGTTTTTATATCCCGGATTAATGCAAAGGCATCTTTTATTTCTTTCAGGTGCTTATGATCCTGCAGGAGTTCTTCTATTTCAACTAAATATTCCACGCTTAGATCGGAAAAATTAGTGATGAAATTGAGGGGGTTTTTAATTTCATGTGCAATGCCTGCGGTTAGCAAACCAAGACTCGCCAATTTTTCCTGTTTTACCAATTGTTGCTCCGCAGCCTTCAGACGTTTCTTCACCGCTTTCAGCTGTCTTTTCGTTTCAGAAAGTTCCCTGGTGATGTCTTCTTCCGGATCCTGCACTTTTAACTCCTCCAGGTTCCAATCTTCTCCCGACTTCTGAAACTTTATCCCAATAATTTTTTCCTTTCCTTTCTCCAAAGAGAGCTCCTTCTTTAAGGCTTCAGTAAGCTTAAGGAATAAAGAATCTTGAGTTTTTAATGCTTTGTTTTCCACTTATTTATAGATGGTTTGATCAAGTTAAGAAAAAAAATCCTACGTTGTTGAATTTACATTGCAAGCAGTTTTTTTCCTTCTTTTATATTGTTACAGGCTTGTAGGTAGAACAACAATAAATTTAGCTCCTTTGCCGGGTGTGGATTCAACCTTTATTTCTCCGCCATGTGCCTGCACAATCTCATTTGATAATGACAAACCCAACCCTGTACCATCAGTACCTTTTTTAGTTGTAAAAAAAGGTTGTAGAATATGGTCTGCAATTTTAGGATCTATGCCACGGCCATTATCCCCAATGCTTAGCAGTACCGTACTGTTTTGTTTTCCAGTTCTCACCCTTAACACCGGTTTATAAGAAGGCTCTCCCGTTTTTTCTCTCATAGCATCAAAGGCATTATTACACAGATTGAGTATTACACGGCTAAAGTCTTCGGCTACAAGCGGTATTTCTTTTATATCAATATCCAGGTCAAATTCCAGTACTACATCAATGGGGTTTTTGGAAGCCCGCATTCCATGATAAGCAAGATTCACATATTCTTTCACGACTGAATTAAGATCTGTAAGTTCCATTTTTCCCGATCCCCCGCGACTGTGGAGCAACATGGATTTTACAATTCCGTCAGCACGATTGCCATGCTCATAGATCTTCTGAAGATTGGTTTCAATGGTTTGCAGAATTTCCTGCAGATTATCAAGTAAAGTATCGATCCCATTTCTTTCTCCGGTAGGGACCTGGGCTTTTGTGGCGACCCTTAGTTCTGTTTTTGCTTCTTCCACCAGTTCCAGGCATACGTCAGAAAAATTGGTGACAAAGTTTAGCGGATTCTTGATCTCATGTGCAATTCCGGCAGTTAACTGGCCAAGAGAGGCTAGCTTTTCCTGCTGCACCAGCTGAGTTTGAGCAGCTTTTAAATCTTCATGAGACTGCCGCAGATTCTTCATCGCCTGCTCCAGTTCGGAGGTTCTTTCTTCTACCATGGCATCAAGTTGGCTGTGCATGCGTAGAAATTTCTTTCCCTGGTAAAGAGACATACCTATCGGGATGATCGTAAACAAAAAGAAATATAATAGGGATAAAAGAAGGAGATGTTGAATATTGAAAAATATAAACACTATTCCAAGGAGCATCAGGAAGGGAAAGGTTATAAGAGATCCTGCAACTAACCAGATATCTTTTTTCTTTTTCTTCTTTGCCTTAATAGATGCTGTTATTCCACCCACTATTGCAGCAAGTACCAATGCCAGGCTTAATAATAAATTGATTTGCTCTTCAAAATATTTTGTGGACCTGTAGACCATATCAAGTAAATAAGAGAGTAAAATAAAGTGGAGAAAATATTTCCAGAAAAAACCAGCTTTTACTTCTAATACTTTATGGCTTACAATAGGGATCAAACCTATTGACACTGCAGAGAATAATGAAGTTAAACCAAGAAGAAAAGCCCGCCAGAAAAAGCTGGAAGTAGACCAGAAATTATCCACATTCATGGCCAGAGAATAAATAAATATTGAAGCGGTAATCAAAAAGATCCAGAAATTTCCATCCTTAATCTTGGATTTTCGATACAGAAAAAAGTGCAGTAGCATGACCATCAAAAGTACCACCAGGGCTGCTGCGTTAACACCTGAATGGGATTTAATAAATGTGGCAAATTCATTAATTTCTTTTACGCTTATGAGGGAAAGACCGAAGTCGTGCCTTACCCTATTAAAGCTGAAAGAATTCCAGAAATTATAATCATGATAGGAGTATTTTACAGCGAACTGATAATTTTCTCCTTTTTCAAACGTGTAAAGATCTCCCAGTTGATTATTAAATCCTTTGAGTTCCTGAAACTCCGGATTTACTGAAGGATTTCCTTTTTTAAATACCAAAGAATCATTGATATAGAATTCAATTGCGCCTGTCCCTCCGAAATTCTGAATGATGCTGTTTATCAATTCATCTGAGTCCATTTTTACCTTAAGCCTGAACCACCCAAAGCCATTCCACAAGGAATCCGGAATGGCTGATTCTTCTCTCAGGGGGGTTGTTGTAGTATACCAGCTGCTATCATCGTAATCTGGAGAAGAATACTCCGGATGGTCATATGGTGAAAATTTCCATCCAATAAGATCTGGTAAATAAACTTCCATGAAAGACCCCTGCAGAAGGGAATCCTGAATGCTATAAACCTCATTCTCAGGTGTAGTACTTTGAGATTGGGCATTGAATGCCAGGAGTAAAATTCCGAATATGTAAAACCACTTTAAATACATCTTTCCTGAAAACTTTTTCTATTGGATTTTAACTATAAATTTTGCTCCCTCACCGGGTACTGATTCAATCCCTATGCTGCCTCCATGAGCCTTTACGATATCATTGGTTATACTTAAACCAAGACCGGTACCGTCGGTTCCTCTTTTAGTGGTGAAGAAAGGTTGGAGTATTTTTTCTTTAATGTCATCGGGGATCCCTGTGCCATTATCAATGATCTCAAGGATTATTGAATCTTCGGTTTTAAATGTCTTTACTTCAAGACGGGGAGAAAAAGATTCAGTTTTTAATTTTTCTCTAATTGCATCAAAAGCATTATTGCATAAATTAAGAATGACCCTGCTGAAATCTTCCGTGATGAGACTTACTTCATCAATGGAAGAATCAAGGTCAAAGACAATTTGAATGTCTATAGGATTTGGAGAAGCCCGCATGCCATGATAGGCAAGCCTCACATACTCCTCTACCAGGGCGTTGAACATAACAGGCTGAAATTTCCCTGAGCCTCCACGGCTGTGAAGCAGCATGGACTTGACGATCCCATCTGCCCGGTTTCCGTGTTCATAGATCTTCTCAAGATTGCCTTCAACCGTAATTAAAAGTTCTTTTAAGGTCCTCAATATGCCGTTGTCTTTGGCATTTTCAGGATCCGGAGTTTTATTTTCTGTAGTCATTAAAGCCTGTACTTCGGCTTTGGCTTCAGCAATTAATTCTATACACAGATCAGAAAAGTTAGTGACAAAGTTTAGTGGATTCTTAATTTCGTGGGCTATTCCGGCAGTAAGTTGTCCCAAAGAAGCTAATTTTTCCTGTTGTACCAGTTGATCCTGCGCTGCCTTAAGATCCTCATTAGATCTCTGAAGATTTTGCATTGCCTGTTCCAATTCACCTGTGCGGTTTTCTACAAGGAGGTCCATTTGGTTGTGAAGCCTTAGAAATCTTTTTGCCTGGAATAGGGAAAGGCCAATAGGAATAACAGTAAGTATGGAAAGAATGATCAATGCCCCAAGGAGAAGTCCCCCTATGTCAAGCGCTTCAAAGGATATAATAGCCACTAGCAGTAAAATTGGAAAACCTAAAAAGGACGCTGCTACTATAGACATGTCCCGTCGCTTACTTTTATGGGCTTTTACGAGAGCAACAATTCCTCCCAGCAGGGTGAAAAGGATCAATAATACCGGAGGCGACTCGCTCTTTACTATGGAGCTTAAGATATTCTGGCTGTAGATCAATGAAACTCCCATAAATACCGTAAAAGGAACTATAGTATAGATCTTCCAGAAAATACCTGCTTTAACTTCCAGCACTTTATGCAATACAAGTGGGAGAATGCCCATAACAATGGTAAGGGTAACCTGCGTGATAAAAAGTAACCCCAGTTCAAGATTATAGTTATTGGAATTTATCCGGTTGTTTATATTGATTAGAAGAGCAAAAATGAATACCAGAAAGGTTATTAAAAAGATCCAGAAGTTATTGCGATCATTTTTTATTTTTAGAAAGAAGAACAGGTGGAGTACCATTACCATGAATAGAATAATTCCGGCGGAATTAAAAACAATTTGCATAGTATGTTCCTCCTCTATAATCTTATCTAAGCTTTTTGGAGGGAACATGTGAATTCCAACATCTGTCACCGGATTCATAAGCATAAAGAAGCTTAAGTCCCTTATGTTGTGAAATGAATATTTCATTGCCAGTTGATAGGTTTCTCCGGGCTTAAAGCGATACCATTCCCCTACAGAGAAATTTGCGGGTTGAAGTTTTTGTGCTGCAGCATTGGGACTGGGATTACCTCTCTTTAGGACCAAAGAATCGTTGATGTACAGCTCGACGGCTCCCGACCCGGGATAGCTTTGAAAAGTTACAGAGGAGCTAAAGGAAGAGTCAATTTTTACTTTCATTCTAAACCAACCAAAGCCATTCCACAAAGAGTCGGGTACAGCTCCTTCTTCGCTGAGAGGTTTGGAAATAGTGATCCATTTACTGTCATCAAGGTCCTTTGAAGAAAATGAAGGATCGTTTTTTGGAGAAAATTTCCATCCTTTGAGGGAGGACAGGTGAATTTCTTTTAGCTCACCGGTGGTTATAGAATCATGAAACAACAAGACATCACCAGTAAACTCCGACTGACCAGGAGAGTTTTGGGCCATAACGGTGTAGCTACCTGTTTGCAGGAGCAACAAAAAAATAAGAATTTTCAAAAATGCCATTTTACAAGCTGTTTTTCGGAAAGCTCAGCCTTCTTCAGTCCAGAAGAAGCCGGTTACTCATCTTGAATTTTTCCGAAGATAATATTATGCTGTCCTGCAGATTATTAGATACTACAGGTTTACTTTCGCTTATATTTTTCCAGCTAAATAGCTTGAGGAGGGCATTATGCCGTTAATTTAAGACTTATGCTCTTTTGTAATTTTCTGATTAACAAATATTTATTAATCCTGTAATCTTTTGCTTTCGAAATCTTTTGTAGATGCGACTATAGAATAGCTTTCTATGTAATTCAACGATATAAATTGGCTGAAAGAGTTTTCTTTAGTACCTTAATATACAGTTAATTAACCTTTTTTTAGCTATGGAAGCAAAAGACACCAGGATCTACATGATTGTAGATACAGAAAAAATCAAACCCGGAAATGAAGATGAGTGTGTGGAACTCAAAGATGACCGCGACAATAGAAATCCACGAAAAGATCCTGAAAATTTTCTTTCGGTGGTCAATCCACAGAAAAATGTATTCTGGTTTGGGCAGCCAAAAGATCGACCCCAGGATACAATAGGGATCATCGGCATAGAAAACAAATCTGGCAGCGAACATAATTTTCTGAAAGACAAAAGAAATGATCCATCTGACAGAGGAGCATACATGGCCGAGGTAAAGACCGGCTTTGAAGATGGAATGGAAAGCAGTTACAATATAATTTTTGAGATAAAAGGTCGAAATGGACAGTTTACTGTGGATCCCAAACTTATGATGAAAACTTAACTTAAATAGGATGAGATCTTCAGCAGGTAAATTTCTTCTTTTAATTATGCTGCTAGGCTCTGCTATGGTTCAGGGCCAGGAACTGAACTATCTAGACAGTTTGAGAACAGTTTTTAGAACGCAACCCGAAATGCGTAAAAATCCTGAATTGTTACTCAGTATAGCCAGTGAAGTAAAGTTCCCTGATAGTGCAATCTATTATAGTCACCTGGCATTAGAGGTCCTTGATTCTAATTCTTCTAAACAACTTTTACAAAGAGCCTATAAAATTCAGGGAGCTAACTGGAGATTGATAGGAGAGTATGAAAAATCTCTGGATTATCTCTTCAAAAGTATTGCAATAGCAGAATCTTTGAATGATCCCCTTTTATTGGGAGCTACAAATGTTGAAATTGGGAATACTTATTCAGAAAGTGGGAATTTTATTTATTCTGCCACTTATTTTGATCGCGGTCTCGATTATCTTAGGAAAGCAGAGGACACTTTATTTCTGGGGATGGCATTATATAATGTTGGTGATGGTCTCTTTGATAAAGGGGAGTTAGATTCTTCCCTGGTTTATACACAGGAAGCAAGGGAAATTTTTAAAAAATACAATAGAGATCTATACGAAGCCTACAGCCTTGGAAATCTTGGAAGAATATATGCGGGAAAAGGAGATAGCAGGAGAGGTGAGAGTTATCTTAACCAAGCAATCTCAATTTTGGAGGAGGTAAAGGATTATAGTGCGATCACTGACTTTTTGTTGTCTATGGCAGAGGTCCAGTTTGATAGGGAAAATTATGATTTGGCCATTGAATACGCAGAAAGAAGTTTAAAGGCAGCCGAAACCCATGAACTTAAACGTGATCTCGAAAATGTACATCTTTTGTTGTCCACCCTTTACGAACGTTCAGGAAATATACCACAGGCATTTGACCATTTCAAACAATATGTAATCTATAAAGACAGTATAAGAAATATTAAATCCATAGAAGAGATGGCCAATCTTCGATCAGATTTTGAGATTGCCCAAAAGCAGATAGAGGTCGATCTCCTGAGTGAACGAGAGGCAAATCAACGTAATGTGGTCATTGCAGTAAGTGTGGCCTTATTCCTTATTGCGCTACTGGCATTTGGTTTATACCGGCGCAATAAACATATAGGAAGGACCAAAAAGGTCATAGAAAGAGAAAAAAGCAGGTCCGATCTTCTCTTGCTGAATATTCTTCCACAGGAGACGGCAATGGAGTTAAAAGAACAGGGGAAAGTAAAGGCCAAGCGTTTTGAGGCGGTGACCGTTCTTTTTACCGATTTTCAGAATTTCACCCATTTCTCTGAAAATCTTTCTCCGGAAGAATTGGTTAAAAGCGTGGATTTTTATTTCTCAAAATTTGATGAGATCGTAGAACAACACGGGCTTGAAAAAATTAAAACTGTTGGTGATGCTTATATGTGTGCTGCCGGAGTTCCTTTTCCTGTAGAGGATCACGCGGAAAGAATGTTATCTGCTGCCTGTGATATGCTTGCTTTTGTAAAGGAAGCGAAAGAATTAAAAACAGAGAAAGAAACCCGTTTCGATGTTCGGATAGGGATAAATTCAGGTCCTGTGGTGGCAGGAGTGGTTGGCAGGAAGAAATGGGCATATGACATCTGGGGTGACGCGGTCAATATTGCTGCGCGTATGGAAAGCTGTTCCCAATCTGGAGAGATCAATATTTCAGAAAACACCTATGAATTGATCAAGGACAAATTCCATTGTCATTACAGGGGAGAAATAATGGTCAAGAACAAAGGGATGATGAAGATGTACTTTGTAAAGGGAAGAAAACATGAGACCCAGGTAAATGTTGCCTGAGCGAACTCTCACCTTCAGTAACATTTATTTCCTTTTATCGTATTAGAAGAAATAATTGAACATTTATGAGAAAAATTTTCTTCCATTTGGCAACTGTGATGGTCATGGTTGCCTGCACTCCTATGAAACCCGCACTTTCAGTTGCAGATACTACGGCATTTCCTGTAAAAGGCAGGCAGGGGTTATTGATAAAGCAAAAAATTAGTTTTGGGGATTATCAGACTTCTGTAGTTAAACGCTCCTGGACCCGAAGTGGTAACACAAGAGTCGATCTCCTCTCCGGACAACCTCATGATCCAAATTATCCCAATCTTATAGCGATGGATTATGCAGACAGTGATCAATCTTTCTATTTTATTATGAAAGACTTCTTTGGTAATGCGGCAGATGTTTATGCAGTGTCCCGGTTTCATTCAGAAGACTTGCAGATTGGAGACAATCCTAATTCTGTGATCAATATACTTGAAGACATTTTTGGTGGCTCCGGATATTCTGAAAATCTTTTTTACCTCCAAATATTTCTAAATGAGGACACCACTCCCTGGCAACTGGTCCTGGATAATGAAGCAGCTCAAAGGTTTGCCGGTGAATACACGGGATTTTTTGCTCTGAATAACAAAGAATTTTACACCCTAATGCCCATTACCCATCTCGACGGAAAAAAAGGCCCTCAAAAAATCATAGCGGGCTCAATAGGCTATGAGATATTTGACAGCAATGGGAAATCTGTTGCTGCTGTATCTTTAGTTGACAACGGGGAGGTATATCTTCATACAAAAGATCCTTCGGAAAGACTTTTGCTTTCTTCCCTTTGTGCCGCCCTTCTCCTGCAGGAAGACATTGCTGATGCCGGGATCTAAGTATTTATCATAATTTTTTTTATCTTTAGAGGGAGGAGCAGTTCCTTTCTTCCCCCTTCCTGCTTTTATTCCCCCTGCAACAGCTTTTAGAATTGATAACCAATCAATAGTAATATCATGAAAAAAGAGACTAAGGAGGGAATTTCCCGGAAGAAGTTTTTAAAACAGGTAGGTTTAGGATTTGGAGCGCTGGGAACGGGTATTTTCTTTCCCGGAAGCCTTTCTGCAGCAGGTTTTCTTTCCGGAAAAGCCACAAGTTCAAAAAAGGTAATTGTTGTTGGAGCCGGGTTGGCAGGTCTTGCGGCAGCACGCGAATTGAAATCCAATGGGCATGAAGTAGTCATTCTTGAAGCCCGGGAACGGCCTGGAGGAAGAGTATCTACGCTAAGAAAGCCATTTCCCGATGGAATTTATGCGGAAGAAGGAGCAGCAGCATATTCCGAAAATTATACAGAAGCTCTAAAGCTTATCAACGAATTCAACTTTGAGAAAATTCCATGGACGATGCCCGAGGAAGGTATCATTTATCATCTCAATGGAAAGAGAATAGTTAGTAAAAAAGGAGAAATTTTTAACTGGCCTTATGAATTGAGTGAACAGGAACAGGGGAAAGATCCTTTCTCCCTGGTAAAGATGTACATAATTGACACTCTGCCGAAAGAATCAGGTATGCCCGATCTATGGAATAAAGCCCCTGTAGTTAATTTCGACAAGTTATCCCTTGCCGAATACCTTCGCAAGCAGGGTGCCAGTGAAGGTGCTATAGAGTTGCTGCAAAATACCATGTGGTTTGCTGCAGCACCCGAGGGCACCTCGGGACTTTCCATGGCGATGTCCGATTTTGGGTTGTTTATGGGAGGGATGCCTTTTATTCTTAAAGGAGGTAATGACCAACTTCCCAAAGAAATGGCTAAAAAGCTGAAAGAAGACCTGCATTACGGGGTGGAGGTAAAAACTATTGAGGATTTAGGAGAGAAGGTGAAAATTTCTGCGGTAAAAAAGGGAAATAATACCACTTTTGAAGCAGATGAGGTCATTGTAACTCTACCGGTAAAGGTCCTTAAAAAAGTGACGTTTAAACCCGCTCTTTCCGCAGCAAAATTTAAGGCTATTGAAGAAATGCCGGTACTCAACCTAACAAGGGTCTTTCTTGAAGTGGATCAACCCTTCTGGCGCCAAGAGGGAGTGACAGGCCTGGTTTTTTCAGATTTGCCGGTGATGCAGGTGAATGCCTATACTAACGCTAATAATGTGGAAAAAGGTCCTGCCGTGCTGGAGAGTTATGTAGTTGGTGAACGTGCAGAGACCCTTGGTGAAATGGAGGAGCAGGAGGCAATTGATCAACAGTTACAGGAAATGGGAAAAGTATTTCCAAAAGTGCAGGAACATTTCACAGAAGGTTATGTAAAAGCCTGGAGTGAGGATCCATATGCCCTGGGTGGTCCCAGCTGGCCTGCGCCGGGAGATGTAACGGCCTATCTTGAAGATTTACAGGCTCCTCATGGAAAAATTCATTTTGCAGGGGAACATACCAGCATTTTGAGAAGTACTATGGAAGGCGCTTTGCGTTCAGGACTTCGGGCGGCACGGGAGGTGCAGGAAGGTTAAACATTGTTTAAAAGGAGACTGCCGGCAAAGTAGGTGACGGCATGCCCCGCAACTTCTATGCGATCTTCTTTTAAGGTGCAAAATAATTCGCCCCCTCTTTCTGAAAGCTGCCGTGCTTTCATTTTACTCCTGCCCAGCTTTTTACTCCAGTAGGGGATAAGGGAACAGTGGGCAGAACCTGTTACGGGATCTTCAAAAACTGAAGCTCCCGGGGTGAAGAAGCGTGAAACAAAATCGCATTCATCTCCCGGGGCAGTCACAATAACGCCTCCTGTACCTAATTCAAGTCGGTCAAAGTAATTCCGGTTGATTTGGATTTCTTTTATGATATTTTCTGAAGGAAAAACCAGGACAAAATCCCGGGCTTTTAAAACTTCAACAGGTTGTAAATTCAAAGAATCCTTCAGGAGCAAGGGCATTCCATGAGGCGTCGGATCACGGTTTGGTAGGTCCAGAAGATACCTGGAATCTTTAAAAGAAACTGTAATCTTTCCGCTACGGGTATCAAAAATGATATTTTTACCCGAAAATTTTTTGATGTTTTTGATCACATGGGCTGTTGCAAGGGTGGCATGGCCGCAAAGGTCCATTTCCATTTCGGGTGTAAACCATCTAAGTTTAAATCCGGGTCCTTCTTCCATGTAGAAAGCCGTTTCTGCGACTGCGTTCTCTCTGGCTATTTTAAGCAAAAGATCATCCGGAAGCCATTTTTGAAGGGGTATGACGCAGGCGGGATTTCCCGCAAAAGGATCTTGTGTAAAAGCGCTGACCTGAAAAAGTTCCAACTCCATAAACCTGCTAAATTTCTTTCATAATTTCTGAGAAAAGCCGGTAAGAATGTACCCGGTCTTCATGAGCAAAAATATGAGATGCGACCATCACTTCATTAACTCCTGTTTCCTGTAAAAATTTTTGTGTCTTTTCTTTTACAGTTTCTTTACTTCCAATAAAAGCATATTTAAGCATCCTTTGGAAAGCAGGATTAGCAGCCAGTTCTCTCAATTCTGAAGTCATTTTTACAGGCGGTTGCATATAGTCAATGTTGCCGGTCATTACCCCCAACATCATTCTTATGAGGGTAGTGGAGATCTTTTCGGCTTCTTCATCGGTATCGGCTGCGATTACATTGATACACCCTATGGTATAAGGTTTGTCCAGAAATTCGGATGGTTGAAATTTATTGTAATAGATATTGAGTGCCTCAAACAACTGGGCAGGTGCAAAATGACTGGCAAAGGCATAGGGAAGACCTTTCTCTGCGGCAACATGAGCACTGTCTGTACTGGAACCCAGCACATAAATAGGTATTTCTACCCCTTCTGCAACCGTAGCACGCACCTGAGCCTTATGATTTTTGACTGAAAAGTACTGCTGAATCTGGCTTATTTCTTCCGGGAATTTATAAACGGCTTGCATCCGGTCACTGCGAATAGCGTGGGCAGTCACCTGGTCGGTACCCGGAGCTCTCCCCAAACCCAGGTCAATGCGATTAGGGTAGAGGGAACCCAGGGTACCAAATTGTTCAGAAACTATAAGAGGAGAATGGTTAGGGAGCATAATACCGCCGCTACCTACTCTTATCCTTTTAGTGCCACCGGCTATATAACCTATAAGAACGGCAGTTGCAGAGCTGGCGATGCTTTTCATATTATGATGTTCTGCCAGCCAGAAGCGTTTAAAGCCCATCTCTTCTGCCTTTATTGCAAGATCCAGACTATTCTCAAAAGTTTGCTTAATAGTATTCCCCGCTCCAACACTTGCCAGCTCAAGAATAGAATAAGGAGTGGGCTTTTTTTCTTTTTGCATATTTCATTTCAATTCTTCTTCAAAGTTCGGCAATAATGAGAGGCTATCAAAGTAAAGCCCGGTATATCCAAGGCTAATTTATAAGGTTGTTTTCCGGAAGTTTAGGAAAAAACGGATCCCAGTAATAATGAATGGTTTAAATAACAATTCCGAAGGAATTTACTTACGATATTTAAATGGGGAGGGGGCTTTAATTTGTTAAAAAAATGGAAGTTAGAGTAGGTTTTTATTTATTTGCAGCCCAGTTGATTAGCTAAAAAAATCTGATAAAATGGTTTAAATGATCGACAAAATACCTAAAAGGTTGTGGCATTTACAATAAATCTCCTAACTTACAGGATAAAAAGGTCCCAGAACGATTATATTTTGCATAGAGCTACAATTACAAATCCCTGCTTTGAGATCTTTGAAGCACTTCCATTCCCGTGTCTGCTTCTTGAGCCGGTACAGGGGGAGTGGAGCAGGGAAGAACTGGTACAACTTATCAGATCTTCGGCAGATGAAGTAGATAAGATCATTGGTAATATCATCAAAAAAAACAGAAAGCATTGAAAACTAACAGGGAGTTGGAAATACTTATTGTAGAAGACGATCTCATAATCTCCCGACTCCATAAATTCAGTTTAAAAGGGGCTCTTAAAAATGATATTAAGATAGTAGGGAATGGAAGGGAAGCTCTGAGTTATTTAGATGAGGTGGCCGAAGAAAAACAAAAGATCCTTGTGTTGCTCGATCTCAATATGCCGGTGATGAATGGATGGGATTTTCTGGAAGCCTGCCATACCCGCCCCTATGCAAACCAGCTGGTTGTTATGGTAGTGACTTCTTCCTTATTTAGACACGATAACAAAAGGGCACTGGACTACCCAAGAGTAATGGGATTTTATTCCAAGCCTCTAAGAAAAGAACATATTCCGCAGATCCTGGAACATCCGGAAGTTGCTCCCTTGATTTCCTAACCCTTACCTAATAACTTTCTTTTCTTAGGACTTCCAGCGGTGGACTTTTGATCACGCTAATGCTATTGGTAAGGCCAATGATCATTACAAGTAATGTGATTCCGGGAAACAGGATAAGGAAGGGGAACAGGGAAGGGACAAAGGTAGCGTCGAACAGCAGCCAAGCCAGCAATAAACTGCTAATGAACGATAACAGGATACCCGATAATGTTCCCAATACCCCCAGGTAAAAATATTCCAAAGCAAGGATCTTCAGGATCTGTTTGCTGCGGGCTCCCATAGTTCGCAGAAGAACACTTTCCCTGATCCTTTGAAATTTACTGGTTCGTACTGCTCCCAATAAAACAATAATTCCGGTAAGGATACTGAAGAAAGCCATAAAGTTAATGAGCCATGCGATCTTATTAAGAATTTCTTCTACCACTCTAAGGACCTGCCGTAGGTCTATAATAGAAATATTTGGGAACAGGCTTACCAGTTGCTGTTGTAAAGCTGCAGAAGCTGCTTCATTTTCCACTTTAGTAGTAATGACCCTGAATTGAGGCGCAGACTCCAGAACTCCTTTAGGGAAAACAATGGAAAAATTTGGTTGCATCTGGCTCCAGTCAACTGTTCTTATACTTCCCACTTCCGTATTCATGATCACTCCCTGAACATTGAAGGTTAGACGATCTCCTACTTCTACCACTGCATCTTCGGCAAAATTATCGCTGATAGAAATTGGAATAAGATTGGTAGCTTCCACTTCTGCAGTCCAGTTTCCCGAAGAGAGAACCTCAGAATTCGTAAGAGAATCCCTGTAGGTCACCCTAAACTCGTGGTTGAGTACCCACCCGTTAATATCAGATAAAGAATCCCCACGAATTTCATTTACACTGCGTCCCTTGATGCTTTGTACACGCATGGTAACAATGGGAATGTCATCAATGACTTTGCTCCCGTTATCCCGGATGGTTTTGGTTACATTGGATTCCTGACCCCTCTGCACGTCCAGCAGGATCATATTAGGACTATTGCTTTGGGAATCCAGCGAGGCCTGGGCAAGAAGGATGTCCCTGGTAAAGTACAGGGTACTGATCAAAAATGTACCTACCCCAATGGCCAGCACGAGAGTTAATGTTTGATTTTGGGGTCTAAAGAGGTTCTGTAAACTTTGTCTCGCAGGAAAGCCCCAGCTAGTGGGAAAATTTTCCCGAATGACTTTCATAAAGAGTTTAGCAATTCCGGCAAGAATTGCAAAGGTGACTATTATTCCCAGAACAAAAGCCAGGGAATACCTCCAGTCCTTTAATAACCAAAACGAGAAGAACAGAATAAAAAGGAATATTGCAGAAAGGACTGCAATTTCTGCCTTTCCCGATCTTTTATTACTACTGCTACGCGCTCTAAGGGTTTCTAACGGTGAAACATATAAGGTGCCAATCAAAGGAATTAGTGCGAACAAAACCGACATGAGCACTCCCAGGAGAAGTCCCATAAGAATGATCTGCAGGTCAAAATTTATCTGCACATCCACCGGTAAAAGATCTCCCAGTAACAACGGAAATAACTGTTGTAAAAGCAATCCTGCGATAGTCCCTAAAATTCCTCCTAAAAATCCCATGCCTGCAATTTGAAGCAAATAGATCATGAAGGACTGCTTTTTGGTGGTGCCAAGGCATTTAAGAATTGCCACAGCCTTTAATTTGCCTTTGATGTAGATATTTATTGCACTTGCAATTCCCACGCAGCCTAAGAGCAAGGCTATAAAAGCTACGAGATTGAGAAATTTCCCAAAATTTTCATAGCGCTTTCCTAACCGCTCACTGGTGGAGATGTGAGTGTCCAGATCGGCATCAAACTCTTCCAGTCGGTCATCAAGCTTTTCATCCAGCTGTTCCAGGTCAGTACTGGGATCCTTAAAATAAAATTCATAATTAATCCGGCTACCGGTCTGTACCAAACCGGTTTTCTCGATGAAATCATAAGAGATTATTGCAGGGGGTGCCAGCGAACTAAAAAAGGCATTACTTCCCGGAACAGATTTTAAAGATCCCAATATTGGAAGGGTGACTTCCCCAATTTTGATCTGGTCTCCGGGCTGCAACCCCAGTTGTAGCATTGCTGTGGCATCGAGAAGTACTCCTCCTTTTTTTTGAAACTGCTGTGCTGCATTGGGAGGAGTTGTTTCCATGTCTCCGTAAAATGGAAAAGAACCCTCTATTCCACGAACCTGCACGAGTTTGGTGCTATTTTTTCCGGGAAAAGCAGCCATGGAACTAAAGCTTATTTCCCGTGCCTGTGCTCCCCCAAGAGAATCTATAATGGCGGTGACTTGAGGTGTAGGCTCCTGGTCCATATTGATCTTGAAGTCGGCGCCCATCATAGCTTTTGACTGCAGAGCGATGTTTTGCTTAAGATTTTCTCCAAAGGATTGAATGGAAACTACAGCGGCAATGCCAAGGACTATGGAAGCCATGAACAAAATAAGTTTGCGACTGCTGGCTTTCCCATCCCGCCAGGCCATTTTTAAAAGCCAGCCAAAGGAGGTCTTTGTTCTAGTGCTGTTCATGCGCTTCAATAATTTTTCCGCCTTTTAGACGCAGGATGCGCTGAGTCATTCTTGCCAGGTCAAGATCATGGGTTACGATAACCAGAGTAGTACCGGCTTCTTTATTAAGTTCAAAGAGAAGTTTGATGACCTTTTCCCCCGTCTCTGCGTCCAGGTTGCCGGTGGGTTCATCTGCAAAGAGAATGGAGGGACGGTTGGAGAAGGCTCTTGCCACGGCCACTCTTTGTTGCTCCCCTCCGGAAAGCTGGGAAGGATAATGATCAAATCTTCCTCCCAATCCTACTTTTGTAAGCAATTCTTTTCCTACTTCCGAGGCATTCTTCGCCCCCTGTAATTCCAGTGGAACTGCCACATTTTCAAGAGCAGTAAGCGTAGGCAGGAGCTGAAAATCCTGAAACACAAAACCAACCTTTCGGTTTCTCAGGACAGCGCGTTCATCTTCAGACAGATGCCCCAATTCTGTCCCGCAAAGTTCAATACTACCCGAATCCGGCCTGTCCAAACCCGCACAGAGCCCCAGGAGAGTAGTTTTACCGCTCCCAGAAGGACCTACTATGGAAAAAGTTTCCTTTTCTTCAATATCAAAACTAATATCGTGAAGCACAGTGAGCTTTTTGGAGCCGCTGTTATAGCTTTTCTCCAGGTTGCGCACGTTTAATATCTTTGTCATTCTTACCTGTCTTTCAAAAAAAGGCAAAGTAAGAAATGATTTTCATTTGAACTCCAATGCTATGAGAAACCTAGTCTATTTATCTTTTTTAACCCTGCTGTTATTTTCTTCCTGCGGAGAAGCTTCAAAAAATGAAACCAATGCTGAAATAGAAGCCGAAGAATCTGAAGAAACTGAAAAGGATACTTCTAAAGACACAAAAACAATTTTATTTTTTGGGGATAGTCTCACTGCTGCCATGGGCCTCGATCCTGCTGAAGGATTTCCTGCCGAAATTCAGCAGAAAATAGACTCGATTGGTCTTAATTATGAAGTTGTGGATGCCGGACTTAGCGGAGAAACAACTGCGGGAGGAAGAAACAGGATACAGTGGGTGCTAAACCAAAAGGTGGATGTTTTTGTTCTGGAACTGGGGGCAAATGATGGTCTTAGGGGAATTCCTGTTCAGGAGACAAGACAGAATTTGCAGGCGATCATCGATATTGTGAGAGCGAAAAATCCTAATGTAGAGATCATTCTTGCCGGCATGCAGGTTCCACCAAATTTAGGTCAGGATTATACCGAAGAATTCAAAAATGTCTTTCCCGAGCTGGCACAGGAGAACGACCTGCACCTTATTCCGTTTCTCCTGGAAGGAGTAGCCGGAAATCCTTCCCTGAATCAACAGGACAGGATACATCCCACCGAAGAAGGTTACGACATTGTTGCCGAAAATGTTTGGACAGTATTGGAACCGGTTATTAGTGATCAGTGATTAGTGATAGGTGGTCAGTGGTCATTGAACGGAGCGGTATCTATAAGTAAGTTGAGACAAAGAGGTTTGATCTTGAAATCTTAAACCTTAGATTCTTCCTCGGGGTGAATTCCTTTTTCTATTTTTTCTTCAGCCCATTCTGCTTCTTCTTCCTCAACTCCTTCAGTATGCCCGTTGAGGTTTTGTTTCTCCGGTTCATAAACAAGTTTAATGTAAATAGGGAAGTGGTCAGATCCTATGCTTTCCAATCTTTTCAACTTCTGCAGTAAGAAGTCACTACTATGGAAGACATGGTCCAGGGGCCATCTGAATATCGGATACTGGGCGTGAAACGTGTTATAGAAGCCCCTCCCGATCCTGGGATCTAAAAGGCCACTCAGTCTCATGAACAGTTCGGTTGTACGGGACCAGGCGACGTCATTAAGATCTCCAAAAACAAGGGTGGAGTTTTTTCCATCGATCTCTTTTCCCACAAGTAAAAGTTCCGCATCACGGTTTGTTGAAGTGTCATCTTCAGAAGGACTTGGAGGCTTGGGGTGCAAACAATGAATTTTTACTTTTTCCCCGCTGCGCAATTTTACCTTCCCGTGGATCGAGGGTATTTCTTCAGAAATGAGATACTTTATGTCAATGTTGCTGAGTTCCAGTTTAGAATAAAGATGCATGCCGTAGAGATTCTTTAAAGGGATCTTTACGGTGTGAGGATATTCGTCTTCAATAACTTCAAGTTCTTTTTCCCAAACCTCGTCGGTTTCCAGGGTTAAAACCAGGTCGGGATTTTCCCGGTTGATAAGGTGAATAAGCTTTTGATATTTTGTATTGGTGGTAAGAACATTGCTAACGAGTATAGAAATCTGTCTTTTTTCATCATTCCCTTTGTACTTTTTTACTTGCTTCTTTGCAAAAAATGTATAGGGATAGATTTTTACAGCCTGGTATACAAAACTGCCTATGAGCAGCAGCAGCATTAGGATTTCCAAAAAAGAACTAAAGTCAAAGATGGCAGCACAATAAATTATAAAGAATAAAATTATGGTGCTGATTTGTAATCTTGGAAAATCAAAATCTCTCACCCACCAGTTGTCCAGCTTGGAAATAGATGCTATTGTGGGAAGAAGTGCTAGAAAACTTAATATAAATGCAATAATCTCGGGGCTACTCATATTTGTATGCTACGGGCACTTCAAATATACAGTTTTGAGAATAATATAAAGCAGCTGCAGCATTAATCCTGGGAATTTTCCAGGAAGCTTTCAAGTATCTTTTTGAAGTTGGGCAACAAATTTTATAAAAAGTAGCGAAAAATAAATGCAATTACGGGAAACCGTAAAAAATGTTTCCCGTTATAGCTTAACTTTGAATTAACAAATAAAATTCATTTTTTAAAACCGGTAATGTTCAAGAAAGTTTTAGTTGCGGAGGATATGGACAGCATCAATATTGCAGTTGCAGCGGTGCTTAAGGACCTGGGGATAGAACAAGTAGAACATGCGCAGTATTGTGACAAAGCCAGGATCCTTGCCAAACAGGCACTTTCAACAGGAGAACCTTTTGACCTCCTGATCTGCGACCTATCCTTCAAAAACGATCATAGGACTGAAAATATTAAATCGGGTAAGGAATTGATAAGTGTTTTAAAACAGGAAGATCCTAATCTAAGGGTTTTGATCAATTCTGTTGAAGACCATCCACAGACGGTACGCAGCCTTTGGGACTCCGGAAATATTGACGCTTATGTGTGTAAGGACCGCAGAGGACTTAAGGATCTTGAGGAAGCCATTATAGCTTTAACCCGGGGAGAGGCATACAACTCCAAAGGCATTGAAAACGTCTTGAACAGGGACAATATTTTGATGCTGAAGGATTGGGATATGGAATTGCTTACGGCTATAGCTACAGGTTTAACACAGGAAGAAATTCAGGAAAGTTTTAAAAAACGCGATATTTCTCCCAACAGCAAAAGTTCTATTGAAAAGAGATTAAAGGAACTGCGGGAAGAATTTGCCGCTAATACTACCCCTCATTTAATTGGTATACTAAAAGATCTAAAAATATTATAGTTAAGGCAAGAGCCGCCTCGAATTGATGTAACTCCGAGAATGTAGGGTAATCGGATAGTTTTTCAAAGGGGCGGTTTGTCTTTTGTCATTTTTCTCCTTTCTTCATACGAGGCACTAATTTCCGGATGCCGGGAACCAAAATTCTGATATAAACGCATATCTCTCTCACAAGTACTTCATTTTTACTGTCTACCTGTTTTTTGATACGCCCGTTACTCTTTTTGAGTCGTCTACATCTTTCCCATTAAAAGAGGAATGTAATGCCACTACTTTTATATCAATAAATCAAATTATTAACTCAAAAACTTAAACAATGAAAACGCTGATTTTTTATTTGGTATTGGTGCTGATGGGGGGAGTCGTAAAGGCACAGGAGATTACAGAACTTAAAGAAACAAAGGTAGGATTCGCACCTTTTTCTTCAGAAATGACCAGAAGTGGAAATAATTTTACTTTTAATGTGAAAGAAAATTATGTGGGAGAATTTCAACAGGATCCGGTGTTATTTTTAGAAAATAATCTGAATGTAGAAAAACTTCTTTCTGAGATTGAGGGAAAGGGAATACATTCCTATAACGTTACCCTTACCAGTAGCAGAGGTATTTTACAAGCCGATTTTAACGCGGAAGGGAAGCTGGTAAAAACATCATCAAGATTTAAGAACATTTTGCTTCCCAAAGAATTAAGACATCAACTTTACCGGGATCATAAAGGATGGGCGATGGTTAAAAATGTACATATTGCCCGCGGCAGTATGGGGGAAATCAACAAAGAATTCTACAGAGTAAAACTCCAAAATGGAAAGCAGCGAAAAAATGTCACTCTTGAAGCTCCTCTTCGGGCAATAGAAGTTGCTGGAAATTAAAGCTATGGCATATTGTTCCTGCCGCCATCAAACGCCCCTGCCGTTTGATGGTTTTTTGATGGGAAACGTTCAACCGGTGCAAATAAATTTTAAATTGGGTATCTAAATCCTGAAGTATGAGGGCATTGGTAATAGATGATGAAGAACTTGCACGGCGACGGTTGCTGAATTTACTTGAAGAAATTCCTGCTATCGAAGTAATCGCCGAATGTTCTAATGGCAAATCGGCTATAAAACAGATCAATACTGAAAAGCCGGATCTCATTTTCCTCGATATCAATATGAAAGATATGAATGGATTTGAGGTACTGCAAAAAGTAGAAATTGATCCTAAACCAGTGGTGATCTTTGTGACAGCCTATGACAGTTATGCTACCCGGGCCTTTGATGTAGAAGCTTTTGATTTTCTTCTCAAGCCATTTAAAGATCAGCGATTCTTTAAGACCATTGACCGTGTCCTTAAAACATCCAGAAATGAAGCAGATTTCCTGTTTGAAAAAAGGTTTGGGGAGCTATTTGCCATTTATTCGGGCGCAGTTGATAATAGGAAGATGGTAACTAAAATTCCGGTTAAACAGGGTAATAAAACTTTGCTTATCGATCCTGCGAATATCTACTACATCATAGCTTCGGGCTATTATGCCGAAATTTATACAACTTCAGGAAAGTACGTGCTGCGGGAGTCACTAACAAACCTGGAAGAGCAGCTTTCAGAAAACACTTTTTTCAGAATTCACAGGTCAACCATAGTAAATCTGCACCAGGTGAAGGAGATTGTGCATTCAGATTATTCTGAAGTGGACGCGCGTATGAACGATGATAAATTGCTGCACATAAGCAAATCAAACAAGAAAGAGTTCTTAGAAAAACTCGGAATATAGCAATGAAAATCAAAAGATTTATCGATTTTAAACTGGTGTTGTTACTAGCCGGATTTTACGGCCTATTCAATCTGGTATATATCCTGAAAACATTTTATATGCTCCGGCATTTTCCACAAATGAAGATGATGTCGTGGTACGATTTTTTGGTGTTTAACATCTTCATAGACTGGTTGGTGGTGGTTTTTTACATGACCATTATTGCAATAAGCACAAAACGCTTTTTAAATAAAAATTATTCGTGGGTAAAGATCATTTCAATTCATGTGGTTTTTTCGATTCTTATTGGGTTCATAATCAGGTTGTTTTTTGACCTGTTTGGGATCCTTAGCGGGCAATTCTCCTTGCAGGATTACCAACTTGAGGAAAGTTTTAACCGTTTTGTTGCAGTAGTAGATCTTAATTTTCTCATCTACTTTGCCATGACTTTTATTATTTACACCTATTATTATGTAAGGCAGGTTAAAGAGGCAGAACACCATAGGGCACAACTTGAGACCCAGCTTGTAAATACAAAAATGAAAATGCTTTCCTCACAGTTGCAACCTCATTTTTTATTCAATACCCTCAATAGTATTGCGGTGCTGGCAGATATTGATAAAGAATTGGCTAAAGATACTATTGCAGATCTAAGCGATTTTCTAAGAGAGATCCTCTACAGTGGGGAAGAAAATGAAATCCCGCTTGAAAAGGAACTCAGAACCCTTGAATATTATCTCAATATTTTAAATGTTCGTTTTTCTGATCATTTGATCATCCGGAAAGAAATAGATGAAGGTTTGCTTTCCAGGAAGGTTCCCGCACTAATTCTTCAGCCGCTTCTTGAAAATTCAATAAAACACGGATATTCTTATGATCATACCGATCTTGTTGTGGTGATCTCTGTTTTTGCCGAAGGAAAATATATGGTGTTAAAAGTAGAGAACAATGGGAAAGACCTTACTGCACCACAGGAAGAAATTATGGAAAAAGGAATGGGACTTTCTAATATCATTGCAAGGCTGCATAACCTATACGGGAATGACTGTAGTTTTATAATACGAAATAAGGGGCAGGAAGCCGGTGTTGAAACAGTAGTAAGGATTCCGCTTAGATAACAGAAGTTCCCACCCCCGTATTATTTCGTGATAACCATGGCTGCTATGGCCATAAGGGAAATGAGAAAGAAGAAAAGGAGAATTAGGAATGACCGGTTTGAGACCCCTTTGGATGCTTGTAAAGGTGTAAAATCGTTTAGAACCATAGTTTCAGGTGCGGGAGGATTTTGTTCAGAAACCTTTTTTATTCCCAATATTTTTGCCCTTTGTCCTTTTTCAGTAAGCTGTAGTCTGTCATTTTCAATGGAAATGAATTCTGATTTTATTAGATCGTTGAGGCTTTGAGTATATTCTGAAGATAAGATAACTGTGGCATCTCCATCTTCAATGAGCTGCAGTAGTTTATCTTTTATATCAGGTTCGCTTTCTTCAAGCGTTTCTAATGAAGGTGTTCTCAATATGTTGGGGCTTAAATACCTTGACAAAGATACGGTTAAGGCAGTATTAGTTTTTATTTATATATTTAATCTTTTGCATAAAAAATATAAATGAATTATACTTTACACCAGTTAAAGGTATTCTTACGCGTTAGCCAAACCTTGAGCATTACCAAAGCTGCGGAAGATCTTCATCTTTCCCAACCGGCAGTTTCTATTCAGATGAGGAATTTACAGGAGCAGTTTAATGTACCTATAATGGAGATCATAGGGCGCAAAGTATACATTACGGAATTTGGGAAAGAGATTGCAGGAGCTGCAGCAAGAATATTGGAAGAAGTGGAAGCGATCAACAACAAAGCAGCTGCCTTTAAAGTAGAATTGATAGGAAATTTAAGTTTTACTGCTGTTTCAACAGGTAAATACGTGATGCCTTATTTTCTATCAGATTTTTTAAAAGCTCATCCGGGCCTGGATCTCGTTCTGGATGTAACCAACAGAGCCAGGGTAATTGAGAGCCTTGAGAAAAATGAGGTTGATTTCGCCCTGGTTTCCCTCCTGCCAGGTCATATGCAGGTGGAACAGGTAGATCTAATGGATAACAGATTATTTCTGGTGGGCAACAACGAAGAATTTACCTCAAAAAAACAACCTCCGGATATTCTTTCGAGGGTGCCACTTATTTTTAGAGAAAGTGGATCCGGTACCCGCAAGGTGATGGAACGATACCTAACACAACACAATTACAACGTTAGCAGCCGGCTGGAGCTCACTTCCAATGAAGCTGTAAAACAAGCTGTGATTGCCGGTTTAGGGTACTCCATTATGCCACTTATTGGGATGCGAAATGAACTCAACAGGGGAGAATTAAAAATTATTCCCGTAGAAGGTTTTCCAATAAAATCTACCTGGAAACTTATCTGGTTAAAAGAAAAAAGACTTTCTCCTGCCGCCGCCGCTTATCTGGATTATATCCGGAAACACAAAGAGAAAATTATCCTCAGGTACTTTTCGGAATAATTTAAAATGTTTAGTCCTTAGAGTTGATCGGCATTATGGAAGAATAATTCAAAGCTGGTGCCTTTCTCAGGTTCACTTTCCACCTTTATCTGCGCATCGTGCTCTTCAAGAATGTTTTTTACAGAGCTTAATCCCACTCCCATCCCGTTTTCTTTTTTGGAGTAAAAGGCCTCAAAAAGATGTTCGATCTCATTTTCATTCATTCCATGGCCGTTATCCTTTATTCTAAGAACATATTCATTTTCCCTGGGTTCCACAGAGAGCTCAATAACTCCTTCCCCCGGCGTGGTGGCTTCGCTGGCATTAACAATAATGTTAAGCAAAGCGATTTGCAGTTTTTCCTTATCGGCCATGATGCTGAATGATCCTGAATAATTCTTCACAACCTTTATTCCCGCCAGGTAAATTCTGTCTGAAGCACTAATGATAGTCTGGTCCAGGATTTCAGCCAAATCCTCTTTCTCAAGAACTGCCGGCACATAATGGGAAGCATTCAGAAGGTTACTTACCAAATTATTCAGGGTCGTGGTACTTCGTTTCAGGATCTCGAAATATGGATTTAGCTCCTCCTTTTGTGTCTCGGGGATCTTTTGATTCATTACCTCTCCCACCATTCTTATACTGGCTAAAGGATTTCGCAGTTCATGGGCGAAGGTGCGGGCAAGCTCTCCCTGGATGGATAATTTTTCGGCCTTTAAAAGGGCCTTTTGCGTGTGTTTTTGATCGGAGATATTTCTTACCAACAGCACATACTCATCCACCCAGTTTTCATCCCTTCTCAGAAATATCTTACCTCTTACATTAAACCATTTCCAGGTAACTCCATTCAATTTTAGGCGCACCTCAATATCATATATTTGGTCACTCGAGGATTTAAGTAGTTTTTTATGCAGGTCCAGGATCTTTTCCCGGTCACGTGGATGGATGAAAGGTAATACTTCGGCAAGTCCTAAACTTTGTACTTTCTCTTTGGTGATTCCAGCTTCGGGTAAAAGGTCTTTATTGATATATTTTACACTAAAAGTATTAAGATTGATGATCATAATAACCTCCGGTGTGGTCTCTACCAGTTCCTTCTTAAAACGTAAGGACTCTTTTAAGGCCTCAGCTTCAGTCTTGGCTTTTGTTATATCTTCAATGGTTGTGATAAGCAAGTCCTGATTTTTTCGGGCAGTAACTCTAAACCAGTTATTGTATCCATCTTTTGAAAAAAAATACTCTTCGTCAAAAGGTTCACCCGTTATCATAACTTTTAGATAGGCATCGAAAATGCCCATTTCCACTCCATATTTTGAAGTCTCGAGATAGGATTTTCCTATAACATCATCTTGCAGGTACATTTCCCGCACAACCCTATTGACCCTTGCGAATTCAAAATCCTTAATTGATCCATCCCGGTCATATAATGTCTTTAGCACCGCAATTCCAAGGTTAGTAGTGTCAAAAACCGTCTGTAGTAATTCTTTAGACTGGCGCAAATTGTGCTGATTGTTCAACAGTTTCTCCTGCAATTTCTCTTCAGCTGTTTTGCCCTCTGTAATATTTCTAAATAACAGAGCCACCCTGTTACCCCCGGCCTTTCCAACCTTGAATAAATAGAGATCGAACCACCTTTGCAGAGTACCGGATCTTTCTTCGATCCGGATTGACCTCCCTGTTTTGGCAACCTCGCCTAATTTTTGCAAAACATTTTTGGTATATCCCGGTAAAACTTCTTCTACGGTTTTTCCTACTACATCTTTTAAGTTGGCCTGCAGCTCAAAGGATGGATTCACCTTAAGAAAAAAATAATCCACAGGATTATGATCCGGTGAAAAGATTACTTCAACCACGACAAATGCCTCATCTAAAGATTCGAGCAGGTGTTCATACTCATTTTTCCAAAAATTCTCTGCCACAGGTTCTTCCTCAAAATAATCTGATGGAGAAGCTGTCACGGCCAGGCTCAACATCAAATTCTCTTTCCCCTCCTTATAATGTCGGCTACAGAAAATGTAAGTAATCCAGATTCCATCTTTTCCACGGAAACGTATCGGGATTCCTGTAGAAAATTCATTGGTTAGGGAACTAAAGCAGGACAGGCAGGTTCCCCAGTCCTCAGGATGCACCAGGTCTTTAAAGAACCTTTTTTGCGGAACACCTTCACTGTACTGCTGTACCGAATGGCTCATATAATGTATGGAGTGATCCCGGAAATCGATCAGCAATAATAGTTGTTGATCATTGAGGAAATCGTAGGTTAGTGTAGAAGATTCAGGCGGCATAAAGGCTTCTTTTTAAAGACTTGTTTTTAAAGAGCATGGGGAAGCCCGTTGAAAAAACGATCACCACAAGATCCCGGGTGAAGGTATAAAATTCTGTGAAAAAAATGCTTAGTATAAAAGGGAACATTTTATTCCGTTTTAAGTGGGAAATCCGGTTCTAATTTGCTGTTTAAGATCTAATTAATTCGTAATTTTAATAACCTGACTTTTCGGGAGGTGCTGCAAAAGTCTTTGGAATTGTTCAGGTTAGGAACCAATTGCTGAAGCTCATGAAAACGAAAAAAATCACAGTAGAAACCCTGGTGCCACTACCTGTAGAAAAAGTGTGGACCCTCTGGACCACTCCGGAACATATCACCAAATGGAATTTTGCTTCCCCTGAATGGCATTCGCCAAAAGCTGAAAATGAACTGCATGCCGGTGGAAAGTTTAATTATCGGATGGAAGCAAAAGACGGGAGTGCCGGATTTGATTTTGAAGGCAGATATGAAGAGGTGACGCCTAATAAATACATCAAATATAAACTGGCCGATGGCCGGGTTGCAGAAGTTGTATTTAAACCTATTGATAATGCAACCTATATTGAAGAGACTTTTGATCCCGAAGTAGAAAACTCAATAGAAATGCAAAGGGATGGATGGCAGGCGATCCTTGAGAATTTCAGAAATTATGCCGAAAGAAATATTTAAGCTAAAACCCTTTAAAATGGCTAAACTTAATCCATATCTTAACTTCAACGGAAAGACTGAAGAAGCCTTCAATTTTTACAGATCTGTATTTGGTGGGGAATTCTCATTTTTGCAACGGTTTAAAGATACTCCTGAAGCAGGGAAAATTTCGGCAGAAGATGGTGAAAAGATCATGCATGTCTCATTGCCCATAGGTGAAAATACTTTAATGGCTACAGATGCCCTGAAGTCTTTTGGTCAAAAAGTTGAACCGGGAAGCAATATCTATATCTCTGTCCATCCCGATTCTGAAGCCGAAGCCAGAAAAATATTTGAAGGACTCTCTAAGGGCGGGAAAGTGGAAATGGAATTACAGGATACTTTTTGGGGAGCACTGTATGGAAGCCTTAGCGATAAATACGGAGTAAACTGGATGGTGAACTATGAAAAACCGAAGGAATCATAAGTTATCCTGAAGAGAAACAGTTATTTAGCCTTTTTGAAAGGCTTTCTAAGTGTGGTCTGGTAAAAGCGAGTACGAAAAAAGCCATCCTAAAATGGATGGCTTGAAAACAAAGAGACCTAAAGTGGCTTATTCAATAGGTAAAAGCACTGCATCGATAATATGTATGATCCCGTTTGAAGCAGAAATGTTAGCAGTTTCTATTGAAGCTGTGTTTCCCACTGCATGAATAGTGGCTTCAGGATCAACCGTAAAATTTACTCCTAAAAGGGTTTCGATATTTCTTTCTTTCATGGGAGGTACAACACTGTTGGCTGCGCGACGTCCTTCGACTACGTGGTAGAGCAGCACATCACGAACTAATTCCGCAGGTAAACCATCTATTCCACCAACCCCTGTGGCATCATACAGAGCAGCAAATGCGGCATCGGTAGGAGCAAACACGGTGTACTGATCTGTTCCGGTGCTAAACAGGGCAACCAGTTGGGTCTGTAATTCATCATCCACATAGGTGAGGGCTTTAAGCAATTCATTAAACCCGCTCTCCCCGGCAATTGTGGCAATAGATTTCTCCCCGGGTGCAGGAGCACCTTTTTTAGCAGCTGCTACAGCAGAAGATTCCAGATTAGCGACAGTAGATTCTGCCGGGATATTCAAATCTTCTCCGGAACAGGAAGAAATGAGTAATGAAAAAGCTGCCAGAACAAGTAAACGAAGCGACAACCCGGGTAGAGAAAATAATTTTGTTGTTTTCATAAGAACAAGAATTAAGTTTATAATGGTTTAAAAGTAAACAACTTATATTTAATTGTTTAAATAATTAACTTTTTATTTAAACAAATTATTTAATTATTCTTTCTTTGATATAAATTTGTGCAGTTATAACTTATAATATTTGATCAAGTGCCTCGATTGAACATGATGGCACCTTTTAAAATTCAATTTTTGAGCAGTATTAAAAATATCCTTCTGTAGTATTAAACTTCCGGAGGTAATTGAAGTCTTATAAGAGTTACATTTGAATAATTTATATTCAACCCGCAGCAAGTCATCACTTTACTTCTTGATTAATGAAGACCAAACACATTTTTTACCTTCTTTTACTCCTTGGACTTGGCGCCCTGATAGTTTATAGGATCAACGCCAATAACGAATTCAAAATTGCTAATGGCCCGAAAGCCCAGGGTGGTGCCACTGTAACAGGAATGGTACTGGAGCCTCAAAAATTTGCTGAGAATTTGTCACTTTCGGGATCTCTGGAAGCCAATGAACAGGTGGAGCTCCGCAGCGAAATTTCAGGCGTGGTGGAACAGATCAATTTTAAGGAAGGCAGCAAAGTTTCCAGAGGACAGGTGCTTTTTAGAGTAAATGATCTGGAACTTAAGGCACAGCTGGCAAAAGTTAAAACAGCCGAAAAACTGGCTGCGGAAAATGAGCGTAGAGCTCAGCTCCTGCTGGAGAAAGAGGCGATAAGTCAGGAGGAATATGATATGTCGAAGGCCGCTCTGCAATCGGCTAAAGCTGAATCCCGGTTGATCGAAGCCCAGCTCGCAAAAGCCACAGTGAGAGCTCCTTTTTCGGGCACTATCGGTTTACGTTATATATCAGAAGGAACTTATGTTACTCCGTCAACTTCAGTCGCAAAGTTGGTCAATCTAGATGAATTGAAACTCACCTTTTCCATTCCCGAAAAATATTCCTCGCAAGTAGGAATGGGTACAGAATTGACTTTTACCACATCGGGTTCTTCAGAAAAATATAGTGCGACAGTCTATGCGATTGAACCGGGTGTTGACGTGGCAACCCGTACCCTGAAGATGCGGGCAATGACAAAAAATGAGGAGGAAAAATTAATTCCCGGCACCTTTGCAAATGTGAGCCTGCCACTGGCAGCGGTCAATGATGCGATCATGGTGCCCACCGAAGCTTTGATCCCCATCCAGAATGGGAAAAAGATCTTTGTTAAACGCAACGGTGTAGCTAAAGAAGTAGAGGTGCAAACCGGTGCCCGTACTGCAAATTCGGTAAGAGTGACTTCAGGCCTTAAGCCCGGTGATACAATTTTAACTTCCGGAGTAATGATCCTTAAAGACGGAGCTCCCGTAAATGTCAAACTTAGTCAACCTGTTGCTAATACTGCTTCCCGATGAGTCTTTCCTCTTTAAGTATAAAACGGCCTGTGCTCACGATCGTAATGAACATTGCGATCGTACTTTTTGGGATCATTGGTTTTACCTACCTCGGAGTACGGGAATTTCCCTCTATTGATCCCGCAATAATTTCTGTACGTACCAATTATACAGGTGCGAATCCCGATATTATTGAAAGTCAGATAACAGAACCCCTGGAGAAGGAGATCAACTCCATAGACGGTATTAGAAATATCAGTTCCACCAGCAGCCAGGGTTCAAGTAATATTAACATCGAATTTAATCTGGACAAGGATCTGGAGGCAGCTGCCAATGACGTGCGGGATAAAGTTTCCCGGGCGGTGCGAAGGCTGCCGCAGGATATCGATGCTCCCCCTGTGGTTTCTAAAGCCGATGCAGATTCCCAGCCCATTATTGCCATGACCGTTCAAAGTAAGGAAAAGAACGTGCTGGAACTAAGTGACTATGCCGAAAATGTAATAGCACCACGACTGCAAACCATACCGGGAGTGAGTAGTGTGCAGATCTGGGGGCAACGTCGGTATGCGATGAGGCTCTGGATCGATCCGGTTAAACTCGCCTCCTACGGAGCAACAGTAGCCGATGTTCGTGCGGCTTTAAGCGCTCAAAATGTGGAGTTGCCAACCGGAAAGCTTACCGGTTCCAATACAGAACTGGCCGTTAAGACGCTTGGAAATCTTTCTACTGAAGAGGAATTCAATAACATCATCATTCGGGCCGATGGTGATAATCTTATAAGATTCAAGGATGTTGGTTCTGCTGCCCTGGAAGCTGAAAATCTTGAAACGAAGCTCAGCGATTCCGGGCAGGAAATGGTTTCCATGGTAATCATTCCGCAGCCGGGAACCAATTATCTTGACATTGCTGATTCCTTTTATGAGCAGTATGAAATGCTTCAGAAAGACCTTCCACAGGATTTCAATCTGAATATCGCCTTTGATAATACGACTTTTGTAAAAAAATCTGTGACCGAGGTGGTGGAAACCCTTGCTATTGCTATTATCCTCGTTATCCTGGTGATCTACCTGTTCTTCAGGAACTGGTCTATTGCGCTGCGACCTCTAATTGATATTCCGGTTTCCCTTATTGCCACCTTCTTTATCATGTGGATGTTTGGGTATTCTATTAATGTGTTGACCTTGCTTGCCATAGTGCTGGCTACGGGACTCGTGGTGGATGACGGAATTGTGGTCACCGAAAATATCTATAAGAAAGTAGAGGAGGGGATGAGCCCTATCCAGGCAGCTATAAAAGGTTCCAATGAGATCTTCTTTGCAGTCATCTCTATCTCGGTCACGCTGGCAGCAGTTTTCCTTCCGGTGATCTTCCTTGAAGGATTTGTGGGAAGATTGTTCAGGGAATTTGGTGTTGTACTTGCAGCGGCAGTATTGATCTCTGCTTTTGTGGCTTTAACGCTCACGCCAATGTTGAACGCCTACCTCATGAAACCGGGGAAGCAGAACAATTCGAAGTTTTACAATTTTACAGAGAAGTATTTTGTAAAAATGAACCGCAGCTATTCCGAATCGCTTAGGGAATTCATGAATAAAAAATGGTTGAGCTTTCCAATTCTGGGGGTATGTTTAATTGCTTCGGTTGTTTTTTACAGCCTGCTTCAGAAGGAAACAGCACCTTATGAGGATCGTAGTTTTATTAGTATTAGTGCATCCGCGCCCGAAGGGGCTTCCTATGAGTACATGGACCGTTTTATGAATGAGCTCACGCAGCTTATCAATGATTCCATTCCCGAGAAAAAGGTAAGTCTTATTGTAACCTCACCGGGCTGGGGCTCGGGTTCTGTAAACAGTGGGTTTGGTAGAGTTGCCCTGGTAGACCCTTCAGAAAGGGAACGTTCGCAGGATGAGATCGCTGCCGATCTTACCAGTTGGACCAAACAATTTCCCGGAGCACGTACTAATGTAAGCCAGAGTCCTACCATTGCTGTAAACCGCAGGGGTGGAATGCCAATACAATACATTATTCAGGCGCAGAATTTTGAGCAGCTGGAGGCCAAGATCCCACAGTTTATGGAAGAAGTGGAGAACGATCCCACATTCTCGAATTCAGATCTTAACCTGAAGTTCAACAAACCTGAAATTTATGTCACCATCGACCGGGAAAAGGCCCAGACTCTTGGAGTCTCTGTACTGGATGTGGCGCAGACACTGCAACTGGCCCTGAGTGGTCAGCGGTTTGGATATTTCATGATGAATGGAAAACAGTACCAGGTGCTTGGACAGTTTGATGAGAAGGATCGTGATGCCCCTATGGATCTTACCTCCATGTTCGTGAGAAACCGGGACGGACAGCTTATCCAACTGGACAATTTAGTGACGACCGAGGAGCAAAGTAGTCCGCCAGCATTATATCACAACAATCGTTATATGAGTGCCACTGTTTCTGCGAGTCTGGCGCCCGGAATGAGTATGGGTGATGGGATCGATGCCATGGAACGCATAAGAGAAAAAGTACTTGATGAGACCTTTACTACAGATCTTGGGGGAGAATCCCGGGATTTTGTCGAGAGTAGCTCCAACACCATGTTCGCCTTTTTACTTGCCTTATTGCTTATCTTCCTGTTACTGGCGGCACAGTTCGAAAGCTTTATCGATCCTTTGATCATCATTCTAACTGTACCCATGGCAGTGGCCGGAGCTTTGTTTAGTTTATGGCTTTTCGGGCAGACCTGGAATATCTTTAGCCAGATAGGAACGGTGATGCTGATTGGCCTGGTGACCAAAAATGGAATTTTAATAGTGGAATTTGCCAATCAATTGCGGGAGCAGGGGGTGCCTAAGCTGGAAGCAATTTTACGAGCTTCAGAATCACGTTTACGTCCTATCCTTATGACCAGTTTGACCATTGCTTTAGGGGCATTGCCTATTGCGGTAGCTTTTGGTGCAGCGTCAACCAGCAGGATTGGAATGGGAGTAGTGATTATAGGAGGAACCATGTTCTCTCTTATCCTTACCCTTTTCATTATTCCGGCTGTGTATTATATGTGGTCAAAGGAAAGAAAACATCGTCCCGAGTTTGATGAAATCGAGCAAATTGAAAAATCTGAAACCCGCCCTAAACCGGAAGCCCTTTTACATGAATAAGATAGTTAAGATCCTCATTATATTTTTTATAAGTATACCTCTTTCTGCCCAGGAAGTATTGACACCCGGAGAAGCCATTCGTATAGCCCTGGAGAATAATTATTCTATCCGGATCGCCCGGAATGAACTGGAAGTAGATCGCGAAGGAGTGAGCTGGGGAAATGCAGGAATCTTGCCTGCTGTAGGTCTTACTGCCAACAGCAATAACAGCATTCAATCCACCCGGCAAACCAGGGCCTCGGGGGATGTCATAGAAGTCGATAATGCCCGGAATAATAATCTTAGCTACGGAGTTGTAGCAGACTGGACCTTGTTTGATGGTTTTGGAATGTTTGCTCGGTATGATCAACTCAGGGAATTGGAGAAATTAGGAGAGGCAGAACTACAGCAAACTATAATTTCCCGGGTGAGTGATGTTTTGATCACCTATTACGACCTGGTGCAACAACGGCAGCAGCTTTCAGCTCTGGACAGTACTATGGTAATTTCTGAACAAAGGGTGGAGCTGGCACAAAACAGATTCACGATTGGGAGGTCCTCCAAGCTCGAGGTTCTTAATGCGCAGGTGGACCTGAATACCGATCGAACTACGATTTTACGCCAACAGGAATTATTCAGAAATACAAAAATTCAACTAAATGAACTGTTAGCCAGAGATCCCGAAACAGATTTCACGGTTCAGGAAGAGATCACTGTCGATGATCAATTGTTGCTGCAAAACCTGGAGCAGCTTGCGATGGAGCAGAATCCTTCCCTGCAGGCCCAGATCATCAACAGGAACATCAACCAACTGCAGTTAAAGCAAGTGAAAGCCGGCAGGTATCCTACTATAGCCGCGAATACCGGCTACATTTTTTCTCAAAATGAGTCGCCCGTGGGGTTTACAACATTTGGAAGAACAGAAGGATTTAATTACGGTTTTACTGCCAGAATGAACATATTCGATGGCTTTAATCAAAACAGAAGTGAACAGGTGGCCCGGCTTCAGCTGGAAAACAGCGAGATTGCAATAGAAGAACAGTCCCTTTCCCTACAGTCACGACTTCATACTGCCTATCAAACCTATCTCACCAACCTTAGCCTAATGGAGCTGGAGAGAGAAAATGAAGCCATTGCACGGCAGAACCTGGATATTACGATGGAGAAGTTCAGGATTGGAACAATTCCTACCATTGAATTCAGGACAGCTCAACTTAATTACATCAATGCAATAGTAAGGCACAGTAATGCAAAATTTCAGGCTAAGCTTTCAGAAATAACCCTGAAAGAATTTGCCGGCCAGCTTGTTATTGACAATTAGCAATGATCAATTAGCAATGATCAATTAACAATTATCATTTATCAAAAGCCGGTTAAATTTAGACCATAAACCTTATTCCTTTTCAGGAATTGTCCATAGATAAATAGTTGTACCGTCCACGGTTTGGGTCTCCTCAGGCTCCCAGTCTCCCATATCGAAAGCATGAGAAACAACCCGGGTTCCCGGCTCGAGTTGTTCCATAAGGATGGGTTTTAACCTCTCGTTCAGCCGGCTTAGCAGGTACAGGGTCACCACAGTGGCTTCACTAAAATCAGATTCAAAAAGATCAGCTTCAATGAATTCAACTTTATCGGTAACTCCGGCTTCGGTGGCATTTTCATTTGATTCAGAAATCCTTTCAGGATCGATATCAATTCCGACTCCGCGGGCGCCATATTTCTTTGCGGCTGCAATGACAATGCGGCCATCACCGCTTCCGAGATCGTATACCACATCACTGGAGCTTACTTTTGCCAGCTTGAGCATAGCATCAACAACAGTATCACTGGTAGGTACATAAATCACGTCCTGGGCATGCGACAGGATAGGAAGAAATAGGAAGGCGAATATTATTATCTGTTTTTTCATAATATGAGTTTTTAATTACACTTGCTTCTTATTTGGATTAGTTTTTTCAGCAATTGATGGGTTGAGGAACATGATGAACGTGCCTACTCCCAGGACAGCTATGCCTGCCAATGCACCCCAACCTGTATAGGCGATGCTGGAGTAGAGGAGATAAGCGCTGCTTACGCAAAATATTAGGGGAAGCACAGGATACAAGGGTACTTTAAAAGGACGTTTTTTGAGCGGTTCTTTTTTACGCAGTACAAAGAGAGAGATGCCAATGAGGAGTAGGAAGAACCAGAAGACAGGAGCTGTGTAATCTATCATTGTTTCAAAGCCGCTTCGGGAGAAAAATCCGAAACTTACCAGAACCAAAGCAATTGCTCCCTGAACCAGGAAAGCATTAACCGGACCTTCCACGCGGCTTTTCCATTTTCCCATCAAGGAAAAGGAGGGAAAATCTCTCCCGAGAGCGTAATTAGAACGCGCACCCGTAAAAATAGTGGCATTTGCAGAAGTCATTGCAGCAATAGCTACAAGAAGAGACATTACAACTATTCCTGTCTGTCCAAAAGCAACTCCCAAAAGATCTCCGGCAACAGCGTTGGATGCCGCCATACCTTCAAGCCCCAGACCTCTCAAAAATGCAAGATTTACAAGAAAATATACCAATGTGATCAACAAAATACTTGCTATGAGAGCCACTGCCATCTTCTTTTTTCCTTTCCCTATCTCGGCGGAAATGTAGGCAGCTTCATTCCATCCTCCGAAGGTGAGCAGTACAAACACCAATGCCAGTCCGAGAGAATTTCCGCCGGTATTTACCGGATTGAAAGTATAGGAAGTCTCAGGAGCTTCGGGAATTATGAAAAAACCGACTCCTATGATCAGTAGGATTCCCAGCACTTCAACTGCGGTAAAGAATTTTTGTGCTCCTGCTCCCATCTTTATTCCTACTATATTAATGGCTGTAAGTGCAATCACAAGAAGGGCAGCATAGATCACTGCGGAATGTACTCCAATGTCATAGATCTGCATGGCATAATCGCCGAAGATGAAGGCCAGTAAGGCTACCGACCCTGTTTGTATAACACTCATCCTCGCCCAGGCAAACAGAAAAGCAGTGCGTTTTCCAAAGGCACGCATGAGAAAGTGATAGTCTCCACCCGTATTGGGAAAGGTAGTGGTGAGTTCGGCATAACATAAAGCTCCAATTAAAGAAACCGCTCCTCCCAGGAGCCATACTATAAGCATCATTCCGCCAGATTCCACGTTTCCGGCTACCAGAGAAGGAGTGCGAAAGATACCTGCCCCAATTACAATGCCTACTATGAGGGCAACTGCATCAACCACATTTAAAACAGGACCGGGAGCTACAACAGTTTCCTGCTCTTGCCCTTTTTGAGTAGTCTCGGTTTCTTCTCTTACTATAGACATAGAATTTACATTCAGCCGTTCCCTAATACTCTTCAATAAATTCGAAACCATTGAAGCTAAGGAAATTAACTATTGATTGAGTATGGATTAGGAAAACTTTGACATCCCTTCCTACACGGGGCAGTGATTAATGCTAAAGGAATATTGGGGGCTGTTTTCTGAAGATGAAAGAGCTTTATACTTTTCCTGTTTAGTAAACCGGAGAATGTAAAATTCTTCACGGCCTGTTAAAGTAGCAGGAGGAAGAATTTTCGCACTAAAGATCTGATTTGGAGCAACCATTTTTTGCTTAATTTTCAAGAAGGGTAAAATTCAAATATGAACTTTATTGCAGCACCAGAGGAGCCTGCGGTTCCTTCAAATTCGCTGTGGCAGGAATTAAAGAATGCCATTCGAGGCACAGAGGCGGACTATACAAAAATAGATCTTCGCCGGGCTATTTTTTTGCTTGGAGTGCCTATGATCCTGGAGCTGGTTATGGAATCTACCTTCGCCGTAGTAGATATCTACTTTGTAGGTAAACTGGGCGCTTCTGCCGTTGCAACAGTTGGTCTTACTGAAACCTATTTATTCCTGCTTTACGCGATAGGAATGGGATTATCCATGGCGGTAACGGCCATCGTTGCCCGTCGCATAGGTGAAAAGAAATTAGGTGATGCCGGCAGTTCTGCCGTGCAATCTATTTTTCTCGCGCTCCTGGCTGCAGCTCCTTTTGCAATTGGAGGTCTATTTTTTTCCCGGGAACTGCTAGTAATAATGGGGGCAGATCAATGGTCAATCACCACAGGTTATGTCTACACCCAATGGATGCTTGGAGGAAATGCGGTGATTATGCTGCTGTTCGTGATTAATGCTATTTTCAGGGGCGCCGGCGATGCTTCAATAGCTATGTGGGTGCTACTAATATCCAACGGAATAAATATTATCCTGGATCCTCTCCTGATCTTTGGCTGGGGGCCGGTTCCTGCCCTGGGAATAGAAGGGGCAGCTATAGCCACTAACATTGGGAGGGGAGTAGGAGTTCTGTTTCAGCTCTGGATATTGTTCAGAGGAGGGAAACATATAAAAGTTTTGCTTTCTCAGATAAAATGGCATGTAAAGGACATGGCAATTATATTCAAGACTTCGCTTGGAGGCGTGGGCCAAATGATCATTGCCATGACCTCCTGGATCTTTCTAATGCGTATTCTTGCCGGAGTGGGCAGTGAGGCAGTAGCTGGAGCAACTATTGCTTTGCGGATCATGATGTTTACCATGATGCCGGCTTTTGGCTTGTCTAACGCAGCAGCTACTCTTGTAGGCCAAAATCTTGGAGCCAAGGATCCCAAACGTGCAGAAGAGGCTATCTGGAAAATAGGAATATATACAATGATCTTCCTGGTAGGAGTATCCTTTGTATATTTTTTCTATAATGAGAAGCTCATGATCATCTTTACAGATGATGCCAGAGTTATTGAAATTGGAGGGGAATGGTTGAAGATCCTTTCCTATTCCTATTTTGTCTACGGATGGTGGATGGTGACTACGCAGGCCTTCAATGGTGCAGGAGACACTAAAACTCCCACAAAGATCAACCTGGTGTTTTTCTGGCTCTTACAGATCCCGCTCGCCTACTATTTAGCCATTGAGCAGAATTGGGAGCAGTCAGGTGTTTTTTGGGCAGTATTCTTCTCGGAGACTGCTGCGGGACTATTCACCCTGTGGCTCTTCACGAGGGGGAAATGGAAGACCTTTAAAGTTTGAGGTTCAATGTTTAAGGTTCAAGGTCTTATATTTAAATAAAAGGCAATTATATTCTTTATTAATCCCGAAGGTCTATTGACTAGAGGGTAATGTATAAGATAAGATGGATACAGCTAACCCAACCAGCGACTTGTGACAAAGATTTTCAAGAACTAGTGATTAAGGATTATGTATAAAAGCTTAAAATGGTACCCGCAACCCGCAACCCGCAACCGGCAACACGAAACTTTTACGAAAGCCACTCTTTAAAGTCTTTCACTCTTTCGCGGCTTACAATGATCTGCTCTCCCTGGAAATTTTCAAGTTTCACCTCTAGTCTGTGATTTGAATAGGTAATGATGTCCTTAAGGCTTTTCATTTGAATGATAAATTTTCGGTTCACCCTAAAGAACAAGGCAGGATCGAGTTCAGGTTCAAGTTTATCCAGGCTGCCCTCCAGCAAATAGCTCCTGCCTTCGCAGGTGTATATATAAGTTCCCTTATTCTCTGAATAGAAGCAACACACGTCCCCGACATGTATGAGCTTCAGGTGTTGACCCACAGGTATTGTAAAGCGCTTCCTGTATTCTTTTGGCAAATTAAGAAGGGATTTAAGGACCTGTAGGTTAGGCAGCTTGCTTTCTGAAGGCATCCTGTTCCGGAATTTAGTTACTGCCGCCTCCAGCTCCTCATCATCAATAGGCTTGAGCAGGTAATCTACACTATTCAGCTTAAAGGCCTGCAGCGCATATTCATCATAGGCCGTGGTGAAAATAATGGGGCTGCTTATCTCCACTGCTTCAAAGATCCCGAAGGAAAGTCCGTCACTCAACTGTATGTCCAGGAAAATAAGTTCGGGAGAAGGATTGGTGGAAAACCAGGTTATAGCTTCCTCTACCGTGTGCAGTACGGTAAGCACCTGCACATCCAGATTTTCCAGCATGCGCTGTAATCGCCGGGCGGCAGGTTTTTCGTCTTCTATAATGACCGATTGTATCATATTCTAAAAGTAGATTACCCTAAGGTATTTCATTCCCAGCTATTTTGTTTTTCTTTTTCCATGAACTCTTTGATTTTTCGCTCCTCCCATTCCCTTCCAAACAGAATATTTGGCATAAAAACAGCTGCAGCATGGGCAAGCAGGCCTATTCCCCAGAAGAAGGCTGTAAAATAGTTAGAGAGATCCTGCAGCCCTTCCAATAACCCTTCCTCCCGGGTGGAAACAATAAGGATGACCAAATTTACGATCAGGTAACCTGCAAGATGCCCGTAAAATCCTTTCAGGGCTTTTACTCTTTTCACGGCCCGCCGATATTCCGGGTCTTCTTTGTATAAAGGTGTATTTAGTTCCATGATTTTGTTTTTTGTCGTTCCTTTTCCATATACTCTCTAATTTTTTTCTCCTCCCAGCGGGCTCCATATCCAAATACTGAAAAAGCATGTAGAGTAAGGCCCAGACCCCAGCCCAGCATAGGGAACCAAAACCACTTGAATTCCCAATAAGTACGGTAGTTAATTAATATAAGGAGCGGAATGATCACACAGTAGGAGATAAGATTACCGTAAAATTCCTTTAATTCCTTTACCCTGTTTTTTGCTCTTAAGTAAGCATTGTCTTCTCTTATCTGTTCAGTTTTCATAATTGTAATTTGCTTGGTAAGCACCGGAATTTTCACCGCGAATTTCTCAGTGTCTTTTTCCAACTGAACTTTCCGCTGAGTCACCAGTGCATATCGGTTAATAATATTCTGCAGTCCTACGCCATTCCTATTTTGAAATACTTCCTTCTTTTGCAGATTGTTTTCCAGGATCAGGTATCCATCTTCTTCATAGATCTTTATGTGAAGGGGCCGGGATTCGCTCACTACGTTGTGTTTAATGGTATTTTCCAGTAACAGCTGAAGGGAAAGCGGTACAACCCGGGCTTCGGGCGAAGACAGCTGCTTTGGGACCTCGTAAAAAATACTGTTCTCAAACCTCATTTTCAAGAGGTTCATATACGTCACTGCAAATGCTAATTCCTCTTCAAGGCTTACCAATTCCTTATCTTTTTGTTCCAGTACATACCGGTAGACTTTGGAAAGGGAAGTGGTGAACTTCTGCGCCATTTCTGTATTTTCTTCGATAAGGCTACTCAACACGTTAAGGCTGTTGAACAGGAAATGTGGATCTAACTGATTCTTCAAGCTTTCAAATCTTGCAGAGGCATTCCCGGCGATGATCTTTTGTTCGGTAACCCTTTTTTCCTGCAGGGCCTTGTAGAAATAAATAAGGTGGAAAATGAGGGATACTACTGCTGTAAACAACAGGGGAAAAAGATAATAGCTCAATTTTTCTTTGGAGAGGAAATGAGCAATACTGAATCCCTGGAAAATGGTTTGATCTACCAATCTGCATAAAAAATATCCTACCATAGTGAGGATGATTGCACCCCCCGCGGCAACCAGCACCTTTTTAAAGTCGGCCCCTTCCCAGCCTATCTTCTTTTCGTAAAAATCAAAATAGGTAGCATTTATTGCGGTGAGTACAAAAGAGTAAAAGAAATAGGTGCCCCATAATCCAATATCAAGCAACTTCACCCATCCATGTGCTCCAAAAAGGCTGTTTATAAGTACTATAATTACACAGATGATTAAAGAGATCCTAAAAATTTTGATAAGGGCTTTCATTATTTCTTAACTTCTTTAAGTTTAGCTAATTTCTGTTTCTTTTCCGGTTTAAAAAAGCAGATTTTTAACTACTTTTCTTCACAGGTTTGTGCAATGAGCATTTGCAGTCTTTCTTTTCCCCAGGCAGGAGCTATCATAGGGGAACGTTCTTCTTTTTCGAACAACTTCAATCCGTCCTTAAGATCGGGACAGTAAACTTTAGGATCCTCTCCAAAATACCTTGCAGATCCCATATTCCACTCGGTCCTGGATAAGGCAAGACGTGGATTTTCGGGCGCTAATTTAGAAGCCTTTGTGTAAAGATCAGTAATGACAGGAGAAAGCTTCATTGCATAAACTGCAGGATCAACCGTAAGTCGGGCAGTGTGAAGCATGGCCTGAAGTACCAGCAGCTCCACTTCATCACCTCCCTGTCCTTTTGCTTCATCGAGTAACTCCTGTGCCTCGTTTAGCAATTGTTCTTTCATTGCCGGTTGAGTCATAGGAAAACTTTGTACGATCTTCACCTGGGAAGCATAATAAAAGGGCAACCAATTGTCATTTTCAGCTTTTGCAATACGTTCAAATAAATTGGCGGCTTCTGTTGGTTTTTCATTTCTCCAGAGTTCAAATGCCTCTGTCATACCGGCGTCATATGGAGATTGTGCATGAGTGCTCATAGCCGAAATAAGTCCTAGCAGGATGTAAACAATAATAGCTTTCATAATTTTAATTTTTTGAGATTGTTGATTTCTTTGACCAAATTTGAAACTTTCCATGCCCGTAGAAAATTTTTATTGACTCAACTGTTGATATTGGAGGATGAATCGTAAGACTATAATGAATCCAGTTGATTTTTAGCCTTGTCTTTGCTAATGGTCCAAAAGAATCCGATAAAGAAAAATCTGTCAGCGGCAGGGGTGATGGCTTTGCGATCGTATTGACCTGTGGCGTTCAGCGTTGAAGCGTATTCATAATTAAAAACATTTTTGTACCCCAGGATGTTGGAGGCAGAAAAGTAGAGGATCTTCTGGGGGCTCAGCAGGAAAGCCCAGTTAAAGCTGAGGCTGTTGTAATTCCTGGTTTTGCCATTCATAAAACCGGATTTATTAGGATCTTCAAAAGGCCTTCCGGAAGCAAAATTGTAGGTAAATCCTAATTGGCTTCTTAAAGTGCTTACCCAGTATTTGGTTACCAGACTGGCAGAATGATCTGCAATAAACTGTGGCGTCACCTCTTCGGGGTAATTCATATATTCCCTTTTAGAGTCAATAAAACTGTAAGAGATCCAGTATTGCAAATTGCTGATGCTTTCATCATCCCGATAGAAGAGATCCAACCCTCTTGCGTAGCCTTCCCCCAAATTATCATAGGAACTGTCAAACCCGGGCTGTGGGGTATCATATTTTACAAGATCCCCGTATTCCTTATGGAATGCTTCCGCCCGAAAAACAGAGCCGGGCCGGGTCAACTGATAATTCAGGATGTAATGAGTAGCTTTCTCAGGTTGTAAAGACTTGTCAAATTTAAGTTGTTCTATCTCTGCCTGCTGCAGGAATTCTCCGTATGCCAGGGAAATTTGCCCATCCTTTCCCGATTTTAATGCCATTGAAATTCTGGGAGAAAACATTACTTTTTCCTGCAGGAGCATATAATCTCCTCTCACACCTCCCTTAAAAGCAAAGTTTTTACTGAGGTTAAGATCGGCTTCCGTAAAGGCGGCAAAGTTATCGGGTTGTACTTCATAGGTATGGGCTGGATTTTCAGGAGTTAAAACTTCTTCAGAAAAATTGCGAAACACATATTCAGATCCTATATGTACTTTAAACCGGTTGTGAAATCGTTTAGTGAGTTTCAGCTTAAGATTTGCGGCCACTTCCCGGGTGTTAACGTGGAGATTGTTAATTTGAAGATGGTTATTGCTAAAGGCCGCACTCAGACCGGGATAAACGCTCCAGCTGTTTCCAAGTACACCCTGATAGGAAATATTAGAATAGAAATTGCGGTTGTTAAGCCCAACCTCAAGAAGATCGGGACTGTCCAAATTGAGTTGTAGCACCTCCAGGTTTGTATGATCATAGGCAGCATACCATTTAAAAATGCCATTCTTGGAATGCCTTCTAAAAACTGCTTCTCCCCCAAGATTTTCATACGGCTTTGGAAAATTTGCCTGTTCTTTATTCGGCACCAATTCCTGGTAGGGAGCAAGATTAGTATAACTGCTGCTAAGAGAGAGGGAGGCTTTGTTCCATTTTTGGGTATGACCAATGCCACCGCCAACGCTCATGAGGGATATATTTGTTTCCGTTTGCTGAGGTTCATCTATAGTATTGAGTAGCAGTACTGCGGAAAGCGCTTGCCCGTATTCTGCGGAATATCCTCCCGAGGAAAAGGTAATGCCGTCAAAAAGGAAAGGGGAGAAGCGGCCACGAGACGGCAAATTATTGGCAGAAGCTGAGTAAGGCTGAAATACCTGCAGGCCATCAATGAAAACTTTTGTTTCTCCTGCAGTACCGCCCCGAACAAAAAGCCGGCCATCTTCCCCCACCGGGGAAGTACCGGGGAGGGTCTGTAAAGCAGCAATAAAATCTCCTGCCACTCCGGCTGTGGTAACTACATCCAGAGGATTAAGTACAGTGACCCGGGAATTATCTCCAGCCGAAAAAGTACCTGCGCTAACGATGACAGCATCAAGGCCCGTAACGTCTTCCCGCAGGCTTACCTGGATATTTTTCATGAGGCTAACATCCATTTGCTTATGGATAGTTTCAAAAGAAAGGAAGGACACCACCAGAGTCTGTTTTTTGCCTGCCAAGGTGGTAAAGAAAAAATTTCCCTGTTGGTCTGTGGTAGCTCCGTCATAGGTCCCCTGCAGGTATACATTAGCTCCTGCAATGGGATTATTGCTTTTGTCGGTCACCCGGCCCGAGATCTCCTGCTGTGCCTGTAAAATTGAGGAACAAAGGACCAGGAATAAAATTAGTAAGGGTCTCATCTTTAATTTTTGATAAAGATGAAGACGCGTGCAGCGAAATGAAATTTTATTGTACCGGCCTGTTATTTTCTCAGGATGAGCTGTTTTTATCTTACCGGCTTCCTAATTCATGGTAATAAAAAACCCATGACCGGATTAAGCCATGGGTTATTTTTTTTAACCATACATTTTCTAATTCATCTGCAGCTCTAAGATAACTTCGGGAATTTCCTTTCCGCCATCTTGAAGGTATGTGTTGAACCATCGCATCATACGCAGGTTATAATCATAGCGGGCTGTTGATTTTCTGTTCCCGTGACCTTCCCCGGGATAAAGCACCAGTCTCACCGGGGTATCTGTTCTGGTTTTAATGTGTCGGTACAACTCGAATGACTGTCCCGGATCTACTCTGGTGTCTTCCTTTCCATGAAGGATCAACAGCGGAGTCTTCGCCTGATCTGCATAAAAGATCGGACTGCGCTCCAGGTAGAACTGGTAATCATCCCAGATCCTTTTACGGCTGTGTACCAGGAACATTTCTTCAGGTATATCACTTGTTCCCCATTTAGAAATATTGTTGCTGATTCCTACCGACATTACTCCCGCTGCAAAACGGTCTGAATGTCTTGTAGACATCCACGCAGTCGCATATCCACCATAGGAACCTCCGGTTACTCCTACCTTGTCGCGGTCAACATTATAGTTCTCTACAAGGTAATCTACACCATCGAAAATGTCATCAAATTCTTTTCCGGCCGGATCTCCCTGGCTGGATTTGGAGAATTCAACTCCGCGGCCGGTGCTTCCCCTGTAATTGGGGTAAAAAACAGCGTATCCCAGTCCTGCACCAACCTGCCCGGGTAGGTTATATGCAGTTAACCAGCCATTGTCATAATGGGCTTCGGGACCACCGTGTACTACGGTGATCAATGGAATTCTTCCTGAAGGTTTGTTGACAGGATGGATAAGAATTCCCTGGATCTCCATACCGTCTGAAGCTTTATAAGAGATCACTTCCTGTTTTCCGAATAGTTCATTCTGTAGCCAGGGATTCGAAGTGGTTAAACGTTCCACTTCCGAAGCTTTGGCATTGAGCATAAAGAGCTCGCCGGGATGTTGTGCCGAATTTGCCACCAGGGCCATGCGACCATCTTTGGCCATAGAAAAACCGGAAATATTGAGATCCTTATTCTCATAGTTCTTCTTAAGCTTGCCATTGATGTCCAAGGTTCCAATGCTGCTGCTTACTCCTTCACTTGCCAAAAAGGTGATGGTCTTATCGTTTTTCCAGGAGATACCATGGAATTGCCCCTGGAAATCGCGCTGCAGGATCTGTGGTTTCCCTCCCGTAGCTTCAGCTATGAATATACTTCCGTCAATAGGATCATGTTGATCTTCTCCGGCAATAAAAGCTATTCTCTCTCCGTCAGGGCTCCATTGTATAGATCCCAGTTTTGCTTTGTGATCGATTTCCGCAGTTACTTTTAAGGTATTCGCATCAACCACATAAATTCTCTGGCTGGTATAAAAATCATCTACCAGAGAAGAAGGAGCTGCATTAATGGCCAATTTGTTCCCGTTGGGACTCCACTGGACTCCCACAACATGACCTTCCACCCCGACTTTTTTAGGTGTTGGATTACTGATATCGGCAATGAATGCAGAGGAATTCGCAATATCTGTCTCGTAAACCTCCGGACTGTAAGGGAGTTCAGATTTTTTATCTTCCTCTATGTGAGAAACAAATGCTATTATATTTCCATCGGAATTCCAGTCATAGGAGGATATGGAGCTTTCAAACCCGAAGATCTTCTGAGGTTCACCACCTCCTGCCGGAATCTCATAAAGAGAGGTAAGTTCACTCCCTTCGGGCTTTGCGGTAAAGGTGATAGTGTTTCGGCCCGGCCGGAATTTCACATTACCCGTACTGTAGTCGGTCACATAGGGAGACGTGCTTTTAGAGCTCCTGTCATAAACATAAAGGTGAGAAGCGGCCGGCGCATTTTCTTTAACCGGATCTTTTGGAACCAGAAGCTGATAGGCAATTCGATTTCCGTCTTCAGAAATTACTGCATCCTGTACATATTCCAGGCTCGCCACATCCTCTGGAGTAAGTAAATTTTGTTGTGCCAGGATACTGTGAGCAATAAAGAATATGAGGATTGATATTGATCTCTTCATAGGATGTAAGATTTAAATTTATGTCCCTCAAGATAACGGATAATGGAATTTTTCCCAAGAAGAATTCTTTCTATTTTCAGGGAGCGGGTGGGTAGCAGAAATCTTAATTTACTTCCAAATTTTGGGTTCAGAGCCGATAATTCAAAATATCGGCAATGAAACCGATAAGGAATTTTTAGAATAGAAATTTGAGCAAATAATCTTTTAATGCGGTGGAGGGCTAAAAATTATCCCACCCAAACAATATATACCATAAAAGCGACAACAAATATTCCACTCATAATCAGTTGAGCCTTTAAGAAAAAAGCATCCCAATTGATCTGAGTCAGATAATTTTTAAGATCCTCCTTTTCCTCCCACATGTGATTTGTTGCCTTCATGATCTGTCATTTAAAATATCCTACTTCATTAACGGATTCCTATTATTAGGACGAAAGACGTTTGTAATTGTTTCATTGCAAACTGAAATATTAACTGCATTTTATGAATCCGGGATTTCCGTTATAACCCCGGAATGCAGCTCCACATTCTGGTCGTTTATAAAAACCAGTAGAGGAAAGCCAGGACTCCAATGAAAAGGATACCGCCAAAGATAAGCAGGCCTTTCAGGAATAGCCAGTCCCAGTTGATCTGTGATATGTAAGCTTCATATAATTCTTTTCTTCCGAATTTTTTTTGTCTTACAACCATGACTTTTAAATTTAAGTTTATAGTTATAAGACAAGATCAATTCCAAAATTTTGAATTATCCTGAAGAACTTCTCAGAAAAGCAGATAACTACTCAGGAAATTGATAATTGAAAATTCTCTTTTAGACTTGTTTCTTACATCTTTAGGGGGTTGTAGGGAATTTCGTGCGGGGTGGGAAGCATCAGAACAATTCTTACAAGAGCCTTCAATTTTATTCCAGTTTAATAGTGGCCTCGAAAAAAGTTGTGGAAAAGGTGCTCCAAATTTCCCCAACATTTGTGGAAAAGTCTTTATGGCACACCGAAATTCTAATTAATTTATCCGGCCTTTTTTACTTCAGCAAGCAGTGGCGCAATTCTTCCCGCTTTAGGCGGTCTCATTTTAAAGCTAAAGAAAATGATCGTGCTGCCCATAAGTAACCAAAGATACCACGCATTTAACACCAGCTCAAAGTATCCCATTCTGCCTTCAGCATAGCTTAGAAGCAGCAGAACCTGGGCACCGTAAGGCAGGATCCCCTGAATAATACAGGCGAAAATATCCAGTACAGAAGCTGCTTTCTCTTTTTCAAGCTTCAGGCGATCCTTAACTTCTTTCACGATACTTCCGGTTACAATAATAGAAACGGTGTTATTGGCTACTGCAAAATTGGTAAGCGCTACAAGACCTCCAATTCCGAAGTAGCCAGTTTTTTTAGTCAATTTTCCGGTAAAAAGATTTGAAATATAATCCAGGCCGCCCGCCCGGGTCACCATGGCTGCAAGTCCGCCGGTAAGCATGGAGAGCAGAAAGATCTCAGTCATTCCGGTGAAACCTTCATAGCTGAGTTTAGCAAATTCCAGCATTCCGAAATCAGAGAAATATAATCCCAATGCTCCCGCGGCGAGGATTCCGGTGAAAAGCACGACGAAAACATTTATACCTGCTATAGCCAGCGAAATTACTAACAGGTACGGCAGGATCTTAATAAGATCAATTTCTCCTGCCGGAAGAATAGCTGCCTGGGATAAGGAGCTGCCCTGGAAAATGAGGATCAATATAGTTAGAATAGCTGCAGGCAGGGCAATCCTGAAATTCTGGCGGAATTTATCTTTCATTTCACATTCCAGGGACTGGGTTGCTGCAATGGTAGTATCGGAAATAAAGGAAAGGTTATCTCCAAACATAGCTCCTCCCAGCAGGGAAGCAGATAAGATGGCCAGAGATGCTCCTGTTTTTTCAGAAAAACCCACGACTATAGCTGCCAGGGCAACGATCGCCCCTACAGATGTTCCGGAAGAAAAAGAAAGAAAAGCGGCAAGTATAAAAATTCCCGCGTAGAGGAATTCTATAGAAATTACCTGCATTCCCAATTCTACCACCGCTGCTACACTGCCAGTAGCTTCTGTTACCACCGCAAAGGCTCCCGCCAGTAAATAGATGACGCACATGGTCATAATTTTATCATCCCCACAGCCTCTTAAAAAAGTCGAAACTTTGGAATCCATGGATTCCCTGAAAAGGACAAAAGCAAGGGCGATTCCCATCACTACAGCAATGGGTGAAGGGAGGGCATAAAAATCGTTGAGGTAAATACCGGCTCCCAGGAAGGTAAAAACAAATAGGAGCAGGGGTAACAGTGCAATAATTTTTCCTTTTTGAGGGGCAATAGTTTTCATGGTTTGAGTTTAAAGGAAACTCAGGAAAGGGTAAAGGCAATACAGAGGAGGATCAACGTTTTTTCCAAAGACTGGCTTATCATTTTAGCACCTTGCTCGTTATGCAGGTTGCTATCTCCCTTTTTGAGATTCTTGATAACGACTGCAAATGTAAAGAGCAATTTAATGGCGACAAAGATAATTTCTGAAAAAAAGCAAGGTCGCAAAATTAAACCCCGATTTCCATATTTCTGTTTTGGAAGCCTGGCGGGAATTTTCAGAATAAAAAAAATCCTTCCGGGGATTTTCCGGAAGGATATATGTTTTTAGCCGATGTTGGTCTTAATCCCTTTTAAGAATGGGAGGCAGTTTATCCAAATACATCTTTTGGTAACCAGGTTCATACATTCCACTTTCTCCTATTCGTTTGAAATTATCTTCGGCTCTCTTCTGCTGGGCAGTAGGAGCTTGTTGAATCCTTCCAAAAATATGATTTAGCGCGGCCTCTAAAAAGGGTTCAGTAGGATCTCCTAAAATTCCCAGATTGGAGATATCTTCTCTTTTACTAACATCCGGTGCCAGGCCGTCCACATAATCTGATTTTCCCTGCGCGTTAGCCGATTTTAGGACCAGAGGTTGGATGGCATAAGTGTGGTTCTTATTTGCGCCGTCTCTACCAAAGTCATCACTATCGTATAATGTTACTGAAGCCTGAAATTTCCCGGTTGTTGTTTCTCCAACCTGCACCACATTTATATAAGGTTCAAGACCGTTGATCACTAATTCACTTGCCGAAGCAGAAGCATTTGTAGTAAGGACGTAAACTTTGGAAAGGTTCAGGCTGTTAATGTTTTCCCCGGTTCTAATGGTTTTATTAAAACGATTGATCAAACTTTCAGGATCATTTTGTTCATAGTAGGTCTGATATTTTTCATTCCATTGTTCTTTCATAAAGATCTGTCCCTCAAATTGCCCGGTGATCATACTTGCCAGATCTACGGCAGATTCTACAGAACCTCCCCCGTTGTAGCGGAGATCCAGAATCAGTTCTGTTACTCCTTCGCTCTTTAATTGTGCAAAAGCTGAGTTAAGTTCATCGTCAAAATCGGCTACAAAACTGTTATACATTAGGTAGCCTATTTTCCTGCCTTCCATCTCAATAGTCTTTACCAGGTGAACGGGATTGGCAGTATATCTTGAATGAGTAAGCGTTGCTGTTTTATCTGTCAGCACAAGGGTTCCATCCTCTACATATCCAATATTAATTGTAAAAGTATCAGCATCAAGCAGGGAAGAGAAATTATTTAAGGTTAGTTTTTGACCATTAACTTCAGTAAAAACTGTTCCCCGGGTCAAACCTGCTTCCTCTGCAGAGGTTCCCGGAATGATATATTGAAGAAAGGCAAAAATATTATTGGTGCCACTTATTTTTCCCAGTCCAAATTTCATTCCTGCAGTACTGCTGCTTATACCGTCAAAACTATCTTCAAGTTCTTTATAATTATCTGAAATAAAACTAAACCTGTCTTGAGAGGAGATCAGGTCGTCGAAAAGATCTTCGGGAGAACTGTAGCCGGCTAAAAAATCACTTTTTTCACCGGTATTTTTGAAATAGTCATCGGCAAGTACGGGGACATCGGCCTTATATAAATAGATTTCGTTGAGTCCGTCATAAATGAACTCCTCGACCTCAAGGTCTTCGGCAACAGCTGTTTCTTCCCCGGTTTCGGTGGAAGTTAGATTCTGTTCTGTTACGATCTCATCTTTGGAACAGGAGGTGAATATAAAAGCTGATAATATTAGGAGCAGGGGGACATTCTTCATCTTCATACGCAGGTTTTTTTAGGTTCAGGTTAAGAAGAAAAACTTCTTCCTCTCTCTACTTGCAGGAACTGTGCCAGAGTGAGTTATACGTAAGTGATCAGTAATCAGGGTTCAGAAAAAAACTGCTGTGTTTAAAAGGAAAAGTAATTTTTTGGGATAGCCCTTTATTGTAGAAAATTTAATTTTGCTAATTGCTAATTGCTAATTGCTAATTGCTAATTGCTAATTGCTAATTGCTAATTGCTAATTGCTAATTGCTAATTGCTAATTGCTAATTGCTAATTGCTAATTGCTAATTGCTAATTGCTCACTGATCTTTTTTCTTCCTCTCTGCCTCCTTGACCTGTTTCTTCAGTTTAATAACCGTGTATATGATCACAGCAAGGAGCACTATACTTACGACTATGCCGTAACCTAAGGCGGTATTGGAAACCAGGTCTTCCATTCTTTCTAAAATAGGAAAATTTGATCAGATCTTTGAGGAAAGATACAGATAAAAAAGTCCGGTTAAAATGGAAAGGGAAAAGCTTAGGAGGGTACCTATAAGTACATATTCTGTTAGCTTCCGATCTTTTGCACGGGATAGGTCACTAAAACGCAATATGGATTTTGCGGCAATCAACCATCCTATTGCAGACCATTGTTGCAGTACGATAAAGCCAAAAACAAGCAGCCGCTCCAGCATTCCAATGTATTTTCCTGCCTGCGGCAGTGAATCCTGGGCGCTGTCCTCGGGTAGTGGCCACCGGCTCATGAGCAATCTCATTAGGATCGCCGAAACAGAGGTGACGCTAAAAATTGAAAAAAGGAAAAGTAGTCCTTTCGGCCCCAGAAGGCTGTCATAACGAATATAAAAAGGATGATAAGCATATACTATTCCCAGGATCACTAATAAATGTGCCACCTGGTCAAGGGTAAAAAGCCAGCCGCGGTGGTAGCGGTCTTCAAGGTACAGTTTTAGCAGATCGATTAAAAAATGGCTGAAGAGGATAATTATCAAACCCAACCAGTATTTTAATTGAAACTGCAGGAGGATGAGCATCGCTACGGCATGTACAACAATGTGGATATACAGAATTGGAGACAGGTGTTTATGCTTTCTTTTCTTTGCGACCCAATGATCGGGCTGTAAAACAAAATCTCCTATGATATGCGCGAGGAGTAAGGCCAGTGCGAAGGAGATCATAAGCGATGGATTTGTTGGCGGTAAAATTCTTCAAGGCGCAGCACCTCATCGTAGCCACCCCTTTTCAAGCCTTCACTTATGCTGCTTTGGGAGCGGTTTAAAAGTGCGGCAAGTTCGGTCTGGCTGTTTTCAGGATGTTCAAGGGAAGCCTGTATAATTGTGGCTACCGTGGGACTCCAGTTATCTATGGTTAGGAGAGCCAGGCTCATCATAAGGTTTAGCATCTCATCAAAATCAGTATTGCCGCTAAAGATGCCAAGATTTTGTTTTTTCAAAACTTCAAATCCTTCTCCCGATCTTATGAAAGCAGTGCCGTTAGACTCACTGATATTTTTGGCTTTGTGGTTTTGATCGCCAATGCCTATAGCCATTCTCACATCCAGGTTCCGGAACTGTTTTAAGCCCGATTTTATATGAAGAGCAGCAAAAAGAGCTTTTTCCGGCTCCAGAGCCAGTTGAAAGCTATCCCCTCTAAAGATCTCCCATTGTTGAGGTGTTTTTCCATATTGGGTTAAAACCTCTTTTAATAAGGCCAGCCATTGCTCCGCGGGCTCCTGCCTGGAATTAATTATATCACCTGTAATTACTGCTAACATGGAACCAATATCGGTTTTAGAAACGATATATGCAAATATCGGGTTATTTTACGATAAGTACGAAATTCAAAAACTTTTAAATAGCTGATCCTCTTTCTGCCCTGGCAGTGAACTTTTTTTTCCACACAAAATATCGCAGAATAATATAGATTGGGGCAGCAATAAAACCCAGAGCAACTCCCAACAGAAAAAACATGAAAGTGAAGAATTTTATCCAGAGTTTGGTGAAGAAAGATGTTCCTTTTGGAAGGTACCGCCGGTAAGGCGAAAAAAGATAGACATTTGCCATCACTGCACTAATTACAAAACCCACAACCGGAATAAAGCCCAGAATAAAGGAGAGTCCGCTGATCTTGTAGAATTTCCTGTCCTGATATTTAAGGTAATCATTCACTCCCGGATCCTGAAAGATTAGGTTTCCACAGGAGTTGCATTTTTGATGGATGGCCGGGCTTTCCAGTTTGCTTCCGCAGGAAGGGCATTTGCGATGAGACAGAAGCTTCAGTTGGTGTTGCCGCACATCTTCAACCAATGCTGATTTACGCTGCCCAAAAATCCCAATTTTATGGATATTAGGTTGAAGGGCTTTACAGTGGTAGCAATTGACGGCAAATGGCAGGTTTAAATTTCCGCAGGAAGGACAGGGTGTTTTTTGCTTTTCAAGTTTGCGGACATATCGTTTTTGCAACACGACAAAAATTGCGATTGCCAAACCATACACAGTAACCATGACAATTCCGGCCCAAACGAGAAGGAAAAAACCAAAGATTACCAGGCTGTCTTCCATCCAGCTGCCTATGCGGCCCATATAGAAATTGTCATCTTCATCAATATCCTCCAGAAAGCTGATGAAATCCCGGCGAAGAGAGGCCAGCCAATGCACCATTAGCATTCCGAAGCCAAGCAGGACCCATTTAAGGTCAAAGGCTGCCCACTGCATCTCCTCCAAAACTTCTACAGAAGCCTCGTCCAAAAGGTTTAGGTTGATCACCAGGAAGATGAGGGGTTTAAGATAAGTTTCGGCATTTTTGACCAGATTCCTGATATCGGCGCTTTTGTCTCCAATGATCTCAAGGATACTAAGGATTCCCAGAACGACCAAAACCCAGTTGCGGGTAATAAATGTTCCTTCTGAAGGCGGAGCGATATCTCCCATGCCGGGAAAATATTCGGGATAGGTGAGAAATATTGCCGCTAAAAAAGCCGGAAGGAAGGTTCTCATCGAGAACAGGGGGATAGACCCGAGGATGGTCACAATTTGGGCTACAGACATTTTACCTGTTTAGGCAGGTTAAGATAGATACTTCCTGCAACAGAAGCAAAGATCCCCGGAATATTTACGGCTTGAATTGGATAAATCCGCTGGAATCGGAATAAAAAAAAGCCCGGAATGATCCGGGCTTAGGTGATTTTCAATGATTAGTAATAAGAAAAGCTGTAAGATTCAAAAGGCGATTCACGTGTAATAATAAATCCGTCAAAATTATATTCATTAGCAAAACTGTAACTGGTACTACTGCCAGAATTCTCCACTTCTACAGCTCCCGGAAAATTATGCTGTACAGGGTGTCCAGGGATGATTTCCAGTGGGAAGGGATTAAATTTCGAGTCATAGTTGCTATAGGTATGGGAAGTTTCCTGTTTCCAGCTGTTGTTTCCTGAAGGAATATAGGAGACTTCAGTCTTTAGGTTTCCATCGGAATGATAGGTATAGACCTGCATGGTTTTAGGAATATCCTCTCCCCCGGGCTTCTTCTCAAAATTTGTCTTTTTTGAGATCTTACCCGAAGCATTGTATTCGAGCAGACTATACCCTGTGACAAAAAATCCCTGTAGCTCTTCGGTTTTTACCACTTTACCGTTTTCATAATGGAAGAGGATGACATCTCCCGGGAAAGAGGAGATAAATTCCAATTGCCCCTGCCCGTTATAGCTATAGGTATCCACCTTTCCATAATAATCAGGTGTATAGGATTCAATTTTCACGGTACTTATTCTTCCGGAGGCGTCGTAGGTGATTGTTTTAATGGTCTTGCCTGCTGAAGTAACTGTTTCTAAGGATTTGGCCCTTCCGTAGAGTTCATCATCCAGCAAGGTAAAGCTCATGCTGTTAAGATCTCCCACTACCACAGCTCCCGTGGCCCTGACCATCTTAAAAGTGAAATTTTGATGAGCTTTAAGAATTTGATCATTCTTTAGCACAATCTCAAATTGCACTCTTGAAGCTCCTGCCGAAACAGGTAATTCTAGCACATTGTTCTCATCTAAAGGAGGGACTGTGGTTAAAAATTCCGAAACAGCTTCCCCTTCTACTTTAATTTCCAGCGTTCCTTCTCCGGGAGCTTCTCCTAAAATATCAATTTCGGCATAGGTTGCATCGGGATTATCTTCAATAGACATTAAGATTATTGTGCTAAAATCGGCTTTTGCCGCCTGCTCATCGTCAATAATGGTGATATTTAGCAACTTTTTATTTCCTAAGAGAAAACCCTGTGTGCCTTCAATTAATTCAAAAACCAGATCCTTATTTCCTTCCATTAGGCCATTCTCTTCAGGCTTAAGAAAAAATGATGCGCGGGTGTCTCCTTTCCGAACATCTATTTCCATTTCCTGCCCTATAAGGGGCGGAGTAGTTTGAAAAGGAATGTCATGCCCGGTTTTTAGCTTGACAAAGATGGAACCGCTGGTGGTTGCAGGCCGGTTAAAATTGATAAAGATCTCATGATCTGCAGCTTCTTCCATTATATGAAGATCTGCCGGGAATTCCATAGTAACAGGAAGCGGAATAGGTGCCAGTGGCTCCTCATCACTGGAACAGGCAAGGCTGAACACCAGGAATAGGGAGAGGTAGAAAAATTTGGTTGTTTTCATGAATAAAATTGATTAATTGATTGATTGATGAAATTCTTCTTTCTCATCGAAAAAAGGATATCTACATAGACTTCTGAATTTTGAAAATGTTACAGGATATTTTTGAACCCGGGGAGAGAATAGAAAAATTTATGATTTTTGGGACCTTATGGGAAGACCAGGACTTAAAACAAATTTTATATTAGCAACCTAAACCAGAAATGATGGCAACAAAAATCACAGTTAACAACAACGGTTCTCTCCTGATCAAGGGAGATTTTGAGATAGTGGATAAGCATGGAAATGCATATGACCTGGGAGGAAGGGAGCAGGTAAGCCTTTGCCGCTGCGGAAAATCTTCTAATAAACCTTTTTGTGACGGCTCTCACCGCGGACATTTTGAACATGAGGCTGAAGCATTTGCCTTACCTCCTAAACCCTAAAAAATTAAAGGGCAGCAACCATAATTAGTTGCTGCCCTTTAATTTTACCTGAAACTTTTTAATCTGGCTACAAAATCGCTTAATGTAACATAGACATCCCCGGTTTTAGGATCTTCATAAATATTGTACCGGGTGGGATAGTTATTTGATTCATGGAAGAATTCCGGTTGGGAGAATTCAGCACTTATATCGGGATCGGAAATCAAGACATCCAGAGTGGCCATAGGTTCTGTAAAAATATATTCACCATTAAATGTACCCAGCACCATGATGCTTGTAAATGGAAGATAAGCAGGTAAGTTGAGGGGTAGCCAGTGTTTTCCAATATAGGGATAAACACCTCCCTGCCCGGGCGGAGTTCCGTAATCTTCAGGCATATAACCTTCAGGCGGATAAAGGGTGAAAAGGTCTTCCGTTTCCGGAGTATATTCAGGAATGGAGAGCCGCTCTTCATTGGAAATCATGTAGAAATAAAAATCGAAATGTGGATCAAAAAATGCCGGCGGATGACCCTCAGACCATTTTAAAGCTAAATGTTCGAAGGGAGTGACTTCCTTAGCTTTTTGATGCAGCGGAAAAACTGTGGCAATATCAAATTCCGGTAAGATCTCCACATTATCAAAGACTTCCTTAGTCATTATAAATCCAATTTCCACAGGAAAATCATCGTCGTCAAGGCTTATGAAGGAGCGAATTTTTCCTTCGCCATATTGTACCTGAGGACCTTTAAATACATGAAGCTTTTCAGCGTTTAATCTTTCGGAAGCAAGTACAGAACTACCTTCAGAAGCTTTAAGGTTAAGATCTTCATTTACAGGGTCATTTTTTTCTACCGAACAGGAGGTGAAAGCCGCCAAAATTCCTAGTGCGCAGAAGTGTAATATTAGCTTTTTCATAATCAAAAATTTTTAGGTTATCAGCTTAAATTTAATTCAGATTAATGCATTATATTTAATTGACATACAAAAGGTTACTGCGCGTAGATCAAAGGTTGATTTTGAATGGTCGGACGGCTTTTTAACGTGATCATTGTATTTAGTCTCCTAAAAGATGTACTTCGTATCTCCCCTTCAAAAAGTTTCATTTTTTCCCCCTGTTTAAGTAGAAAGTTTTGGCCAAAGAGTAAAGGTTAATTTTAAAGATACTATGCGTTACAGGTGTATAATAGTTGATGATGAACCCAATGCGATAAATATATTGTCGAAGTATGTTGCGGCCGTTCCCATCCTGGAACTATGCGGTACCTGCACAAACGGGCTGCAGGCGTTGGACGTGCTTTTTGGTAAAAAGATAGACCTTATCTTCCTGGATATTGAAATGCCGGGCTTACAGGGAACTATGCTTGTAAAGTCACTCCAAAATCCTCCTGCTGTAATCTTCACTACTGCACATAATCACTTTGCTGCCGAAGCATTTGATCTCGATGCCCTGGATTATTTGATAAAACCAGTTTCTTTTGAACGCTTTTTAAAGGCTATAAATAAATTGCCGCGGAATTTTTCAGAAGGAAATGAGATTGTAGGTCTCATGTCAAACTATCTCTATTTCCGATCTGGAAGAAAAATGGTAAAGGTCCTGTTTGATAATATTTTATATATCGAATGCCTCAAAGACTATATAATCATTCACAGGAATAATGCACCTGAAGTGAGGGTCAAGCAAGCCTTTAATACTTTAGAAGCTATTTTACCCCGGCACCTTTTCCTTAGGATCCACCGCTCCTTCATAGTTTCCAAACCAAAAATAACTGCATTTTCAAGAGATTTCGTAGAAATTGGTTCCCTTGAAATCCCTATTGGCAGGAAATATAAAGAAGTGACTGCGGCACTCGAAGAGGATTAGTGGTTTGGAGTGGAAATACTATAAAGAGAGGAACTGGATCTTCAGGAGGTACAATTCTCAGTTTTTGAACAGAAAGCCGATGCTTTTGCCTTACCTCCAAATCCTTAATAAAAAAGAGCAGCAACTAAATCCAGGTTGCAGCACGTTTTTAACTGTATTCAAGGGCCTTTAAACGGGCTGTAACGAATTCAAATTCCGTCTGAATTTCCTTTTGCTTTGCCTGCAGGTCTTGTTCAGGAATAGGTTCAATTTTCAAAAGTCCACGAAATTCCTCAATTTCTCTTTTGAGTCGGTTAGCCTGTAAGTAATGCAGGGAAGTGGTATTCTTATGAACGAGATTAGATAGCTCGTCGGCGTCCTGGTCACCGGCAGCTGCAATGAACTCCTCCTTATAGATCTCCAGGGTACGCACAGAATTGCTGATGAGCTTTTGAAGGACCTCAATATTTTTACCGGCAATAGTGGTGTACCTGGTAATGTCTAAGGAAGGCTCCCGGATCTCATCTGCAATCCTTTTTATAGCTCTGTCAAAAACCACATTTACATCAAGGATTATTAATTCAGGATTCTCTTTATCTGCTCCTTCAGTAAAACTCTCCACGGCTTTTTTCAGCTTTTCTGAAAGTTCTTTAAAATGAAACATTTCGAGAAGAACTATGGATTTATGCCGAAGATCCTTTAATTGTTGAAGGTCAGCCTCCAAAACACCTTTTGAAAAGGCATTTTTATATTCTTTTAATTGAGATAAAACGAGTGGCAACAATTCATCCTCCACATGGACTTCTTGATTAGAAGTTGTTTCTGAAGTTGAAAATTCTCCATTAGAACTTTTGCCGTTCGAATTCTGGAAAGAAAAAGGGAGATGCAGCAGAATCTTCTTTTTAAGATCCAAAGGTTCAAAAGGCTTGGTTAAAAGTCCGCTAAACCGGGTTTCGTGATCTGCCTGTTGCACTTCCTGATTTTTGTCGGCAGTAAGGGCCAAAACGGGAATGTTTTGATAACCGGGAAGTTTACTTATCCTGTAGGTGGCCTCATAACCGTCCATGACCGGCATCCTTATGTCCATTAAGATGAGATCATATTGGTTGGCCATTGCCAGTTCTACTGCTTCTTTTCCATTTTTGGCTTCATCGGGTTTAATCTGCCACCAGTTTTGAAGGAACTGGAGGATGATCCGGCGATTTATTTCCACATCTTCTACCAGCAATATCTTAAGATTTTGAAGGTTTTCAGGATTACCTGTTTTGGTTTCCAGGCTAACCGGAAAAACTTCATTTTTAGCTTTTTTTACCGGCAGACTAAAATAAAATCGGGATCCCTTACCCGGGGTACTTTCCAACTTTATTTCACTACCCATTAATTCTAAAAGAAGCCGTGTGATACTAAGACCTAATCCTGTTCCCCCATACTGGCGTACTGTTGAACTTTCTGCCTGGGTAAATTTCTCAAAAATGTGTTCTATTTTATCTTCAGAGATACCGATGCCTGTATCTTCAATATCAAACTTAAGCCATAAAGTCTCATTTTCCTGTTTTTGTAGCTCTACTGAGATATTTACTTTTCCCGATTCGGTAAACTTCACCGCGTTACTTACCAGATTATGCAGTACCTGGGAAAGTTTTAGCTGGTCTGTGGCAATCCTGGCAGGAATTTTATCATCTATATGAAGGTCCAGCTTTGTTTGCTTATCTATGGCCATTGGATGATGAGCCTGCTTGAGATTGATTAATAGCAAGGGAAGATCAAAATCTGTAATATGGTGTGTGGCTTTTCCTGCTTCCAGTTTGCTAAAGTCCAGGATATTGTTAATGAGTGCCAGCAGGTTTTTAGCCGAAAAGCTGAGAGAATTAAGGTTTTCTTTTTGATCTTCCCGCGGGTTCCTGTCCAGCAACAAATTAGTTAATCCAATCACAGCATTTAGAGGAGTTCTGATTTCATGGCTCATGGTAGAGAGAAAATCTTCCTTCGCTCTTGAAGCGGCTTCCACCTCTTCTATTGCCTGTATTAAAGCTTCCTCGGCCTGCTTCCGGTCATGGATATCAAGGTTCATTCCAGACCATTTATAGACCTTACCTTCAGTATCAAGAATAGGAATGGCTTTTACATTGGTCCATATGGCTTTACCCGAGGCACTCAGGAGCCTGAATTCGGAATCGAAATTTTTCAGGTCTGCAACGGCTTGTTTCCATTGTTTTTTAACCCTTGTTCGGTCTTCGGGGTGTATGGCATTTAACCAACCTTCTCCAAGGGTTTCTTTATTGCTTTGACCGGTAAAATTTCTCCAGGACATGCTTTCATTTAACACCATGCCGTCCGGTTCTGTTTCCCATACTGCAAGGGCAGATGCTTCGACCAGATTTCGGAAACGTTGTTCGCTTTCCCTCATAGCTCTTTCTGCCTCAGCTCTTTCCATTGCAGCCCAGGTATGATCGGCAACCTCTTTTACCAGAGCCACTTCCTGATCTGTCCATAGCCGCGGATTCTTTTGCTGAATGGTCACAATGGCTGCTAATTTTTTATTTTTAAGCAAGGGTACAGCAATAATTGCCCGTACCATGTAATTGTTTATCTGGTGGGTCGCTTTTTCATCCTTTTCATAGGCTTTCATTAAATCCTGTACCACCATCTCTTTACCTTCGCAAAGTTGTTTTTGCAGTTCCTTACTAAAATCAGAGATTTTTACTTCAGAAGTGATAGGCTCAATGTTTTTGTAATATCCCTTCCTGCCCGCCAAAGTATCTTCATCTTCAAGGACTTTAGAAAAATATGCCCGGTTGACCTCCAGATGAGTACCCAGAATTTGCATGGCTGTCTCCTGGATCTTTGCAGCGTCCTCAAGAGGACGTATGGCATCATTAAGTTCCAGTAGGAAAGATGTTCTTTCTTCTGCTTCCTTTCGGTCTGTGATATCCTTAAAAATTATTGCTACGTGCTGCTCATCGGGTGCATCGATTCTAAAGGCGTTCACATCAAACCACCTGCCCATTGGCTCGGCATAATCTTCAAAATGTATAGATTCTCCTGTGGAGGCCACATTCCCGTAGGTTTCTTTCCAAAAAGGCTCCAGGTCCGGCACCGTTTCATTCACTGTTTTTCCAATAACATCTTTTAAACCTGTTTGAAATTCAAAAACAGGATTGGTTTCGACATACCTGTAATCTGTACAAGCTCCGGAAGGATCCCGAATGATCTCAATGAGACAGAAACCTTCATCCATGGAATTGATGATCTTTTTGTATTTATCGGTAGCATGTTGCGCCAGTTCTTCCTTAAGCTGGATGAGCTCCTGTTCTCCTTTTTTGCGTTCGGTAATGTCTTCGGCAGTGGCCAGCAAAAGATGATTGAGTTTGATCACCCTGAAATGAAACCAATTTTGAAAGCCTTCCCCGTCATAAAAAACTTCAAAATCTGCAGGTTCTCCTGTCTCTGCCGTATTTCTATACTGAGCCAGCACCCCGGTGCGGTGCACATTTGGAAAAACCTCAGAGAACTTTTTGCCTTTGAGATTCCGGGGTAGCCCCAGCACATTATAATTGAATTCGTTGACCATGAAGAACTCAAAATCTTCAGGTTTCCCGGTTGGATCATTAACAGTCTTATAAAGGATGATCGAGTTGGGAGAAGCGTCAAAAACCGATTGTAACAGGGAACGGCTTTCTCTTATCTGAGAAGCCTGGATCTTGATTTCTTCTAAAGAAGTTTTTAGCATTTCCGTTTCTGAAGCCAGACCTTCAATAGTAGCTTTTTCCTTAAGTACTTCTGTTACATCAAACACTCTATGGATAATGTACTCAACTTCACCTTCAGAATTTAAAACCGGGGAATTGGTAGGACTCCAGTATTTTTGAATAAAATTGCCATTGGGACCCGGTACGTAATAATTCTGTATGGGCATGCGGTGGGCTTTTTTTGTGGTAAGAACCTCCTTCAATGAAGTGCGTAAATTTTCAACACCGCTTGCTTCAGGTGAACTGGGATTATCGGGAAACACAAAAAATAAATACTTCCCGATGATCTCCTCCCGGGTGGTTTCTGTTGCCCGTAAATAGGCATCACTGGCCATTTCGATATGAAAATCGGGCGTTAATACCAGGTAAGCGTCAGGTGCATTTTGAAGTACTTCGAGTAATTTACGGCTACGGTTTTCGCTTCTTCGGAGTTCCTGTTCTGCTCTCTTTCTTTCGGTAATATCCTGGACAAGCCCTATAATCTTGCTGATATTCCCCTGTTTATTGGTAATTAACCTCCCATGGGCTTCCATGATCCTTAGACTACCGTCTTTACGATAGATCCTGCGGGTATAGGTATATGCTGTTTTCCCGGCAATAGCGCGGTCTATCACTTCCTGTACCGCGGGCACATCATCGGGATGAGAATGTTGATCGATCCATTCAAGGGTAGGGGCAAAAGAACCCGGTTCTTCTCCAAAGATCCGGTACAGTCCGTCAGAAAAATAAACAGTCTGAGTATCTAACAGAACTTCATAGCTACCCATTCCCGCTAAAATCTCTGTGGAACGCATGAGCTGTTCGGTTCGTATTCTTTCTTTTTCTGCTTTGACCCTTTCGGTGATATCCTGAACAGTTCCGTAAACACTAATAGGGATTCCCTCCTCATCCTTATTTATCCCTGCTCTCCTGTGAATATGTCGAAGTGAACCATCAGGACGAATGATCCTGGTTATGGTATCATGGGGTTTGCCCGTAGCATGAGTTTTGTTTATTGCCTTGTCAAGATTCTCAATATCATCTGGATGCACAAAGGAGTAAAATTCCTGAATAGTAAGTCCTTCTTTGCGGGGTTCGATCCCAAAAATATTGTAGAATTCAAGAGAGCAATGCATCGTGTCTCCCGGCAGCTTTCTTTCAAAGCTACCTATATGACCTATTTGTTGAGCATGTTCAAGCCGCCTGTGCTCTTCCCGAAGCTTTTCTTCGGCCAATTTCTGTTCATGAATGTTTTGTGCGATACCGAGAACGTGAGTAATATTTCCTTCCCCGTCCTGCTGAAAGATCTTCTCCCTAATTCTGTACCATTCCCATTGGGATTGCGGTGCACGGAATCTCACTTCAACTTCACATTCTTCTTCTCCTGTGAGCGATCTGCAGTTGTCAAGACTTGCCATGCGTTCTTCGTAATCTTCAGGATGAATGAGCATCCTGAAGATGTCCGAGTTTTGATCAAGAATGTACGAGACCTCATAGCCGAGTAATTCTTGTACCTTTTTGCTTATAAATGTGATTCGTTCTTCACGAAGGTCAATTACAAATAAAATATTGGGACTCAGGTCGGCCACTTTTTGAATAAAGTCGAACCTTTCTTTTAAATCCTTTTCTCTGAAATCCTCACCGGATTTATCCGCTTCTGCCATTAAAAATTAACTATAAATATATATTGGTTCTTGTCCCTGTAAAAGTGTTTATGTAACTGAGATACAGGCGTCCGGAAAAACAAATTCTGCGCCACTTTTCTGTCGATAATAATTCTCTCAAGCAATTGAAGAACGCACAATAGACTTTTGTTTTGAAATATAAGTAAAAAAGAATTTAATAAAGCAGTGGGAGGTAGGGCCCTAAATAATTTATGGAAGATTTATGGTTTTGTTCTGGAAAAGAGCCCAAATTTTAAAATTAAACGGAAACAAAACTATTTAATTCAGCGTCTCCCGATGAAGTGTCCTTTATTAAATTTTCCTCCTCCGCACACTGAAGAGTTTGTAACTTTTTTATATTTTAAAAGTCTTATACCTAAATATTTATGATTTATAATTAAAATACAGTTAGCTTATGAGAAACTTATTTAAAATGCTATTGTTCCTTTTCATTCCTCTCGGAGGTTTTGCACAGGAGGAACAACAAACCCGGGAGGTGAGCAAATTTGAGGTTCCTGTTGAGTATTATCAACTTGACAACGGCCTTAAAGTGATCCTCTCTCCAGATCAAACGTCACCTACGGCTATCGTGGCGGTTTACTACAACATCGGGTTCAGGATCGAGCCTAAGGATCGTACGGGATTTGCCCATCTTTTTGAACACATGATGTTCCAGGGATCCCAAAATTTGGGAAAGATGGAATTCATTAAACTGGTTCAGGAAAACGGCGGAGTCCTCAACGGGTCTACCCGGTTCGATTTTACCAATTATTTTGAAATCGTTCCTGCTAACAAACTGGAGACCATGTTATGGGCAGAGGCAGACAGAATGAGGGGGCTGGATATTACCCAGGAAAATCTTACCAACCAACAGGGGGTGGTGAAAAATGAGGTAAAGGTAAATGTATTGAATCAGCCTTACGGTGGATTCCCATGGTTGGATATGCCTCAGTATGCCAACACCAACTGGTATAATGCACATAATTTCTATGGGGACCTGGAAGATCTCGACGCTGCCACCCTGGAAGATGTGGAGAGCTTTTTCAATACTTACTATGCACCAAATAATGCTGCTTTAGCAGTGGTGGGAGATTTTGATATGGCGCAAACCAAGAAATGGATCCAGGAATACTTCGGAAATATACCGGCAGCCGATCTTCCGGCCAAACCAGATATTTCTGAGCCCCGCCAGGAGAAAGAAAAGGAATTTGTAAAAAATGATTCTCTGGCCAATAAACCTGCTATTGCCATTGCTTACCATATGCCGGAAAGAAATACTCCCGAGTATTATGCTATGGGCTTGTTAAATCAAATCTTAATACAAGGAGATAATGCCCTGCTTCAAAAAAAGCTGGTGGATGAGTTGGGCTATACTTCAAATGTTACCGGCGGGATCAACTACCTGGGCAACATGTTCAATTACAATGGTCCCATGCAGTTAATGTTTAATTTTACTTATGATAGTGAGACCTCTAAAGAGCAGGTGGTGACAGCCGTGGATGAGGTGATCAACAATCTTGAAGTTACTCCCGATATGCTGGAAAATGCCCTGGTGAAAATGCGCTCCCAGCTTTACGATGAACTGGGAGGCACCTTTGGATTAGGTAGGGCAGATTTACTGGCCACTTTTGCCCTTTTTGACGACAATCCTGCAAGGATCAATGAGCTGGAGGAGGAATTTAAGAAGGTGACGCCACAGCTTATGAATCAAACTGTTGAGGAATATCTACGGAAGACTAACCGAACCATTTTAGTTGTGAATCCGCTATTAGCCAATAACGAAAAATCGAAGTGATGAAGACCAGAATATATACGCTATTAATTTTTATGCTTGTTGCCCTTCAGGTGGAGGCACAGGATAAACAAACTCCGCCCAAAGGAGGAGAACCCAAGGATTTTACACTACCCGAAAAGGAAGTGGTCAATTTTGATAACGGCCTTAAACTGGTACTTGTGCCCTACGGCAGTATTCCTAAGGCCACAATTAATATTACTCTAAAAACGGGAAATATCAATGAAGGCCCCGAGGAGGTGTGGCTGGCAGATCTGCTGACCGATCTTATGGAGGAAGGTACCAATGCCAATTATTCGGTTAAAGACAGCCTTTCAGGCATGGGAGGAAACTTAAATATTGGAGTAGGAGCCCACACCACTTCCTTATCTACGAGTGTCCTCGCCGAATTTGCTCCCGAAGCTGTTAAGATTCTGGCCGATGTGCTGGTGGATCCAAAACTACCCGCCAGTGAACTGGACCGCCTCAAGAAGGATATGAACCGGAATCTCACTGTTTCGCTATCAAGGCCCGGAACCCAGGCCAGGAAGGAATTTTTTGCTGAACTCTATCCCAACCATGCCTATGGAAGACAATATCCTACCACAGAGCAGGTAAATTCCTATGACCTGCAGGATGTAAAGAGTTTTTACGATAAAAACTTTGGTGCCGCGCGCACCACAGTATATGTGGTGGGGAAATTCAATGCCGAAGAAGTTAAATCTGCAGTGGAGCAGAAATTGAGCAGCTGGCGTAAAGGCCAAAAGGCAGAATATCCCGTGGCCGAACCGGTGACCAATGCAACAGTGAAGATCATCGACAGGCCGGGTGCCCCACAATCAACTATTCTTTATGGTTTACCGGTAATAGATCCGGCTCATGAAGATTATATCGCACTGGATGTGATGAATTCCCTTTTAGGAGGTTCTTTTGGATCCCGAATTACGAGCAATATCAGGGAAGATAAGGGATATACCTATTCTCCGGGCAGTGCCCTGGTTTCCAATTACAAGACCGGGATTTGGTATGAAAATGCCGATGTGACCACAGAGTTTACGGGAGCTTCAATTGCAGAGATTAATAAAGAGATCAACCGCCTGCAAAACGAAGCGCCTTCACAGGAAGAGCTGCAGGGGATCAAGAATTATGAATCGGGTATATATGTGCTTCAGAATTCCACTCCCGGAGGTATCATAGGACAACTCAACTTCCTGGATGTCCATAACCTGCCGGAGTCGTTTCTCGTAGATCAGGTGAAGAACATCAATGCTGTCACTCCGCAGGAAATTCAGCAAATGGCAAAGAAGTATATTCAGCCGGAGAAAATGACCCTAATTGTAGTGGGGGATAAGGAAAAGATCAAGGATCAGGTAAATGAAACCATGAAAACTCCTGCGGAAATAAAGAAATAATTGAAAAAATTAAAATCAGAACCCGGTGAAAACCGGGTTTTTTTATGCCCTGTTTTGGTGCCAGAATGATAAATGTCATGCTTTAAGAGGAGCAGGGTTCTTACCTTTAAAATGGATTTTAAAAATGCTTTTGAGATTCAATAGCTTTACCTCTCTTATGGTAGTGAGGGGAGATGGGACCCGGGATTAGATGAGGAAAGTCAAAATGGAAATTATGGAGGCCATTCCTCCACGAAAATACTTTTCAATCTAAACGTTCCATTATGCAGGTCAAAAAGAACCCCAATGCAGATCCCGGCAAGTATAGTTTCATTTTTTTCCAGATAGGATTGATAGTGATGCTTAGCCTTACCTATTTTGGATTGGAATGGAAATCCTATCAGGGCGATGATCTGGACAAACAGCGGGTGCAGATCAACAGCTTTGAGCAGGAGGATGTTCCCATCACCCAGGTAAATACTCCCCCGCCTCCGCCACCTCCGCCACCACCTGCCATGCCCGAGATCATTGAGGTCATCGAGGATAAGTTGGATATAGAGGAAACAAAGATTGAATCTACCGAAACAAATCAGAATGAAGCCATAGAACCTATTGCGGAAGTGGAGGACATTGCTTTTGAAGAGGAAGAGGAAGAGATAGAAAAGATCCCGTTTATGTTAGTAGAAAACATTCCGATTTACCCCGGATGTGAAAACGTAAAAGGAAAAGATGCCCAGAAAAAATGTATGTCCGAAAAAATTGATGCTCACGTGCAGCAGGAATTCAGGACTTATATCAGCGAACAGCTGGGTCTCACCGGATTCAACAGGATCTATGTGATCTTCAAGATAGATGCAAAGGGCTACGTGGCAGATATCAGGGCCCGGGGACCAAATAAGCAATTGGAAGAAGAAGCCATTAGAGTGGTGAAGCTGCTCCCACAAATGAAACCCGGAAGACAAAGAGATAAACCTGTTGCAGTAGAATATTCACTCCCTATTATGTTCGAGATCCGGGAAAGTATTTAGATCAGTGATCCTTATTCATTTATCAGGTAGCAATTGATATAATTCAATTGAGAGGTTCCTGGTAGGAACAAAAGATACTTCTGAAGCTGAAAAAATTGGATTTTCTCCATTCGTATGGATTTTTTCCTACATTTTTGAAAATTCTTTTCTATTTTTACCTTTTTAAAGCTTCATGAAAGATCAGTTATTTGCAGTTATTGATGTTGAAACTACTGGAGGGGGAATAAATGGAAATCGTCTTACAGAGATCTGTGTGGTTTTACTGCGCGGCAGTAAGATCATAGATAAATTTACCAGCCTTATCAACCCTGAAAAAGAAATTCCGCGACACATCACGGGATTAACCGGAATTGACAATGAAATGCTGGCAGATGCACCGAAGTTTCATGAGGTCGCTAAAAAGATCGAAGAGATCACCCGTGATGCCATCTTCGTGGCTCACAACGTGAATTTTGATTATAATGTGCTGCGGAATGAGTTTTCAGATCTGGGATTCGATTATTCCCGTCGTAAGCTTTGTACCGTTCGTCTTTCCCGAAAGCTCATTCCGGGATTGTTTTCCTATAGCCTTGGCAGGTTATGCGATTCTATTAGTATTCCTATTTCCAACCGCCACAGGGCAGAAGGGGATACCGATGCTACAGTAATTCTTTTTCAGCGATTACTCTCTCTGGATGAGGATTTTAAGGTGATCAATTCCTTTTTACATGCCCGCTCAAGGCAGGCTACCTTACCCCCGCATATTGAGGCTGAACAGATCCATAGCTTGCCTGAAAGTCCCGGGATCTATCTTTTCAAGGACCGGCAACATAAGGTGATCTATGCTGGCAAAGCCATAGATATCAAGAAGCGCGTAGTTTCACATTTTTACGACCGCATGAGTAAGGAATATCAGCTGGGCCAGGAAACCTTTCACATTGATTATGAAACAACAGGGAATGAACTTATAGCCCTGCTATTGGAAGCCGAGTGCATCAGGAAGTATTATCCTAAGTATAACAGAGCTCAGAAACGCCCGGGTCCCGTATATCAGATCGTAAGTTATTTTAACCAAAGAGGTGTTTTACAGCTCGCTCTGGAAAGAACTCCTAAAAGAAGGGAATCAATAGGAACTTTTTACAGTCGGCCCCTGGCGCAGGAGAAGCTGGAATATTTATGTAGAGAATTCAAGTTGTGCCCAAAATACTGCAGTTTACAGGCTAACGTTGAAGAATGTTCCCATTATGAGATTATAAGCTGTGAGGGCATCTGTTCCGGAAAGGAGGAAGTTGCAGTTTACAATGAGAAGGTGACTGCAGCTATTGCATCTTTAACCGAAGAATCTTCCACTTATGTGATCAGGGGTAAAGGCAGGCATTTTGAGGAAGAATCCTTTGTGCTGGTAAAGGACGGAAAGTACCAGGGCTTCGGTTATATCGACCAGCATGAACAGGTAAGCGCATTGCAGGACTTTGAACCTTTTTTAAAGCGGCAGCCGGCAACATACCATACCCATAAGATCCTGAGCAACTATATGCGAAAACAGGGGGCTCCAAAAATCACCTTTTTCGAGAGGGTATCCGAAGCTTCCATAGACATCGCTACTGCCCGTGCGCATAAAAATGCGGCACTCCTAGCCTCCCATGGGACATTGTCTCTTTTTCAATAAGGGAGATTTACGCAGGACGAAGTACGAAGTTTGGGAACAATTCTTTGTGAGCTTATTTTTTACTTAGAGGTCTTTGTGTGAAAACAGGAAGTTAAGTTTTACACAAAGCGAAGTAAGCTCAGGGAAGCACATGAAGCGATTCGTTAGATGAAGCACAAAATTCCGGTTAATAGAGGTGAAATTTTAATCAAAGAAAATCATCTTCTGTTAATGATTTAAATAAAAAAACCTGATTCGCAGTTCCCGGATGAGGTATTAAATGAAACAAGGCCGACAAAATGCCGACCCTGAATTGTTGTTTGTAATTTAATTCCGCTAGTATTCCAGCATCCTAACAGTAGGCGGATATCCCGGAAGACCTATACTATTATTTTCCAGGAGCCAGAGATTGCCCTTTTTATCAAAGCTGATAGCACTGGGGAAGGAAAGCCCTGTTGCAACAACCTCTTCATTACTTCCATCCAGGTCATAGGAAGTGATAGTTCCCCCGGCGGCAAGGCCCTCAACAAAAGAAGCGATCCAACTCATTTCATCAAATTCCACTACGTAAAGTCGGCCATCAGGACCTATGGCGATGTCTATAACGGAAGTAAGTCCGTCAACGATTACCTCACATGGCCCGGAATCTTCAGAACACACAACATGGGTTGCATCTGCAGGAATCTTCCAAACCCTTGAAAGACCAATAGGTAAGCCCGCTTCTTCAGACACGGCTCCCGTAAGTTCTCCTACATAAACATAACCATCAGGTCCTACCGCAACAGAGGTGGGAACAGGTTGTACATAACAGGGAATGTCTGCATCATCCCCGGCAAACCAGCGTACGAGGTAGTTCCCTTCATCATCTGTAGGTGGGGTAAAGACCGCTTTCCAGTCGACCTCCCCGGTTGTTGTTGCCGAAAGCAGCGTATTTCCTGCGGCATCGGCCACTAAAGCTGTGTTACCTGAGAGCGCAGCTACCTTAAATGGATTATTTTGTGGTCCCGCACTAAACCCATCTGTAGCTTCACACAGCTGATTTTTCCACATTAATCCTTCGTAGGCATCGGGATCATTTTCTCTTTCAAATGCTCCCAGGTCGGCAACCATCCGTGCATTGCCCTGGGAGACCCGGTATAATGCCCCGGTTTGAGCCAGGTCACTACCGGCTGTGGTCACAAAAGCATTTCCTGCACCTATAGTCGCAATTCCCTGGATGTTGTTATCTGCTTCAAATTTTGACATGGTGGAGATTTTCCCATTCCTAATGATCTGGATTTCCTTCATATCTCCGGAATTCAACCCCACCAGGACAGCTCCGTCCGGGGTAGTAGCAATATCATAAACAGGTGCCGAAAATTCAAATGGCTCCGCCATTACCTCTGCTTTAGCATTAAGACCGGCTTCTTCAAAGCCTTCAGTAGATTCCTTTTCGCACGAAATAATTAAAAAAACAAGCGCGTTCAGGAACAAAAGGTTCCTCCATTTGAGATTGGTAAAGTTTTTCCCTACAGTTTTCATAATAAATATTTATTGGTTAATAAATCGATTACAAACTAATTAGGGGAAAGAAGAGGAGGAGGGAAATTAAAATTACAATTTTTTAGGAGCCCTTAAGTTAATTTTATGCTAACTAATGATAAATCAGCCAATTATAGAAACTAATGCGCAGGTAAGATTAGTTCAAATACCCTGACGTCCTATCCTGAATTTATTGCGGTACTGCACCGGAGAGATGCCCGTGATCTTCTTAAATGTATTGCGGAAAGATTTCTCGTCGGAATAGCCAATCCCGTACATGACCTCGTTGACGTTTTCCCGGGAAACTTCCAGACTTCGTTTTGCCGCTTCAACTTTCACCCGCTGAATATAAGTGGTGATGGTATTATGCGTTGCTTTTTTGAAGCGGCGTTCCAGGCTTCTACGGCTTAAAGCCAGTTTTTCTGCCAGCTCCTCTACCTGGATCTTTTCATTAAAATTATGTTCGATATATTCCTGTGCTCTCTGTACTACCTCATCCTCATGTGCTTTTTGCCCCCTAAACATGATAAAGGGGGATTGGCTGGCTTTGTCTATATCGATCATAAAGGTTTTTGCGGTAAGCAAGGCAATGTCTCTGCCGGCAAACTTCTCGACCAGGTACAGGAGTAGGTTAAGATAGGAATAGGCTCCCCCGCTGGTATAGATGCCCCCGTCTTCGGTCATGATCCTGTCATCTACCAGCTGCACCTTTGGAAACATTTTTCTAAACCCATCGGCATGTATCCAATGGGTAGAGCATTGTTTTCCATCAAGCAGTCCTGTAGCTGCAAGAAAAAAAGCAGCGACGCAAAAACTGGCAATTTCAGCGCCGTTAGTGTACTGCTGTTGTAGCCAGGGAATGAATTCCCTGTTCCGGGTAAGAGCAATTTCAGGATCATCATGGATGGCAGGAATAACAACAAGATCGGTTTGTGAAATGTCGGAGATAAATTTTTCAGGGTGAACGCTAAAGAGGCCGTTGCTTTGATCTGTAGGATTTGAGATTCCAATAAGTTCTACCTTAAAGACGGGAGGTTTTCCCTCTTCCTGCAGGAAAGAATTTACCTGGTTGAGGATTTGGTGAGTTCCTACAATATTCACGAGACTGGTGTGACCCTTCGGTATTAAAATAGAGACGTGCTTCAGCATAAGCTTCAGGAAATAAGTGGATTATAAATGTACTTAAAATGAGTGAATATTTCATTACTATCCCGAATGTCGCAAACACCCCTTCAAGTTGTCGGAATGCCCCCTTCCCAAAAAAGACATTTTAAGCTAGCTTTACTTTGAACAAAATAATTCCGAAGCTATGAGAGAAAAGGAAGAATTCATAAGAGATTTTAATGAAGCATTTTCTAAAAATGACCAGGATTTTATCCTTAACAACATGACCGAAGATATCATCTGGGATTTCATTGGGGAAAGGAAAGTAGAAGGAAAAGAGGCGGTAAAGGAATTTATGAAACCTATGGAGAAGGTGGAGACCCTGGAACTCGAACTGGAGCAGATCATTACCCATGGACGAACTGCAGCTGCAAACGGCCGAATGAAAATAAGGGAAGCCTCAGGAGAAATCAAAAGTTTTGGCTTTGCCGACTTTTATGTCTTTAGCGGCCTTAAAACCCCTAAAGTGAAAAAAATGACCTCCTATGTGGTGGGCTTGAAGGAAGAAAAAAAAGAAAACCTATGAAAGAAATTCATCAAAAAATAGTGCCCTGTTTATGGTTTGATACAGAGGCAGAGGAAGCCGCGGACTTTTATACCTCCGTTTTTTCCAATTCGAAGATCAATTCCAGAACCCGGTATCCCGAAGCGGGACAGGAGATACATCAAAAAGAGGCCGGATCAATCATGACCGTAGAATTTGAACTGGAAGGATACCACCTGCTTGCACTTAACGGAGGTCCGCATTTCAAATTCAATCCCTCTGTTTCCCTGTTCGTAATGTGTCGGAATGAAGAGGAAATAAATAATTTGTGGCAGGGACTATTGGCAGGAGGAAATGAGATGATGCCACTGGACAGCTATGACTGGAGCCCGCGGTATGGGTGGTTACAGGATCGTTACGGCCTTAACTGGCAGCTCATGATCGATGATAGCGAATATCATCCGGAGCAGCGAATTTGTCCTCTTATCTTTTTTACCGGTGCCCGGCACGGAAAGGCAGAGGCGGCTATAGAATTCTATACTTCTGTCTTTGAAAAGTCTAAAGTGGAGGGTATTCAGAAATATGAAAAAAATGACCATAATGAATATGCTCTCGGAAAAGTAAAACATGCACAGTTCCTGCTGCAGGGAGAAACTTTTATGGCCATGGACAGCGGGATGGAGAACGATTTTCCTTTTAATGAAGCCGTATCCTTTATGGTGAATTGTAAAGATCAGGCAGAAATCGATAAATACTGGCAGTTATTGACCGAAGGTGGAGATCCGCAGGCGCAACAATGCGGATGGTTAAAAGATAAATTCGGGGTTTCCTGGCAGGTGGCGCCAGTAGGGATGGAGGAAATCTTCAATCAACCCGACAGGGAAAAAGCAAACCGGGCAATGGATGCAATGATGAAAATGAAAAAGATCGAGCTTGATCAATTAACAATTAATCAATGATCAATAATCAGTAAATAATTTAAAATTACAAAGATGAAACGCAAACAGTATGAAATCACAGTCAATGCTCCAAGGGAGCAGGTATGGGAAGCTCTTTGGGGGAAAGGTTCCTATGAAGAATGGACTTCAGCTTTTTCTGAAGGTTCCACAGTTAAAACCGATTGGGAAGAAGGCGGAAAAGTTCTGTTTGTAAATGCCGAAAACGAAGGCATGGTGGCCCGGATCCAGGAAAAGAAAGCACCCGAAAAAATGGTCTTTAAACACCTTGGTATGGTGGACAAAGAAGGAAATGAAGATTACGACAGCGAAAAAGTCAAAGCCTGGAGTGGGGCAGAGGAGATCTATATCCTGAAAGCCGACGGACAGAAAACTAACCTCATTGTGGAAATGGACCTTGATGAAGGATACGAGAACTATTTCGACGAAGCCTGGCCAAAAGCCTTTGAAAAGTTGAAAAAGCTCGCAGAAAAGTCCTGAAGGAATTCTTTGTGAGCTTATTTTAATCTTCGTATCCTTTATGTGAAAAATGGACATGGAGTTTACACAAAGCCAAGTAAAAACAGGGAAGTACCGCGATTCCCAATTCCTTACCCCTGGTTTCTTTTCACCAACTAACTAACTAACCAATTCACAAATTCACCAATTAACTAATTAACCAATTCACCAATTCACCAATTCACCAATTCACCAATTCACCAATTCACCAATTCACCAATTCACCAATTCACATTATCCCATTTCCCGAATGTGAATATCTCTTTACACTTTAACTAAGTTTCGCCTGCTTAAAATGATATTTTTGGCACCCTAAAAAATCTTAACTATGAGCGTAACCTGGTATGAATGTAAGGTGAAATACAGAAAAACACACGAAACGGGAGAGCAGAAAGTGACTACAGATACTTATTTGCTGGATGCAGTGTCCTATACGGAAGCAGAGTCAAGAATTACTGAAGAAATGGCTGCTTACACTAATGAAGAATTCAGGATCACAAACATTAAGGTGGCCAATTATTCTGAAGTCCATCCTTTTGAAAATTCCGATCGCTGGTTTAAATCCAAGGTATCTCTGATAGCCCTTGATGAAGAAAGCGGCAAAGAAAGAAAGACCAACATGTATCTCCTGGTGCAGGCGAACGATATTAAAGAAGCTTTTGAAAACACCACAAAGGCCATGGCAGATACGATGGGAGATTATACGATCCCTATGATCACCGAGTCTCCAATTCTTGACGTTTTCCCTTATTTCACAGGAGAAGAGGAGCAGTTGGAGAAATATGGGGTAGTGGAAAATTCTGAACCTTCCGAAGTATCCGAAGTAGAGGAAGAACAAGTTAAAGCTCCGGAAGAAGTTTAGGCTTTTTGATTATTTTTTATAAACATTAAAGCATCACCTCCCGATCCATTCGGGAGGTTTTTTTGTTTTAAGGGGCAGATCGTAATGATGGCTATGAGGCCCTTTTACCGTAATGCAGATTTTAATGAATTTCCCCGGGCAGGAATACCCGGATGATCTTCTCCTCATTAATATAATGCAAAGCTGCAGGCCTTATATACATATCGTGGAATGGACCATTAAAATTTCCAAGTTTTATCACCTCTTTTACCGAACCGCTTCTCTCCACCACCCGGTAATAGGAACAACTGTCCAACCAATTAATTCTGTAGGTGGCCACACCGTCTATAGCGTATCTTGTTTCATAATCCTTTTTATCCTTAATGAATCTTAGGATGGTATCTCCCCCTGCAATAAATTTTCCATATTTAACTTTGTGGCACTTTTTAAAGTCAGGCTTTAGAACAAAATTTTCTTTCTCCAGCAGACTTTTATATTCCGGCTCATCTGGCCAGATGAATCTTTCGAATAAAAATGCAGCCAAAAGAAACAACATACTGAGGAATACTCTTCCGAATTGAAATCCGCCTATTCCAAGCAGCAGGTTAGTTGAATTATTTATAATCCCAAAAATCCCTGCATACAATACAAATGCCCCCAGGATGATTGCAAAAATATTTATGTAAGAATAGCCTGAAATGAAATCTGAATTAATTCCCAGCATGATAAACAGGCAAAAGCCGATCCCAATAATAAATGGTAACAGAATATTTCTGGGGAGATTATCTTTCATGCTTCGTCTGTAGCAGCTGTTTACTACTAAAATAGCTTTATAATCAGGAAATAGAGTGAAAGCGATGCAGGATTTTTTTAATAGTTTTTTCTAATTTAGGAGCCGGCCTCAGCAACCGCTTTGGTTTCAGCTTTATTAATTCTATTAATATATCTATGAGAAAAGTTTTCCTGCTGTTCATCCTCGTTTCCTGCTTCTCCTGTAAAACCGAAAAGCAGCCTTTAATAAGCCCTTCCCCTTCTTCGGAAAGAGGACTGGTGGTTTCAAATGCCATGGTGGTTTCGGCACGGGAAGAGGCTTCAAAAATAGGCCTCGAGATCATACGCGAGGGAGGCAATGCCTTTGATGCAATGGTTGCTACAGAAATGGCCCTGGCCGTAGCCTTTCCCTTTGCCGGAAATCTTGGGGGTGGCGGTTTCATGGTCTATCGTCTTAGTGATGGAACAACAGGAGCATTGGATTACCGTGAAAAGGCGCCGCTGCTGGCCACCCGAACCATGTATCAGGATAGCCTCGGAAATGTAGACCCCGAAAAAAGCCGTTATGGAGGTCTGGCGGTAGGAGTACCGGGAACTGTTGCCGGAATTTTTGCTGTACATGAAAAATTTGGTTCCCTACCTATGGAAAGGCTGTTACAGCCGGTGATCGACCTCGCCAAAAAAGGTATTGTGATAACTAAAAATCAGCAGAATTCCCTGGAATATTATCGGGATCAATTTCTCGAAGCCAATGGAGATACGATACTCTTTGCACAAAAGTATAAGGCAGGGGATACTTTAAAAAATGCTGCCCTGGCTGCCACTTTAGAAGCTTTGGTGCAGAAAGGAAAGGATGAGTTTTACAGGGGTAAAATAGCTGAAAAGATAGTTGCTTTTCTTCAGGAAAAAGGGGGGCTGATTTCCATGCAGGATCTTGCTGCTTATGAGGCAGTCTGGAGAGAACCGGTAAGTTTTACCTATGACGATCTAAGAGTGATCTCTATGTCACCACCCTCCAGCGGCGGTATTGTGATGGGACAGATCATGAAAATGATCGAACCTTTTCCGCTTCATGAATACGGACATAATTCTGAAAAAGCAATTCAGGTAATTACCGAAGCTGAAAGAAGAGCTTATGCCGATCGCGGATATTACCTGGGGGATCCCGACTTTGTAGAGGTGCCTCAAAATACCCTTTTAAGCCGGGAATACCTGGAGGACAGGATGGATAGCTTTAGCTTTGGGCGTGCTACGCCTTCTTCGGCGCTTGAGCATGGCAGCGTAGCCGGATACGAAAGCGATGAGACCACTCATTATTCCATTGTGGATGCAGTAGGAAATGCCGTTTCTGTTACCACTACACTCAATGGGGCATACGGTTCTAAACTTTACATTGGGGAGCTGGGTTTCTTTCTGAATAACGAGATGGATGACTTTAGCGCGAAGCCCGGAGTACCAAATATGTTTGGCCTTGTAGGTGCTGAAGCAAATGCCATTGAGCCGGAAAAAAGAATGCTGAGCTCCATGACGCCTACCATAGTTGAAAAGGAAGGAGAGCTTTATATGGTGTTAGGTTCTCCCGGAGGTTCAACAATCATTACTTCGGTGATGCAAACCATCTTAAATGTTGTCGAATATAATATGAGTATGCAGGAAGCGGTGAATGCTCCCAGATTTCATCATCAATGGCTTCCGGACGAGGTGCTGTTTGAACCCGATTCTTTTGATGAAAACCTGCTTAAAAAGCTAAAATTAAAAGGATATAACATCAACGAAGGGGAATCCCGTATCCTTGGAAAAGTGGATGCTATTCTTGTCCTGCCAGACGGTAGCCTGGAAGGCGGTGCCGACAGGAGGGGAGATGATGCAGCGGTAGGTTACTAGAAGGTCTTTTTTCACAATTGAATGCATGCTCTGTCAGTAAACACAGGGCATTTTTTCTTTTTAAATAATGAGGTCCCGGAGATAATTCCGGAATAATAAAAAAAAATAAAAAGTAAATAACACTTTACATTTATTTTTGTTTTACATTTGTAAAGTAAACATTACATTATATCAAACCTTAATTACTTAAAGATGAAAAAAGAGCGCAGAAAAAATCTCACTCAATTAGCCGCATGGACCTGGAGTTGGGTTGCTACCCTGGCAATTGCCACGTTTGGACCCAAATTCATCTGGGATGATCATATTCTCCTTACGGTTCTGGCCGTTACGGTAAATTTCACCAACGGAATTTTGATGATCATAGCCAATAGGAAATTTTTTAATAACCTGGATGAACTGGAACGGAAGATTCATCTGGAATCTCTGGCGCTTACCCTTGGATTAGCGGTTGTTGTTGGGCTTACCTACTCCCTGCTTGACGTCACTGATCTTATCACTTTTGATGCTGAAATAAGTAATCTGGTGATGTTTATCGGCCTGGCCTATGGTATTATTCTCACCGTAAATACCCGGAGATATTCATGAAAAATAGGCTGAAAGTCCTGCGGGCTGAGAACAACTATACTCAGGAAGATCTGGCAGAATATATCGGGGTTTCGCGACAAACCATCAATGCCATTGAAAAGGGAAAATTTGATCCCAGTTTACCTACGGCATTCCGGATCTCGAAGCTTTTTAAATTGTCAATTGAAGATATATTTCAATTTGAAGAGAATTAAATTTTGCCGGGTTAAGATCCTTGAACCAATTAGGTTTATTCGGCTGGAAATCTTCTCTGTTTACGGCTTTTTTAAATCTGTCTTCCGATATTTTTTTCTGCTGCGCTTTAACCCAGCGAAAAACACATCTTCCGGAATAAAAACCATTTTAACCGACAGCATAAGTGAAAGGAGCGATTCGAAATGACAGTAGATCAAAATAAAGCCCGATCTTCTTTAAAAGAGAGATCAGGCTTAATTTTTTGCTTATACCTTTTTGGAAGAAGCCGGTTCTTTATTCAGTTACAATAATTCCAATCGGCTCAAGAATAGTTTCTCTCTCTGCAATGTAAAGGCCGTGATCTCCACTTTTAGCAAGTTCATCTATGCTTACTCCGGGAGTTCCGCGTTGTAGTTCATACGCCTCTCCAACTATAGCTGTACCATAACCCATGTCTGCAAGAGAGCCTGCTGTTATACGGCTAAGGGGATTTACTCCATAATTGATATATCCGGTCATCAACTCGTTCCTGAGCAGGGATTCTCTCCAGTGACCACCGGCAGTACCCGGGCCTCCTTTATTCTCTATTGGAAGGAAATTAGTTCCTCCTTCAGCTTTCCAGAAGTTATTTGCCATTTTACCGCTGAAGTAAGGATCACTTGCAGGCCCTTGTTTTAATTGTCTGTAATAGTTCCATAAAGTACCTATGCCTAATACATGGCCCATTTCGTGGACAATTACATTTTCAAAAAGATCTCTTTCATCGAGAAATTCAAGATCATCTACATCAAAGTACATTACACCTGATAACGGCAAACGGTCATAGGTTCTAAGGTAACGAGGTCCTGCCTGACCAAGAATTTTCCCGGGTCCATCAATAGGCGCTATAACTACTTCAATAATAATATCGTCCACAGTACCACTAACTACAGGGGGAAACCCTGCGAATGCTGAAGGAATAGTAGCGGTTATAGAGGGAACATCTTTAATAATTATTCTTTCCCATCTTGCTGCGGCAGCGGCAAAAACTTCTTTTTGTCTGTCTGTAACATCTACAACATATTTAATCGTGATGTTAAACCTTCCATCATCAACCCCCGGTGCCTCGGTAGTTTTATTGAAGTTTTTTTGATCAGCGGTTAGCGATCCGGGGATTTCAATTAAGTTCTCCTGTGCCGGAACCAGAGTAAAAAGTCCAGTTTGTTCAAGTGCGGTGTCTGCTTCGAGGTCTGTAAGTTCAGTATTGTCTGAACAGGACGAAAGAAGCAGGGAGCCAATTACACCTCCCAGGGTGAAAAGTTTTGTAAGAGAATTTCTTCCCGAAAAAAATGACATAGTTGGGGCTGCATCAGGAGAAAAAGTGTCTCCCGAAGAATTTAAATTTTTCTTCATTTTAAGTTTTTTATTTAATTAGTCAAAAGCTGTTGCGGCCACCTAACAGTCTCATTTTAAAGAGGCTGCTAAAATAGATGAATAATAGTTTCGTGCAAGCTTTATTTTTGAGGTTTAGTGTTAAATATCCTCATTGTGCGAATAACATTAAAAACAGGTTGAAATAGACTAAGAATCATAAAGAGGGGCGTCACGCAAAAGACTTGTGATCTGACGGCAGGTTCGTTTCCCCGTCAGTTGGAGGTAATTTCATCCTGCCGCTACTCGAAACATTTTCTCCTGCGCTTTTGCGCAGTAGAAAACACTCGAAGTGACGGCAGATTCATTCCCGTCAATTTGAGTGAATTTAGACCCGCGATGGCAGGAACAAATTTGTATCGAGAACGACGGAATAGATTCCTGCCTCTGTTCTCGATGAAATTTTCTCTCTCACTATCGTTCGAGAAAAAACCATTCGAACTGACAGCAGGTTCGTTTCCCCGTCAGTTCGATTTCTATGACAAAACCAAACGATTTTGGTAATATGTTTTGTTCTTGATCAGGGCCATAGCGATGTGGATTAATTTGTTTCTTAC
>NZ_OCMF01000006.1 GCF_900215295.1 Salinimicrobium sediminis | reverse complement strand
TAAAAAATTCTGAGTGAAAATAGTGTACCTAAGTTCAGCTCCCTTTTCTTAATTAAACTTGTAATAAATTTACTAATACAAGTCTAAAGGAGTGAATTTGGACCTGCGCTAGCAGGAACAAATTTGTATCGAGAATGACGGAGTAGATTCCTGCCTCTGTTCTCGATACAATTTTCTCTCTCACTATCGTTCGAGAAAAAACTACTCGAACTGACGGCACTGCCACTTCTCGAAACATTTTCTCCTGCGCTTTTGCGCAGTAGAAACCACTCGAAGTGAAGGCACTGCAAATTAATTCGTACTTCTAACTTCGTCCTTCTAAAATCCGATCACTTCCACAAAAATATCCGGTTTGGGAGTAGCGCTTTTCAGGTCTTCCCTTTTGAAGCCTGATGAAATGCTGATGATCTGACCCAGGTGGTTTTCGAACAGCAAGTGCGGATAACCTTTGGCTGCAACCGTTGTCACCTTGCTGGTAGTAAGGTTGTAGATTTTGACCTTCTTTTCATGAAAGGATTCGTTGGTGATATTCTCCGTCGGATCGTTATTGCTGCCCAGGATCAAATTTCCATCCCGGCTGATGCCGGTAGGGAACTGAGGCGTCTCAAAGAATCCCTGCTCGCTCCAGGTAAGGGTTGAAAAGAGCTTGTTGTCCTGTAAATTGATCACATAATTCTGGTCGGGGCTGTACAGGGTTTTCTTTTGCCAGCGGGAGGTAATTGGAATATTAACCAGCTCCCCACCCGAGATTTCCCCACCCGCGTTAATGGTGAACTTATAGCTTTTAGGTTCCCGGTAGTGCCCCACCAAAATTTCTCTGTTTTTTAGAGGCAGCAGGTGATAATCGGTATTGCCGTAATGGGTGGTAAAATGCGATTTTTTGGCAATGAATTCCATGCTGTTACCCGAACGCTTAAAGGTATATAGCGTCTCATTATCGGTAAAGCCATAAATATTATCCCCCAGGTAAGCGAAATCATAGAAGAAAGGGGCATTATTAAGTTTCAGAGTGTATTTATAGGAAAGGTCTGCAGCATTATATACAGCCAGTGCATTGCCCTGGGCGAAGAATAACTCTGTTTCATTTTGGGTGCTGTGTACCTGCATCTGCACGCCGGTGCTGGCCTGCGGAGGCTTACTGGCTGTAGCTGAAACAGTGTGATCCCCGTAATTGTATTTGATCAACTGATATTCTCCGGCTTCCGTTCTTCCGTAGAAGAAGATTTCAGAAGAATTGGGAGCAGGGACCGCGAATTCTATCATTTCCAGATTCACTACTTCCGGATGGGTCCAGTTGAGTTCCCATGCATTTTTTTCAGCATAAAACTCTGTATTCACATTTCCGAAGATATCATAGGCATAAATGGCATACACAGGATCTTTGAGTCGGGGAGGGGTTTTATCGACATAACTTGTAATTTCTTTGTCTTCTATGACAGCTACCGGATATTCCTGGTAGCCATACCCGGTGCCGCCTTTATAATTGCGAACCCTGATCTCATAATGTGAAAAATATTTGCCTTCGAAGGCAGCCCATTCCAGCTTCACCTCTGCATTCTGCATCTCAACCTTAACAAACTCCACTTCGACCGGCCTCAGGTCTTCTGTAAAGAAGGTGATTAATTCACTTTCCCCAATCAGGCCTTTTTCGTTAAAGATCTTCAGGTAGTAACAGATTTCTTCGGCAACCGGCGGATTTTCATCTATAAAAAAGGTTTTTGAACTTTCCTTTATACTGGCCACCAGGGTTGCATTGGCCTTGCTACAGCCAGAGTCGCTCCTGTAAATTTCGTAACGGTCGAACTTATAAAAACCGTTATAAGCCTGCCAGGTAAATTTTATCTCATTACGGTTCTCATCTGTAATTTCAGATCCAAATGTATAGGAATATAAATCAAGATCGTTTGGCGGGGAATAGCGACGGGCTACAAAAATCAGCACTTCCAGGTCGGGATCATCATCTATGTCCATCTTCATCTTGAACACCAGTTTATCGCTTGTAAGCCCGGTGATCACCATTTCTTCTGAAGCGCCCCAATCATTGTGAAGGGTGACTACGCCTTTCTCCAGATCATAATTTAGATCCTGGACTTCCTTTTCACATTGATAGCTGGAGGTATAATAGTAATCTCTGTAGGTATTGGTGGCGGTGAATTGAAAGAAATCCCGGCCACATTCTTCATAGGTTGCAGCCACATTTGCACTCTTTCCTTCAAAAGCCACTTCATAGATCGCCCAAACTCCGGAAAGTTGCTGTATGGAGGCAGAGGTTAGTGCGTCTTTATAAAACTCATCCTGCGGTTGAGCGACTTCATCATCATCTTTTGAACATCCCGTGATTAGAATTAAAAACAAAAAGATAAGACTGCGGTTGATATTTATCTGTAAGGCAAAGGTAGAAAATGGTAGATGCATGTGTTTAGATATGAGCGGGATAGGTAGGGGCTATGCCTTTATTGTTGTTCAAAAATATCAAATAATTTGAATAATGTTAATTTAATTAACATTAAAAATGTGTTCATTAATTATTTTTAATTGCACTGGGAAATGGATAGAAAAAGGTGGCATTTTTATTCCTTCGTGAGGGAATTAGATCTGATTCTGATGCCTATTAAGTCAATGGGCACAGCTTCAATTTTGAACATATTTTCCTGCTTGCCTGGGTTTTTAGATATCTTAATCATTTTACCTTATACAATGTTGTCACCAAAACTCCTTTAAATTCGGGAGCCGGAACAGACAGCAAGTGTATTTTCTCTTTGATTTTTAGATTGAACGGTGATGACAAAAGATCTACACCACTTTGTTTTTTTAACCTGATTCCCTGTCCGGAGATAATATCCTTATTGGGTTCAAAATTCCCTTCCGGTAAGTGCTCGGTGAGAATCACATATTTGAAATCGTATAACTTTTCTACCACCCTCTTTATTTCCTCATTCGATAGGTGTTGCAACACCTGCCTAAGGATTGCGCAATCTCCCTTGGGTAGATCATCGGTTGCAATATCTAAAACATGAAATTCGAGATGATCTGCCTGGAATTGTTTTTTATTATGCTCTATTAGCTCCGGTACTATGTCTACAGCGGTGTACCTCAGGGTGTATTTCACGAGTCCCTTGCCAATATTAAAATCCCCGCACCCCAGGTCACAGACTACTGGTGGAATTTCAAGATCTTTTAAAAAACCGGAAACTACCCTAATATATTCATCTACTGTTTCAGGATGATGGGAGCCTAAACCGGAGTAAAATTCAATTTTATTGCCACCCCACAAATTGTTTTTATAGATCTGCGCCATGGCATCCTTGGTTGGCCAGGGTGTTTTTATTTTATTGTTTTTTGTCATTCTATAATAGTCAAGACTGGCATTTTTAGAGGGTCAATTTATTGGAGATTAGGCCTCACAGGTTTTTAAAACCTGTGAGGTATTTTTGACAAAAAGCAGATTAATCCCTCATCTCAATACTCACGCTGTCAGGTACCAACCATTCAGAAAAAGAACCATCGCTTTTCACTTTTCTGAATTTATAAAAATTTTCATCGAAGCTGTATTCATAAAGCACCTTGCCCTTGCTCTTTAAAAACCCGTTCTGTGGAGTTTGCTTAATTCTCACTTTCCAGTTCTGCCTGGTGCCGGGGAGGTTAAACAGGAGATACTCCGGGTAAATTCCGGTTCTCTCAAATTCGCGCATGCCACCCTGAACATGGGTCACCTCTAGTTTCATATATCTTTTATTTAACTGCCTGAAAATCACAAGAGCTCAGTTTTTTCAGCCGCCGTACAAATTTTTTTAAGTATGCTTCAAATCAGCAAGTTAAGCTTTGCCCAATTGATTTAATTTTTCCTTCAAATAGCACTAAATTCAGGTAGGAATTTAAGGTTTATAAAGATGTACCGGTTAATTTTGTTCTTCTTTTTCTGCAGCTATAGCTGTTTTGGGCAGTTCTATACGGGGATCGCAATAGATCCTAATAAAGCTTTTGGGATCATTGACAATCCCAGGACTGAACAGGATCACCGGGGGCTTCATTTTGATATTGAAACAGGGTTCATTAATAATGATTTTGCCATTTACTTACTCTACGGAAGATTTGAAGCAGCAAATTACCAGAAACTGGCTTTGGGAGGCGACTACTTCTTTTTAAAAGATAACAAAATAGAATTGGGGATTGGAAGCAGTGTTTCCAACATTTGGAAAAAGCAGGCTGATCAATCTAAAACCTCCACCTATTTTGGGTGGCTTGGACGGCTAACCGGAATCTTGTGGGTCTTTCCCAGGATAGGAATGGTGGGGCATTTTCAATATCAGAGCCGCCCCGATCTGGAAGTAACAGGTATCCTGGAAGGAAAGATCGGGTTGAGATATTTTTTTAGAAACTGAATTCATTTCATTGCTTAATTTCCACTCTAATCCCTTTGGTATGACTTGAAAATTCAGGTGCATACATGCTCTCAATAGAAGTGATCCCGTTTGAGAATTTTCCTGCGTTGTTTGCTCTTACTGTATACTCCAGCACATAGGTTCCCTTCCGCAGGTCATCAAAGAAAAAATGGGTCGCGGCGTCGCGGGTGCTTTCGTAGTAGGCGGTGCCGTCCTGATATTTGTATTCACTCAGCACATTGACGGGTTCAAATCCGCTGGCGCGCATGTCCTTCAGATGAATGAAATCCATGTCGGCCGTAGATCGCACAACCAGTCTTACCGTCACCAGATCCCCCAGCTCCAATATAGTCTCGGTGGTGATCTGTTTTAAGGTAGTACCGTCATTGCCGGAGATATTCAGATAAAGTTCTTTTTCTACATTGAGCGGACTCGTGCCGTGATCTTTTATCTTGTCCAGGTTTTCGAAGTACTGCAAGTAAGCTCCGCCATAACCTGCAGTAGCATTATTATTTTCCACTGTGATGCGACTAAAATCCTCAGTGATCTCTTCGGCTTTCCAAACCACTTTGCGATAACCTGTTCCCGCCTCTTTTTTAGTTTCTGCAAGTTTAGCATCTGCTATAGGTTTTTCCCCCAGCTTTAGCACGGTTTGATCTTCTGTTTGCAACCAGTCCTCTCCCTGCATGAGCAGCGCATAAGAAGCTTCGGTTGTGGCTTTGGTAGTGGGCCAGTGATTGGTGCGTTTGTTCTGTAGCAGCCATATCTTCATTTCTTCTACAGCTTCCGTTTCTCCCAATTCTGTAAAGGCTTCAATGAGCAGCGCCTGAGTTTCCACAGGAGCACGGTACCAGAACCAGCCCGACACATTTTCCTTCCAGTACATTCCGTAATCTTCAGACTTTACCGCCTTTTCTTTTAAAGAAAGACCAATTTTTTGGGCAAATTCAGTACCTCCGGTCCTGTCAAGGATAAGCATGAGCATACCTTTGTTGTACAAATCTTTTTCCAGCCAGTCCTTTTTATTAGCGGCAAGAGCTTTTTTCATAAGCTGCTCTATTTCTTCTGAAGGTGGAAACTTTTCCAGATAATAGGTGCGGGCATAGAGATAGTGCAGCAGGTAATTGCTGTGGTAAAAATTTTCTTTCTGGTAGCTTTCCTTTTCTCTTGTTAGTATATCCCTATCCAGGTAAGCGACTGCAGATTTTGTCATTTCAGAAACCTCCAGTTCTACTCCCAGTTTTTCAAGATGTGCCAGGCCGGCAACAATATGACGGGTGATGAAGGTATTGGTCCTCCCACCCGGAAACCAGGGCCACCCGCCTGAGGATTGCTGCATTTGCGCCAGCTTTCTTAAGTTATTCTGCTGCTCCTGTCGCAGTCTCTCTTTGTCGAACAGCTGAGCCATCACCTGTTTCTGAGCGGTTTCGGAAGCTGCATCGCGAACCCAGGGAGTTTCGGCCAGAATAAAATCCTTAAGATCTTCCCTTTTTTCGAGATCACTTACCAAAGAGGAATCCTTTTTCCATGCATCAAAAACTTCTCTAATCACCGGTTTTGAATTCACAATTTCACCCGCAACAGCGTTGGCGTAAAGTCGGGCAAAGGTCTGCTCTGAACATTCGTGTTCGAATTCCATAAGATACGGCAGACTTTGAAGCGCATACCAGGCAGGATTTGAACTGTATTCCAGCGTGTATTTGTGATTTTGAAGCGTTGGAGAATCATTCTCCTTCATGTTCTTAAATATATAGGATTCCGTTTCTCCTGCTCTCACAAAGAAGGGCAGGCTTTCTTTCACCAGCATCCTGTTGGATAATACTGGTAGGAAATTCTCTTCCCCGTCGGAGAAGTCTCCTGCTTTGGCAAGCACACGATAGGTAACCGCCTGCACTCTTTCAGGAATAATAAGCTCCCAGGAAAGGACTGTATTGCCCGATTCCGAAACACTAAAGTTTTTTAGCTTTTCGGTATTTCCTAAGAGATCATCAATGGGCTCCATAGTAAGAGCGTCATATAACTCCAGCAGTGCAGTTCCGGTCATTGCTTCCGGAGTAAGATTGGAGATCTTCGATTTGAATACGATAGTATCATTTTCCCGCAGGAAGCGCGGGGGATTAGGCACTACGCTGAGCTCCTTTTGGGTACGCACAGTATTTTCATAGCTGCCGGTGGTCCAGTTATTAGTGTGGGCCAGCAGGCGCAGTTTCCATTGGGTCAGTGCTTCGGGGGTAGTGAAACTGAATTCCAGCCTGCCATCTTTTCCCAGCCGCAGATCGGGATAGAAAAAAGCCGTCTCATCAAGATCTTTTCTTGCTTCTACATTTTGCAGGTCCTCCAGTGCCTTTTTGGTATTAATGATCACCACTCCGCCGGCAGCACGGCTGCCATACAGGGCAGTGGCTTCTGCTCCTTTCAAAATATTGACCGATAGTATGTCTTCACCCGTAATTTCATAATCGGTTACAATTTTCCCATCTACAACATATAGCATTGCACCTTCTGTAGTGGACGAGGTCCCTCTAATTCTAATTGTATTGGCCGATGTTACCTGTACGCCTGCTACTTTACCCTGCAGTAGTCTCACGCCGGCATCTTCTGCCTCTTCCTGTACCTCGCCATAGCCTGTAACCACCACCTCTTCCAGGTTAGAAGAATCTGCAGTGAGACTCACATAGACCTCCTGATTCTTGGTTACGAGCACTTCTTCGGGCATAAAACCAAGGTAGCTGAACACCAGAATGTCGCCGGGACTTGTATCCAAAGCGAACATTCCATCGAAGTCGGTGGTTGTGCCGGTGCTTGTGCCTTCAATGATCACATTTACCCCGGGCAGCGGAAGTCCCGCTTCATCGGTAACTTTTCCGCGGGTGTTGCCCGTAAGAGTACCGCTGCCCTGGCGCACTTCTTTGTTTCTAAGGTAGCTGCGGTATAAGTAGGAGTCGGGGTTGGACATAATAAACCCGAAGAGATGCAGCCTGTCAAATTTACGCTCCCGGGGCCGGTAATGCCAGGGAGAAGGAAATCTGTTGTATAAGCCTGTAGTACCACTCATGTTATCCAGTTTGTAGGAAGGAAAAGAGAGATAAGGCTGATAAAATCCCGGGTTTGTATTCCATTTTTCGGTTTTGAACTGGTCCAGGGACATATCATACATGGAAGCCAATACTTCGGCGTCGGGAATTTGCTGCTCAGCATCTTTTATCTGGAAGCTCCAGGTTTCTTCGACACCCGGGGAAATTTTGCTGCGGAAGGTTTCTGTGGTTATTTGTAAAAAATGCTCTGTCTTTGGCAGCTTCACACGGAAAGTTTCATTGAAAGCAGAATTGTTCTTTACTCCGGTGATCTGTACCTCAAGTTCTTTGGAACCGTTTTTCTTCAGCGGAATTTCCAGGAGTTTGCTACCCTTAACCTGTACGTATTCCGAATATATCTTATCATATTGATCGTAAACTCCCACATGCAAGTTGAGATTTTCGTAGTTCGTTTGCAGCAGGAGTCTGAGTTTTTTTTCTTTTTCCAGGTCCCGGTTGATCATGGAAGCGGCGAACCTCTGATTGTCCGGCAGGGAAGGATCGGCAGGATCATTAACATCAAATAACTTTTTCGCGGTAGTGGTATTGTCACCACTTTCTGCTTCTATAATGGTCACATATTTTCCGGTTTTCCAGTCGGAGGTAATTGGAATCTCGGGTTCGTAGCTACCGTCGGTATCCCACTTGGCTTCAAAAAACAGTTCTGCCAGCGGCCAGTTTTCCGGATCGGGTACATCTTCGTAAGGCTCCTCGGGGAAAAGTTTAATAAACTCTTCTTTGGGAATCGTCTGTATCTCGGGAGCCGGCCAAAGTCTGTCCCGCAGCAACCTGTCGGGGCCGCGCAGCTTATAGATCTTCAGGCTTCCGGTGACCGGAACAGGCGTGTCATTTAAATTGGTGGCCAGGATTTGAGGGCGGAGCGTATCCCGGCGGCTAATAGTTTCAGGCAGATCCAGCTTGAGCAACAGGTTCTTTTTTCCAATTTTCAGAATGGTGCTGCCTTCCCGGGTTTCCCCCGAAATATCCGTCACTGTGGCATTTATGCTGTATTCATAAATAAGTTCGGGTTTATGAGCATCTGTTCCCCGCATTTCCGCAGGAAAGCTAAGCGTAAAATTCCCTTTTTCATCGGTGAGTAAAGTGTCAGTCTTTACAGTAGAAAATTCACCACCGTCATAATACCACCAGCGGTACACCATTTCCCGCTGCTTTACGGTATAGATCACACGGGCATTGCTTACAGGCGAACCCATAAAAGCTTTTGCGATACCGTTTACTTTTATACTGTCCCCAAAGCTGTAGCTCTTTTTAATGCTGTCAAGAGAGACCTCAAAAGATGGCCGCTTATATTCTTCCACGTTGAAATACAGCTCGTCATAATGGTAGGCATCTTTGTCCCACACCTTCTCCCAAAAGGAAGTCTCAGACTCTGTGTCTTCCTCTGTATAGATGCTAAAGCTCCCGGTAATTCCATTTTTGGGCAGTAGGAATTCCCCGTGAAAAGAACCGTACTTATTCGTTTTAAGCCTGAAATTTGCAACCTCCTCATTGTTGGGGTCGTCAACATATACCACCACAAATTCGTTGGGAACAGTACTGGTTTTTCCGTTTTGATGGCTCAGCAATACCCCTTTAAAATGCACTTTTTGACCGGGGCGGTAGATGGCGCGATCCAGGTAAAGCAGCGTCTTCACACCAAACTGTTCTTCTTTGTCTTCCGAATAACCATAGTAGCCTTCCCAATAGCGGGAGATAAGAGTGTCCCTGCCTTTTGCTGCAATTACATAATCAATATTGCCGTAATTGCGCGGTTTATTAACCAGTACCTCTCCTTTTTGATCGGTCTCCTTTTCCCTCACCGGGTTTCCCTTATACATCCAGGTGAGTTGCACGTTGTTTTCAGGAAGACCTGTAGTGCGGTTCAGGACACGGTAGAGAAAGGCGTCATCAAAAGATGTCTGGGAGAGGCTGAGATCTGTAGCTCTCAAAAAGCCGAAACTGTAGCCTTTTTTCCCGAAGCTGTTCTCTCCTGAAATATGGATCATATAAGTTCCCCGTTCCAGCGGCGGAATAAGAGCTTCGGTGGAGTGAGGATTATAATCTCCGGCACCGGGAAGAGTGATGGTCTTGCTGAAAAAAGAAGTATGTTCTTCTGTAAAGGCTTTAATTTCGTCCTGCCGCCCGTACCATTGTGTCTGGTCCGGAAAGGTAGCCGGTACTTTAAAGATCTTCAGGTGCACCGAGTCTATGCTCTTATAGGAAAGCAGCATTCTGCCAGCATTGTTGGGCAGGAGAGTTTCGGGAATGCGCACGTCGAGTTGTACAGATTTGATGGCACTGATAAGGGAGAAAGCCCTTTGCTCCATTTCGGTATTGGGATAATTATCAACCACTTTTTGCGCCAGGTCCACAGCTTTGCGGTTAAAATCGGGGTGCAACAATTTACCGTCTTCCCCGGTTTCTCCCGCTCTTTCATAATAAGAGTGGGCATAGGTGTACAGCAAAAGTGGTGCAGCCGGGCTATTCTCGTATTTTTGAGAAAGCCTGTTGAGAGCCTCCAAGTATTTTTCCCATTTTTCACTCCCGCGGAATTTGGAATTCACATATTCCAGCCTTTGCAGCTGCGCATAGACCAGCGCGGTAGGATCTTTTTCTGCGGAATGCAGCTTTTCCAGCTGCTGATAGATCTTTAGTACATATACTTCGGAAGTATGCTGCGCCGCCTGCGGAAATTTTAATTGCTGAAATTCTTCAGTAGCACCATAAAGATCTGATGTGGTGAAGGCATATTCATCTTCGGGTCGTACTGCCGGAAAGTTGGAGGAATTCTGAAAATAATCCAGGGCTTCAAAAGCCAGCAGGTCGTACAGGGTAGGCTTGTACTTTCGGTTCAAAGGTTCCGGAATAAGTATTTCAGCAAGATCGCCTACAGGGGTGGCGATCAGCATTTCAGGGTTGTGAAGGGAGCGTTCGTAGCTGCTCATAATGCTGTCCTGCAAAGTGGCTTCCGCCCAGGTGGCTATGTCAGCAGGATCGGGATTATCGATCTCTTTTCGCTTTCTGATCTTCCACCGGTGCTGATTGTAATACTGCTGTAAAAAACGGCCTTTATAGCTTTGAAGTACATTTTTGAAGGGGACGGGAAGCTGGCCGATCGTCTGGTTAAGGTCCTTCAGAATAAATTGATCTGAGTTTTCATGGTTGACCTGGTAAAACTTGTATTGGAAGATCTTTGCTTTAATAAGCTGCTCATAATCCTTCTGCTTGCTGGCAGTTTTTAAAATGTCAGACACGATTTCGGCGGCGGAAGCCACTCTTCCCTGCAGTTCAAGGGAATCAACTTGTTGCCACCGGGAGGAATACTGGGAAAAGGCCACGGCCGAACATAACAAGGCAGCCGATAAAAATACATTTTTCATACGGGGGGATTTGTCGCTGCGCCGGTAGGGAAGACGTAGTAGCAGCTGAAGATACTAAATTTTGATTGTATAGTAATTCCAAATTTTAACGAGTGTATCTGCTTAAAGGGAATCAGCAATTTGTACCTGAAAAAAGGTGTCAAAAAAAGACATTTCAGAAAGGAATGTCGGGCTCCAGGGTGTAGGCTCTGGTCTCAAAGCCTTTTCCTTGTCTGATGCTGTTCATGTTAGCCTCTAAACATTGCTGAAAAGTAAATAAAAAGTTGTTTGCTTCAGCTGATGAACATCAAGCTTTTAAAAAAAATCCACGGTTATATACCGGTTAGTGGAAATGTTACAATTTATACTCCAGCCCAAGTGTAAATACAGAAGATTTTATGCTGTTATCTCTTTCAAGTATTCCAAAAAAGTAGCGGGCATTGATGATAATATCTTCCGATAGCTTATAGCCGGAGCCAAGACTAAGACTGAGATCAAAATTGTCAAAATCATAGTTTGGGGCAGTCCGGGGATCACCGGGCTCTTCAAAAGGGTCATTCTCAACCTTCTCATTTCTGTCGATAATGAAGCCAACCCGGGGGCCCGCATCCACAAAGAAAGAATCGGTGAAGTAATATCTCAGGATCAAAGGAAGCGCAATAATTGATTCTGTAATCCTGGTTTCAACGTCAAGCACAGTACTTCCTGCGTTAGGATCATTTGTTCTTATTTCGACTCCATTTGCAACAAAATTAGTTCGGTGCAGGGCGAAGTGCAATTCCGGTTGAAAGTATAATTTTTCTGAAAGCGATTTGCTGAAGAATCCTCCCAGGTAAAAGCCGGGTTTTCTTTGGTATTCGGCATAAACTCTTCCGTCAAGGCTAAAGTCGGGAGTGAATTTAGAATAGTTTGCTCCTGCTTTAATTCCGATTTCAGGATTTGAATTTTGGGCGTGAGTAGAGGTAAAAAGGCTAAATAGAATTGCTAATAATAAAAGGTTGTTAATTTTCATTTTTGTTTTTTCAGTATAGTTTAATTGTAGAATTGCATTGGCTATTTCGGGTCATTGTTCAAATCTTTCCGAAGAAAGCGGGTGATCTCCCTTACAACCACTTCAGTATTTTCAGATTTAATATCGCTTCCCAAGAAATGGTTTTTTGGTTTCACTAATCTCACAAGGCTTTTCAGCGAATCGGGCGTTTCAAGTAACTTATGGATTTCCGGATAAACCTCCACCTCAACATGCTCATCCTCCTTCAGAAAATTTTCATAATAATAGAGCGTCAATACAGGGCAATGTACCTCCTTAAACATATTTGCAGTAGTAATTGAAGCTAACAGCACCTGCAAGTCTACCAAAGCCTCCGAGGGATAGACCGTATCAAAATATTGTGCGGCTGTTTCGCTGCTGTGTTCGACTTTCATGTGATCACCCCAGGAAATAAGGTGAGCCAACTCATAGCCCCAGCGGGTATTCAGCAAAAATGCTCCATCTGTGTCATCTTCAATATAGGGGGATAAATTGATCAACGCATATACCTTTTCCGGATAGGTAGCAGCAAGCTTAAAAGCAAGCGTGCCCCCGGTGGAAGTGCTGATTATTATGACCTTCTTGCCAATTTTCTCCCCAATGGCCAATGCTTCCTTAGCCGACTCCCATGCGGCTTCGGGAGAAAAATTTTCCAGGGCCTCCTCTGCTACCATGCCATGACCTGCCCAACGGGAAAGGAAGATATTTGCGCCCAAAGTATCGGCTATTTTTACGTTAACGGGAAATCCATCCCGGTAACTACCGCCAAATCCATGAAGATAAACCACGCTGTAGTCGGTTACGCCGGGCTCCTGCTGTTGCCAGAGGATCCGCGCCTGATTATCCTTTCGTAAAGGAAGAAGGCTTTCCTTTTGCTGTATCAGGTTGTCCAGGTGTCTTAAATCCTTGGGCATGTCGGGAAGCTGGGTTCCGTATTCAGGATTGGGTGGCGTGGGCCCGAGGAAGTATGTAACAACCAGAACGAGGAGAACAAGGGCAGGGATCCAGAATCTTTTCTTCATTAGAGAAAGGCAATGAACAAGTATAGCTATTCCGGGGTTAAACAGCAAATTGGGGAGAGAAAGTAATAAGTTTTATTCCTGTTTTTTCGATTAAAACTATTCTTTCTTCTTTTTACATTTTTATGTATAGGCTTGATAATAAGTGCAGTGAGGATCTAAGGACGGCTTCAGGAAGCGGATTGTCAAAAATGGCTTTTTAAAAGGTAAATTTTTGAAGGACTACCAAATTACAGGGAACAAATTACCCTGAACAGGTTTGGGTTGCTCCATTGTTCCCGATACATTTTTTCCAGGCTTCCGCATTGATGAAAACACCTGAACTGATGGGGGAAAGTGAGCTCACCTATACCGCTTCTGAAAAGTATAGGCTAATCTTAGGTCTACGAATTCGGCTATGTGCCGGTGAGCCAGCAAATGGAATCCGGTGCTAAAGTGGCGGTTAATTCGGTACTGCAAGCCCCAGCGATGGAAGATGCGGTCATAGTAAGGCGTTTCGTCAAAAACGTACACGCCCAGTCGCTGACTAAACTGAAACTGACCCAACAAAAATTCATGCCCCAATAATAGCCCTGCCTTTACCGGACTGGCATCAATGTCCTCTCTGCGGAGTTTTTCCTGCAGCTCCCCGTCATGATAGGCTTCTGCTCCCAAAGTCAGCATATGTAAATTTCCCACCTGCCTTCCTGCCTGCAATGCAATTCCCGTTACAGGATATCTCTCACGATCACCCCCTTGAGTATAGCCGCGACGCAGGGTGCCAAGCAAAGCCATATCATATCGCGTAGAATAATTCTTCCAGTATTTTTCATTTGTTCTTGTGCCGGTGTACCATGGGCGGGAGAGGGGCTGGTAACTTACTGCAATTCCGGCAGTGGGCCAGTTAATACCTTTATTTGGCTGGCGCGTTCCCCCATTGGAAATGTGCTGATAGTTTAATCCCGGGTTTACCCACCAGGCTTCCGATATCTGTACCCAGATACCCACACCCACCAGTAAATAGGGGCTAAGATGGGTGCTGTAGGACTGGTTACCGGGATTGACAATGCTATCAAAGGGGTTGCTCAAATAGGAAACGCCGCCGGCACCTTTAAAGGAGAAAAGCACCCGATCGCTGATCCGGTAGGTAGGTTCCAGAAAATAAGCTGCGGTACCACTCTTGCCCAGCAACTCCACATCGTAATCATAATATGCCAGCAGCAGGCCCTGCCGCGGGTAACAGTGGCAAAGCTCAAAGATGGCGGAATCGTTGCGTTGCCAGCTAAGAATGGTTTCTATGCCCGATGGCCGTGCCCCGCGGGTATTTTGCACCTCCCTGGAATGGGCGAAGATAGAACCGTGCTGTACGCCCAGACCAACAGAAAAAAGCGGTTTCTGCTTAGCCGGTGCTACGATTGCTGCTGTAGAATCTGTTTGAGCAGTAGCCCGGGGTATACCGCATGCAGTATAAACGATAAGCCACAGCCACAGCAGGATCTTTACCTGCCTGCCCAACTCTCTAAAGGAACATTTATCTTTATACCACAGCATTTTTAAAAATACTCAAAAAGGACATTTTTGAGAGGTAAATATTTTTAAGTGGTAATATGAGATAAATGAGAATGTGTATTCCGCCGGAAAAATGAAAATTCCTTATTTTCAGGATCAAATTCAGTTTAGCGTGAAAAAAACGAAGAAGAAATACATTAAATATTTTCCTATTCTGGGTTGCATTTCCACCGGGCTAATTTATACAGCCATTGGAATAATTGCCATTCTTTCCCTGCTAAGGCTTAAGGAAGGAGGCGCTTCAAAAAACAGCCTTCTTGCCTTTTTGCAGGATTGGCCGGGAGGGGAAATTGTCATCTGGGCTATCCTGCTAGGCATGCTCTGTTATATCGTATGGCGAATCTATGAATCCTTTCGGGATCCTTATCATTACGGGAATGGGTGGAAAGGTCTTGCCCGTCGTACCGGGATCGGCCTCAGCTCTCTTGCCGATGCGCTTATAGCTTACTCTGCCCTGGTAGTTTTACTGGGTTCAGCGAACTATTCTGAACACGGCAGTCCGGAGCAAAAGAGGGAAATGACGGCTAATATGCTGGATTATAACTGGGGTAAATGGCTGGTTGTGGGCTTGGGCGTGCTAATAGCTGTAACTGCCGCAGTGCAATTGTTCTACGGAATTACCCGGGGATACCGGGAGCGACTTGATATTGTGCAGTTCAGCGGAAAGAAAAAGGCCGCTATTTTTTTCCTCGGATTTACCGGCTATGTTGCCCGCGGAGTCATTTTAGGCGTTATTGGCTTCTTTTTCATCAAATCGGGCATTCTTAAAAATCCCGGATACGTCGTCAATACAGATAAAGCTTTCAATTTAATTGGAGAACACCTTGGGAAAATTCCTTTTGCAATAATCGCCTTCGGAATTATTTGCTACGGACTTTTTATGTTTGCCCTTGGTATTACCTACGATTTGGATAATGATCCTTCAGACCCGAATTTTCATCCGCAGAAAGGCTGAGTTAACCGGGTAAAGAGTCTTGCTCTGTAATACCAGATTAAAGTGGACGCAGCAAGCTTCAGTAGCAACAAAAGGATTGGCGCCCGGAACATGAGGATTGGCGTAAATTCCCGCACCTACCTGCTCCCCGTAAATATAGCTTTCTTAAGCTCTCCGGCTTTAAAGTCAAAGCAAATATTCGGATGAAGTTTTTACCTACATTTGGCGCTCAAAATATTATGAGAAGAGCTTTAGCAAGATATAGAAACAGTGCTTTTGGAAGGTATGTTATTCGCAATCAAAAGTACGCTCCCATTCTTTTTTTTATGGGCGGTTTTATTTTTGATACGTTGACCTTAGGGCGAATAGATCGTGTTTATGATACGGTGGTGCTTTGCTCGCATATGACCTTATTATCCCTAACCCTTTATTTGTATAATACAGTGGATGAGGACAAGTGGGAAGGTACTTTTATCAGAGGTTATTCCGAATATTTTCCGCTGGTCATACAGTTCTTCTTTGGTGCACTTTCAAGTGCTTTTGTCATCTATTTTTTCAGGAGTGTGTCGATGTCAAAGACCATGTTTTTTTTCATACTGCTGGTGCTGCTCTTGTTTGCAAACGAATTTCTTAAAAAGAAGATCTCCAATAAATACCTTCAGTTCAGTATTTATTTTTTTATAAGTTTCACCTTTTTCGCCTTCATTATTCCCACGCTGATAAGGGAAATGAATACCTTTATTTTTATCATTTCGGGACTTGTAAGTTTGGGGTGTACGCTGGCACTCATCACGGTTATTTACAGGTCAAGCCCGGGCACACGAGCTGAGACAAGTCTTAAAAAACTGATCGGTCTTATCCTTTCCATCTATATAACGATCAATGTTTTTTACTATTTCAATCTTATTCCCCCGGTGCCGCTGGCTATGGATACCGGGTTGGTGGCTCATGATGTGCAAAAAACAAATAACGAATACATCGTTACTTACGAGAAGAATCCATGGTATGTATTTTGGCGTAAACATGACAGCAATTTTCATCGTCAGGAAGGTCAAAGAGTTTATGTGTTCACTTCTGTTTTTGCACCTACAGATTTAAAAAAATCCATTTTTCATAGATGGAAATGGTTCAATCCTGAAGCCGGGAAATGGGAAGTAACTGATAAGATTAGCTTTAAAGTTACAGGGGGGCGTGATCGTGGTTTCCGTGGATATACTCATAAAAACAACCTTAGGGAAGGCGAATGGAAAGTTGAAGTAATTACAGAAGAGGAACTGATACTTGGTGTCGTGGATTTTGTGATTAAAAACACTTCTGAACCTCATGAAGAAGGAATGGTAAAGAAATCATTCTAACAACTGTTTCCTACGCCGTCAGTTCGAGTTTTTTGGCTGAGCAGGAGCGAAGGCAAAAAGTATCGGGAACAGAGGCGACTTGGACCTCGATATGTTGTTGTTCTTTTTTGCATCGCCCAAAAAAGAACCAAAAAAGTCTAGGCTTACGAAAATGTTGCTAAAATTTTCATTCGGAGCCTAAATTTTAGGAACTCGCGGGAGAAATTTATCAAAAGAAGAAATAGCAGTTGCGCTCAAACAGCCTAAAATTTTACGGCTCGCTCATTTCAATTTTCACGCAAGATTTTCGGTAGGCCGCTTTGAAAAGGCAGTTCGATAAAAATTTGAGAATGTAAGATTCCTTATCTGTTTAAGTTTGCCGTCAGTTCGGGTTTTTTGGATGAGAAGGAGCGAAGGCAAAAAGTATCGGGAACCGAGGCGGGTTCGAAATCCTTACCCGTCACTGCCTTTTACCTGCGCATGATTGAGCACGGCAACCAGGATCACTCCTCCAAGAATATTTCCTATCAGCGCGGGCAACAGGTAGCCTCCCAATACTTCTCCCCAACTTGCTGCTCCGGAAAAGGCAAGCATGAAAGTTTCAGAAGAACCTGCGATGACATGGCTCAGCTCGGCAATTCCCACGATCCAGGTGATGATGATGATCACCCACACCCGCGCCGTTTCAGCAAAAGGTAAGAGCCAAACCATCAGGGCGATAAGCCATCCTGCAAAAATTCCACGCAGTAAAATAGTGAAAAAGTCGGGTTCCATTGCTTTTGTGCCCAGGGCTATGAAAGCCTCCTGAACTTCGGGTTCAAAAGCAGACGATTTCGCCGCGATCCATGAGACTAAAAATACGCCCAGTAAATTGGCCACCAGTACTACCCCCCATAATCGGAGCACATTTTTAAAGGTCTTCATATCCTTGCGGTGGAGCAGTGGCAGAATCGGAGTGAGGGTGTTTTCGGTAAACAACTGTTGCCGGGCTAAAATGATGGCTAAAAAGCCAATGCTGTAACCAAAGTTGGTGACCAGGGGTCTCCAATCGGCCTCCGGCAGGTACGTGTGCAAAATGCCTTCGGTGATCATGGAGAGGGTCATGGTAAGGCCTGCGGCAAAGCCGGACCAGAAAAGTGCGGTAGAAGAACGTTTCAATTCCGATTCTGCTTCCTTAAAAATTGTTTCATGAACAACGGCGGCTGAAGGGGATTGTCTTCTTTCGGTTTCGATAAAATAATCTTGCTTTTCTGACATAATTTCCTGGCTTAACTTCAAGGTAGTTCAGTCAACCGAACAGGGAAAAACTTTAACAAAACAATTGTTTTTCAGATCATCCGAATTACAGGGTTTCATGGGCGAAAAGGCCGGGTGATTTTGAAAACCGTATCGGGAACCGTGGCGTGATCCGACTTCCTTGTTCTCGATACATTTTCTTCAATGCTCCCGCATTTTCAGAAAACACCTGTCTGCCGACAGGCAGGCTCGAACTGACGGGTGTTTAAAAATGGCATTTTTGGGAGGTAATTTTTAAATTCCATCAATCTTGAATTTAAAATTTTGAATCCGGAATAATAGCGCCGTCAGTTCGAGTGGCTTTCGGCCTGCAGCGCAGGCAGAAAGGTGTATCGAGAACCGAGGCGATTACCGTAAAACAGGGATATATTTATAAGGTATAGATCTGGCTGCCATAGGCGGGTATATTCACTTGTCCTGTCCAAGGTTTGTCATCGGTGACTTTTTCTTCGGTATTCATTCCGTCGACGGGCATTTCCGAAAAATCCTCGTCATACCCCTTCCAGGCAATATTGAATCTCAGTTTCCAGTCCGTATCAGGTTCGATTCCGATGCCATAATTCTCGTAATCTTTATTGCCAAAATTGATGATCACAAGCACCGGCTGCTCATTTTCCCCGGGGTTGGTCCGCTTATAGGCAAGGATCTTTGTTTCCTGATTGAGATGTAAAACTTCGGTTTCCTGACCTCTTAAGCCTTCAGAAGCCCCAAATTCGCCGGTCCTTAATTTAAAGAGATCTGCTGCCAGGCGGGTGATCCCCTTCATGTTCTCAAATTTTCCCCAGTCCAGGGCTTCATGATCCTTAAAATATTCGTCTTCTAAAAATTCCTGACCCTGGAAGATCATTGGAATTCCGGGAGCCGTCATGACCAGTACCAGGCCTATTATAGATCTTTTCTTTGCAAAAGCACTCTCAGCATTCCCGGGATGTATCTCCTCGGGGACGCGGGCCTTTCCGTTTGCTACTTCATCATGTGATTCGGTGTAAATGACCCGGGAAAAAGCATCCTCACCATATCGATAGGTAAGTGCATTTGCAATGACCTCCAGGTCTCTGGCGTCATCTTCGGGATTAATCAAAGCCTCTCTTATGGGGTGCACAAAATGAAGGTCCCATTGAGCTCCGTAGCCAATTCCCCCGTCTTCTATCCTGTTAGTTATGAGATGCTGCCCTTTAAGATCTTCGGCTATAGTAAGTACTTTAGGGTACTTGTTCCTTATTTCAGTATTGATGTCGCGCATTAGGATAAGGCCTTCAACGATCTCGGTATCAAATCCCAGACCGCCCCCTTCATACCTGATATAGGAGGTCGCATCCATTCTAAGTCCATCACAGTGGTATTTCTCGATCCACATTAGCGCATTATCCCTCAAATACTGCCGTACTTCCGGCCGACCATAATCGGGGCGTGTATCTCCCCAGGGGGTATCACTCCTGTGGTCATTGTAGAAGTAAATACCGCCTTTTCCATTTTCACTCCATCCGTCAAACTGCCAAAGATCTACATCAGACGGACCGAAGTGGTTATATACCACGTCCATGATGATACCAATCCCATGTTTATGAGCCTCTTTTACCAGGCTATACAAACCATCGGGTCCCCCGTAGTCCTGTTCTACTGCAAAGGGATGAGCGGGATTATAGCCCCAGGAAATGCCGCCGGCAAATTCGGCTGCCGGTAATAATTCTATACAATTGATCCCCAGTTCCTTCAGATAGCCTAATTTTTCGATGACGTCACTAAAGGTGCCTACCTGGTCTGCCTGTTTTCGGTTAAAGGTGCCCACATGCAGTTCATAGATCACCAAGGAGTTCCAGGAAGGAAGTTCAAAATTATCCCCTTCCCAGTCAAAGTCCAGTCGGCGTATGATGGAATTCCCATCTGAGTTGGTTACTTCCGTCGCATAGGGATCATTTCTGAAGAACTTGTCCTCTCGGTTAAAGATCACATACTTGTATTGCTCCCCTTCTTTGGCTTTATCGGTAACACCCACCCAATATCCTGCCTCTTCTTTTTGGAGTTCCAGCCCGTCTTCTGCCCAGTCATTGAAATCACCGGCTACAAAAATACGGTCGGCATGGGGAGCCCAGACCCTGAAAGTCACCCAGTCATTCTCCACGATCGCACCCATACCTTTTGATGCCGCTATAGGTTGCATTACCTTTTCTTTGCTATTCATGTTATCCTTCTTTGATAGCTGTAAATGTACTTAGGTGAGAAATGCTACTATTTTATTTATGAGGAAATTAACCTTGATGAAAGTTCATATGACATTTTCTTCAATCATCAGGATGACCAAAATGTCATAACCACCGGTGCCCTCGCGGGTGGGCTGGAAAACAAGACTCTCATCCGGGAACTGGCTCTCTTTAAACATAGAACCTGAAAGAGGCGTTCGGTAATCAATACTTTAAAAGGATTAAATAGAAGCTCATTTGATCTTGTTGCCGTGACCTGATTTCTTTTGAAAACTATTACTAAATTTATGAGCGTTTAGCTCCTCACCAAGATTTTAAATCTCTATGAACCCTGATCCATCCTCTTCTACAACATCACGAACTATTGGATTTTTTGGAGCGCTGGGCATTGGAGTGGGAGCAATGGTGGGGGGTGGAATCCTTGCACTTGCGGGGGTGGCCTTTGCAGTAAGCGGCCCTTCGGCAGTTCTGGCCTTTGCGCTGAACGGATTAATAGCTTTTATTACCGCCCTTAGTTTTGCTGAAATGGCTTCCGCAAATCCGCAGTCAGGAGGGACCTATACCTATGCTAAAAAGGCGCTATCGCTGCAGGTAGCTTTTGGGGTGGGGTGGATCGTATGGTTTGCCTCACTGGTGGCGGCAGTGCTCTATGCGCTTGGCTTTGGGGCTTTTGCGCTGTTCGCCCTGCAACAGATCCCAGCAGAAGGCCTTAGCGGCATCCTGGAATGGGAGTTGCTGCCGGTGCTCCTGGCCCTGGCCGCTATTGGCTATTTCGCTTTCGGCCTTACGAGAGGTACCGGTGATGGCGGGGCAGTGATCAATGTGGGGAAACTGGCCGTATTCGCTGTACTCATCGCAGGCGGTCTCGCTCTTTTTGTGCAAACCCCGTTCGAACGGATTACCGAAAGTCTGGATCCATTCTTTTCCGGGGGATTTGGCGGATTGATCGCAGCGATGGGTTATACTTTTATCGCGCTTCAGGGGTTTGATCTCATTGGTTCGGCGGCAGGGGAAATAAAGAATCCGGAGAAAACAATTCCGAAGGCGATGATGGGCACACTGGCAGTAGGCCTGGCAATTTACCTGCCCCTGCTATTTTTTATGTCTACCGTGGGAGTACCTGCGGGGGAAAGTATTACTGAAATGAGCCTCGAAAATCCTGAGACGGTCCTGGCCGTCGCCGCTCAAAATTATCTCGGGGCTTTCGGATTTTGGCTGGTTTTGGTTGCGGGTATATTTTCCATGTTATCTGCTTTACAGGCAAACCTCTTTGCAGCTTCCCGCATTTCGCTTAGCATGGCAAAGGACCGGACTTTAAACCACCATCTATCAAATATTAGTAAGAAATATGGTACTCCGGTAACCTCTATTCTGGTGACCTGCGGAATTGTAGCCTTTCTTGTTTTGATCCTGCCCGACCTCGCGGCGGCCGGTGCGGCTTCCAGTTTGATCTTTTTGATCACTTTTGCCCTTGCACATCTTATCATGATCCTCATGCGCAACCGAGGCTATAAGGAGAGCAAGACCTTTAGAGCCCCCTTTTTTCCTGCCCTTCCCATCGCGGGAATAGTCACCTGTTTAGGACTGGCAATATTCCAGGCCATTGTTGTACCCGCTGCCGGTTTGATCGCGGTCTTGTGGCTTGCTGTTGGCGCCGTACTCTTTGCATCGTTTTTCATCAGAAAAGCCGAAGCTATTGAAGCGTCTGAACAGGCCCTGGACCCGGATCTTATCAGGCTCAGAGGTTTGAGTCCGCTGGTGATGCTTCCCATTTCCAACCCTGCCAATGCTCAATCCATGGTCTTTCTGGCCAATGCCCTCGCGCCGCCGGTTATTGGGAGGATCCTTATACATAATATTGTGATCCCCAGTACCGAAAAAGATGATCTTGACAAGCGTTTGTTGTCGAGCCGGGATGTGATGCAGTACGCCCTTAAAGCCTCCTTTGATGCCGGTCTACGTCCCGAATCCCTCACGACCATAGCCGACCATCCCTGGGAGGAGATAGAAAGGGTGGTAAAGGAGCATAACTGCAGGAGCCTGTTGTTGGGACTGAGTGATTTGAGTGATTTTCAAACCAGCCGGAACCTTGAAAAACTGGTGAGACATATTAAGGCCGATGTGGTGGTTTTCCGCCAGCCATTTAGCGGGTGGAAGATCACGGCGGCAAGAAAGATCCTTATTCCGGTGGCAGGGTTTGAAAGTCATGATCCCTTGCGTGCCAGGGTCGCTGCCAGCCTTTGGCGAGCCTCTCAGCCCGAGATCACCTTTATCCAGGTGCTGCCATCCACGGTATCTTCAGAAACAGTCCAAAAGAACAATATCAAACTTTCCCGCTTTGCAGGCCGCATCATTCCCGGAAAGACCGGAGTGCTCATCATTCAGAATGATGATCCTGTAGCAGAACTGGTAGCGCAGGCTTCCCGTCATGACCTTGTGATCATGGGACTGGGTAACCCAGGGAAACATCAAAAGGCCTTCGGACATGTAGCACTTGCCCTGGCCGAAAAAACAGAAACAGCGCTCATCTTTATAAGTAAAAAATGATCGGAAGGTAGAAGTACGAAATTAGAAGTACGAATTAATTAAAAGCGGTCAATTAATCAGGGAATTACAATTGGTTGAAGGGCGCGTAGCTTGTGGGATATTTCTCCATGTACATAAATTTAAAATTGAACCTGGAGCCTGGAATTTAGGATTTTTTTCTACTTAGATCCCTTTAAAAACATAAGCTGAGTATTCAATAGTAACCCCACCCTGCTAGTAAGCTTCCCGCGGCGGAATCATCCACAAGGTGTTCTTATCAGGAAACCTCATTTCATAAACAGTACCCTTAGAGCCATCACTAAAGATCCTTTACTTACCTTCGGCAATCTCTTCCCACATCATTTTATGGCTAAAGTTGACTTCAATGAAGACGCATTCCGGGATGTGGTGCTGTAATACGTATGTTGGAAAAAACGGTAATAATTTGGGAAAATACTGAGAAGGGACTGACTTCATATAAAAAAAATTGGGCCAATGCCTGTCGGCACTAACCCAATTTTAAAATGAAGACTTATTTTTTAATTCATATTTCCCGCATTCAAGTTGTTTGAGAAAAACTCAAGAGCTCTCGCTAATCTTTCGAAAACATGGGTGTGATGCCCGCCTTCATAAGTTTCAAAGGTATAATCCACATTGTAATTATCCATTTTAACTAAGACAGGTTGATGAGCAAGATGAGTGCCCAGTTCATCATATATCCCCACATCCAGATAAAGTCCGTCTAATGAATTCAAAACATCATGATAGTAATCCAGTAAATGAAATACATCATTTTGATACCATAGGCCTACAACCTCGGGAACTGGATAAAGGTTACCGTCTTCTCCAAATTCAACGGGAAGATCCACATAGAAAGGTGGGTTGTTTAAATTTGGAGACCAGGCAGCGCTAAAAGCATACATGGCAGTGGTAAAGAATTTAGTAGGATCGGGACCATTAAAACCTTCGGGGTTTTCCTGTATGAGTATCTCAGGCATTGCAAATAATGCATCTAAGTACAACAAACCGCTATGACTACCCACGGTGCCAAAAACATCCGGATGTAACATTCCAAATTTAAAAGCAGCGTATCCTCCCTGGGAATGGCCTATAACGGCTCGACCTGAAGCATTGGGAATGGTGTTATAATGAGAATCCATATATTCTACCAGGTCATTCACGATGTAGTCTTCAAAATTTCCGTTAAGAGCCGAATTGGTATACATGCTAAAACCATATGGCTCTGTACCGGCATTGGGCATCACTACGATCATAGGGTCAATAAGGCCATCGTTGATAAGACCATCCATCCAAAGTCTGAATCCCTCTTCGGGAAAATCGGGTATCTGTTTCCAGATTGGATATGGAGCTATAAAGTCAATGAACAACTGTTTATCTATAAATGCTTTTTCTGAAAAAGGCTCCCCATGTAACAGATATACTACGGGATATGAATGCTCCCCATTCTTTTTGTAGCCCGGCGGGGTATATATTTGCAGTTTTCTTGTAAACCGATTCCCTGCAAAGTTGTCCTTAAGAGCCTCACAATTCAATACCCTATTTTGCAGTTTACTTTCAATAAGTCCTGTTTCGTCCCCGACTTTATTATAATTCAAATCCAGGGATTGTTGATCCATTATCTCCTCCTCCAGGGAATCCCTTTCACAAGCGGAGACAATTAAAAACATAAAAAAAATGAACAACACTAATTTTGAGATTTTCATGACATATTATTTAATGGTTAATAATCTTTGTCAAAAAACACCATCAAAAACAGGTTAGTCCATTTTTAATCTTAGACCTGGTAGCTTCTAAAAGTAGCACATTGATCTCCCTTTTTAGATGACATAAGTCAGGATAAATTTTTTTCTCTTAAAAATTGTAAGTTATTGACTATTAAATTGTTATAATTTTTTAATTTGTTTAGCTTTAATCACCTGGTAATTGATAATTTTATCATTTCTCTCTTTTCGTCTTAACCCGGTGACAGTTAAATTCGATCTATGAAAATCTCGCTGCGATATATAATTTTTATAAGTGCGTTGTTCATGAGCATCGATCTCCACTGCCAGAATGCCGGGGACCGGTTAAAAGTTGAAAGTATATACGATGCCCTGCAGGATAGAGGTACATCCTCAAAAGATGTGGCCGGCCAAATGCCTTTCATAAACTGGAAAGATGCAGAACATTTGGAGCAAGCCACTAAAAAACATAGCATTACCCTGGCCGAACAAACAGAAACAGCGCTCATCTTTATTAGCAAAAAATAGCCTGAGGTTAGAAATACTATCCGGGTAAAGGGAGGTCTTTGCCATGCAGTCTTCACAGCTGTGAAAGAGAAGAGGTTTCTAAAAAGCCATTTTTAGAGACAATTGGTTGCTAAACCCTTTTCAATCCAGGTTTTGACGGTTTCGGTGGTATCATGTTCTTTTTAAAGGGCGAGAAGAAACAGAAGGTTGACAGGCTGCTCAAAGCGGTGTCCAAAATGTCATTTCTGAGAAGTATATGAGGTGATGAATTTTAGATTAAGGGAGATCACCTTAGGATCTTTTCCATTTTTCTTCCTTTCGCCAACTCGTCAACCAGCTTGTCAAGATATCTTACTTGTTTTGTAATTGGATTTTCGATTTCCTCTATGCGATAACCACAAATTACCCCGGTAATATGATGCGCATTGGGGTTAAGAGAAGCTTTTTCAAAAAAGGTCTCAAAAGTGACCTTTTCAGCAATCAATTGGTGCATTGTTTTTTCATCAAATCCAGTTAACCATGTTATGACCTGGTGCAACTCTGCTTTTGTTCTGCCTTTCTTCTCGATTTTGGTGACGTAGTGAGGATAAACAGAAGCAAATGTCAGATTGGCTATACGTGCGTCGTGAGTTTTTGAAGTACTCATCTTTGAGCTTTTTGAATTAGTGAAATTAAGGTACAAAAGACCTTACAAAAAAGATATCAAAAATGACATTTTTGGAAGATCTTGAATTCTGAATCCTGAATTCTGAATCCTGAATTAATTCCCCGGATTCATATAGTCATACTTCTTCCAGTTAGTTGGCAACTCGTTAGTGACTTCCAGTTTATTCGAAGTTACCGTGGGTTTGACCCTTATTACCTTCACGGTATCTGTCACCGTTACTTCATGCTCACTGCGCATGTTCACCAGATCCAGGTGCCGAAGGTTAAAAATGTGTTTTCCATTTGGCAGGTTGACAATGACGTAGTCTTTTGCACGCAATTGTCCCAGGTTTTTACCGTCCAGGACAATATTTAACTGCGAAGTATTGTCGCCTGTATGCAAGATGTTTGCATCATTATAGATTAGAATTTTACCGTTGCCCAAATTGTCTAAAGTGGTTTGCTCCTTATCCATTTGAACCAGGGTATGTTCACTCGGAATAGGCCTTAATGCACATGACGAAAAGAGGATAACCAGCAAAATCGCGAGGGGAGTGGTGGGAAGTTTCATTTTAGATTGGTTTGTTTCATGTTTGGTCAAAAACGTCATTTCTGGAAGATCTTTTTCCTTCAGCTTTTGATGGTATTGTTTTCTGATTTTTACCAGCTTGTAAAAGGTTCTAAAAATGACATTTTTGAGAGGTGTTGGAAGATGTCTTTATTTAGCAGCAAATTTTATCCGCAGTTTCATCTCTATAAATTTTCGACCGGTTCGTATTGCAGCTGAATTACCGAAACTTCTGCAGCGTTTAATTTCTGAAGCGCATTTTCATAATCCGCGGAAGTATTGATCACAACTCCGTTCCGGTGCTCCTTCAGGGTGGAGAAAAACTTTACCTCAAACCAGACCTTGTCCAGGATTTCCTGCTCTTTAGAAGTTATACCGGTGCTGCCGTTGATCATTGCGTCCATTTGTTTGCGGGCAATATTTTTAATGTTATCGGCCACATTACTGTCTGTTGGCAGGTTTCGGATTGCACCAATTACAAAAAAGATCTTTCCGTAGCCTACTTTTTCGATGTACTCATTTCCGTATTTCAGCTTGTACAAAGCTGGATCTTCATTATAAACCCCGGACAGGGAATCCCGTACCTTCCAATTGTCTGAAAAGGCTTCGAAACCGTCCTCGTATTTACCCCCACCGATCAAGACACCCTTTTCGGTCACGGGATACTGTTCAATGACCGACTGGTAGAGCTCGGTGCCGACAGCAAACCTGGTGGCAAAATAATTAGCCGGATTATAAAATTCATCGAATAAACGATAAGGGAACATGAATGATATTGGGTCGGCATCGTATTCCCAGGAAACTGACTGCGAAAAGGACTGATTAAGTTTGAAGTAGGAAGCTTCAGTAGCACCAAAAGGATTGGCGACAGGAACATGAGTATTTGTATAAATTCCGGCACCTACCTGCTCCCGGTAGGCATAGTTCTCATCAAGAACAGTTTCCCCGTTATTAATGATGGTCACATTACGGCTTCCCGCGGCTTTGTTGTAAGTGGTAGTGGCGGTGCTGCTGCCATCAGCCGCAGTAAATTCGACCGAACTCAACTCTCCGTCGGTATAGGTGTGTATGGCTGTACCTTTCTCGCTATATACTTTCTTGACTGAAGGAAGCCCGTTCTTGTATTCGGTTTCGAACCATAAGGATCCGTCAGGAAGGTAGTATTTTGACCAGAGCGGCTTATTATCTTCACTACGGCTCACTTCCATATACAGGTGGTGCTGCGGATAGCTGGCGTATACCTTAGCCGATTTAATAAAACCGTTCTCATAGTACTCGAACTCTTCGGTAGGATCTTCGGAAAGCTGATACCTGCCTTGCTTTATCCAGCCGTTCCCGTGTTGGTCAAGCAGCTCGAAATGTGGAGTAGATCCTATGGAGTAGTCTGTTTGCGGAACATTATCTTCTTTTTCGCAGGAAGAAAGAAGTATTGTAGCTGAAAGGAGCAGGTAGAGGAAGTAGTTTTTGAACACGATGTTGGTTATTAAAGTTGTCTGTTTTTTAATCTTGAATCCTGAATCCTGAATCCTGAATCCTGAATCTTGAATCCTGAATCCTGAATCTTGAATCTTGAATCTTGAATCTTGAATCCTGAATTTAAAATCCGGGAGTCAGCCTCTCTTTACGGTCTTGATATTTTTTTTGATGTAAAAGCTTAAATAATAGACCAGAAGTACAACGATCATAAGTTCATATCCCGTAGTTATTTCTGCATTTTTTCCCAGGAACAGAATTTCCATGAACAATTCCATGACTAGGACCAGAACCCCGACAATTACGGCAGAGGAAAGGGACCTGGATCTTAACCGGGAAATCCTTTCATTTTCATCTTTTTCTTTTGTGGAAACAAAAAGCAGCAGGCAGGAGAGGATTATGATCTTTAGGGTCCAGCTGAATTTAAAAGGATCAAGATTTAACAGCTCGGGATTTGATACATTAATGAACCAGATGCCCATAGCAAGCACAAAAATGCCTGTCGCAATCATTTTCCAGTAGTGGGGGAGTAGATTTACTTTCATTTGTTTTTTTAATTTGTTACGAAACAGAACATTTTAAGCTGCCTCCACGGCAGCGGTACTTTCCCCGGCAGTATTGATCCGTCGGAAAGAGGTAATTAAAGTGTAGAAGTAGTACACGCTCAACAGGGCGTAAAAGAAAAGTTGAGTGATCTCTTCCCAAACGGAATATTGGCCCGGCGGTATTACATAATGCTCTGCTATAAGGTTGATGATCGCCAGGATAAAAGCAAACAGAATCCCGATCACAAGTGTACGTATCGCGGCCACAAAGGAGAGGGAAATAAACCGCTTAAAGTAATCCCTGTTGTCTCCGCCTGTATTGATCTCATACGTTTTTTTTACTCCCCATATGACTGCTGCCAAACTTATAAATAAAAGAACCCATACCACCCACGTCGGGTCATCCCCTTTAGGAAGGTAGTCGGCCAGAGTTAAAAAGATGAGATGAACAAAGAGGTAATTGAAGGCGGTTTTATCAGAAAGCTTTCCGGTGATGAGCAGCCTTTCTAACTCTTTAATTTCGTACCAGATCATAATGCTGAAATTTATGGCGTAAGACAAACTTTTTGGCAAGAGTCTTTATTGTTTAGTAGGAATTTTCTCTTTTTCGTTACAGAAAAATGAATTTTTCTACGGATTGTGATTATTTCAATCTACGTCGACCGGATTTTTTTTGGTCTCAAACCTTATCGGACCCGGTTTTTCCTGCTCCTTTTAATTCAGATTTTAAATTTTCCAAAATCACGACATATTTTGTCGCCAACTCTTTGTTTCTTTACTTCATCAACCAGGAAAAACAATTATGAATATACTGTACCTGCATGGCTTAAAGAGCAAGTTAAGCGAGAGAAAACGTAAGATCCTTGAGGCATACGGAAATGTATTTGCACCCGATATTGATTATTCAGAGGAGCATGCCCGGCATCTAAATATTCTTAGAAAATATCCTCATACCGAATTTAATGTAGTAATAGGCAGCAGCATGGGCGCTCTAAACGCCTACATCATTTCCAACTGGATTGGTCGGCCGGCCCTTTTGTTCAATCCGCCTCTGGTAAAACTTCCCCGGAGTCTAATGCTTCCGGAGGAAAGATTCCTGAAGGCTGATTCTTCAAAACAAATACTACTGGGGGCAAAGGATGATGTGGTAGATCCCCGGGAAACCCTGGCTTTCCTTGGAAACCACCTTCAGCAGCATGAACTGGAGATCAAAGTAGATCCACTCCTTGGGCATCGAATACCGCCTGAGTTATTTAAAGAGCAGGTTGCACATTTCTTTTCTAAACTATGTTATTAATCACTATGTCTGTACGCCAAACCATAAAACGCCACTTTAAGATCATTTCCCTGCTAAGGACAAGACCCATGAGTTTTGAAGAATTGCAGGATGAAATGTCCAATGACCCCGATTCTATAGAAGAAAATCTGCTAAAATCTCAAAGGACGTTTCAGAGGGATCTTCAGGATATAGAATCCATCTACGGAATTACGATCACGTCTGATCGCAGTCACAACCGGTATTATATTAAAGAGGACTATGAAGACGATCATTCACAACGGCTAAGAGAGAATTTTGAGATTCTAAACGCCATTCGTCTCTCCAAAAGCTTCGGTAATAACCTCTTTTTTGAAAAGCGTAAATCTTTGGGAACGGAGCATATGGCCGGTCTGCTTCATGCCATTCAGAACCACCTCGCAGTAAGCTTTGATTATTTCAAGTTTTGGGATGAATCTGTGAGCAGTCGTACTGTAAAACCAATTGCCTTAAAAGAGGCCAGGAATCGTTGGTATTTAATTGCAGTGGATCAAGAGACGATCAAAAATTTCGCGCTGGACAGAATTAAAGAGCTAACGATCACCCCCTCCAAATTTACTCCTGTGCCATACAATGTGCATAAAGAATTTAAAGACAGTTTCGGGATCATCAATGGTACAGATGAAGAGCCGGTAAAAGTGGTGCTTTCCTTTACTCCCCGGGAAGGGCGTTATGTCGAATCCCTGCCGCTGCATCACAGTCAGGAACTGGTATTGAGGAATGAAAAAGAAATAAGGTTCAGCTATTTCATTCGGCCGACATACGATTTTAGAATGGAGCTGCTTTCCTATGGCGACCAGGTAAAGGTGCTGGAGCCGGCAGGCTTAAAGAAGGAGGTAAAAAAACAGTTACGGCAGGCGTTGAATAACTATCAATAAAATTTTTGCGCGTCATGCTTTGGCGCTGTCCGGTTTCAACTTTGGACCACAAAATAATAAGTAAATCCGCTTCGGGAACACCTTCTTCGGAATGTAGGGTGACGCAGAAGGAAGCCGGGGCGGAATTCTTTTGCCAATCGCTAAATCAACCATAAAGATCATGAACTACGGAAATAATACAGAACCTCAGTTTCTGCCCGATTTCAATCTGCAGCATGTAAACCACATGATGAACTTTTATCATGTACAGAAAATGTATCTCGGATATTTTGGAAAGGTGCCGAGTTATTACAGGTTTTACAACCGGGACATTGAAAGTTTTCATTTAAAATTCCCTGAGGAGTTTGGATCCTGTATCCTCGCAAGACATTTTAACCGGGATTATGATCAGAAGGAGGAAAAGGCTGATATTATCTATGTACTAAAACAGCAAATAATAGTAGAGCAGGAGCCCGATGAGGTGAGTGTATATTTTCAGGATGAAAATTCGGAACTGCTGCTCCAGCTCCTGGAATTCATTAAGGCCTTTAAAAAAGAAAAACCTGATAAAGCCAGTATTAACCTGATCATCATGCAACCTCACGGGCTGGACAATAAAAAGATAGATTTTGCAAAACCCGATCTGGATCTTTCAAGAAGTTATAACGATGACTTTAAGGTCTTTCACCATAAAATGCTGAAGATACTACAGGAGGAAAATAAAAGCGGACTTCATTTGCTCTATGGAAAACCGGGGACAGGAAAGAGTACCTACATCAGGCACCTGTGCGGACTTGTGAAAAAAGAGATCGTGTTCCTGCCGGGGCAGATGGCGCAGAACCTGGACAATATTGCCATGACCAGATATTTGATGGATAATGCCAACTGCATCCTGGTCATTGAGGATGCCGAAGAGCTCATCGTTTCCCGGGACCAGCAAAGAAACTCAAACCTGGCCATGATCCTGAATATCACCGACGGCATCCTGGGTGAATCCCTTGGAATACAGATTATCGCAACCTTTAATACCGATGTTCAAAATATTGATCCGGCACTAAAACGAAAAGGTCGGTTAAAATCTGCTTACGAATTTAAGTCCCTGTCTCCGGAAAAAGCTAATGCTTTGCTCAGGGAGCAGCAGACCGACTACTATACCAATAACGAAATGACTTTGGCCGAGATATATAACATTAGTGAAGAGGAGCAGTATAAGAGTCCGACGAGGAAGGCGGTTGGGTTTAGGTAAAGGCTTTGGAAGTTAGATTTTCGAAGTTAGAAGTACGAATCTCCTTACGGTAACTTCCGGATTCCATACGTTTTCTAATTCATCCTCTTTTAGTTTAACAGAAAATTTAGATTTGAAGGAAAAGTAATACAACCCTAAATCAATGCCGAACCTTTAGTAGGCTTTAATTCAAATCTATGGCGACTTACAAATGTAGAACTTGTGGCATAACAAAAAATGACACCCTAATTTCTCAAATGGCCGTTCTGGGAAGATGCAGACCGGCAAATTCTACTGCTTCACTTTCTCATCATTCGTGGACGAAAATTTCCAATAACAACTAGCCCCAAATCTTAGACATGAATCTTGACGAATTAACTTTAGGAGAAAATAGGGCGATGCTGCCCCAAATTATTGATGAGATCCGGGAGGTCGCCATTCGATTAGGCGATGCCAATGAGTACCTTACCAGACGAGACCTTGTGAAGGAATTAAATTCAACGATCTCCGGATTAAGCCTTACCGATGGGTTGATATTAAATTCGCTGGTGAAGGAAACTTACCTACAGACAACTGATCCGGTGATCCAAACAGCAGTTTCTGAATGCTTTCGAGATAATACCTCGGGCACACTTGTGTATGATCCGCACAATATTACCGATGTCAGTTTAAGCCTCACCTGCTCGGGTGAGGTAGCGGCAAACTTCAATGACTTCAATGAAATCACCAAAATCCTCGACAGGAAAGTGGAAGAATTAGGTGTAACCGATGCCATTGCGGAAATTACCGAAATGAAGAACACCATAGAAACGTATGTTCCCGAACAGAATTTCTCCCTTACCGGAAAAACCATGGTAAAAGACAATGTCACTTACGGAGAAAAAATACTTGAAGGCTACGGAAATCTGGTGGATTATTATAACTGGGCTAAATGTCAGAACCAACAGGTAATTGAAGATTTCAAGTTCCTGAGGGGGGAACTCGGCCGATTCAGAAGAGACGTGACCGAGTTACTTTTCGATGTAATTGGGGAAGACAAGAAGGAGACCCGCCCGGAATTGTTTGATTTCTCTCAGGTTGAGTTTATCGAAACCGATAGGATACTAAGAGAAATCGATCTGGAATACGAAAAACTGAACGAGAGTTTCGAGGTTTTCCAAAACGCATATGAATCCAGCATGATTAATATAAAGCATGCTGGACAGAAACACGCAGAAAATGCTCTAAACCGGTATTCCAAAACGGTTAAAAGGAAAGGCTATGCTTCCAGAGCAGATGTAAAAGGACAGGTAGCCACTGCAGCTTTAGGATTCGCTTTTGACGCTGCCCTGGAAATAATGGAAACCAGAAAGAATGCTGAACAAACAGTGGCTGCCATTAAACGCGATGTGGAAAAAATGAAACTGGGCCTTAAGGATGACGCTCAGAAAATAACGATTGATCTGGTGCGACTGCAGAAAATATATAACCGACTGAAGCACACCCTTATTCCGGAGGCCAAGAAATTCATCACCCAGGCAAACCTCATTTACAATGTCCCCATAAAAGATGCGTATTCTCAGTTGGTGCAAGGCGGAAATATTGATGAATTGAGCAAAGATAACAGGAAGCTCGTACTGGAAGAAAAACAAATTCATCTGGAGATTGAGGACAAGAATGAAGGGTTGCAGGTTTGTGGAGATGAAATATCCAGGTATAGAGAGCTAATTGCCGAAATTCAGGAGGAATACGATTTTGTAAATGCTATTAAACCGGACTTTCCCCGGGAAATTCAAATTAAACTTTCCTTTGGACTGGCAACAGGTATTTACAAAAAGCATCTGGCTAAATGGAACAAGATCACCGAGCCAATAAGATCAACTTATGCGTTCTATGTCGATTGCATAAAACAAGAAGAAGAAACTATAGAAAAATTCCATCAGCTTGTTCGTGAGCTGCAAAACCGACTAGGGGAAATTAAAAGGATAAGGAAAGACAACAAAGCCAAAATAGAGGCTCAGGGTATTAAGATCCATAATTTTGATGGTCAGTTGGAGGCCCTGGAAAATAACATCCGAAAAATCTCCGAAGCTTCAAAGAATTTAATGGGCAGGGGAATCGAGAGAGATCTTGTAAAGGTGCAGGGGCAGGCAGACCGAAATGAAAGTCTGCTTTCCAAGGGCATAGAAGGAGTTTCGGTCGCCAACATTCCGGACGCTTCCAATGTAGCCGATTCTTATCTGAACAGGCAAGAGTATAGAATGCAGCTGAAGATCGAGCTCCTAAAATATACTGAACTCGCTTTCACGGGAGAACTTATCAGCGGTTTGGTCGGGGAGGATAAAGAGCGCATCATAGCAGAACAATATATGAAAGTAAGAAACCATCTTTCGTCTAAAATATCTCAGCATTCAAAACTTGATGACTCGCAGGCAGAAAGATTGGTCGATCTTGGCTCGGGAATATTTCTCAGTATCCTTAAAACTCAGCAAATAAAAGCCGAAACAAATTTCCTGATGGAAATCAATATGAAGCTGGACCAGGAATTTATGGTGAAGTTTGAAAGAGCGGTAGCTGACATGAAAATGAGTCTTGAAAAAGACAGGCATGACACCCAAACAGTCGGTACTGCTTTAAATGAAGCCACAACGGCCGATGACCTGTTGAAAGCTTCCAGAATTATAGATAACCAAAACCTCTAACAACTCTAAACAATAGTATGAATATTAAAATTTTAAAAGAAGAATCCAGAGACCTAAAGGTTGCATATTTGTTATATTTTGTTCTTCAGGCCCCTTTTGCCTATGTGGGTCTCTGGGGGTACCAGCTCTTATACTGGATGGTTACCTATTCACTATATCTTTCCATATTCACCCTCTTTGGTGGGGGTGATACAGAGTTGGATTTCCTGCAGGGATTGGGAGTATTCTTAGCGGCAGTAGTACTTTCAGTCTGGCCGGTATATATGTTCTTTGCCCTTCCCAATCTGGTAAAGAAAGAGAACTTAAGGCTCTACGGAATAATGAAACACATTAAATAAAGGGGGATGACAGCACTAATAATTATCGGAATAATATTAGGTATACTCTTTTTTTTATGGCTTGGCTATTACCTATGGTCTACAGCCCGTGAAAAATATGATCATAATATTTTTGGGATAGGAGTAATAATAAGAGGGGTTGCTTCCCTGTTTTGTTTGACTTTTGCTGTTATGCTCAATACCGGAGATGGATCTCTTGTAGTCTGGTTAATCGTTGCCACTATACTGTGGGTTTGGACATTTTTTGCAACCTGGACCAGGAGTAGTTTTTTCATCGCTTTGTTTTCCCTGATCTATCAATTGTTCGCTGTTTTTTTCGTGTTAAAGGCTATTGACAGCATTAAGAGGAGGCTAGGCTAATAGAAGATTAAAGCTCGACTACCTCCCTAAAATACTCCCAGATCATCACCATCGCCAGGGTATCCAGCTCGCAATATTTCAGCAGCGACTGCTTGATCGCCAGGCGCTCTTCCTCGGGCATGTCAGTGTATTGTAGTTTGCCATAGGCGGTAAGGGCAGCACCGCCATCAGCTATATTTTCCATTCCTGAAACTGTGGCATCCAGTTGTTCTTCAGTCCAGTCGGCGAAAAGAGGCGGGAGCATCTTGTACGGACTCAGCGCCTTGCCATTCTCCACCTGTAACCATACATGTTCGGGATCAAAATTCATGGAGCTCAGGCCGATTGCCTGCAGTGGCTGGGAATATTTCTGTTGCAGGTATTTGGAAGAATTCAGTACTGCCGGCAGGACGGCTTTGATGGAATTGGAACCGCCCATGTGCGGATCGTAATAGTAATCCATTACCACCACACGCAGGTCGATCATGTCTCTTTCCCCGCGCCATTCCTCAGAGCTGTTACTTGTGGAGTGGCTGATAGACTTGATGAATTCCATCAGCTCCTCTTTGTCGGGTTCCTTGCTCTCCTTTAACTGCTGAAAAATGGCATTCAGGATGGTATTTTCATGAGCGGCATACTTAAAGATGCTGCCGTTGTTCTTTCCCAGTGCTTTCTTTAGCTCCCGCACGAACTGAAAGTTTGGAAAGTTCCCCGGTTCAAAGTCGATGTATTCGCTTTCGTGTTTTATGTTTCCGGCTTCGTCTAGGGTATGATGGGAAAACTGAAAAGCCACCTGCTCATAGGGCCGCCGACCTTTATTAAAGGGTAGGGCAGTGGCACTGGTCTCAAAGTCGATGAAATTAAGCGGGAATTTCCAGTTGCTCATTTCCTGTCTAAGCTCTTCCTTTAAAATATAGGGTTCGCTGTCACCGGTCCTGGTTTTCTCGACCTGTATCCACTGCCGCTCTGAAGCAGAGATCTTTCCGGCTTCAGGTCTTACCCTAATATCATCTTCATCAAGATCATCAAGAAAGATCTTTCCCTCTTCAAAAAGCCTGTTACCCCACCTGAAGTTCCATATCCCAAAGATATTCGCTCTGGCAAATTCTTTTTCCGTCCATCCCTGCTGACTTCCCCAGCATTCCCTGAAACCGGACTTCTTGCCTGCCACCAGTTCCTCCTCTGTGGCTGTAAATTCACAAGCTTTACAGTTGGAGAAAGAGACAGGAGAGTTGAAAAGTTTGTCGGCTGCATAGTGTTTTGAAAAGACCTCAATGCTTTGTTCCAGATTTAGATTCTCGTAGCACAGATGCTTCCCGGCTTCTATTTCGTCCAGAATGGTATCAATATTTATTTTGCCTAGAACGCTGCCGCCGATCTCCTCCAGGCTATTAACTTTTTTAGTAATTCCGGTGCGGTTACCTGCTGTTTTACTAATCCTAAATAGTTGATTAAGCCCCTCAACAGGTGACTCCTTGGATTTATCGGCCAGCATGAGGTAAGATTTGACCTTCCACTCAGGATGACATTTTTGGATCACATACCGCTGAAAAGCAACATCAAACAAATAAGGCTTCCATCCGCTGATTAATCCTCCCCGCTTTCCTACAAAAAGATTCTCATCTTCCGGATCAAATGACTTGGCCTTCACCTCGATCAGCTGAACCTCATTCCCCTTCTTCACAAGAATATCCGTACGGATGAACAGGTTCTCATATTTAAAAGCCGCCTCAAAGATCACCACGTTCTCCCGTTGCAGCAGTTCCTCTATCTGTTCCGCCAGCAGGTCGTAATTCCAGTCGTTGTTCTCAATTAAAACTCCATCAGGATAATGCAACCGCGCCAGTTCCTCCACCTGGAATCCGCCCTGTGCCAAAGCTTCCAAAAAGGGATCTTCCAGCTTGCTGTTCGCGTACTCCTCCTTTTTTGTATAGAAGAGCTTGTTTGGGCATTCCATCGCTTGCTTAAAACGGGATTTGGTGAGAAGGCGTTGTGACATGACTTTTGATTTGGTAACTAATATACAGAGAGGAGGCGACAATAACTGTCGCCACTTATTGTGCGACGTATATTGAATATTGTATGTTATATAGTGGGATAAATTTCAATCTCTCATTTGGATGATCATGCCCTCAGGTTGCATCCAATCAGAAAAAGATCCATCCTCTTTAACTATTCTGTATTTGCAACAGCTGCCGTCAAACCAATATTTAAAAACCACTTCCCCCTTGCTCTTCAAAACTCCCTGCTGTGGTGTTTGTTTTATCCGGATCCTCCAATTTTGGCATGTGCCGGGCAGGTTGAACAGCAGATACTCAGGATATATCCCGGTTCTCTCGAATTCGCGCATGCCGCCCTGTATGTGGGTGACCTCCAATTTCACTTTAAAATCTTTTCTTTATTGATCATGAAATTAAAGAGACTCTATCTTCTTCCAAGACTTCTTTTAGCTTCTTTACAAAGTACTCTCGATTTTCATTTGAAATATTTCTGTTATATCCTAGAATATGGGACTGATTAGGTTCGTCAAAGAAATAACCGAAATCTTTGTCGTTCCAAACTTTCTCCTCATAACATTCCTCAACAATAAAGTCGAACACAGTTTTACCTTCCAGTATAATTACTTTAGGTTTTAAAATATTAATTAGCTGGATTGAAAACTCAGCACTTTTGCTAAAATATTCCTTACTGCGATTTACATCCTTAAGCACTTTTTCCAAGTCTGTCCTATTCAAAGTGGCCAGATGAAAAAAGTTTGTTTTTACAGCTCTTTCTAAAAAGACTTCTTTAATTCTATGATCATCCCACCCGGCCTTGTGGAAAAATCTGATGGTTTTTTCTGCTAAATGGTAACCATTTTTATAATCTTCTCGATAATCTTCATTGTATACATCGAGATAGGAAATCCGGGAGGTTTCGAAAATTTTTCTTCCATAGTCTTCATTTCCTCTTCCCGGATTTATGCCGATAAAAAGAATATCCGGATGTTCAATTAATTTTCCGTCGACGACTTCAAAGCCGTAGTACAAATTTTTATGGTTAGATTTCTCATCGAGCACTGTTTTTAGAGCGGAATTATATTTCTCGACCTCTTGTTTCCACTGGAGTAAATCTTTCATGATATTTTTTATGATGATTTAATTATTATTGAGGCCAAAAGAATTTGTGCCTAATTTATTTTTGAAAAGCCTTTCTTTTTTGATTGCTTCATCTGCAGTTACCGTACGGGGTAAAAGCATTAGAATTGAAAACTGAAAATATCTTGCATAACTTGGATCGAGATTGATTTGCTCTTTTAGGGTTTTGTTGTTGCCATGACCATTGGTTCCAATATAATTAGCCCATCGCCCCCAAATCCCGTCTTCACCGTAAGCGGAGCCTATATATAACTTTCCTGAAAAGGTGTCGCTAATAAGATAGATTCCCTTTGTGATGGATAACATTCTTTTCCAGTCACTGTATTGATTGTTGACTATTTCTTTCAGTTCATGAAAATCGAGGATAAAATCTGAATAGTCGGTAAACTGCTTGTAATGAAGGCCAGGCTGAATTTCAATTACTTCCATCTCATTTTTGATCCACTGGTTCCAGCTTATAGCGGTTTTCCAGTTAATGATGACCCGTTCAACGAGATCTTCAAAACCCTGCACCCGTGCCATGTTGTAACGATATTCATCTTCTTGAATTTTTTCTTCATCCAAAACCTTAAATACGCCAATGAATCGGGAACGGTGACCTTCTTCTCCAATGAAGGAAACGATGTAATCAACTTTGTGAAAAACATTCTTAGACTGGCTATTCTGATAGTCGAGAAACCTATCGTAGTTAGTTCTATAGAGATTATACAGATCCTGCCTTTTGTCTTTATGGCGTACCAACTTTATTTTTGCAGTTTTCTCTAAACCGCGGTTAAATAATAATTCCTGAATCGTAATCATTTCAGTATTTAAATATATGATTGGTGTTCTAGCTCCTGTCGGTCATGAATAGAATTCTGTCTGAATTCATAAAATCTATATTCTAATATTCCAGAATTGATTTTACAGTTGTTGTTTAGACTGGGTCATAAATTGTAAATGTGCTTATGCAGTTTTATCGACGGTGAGAAATTGTAGCCGGCTTTTTTTGTAGGGGTAGTAAATCTAAATATTTTCTTAAAGCTTTGAAAGAGGTTTTCCGTAAAAGGGAGTTTTTTCTTCAGATGCTTTCATCTTCCAGTTCCTCCTCCGTAATCCCATTCAAATCCGCCAACGTTTTCATTACATCCTCCAGCTCATCAAAGAGCCCCAATAATAGCTGCAGGTTTTGATCTTTACTGTCGCGGAACATCTCCACGTCAAACTTAAAGCTGTCACCGGGTTGAAATACTTCATTGATTTCTGCAAATTCGCCGGTCATGCCCATGTTTATAATCCGCTCCATTATTTCTTCATGGGCATCTAGTAAGGCGCGGTAGGTGAGGATGATTTTATTCCGATAGCTCGTGCTCATTATAAAGAATTTGAAGTTTTACTCTTATTTTTTATTTCTTGTTCTTTTTCCATTGATGAAAAAGAACCAAAAAATCTAGGCTTACGAAACCCTGCCTAAATTTATCGTTCACCGCCTAAATTTTAGGAACTCGCGGGAGACCTCGGAGTAAAAAGAAAAACTCATTCCGCTCAAACAGCCTAAAATTTTACGTCAGCTTCACTTCAAATTTTACGGCAAACTTTCGTAGGCCCGGAAAAACCGTTCATTATTCCTTTAAGAAACTTAAGCGGCTTAAAATTTTCCGGCTCCCTCCGACACTTCGGGATAGGGGGGTGGTAAAAACGTAAAATTTTCTACCTCCAATTCCGCATGGCAAAAGTCTTGGCTCTTGATTCTTTTTAATCCTGAACTCATAACTCTTAACTTATAACTAAACCTCTAAATTAGCAAAACACCAATCTACCTCTCCCAGGTCAATTGTATTGTTCGTTTTCATCTCCAGGATACTACCAAACGAATTGGGAACTGAAACATTCAGACACAGCTCATACCCTCCAAAAACACCTTCTGAAAGATGTGTTCTGCTGTAATACTTGATCTCTTCCTGTATGTGCAGATACTGCTCTTCGGTTAGGGTGATCTCCAGTTTTCTCATTTTTTAAACCTTTTGTAGTACGAAAATAGGAGGAGAGGACGACAAAAGATGACGCGTCCGGAAATGTTATGGATATTGAAAATGTCCCCCTCCACCAAAAGTTGTGATTCCATACAAGCCTACAGTCATTAAATTTGACTATACTGTCCGCTTCGGAAAATATAACATCCGAATAAAAAGTTCACGATGAAATACATAATGACAATAGAGGAAGTCCGGACGGTCGATGAGATCAAAGAATTCTGGACGAATGAGGACTATGTTCAATTGCTGGAAAAGTTTGATTATCCCGATGCGGACGATACCGGAAGCGAGAGCTTACGGGAACTACTGTTTATGGCAATAACCGACTTTGAACCTTCTGAAGCTGCAGGGATTGTGCTGAGATACAAACTAGGGAATAAATTGACTGAAGGACAAATTGACCAGATCTCCAATGATATGTTACTGGATAAGGTATGTGAGGAATACCCCGAGATGGAACTGCAGGCTCCGTTATTCCATATCAACCAGTTACTTTTTAAGGCATACAACGGCAAATTTCCCAGCTCCAGCGCAACAATTATTAAATGCCTGATTACTTTTCAGGATGAGCCGGAAAAGAACCTTAATAAGGAAATGATCTTAAGAATATTAAACGATGGGTTGTCTGACAGGAATATCGTAAAAAGATTATTTGAAGAACAAATGAAGGGTAATATGGAATTTCCGGAAGCAGAACACATTATCTGGGACTTGCAAAATCCTGAAAAGGACAAATATATAATTACTACTTCCGGGAATTTGATTAAAAAGGAGGAAATAATTTCTTCTGAATGGGAAGGGGAATTAACGGTTTCTGAACTAGCTTCATAGAAATCGGGTTTAATAGTTCCCAACCCCTCGCGTGTTCCCGATACAAATTTTTCTCGCTGTAATGCTCGAAAAGTTCACCTGCCTGCCTGTTGGCAGGCTCGGAATGACGAGGGTTTACTACTCCATCTTTTTAAAAAAACAAGATAGTCCTGAACAGGTGGCTACGGGAAACCGTAAGGCTTACGAAGCAAATTGGTTTAACTTTAACCATTATTTTTCTATTTTTAAGACCTCTTAATAAAGACAAAAATCCCAAAAGAAACAGGAGAAGCTAACTCCTAAATTCAAAATCTTCATGAAGTATTTTCTGTTCCTAAGCCTGTTATTCTTTTCAGGCCACGGCATTAGCCAATCCCTGTCTCAAAATGAAGTCAATCAACAAGTGGGACTTGTTTGGGGGCTACTCAAGTATCATCACCCGGAGGTGAGCCGCGGAAAATTCAACTGGGAAAGGGAATTACTCGAGGTTCTGGAAGAAACAGAAGATGTTTCCAATCAAAAAGAACTCAATAAGATCCTCCTTCAGCTTTGTAAAAAAGTAACTTCGAAAAGAACCAGGTTTAAAGAAAGAAAGGTGTCTGCTTCCGAAGAACTTTTCAGCAAAAATGTAGATTATGAATGGATTTGGGAAACAAATTTTGGAGAGGAACTAACTTCAGAATTATTGAAGTTAAAGAATAACAGAAATATTGGTGACCATTACGCTTCCCGTGAACCACTTAACAATTTCCTGAGTTTTAAAAATGAGAAGGGCCTGGCAGATTTTGATGCTTCCCTGGAGGGGCATCGATTGTTGTTGCTGTACAATTTTTGGAATGCCATCCAATACTGGTATGTCAACAAATATCTTATGGAGGAGGATTGGAGGGAAAGCTTGGCGGCCCTTACCTCAGACCTTTCCGAAGCTACCACTGTCCAAAAATTTGAACTGGCAAAGCTGAAGATGATCTCGAGCCTGAATGACTCCCATTCCTACAGAATTTCCTCCTTTCTCGGGGACTCGATTTATAACCATTACCCGGCTTTTAACGGCAGCCTGGTGAACGACTCCCTGGTGGTCACAAGGACGTTCAATTCTGAGTTGATCGCTCCTACCAATATTAATCCGGGAGATGTCATTACCGCAATCGAAGGACTAACAGTAAACGATTATATCCAAAAGAATTTTGCGCCTTTGATCTCCGGGTCCAATGACAATTACCTTAGGAGCAAGATAGAAAAATGGCTGCTGTTGTCTTCAAATAAAGATTCAATAAAAGTGAGCGTGTTTTCCCCCGGTTCAAATACCGAAGTACAACAGACCATTCCATTGTATACCTCTCTGGGGAAAGAAAGTAAGCGAACAGATTTGTATAGTCCGCCAAAAGAGCAGTGGTTTGATCTTGATGAGGAAGTGGTCTATATCAATCTTGATACTATTTCTCCAAAGGAGTTGAAAACTGCCTTTAATTACGGAAGGGCCAAAAAAGCAATTGTGCTCGATTTAAGAAATTATCCTTCGAATATCAGGGATAAAGACCTTTCAGATTTTCTTTACCCCCGAAAAAAGAAATTTGTAAAGGTGCTCTTTCCTATAGGCTCCCATCCTTCTTACGGGGATGCAGATGGTAAAGCACCGCTTAGATTTTTATTAGACCCATTTAAGACCGGAAAAAGGAACAAAAATTATTACAAGGGGAAAGTGATCCTTCTGGTCAACCGGTATACCATGAGCAAAGCCGAGTATTTGGCCATGGTGGTACAGGGGGCACCAAATGTCACCACTATTGGGGAGCAAACTGCAGGTGCACCTATGAACATCTGGATGTACACGCTCTCTGATGGGCAAACAACTTCCTTTACCGGCTTAGGCGGGTTTTATCCCGATGGTCGTGGGGTGCAGGGCACAGGTGTGGCTTTAGATCATATTATTTCTGAAAGTGCAATTAATTATGATCCAGGGCTTTACCTTAAGGAAGCTCTAAAAATCATTTATGGCAAGGGAGAATACCGGCCAGACGAACCGGCAAGGGAAGGGATCTTAACTCAAAAAAATTATAAGAGAGCTGAAAAATAGAATTTCTGACCTGCCTTAAATTCCAAAACTCATTCTTAATCCACTTAAATGCCGGAATTGGATATTTTCCCTGCCCGAATTTAACCAAGAACCTGTTTCTGTTTATTATAAAAAGCATCGGCCTGCAGTTGCAGCAGTTCGCGTGCCTTTTTGCGTTTGTAGTTGTAGAGTTCCTGCTCTTCGGCAATGTCTGCATACATCCTGTTGTTAACTTCGGTATCTGTCTGTAGTATAAGTTCCCGCTGCTGCAGCTGTTGTGCGACCCAGGTTTGCAGTGCGCTTTCTTCCTCTTCCAGCTTCAGGTCGTAGGCGCCTTTGGGTGACAGCAGCTTGGCGATAATAGGGGCAGTCTCGATGGCCAGGAACAACAACATAATGAACAAAGAGGGTAGGAAAGGTAGTTTGTTTAAGGCGTTTATCCTCGCCATGAGTCCGTCAAAACCATCGATAACCGGCTGCGAATCATTTACTCTGGCTTCGTATTCAGTGTTCAGGGAAGCTATTGTTTCTTCTGCAGCTTTGATCTTTTCTGCATTTGTAGCTTTCAATTCCTGCAGGGCCAGCAACTCGGCGTCATGTTTTTCTCTTTTTTCAGCATATACAGGACCTTTGCCTAATCTTTTGGTGCCGGCGGTACCTTCGGCTTCTGCGATGTAGGTGCTGTAGAGGGCGTTGACCTCAGTTTCCTTGGCAGCTACTTCCTCTTTTAAGGAAGCTATTTCCGCGTCGAGCGCGGCTATCTGCGGATTGAATTGCGTGGCGATCTGCTCCCGGTTTGCCAGGGTCATATCATTTTTTTGTTCCAGTAGGACCCGGTTGATCTCTTTCTCAAAAATTTTGATCTCCAGCGGCTTTGCGATCACCAGGGCAATGATCACGGCTAAAATGATCCGTGGGGTGGCCTGCAGTAACTCACTTTTAAAATTGTTCTTCTTTTTGATCGTGGAAACTATAAACCGGTCCAGGTTAAAAATGAGAAATCCCCAGATCAACCCGAACAGCACAGCGGTTAGATAATTGTCAAATACGGTGTACAGCGCATAGGAAGAAGCAATGAATGCCATGACGGCCGTAAAGAAAACCGTGGCGCCTATGCCTGCATATTTTGTTTGTTCGCCGGGAGAACAGGAGTCAAGGATTTTGGTATCTGCCCCGGAGCAGAAAATAAAGAATCTTTTAAGCATGAGATGATGATTGATTGATGAAACCCTATAACGTTCATTTTCAGCTTTTCTTGCATCATCCCTTGAAATATCAAAATGCAGATCAAGGCTACAGAAAAGGGAAACCTTGTGATAATTGTTTTAAGGGTTAGAATTAAACCTGAACTTCACCAATCCCCTTCAAATATTTTCATCGTCCAATTCCTGCGGCGTTAACCCAGGGACTCTAAAGATATAAGTGGGTGGCACAATGGAAAAGACCGGGAGCCGGCGATGAGTCCCTTTAAAGAAAATTCCTTTTCTATATAAACAAAAAAGCTGCCTTTGAAAAAAGACAGCTTTATAGGGGAGGGGGAATTTCGGTTTATTCGGTTGCAGGGACAAGTACCGAATCAATCACGTGGATCACTCCATTGCTCGCCGCGATATCAAATAATCCGGCATCTACCAGTATGGAGGCATCAGCATCCATATTTTCATCATTGGTGTCTATTCCGGCAGAGCTGTTCACATAGATAGAGGGTCCCAAAAGAGTTGGAATTTCCCTCGGTGAACTTTCAGGAAGTACGCTGTCACTCATTTTTGTACCGTCGACCACATGATAAGACAGCACATTAGCCACCTGCTCCTTAGTGAAGGAATCCAGGGGGTTTCCGTTTAGGAATTTCTCAAATGCAGCGTCGGTTGGAGCAAAAACCGTGTATTCACCGGCTTCTGTAAACATAGCGGTAATTCCCGCATACTCCAGGGCAGCCAGTAACAGGGTAAATTGCCGGTCTTCTTCAGCTTCGGCAGTGGCATAGGAGGTAACAATTTCAGCAATAGTTTTGTCTCCGGGAGTTGCTTCAGGAGGTGCTTCTACATTTGCAGCTGTTGTGGTATCCACACTTACTTCACCGACAGCTGAGTCTTTATTCGCTTCATTTCCGCAGGAGGTGGTGATAAATAACACCCCGAGTAAGAATGACATGAATAGATTCGAATGTTTAAATAAATTTTTCATTTCTTTTATTATTTGATTTTGAGGTAAATATAGGATTAATAATTCTTTGTTTAAATAATTTAACCATAATTTAAACAAATGTAATTATTGGACCAGACTATGTTATCTGTTGTTTCTATATCATGAGGTAAGATTAAACTGTTGAATTATTGGAAATACAGATCCTTTTCCACTCCCGGGGATTCCGGGGGAGTGAAAAAACCCGCTTATGCCTTATCTTCCATTTACCGCCAACAAATTCCTCAAAACTGTCTATCTTGTAGTAAACAGAATAACAAATAGTCGAATATGCCGGTAATCAGGTTAGACACTCATATAAAGGCAGATATTCAAATTGTATTTGACCTGGCCAGAAGTATTGACTTCCAGTCGAAGGCGGTAACCTCTTCCAATGAAAGAGCAGTGGCAGGAAGAACCAGCGGATTAATTAAATTTAATGAGACTGTAACCTACCGGGGCAAGCATCTTGGAGTTACGCAACAGCTGACTTCCAGGGTTACCGAATTTGATCCGCCACATTTTTTTGTGGATGAAATGGAGAAAGGTGCTTTTAAGAGCCTGCGGCATGAACATTATTTCTCTGCAACTGAAGAAGGAACCCTGATGAAAGATGTGTTCAAATTTGAAGCCCCGCTGGGTCCCCTGGGATGGCTTGCCAACAAATTATTTCTCAAAGCTTATATGACCGCTTTCCTGAAGGGGCGCAACAGGACGCTTAAAGAATATGCCGAAAGTGGGAAGTGGCGGGAAGTGTTAAAAAGGAGTGATCAGTGATCGGTGCTCAGTGGTCAGAAAGTAGGCAGTGGGCAGTTACTAGTCTGCAGTTCTTTACGACTACTGTAAACCGGAATCTGCGGAAATCGGCGTGAGCAGCGGGAAAAGAATAGTGTTCAGTGATCGGTGCTCAGTGATCAGAAAGTTGCAGGGAGCAATTTTTGGCCGGCAGTTCTTTATTACCATTGTAAACCGGAATCAGCGGAAATCTGCGGAAATCGGCGTGATCAGCGGGAAAAAAATAGTGTTCAGTGATCGGTGATCAGAAAGTTTTTTAAAAAAAATATCTGTGCATCTGTGGCTTTAGACCACTTTCTTCGTGTTCTTACATTTTTGGCTTAGTGGGCTTTGTGTGAAATTTTTCATGAGGCATTTGAAAATATTATTAGGAATAGGAAGGGCCGGAGTGAATAGTAGACTCAGTAAAAACCATCAGCAGATTGCTTCAGTCGCCCCGAAAGGCTGGGCTCCTTCGCAAAGACGTATCTGCAAATTGTATATGGTATAATGTCTATTGAAGAAGTTTGAGAACAGAATTTCAGAATTAACCTGCAACATGTAACCTGCAACTTTTTCCAACCTGAAACCCGCAACCCGAAACTGAAAATACACAAGCACCAGGCACCAAATTCAAAGCACCAAATTCCAAGCACCAAATTCCAAAATCCGTAACCCGGAACCCGCAACCCGAAACTGAAAAATACACAAGCACCAAATTCTATTTCTCGACAACTTTCTTTGTGATCTTACATTCTTGGCTCAGTGGGCTTTGTGTGAAACCTTTCACGAGCATAAACCATCAGCAGATTGCTTCAGTCGCCCCGAAAGGTTGGGCTTCTTCGCAAAGACGTATCTGCAAATTGTATATGGTATAATGTATATTGAAGAAGTTTGAGAACAGAATTCAGAATTAACCTGCAACATGTAACCTGCAACTTTTTCCAACCCGCAACTCGCAACTCGGAACCCGCAACCCGCAACTGAAAAATCACAAGCACCAAGCACCAAATTCCAAGCACCAAATTCCAAGCACCAAATTCCAGGCACCAAATTCAAAGCACCAAAATCCAGGCACCAAATTCCAGGCACCAAATTCCATTTCTCGACCACTTTCTTCGTGATCTTACATTCTTGGCTTAGTGGGCTTTGTGTGAAATTTTTCACGAGCATAAACCATCAGCAGATTGCTTCAGTCGCCCCGAAAGGCTGGGCTCCTTCGCAAAGACGTATCTGTAAATTGTATATTGTATATTGTATAATGTATATTGAAGAAATTTGAGAATAAAATCCAGAATTAACCTGCAACATGTAACCTGCAACATGTAACCTGCAACTTTTTCCAACCCGCAACCCGCAACCGGCAACCGGCAACCTGCAACCCACAACCCGCAACCGACAACCTGCAATCCGCAACCTGCAACTTTTTTCCTAAACTGAGGAGAGTCATTTTTTTCCGCATCTCAAAAGTCTAAAATTGCATTTTAAATTAAATCTCTATGAAAGAATATTTGGCTCAGGGTCTGGAAGATTCTATGAATTACATGGAATACATGGACCTGATGAACAAGCTGGTGCTTACCCAAAGCACTACAGGAGAAACCGACAAGGAGCGCATTGAATTTACAGCTCTCAACTATAAACGTTCCCTGCGGCTGAATAAAACCATTCAGCTTACTGAAGCGGAAACTGCCATTTTTGGAGAGCTTCAAACAAGACAGATCTGGCTGCTTATCACCGAATCCTGGTGTGGGGACGCTGCCCAAACCCTGCCGGTGCTTAACAAGATCGCTGAAGCTTCAGAAAATATTGAGCTTAGGGTAGTCCTGAGAGATGAGCATCCTCAATTGATGGATCATTTCCTTACCAACGGTACCCGATCTATTCCAAAGCTCGTCATATTAAATCCGGATCTTGAGGTGATGGCCAGCTGGGGACCACGAACAGCTGCAGCTACTCAATTAGTCACCGACTATAAAGAGCAATTCGGAAAAATTGATGCCGCATTTAAGAGTCAGCTGCAAATCTGGTACAATAAGGATAAAGGTATAAGCATCATCAATGAACTTACAGCAGTAGTACAAAATATTGAGAAGCAGGAAGAGGTTTTACTCAAAATCGACGGGTAAAAAAGATTCTGCTATCTCAGGCAATTTTAGCGGTCAGTAGGAGCCATATTAACTCTATCTAATCACGGGAAGCCCTTATAATTAACCAGGGCATGAGATCATACTTCTAACTTCTAACTTCTAACATCGTACTTCTAACTTCTACAATCGTATTTCTAACTTCTAAAATCTTACTTCTAGAAACTTAGTCCGGCGCCGAAATTCAGGTTAGAGGTGTATTCTTTGGTATCCAGCGGAGTTTTGCTGTCGAAGTAGTAGTTGTAAATGGTAAAGATTTTAAACCAGTTGGAAAGGGGAAAATCCAGCCTGAATTGTTCCAGGATCCTGTAGTCCTCAAGTTCCCTGTAGAGCGGTTGGTAGTACAAGGTGTTGGTGACAGAAAACCTTCCCGATTTGGGAGCATAGGATAAGGTGAGGTAGGTGCTGTTTCGGTGGTTGTAATTGGTGGTGCCGGCCCGGTCGCTGTATTCCACCTCATACATGTAGCTGTTGCCGGCATAGCCGCTGAAACGCTCTTTATCCACCCATTTCACCCGCAGCCCGGCACCCACCAGGTTACGCTGTTCCACAACCAGCAGCTGATTGTATTGTCCCTGCAAAAAGCTTTCAAACCTTAGCACCTGATTGAACTTATAATTGAACCTGCCGTGCAGGAACCAGGAGTTCTGCAGGTTCTTCTCGTCTGAATCTATGAGTTTGTAATTGCCCAGCACAAAATAGATAATCTTAAGATCCCTGGATTTAAGCTGAGTAGTTAGGGCGGCATCGATCTGGTTCACCTGCTTGCCGTCGTTGTTGGTGTGATTAAAGGAAAAGTCGGCAGCTAAAGCGAACCTCACCGAATCGGTCTGCATGCGTTTGGCTTCAATGTTCACCAGTTGGGCTGAAACGAGAGAGGAAAATAAAAGGGCTGTAAGTAAAAGGAGAGTTCTTATCATGAGCCCGCAAAAATAAAAAGATCTTTTGAATGATAAAGGATAAAGGCTAAACAGGATTTTATCGGGAATAACTTTTGGTTGCAGATGTAGATATTCTTCCGGAAGTGCCGGGCAGAGAAAATTTCCTATAGGTATGGTCTGCATATCCTCAATGCCACAGGAGATCTCATGAGATCCTAAATGAAAGCAGGAGAGATGATCCCGTTGGTGAGACATTTTGCCACGAGCTCTGTAGTATTGGTGCAGTCGCTTTTTTTGAGGATATTCTTCCTGTGGGTCTTGATGGTGTGGGGGGAGAGGTTAAGTTCCTTCGCGACCTGTTCTGCACTGAGACCCTTTGAGAACTCAATGACGATCTCTTTCTCCCTTTCTGTGAGCAGCTCTGCGAGATCATGCGAAGCGGCCTCACTGCCATCAATGAGAAATTTTCCTTTGGAAACATCCACGTTGTAATAACTTTTCCCGCCGTTCATATGTACAAAGGAAACGCCGTTATTGCTGCTTACTTTGAGGTGGGAAACATCGGTATGCAGACAAAACACATGCTCGGGGGAGCCATTCTCCAGAACACTCAGCGGAAATGCCTGGTACAACATGGTTCTCACTCCGTTGTCGCCATCCTTCATGCGGTAGGAGAACATATTCTTATAATTGAGCACCTCTTTCCGGTCTACAAAGGAGGTGTAAAAATCACTGTTCACCTTGCTTTTAAGGCTTAAGATCTCCACCTCTTCGGGCAGGACGGCTTCCAGTAGATCCTGCAGGTCAATGCTCCCGGGATCCTTGCCCGTAAAAGCCTCTACAGAATCTGAAATGTACTCCAGGCTAAAGTTGTGTAGGTTAACCACATAGAAATAGGAGTTGCCCGGTGCGAACATGGAGGCAAACCGTGCAAATTCAGCCGAGATCTCGAACGGCCGGTATTCCTTTACCTGCCGGGAATAACTTTCTTTCCAGTAATCTGAAATTTCTTTGAGGCCTTTATCCATAAATCCTGGTTTGTGCTGTAAATATAGAAATTATAAAAATCTTGTCTGAAAGGGCACCTTTTCAAAAAAAAGAACCTTCAGGAAAAACCTGAAGGCTCTTAGGCCAAATAATTCTTACCGGTAAAAATTAGAGATACACTTTGTACATCCCACTATAATGATGAGGAAGTAACCCCCTACCTAAACTTCCTCAACCAGCTATCCAAATATAGAATATTGACGTTGCTAAGATATATATGTGGGAAGAGCCGTTCAATACCTTTAAATGGGTATTTTTTATCCGGCCTTCGCGCGGTGTACGATCCAATCAAACCTTCCGCCGATCGGTAAGTTTCTCTTTGGCCTCTAATAGCTGCTCATTTCAGGATTTAGTTTATAGATGTAGGCCCATCTTTCCTCCAGGGTGTCGAACCATTTCTCCCATAGAGCATTGGCCTTTTCTTCTCCCACCGCATCCGTATAGATCTTTGCAGGGCTATCCCTTTTTATGTCGATTTCGGCATAGCCTTTATAGGGTTCCACTACCATAAAATTGGGAGTATCGGGGGCGCCCAGCTGGAAGTTATACCATAGGCCCCGGGGTGCCCCTTCTTTTTGCTTAATAGCATTGGTAACCTCCCGAATTACTTCTTTAAAAACGTGTTCCTTGCGCACGTTGTAGTAGGTCACCCATATGTACTTTGTATCTTCGGGTGTGCTTCTGCTTACTTCGGGCATAGTGCTGGCGACCCTGGAATTTACTTTTTCAATGTGGGGCAGAATATGGTTTAATAGTGCTATATAGCATTCATTATCTACATCCCCTTTCAATTCCATTTCACTCCAGTTGGAAATTGTGCCGGCCATGATATAAACTTGGCCTGCTCCCTGTTGCCTGCTCCACATGGTCCATTTCTCACTTCCGTTGTTCTTGAGATAACATTCCTTCCATTTTTTTACACCTTCTATAAATTGTGCATTATGTCCCTGTTTTACAGTGATCTCTGTCGTTGTCAGGATCTCACTTGCAGCGGTTCCATTTTGTGCTGATAACACTCCTGTTCCATAAATCGCGACCACCAGTGTGGCAATGAAGATTCTCATCGTTCTCATAGCATCATGTGTTTAGATTATGCCTCTAAGTAACTGAGAATCAATTAATACTAAAAACGATCCGGGACGAAAGGGCTCAATGCTTGTCCCAAACATCCGGTTTCTTTAACGAAGGAATTAAATGGTCTGTAGCCGCTTTAGCAGCTCCTCTTTAAGGGATTTACTTATGGGAATGGCTTTCCTGCCTAGCACGATATGGCTGGTGGCCACTTCTTTTACCTGGGAGATATTCACTATATAGGAACGGTGGACCCTTAAAAAATGCCGGGAAGGCAGTTTACTATCCATCTCTTTTAGCGTCATGACCACCAGGTATTCTTTGCTGTTGGAGAAGATACGGCAGTAGTTGCGTTCGGCTTCGATATAAAGGATGTCTTTGATACTTACCTTTACCATAGAATTCAAATGCCTTACAAAGATGCAGTCGCTAAGGATAAAGGTTTCATCTTTTTGGGAATCAACAGCAATGTTGCCGCCGTCCCTGCAGCTTATCTGGCTCACGGTTAATTCGATGGCCCGTTGCAGATCCAGCTTTTTAAAAGGTTTTGCTATAAATCCGTAGGGATGCGTGTCTTTGGCCTTATTGAAATGCGCATCGTCTGCATTGGCGGTAAGATAGATAACCGGTATGTTCCGGGTTCTTTGCATTTGGCGGGCCGTTTCAATCCCGTCCAGCTCTCCCTTAAGATTGATATCCAGCAGGATGATATCCGGCGGATTTTCCTTTACATGCACCAGGGCTTCTTCCCCCCGTGGTACAATGCCTGTTACCTCATAACCCATTTCTGAGAGCTGGAGGGAAATATGTGCAGCGATGATCATTTCATCTTCTACGATCAATAATTTTACTTTTTCGCCCATTATGCACTTTTCTGAATAGCAAAGTCAAATTCCACGTGGGTTCCTTTTCCACTGCGCTCCCTCATCTTTCCGTTTAGTTGCCGGGTGAGTAATTCTATCAGTTGGGAGCCAAAGCCCGTGCCTTTGGGGGCTACTCCCATCGTTTTTCCAATGCCGTTGTCTTTTACTTCCAGTTTCAGGTTATGATGGGGATCCTTTTCCAGGCTAATATTGATAACCCCTTCCTGATCTTCCGGAAAGGCATATTTGAGGGCATTGGTAAGCAGTTCATTTACAATAAGGCCTATGGGAACTGCGGTATCCACATCCAGCTCCAGCTGATCCATAGCGCATTCGATCTTTACCCGGTCTTCGGCATTGAAAGTATCCAGGATGCCTTCACTCAGGTTGATGAAGTAATCTTTCATTTCAATACTCCCCAGGTTTTTTCCCTGGTACAGCTTCTGATGGATGATCCCCATGGACTGCACCCGGTTCTGGCTGGCGATCATGGCATCTTTGGTAACAGGATCTTCAATTTGTGCCGACTGTAATGCGATAAGGCTTTTCACCATTTCCAGGTTGTTCTTCACCCGGTGGTGGATCTCTTTAAGCAGGAGTTCTTTTTCTGCATTTTTGGCACGTATGATCTGCGTGGCTTTCTTGTTCCGGTAAAAGAAATACAGCAGGAAAAGCAGGAACAGCAATAACAGGGAAGCTATGATGATGAAGAGGTTCTGTGTCTTGTTTTTCTGCTGAAGCAGTGCGGCCTGCGAAGCCAGGGCCTCATCCTTTTTTCCGGTCTCATATTTTATAGCCATTTCAGACTCTATACTGCTAATTCTGTCCTGAAGCTGCTTTTCTGAATTGGCATGCGCCTTTTCCTTATAGAACAATGCATTCCTGTAATCTCCCAGGCTGCTGTAAGCTTCTGCCAAATCGAGATAGGGCTGAATTAATCCTACCTGCCCCTTATCCTCATAGGATTTTACCCCGGCTAACAAATGTCCCAATGCCCGGGAATAGTTTTTCTGCAGGAGATAGATATGCCCTATTTCTGTGCGGTAAGTGGCGCAGCGTTCTTCGCCAATCTCTTTCTTACACATTTCCCAGGCGGTCAAATAATCTTCCAATGCCCGGTCCAAGTCTCCGGCTTTAATGTACACATCTCCACGATAGGAGTAGGCTCTCACTGCCACAAAGACCTCTTCGGGGACTTTTGTCTTTACGAGTTCCAGGCATCTTTCTGCAGCTTCATAGGCTTTTTCATATGCTCCCAATTCCCCGTAACCTATGATGAGATTGAATTGGGCAATGGCCAGGGAGCTGTAATCTTCGGCTGCTTCCAGGTAAGGCAGCGCTTCATTGGTGTAGGCTATGGATTTTTCAAAATCTCCCGTTACGCGGAATTTTACTCCCAGGGTGCGATAGGCGCTGCCAAGCCCGGCGTCATCCCCAAGCTCTTCATAAAGGGCAATAGCCTTGAACAGCACTTCCTGAGCCTTTTCCAGATCTCCCGTGTTGAGGTAATCAATAGAAAGGGACCGGTAGGAATCTGCAATTTTCTGTTTGCTTCCTTCTTTTAAATGATAGTCCAGGGCTTTTTCTGCATGGTACACCACCGAGTCCGGCGGAAATTTCCCGTTATAGGAGTGCCAGCTGGCCAGGGATTCATGGATCTGCGCAACGGTACTGTCGGGGGCAGTGCCAATGCTGCGTTTTAAGGTTTTGAGGGCGAGCTCATGGAATTGCTCGAGGTTTTCTGCGGAAGTCTCATTGGCGCGCATCCAGGCCAGGCTGGCATCTACGGAAGCACCCGGGCCCGGAACCTCTCCCTGTGCAAAACTGAAGCCGGTCCACAAAATGAGTATTGTGAAGATCGATTTAACCATCAGAATAAATAAAACGGGGGAGAAATACTAACCGGTAAGTTACAATAAACTCAAAATAAATTTCAGAATATTTTATATAAATCCCTGAAATTCAAATTTTTGACCGGCTTGGGAAATATTTTCCTTCCGCGGAGAGAAAATCCAGACTGAGAGATAGGGGGTAGGGGGGAAAAGAAATCCCTTCCGAAGGAACTTTTTGAACCTGCTCCCAAAACAAAGCTTACAACAAAAGAAGGGGGGCAATTATGCCAACTCTGGCTTCATTCTTATTATAATCCCCGGCTCCCAGTACATCTGTGGCATAGGAGGAATAGTCATAATAGCGCCCTATGTATGCCAGGAAAAAGCGGATATCTATATTTTTAAAGGGGCTGTAATAAATTGTGGGGATCCAACCGTAGCTGGTTCTTAGATGGTCTTTTTCGGTTTCCGGTTTGCCGTAGGCACTGCTGGTCATAAGCGTGAGTAACCCCTTAAACTTAGGACTAAAACTGTATTCGGCTCTTATCCAGTTCTCCACATAGGTCACCTCTTCCGCAATCTGGTCGTTATTAAACAGGTTGGTGAGAATTCCTTTGGTATCCACCTGTTCATAGCTATAATCAAAGTCATACATCAGGGTGAAATTCCGGTGCTGGTATTTATGGCCTAAAGTGAAAAAATAGGTACCTCTTCTTTTTACCTGGTTGGAATAGCTCAGGCTGTAAATGGTCTGGATCTTACCGTCAAAGAAGTTGCCGCGCCAGTTTCCCACCACCGCAACCGGCCAGTCGGGTTCTTTGATATTTTCTGCAACCACATCCCCGTAAAGGTCGTCATAGTGCATGGTACGTGAATTCAGGATCTGGAAACCGAATTTATGATCTTCAAGAGCCTGCCAGGTGATCCCGGCACCCGTAACATAGGCGAGGGCATTATTATAGATGTCATTGAATTCCAGTACATCCATGGCACTGAACTCATATTCATATCCGCCATAAAAAGCAAACATCTTTCCCATGAGGAGATTGATGGTAGGGGTAAGTTCCACATCGAGGTAAGCCAATTCAATATCACTGCCCAGCCGGTCCAGGGTTTGCACATCGCTGTCTTTATTAAAGCGGTTCCTGAAACGAAAATCAACCCTGTCATGAAGTTTGGCTGCAATTCCAAGGGCTGTAAATCCGTTTGAAAACTGAATTCCGTTGTAATACTGGTCGCCGCCACGAAACATATAAGCCTGGAATTCCATCCGCATATCAAAAGTGATATTGATATTTTTTAAGAGCCCTGCTTTTTCTACAGGAATGAGCGGTTCCCTAAGACTATCATTTACCTGGGAAAATCCGAAGAAAGCCGTTAGAAATAAAAGGCCCGAGAGTATAGTTTTCTTCATCTGAATTATTTTAGGCTTAAACGCTTGCAGCCGGTTGAAAGCTCAAGGGGAGGAGGAAACGGCACGGCTAACTCAGTGAAGTTAAGAATAATAACTGAATTGCATACCCGTCACGTCCCGGGACTTAGAATGATCCACTTGAAATGCCATTTTTGAGTCCCTGAGTTTAAAGGTGTCTTAGTGGCAAGTAAAGGCTGAAGAAAATTCAGATTTTTAAGAAAGTAGTAGTCGGTTTGCAAGCTCCCTTCCAAAGATTTCTCTGAATTTTTTGCTTTTTCAGAAGTCATTTTTTGTAGCGGGACATCACCGGATTCATTATTTTTGGAAGGAATAACTTAGAGTGCAATGAGATCCCGGGCAGTCACTTTCGCCAATTTTCTCCGGCAGCCGTACCCTTATTATTTCACTCAGGACAAGCTGGGTAAGCTGGCATTGGCGATTTGTGTTCCGGCTTTTTTATTTGTGTACCTGTTTGAACCTTTTAATGTAAATCCCGAAGAGCATAAAATGGCTTATTTCTGGATTAGTTTTATACATGTGGCTGTTTCCAGTCTGGTGTTATATGGTTGCTACAGCCTGGCTAACCTGCTGAAAATAGAGGAGGAGAAATGGACTCTCGGAAAGGAAATAGCAGGTCTGGCCCTGGTGCTGCTGTTCATGATTAATAATGGTGCGGGAAAACGGGTAGGCGTGGTTCTTTCTAACCTGCGCCACTACAAAGACGTTGTAGACATGCTTTTTCATTCCGGATTTTACTTCGGAAGGGAGGCAGTCCGGCTGGAGGGGATGATCTTGTTAAGTAGTTCCCCCTTTTTCCGGAATGGTGATTATAAAGCTCAATAAAAAGACCTATGAAAAATACGATTTTTGATACCCCTGTGATCCTGGAGAATAACGGTGTGAGGTTGGAGCCATTGGCGCAAAGGCATTATGCCTCCTTGTTGCCGGTAGTCCTGGAAAATCCTGATCTTCTAAAATTTTCTCCCTCGCCCTTTGGTACTCCCGAAGCATTGCAGGACTATTTCGATCTGGCTTTGCAGCAGCGCCGGCAACAAACCCGTTATGCATTTGCCATTTTTGACAAGCAAACCGATACCTATGCCGGCAGTACAAGTTTTGGTGCGATATCCCATGAACACAGTCGGTTGCAGATTGGCTGGACCTGGATAGGAAAGGATTTTCAGCAAACAGGCCTCAACAGGAACTGCAAGTATCTCATGCTGCAATATGCCTTTGAGGAACTCAGGTTTGAACGGATAGAATTTGTCACCGACGCCCGGAATTTTCAATCCCAAAAAGCCATTGAAGCCATAGGAGGCAGATTTGAAGGGGAACTTCGCAGCCACACCTTAATGTCCGACGGATTTAGAAGAAATTCCCGGTATTACAGCATTCTTTGTGAGGAATGGAAGGAAATAAAAGAAACCCGTTTTGCCCCACTTTTCACCTAGCCTGTCCAGACTACACACAAGTTTTATTCTTCAGTTTTTACAGTTCAGTCGATTAGTTATTTCGATTTTGAGGAGCTAAGACATTTTTGTTTTAACAAAAATTTAAATCTTCAAAGAAAACTTTCCCTATTCCTGCTTCGTAGGTATAAGTAGAAGCCTTTATTATGGAAAAATGCTCAGTAAATTTTTTGATGGGCTTATTTCTAAAATTCCGCTTCTCAGATTTTTGAATTAAAATTTTATAAATAATTAAAAAACACACAGCTTATGAACGCTCTTGTAACGCCATTAATGATTGGCACCCCGCAGATTATTTTAATTGTAATTGTAGTTCTCCTCTTATTCGGGGGCAAGAAACTACCCGAATTAATGAAAGGACTGGGAAGTGGTATTAAGGAATTTAAAGATGCTTCCGGAAAGGAGACGGTGGAAGAAAAACCGGATAAAAACGTGACCTCTAAATAAGCATTACCTAATAGTTCACCTGAAATTGTAATTATGGAAAGAAACATTATGGCCACCCGGGAATTGTCTTTTTTAGATCACCTGGAGGAATTGAGATGGCATTTGATTCGTGCTACTTTAGCGGTTGCAATTGGGGGAGTGCTGGCCTTTATGGCTAAAGGCTTCATCTTTGATATCTTGCTCTTTGGCCCCAGCAATGTGGACTTCTTCACCTATGATGTTCTATGCAGGCTCACGACCTGGGTGGGTTTCGAAGGAGGCTTTTGTTACCGGGGAGAGATGCCCTTCAGCATTCAAAGTAGAACAATGGGAGGCCAGTTTTCTGCCCATGTCTGGACGTCGGTAACGGCAGGCTTTATTATTGCCTTTCCATATATTATCTATGAATTCTGGAAATTCATTTCCCCCGCAATGCACAGGCAGGAACGAAATTCTGCCCGCGGCTTTATCCTTATTTCTTCTGTTCTTTTCTTTATCGGAGTATTATTTGGATACTACGTAATTTCCCCGCTCTCAATTAACTTTTTGGGACGCTACCAGGTAAGCTCACAGGTGCTTAATGAATTTGATATTGGAAGTTATATTGGGCTGGTACGATCCTCTGTGATTGCCAGCGGTCTCATTTTCGAATTGCCCATCATCATATATTTTCTTTCCAAAATTGGGATAGTAACTCCATCCGGATTAAGAAAGTACCGAAAATTTGCCCTTGTAGGGGTTTTGATCCTCTCGGCTATTATTACCCCTCCGGATATTTTAAGTCAGATTTTAGTAGCTATTCCTGTGCTTGTATTATATGAAATAAGCATTGTGATTTCCGGGATTGTCCTGAAAAGAAGTAAGGCTAATTAACGGAGCTAAGCGGAAAACGGTTAATCTTGTGAGACTGATCTCTCTGCGGAAATTTTTTCAGTGGAAAAAATTTCCTTCCGCTGAAAAACCTTGAAGAATCTTATTGCCAACAATTTTAAAAATATTCAAAATGAATCCTATTCAAATCATTCCATTGTTTGTCAGCTTTACTGAAATCTCCTTTATAATCTTTGTGCTGGTCATGGTCTTTGGAGCTGATAAAATTCCGGAGATAGCTAAAGGCCTTGGAAAAGGAGTCCGGGGTATTAAGAGTGCAACAGATGAAATAAAGGGAGAGGTTATGAAAAACGTCTATGATTCAGGAAAAGAAACCGGAGACGTAACCCGTGAAGTTAAAAAACACATCCCTGAAGGAAAACAGGAATTAGAAAACCTTACAGGGTCTGTCAAAAGAAGATAATAAGCAGCCTTGAAAAAAAAACTGCTTCAGGCTTTTTTGCCTGGTGTTGCGCCTCCCAAACAATTCTTTTTCTGTTGCTGAAGAACTTTTAATTCTGCAGCATGTCTTTCTCATCTATTACTGCTTTACAACATTTTCCGGCTCAGATTCCCTCTCTTCCGAAGCAATATATTATTGTTTTAACAAAGTTTTAGGGCTTTGATTAAAACCGCCGGTATTTCTGCTCCGTAAGTATTTATATAACTGAAACATTTTATTATGAAAAAACCACTTATTAAAGTGCAGCCTGCAGCAAATGCCGGGATCGATTGTACTAATTCACGAAGAAACTTTCTCAAGATAGGAAGTATGGCCGTTGTAGGTTCAGGATTTTTGCTTGCCTGCAGCAGCGACGATGACATGTTAAATCCTCCGGTCCAGCCGGGAGCTCCTTTTGATTTGGGAAGCGGCGATCTGGGAATTTTAAATTATGCCTATGCCCTGGAACAACTGGAGGCAGCGTTCTATACCAATGTCATGGACGGCGCGTATTGGGCAGGAGCTAATGCCGAAGAACGTCTTATCCTTGAAGACCTTTACAAACACGAGGTGATCCATCGGGATTTTTTTAAAGCAGCTTTAATGGCTGCAGCCAATGGAAATGCCGATGTTGTATTACCCGAACTGGAATTCGATTTTTCCTCTGTAGATTTCGGAAGCAGGGATTCAGTTCTTGGCACAGCAAGAATACTTGAAGACACAGGTGTTGCTGCCTATAATGGAGCAGGCAGCCTTATCCAAACTCCCGATTACCTTGTAATTGCAGGTAAGATCGTTTCGGTGGAAGCCAGGCATGCTGCAGCAATTCGTTCCATCTATTTAGAAGATCCAAAAGCTTTTGCCGGGGATGATGTTGTAGACGCAAATGGGCTGGATCTGGCCCTGGCTCCACCTGCTATTCTGAATGCTGTGAAAGAAACAGGATTTATAAAAACCGAATTTACCGCAAACCAATTGCCTACAGGCTAATAACCACTTTAAAAATTGTAATTATGAACATATTAAATTTCTTAGAGGAATTCACTTCAGAAAACCTTGTCAATAAAACATCTTCAAGAAAAGATGCCTTAAAAACATTTGGATCTCTTAGTAAAAAGGCTCTTCTGGTTTCAATTCCGTTTGGATTGGCCGGTTCCTCCAAGGCCTATGCTTTTCAGGATCAAAATGCTGCAACCGGTGCACTTCAGCTTGCCCTTACCCTGGAATACCTGGAAGCGGAATTTTATAGGAGGGCTTTGGACTCCGGCGTTCTTCCTGCGGGAAGTCGTGCCGAGGCTGTTTACCAGCAAATTTCAAAACATGAAACTGCTCATGTGGAATTCCTGAAAGCCGGCCTGGGCGATAACAGCCTGGAATCTCCTCAATTTGACTTTACAGCAGGAGGAGCGTTTGACCCTTTCAATGAAAACTCCACCGGGCAGGAAGTTGCCTATGCACAATTACTTGCCCTTGCCCAGGCTTTTGAAGACACGGGGGTGAGAGCTTATAAAGGCCAGGCCGGTAATTTAATGGGAACCGCATTTCTTACTCCGGCACTTCAAATCCATTCTGTCGAGGCAAGGCATGCTTCGGAAATTAGAAGATTAAGAGCCGATGTAATGGGGTATGACCTGGATCAAAATGCCCTTGGATGGATCACGCTTGATAACCGGGGACCCGGGATGCCCGAAGCCACAGCTGCGGTCTATGAAGGGGAAGAGCAAATTACCCAGGGCGGGGTGAACCTTGTTGATGCCACTGCCTTTGATGCCATTGCTGTTAGCCAGGCCTTTGACGAACCTATGACAGGTCAAAAGGCTTCAGAAATTGCCGGACTTTTCATTGTGTCATAATTGTCATCTCCTTTTTTTATCCTTTATCGTCCCGGCCTCCTTCGGGACGATATTTTTTTAATCCCGTACAATTATTTTTAATTCATACATTTAGAGCTCAGCTAAACCTATATGCAGCAGGATTTTCTAATTAATCAACTCCAGGAAGGCAATGAAAAAGCCTTTGAAAAAATATATCAACTTTATTCTAAAAGCATTTTTGGGGTGATTTTTACCATACTTAAAGATGAGGAATTAGCTGAAGAAGTACTTCAGGATGTTTTTCTGAAGGTGTGGGAAAAGGCACCTACCTATGAAGCGTCAAAAGGGAGATTTTTTACCTGGATTTTAAATATTGCCCGCAATGCCTCAATTGATCAACTAAGGTCTAAAACCTATAAAGACCGGCAAAAGAATGTGGAGGATGAAACCTTTGTTGATGTGATTGAGAGCCCGCATCAATTAACAGATAGTACCGAAGCCATTGGGCTGCAAAAATATATCAAACTTCTTGAACCCCTTTGCAGGAGTATCATCGACCTGTTGTTCTTTAAAGGTTATACGCAACAGGAAAGCGCAAAAGTTCTTGAGATGCCTCTTGGTACCCTCAAGACACGTAACAGGATGTGTATTAAAAAATTAAGAGCTTCGATAAGATAATGGAGAATATTCAGGAATATTTGGAATCAGGGATTCTGGAATTATATGTTTATGGTGCGCTACCCGAAGCAGAACGGGAGGAGGTGACCCGTGTGCTCCGTGAATATCCCGAGCTTAGGCAGGAGGTGGAGCAAATTGAAGAAGCCCTGCAGGAATTGTCGGGTGCTGCGGCTCCATACGATCCACAGGATGTTTTGATCAGCCTTAAAAAGAAAATAAGACAGAGACCGGAAAGAACACCTGAATTCTCTAAAAAGAAAAACATAAGTGCCATTTTGGGATGGGCCGCCAGTATCATCCTGTTGATCGGATTATTTATGATGTATGATGCCAATACAGAGTTGAATGAGAGACTGACTGAAATGGAACAGGAACAGGCCGATCTTGAAACGCAGATTGTAGAGGCCAGGGAAGATTCAGAAAAAACGGAACAGTTATTAAGGGCACTTCGTTCCAGGAATATTGAAAAAATTCCGCTGCAGGGTCAGGACTTTGCTCCTGAAGCCTATGCCACCGCTTACTGGAATAAGGCACAGAATATCACCTATATCGATGCCCAGGACCTTCCTGCACCACCCCCGGGTATGGTGTATCAGGTTTGGTCTCTCAAGTTGGACCCGCTTACCCCCAGTAGCATAGGTTTGCTGGAAGATTTTGAAGGGAACAGCAAAAGGATCTTTATCGTAGATAATTCTTATGATTCAGAAGCTTTCGGGATTACCCTGGAGCCTGCGGGAGGAAGCGAAACCCCTACGCTTGAAAAGCTGATGGTCTTAGGTACGGTTACCATAACTTAGGAGGAGCTTTTTAGATTAAATAAAACTTTCCAATTCGGATTTTATTTAAACTTAAGCGGAGAATAAATAAAGAGCTAATGTTTTTTATTCCGGTGCCTGTTTTTGAAGTTTCTCGGGAGCTTTTTTAGAAATATGCTCATTGGGTAAGGCCATTTGAGTTCGGCGGTAAATCTGTTAAAAATCTCCTTTTAAAAAGGTATTCAAAAATGCCATTTTATAGAGGTATTCTGCAATGGGAGTGGCAAATACAGGAACAATCAAATTGTATTTATGGATAACCCAAATTCATTTAAAAGAAAATACAGGGCACAATGGCTGCATTTACCTGTCTTGATTTACAGAGAAATAAACGGAAAAGGTTGAACCTTTCCCCAGCTGGCTTTCCACCATAATTCTTCCGCCGTTATTTTCCACCATGCGTTTGATGATATAAAGACCCATTCCGGTGCCTTCAATTTTGTGGGAAACCCTGGTGGATTTATGGAAGATAGCCTCCTGATGCTCCAAGGCAATTCCAATGCCGTTGTCCTTTACCTGTAAGATTACACGATCCTCCATTTTAACTGTAGAAATGTGGATCTTTAATGGTTTCCCGGCCTTCTTATATTTAATGGAATTTCGCAGCAGGTTATATAAGATACTTCTTAAATTATTTCTTGAGAAGATGATTTCTGAAGTCTGAAAATCAGTAGTTATTGAGATCCCTTTATTAAATATTTCCGACTTTAAAGAAATGATCACGTCCTGCGCGATGTTCTCAATATTTACCCTAACCGGTTCCCCATCAAGTTCGGGTTGATCTTCACTTACTGCTATAAAATCCTTTACCAGATCTCTCATGGCATTGGAGCTGGCCTTTAGGGTAGCTATATATTTCTCGAACTGAGGCGTATTCTGTTGGTTATAGGCATTCATTAAAGCATCAGAAAGCAACACTATAGCCGAAAGCGGCTGCCGTATATCGTGGGAAAGAGCGTCTATTAGGGTATGATATTCAGAATTTAACTTCTCAAGTTCTCCTATAGCCCTGATTCTTTTGGTGATTTCTACAAAAGTAATAATTACCCCATCGGTCCTGTTCTCCTCAAAAACTATGTAGGGAAGTATATTCATCTGGTACCATTTCCCGTCTGTGGTTTGCACTTCCTTCTCAAGGATCTCCCCGGATTGGATCACTTCTTCAATATTTTCAATAAGCGTGGGAAACCGAAAATTTTCTTTCACATCATGAATGTCCCTGTCTACATCGGCATCTGTAAGAGAGAATTGCCGCATCGCAGGAGGGGTGAATTTCTTCAGGATAAGATTTCCATCGATGAAAAGCTGCGGAATTATTGTATTGGCGAAGTAATTCTCAAGATCCTGATTTTTCTTATGATTGGTTAGGGTTTTACTTTTATTAATTACTTCAGACATAGGGGGGAATATGATTTTTTAAGAATTTTTTAAAGGTAAGCCTAATTAAAGTACCAAAATCTTATTATGGAAGCTTATTACACAATCTTTTCTTCTGACGCTCAAAATCTTAGACAGGTATTTGTTTTTCCTGCTTTATGTTCTTCTTTTCCAAAGAGGTGATCCTTTTAAGAATCGTAGAAAGGATCAAACTGAAGAGGACGAAAACAATGAAAATAAGAAACCCGGGTTGTAAAGAGGTTTTGTTGGTGGAAATACTCACGAGGGAATCAGTTTCCATATTAAGCAATGAAAGCTGGTTATCCAGTATTCCCTGAAAACCTATATAAGCCATAAAGATCGCAATGACATAAACATCGGCCATACTCCATTTTCCCGATTTAAAAGCAAAGAATTTCAGGATCCTGTTCCTTCTTATTTTGTCATTTCCGCCCAGGTAGATTTGTGTAGCCAGTAACTTGGCCACAGGAAAAATGATACTGAAAACAAGAATAAGGATCCCTACCAGGTAGGAGTCGGCCTTTCCGTTATTAAAGAGAATCCCTATTACGTCCAGGATGCTTTTGCTTTGAAAGAAGATCACCTGGTCATTAAAGGTGATACTTTCCCCAATCAGTAGAAAATTTACCTGTTGAAAACGGGCATCTATTTCGATCATTGGTGCGGTAAGTCCCGAAAACAGCACCACCAGGGAAACCAGGACCGAAATAATAAAAAGCGGGGTGTGTACTGCTTTTTGACGTCTCAACAGCCACCACAGGAGAAGGAATGTCCCAATAATTCCAAGTAAAATATAAGTGTGAAAATAGGTCTGATCTTCCAGGTGATCTATTTTCTGCGGAATTTTCTCATTGAATCCGGCAAGATCTTCGACCTCATATTTATCCAACAGGGCCTTTATTTTCAGGCTTGCTATTCGGGAATCATCATGGGTAAGGTCGCTGTATTCCTGTAATTTGCTCTTGATGACATATTTCAAGGCCTCTTTATTTTCCGGCTTTTGAATTTCATTGACAATGGTCTGCGCGAACATGGGGACCAGAGCCCTTATTTTATCTTCAGGCACCAGGGTCTTTACCGCAAATTTTCGAAGTTTGGCTTTAATTCCCTTCTGTTTTTGATCCAGAATATCGGCTCCCTTGTCAATGCCCGCCGTTAGTATATTTTCCACCTGGTGTACCAGGGTATCCTCCTGGTCTTCTGTAAACTCGAATTCATCGATCCGGTTTAGAACCATCGTGGTGAGATGATCCCGCCAGATGTTAACCGACATTATTCCATGAGTGATACTGTTGAGCTCGCTGTAATCTCTTTTGATTTCTGCTGCTTCTGAAGAGTACTTATATATAGAATAGCTGCTCCATCCCGCGAGTAGCAATAAAGCACCTGCGAAAAGAATTACAAGGAATTTCTGAAGGATCCTGGACATGGAGGTTGGAATTTATCAAAGGTAGTCTTTAGGATCGATTATGTTACAATGAACAATAAACAATGAACAATGAACAATAAACAATGAGCAATAAACAATAAACAATAAACAATGAACAATGAACAATAAACAATGAACAGTTACCTACTTCACGTCATTCTACTATTAGGTGCAGCGATTTAAATTTTATGGAATTCAATATTCCGTAATCTACCCACATCATTGAACCTGAAGCCTGATATTTCATTCCTGTCATTCCGCAGAAACTCTATAATTCCCAGCCTGTCGGTATTAAATACGTCCCCGGCAACCGGGCTGAGACCTGTGGTATCAAAATTCAAATACTTCTTAAAAGTACCGGGCAGCTGTACAAAAAGTTCTCCGTCTTTTTCGATGAGGAGGTAAGTGACGTCCAGGGCTTTATGGTGATATGAACCAACAAGCTCATGTGGGGCGGGTGAAGGTTTTATGAGCTCCCGTGGTTCCACATAATCTCCTGTTTGTATATTCTTACCCTGGATGAGGTTCAGTTTAAGGGGTTTTTCCAAAAAGGCAATTTGGGCATCAAATTCCTGAATAAAGAAATTTGTTTCCGCTTCGGGGTGTAGCTCAAATCTTTGCCCCTGAGAAAGATCCAGGATCAGTTTTTCCTCTTCGTGCAGGATCTTCAGGATCATTCCGTCCTTCATGCGATAGCTTCCTGTCCATTTTTTGAGTTTGTCCGGGGGTAGGGAAGTGGCAATTCGTTGTACCGGAATTTCATCGATCACGAACTCCTTAAGTATTTGGTCGACCAGCTGATGGGTCATTTTTACCACATTAATTTTTTCGTTATTGGTAAGGATGCTAATTCCCAGTTGATGTTCCGGAAACAGCATCATATAGGAGGCAAAGCCCGGGGTACCGCCGCTGTGATATATTGCAGGTACTCCCCGGTAAGCTTTTACCTGCAGGCCAAAGGAGTAAGGAATGCTATCTCCTTTAATTAATCGAAAAGAAGGCCGTATCATTCCGGAGATCTGAGGATGATATAGGCTATTATCCTGCAGGAAGAGGTTCATCCAGGCAAGCATATCATCCATACAAAAATAAAAATTGGATCCTCCGGGAACACTATCTGCTCCGGTCAATGCGTTTTGGTACTTATCTCCCGCAGGGGTGTATCCTTCTGCACGGTCCTTTATCGTTTTTCCGGGGATATTGTATGCCGTTGCTCCCAGCTTAAGGGGTTCGAAAACTCTTTTCCTAAAAAAGTCTCCAAAGTCCTGTCCGCTTGCTGCCTCAATGACAGCGGCCAAAAGGCTGTAACCTCCATTAGAATACAAATAGTCTGTTCCCGGCTCGAAATTGAGTTGCGAATAGCTTTTTAAAAGCTCCAGTTCGTCTGCAAGTGTCCAGGGAGAATCGAGCCCAATACCCGCAAATAACCTTAAATTATCTGTGGATGGTATTCCCGCAGTGTGATGCAGGAGCTCATTTATAGTAACCTGTTGATATTTCTGTGGGAGATCGGGCAGGTGGGTGCCAAGCTTATTCTCAAGATTTAGTTTTCCCTCAGCTTCAAGCAGCAGAATTCCGAGGGCGGTAATATGTTTTGAGACAGACGCCAGATTATAAGCTGTGCTGCCTGAAGTCTTAAGCTCGTCATCCAGGTTCATCAGGCCGTAGTGCGCATTAAGCACCGGCCGGCCTTCGTAAACGATCCCTACCGACAGGCCGGGCTCATTTTCCTTCACAAGACCTGCGGCAAGAGAATCTGTAGTCTGTTTTAGGTTTTCAAAATTTATCTTTTGAGAAAAAGTTGTGGATACTGCAAGAAGTAAGATGGCGGTTAGGAATGATTTCATTTCATAAGAATTAGAAGAGAAGCTTTTGAGGCAATGGCTGCACCTCACCCGGTAAAGCTTAATCTTTTGACGAATCAAATGAGAAAATGTAACAGGTATCAGGTTTTTTAGAGGCAATTGGGCCCTAGAAGGAAGTGCATGCTGCGCTACATGCAACTTTTGATAAGGGGTAGGTTAAAATTAAATTTATCAAAGTCTGAGAGCAGAAATCAATTCTTTTATTTTTCAATACAGGAATAACTTTTTTAGGTTTTATGGGCTCTACGAAGATGCTGGATACAAAAAGCTCCGGAAAGTCGCACGGAAATTTTCATTTTACCCCTCCGGAAAACTAAGTTAGTATTCTCTCCAATAATCTCTCCTTTGGTGTCCCTTATTTTTCCTAAATTTTTTGAAAAGGATAGGAAGGAATAGTACATTTTTTCATTTCTCATTTTTCAGGTACAAATGAGAAAATTGAACTATTAATTAGAATTAGGTACAAAGATGATTTTCTTAATTGCGATTTCCTGGTGTTATCCCTCTGCTATAGGGGATAAATTCCTACATTCGTTGTGCTATAATAGGTGTGTCAGTTTGTAAAATATGAAGAAGAATATTTCATTTGTAAGTCATTTAGGTGTAATCGATAAAAGTCTGACTGCAGATGATCTTAAAATGGCATTTTTGTGGTATGATGAAATTGTTTGGGAAAATTTGCGTGTAGATTTGATTGACCGCTTTTATGATAATTTCTTTGAAAAAAATAAGCTCCCAAATCAATACCAAAAAGACTTTACAGATGTCTTAATACCCTTATCAAAAAGAATTAAACTAGAAAATATTCCCGATCGACAGCAAATAGGATATCCTAGAAATTATAATTCGTCCAAATACTATCATTATCCTAACCCTTCAACACCAGAGGAATATGCTCATAACTTCTTATTAAGGCAAGCAGAAAATCAATATAATGTTAATATTATAGAAGATAAAGCGGTTCAAGCTGTTGAAGGATGGGCTAGATCTGCAATCGATAATATTGTAAGATGGGAATTCATTAGTCAAGAGTTCCCTTCCTATTTTTTAGCAAATCAAATAGAGAAAGATGCTAGACTAGCTTTAAGTGAGTTTAACAACAAAAATGGAAAAACATCACCCATAATTTTATTTAAAGAATCAATTCCTTCTTTAGAAAAAGTGCCTTGGTTTTCAATAATTGAACTTAAGAGAAAAGGAAGATTTGATTCGTTAAAAAAGAAAATGGAAAGAATTTTAATATTATCCGATAACGACTTGGAATCAGCAAGAATAACTTTAGAAAGGGAAGAAATTACCTCGTATGACGAAATAATAGAACAGTTTCGTCCAAAAATTAAATCTACCTCAATAGAAGCAGTGTTATCTAATATTCCAACTGGCCCAATTCCCAACCCCATTAGTATTTATTCTGGAGGAAAATCTATATATAAAGAAATAAACAAAGGCATAAAATATAATTGGCTTTATCAACTTCGTGACATAAAATCGCATATTGCCAAATCTGAATTGAATAAATAGTTATTGATACAGCTTGGTATAAGTTTGAGGTTTGAACAAACTGTACACAATAACGCATCATGACTCAAATAGGCGGCACCCCGCCAGCTTGTGTTATGCGAACCCATTGGTTATAGTTATTAAAGAATGAATTCGATATTAATAGACAATTTAAATTATAGGTGGCGTAAAAAAGGAAATACCTATCATTTTGGCTCAGATTGGAGTAACTCTGGAATTCCATTTAACTCGGATGAAAGAGGATTTTTTATAAATCCTTTTATAAAATCTCTTTTACTATTCGATAAGATCTATATAAAGACTCAACATTTAGAAGAGTTCATCTTTTTGTTTGGTATTAAAGATGCACACAAACTGTTTATTACAGATAATATCGTATTAATTGATGATGGAGGAACTAGAACCGCGTTCTTACCGCATAATGATGATTACCTATTGATGAACTTGAGTGATGTTTCTAAATCACAATTAGATTCTATTCAAGAAAGGCTTTTAGACTATTATAAAGGAAGTGCTGATCGACATTTAGTTAAACCTTTAATTTTTAAGGCAGAAAAAGTTAAGGTAGATATTGATGGCGATTGGATCGGTCATCAATGCCAGGAAGAAGTTTGTTTGGATTTGAATAATAAAAATGTCACCAAATATTTAAATTTTAGAAATTCCTATGATAATGTAATAGTCAAACCCGACGACATTGTTCCACTGATGAGATTACAATTCGCAAATAAAAGTTTATTTTATCAAAATGAACTTGGGATTCAAAATCTAAGCACAGAAGCATCTATTCAGCATTTAATAAACATCAAATTAAATCCAGTTTTAACTGGTAAAAAAGGGGAGGCTTTAGAACTGTTCTCTAAAATAATTCAGGATAAACAATTACCTGATCTTACCAGATTATATACAAATAACATCATTGACATTGACCTCATTATCTCTTTAAAAAATGATATTTCTGGTAAGAAATTTAGAGCTTGGTTTGAGGATTCAGATTATGACGAGAAAAGCGTTTATAAGCAGCTTATGTCTAAATCTAAAAATTTATCCGATTATACAGTAACGAGGTTAATTCGTTGGGGAGTACCTAATCTAATTGGAATAATTGAGCCAATTTCTGGTGCAATAGCTTCTACAATAGATAGCTTTGTAGTCGATAAAATTATGAAAGGTTGGCATCCAAACTTTTTCCTTGATGATGTTTTGACAAAAAAAATTGATCAAGCTACGAGAGAACAAAGATCTCTAGAGGAGGGGAAAGCACTGGAAAAAAAATTTGGAAAAATAGGAAGGAATGATCCGTGTCCGTGTAAAAGTGGTAAAAAGTACAAAAAATGTTGTATGACTAAATAACTGTAGATAATAACATCGGGTCACGGCAAATAATAGGTGTCATTGGTAAAGTACTTTTAGAAGCCAAGATTCAAAAAAGATAATCCGAAGTCCGCGTCCTCTACTCGTCGCTACATATCGCTATAAGAGACTTTTATATGCAACAATATGAATATCGATAAAAAATTAGAGTTTATTAATTCAACTGTATATCACGAACTTGGGCATGTTCTTGGTTACTGCTTAGCTGAGAAATCAGAAAAAACCTCTTTAGGACCGATCCAATATATAGAATTGGGTTTTCCAAATAATTTTGTAACTCCGAAGACCTCCTATTATCATGAAGAAGGTAACATTTTAGAAGAACTTGATAGGTTCAAGGAAGCAACTTCAAATATTCCTAGAACTATAGCTTGGTTTATTGAAGTGATTTTAGGATGCACACTCGAAGCTCTGTATGAAAGCAAAGAATTTAAGACCTGCTTTTCTTTTGGCAGTAATTATAACGGACATATAGATTTCAGCAACCTAGGCCTCGTCAGAAACGTATCAAGTTTTAATTGGAATTTTGACGATATCTACGAGCTTCAGGAAGAAGTAAAAATTTTATTGATAAAAACAGAAATTCTAAAAAAAGTTGAAACAATAGTTGAGGGTTTATTGAAAAGAATCGGAAACTCTCCGGGGCTACAACTAAGAATTTCTGATAAAGAAGCCATTCGATTATCAGAGAAGGTTAATTCTATTATTTCGGTCGATTTACAGGAGGGTTATGATAAAATAATTAAAAAACATTCCGCCATATTTGAGACAGATCCTGATTTGGTTGCGGTTATAAAATTCCAAAAGGACTTAAATGGCAATAGGATACATCGATCTCATGAAAAATTTGGTATGGATTTTTTTGGGAATAAAATAATAGCCGAGAATAAAATTAAATTTATACAAAAGAACAATGTTCGACCAGGTGAAGAAATACATGGCGAAATTAAATTATCCGAAACATCTTTATTATCTGGAAAATTAAAATTGAGACAGGAATTTCAAATATTTAAAAAATCGCAAAATATTGGTTCAGGAATTATTATGAGTATAAAAAATAATAATTTGCTAGAATAGGCTGAACTTAATCGTGGTCACTGCAATTTGCGGGTTTAGGGAATGAGAAATTTGATTAGAAATTGGGTTAAAACTCGTAACACATTGTTATTTAAACAGTTATGGTTATCGTGGTGTGAGGTGACTGAGAACTTACTCATCGCTTTATACATATTAAGTGTAATGAAAAATAGCCTTTAAAAAAGGTCGTTTTTGTCTTCTGCATAAATTGTGAATAAGTATTTTTTTCTAAATGGAGGAATTCCTCCATTTAGCTTTAAATTGCAGGAAAATAAATTTTATGTCAGTTTTACGTTTCTCGGGGCATGATACTTTTCATTGCCGTGAGCAGTGGCTTTTAAAGGGTTTAAATCTTATTGAAAAGAAGGATGAAAGTTTAAGTTTTGAAGGAGGTATTTCAAATTTCAAGGTAAATTCGGCTATACCTGAATTAGGCGTCGGTAAAAATATGGTTCGATCAATAGCACATTGGATCAGAGCCTTTAAAATTTTTGATGATCAAAGCAACGAAATAGGAGAACTGTCTAAAATTTTATTTCAAGACTTAGCATTAGATCCTTATTTGGAAAATGAAGGATCGCTTTGGCTAATGCAATATTATTTGTGTTCTACTGAATATGCTTCTATTTTTAAACTTATATTCTCTGACTATTTCTCAGATAAAGCTAGTTTAGAATTTTCAGAATCCCAGGTTAAGTCTTTCTTACATAGAGAGATAGAGAGGAATAATCAAAGATCAGTCACCGATAATACTTTAAATTCCGATTTTAAAGTCTTCATCAAAACTTACGTTGCTCCCAAGAAAAATATAAAGACGGTTGAGGATGATTTTAATACACCTCTTTTAGCTTTGAATCTGGTATTTAGTACTGGAAGAAGAAATGAAAAGAATGAACCTATTTTCAGAATCAATCGTACTGTACAAAAATCCCTAACTCCTGAAATTTTCGGCTATTGTTTACTGGCTGAGTTTCAGGGAAATTCAGCAATCGATTATGATAAGATTAGAACTAGTGTAGCTTCTTATTTATGTTTGTCTAATGAAGGTCTGGAGAGGATAATTGATAATTTGGGTGAAAGTTATCCTGAATTTATCTATAAAGATGATGCTGGTGTAAGGCAGATTCAAGTAAAAAATACTTCTGAGAAGTTTAAAATTAATCTTTTGAAAAAACATTATGAGTTACACAGTTAATATTTCTACTAATATTCTAAGGGATCAGGAGCAGGATATTGATTATGTAGTAACTCCTAATGCTAAGGAAATTTTTGAACGAATATTCTTATACAACCACGGCGCGACTAAATCTTTTAATCTAATCGGTAATTACGGGACCGGTAAATCTACTTTTCTTTGGGCTCTGGAAAAGAACTTAAAGAATGAAAAATTATTTTTCACCCATTTAGATTCAGTTAAAAAAGTTGAAGGCTACGAAATAATAAAACTTGTTGGGAGTAATAAGCCCTTTTCAGAGGCTCTTTCCAACGTGCTAAAGCTGGATAATGCAGAAAGTGAAAATATTATTTATTCACTAAAAAAGAGGAGGGAAAATGCCCAGAAGAAAAATTTTGGATTTCTTCTATTAGTAGATGAATTTGGAAAGTTCCTGGAGCAAGCTTCAAAGAATAACGCCATTGATGAACTCTATTTATTGCAACAAATTTCCGAATGGACTAATGACGAAAGATATGAATCCTACTTTATAATTACTCTTCATCAAAATTTCAATTCTTACGGAAAAAATCTCTCCAACCAAGATAAGTTAGAATGGGAAAAGGTAAAGGGGCGATTTGTAGATTTACTTTTTAACGAACCTGTTGAGCAACTAATATATTTTGCGAGTAAAAAGTTGCATGAATTCAGTATTCCTTCTGATTGTTTATCCCGTTTTGAAGAGCTCAACGAATTAATTAGAAACTCTGGCTTAGCAAATAGTAAAATCAGTAACGACTTAACAACTTCACTTTTTCCTCTTGATTGGCTGTCTACCAACATGCTTGTGAACTCTTTACAAAGATATGGTCAAAATGAGCGCTCACTGTTTTCATTTTTAAATGACGATTCCAAGTACTCAGTTAATAGACATAAAAATAATTTTTATCCAGTCTTTAAGGTCTTTGATTATTTAACTCATACTCTGCCGTCGGAAATCAATAGTCCCGAAAACCCCCATAGGCCCCAATGGTTCTCCACATTTAGAGCTTTAGAAAGAGCTGAGTTGCTGTTTGATGCTGATTATGACTTAGCAACCGAAGTAATTAAGACTATAGGATTAGTAAATATTTTTTCTAAGGCTGGCGGAAATTTTGATAAAGAATTTCTGAAAAAATATTTTGTTTATACTCGAGGAAAAGATATTTCTAAAATTATTGAAAAATTAATATCAGCTTCACTCATTCGATATTACAAGCATAGCAAAAAAATTAATTTTTTAGAAGGGACTGATATTGATCTTGAACAAGAACTTATTTCTATAAGTAAGGAAATAAATCCGGATTTTAATGTAAGTGATGAGATAAAGAATTTGGTGGAGTATCCCATTGAGTTAGTTAAAAAGTATTCTTTCGAAACCGGAACTCCACGATTTTTCGAATTTCGCCTGATGAAAACTTATAATCCTCAGAAAATAGAGGCTCCAAGTGGAGCTATTGATGGATATATTAATCTTATTTTCCAAGATGTAGATTTAAAAGAATTGATTACAATTTCAAAAGAGAAACCAGGGAATATTTTTGTAGTATACCAAAATTCTAATGAAATTAAGGATGAACTTTTTAAGATCAAACAATTTGATCTATTGATTGAGCGTCATCAAGAAGATAAGAATGCTTTAAAATTATTAAGTGACGAAAGACAATTTCATTTAAACAATTTAAAGGAAATAGTAGTAAATCAAATTTTCGACAAAAATTTGAATACCTGGATTCACCAGGGGGTCAAAAAAATAATTCCTAATAAACATAAATTACAGAATTGGTTAAATGAAATCTGTTATCAGATTTATTCACACACCCCAGTTCTTAAGAATGAACTCATTAATAAGGAGTACTTAAGTGCTCCAATAAACGGTGCCAGAAAAAATTTAATAAGAGCTTTATTAAAAAATAGAGCTAAGGCAAATCTGGGGTTTGATACTTCAAAATTCCCTCCTGAAAAAGCCATCTACATTAGCCTATTGCAACAAACCGGAATCCATAGAATTCCCGACGGGTTAAATCATTATGATTTGGTCCAACCACACGAAGGATCTGACTTATATGACTTGTGGACAGAAAGTGATAAATTCTTGGAATCTTCGCTCTCTAATAAAAGGAATTTAAATGAGTTCATTGATCTGCTTAGCAAACCACCATTTAAGTTAAAAAAAGGTTTAGTTGATTTTTGGTTACCAATTTTCCTTATTGCACGCCAGGAGGATTTTGCACTTTTCCATATAGAAGGAGGATACATACCCTATTTAGATGAAGATGTCCTGGATTTAATCCACCGGAAACCTGAAAGTTTTTTAATTAAGAGTTACGATGTCTCAGGATTAAAGGTGAATTTATTGGAAAGCTATAAGGAAATGGCCCAGCTAGAAGAAACCGTAGGTAAAGGTACACAAACCGTGTTCTTGACAATTTTCACTAATTTTTTGAAGTTTCGAAAAAGCTTAAATAACTATGCTTTGAAGACCAAAAAGCTTTCTAATAAGGCAACTAATCTTCGTCAAGCTATTATTGAAGCCAAAGACCCTGAAGATGCTTTATTCAATTTGTTTCCTGCAGCTTTTGGATATCACTCGTTATCAATTAAAGAAGATGAAAAGGTGTTAGAAAGCTACTCTAAACAAGTAGGGGAAGCGATCACAGAATTAAAACATGCTTATGATGAGCTATTGAATAATATTGAAAACACTATTAGAAAGTCTTTCTATTGTAAAAATGAGGATTTTCCTGATTATAAAGAGGAGATTAGAGAAAAATTGGCATTTATAAAACCGAACAGCTTAGGGGAAAAACAACGTATATTTTATAAGAGATTGATTTCACCTTTAGATGACCGAACCAGCTGGTTAAAATCTGTGGCCGATGTTACTATTGGGAAAAGTATTGAAGATTTAATAGATGAAGAGGAACCACTATTAACCGCCACAATTGAGGATTTTGGTGAAAGTCTAATAAAGGTAAATGATATTCACTCATATAATAAGTCTTCAGAACAGGAAAAACTTTTATCAATAAGATTTATTAACGAGGCCGGTGAAGCTATAGAAGAGAGACTTGTTGTGAACAAATTAGAAAGTAATTCTGAATTCTTAGGTGAGATTAAAAATGAGATTGATATCTTAATAAATGGTTTAGAAATTAATAAACGAAAAGAACTTTTAATGGAGCTCTTATCGAAAAATATGAATGTGTAGTATGGAGCAAGTTAAACACCTTTTAGGTATATCAGGTGGCAAGGATAGCGCAGCCTTAGCCATATATATGAGCAAAAACTATCCAACTTTGGATATTGAATATTATACATGTGACACCGGAAAAGAATTAAAAGAAACCTATGATCTTATCAAAAAATTGAATTCTGTTCTTGGGAAAAACATAGAACTTTATAACTCGATTGATGAGGAAAATTCTCCTATGGATAATCCATTCGATCACTTCTTAGCTTTATATGGAAGTTATTTGCCGTCTCCAATGGCTAGATGGTGTACAAAAAAGATGAAATTAGAACCCTTTGAAAATAGAGTGGGTGATGCTCCAACAATTTCTTATGTTGGAATTAGAGGAGATGAAAATAGGGAAGGTTATGTTTCAAAGAAGGAAAATATTCAGACCATATTTCCTTTTAGAAAAAATATTTGGAGTGAGGATGTAGTTAAAAAAGTACTTGCTAACGAAAATATTGACAAACTAAAAAACTATTACGAAAGCGTTGTACATGAAAAAAGCCTACTTGAAAATCTTTTAGAATATGTTTGTCGTCCAATCTCCGTACAGTTTACTCAGAAACAGAAGGTAAATGCACTTCTAGATGCAGATATTAAATCTTTTAATAAAGTAGTTTTTGAATATTTGAAAACAACCGATTATCCTGTAGGTCAATTGGATTCCTTTTCTTTAATTGAAAATACTGATAATATAGGTTTACAAGATGTTTTTGATATTTTAGAATCTAGTGGAGTAGGAATCCCTGCTTATTATAAACCTATTGAATATGAAGTTGAAATAGATGGTGAAATAAAAAAAGGGACCTACTCAAGGAGTAGATCAGGTTGTTTTTTCTGTTTTTATCAGCAAAAAATTGAATGGGTTTGGCTGTTAGAGCAACATCCAGACTTATATGAAAAAGCTGTTGGATATGAAAAAGACGGATACGCCTGGGCAGAGGAAACATTGGAAGAGCTTAGAAAGCCGGAAAGGGTAAAAGCAATAAAAAAAGAACATTATTTAAGAACTCTTCGTCAAGAGAAAAGATCTAGAACTAATTCCTCTTGGCAAGATGAAATTCTGCAGGCCGAAGGGGAAGGTTGTGCAAGTTGTTTTATTTAAAGATGATTTTCTATTATTTCTTGGGGGTTTCTTAAGCTTTTCAATATTTCAAATAATTCATTTGACAGCTCGATATCCGTCACAACTTCTCTAAGCTGATTATAGCTTCTGACCCCTTGAATTTGATCTTCAGTAATTCTGAGGTGAATTAACTCGGCGCGCTGTAATGCCTTTAAAGGCATTACAATATCAGTATTATTCGACCGGAATAATTGTTCTTTATGAAGCCATATTTCATCGAAAATTTCTTTGACCTGTGGCAATGGAAGTAACTGCCTTCTATATTTTTCAACATGGTTAGAAATTGCTATTAAGAGAATGACTTGATGAGGGGCAATATTTCCTCTAGCTTTGTCTCTATTTAGGTGCTCTAAAATCGTCTCTAATTGATTTGAATAATTCATTTTATAACTTATGACCTGGCTGTACTTAGGAGTCGACCAGGTAAAGTCGTCGTCGAAATAACAGATCCAGTGATACAATATATTTACAATTAATTCTTGTTTCATTTCCCAACTGCGAGGAGTAGGTACTGTAGTTGTATTTTCTTGAATCCAACTCAGAACACCTCCATATCTCATTGACTGTTCGTGTCTAATTTTTTGTTTCAAAGCAGATATGAATGGGTGAGAATTAAATTTTACTTTTAATTCTTCATCAAACTGTAATTTATTTAATCCACCTGGAAGTTCGTATAATGCCAAATCATGTCCTGCATAAATTAAATCATCAGGAGTAGCCTTCTCGGGATTTGAATAGGTCCTAAAAAGATCTTCGGTAGATCTGCTCATCGGTAAGTCAGACAATAGAAACTTTTCCTGATTACTCTCACTACCTTTTTTTATAACATAAGGTTCCTGAGGGTCTTCAATTCTCCCAATTCTTTCAACTTCTTCAACTATTCGGTTATACAAACTTGAGCTTACTAATTGACTATTCCTCAAAATCTGGTTAAAATACTGTATTGAATCAATATCGATAGTTTTTTGCAGTCCATTAAGTTCATAGTTATAAGTCCCTTTTTCTCCAATGCCTCTATTCGTAACATTGGCAGAGCCGAAAATGACCGTCGTGGCATCATTCCAGAATGCCTTCATGTGAAGACGAGTATTTCTAAATAAAATGATGTTATTCTCAAGACAGTAATTATAAACTTCTAAGTCAGAAACCTCCCGGCAAAGGTCTAAGATTTCCCAACGCACAACGATTCTTTTGATATTTTTAGATCTATTAATCTTTTTGAGTTCCTCTAACTTCATGTAAGCTGAAAAAACAGTAACTTTTTCATTAGAATCAACAAATTCAATTGCACTAGACTCTAAATTAGTTCCACTAGTAAATAGCATTAAGTGAGTTTTTATTTTATTAAAAATATTAATTAATATGATTTATCCAGAGTTTTTTCCGGAAGAAAGAATAAGCGAATTTTCTGAAAAAAAGGTTTTTGAAAAGTTGAAAAGAATATCCAAAAAATACGATGTTTTTTATTCCAGAAAATTTGTGACCGACGGCCTTGGAAAGACTCCAGAGTTTGAAATTGATTTTATAATCGCGCTTCCATGTGAGGCAATGGTGTGTTTAGAAGTAAAAGGCGGACTAATAAATTATGATGGTCCAACTGATAAATGGACCCAGAATGGCCGTGTTATGAGTAAAAAGCCGGACTCCCAGGCCAGTGCAGCAGCTCACTCTTTGGCTGAAAATTACTCTGAATATTTAGGGGGAATGCCTGTGGGTTGGGGAATATGTTTTCCCGATTGTTCAGTTTTGAATTTAAAGTCATTACCGGAATCAATTAAAAAACAACAATTAATCGATCAAGACCAATTACATTATATAGAAGATGCCCTGCCATATCTTATGGATTTTGTAAAAAAACAAAACTCGCACAGAACTGGAATTCGTAAATGGGAATACGAGAAATTTAAGAGCAGATTACTGCGAGGTATTGGTTTTGTTCAAATCCTAAGTACAAGAATCAAATATGATGAACAAAGATTTGTTGAGTTAACTAATTATCAGTTAGATCTTTTTAAAAGGGCCTCATCCAATAAAAATATTATAACTAAAGGGCCTGCAGGTTCTGGCAAGACTATAGTAGCTAAGACCTTAGCTCAGGATTTTATTAGTGACGGAAAGAGTGTTCTTTTCCTGTGCTTTAATCGAACTTTAGCAAATAAAATTAGATATGAATTTGATAGGGATGTTGAAGGTTTGGAGGTTATGACCTTTCATTCTTTTGCAAAGAATATTATTGAAAAATATGATTTCGGATGGTGGAATGAAAATGCAAGTAAAAATGAAGATTTTTGGAATTTGGAGGTTCCGATTAAGTTACAAGAATTGGCGCAATATTCAGATAAAAAGTATGATATTTTAATTATTGATGAGGGTCAAGATTTTAAAGAATTTTGGTATGAAATCATGTTTGATCAAGTAAGAAGAGATGGCCAAAAATTTATTTTTTTAGATGCCATGCAGGATATTTTTAATCACTATACATCCATTCCCAAAATATCTGAGTTTTTCACTTACACCTTACCTGAAAATTGCAGAAATACCAGAAATATTGTTGGGTACTTATCAGAGCAGTTAAATGGAGAAATCAAATGTTTTGAACACACACCAATAGGCTCTGAGGTAGTAATAAAAGAATTTGCTGACACAGAACACCAGGTTAAATTTTTGGAATACGAAATATCAAATCTTCTAAGAAATGAGAAGGTTGCATTAGACCAAATTTTATTACTTTTAAATTCCAAAAAAGCCGAGAGCTCATTAGTCGATTTAAATAAGGTTGCGGGTTATTCCCTTAGGGCTTTAGATAATAAAGCTAGATTTCAAAAGGACAGTATTAATTACACTACAATTAATACTTTTAAGGGATTAGAAGCTGATATCATCTTCATAATTGACATCAACTTAATAGACGGAAAAAATAAACCCGAGAAACTTTATACTCAAGCTTCTCGGGCAAGACATAAATTGTATATACTTAGGCTAGAACGTTGATATGTTCAGAATTCTGTTGAGTAAGTAGATATTTTAAATCTTTAGACATTAGCTCATAAAACTCTTTGATTAGGTCCTTTTTATCATCAAAAAAAGCGTTTTCTCCAGCCCTACTCATTGAGCTAATTAAGAGCTCAACACTAGCAAGCATATCATCCTCATTTTTTTCTTTAAGGGGTGCTATAACGCTAAGGTAGAACTTATGTTTTATATTAATTAATGTCAAATTAACTCCTTGATGGGAATCCGTCTGAAAAAGGTCTCTATCATCCAATTCACAGTAGATAATTATATTCTTCAGGCCGATTTCACTATACCTTACAACTGCATCTTGAATTTGCTTTTGAGGAATGTTAGGCAGGTATCTTTTCAGTTTAGCTACTAAATTATTTTTTTCTGTTTCGGATAATTCAGCTCCCTTTCCCAAAGCTTTTAAGAGAACATCATATGTTTTTTGAGTGGGTCCAGGAAGTCCGCCTCCAGAGGAAGTTCCTTTAATAGCCTCTTCAAATGATGCCCAATTTCTGGCTTGCTGGTTCAGTCTTTTATTCGCTTTACTAATTCCTGTATTTAGAGCCTTAGTAATCTTAGCAATTAATTCTTGTTTTTTGTCATTAATATTTGCACTGTCACTTAAGTCCTCTGGAAAATCAGAATCCGGTATAAATTTAAGACTTTGTTTGCTGTTTGATAAACCTAATAGATTATCTAAGAAATTTTCATTGTCATTTTCTGTACTATAATTTAATTCTATACTCCAGAATCTTTGATTTTCTTGGGTTACATTGAATAAGGAATAATTTCCCGATGTGATTTCCCTATTATTTCTTACCCAGGAAATGTTCCCAGAAGGATAATTTGCTGTACCACGGACTTTGATGCCGCACTGCTTTCCAAATTCTGTTCGCCCTCCTTCTCGAATACCCGGCTTTTGGACCTCTTGATAGGCAACAGCTACAATCATTTTAATGCTATAGATTTTACCTCTCCAGCTAATTTCTATAGTTTCTTGGGCTTCTTCTGGTAAGTAAAAAAGAGGATTTATTGTTTCTTTTTTCTCATCGAGAATGAACTTCTTAAAGTAAGTGCCTACACAAAATCTTTTATCTGGATTCTTAAAATCTTTAGATAATTCGATAATTGCTGGTGATATCCAAGATTTTCCCGTAGTGAGAAATAACGGATCATTTTCTACAAATAAATGTTCTATATCCGGTTTTTTGTTGTCATCAGAGAAATTCAAAAACCTGATTTGGAGTCCCTCCCTTATTTTATATCTATGAATTTTACCTAATAGCCTTTCCGCTCGATCATTTAATGTTTTTGCTCGTACCGTGTCAATGCGGTCGAGATCTGTCCAATGAATAATTGTTGTAGGATTTTTTACTCTAGTTTTACTTAAAATTCCCTCCAGGTCTTTAAGATTTGATTCATAGACCATTCTGACATCTAAAGATCCTTCAGCTTTCATTTTCCTGAAGTCAACAGTATTAGTCAGCCATTTTTCAGAAATTTTACATGTTACACTGAATTTAGTACATTGAGAAATTGAAGAATTAGGTAACCCCATTCCAAAAACTCCTGTTTTTTTCGTTCCAGATGGATTATTTGATTCTGAAAAAATCACACACTTTTGTAGAATTGATTCTGACATTCCCTTGCCATCATCAATAAAGTAGATGTCTGTAATTGAATTATTCTTAGTAATGGTTAGAATATCAATATTTTTTGCCTCGGCATCAACCGAATTATCCACTATTTCTGCAATGGCATAAACTGAATTCTTATAATCTGAACTTCTAACCTTTTCAAGGTAGTTAGGACCAATAATACTATACTTGCTCATATTTAATACATATTTTTTATGGTGTTGTACAAGTCTGAAGGTTCATTTATGAAATCATGATTTCCTTTTATACTAATAATTTTATTATGATCATTTCCTCCATTATAATGTCCTCTTAAAGCCCTTCCAAGAACTTGCATTGCTGTTGTGTATTGTCCAAACTTTCTTAAAAGAAACAGAGTATCCACTTTGGGTAAATCAATCCCAGTTGACAGAATGTCATAATTTACTAATATCATAAGATCTCCATTACTGAACCTTTCAAAAAAACTCTGACGCTCCTCATTAGTTGTTTCCCCAATAATACATTCACTTTTAAGAGCATGGTATTTTAATAGAATGTCTAAAGCAATGGCGTGGTCCTTTGACCTGGCAAATACAATAACCTTTTCTCTATCTTTCTGGCAAAACTTTAATCTGTTTACGACGGCATCATTGAAGTCCTTCGACTTTTCATCAATAAATTCTTCAGGTAAAGAAAGAAACTCAGTTTTAATTTTTGCTAAGTAGCGTTTATTCTGGAGATATTTTATTGGATCGTCAATTTTTAAATTTTTTTCGTCTTCGAACTCTATTAAATGACTATTGAAAAAAGTTTTTAAGTTAAAGAAGTCATTGTCATCTGGGCGCATAGGGGTAGCAGTGAGTCCAATTTTAATAAGGTTATTATTTTTCTTTTCTAGATCTGATATGATATGCTCGTACGTTTCTGCTAATGAATAATGTGCTTCATCCACTATTAGTAGATCAATGTTTGATTTGAGGACATTATAAATTTTAGCATCTTTTTTTTTATAACTCGTAAGTTTATCAAAACCAGCAAAGATGACATTGGTGTTATGGTCTATGTTAACCTCAGGATTGAATTTGTTGTAAGACCTATGGAATAGAACTGATCTATCTCCTCTTAATTGCCATAATTTTTCAAATGAACTTAAAGCTTGTTCAGCTAACTCTGGTTTTTCTACTAGCCACAATACTGTTGACATTCTTCGTATTCTGATAAAGTCAATCATTATTTCAATTGCCGTTCTCGTCTTACCTGAACCGGTAGGCATCACAATTAAAAATGAAACTTTTCCGCTTGCTTTAGTCATTCTTTCTAAAGCTTTAAGTTTTACAGAATTTTGGTATGGATGAGGGTAACCCAAACTCTTTATATCATCATCATATTCTATAGAAATTTCTCCTGTTGCGATCCTTTTGTCCTTAGGTCTTGGAGTTAAATAATAAGTTGGTTGTTCAAAGTACTCAAGAAGTAAGGGTAAATTTGATTTTTTGTTGGCTTCAAGTATTAAGGTCTCATATATATCGGAGGATGTTTTGATACCCAGATAATTAGCAAGTTCATTTGCCTCCTCCCTTTTTAACCGATTAATAATGGATTCTAGAATTTTATACCGAGGATTAAATAAATCTACTCCATATTTGCTGAGTAAAGCGGATGCTAATTGAATTGATGATATTCTATCAAAATATTTTGAGAGAATATCATCAATTTTTTTGCCGACCAAAGCCTTTCTTCCCGGGTCCGAAAGGTGAGTGTCAAATAGATTCGATAAAGAGTTTATTAATTTATCCTTACTATAATTCTCCATAAAATATTTCAAAATTTTCAAAAAAGAGATCTACCTCTGGGTTTCTATGCTTTGACCTCTGTTTAAACAATTTTCCTACAAAAGTTTCAAATTGAAAATGCAAATTTTCTGAGCGCTCCTGAAAAACTAACTCTTTTCTACAAAAATCTATGTGAACTGGTTTACTCAGCGAATTGTCAAAAATTATTTTCCATTCAGTATCAACAATATCAGTAGTATTCAAATCCTTAGAATCAAATAAGGACATTTGTTTAACGTCTTTCAGTGAGTACTTGTAATCTTTCAAGTCATAGATTATAAGATCTTTAAGGTCATTCCAGATTATTTTATTAATTTCTTTCTTAGATACTTTTAAATCCGAATGGTTTTTTTCAAGAAGCCTTAGAATTTCCTTTGTTTTTAAAGGTCTTTTATTCTCTTGGAAGATTGTCAATATTAAGTTTTTCAATTGGACGCAAGTAATCATACTACTTAATCAATACTAATTCTTATTACCTTCTTAATATCAGGAATTTTTTGAGCAGCTAAAACATGGGAAGAATTGATATATCTAGAGCTGCACGCACTACCTGTCGAAGCTAAAAATTCTTTAGATTTCAACATTAAAAATTCATCAGCCTCATAATTATTCAATGTTATACTTAAGATATATGGTGTGGTGGCAACACTCTTAAAATTCACTTTTCCTATTTTAGTTGCTTCAAAATATCGTTCAAGATCTCTTTTTTTTGAAATTGCAGCTTCACGGTTTAGAGAGAATTCGGCTTTAAGTAATTCACAAGCCTTTCCTAAACCCACTATCAAGGGAGTATTATATGTGCCTCCTCTCAAACCTTTTTCCTGGCCACCTCCATGAATAAGGGGTGTAACTTCTATATGTTCCCTTTTTACCAGTACACCAACCCCTTTTGGACCTTTGATCTTATGGCCACTAAAACAAAGCATGTCAATACCGGATAAATGAAAATCGATTTCAATTTTTCCTACTGCCTGGGTAGCATCACAAAAAAATGCAACTTCACGACGTTTCGTAATTTTTCCGATTTCCGAAATGGGTTGAATGACTCCTGTCTCGTTATTGACAAACATTATAGAAACTAACAGTGTAGTTTCTTTTATAGCTGAATTTAATTCATTTAAAGAAATTAATCCGTTTTCATCTACATCCAAATAGGTGACTTCTACTCCTTTGTTTTCTAAGTATTCACAGGTATTCAGTACAGCTTTATGCTCTGTTTGCACTGTGATTATATGATTGCCCCTATGAGAGTTTGCTTCTACATAACCTTTTAGGGCCAGATTAATAGATTCTGTTGCACCTGAAGTAAAAATCAATTCGTCTTCAAAGCATTTCAGCAATGTTGCCACCTGGGCTCTGGACTTAGCAATAGCCTTACTGGCAATTTCACCATACTTATGTGAACTTGATGCATTTCCATAAAATTGGCTAAAAAAAGGGAGCATTTCTTGCAATACTCGTTCATCAACTTTTGTAGTTGATGCATTATCGTAATAAATAGGCTCTGATATGGATTGGTCCATTCAAAATTTATTATTAATAAGTACTTATTGAGAATTAAAGTGTAGGGGACTTATGCTCGCTACAATTTTAAGTTTTTTTTAGGTTATTTCCTATATCTTACCTCCAAAAATTGTTTGTTTAAAAGTAAAAGTAAAAGCAACCGCAAAAGCAACCGCAACAGCAACAGTAACAGTAGTAGTAACAGTAACAGCAATAACAACAGCAACTGGATCAGTAAATGGAGCAACAGCAACTGCAACTATAGCAACTGTACCCGTTTTTTATTTGTTCTCTCCAGTTGTTTCTTCTCTAGTTTTAAATTTTTAAAATCGATAACTCTGGGGAGGGAAATTCATGGTTGTGACTGTAGAGAGGGGTGCAAGAATAGTAGCACATTATATATTGGAATTTGTAGCTAAATATCAAATAAGCTTTTTTCTCAAATTGGCCATTTGAAAAAGGGAAAAAGTATTTCCATGTCGCACGAAAAAAATGAAAATTATTAATACCGCAATTCCCGTGGTCCTTGTCGCATAATAGACGGCATCTCATGAGGATATCTTTCTACTTTACGGGCTTCATCCTTTTGTCTACATGTTCGGCAAAGAACCATCAGCCTATCACCGGATGCAACATGGCTCTTGAATTTACTTTCTAAGTCTGAAATTAAAACCTCTTGCTTAGCTTTCTTCGGATAGCCCTTCAAGACCATCTTTAAAATGGTTTTAGAAAGGATTGGAGGGTTTTCGACTACTTCCGGAAATTCCATGCTTTTGCAGCGCTGACATTGAGGATTATCAATAAGATATTTTTCCTGAACTTCATTTTCCCAATCATTAATGAAAGAGATAAGATGTTTTGAAATCTGTTTCCGGGTGCCAACAAAAGAATCTGCTGGAATTTTCTGCAGATGCTTTTTTTGGAACAACCTGGTAAAAAAATCAATGATCTTTTGAGCAAAGGTCTTACCCTTTTCTTTTTTCCTCTTAATAGAATTCTTTGTTGAAACCTTGATGGTTGTTATCTGCGGAGCTATAGGCTCTTTTACGGATTGAGACCTTCTAAACCTATAATAAGCTTTGACAGCTGCTCGATAGAGACCATGACTCTCATAACCAAATTCAGAAAATCTTCCATAGGTTTCGTAACTGTCTTTTATCTTCTTTAGAAGCTCCAGATCCACGTTATAAATATCTATGGGAATTCCGGTAGAAGTACTGTAATGGTCCGAAAGCCTATTTATGGCTCTTGAATAACTGCGGCCGGTCGCCTCCAGTTTTCCTTCCCTATTTACGAGCCAGGAGCTAAATTTTTCTTCCATGGTGTGTTATGGCTTTGTTCTTTCAGTATCAGTTTATTAAATCTAGTAAATTATTCGGTATTAATTACAGTTTTTTACTGCAATATGTGCAGATTTCTATCTAATTTATAGACTTTCAGTGGAGATTTTAATGTGACCATCCGGCTGGTGAATAGTTTTTCAAAAATCATTATTAATCCCATTGCCAAAGCCGTTGCAGATTTCAACCGGATTCTTTTGCGTAGTTCTTGTTAAGCAATGATATAATTCCTACTGCACGACGATTGAGCTATTGCAAAGCAGCAGTTGTTATTGATCGTGAACCGTTGCTGTACACGGTTGCTGAACGGTTGCATTTTTCAACCGTAGCCGTTGCTGTGCGGTTGCTCTGCTGTTGCATCTTTCCAACCGTGGCCGTTGCTGAACGGTTGTTCAGCCGTTGCATTTTTCAACTGTAGCGGTTGCTGAACGGTTGCAGAAGTGGGCTGATCACTTACCAGAGGGGGCCCACCAGTTGCTATAGCGGTTGCTGAACGGTTGCAGGAGCGGTTGCTGACCAGTTGCCAGTACCGTGTTCTCCTAAATAATTACCTCCAATTTAAAGCTCGATTTCGTTATAAGTTTTTAGAATTGCTTCTAATATTGAACCCTTTGTTGTTTTGGGTTTTTTCTCGGAAAAATCATTTACCTCATTCTTAATTTTATTTAGTCTCTTCTTTACTTGATCAAAACGAAATTTACCCGAAGGTTCGATCAGTCTATATTCTGTTCGATCCAAAAAGAAAAATAGCAACAAATGCCTTAGGTCCTCTGATGTTAAGAGATACAGATTATCCTGTTCCGTTCACCAGTCGGAGATTTGTATGTTTTCATTATCAAAGTAGATTTCCTTCCTGCTTTTCCTGTTTAACTTAAATGCATGTTTTCCTTTTCTTTTATCGCGACAAGAGCTAGTTTCTATAAATCCTTGCCCTTGCAGTACTATTTTAAGCTCTTCATTTGCCTTATAGGTTTTCATGGCTTTTATTGTTTTTATACATAGTAATTTAAAGTTTTAAAACAAAACAGTGCTTGCTGCCAACGGTTGCAACCGTCCCGGTTGATTTACGGTTGCACGGTTGCAACCGGTACTGTTGCTGAACGGTTGCCGACCAGTTGCAGGAACGGTTGCTTACCAGTTGGGGGAGTGGTTAACAGTTACTTACCGGTTGCCATAGCCGTTGCTGACCAGTTGCCATAGCGGTTGTTAACCAGTTCCGGGAGCGGTTGCCGACCAGTTGCAGGAACGGTTGCTTACCAGTTGCGGGAGCGGTTGCTGACGGTTGCAGGAACATTTGCTTACCAGTTGCAGGAACGGTTCTTAAATGATGCTAGACAATTTTTTGCAGCCGCGACGTTCAGAGTCAGACTACATTCAGCACAAACGTTTTTTGAGAATTTATTTTCATTTAACTTGGTTCAATTGAATTACTAGCCCGTTGCAATTTTTTTAATAGTGGTGAAATAAGAACGGAATGGGTTTGCTACTGTTGAAATGTTGAAAATAGACATAACCATTAGATAATCAGAAGGGTAATAATCAACACATTTTCAACGAACGTCTAATATCAGTTGGTCAATGAATAGAGGATAAAGACATAAATGTTGCTTTGTCAATTGTCAATAGTGTTCATTTTGATCTTAGCACATGTACCTTAGAGCATCAAATCGGAATAATTACAAAACGAAAGATTTGGTGGTGGACAGTGGATATGATAATATGATAAAAAGACGATTCAACAGAAAGAAGATCTCTTTTGTTGAATCGCCGTTGAACATAAACAAGATTAATAATAAAGGAAATCAGGGCTTTATATACTTTTTCAACACTTCAACATAGAATCAATAAATTCCCGAGAAAAGGTGTAACATCGCCCTTTGATGTTTTCATGCGAAACCTGCCATTCATTTGTTCCTGGGTGAATAGAATGATGATATCTAAAATAACTCGAATTAATGTTTTTCAATCCCCATTTGCCTTTAATAATCTCTATGATCTTGTTCCGGGGAGTCTTATACAATGAATCCCTGAGAAGGTTTTGAAGATCTTCCGTGGTAAATTTTATCTCTTGAAGATCATATTCTTTCAGCAATTCATCAAGTGTAACTATTAACTCTTTTTCCAAATTTACCTTAGTGCCTTTTATCAATTTGTCTAGAGCACTCGTATGGATCTGTTCTGGAGTAAACCACATGCGAGTTCTTTTTGGGCAGGATATTTTCCTCTGATTAAGAAAAGCAATAAATTGTGGTAACTCCTTAAGCAGCTTATCCTCAAAATCAGAGTCGACAGACTGAAGGGGGGAAATTTTTAATACCCAATACCTTATTTCCTTGTCGTCAATAAGTACAAAACTATCTTCATTGTTGGAGCATAAAATGAAGTGTCCAAAGAACCGAACTTCAACTTTATCCTTCCCTTTAGCCTCTGGTTTAACGTTTTTTGCAGTAGAAAGGTTCTTCAATCTTTCGCTATCTTCTCGCCTCTCGAGTAAAACCTCGTCTATAGCTATTATAAGTTTTCCAAGAGCCCAGTCACTATTAAACCTGCTTCTAAAGTCATCGTTGGTATTTGTGGTCATGTTGTCTTGAAATATGGACTTTAACCAGTTAAGGAAAGTTGTTTTTCCTGTATTCCTCTCCGAACTTGTTAAACAAAGAATAGGCAACATTTGTGTTGGTTTTTGCCACAATAAGGTTATAAAATCAAGACCTAATTCTAACTGATCACCAAAAATATGGTTTAAAAATGATAGCGTCAAGGGTATAGATCCTGGTGAATACTCAATAGTTAAATCATGAGTAAGAGGTGCATACAAATTGTAAAAATTTTTTACCGAGTACTGATAGTTAGAATGGGATGGTATAACAGTAAAACCTTCATATCTTTTGACAGACTCTAACGCATCCTTTTTGTGGTCGTCAATAATGGCTTGTCTCGTCCATGGAACAATTACTGGGAATATATTTCCATCCAATTGAGGTTGATACACTAATTTATAGTAATTAGTACCAATTCTAAAATATCCTTCCATTAGGTAGTGTAATTATAGGTTAGTAATGAAAAATTTTGAGGTCTTTCATGTATCTTTCGAACTATAAAATTTACCTGTAGGACTTCAATTTCAGGATCTGCTTTAAACAGTTTTGCCATATCTTCTCTTAAATTATTTTTGTACATCATCTTTTGAATTTTCATGAGGAAAATATTTTTCCATTTCGGCTCATGCCATATTCTGTGAATATTAATAGGAAGTATGGATTTTGGATAGCCGTGAAGACGGCAGCAAATGGTGCTTAATCTTAAGAGACAAGGTTGTTTCCTCCAGTTTATGATCATTTGAAAAGATAAAGTCCCTATTGTTATAGCGGTAACTTTCCTTTCCGAAAACACGATAATTAAGTTCCCTTAAAACGTCAATATTTTGAATGATTTGGGAAATTAATTTAATGATTTCTTGGCTTGCGAGAAATTCGGTCTGGCAGACAGAATCACAGAAATGAGGTCCATTTCCGAGAAGATGTGGTGGAATTGAATGTGGTGTCCAGCAATTCTTGCATAGTTGATCACTACATTTTTTACATAGGTAGTTTGAATCCTCTGTAGCATAAAATTTACCACATTCTAAACAATTCTCACTAGGTTTTTTGGAAGTACACATAAATTGTTTTTTTAATGGTTATAAAATTTGGTTTAATAAATATTCATTAGCTTTTTTTTCTATTTCCCGGCTGGAGATCTTTTTTCCTGCTTTTAGCCACTCTAGAATTTCGGATTTCAGAAAAAACAACTTTCCTTTCTTGTGATATGGGATTTTGTTCTTCTGAACCAGGCCATAAATGGAAGTTTTTTTATAACCGATAAGTTTCCCTAACTCTTCAATAGTCAGATACTGTTCTTCTTGTAATACTTCCTCCTGCCGAGCTTCTTTGAGGAGCATCTTCGCTATAAGGAATGCGTTTTCTTTGGTTACTTCGTAAACTACTTTTTGCATAATATTTGAATTAATGATTTCTTCTGGACAAATAAAAGTTGAAATCACAAGATAATTGTTGCGGGTAGTGTAGGAGTAGAGGAGAGGTAGTGGAAAGACAAATCCCTCATAAATAGGATTTTATGAGGGATTTAAAAAACTTAAAATATCCTAATATGGACTTAAATAGTTTACAATTATTTAGTTTTGTTTGTTTATCAATTTGAAATTTTTTTCAACTTCAGCCTCAGATCAGGAGTTACCGTAGGTAGACCTAAGGGTTTAACTGTTTCTAAAAGTGATAATAAAAGTTTTTCTCTTTTGATCTTCCCCCAGTAGTCCGGTCCTTGCCGTATCTGGTTATAGTATTTATTGAACTTTGCCTCTTCTTTAAAAAGAGTATGGCCTGTCTTTGTTTCTCCTATTAGTGAAAGGATTTTAGCTTTTTCAACTTTACTTGCGGATTCTGAACAAATTAGATAATGAGCAAGAATAAGTCTTTCAGACTCTTCAAATTCTTCCTCTTCAGAGAGGGAAGAAAAGTCATTTAGTCTTTTCTTCTGCGCTTCTTTTTCTGTTATTTCGGTAATTTGAACTCCTGACTGCTCCTTTAGTTTCTTTTCAATAAGGTTCCAATCTTTAACATTGGGTCTATATCCTTTGTCATCGGTTTTTGCCTGAGTTGAACTATCATGTAAATAGTTTAGAAGCATCTGACTATTGCTGATTCCTTTTTTATAGATGCCAAGGGTATATTTCTTATAGTCTTCGTTATAATATATATATTTATTAAAGTCATAATTCCATTTATGGAGAAGGCAAGCACTTGTTAAAGCAAATCTTGTAGAAAAAAGCTTTACAAAACTGGAATATGATTCTTGCTTGTAACTTTTGTTAAAAAGCTCCTGCATTTCATTTTTTAATATGTTGCCAGCTATCTCAGTGGAATAGTAACTATGGCGCTTGCTAAAGAGATCCGAGAAGTTATTTAGATCATAAGGTGATTTACTATTACAATTTTTGAGTTCTTCGAAAAATATTTGGCTAATCTCAGAGTGTGCATAGTCGAATGTTCTATTGTCTTTTTTAAGTTGAGGCATCAGTTTAATAGCTAATCCTTCTTTCTTTTTAATTTCTAAATCATAAATAGTGTGAAATACTTTATTATAGTCCATCAAAATCCAGGTTTAATTTCTTAGAAGCTTCAATTTTTTCGCGATCCATTACCTTTGCATAGATTTCAGTAGTAGATATATGTTTATGTCCTAACATTTTTTGAAGGGTGTAAGGGCTAGTTCCTTTTGAAATTTGAAGTGTAGCATAAGTATGTCTGAAGTTATGGAAAGATATTTTTTTGTCAATTCCTGCCGCATCTACCCAAACCTTTAAAGGACGCGTAATTTGGGAGTATTTTATATTCTGGAAAACTTTTCCTTCTGTGGTGCCTTCTTTGATAAGTAAAGCATGAGCATTATCCGGAATAAAATGGTTTTGAATATTACCTGTTTTTTCCTCCTTTAGTTTGATATAATATCCCTGGGATCTATCGTGAACTACATTCTTCCATTGAAGGCTGTGGATATCGGAAAACCGCAGCCCGGTCATAACGGAAAAGAATGCCATTCGTTTTAGTGAGGGTAAGGCACAATCAGCTTTGGAAAGCATTTGCAATTCCTCTTCTGTCAAGTATTCTCTGTAGGTTTCCTCCTCTTTAATATAGACTGCATCTTCAGCCAAATTAGAAGATAGAAGTTTTTTCTTATAAGCTCTTTTAAGCACATTTATGAAGTTCTTGTAGTAAGTGGAAGCGGTATTCTGGGTAAGCTTCTTTTCATTGTTTCTAAGCGATTTAGTTGCCAATAAAAATTCCCTGTATTTTTCTACGTGATAGGGTAGAAGCTGTTTACTATTCAAACTTTTTCCTATGTATTTTTCCCAGTAGGCCAAGGAGGATTTCCAGGAGTGGTAATTGCTCTTACTTCCCTTGTTATAGTATTCCTCCACAATACTGGCGAAGAAATTATAGAAGTTGATATCCAGGTCCATGTGCTCTTTTAAACCATATTCTTTATTCCTGAGATCCATGAGCCGCTTTGCACGGATCTGTTCTGCCAGCTGTATTTGTGTGGAGTTATGCTCCCGCTCAATTTCATTCTTAGGATTCTCAAAAATCTTAAGTTTGAGAAATTCTCGTCGAGTAGGTTTCCCTGTCTTGGGGTGTATTATCGCAGGGTAGAAGTCGAGATATAGGCTAAGTTTTCCCTTAGCGAGTTTTTTGCTTCTTAATGTTACATTGGCCATAGAATTCTATTCTTTAAATAAATTATCAATCTCACTTCTTTTTATCCGTGTCGACCTTTGTGAGAATTTAACCGCTTTTAAATTACCTTCTTTGATTAGTCTATAAACTGTAGCCTTTGATAGACGTAATAGTTTAGCGACTTCTGGAACAGTAAGAAACTCTGTTTCTCTAATTTTACTGAGGTAGGAGGTGGAAGGTGCTGGTATTGTTTTTTCTTGTTCACCAGCTTCGGTGGTGTTTAAGCCGTTTAGTTTTTCATACCGTTTTCTCTCTTTATATGCCCTGCTGTTACAGATGTGTGAGCAGTATCTGGTCTTCATTGTCTTTGCAATAAATTTTTCATTGCAGTGTTCACAAATTTTTTCAACTCTAATACTCGTAGCCATTTCGGGAATGTGTTGGTTCTATTTAGCCTTATGTGGTTTTTATCAGACCTGTTAATTACATTAAGAATCATTTTCTCGCCTTAAACAAATCGATAAATATCAATTTTAAAACGAGGTACAACAAAGATACAAATTTGGCCTAAAATTAACTGATTTTAACTAAAAATAAATTAGGGAGAAAAATAAAAGCCCTTTAAAATTAAGGGCTTGTGAGATTTTTAAGTTTTTTTTGAGTCAAATCATTTGCCAATACAGAAATTAGCAAAAATGTTCCCCAGCAGGTCGTCGTTAGTGATCTCCCCGGTAATCTCCCCGAAGTAATGCAGCGCTTCACGAATATCGATGGCCAGCAGGTCTCCTGATAAATTGTGGTTGAGGCCTTCCTGCACCTTATTGATCTCTTCCAGGGCGCTTAAAAGGGCATTGTAGTGCCGGGTATTGGTAACGATGGTGTTGTTGTTGCGCAGCTCGCCGGTATTCACGAACTCCAAAAGTTTTTGCTGTAGCTCTTCAACGCCTTCTCCGGTTTTGGCTGAAATAGTATTGAGATCTGAGATTGGAGATTTGAGATTTTTTAACTGGTCCTCATTCAGCTTATCTGTCTTGTTCGCCAGGATCACTAAAGGTTTCTGCGGAAACTGATTTTTTATCTTCCCGATTTCAAATTTGACTTGCGAATAGTCTCCCCCTTGGGGGGAGATGCCGGAGGCAGAGGGGGATGAAGCGTCAAACAAATACAAAACCACCTGAGCTTGAGAGATCTTCTCAAACGTTCGTTTGATCCCAATGCTTTCCACCACATCTTCGGTTTCCCGAATTCCGGCAGTATCAATAAATCTGAAGCCCACCCCACCAATGGAAATCTCGTCTTCAATGGTATCGCGGGTGGTTCCGGCAATTTCTGAAACTATGGCGCGTTCCTCGTTCAAAAGGGCATTGAGTAGGGTACTTTTTCCCACGTTGGGTTCGCCCACAATGGCTACCGGAATTCCGTTTTTAAGCACGTTACCCACGGCAAAGGAGTCGATAAGCCTTTTCAACACCTGCTGTATCCTGGTGATGAGTTTCTGAAATTCATCACGGTTGGCGAATTCCACATCTTCTTCAGCAAAGTCAAGTTCCAGTTCAATAAGGGAGGCAAAATTGAGCAGTTCCTCCCGCAGCTTCTGTATTTCATTGGAAAATCCGCCCCGCATTTGCTGCATGGCCATTTGGTGGCTCGCCATATTTTCAGAAGAAATTAGATCGGCCACCGCTTCTGCCTGACTCAGATCCATCTTTCCGTTTAAGAAGGCGCGCAGGGTGAATTCCCCGGCTTCGGCAGAGCGACAACCTCTGCGGATCAACAACTGAATGATCTCCTGCTGTATGTACGGACTTCCATGGCAGGAGATCTCAATGGTGTTCTCTCCCGTATAGGATTTAGGACCGTGAAAAACCGACACCAGCACTTCGTCCAGGATCCGTTCTCCGTCAACGATATTTCCCAGGTGCAGCGTATGTGAAGGCTGCTCCATTAGGTTTTTGTTGCTCTTTGCTTTAAAGACCGGAGTCACCAGCTTTATAGCATCGGGGCCCGAAACACGTATTATGGCAATAGCTCCCGCCCCCGAAGGTGTTGCAAGGGCTACGATGTTGTCGTTCAATTTCATGCTGCAAAAATAGTAAAGCCAATTTACAATTGGCAATTAACAGTTAACAATGAACAATAAACAATGGACTGTCGGTTAGTAGGCAGTTCTCAGTATTCAGTAAGCAGTAGATATCACAATAGAAAAGTGAGGTTTGTTAAATGTCACACGCAGCCACGACTTCACATTTGGCGAAAAGCAAGTCTAAAGGAGCGGAGTCGGGTGGTGTCTTACTCACTGCAAACTTCCTATCTCTTTTTTCAACCCCCAACACGCAACCCGCAACCCGGAACCCGCAACCCGCAACTGAAAAATGCACAAGCACCAAGCACCAAATTCCAAGCACCAAATTCCAGGCACCAAATACCAAGCACCAAATACCAAATTCCAAATTCCAAATTCCAGGCACCAAATTCAAAGCACCAAATTCCATTTCCCGACATCTTTCTTTGTGATCTTACATTTTTGGCTTAGTGGGCTTTGTGTGAAATTTTTCATTACTATAAACCATCAGCAGATTGCTTCAGTCGCCCCGAAAGGCTGGTCTCCTTCGCAAAGACGTATCTGAAAATTGTATATGGTATATTGTATAATATATATTGAAGAAGTTTGAGAACAGAATTCAAAATTAACCTGCAACATGTAACCTGCAACTTGTTCCAACCCGGAACCCGCAACTCGCAACCCGCAACCCGGAACCCGCAACCCGGAACCCGGAACCCGCAACTCGCAACCCGCAACCCGCAACTCGCAACCCGTAACCCGGAACCCGCAACCCGCAACCCGGAACCCGCATCCCGCAACCCGCAACCCGCAACCGAAAAATACTCAAGCACCAAATTCCATTTCTCGACAACTTTCTTTGTGATCTTACATTTTTAGCTTAGTGGGCTTTGTGTGAAATTTTTCATTACTATAAACCATCAGCAGATTGCTTCAGTCGCCCCGAAAGGCTGGGCTCCTTCGCAAAGACGTATCTGCAAATTGTATATGGTATATTGTATAATGTATATTGAAGAAGTTTGAGAACAGAATTCAAAATTAACCTGCAACATGTAACCTGCAACTTTTTCCAACCCGCAACTCGCAACTCGCAACTCGCAACCCGCAACGGGAAAGGCTTCGACCTTCCTCCCTCCGGTCGGGCTCAGCCTGACAAGGGTACTTACTCAGAAAAGTCTTGACTCATGACTCTTGGCTCTTGATTCTAAAAAAAACACGTATCTTTTATAACATAGTACTATATTAAAGCGTATATTTGTTAGACAATCATCAATCAAATCAAAAATGGAATATTCAAACGCTACAATTATGAGAGAAGACAGACAGTTATTAATGCTAACTCACCTTAGTCAGTTATTGGACCTGGTAACGGGGATCGGGGGATTCATAGTGCCGCTGGTGATATGGCTTACCCAAAAAGATAAGGTGTTGGGGATGGATGCCCATGGTAAGATGATCCTCAATTTCCAGATCTCGATCTTCATCTATTCTATCATCTCTATTCCGCTTATCCTGCTCTTCGGAATCGGAATATTACTGCTGATAGGTATAGGTATCATCGCCATCGTCTTTCCAATCCTGAACGCTATCAAGGTGAACAACGGGGAGATCCCGTCCTATCCTTTGAGCATTGAGATCATTAAATAGTGGTCAGTGATCGGTGATCAGTGATCAGAAGTTGGCAGTAGCCAAAATTTAATCGCTTGTTGTCAAATTTAAATTAAACCTGCAAGGTCTTTTTTAGACCTTGTAGGTTTTTTTCTGCCAATACAGAAATCCAATTGCTTAGCAGAACCAATTCCCTCTCCTGAGAGGACGGGAGGAGATGATGAGTTCAGGACCCACCCACCCCGCCTTTCAGGCACCCCTCCGAAGGAGGGGACGAAAATAAGAAGCTCCGTAGGAGCGATATATTGGTAGCCCGGGGTGAAACCTTGGGTTATGAAATGCATAAAGAATTAGAGCCCTGTAGGGGCGATACATCGACAGCCCAAAACAAAAAGACCCTCCAAAAATGCAATTTTTGGAGGGTCTTCTAAATTAAGTCTAACAGCTGCCGCAGGCAGCGGTCTCATATCTAATATCTAACAGCGAAGCGTTCTAACAACTAAAGCGCAGCTTTAGTTGTTCAGCATTACCGGCATTACCAGCATGGTCACATTCTCCCCGTCATCGAGTCCGTCAACGGGAGTGAGGATTCCGGCGCGGTTAGGCAGGCTCATTTCCAGCTGCACCTCATTCGCGTTCAGGTTGGAAAGCATTTCGGTAAGGAAACGCGAGTTGAATCCAATCTGCATATCGTCACCCTGGTAAGAACAAGTCAAACGTTCTTCGGCCTTATTGCTGTAATCCACGTCTTCCGCAGAAATATTTAACTCGGCTCCTGCGATCTTCAGGCGTACCTGGTGTGTCGTTTTATTGGAGAAAATAGAAACCCTTTTTACGGAGCTCAGGAATTGTCCGCGGTCGATCACCAGTTTATTCGGATTCTCTTTCGGAATTACCGCTTCATAGTTCGGGTACTTTCCGTCGATAAGCCGGCAGATAAGTGTAGTATCTTCAAAAGTGAAACGTGCATTGGATTCATTGTATTCGATAAGCACTTCAGAATCTGATCCCGAAAGAATTCCTTTCAGCAGGTTCAAAGGCTTTTTAGGCATGATGAATTCCGCAGTCTGAGACGCAGAAATATCATCCCTTGAATATTTTACAAGTTTATGAGCATCTGTAGCTACAAAGGTAAGATGGTCCGGAGTGAATTGGAAAAACACTCCGCTCATTACGGGCCTTAGGTCGTCATTTCCTGAAGCAAAAATGGTTTTGCTGATAGCGGTTGCCAAAATATCACCCTGAATGGTAGTGCTGCTTGGCTCTTCCAGGTTCACGGCCTTCGGGAATTCTTCGCCCCCGGCATATGCCAGTGCATATTTCCCGTGGTTGGAGCTCAGCTCAATGGTGTTATTGTCCTCTACCACAAAGGTTAGCGGCTGCTCGGGAAAAGTTTTTAAAGTCTCCAGTAAAAGTCGGGCAGGAACAGCGATCTTGCCCTGGGAATCTGATTCTACAGTGAGCTTGGCAGACATTGTTGTCTCCAGGTCAGAAGCAGAAACGGTAAGTTGATCTTGATCTAATTCGAACAGAAAATTGTCCAGGATGGGTAAAGTGTTATTGTTATTGATCACTCCCCCGAGTATTTGTAGCTGTTTCAGCAAATATGTGCTCGATACAATAAATTTCATTGGCTTCGTAATAAGTTAATCTTGATACAAATATATCCTAATCCTTCAAAAACTGCGGGTAAGACGTCTGTTTTTTATTAACAGCAGAATCTCAAAAATACCTTCCAAAAATGTGATTTTTAGCACCTTATATTTTTAAATGCTTCGGAATTGTTAATAAACCCTATGTTTTGCGGAAGCTTAAAGCTCCACTCTTATTTCCTGATGTATTTTCTTTTTCTGAAAATCCCAAACAGCACAGCAAATATACCCAGCAACACAAGCGGAAGTACCAGGTTCACCACCTGCCAAAAGTTTCTGTTTTCTTCAACTTTTTCAAGATCAAGAAAAGCGATCTTCACCTCTTTGCTTCTAATGTTGATAAGCCCGGTATCATCCAGCAGGTAATTCACGGCATTCAGCAGAAACTCTTTATTTCCATAGGTAGTGCCGGTAAAGCGGTCAAAGCCAAGCTCCAGCGGTTCCCCGCGTTGCAACTGATTTTTCCCCACATCGCCGTCGCTAATTACCAGCATTTTTGTAGGTTCGCTTTTGCTTCGGAAATTATTGAGTTCAAAAGGCAACACCCTGTTCTCATAAACAGAAGTAAATTCCCCCTGCAGCAGCACCGCCAGCGGTTGTTCGCCTGCAGTAAAGGCGGCCGGATCCGGCTGGGCATTGATCTCCTTAAGGCTGATTTCCCGCGGCAGGCCTTCAATGGCTGATCGCGGAGAGGAAGCCAATAAAACCGTTTTCTGAATATTATTCTTTAGGGTGTCAATAGGATTGGCGTATTCGAATTTCACTGCCTCCAGATTGTTCACAATAGGATGGGAAGAAGGGGAGGAGGAAAGCGGAAAATAGAACCAGGGATAAGGGTTGAATTCGGTATTGTTCCCGCTGCCGCTGGCCAGCACAATGGGAGCCGAATAAAGATCTGTCACCAACGCCGGATTTATCCTTATCCCGTACTTGAAAAAGTAATCTCCCAGGTTCAAGTCCCGCGGCAGGGCAAATGCACTACCTGTGGGCGTGAAAAGACTGTCGGTTTCCATTGCCGAATTTTCCAGCAGCCATAGCTGTTTCCCGCCACTCATGAGATACTGGTCCAGCACGAGTTTTTCGGCCTCGGTATAAGCTTCGGTAGGCTTAGCTTCAATGAGCAGGTCGTATTCCTTAAGCTGCTCGAGGGTTCCCGTGGAATCTACAGCTACGGAATCCAGGGTGAAGGGCGCTATAAAGTAATATTCCTGAATACTTTTAATAAAATCGGCTATATACCTGTCTTCGAGTTCGCCGTTACCCCGCATTACCGCCACCTTCTTTTTCCGTGGCTCCAGCAGTCTTTTAAAGGCGTCTGTAAAGGCATATTCCAGCTGCTGCACCGAACTCGCCACGCGCTGCTCTGTGGTAGCGCCCAACTGATTCTTTAACAGCGGAACAGCAACAGTTTTATTCCCGTAATTGGCCATAGCCCAGGGAAAAACGATAGCTTCACTGGTACGGCCATTCTCCACCACGTTGATACGCGCCGGTGTCATCCCCATCTCGTAGAATTGAGTCGCAATGGTATTGGCATCGCCCCCTTCCTCCAATGGATCTGTAAACCTGAATTTCACCTGCGGGTTCACGGCTGCGAACTCCTCCAGCAGCTGCCTGGTTTCTGTTTGAAGTCTGCGGAATTCAGGAGGAAATTCCCCTTCCAGGAAGATGTCGATGATCAGCGGAGCTTCAGCTTTTGATACGAGCTCTTCTGAAGCTTCAGAAAGGGTATAACGCTTATCGGCCGTGAGATCAAATCTTCCGAAGAAATAATAGGAAATAACATTGACAGCAATAATACCGGCCAGTACGACTAAGACCTGCTTAAAATAGGATTTTTGAGGTCTCATGCTTTTACCGATTTTTTGGAGATGAGACTTAGGTTTGTCAGCGCCAGAAAAAGGAAAATAAAGCTGAGGAAATATATTGTATCCCGGGTGTCGATGATCCCGCGGCTAATGCTTTCATAGTGGGCGTTGATGCCAAGATCTTCAATACCAAAGGCTCCGCCGTTAAAAAGGTTAAGATTGGCAAGTGCTTCAAAGGCGAAATAGGCGATAAAGCAAAGAAAGACTGCAAGAATGAAGGATACGATCTGGTTTGGGGAAAGAATAGAGGCGAAGATCCCGATGGCTGCATAACAGGCGCCAAGAAATATAAGTCCAAAATAGGAACCAATGATCACCCCGCTGTCAGGATTATTTCCTGCAGCACCCAGCTTCCAGATCGCCACCACATACAGCAGCGTCGGTAAAAGCGCGAGGAGGACCAGGAACAAAGCTCCAAAATATTTTCCCAGTACCAGTTGCACAGTAGATAAAGGTTTAGTGAGCAGCAGCTCCAACGTTCCCTGTCTAATTTCTTCGGAAAAGCTCTTCATGGTAATCGCCGGAATGAGGAACAGGAAGATCCAGGGCGCCAGGGTAAAGAACGGCTCCAGGCTGGCAAAGCCGCTGTCTAAAATATTATACTCGCCCTTAAAAACCCAAAGGAACAAGCCGTTGATCACCAGAAATAACCCGATGACCAGGTAGCCAATGGGTGAAGCAAAAAATGAATTGATCTCTTTTCTAAATACTGCTATCAAAACTGTATAATGTATATTGAATCTTGTATAATGTTTTTAAGCACCAGGCACCAAGCACCAAGCACCAAATTCCAAGCACCAAATTCCAAGCACCAAGCACCAAGCACCAAGCACCAAGTACCAAGCACCAAGCACCAAATTCCAAGCACCAAATTCCAAGCACTAAGCACTATATTTTAATAGAGGACAGCGCGGATTTTATTTCCAATTAACCATTCCCTAATCCCCAATTTACCGGTTACAACTGCCAACTAATTACTGCGGACTGCCAACTGATTCCGAAGACCAAATCCTATCCACACTCCACGCCTCCGGTTTCCCGGAAAACATCTGCTTCGTCTCGCTCCATACCTCTTCAAAAAGGGCAGAATTACGATAGTTTTCCAGCGCATCCTCGTCGTGCCAATAACTGTACGTGAAAAAGATATTTTTATTGTTCTTTTCCCTGTACAGCTCCAGATGCTCACAGCCTTTAAATCCTCTTATCTTCTCTTTATTCCTTTGAAACAACTCCTGAAAAGCCTCCGTTTTGGAAGGTTCAAAAGTCATTTTCACAATTCGTATTAACATTATTCAATTTTCAATAAATAATTAAAAATAAACGAGCCATTTTCACTGTCACCTCTCCTGGTTCTTTTTTTAACCTGCGACCTGCAACCGGCAACTGAAAAATCCTGCAACTTGTAACCTGCAACTTTTTATTATTTCTGGCTCCAGACTCTGGACTTTATCTCAATACTCAATTCTCAGTACTCAATACTAACCAAAATTCACCGTCACCGTATCCCTGTATTCGAGTCCGAAGAGGCTCGCAGCGCTACCCACAGTGCTGGGATTACTTTTATAGATGGCCAGTTCGATATATCCGCCCGAATTAAAGATAGCCAGTTTCTTTCCGTCTTCCCGGCTAATCACTTCACTATCAAAATTAATGGCTTCACTGTAGGTGCTGTAGATCTCACTAAAAGTGGCGGTACGTGCCTGCATGGTAAATTTTCTGCCTTTGCCTACCTTATCAAACAGCTTCCTGGAAATATTGGTGACCACATTTCCATAGTTGTCTATAAAGATCACGTTCCCTTTGATCTGGTTTCGATCTGAATTTATCAGCGGCTCCATCTCTTTGAGCTGTTTCACTTCGGGAATAAGTTTCCCAATGACTTCCAGGGTACCACCGCGGGCGAGATGTCCTGCTACCTTTACAAATACATCAAGAACAGGAAAATTGCTTTGCACCTTATCATGAATATTGATCTCCACGATCTTTTCAGGAACATATTCCGACGCAATGAGGGAGAGAATTCCGTTGTTGGCACAGATAAAGTAATGCCCGTCCAGCTTTAGGGCGATATGTTTATTTTCAGGAGTTAGTTCAGAATCAACACCAATGATATGAATACTGCCTTCGGGAAAACTCTTATAGGCGTTTTTTATGATGTAGGAAGCTTCTGTAATATGAAATGGAGCAATTGAATGTGAAATGTCTACAATCTTTGCCGAAGGTAATTCGGTATAGATCGCTCCTTTAACTGCCCCTGCAAAATGATCTTTTTCCCCAAAATCTGTCGTTAAGGTAATTATGGCCATGGGCAATTTCTAATAATATTTTTCCTAACTTAAACCTTTAATTATTTAAGTTTGTAATGCAAATCTAAAGATAATAAAGACATTTTTTAAATTTAATCCAACCGCTTTTGAACGAACTTATCATTGAACTTTCGGAAATAAGTCCGAGGGATTTTTTTGGAGAACAAAATTCACATATCGAGCTTTTAAAAAGCTATTTTCCGAAGCTTAAAATTGTGGCAAGAGGCAATAAACTTCGCATCTATGGTGACGAGGAAATGCTTGAAGAATTCGACAGAAGGTTCAATATGTTGATAGACCACTACGGGAAGTTCAACAGGCTTGATGAAAATGCTATCGAAAGGGTACTTACCAGTCAAAGCAAGGAGGAATACGACACCTCAAATGAAAGCGGAGAGGTGCTGGTGCATGGGGTAAGCGGCAGGATGATCAAACCTCAAACCGCAAACCAACGCAGGCTTGTGGAGCTGATGAAGAAAAATGACATGGTCTTCGCCATTGGCCCTGCCGGAACTGGAAAGACATACACGGGAGTAGCCCTTGCTGTTAAGGCTTTGAAGGAAAAGCAGGTAAAAAGGATCATTCTTACCCGTCCCGCAGTGGAAGCAGGGGAGAACCTCGGATTTTTACCGGGGGACCTGAAAGAAAAGCTGGATCCTTACATGCAGCCTTTGTATGACGCGTTGCGCGATATGATTCCCCATGAAAAGCTGGAAAGCTATATAGAAAAAGGAGTAATTCAAATTGCACCTCTTGCCTTTATGCGTGGGCGTACCTTAGATCATGCTTTCGTGATCCTGGATGAAGCGCAGAATACCACGCACGCACAGATGAAGATGTTCCTTACCCGAATGGGAAAGAGCGCCAAATTCATGGTGACCGGTGACCCCGGCCAGATCGACCTTCCAAAAAGGGTGATTTCCGGTCTTAAAGAGGCCATCCTTGTGTTACAGGATGTGGAGGGGGTTGGTATCATCCATCTGGATGATAAGGATGTCATTCGTCACAAGCTTGTGAAAAAGATCATCGCCGCCTACAAACGAATAGAGAACGCCGAATAAAACTGACATTTTTGAGACCCCGCACGTGTGGGGTTTTCATTTACAATAACTTATATTTCATGAATACCATTACCGCTACCAATTTTAGTTTTCCGGGTCAGAAGTCCGTATATAAAGGAAAAGTCCGCGATGTTTACACACTTGAAGATGACCGGTTGGTTATGATAGTGACAGACAGGCTATCGGCTTTTGATGTGGTCATGCCGAAAGGTATCCCGTATAAGGGACAGATCCTGAATCAGCTGGCCACAAAAATGATGAAAGCTACAGAAGATCTCGTACCTAACTGGTTACAGGCCACTCCCGATCCCAATGTGGCAATAGGACTAAAATGCGAGCCTTTTAAAGTGGAAATGGTGATTCGCGGATATTTAACGGGACATGCCGCCAGGGAATACGCCAGCGGAAAACGCAGCCTCTGTGGAGTTCATATGCCCGAAGGCATGAAAGAAAATGAAGCTTTTGCGGCACCCATCATCACACCGACAACAAAAGCTGCTTCCGGGGAACACGACATGGATATTTCCCGGGACGAGATCCTTGAAAAAGGAATTGTTTCTGAAGAAGATTACACCAGCCTTGAACTCTACACCCAACAGTTGTTCCTTCGCGGAACTCAGTTGGCGAAAGAAAACGGCCTTATCCTGGTCGATACCAAATACGAATTTGGAAAAACCGCGGAAGGAAAGATCGTCCTTATCGACGAGATCCATACGCCGGATTCCTCCCGGTATTTTTATGCTGAAGGTTACGAGGATCGCCTGGCCAACGGAGAGCCGCAAAAACAGCTCTCAAAGGAATTTGTGAGGCAGTGGCTTATACAAAATGGCTTTCAAGGGAAAGAAGGACAGCAGATCCCGGAAATGAGTGATGAATATATCCAATCCGTTTCTGATCGCTATATTGAGCTTTACGAACAGATCACAGGGGAAGAATTCATTAAAGCGGACATTACCAACATCGAGGACAGGATCGAGCGGAATGTTTATGATTATCTGAATAAATAGGATTGAGTATTGAGTATTGAGTATTGAGAAGTGGTCGAGGACTGACATTTATAATGATTTCTCATTGCTATACTTAATTTTCTCTGTATTTATATTGTCAGGCTGAGCTGTTTTCACGGCCGGCAGGGCGTGGAAATATGGTCGAAGCCTTTAGGTAAAGATATATCTCTGACTTAGTCCAACTTCTTTGTGCTCTTAATTTTTCCTTAGTGAACTTCGTGTGAAATCTATCGGAAATAAACCCCATCTCTTATCCGTTTCCCGCTGATCCCGCTGATTTGCGCAGAAAAAGTTCTCTGGCTGAGCTTTTTTTGCAACCGGAAGAGCGCGGAAAAATGATCTAAACTTTTCTTTTGGATAGTTGTCAGGCTGAGCTTTTTCTGCAACCGGGAGGGCGCAGAAAAATGGTCGAAGCCGGTTTTGAAGTGAGCGACTTCAAATTTAAACTTGCTTTGTGCGCTTAATTTTTTCCTTAGAGAACTTTGTGTGAAAAAAGTTAGGAAGTATTGCACTCATCGGTTTCCCGCTGATTTGCGCAGAAAGAGTTGTCTGGCTGAGCTTTTTTTGCAACCGGGAGCGCGCGAAAAATGATCTAAGCCTTTCTTTTGGAGAATTGTCAGGCTGAGCTTTTTCTGCAACCGGGAGGGCGTGGAAATATGGTCGAAGCCTTTAGGTAAAGATATATCTCTGACTTAGTCCAACTTCTTTGTGCTCTTAATTTTTCCTTAGTGAACTTCGTGTGAAATCTATCGGAAATAAACCCCATCTCTCATCGGTTTCCCGCTGATCCTGCTGATTTGCGTAGAAAGATTTGTCTGGCTGAGCTTTTTTTTTCAACCGGAAGAGCGCGGAAAAATGATCTAAGCCTTGCTTGTGGAGAGTTGTCAGGCTGAGCTTTTTCTGCAACCGGGAGGGCGCGGAAAAATGGTCGAAGCCGGTTTTAAAGGGAGCGACTTCAAATTTTAACTACTTTGTGCGCTTAATGTTTTCCTTAGAAGACCTTGTGTGAAAAAAGATAGGAAGTATTGCACTCATCGGTTTCCCGCTGATTTGCGCAGAAAAAGTTGTCTGGCTGAGCTTTTTTTGCAACCGGGAGCGCGCGGAAAAATGATCTCGGCCCTGCTTGTGGAGAGTTGTCAGGCTGAGCTTTTTCTGCAACCGGGAGGGCGCAGAAAAATGGTCGAAGCCGGTTTTGACTACTACAACTGACCACTGAATACCGACCACTGATCACTACTTCGTCCTTCTAATCTCGTACTTCTCCTTTCATTTCACTTCCAGCACCAGCAAGTAATCCGGTCCGCCGGAAAGGGGATAACCTTCGATCTTTTCTGCAACTATGGTGACTTCTTCATTTAAGTAATCATCGAGCTCAATTGCTTCACTTTTAAGAGCATAATATTCGTCATCGGCGGTAGTGATAGTATGAGTTCCATATTGGTAGGAAGTCATTCCCTGTTGCTCGATGGTACCGGTGATTTCCATTCTTTCGCTGTTAACTTCAGTAGTATTAGTATTTGGTGTTTCAGAGGTATTGTTGCAGGTCTGCGCAGAGATGAGCAGCAGGAAGGCAACAAAGGAATTCAGTAGTAATTTCATAGCATTGGGTTTAATTAATCTTCAAATCTTCTTAAACGGTTTTCAAGCTGGCGGACCTCATTTTGTAGCCGGGATACCTTTTCAAGCAAATGATTGATGGCATCTATTCCCTGCATGTTGATCTCAAGGTCATAATGTAGACGCAGCATTCGCTCCAGATCCCTTATTTGCTCCTGCTCCACATATTCGTCTTCTTCGATCACAATTGTTTGCAGCAGGCCGTGTTCTGTAAGAGAATGTATAAAAGAGATTTCGACCTGGTGACAGTTGCAGAATTCTATTATTGAGATATATCGATCATCCATTTCCCCTGAGTTTTTTAAGTTCCTGTAAAAGTTCTTTTTCCCGGGCGCTAAGGTGGGTTGGGATCTTTAGTTTATAGGTGATATAAAGGTCTCCGTAATGACCTTCCTTCTTGTAGACCGGAAATCCCTTTCCTTTAAGCTTTACTGTGGTGTCATTTTGAGTTTCGGGCTTGATCTTTAGTTTAGCTTTCCCATCGAAAGTATCCACTGTGATCTCTCCTCCCAGGGCAGCAGTAAATATATCCAGATCAACATCCTTATAAAGATCCTTGCCGTCCCGTTTAAAGGAAGTATCGTTTTTAATGGCAAAAGTGATAAAAAGATCCCCGGCAGGTCCTCCATTCATTCCCTCCCCGCCATAGCCTTTTATTTTAATAGTTTGCCCGTTCTCCACACCGGCCGGAATGGTTAGCCGGATATTTTTTCCATTGACGGTAATGGTCTGCTTTTGGGTTTTATAAATGTCTGAAAGGTTCAGGTGCAATTCGGCATTATAGTCGGGGCCCTGAAAACGAGTTGTTCTGCGTCGGCTTCCGGAGGTTCTTCCCCCACCAAACATGGATTCGAAAAATTCAGAAAAATCCCCCTGTTCAAATCCGCCGCCGCTAAAACCTTCTGCACCTCCAAATCCGCCGCCCGAATACTGACGCTGATACTGTTGCTGTTGTGCTTTCTGTTTTTCAAATTCTTCGGCATGTTGCCAGTCTTTCCCGTACTGGTCATATTTTTTTCTTTTTTCCGGATCAATCAGAACCTCATGGGCTTCATTGATCTGCTGAAATTTCTTTTGTGCTTCAGCATCTTTGGGGTTAAGATCGGGATGATATTTCCGGGCAAGTTTGCGGTAGGCTTTTTTAATGTCACTCTGGGTGGCATTTTTATCAAGCTCCAAAACCTTGTAGTAATCTATAAATTGCATTGGGTTTATAGCATTTTTGAAAAGCGTAGACTAAAGATACATATTTTTCAGCAAGGCATTTTACACCTAAAAGGGTTAAATGTTTCCCATAACTTTTATTTCTTCGGAAGAGTTTATGAAATAAGATTTTGAATATTAAGGCTGTAGCAATATTTGTTTTTGAAGCTGCTTTTCCTAAATTTAGAATATGGAAAATCTTAAGATACGCAGCTTCGCAGAATACAAGAAGGCATACAAAAAAAGTGTTCAGGATCCTGAAGCTTTTTGGTCTGAAATTGCCAATACTTTTACCTGGCAAAAAAAGTGGGATAAGACCCTGGAATGGGACTTTAGGAAACCCGAGGTGAAATGGTTCCAGGGGGGGCAGATCAATATTACCGAGAACTGTCTGGACAGGCACCTGAAAAAACTGGGGAACAAGACCGCCATCATCTGGGAACCCAATGATCCCGATGAAGAATCCCGTTACATTACCTATCGTCAACTTTTTGTAAAAGTGTGTCGCTTCGCCAATGTGCTGCGGAACAACGGCATCAAAAAAGGGGATAAGGTATGCATCTATATGCCCATGATCCCCGAACTTGCTATTGCCATGCTTGCCTGTGCGAGGATTGGAGCAGTACATTCCATAGTCTTTGCAGGTTTTTCCAGCTCTGCCATTGCACGACGCATCAATGATTCCGAATGTAAGATGCTCATTACTGCAAATGAGGTATACAGAGGTTCCAAAAAGGTGAATTTAAAGGAGATCTGTGATAAGGCTTTGGAAGAAACACCATCCATAGAAAAAGTGATCGTCTATCGCCGTACTGTGGAACCCACCAACATGGTGGAAGGCAGGGACAGTTTCTGGTTCGATGAATTGCAAAAGGCATCACAGGATTGTGAGGCAGAGATCATGGATGCAGAAGATATGCTCTTCATTCTTTATACTTCAGGTTCTACCGGAAAACCTAAAGGTATGGTGCATACTGTAGGAGGTTACACAGTAGGAACTACTTATACTTTCGCAAATGTCTTTCAGCTGGAAAAGGATGACGTGTACTGGTGTACTGCAGATATTGGCTGGATCACCGGGCACTCCTATATTATATATGGTCCCTTGGCTGCAGGTGCTACCACGGTCATGTTTGAAGGTATTCCCAGTTATCCTGACTACGGAAGGTTTTGGGAAATTGTGGATAAACTAAATGTCACCCATTTCTATACTGCCCCAACAGCTATCCGTTCCCTTGCCAAACAACCTCTGAAGTTTGTTGAACAACATGATCTTTCGTCCCTAAAAGTATTGGGTAGTGTAGGGGAGCCTATCAATGAAGAGGCATGGCACTGGTATAATGATAATATTGGAAAAGGAAATTGTCCTATAGTTGATACCTGGTGGCAAACTGAAACCGGAGGGATCATGATCTCCCCCCTTGCAGGGATCACCCCCACCAGACCCACTTTTGCGACTTTACCGCTTCCCGGGGTGCAGCCCGCTCTCATGGATGAAACCGGAAACGAGATCAAAGAACTCAATGCCGATGGCAGGCTCGCTATCAAATTCCCGTGGCCCTCAATTGCCCGTACTATTTATGGGGACCATCAAAGATATAAGGAGGTCTATTTTTCAGCTTTTGAAAACATGTATTTTACCGGTGATGGTGCCTATCGCGATGCAACCGGAAATTACCGAATAACCGGAAGAGTGGATGATATTGTAATAGTTTCGGGTCACAATTTGGGGACTGCCACCATTGAAAATGCAATTGATGAACATGAAGGGGTAGTAGAGTCTGCTGTTGTTGGATTCCCGCACGATGTTAAAGGAAATGCCCTTTATGCTTATGTCATTCTGTATAATGATGTGGAACCATCAGATAAACTCATAAAGGAAATCAAGGATTTAGTGGCGAATACCGTAGGACCCATTGCCAAGCCGGACAAGATACAGTTCGTGAACGGACTACCAAAGACACGCAGCGGAAAGATCATGAGAAGAATTCTGCGGAAAATTGCCTCCAACGACACCGGAAATCTGGGAGACACGTCAACCCTGCTCAATCCTGAAATTGTAGATGAAATTATGGCTGAAGCCAAAAATATATAGCTATCTAACTGTATCAAGACAAAACTTAACTCCGGTCAGACAAGTTCAGGCCGGAGTTTTTTTTCTTTAAACCCGCAACCTGCAACCTGCAACCCTAACCAGCAACCCCACAAATCTACTTCTGAACTTTCTTCTCTTCGAGCTCTATCTCGTAATCCCCGAGCATCTCCAGCAGGATCTCTTCAGTCTGAGAAAGATTGGGTTTGGTGGTGCGTTTTCTTTCCACTTTTTCAAAATAAGGCACAATTCCTCCTGATTCGTATAACTGCACTACATGCGGATGTACATAGTAGCTTCTGCAAACACTTCGGGTATTTCCCAAAGCTTCCGCAGCAGTGTCATAGGCTTGCAGTATATTCGATTTGTTTTCTTTTTCGGGTTCGACGTAACCTATTTCCATAAGGGTTTCAAAGAAAATCTTCGTCGCGCTCCAGGTTCTGAAATCCTTTGCCGAAAATAATGCCCCGCTTACTTCCTGTATATACTGGTTCACCATGCCGCTGTCAATGCTCCTTTTCGTGCCTTCCTCATCATAATATTTAAAAACTTCCCATCCCGGAATTTCTTCACACTTATTGACCAGCTTGATCAATTTCTTATCCTGTACAGAAACGGTGTGCTCAATTCCTTTTTTACCGGTGAAATTGAATTTCATTTTTCCGCGGGAGATCTGCACGTGGCGACTCCTTAATGTTGAAAGGCCGTAGGACTTATTCTGTTTTGCGTAAGCATCGTTTCCGATTCTAATATGTGTTTCTTCCATAAGCCTTACTACCAGGGCCAGAACTTTTCTTTGTGGCATTCCCCGCAGGTCCAGATCTTCATCTACCCGCGCCCTGATTTTTGGTAGAACTTTTCCGAAGGCATGAAGTTTATAGAATTTGGTGAGATTCCTGAATTTAGTCCAGTCGGGATGATACATATACTGCTTCCGGCTTTTTGCGTCGAGGCCAACTACCTGTAAATGGCCGTTGGAGTAGGGGCAGATCTTTACCTTTTCCCACGCGGGAGGAATAACCAGTTTTTTGATCCTTTCCAGTTCCTCTTTATTCTGAAGCGGCTCTCCGTCTTTAAAATATTGATATCCTTTACCCCTTTTCCGGCGCATGATGCAAAGATCATTTTCAGAAACATATTGAAGATTTGCTTTTTCGGCAGCAAGATCGGGGTTGGAAATTAAGGAAGTAACTTCTTCAGAAGTAAGTACCATAGAATTTTTTTTCTAAATATAACCTGCAAAGACCTATGGCATTTCTAATTAAATGTGAAAATTCTGAAATAAAAAAAGCCTCCCAAATTAAGGAGGCTCTAAAATGTCATTTTTGCTTTCTATTCAAAATAGCTGAAGGTATCACCATCTTTTAACTGCAGCAGGCTTTCATAGATCAACCTTATCACGTTCTCCACATCATCGCGGTGCACCATTTCCACAGTGGTATGCATGTACCTTAGTGGTAAAGAGATAAGTGCAGAAGCTACGCCGCCATTGCTATAGGCAAAAGCATCGGTATCTGTCCCGGTCATTCTGGAAGATGCCATCCGTTGAAAAGGAATGTCTTTGTCTTCAGCAGTCTTGATAAGCAGATTTCTTAGTTTGTTCTGAACCGCCGGAGCGTAAGAGATCACCGGACCTTCTCCAATTTTGGTATACCCGTTGGTCTTTTTCTCGATCATGGGAGTCGTGGTGTCATGAGTAACATCGGTCACTATCGCTACATTAGGTTTAATGCGATGTGTGATCATCTCGGCTCCTCTAAGGCCTATTTCTTCCTGAACCGAATTGGTGATATAAAGACCAAAAGGCAATTTCTTTTTGTTCTCTTTTAGCATCCGTGCGACTTCGGCGATCATAAATCCACCAATTCTGTTGTCGAGGGCCCTACTTACGAATTTGTTTTTATTCAGAATAAAAAATTCATCGGGATAAGTGATCACACAGCCCACATGAACTCCAAGTGCTTCAACTTCGGCTTTAGTAGAGCAGCCAACATCTATCGAAATATTGTCCAACTTAGGCGCCTGTTCCTTTTCCTTATCGCGGGTGTGGATAGCGGGCCATCCAAAAACCCCTTTTACGATCCCGTTCTTTGTATGGATATGCACCCTTTTTGATGCGGCGATCTGGTGATCGCTACCTCCATTTCTAATCACGTAGATGAGCCCGTCATCAGTAATATAATTTACGTACCAGGAGATCTCATCGGCATGTCCTTCTATGACTACTTTATATTTGGCTTTGGGATTTATGACTCCTACAGCAGTCCCGTAGGTATCGGTGATGAATTCGTCTACATAAGGTTCTATGTATTTCATCCAGAGTTTTTGACCCTCCCATTCATAGCCCGTAGGGGCTGCGTTATTTAAATATTTCTCTAAAAAATTTATTGATTTTTCGTTGAGTATTTTTTCCTGAACCATTTATAAAACTTTTGCACGAATTTAATAAGAATTAGAGAGCTGACAATTTATAGATAATGTAATTTTGGAATGATTTTCGCGTCACAACCTAAAAAAATAATTTGAAGAAAATATTTTTCTTTTTGCTGGCCATGATTACTGTTCCTGTTGTTGCCCAGGTAAAGGAACCTGTGGAAGATACGCTGGAATATTACTATTATATAATAGAAGGAGATACTATTGCCCGAAGCCATATCGATCTTGACGAGGTGTTGATCCTGGGAAGGTTGAAATTTGATAATGATCTGGAAAGGAGAAAATATCTCATTCTGCGTCGTAAAACATTGAAAGTCTATCCCTATGCCAAGTTAGCGTCAGATAGGCTGGTAGAGTTGAACGACCGGTTGGGACAGATCAAATCCCGCCGCGACCGTAAGCGATATACTAAGATCGTCCAGAATTATATCGAAAATGAATTTTCGGCAGAACTTAAAAAACTTACCCGTACGGAAGGGCAGATCCTTGTTAAACTTATTCACCGCCAAACAGGAACCACTACCTTTGACCTGGTTAAAGATCTAAAGAGCGGCTGGAGAGCTTTTTGGTACAATACTACCGCGAGCATGTTTGATATTTCGTTGAAAGAAGAATTTAATCCCGCAGGCAACCAGGAAGATTATTTAATAGAAGACATTCTACAAAGGGCCTTCCAGAGCAGGCAATTGGAAAAACAGCCCTCTGCACTGGATTTTGATTTTCTGGAATTGACAGATAAATGGTCTTCTCCAAAAAAGTCCGATAGAAAATCTTAGAACTTTTTGGGCGTTCCCCCGCCATAGCCTCCGGCGTAGATGGGGTCGGGCTATCCGCTATAGTTTTAAAGCGCCATAAATTGCAGCGCTTTAAAAGCTGCCGCTGCTATCCCTAACGCTTTTTATTCAGGGTTCAAAATTCAGAATTCAAAATTGCTTTTGTGAACCTTCACTTACTATAGTTGAAGGCTGTAAGCCTTCAATAATGGAGCCCGGGGCAGCGCCCCGGGAGAAAGTACAGCAAGTAAACCAGCCTGTAAGGCTGGCACAAAGAAAGAAGATGTGGCATTCTCATCTAACCCTTTCAAGGTTTGGAACCCTGAAAGGGTTAAAAAAAGATACCTTCAAAAATGTCATTTTCAGCACCTTAATTCCGTGGTTTTCAAAAATGTCAAAAAAAGCTTAAAATATTTTTTGCAGAAGCTTGCAGAAGTTGAATTCGGTTGTATATTTGCAGCCGCTTTGAGAGAGAGTG
>NZ_OCMF01000007.1 GCF_900215295.1 Salinimicrobium sediminis | reverse complement strand
AAAAAAAGGCGGCGACATACTCTCCCACGAGATGCAGTACCATCTGCGCTAACGGGCTTAACTTCTCTGTTCGGAATGGGAAGAGGTGAGCCCCGTTGCTATAACCACCTTAAAATTTAAGTTAGGAGTTGTGAGTTATGAGTTATGCTTTTAGCTTAACTCTGCACTCTGAACTCTTAACTGCGCCATAGGCGCCAATAACTTTGACATGATTGGAAAATAATAATATAAGAAAACACTTTGAGCAAAGGTAATTTGAAGCTTTAGGTTGTTCCTCCCGGCCATTGCTGGCCGGGAAGTGCACTAAGCTATACGGATTATTAGTATCACTCGGCTATGACATTACTGCCTTTACACCTGTGACCTATCAACGTGGTAGTCTCCCACGATCCTTTAAAGAAATCTCATCTTGTGGTGGGTTTCGCGCTTATATGCTTTCAGCGCTTATCCCTTCCCGACGTAGCTACCCAGCAGTGCTCCTGGCGGAACAACTGGTACACCAGAGGTCAGTCCAACTCGGTCCTCTCGTACTAGAGTCAGATCCACTCAAATTTCTAACGCCCACTGTAGATAGAGACCGAACTGTCTCACGACGTTCTGAACCCAGCTCGCGTGCCACTTTAATGGGCGAACAGCCCAACCCTTGGGACCTTCTCCAGCCCCAGGATGTGACGAGCCGACATCGAGGTGCCAAACCCCCCCGTCGATGTGAGCTCTTGGGGGAGATCAGCCTGTTATCCCCGGCGTACCTTTTATCCTTTGAGCGATGGCCCTTCCATGCGGAACCACCGGATCACTATGCTCTACTTTCGTACCTGATCGACCTGTATGTCTCTCAGTCAAGCTCCCTTATGCCATTGCACTCTACGCACGGTTACCAAGCGTGCTGAGGGAACCTTTAGAAGCCTCCGTTACTCTTTTGGAGGCGACCACCCCAGTCAAACTACCCACCAAGCACTGTCCTTCCAATGGAAGTTAGGCTTCAAACAAGTAAAGGGTGGTATTTCAACAATGACTCCACAACCCCTGGCGAGGCTGCTTCAACGTCTCCCACCTATCCTACACATCACTTGTCCAAAGTCAATACTAAGCTATAGTAAAGGTGCACGGGGTCTTTTCGTCCCACAGCGGGTAATCGGCATCTTCACCGATACTACAATTTCACCGAGCTCATGGCTGAGACAGTGTCCAGATCGTTGCACCATTCGTGCAGGTCGGAACTTACCCGACAAGGAATTTCGCTACCTTAGGACCGTTATAGTTACGGCCGCCGTTTACTGGGGCTTCAATTCAATGCTTCGCCGAAGCTAACATCTCCTCTTAACCTTCCAGCACCGGGCAGGTGTCAGACCCTATACATCATCTTTCGATTTAGCAGAGTCCTGTGTTTTTGATAAACAGTCGCCTGGACCTCTTCACTGCGGCCCTGTATTGCTACAGGGCGACCCTTCTCCCGAAGTTACGGGTCAATTTTGCCTAGTTCCTTAGCCATGAATCTCTCGAGCACCTTAGAATTCTCATCCCAACTACCTGTGTCGGTTTGCGGTACGGGCTGCTTTACTCGCTTTTCTTGGAAGTCGATATTCAGGATTATCACCGCCGCCGAAGCTTTGGTGTACTATCGGAGTGTTACCACTTCCTTCAACGCACAATTCCGTCTGTGCGCACCTAATTCTCGCCTCCGTCACTTTTAACGTAAAGCAGGTACCAGAATATTAACTGGTTGTCCATCGACTACCCCTTTCGGGTTCGCCTTAGGCCCCGACTAACCCTCAGCTGATTAGCATAGCTGAGGAAACCTTAGTCTTTCGGTGTGCGGGTTTCTCGCCCGCATTATCGTTACTTATGCCTACATTTTCTTTTGTAACCGCTCCAGCATCCCTCGCAGGTACACCTTCTACGCTGTTACAATGCTCCCCTACCACTCTGTGCTTATGCACAAAATCCATAGCTTCGGTAGTATGTTTATGCCCGATTATTATCCATGCCGAACCGCTCGACTAGTGAGCTGTTACGCACTCTTTAAATGAATGGCTGCTTCCAAGCCAACATCCTAGCTGTCTAAGCAGTTCAACCGCGTTTTTTCAACTTAACATACATTTGGGGACCTTAGCTGATGGTCTGGGTTCTTTCCCTCTCGGACATGGACCTTAGCACCCATGCCCTCACTGATCAACATCATTTTATAGCATTCGGAGTTTGTCAGGAATTGGTAGGCGGTGAAGCCCCCGCATCCAATCAGTAGCTCTACCTCTATAAAACTAATTAATCGCTGCACCTAAATGCATTTCGGGGAGTACGAGCTATTTCCGAGTTTGATTGGCCTTTCACCCCTACCCTCAGGTCATCCCAAGACTTTTCAACGTCAACGGGTTCGGTCCTCCACTATGTGTTACCACAGCTTCAACCTGCCCAAGGGTAGATCACACGGTTTCGCGTCTAACACTACCAACTAAAGCGCCCTATTCAGACTCGCTTTCGCTACGGCTCCACCTCTTAAAGGCTTAACCTCGCTGGCAACGTTAACTCGTAGGCTCATTATGCAAAAGGCACGCCGTCATATGGATGCATGCTCCGACCGCTTGTAAGCGTATGGTTTCAGGATCTATTTCACTCCGTTATTCACGGTTCTTTTCACCTTTCCCTCACGGTACTGGTTCACTATCGGTCTCTCAGGAGTATTTAGCCTTAGCGGATGGTCCCGCCAAATTCATACAGGGTTTCTCGTGCCCCGCACTACTCAGGATACCACTATGGTTTATGTTCATTACCTATACCGGGCTATCACCGTCTATGGCCGCTCTTTCCAAAGCGTTCTAGTTCTGTTCACAACCAAGGTCGTGGTCCTACAACCCCGGCAAGTCCGTAAACTTACCGGTTTGGGCTAATGCGCGTTCGCTCGCCACTACTAGCGCAATCACTATTGTTTTCTTCTCCTCCGGGTACTTAGATGTTTCAGTTCCCCGGGTTCGCCTCCTTGCGGATACTTAACCTTCAGTTAAGTGGGTTGCCCCATTCGGATATCTGCGGATCAATGAGTATGTGCCTCTCCCCGCAGCTTTTCGCAGCTTATCACGTCCTTCTTCGCCTCTGAGAGCCTAGGCATTCCCCATACGCCCTTATTTAGCTTATGTGCTTTTACCTAATATGCTCTTGGTAGTTATGAGTTATGAGCTAAGAGTCGTGCAACTCTATCCCTCAATACTCAAAACCTTAATTATAATTTGCTCTATCTATAATTTAAAAAACTATAGAAATTTTTATGTTTCTCGTATTCTTATTTTCCAATATGTCAATGAACGTTTTCAAGTTCTGAGTCTTGAGTTAGGAGTGATGAGTTAACAAACTCTGCACTCTTAACTCCGAACTCTTAACTCGGATGTGGAGAATATCGGAGTCGAACCGATGACCTCCTGCGTGCAAGGCAGGCGCTCTAGCCAGCTGAGCTAATCCCCCATTTCTCTAGTTAGAGAGTTATGAGTTGTGAGTTATGAGTTGATAACCCGCAATAACTCGCTCCTAGAATTTCCTTTTCAATACTTTTTAATGAACTTATGTGCCTTTGAGCAAAAACTCTGAACTCAGAACTTTTAACTCATAACTATCGCTCTCTGCGCGATTAGTAGTCTCAGGCAGACTCGAACTGCCGACCTCTACATTATCAGTGTAGCGCTCTAACCAGCTGAGCTATGAGACTGTTTCTTTTAAGAAACTAGACTTATAGACACTAGAATCTAGACATCTGTCTAGTCTCTAGGCTCTTGTTTCTTGTTTCTGTTTTATTATTAAATTGACAGTGAATTAAGACCAAAAGAAGTCTTTTACTTCATTTGTAAAAAGGCTCCTTTGTCGTAATTGCGTTTGCTTCTATTAAGAGAAGCAAATCTCTAGAAAGGAGGTGTTCCAGCCGCACCTTCCGGTACGGCTACCTTGTTACGACTTAGCCCCAGTTACCAGTTTTACCCTAGGCGGCTCCTTGCGGTGACCGACTTCAGGTACCCCCAGCTTCCATGGCTTGACGGGCGGTGTGTACAAGGCCCGGGAACGTATTCACCGCATCATGGCTGATATGCGATTACTAGCGATTCCAGCTTCACGGAGTCGAGTTGCAGACTCCGATCCGAACTGTGATAGGGTTTATAGATTCGCTCCTGGTCACCCAGTGGCTGCTCTCTGTCCCTACCATTGTAGCACGTGTGTGGCCCAGGACGTAAGGGCCGTGATGATTTGACGTCATCCCCACCTTCCTCACGGTTTGCACCGGCAGTCTGGTTAGAGTTCCCGACATTACTCGCTGGCAACTAACCACAGGGGTTGCGCTCGTTATAGGACTTAACCTGACACCTCACGGCACGAGCTGACGACAACCATGCAGCACCTTGTAATCTGCCCGAAGGAGGGGGTGTTTCCACCCCTGTCAGACTACATTTAAGCCCTGGTAAGGTTCCTCGCGTATCATCGAATTAAACCACATGCTCCACCGCTTGTGCGGGCCCCCGTCAATTCCTTTGAGTTTCATTCTTGCGAACGTACTCCCCAGGTGGGTTACTTATCACTTTCGCTTAGCCACTCAGACCTCAATCGGTCCAAACAGCTAGTAACCATCGTTTACGGCGTAGACTACCAGGGTATCTAATCCTGTTCGCTACCTACGCTTTCGTCCATCAGCGTCAGTAAATTATTAGTGATCTGCCTTCGCAATCGGTATTCTATGTAATATCTATGCATTTCACCGCTACACTACATATTCTAACCACTTCATAATTACTCAAGGACAACAGTATCAATGGCAGTTCTACAGTTGAGCTGCAGACTTTCACCACTGACTTATTGTCCCGCCTACGGACCCTTTAAACCCAATGATTCCGGATAACGCTTGGATCCTCCGTATTACCGCGGCTGCTGGCACGGAGTTAGCCGATCCTTATTCATACGGTACCGTCAAGCCCCCTCACGAGGGGGTGTTTCTTCCCGTATAAAAGCAGTTTACAACCCATAGGGCAGTCTTCCTGCACGCGGCATGGCTGGATCAGGCTCTCGCCCATTGTCCAATATTCCTCACTGCTGCCTCCCGTAGGAGTCTGGTCCGTGTCTCAGTACCAGTGTGGGGGATCTCCCTCTCAGGACCCCTACCTATCGTAGCCATGGTAAGCCGTTACCTTACCATCTAGCTAATAGGACGCATACTCATCTTTTACCGCCGAAACTTTAATGAAGAGATGATGCCATCTCTACATACCATGGGATATTAATCCGGGTTTCCCCGGGCTATGCCCCTGTAAAAGGTAGATTGTATACGCGTTACGCACCCGTGCGCCGGTCGCCACCATCCGAAGACGTGCTGCCCCTCGACTTGCATGTGTTAAGCCTGCCGCTAGCGTTCATCCTGAGCCAGGATCAAACTCTTCATCGTTAAATCTTAAATAATATAACAATTACTAAGGAATTCCTCTTCTTCATCCCATTTGCATGAGAATCAAAGCTCAAAACGTTCTTCTAGTCTTAATTCTTTTATTATGCATCATGTTATCGCTAACATGATACGCGCTGTCAATTCAATATGTCAATGAACTTGAACCCCTCCGCCTTCGGCACCTCCCCTTAGAAAGGGGAGGATCATTCCGTATTTTTGGAAGGATCGTCTTGTTGAAATAAAAGGAGTTGAACCTTTTCTGCCTGTGCCCTACCCGGGATTCCTTTTCAGTATAATTTGTGAACTT
>NZ_OCMF01000008.1 GCF_900215295.1 Salinimicrobium sediminis | reverse complement strand
CGTCAGTTCGATTTCTATGACAAAACCAAACGATTTTGGTAATATGTTTTGTTCTTGATCAGGGCCATAGCGATGTGGATTAATTTGTTTCTTACTGCATTCAGCACGCTCATCTTGTTTTTACCTTCTTCAATTTTGCGATGGTAGTATGACTTCAGTTCATTGTTTAGTCGTACTGCTCTCATGGCAGCCATCTGCAGAACTGATTTGAGGCTACCATCAGCCATTTTAGACACTCTGGGAGTTGTCTTTAGGCTAGTGCCACTCTGTTGCTCAAAAGGAACTACTCCGGCAAAGCATGCTAACTTTCTCGGATCTAACAAACGTTTAAAACCGTGCGTTTTGGCAGCTAGTAACCAAGCGGTGACATCTCCTATTCCTGGCACTGTTTTAATTCTTTTTACTTCTTTATTTAAGGCAGGGTCCTTAGCGATTTCTTCTCTTATCAGCTTCTCAATATCCTTAACTCGTCTTTGTGTTCTTTGGATTTCTTTTTTATTGTGGGAGATAAGTTTAAGAACTGAGCTAACTGATTTTTGTTGACTTAGACCATCTATCCTTTGCTTTAAGGATCTTATTCGGTCTACTTCCGCTTTTCTTTCGGCAAGTAAAACCTTTAAAGAATAAATACTTTCCGATAGTGGTTCCCATGGATCAAAATCTTGATTATTTCTTTCAATAAACGTAGCAATTCTTTTGGCATCTACTTTATCATTTTTCCCTCGGACTAACCCAATACTCCTCTTAATATGTTTTGGATCTACCACATATACAATAAAATTGAAATTGGCTAGGACTCTGTAAAGGTGATGATTGTAATGCCCGGTATTCTCCATAGCTATTACAACTTGACTGTCTAGTTTGCTTAATTTCTTAGCAAGTTTTGAAAGGCTTTTTGGCTCATTTTTTATCTTGAAGAACTGTTCTCCATCAAGAGCTTTTAAACAAATGTCAAGAGTTCTTTTACTTACATCAATACCAACATAAATTGTTTTCATAACTTCGTAATACTTTCAATAAAAGAGGGTATTTCATCAATAACTCAACTCCTTAATAATGGGCTTTAAATCCCGAATTTCTATTAGAGATTGTTGATGAAAGTCTGAACTTAGGTCTGAATCGAACTGTGAATTTTAAAAAATTCTGAGTGAAAATAGTGTACCTAAGTTCAGCTCCCTTTTCTTAATTAAACTTGTAATAAATTTACTAATACAAGTCTAAAGGAGTGA